>LM994627.1:684485-691776 GCA_000752675.2 bacterium OL-1 | reverse complement strand
TACAGCGGCGTCAAGACCGTTAAGATTGGCCTCGACTCGTCTAACCAGCTCTTCATCACGCTCATCCTGGAGGACGGGAGCACGCCGGGAATCACATTCGAGCGCGACGGGACAACCTTCAAATACTGGTAGGATTCCGTATCCCAGGCGCTCGGAGGGAAGAGGCTCATAACGGGCTCGTTCGCGGCGACCGTCGGGGCGGGCAAGACAACGAGCACGGTGGTGAGAGACTCGTCGGTCGCGTCCGCCTGGGCCAATCCCCAGACTTCGAACGCCGGGAGCGTGCAGGCCACAGCGCAATGGAGCGACAGCGGCCTGACCGTCTACGTACACAATGCGCTTTCCAACACCTGGAGCGGAAGCGTCACTTGGTTCGCGCTTGTGTAGCATTCCGTATCCCAGGCGGCTGCGTACTCACTCGATGATCTTCCGCTTGGCAGTGCCATGAAGAGCGGAAACGTCTACCGCGAGCAGCTTGGCAGTCTCGTGCTGCTGCACTTCAATGCCATTGTCTTCACGAAGTCATACAGCGTGGCAGAGAACCACGACGCAGTGATATGCACGGGCGCACCAGCACCCCGCACCTCCTTGCCCGTGTACATGCTCACCTCCCCCTCGTCGGAGGTGCGCATAGTGGTGACGAGCAGCGGCAGCGTGGTCATGCACTGGTCGAGCGCCACCTCCGGCACCGAGTACAACGGCTTGGTTGCGTACGTTGCCGCCTAGCAAAAGACGATGCATGCCGCGTTTTCTGTCCATGACACTACGTAGGCGCTCCCAGACTTCGCGACAGAGATGCCGGCTACATCGCTGCCAGACACCTTGACTAGGGTCGGGATGCCTGCGGGATTCCAGAGTCCGTATATGCTTTTGCCCCCGCAAAACACCAGGAGCGCCGAGGTACTGTCAAAGGTGACGCTCGTGCTCCATCCGACATACGAACGGCTCGCCATGNCCGTCTGGCTCAGGTCGCAGGGGACGGGCGGCACCAAGCACTCGTACGTAGTAGTCAATAGCGAATACGTCGGCGCAAAGACCCCGGACATGGCCTCGACCGCGCTGCTCAAGCCGGTGCACAGCCTGTACAACCCCAACAACGGCCAGCACATGTGCACGGGCAGCGCCAGCGAGATATCTAGCTTGGTCTCGTCCGGATGGACGGACGATGGCGTGAAGTTCTACGCATTCCTGGAACCGGATCAGAGATAAGGAGACGCGATGTCGGACTACACGAAGCAGGACTGGAAGGACGGCACGGACGGCGGGACGCCCATCACGGCGGCGCGCCTTGCGCACATCGAGGACGGCATCGCGGGGCACACCCACTCCGCCTCGGACGTGNGTCGACGCCGCCCATGGTGGTGGTGGCCCCGATGGCCGCGATTGCGGCCTGCGCCGCCGTCTTGACCGCGCGGACGGCCGCCGCCCTCGCCCAGTCCCTGATGGTGTCCTGCATGTCTCTTCCTTTCTCTAGTCCGTCCCAGCCGCCGAGCGCGAGTCGCACCGGCCCTCGATGGCGGCGAGCCTCCTGTCGTGGTCCTCGATGCGCGTCTCGATGCGCGCGAGCTCCCGCGAGTGCTCCGTGAGCTGCCGGCTCATCTCGCGCACGGTGTCGCGCGTCTCGCGGCTCATGTCGCTGATGCTGTCCAGCTTGTCGGTCATGACCTGCTGCTCGGCCGCGTGAGCTGCCTGCCTGTCGCGGTCCCCGCGCGAGTAGCGCCGCAGGGCCTCGATGAGCGTCACGATGCCGGTAACGCACACGACCAGGCTTATTAGCTGCTCTACCGTCCAGTCCGCCAAAGGGTGCATTGCCGCTCCGTCCTGGTCTTGCCATGCCAAAAATCCCAGCGCGCGGACCATGATGTACGGACCGTCACGCCCTGGGATTTTTTGGAGGAACTTATGCTTTTTGATGCTGCCGTAACCGCCTACATGTCCGACAAGCGCGGGAGGCTCCGGGCCTGCACGCTCGCCGGCTACGAGTCCGCCATCCACAGGCACCTCCTCCCGAGGTGGTCCGGAGTGGAGCTTGAGTCCATCGAGCCAGAGCAGGTGCAGGCGTGGGTGGACGGGTTCGAGCTGCCTGGTGCCGCGCTCAAGGCGTACAAGACGCTGCGGCAGGTCGTGAGGTGGTCGATAAGGCGCCTGGGCGTGCGCATGGCAGACCCCACGGGCCAGGGCGTCGAGCTGCCCCACTTGGCGCGCAGGGTGCCGGAGGTCATGGACGCGGCGCAGACGCGCGAGATGCTGCGCGCTCTCTGGGGAACGGAGGTCGAGGCCGTGGCGATATGCGCCGCGACGCTCGGGCTCAGGCGCGGCGAGGCGTGCGGGCTCAAGTGGTCTGACATCGACCTGCGAACCGGCGAGGTGCGCATACGCCGCTCGCGCCAGGTGGTGCTCGGCGAGGAGGTCGTTGAGGCACCCAAGACCGAGAGGAGCGCGAGGTCGTGCTGGCTCCCGCGCTTCGCCGTGCGCCGCCTGCGCCAGATACGGCGCGGGGCCACCGGCTGGCTGTGCCATCTCAGGCCAGACGCCGTGGCGAGACGCATACGCTCCGCCTGCTCACGCGCGGGCGTGGCGTGCGTGTCGATGACCAACCTGCGGCACACGTGGGCCACGCTCGCCGTCGAGGCCGGCGTGGGCATCGAGACAGTCGCGATGATGCTGGGGCACTCTGGCATCACCACGGCATACGAGCACTACATAGTCCCACGCCGCCGCATCTGCCAGGATGCGCAGAAGGCGGTGGAACGGCTTCTATTAAGTGCCGCTTAGGATTCCGTATCCCACTTCGCCGTATACAGCGGCGTCAAGACCGTTAAGATTGGCCTCGACTCGTCTAACCAGCTCTTCATCACGCTCATCCTGGAGGACGGGAGCACGCCGGGAATCACATTCGAGCGCGACGGGACAACCTTCAAATACTGGTAGGATTCCGTATCCCAGGCGCTCGGAGGGAAGAGGCTCATAACGGGCTCGTTCGCGGCGACCGTCGGGGCGGGCAAGACAACGAGCACGGTGGTGAGAGACTCGTCGGTCGCGTCCGCCTGGGCCAATCCCCAGACTTCGAACGCCGGGAGCGTGCAGGCCACAGCGCAATGGAGCGACAGCGGCCTGACCGTCTACGTACACAATGCGCTTTCCAACACCTGGAGCGGAAGCGTCACTTGGTTCGCGCTTGTGTAGCATTCCGTATCCCAGGCGGCTGCGTACTCACTCGATGATCTTCCGCTTGGCAGTGCCATGAAGAGCGGAAACGTCTACCGCGAGCAGCTTGGCAGTCTCGTGCTGCTGCACTTCAATGCCATTGTCTTCACGAAGTCATACAGCGTGGCAGAGAACCACGACGCAGTGATATGCACGGGCGCACCAGCACCCCGCACCTCCTTGCCCGTGTACATGCTCACCTCCCCCTCGTCGGAGGTGCGCATAGTGGTGACGAGCAGCGGCAGCGTGGTCATGCACTGGTCGAGCGCCACCTCCGGCACCGAGTACAACGGCTTGGTTGCGTACGTTGCCGCCTAGCAAAAGACGATGCATGCCGCGTTTTCTGTCCATGACACTACGTAGGCGCTCCCAGACTTCGCGACAGAGATGCCGGCTACATCGCTGCCAGACACCTTGACTAGGGTCGGGATGCCTGCGGGATTCCAGAGTCCGTATATGCTTTTGCCCCCGCAAAACACCAGGAGCGCCGAGGTACTGTCAAAGGTGACGCTCGTGCTCCATCCGACATACGAACGGCTCGCCATGTGGGATACGGAATCCTGCACGGTCGCAAGGTCGCTCGCTGACGCCGCCCCGAGCGCCGTGAGCGCATCCGCAGCGGTGGTCGCACCCGTGCCGCCGTGGGCGATGGGCACGGTCGGGAGCCGGTCTGCCGAGAGCGTGCCGCTGGTCACGTCCGAGGCGGAGTGGGTGTGCCCCGCGATGCCGTCCTCGATGTGCGCAAGGCGCGCCGCCGTGATGGGCGTCCCGCCGTCCGTGCCGTCCTTCCAGTCCTGCTTCGTGTAGTCCGACATCGCGTCTCCTTATCTCTGATCCGGTTCCAGGAATGCGTAGAACTTCACGCCATCGTCCGTCCATCCGGACGAGACCAAGCTAGATATCTCGCTGGCGCTGCCCGTGTACATGTGCTGGCCGTTGTTGGGGTTGTACAGGCTGTGCACCGGCTTGAGCAGCGCGGTCGAGGCCATGTCCGGGGTCTTTGCGCCGACGTATTCGCTATTGACTACTACGTACGAGTGCTTGGTGCCGCCCGTCCCCTGCGACCTGAGCCAGACGGAGCTGTCTGTGACGGTGATGTACGACACGGTGTCGCTTGCGAGCATGTCATCGCTGGACGAGATGGCCACGGTGCCGCCGTCGCTCGGGTATATCACGCCGCCCTTCGACTGCCCCGCCGCTATGCTCAGGTACCCGGCGAGCAGCGAGATGAGCGAGCCAGTGAACGTCGCAACGACCTCGCCGCTGGCGTTGATTATCTTGTAGCCGTCCGTGCTCATGTGGGTGCGCCCGGAGGAGTACGTGGTCCCGTCCGTCGACTTGCCGACGGTGATGCCGCTTGAGTCCTCGCGGATGAGCGTGGACAGGCCGTCGACGCCAGTGATTGCGGTGTCAACCTTGTCTGCCGTCTGCGATACCCTGGTCGACACCTCCGACACCTCGCCTTTGGTGGCATATCCCGCCGCCACCGTGGACGTTATGGCGTCGGCGGTCTGCCTCACCTCGGAGCGCATGGTGGCGGTGGGGTTCGGCACCCAGTCGTAGCTCTTTGCGTCCGTGGGCTGCGCCTCCGAGAGCACCTTCGCGGAGCCCCGGAACGCCATGCCGTCCACGTCCAGCGGGTGCGACGCGTCGCTTGGGTCGGTGGCGGAACTTGGGTACGTGTCCCCCAGCACCATGTTCTTGCCGGTCGAGTCATCCGCCCATGCCGTCCAGCCAGTCGTGAGCTCGCTCGTGACGGTCGTGGCGATTGCCCGCGCGTCCTGCTCGAACGTCGACTTGCCCACGTACGTCTCGGACGCGTCCGCCTTGGTGACGTACTCCTCGGCCACCTCCGCCTTGATTCCGTCCGCCGACTTCGTGAGCTCGGTCTTCGTGGCATATGTGGTGCTGGCGTCGTCCTTCTTGAGGTACGTGGCCTCGATGGTCTCCTTGACGGCGTTGGTCTTCTCGTCCGTCTCCGTCTTGGTCGAGTACGTGGCCTCGGCGTCCTTCTTGAACTGGTCGATGTCCGCCTGCGCCTTCGTTACGTCCTGCTGCGCGAGGTCCGCGACGCCCGCCGCCGCGTCCACGTCGGTGCGCAGCCTGTCACCGCTGCCCACGACGCCGGTCACCACGGGGTGGCCGTCGACCACGGTCACGATCACGGTCTCGCCGGCGCGCACGTCGGTGGTGGTAGGCACGGCCCCCGACGTGCCCGCCTGGCCGTCCGCGCGCAGCGTGTCCGCGCCCATGCGCACGGAGACGGAGCCGCCGGAGCTGTCCGTGGCCGCGGTGCCGTACAGCGTGGACGTCCCGCCGGACGCCACCTCGGCGCGGCTCGTGCCGAAGAGACTCGACGCCAGGTCGTTCACGTCACTCACTGTCGCACACCATCCCGTCCGTCTCCCTCAGCGTCAGGTCGAGCTGCCACGTGGCCAGGTCCAGGCTCGTGGACTTCACGAGCACGCGGCGCGTGCCCTGGTAGCCCAGGGGCGCGTCCGGCACGACGAGCGAGCCCACGTCCCCCTCGCGCACGGGGAAGTACTGCGTGGTCACCTTCCACTCGGTGCCGGCCCACGAGTTGCGGGCCAGGAGGTCGCGTGCCAGCTGGTCCGCGTGCTCCTGGGTGTGGGGCTCCTCGAACTGGCTCTCCGTGGAGGTCACCCCGATGCCGTACCCGCGCGCCGCCCTGGATGCTGCGCCGGCGGTCACGGACGCGAGGCCGTCGATCTCACGCTCCACGCTCTCCTCCCTGCCGTCGGCCCCGGGCACCTTCTCGGTGTACTTGCACACCACCACCGCCTCTCCGGGGAGCGAGAGCCATGAGGACGAGCGCGACACGCCATCGTGGACGATGCCGCGCGGGTCCGCCAGGGACAGCTCGAAGGCGGGGGAGCGCCACGCGGGCGACACGTAGTCCTCGAGCGTCACGTAGCCCATGGCGTCCACGTCCACGCGCACGCCGGCCGGCGTCGCCAGGCCGAATAGCGCGGAGATGCGGCTCTTGCCCGCCTCGAAGACCACGGTTGACCCCACGCGCGAGTCGTGGCACGTGGCGCGCACGGGGCGCCCCACGGCCTCGCACACGTGCCGCATGGCCTCAACGGCCGAGACCCCCTGCTCGACGGTGAGCGGGGAGCGCAGCAGGTCGGTGGAGAGCATGTGCAGCGCCGAGTGCATCGTCAGGGTCGTCGTCCACGCGCCGCCGGAGAGCTTGCTGGGGTCGTCGGTGGCCACGTACGTCCCGATGGCGTCCGAGCGCCCGCCGTGGTCGTGCCACAGGCGCAGGAGCGTCCCGCGCCTCCACCCGTCCCCCCTGTAGGCCACCTTGGCGCTCTCGCGTGTGTCGCTGTAGTAGGCGGTGTCGACGGAGCACGAGGAGGGCACGATCCCGTCCAGCCGCCCGTACGTCTGGGAGAGGGCCGACGGGCTCACCATGTCGGCGTGAAGCGAGTCCAGGCGCTCCTGGGAGCGCCAGTCCACGCCGCCCGAGAAGAGCAGGTCAGCCATCGGTGCCCACCTCCGCGAGGTCGATGGAGACCTTGGCGCGCATGCGGTCGTACTTGTACGAGGCCCTGGTGACGGCGCAGCGCGCCACCTCCCCGCGCGGGCTCCGGTAGGTGACGTAGTGCGCCCGCTCCACGGCGTCAGCCAGGTCGGCCACGTCCCCGGCGTCTCCGCCCGGCAGCAGGTATCCGTCCACGTCCCACATGGCCTTGGTCACGCCGTCGAAGGTGACGGCCGGGCGGTCCCTGCCGGAGAGCGTGGCCGTGGCCGAGCCCGGCTGCATGTCGCGCGACCCGTAGCCCGACTTGTCGACCCACTCCACGAGCAGGCTGCGGCGCCCGCCTCCGGCAGCGTCCCAGGAGAGCGCGTGGCAGGGCCTCCCCAGGCGCGGGTCCGTGGCGGCGATGGCGACGGACCCGAGCGCCCAGCGCGAGCCGTCCGCAGACACCGCCTCGTACACGACGCCGAAGCCAGCCCCCATGGGGTACTCGATGGACCACCAGTCGACGCCGCCGCTCTCGCCCTCGTGCGCCGCCGCAAGCGCCCCGGACGCGCCGCGCCACCACACGGAGGCGCT
>LM994627.1:0-683774 GCA_000752675.2 bacterium OL-1 | reverse complement strand
CGTCGAGCGCGAGGCCGGTGGCGGCCATCAGGCGCAGCTCGTAGAGGCCGCGCGACCGTATGGCGGGCATGGGCAGCAGCGCCCACTGCTGCAGGGCGCTGGACGCCTGGAGGGCGGCCAGGCGCACGTCCGCGCCGACTGCCCCGGAGGACGCCGCGACGCCCATCGAGGCCCCGGAGGACGGCGAGAGCGTCACCAGCTCGCACTCGGTGCCGCCGATGGTTGCCTTGGAGCCGGTGGGCGTGACGGCCCACCGCAGGCCCTCGCTGCCGTCGTCGTGCCACTGCCACACGTCCGCGCCGGCCGTGGTGACGGCCGAGCCCGCAACGGCCAGGCACCTGCCCGTCTGGAGGTTCATCAGGCGCTGGGAGCCGTCCGCGCGCGCGTCCATGGCCCATGCCTGCGAGCGCGCGTAGGAGAAGGCGCCCAGGCGCACGTCGGTGCCGTCGGCCGTCGAGTCCGACGCTGTGTCGAGCGCGACGAGGGCGTACGCCCTGAATGCCGTGCCCTCGGCGGTNCGGCCGTCGAGTCCGACGCTGTGTCGAGCGCGACGAGGGCGTACGCCCTGAATGCCGTGCCCTCGGCGGTCCACCCGCGGGCCGCGAGCCCGTCGCGCTCCGACGCGCTCGGCGTGTACAGGTGCTCCCCCGTGTACTGGTTGTACAGGCGGTACACGTCGAAGTTGCCGGTGGAGTCGAGCGTCATCGCCACGCCCTCGCCGGTCCACCCGGCGGACACCAGGCCGTCGTACTCGGACTTGCTGGTGGTGAACAGGTGCATGCCCGTGTACTGGTTGTACAGGCGGTAGAGCGGCACGTCGCCGCTGCCGTCGGTGAAGAAGATGATGCCCTCGCCGCGCCAGCCGTCCGAGACCATCCCCGTGTACTCGGCGTAGCTCGTCGTGTACATGTGGTACCCGGCGAACGGGTTGTAGAGGCGGTACACCGGCACGTTCGCCATGGTCCACTTGCCGTCGCTCCCGCGCCAGCCCGAGACGAGGAAGTAGGTCCCCCGGTAGCTAGCCAACGTTCATCGCCGCCCTTCTCTGCAGCTCCGTGAGCAGGTCGAGGAAGAGCCCGCGCACGTGCTCGTCCCCGTTGACGGTCGCGCCGTCAANTCCGCGCCGACTGCCCCGGAGGACGCCGCGACGCCCATCGAGGCCCCGGAGGACGGCGAGAGCGTCACCAGCTCGCACTCGGTGCCGCCGATGGTTGCCTTGGAGCCGGTGGGCGTGACGGCCCACCGCAGGCCCTCGCTGCCGTCGTCGTGCCACTGCCACACGTCCGCGCCGGCCGTGGTGACGGCCGAGCCCGCAACGGCCAGGCACCTGCCCGTCTGGAGGTTCATCAGGCGCTGGGAGCCGTCCGCGCGCGCGTCCATGGCCCATGCCTGCGAGCGCGCGTAGGAGAAGGCGCCCAGGCGCACGTCGGTGCCGTCGGCCGTCGAGTCCGACGCTGTGTCGAGCGCGACGAGGGCGTACGCCCTGAATGCCGTGCCCTCGGCGGTCCACCCGCGGGCCGCGAGCCCGTCGCGCTCCGACGCGCTCGGCGTGTACAGGTGCTCCCCCGTGTACTGGTTGTACAGGCGGTACACGTCGAAGTTGCCGGTGGAGTCGAGCGTCATCGCCACGCCCTCGCCGGTCCACCCGGCGGACACCAGGCCGTCGTACTCGGACTTGCTGGTGGTGAACAGGTGCATGCCCGTGTACTGGTTGTACAGGCGGTAGAGCGGCACGTCGCCGCTGCCGTCGGTGAAGAAGATGATGCCCTCGCCGCGCCAGCCGTCCGAGACCATCCCCGTGTACTCGGCGTAGCTCGTCGTGTACATGTGGTACCCGGCGAACGGGTTGTAGAGGCGGTACACCGGCACGTTCGCCATGGTCCACTTGCCGTCGCTCCCGCGCCAGCCCGAGACGAGGAAGTAGGTCCCCCGGTAGCTAGCCAACGTTCATCGCCGCCCTTCTCTGCAGCTCCGTGAGCAGGTCGAGGAAGAGCCCGCGCACGTGCTCGTCCCCGTTGACGGTCGCGCCGTCAACCGTGAGGTTGT
Organism: bacterium OL-1; assembly: GCA_000752675.2. Lineage (GTDB taxonomy): Bacteria > Actinomycetota > Coriobacteriia > Coriobacteriales > Atopobiaceae > Tractidigestivibacter. The sequence goes on along the minus strand of LM994627.1, from coordinate 681,728 downwards.
AGATCGTGGCCCCGGCGCCCACCGCGCCAGCCGCCCCGGCGGCCGCCATCGCCGGCGCGAGGGAGACCCCCAGGCCCCCGTCGATTGCCATGGCGTCCGCGATGCGGTCGCCAATGCCGGAGACGAGGGGCACGACGTCGGCGCCGAAGGCCCGCTCTATGCCGCTCCCGAGCCCGCGCATGATTGCCATGCCGTGCGGGACGAGGAGCCTCCGGTCGTACTCGATTGGGCCCTTGTGCTCGGATATCCAGTCGGCTATGCCACCGACGAAGTCAGTCACGGCGCCCCACGCGCTCTTCAGGCCGTCGAGGAAGCCCTGCAGGACCCCCTTGCCGGCGCTGAAGAGGAGGCCGCCGAGGTCGCCGATGGATGACAGGATCCTTCCCGGGAGGCCCGCGAACCAGTCGAGCACCTCCCCGCCCTTCTGAGCTACGCCAGAGAGCGGCCCGCCCATGATCTGGAGGCCCGCCGAGAGCATCTGCCCGACCGCCCCAGCGACCGTAGACACCGCCTGTGCCAGGAGGCCGAGGAGCGCCGACAGCACCTGCGGGAGCACGTCCCACACCGCCTGCGCCAGCATCGCGAACAGCACCACGGCACCCGCGAGGATGGCCGGGGAGTCCGCCGCAATCGTCTGCACGAGCATCACGAGCAGGTCCGTGAGCGTCTCCACGATGTCCGGCAGGTCCTGGATGATGGCCGACGCAACGTTCATGAAGAGCTGCCCTGCCGCCGCCAGGAGCTCCGGCCCGTGCTCTATGAGCATGTTCGACAGCCTGCCGACGACCGACACGACCGAGTCGACTACCGTCTGTGAGTTTGCCGCGAGCCACTCGATGACACCCGTCAGGATGCTCATGAGGGCGCTCAGGAGCGCAGGCAGGGTGTTTACGATGGCCTGGGCGAGCGGGCCTGCGACCGCCGCTATCTGTCCGACCACGTCCTGGACCGCCTGCGGCGTCACCCCCATGAGGTCCTCCCGGAGCATCGACAGCGCGGACGACGCCACGTCCACGAGGCTGGTTGCCGCATCAGACACCACTGGGATGAGGGCCTGGCCCACCTGCGAGACGGTCTGCGGCAGGTACGACACGATGGCGGAGCCTATCTCCACAACGCGCGGCCCCACGTTGGCCGCCACGTCCCCTATCGCGGTGAGGAGGTTCTGCGTCAGCTGGCCCATGTCGGCGTCCGGGTTGGCTATGCCCGTGAGATAGTCCTCCCAGGCCGCCTTGGCCATGGCCACGCTGCCCTCGATGGTGCCTGCGGCCTCCTTGGCCGTCGTGCCCGCGATTCCCTGCGCCTCCTGGACCTGCTGGATTGCCTGCACGCAGTCGGCGAAGGAGTCTATGGAGAGGTCGCTCGCCTCCCCGTTCGCGGCGCCCCAGGCGTTGGCGTCCTTGATGAGCTGCTGCATCCCCTCCTTGGTGCCGGCGTAGCCCAGCTTCAGGTTGTCCAGCATCGTGTAGTTCTGGCGGGAGATGCCCATGATTGCGTTCTGGACGTCCTCGGCGTTCGAGCCGAAGACGTTCACGTTGTCGCTCATGGCGCGCATGGCCACGTCGGCCATGTCGGCGGCCTTCGCGGTGTCCCCCCCGAGGGAGTTGATGAGCGCGGCCGAGAACGACGTGGCCTGCTGCATGTACTGGTTGGCGCTCATGCCGCTGGTCTGGTAGGCCTGCGCCGCGTACGCCTGGAGACGCCCGGACGCGTCCCCGAAGAGCTTGTCGACGCCTCCGGTCATCTGCTCGTAGGTCGAGTACGCCTGCAGCGCCCCGCCGGCGACCTGCTTCACGGCGCCCGCGGCCGCGCCGGCCACCTGCTTGGTCACGTCCCACATGGCGTTGCCCATGGCCACGCCCCTGGCGATGGCGCCCGAGGTGATGCCCTCCACCTTGGAGGACGCCTGGTCGNCGGCCCAGGGGCCCGCGGCGCCCACGTCATCATCGCCGGAGGCGTCGGGGGCCCGGACCGCTACGACCGGGCGCTGGCCGACGGGCTGTGCGCCATCTTCCCCGGCCGCGCCAACCGCATCGTGGAGCGCACCGACCTGGCTAACCCCAACCGCGCCGCCGCGCGCGGCATCAACTACCGTCTCGTGGAGAACGGCTTCATCACGGACGCCGGGGACGTCGAGACGTTCAACTCGCGGCTGGACGAGGTGGCCGGAGCGTACCTTGAGGCGTTCGGAATCGCCAACGGCAGCGCTGCGCCGGCCGCACCGGCAGCGAGCGAGGGCAACGACACTGAGGAGGACGAGGACATGGCAGACTTCGGAGTCATCTTCAACCCTGCAAACGCCACCAAGGAGGGGGTCGGCGGGCTCTACTGGCTCGTCGGCGGCAGGCTGTACCACTTCACCAACCCCGACCAGCCGAGGGCGCTCGACAGGATGAGCGAATCCGTCAACGGGCACGCGGTGCCCCGCTACGAGTTCCAGGGCACGGACCCATGGGCAGACAGGCTCGCCCAGGCGTGCGGCGGCTGGGGCAGCGCCGTGGACTGCCCGCGCTTCGACACGGACTAGCGCAATCAGAGGGCTTTTCGGCAGATTCCTGCAAGAATGGCCGTGATTTGCGCCATGTTAGCCCATCCGGAGAATCGGTCGGACATCACCAGCAACGCCCTCGCCCTTCGGGGCGGGGGCGCTTTTTTGCGTTCTGTCGGCATGCACGCTACGGAGACTTTCAGGTTCCCTTAGTGGTCTCTAGTTGACGAGCGCCTAAAACTCTTAACCAATGGGGCGGGTTTTACCCCGCCCCACCTGCGATTATCTGGTCGGGGCGACTGGATTCGAACCAGCGACCCTCTGCTCCCAAAGCAGATGCGCTACCAAGCTGCGCTACGCCCCGAACGTTGTGAAGTATAGGGTAGTTCCGGCTGCGGTTCAACGGTTCCATCTTGCCTGATCAGCCGGACGCTGCCGTTCACCCGTATATGAACGGCGTTCGGTTACTGGCGCATTTCTATCGTGTCTCTAGCAAGGCATAGATCGTTTTCAACTCCTTCCTAACTCTATGATGTTCAGCGATGTGCGCGTTCGGGGAAATCACCGCGCGTCTGGAAAGAGTCCAGAAGATTGAGGAACAGGAGACTTCATGACGTATTCCGAGAGGGTCATTGCACAGCTGGAGGAGCGCTACTCCGACCAGCCCGAGTTCATCCAGGCCGCCAAGGAGGTCCTCACCACGCTGCAGCCGGCGCTCGATGCTCACCCCGAGTATGAGCGCGCCGCGCTTCTCGAGCGTCTTGTCGAGCCCGAGCGCATCGTCATGTTCCGCGTGCCCTGGGTTGACGACGAGGGCAAGGTCCAGGTGAACCGCGGCTACCGCGTCGAGTTCAACTCCGCTATTGGCCCCTACAAGGGCGGCCTGCGCTTCCACCCGTCCGTGAACCTCTCGATCCTCAAGTTCCTGGGCTTCGAGCAGATCTTCAAGAACTCCCTTACCACGCTGCCCATGGGCGGCGGCAAGGGCGGCTCGGACTTCGACCCCAAGGGCAAGTCCGACCGCGAGGTCATGGCGTTCTGCCAGAGCTTCATGACCGAGCTCTGCCGCCACATTGGCCCCGACACTGACGTCCCCGCCGGTGACATTGGCGTTGGTGGCCGCGAGATTGGCTACATGTTTGGTCAGTACAAGCGCGTCCGCAACGAGTGGTCCAGCGTCCTCACGGGCAAGGGCATCCCGTACGGTGGTTCTCTCGCCCGTACCGAGGCCACGGGCTACGGTGCTGTCTACTTCCTCGAGAACATGGTCACCGAGAAGGGCGAGGAGCTTGCGGGCAAGACCATCTGCATCTCCGGCTCCGGCAACGTTGCCCAGTACGCCATCCAGAAGGCCGAGCAGCTTGGCGCCCACGTGGTGACTGCCTCCGACTCCAACGGCTACGTCTATGATGCCGAGGGAATCGACTTCGACCTTCTCTGCCAGATCAAGGTCGTTGAGCGTGGCCGCATCAAGGAGTACGCGGAGCGCAAGCCCGGCTCCGTCTACCACGATGGCGAGCGTCCCTGGGGCGAGAAGTGCGACATCGCGATGCCTTGCGCCACGCAGAACGAGCTTGACCTCGATGACGCCAAGAAGCTCGTGGCCAACGGCTGCGCGTACGTGGTTGAGGGTGCCAACATGCCCACCACCACCGACGCGACCACGTTCCTCATTGAGAACGGCGTGTACTTCGCTCCCGGCAAGGCTGCCAACGCCGGCGGCGTCGCTGTCTCTGGCCTCGAGATGAGCCAGAACCACGAGCACCTCTCCTGGTCCTTCGACGAGGTGGACGAGAAGCTCAAGGGGATCATGAACTCCATCTACAGCGCCGCCGCCTCCGCTGCGCGCGAGTACGGCCACGAGGGCAACCTCGTGTTTGGTGCCAACATCGCCGGCTTCCTCAAGGTCGCCGATGCCATGATGGCCCAGGGTGTGTGCTAGCCCGCTGATCTGCGTTTTTCTCGGCAAGTGATTGGTCTGGCCCTCCGGCGGTGTGTGAACTGCCTCCCATTTCTTGGACATGGAAATAGAAGTCCGAGAGATGGGGGGCTTTCCATGTCCATCGGCCTGCGATGCAGGCACGACCGATCGGTCAGGGAGCTGGCCGCCGGGATGTTCGGCGAGGGCCGGGGGTACAAGTCCGTCGCCGGAAGTCTGGGCATCCCTGCCGAAGCCGTGCGAAAATGGCAGCAGACGTACCGCGCGACCGGGAGGGACGGCCTGCTGAAAATGGGCGAGAAGCGCGCGAGATGCGACTTCGAGACCAAGGTCGCCGCAGCCAGGGCCGTGGTCGACGGCGGGATGGCCAAGCCCGAGGCGATGGAGCGCTTCGGCATCGCGAGCGCGACGCCGCTGAAGCAGTGGTGCAGGCTGTACCGCGGGGGCGGGGCCGAGGCCCTGAGGCCCAGGCCCAGGGGCAGGCCGAGGGGGTCGGGCGCGAAGGCCGCGCCGACGACCCGCGAGCAGGAGCTCGAGCGCGAGGTCAGGAGGCTCGAGGCGCAGGTGGCGTACCTAAAAAAATCGATGGCCCTGAAGGCGGAGCTGCGCTCCCGAACCGGGAGAAGGCCCTAGCGGTCGCCGAGCTTTCAGGGCGGCACGACCTCTCCGGCCTCCTGGGGGCCGCCGGCCTCTCCAGGTCGAGCTACTACTACGCGCTGTCCCATCCCAAGACGCCGACCAGGCCGGAGCTGCGCGCCAGGGTGGCGGAGATCTTCGGCGGGCTCCCGAACGGCGTCGGACACCGGCAGGTGGCCATGGAGCTGCGCGCCGTCGACGGCGCGCGGATAGCGGACAAGACGGTGCTCAGGATGATGAACGAGATGGGCCTCAGGTGCGGCATCCGCCGGGAGACCGACCACCACAGGTACAGCTCCTACAGGGGGAAGGTCGGCGAGACCTTCGAGAACGCGCTCGGCCGCGACTTCGCCGCCGACGGCCCCTGGCAGAAGATGGGCACCGACGTCACCGGGTTCAAGTGCTCCTTCGGCAAGGCCTACCTCGCGCCCGTGTACGACTTCGGCAGCAAGGAGATCGTCGCGTGGTCGGTCTCGGAGCGCCCGGGCCTCGCCCAGCAGGAGGAGGTGCTCGCCATGCTCGTGGCGGCGAAGCCGGGGGGCGCGAGCCCCGTCCTGCACTCCGACATGGGCTGGCAGTGCCAGCACGCGTCCTACGTCGCGAAGCTCAGGGAGAACGGCTTCGTGCAGAGCATGTCGCGCAGGGGCAACTGCATCGACAACGGCGCGACCGAGCAGGTCTTCGGCCACCTGAAGGACGAGTTCTTCCGGGGACGCGACTGGAGCGACTTCGAGAGCTTCAAGCGCGACCTCGAGGCCTACATCCGCCATTGGAACCATGTGAGGCGCCAGGTCAGGCTGAAGGGCCTGACCCCGGTCGAGTTCCGGGACCAGACCCTTCGGGGGGCCGCCTAGCGGTTATGATTTATCGCGTCCAAGTTTTGGGGCGCAGTTCATGTGACGCTTCCGGAGGGCCTTTCTCTGTTGGGTTGGAGCGTGGGCGAGGCGCGGCCGAGCATCTTCTCTCAAGGATTGGCGGACCCTCCGGCTTACTTGCAATTTTCGATTGGTTGAACCGTCCTAAACGATCGAAATCTGCAGCCAGATAACGTCCTTGCAATTTTCGATTGGTTTGACCTTGCTAAACGATCGAAATCTGCATGAGCGGCCAGCTGGCGGCTGGCCCACAGCCCCGTCCTCGGGCACCAAACAATATGTTTGGTATCCACACAAGTATTCATATCCATGCCAAACCATAGGGGATTGTTGCAGACTTGTTGAATTCGCTCAACGAAACATGCATGCCACGTATACTTGCAACGACCTTTAACGAGCGGTACGAGATACCGAGAAGGCGTCCATAGCGCAGAATCCGGCCCAGCCTCTCGGGAGCACGCGCACGCTGCGCGCGGCTCCTTTTTTATGGCACGTCGGCGGCGCTGCACGCGGAAAGGACGGTGTTGCTGTGAACCTCTTGGTCGATGGTGGCAGGCATCGGGAGGCCCTCCTGGCGCTTGAGGACGGCACGGCCCTCAGGGGCCGAAGCGTTGGCGCGGAGGGTGAGACCTTCGGCGAGATCGTGTTCAACACGTCCATGGTGGGCTACCAGGAGATCGTGAGCGACCCGTCATATGCGGGTCAGATTGTCACCTTCACCTATCCCCAGCTGGGCAACTACGGCGTCAACGAGAAGGACATGCAGGCAGACGCACTGCATCTCAAGGGCTTTGTGTGCCATGACGCTTGCTACACGCCAAGCAACTGGCAGAGCGTTGTGAGCCTGCCGGACTTCCTTGCGTCCCGCGGTGTCGTGGGCATCGAGGGCGTTGACACCCGCGCGGTCACCCTGGCCATCCGCGAGGGCGGGGCCATGCGCGCGGCAATTTCGACCACGGACCTCGACCCCAAGAGCCTCGTCCGCCGCGTCCGCGAGTCTCCGCACATCGAGGAGCACAACTACGTCGCCGACGTTTCCTGCAAGGAGCCGCACGTCGTGAGGCCCAAGGGCGAGGTGCACCACCGCGTGGTTGCCGTGGACTGCGGCGAGAAGGCCGGCATCGTGCGGCGCATGGCCGAGGTGGGCATCGAGGTCACGGTTGTCCCCTGGGACACGCCTGCCGAGAAAATCATTGCCATGGAGCCCGACGGCGTCTTCTTCTCCAACGGCCCCGGCGACCCCGACACCGTGCCTACCGTGCCCGAGACCGTGCGCGCCATTCTCGGCAAGCTCCCCGTCTTTGGCATCTGCCTGGGCAACCAGATGATCACCCTGGCTGCGGGCGCCCGCGTTGAGAAGCTGCCCTACGGCCACCACGGCGGCAATGAACCCGTGATGAACCTCCTTACCGGCAAGGTCGAGATAACGGCGCAAAACCACAACTACGGCCCGGTCTTCTCTACCTTTGGTCCGCTTGTCCCCGAGCCCTCCGGCGGCCTCACCGAGCACCCCGAGAGCCTTCTCACCTGGAGTCGCATGCACGTTGCCCCCGTCGCCATGAACGAGCGCTACGGCCGCATCCGCCTCACGCACGTGAACCTTAACGACGGCACGCCTGAGGGCATCCAGTTCCTCGACCTGCCGGCCTTCTCGATGCAGTACCACCCCGAGGCCAAGCCCGGCCCCAACGACTCGGCGTACATGTTCGAGTCCTTCTCGCGCCTTATGGACGGACGCGAGGATTACCTTGCCATCGACGTTCGCGAGGGGAGGCGCTTCTAGTTGCCTAAGCGTACCGACATCAAGAAGATTCTCATCATTGGCTCTGGCCCCATCGTCATTGGCCAGGCCTGCGAGTTTGACTACTCAGGCACCCAGGCGTGCAAGGCTCTGCGCGAGGAGGGCTACGAGGTCGTCCTCGTGAACTCCAACCCAGCCACCATCATGACCGACCCCGAGACCGCCGACCGCACCTACGTTGAGCCCATCACGGCTGCCTCGGTTGCCAAGGTCATCGCCAAGGAGCGTCCGGATGCGCTTCTCCCCAACATGGGCGGCCAGACGGGCCTCAACTGCGCCGTTGCTCTGGCCGAGCAGGGCGTACTCGACAAGTACGGCGTGGAGGTCATCGGCTGCGACATCAAGTCGATCCAGACCGGTGAGGACCGCGAGCTCTTTGCCGAGGCCATGCGCGACATTGGCCTTGAGGTCGCTCGCTCAGAGACCGCGCACACGCTCGAAGAGTGCGAGCGCGCAGCCGAAGACATTGGCTACCCCGTGGTGATTCGTCCCGCCTACACGCTGGGCGGTGCCGGCGGCGGCATGGCATATACCCACGATGACCTGGTGCGTATTGCCCGCGAGGGCCTGGCGCTCTCTGCCAACTCCGAGGTTCTCATCGAGCAGAGCCTCGAGGGCTGGAAAGAGATCGAGATGGAGGTCATGCGCGACTCCGCCGGCAACGGCATCGTGGTGTGCTCCATCGAGAACCTCGACCCCATGGGCGTGCACACCGGCGATTCCATCACCGTGGCGCCCTGCCAGACGCTCAACGACTTCGAGATGCAGCGCCTGCGCGACTACTCGCTCGCCGTGCTCGAGCGCGTGGGCGTTGCCTGCGGCGGCTCCAACGTGCAGTTTGCCGTGAACCCCAACGACGGCCGCGTGATCGTCATCGAGATGAACCCGCGCGTGAGCCGCTCCTCGGCCCTTGCATCCAAGGCCACCGGCTTCCCCATTGCCAAGGAGGCGGCGCTTCTCGCCGTTGGCTACACTCTGGACGAGATCACCAACGACATCACGCAGGCCACGCCGGCCTGCTTCGAGCCCTCGATTGACTACTGTGTGGTAAAGATTCCGCGCTTTGCTTTCGAGAAGTTCAAGGGTGCGGACTCCACGCTCACCACGCGCATGAAGGCCGTGGGCGAGGTCATGGCCATTGGCTCCACCTTCGAGGAGGCGCTGCAGAAGGCCATGCGCTCGCTCGAGCAGGGACACGCAGGCCTGGGCGCCGACGGCAACGACAACTTTGACGAGGAGGCCTTCGAGGAGCGTGTGGCCACGCCCACCCCGCAGCGCATCCTCTATGTGGCCGAGGCTCTGCGTCGTGGCTGGGGCGTGGAGCGCGTCTTCGAGCTCACGCACATCGACCGCTGGTTCCTTAACCGCATCGCGGACATCGTCACCGCCGAACGCACGATCTCTGAGCTGGGGCTCATTGGCCTGGACCACGACCACATGCTGGCCGCCAAGGAGCTTGGCTTCTCTGACCGTCAGATTGCCCACCTCACGGGGACGAGCGAGGAGGTTGTGCGTGCCGTGCGCGAGGTCGTTGGCGTGCGCCCGCTCGTGAAGACTGTCGACACCTGCGCCGGCGAGTTTGCTGCCCGCACGAGCTACCACTACTTCACCTACGAGGACGGTGGCGCAACCGAGCGCACTGAGGCCGAGAAGCCCCGTGTGGTTATCCTCTCGGCCGGTCCCAACCGCATTGGCCAGGGCATCGAGTTTGACTACTGCTGCGTCCACGCCGCGTACGCTCTTGAGGCCAAGGGCTACGAGACGGTCATGGTCAACTGCAACCCCGAGACCGTCTCGACCGACTACGACACCTCCGACCGCCTCTACTTCGAGCCGCTCACCTTTGAGGACGTCATGAACGTCATCGAGGTCGAGAAGCCCGTGGGCGTCATCGTGACGCTTGGCGGCCAGACCCCCATCAACCTTGCCGGCAGGCTCAAGGCCGCGGGCGTCCCCATCATGGGCACCCAGCCCGAGGCCATCGACCTGGCCGAGGACCGCGACCGCTTCGCGAGCCTGCTCGACCGCCTGGAGATTGCCTATCCGCCCTCCTCGACGGCAGAAACAATGGAGGACGCCACCGAGGTCGCGCGTCGCATTGGCTACCCGCTGCTCGTGCGCCCGAGCTACGTGCTGGGCGGTCGTGGCATGGCGATCGTCTACGACCACGACGACCTTCGCACCTACATGGCCGAGGCCACGCGCGTCTCGCCAGACCACCCGGTCTACCTTGACTCCTTCTTGGAGGACGCCATCGAGCTGGACGTTGACGCCCTCTGCGACGGCACCCAGTGCTACGTGGGCTCGGTGCTCGAGCACATCGAGGAGTGCGGGATCCACTCCGGCGACTCCGCGTGCTGCTGGCCGCCCTTCTCGCTCTCCGACTCCATCGTGGAGCGCGTGCGCGAGATTACCCGCAAGCTTGCGCTTGCGGTGGACATCCACGGCCTTCTCAACATCCAGTTTGCGGTCAAGGACGAGCAGGTCTTGGTCATCGAGCTGAACCCGCGCGCCAGCCGCACGGTGCCTTTCTCGTCCAAGGCCACCGGCGTGCCCCTTGCGCGCTGCGCCGCACGCATCATGTCCGGCGAGACCATCGCCCAGCTGGGGCTTCCGCCCGAGGACCGCATGCCTTCGCATTACGCCGTGAAGGAGGCCGTCATGCCCTGGAGCCGCTTCCCGGGTGCCGACGTCCACCTTGGGCCCGAGATGAAGTCCACCGGCGAGGTCATGGGCATCGACACGACGTTCCCCAAGGCTTACGCCAAAACGCGCGAGGCCATTGACTACGAGATCCCCATGTCGGGCAAGGTGTTTGTCTCTGTGTGCGACAGGGACAAGCGCTCCATTGCACCCGTGGCGCTCTCGCTCACCAACCTCGGTTACGACCTTGTCGCCACGCGCGGCACGGCAAAGACGCTGCGCGCCGCCGGCATTCCGTGCGAGGTCGTGCGGCCCATCAGCGAGGGCAGCCCCAACGTGCTTGACATGATGGCGGCTGGCGAGATTGCGTTTATCGTGAACACTCCGCGTGGCGGCAGCTCCCGCGGCGACGGCGCCAAGATTCGCAGCGAGGCGGTGAACCGCGGTGTCGACATGGCAACGACCATGTCTGGTGCGACGGCGCTCATCCAGGCAATTGCCGCGCTGCGAAAGGCCCCCCTCGACGTCTACGCGCTGCAGGACCTGTAAGAGCTTCTCGCACAGTTGCGCTTGTGAGCCCTCCGGTGTCACCGCGACGCCGGAGGGCTCTTTCGTGCGGGATTGCTGCCATTACGGGCCCTCTGGCGGAAATTGTCGCCGCAACGGCGCTTTCGTGCGGGGTTGCTGCAAAACGGGCCTTCCGGCGACAAATAGTCGCCGGAAGGGCTACTTTGGCGAGAAATGCAACATACGGCGCCCCTTGGCGACGGTGATTGGCGCCGCCCACGTGTGCTCGTGTCGATTTCTTTATCGTTCCCTAGGCCAAGACCTGTGCATTTGCTATTATGGCAAGGCTATGTGTGACCATGCGGGCGTGGCGGAACTGGTAGACGCGCTGGATTTAGGTTCCAGTGGGGGAGACCCCGTGAAGGTTCGAGTCCTTTCGCCCGCACCACATCAGCCACATGCGCAGGAAACCACGACGGGCACCCGCCCGCCGAGGACGAGACACTGGAGGAACGTTGAAGATCACCGTCACCGCTGAGGAGCCCAAGGACAACAAGGTTGCCGCAAAGCTCACCATTCCCGCCGCCGACGTCGACGCGGCTGTCAAGAAGACCTACAAGGACTTCGCGCACAAGTACAACTTCCAGGGCTTCCGTCGTGGTCACGCTCCCCGTCCCGTGATTGACGGCATCCTGGGCAAGGAGTCGGTGCTCGCCCAGGCTACCAACGACCTTCTCAACGCCGCCGAGCCCCTCATGCTCGAGGAGCTCAACATCGTCCCTGTTGGCCGTCCTGATTTTGCCCAGGACGCCGACCTCGCCCAGGAGGGCCAGGACTACACCATCGACGTCACCATTGGCGTTCGCCCCGAGGCTGAGCTCGACTCCTACGACGCGCCCCAGATCAACATGCCTCCCGAGGAGGTCACCGACACCGAGGTCGAGGCACAGGTCAAGCGCTACATGACCTACCACACCTCCTATGAGGACGTCCCCGAGGGCGAGGCTGCCCAGGAGGGTGACGTCGTGAAGGCCGACATCGAGAACGTCGAGGGCGCCGAGAAGCTCGCGGGCGAGGGCCAGACGCTCGCGCTCGTTGACGGCCAGGTTCCCGACGAGGTCAAGCAGGCACTCACTGGCGCCAAGGTGGGCGACGTTGTCGACCTCGCCTGGACCATCAAGCACGAGGACGGCGAGGAGAGCCACGAGCACTCCTACAAGGCCAAGGCTACGGTCAAGGGCATCCAGCGCCCCACCACGCCCGAGCTTGATGACGAGTTTGCCAAGAAGAGCTTTGGCTACGACACCGTCGACGAGTTCAAGAGCGCCGTCCGCGACGAGATTGCCGAGGACAAGAAGGTCAACCTTCCCAATCTCAAGGAGGACCGTGTTGTCGAGGCCGTGGGGGAGCGCCTGCAGCTCGACGAGGTTCCTGCCGACTACCAGGAGGAGGTCTTCAACGAGCTTGGCCAGGAGGTTCTCGGCCAGATGCAGCGCTCTGGCATCTCTCTTGACATGTACCTCAAGGCCCGCAACATCTCTCCCGACGCCTTCATCGCCGACCTCCACGCCCAGGCCGAGGAGCGCGCCCGCCAGTCCCTGGCGCTCGACGCCATCGCCCGTCAGCTCGGCCTTGAGGCCACCGACGAGGACGTGCGCAACGAGTTCGAGAAGGCCAACGTCGGCGACGTGGACAAGGCCATCGAGCAGTGGCGCTCCGAGGGTCGTCTCCCGGCCATCCGCGACTCCATCAAGCGCACCAAGGCCCTCGACTGGCTGGTCGAGAACGCTCAGGTGACCATCGTGGACGAGGCCGCCGAGGCTGCCAAGGAGTCCGAGGGCGAGAAGACCGAGGACGCCGAGTAGCCCTCGCGCTACCAGAACCAATGGTGCAGACCCTGTGAACTGACGCCGTGCCCCGGATGGCGCAAGCCATTCGGGGCACATTGGAACGGAACACAAACTATTCCTGAAGGGAGCATCATGCACAACCCAACGAACATCCCGCTCATTCCGTATGTTGTTGAGCAGACCCCGCGTGGCGAGCGTAGCTACGACATCTACTCGCGCCTGCTCAACGACCGCATTGTCTTCCTCGGCGAGGAGGTCACGCGCGACTCCGCCAACCTGGTGATCGCGCAGCTCCTGCACCTGGAGAGCCAGGATCCTGACAAGGACATTTCGCTTTACATCGACTCTCCTGGCGGTGACGTCTACGCCGGCCTGGGCATCATCGATACGATGAACTTCATCAAGCCCGACGTCTCCACCATCTGCGTGGGCATGGCGGCTTCCATGGGCGCAGCCATTCTCGCCAGCGGCACCAAGGGCAAGCGCCTTGCGCTGCCCAACTCGATGATTCTCATCCACCAGCCCAGCTCTGGCGTCCAGGGTCAGCAGACCGACATCCAAATCGTGGCTGACGAGACCAAGTGGATTCGCGAGCACCTCAACCAGATGCTTGCTGACGCCACCGGCCAGCCCATCGAGAAGATCAACGCCGACACCGAGCGCGACAACTACATGCGCGCAAGCGAGGCGCAGGCCTACGGCCTTGTCGACAAGGTCATCACCAACCGCAACGACCAGGGTAAGCAGGAGTAGCGCATGGCTCAGGACCGCGACAACGGAAACGGACGCTTGTACGGCGACAACGAGATGCACTGCTCGTTCTGCGGCAAGAGCCGCAGCCAGGTGAGCAAGCTCATCCAGGGTCCCGGCGGGGTCTACATCTGCGACGAGTGCGTGCGTGCGTGCTCTCAGATGATCGAGGAGGCGGATGGCACCGCTGCGGAGGAAGACGACGTGGACGAGGAGTCCCCGCTTTCGCTCAAGGAGCTGCCCACCCCGCACGAGATCTATGACGAGCTCTCGCAGTACGTGATTGGCCAGGAGGCGGCAAAGCGCGCCATGAGCGTGGCCGTCTACAACCACTACCGCCGCATCCTCTCGGGCAACGACGAGGTCCCCGAGGGTGAGGAAGAGGTGGAGATAGCCAAGAGCAACATCCTGCTCCTTGGCCCCACCGGTACCGGCAAGACGCTGCTTGCGCAGACGCTTGCCCGCTTCCTTGAGGTGCCCTTCGCCATCGCCGACGCCACCACCCTCACCGAGGCCGGCTATGTGGGCGAGGACGTGGAGAACATCCTGCTCAAGCTCATTACCGCGGCTGACGGCGACGTCTCCCGCGCCGAGCTTGGCATTGTCTACATCGATGAGATCGACAAGATTGCGCGTAAGGCCGAGAACCTCTCAATTACGCGCGACGTCTCCGGCGAGGGCGTGCAGCAGGCGCTTCTCAAGATCCTCGAGGGCACCGAGGCGAGCGTCCCCCCGCAGGGCGGACGCAAGCACCCCCAGCAGGAGCTCATCCACATCGACACCACCAACATCCTGTTCATCTGCGGTGGTGCCTTCGTGGGCCTCGACAAGATTGTTGCCGACCGCATTGGCAAGAAGGGCGTTGGCTTCAACGCCGAGCTTGGCAAGAACGTCGACCAGGACGAGGACGAGCTCATGGAGCAGGTCATGCCCCAGGACCTGCACAAGTTTGGCATGATTCCCGAGTTCATCGGCCGCATCCCGGTGATCACCTCCACGAGGGAGCTCAAGGAGGCAGACCTCGTGGACATTCTCACCAGGCCAAAGAACGCGCTGGTCAAGCAGTATCGGCGCCTCTTCGAGATCGAGGGTGTGGACCTGGAGTTTACGCCCGACGCCCTGAACGAGATTGCCCGCCAGGCCATTGCCCGTGGCACAGGTGCCCGCGGCCTGCGCGCCATCTGCGAGTCAACGCTTCAGTCCACGATGTTCGATCTCCCGAGCGACCTCGACATCACCAAGGTCATCGTTACCAAGGAGTGCGTGGGAGGCACCGAGAAGCCCGAGGTGGTACGGCAGGAGTCGCTACTGCCCAAGCATCGCGCGAGCTAGGCTTGCATCACAGCTTGGTTGCTCAAGCTGCGGCCGCGTCCGGATGTCCGGGCGCGGCCGTTTTTTATGTTTAGAGCTGTTGCCTTGACTGTTAGCCCATAGTTAGCTCGTCGCGTCTTGTCGATTGGCTGACACTCACATACCTTGCGTAAAGCTACACTTCATCAAAATCTAGCATTTTGTACGGAGCCTGGCAGAGGAGCGCGATAGCATGAGATCTCCGAGCAAGAACAGCAAGCCGTCGGGCGGCGGCAAGAATCCACGTGGCATGTGGGCTGCGGTCATTGCTGCCGCAGCGGTGGTCCTTGTTGCCACGGTGGCCTGGTTGCTACCGGGGTCGTCATTTGTGGCCTCCTCGTCCGATATCGTCTCGAATGAGCAACAGACTGACGAGCAGAGAGCAGACGCTATTGATGAGAACACGCCAACCGACCAGGCTGTTGTTGGCGAATCCAAGACGGACTCTACCGAGGTCCAACCTGCCGCGACGTCTGGTGGTAGTGATACCCCAACGGTGTCCGAGCCGTACGAGCAGGGCGTGGTCCTTCTCAGCGTTGATCCCGGCGCGACTGCCGAGGACGTCGCACAGAAGCTTGCGAACGCGGAGGGCGTTACGACCAAGGACGTGAGCGACCAAGACCTTTCCCGAGGCTTTGTGCGCGTTAACACGGCCGAGGGCGTATTCGTGGAGGATGCTGTCAAGCAGCTCGATGAGGCCGGTCTCTCCTCTCAGCCCAACTTTGCTTGTACCATTGCAGATGATGGAGACGAGGGAAGTGGTGGCGAGGCTAGCGCAACTGGACAGGCTGCTTCTGCGGCTTATGAGGGTACGACTGATGCCGAGGCTGACGTCGGCACACTCAATTCGTTTGTCGACTTTGCAACGAATGTCGACAGCGCCTGGAACATCGTGAAGACCAACAAGGCGGTCTCCGTTGCCATTCTCGACACCGGCTGTCGCGTGACGCACGAGGACCTCAAGGACAACATCGTCGATACATACGACGCAACTGTTGGCAACGCGGATAATCATCTCTCGGGTGACGTCAAGGACGTGACTGACATCAGCGGACATGGTACGCACGTTGCAGGCATCGTCGTCGCGGAGGCTGACAACGGCAAGGGCGTTGACGGTGTGTCCTACAACGCCGGCATTGTGGCAGTCAAGGTGTTCCCTTCGTATGACATCAAGGCTGATGACAGCTCCTACAAGCATGTTGGTAGCTGCTATACCGATGACCTTGTAACGGGCTATGACTACGTTATTTCCAATAAGGACAAGGACAAGATCCGCGTCGTGAACATAAGCATCCAAGGCGGGCGCAGCGATGACTGGCCAAACGCTGACGAGGATGCCTACGATAAGCTCCTCGAAGGGCGGATTCAGAGTGCCTACGACCAGGGCATCGTGACCGTTGTTTGCGCGGGCAACGCCAATGGCTCCCCTAATGACCTCGGTGATGGAAAGGCACTGCTTCCGTACAAGTCCTTCCCGGTGAACCTTAACGTTCCCATCGTCGGTGTGATGAATCTCATCACATCTCAGGATGAGGTCGATCTCTCAGGAGATTCGAATTACTGCACCTCCTCGGAGACGAAAGGCACTACGAACAAGAACATCAGCGCCCCGGGTAACTGGATTTACAGCACATACTACGATTCGGATTCCGGCTACACTCACCTGAGCGGCACCTCGATGGCGTCTCCGTATGTTGCCGGCGTGCTCAGTCTTGAGTTCGCAGCCGATTCCAGCCTCACCCCGCAGCGGGCTATCGACATCCTCTACCAGACCGCAACCGATTTGGACGACAAGGGCTGGGACGCCAAGACCGGTTATGGCTGCGTGAATACTCATCGTGCCGTAAGCGTGGTTACCGGTACGCAAAAGTCCCTCGACAACGCCACTTTGGATAGCATTTCCCCCAGCTCCAGGTCTCATCTGGCACAACCGTCACCCCAGATCCCGTTGTCTCCTATGGAACCGGGTTGCAGCTCGTGCGCGATAAGGACTATACGATCTCCTATGCAAACAACACCTCGACGGGAATCGCCACGCTTACCATTACCGGCATAGGCTCCTTCACGGGTGCAAAGACCGTTAACTACCTCATTGTCGATTCGCCGATTGACTTTAGCACGGCTGACTCGGCATCCTCATACTCGCCTAGCGGGAGTCTTTATTTCAACTCCTATTACAACGCGAGATCCAATGAGAACTCTTCCTCCGTCTACCATTTTGTGTCTAGCAGGCAAACTCAGACATACACAAGCGCTTCCTATACGCTTGCTGAGGGCAAGGACTATAGCGTGACTTACTCCAGTCCCGACGAGAGCGGGAATGTGGCGGCGACATTCCAGGGAATCGGCGTGTTCACGGGCTCGTATACCACGAGCGCCAGAACATCAAAGATCGACAGTTCAAAAAACTACAATGCGATGAATAACTATGTGCCAGACCAGGTCCTTGCCGATGGTGAGGCAAGGCCGATTCCCACCGTGTTTGACCGTTCTGGTCATACGCTCGTTCCCGGAATTGACTGCACGCTGTCTTACAAGAACAACACCAAGGAAGCGACGGCCACAGATGATAATCCTCCCACCATTGTCGTTACCGGAATAGGTGCATATTCGGGCACGCGCGAGATCAAGTTCAACATCGTAGGCAAGAAGGATATTGCTGGGACAACCGCAAAGCTTCCGGTGTCTTCTTTCACGTATACCGGGAACCCCATCGAGCCTACGGTGACGCTGTTTGCTGACTCGTCGCAGACTTCCTCACTTCGCAAGAAGGAAGACATCCACGCATCCAATCCCTCCTACTACACGACCTACGACGAGGATCACACCAACGTTGGCACCAAGAACATCACGGTCCATGGCATCAACACCTATGAGGGTACGCTGAACATCCCATACACCATCACGCCCGCCGACATCTCCACGGCGACCATCTCCGCCATCCCGGACCAGACGTACACGGGGTCCGCGCTGGAGCCCGAGCCCACGGTGACCTGGAACGGCAAGCCGCTCGCCAAGGGCCAGGACCAGGACTACACGGTCTCCTATGAGAACAACAGCGGAGCGGGCACGGGCAAGGTTATCGTCACGGGCCAGAACAACTTCACGGGCACGGTGACCGCGACCTTCAACATCCAGGCGCAGCAGCCTGATCAGCCTTCTCAGCCCGTCCAGCCGTCACAACCCACGCAGCCGGAGACCATCACCACCTACCGTCTCTACAACCCGTACTCGGGCGAGCATCTCTTTACCCAGAGCTTCGATGAGTACAACAGCCTGGCTCGGATAGGCTGGAAGCAGGAAGGGCTTGCCTGGAATTCACCCAAGTCCTCGAACACCCCCGTCTATCGTCTCTATAACCCTTATTCGGGAGATCACCACTACACCACGAGCTGGAGCGAGTACGACAATCTGGGCCGCATTGGCTGGAACCAGGAGGGTGTTGGCTTCTACTCGGCAGAAAGCTCCGACAGGAAGCCGGTCTACAGGCTCTTCAACCCCTATGTGACTGTGGGTACGCACCACTACACCACGAGTTGGGGTGAGTACGACAGCCTGGGCCGCATTGGCTGGAGCCAGGAGAGCATCGGCTGGTATTGCTTATAAGAGCTTCTCTGAAATATCGGCTATGACGACGTAGCGATGTCCCGCCCCCGCCCCTATATGCAAGTCACCAAAGATTTGCATCGAGGTGACGGGGGCGGGACTTTTGAACCATATCCGTGTGGTTAAGGACCGTGCATTCCGCTGGAATAGATTGACCGTTTGCCGGACCCCAGGATGACCTTTGTTCTCCTGAAACTAATCTGTCTTTATGTGGTTGTGTGGGGCGTGACTGTACGTTTGATTATGGAATAGGAAGTGGTTCTATGCGAGTCTCCAAGCCAAACAGATGGGCGAGGCCTTCGCGGGTATGGATGTTTGCGCTATTGGTAGCAGCTTTTATATGCGTGCCATCCGTTGCTTTTGCGGGAGAGCTTCCTGTTTACCGTCTTTACAACAAGTGGAGCGGGGAACATCTTTATACCACCAACGTCGACGAGTACCGTTACCTGCCCACCATCGGTTGGAGGGGCGAGGGTGAGGCGTGGGTGTCGCCTACCGAGGGAGACCCGGTGTACCGTTTGTACAACCCCTATTCGGGCGACCATCACTATACAAAGGATTCGTCGGAGTACCAGTACCTGCAGACTCTTGGCTGGAGAGGCGAGGGTCCTATATTTTGCTCCCTCCAAGGTGAGGGCGTTCCTGTGTACCGGCTGTACAATCCCTGGCTGACCTGTGGAACGCACCTCTTTTCGACTTCCGAGAGCGAGTACGACAATCTTGGGGCTATCGGTTGGCAGCAGGAGGGCTTGGCATTCTTCGCCATCCGTGCCGGCTCGGGTGAAGGTGCTATTTCCGAGACAGACCCCACTCCTTCGAATCCCAATCCGGGAAATGGTGGCTCCACCAATTCCGGAACAAACTCTGACACGGTCGACCCGAATACCTATACCGTTTATGTGACGGCTAGCGGCAAGCGCTATCACCGTCAAAGCTGTCCTTCAACTTCGGGAAAGCGGACGCGTTCAATGACGCTTGCGGAAGCGGTTCGTAGGAACTACACCCCCTGCAAGGACTGCAAGCCACCTTCGATGTAGCAAGTGCGGATGACCATTGCATTTGTTGTTTTGTTTGTAACCAATAGAGGCGGAGGCCAAAACGGTCTCCGCCTCTCATCTTGTTGGACACCATCGTTGCGGCAGCTTTAGCCCACTGAACCGCCAAAGCGCTCGTAGTACTCGATGAACTTCTGGCGCCGCTTGGTCCCTGCTGGGCAGGTGTAGTCGAAGGCGTGCATGATGCCGCGATAGATGGCAACGGCCTTTATGCGGCGCGCCATTCCGTCGACGGTGCTGCGCGACTTCTCAAGCTGGCCTCGCAGGTACTCAAGGTAGGGGGAGCCTGCAGCATACTGCCAGAAGAGACCAGCGAGGTCGGAGTCTGGGTAGAGCCAGGGCCTGTTGTCGGGTCCTGCGTAGTGGACAATGCGATAGTCGCGCCTGGCCTCGTCGTACTCGTCCTGAACGTCCTTGGGTGCCTGCGCCACAATGTGGGTGCGTCGCATGTACTGCCAGTCAACAAGGTAGTTCCACTTCATGTGAACCCGCCGGTAGTGACCGTCCACCACCTTGTTGAGGACGTCTTGGTCAAGCCAACGCCATGTGCGCTCCGTAGCAATGTCGAGCAGCTCCTCGGCTGTGATGGTCTGACGGAACTTCTCAAGATTCATGAGGAGCACGCCTGCCTGGAAGTAGTCGTGCGGCTCGGACATGCCCAGCTGGTCCTTGAGGTACGAGTAGACCGTGGGGTCATAGCCGTCAATCTGGCCGATGGTATCCGCGTCGCGCGTGGCCGCCAGCAGGTAACCTGTGACGTCCGTGTCGAAGAGCTCCGCCACGTCTGCACACACCACGATATCAGAGTCCAGGTAGATAGCCTTCTCGACGTTGTCGAGAAGCGTTGGTGCCAGAAGACGGAAGTACGTCTCGGGCCTAAAGTGGCCGTGGTGGGGGAGCCTAATGTCCCCAAGGGCAGCGTCAACGTCCAAAAAGCCCAGCCCAACGTGGTACTTGGATGCCTGCTGTGTGAGCGTGATCATGCTCTTGGGCGTGATGTCGCGTGTGAGCACCACAATGTCGTAGTGGCGGTTGGGGGAGGCATTCACCAGGATGGACTGAAGCGCTACCGAGAGGTAGGGGACAAAGAGCTCGTTGCAGGCAAAGACGAGAACGACGTCGTTAAGGTCAAGCGACAGCTCTCGTGACGAGGTGGCCAGCATGGTCCCCCTCTGCGTCTGCTGGGTGGCAGGTGTTCCGCTCTTTGAGATCATCGTCTGGCTGCTCCCTGTAGGATGCCCGTGTCTGCGTGCCAAAACAGCACTGTATGACTCTACCATGACGCGCGAGCCGCGCTCCGTTCGCCCGCTCGTCCCCGCCAAAGGCCCATTTGGAACAAAGGGAGTTTCCCTTTGTCTCATGCGAGAAGGGCGGCAGCGTTGGAGCGCGCAAGTGCTCCCACGTCTTCGCCGCGCACCTCGGACGCCTTTGCGATTGCGCGTTCGAGCGAGGAGGCAATCTCCTCTGCGGTGCCCAGTACGTTCTCGCCCGCAGGGAGGTCCGTCTCGGTGAGCAAGAGCTCTGCGGGCACCTCGCGAACGTACTCGCGCCCGCGCCTTGTCGCAAGGGAGTGCTCACCAAACGAGAAGTAACAGCCCATGCGGGCAGCGCGCCACAGCTCCTCTGGCCTTCCGGAGAACCAGTGGAATATACAACGGCAGGACCTGACGGCGCCCGTGCGCTCCAGCACGTCGAGCACTACGTCTGCCGAGCGCACAGAGTGGATTGACACCACCTTTGGGCACGCGGGGTCGCTCGTCTCGGAGCAGGCGCGCATAATTCGCTCGAAGGACGAAACCTGAACGCGCTGCGTGCTCTCACCCACATGCGCTGGCGAGAAGTCCAGGCCAACCTCACCAATGAAGCGCAGGTCAGGCAATATGGAGACCAGTGCATCGACGTCCTTCTCGCCCACGCGACCGTCTGCCACCCACCAGGGGTGGGCGCCGGCAGCGAGATGGACGCCCCTCGTGCCAGCAAGCTCCTGCGTCGCACGAAGGTAGCCAGCGGGCGTCACGGTACAGGCGAGAAGCGAGAGCCCAAGCTCCTGAGCCTGTGTCGCTACCTGCTGCGCATTTTCGTAGAAGTCTAGGTGAACGTGTGCGTCGAAGAGCCTCATCGTGTCCCGCCCCCGCTTGCGGCGCTCCTGTCGTCGAGTCCCGTGAGCGACAAGATCACGTCACCGGCAATCATCTGGCCCATGATGGGTGGGAAGTACGACATGGTGCCTAGCGTTGCGGCCTTTCCGCTGGCTCCTTCGGGTGCCTGTGGACGCACCGGCTCTTCGGGAGAGTAAAGCACCCTCAGGCTACGGATGCCGCGCTTGCGGCACTCCTTCCGGATGATGCGCGCAAGCGGGCACCCATGCGTCTGCGATATGTCGGCAAAGCGCAGGAGCTCGGGGTGCAACTTGTTGGCTCCACCCATGCTGGAGACAAGGGGCATGCCCTCGTCCTGGCACCAGCGGGCCACCACGAGCTTGGCCGTCACGTTGTCGATGGCGTCCACCACAAAGTCTGGCCGTGGATCAAGGCTGCCCAGGATGGAGCCTATGTTGTCTCGCGTGAGAAACGCGTGGATTGGCGCAATCTTGCAGGAGGGGTTGATGTCCGCCACGATGCGGGCCATCACGTCGGTTTTTCGCTGACCCACTGTGCTTGTGTAGGCCACCGCCTGCCGGTTGATGTTGCTCGGCTCAACCACGTCGCGGTCCACAAGGACAAGGGACCCCACGCCGCCGCGCGCCAGGGCTTCTGCGCAGTTGGAGCCAACGCCACCAAGCCCAAGCACCACTACGCAGGCGTTGGCGAGCCTTCCCACGGCGTCCTTGCCCATGACCAGCTCGAGTCTGGACGTGGGTGTCTCCAACGTATCAGCCATGTGTCTCCCCGTGCCTCTCGTCCGTCCGCCCGCAATCGTCCCGATAATAGTCGAATGCATGAGACAAAGGGACTGTCCCTTTGTCTCATTGCGCCTGTGCTAAGCTGGGAAGCTGCAATCTGGGCGCTGCTCGCGCCCCACATGGCTGTGTTCGAGAGGACCGTATCGTGGAAGAGATGCCCAAGACCTACAATCCGCAAGAGGCCGAGCCCCAGCTCATCCAGAAGTGGGTTGACGCTGGCTGCTACCGTCGCAGCAAGGGCGTAGGGGACTGCACCGTAGTCATCCCGCCGCCCAACGTGACCGGCATCCTGCACATGGGGCATGCCATGGACGACTCCATCCAGGACACCTTCATTCGCTACAACCGCATGCGCGGTCGCTCCACCCGGTGGATTCTGGGCACCGACCACGCCGGCATCGCCACGCAGACCAAGGTGGACAAGAAGCTCAAGAGCGAGGGCAAGTCTCGCCTCAAGATGGGGCGCGAGAAGTTCCTGGACGCCTGCTGGGACTGGACCCACGAGTATGGCGGCACGATCGTCTCGCAGATCAAGCGCATGGGCTGCTCGATCGACTTCGATGACGAGAAGTTCACCATGAGCCCCGAGTTTAGCCGCGCGGTGCGCAAGGTCTTCTGCGACTGGTACCACGACGGCCTCATCTACCGCGGCAAGCGCATCGTCAACTGGTGCCCCGTGTGCGGCACCGCCATCTCGGACGACGAGGCGGAGTACCACGACGAGAAGGGCCACCTGTGGTTCTTGCGCTATCCGCTCACCGAGCCCGTCGACGGCATCGAGTACATTACCGTGGCCACCACGCGCCCCGAGACCATGCTGGGCGACACGGGAGTTGCCGTCTCGCCGGAGGACCCGGAGAAGGCCAAGCTCGTGGGCAAGACCGTGATGCTGCCCATTGTGAACCGCGAGATTCCCATCTTCTCGGACTGGCACGTCGACAAGAACTTTGGCACCGGCTTTGTGAAGGTTACGCCTGCGCATGACCCCAACGACTTTGCCATGGGCCAGACGCACAACCTGGAGCAGATTAACATCCTTGACGAGCACGCGCACATCGTAGACGGCTACGGCGAGTTCTCCGGCATGGACCGCGACGAGGCGCGCGAGGCAATCGTGAAGTGGTTCGACGAGCACGGCCTTCTCGACCACATTGAGGACCTCGAGCACTCGGTCATGCACTGCTACCGCTGCGACACCGCGCTTGAGCCCTGGCTCTCTGAGCAGTGGTTTGTTGCCGTCGACAAGCTCAAGGGGCCGGCCACCAAGGTCGTCAAGGACGGCGAGGTCAAGTTCTACCCCGAGCGCTGGACGCAGACCTACCTCACCTGGATGGACAACCTCAAGGACTGGTGCATCTCTCGCCAGCTGTGGTGGGGCCACCGCATCCCCGTCTTCTACTGCGAGGACTGCGGCTGGGAGGACGCCCTCATGGAGGACACCGACGTGTGCCCCAAGTGCGGCGGCCATCACGTGCACCAAGACCCTGACGTGCTGGACACTTGGTTCTCCTCGCAGTTGTGGACCTTTGCCACGCAGGGCTGGCCCGACCACCCCGAAGAGATGGAGGGGCACCATCCCACCAAGGTCCTCGTGACGGCTCGAGACATCATCGCCCTCTGGGTCGCCCGAATGATCATGAGCTCGCTCTACTTCACGCATGAGGTGCCGTTCCACGACGTGTACATCTACGCCACCATCCTCGCCAAGGACGGCAGTCGCATGTCCAAGTCCAAGGGCAACGGCGTTGACCCCATGGCGCTCATGGACAAGTACGGCGCGGACGCCATGCGCTACAACCTGCTCACACTCATTACCACGAACCAGGACGTCAAGTTCGACGCCAATCTGGACAAGAAGACGCGCGAGCTCATCGACAGCCCGCGCACCGAGCAGGCGCGCTCTTTTGTGACCAAGATTTGGAACGCTAGCCGCTTTGTCCAGATGAACCTCGATGGCTACACGCCCGGTGCCCCCAAGGCAGAGACGGCCGAGGACGCCTGGATGCTCTCGCGCCTTGCCCGCGCCGTCGAGGCCGCCACGCGCCAGCTTGAGGGCTACGAGTTTGGCGACTATGCCCGCGACCTGCAGTCGTTCTTCTGGGGCGAGGTCTGCGACTGGTACATCGAGCTCTGCAAGGGCCGCCTGCTCCATGGCACGCCCGAGGAGCGCCTCCAGGTGCAGCGCAACCTTGTCTATGTGCTCGACGTATCCATGCGCCTGCTGCACCCCGTGATGCCCTTCGTCACCGAGAGCGTGTGGGACGCGCTGCCCGCAAGCGGCCTCGATGACCACTCCGCGCAGTTCCTCATGACCGCTGCGTGGCCCGAGCCCGCAGACCTCGCTGCCTTTGTGAACGACAAGGCCGAGCACGACTTCGAGCTCGCACGCCGTGTGGTCTCTGCCGTGCGCTCGACGCGCGCCCGCTACCGCTTGTCCCCCAAGGCTGAGCTTGACGTGTGCGTGCGCGCCGCGGCCGAGGACGTTACCGTTCTCGAGTCTCAGCGCGACTTCATCTGCAGCGTGGGCCACGTGGACCAGCTGGCGCTTGGTGCCCAGCAGGACAAGCCTGCGGGTTCCGTGAGCGTCGCCGACGGCGCGCTTGAGATCTTTGTGGTTCTCGGCGGGCTGGTTGACCTTGCTGCAGAGGGTAAGCGCCTGGAGAAGGAGCTTGCTAAGGCCGAGAAGGAGCTTGCCGGCACCAAGCGCACCCTCTCCAACGAGGGCTTTGTTGCCAAGGCGGCACCTGAGGTCATCCAGAAGAAGCGCGACCGTGCCGAGGAGCTGGAGCAGTCCATCGAGCAGCTCCGTGCCCAGATTGCCGACCTGGCGTAACTTGGCACGGTTCTCTCGTCCCCGGTGTTTGCTGGGCCCGCGACGGTTGATGCCGCCGCGGGCCTTTTTTCTCGTCTTGCAAAATTCGATTGTTTAGGTGTGGCTAACCAATCGAATTCTGCAGAAAGATTCTTTAGCTGCAATTTCCGATCATTTAGGGGCTGCAAATTAGAGGTTGCTAACCAATCAGAATCTTCAAGCAGGCCATGGAACTGAGGACAACGATTCCTGGGGCCATATCAACTAATCGGCACTCCTGACCCCAAACGTGTCATCTCCCTCATGTGTTGCTGATGCTCCCAAAAAAGGCCGTCTGCCGCCCTTTCCACAACCGCTGGTCGAACAAATGAGAACGTTAACATCCGCAGTTAAAAGTGGAGTTAACGTACTCACATCAAAGGTTTGCGCAACGGGGCGCGAACCACGGGGAAAGGGAGAAACCCATGGAAATGTCTCGTCGTAGGTTCCTTGAGGTCTGTGGCCTTGGCGCCCTGAGCTTTGCCAGCGTGGGTGTGCTCGCCGGCTGTGGCAGCAGCTCCGACAGCGCGAGCAGCGACTCCGCCGCTTCCTCTGGAACCAGCACAGTTTCCAACAAGGACAAGCCGCTGGTGTGGTTCAACCGCCAGCCGTCCAACAGCTCCACCGGCGAGCTTGACTCCGCCGCCCTCAACTTCAACGATAAGACCTACTACGTTGGCTTCGATGCTAACCAGGGCGCCGAGGCTCAGGGCAAGATGGTCAAGGACTACATCGAGAAGAACATTGCGTCGCTTGACCGCAACGGCGACGGCATCATTGGTTACGTCCTCGCGATTGGCGACGTGGGCCACAACGATTCTATCGCCCGCACCCGCGGCGTGCGCAGCACTCTTGGCACGGGCGTCGAGAAGGACGGCAAGGTTGTCTCCGATCCCATTGGTACCAACACGGATGGCTCTTCCTCGCTTGTCCAGGACGCCACGATGGAGATTGGTGGCAAGACCTACACCATTCGCGAGCTTGCCTCGCAGGAGATGAAGAACTCTGCGGGTGCCACCTGGGATGCAGCAACGGCTGGCAACGCTATCGGCACCTGGGCGTCTTCCTTTGGCGAGCAGATTGACCTCATCGTCTCCAACAACGACGGCATGGGCATGTCGATGTTCAATGCGTGGTCCAAGGACAACAAGGTCCCGACCTTTGGCTACGACGCCAACAACGACGCCGTTGCTGCTATCGCCGAGGGCTACGGCGGAACCATCAGCCAGCACGCCGACATCCAGGCCTATCTCACGCTGCGGCTGCTCCGCAACTCCCTCGATGGCGTCGATATCAACACCGGCATCTCCACGGCCGATGACGCCGGCAACGTGCTTGCTGAGGACACCTACAAGTACGTCGAGGCCGACCGCTCCTACTATGCGATGAACGTTGCCGTGACCGCCGAGAACTACACCGACTTCACGGACTCCACCAAGATTTACGAGGGCGCTTCCAAGCAGCTCGACTCTTCGAAGTCTCCGTCCAAGAAAGTGTGGCTGGATATCTACAACGCGGCAGACAACTTCCTTAGCTCCACCTACCAGCCGCTGCTCCAGCAGTACGACAAGCTCCTCAACCTCACGGTGGACTACATCGGCGGTGACGGCCAGACCGAGTCCAACATCACCAACCGCCTTGGCAACCCGAGCGAATACGACGCCTTTGCCATCAACATGGTGAAGACCGACAACGCCTCGTCCTACACCTCCCTCCTGAGCTAGGGCTTTCCCGTACGTCTTGTTCGTGACACGCGTCCGGTGCGGGGGGAGGGGAGTTCCCCCCGCACATTTTGCGGGCATCTAGTAGGAAGGATGGGGGAGCATGGCTGACAGCCAGAACGACGTGGTGCTGTCGATTCGCGGGATGTGCAAGTCCTTCGGGCGCAACCAGGTACTCGACCACATCGACCTCGACCTCAAGCGCGGAACGGTCATGGGACTCATGGGCGAGAACGGCGCCGGCAAGTCCACAATGATGAAGTGCCTCTTTGGCACCTACCAGAAAGACGAGGGGACCATCATCCTGAACGGCCGAGAGGTGAACTTCTCGGGCCCCAAGGACGCCCTCGAGAACGGCATCGCCATGGTGCACCAGGAGCTCAACCAGTGCCTGGAGCGCAGCGTGGTGGACAACCTCTTCCTCGGCCGCTATCCGGTCAACTCGCTGGGCGTCGTGGACGAGGGCCTCATGCGCAAGGAGGCGGCAGAGCTCTTCCGCCGCCTGGGCATAACCGTCGACCTCGATCAGCCCATGCGCAAGATGTCCGTCTCGCAGCGCCAGATGGTCGAGATTGCCAAGGCAATTTCGTACAATGCCCAGGTCATCGTCCTGGACGAGCCCACCTCCTCGCTGATGTCTCAGGAGGTAGAGAAGCTCTTTGGCATGATGCGCATGCTCAAGGAGCAGGGCATCTCGCTTATCTACATCTCGCACAAGATGGATGAGATCTTCGAGATCTGCGACGAGATCTCCGTACTTCGTGACGGCAAGCTCGTCATGACCAAGCCCACCTCCCAGACGACGATGAACGAGCTCATTGCCGCCATGGTGGGTCGTTCGCTGGAGAACCGCTTCCCGCCCGTCGACAACGTACCGGGCGAGCCGATTCTCTCCATTAGGCATCTCTCCACGAAGTATCCGCCCTACCTGCAGGACATTTCGTTCGACGTACGCAAGGGAGAGATCTTTGGCCTCTATGGCCTTGTAGGGGCCGGCCGCACCGAGCTTCTTGAGACCATCTTCGGCGTGCGCACGCGCGCCGCTGGCCGCGTGTACTTCCGCGACCACCTCATGAACTTCGAGAATGCGCGCGAGGCCATGGAGCACGGCTTTGCGCTGATCACCGAGGAACGCAAGGCAAACGGCCTGTTCCTCAAAGGCAACCTTACCTTCAATACCACGATTGCCAACCTCAACCACTACAGGAGCGGCATCGCCCTCTCCGACCCCAAGATGACCAACGCCACGGCAGCCGAGATCAAGCTTATGAACACCAAGTGCATGGGTCCCGAAGACATGATCTCGAGCCTCTCCGGCGGCAACCAGCAGAAGGTCATCTTTGGCAAGTGGCTCGAGCGGGGACCGCAGGTGTTCCTCATGGACGAGCCCACGCGTGGCATTGACGTAGGCGCGAAGTACGAGATCTACGAGCTGATCATTGGCATGGCCAAGCAGGGCAGGACCATCATCGTGGTCTCCTCAGAGATGCCAGAGATTCTCGGCATCACCAACCGCATTGGCGTCATGTCCAACGGCCGGCTCTCCGGCATCGTCAACACACGGGAGACCAACCAAGAAGAGCTCCTGCGTCTAAGCGCGAAGTACCTGTAAGGGGGATGAGCACACATGGCAAACCAGGGCGATAAGGTGCTTACGGTCGAGGAGGAGCAGGCCCTGCTCCGCCCCATTGACGAGCGCGTTTCCGCCATCCAGGCAAAGATCGACGAGCTGCGGCGCGACGGAACCGACCGCGTGGTTAAGCTCCAGGGTGACATCGACGCAACCAAGCGCGACCGCATCCTCACCAAGGAGGAGCGCGAGCAGGCCATTGCCGGCTACAAGAGCGAGCTTGCCGCCGCAAAGGCTGTCGAGGCGAGCCACAAGGTCGAGGTGGCCGGCCTTGTCTCTGAGGCCGAGGGCTACCTCAAAGAGCACTACGCAAAGGAGTACCTCGAACCCGTGCGTGAGAGCTGTGCCCAGGAGCGCATGCTTGCCAAGGATCGCTACCAGGCCAACCTCAAGGCGCTCGAGGACGAGCACCGCGCGAACCTCTCTGGTCTCACCGATCGCGCCGAGGTCAAGGACGAGAACTACGTCTACAAGAACCGGCGCTTCGACGCCAAGGTGGTCTTTGAGAAGGAGATGCAGCAGATCAAGGATCGCGAGCATGCGGCCTTCAGCTACGAGTATCACCTCATCGACCTCCTGCGTATGTCCAAGTTCACGTTTGCGCAGCGTCAGGCCCAAAAGTGGGAGAACTACAAGTACACCTTCGACCGCAGACAGTTCCTCCTCAAGAACGGCCTCTACATCGTCATTCTCCTTGTCTTCATCTTCCTGTGTGCCATCACGCCCGTCGTGAAGGGCACGCAGCTTCTCACGTACCAGAACATACTGAACATCCTCCAGCAGGCCTCGCCGCGCATGTTCCTGGCGCTGGGCGTTGCCGGACTCATCCTGCTTACCGGCACCGACCTCTCCATTGGTCGCATGATGGGTATGGGCATGACGGCAGCGACGATCATCATGCACCAGGGTGTTAACACGGGCTCGGTCTTTGGCCACGTCTTCGACTTCACCGGCATGCCGCTCGTTGCGCGTATCGTGCTGGCCCTTGTGGTGTGCGTAGCTCTCTGCACGCTCTTCACCTCTATTGCTGGCTTCTTCACCGCGCGCTTCAAGATGCACCCGTTCATCTCGACCATGGCCAACATGCTCATCATCTTTGGCCTGGTCACATATGCCACCAAGGGCGTCTCGTTTGGCTCCATCGACCCCGCCATCCCCAACATGGTGATTCCCAAGGTCAATGGCTTCCCCACGATCATCCTCTGGGCAGTGGCGGCAATCATCATCGTGTGGTTCATCTGGAACAAGACCACCTTTGGCAAGAACCTCTACGCCGTGGGCGGAAACCCCGAGGCTGCTGCCGTCTCCGGCATCTCGGTCTTCAAGGTGACGCTGCTGGCGTTCGTGATGGCCGGTATCCTCTACGGCTTTGGTGACTGGCTTGAGTGCATGCGCATGGTTGGCTCCGGTTCCGCCGCATATGGCCAGGGCTGGGACATGGACGCTATTGCGGCCTGCGTTGTAGGTGGCGTCTCTTTCACCGGCGGTATCGGCAAGATTTCCGGCGTCACGGTGGGTGTTCTCATCTTCACCGCACTTACGTACTCCCTGACCATTCTGGGTATCGATACCAACCTGCAGTTTGTGTTCTCCGGCGTGATCATCCTCACCGCTGTCACGCTCGACTGCCTGAAGTACGTTCAGAAGAAGTAACCGACATACCCTCCCTCGCTGCCCGGAACCCCCTCTGGGCGGCGCCCATCCCTGATGGCCCGCCCCAGACGCTTTGGTGTGCTGGGGTGGGCCGCTGGTATGCCAGGTGTTCTCGCCGTTTAAGGGGACACAACCATTTGGAATCCGCGACGCTGCGAGAGGGCTGGGGATCTTGCATATTTCGATCGTTTAGGGTGCGCTAACCAATCGAGAAATGCAGACAATCTTTCTACCTGCAATTTCCAATCGTTTAGGGTGCGCTAACCAATCGAAATTTGCAGGAAAGAAGGGGCTGCACCCGCCACGCTACCCCGCCATGCTGCACCCGCCTCGCTATCCCGCAAAGCGGGGGGTCGGCCTTCCTCATCGACCAGGGATAGCGCGCGAGAAGACACTCTCATGCGGCTTCCACCTCGTCGGGGATGTCCACATGCGTAAGAAAGCCATGGCCACGCGGACCATAGCCGTTCTCGTCGTTGGTGAGGCGCGGAATCTCCCCCATGAGCATGGTCAGGTAGCGGCGTATGGTCCACATGCCAGGTGGGGCTCACCGCATAGAGAAGTGCGGTTTAGTTGCAGTGCCCAAATGGCAATCAGGGATATTACCTGCAGTTATTCTCAGCCGTACTTGAAAATAACAGCAATTAAGTCGCGGGTTTCTGGAGGAAGCAGGTGCGCGTTCTTCCTTGCTCCAGAGTACCCTTGCGCCAGACTCGCCCTTACTCAAGGCCGCGCCTCACGCAAACGAAAAGGCCATCCCGGCACTGCCGGGATGGCCTCAACCGTTCGTCGCCGTTTGTCGCTACAGCGATGCCACAAACCGCATCTGCGCCGCGCGGCCGTCCTCGTCCCACTTGAAGACGCCGGCATCCTCAAGCACGCGCGAGAAGACCAAGCCCACGCCATCGCGAACCACCTGGTGCACGTTTGCGGTGGTAAGCCCGAGGTTCTCCTCGGCAAGCTGCGCCGCCCAGTCGGCGTGCGATGAGGCCAGTGGATCTGCGGCCATCTGCTCCCTGGTTGCCCCCGCAACCAGCAGCTCCTCAACGCGGCCAAGCTCTCCCACCAGGCGCGGAGGCAGGATGGCAAGCCCCATGACCTCGATAAGACCAATGTTCTCGCGCTTGATGTGGTGCCACTCCTCGTGCGGGTGGAAGACGCCCAGCGGGTGCTCGGCGCTTGTGACGTTGCACCGAAGGGCAAGATAGGCCTCGTACGTGGCGCCACCCACGTTGCCCTGGGCATCAACGCGGCGAACAATGGGGGTCACCGTGTTGTGCGGAGTACCGTCCGGGTCGTGCGCAACCACTCCAACAGACTCGTCGCCCCAGGCGCGCCACGCCGCAACCACGTGGTCGCAGGCGTCAAGCAGCTGGTCTCGGCTCTGGGAGGAGAGCCGCAGGACCGAGAGGGGCCAGTGCAGAACCTCGCCGGAGACCTCTGGGAAGCCGGGGAGCGAGAACCTCTCGGCCGTGGCCGCGCGCATCATGGGAAAGACGTGCGCGCCCCCCTGGAAATGATCGTGCGAGAGGATCGATCCGCCAACCACGGGCAGGTCGGCGTTGGACCCAATGAAGTAGTGGGGCAGCAGGTCCACAAAGTCGAAGAGGCACGAGAGCGAGGCGCGGTCCACGTGCATGGGGCGGTGGCTTGCGCTCATGGCAATGCAGTGCTCGCTGAAGTAGGCATACGGGCTGTACTGCAGGCCCCAGCGCTCGCCGCCAAGGGAGATGGGGATGATTCGCAGATTCTGCCTGGCGGGATGCGCACCCATGGGGTCTGTGGCGGCGCGCCCGGGGTAACCCTCGTTCTCAATGCAGAGCTGGCAGGCTGGGTACTTCTCGCCCGCAGGCGCCTTGCCCGCCGCAGCAATCTCGCGAGGGTCCTTCTCAGGCTTGGAGAGGTTAATGGTTATCTCCAGCGACCCCCAGTCCGTTTGCGTGTTCCAGCAGACGTTCCGGGCAATGGCAGTGCGGCGTACGTAGCCAGCGTCGCAGCAGGTGCGATAGAACCAGTCGGTTGCCTCCTTGGGGCCGTTGTGTGCGAGAAGGCCCTTGAACGTTGCCTCGACCTCGGAGGGCTTGGGCATGAGAAGCCCCATGACGCGCATGGCTATGCGATCACGTCCGCTCGCGGTGTCTGCGGTGCAGCCGTTAGCCACCGCGGCCTCGGCGAGAGTGGCGAGAAGGTCGTCTGGTGCCGTGGCCGTTGCGCCCTGCGTCACGGCAGGGGAGTCCGGTCCCTCGGCGAGCACCCACGCGTCACTGGGGCCGGGGCTGGTTGCGCCCACGGCCCCAAGCACGGCGTTCACGCCCCAGACACGGTCCGCCCAGCCAATGAGCCCATGGTTGGCGGCATAGTCAACAATCCCTGTAGCAGCGGCAACCAGGGCCGCACCGTCAATGGGCGTATGTTCGCTCTCTACTCCCATTCCGCGTACGCCCCCCTGTCAGAAATGCGGTAGCGCCTGCAGGAGCCAGCGCCAAGCCATGCGTCCATGCGGTCGGAGAACTCCTCAACAAGGTCGAGCGGGACAAAGCACTGGATGGTGCCGCCAAAGCCGCCCCCATGGATCCTCGTGGCGCCGCGTCCGTCGAGAACGCGCTCGGCAAGCCCAAGAGCCACCATGGCAGGCTGGCTCTCCACGTCGCACGAGACGTTCTGGAGGAACATTGCCGAGCTCGCCCCCGAGGTGCGCGTGCACGCGAGGAAGGCGTCGATGTCCGGTGCATTGAGTGCCGCCCAGCGCTTGTCGACCAGCTCGTTCTCGCGCCAGTAATGGATGGCGCGCAGCACCGCGCGGTCGCCAAGGTCGCGCCGCAGCTCGGGGACGTGGGCGTCGAAGTCGTCCTGGTCAACCTCGCAGAGGCGCTTCTTTCCAAACACGGCGGCAACTGCCTGCATCTCCTGGGGCATGGCGGCGTACGCGTCGGTGAGGTCTGCGTGGCTCGAGCCAACGTCCACAAGGCAGAGCGCATAGCCGTGGTCCTCGAAGTCGAACTCCAGGCGTCGGGCAACAGGGTCCTCGGGAACGGCAAAGTCGATGAAGGCGAGGCCGCCCAGGCAGACGGATGCCTGGTCCATGAGGCCGCAGGGCTTGCCAAAGTAGACGTTCTCGGCAAACTGACTCATGCGCGCCATCTCGAGGGCGTCATAGCTGCGTCCCTCCCAGAGGGCCTCCATCGCACGTCCCAGCGCTGCCTCGACCGCTGCGGACGAGGAGAGCCCCCCGCCCACGGGGATGGTGCTAGTCATGGCAAGGTCAAAGCCTGCAGGGGTGCGCCCGTCCTGGGCCATCCTGAACGCCATGCCCCTTACCAGCGAAGCTGTGGTGTTCTTCTCAGCGTCCTGGGGGTCAAGCGAGTCGAGGGAGACCTCGATGGTGGGGTATCCGTCGCTTGCCAGGCGCACCACGCCCAGGCCGTTGGGGCGGGCGAGTGCGTTTACAGCCACGTCCAGGGCACCCGCGATAACGTGGCCCCCTTCGTGGTCGGTGTGGTTGCCGGCAATCTCTGAGCGGCCAGGGGCGTGTACCTGAAGCAGGCGCTCGCCTGCGGCGGGCTCGCCAAACTCCCGGCAGAAAAGCTGCCGCGCCCGCTCGAATCCGTCCTTGTGGCCGGCGCACGTCTCGTTCATCGTGTTCTCCTTTCTCCCGGCATGCCGGGCAACGCGTCTTCGCAATGAGGGGGCAGCGCCCGTCTCACCTTTACAGCATGTTTCCTCAGCGTGGCATGGTTCCTAGCTGGTAGACAATCGTTTGGGTGTACGGCTGGGATGGCGTGCAGATTGGCTGCGGCCACGAGAAGTGGTGGGCACAGTCCGGATAGAACTCGGGCTCAAACGCAAAGCCCGTGCGCGGCAGGTAGGTCCCGCCGCCTTTGGCGTGGGCATCATCGAGCCAGTTTCCCGTGTAGAGGTGCGCGCCCGGCGTGCTCACGCGTATCTTAAGTGTGCGGCCGCTTGCAGGGTCAAGAGCAGAGAGAGCCAGGCGCGGCGGGGCACCTGCCTTCCAGCCCCGGATGCAAAAGCAGTGATCGTATCCGCGTGCTCGGTGGAGCTGCTCGTCGTTCCCGTTGATGTCGCGCCCCACAGGCTTTGGCTCGCGGAAGTCGAAGGGCGTTCCGTCGACGGGGCGAATCTCGCCCGTCGAGACCGAGTCCTCGCGGATGGGCAGAAACTCGTCTGCCTCGAGGCGCATGACCGTCCCCATGGCGTTACCGGCGTTGTGGCCTGCCAGGTTGAAATAGCTGTGGTTGGTCATGTTCACAAAGGTGAGGGCATCGGTCTTGCAGGAGTACGAGATTGTGAGGCGCGTGGTGTCGTCGGGAAGGTCGACAAGCGAAACCTCACAGGTGAAGGTACGGTTGCCGGGCAGTCCAAGCTCTCCCTCGCCGAGCCGGCAGGTGAGGCGCACGGCGTTTCTCTTGTCGACGGCGGCCGCTCTCCACACGCGCTTGTGGAGTCCCGAGGTAAGGCTGGTGTGGAGGTTGTTGCGCTGGTTGGGCCCATCATTTCTTGCAAGGTGGCAGGCGACGGCGGGGCCTATGGTCATCTCTGCCCCATCTGTGCGGTTTGCGATGGGCCCCACGGTGGAGCCGTGACAGGCGGGGTTATCGAAGTAATCTTCAAGCGATTCCAGGCCGAGAAGAACGTCCCCCTGCGTTCCAGAGGCGTTGGGGACCTCCAGCGAGAGGAGCGCTGCCCCAAACTCCATGAGCCTTAGGCGTGCCCTGGGGGTGGTGATCGTGAAGACGCGGACCAATTCTCCCGATGGCGTGCGTCCAAGGGCCTCCGAGCTGACCATGGGGTCTCCTCTCGTGTACGATAATTGCTCGGTAAACAAGCAATTTTTTTCGATGCTGCTCGTTTGCAACCAAGGTTATGTTAACGTACTCAGTACGGATGAACAGCGAGAGTCTTTAGATTTTTCTCGCTTGTCCGGCAGGCGGTAATCGGCAGGGGCCGACTGGGCCCGTTCGAGCAGGGGGGGACTTGAGATGAGTACGGGGCGTCAGGACAGCTCTCATCGCTTCGTCTCGATGGCAGATGTCGCCGAGAGGGCGGGCGTGTCGCAGCAGACTGTCTCCCGCGTAGCCAACGGCCAGCCCAACGTGAGCGAGTCGACCCGCAGGGCAGTGCAAAAGGCTATGGACGAGCTTGGCTTTAGGCCCAACTTTGCGGGGAGATCGCTCAGGAGTGGCCGCTATCGCTCGGTGGGGCTCTGCATCTACAACATCACCCAGTTTGGCAACCTCTCAACGCTCGATGGCATCATGACCGCCGCACGCGAGCACGGTGACGCCATCACTATGGTGGAGATGGGCGACGATGACCCGGTCTCCCTGGAGTACATGACGAAGCGCATGCTCACGCTGCCGGTTGACGCCATGATCATGAGCATGAGCATCAAAGCCGAGGACTTCGACACCTTCCGTCCCAGCCCGGGGTTTGGCACGGTTCTACTCACCATGTACGAGCATCCCCATTGCACTACGGTTGACTCTGACCAGTACGGTTGCTCCATGCTCGTGATGGACCACCTGCTCTCGCGTGGGCATAGACAGGTTCGCTTTGTGGGGGGTCCCTCGTACTCCGTCGACTCCAACTTCCGCGAGCAGGGCTGGCGAGACGCGCTCGAGGTGCGTGGTATCGACGTTGCCGAGCCGCTGCGTGGTGACTGGACGGCAGACAGCGGCTATGAGGCCGGCGCGGCGCTTGCGGCCGACAAGGACATGACGGCTGTTTACGTTGCCAACGACCAGATGGCACTTGGCGTCATTGCGGCGCTGGAGGATGCCGGCAGAAGGGTGCCCGAGGACGTGAGCGTGGTGGGCGTGGACGACTCACTTTCCGCCTCGGTGCCGCACAACCGTCTCACGACCGTTCGTTTTGACCTCTTCTCGCGCGGACGTCGTGCCTTTGAGCAGGCGCTTCTTGGCACAAGCCCCAACTACCACGTCCAGCAGATCAGGATCGCCGGCACGCTTGTCGAGCGCCAGACCGTCGCCGACCTGCGATGAGACAAAGGGAGTTCCCTTTGTCTCATTCTTGTCGAGGATGAGCGAGGAGTACCTTGTGACGATCGTGCTCAAGGCGCATCGGTCACGCAGGGACGAGCATGACCGTGCAACGACTGCTCATAGTGAGTCCCGGTCGGAATTTCTACGGCGCGCACTTGGTGCTGCGCGGGGATAGGGGTCTCTTTGCCCTATGCCATTCTGCCGCCTCGCGCATCACGTTCACTTTGTAGGTGTTCCCCTCGAAAAACACCTCTGCTTTGTGCGGTGTACGTACGCGCTTTCTACCTTGATGCTAGTTGAGAGCTGCGAGGGTGTCCTCGCAATCCACCAGCAGGACGGGATGCATGCAGCATCCCGCCAAGGAGAGGAGAGCGCAATGGGTGTTTCTGTTGACAGCAAGATCAAAGCGCTTGCGAAGAACGAGGCGGCTGCGGATATCATCTGCAAGTATTCGCCCGGCTTCAAGACCGACCCTCAGATGAAGATGGTGTATGGGCTCACTCTGAGGAAGCTCGCGAGCTTCCCCCAAGCCAAGGAACTTGCGGACCATCTCGACGAGATTGACGCAGAGCTCAAGGCCTTGGGAGACTAGGCTCTGGAACCATCGGCTGCCTTATAACGGGGAGTGCTACATCAGGGGGATGCTGCCGCTTTGGCTGTATCCCCCGAGCTGGTTTCTCAACTGGCCACGAAGCTCCAACGCTCGCAGCACCATCTCCAGTCGCAGCCGTTCGTCCGGGTCTTCCAGGTCTTCGTCCAAAAGCGAACGTATGCGCTCGAGGCGGTCTATGAGCGTGGAGCGATGGATGAAGAGAGCCTGGGCGGTGTGCGTGACGTTCATGTTGTGCTTCAGGTACACGCTCATGGTCTGGACATATGAGGTCGCAGAGTTCTTGTCATGGGCAAAGAGCCGCCTAAGACCGCTCGTGAAGTACAGCTCGACGGGCATTTCTCCCGTGCAGTTCTCCAACAGCTCTGCGAGCGCATAGTCTTGGAATCGGTAGAGGGAGGGACCTTCCTGCAGGCAAGAGCCCTTGTCAAGGGCAATGCTCGCTTGTAGGAAATAGCTTCTTGCCTCAAGCGGGTTGCTCACATGATCAGACATCCCTGCCTTCATGTCTAGGGAGACGAGAATGGGGAGGAGCCTGCGCTCAAGCTCGTCTCTGCGACTCCCCTCTGGTGCAAGACGGTCGATGCGAATGAAGGCGGCAACCGAAGTCTGCTTGTACTCAAATGCGATCGTTCCGGGGATGTCCTCCTCGAGCGAGTTGCAAATGTAGGACAGCGGGAGCTCCCGAGACCGCCTTTGGGGTCGCATCAGCACGCAAACGTAGGTGCCATTCGAGGATGCTGCCTGAAGGGCTGCGAG
Organism: bacterium OL-1; assembly: GCA_000752675.2. Classification (GTDB taxonomy): domain Bacteria; phylum Actinomycetota; class Coriobacteriia; order Coriobacteriales; family Atopobiaceae; genus Tractidigestivibacter. The sequence goes on along the minus strand of LM994627.1, from coordinate 644,082 downwards.
CTCCAGGGTGCCAAGGGGAAGGTTCTCTATCAGGTTGGAGAGGGCTCTCTTCAAAATGTCGTTGCGGGTCTCCGTTTTGCCTCTGGTTTGGGATACGCACCGAAGCACCATGCGCGCAAGATGCCTGGCGATAAATGAGTCGCCAGGACGCATGCTGCTGTCGTAATAGAGGAACGAGAGGCACCCGTGGTATCCATTAGCGTCGATGAGATTAACATTCAGGCTTTGTAGCTGGTCAAACTCAAGGGTGAAGGGCTCCTTCTCGCTCATCGAGAGATTGTAGGACGCAAGGTACTGGTCTACCTGCGAGAGGGGAAGCCTTCTGCCCGCCTCCTCTGCCGCGCCATCTGGGACGCCTTCTGGAGACTCCGCCGAATCCGCCCTCAGGCCTGTCGAGGCTATGCAGTCGAAGCTCGAGTCCACAACGATCATCGACGCAGGGGTGACTGCTGCGGATGCCTCGAGCATCGACTGGATTGAGCCGCCGTCTTCGAGTATCTGGTAGGTGTCGAGCACCCAGTTTCCAATGCGGAGAAACACCTGCTGGACTGCGGAGAAAACAGTGTAGAAATCAAGGCTCGGGCTAACGGTGATGACTGCGCAGTGCCTCCGAAACCAATCCAACCTCCTGGTGTCGCCTATGCAAAGCAGGGCGCAGCCTTGTCCAAGCTTGGTGAGACGGGGGAGACGGTCTGCGCTGGTTACGAAGATTCGTCCTCCCCGCAGCTCGGGGGTATCTGTTGCCAGGAGTTCGGGCGCCTCGAGCGTCTCCTCCAGGGGAGAGGCACCGGAGAGCTGCGCCTCGAACTCAGCCGGAAGGCCTTCGCAGATCAGCTGAGGACTCACCTTCATGACAATCACCACATGCCTGGACATGACACCAAGTGCCGTTACGTAATGTGCTTGCCAATGTAGCAGACAGGAAGAGCCGAGCCGATCCATTCCGTCAAAGGGCCGACGTGTCTCGGTGGAAGGGAGACTGCCTCTCGGGACCAACAGATCGTAGGTGTCCCTCGGGGCACAATCCTCCAAACTGCCGCTGGCAGTAAATGCCCTCCAATTACATCCTCCATTTTATGAGGCACGTGCTGCCTTTCGGTTCGCATCGGAGGAGGAGTGGGTCATGGCACTAAAACAGAGGGTTGATCTCCATCGTGGTGTCGAGACGGCGTTTGGGAAGGTGATCCCCGAGAAGGAGGCGTATTCCTTCTGCCTCAGAACGATTGCCGCGTTCTCCGCGAACATCTTCCAGGTGATGCGCATCCTCAACGATGACTGGGAGGACCGGACTGCGCGGATCTGCGAAACCGCGAACATGATGAACTGCGCAGCGTGCTCGGGCTCCGAGGGTCAGCTCCAACAGTATCTCAATGCCTTCTACGACGAATGGAACATCCCGGAATTCGTAGACAGGGAGGCGTGGATAGGTGCCATATGGGGAGACTATGGTGATGAGGCAGAGGACATGGCTGGGCGCGTGATTCAATTCACGCGAAACCGTGTCGAGAAGGAGCTCGATTCCTGCCCTTGGGACATTGTCGGCTCCGAGATGTGCAACATGACAACGGCGATGTTTACCGCCAACTTCGACATCGCTGCAGGCGGCGAGCATGGCAAGATCACCAATGACGTTGCGTTGAACATGTGCGAGGCGCTTGGGTGCGGCGACCCCCACTGTCGTGTGGTCGCGGAGCGGCTCGACGCGTTTGACCTGGATCACCAGGGCTGGCTTGACCACAGGGGCGAGTCCGTAGCTCCCGTTCACGATACACCGCCGGAGCGTCGCGTGAAGCATGCCCAAGGTCTTCGAAACGGCCAGTATACGCAGACTTTTGGCGAGGAGCACTCCTTCGAGTGGCAGTACAACTGGGTTGCCCAGATGGGCTGGGTCTGGTCTATTTCGTTCCCGCTTATTGCTATCAGGGATATGGAGAAGAACGACGGAGACTTTGACCGCGTGCTTCCGATTGTCTTTTCAACGGCAGGCAAGAACCACTTTGTCGACCCATTTGCACGGGAGGGTCTCCGTGCGTGGCTCGACATCCCCCGCGAGGTGGGCGACAACGACCCGCGCGTCATGGGCGCCTACATTGGGGCCATCATGGGCTGCCAGCTTGTTCCCTTCGAGTGGGAGGCCTTCGACAGCGACGGCGTGACCATCAAGGTCTCAACCGATGACTTTAACGGCCGTTTCCCCATGGCTCCTCTCGACGAGATAACCGCCGGATACGAGGCTGAGTGGAACGGTGCCGTCAAGACGCTTGTCTCGCCCGAGTGGTCCGTCTGGATTGACGGGAAGGACGACGAGTACCAGTTCATCCAGATTGGCCGCAAGATCGATACGCACATGGTGTAGGGGAGTGACGAATCATGCTGTTTAAAGACGACGAGGTTGCTCGTGCAGATGCGCTTGCAGTGAGGAAAGACTCCGGTTGGTATCGCTGGACCCACGACACGGTGGACGTAACGGGGGCAGACTCGACCGCCCTGCTCGACAAGCTTCTAGTCAACACCGTTGCTCAGTGCAACGTGGGGCGCGAGAAGTACACCACGATGCTCGACGATAGCGGTGGAATTATCGATGACCTCATGGCAATCCGCCTTGAGGAGAACCACTGGTGGCTCTCCACGCTTTACGGACCTCAGATGGTCCGCTGGCTGGGAGAGCATGCGGAAGGATACGATGTTGCCTTCTCTGATATCACGCCAGAAATCGACATGTTCTCCGTGCAGGGGCCTCGTTCGGCAGAGGTGATGGACAAGCTGCTGGATGCTCCCGTTGATGAGCTGAAGCGCTTCCAGATTGTCAATGCCAGCATTGGTGGGATTTCGGTTCGCGTGGACAGAGGCGGCTTCACCGGCGAACTCGGCTATGAGATCTATTGCTCTCGCTCTGATTCCGACCAAATTCTCAAGCTCTTGCGTGACGCAGATTCTCGGGAGCTGCAAACGCTCGAGGTTTTCGTGAGGAGCCTCCCCATGGAGAAGGGCATGGCCCTTAGGCAGGACTATCACCACCTGACGCCCTTCGAGGCAAACCTTGGATGGTCGGTGCATCTCGACAAGAAGGGTGACTTTGTGGGGCGCGCTGCACTGGAGAAGGCTCAGGAAGTTGGCCCGCGCTATGCGTTCGTTGGCGTTGAGATTGAGCGCGAGAGCTATGAGGACATATGCCAGAACGAGATAGTCCGCAAGCGCGGAATACCAGTCGGAAAGTGCCGCCAGATGATTTACGGCTATACCGTCGATAAGAACATCGGCTACGCAATAGTCGATCCGAAGAGATGTCCCCTGGGGACCAAGGTGACCATTGGGCCAAATGACTCGCCCGCCGTCATCGTTGCTCCCAAGTGGTGCTAGGAGGGATATGCCATGTCTTCCATGAAGGGAAAGGTCGTTGTACTCGTTGGATGCGCTTCGGGGATGGGGGCAGCCACCCTCAAGATGCTTCTTGCCGATGGAGCAACGGTGATTGGATTCGACAACAACAGAGACAACATGGCCGATACGCTCGAGGAGATCTCCGAGGAGCTGCCCGAATTCAAAGGCAATCTTGAAATGGTCTACGGAGACGTAACGAGCTCCGAAGACCGTTCGGGTCTTGTTGCGGCGGCTCGCGAGAAGTACGGGCGAATCGATAGCCTGCTGTATGTCGCCGGGGTTCTCGACCTCATGTGCCCTGCTCACAAGACAGATGATGCACTTTGGCAATATGTCATGGATGTGAACTGCAACGATTGCTTCTACCTTGTTCGAGACTGCCTTCCCATGCTGCTCGATCATGAGGGGCCTGCGGCAAATGTTGTGATAGTCGGTTCGGTGGGCGGACTGTATGGCTCCACTGCGGGGGCGGCATACGTAACCTCGAAGCACGCAGTCCTTGGCCTTGCGCGAAATCTTGCATGGTCGTATCACTGGCGCAACCTTAGGGTGAACGTCGTAAACCCGGGGGCAATACTCTCCGGCATCCTGGGGAACGCTATGGAGAAGTGGCCAGATCGCGAAATCATGGATTCCGAGGGCAACGAGCTGTACAACGTTCGCGGGGGAGTTTCACTGGGTTGCGATGCGGATGGCAACACCATGATGGGAACGCCAGAGGACATTGCAAGGGCAATACTGTTCCTTCTCGATGATGACAATGCCTATGTGAATGGCGCCCAGATAACCGTGGACGGTGGCTGGACCACCTTCTAGCCCATGATGCGAAGATAACTGCAAGGGTGGGCCCGCTCTTCTGGGCGGGCCCTTCTCTAGGCAATTGGCTGCCTGGCCGCGAGGATTTTTGATGCGCCGTTAGGTGAGCAACGAGTCTTTCACGGCTTGGCTATCCGTTCTCGGTGGTATCCACGTATCATCCTGGATTCTTGCGATGGCGACGTGGCCCGGAGCGACACGAGTATCACGTCATTCTCAAACGGTATTCCCATTCGCTCACACCGCAGGTAAGGTTGAGCTAACGAGGGGCAGAGCGCCTGGTCAAATTGAACGGTTTTCTGCACCTCGATTTGTATTGTTTTGACATTGAGAGGTGCGTGGCAGGGCCGTAGCATCTCCTTGCAAGCGACGGGGAGACTGCCTTGGTTCGTTGGTATCTCAGGTGCGTTCACTCGGTAGTATCCATGTTTCATCTTGGATTCTTGCGATGGCGACGTGGCCCGGAGCGGCACAATGGGACGCGGTCAGTTCGTCCCGTGAAACTCGGTAACCGTTGGCGTCGACTAGCGCCATAAAGCGAAAGGAAGTCAGGAGATGGCAAAGTCAGATATCGAGATTGCCCAAGAGGCGAAGATGCTCCCCATTACCGAGGTCGCCAAGAAGGCGGGGTTGGGTCCCGAGCAGCTGGAGCTCTACGGAAACTACAAGGCAAAGGTGGACATCCACGCCTTTTCCAATACGCCCATGAAGGGCAAGCTCATTCTGGTCACCGCCATCAACCCCACGCCCGCAGGCGAGGGCAAGACCACCACGTCCGTGGGACTTGAGGACGCCCTCTGCAAGATGGGCAAGAACGCCATGCTCTGCCTGCGCGAACCTTCGCTTGGCCCCGTCTTTGGCATCAAGGGTGGCGCCGCGGGCGGCGGGTACGCCCAGGTTGTCCCCATGGAGGACATCAACCTGCACTTCACCGGTGACTTCCACGCCATTGGCGCGGCCAACAACCTCTGCGCCGCTATGCTGGACAACCACATCAAGCAGGGCAACACCCTTGGCATTGACCCGCGCCGCATCGTGTGGAAGCGCTGCGTCGACATGAACGACCGCCAGCTCAGGAGCATCGTGGACGGCCTGGGTGGCGTTGCCAACGGCATGCCGCGCGAGGATGGCTTCGACATCACCGTGGCCTCCGAGGTCATGGCTTGCTTCTGCCTGGCCACCGACCTCATGGATCTCAAGGCGCGTCTCGGTCGCATGGTTATTGCCTACACCTTTGACCGAAAGCCCGTCACGGTCCACGACATCCACGCCGAGGGAGCCATGACGGCGCTGCTCAAGGATGCCATCAAGCCCAACCTTGTGCAGACGCTCGAGAACAACCCCGCCTTTGTGCACGGCGGCCCGTTCGCCAACATCGCGCACGGCTGCAACTCCGTCGAGGCAACAACCACAGCCCTCAAGCTCGCCGACTACGTGGTGACCGAGGCCGGCTTTGGCGCAGACCTTGGCGCCGAGAAGTTCCTTGACATCAAGAGCCGCTACGCCGGCCTGCACCCCGATGCCGTCGTGCTGGTTGCCACCGTCCGTGCGCTCAAGTACAACGGCGGCGTCCCCAAGAACGAGCTCACCGCAGAGAACCTCGACGCCGTCAAGGCGGGTCTTCCCAACCTGCTCCGTCATGTCTCCAACATCAAGGACGTCTTCAAGCTTCCGGTGGTCGTTGCCATCAACGCGTTCCCCACGGACACCGCTGCCGAGCTCAGGCTCGTCGAGGACGAGTGCAACAAGCTCGGCGTGAACGTTGCCCTCTCCGAGGTCTGGGCAAAGGGCGGCGAGGGTGGCCTGGCGCTTGCCGAGGAGGTCGTGCGCCTCTGCGAGCAGCCCAACGACTTCCAGTTTGCCTACGATCTTGATGACACGATTGCCAACAAGCTCAACGCCATCGCCACCAAGATCTACCACGCCGACGGCGTGGACTACACCACCAAGGCGGCCAGGCAGCTCAAGGAGCTGGAGGAGCAGGGCTTTGGCAAGCTTCCCATCTGCGTTGCCAAGACGCAGTACTCCTTCACCGACGACCAGCACAAGCTCGGTGCCCCCGAGGGCTTCCGCATCACCGTCCGCAACCTCAAGGTTTCCGCAGGCGCAGGGTTTATCGTGGCGCTCACGGGCGACATCATGACGATGCCCGGACTCCCCAAGGTGCCGGCCGCCGAGAAGATCGACGTGACGCCTGACGGCAAGATCGTCGGGCTGTTCTAAGGGCGCCTGGGGCGGCCCCGGAAATCACGCGAAGGTGCTTCGCGCTTTGCGCTCAGATACCTTCGCTTAGATTTCCGGGGCCGCTACTCGATGCCTCTGGCAGCCCGACGGCGCTTGTCCCCTTGGCGGCTCGTCGTGCTTCTCGGCGGGCGCCTTGGGGAGTCGCCTGGGCGCGCTTCTATCATTTTCTTTCTTCGGATGATTCCTTCTATGGGAGGGTTCATGGATACTGTCGCGGATATGCGGGTGGAGGAGTTCTCGGACGTGCTCTCCTCCAAGGCCCCCGTGCCTGGTGGGGGCGGGGCCTCTGCGGTTGCTGCCGCTGTGGGCGCCTCGCTTGGTCAGATGGTCGCTAGTCTCACGCTTGGCAAGAAGAGGTACGCAGACGTCCAAGGTCGCATCGAGGAGCTGATCCCTCGCTTCGAGGCGGTGCGCGACGAGCTTCTCGTCCTGGCGGACGAGGATGCCAAGGCCTTCGAGCCGCTCTCACGCGCCTATGGGCTTCCCAAGGGGACCGAAGAGGAGCGTGCGCACAAGGCCGAGGTCATGGAGGCGGCGCTGCGCTCTGCCTGCGAGCCGCCCCTCAAGATCATGGAGAAGACCTGCGAGGCGATTGACCTGGTAGACGAGATAAGCCGCATCGGGACCAGGATTGCAATAAGCGATGCCGGCGCTGGTGCCACGCTTCTCTCGGCCGCGCTCAAGGCCGTGAGCCTCAACATCTTCATCAACGCCAAGTCGATGGCCGATCGAGAGTACGCTGAGGACCTCCTATCCCATACGCAGGAGATGCTCGATGAGGGATGCAAGAAGGCGGATGACGCCTATGTGCGAGTTGAGAGGGGAATCCGTTGGCCGAGCAGGTAATGAAGGGCGCACCCGTTGCAAAGGCACTCACAGAACGGCTTGTTCCTCAGGTTGAGGCGCTTGCCGAGAAGGGCGTTCGCCCCACGCTCGCCATCGTGCGCGTGGGGGAGCGCGAGGACGACCTCTCCTACGAGCGCGGTGCCACAAAGCGCGCGGATAAGGTCGGCCTTGGCCTGCGCAAGTTCGTGCTGCCTGCGGACTGCCCCCAGGAGCAGCTCATGCACGTGATCAACGAGGTCAACGAGGACTCGTCGATTCACGGCTGCCTCATGTTTCGCCCGCTTCCCAAGACGCTTGACGAGGCCGCTGCATGCGCTGCACTCGATCCCGCAAAGGACGTGGACTGCATCACGACCGGCTCGCTCTACGGCGTTTTTGCCAACAGACCGCTTGGCTTTCCGCCGTGCACCGCCGAGGCCGTGGTCGAGCTCCTCGACTACTACAAGGTTCCCCTCGACGGAGCCAAGGTCACCGTCGTGGGCCGTTCGCTTGTCATCGGCAAGCCCGTCTCCATGATGCTGCAGGCGAGAAACGCCACCGTGACCATGTGCCACACGCACACGCGCGACCTTGCTGCGGCTTGCAAGGATGCAGACATCGTGGTTGCGGCGGCGGGTCACATCGGCACGGTGGGGGCAGCATGCGGCGCTCCCCAGCAGGTCGTGGTCGACGTTGGCATCAACTGGGACGAGAAGGCCGGCATGCTCGTGGGCGACGTGGACTACGACGCCGTCGAGCCCGTGGTGCGCGCCATCACCCCCGTTCCCGGGGGCGTGGGATCCGTCACCACGGCGGTGCTGGCCAAGCACGTGGTCGAGGCGGCTCAGAGGACGGTGGGCTAGCGATGGACGATCGCGATGACGAGGACTTTGACCTTCCCGGGCAGACGGAAGGTCCCGGCAGGACTTCCGAGCTTACCTACGGCAAGCTCGACAAGTCGCGCGTTGAGGCTGCCGTGAGGGAGTTCCTCTTCGCCATTGGCGAGGACCCCGACAGGCCCGGGCTTGTCGGCACGCCCGATCGCGTCGCTCGCGCCTGCGAGGAGATCTTCGGAGGCATGCAGGAGGACCCTGGTCACTACCTGCGAAAGCAGTTCCACGAGCCGGGCAACGAGGAGATGGTCGTCGTGCGCGACATCCCCTTTGCCAGCATGTGCGAGCACCACATCCTGCCCTTCATGGGGAAGGCGAGCGTGTGCTACATTCCCCGCGACGGCCGCATCACCGGTCTCTCTAAGATTGCCCGCTGCGTCACGGGCTACGCTCACCGTCCCCAGCTGCAGGAGCGGCTCACGAGCCAGATTGCCGATGCCATGGTGCGCGAGCTCAACCCGCTGGGCGTCCTTGTCGTTATCCAGGCCGAGCACACCTGCATGACCATCCGCGGAATCCGCACCCCCGGGGCGCAGACCGTGACCTCGGCCGTGCGCGGAACCTTCAAGAACGACATGAAGACGCGTGCGGAGGCATTGAGGCTGCTGGGCCTCTAGATAAGAGGATTCTCTCGGCATTTCTACAATCAATCGCTTTACTGCGTTGGACCCGGCGCGCCCGGGTTCCTAGGAGGTTGTGTGCCATGGCTGAGCAAAAGAGTGCCGGCACTTCGATTGGCTCGGGGCAGGATTGCCTGTCGCCTGCGCGGACGCTTCGCAAGGCGGCGGACGTTGGGGCGGGCAAGGCCTCAATGCCGCATTGGCGGGCGTTTCTCCTCGCTGTGATGGCTGGGCTCTTCATAGCGATGGGCGCTGCGCTCATGCTCGTGGTGAAGTCCGACTCAAGCCTGGGGTTTGCCTCCTCGCAGATCCTGAGCGGCCTTGTCTTCTCCGTGGGGCTCTTCCTCGTGGTCGTTGCCGGCGCCGAGCTCTTCACCGGAAACAACCTCATGGTAATAGGTTGCCTTTCCGGCAGGTATGGGGCGAGCAGGCTCGTTGGCTCCTGGCTTACGGTCTACGCAGGCAACTTCGTGGGCTCGCTCCTGCTCGTCCTCATCCTCGTGGGTGCAAACTTCGCCGGCCTCAACGGTGGGGCGGTCGGCGTTGCCGCGGCAAGCGTGGCGGCATCAAAGGCATCCCTCTCGCCCGTGGCGGCCTTCTGCCGGGGCATCATGTGCAACGTGCTGGTGTGCCTTGCGGTGTGGATGTCCTTTGCCGGCCGTTCTGTTGCCGACAAGTTCCTTGCCTGCGTGATGCCGGTCATGGGCTTTGTCGCGTCCGGGTATGAGCACTGCGTGGCAAACATGTTCTTCCTCCCGTACGGGCTTCTCACCCAGTCGCTTGGGCTGGGAGGAGACGCCTCGGTCGTCTTGCTTGCGGGGGCGTGCTCCAACCTCCTCTGGGTAACGCTTGGCAACCTGGTGGGCGGGGCGGTCCTCGTCGGATGCACCTATTGGCTTGCGCTGGGGCGCGAGCGCCCCAAGGCTCCCGCGCCATCGGCATCCGTCGCCGAGCAGGGCTCGGCTGACACAAGCCGCTAAGAGGACAAATCGCTAAGCTAGTGTGGCTTTGTTGAGATACCGCGCGGGTAGCCGCGCCGAGAGAGCGAGACACGATATGTACCAGCTTCCGTTCGACGTTCCCCACACAACCTACGACCAGGCGCTGGGGATTCTCCACTCTGCGCTGCGCTTTGGCATCTGTCCCATGCTCGAGAGCGTGGAGGACATGCTCGCCGAGCTGGGAAACCCTGACCTTGCCTTCCAGAGCGTGCAGATTGCCGGTACCAACGGCAAGACGTCGACCGCGCGCTTCACGGCCGCGATCCTTCGCGGCGAGGGGATGCGCACGGCGCTCTATACCTCGCCAGAGCTCGTGAGCTACACCGAGCGCATGGAGGTTGGCGGCTCGCCCGTCTCAGAGGACGCCTTTGCGCGCGGCATTGTGGCGGCACGGGAGGCAGGCAGGCGCGTGAATGCCAAGCGCACCTCGGCAGGCGAGAGGCCCTATGACATCACGGAGTTCGACCTGCTCACTGTTGCGGCGTGCGTAGTCTTTGCCGAGGCGGGCGTCGATGTGGCCGTGCTCGAGTGCGGAATGGGCGGGCGCTGGGACGCCACGTCTGCCGTGAAGTCCATCAGGAGCGTTGCCATTACGGGCATTGGCCTCGACCACATGCGCATCCTCGGCGACACGCTGGAGAAGATCGCCGGTGAGAAGGCCGCCATCATCAAGCGCGGTCGCAGCTGCGTCCTAGGCGTGGGCACCGCCACGCCGGACACGATGGAGGACGTGTTTCTCGACCAGTGTGCGCGCGAGGACGTGGTGCCCACGCTCCTTAGGCCCGAGGTGCTTGCCGATGCCGCGGGCGAGATGCACCCTGGCATCCCGCGTGCGCACGCGGACCTTCCGCACGCCACGTACCGCGTGGTCGAGAGGCCAAACCGCATTGGCGGCTCACTCGTGCTCGACGTGCGCACCACGCGCGCCTCGTATGCGGAGGTGAGCGCTCTCAAGCCCGTCTACCAGGCGGCGAACATTGCCTGCGCCGTGCAGCTTGCCGAGGACTACCTTGGTCGCCCGCTTGATGCCGAGAAGCTCTTTGGGTCCGTGGTCACCTGCCCAACTCCTGGCCGCTTTGACGTGGTTCGCGCCGAGCCCGTTGCCCTTGTGGACGCCTGCCACAACCCGCAGAGCGTGGCGACCTTCCTCACCGCCGTCCGGGGAGTTGCGCCCGTCGTGGAGGAGCGCCCTGCGCTTCTCTGCGCGGTTCTCGCCGACAAGGACGTCGAGGGCATCGTGCGGCTGTTGGCTCCGGAGTTCCCACGCGCGTTTTGCACGCAGACCTCCTCGCCCCGAGCACTTTCCGCTGAGGAGTTAGCCAAGCTATTTGAGGCTGCTGGCAATACGCCCGCCGGGACTTTTGGCTCGGTGGCAGAGGCTGTCGCCGCTCTCGGCGATGAGCCGTTTGTCGCTTGTGGGTCCATCACCACGGCTGGCGAGGTGACGGGAATCTTTCGTCCGGGAGTCCAAAACCGCGGCGCTACCGTGTGCTAGCCCCGTCTACCTCTCGTACCGGCGCACCTACGAAGTGCGTCGGTGGTCGAAGGTGCCAACTACGATAAAATCGCGGTTTGACACGTTCAATTCCAACGAGAGGACATGCCATGGCATTCAAGAAGATTGTTGTTGCCGGCGGCGGCGTGCTAGGCTCGCAGATCGCGCTGCAGACGGCCTACTGGGGCTATGACGTCACCATCTGGTTGCGTTCCGAGGGTTCCATCGGCCGTTGCCAGCCCAAGCTCGACAAGTTCGAGCAGCAGTACCTCGAGGCCATCGAGGGCATGAAGGGCGCCGAGAGCGCAAATGACCCCGCCTGGTGCGCCGGCCTGGCCGATTTCGACACGTTCGACGCTGACGAGTGCGTTGCCCGCGCACGCAAGGCGCACGACGACATGAAGCTCGAGCTCGACCTCGCCAAGGCCGTTGCAGATGCCGATCTCGTGATCGAGTCGATGGCCGAGGTGGCAGACCAGAAGGCGGACTTCTTCAAGAAGGTCGCGCCACTCATGCCCGAGAAGACCATCATCGTCACCAACTCCTCGTCGCTTCTGCCTTCGCAGTTCACCAAGGACACCGGCCGTCCCGACCGCTACCTGGCGCTTCACTTCGCCAATTCCATCTGGAAGCACAACGTGACCGAGGTCATGGTGCAGTGCGAGACGAGCGATGCCTCGTTCCAGGCGGTGCTCGAATTTGCCCGTGGCATCCACATGCAGCCGCTGCCGGTGAAGAAGGAGAAGGCGGGATACCTTCTCAACTCCCAGCTTGTGCCCTGGATGCTCTCTGGTCTTGACCTTCTCGCCAATGGCATCTCAGATCCCGAGAGCATCGACAAGGCATGGACATCGGGCACGGGCGCGCCCAAGGGCCCGTTCCAGGTGTTCGACACTGTTGGTCTCACCACGGCCATGAACATCGTCGACCAGTACCAGAAGGTGCCCGGCATCGCGACGCCCCTTCTCAGGAAGATGATGCTGCCCTACAACTTCAAGGGCATGAAGGCCGTGCTGCAGAAGTATATCGACGAAGGCAGGCTTGGTATGGCAGCGGGCGAGGGCTTCTACAAGTATGACGAGAACGGCGACATCATCAGGTAGATGCTTGCGTCATGCCGCGGCAACATATGGGTGTGCTGTTGAGGCTACGTCCGCATTGTGTGGAGAATCGTACGTTGCGTGTGGCTCTCTGGCGCTTACTGCCGAGGTTGCAGGCATTCTCGGCCACATCTGATACAATCGTCAATCGCGTTTCTCGGTAGCGCGTTACTGACGGTTTGATAGTCAGACGCCGCGTACACATGTGCCAACAAGAGGAGTCCAGGGAATGCAAGACCTTATCGACCAAATTCTCACGCCTGAGGTAAGGATGGTCCTCTACCTCTTGGTTGTGTGCGTTGTCATGCTCTACGTCCTCTCCATCGTCTACGTCATTCGCGACGCCCAGCGTCGTGGCGCGGAGCCTTGGTGGATGTGGGCAATCATCTCGGTCATTCCCATCGTGGGGCTTCTCGCCTATGTCATCCTGCGTCCCAGCTCCTACCTCATCGACCGTGAGGAGCAGGACCTTGACATTGCTCTTCGTGAGCACCAGCTTTCGCACTACGGCATCTGCCCCAAGTGCGGTGCTCCCATCGACCGCGACTTTGTGGTGTGCCCCATCTGCAACACGCAGGTGAGGAACGTCTGCCCCACGTGCCACCGTCCGCTCAACGCCGACTGGAAGGTGTGCCCGTACTGCCGTACGCGCATCCAGTAGGTAAGTGCACATTGCATTGAGAAGGGCCCCGTTTCGACGGGGTCCTTTTTGTTGTCGCTGGCGCCCGTGGGCGCCTTTTCGCGGCAGGTGGGGACGAAACCTTCGCTCGGGCGCCAAAACGGCGCCCGAAGGCCCACTTTGGCAGCAAGTGCGTACGAAACCCCTGCTCGGGCGTCAAAACGGCGCCGGAAGGCCCATCTCGTACGGAATCCCGTCTGAAACCCCTGCTCGGGCGTCAATTTCTCGCCGGAATGCGAATCTTCGCAGCAAGCGCCCCCAACCAAGAGTATAGAGGTTCTTTCCTAGTCCTAAGATACTTGCGAACAGAAATGAACAATTAGAAGTCCCCATGGGAAGCTAATCTTGCGGATGCGTAGCTAGACTACCTTTCCAGGCTTTGCTGCATGAGAAGACGGCATGAGAGCGCAAATCGCAGTAGCTCGTCTTCGTCCATAGAGTTCATATCGAGGCTCCAGCGCTGTTGAATGCTGGTCATTCGGTACTCAAGCGTGTTTCTATGCATGTAGAGCGCTCGAGCCGCACGCGAGACGTTGCATCCATTCATTACGTAGGCGAATATGCAGCTGAGAACCTCGTCTCCGCGCTCGCTTTGCGCGATGCGGAGTGCCATCGGATGCAGAGGCACATCGAGTGGCGTCGTCTGTTCCATCTGGTGCAGGAAGTCGGAGAAGAAGACGTCATCATACGTTGAGACACCTTTTCTGCCATTGCCATTTCCCTCGCGTACGGCTATGCGCGCCTGTCTCCATGCGGACCGCGCATGGAGAAACTCGAACTCATCGCTCACCCCGCAGGGAATGTCTTGGCTATCGCGGTGACGGAGCATCTCGATAAACTCCTCGCGCGAAGCCGTAGGCTGGCTCTGGTCAAGATGAATGAGAATGACGAGATAGCGATCTTGGTCAATAACGATTGAACCAGGATATGCAAGCATAATTTCGGCGCGATAGGGATTGCTATAGGGTGAGTCGCTATTGTCGGGCAAGGGCATGACTGCAAGGCAGTAGCGGTCATTGATGTGCCAACTTTTACGCTCAAGCTGGTAGCGCACGATGCGTTCTTCAACAGTGTCCCCCTGGATGAGCAACCGTAATGTGTGTCCGATAGGAGAGCGGTGATGCTGTCCGGCAATGGTTGTCCTGAACATCTCTCCCAGGCGATCGCGTACGTGCATGGCAAGAGAAATCTGTGCGCTGTCAAAGGGTGCCAATAGGTCTACCTGCGCAAGCATTCCCAATACTTGGCCGTCTTCGTTGATACATAGCGAGAGATTCTCGTGAAGCGGCGAGCGTTTCGGGCGAATAATCGTCGGCACAGCTGAGTTAGCGATGTTCGCAGAGATTTGCGTGCGCTCTTCTGCAGTGTAGTAGCCTACAGGAGCGCGGCCCTTATCCAGTACGACTCCCCAGATTGTCTCTTGGTAGTCACCAGAAACTTCGCCAGCATAGGACATGAGTCCGCTTGTCTCATCAAATACAGCAACAGGGTTAACGAGCTGCTTAACCGCAATTTCCAGGATGTTCTGGAGCGGCTTGCGTGCGATGATTTCTTCGGTGAGGGCCGCATCCCACGCATCCAAGGCTTCCTTAACATCCATTAGTCTGTTGGCAAGCTCGTTTGCGCTCTTGGTGTGTGCGACAAGAATCTCGGCGGTTTCTCCCGATTTCGCAAAGAGTCGATCAGCCAAGGTGTCAGCGTTCTCGTCCTCGCCGCATGCGACTGCCACGGATGCGCCGGCCCGCGCGAGTTGCTCAGCATCATCGGGATCGCAAACCCACAGCGCGTCGTGGCGTGCTTCACCGAGCTGGTCACCCCACAGCCTTATGCCCTCCAGCGTAAGGGCGTAACCAGTCGACGAACGCCAGACCGAGCAATTATTCCCTAGCTTTTCGGCGAGAACTGCAACGCTTGTCTTCATTGGCTCCCCCAAACCCCAATCCGGTTCCCCGCCCCAGATTGTCCCCAGACTACACCAACAGCAAAAGCACAACGACCCTTCTCGGAACTCGGTCGTTCCAGTTCGCTGAAGATTGGAAACTATGCCCAAAATCACGGCAAACGAGCATCGACTTTTCCATATCGGCGTAGAAAGCAGGACGGCAGAATACAGGCAAGGAAATCGGGAAACCCCATTTCACATGGGAAGGGAGCACGTTATGGCACATCAGGAAATGAATATGGCCCAGGCAAACGCTACGCTGCTCATGCAACCTGTTCCGGGGATGTACATCCCCTTTGAATACGAGGGGCTGCCGGTAGAGGCGACCGCGTATCGAACTTCTGCTATGATCAACGTCTCTCTCATGGCAAGCCCCATCTATGACATCGTGGGTCCCGATGCCTGTGAGTTTCTTCAGTCCATCTGCGTGAATGACTTCACCAATCTCAAGTACACCGGCCTTCGCCATGCAGTTATTTGCAACGACAAGGGTCAGATCCTCTCCGACGGCGTTGTGATTCGTATCGCCGAGGACCGCTACCGTACCTACTGGCTTAACCCGCCCATTCAGTATCTCTGCGAGAACTCCAAGCTCAACGTCCACGGAGAGGACATGTCCGGCACCGAGTTCTTCATTCAGGTGCAGGGCGAGAAGTCCCTGGAGATTCTCGAGGAGGCCTTCCAAGCCGACCTGCACGACATCAAGTTTGCCAAGCACCGCATCCAGGACGTCGAGGGCACGCCCGTCCAGGTCATCCACCTTGGCATGACGGGTAACCTCGCCTATGAGGTTCATGGTCCCATCGCCGACTACACGAAGATCTACAACAAGATCTGGGAGACGGGCCAGAAGTTTGGCGCCAAGCAGCAGGGCCAGCACTGCTATTGCCTGTTCAATCACACCGAGACCGGCTTCCCCAACATCAACTTGCACTATCCGCTCCCATGGTTCGAGAGCGGCGAGGGACTGGCCACGTGGTGCGCGGAGCACCCTGCCATCGCCTCATACAACATGGGGCGCAGGCTCAACGGATCGGTGGGCGATGACCTTCAGACCCGATTTGTCACGCCTTATGACACCGGTCTCGGTTTTCTCGTCAAGTTCAATCACGACTTCATGGGCCGCGAGGCGCTCGAGAAGATTGCCGCAAACCAGACGCGCAACGTATGCACGCTCGAGTGGGATCCCGAGTCCGTCGGTAGGGTGTTCGCGGCGATGAACACCGCAGGGAACAACGTGGAGGACATCTCCGACCCCACTGACTGCCGCTTTGTTTACAACTTTGCTAACCAGTGCTACGAGTATCGCGCCGACAAGGTACTCAACGAAGCAGGGAAGATGATTGGCATCTCGAGCGGCCGTATTCACTCCTACAGCTACGGCACCATGATCTCCCTCGGCTTCATTGACCCTACCTACATCAGGGAGGGTACTGAACTCACGCTTGTTTGGGGTACGCCGAGCACCCAGCAGATGGATGTGAAGGTGCGAGTCGCACGATATCCGTATAACAAGGACCTCGTCCGCAACGAGGACCGCGACGTGTCCGAGATCCCCACGTTGGGACACGGTCGCATGGTGGGGCAGACCACTGGCGACGGCAGCGCGTGGGGCGACTGGTACAAGTCCTACAACGAGTAGCTTCTGCGTTCTTTTCTGTCGTTGAATTGTCATTCTGGGGCGGGCAGGCGTTGCTCTGCTCGCCCCATTCCTTTTGGGAGGGGCACCTATGGAAGACTCACGTAGGAAGCGCTACGCAAGCATGGCGCTTGCGGCAATCTGCATTGGCTACCTCGCGCCAAACTACGCTCAGTACCAGCTCTCTCCTCTCGCTACGAGTCTGATTGAAGAACTCTCGATCTCGGCAAGTCAGTTCTCATCGCTCTTCACGGCGCCCATGATTCCGGCAATCCTCCTCTCCCTGGTCGCTGGAGTTTTGGTTGATAAGCACAATCCGCGCCTGGTCGTGGGCATCGCCTTTGTGGCCTCGACGATTGGCGCCGTGCTTAACGTGATGGGCAGCTCCTACGGTGTGCTTTTGGTTGGCTTTGCGCTCACTGGGCTTGCCGCATCGTTTCTCAACTCCTGTGGGGCAAAGCTCCTTGGCTCCTGGTATTCGCCCGAGCAGCTCTCCGAAAAGCTTGGCGTGGCGTTTGCCTTCTCCACGGTTGCCATGACCGTAGCACTTGCGACGACCGCCTACTTCCCAAATCGCCGCGCTGCCTTTTTTCTTTCGCTCGCGCTGTTTGTTGTCTCGACGATCGCTTGGTTTGCACTGTACCGTAATCCCGAGACACCGGACAGGAGCGTCGAGGCTGCTCCTGCGGCCGACCAGCCCGGCCTTGGTAAGCTGCTAAAACGCGTGGTCTCCAACGATCGCGTCTGGCTTGTGGGTCTCGCTCTCTTCTGCGTTATGGGCGCCAACGTTGTTATGAGCTCGTTTGTGCCTACGATTCTGCAGTCACGCGGCATCGATTCCGTCGCTGCGGGTTACTATGCCAGCGCTTACACAATCGGCAGCCTTGTGAGCTGCATCCTCGTTCCGATGAGTGCCAAGAAGCTGGGGTCCAAGAACACGTTTGTTGTGCTCGATACCTGCGCGTTTGCGCTAGTGGGCTTTGGCTGGATGGCACCGGAGGGGTTCCTGCTCATGGCAGCGCTCTTTCTTGCGGGGTTCTTCGTAGGCGGTAATATGCCCCTGCTCATGGCCGTGCCCATCAAGCTTCCTGACGTTGGGCCCAAGCTTGCGGGTACCGCGGGCGGGCTCGTGGCAACGGTGGAGCTTCTCGGCGCCGTAATTCTTCCAAGCTACGTGCTGATTCCCGCCGCAGGTGGCAACCTTGGCGTCGCCTTTGTTCTCGCGGGGGTCTGTATGCTCGTGTCCTGCGCCTTTACGCTTCTGTTGCCTCGCGAGGTCTAGTGCATGGAGCCTAGCCGTGCGGTCCTCCGGCCTATACTTGCTGCGGCACCGTAGTAGGAGGACCGCATGGCACAGAGCGAAGGGGAAGCCCCGGAGGAGAAGTTCCAGACGCAGGTACCAAGACAGGGCCTGCAAGCTGTGGTTTATTCGCGAATGAAGTCGCTTCCCGCATCCGCCCAGGGGGCAGTGCTCTCGCGCCTGCCCTCTCTTCCCAGCGCAAGCGGTATCGGTCATGGTCGACTGCGCGAGCTTCTCGAAGAGCAGCTCAAGCCAAAGGAGCGCGTCACGCGCGAGGAGTCACGGGCGTACGGCAAGTCCCTCCGCAACCGTGTCCGCATTGGCTCTGTACGGCTGACCCGCCATAATGCTGCCTCGCGAAGCTAAGCAGCTCCCTCCCCGAATATACGTAATTGTCCATGCCCAATCCCTCTACTCTGTGCCTAGAGCCGTAATGTGCGCCGACGCAAGCCGGCGCGGCAGCGAAGGGAGAGGGGCATGTACGACAAGCTTTTCGAACCTGGCCGTATTGGATCGGTCGAGCTCAGGAACCGCCTGGTCATGGAGCCCATGGGGGTAGGGCTTGCTAATCTTGACGGGACACCCACTGAAGAGATGATTCGTTATTACGAGCTGCGCGCCGCAGGTGGTGCCGGCCTAGTGATACCGGAGATCTGCCGGATTGACGACGAGACGGGCGTCGGTGAGCTGCGCCAGATTTCCGTCACACGCGACCGCAATGTTCCGCAACTCGCACGTCTTGCTGAGGCAATTCACCGCCATGGTTCCAAGACATTCCTGCAGCTGCATCACCCAGGTAGGGAGACACCCAATGTCCTTCTTGGCGGAAAGCCGGTTGTCTCGGCGTCTGCGATTCCTTGCAAGAAGACGCAGGCGGAGACCCGCGCGCTCTCTACGGAAGAGGTCCAGCATATAGTCCAGGAGTTTATCGAAGGCGCAGTTCGTGCCGAGCGCGCGGGCTTCGATGGTGTCGAGCTGCACTGCGCGCATGGCTACCTGCTGCAGCAGTTCCTCTCTCCCTACACCAACAAGCGAACAGACCAGTATGGTGGCAGCTTTGAGAACCGCCTGCGCATCGTCACCGAGATCATCGCAGGCATTCGCGAGCGCTGTTCCGCAGGCTTTGCGCTTGGCTGCCGCGTCTCCGTCGAGGAATTCCTCGACAAGACCGGGGTTACCGAGGACTACATCCACACTGCAGACGGCGTCAAGATCTGCATGGCGTTCGAAAAAGCAGGCGTCGACTTCATAGACGTGTCCGTTGGCCTCTACGAGACCGGCATTACGTGCGTGGAGCCAGTAAGTTATCCCGAGGGATGGCGCCATGACATTATCCGAGCGGTGAAAGAGCACGTCAGCGTTCCCGTGATTGCGGTCTCCGCATATCGTGGCCCCGACGTTCCCGAGGCATTCCTCGAGGAAGGAACTATCGACTTCGCCGGTCTTGGCCGCGCGTGGCTCGCCGATCCCGAGTGGGGCAATAAGGTTCAGCAGGGTAGAGTTTCCGAACTTCGCAAGTGCATCAGTTGTTTGCGCTGCTTCGAGTCCCTGGAACAGAACGCCGAGAAATGCATGCCCCTTGAGTGCGCCGTTAATCCGGAGTGCGCGCATGAGCTGCGCTATGGTGAGCTGCCAATCGACGTTGACCATCATCACGTTGTTGTGATTGGTGGCGGCCCCGGTGGCTGCCAGGCGGCGGAGACCGCGGCGCGACGCGGCTGCAAGGTGACGCTGCTTGAAAAGGGCGATCGCCTTGGCGGCCAGGTTCTTCTCGCCGAGCGCCCGCCACGCAAGGAGAAGATGGACTTTGTCCCGCAGTACTACGAGACAATGCTTCCCAAACTGGGCGTGGACGTGCGCCTTGGCGTGGAGGCCACGGTGGAATCAGTGATGGCGCTTGGCCCAGACGCAGTCATCTGCGCCACGGGTGGAGATCCCCTTGTCCCTGGGTCGATTCCAGGGATTGGTGGCAAGAACGTGATATGCGTGCCCGATGCCCTGTCACGCGAGAGCTATGAGGACAAGCGCGTAGTGGTTGTGGGTGCCGGTATGACGGGCCTTGAGACCGCCGAGTACATTGCCGATAAGGGTGCGGCTTCCGTTACGGTCGTCGATATGGTGGCCACGCCGGCTCCGGGTACAAACCAGACCAACCTCGTTGACCTGATGGGACGCCTGCGCGCACAGCAGGTTGAGCTCAAGCTGGGCGAGAAGCTCGTTGAGGTTGGGTCCGATGGCATTGCTGTCGAGAGCGTTGCCGATGGAGGACGCTCCAAGGTCGAGGCGGACCTTGTGGTGCTTTCGCTGGGGAACCGGCCTGCAAAGGAGCTTGCCGAGGGTCTGCGTAAGCGCGGCGTCGGTGTTTGCCTTGTTGGCTCCGCTGTGCGCAACGGGAACATCGCACCTGCTACACGTGGTGGTTACGAGGCTGCCCGCGGTCTCTTCTTGGCGCGCTCCGCTCGCTCGAGCTTTTGCATGGACTCCGCAGACCTCCAAAAGTTTGGCGCACCGTCCGTAATGTCTGACCAGCGTGGCTTGTATCTCGCCTACACCACCGACCCTTCTGCCATCGAGCGCATCCTGCCTGCACCGCTCAAGCCCTTCTCGATGCCCGTGGTGACGCTCTCCGTGAATCACATCCTGCGGCCGTCGTTTACCGATGACTACTACGAGGCAATTCTCGGCGTGTATTGCTATCTTGGCGATCAGCTTGGACAGTACACGATGTCGCTGCTCTTGGGCGGCAACGGTGCCGAGATGGCAACGCAGCTTGGGCGTGACAACGGATCCATGCCCAAGAAGCTTGGCACCCAGTTCTCGATTCGCAAGGAAGGCTCGGCGCTCTGCGTTGACCTTGCGCGCCGCGGTCACCGGCTGGTACACGTGGAGGCAGACCTTGGCGAGTACAACAGCCCCCTCTGCCACCTGATCTTCCAGTCCCCGGCTGCCGGAAAGTCCACCAAGGGTTGTGGGTTCTACTACCACTTCGACCGTTCGGCACTCCCGCAGGGCGGAGCGCAGCTGACCGGCGGTGCCATCAACGCGGCGCTCGTTCAGTATGACTATCACAAGTGGGAGCCTGGCTACGTTACCAGCCTCAAGATGGAGTCGAGCCCCGATGACCCATGGGGAGAGCTTCCTGTGCTCTCTGTGCTTGGCTGCGCTTACTCCGAGCTTGACCTGACGGTTCTAGGCGAGAAGAAGCTGGCAGACGTCGATGCGGGCGAGTTCTTCCCCTACGTCTTTGCCGGCTGGTACGACCGCACCACCCTTGGTGAAGTTGGTCGCGTCTAGCTTTTATGCTGTATTTTTGCGTTGGTTGCGCCATGGCGCTCGTCTTTCGATAGTGGAGGCGGGCGCCATGCATGTAGACCTACCCCCACACCTTCCTTTGTGCATGTGGTATTTCTTCCCTGTGGCAACGCCTCTCTGGTGTAAAGTGTCAACTGTCTGCGTAACCGCAGGCAGCGTAGGTGACTCTGCTCGCAAATGTGCGGTGGCGTCGCGTGCGCCCGCAGAAGTGCCAGTGAATGCGCGGGGGAGTCATTAGGGTATGCGCCACACGAGCGACGTGCACATGTTCCGTCAGGCCACGGATGCTTGCTGCATCCACGCATTTCTCGCCACGCGTGCAACGACTACGGTGACTATCTAGGCGGCTGTCCCTCACCTGGCCTCGTGCCATGTGACAGTCGCCGTTATGCGCCGCGGTGCCGGGTTTGGCCCGCAACGTCACCTTGCAGTCAGAGTTTGGGGAGCTACCCCAAGGAAGAGGTTTCACATGAAGGTTCTCTACAACGACGGTCACGTGGGCGAGTGCCCCGAGGACCAGGAGCTTCACGTCGTGCGCCACTCTGCGGCTCACATCATGGCCCAGGCCATCAAGCGCCTGTATCCCGAGGCGGACTTTGCCTTTGGCCCCGCAACCGAGAACGGCTTCTACTACGACATCGACCTGCCCGAGGGCACCAAGATCTCCGAGGAGGACTTCCCCAAGATCGAGGCCGAGATGGCCAAGATCTGCAAGGAGAACCTCAAGTTTGAGACCTACGAGCTGCCTCGCGCCGAGGCCATTGCCCACATGCAGGAGCGCGGCGAGAAGTACAAGGTAGAGCACATCGGCGACCTTCCCGAGGACGTCCGCATCACCTTCTACAAGCAGGGCGAGTACGTCGACATGTGCGTTGGCCCGCATATCCTCTACACCAAGGCGCTCAAGGCCTTCAAGCTCACCGGTGTCTCTGGCGCGTATTGGAAGGGCGACAAGGACAACAAGATGCTCACCCGCATCAATGGCGTCGCCTTCCGCAGCAAGGATGAGCTTGCCCAGTGGGAGCACATGCGTGAGGAGGCGGAGAAGCGCGATCACAGGAAGATCGGCCAGGAGATGGAGATCTTCATGATGAACGAGGCTGGTCCCGGCTTCCCGTTCTGGCTGCCCAACGGCATGCGCATCCGCAACTCCCTCATGCAGTACTGGCAGGAGATGCAGGACAAGTACGGCTACGACCAGGTCCAGACGCCGATCATCCTGTCCCGCAGCCTGTGGGAGACCTCGGGCCACTGGGACCACTACAAAGAGAACATGTACACCACCAAGATCGACGACGAGGACTACGCGATCAAGCCCATGAACTGCCCGGGTGCCTGCCTCATCTACAAGAGCAAGCCGCGCAGCTACCGTGACCTGCCCCTGAAGCTCGCCGAGGCCGGCATCGACCACCGCCACGAGCTCAAGGGTGCTCTCCACGGCCTCTTCCGCGTCCGCGAGTTCCAGCAGGACGACGCGCACCTCTTCATCCGTCCGGACCAGATCACCGAGCAGGTCACGGACGTCGCGCATCTCATCACGGCCTACTACGCGCAGTTTGGTTTCCCGTACCGTGTCGAGCTCTCCACGCGTCCCGAGAACTCCATGGGCTCCGACGAGGACTGGGAGCGCGCCGAGCAGGGCCTGAAGGACGCCCTCGACGCCATGCACGTCGACTACAAGCTCAACCCCGGCGACGGCGCCTTCTACGGTCCCAAGATTGACTTCCACCTGCAGGACTGCCTGGGCCGCGAGTGGCAGTGCGGCACCATCCAGCTTGACTTCCAGCTTCCGCACAACTTCCAGCTTGAGTACACCGACAAGGACGGCTCCAAGAAGCAGCCCATCATGATTCACCGCGCGGGCTTTGGCTCGTTCGAGCGCTTCATCGGCATGCTCATCGAGCAGTACGCGGGCAAGTTCCCCACGTGGCTCTCGCCCTGCCAGGTCAAGGTGCTCCCCGTCTCCGAGAAGACCCGCGACTACGCGAACGAGGTTGCGCAGAAGCTGCGCGACGCCGGCGTGCGCGTGAAGGTCGACGAGCGTGACGAGAAGATCGGCTACAAGATTCGCGAGGCCCGCTCCATCGATCGCGTCCCCTACATGCTGATCCTTGGCGAGAAGGAGGCCGAGGCCGGCAACATCTCCGTGCGCGACCGCTCCAACGAGACCACCCAGCGTGACCTCGACGAGTTCATCGCCGACGTCACCGAGGAGATTCGCGAGCGCAGGGGCTAAATGAGACAAAGGGACAGTCCCTTTGTCTCATGTGTGCGGCGGGGCGGCCTCGGCTGGCTGTCCCGCCGCTTTCTTGTTGGGAGTAGTTATGGCCAAGCGGGGCAGCGTTCTGCGGGTTGTGTCCAAGGATGAGCTTGAGGGGGCCCTGGCCAAGGGCTTGTCGGCTCCCATCGAGCCGTTAGCTGGCAAGCCCATAGCCTGCGTCGACGTGCGTGAACTTGTCGCTGCTGCCCACGAGCAGGGTGTGGCTGCCGTTTGCGACCTCTCGGTTGTTGGCGCGGCCTGCGCTGCCGTGAGGCTTGGGGCAGACGTTGCCTTTGCGTCTGCGACTGATGAGGGCGAAATGCTGGTATGGGTAGCGAGAGGTGAGCAGCGCGTTGCGGATGCGGTACGCGGGCTCCTCTCGGCGGGTCGCGAGGCCGGAGACACGGAGTTGGCGCTGCTCGAGCAGCGCGCCCGCACGTGGCGTGCGTCTTCCGATGCGGCACAGGTGGTGGCAAGCTACCTCGTATGCCATCCGCGCGTCGAGCGCGTCGCGTACCCAGGGCTGCGCTCGGACCCCTCGTACGAGATTGCTTCTCGCACGCTTGAGAACGGTTTTGGCCCGCTGGTCGACGTGCGGCTGGTGGGGGAGGACTCGTGGCGCCGCATCACCTGCACCCCAGATGATCCCATGGCGCAAGTGGCCCGGCTGGAGCAGCGGCTTCGCGAGCGCCTGTCGTAAGCGCTTCTAGCTGCAGGAATGCTATTCTCGCCGAAAGGCAATTTTTCTCAGCTTCAGCGCCGGATTTCCCGTACTCCAAACACACGTTTAGAAACATGCCGATAAACGAAGCGTTCTTCTATATGCACAATCGACCGTAAGCGGTATGATTATGCCGTCGAATGGCACCAGGGTAGTTTCCTGGCGTCTCCGGCAGCCCATGCGGGCAGCCATGCCCAGAGGGCACCGCGCTTCACCGGCACTACCTCGCTCTCTTGTACGGTCTGCTGTTAAGTTCGGCTGGCCATAGGGTCTGCCGACCGGGGATATGGAGGTAACATGGCACAGAATGCTTCGGTCATCGATAGCGTGGAGACGCTGGAGGCGCATCTGAAGACGATGCGCGAAGCCCAGGCGGAGTTTGCGAAGTTCACGCAGGAGCAGGTGGACAAGATTTTCTATGCCGCTGCCATTGCCGCGAACAAGGCCCGCATTCCTCTCGCCCAGATGGCCTATGAGGAGACCGGCTACGGCGTGATGGAGGACAAGGTCGTCAAGAACCATTACGCCGCTGAGTTTGTCTACAACAAGTACAAGGACACCAAGACCTGCGGCGTCATCGAGGACGACCGCGCCTTTGGCATGAAGAAGATCGCCGAGCCCCTCGGCGTTGTGGCTGCCGTCATCCCCACCACCAACCCCACGTCGACGGCCATCTTCAAGACGCTGATTTGCCTCAAGACGAGGAATGCCATCATTATCTCCCCGCACCCGCGCGCCAAGAAGTGCACCGCGGAGGCCGCACGCGTCGTTCGCGACGCCGCCGAGGCCGCGGGCTGCCCCAAGGGCATCATCGACTGGATCGACACACCCTCCATCGAGCTCACCAACACCCTCATGCAGGAGGCCGACATCATCCTCGCGACGGGCGGCCCCGGCATGGTCAACGCCGCATACAGCTCCGGTACCCCTGCCCTGGGCGTTGGCCCGGGCAACAACCCCGCCATCATCGACGACACCGCAGACGTCATCGAGGCCGTCAACTCCATCATGCACTCCAAGACCTTCGACAACGGCATGATCTGTGCTACCGAGCAGAACGTGATCGTCCTCGACGGCGTGTATGACGCAGTCAAGGCCGAGTTCCAGAAGCGCGGCGCCTACTTCCTCAACGACGAGGAGGCCGACAAGGTCGGCAACACCGTCATCGTGAATGGTGGCGTCAACGCCAAGATGGTCGGCCAGCCCGCCACCAAGATCGCGGAGACAGCAGGCATCGAGGTTCCCGCCTGGACCAAGATTCTCATCGGCGAGACCGAGTCCGTCGAGCCCTCCAACCCCTGGGCGCACGAGAAGCTGACCACCATCCTCGGCATGTACCGAGCCACGGACTTCGACGATGCTCTCGCCAAGGCGTCCCGTCTCATCGCTGACGGCGGCTACGGCCACACCTCCTCGCTCTTCATCGACACCCGTGAGACCGAGAAGGTCGAAAAGCACTCCGAGGCCATGAAGACCTGCCGTATCCTGATCAACACCCCGGCCTCTCTCGGCGGCATTGGCGACATCTACAACTTTGAGCTTGCTCCGTCGCTCACGCTCGGCTGCGGCTCCTGGGGCGGCAACTCCTTCTCCGGCAACCTCGACATCCACCAGCTGCTCAACATCAAGTCGGTCGCAGAGAGGCGCGAGAACATGCTTTGGTTCAGGACTCCCGAGAAGGTCTACTTCAAGAAGGGCTGCATGCCCGTCGCTCTCCGCGAGCTCAAGGAGGTCTACGGCTGCAAGCGCGCCTTCATCGTCACGGACTCCTTCCTCTACACCTCCGGCTTCACCAAGAAGATCGAGGGCCCGCTGGACGAGATGGGCATCACCCACTCCAGCTTCTGGTCCATCTCGCCTGATCCCAAGCTCCAGGATGCCGAGAAGGGCGAGGAGCTTCTCCGCGCCTTCAACCCCGATGTGATCATTGCCATCGGCGGTGGCTCCGCCATGGACGCCGGCAAGATCATGTGGACCATGTACGAGCACCCGGAGGAGAAGTTCGACGACATGGCCGTCGACTTCATGGACATCCGCAAGCGTGTCTACCGCTTCAAGCCCATGGGCCAGAAGGCAAAGTTCGTCGCCATCCCCACGTCCTCCGGTACCGGCTCCGAGGTCACCCCGTTCGCCATCATCACTGACGCGAACACCGGCATTAAGTGGCCCATCACGGACTACGAGCTCATGCCCACCATGTCCATCGTGGACACCGACAACATGATGACGCAGCCCAAGGGCCTTACCTCTGCCTCCGGCATCGACGTTCTCACCCACGCCATGGAGGCCTACGTCTCGATCATGGCATCCGACTACACGGACGCCATCGCCCTCAAGGCCGCAAAGCTCGTCTTTGACTGGCTGCCCAAGGCCTATGCCGAGCCCACGAACGTCGAGGCCCGCGACCACATGGCCAACGCCTCCTGCCTCGCCGGCATGGCATTCGCCAACGCCTTCCTCGGCCTCAACCACTCCATGGCCCACAAGCTTGGCGCCTACCACCACATCCCGCACGGCTGGGCAAACGCCGTCATCCTCACCCGCGTGGCGCGCTACAACGCCGCCGAGCGTCCGACCCGCATGGGCACGTTCTCTCAGTACGAGTACCCCCACGCCAAGGCCCGCTATGCCGAGATGGGCCGCTTCTGCGGCTTTGGCACCGCTGCCGACTCCGATGATGTGGTGTTCGAGCGCTTCATGGACGGCATCGAGAAGCTCAAGGAGTTCATCGGCGTCAAGAAGACCATTGCCGAGTATGGCGTGGACGAGAAGTACTTCCTTGACACCCTGGACGAGATGAGCCTCAACGCCTTCAACGACCAGTGCACCGGCGCCAACCCCCGTTACCCGCTCGTGGCCGAGATCAGGAGCATGTACCTGGACGCCTACTACGGCCGCCCTGCCACGTCCTACGAGGACGAGGGCCTGGAGATCCGCGAGATCGAGAAGACCGACCACGCCGGTCAGGCGGAGTCCGCAGAAGAGTAACGTCCAGAGGCCACGCTTGATAGGAGGAAGCATGAAGCTTTCCGATGATAAGGTCGAGATTGTCCGCAGGCACAACAAGGTCGTCTATCACGACGGAGACCGCACGGTGAAGGTCTTCGTCCCCACGAAGCCCGCCGTCGACGTGTTCCGTGAGGCCCTGAACCTTGCCCGCATGGAGCAGGCCGAGGGGCTCAACACGCCGCAGGTGCTAGAGGTCTCGCAGGTCGAGGACGGCTCCTGGGCGCTCGCGATGAAGTACGTCCCCGGCAAGACCCTCCACGAGATGATGGACGAGGCCAAGGGCACGCCCAAGTTCGACGAGCTCCTCAAGTTCTTCGTGGACCTGCAGATCAAGGTTCAGAACACTCCCGCGCCCAAGGCTCTCACGGCGCAGGGTGACAAGCTCGTCCGCATGATCTCCCGCGTTAAGGGTATGGACCCCTCCGCCCGCTACGATCTCCAGATGCGTGCGGACCGCATGAAGCGCGGCACGGCGATCTGCCACGGCGACTTCAACCCCACGAACATCGTGGTCGGCGAGGGCGAGCCGTTTGTCTGCGACTGGACCCACGTGACGGTGGGCCTGCCCGAGGCGGACGCAGCCATGACCTACATGCTGCTCAAGCTTGAGTTCCCCGAGGCCGCTGACAAGTACCTCGACGTCTACTCCAAGTCTGCCGACGTCCCCAAGCAGAAGATCATGTACTGGCTGCCCGTCGTTGCTGCCGCAGAGCTCTCCCGCGGTCGCAAGGGCAACGAGGAGTTCCTCAAGGGCTGGATCGACATGGCCAACGACTACGAGTAGGCCTTCGACCTTCTCGCCGTTCAGTTTGATCGAGGCACCCGGTGCAAGCCGGGTGCCTCTTTCTGTGCAGGAGACGTCCGTTTCGTCTAAGCTTGACTGGTTACTTTCAGGAAGGTGCCGCACGCCTCATCGCAAGGAGCTATCCATGCGTCTCTCGTCTTGCCATCGTCGCCCGTTTGCCCGGGTACTCTCGTGCCTGGGGGTCTTTGCGCTCGCCGTGGTTGTGACCCTCTCGCTTTCTGCCTGCAAGAGCGACACCGAGAAGGTTACGGAGACCGTGACGCAGTTCATGGACGGCTATGACGCCCTCGTGCACCCCTCGGACGAGGGTGACAAGAATGATGACGAGAAGCCCAAGGATGACGGCGTGCCCGATCCCCAGTTTGGTGACGATGCGACCATCGCCAAGCTCGACGAGTTTGGGGTTGAGTCGGGGGAGTACCACCAGCACCTGCTCTCGCACTTCTCTTACCAGGTAGGGGACGTGAGCGTGGCGGATGACGGCAAGACGGCCACGGCAACCGTGAGCGTCACCAACGCAACGCTCTCGGATGCCATCACCAACGCCGCCTCAGACTTCGAGGCCTGGATGCTCACAGACGAGATGCAGTCAACGCTTGACTCCGGCGGGCGTGCCGCCCTCGTCGACAAGCTCTTTGACTTTCTCTACCAGCGTCTTGATGCCGATGATGCCACGTGTGCTACGACAGACACAACGCTAACGCTTACCAAGGGCGATGACGGCACCTGGGTCATCGATACCCCGCTTTCTGATGAGTTCTACGCGGCGCTCTATGGCGGTACCGATATCCGCACCGCCGAGGAGGCCGTCACTCAATGAGACAAAGGGACAGTCCCTTTGTCTCATTCCCTTACATACGTGACAAACGAGAAGTGCGTGCCCTTTGCGGTAACGCCGGCGTCCTCCTCGTGCTCGACGCGCCACGCGGGGTCATCGTCCAGGTTGGGGAAGAAGGCGTCGGCGGGCTTCTCGACGTCGAACTTGGTCACGTAGGCATGCGTGCACTGGCCGAGAAGCGCCCTGTAGACAGACTCACCACCAATGAGCCACACCCTGTTGGGGTCATCTGCCGCAACAGCCTTCAGCGCCGCAGCGGGGGAGTCAACGCCCACAACCCCCTCTGGCAGCGCCGAGGGGTCATGCGTAATCACGACGTTGCGGCGTCCCTTGAGGGGGCCGCCAGGGAAGCTCTCGAGGGTCTTTCTCCCCATGACGACGGTGTCACCCATGGTCAGCTCCACAAACCGGTGCATGTCGACCTTGCTGTGGACAAGAAGCGAGCCCTGGTAGCCAATACCCCAGTCACGGCACACAGCAACGATTGCGTTCATTGAGACCTCCAATTTTCCATCCCAGCTGTTCGCACCCCATCTTTCTCCCCCCGTTCTTTGTCGGTTTCTGAGAAAACGCCCCTGCATTTGCCCAGTTGGCGAGAAGTCCGATTCTCAAATACCGATAAAGAACGGGGAGGGTGGGGTAGCGAGCGGTTAGAGGGGGCAGGGGCTAGATGGCGATGGGGATGTTCTTGACCTGCG
The DNA here is from genome assembly GCA_000752675.2 of bacterium OL-1. Classification (GTDB taxonomy): domain Bacteria; phylum Actinomycetota; class Coriobacteriia; order Coriobacteriales; family Atopobiaceae; genus Tractidigestivibacter. The sequence continues at coordinate 614,504 of LM994627.1, read as the reverse complement.
GACCACACTCGTAGTCTTCGACGATGAGGTCATCAGTCGTGAACTGGTAGAAGTCCGTGACCTCGGGGTTGAGGCTTACCTTGGGCGCCGTGTGGCGCGGGCGGGAGATGAGCTCGCGGATGATGGGCACGTGGCGGTCGTAGATGTGGGCATCGGCAATCATGTGCACAAGCTCGCCCGCGTTCATGTTGGAGACCTGCGCCACCATCATGAGCAGGATGGCGTATTGGCACACGTTCCAGTTGTTTGCCGCAAGCACGTCCTGGCTGCGCTGGACAAGGAGCATGTTGAGCGTGGGTCGGCTCTCGCCAGGCTCCTGTGTCACGTTGTAGATGGCGTTGTAGGCGCAGGGATACAGGTGCATCTCGGAGAGGTCCGAGAATGTGTAGAGGTTGGTCATGATGCGGCGTGAGTAGGGGTTCTCGCGCAGGTCCTTGAGAACGCGGTCCATCTGGTCATAGTCGCCGTCGGCGTAGTGGGAGACCTTGCCCACCTGATAGCCGTACGCCTTGCCAATGGAGCCCGTCTCGTCTGCCCACTCGTCCCAGATGTGGCTGTGAAGATCGTGGACGTTGTTGGACTTGCGCTGGTAGATCCAGAGGACCTCGTCCATGCAGCTCTTGAGCGCCGTGCGTCTCAGCGTGATGGCCGGGAACTCCTCTCGCAGGTCGTAGCGATTGCACACGCCAAAGCGCTTGATGGTGTAGGCTGGAGTACCGTCCTCCCAGTGCGGACGAACCTTCTGGCCCTCGGTGGTGGTGCCGTTCTCAAGAATATCGGTGCACATGTCGACAAAGATGTCGTCTGCCTTGCTCATGGGTCTCCCTCCCGTGCGTGGTGGCTTATGGGCTCGTCTTCCTACAGGGGCTCCGATTCAATTATCTGGTCCCAGGCAGTCCCCAGCGTCTGGATGAGCCCTTTGTCTGCCGGAAGCCAGTCCACGCCGAGAAGCCCGTCGCGTCCAAGCCACCGCAGCTCCTTGTGCTCACCGGGCTTTGCGACGGGCTCGGTCCCCGGTGCCAACGTGCATACAAAGCAGTCCATGACCAGGTGGAACTCGGGGTAGTCGTAGGCCAGCGTGTCGAGAAGCCACATCACCTGAAGCTTGCAGCCAAGCTCCTCCGTGACCTCTCGACGGCAGGCCTCCTCGCTCGTCTCGCCGGGCTCCACCTTGCCGCCGGGAAACTCCCAGCCGTCCATGCCGTGCGCGCGCCGAGCTGCCAGGATGAGCCCGTCTCGCTGGATGATCGCTGCCGCCACGTGGACCGTGGGAAGCGCGACCTCGGTCTCCTCCGTCATGCGCGGCCCTCCATCCTCACGATGGCTCGGGCCTTGCCGTCATCGCCGTTGATGCTCACGGTGATGTCGTTGCCGTCGCCATAGACCACGGGGGTCAAGGTGTCGCCGAGGAGTGCCATGGTGCGGTACTGCACCTCAAGGCGCACAAGGTCGATGGCGTGCCCCAGCTCACCGGCGGCGAGAAGGGCAAAGCGCACGTACTCCGCATTGTTCACGTGACGGTTGGTGTCCAGGTGCTGCTCGGTTATCACGATGGGGGAGGTTGGCGTGCCCTCTCCCTGGGGCTTCAGGTGGCGCGAGATCTGCGGCAGGTCCGCCGGACGCTCGTCTCCCTGCAGGAAGACCGATTCGCTCTGCGGGATGCTGATGACTCGCTCCTGCGAGAAGTCGTACATGTACCACTGGGAATCCGCGCGCACGTGCGTGGCGCCGTCTGCCCCGCGAATCTCGAAGCAGCGCTCCGCCTGGAGGCGCTTCATGGCGTAGCACCAGGTGCTTGTCGTGATGGTGTCGCAGAACTTGGGGAGCGAGTCGATCTGGATGAGCCAGGAGGTCACAAACCAGCCAAGGTGGTCATCGCGGAGCTGCTTGAGCCCCCTGCCCACCTCCTCGCACTGAAAGGTGGAGCAGTCCTGCAGGTAGTTCATCATGGGGACAAGGGCGAGAACGCCGTTCTCGTCGCACTCGCTGTAGCGCACCCTGCTGTCGAATGAGTACATGCTGCCTCCGGTAAGGTAGGTAAACCTCCTCACCTTACAGCAATCCGGGCTAGCGACGCAGCGTGATTCTCCACCTACTGGCACCCTTGTCTTGCGCCATCACGGAAAGCGCCGTGTCTGCGGCAAAGGTCAGCACGCACGCGGTGGCGGCCGCCTCGCACGCCGCCTCTCCCCATGAGGAGAAGAAGGCAATGAGCTGTGGCTCGATGACGAATACCACCAGCACCGAGAAGACGCCAAAGACCGCCGAGGCTATGGGGCAGACGAGACCGCGATAGTTGAGCGGCCAGCCCGTGTAGTCCCACCAGCGCCTCCCAAAGCGCTCCTCAAGTACGCGTCCGGTGGCGTACTCGATGGCTGTTGCAAGGATGGAACCCGCAACAAACACGGCCAGCGGGCTCTCCAGGTGCCCGAGAAGAACGTAGACGGCAACTGCGCCGGTGCCGTAGATGGGGCATGCGGGTCCAAAGAGAAAGCCGCGCCGCACGGGGCGCCTCTCCACAATCGAGCAGTACACGGTCTCCCAGACCCACCCTCCCACGGATATCGTTGTCATCGAGAGCATGAGAATCGAGATGCCCCATGGCGTAAGGTCTGACGCGTTCATGGTGGCGAGCGCGGCAATTACCGCCACAATGCGCTCTAGCATGCGGCACCTCCCTCAGATGTGGTGGCCCAGGGGCGTTGCGCGAAGACCTCGACCGTCGAGCAGGCCTTGTCGACAAGCGAGACTACGAGCGACTCCACGTGACGCGGCGGCGAGGGTACCAGCGGGAACATGTGGTGGGCTATGATGTCGCGCTCGAGCGGGGTAAGGTCGGGAAAGTCTGCCTCGGCGTTTCTCAGCGCATGGCGGGGGTGGGTGAAGCCATGCCAGGCGTCTGGGGCGGCGTTGTGGTCATGCCAGTCGTAGAGGCAGTAGTCGTGGAGAAGCGCCCCGCGCACCAGCGCGCGCTCGTCGCACCGGATGCCAAGCTTTCTCACCAGAGCAAGGCTAAGGTAGGCCACGGCAGCAACGTGCTCGAGCGTGGTTGTCTGGCCGTGCTGCACGTAGCCGGCCATGAGCGCCACACGCGGCGCCGCAAGCGTGGGCGCCGCAAGCTCCTCGTAACGCTTGCGTATCTCTTCTGGGGTAGAATCCACAGGTGTCTCCTTAATCCGGAGAATCGACTTATTTCCAATTTTGGAAATAAGTATACTATCAGAAGTATTCGCTGCACACGTACTGCGTCACGTCGTTCTCGAGAGGTGACTTACATGGGCGTTCAGTCCAAGGGACACATCGACCTTCGCGTCAAGCGCTCACAGGCAGACATACGCTCCGCCGTGGTCTCGTTGCTCTTCGAGAAACCTACGCAGGACATCACCGCTAAGGACGTCGCCGAGCGTGCCCTCATCAACAAGAAGACGTTCTACGCTCATTACCCAAGCGTGCGTGCGGTCCTGCAGGAGATCGAGAACGACGCGGTGAGCGAGGTTTCGGGAATTGTCGAATCCGGAGACGTAAGCACGCCCTCAGGCCTCTCGAAGGTGCTTGCGCAGCTCAAGACGCTTTCCACGAACGACGGTTCTGCCTTTGGCGCGCTCGCCCGTACGCCTGCCCGCATGCTTCTCTCCGAACGTCTCAGGCGCGAGCTCTCCGGGCACCTGGGCGGACTCTCGGCCGTATCCTCGCAGCTCTCCGCATCCCTCTCGTCTCGAGTTTCATGCGCCGTCGACTTTGCCGCGGGAGGCATCGTGTCGCTTCTTGCCAGCTGGCTCTTTGGAGAGCGTGTCATAAGCGAGGATGAGCTTTCGCAGACTGTCATACAGTCGGTGCGCTCGTGCCTGGGTGCCGTGCGCTCTATGGCTACGGCTCCAACCGGAGATACTAACTGCGCATAGCTCCTCCGCCAACGCCCGGCCTTCTCTGCTCTAGAATCTCTTGTATCAGATGCGTGTCGCGCTGTCTTGTGCGGTGCGATCGCGCCGAGCGGTGGCAGGCGAAAGGGGCGTCCCATGACCCAGGGGCAGAAGGTACGCATCGCAACCATTGGCACAAGCGGGATAGCCCAGCGCTTCCTCGATGCGCTGGCGGGTTATGAGGGCGCCACGTATGCGGGAGCCTACTCGAGGGACCTCGGTCGCGCCCGTGCCTTTTCGAGCGAGCACGGAGGCACGCTCGCCTTCGATTCCCTCGATGAGCTTTGCGCCTGCCCCGATGCCGATGCAGTCTACATTAGTTCCCCTAATGCAGTTCACGCTTCGCAGGCGCTCGCGTGCGTGCGCGCTGGCAAGCATGTGCTGGTCGAGAAGGCCTTCGCCTCCAACGCACGCGAGGCCAAGCGCGTGTTTGACGCAGCCGCCGAGCAGGGCGTTGTTGCCATGGAGGCCATGCGTTCGATCCACACGCCGGGATTTCGCGCCGTCGTGGAGGCATTGCCGCAGCTTGGCGAGGTCCGTCTCGCCCAGATGGGCTTCGCAAAGGTCACGTCGCGCATATCGCGCCTGAGGGCGGGGGAGCGCCTCAACGTGTTTGACCCGCGGCTTGCCGGGGGCAGCCTCATGGACATTGGCATCTACTGCGTCGAGCCCGCCATGGCGCTCTTTGAACGCCCCTCCACCGTGAGCGCATCGTTGGTCACTACGCAGGTACCCGGGGAGCCTGCCGATTCCCCGTACCGCAAGGTGGACCTTGCCGGTGCCATTCTCCTTGGGTATGGCGACAAGGTCGTGACGCTCTCGTTTGGCAAGGTCTCGGATGACCTGGCACCGTGCCAGGTTGAGGGCGAGCGGGCGACCCTTATTTATCAGGACATCACCAAGCCGCACGACCTCCGTGTGGTCGAGCACGTCGACCGTGGCATGACCTGGGGGACCGTAGGCGGCAACGAGCGCACGGTTGCTGTCGAGAATCCCGAGAACGACATGGTCTGCGAGCTGGCCGATTTCTGCGAGGCGGTCAACGGCGATGCCGTTGCAATCGAGCACGCGAATATGTGGGCAGATGTCACACTGGCGTCGCTCGAAGTGATGGACGAGGCCCGCGCACAGGCCGGCATCCGCTTCCCCGCAGACGACGAGGCCTAGGCCGCTACTCCTTGGGAAATGCGATCTCGTCGGCATCCGCGAAGCGGGCAGGTGCGTCTGAGCTTGGCTGGTACGAGCTCATGCTGTCCACCACGATGTTGCACACTCCGGGAAGGGCCCTCGCGTGGTACTCGGTGACGCCCGAGCTCACAACGTCTCCGTCGATCTCGAGCGGCACGGGCTCCTCGGTGCGCACTGTGATCTCGCGGCCGCGGAATGCCTCGAGGTGCGGTCGACCAATGGACTTGCCTGTCTTGTCTACGATGCCCGAGAAGAGCGGGCGCAGCACCTGGGCTGCGTCCTGTGTCTCGATGACAATGACGTCGAGAAGACCATCGTCCATCCGGCAGTCGGGCACAATCTGGATGTCTCCCTGCATCATGGCATTGTCTGCAACCATGCAGGAGATGCCGCGGCGGTGGTACTCCTGGCCATCAACGATGATGGTGAACTCCTCAACCGTGGGGCGCGGGTTGGCAAACGCCGCGGCGAAGTATGCCGCCTGTCCCATGGCCGCCTTGTTTGGCAGAGCTGCTTCCATGAGCTGGGCATCGAAGCCCGTTCCTGACATGAGTCCAAAACCCTTCACATGTTGGACGCCCCGCTCGTCTAGCCAGGAGATCTCTCCGAGGTCGATGCAGGCGGTGTGTCCCACGCGGCACGCACGCGCGAGCGCCGCCGGCTCGGGTGCGTTGCCAATGTTCGCGAAGAGCAGGTTTGCCGTGCCCGAGGGAAACACGCAGGCGGAAACGTTGCGGTTACGCAGGGCATAGAGCAGCCCCGTCACGGAGCCGTCGCCACCGGAGAGCACGCAGACGTCAAAGTCTTCGGCGTCTGCCACAGCCTCCTCGGCAACGAAGTCCGGTGCGAGCGCACGGAACGTGCACTCGTCGCCAGCATGGACGAGGGCCCGCTCGAACTCGAATATGGCATCCGAGCCAAACCCCGACATGGGGTTGTGGATGATGACGCTGCGCATGATGTCCTCCCCGGTCCCCCAACAAGGGATAGCATGTATCATGTTCCGGGCGCCGGCCCCCCGCCGGGCCACATGCACATGGTAGCCCAACGCTGGGGCCTTTGGCTAACACCTTTGAGCTGGGAGAGTCGAGTGTACATATCCACAAGCGATGAACTGAGTGCCTTCTGCGAGCGAATTGGCAACGAGCCCGTCATTGCCGTGGACACGGAGTTCCTCCGCGAGAGGACCTACTATCCCAAGCTCTGCCTCGTGCAGGTTGGTACGCCCACAGAGATTGGTGCCATCGACCCCATCCTGATCGAGGACCTCTCGCCCTTGGCGCACATCTTTGCAGACGAGCGGGTCACTAAGGTCTTCCACGCCTGCGGACAGGACCTCGAGGTCATTCTCGACGGCATGGGTGTGACCTGCACTTCGGTCTTCGACACGCAGGTCGCTGCCGCGTTTCTGGGCATGCGCCAGCAGGTGAGCTACGCTTCGCTGGTTGAGGTCTACGCAGGCGTGAGACTTCCCAAGGCAGAGTCCCTCACGGATTGGTCGCGCCGCCCGCTCGACCCAGAGCAGCTCACCTACGCCGAGGATGACGTACGCTATCTTCCCGGAATCTATGACCGCATGGTGGAGCAGCTCGTCGAGAGGGACCGCCTTGCCTGGGTCCAGCCCGAGATGGCCGAGGCGACCGACCCATCCCACATGCACAGGGACCCTCGCGAGGCCTACCTCAGGCTCAAGCGCTCGAGCTCCCTCACGCGCCGGCAGCTCGCCATTGCGCGCGAGGTCTGCGCATGGCGCGAGCAGACGGCGGCGAGTCACGACGTGCCCCGCAAGTGGGTCCTCTCGGACGAGGTGGTGGTCGAGGTCTGCAAGCGTGCGCCGCGCAACCGCGACCGCCTGCGCAAGATCCGCGGTACCGACCAGCTTAGCGAGAGGGACGTGCGCGACCTTCTCGACGCCGTCCACGCAGGGGAGGAAGTCCCCGGCTCTGCCTGCCCACAGCCGGAGCGCCATGCGCACCCCTCCGCCGAGGTGGAGAGCGTGGTGGACCTCATGGTTGCGCTGGTGAGGATTGTCTCCGAGAAGTCCGGCATTGCCACGCAGCTCATAGCCACAAGGGATGACCTGGTGGAGTTCGCGCAAGACCGCTCCAAGTCGCGTCTTGCGACCGGTTGGCGACACGAGCTGGCCGGCAAGCAGCTCGAGAGCCTGCTCGAGGGTTCTGTGGGCCTCACGGTGCGCGACGGCCGCATCGAGGTCATCTAGGCGAGCTTCAAGGCGAAGCTGCCGCAGCTGCGGCCTTCTCGTGAGCATGCTATTTGTGTCGCGCGGCTTTTGTATCATCGTTGGTGCCGGACGGCCTTGGGTACATATGCCCCACGGCCCCCAACGATTGGAGCTTCTCACATGGGCTATTACACGTATGGATACGGGATTGACTTTGCCTACTACGGCATCGTGATCCTTTCCCTCTTCCTGGGACTTATCACCCAGTCCTATATCAGGCGCAAGTACGAGCGCTGGTCCAAGGTCGACGCATCGTTTGACGGCACCGGTGCGGACGTCGCGCGCCAGATGCTCAATGAGGGCGGTGCCTCAAGCGTGGGCATCACATCGGTTCCCGGTCACCTCACGGACTACTACGACCCGCGCGACAACAACCTGCACCTCTCCGAGGAAAACATGCGTGGGGGCTCTGTTGCCTCCGTCGCCGTTGCCTGCCACGAGGCGGGTCACGCGGTGCAGCACGCCAAGGACTACGCCCCCATGCGAGTGCGCACGGCCCTTGTGCCGGTGGTCAACTTCTCGCAAAACGTGTGGATGCTCGTCTTTCTCGCTGGCGTCTTCATGAACGCCGTGGGCCTCGTGCGCATTGCCATTGCGCTCTTTGCCTTCTCCGTAATCTTCCAGCTGGTCACGCTTCCCGTAGAGATCAACGCCTCCAGGCGCGCAGTCCAGTTCCTCGAGACGCATGGCCAGGGCATAGACCGTCAGGGAGCCAAGGAAGTGCTCACGGCGGCTGCGCTCACCTACGTCGCTGCGGCTCTTGTCTCGGTGGTGCAGCTGCTCTACCTCATGGGCCGCACGGACAGGAGGGACTAGCCCATGGCCGGCACCAAGGAGGAGCCGCTCTCGGTGACCGAGGCGGTGCAGGTGGCCAAGGGGCAGGTGGCGCAGATTCCCGCCCTCTTGGTCATGGGCGAGGTGAGCGGTTTCCGTGGGCCTAACGCCCGCTCCGGGCACTGCTACTTCGAGGTCAAGGATGCCACGGCGGCTATGTCGACCATAGCCTGGCGCGGCGTCTACCGTGACTTTGTCGAGACCTCTGGCACGCAGTTGCGTGACGGCCTCCAGATCCAGATGACAGGCGCCTTCGACGTCTACCAGAACACGGGCAAGCTCTCGTTTGTCGCCAAGCACATCACGGTGGCGGGGGAGGGGCTTCTCCGCCAGCAGGTTGCCGAGCTTGCGCGCAAGCTCGAGCGCGAGGGCCTCATGGACCCTGCGCGCAAGAGGCGCATCCCCGCATTCTGCACGCGCGTCTGCGTTGTCACATCGCTTTCCGGCAGCGTTATCGAGGACGTCAAGCGCACGCTGCGGAGAAGGAACCCGCTCGTGCAGATAGACGCGGTGGGCTGTGCCGTGCAGGGCAAGCATGCCCCGGCAACCATCATCCGCGCGCTTGAGGTCGCCGCGGCGTCGAAGCCAGACGCAATCCTGCTCGTGCGCGGTGGTGGCTCCTTCGAGGACCTCATGTGCTTCAATGATGAGCAGCTTGCTCGCGCCGTCGCCGCCTGTCCCGTGCCGGTGATCACGGGCATTGGCCACGAGCCGGACACATCCATCTGCGACATGGTCTCGGACAGGCGCTGCTCTACGCCCACGGCAGCGGCAGAGTCTGTGGCACCTGCCATGAATGAGATTGAGACCCTCATCAACCAGCGCGGCGTTCGTCTGGGCAACGCCATGGCGGCCATGCTGCAAGCGGATGGCCGGGAGGTTGACGCGCTTGGCGAGAGGGCCGCCCGCTCGATGGAGGCGCGCCTTTCTCGCCTCACGGTCTTTGTGGATTCGCTGGCGTCTCGGCGCTGCCTCACTGACCCCATGGCAACGCTCGAGGACCGCGCTCGTACGCTTGACCTTACGGAGGAGCGCCTTCACGGTGCAATCCCCAAATCGCTTTCGCGCTCGCGAGAGCGCGTTGACGGAGACGCTCAGAGGCTCTCGGTTGCGGGAAGGGGGCTCCTGCGCCCGTACCAGACCTCTGTGGCACGCTACGCTGCCTCGCTCGACGCGCTCTCGCCACTCAAGGTGCTGGGCCGCGGATACGCCCTGGCACGCGACGCCGAGGGACACATACTTTCAAACGCGTCCCAGGTAGAGGTGGGCGACAGCATCTCAGTCCTTCTCGACGAAGGAGAACTTGGGGCAACGGTCACCAGCACGGGCAAGGCAGCCTCATAGGGTGCCTTGATACCAACTGCAGTACAAACACGCGGCTTGCTCGCGAGGAAGGGAGACAAAGATGGCAGAAGACGCCACCAAGGACACGAGGAAGGTCGAGGACCTCAGCTTCAAGGAGGCTTCCGTCGAGCTCGAGCAGATCGTACGCTCGCTTGAGGCCGGAGACCTCGAGCTTGAGGAGTCGCTCGAGCGCTACACCAGGGGCGTGGAGCTCCTGAAGAGCCTGCGCGAGCGCCTTGCCAACGCGGAGCAGAAGGTCCGCGTGCTTCTCGACGCAACCGACGAGGATGCGCCCGTCACCGATACCACGGCTGCGCCCTCCACGGCCTACCTTGACGAGTAGACTCAAGGTGAGGGGGCGGGACAACTCGCCCCTCGCCCAAGAGACGTGCTAAGGAGAAGAAATGTCAGACTGCCTCTTCTGCAAGATTGCCAACGGAGAGATTCCTACCAACTTTCTGTATGAGGATGACCTCGTGGTCGCCTTCCCGGATATCAACCCGCTGACGCCCACCCACGTGCTCGTTGTCCCCAAGAAGCACTATGAGAACATCACCGACAACGTTCCCGCCGAGACACTTGCTGCCATTGCGCACGCCGTGAAGGTGGTCACCGAGCAGACGGGCATCGACAAGACCGGATTCCGTTGCATCACCAATACCGGTGACGACGGCGGCCAGTCCGTGCACCACCTGCACGTCCACGTGCTTGGTGGCCGCAAGCTCGATCCCAACGCCGGCGAGGGGAAGTAGCGTGGAGTCCAGAAGCCAATCCGCAGCCGAGCGCCATGCACGGGGCTACAACTGCGCCCAGGCCGTGGCCTGCACGTACGGGGACCTTGTGGATGTGGACGAGGTGACGCTCTTCAAAGCGTGCGAGGGCCTGGGCCTTGGCATGGGCGGCATGGAGGGCACCTGCGGGGCACTTTCGGGCGCCTGCATGCTGGCAGGACTTGTCAACAGCACGGGCGACCTTGCGCACCCCACGAGCAAGGGTTCCACCTACGCGCTCTCCCGCCAGATGGTGTCCCAGTTTGCGAGCGAGGCCGGCGCCACGGCGTGCCATGACCTCAAGGGCCGCGAGACGGGCGTGGTTCTCACCCCCTGCCCGCGCTGCATCGAGATTGCCTGCGACCTTGTCGAGAAGACGCTCTTCTCGGGCAGGGACTCCTAGCCTCACAGGGTTTTCTGCGCCTTCCGCGCGGGTTCGCGGCCATCTGGGTGGCAACGGGCCCGCGCGGCGCTATCATGGCCCTTGTTGCGTGTGCATTTGGGGCATCGCACCCTTCGAGAGGAGATTCATGAACGTTCTTGTCATCAACGCCGGCAGCTCGTCTCTTAAGTACCAGTTGCTCGACACCAAGACCCGCGAGGTCTACGCCAAGGGCAACTGCGAGCGCATCGGCATCGACGGCTCATTCGTTGGCCACGAGGAGCGTGGCGGCGAGAAGCAGAAGCTCGAGGTGGCCCTGCCCGACCACAAGACGGCTGTGAAGTACGTCTTCCAGATCCTCGACGAGGCCGGCTTCGATACCGCCAAGATTGAGGGCATTGGTCACCGCGTCGTTCAGGGTGGCTGGTACTTCCCCGAGTCGAAGGTCGTCACCGACGAGACCCTGGGTTGGGTCCGCGAGGTCGCGCCGCTCGCGCCGCTGCACAACTACGCCGAGGCTGACGTTATCGAGATCTGCCGCGACATGTTCCCCTCCATCGGCAACGTGATCGTGGCCGACACCTCGTTCCACTACAACATCCCCGAGAAGGCCTGGCGCTACGCCCTGCCGCGTGACGTCGTGGACAAGCTGCACATCCGCAAGTACGGTGCTCACGGCACCTCTCACCGCTACATCTGGCGCACCACCAACCAGTTCCTCAACGGTGACGTGCACAAGCTGGTCTCCTGCCATCTTGGCTCTGGTGCCTCGCTTGCCGCAATCCAGGACGGTCACGACATGGACACCACCATGGGCCTCACGCCGCTCGACGGTCTCATCATGGGCACTCGCTGCGGCACCATCGACCCGGCCACCGTCTGCTACCTGGTGCGCGAGGGCGGCTACACCATTGACGAGGTCGACACCATGATGAACAAGCAGTCCGGTCTGCTCGCGCTCTCCGGCGTCTCCTCTGACTCCCGCGATATCGAGGCGGGTGCCGAGAAGGGCGACAAGAACTGCCAGATGGCGCTTGACATGTTCTACTACCGCACCTCCCAGCTCATCGCCGAGATGGCGCAGTCCATGCACGGCTTTGACACCATGGCCTTCTCCGCGGGCATTGGCGAGAACTCCGCCGAGATGCGCCTGGGCGTGGCAAAGGAGCTCGAGTGGCTGGGCGTCAAGATCGACGAGAAGGCAAACGAGGTCCGCTCCGACGACCCGCGTGTCATCTCCACGCCGGACTCCAAGGTGAAGGTGCTCGTCGTCCCCACCAACGAGGAGTACATGATTGCCCTCGACGTCGAGGAGCTGCTCTCCAAGTAGCGCTGTTCAAAGCAGTCGATCAACGAGAAGGCCGCCCCGGACTCGCTTCCGGGGCGGCCTTCTTGGGGTGCGGGGTACGGTTGCGCTCAGAACGGCGCGCTTTTAGAACGGGGACACCGAGAACTCGTAGGATACCTTCTCGCCCAGGTCGAGCGACTCCATGCCACGCTTCTCCTCGAAGATGTCCGACTCGTCATGACAGGTGGCAATGCCGCGCCAGGGCTCGATGGCAACAAAGGGCGCGTCGGGCGCCGACCACACGCCAAGGTAGGGGAAGTCGTCGAAGTCAAGTTCTACGCCGTGGCCGCTCTTGGTGCCCAAGAGCGTGACGGTGCGCCCGGGAACGTCCTGGAACGTGAGCGTGAGGTACTTGTCGAAGAGCTCGTGCGAGAGGGGCAGTGCGTCCGCATCCTCGAGGAGCGTGTTGGTCTGGTCAAAGTCGCAGAGGCCGTTTGTGTCGATGCTGGGGGAGACGGCCGTCCAGGGGCGCGTGAAGCGCAGTTCGTAGTCGCCGAAGGACTCGCCGTCAGTGTCTGGTGCGGGAACGTTGAACGCGGGGTGGCCACCAAGCGTGAAGGGCATGATCTCGTCGCCGGTGTTGGTGACGGTGAAGCGCTGAAGCATGCGCTCGCCGTCGACCGCGTAGGTCATGTTGAGACGGAAGGCATAAGGGTAGGCGTGCAGGGTCTCTGGCGTGCTCTCAAGTTCGAAGGTCACGGAGTTTTCGGTCTTCTCGACGATTCGGTGATCGTAGTTCCTTGCCAGGCCGTGGCGGCCAAGGTGAACCTCACCGGCAGCGCTCTTGGCGAAGTTGTTGCGCAGGCAACCCACGATGGGGAAGAGGATGGGAGCCCTTCTCGGCCAGAAGCGTTCGTCGCCCTGCCAGAGGTACTCGTTGCCATCGAGCTTGAGGCTCATGAGCTGGGCGCCCTGTGAGTCTATCGACGCCTCGAGCGCGCCCTTGCGTATTGTGGTGATGGTCGGCATCTCTTCCCCCAAACGTCGCATGCGACCCAGGCGGGTGCCTGGCATGAGCACCTTTGGTGCCCGCTTTGTCTATTCCCAAAATCGGACAGCGTCCACCTCCTGACGGGATCATTTCGACATATCCGGCCTGAAGGGGCGGAAGTTCATCAAAGATTGGTCAAGGTGCCGCGATTGTTAACAAATAGTCGCTCCACCAAAGGTACGGGTAGAATCAATCGTCGGGGCGCGGCACCCGGATTTGCTTTCTGGGCGTCTGTCAATCCCACGGTGAGCGCATCCGCTTCGCGCCATCGCTCGCATGCTTGTCTTTGTTCGGCGCACGTAAGCTGCACCTAGGAGGTCTGCATGGTAGTTGAGGAACTTGAGCAGTATGGTATTCACCACACCGATGACAGGACGGCAATAGACCCGTCGCCCGCTCGGCTGATCGAGAAGGCCGTCTCGCGCGGGGAGGGCATTCTCACCAGCACGGGCGCACTTGCGGTCACCACGGGCAAGTACACGGGCCGCTCGCCAAAGGACCGCTTCATCGTGGACACCCCCGACGTCCATGACAAGATTGCCTGGGGCAACGTGAACGTGCCCTTCTCCGAGGAGGACTACCAGCTCGTTCACGATGAGGTCATCTCGTACCTCTCCGAGCGTCGCATCTTCATGGTCCACGGCATCGCGGGTGCCGACAGGCGCTACTCTCGCAAGATCCTGGTCCTGACCGAGCTTGCCAGCCAGGCGCTCTTTGCGCACCAGATGCTCGTGCGCCCCACCGAGGAGGAGCTTGCCAACTACGGCCGCGCGGACTTCGTGGTCATGGCGTGCCCGGGCCTCAAGCTCGACCCGGCGGTGCACCACACCCATTCCGAGGCCGCGGTCATCATCAACTTCAAGGAGCGCGTTGTTCTCATCGCCGGCACGCAGTACTCCGGCGAGATCAAGAAGTCCATCTTCTCGGTCATGAACTACCTGCTCCCCGTTGAGGAGAACGTGCTCACCATGCACTGCTCCTGCAACATGAACCCGCAGTCGCACGGCACCACGGTCTTCTTTGGCCTCTCGGGCACCGGCAAGACCACGCTTTCTGCCGCCGAGGGACGTCTGCTCATTGGCGACGACGAGCACGGCTGGGCAAAGGACTCTGTCTTCAACATCGAGGGCGGCTGCTACGCCAAGACCATCCGCATCTCCGAGGAGACCGAGCCCCAGATCTGGCACGCCATTCGCTTTGGCTCGCTTTGCGAGAACGTTGTGCTCGACCCCAACAGCCGCGTGGCAGACTACGACGACGACTCGCTCACCGAGAACGGCCGCGTTGCCTACCCTGTTGAGTTCATCGACAACGCCGTGGTCAAGGGCCGCGCAAAGCGTACGCCCGACGTGGTGATCTTCCTCACCGCGGACGCCTTTGGCGTGCTTCCCCCCATCTCAAAGCTGGACGAGAATGCCGCCATGTACCACTTCATGACCGGCTTCACCTCCAAGGTTGCCGGCACCGAGCGCGGCATCAAGGAGCCCACGCCCACGTTCTCCTCGCTCTTTGGCGAGCCGTTCATGCCGCTTGACCCCATGGTCTACGCAAAGATGCTCGGCGAGAAGATCGAGCACAACGGCACGCGTGTCTACCTCATCAACACCGGCTGGTCCGGCGGCTCCTACGGCACCGGCAGCCGCATCAAGCTCAAGTACACGCGCAAGATGGTCGAGGCCGCGCAGTCCGGCATCATCGACGACTCCGAGTTCGTGCACGACGAGCGCTTCAACCTCGACGTGCCCACGAGCTGCTCCGGCGTGCCCGACGAGCTGCTTAACCCGCGCAGCACCTGGGCAGACAAGGACGCCTACGACGCTACTGCCGAGAAGCTCGCGCAGATGTTCGTTGAGAACGCCGAGAAGCGACTGCAGTCGATGACCCCCGAGGTCCGTGCTGCCGGCCCGCGCCCGCTGGGGAAGTAGAGGTTCTCGCCGCCAGGCCGCTGTCTGACAGCGCTTGCTCAATAGCGCGCCCTCCGGAGCCATCGTGCTTTCCGGAGGGCGCGTGCGCTTGAGCGCTTACATGCTGAGAGGGTCGAGCATCCCTACTCGGCCATCTGCGCCTGGACGGCGGTGATGGCCACAACACCCACGATGTCCTCGGCGGAGCAGCCGCGCGAAAGGTCGTTGACGGGCTTGGCAATGCCCTGGAGCACCGGGCCGTAGGCCTCGGCGCCGGCGAAACGCTGGACCAGCTTGTAGCCAATGTTGCCGGCCTCGAGGTCGGGGAAGACGAGCACGTTGGCGTGGCCGGCAACGGTGGAGCCGGGAGCCTTGAGCTCGGCGACGCTCGGGACCAGGGCGGCGTCAAGCTGCAGGTCGCCGTCAACGGCAAGCTCGGGTGCCTTCTCGTGCGCCAGCGTGGTTGCCTCCTGGACCTTAGTGGGCACGTCGCCCTTGGCGGAGCCCATGGTGGAGAAGGAGAGCATGGCAACCTTGGGCTCGGAGCTCATGTACTTCTTCCAGGAGCCTGCGGAGGCGATGGCGATCTCGGAAAGCTCGTCGGCTGTGGGGTTGATGTTGAGGCCGCAGTCAGCGAAGAGCAGCGTGCCGTTCTCGCCGTACTCGGTCTTGTCGGTGCACATGATGAAGAACGCCGAGACAAGCTTGGTGCCGGGGGCGGTCTTCAGGATCTGGAGCGCGGGGCGCAGCGTGTTGGCGGTGGAGTGGCAGGCGCCGGAGACCAGGCCGTCAGCGTCGCCCATCTTGACCATCATGGTGCCAAAGTAGGTGGCATCGTTCATCTGCTCCATGGCCTCGGGCAGCGTGACGCCCTTCTTCTTGCGCAGCTCGGCGAAGGCGGCAGCGTACTCGTCGTGCTTCTCGGCGGTGCGCGGATCGATTACGGTAACGCCGGGGACGTCGATCTTGGCGGGGTCGCCAAGGATGACAAGGTCGGCAATCCCCTCGTCAACAATCTGGCGCGCCGCCGCAATGGTGCGCGGATCCTCGCCCTCGGGAAGGACGATCTTCTTCCTGTCGGCCTTGGCGGCGGTCTTCATACGGTCAAGAAACTCACTCATCGATGCTGCTCCCTCTTGTCTTGTGGTGTGCCGCTTACACCCCTTGTGCGGTCCGTTCGCGGCTATTGGCCTGTAGATTGTGAGACCGTGCCCGGCCGTCCGCAAGGGTCACTACCCATTATAGGAGCGAGTGTTAGAATCAACAGCCAGATCGAGATGCGTTGCGCCCTGCGCACACTCTCGATTCTTTTTGGCCGCGCTTCGCGGTTCGAGGTATCGGGGCCCCACGGGGCGCTTGGGAAGGACTTTCATGGGAATCGCTAACGGACTGCCGGCTGGCTTCAACCCAGATGTATATGACGCCATCATCGTGGGCGCGGGCTACGCGGGTGCGGTCTGCGCCCGCCGCCTTGCCGAGGCATGCGGCATGAAGGTTGCCGTCATCGAGCGACGCGACCACATTGGCGGCAACGCCTACGACTACGTGGATGATGCCGGCATTCTTGTGCACAAGTACGGTCCGCACATCTACCACACCATGAACGACCGCGTGAACCAGTACCTCTCGCGTTTCACGGAGTGGACGGGCTACCAGCACAAGGTCCTTGCCAACATCCACGGTACGCTCATGCCGGTTCCCTTCAACCACACCTCCCTCAAGCTCGCCTTTGGTGACGAGAGGGGAGAGGCGCTCTACCAGAAGCTCGTGGCGACCTTTGGCGAGAACAAGAAGGTCCCCATCATGGAGCTGCGTGAGAAGAACGACCCCGAGCTCTCCGAGGTTGCCGACTACGTCTACGAGAATGTCTTCCTCCACTACACCATGAAGCAGTGGGGCAAGACGCCCGACCAGATCGATCCGTCCATTACCGGCCGTGTTCCCGTCTCTGTGGGCGACGATGACCGCTACTTCCCCACGGCCAAGTATCAGGGCATGCCTGCCGGGGGCTACACCAAGCTCTTCGAGAACATGCTCAACCACGACCTCGTCTCCGTCTTCCTTGGTGTCGACGTTCGCGACATCCTCAAGGTTGGCACCTCAAACGTGCTCGTGTGCGGGCGCCCCTACGGTGGCGAGATTGTCTACTCCGGTCCTCTCGACGAGCTCTTCGGGCTTGATTTGGGCGCGCTTCCGTACCGAACGCTGGACATGCAGTTTGAGACGCTGCCCGTGGACCAGTTCCAGCCCGTGGGTACCGTCAACTACACCACGTCCGAGGACTTCACGCGTATTACGGAGTTCAAGAACATGACCGGTCAGGTGGCTCCCGGCCGCACCACCATCATGCGTGAGTACTCAAAGGCGTATGTGCCCGAGAGCGGGCAGACGCCGTACTACGCCATCCTGGAGGACGAGAACCTCGAGCTCTACCGCCGCTATCGTGAACGTGTGGCCGGCATTCTCAACTTCCACTGCGTGGGGCGCCTTGCGGAGTACCGCTACTACGACATGGACGGCGTTGTTGCCTCGGCGCTCAACCTCTCTGACGAGCTCATCCAGGCACACAACTAGTATGCTGGGGCGGGGAGAACGAGGTTCCCCGCCCTCATTTTCTACCGGGGCGGGGGGCGTCTCCCTCGCTCAAGCTCTTTTACGCACCACCGACTGAGAACGGCAGACACACATGGAGAAGACCATCACCTTTGGCATCCCGTGCTACAACGCGGCGGCCTACATGGACAAATGCATCACTTCCATCCTCGAGGGGTCCGGCTACGCCGAGGACGTCGAGATCGTGATTGTGGATGACGGCTCCACCAAGGACGAAACGCCCCAGAAGGCCGATGAGTGGGCCGAGCGCTATCCCAACATCATTCGCGCGGTGCACCAGGAGAACGGCGGTCACGGCAAGGCCGTGATGGCTGCCGTGGGCGCGGCTCAGGGTGCGTACTTCAAGAACATCGACTCGGACGACTGGTTTGACGCAGAGGCGCTCCAGCGACTTCTCACCACGCTCCGCCGTTTTCATGAGATGGGCGACAGCGTCGACCTTGTGATCACCAATTACGTGTACGAGCACGTCGAGGACGGCACCCAGAACGTGGTCGACTACCGTCACGTGTTGCCGGTGGGCCGCGTCTTTACCTGGAGCGACATTGGTCACTTCAAGAAGACGCAGTACCTGCTCATGCATGCGCTCACGTACCGCACCAAGACGCTGCGCGCGGCCAACCTCCAGATGCCGGCTCACACGTTCTATGTCGACAACATCTACGCCTACGTGCCGTTCCCCAGGTGCCACAACCTCTACTACCTGGACGTGGACCTCTACCGCTACTTCATTGGGCGTGAGGACCAGTCCGTGAACGACGCCGTGCTCACGAGCCGGGTGGACCACTACTGGCGCGTTGCCCGCGTCATGTGGGAGGCCTACCACCTCTACGACGACGTGCAGCCGCGCAAGCTCCGCGAGTACATGATGAGCTACTTCACGATCATCATGGCGATCTGCTCGGTCTTCTCGAAGAAGTCCGACAGGCCCGATGCCGAGGAGCAGCTCAAGAAGCTCTGGGACGACCTCAAGGCCTATGACCCCAAGATGTATCGTCGCGCGCGCCACGGGGTTGTGGGCATTGCGACCAACCTGCCTGGCCTCGTGGGCAAGGACATCACGCTCTGGGGCTATCGCGTGGCTCAGAAGCACGTGAAATTCAACTAGGGACGCGCAAGGGGAGACGTACCTGAAGCGCTGGGGCCCTGTCTGCTTTTGGAGTTACGCTGCGCGAAGAACTCCTTAAGCAGACAGGGCCCCGGTGCATGCGTATTCCCTCGGTGCGTCTGGCTTCGGGTCTTGGCTCGGGGTCCTTCCTTTTCGGAGAACAGCTCCATTTCTTAATACGACTGCACGCCAACAGGGCAAATGCGGATTGCTTTTAAGAAATGGAGCTCTTCTCTGCGAGGGGCGAGAACGACCTGGCTATGGGCTCTGAGGCCTCGCCTTAGGCCGTGCTTTCCTTGATGGCATCTGGGTGACTATACGGGTCGGCACTGAGGCTGTGGACCAGAGCGCAGGGTGCCGGCTGCTGTTTTCTGGCCATCGCATATAGATGACAATTGGCCACCGAACTTCAAAAGAGCCGGGCAGCTAGTCCGCAACGGGCAGATTCAGTGCTGCCGCGTCGCAATGCCTCCTGTAACCTGCCAGAAGAGAAGACGCAACCATGACTCAACGACCGTGTCTCCTGTCCATAACTGTACCTTCCGAAAATGGGGCACAGCCAGTTGAGGGAAGAGCTGGAAGCTGATGTGAAAGGGGCATGCAATGAACCACGGTGACATCTCTTCAAGCGCGGACTGTGTAGGCGTTGCGGTTGTGAACTGGAAGATGCCGCGTCTTCACGACCAGGCAGGCATCCTCGAGAACTGTGAGCACATCGCTTCCTATATCAAGGGGCTCAAGACCGGACTTCCCGGGCTCGACCTCGTGGTCTTTCCTGAGTACTCGACGCATGGCATCATGTACGATTTTGACGAGATGATGGCCAATGCGACTACAGTTGATGGTCCTGAGGTCGCAATCTTCAAGAAGGCTTGCATCGAGAACCATGTCTGGGGCGTCTTCTCCCTGACAGGAGAACGCCACGAAGAGCATCCGAAGAAGGTCCCCTACAACACCCTGATTCTGGTCAACGACAAGGGAGAGATTGTCCAGAAGTACCGCAAGATGATTCCCTGGACGCCAATCGAGGGCTGGTATCCGGGAGATTCGACCTATGTGAGCGAGGGCCCCAAGGGCCTCAAGATTTCCCTCATCATCTGCGATGACGGCAACTATCCCGAGATTTGGCGCGACTGCGCGATGCGCGGGGCCGAGCTCGTTATTCGCTGCCAGGGCTACATGTATCCGGCGAATCAGGAAGAGGTCAATGTCGTTCCCGTCATGGCATGGTGCAACAATGTCTATGCAGCAGTTGCCAATGCATCGGGCTTCGATGGGGTCTATTCCTACTTCGGCCACAGCTCGATCTGCGGTTTTGACGGACATATCCTCGGCATGACTGGCGCAGAGGACTACAGCTACCAGTATGCGCAGCTCTCAGTGTCTGCCATTCGCGATGCCCGTGCCAACTGGCAGTCTCAAAACCATCTCTACAAGCTCTTGCACCGCGGCTATACCGGCACAATCAATTCGGGCGAAGAGCGCTTTGGCGAGCCAAAGTGCCAGTTCGAGTTCTACCGCAAGTGGGTCGAAGACCCCGAAGGCACCCAGAAAGAGGTCGAGGGCATGACCAGGACGCTTCCGGGCGTCAAGTGGGCACCGATTCCCGGCATTCCCCACGAGGAATAGCGCAGAGGACAATAATGGTGAGCGGGACTGTCCAGCTGGGCAGCCCCGCTCTTTGCCCTAGACCTTCTTTGGTGGCAGAATCTCTGCAAGCTTTTCCTCGAGCTTTGGTGCATCGCCCTGATGGCAGGGAACGGACAGGATGCTCACGGTGGCGGTCCTTTCATGCTCGGTACAAGGCGCTGCCCCTCTTCTGGGAACTCCACACATTGAGGAGCCTTGCCCGGCGCTTGCCAGTCGCCGCAGCGTTTACGCCAGGTCTCGAGCAGCAGGAAGGCCATACGCTGCGGTGGCGCTTCTCGCCCCGTCTGCTATCGCCCGCTCGAGGGCGCGTGTGGCGAGAACCCCAACCACATCCACCTGTGCCTCGACCTCGCCCGTGGCCATCACAAAGATGGTGTCGCCGTCGTTGGTCGTGTGGGTGGGCCTGATGGCATGGGCGTAGGCGTCTGCCGCCATCTGCGCCACCTTCGTGGCCTGCGGCTTGGTGAGGCGTGCGTT
Organism: bacterium OL-1; assembly: GCA_000752675.2. Classification (GTDB taxonomy): domain Bacteria; phylum Actinomycetota; class Coriobacteriia; order Coriobacteriales; family Atopobiaceae; genus Tractidigestivibacter. The sequence continues at coordinate 593,733 of LM994627.1, read as the reverse complement.
GGTGACCACGCACGAGATGGTTGTGTTGGTGCGACGCTCGAGCGGCATCTGGGCTGCCAGCGAGAGGACCTCGCACTCCGTGCTTGCAAGGGCCTCGCCGTCCTTGGTGCGAAGACCTGCAATTGCCGCGCCGGTTGCGGAGTCGACCACGTCTCCGCAGGCGTTCACGGCGGCCACGGCGCCGCAGACCAACGCACCCACGCTCTCCACGCCCTCGCCAAGGCCGCTCTTCATGGCGCGCGCGGGACCTCCAACCTTGCCTACAGTGCAACCCGTCCCTGCGCCCACGTTACCGCGAGCAAGCGGCTCTCCGTTTCCCGCAAGCGCTAAGCGCGTGGCATGGGCCCCGTCCTCTGCTGTGGGTCGCACGTGCGCGTCTCCACACGCCAAGTCGAACACGCACGCGCCCGAGACAATGGGCACCACGCCAACTCCCACGTCCAGCCCAATGCCGTTGCGCTCGAGCTCTTCTGCGACGCCACAGGACGCTGCAAGGCCGTATGCGGACCCGCCCGAGAGAACCACGGCATTGAGGGTCTGGACGGTCTCCTCAGGGCGGAGAAGGTCCGTCTCTCGCGTTGCTGGGGCACCACCGCGAACGTCGACGCCACCCGTGGCGCCCTTGGGGCACACGATGACCGTGCAGCCCGTGCCGGCCTCGGCGTTGGTCGCATGCGCGGCAAAGATCCCGGGAATCTGGGTGATGCTCTCGATGCTTGCCATGGTTGTTCCTCTCGTCAGCTAGCCCTGCGCACCCAGGCAGTGGGCAACGAGGTCCCGTCTGCCGAAAAGCGCCTCAAGTTCTCTCACCACGCGGGCCACCGGCAGACCCACGACGTTTGCCCAGTCGCCTTCGATGCCGCTCACAAGCAGCCTACCGCGCCCCTGTATGCCGTAGGCGCCTGCCTTGTCCATGGGCTCGCCGGAGGCAACGTAGGCACGGATCTCCTCGTCTGTGAGGTCAAAGAACGAGACGCGCGTGGTCTCGACGAACGAGCGGGTGGCAAGTGCCTTTGCCGTGGGGTCAAGGTGCATGAGGCAGACCCCCGTTGAGACGTGATGCGTCCGGCCAGAAAGCTCCTGTAGCATGGCGCAGGCGGCCTTCACGTCCACTGGTTTGCCCAGAACGTCGCCGTCCTCGGTCCAGACGATGGTGTCGGCGGCGAGAAGCACATCCTCAGTTGCCCTTCCTGCCAGCGAGCCGCGTGTTGCCTCGGCCTTCTGACGGGCAAGCCGCTCCACCAGGTGCGTGGGCGTCTCGCCCTCTTGGCGTGTTTCGTCTATGTCTGCAGGCACGATGGTGAGCGAGAAGCCCGCAGCCTCGAGGAGCTGCCGCCGTCTGGGGGATTGCGATGCCAGGTACATGTGCTTCCAATCGCTTGGGTTTGCTCGTTGGTAGCATAGTCGTTCTGGGGCGCGATGGCGCCAACGCTAGCCAAAGACAAAGCGAGGGGGCCGCTTGTGCGACCCCCTCGCCTGTGCCAGAGCCGTATGAGCCGTGTGGGCTACTCGACGGTGATGGCGGAGACGGGGCAGTTGTCAGCCGCCTCCTGGGCGCCGTCCTCGGCATCCTCGGGCACGTCGCCCTCGATGGCGTGCGCGACGCCGTCGTCGCCGATGCTGAAGACGTCGGGGCAGGTGCCCTCGCAAAGACCGCAGCCGATGCAATCCTCGTTGACAGAAGCCTTCATGTTGCGTTCCTCTCACTTGAACTTCTCGTCCCTGGGCCCCTTACCCAAGGTCTTAATCTTTTTACACGTTTCCGAAGCGGTGCGCAACGTTATTCTGCCTGCGGTCTAAAAAGAGCTGCGAGCCACAGAATTGGGCCGTTGAACTGCGGTTTATTCCTAGCTGTGGAGGGGGATTTGGCGCCGGAGGGCACGTTGCCGACGTAATCCCGCACAAAGTGGACCTTCGGGCGTCAATAACTCGCCCGAAGGCCCACTTCAGCAAGCGGCAGCGCCCTCACTTAGAGGTCTTTTCTCATCCAGAGGTGGGGACAGCCCTCATCATCGCATCTCTCGTCGAGCGCGCGAAAGCCGAGCTTCTCGTAGAAGTCCTGAACCCTCGCCTGCGCCAACAGCTCGATGCGGTGCTTGCCGTCTTCTGCAGCGCACCTCTCGCATGCGCGTACGAGAGCCCGACCAGTGCCCTTGCCTCTGCCGGCCTTGAGCACCGCAAGCCTTCCAATCACAAGGCACCTACGCTTATCCGAGAAGAACAGGCGGCAGGTCCCTATCGGCGCACCGTCTTCGAAGGCAACAAGGTGCAGCGCCGAGTCGTCGATATCGTCAAACTCGTTCTGGAATCCCTGCTCTTCCACGAAGACCTTCGTGCGGACGAGAACCGCCTCCTGTGGAAGCGAGTGATACGAGCGAATCTCCAAACCAGAATCTCCTGTTCAAGCCCTACCGTGCATCAATCCCATGCTTGCAATGAGACAAAGGGGCTGTCCCTTTGTCTCATTCAGTCTCTACCGCGCGTCAAGCCTGTGCAGGATGGTCACGTTCTCCACGTGGAAGGTCTGCGGGAAGAGGTCCACGGGCGTCACGCTCACGGGTTCGAACACGCCCTCGTCACGGAAGCGCGCGAGGTCGCGGGCAAGCGTCGCGGGGTCGCAGGAGACGTAGGCGATGGCGCGCGCCGGCTGGTCGGAGAGCTGCGCCACCACGTCGGCAGCAAGGCCCGCGCGTGGCGGGTCGACCACGATGACGTCCGCGTCGACGTCTGGGAACTCGATGCCCGCGTCTCCGCCAATGGGGTCGACATTGGTGAGGTTTGCCGCGTCAAGGTTGTGACGCAGGTCTCGCACGGCTGGGCCGTAGGACTCGACAGCCGAGACAAAGCCGGACTTGCGCGCCAGCGGCAGCGTGAAGGTGCCTGCCCCGCAGTAGAGGTCCATGGCCTCCTCGTCCTCGCTGGGGGAGAGACCCTCCATCACCAGCGAGACGAGCTTGTCCGCGCCCCTGGTGTTCACCTGGAAGAACGAGGGTGCCGAGACACGCATGGACTCGCTTCCCACAAGCTCGCCCCAGGAGCCCTTGCCCGAGAGGCGCTCGACGCCGGCGATGCGGCGCGCCTTAGCCGGTCCCTTCTGCATGACTCGGACCACGGAAGTCACCTTGGTGGCATCCCCCAGCACCTTGGCCACCTGGGGGCGCGGGAAGGGGCCGGGTGCGCCCCAGAGGGCTACCTCGAGCTCCTTCGTGCGCCGAGAAGCGCGTATGCCCACACGCTCCAAGCCCAGGTCGCGAGAGCCGGCAAGGAAGTTCATGGCCCCCTGCACGGCCTTCACGACGCCCTTGAACTTGGAGTCCAGAAGCGGGCAGGAGGGAACCTTCACCACGCCCGCGGATCCCGCCGCATGCATGCCCACCATGGTGCGCCCGCGCTGGGTTCCCACGGCAAGCTCGACCTTGTTGCGGTAGCCCCAGGGCTCGCCGGGGGCCACGATGGGCGCTACGAGGGCCTCGGCATCCTCTGCCGAGAAGCCCCCCAGGCGCGTGAGCGCGTCGACAACGCCGGAGCGCTTGGCGGCAAGCTGGGCCTCGTAGGACAGATGCGCCCAGGGACAACCGCCACAGACGTCCACAAAGGGGCAGGGCGGTGTCACGCGGTCAGGCGAGTCCTCGAGCACCGTGGTCACATGCGCACGAGAGAAGCGCGCCTCCTCGGCGTCCGTCTCGGCCTCCACGGTATCGCCGGGCACGCCACCCGTAACGAACACGGTCTTGCCATCGGCATCGTGCGCAATCGCCTCTGGGCCGTAGCCCATACGCTCGATCTTTAGCCTCTTTGTTGTCATGCGCTCGTCCTTGCGTTAGTCCTCGTCCATCGGTCCGCCAAAGAGTACGCCAAATCCGCGACCAATGAGTGAGAAAGCTGTGGCAATGCGGCTGCGCTTCCTTTTCGCGGGCGCTGGGAACGTTGCGGCGGGCGTGGGCGCCGGAGCGGGCTCTGGTGACGGCTTGGTCTCCGCCTTGGCTACGAGCGCCGGCTCCGCAGACTCCTGCGGCTTGGCAGCATCGACCGCCACTGGCTCCTCGCCCGCGTGGACCTCCTCTTCCACCTCTGCGTCTTCGGCAGCGGTGAGCACGCGCTCGGCAACTTGCGCGGCGTGCAGCTCCTCGCGCTTCTCTTCCTCCTCGCGACGCTCCTCTCGCTCGGTGATGCGCACTGTTGCATCGGACGTGGGGTCGATTGAGGCAACGAGCTTCTCGGCAGCGTGCGGGTGGTCATATCCGCCCGTTGCGGGCAGCGACGAGAGCGCCTGCGCAAGCCCGTGCGGAATTTTCTCGATGCGCGAGAAGGGCGTGAGGGCGATGGCCTCGGAACGCTTGGTGTGAGCCCGCACGCGGGCAAGCGCGAGCAGGACCTCCTGGCTGTTGATGGGCGGCTCGTCCTTCTCGCGAGGGACCTTCTCCCAGGTCCCCTTGGCCGTGAGCTGGCGCGCCTTTACGTTGTCGGCAAGCTGGAGGTTCACGAAGGTTGTGACCAGAGCGCGGCAGCTGGGGTCGAGCACCGGGTAGGCGATCTCCACGCGTCGCTCGGTGTTTCTCGTCATCATGTCGGCGCTGGAGAGGTAGATCGTGTCGGACTCGGCACCAAAGGCGTAGACGCGGGCGTGCTCGAGAAAGCGTCCCACGATCTGCCGCACAACAAGGCCGTCGGTCTTGCCGGGGACGTTGGCGCGGATGCAGCAGATGCCGCGCACGATCATGAGCACGCGCACGCCGGCCTCGCAGGCCTCGGCGATCTTGTCGATCACGTCGCGGTCGGTGAGGGAGTTCATCTTGAGGAAGACCTGCGCGGGCTGGTTGGCTCGGGCGCGCTCGATCTCGCGGTCGAGGCCGCGCATCACGAGCGGCTTGAGGCTTGCCGGCGCCACGCCCAGCAGCTGGTAGGAGCCGCGGAGATTTCCCAGCGAGAGGTTGCGGAAGAACGTGTTGCCGTCCGTGCCAATGGTGGGGTTGGCCGTCATGAGCATGAAGTCCGAGTAGAGCTTGGCGGTCTTCTCGTTGAAGTTGCCCGTTCCCAGGCAGGTGATGCGGCTGATGCCGGCGTTGTCATGGTAGGTAATCTGGCAGATCTTCGAGTGGCACTTGAAGCCCTCGGAGCCGTAGATTACGGTGCAGCCGGCATCCTCCAGGCGCTCTGCCCAGGCGATGTTGTTCTCCTCGTCAAAGCGGGCGCGCAGCTCCATGAGGACGGTGACGTCCTTGCCTGCCTCGGCGGCGGCTATGAGGCTCTCGCAGAGGTGGCTGCTCTTTGCCACGCGGTAGAGCGTGATCTTGATAGAGATGCACTGGTCGTCCGAGGAGGCCTCGCGCACAAGGCGAAGCAGCGGAGACATGCTCTCGTACGGGTAGGTGAGAAGGACGTCGTGGTCCTCCACCTGGCCGCGCATGGGGAGCTTGGCGTTGACCATGGGCGAGGGCTGGGGCTCGAAGGGCGGGAAGACAACCTCGGCGTGGGCCCAGTCGGGGATCTTTGCCTCGAGGCCATAGACGTAGCCCAAGTCGAGCGGCATGCTCACGTGGAAGACGCGACGCTCCTCAAGGCCAAGCTCCTGCGCGACAAGCGCCTCCCACTTGCGGCCAAGCTCGCCGGAGACCTCGAGCCGCACCGGCTGCAGCCGCTGGCGCAGCTTGAGGATCTTCTTCATGTGCTGACGGTAGTCCTCTTCCTCCTCGACTCCCTCGCCATCGGGGTCGATGTCGGCGTTGCGTGTGACGCGCAGCACTGCGGACTTCTTGGGGACGTAGTCGCCAAAGCTGCGGTCGAGGAAGGTGCGCATGACGTCCTCGATGAGGGTGTAGCGGAAGGTCCTGGCGCCTGAGGGCAGGGCGACCACGCGAGACTCCGAGGCAGGCACCTCGATGATGCCTAGGACGCCTGTCTCGTCCGGGCCGTTGAGCGTGCAGGCCACAAAGAGACGGCCGTTCCTCAGGTTGGGGAAGGGGTGGCGCGGGTCGACCACCATGGGGGAGATGATGGGTGCGAGACGGGCGTCGAAGTACTTGGAGAGGGCGGTGCGGTCCTCCGGCGTGTACGCATCGGGAGTCACGCGGGCAAGTCCGTGGGAGGCAAGCTCGCCCTCGACCAGCGCAAGCGCCTCCTGATGGCGCGCCACGTCTGCGGGCAGCGCGGCAAAGATGTCGTCGAGCTGCTCGGCGGGCGTCCTGTTTGACTTGTTGTCACGCGGCTGGTTCTTGAGTGAGGCGAGGTCGGACAGGCCGCCAATGCGGATCATGAACCACTCGTCGAGGTTGGAGCCAAAGATGGCGCAGAACTTGAGGCGCTCGAAGAGGGGGGCCGTCTCGTCGAATGCCTCGTCGAGCACGCGGCTGTCAAAGCGCAGCCAGCTGAGCTCGCGGTTCTGGGTGTAGGAGAAGTCGCGCTTGCGACGGGCGCCCGTCTCGTCCTTCTCGGTTGCGTCGTCGGCAAACTCCGCGGCTGCCTTCTCGAGGGCGTTGCCGCGCGTCTTTTCCTTTAGGGATTCCGCACTCTTCGAAGGTGTCATCTGCTGCTCCGACATGATCATTCCTCCCCGCGCACGTTTCCGCGCGAATGGATTGATTGTTCTGGTCCTGATTCTAGCAGGGGTCAAAATGACTTAGCCGGCTCTCATGGGGTATCGTTTAGGAGGTAGGGAGATGCTTACGAAAGCATTACGGAGGATGCGATGACAACGGGTCTCAACATTTGCTCTGAGATTGGCGAGCTTCGCAAGGTCATGCTCCACAGGCCGGGTGACGAGCTTCTCAACCTCTCGCCCGACAACATCGGTCGCCTCCTCTTTGATGACATCCCGTTCCTGGAGACAGCCCAGGCAGAGCACGACCGCTTTGCCCAGATGCTTCGCGATGAGGGCGTCGAGGTGCTCTACCTCGATCAGCTCGTAGCAGAGGCGCTGGCTGCATACCCCATGGCGCGCGAGTCGTTCATTCGCGACTACGTGGCCGAGTGCGGCATTGACGGGCCTGGTGTGCGCGAGGCCGTCCGCCAGCGCCTGGAGGCCATCGATGACCCCCGCGAACTTGTCGAGAAGGCCATCACCGGCGTGCGCACCGACGAGGTGGACCTTGCCTCGGTTAAGGATGCCTCGCTTGCCGACGTGATGGAGGCGGGCGGAGGAGACGAGAATCCCATCCTTGTGGACCCTATCCCCAACGTCTACTTCACGCGCGACACCTTCTCGGTCATTGGCTCTGGCGTGAGCCTCAACCGCATGCGCTCGGCGACGAGGCGCCGCGAGTCTCTCTTTGGCCGCTACCTCTTTACGTATCACCCCGAGTACTCGCACGCACCCATCTGGTACGACCCGGCGAGCCCCTATCACATCGAGGGCGGAGACATCCTGGTGCTGAGTGCCAACGTGATTGGCGTGGGTATCTCCGAGCGCACGCAGCCGGCGGCAATAGACCGGCTTGCCAAGCACCTGCTCTGGAGCGAGCAGTCCCCGGTGCGCGCGGTGTATGCCTTCTCGATTCCGCACAAGCGCTCGTTCATGCACCTCGACACCGTGTTTACGCAGGTGGACGTCGACACCTTCACGGTTCACCCCGGTATTCTCGGCACGCTCAAGGTCTTTTCCATCACGCGTGGCGCTCACGAGGGCGAGACGCGCATCTCGCAGATGGAGGGTACGCTCGACCAGGTGCTTGCCAGCGCGCTTGGGCTCCCTGCCGTGCGGCTTATCAAGTGCGGGGGAGACGACCCAATCGCTGCGGCGCGCGAGCAGTGGAACGACGGCTCCAACACCCTGGCCGTGCGTCCTGGCACCGTGATGGTCTACCAGCGAAACGCCGTCACCAACGACATCCTCTACCGCGCGGGCGTGAACCTTCTGGAGATTCCCTCGGCGGAGCTCTCGCGCGGACGGGGCGGCCCGCACTGCATGAGCATGGCGTTCTGGAGGGATGCCGTGAAGTAGGCGTGCGGTTGACTTCTCGTGCCAACGAGGGTTTAGACTTTGACTTGCTGCCCAGCGCAGCGGGCACCACACCCTCATCCCGCGTACGGGAAGAAAGGACCATCCATGGCCGTCAACCTCTCTGGACGCAACTTCCTCAAGCTGCTCGACTTCACGCCCGAGGAGATTCGCTACCTCCTTGAGCTCTCTGCCGACCTCAAGGCAAAGAAGCACGCGCACGAGCCGCACCGCTACCTCGAGGGCAAGAACATCGTCCTGCTCTTTGAGAAGACCTCCACGCGCACGCGCTGCAGCTTCGAGGTCGCTGGCCACGACCTGGGCATGAACGTGACCTATCTCGACCCCGGCTCGAGCCAGATGGGCAAGAAGGAGTCTATCGAGGACACCGCGCGCGTGCTTGGCCGCATGTTCGACGGCATCGAGTACCGCGGCTACGCGCAGTCCATCGTCCAGACGCTGGCCGATTATGCTGGTGTCCCCGTGTGGAACGGCCTTACCACCGAGTTCCACCCCACGCAGATGCTCGCCGACGTCCTCACCATGCGTGAGGAGTTTGGCAACGACCTCTCCGGCCGCAAGCTCACCTTCATGGGCGACGCAGGCAACAACGTGGGCAACTCGCTGATGGTTGTATGCGCCAAGCTTGGCATTGACTTCTGCGCGTGCGGGCCTGAGAAGCAGATGCCCGCGCCCGAGCTTGTCGAGCAGTGCCGTGCAATCGCGGCAGAGAATGGCTCCACGATCACCCTCACCGAGGACGTGGACGAGGGCGCGCGCAACGCCTCCGTCATCTACACGGACATCTGGGTCTCGATGGGCGAGCCCGACAGCCTCTGGGCCGAGCGCATCAAGCTCCTGAAGCCCTACCAGGTCACCGCTGACGTGATGGCAAAGGCCGCTCCCGACGCCATCTTCATGCACTGCCTGCCCAGCTTCCACGACCGTCACACCACCATTGGCGAGGACATCTACGAGAAGTTCGGCTTGCCCGAGATGGAGGTTACCAACGAGGTCTTCGAGGGACCGCGTTCCCGCGTCTTCAATGAGGCCGAGAACCGCATGCATACGATAAAGGCTGTGATGTACGCGACGCTCAAGTAGGCGGACGTAGCTGTTGGGCGGGTGTTGGGCTTTCCCTCGGAGGGCGAAGGACATCAAGGACACGCCCTCCGAGGGAAAGCCCAACCCCTGCCTTCCGTTATCGTCCGCCTGCTTCAGCGTCGTGGCATGCAGCGGACCACGCTTCTTAAGGGCAAAGTACGCCGTCGGGAGGGCAACTAGTGGGGGACGCGGAGCTGCAGGAGAGGTTTGATGCACTGCTCGCAGATTGTGATCTCTGCCTGCGGCGCATTGGTCTCTCTCCGCGCGAGTACCTGCCCTCCGTGAGGCTCACGCACAACCGCTCGCGCATTGGCAGCTGCAAGAAGCTGCGTGGCGGGCGCAAGCCGCTCTTCCAGATTTCATGCTCCGTCGATGCGTGCAAGACTGACGCCCAGGTGCGTGACGTCCTCTTCCACGAGCTCATCCACACGCTTCCTGGCTGCTTTGACCATGGGAGGCGTTTCCGCGAGGTTGCTGCCATGGTCAATGCGGCGTATGGCACCGACGTTCGCGCCACGCGCCGCGAGCCTGTCCGCAAGGTGTCGGAGGTTCCTCGCTCGCAGGTGGAACCCCTCGTTGGAACCGAGCTGGTCGTTCGTGGTAAGCGCTACCGATTCGTGGGCATGAACGAGCGGCCAAAGCGCTGCTGCAACCTTGCGGACGAGCGGGGCCGCCTCTACGTGTGCGCACCTGCCTATGTGCTTGCGCATATGAAAGCTACCCCGGAGCGAACTCCGAGGTAGCTTGCCTTGTCAGAATTCTTTGTGCTGGATCCTAGTACACCATGCCCATGGCCTCGCGAACCTCGTTCAGGGTCTGGTGGGCGATCTCGTTCGCGCGTCGGTTGCCGTCGTGGAGGACGTCCTTCACGTAGTCGAGGTCGCCGGCGAGCTTCTCGCGGCGCTCGCGAATGGGGGCGAAGTACTCGTTCACGACCTCGGTGGTGTAGCGCTTGAGCTGGCCAGCGCCGCCCATGCCAATCTCGTCTGCGATCTCCTTGGGGTCGCGGCCACTGCAGATGCCGGCCGTGGTGAGCAGCGCCGAGACGCCGGGGCGTCCCTCGGGGTCAAACGTGATGTTGCGCTCGGAGTCGGTCTTCGACTTCTTGATGAGCTTGGCGGTCTCCTCGGCAGTCATCGAGAGCGAGATGGCGTTGCCGTAGGACTTGCTCATCTTGCGGCCGTCAAGGCCGGGCAGGAGCGGCGTCGAGGTGAGAAGCCCTGCAACCTCGGGAAAGACCTTGCCGTAGCGCTCGTTGAAGCGACGGGCGATCTTCGAGGTGATCTCGATGTGGGGGAGCTGGTCGCGTCCCACGGGCACGATGTTGCCCTTGCAGAAGAGGATGTCGCATGCCTGGTGCACGGGGTAGGTGAGGAGCAGTCCCGTGAGCGCGTGGCCGGAGGCCGCTTGCTCTGCCTTCACGGTGGGGTTGCGCTCCATCTCGGCCTCGGTCACCAGCGAGAGGAACGGCAGCATGAGCTGGTTCTCCTCGGGGACCGCGGAGTGGGTGAAGATCATGGTCTTCTCGGGGTCGATGCCGCAGGCAAGGTAGTCGATGACCATGTTGTACACGTTGTCGCGGATGTGCTCGGTGGTGTCGCGGTCCGTGATCACCTGGTAGTCAGCAATGATGATGTTGGTGTTGACGCCTAGGTCCTGGAGACGCACGCGCTCCTTGATGGTGCCAAAGTAGTGGCCAAGGTGCAGGCGGCCCGTTGGCCTGTCGCCCGTGAGCATGGTGTAGTTCTCGGGGTGCTGGGGCAGGTCGGCCTGAATCTGGTCGCTGCGCTTGAGCGCGGCTTCGTAGCTTCCCTCGTTGGGCATGATGTCTCCTGGTCCTTTGCGTGGAAGTGCCGCAGGGCGGCACGTGGGTTCACAAACATCCATCTTACGGCAACCAGACCTTGCTGTCCGCCCTGGGTTTGCAAGACCGGTATTTGGGACCCATGCCTTGCCACAGGGTTGCAAGATGGGTAACGTTGCCTGGCCGCTTGCGATTATGGGGTAAAGTGGACTACGACGGAGAAGGAGGATGCGGTGGCGAGCTCCCAAGGATCAGATGCTGGCAAGACCGCCCTCCGCGCAGAGTACGTGCGCATTCGCACGAAAATCTCCCCTGCACTGCGTGCAACAACAGACGCACGCATACTCCAAAGGCTCGTAGAGCTTCCCACGTGGCGAGAAGCCCGTCTCGTCCTCACCTATGTCTCGTTTGGCAGCGAGGTGGATACGCACGCCCTCATGCAGGCCGCCTGGTCTGCCGGCAAGCAGGTTGCGGTCCCGCGCTGTCGCCGCTCCCATTCGCTCGACTTCTATGTGATCTCCTCGGAGGATGACCTCGAGCCCGGCCTCCGTGGGCTCATGGAGCCTTCCCCAGATTGTGGACGTCCCCTCACACCGCCGCAGATGGTGGGCTCGCTGTGCATTGTGCCTGGCCTTGTGTTTGATGCCGACGGCTACCGCATTGGCTACGGTGGTGGCTACTACGACAGGTTCCTTGCCTTCTACCCTGGCGAGAAGGTCGCGCTGGTGCGCTCGCGGCAGCTATCGGGAAACCCGCTGCCAAGAGACGAGCACGACGTGCCCGTGGACTGGCTTGTGAGCGAGTCCGGCACATGGTGCTGCAACCCCGTGGTGCGATAAACGCCGTATCCTGACGCTTTTTGCTAGGCCTTCTCGGCACCCTTGTGCTCGCGGAGGTAGGCGGCCATGTCCTTGATTGCCTTGCGATAGCCGTCGAGTCCCATGCCAACGATGGTCTCGAAGCACGCCGCACGCACGTAGGAGACCTGGCGGAAGTCCTCACGCTCGTCGACCTTTGAGATGTGGACCTCGATTGTGGGGAGCGCCACGGACTTGAGCGCGTCGAGCAGCGCCACCGAGGTGTGCGTGTAGGCGGCGGGGTTGATGACAATGCCGTCGAACTCGCCATAGGCGGCCTGGATCACGTCGACGAGGTCCCCCTCGTGGTTGGACTGGAAGCAGCGGCACTCAGAGAAGCCCGCCTCGCGGGCGGCCGTGCGGCAAAGGCGCACGAGGTCGGCATAGGTCTTGCGACCGTAGATCTTGGGCTCGCGCACGCCGAGCATGTTGATGTTGGGACCGTTGACCACCAGGAGGCGGTTTGCACTAGCGGCATCCGTTGCCTCGAGGAGCGAGGCGAGCTCCTCCATGTCATCCGCGTCATCATCATCGACTGCGGGGGCATCAACGTGTGCTGAGGCCAGCGTTTTCTTTGCGGCAACCGCCGCACGGACCGCCTTTGGGATGGGCGCATGGCCGTTGATCTGCACGCTAATGGAGTCCTCTGGGGCAGAGGAAGAGCCGCGGAAGGCGGAGTAGCTGGGCTCGATGCCGGTGAGCCGCACGATATCATTGCTGACCTCGTTAATGGAGCCGGGGCCAAAGACAATCTCGACACCGTTTGAGCCGCGACGCACGGTGCCAAGTACGCCCTTGATGGAGCGGAGCCTGTTGAGGTCGATAAGGTCTGGTTCCTCGGTGAGAATCCTGAGCCTCGTCATGCAGATGTCGTTCGCCTTCACGTTGTCCTTGCCACCTAGGGCGTCGAGGACCTGCTCGGCGACATCCGTCTTTGCCATTTGCGCCAAACCCTTTCTTCCTGCGGCGCACAGCTCAAAAAGGCCTTCTCCCCAAGGTCTTCCATCGCTGCCCCACTTGTTTAAATGTGTTGAGCAGAGTATAGGGCTATCGCAGACACGTCACGGTGTTTGGTTGGCTATGACTCCGTAGACGTTGCCCATTTTCGGCTGACGTTGCGAGTTGCGCTAGAGGCCAAGCTGGTCCCTTATCGCGTGGGCGTTTCCGGCAGGAGACCCCATCGAGGAGATTGTGATGTCTGACCAGGCACGATAGATATCCATGCGCTCACGGGCGAGCGTCTCAACCCCCTTGGCCGCAGAGACGGGCCGTCCTACAGTCTCGAGCTCCGTTATGGGCCTGTCAATGAAGATGATAGTGCCGTTCTGGTGGAGGAGGTCGTAGTTGGCAGGCACCGTGACCACGCCGCCCCCGCAGGCGATGACAAGTCCCGAGCGCGCGCCATACTCGCCTGTGACACTGGACTCGACACGCCTGAACTCATGCTCGCCCTGGGTGCTTATGATGTACGCGGCTGTCTTGCCCGTGCTTGCCTCGATGGCGTCGTCGATGTCGACGAAAGGCCTTCCAAGCATGCGCGCCAGGCGCTTGCCCGTGGTGGTCTTGCCGCAGCCCGGCATGCCTATGAGAATGACGTTGCCCGTCTCCGAGAGGATCTGGGCCTCGATCCGGTCGACGAGGGAGACGTCCAGCTGGCGGCCCTGGAAGAGCTCGCTCGACCGCAGTGCCTGTGCTACCAGCATGGAAAGGCCCGTCTCGGCGGGAATGCCCAGGTGCTCCGCCGCAAGCACGATGCCCGTGCGCGTGGGGTTGTAGATCACGTCGAGTACGCCGGCGAGGCTCTTGAGCTGCGCGAGGTCCTTCTCGGGCACGGGAGTCGCGGGGCAGTTGGGATACATCCCCACGGGCGTTGCGTTGACTACGAGAACCGCGTCCGCATGGCGCTCGGTCAGCGTCTGGTACGTGTCCTCGCCGGAGCGCGAGATGACGGAGACCTGCGTTCCCGCGTCCTCGAGAGCCGCCTGGACGGCAGCGCTGGCACCGCCGCTTCCCAGCACGAGGGCGGGCTTGCCGGAGAGCAGCGCCTGTGCGGTTGTGCCCAGCCTGCGCTCGCAGAAACGCTGGAGCATGAGCGAGAAGCCCAGTACGTCGGTGTTCTCGGCGTAGATGCTGCCATTGGGGCGGCGGACCAGGGTGTTGGCCGCGCCCAGGCGCTCAACGCGGGGCGAGCGCTCGTCTGCCAGGCGCGCAGCGTCTCGCTTGTAGGGAATGGTCACGTTGATGCCGCGCCACGAGCCCTCGCGGATGAATGGCTCAACTTCCTCGGGCTCGCGCTCGAAGAGCTCGTAGGGGACGCTCCCCAGGGTGGCGTGGATGCGTGGAGACCAGCTGTGGCCGAGCTTTCTGCCGAGAAGGCCAAAGGGTGCCGTTGCGGTCTGTGGCTGCTGTGCAGGTGTGCTGGTCATCTAGAGCACCTCCGAGTAGCTGCCAAGGTAGCGGCACTCCTCGCAGGCGTCCCCAATGGTTGCCATGAGGGTGCGGAACTCTGGCGCCGTGACGGGGCACTCCACATCGAAGTAGAACATGAACTCGAAGTCGCGTCCGGGGATCGGGCGGCTCTCGAGCTTGATGATGTTGATGTCGAGTGCATAGAACTTCGCGAGCACCTTGAAGAGCGTGCCCGGGCGGTGGTCCACCACGATCATGAGGGATGTGCGGTCCGCGCCTGGGTAGACCTCGAGGGACTTAGAGATGCAGGCAAAGCGTGTGTAGTTGTCGTCTCGGTCCTGGACGTCGCGCATAAGCACGTCGAGGCCATAGAGCTGGGCGCACGCGCGGCTTGAGAGGGCCGCCACGTCCGGGCGGTCGCTGTCTGCTACGCTCTTGGCAGCCATGGCCGTGTTCTCGACCACGTGCGGTGTGAGCCCCATGCGCTCGATGAAGCCAGCGCACTGGTTGATGGCCTGCTCGTGGCTGTATACGTCATGGATCTGCTCGATCGCGGTGCCCGGTTTGGCCAGGAGGTTGTGGTCAATCTTGACGCGCGTGGTGCGCACCACATGGAAGTCGTGCTGCATCATGAGGTCATAGACCTTGTTCACAGATCCTGCCGTGGAGTTCTCGATTGGCAGCACGCCATAGCGCGAGAAGTCCGTCTCGACGGCGCGGAACACGCCCTCGAAGGACTCGAAGTACGAGATGAGCGGGTGCTTGAAGATACGATCGGCCGCAAACTGCGAGTAGGCGCCCTCGACGCCCTGGCAGGCAACGTAGGCCTCGCGGGGGAAGAGGTCCGGGGTAGTCTCGCGGGCCTGGTCGATGGCAGCAAGGGTCTTGGGCGCGTGCTCCGCCGCGAGGCGCTGGCCCTGGCGGGCGCGCGAGGCCTCCATGAGGAGCTGGAACAGGACCTCGGTGTAGGTCCTCAGGTCCTCGGGAGCCTTGTCCGCGAGCGCCGCCATGTGTGCGCGCTCGCGCGAGCGGTCGAGCACGAGGAGGTTGTTTGCGCGCTTGTAGGCGGCCACGCGCTCCGCGCAGTCCATGCGCTGCTGGAACAGGTCGAGGATGGCGTTGTCTATGTCATCGATCTCATGACGGATGTCCGAGAGGTCTTCCATGGGGCGTATCTCCGGTTCGATGTGGTAGGGCAATGGGTTCGGCGGCTACTCTGCGGGGTAGCTGAGCAGGGCGTCGAAAAGCACGAGGGCGCAGACGGCCTCGGCAACGGGCACGGCACGCGTGGCCACGCACGGGTCGTGGCGACCGTGCACGCTGAGCTTGGCGTTGGTGCCGCTCTCGAGGTCAACGGAATCCTGCTCGCGCGCGATGGACGAGGTGGGCTTCAGGGCGATCCTAAAGAGCACGGGAGCGCCGGTGGTGATGCCGCCGAGGATGCCACCAGCGTTGTTGGTCTTGGGCGTGGGCACGCCATCGCGCATCTCGTAGGGGTCGTTGTTCTCGCTGCCATGGAGGCGTGCTGCCTCGAAGCCGCGGCCAAACTCGATGCCCTTGACGGCAGGGATGCCAAACGCGGCACGTGCCAGCATGTTCTCGATGCCGTCGAACATGGGCGAGCCTGCGCCCGCAGGCATGCCGCAGGCAACGCACTCGATGACGCCACCAACGGAGTCAAGGCTGCGACGCGCGTCATCGATGGCTGCGAGCATGCGCGTGCCGGCGTCCGCGTCGATCGTGGGGAAACGCGGGCCGGACGCGAGCATGTCGAGCTGCTCGGCGAGGTGCGCCTGGGCGGCGGGGGAGTTGTCCAGGGCGTCGAAGCGCTCGTCCTCGACGTTGGCAACGGAGAGCAGGTGGGCGCCAATGCGCACGCCGCGCGCCGCGAGCGCCTGGAGGGCGATGCCGCCCGCTACGCACAGGGGCGCGGTAAGACGGCCGGAGAAGTGCCCGCCGCCGGGGACATCCTGGTTGCCGTGCCACTTCTCCCATGCGGTGAGATCGGCGTGGCCGGGACGCGGCACCTTGAGGAGGTTGTCGTAGTCGCCCGAGCGTGTGTTGGTGTTCTCGATGATGGCGGCAAGGGGAGCCCCACAAGTGGCGCCGTGGACGTTTAGGCCGCTTACGATGTGGGGGCGGTCCTCCTCGCGGCGGGGCGTGGTCCAGCTGCCCTGGCCGGGCGCGCGACGTGCCATGAAGGCAGCAAGGGCGTCCTGGTCAACAACGATGCCTGAGGGCAGGCCCTCGACAACGCAGCCGATGGCGGGGGAGTGAGATTGTCCAAACACGGTGACACGGAGCATCTGTCCAAAGCTCGAGGGCATCTCTAGCCTTCCTCTGCAATGCCTCCGAGGGCGCGGAAGTCCTCGAAGAAGCGTGGGTACGACTTGGCGACGCACTCGGCGCCGCGGATGGTTGTGGGGCCTGTTGCGTTGGCACCGGCAATTGCCGCCATCATGGCGATGCGGTGGTCGTTCGCCGCGTCCACCGTGCCACCGGAAAGCGGCCCCTTGCCATGGATGACAAGGGCATCGGGCTTTTCCTCGATGCTGGCCCCCATGGCCGTGAGGGCCGCTAGCACGGTCTTCAGGCGGTCTGACTCCTTGAGGCGAAGGCGGCCGGCGTTGGCGATAACGGTGGTGCCCGTGGCATTTGCGGCGATGGCGGCAAGTGGGGGCACGAGGTCCGGCGTGTCGCGCACGTCGATGGTGCGGCCGCGCAGAGCGTCGGGGATCGTGGTGGCAACGTTGCCAGAGCGTCCCACGCGCGCGCCAAACGCGGCGGCGCAGGCCATGATGGCGCGGTCGCCCTGTGCGCTCGCAAGGTCGAGCCCGCTCACCGAGACGCCCCCGGCAACGGCACCGGCTGCAAGCCAGAAGGCGGCGTTGGACCAGTCGCCCTCGACCGTCACAGTGCCCGGCGAGACGGCGCTGCGGGCAGGAGAGACCGAGAGAACCGTGGCACGGTTGCCGTCAACAGTCTCGTGCGTCACACCCACGTCGATGCCAAACTCGGCGAGCGAGCGAATTGTGAGGCGGATGTAGGAACGCGACTCGACGGGCTCCGTGACTACGATCTCGCTGGGCGCCGAGAGGAGCGGGGCTGCCATGAGCAGGCCGCTCACAAACTGGGACGAGACATTCCCGGGGATGGAGAAGCGGCCCGGCAGGAGCGTGCCCGAGACCTCGAGGGGAAGCTCCCCGCGCGTGGAGAGCGTGACGCCATGGCAGACGAGCTCCTCGTAGAGGGGCGAGAGGGGGCGCTCGGCCAAGCGGCCGTGACCATCGAGGCTGCCCCCGCGTCCAAGCGCTGCGACGACTGGCAGCATGAAGCGAAGCGTCGAGCCAGACTCGCCGCAGTCTAGGTACGCCCCCGGCGTGGCCTGCCGGATGTTGTCCGTGGCGCTCGTGCCGGGAAGGGGATTCACCCTAAAGCCCAAGCGCGTGCTCGCGATGCGTGCGCCAAGCGCCTCCAGGCAACTGACGGTGGCCTCGATGTCCTTGGAGGTTGCGTTGCAATTGATGTCTGTGGTCCCAGGGCAAAGCGCTGCCGTGATGAGCAGCCTGTGTGCCATCGACTTCGAGGCGATGGCAGGAATGGTGCCGTGAAGCGGTGCGGGATGGATGGTCACGTCCATGTGCTACTCCCCGCAGCCGAGGTCGATCACGTGGCGGAGTTCCTCGAGTGAGACCTTGCGCAGCTCGACTGCGCCAATGCGCGTGGGCACCACGAGGGTCACGCCGTCGGAGCGGCGCTTCTTGTCGCGTGCCGCGTATTCGAGGAGCGTTTCGTGGCCGATGTCCGTGTTGGTGGGAAGCCCGTAGGCCTCGACGCAGGCCACGATGCGGTCCGCGACGTTCTGCTCACACCAGCCAAGGCGTGCGGAGGCGCGGGCAACGCAGCAGAGGCCTGCAGCGACGCAGCTCCCGTGGCCCAGTTTGAAGTCACTTGCCGCCTCGATGGCGTGACCGATGGTGTGGCCCAGGTTGAGCGTTTGGCGACGCCCGTGCTCCCGCTCGTCCGCGTCGACCACGTCGCGCTTGATCTGGACGTTTCTGGCAACAATGTCCACGAGCTTGTCGGGGTCAAAGCCGGGTGCGCACACGGGGTCCTCGAATAGCTGGTCAAAGAGCTTCTCATCTGCAAGCACACCATGCTTGATCATCTCGCCGCACGAGTCGCGCAGCAGCTCGGGCGAGACGGTGGCCAAGCAGTCGATGTCGGCAACAACCAGCGAAGGTTGGAGGAAGGCCCCGGCAAGGTTTTTGCCGGCTTCCAGGTCTACGGCGGTCTTGCCGCCCACGGACGAGTCGACCATCGCGAGAAGCGACGTGGGCACCTGGACCACCTGAATGCCGCGCTGGTAGAGGGCTGCGGCAAGGCCGGCCATGTCACCTGTGACGCCTCCGCCCACGGCCACGACGGCGTCGGCGCGCGTGATGCCCGCCTGCGCCATGCGCTCGAGGATGTCCCCCAGCGTCGCGAGGCGCTTGTGCTCCTCGCCCGCGGGGAAGGTGATGGTCGAGACTGCAATGCCCGCAGCCTCAAGCGACTCTTTGACGGGGCCAGCGTAGAGCGGTGCCACGTTCGAGTCCGAGACGAGGGCAACGTGCGTGACCTTGGGGCATGCCTTGGCGACAAGAGAGCCCATCGAACCGAGAAGCCCGCGGTCAACGTGGACCTCGTACGAGCGCGAGGGCGTGTTTACTGGGATGACGTGTGTCTCGCTCATCGGGCCTCGGCCTCCCTCTTGAGGCGGTCGCCCTCCGCGAGCAGTGCCTGGAGCTTCTCGGCATCGTGGGCGTCGATGGCGTCCTTGTAGGCCTGGAGGTTCTCGATGATAGTGCCCACCTCACGCGAGAGGTTGTCGGCGTTGTCAAGGAAGAGCTCGGTCCACATGGGGGCGTTGAGACGCGCCACGCGCGTGAGGTCCTTGTACGAGCCGGCCGAGAAGCCCTTGTGCTCCTGCGCCGTGGGGCTCTTGACGTAAGCGTTGGAGACCACGTGCGCGAGCTGCGAGGTGTAGGCAATCATGCGGTCGTGGTTCTCAGCAGTTGAGAGCGTGAACGAGCCAAAGCCGCACGGCTTGAGCAGGTGCTTCAAGCGCTCCAGGATGGCCACACGCTCGAAGTCGTCCATCTGCGGGGGCACCACGACCATGGGCGCGTTGTGGAACATGTTCGCGCGGGCGTGCGCAAAGCCGGAGTACTGGGTGCCTGCCATGGGGTGGCAGCCCACGAAGGTCCAGGCCTGGCCCTCAGAGATTTTGTCGCAGCGCTCGCAGATGATGCGCTTGACGCCCACGGTGTCGATGACGATGGCGCCCGGCGAGATGAGGTTGGCCATCTCTCCCAGCCAGTCGATGCTCACCTGTGGGTAGCCCGCGAGGATGATGAGCTCGCAGGTGGGAATCGTCTCGTCGGTGAGCTCGCCGGCGATGGTCTCAATCTCTGCCATCTCGGTGACGGAATGCGTGCGGTTCCAGCCGTACACCTCGCGCCCCGCAGCCGCAAGCGCCTTGGCAAACGAGCCGCCCATGAGGCCCAGGCCAACGACGCCCACGCGGTCGGGGACAAAGGTGGAGGAACCGGAGCGCTGGTTATTCTCGGCCATCACTTTGCCTCCTCGACGGGTGCGGTCACAGCCTCGCGGATGAGGCGGATGCGGCGCATGGCGTCGTCGAACTGGGCCGGGGTGAGCGCCTGGGCTCCGTCGGACCAGGCCTCGCTGGGGTTGTCGTGGACCTCGATCTCAAGGCCGTCTGCGCCCGCGGCCGTTGCGGCGTATGCCGCCGACCGCACGTAGCGGGTGTAGCCCGTGGCGTGGCTGGGGTCGCCAACAACCGGCAGGTGAGACAGGTGGTGCAGGACGGGGATTGCGTTCACGTCAAAGGTGTTTCTCGTGCGCGTCTCGAACGTGCGGATGCCGCGCTCGCACAGGATTACGTTGGGGTTGCCCTCGCTCATGATGTACTCGGCGCCCATGAGGAGCTCGTCGATGGTCTCGGAGAGGCCGCGCTTGAGAAGCACTGGCACCTGGGTCTTGCCAACCTCACGCAGCAGGGGGAAGTTCTGGGCGTTGCGGGCGCCAATCTGCATGACGTCGATGCCCTTGTCGAGGAAGAGCTGGACGTCGCGCGGGTCCATGACCTCGGTCACGATGGGCATGTCGAGCTCTGCGGACGCCTCAACGAGAAGGTCGAGGCCCTTCTCGCCCATGCCCTGATAGGAGTACGGGCTGGTACGGGGCTTGTAGGCGCCGCCGCGGAGCATGGTTGCTCCGGAGGCCTTGACGGCACGGGCTATGTCGAAGAGATTCTTGCCCTCAACGGAGCAGGGGCCGGCGATGACCTGGAAGTTACCGCCGCCGATCTTCACGCCGTGGCCGCAGTCGACGATAGTGTCCTCTGGGTGGAACTTGCGGTTGGCCTTCTTGAAGGGCTCCGAGACACGCTGGACGCGTTCGATGATGTCCATCGATTCGAGGAGGAAGGGGTCAATCTGGGTGGTATCGCCAATGATGCCGACGATGGTCTCGTTGTCGCCCTGGGACACGTTGGTCTTGAAGCCGCGCCCTTCGATCCACTTGACGAAGTGATCAAGCTGGTCTTGGGTGGCTGTTTCTTTAACTACTGCAATCATGGTGACATGCCTTTCCGAGGCCGCGTGTGGGCAGCGGCCGTCTTGTCGCATAGGGATTGGAATGCTACCACGGAGGAGTCTCTTTGCAGGACTTGTGCCTGCGGCGTTAACAAAGGCGAACTATTGCTGGGGCACGCTCGCTGGGCTGTGGCTGGGCCGCGCCCGTCTGCTCCCGAGGCACCTCTCGCCCGCGCTCCGATTATTTCTCGGAGAATAGCTCCTTTTCTTAAAACGAGTCGACGTTTGACCAGGTAACGCATGGCGTTTTTAAGAAAAGGAGCTAAAGTCCGCCGAGAGGGGCGGCGACGGGGCTGTCGAGAGGGGCCATCGAGAAGAACCCCGTTGCGCAGCCAAAGAAAAAGCCCAAGGTGACAAGCACCCTGGGCTGCACGAACACCTGGTGACCCCGGTGGGGTTCGAACCCACGACCTTTCGCTCCGGAGGCGAACGCTCTAATCCACTGAGCTACGGGGCCAACGGCCTTTGATTATAGGCAAACTTCCCAACTTGGCTACCGTCACCGCAGATTGCCATCATCACGACTCGCCCACAACACCTAAGTCGACCCGTCGCCAGTTTGGGCCGCTCGCATACAATGGACTCTCGGTACCCGCTGCCCCCTGCGGCAGCCCAAGCGAGGGGAGACCATGACGCGCAACACCACACCTGCCACCGGGGACACGCCCGAGACAAACGTCGAGGGCCTCTCTTCCGCCGAGGTCGAGGAGCGCGTCGCCGCCGGGAAGACCAACGCCAACACCGACGTCAAGACCAAGTCCGTGCGCCAAATCCTGGCCGAGCACACGTTCACGCTCTTCAATGGTGTCAACGTTGCCATGGCAATCCTCGTTGCCATAACGGGCCAATGGCGAAACCTGCTTTTCATAGGCGTGGTCATCTGCAACCTGGTCATCGGCGTCTTTCAGGAGATCCGGGCCAAGCGCATGGTCGACAAGCTCTCCATCCTTACAGAGAAGCGCGTCCGCGTGAAGCGTGACGGCCAGGTAGTGGAGCTGCTCCCTTCCGAGCTGGTGCTCGACGACTGCATCCTCCTGGCACACGGCGAGCAGGTCCCTGCGGACTCCGTGGTGCTCAGGGGCCAGGTCCAGATGGACGAATCCCTGCTCACGGGCGAGAGCCGACCTGTTCCCAAGGGTCCCGGCGACACACTCTTGAGTGGCAGCTTCATTGACTCCGGCGACCTTCTCGCCCGCGTGACCAAGGTGGGGCAGCAGGGCTACGCCGCGCGCATCAACGCCGAGGCAAAGTATTTGAAACCCGTGCACTCGCAGATTCTCGACTCACTGAGGGCAATCATCCGCCTGGGCACCTACGTGCTCTTTCCGCTGGGCATTGGTCTTTTCCTGCGCACGCTCTTCATGGACAGCGCGACGCTCAACGACGCCATTCTCTCCGCCGTCGCTGCCGTGGTGGGCATGATCCCGCAGGGGCTCGTGCTGCTCACCTCGAGCATCCTTGCCATTGCCACTACGCGGCTGGCATCGCGCAAGGTCCTCGTGCAGCAGACCTATTGCGTGGAGACGCTTGCGCGCGTCGACACTCTGTGCCTCGACAAGACGGGGACCATCACCACAGGCCGCATGGAGGTCTCGCGCGTCGAGCCGGCGCCTGGCCACACGCTGTCAGAGGTCGACAAGGCACTGGCAGAGGTCGTCCGCGCGTCCGAGGACGACGCAAACGACACGGCGCAGGCGCTTCTCGCCTACGCAAACAAGGCTGGCGTCGAGAGGGGAGGGGCTCCGCTGCGCGTGGTCCCCTTCAACTCGCGGCGCAAGTGCTCTGGCTGCGTGACGTCTGAGGGACAGGCGTTTGTTCTAGGGGCCGCGCGCTTTGTGCTGGACGAGAAGGGCGCGGCCCAGGCGGCGGACCTTGCGGCCGGCTTTGACCCCTGCGAGCGCGTGCTTGTTGTCTGCGAGGTCACAGGTTTTGACGCCGAGGGCGCTCCCCTTGGCAAGGCGTCGCTTCTCGGTGTGGTCGGCATACAGGACGAGCTTCGCGCTACTGCCCCGCAGACCATGCGCTACTTCATCGAGCAGGGCGTTGACCTGCGCGTCATCTCTGGCGACGACCCCTCGACCGTCTCGGCAATTGCCGCGAGGGCGGGCGTGCCGCACGCGGAGCAAGCCGTTGACGCAACAACGCTCAAGACTGAGGAGGACCTCATTGCCGCCGCTCACAGCTACCACGTCTTTGGGCGTGTGACACCCGAGCAGAAGCGCTCGCTCGTGCGCGCCCTTCGCGCGGACGGCCACGTGGTTGCTATGACGGGCGACGGCGTGAACGACGTGCTCGCGCTGCGCGAGGCGGACTGCTCAATCTCTGTTGCCTCCGGTTCTGCCGCGGCCCGCAACGTCTCGGAGATCGTCCTTGCCGACAACGACTTCTCCCACATGCCCGAGGTCGTTGCCGAGGGGCGTCGTTCAATCAACAACCTGCAGCGTTCGGCATCACTCTTCCTCGTCAAGACCGTCTACACGGCAGTTCTCGCGCTGGTGTGCATCTTCTTCCCGCCGTACCCCTTCATTCCCATACAGATGTCGCTCATCTCGGCTGCCATCATCGGCATCCCGTCGTTCGTGCTTGCGCTGGAGCCTAACCACGACCGCGTGAGCGGCGGTTTCCTTGGCCACGTGCTCGCGCGCTCGCTTCCCGCATCGGCCGGCATCACCGTGGCGCTCGTCGTGGCCCTCGCCGCCGAGCGCATCATGCCCATGGACTTTGCCGAGACCTCTACCGTCTGTATGCTGCTCGTTGCAATCGTGGGCATTCGTCTCATCTGGCGCATCTCGCAGCCCTTGACCCCCCTTCGCACCGCGCTTCTTATAACTGTTGCGGCGATTGTTGCCGTCGGGTGTACGGTCTTTGGTGCCTTCTTCATGGTGTCCCCCCTCACGCTTAGTATGTGTGTCTTGGTCATCGTTACGGGTGTGCTCTCGTGCGCCCTGTTCGATACGCTCTTCAACCGCTCGATAGCCCTTGCCAATGCAGGTGGGGGCATCGCCCGCCTTGCGGACAGACTGGAGGAGACCCATGTCACTCACAGAAGGAACGCCAAGCACCAGGGAGTTTAGGGACGCCGTTCTCGCTGCTCGCCATCCCGTCCGTATCTCTGCGGGCGGACAAGACGCCCTTGCCTTTGACGTCTCTGGCATCCCGGGCGCCAGCCGTCTGCCCCGCGCCCTGGTCGAGCTTCTCGAGAACGTCGTTCGCCGCTCGGCCACAGACGAAGACGCCGTGCGTCAGGCCCAGGCTGTGGTAAAGGCGGGCCTCGCCGGCGAGCAGGGCACCGAGATCGAGTTCATGCCCGCGCGCGTCCTCTTCCAGGACTTCACCGGCGTGCCCGTCTTTGTCGACTTTGCCTCCATGCGCGACGCCATGGTCGCCCGCGGTGGAGACCCCTCGCGCGTGAACCCGCACATCCCCTGCACGCTCGTTGTTGACCATTCGGTGATCGCGGACGTCGCAGGCGAAAAGGACGCGTGCGAGAAGAACCAGGAGCTCGAGGCGAAGCGCAACCACGAGCGTTTTGCTTTCCTCAAGTGGGCCGGCCAGTCCTTTGGCAACGTCGAGATCGTTCCGCCTGGAGGCGGCATCTGCCATCAGCTCAACATCGAGCGCTTCTGCCGCGTGGTGACCACCGACGCGCTCTCCACTAAAGACGAACCCGTTGCCTGCTTTGACACGCTCGTGGGCACCGACTCCCACACCACCACGGCAAACGGCGTGGGTGTCATGGGCTGGGGCGTTGGCGGCATTGAGGCCGAGGCTGCGGCGCTGGGACAGCCCATCTCGATGCTTGTGCCGCCGGTGGTGGAGCTTCGGCTCACCGGTGCCCTGCGCGACGGCGTCTCAGGCATGGACCTTGCGCTCACGGTGGCGCAGCTCATGCGTGCCGCGGGTGTCGTTGGCTGCCTCGTGGAGGTGACGGGCGATGGCGTGGCGACCCTTACGGCCACGCAGCGCTCCTGCGTTGCCAACATGACGCCTGAGTACGGCGCCACAACCACGCTCTTCCCTGTGGACGAGAAGACCCTGGACTACCTCAAGCTCACCGGCCGCAATGCTGATGACGTTGCGTTTGCGCAGGCATACCTTGAGCGCCAGGGCACCTTTGGCGCCACGACCGGCCGCACCTACGCCCGCACGGTCTCGCTCGACCTTGGTACGGTTGAGCCGAGCCTTGCTGGTCCCTCGCGCCCGCACGACCGCGTGACCATTGCTGGCCTGCGGGAGCGCTTCGAGCAGAGCGCCGAGAAGAACGGCCACGGGGACCTCTCCCGGGCATTCTCGGTCACGTGCGGCGATAACGCCTTTGACCTGCACCACGGCGCGCTGGCCATTGCTGCCATCACCAGCTGCACTACCGCGACCGACCCGGCAATGATGGTTGCCGCGGGGCTTCTCGCCAAGCGCGCCGTCGAGCGCGGCCTTGCGCCCAAGCCCTGGGTGAAGAAGATTCTTGCCCCTGGCAGCCACGCCACGCAGCTCCTGCTAGAACGTGCCGGCCTCACCGCGCCCCTTGCCAAGCTCGGCTTTTTCACCTGCGGCTTTGGCTGCATGAGCTGCATTGGCAACTCCGGCGACATCCACCCGGCGCTGCGCGAGCGAGCGGACGAGATGGAGCTCACGAGCGTTCTTTCCGGTAACCGCAACTTCGAGGGCCGCATTTCGCCCTACGTGAGCCAGAACTACCTGTGCCAGCCCGCCTACGTTGTTGCCTACTCACTTGTGGGCACCATGGACGTTGATCTTACCAAGGAGCCCGTTGGAACGGGCGTCAACGGCGAGCCCGTGATGCTTGCGGATCTGGTTCCCTCCAACGACGAGGTCGCCGAGGTCCTCTCGCACGTACTTACGCCGTCGCTCTTCGCCGATGCTCAGGGGTCGCTCAAGGAGGGTTCAGCGTCCTGGCAGGCCATCGAGTCCTCGTCCTCCTCGACTTTTCCATGGGACGAGTCGTCCACCTACGTTCGTCGCGCGCCTTACTTCGACATCGCGCGACAGCGAGAGACCGTCGAGGTTTCGGGCGCTCGTGCCCTGGCACTCCTCGGCGACTTTGTGACCACGGACCACATCTCGCCCGCAGGCGCCATTGCCCCGGACTCGCCGGCGGCGCGCTACCTCACCGAGCACGGCGTGGCTCAGCAGGACTTCAACACCTACGGCAGCCGCAGGGGCAACCACGAGGTCATGGCGCGTGGTACCTTTGCCAACGTCAAGCTAAAGAATGCGCTGGCAGATGGCCGCGTGGGAGGCTGGACTCGCGATTTTCTCGACGGCGAGGTCAAGAGCATCTTCGACGCCGCGGTGGACTACGCGAAGCATGACGTGCCATTGGTGGTGGTCGCGGGCAAGCTCTACGGCTCTGGTTCGAGCCGCGACTGGGCTGGCAAGGGGCCGCTGCTCCTTGGCGTGCGCGCCGTCATCGCCGAGAGCTTCGAGCGCATCCACCGCTCCAACCTGGTGCAGATGGGAGTGCTCCCGCTGCAGTTCAAGGAGGGCGAGAATGCCGCCACGCTGGGCCTCACGGGCGAGGAGACCTTCGACGTCGCTCCCGTGAACCTTGCCGAGGGACTCCCCAGCCCGCGCGAGGTCGAGGTCACGGCCGCACGGCCGGATGGTACGGCAGTCACCTTTGTCTGCATCGTGCGCGTCGACACGCCCATGGAGGGACGCTTCCTCGCGAAGGGTGGCATCCTTCCATACGTCCTGGACGAGATTTCATAGGCCTTGTGAGAGCTTGCTTGGCGGTATTGTGCGCGGCGGGCGGAACGGCGAGAATGTGCGGCTGGACTCGCTTTGCTGGGTAAGAGACAGACGGGAGGGATTTGCATGAGGTGTCCAAACTGTGGTGCGGAGGTGCCTGCGGGTGCCGTCGCCTGCCCGTCTTGCCACTATGACCTTGGTCTTACGCAGAGGATTCCCGTGACCAAGGTCGCTTGGTGCCCAACCTGCGGGGCTCTGGTTCCGCCAGATGCCCACTCCTGCCCCAAGTGCGGCGCCCCTGTTGGCGTGACAGCCCGTTCCAAGAGTGGACAGGCCGTGCGTGATCTGGGCATACCCACCATAGAGGGGCCGGTTGCCACCGATGGAGAGGATGTCGACGAGGGTGGCGCAGACGCCACGCGCGCCATGCCGCGCATCGAGAGCGCCATTCCGTCTGAGCCTGGCCCGGAGTCTGCGACGGTGCGCCATGACCGCATGCCGCGCACGCGGGTGCTCATGGTTGCCGCGGGAGCCGCGCTTGTCCTGGCAGGTGGCATGGCTCTCTGGATTACGCATCCGTGGAATCCCAACCTCTACATTACGCATGCGCAAACGGATGCCGACACGTCGATGGCAGGCTACCCTGGCTACATCTCTGCACTCACCGGGCAGGACGGCTCCTCGGCAACCACCACCGACTCGTCGAGCGACAGCTCGGACTCCAGCTCGGATTCTAGCTCCGATACCGGCACCAAGTCTGTCTACCAGTCCATTAGCGATGACTACGATAAACTCGGCACCTATGCGGATCAGCTCGACCAGAGCGTGGCGGACCTTACCACGACGGGGGTAAGCGGCACCGAGTCCGAGCGCGAGTCTGGCAAGGCCACCGCCGACCAGACCGCTATCGAGCTCTCCAATCTCATTGATGACATCGCCTCGCTTGATGACTCCGACGGCACCTACGCGGATGACATCTCCAACATGACTACGCTGGGGAACTGGCTGCGCAACCGCTCGGATGCCATTTGCGAGGCCTGGAAGCTCTCTGTCACCAAGACCACGGAGAAGAAGATCCTGGCCCCGCTCGAGAAGATCGGCTACTCCTCGGGCACGGACAGCTACAAAACACTCTTCGACGAGAACTACGACGCATGGAAGCCTACGGAGCAGTAGGCGGTGGGGGCGTGTTGCGTCTGGCGATTGCGTGCAGGCCGTCGCTTGCTGGTACTATCGTAGGGATGAAAGATTGCCGCTATTCTCTCGACGTCCACGTGACGTTGTGAGCTTGACATTTTGGAGGGGACATGGGTCTCTTTGGTTCTAAGCCGCTCTACACGCCGGCGTATAAGGTGAAGGGTGACGAGGTCGCGGTCTTTGACACCAGCAAGGGCACCATCGTGGTGCGCCTTGACGGCGAGGGTGCCCCTATCCATGTGGCGAACTTTTGCGAGCTGGCCGAGAAGGGCTTCTACGATGGCCTCACGTTCCACCGCTACGAGCCCGGCTTTGTTATTCAGGGTGGCGACCCTGCGGGTAACGGCACCGGTGGTCCGGGCTACTGCATCCATGAGGAGTACACCACCAACCCTCACAACAGCCACGAGGACGGTGCGCTTGCCATGGCCCGCGCGTCTGATCCCAACTCCGCCGGCTCCCAGTTCTATTTCTGCCTTGGCCCCCAGCACTTCCTGGACAAGGGTTACACCGTGTTCGGGCAGACCATCGAGGGTCTCGACACCATTGCCGCCCTGCGCAAGGGCGATGTCATCAACTCGATAACGATCGAACACCGCGCGTAGCGTTTCGCCAGTGTCGAAGCGAGGGGGTCTCACGTGAATCAACAGGCATATGAGGCGGGCAAGGCCGCCTATCAGCAGGGCGACTGGCTCACCGCGGTCGACAGGCTCTCCCAGGCAAAGAACCCGGGCGAGGTCTCTGGTCCCGTCGACCACCTCGTGGGTAACTCCTACATGAAGCTCGGGCAGTACGAGGCTGCTGCTGCCGCATACGAGAGCGCTCTGCGCGACACCACGTACGGCAAGGTGGGCCCGCTCTCGTGCAACCGTGGCCGCGCTCTTCTCGCCGCCGGACATCCTGCCGAGGCCGTTACCGCCCTCACGCAGGCGCTGAGCGACACCTCCTATTCCACCCCGTATAAGGCCCACATGGCCTTGGGTACCGCCTACGAGCGCCTGGGAGACCCCCGCAACGCGGGTATCGCCTACAGGAATGCCGCTATCGATGAGTCCAACCCCAACCCGTCCTCTGCCCTGTGCGACCTTGGTGGCTGCTTCATGCAGCTCGGCCGTCCCGTCGATGCCGTCGAGGCATATCGCACGGCACTTGACTTCTCGGCGCCCCTCCAGAGCCAGAACCAGGTCTACTGCGATCTTGGCCTTGCCTACGTTGCCGCCAACCGCATGTCCGAGGCGGTCGACGCCTTCGATTACGCCACGGCAGACGGTACGCTCGTGCTCTCGCCCGAGGCGCAGGCCTCCTACGACGCCGCGCGCAAGGCCATGGCTGCCATTGCCGGCAAGAAGCGCCCCTCGGACACCGACGCCCTCCTCGCCGCTGCGGGCTACGGTGGGGGATACGACCCGCTCGACCCAACGGGAGCCTCTGGCGAGCTCATGCCCTCCGCCGACGACACCGGCTTCTTCTCGGTCTCTGAGGAGGACCTTGTCGAGCAGGACAAGAAGGAGCGCAAGATTCGCCGCAAGCACAACCACCGTGGCCTCAAGATCTTCATCACCATCCTCGTCATCCTCGTGGTGGCGCTTGGTGCCGCCGGATTTGCCTACTACCGCGGCTTTGGCTGGCCCACGCAGGAGGCCGTGATCGAGCAGCTCTTTGATGCCAAGACCTCTGGCGAGGACCTGGGCAGCTTCATCGCCGCCTCGGTCCCGGCCTCTGATGCCGCAACCATCGAGTCCACGGTGCCCACGGGCGCGACCATCAAGTCCACCCAGGTCGACAGGAGCACCACCGAGTCCACGGCCACGGTCACCGCTGCGCTCCCCACGGGGGACACGCAGACCTACACCATCTCCCTGGTACGCGACGGCATCTCCTGGAAGGTGACAAACGTGACTAGCGACGCCGCGTCTACCTCCGCGGATACCACGTCCACCACGGCAGACACCACGTCCACCACCTCGGACTCGACCTCGTCGACCACGGCTTCGACCGGGACCACTACGACCACTACGGGAACCGCGTCGCAGGGCTAGGGCTCCTCGCGGCAGACAACGTGCGCACCGCCCGGTGCGCAGACGGGATAAGGAAGCTATGTCGATCTTCGACTCACTGTTCGGCGAATATGGCGGCGACCTTGCTATCGACCTGGGCACCGCCAACACGCTCGTGGCCGTTAGGGGCCAGGGCATCGTCATCAACGAGCCCTCGGTCGTCGCCATCGACAAGAGCGAGAGCCGCGTCCTTGCCGTAGGCGCCGACGCCAAGCGCATGATTGGCCGCACTCCTGGCTCCATCATCGCCGAGCGCCCCCTCAAGGACGGCGTCATCGCCGACTTTGATGTCACTGAAGTCATGCTCAGGTACTTCATCGAGAAGGCGCGCGAGCGCCGCTACCCCTGGTCGCCACGGCCGCGCGTGGTTGTCTGCGTTCCCTCGGGCGTTACGTCCGTCGAGAAGCGCGCCGTCTTCGAGGCAACCATTCAGGCCGGCGCACGCCAGGCCTACCTCATCGAGGAGCCCATGGCAGCTGCTATCGGCGCCGACCTCCCCATCGAGGACCCTACTGGCTCGATGGTCGTGGACATTGGCGGTGGCACCACAGAGGTGGCCGTCATCTCCATGGGCGGCATTGTTGTCTCTCAGTCCATCCGTACCGCCGGCGACGAGTTCGATCAGACCATCCTCGAGCACGTCCGCGATGCCTACAACCTTTCCATCGGCGAGCGCACGGCCGAGGACATCAAGATCAAGGTCGGCTCGGCGGCACCGCTCGCTGAGGAGCTTGACGTTGAGGTCAACGGTCGTGACGTCATGAGTGGCCTTCCCAAGACGGTCCGCATCGAGAGCGAGGAGATCCGCCGTGCCCTGGATCGTCCGCTCGACGAGGTCACCAAGGCCGTCAAGGACGCCCTCGACGTGACGCCGCCCGACCTTGCCTCTGACCTCATGTTCTACGGCATCCTGCTCACGGGTGGCGGCGGGCTTCTCCGCGGGCTCGACCAGCGTCTCCGCGAAGAGACGGGCGTTCCCGTCAACGTGAGCCCCACTGCCCTCGAAAACGTCGTCACCGGCTGCGCCAAGGTCCTCGAGGCCAACGCGCTCTCCGGTGGCTTTGTCCAGAGTACGGGCCAGTAGGCGTGCCGCTCGGAGGAAGCCGGGCCCCGTCCTCGGGGCTGGGAAACAACAGCCAGGGCACGGGTGGGCGCGAGCTTGTCGTGTGCCTTATTATCTCGGTCGTGCTTATCACCGTTGGCGTTCGTACGGGTGAGGATGGCCCGCTCGCTGCCGTTCGCGGCGGCTTCCAGACCATCACCACGCCGGTGCGCCTGGTGGGCTCTGCCATCTCCATGCCATTCCAGGGGCTGGGAAACATCTTCTCCAACCTCACGGCCGACCAGGCTACGCTCTCGGAGCTCGAGGCGGAGAATGACCAGCTGCGTAGCAGGAACGCCGAACTCGAGGAGGCAGAGCAGACGGCTACGCGCCTGCAGGGGCTTCTCGACCTTCAGAGCACCTACAACCTGCAGTCGACTGCAGCCCATATCATCTCGGGCTCGAGTGACTCGTGGTCCTCGACCGTCACTATCGACAAGGGCACCAGCTCGGGTCTCTCCGTAGGCATGCCCGTGACCTCGTCCTCTGGCGTCATAGGCCAGATTGTCGAGTGCAGCGCCACGTCCTCCACGGTGCTCCTGGTGACCGACGAGTCCTCGAGTATCTCGGCCATAGTCCAGTCGAGCAGGGCCCAGGGCATGCTAAATGGTTCTGCCGCTGGCGAGGTGAGCCTCGACATGATCCGCACCGACCAGACGGTCGAGGTGGGCGACATCGTGGTTACGAGTGGCCTAGGCGGAGTCTTCCCCAAGGGTCTGCCGCTTGGCAAGGTCACCAGCGTCGAGAAGAACCCCGGTTCCATGTACTACACGATCGTGGTCGAGCCGTACGCCCACACCGAGAATGCCGAGGAGGTCCTCGTCATTACTTCGCTCACTGACTCGCAGGTCGCGACCTCCGAGGACGTTGCGGCAGCTGATGCCCAGGAGACCTCTGAGAGCACGACCGACTCCACGAGTACAGACTCTACCAGCACGGACTCTTCGAGCACCGACAGCAGTTCAACCACTGGCACGTCTACCACGTCGTCGACAACCACGTCGATCACGTCCACGGGAGACTAGGGAGGGGGGCTCGCCATGCAGGTGGCCGATAAGAACAGGGACCGGCGGGGCACGCTCGTCCTCGCCATCGTGTGCGCTGTGCTGCAGCTTGCGCTTGCGCCCAACATTGGCATCGGCAATGGCCGTGCCAACTTCGCTCTCATCTTCACCTTGTGCGTTGCTTTTAACGTGGGTGGACGGAGGGGCGTCCTTGCGGGCTTCTTCGTGGGGCTTTTCTTTGACCTTTCGACCACGGGGCCCATCGGGCTCATGGCAGGACTTTGCGCTGCCGCAGCCTACGTGATGGGCCAGGAGGGGAGAAACCGCATGGCTGGCGAGTTTGGCGCGAGTGTCGCCGAGTTCTCGATCGCCACCCTCGTGGTGTCTCTCGTCTACCACCTTGCGATGCTCATGATGGGGCAGTCCTCGTCGCTTCTCGACGTGATCGTCCTCCGCACGCTTCCCACGACACTTCTCACCATCATCGCTTTCCTGCCTTTTGCCTGGTTCTATTCGCGTTCCACTGGCGGCGGGCCCAACCTCTCGATGGGCGGCCGGCACCGCGGTGGTTCGCACCTCAGCACCAGGGGTCTCTAGGGTCGGATCATGAGTTTCACGGTCATTATCATCATCGTCTGCGTCGCGGTGGCGGCGGCTCTTGTCGCTGTGTTCCTCGTCTTTGGACGCTCCGAGACCAACTTCAAGTTTGATATTGGGGGCAACGGCCCTAAGGCCTCGGGCGGCTCCGACACGTCCGCCGAGACAACCACCCAGGGACGCCTTGTGGGTCAGGCTGCCGTCACCGGAGGAATCTTTGCCGTCCTCCTGGGCAAGCTCTGGTCCATGCAGCTTTTGTCCTCCGACGAGTACACCAAGCAGGCCGAGTCCAACCGCACACGCACCGTCTCGGTTCCGGCACCGCGTGGGCGCATCCTCGACCGCAACGGCAAGGAGATTGTCACCAACCGCTCGAGCCTTACGGTCCTCGCTGAGGCGGATGTCGCCAACGACGACATCGAGCTCACGCTCATCGGCAACCTGATTGGCATGCCTGCCCTGGCCGTCAAACGCAAGGTCGAGGACTCCTCGGCAGGTGCCCAGAGCCTGCGTTCGGTGGCTGTCGACGTCTCCCGGCGTGTCGTGGCGTTCCTGGGCGAGCACCCCACCGTATTCACGGGCGTCTCGGTGGCTGAGAGGACCCAACGCTCCTACCCCTACGGCTCCCTTGCCGCGCACGTTGTGGGCTACACCGGTACCGTTACCTCTGACCAGCTCAACTCTATGGACTCTTCCGATGAGGGCGCCGTCCACTACAGCTCTGGCGACACCGTGGGGCAGTCGGGCGTCGAGCTCCAGTATGAGAGCGTGCTGCAGGGTGTTGCGGGCGAGCAGACCGTCTACGTTGACGCAGACGGCAACGTGCTTGACTACTCCACCTACGTAGAACCACGTAGCGGCTCTGACGTGGTGCTCACGCTGGACATGGACGTTCAGAAGGCGGCGGAGGAGTCCTTAGTCAAGGTGGCCGAGTACCAGCAAAAGGCCGGATACTCTGCCACGGGTGCCTGCGCCGTCGCCATCGACTGCACAAATGGCGAGGTCATCGCCATGGCAAGCTACCCTACCTACAACCCGAGCATCTTTGTGGGCGGCATCTCGACCAGCGACTGGGAGTCGCTGCAGTCCGAGGACGCAAACTACCCGCTCATGAACCGTGCGATTTCGGGGCAGTACCCCTCTGGCTCAATCATCAAGTCCCTCACCACCCTCGCCGCGCTGAGCTACGGGATCGCCACAGCCAGCTCCTCGTGGTACTGCACCGGCTGGTGGACGGGCTTTGGCGACGCCTACCCCATGAAGTGCTGGTGGACAACTGGCCACGGCGAGATGAACCTTGTGACGGGCATCACCTACTCCTGCGATGTCGTCTTCTACGAGATAGGCAAGGGCTTCTACTACGACCAGGACCACCCTGAGGGCATGCAGGACACCTTCAAGAAGTTTGGCTTGGGCTCCCTCACGGGCATAGACCTTCCTAGCGAGGTGGAAGGCCGCGTCCCCGACGCCGACTGGAAGTGGAACTACTGGTCCAGCGCTACGGATGAGCAGCGCACCTGGCAAGGCGGCGACAACTGCAACCTTGCCATTGGCCAGGGCGACCTTCTCGTCACGTGCATGCAGATGGTCGACGCATATGCGGGCATCGCCAACCGCGGGCCAATCTACAAGCCGCACGTGCTCAAGAGCGTCAAGAGCGCCACGGGCTCAGGAACCGTCATCGACTACAACCCGGAAGTCATCATCAACGCCGACGAGGACTCGGCCAACCTCGACGTTGTCGACGAGGGCCTCTCCGGCGTTGTTTACCAGGAGTCTGCCACCCAGGCGGCCCACTGGACCAACCTAGACGTCGCCGTACGTGGCAAGACCGGCACGGCAGAGCAGACCTCCGTGGGCGAGCCTGTTGGTTGGTTCATGGCGTTTGTGCCTGCCGAGAATCCCAAGTACGCGATTGGTGCAAACATGGACCGCGTTCTCTCGGGTGCCTCGTCTGCAATGTACGTGGTCCGCGACATCATCGGTGCCATCTACGGTCAGCCGGATGACGTCTCCTACGACACGACCAACGTCGACCGGTAGGGGAGGCGGACTCATGGCAAACATGGCAAGAAGGCAAGGGCTTCTCAATTCTGCAAGCAACCACCTCAACCGGGGTTCCTCGAGAAGGGCGACCACGGGCTCCGGCCGGCTTGGCAAGACCTTGGGCGGGCTCTACCTCTCGCAGCTCATTCCAGCGCTGCTTCTCGTGGTCTATGGCGTGGTTGTCATCTGGTCTGCGTCCCTCACAATTCCCGAGGCAAACTTCCCCAGACACCTCGTGGGCATTGCCATGGGCCTCGTGGGTGCCGTGCTCGTATGGCGCTATGACTACCGAAACCTCCAGGGCATGACGCGCACGCTCCTCATCATTGCCTGCATCCTCATGATCGCACCCAAGATCCCCGGCCTCAGCTACTCGGCGAAGGGCATCACGGGCTGGGTCAAGGTGCCAGGCATTGGCATCACGTTTCAGCCCTCTGAGCTCGCCAAGCTCGTGGTGATTTACCTCATGGCGGCGCTTGGTGCCCAGTACAACGGAAAGATCGAGTCGCTTCGCGACTACGTGCGGCTCTGTGCGATCCTCCTGGTGCCCTTTGGCTTGATTCTTCTCCAGCCAGACCTTGGCACCGGCCTGGTGCTTCTGGTGTTTGGTGCAACGATCATCATTTGCTCGGGTGCCAAGCGCAGCTGGGTCCTCGTGACCATTGCGCTCATCGTTGTTGGCGCTGCCGCCATCATCGTGACGTCCATGCTCGACGGCTTCCCGCATATCCTGAAGACCTACCAGCTCAACCGCCTCATCGTGTTTGTCGACCCCTCTGTTGACCCCACAAATAACGGGTACAACCTGCAGCAGGCAAAGATCGCCGTAGGGTCTGGCGGGCTTCTCGGCAAGGGCATTGGCGGCGCCACTCAGGCGGGTAACGGCTTTCTTCCCGAGGCCCAGACAGACTTCGTCTTTGCCCTCCTCGCCGAGGAGTTTGGCTTTGTTGGGGGCGTCGTGCTGCTCGGGCTCTTTGCGTGGATGATTCTCTCGACAATACTTTTGGGCATGCGTTGCGAGTCTATGTTTGGCAAGCTCGTGTGCGTGGGCTGCGCCGCCATGTGGACGTTCCAGGTGCTTGAGGAGGTGGGCATGTGCATGGGCATCA
Source organism: bacterium OL-1 (assembly GCA_000752675.2). GTDB lineage: Bacteria > Actinomycetota > Coriobacteriia > Coriobacteriales > Atopobiaceae > Tractidigestivibacter. Next base: position 558,143 of record LM994627.1, on the reverse strand, counting down.
TGCCCATCACGGGCATTCCGCTCCCGTTCATCAGCTATGGCGCAACCTCCATGATTGCGCAGCTCATGGCCGTGGGGATGGTACAGTCTGTGTGGAGGCACCGGCAGAAGTCCGCCTAGCGGCGGCCGGTCGTAAGGAGGATTATGGCGCGCAAGATTCCATGGGGAAAGATTCTGGAGGTCGCCGGCGCAGGCAGGGATGCCCGCGAGGGCGGGTCTGAGGCCGTGCGCGTGTGGGTGCGCATCTCGTCGGGCGCACCCCGAGGGCTTGTGCTTGCCATCAAGGAGGCTCTTGTCGCTCGTGAGGCGACAGGCATCGTGGACGTCCGGCCTGTAGACGCACCCGCTCCCGATGGTGTGGCCCCCGACGCCCTGGTGATTGTGTGCGGAGAGCAGACCGCTGCCGAGGCCGCGCTTGCCCGCGATGCTGCCAGGCGCGCCGTGCCCGTGGCGCTCGTGGCGGAGTCAGCGGTCGAGGTCCCCGACGTCGAGCTTCCCGAGGAGGCCTTGCCCTTCCTGGAAGTCCTTGCATGTGCGGATGCCCTCGCGCTGGTTCCACGGCTTGGCACCTGGCTCGTGGGAGCCACCGACAAAGGCCTGGCACTTGCGGCAAACTTCCCCTTCTGCCGTCCTGCTGAGGTCGACTCGCTGGTGAGGCGCTGCGCCATGGAGAATGCTGCCGTGGGGGCTGTGACCCTCATCCCAGGCTCTGACATGGCGGTCATGACGGCAAACCAGGCAAAGCTCGCCCTCGACATCGCGGTTGCCTATGGGCGTGGCCTCGACCCCTCGCGTGCGCTGGAGCTCGCGGGCGTGGTTGGCGCCGGCTTTGGCTACCGTGCGCTGGCCCGCGCTGTCTCGCGCGTTGTTCCCGGCCTTGGCTGGGCGTTCAAGGGTGCCATGGGCTATGCCGGCACCGTGGCTACGGCACGCGCGCTGCAGGTTCGCTTTGACTTCGAGGATGGTTCGCTCCGCCCGCATGGCGAGGAGATCTCCCGCCAGGCGCCGGCGCGTCACCTCGAGCTTCCCAAGAGGTCCGGTGAGCACGCTCACAAGCAGGAGGATGGCAGGCATGCCCGAGCTGGGCACGCCTCTGCTCTGCCGTACGTGGTGCTCTGTCCCGACGGCTCCGTGGGCAGGGGTGAGTAGCCGTGCGCCTAGCAAGAGAGGACCTCTTCCGGCTCATCGAGCCCCTGCTGCCGCTTGTCGAGAAGCCCTCGCGCTACCTCGATCACGAGTGGGGCGCCGTCGAGGAGCAGCCTGGCCCCTTCCATGCGTGTCTCGTCTATCCCGACGCCTATGAGGTCGGCCAGCCCAACCTGGGCATATCGATTCTTTACGACGCCCTCAACGGCGCCGATGGCATCTCCTGCGAGCGCTGCTATCTGCCCTGGCATGACATGGCAGACCTCATGCGCGAGCGTCACGTGCCGCTGCTTGCCCTCGAGTCTGCGGCCCCGCTGGCCTCCTTTGACCTGGTGGGCTTCACGCTTGCCCACGAGCTTGTGGCTACGAACATCATGGAGACCCTCGACCTCGCCGGTATTCCCGTTCGCGCGGCTGATCGCGCCGAGGACGATGCAATAGTCATCGCCGGCGGTCCTTCCGTGTGGAATGCGGAGCCGCTTGCCCCCATGTTCGATGCGATCCTGCTGGGCGATGGCGAGGACGCCATCGTCGAGATTGCCGCTTGCGTTCGCGATGCCAGATCTGTCGGGGCATCGCGCGAGAACATCCTCCTTGCGCTTTCGCGCATCCAGGGCGTCTACGTGCCCTCGCTCTACGACGTGGTCGTGGACAGCACGTCGACGCGTTGGGGCTACGCCGTGCCCAAGCCTGGATCCGGTGCACCAGAGGTCGTACTCAAGCGCTGCGTCGCGGACTTTGCGTCAACGCCCGCCTGCGCCGAGCACATCGTGCCATACATGGGGATTGTCCAGGACCGCCTTGCCATCGAGGTCCTGCGCGGCTGCGCGCGTGGGTGCCGCTTCTGCCAGGCGGGCATGACCTACCGTCCCGTGCGAGAGCGTCCCATGGACCAGGTGGTGGAGGCAAGCGAGCGCGGCCTTGCCGAGACGGGCTATGACGAGCTATCCCTCACGTCTCTCTCGACAACGGACCACTCGCAGTGCGCACCCATGCTGAACGAGCTCGACGAGCGCCTCTCTGGTCGTGGCATCCGCGTCTCGATTCCCTCTCAGCGCCTTGACTCGTTTGGCGTTGACATGGCAAACGCCGCCTCTGGCTCCAAGCGCGGCGGTCTCACCTTTGCGCCCGAGGCGGGCACCCAGCGTCTACGTGATGTCATCAACAAGAACGTGACCGAGGAGGACCTCGAGCGCGCTGCGAGAAACGCCTTCGAGCACGGCTGGCGTCGCGTCAAGCTCTACTTCATGATGGGCCTTCCCACCGAGACAGACGAGGACATCCTGGCAATACCCGCCGCCACGCATCGTGTCCTCGAGATAGGCCGCGAGGTCGTGGGGCGTGGCAAGAAGAGCAAGGTACAAGTCTCTGCCTCTGTTGCCGTCTTTGTGCCCAAGGCGTACACCCCCTTCCAGTGGGCGGGGCAGCTCGAGGTGGGAGAGGTGGAGCGCCGCGCCAGACTGCTACTGGGCGCCAACACCGACCGCGACGTGAAGATCTCCTATCACGACCCCAGGACCTCGCTTGTGGAGGGGGCGCTCTCCAAGATGGGACGCGCGGGCTTTGACTTGGTGCTTGCCGCATGGCGCCGTGGATGCCGCTTTGACGCATGGACGAACGAGTTCGACTATGACGCCTGGGATGCCGCCGCGCATGAGCTTGGCTACGACCTTCCTTCCATTGCGTCTGAGGGCTTCCCGCTTGACGCGAGGCTCCCGTGGGACCACACTTCGCCCGGCGTCTCTAAGGGCTTCCTTCAGCGCGAGTGGCGACGTGCGGCCCAGGGCGTCACCACACCGGATTGCACGCGCGACTCCTGCGTGGGCTGCGGTGTGTGTCCCACGCTTGGTGTGGCCAACGTGGTTTGGGGCGAGCGCGCATGATCAACACCGTCGCAATCACCAACAGCAAGCTCAACCAGTACCGGCTGCGCGTGCGCTACCGCAAGGACGGCCGGCTCGCGCATCTGGGGCACCTCGAGGTCATTAACACCATCAACCGAAGCGTGCGTCGCTCGCAGCTTCCCTTTGCGGTTGGCAACGGCTTCGCGCGTCGCATGCGCCTGCAGTTCACGCAGGCCCTTCCCGTGGGGGCGGCGTCGATGGGGGAGTACTTCGACCTCTTCCTGACCGAGGAGGTGGACCCCAAGGTGGCGCTCAACCGGCTTGTCGCGTCGAGCCCCACGCTCTTGGCACCAACGGCGGCGGCCTATGTTCCCTATGGCCTGCCTGCCCTTGAGGCATGGCTCACGCGCTCCACATGGAGCGTGAATGTGATTGACGAGACCAGCGTAGAGGCGCTTGTCCTGGGGGTAGAAGCCGCACGCGCAAAGGGAAACCTCACATATTTGCGCGGCGAGAAGGAAAAGCACGTTGACCTTGGGCGCACGCTCGTCTCGTGCGAGGTGCGCCCCAGTGGTAACGGCTTTCTTCTCGACTGCCGTTCCACCGAGGCGGGTTCGCTCAGGCCGGCTATTCTGATTGGTGCCGCCGCTCGGGAGGCGGGGCTTGACATGCCGGTGCTTTCCGTGTGCAGGGTCGCGCAGTGGCACGAGGATGAAGATGGGAGTCTTGTGGAGCCATTGTAGTGGGTCTTTCCTTGGGCTCATAGCAGGCTAGACTTATCAAGGTTGTGCGGAAAAGCGTCAGGCCTCGGCCACCCGATTCAGTTTCCCTTGCGGCACCGCAGGTCAAGGCGATTTTTCGTTGACGGTTCTCCGCGCGGCTAGTAAGATAACTTACTGTTGCACTCACGCCAGCAATGAAGGGTTACACACATGTACGCAATCGTAGCAACTGGTGGCAAGCAGTATAAGGTTGCCAAGGGCGACGTCCTCGACGTCGAGAAGCTCGACGCGCAGCCTGGCGATTCGGTCCAGCTCGACGTTCTCCTCCTGAACGACGGCGAGAAGACCATCGTTGACCCTGCCGCCCTCGAGGACAAGAAGGTCACCGCCGAGGTCGTCGACCAGCACAAGGGCGAGAAGGTTCTTGTCTTCAAGTTCAAGAAGCGTAAGCGCTACCACCGCACCAAGGGTCATCGTCAGAACCTCACCAAGCTGAGGATCTCCGAGCTCCCCACCGCGTAGCCTCACCCACTCCGTCCACTTCAGATAGGCAGGTAGCACTATGGCACACAAGAAAGGCCTCGGCTCGTCTCGTAACGGCCGCGATTCCCACGCCCAGCGTCTTGGCGTGAAGATTTACGGCGGTCAGGCAATCAAGACCGGCCAGATCATCGTTCGTCAGCGCGGCACCCATATCACCCCCGGCGATAACGTTGGCCGTGGCAAGGACGACACCCTGTTTGCACTCGCCGACGGCGTCGTGCAGTTCAAGAAGGGCACGAAGCACGTCGTTAATGTCGTCACGGAGTAGCTGCGCGCGTCATACGTATTTTGGTGGGCCCTGCTTCGGCGGGGCCCGTTTCATATCGCGCCATGCGCACGTCCCCTGTGAGTTGCCGTACCATCAGGGGCAACCGAGGAGGAAACCATGGTCACATTCACAGACTTGTCTCACATCGATGTCAAGGGCGGCGACGGCGGCGCGGGATGCATGTCCTTCCGTCGCGAGGCGTACGTCCCCAAGGGAGGCCCGGACGGCGGCGACGGTGGCCATGGCGGCGACGTGATCGTCGAGGCAGATCCGCAGCTCTCGTCACTCATCGACTATCGCTACAAGCATCACTTCAAGGCCGAGCGCGGCACGCACGGCCAGGGGAAGCGCATGCACGGCAAGGACGGCGCGGACCTCGTGCTTCGCGTTCCGCTGGGGACCGTGGTGCGCGAGCTTGACCCGGCAACGCAGAAGCCCGTCTATCAAATTGCCGACCTCACCCGCCCCGGCGAGCGTGTGGTTGTGGCCCCCGGCGGCATGGGCGGCCTCGGCAACACGCACTTTGTGACCTCTGTGCGCCGCGCGCCTGCGTTTGCCGAGAAGGGCGAACCGGCCCAGGAGCACTGGATTGAGCTCGAGATGAAGCTCATGGCCGACGCCGCCCTTGTGGGCATGCCGTCGGTGGGGAAGAGCTCCATCATCGCGCGAATCTCGGCCGCACGCCCCAAGATCGCCGAGTACCCCTTTACCACGCTTGTCCCCAACCTGGGCGTGGCTCGCGCTCGTGACGGTCGCTCCTTTGTCTGTGCTGACGTCCCCGGCCTCATCGAGGGCGCCTCGGAGGGCAAGGGCCTTGGGCACGAGTTCCTGCGGCACATTGAGCGCACGGCTCTTATCCTGCACGTGGTTGACGTAACGGGTGGATTCGAGGGTCGCGATGCCGTCGAGGACTACCGCACCATCAACGCAGAGCTTGCGGCCTATGCCTCCGAGCTTGCCGATCGCCCGCAGATCGTGGTTGCCAACAAGTGTGACATGCCTGGCACCGAGGATGCCGTCAAGGCTCTCCGCGAGGTCGCAGAGGCAGACGGGCACACGTTCCACGCCATCTCGGCCGTTACGGGCGAGGGCATCGACGCCCTGGTGAGCGACACGGCAGACGCCGTGGCTAAGCTCCGCGCCGAGGCGCCTGCACCCACGGGCGAGGCGGATGAGGCATCCGCCCAGTGGGAGCGCCGCCGCCAGCAACGCGACCGCACGATGTCGATCAAGCGCGAGGGCGCGCACGTGTGGCGCGTGAGCGGTGCGGCTATCGAGCGCATGGTCATCCAGACCGACTGGGACAACGACGAGGCCGTTGCCTACCTCCAGCACCGCTTTGACCGCTCGGGCCTCGATGACCGTCTGGAGAAGGCCGGCTGCGTTCCTGGAGATGAGGTGCGCATCCTCGAGCTTGCCTTCACCTACGAGGGCGAGCCTTCCGAGGATGATTACGCTGAGCTTGCCGAGGACGAGCCGGATGTGCGTGACGACGGGGGCGAGGAGTAATGGCGAAGGCTCCTTCGCTCATCGTTGCCAAGGTGGGATCGTCCACCCTTGTGGACGAGAACGGCGCGCTCGACCGCACTTTTATCCGCTCGCTCTGCGACCAGGTTGTCGAGCTTGCGCACGAGGGTACGCACGTGGTTCTCGTCTCCTCGGGTGCCGCAGCGGCAGGCCGGGACGAGCTGGGGCTTTCCGAGCGTCCCTCTGACATCATGACGCTCCAGGCCTGTGCGGCCGCGGGTCAGGCAAAGCTCACCGAGGCCTACGCAGACGTCCTTGCCGAGCGCGGCATCCCCTGCGGACAGGTCCTGCTCACGCGCCGCGACGTTGTGGATCGCGAGGCGTACCTCAACGCGCGCAACACCCTGATGCGTCTCATCGAGCTCGGTGCCATGCCTGTTGTCAACGAGAACGACACCGTCTCCGTGGCCGAGTTCGCCTTTGGAGACAACGACATGCTTGGCGCCATTGTGGCCGGGCTCGTCTCGGCAGACCTGTACGTGATCCTCTCGGACGTGGACGGGCTCTACACGACTAATCCGCAGACTGACCCCAGCGCAAAGCTCATTGACCGTGTGAGCGAGGTTGACGGACGCGTCTCTTCCATGGCAGGAGGCGCGGGGACCAGCTTTGGCACGGGAGGGATGGCATCGAAGGTGCGTGCCGCCCGTGCCATGCTTGCCGCTGGCATCCCCACGGTCATCTGCCGGGGTAGGCGAGAGCGGGCGCTCGTGGACGCCGCACATGGTGTGGGCGTTGGCACGCGCTTTGAGGCAAGCGCAAAGGAGACCCCGCACGAGCTGGGGCGTAAGCTTTGGATTGGCCTTGCCGAGGTTGTGCGCGGCGCGCTCGTTGTGGATGACGGGGCGGCGCGTGCCGTCACCGAGCGCGGCGCTTCGGTGCTTCCTGTTGGCGTTGTGGAGACCCGCGGCACCTACGCCGCTGGAGACGTGGTGGACGTCCGCGACCTTGCCGGCACCCTCTTGGGGAGAGGGGCCGTGCGCTACTCCTCGGATGACATGTCCCGCGTGCGCGGCCTCAAGCTGGACGTAATCGCCCGCTTCCTGGGCGAGGATGCGGCTCAGCCCGCCATACACCGTGATGAGTTGTTGGTCTTCTAGCTGGTTACGGGTTGTCACAAACTAACCGTGGGCTGCTAGGATAGGCGTACTTGACTGGTCTTCGAAGGGGGCAACCAATGTCTGAGGCACGTACCAAGGCCGGGCTCGCAAGAGCCGCCTCGCATGCGTTGGGACGGGCTGCTGCAGCCAAGAGGTCTGCTGCCATCGCTGTTGCTGCTCGACTCATCCGCGAGCGTACGGACGCTATCGTGGCCGCTAACGCTCGCGACATGGAGCGCTCGCGCAAGGCGGGCATGCCTGCCCCCCTTCTCGACAGGCTCATGCTCGACGCCAAGCGGCTTGACGGCATTGCGTCCTCGCTTGAAGAGATATCTCGTCAGGATGATCCTCTCGGCTGCGTGAGCTGGGGTCGCACTCTCGACTCCGGCGTGCGCGTTGAACGCGTCTCTGTACCCATGGGCGTCGTAGCGATGATCTACGAGGCCAGGCCCAACGTAACGGCCGATGCCTTTGGCCTCTGCGTGCGCTCTGGCAACGCTTGCGTCCTTAAGGGCGGCTCGGCGGCCCGTGAGTCCTGCTTGGCGCTTGTCGCCTGCTGCAGGGATGCTCTTGTCGAGGTAGGCCTCCCTGCGGATGCCGTTCAGTACGTTGACGATGACGTCGAGCACACTCAGACCTCCGAGCTCGTGCATGCCACGGGTCTGGTGGACGTGCTGATCCCGCGCGGTGGTGCCTCGCTCATCCGCTACTGCGTGGAGAACGCGACGGTCCCCGTCATCGAGACCGGTACCGGCAACTGCCACATATACCTCCATCGCGATGCCAACGTCGAAAAGACCGTGAACATCGTCGTCAACGCCAAGTGCTCGAGGCCGGGCGTCTGCAACGCCGCGGAGTCGCTCCTCGTTGACGCATGTGCTGCTGAGAAGCTCCTGCCACCCGTGCTCTGCGCCCTCCACGCACACGGCGTGGAACTGGTGGGAGACGAGCTTTCACGCAGGGTTGCTGCAGAGACCCAGGTTCCTATGGGAGTTGCGACCGAGGACGATTGGGGCAGGGAGTACTTGGACCTCAAGATGAGCGTGAAGTGCGTCGAGGACGTGGTTCAGGCAATCGAGCACGTCAACCGCTACGGCACTGGTCACTCTGAGGCCATCGTGAGCGACTCCTACGAGGCGTGCGAGGCGTTTCTCGCCGGGGTTGACGCTGCTGTGGTTTACGCCAACGCTTCGACCCGCTTCACAGATGGCGGTGTCTTTGGCCTGGGCGGCGAGATTGGCATCTCCACGCAGAAGCTTCACGCCCGTGGACCCATGGGCGCATCTGCGCTCACCACCACCAAGTACGTAGTTCGTGGGGATGGTCAGGTGCGATGAGCGTCGATGCTGCTGCGCTCAGGGAGCGTGACCTGCCGGTGCTTGGCACCGATGACAGCCGGACCTACAGGCTGGGCATCATGGGCGGAACCTTTGATCCCATACATAACGGGCACCTCGTTGCCGCCGAGCAGGCCTTCGATGACCTCAGCCTCGACCTCGTTGTCTTTATGCCTGCAGGACGTCCTGCCTTCAAGCAAGACCGCAACGTGAGCTCCGGCGAGGACCGCTATGCCATGACGCTTCTGGCTACGGCAGACAACCCCCACTTTGTTGCTTCCCGCTTTGAGGTGGATCGGGAGGGTATCACCTACACGGCAGACACGCTGCGCCTTCTCCGTTCGCTCTACCCCGAGAACGTTGAGTTTTATTTCATCACCGGGGCGGATGCCATTACCGAGATTGTCAAGTGGCGCGATGCGCAAGACATTGCGCGCCTTGCGCACCTTGTCGCTGCAACGCGGCCGGGCTATGACCTTGACCGCGCGTGGGATGCCATTGATGCCTCAGGCCTTGCCTTCGACGTCACATACCTCTCCGTTCCGGCGCTTGCCATCTCGTCGAGCCACCTGAGGGAGCGGGTCAAGGCGGGGCAGAGCCTGCGCTACCTCACGCCAGACCCCGTGACTGGCTACCTCCACAAGCACGGTCTCTATGGCATGTCGACCAACCGTTACGGGCACACGTCCGAGGTGGTCGCGTGACGGGCTACAAGGACGTGATGAGTCATGCCGAGCCGGACTATTGCGCCGAGCAGCGCGAGCTCATCGCGCGGCTCGAGCAAGACCTCAGGGTTCAGTTGGCTCACAAGCAACATCGCCTTGCACACTCGCTCTCGGTTGCCTCATGCGCCGAGGGGCTAGCGCTCCTCTATGGGGTTGACCCCTACAAGGCGCGCCTGGCTGGCATCCTCCACGACTGGGAGAAGGCCCTCACCGGCGAGAAGATCGTTGCGCGTGCTCGTGAGCTTGGGATTGACATGGGCGTTGACCTCGAGCTGGTTGCCCCGTTGCTCCACGGCATCGTGGCCGCACGCGAGCTGCCTGCCCGCTACCCGGAGGTCCCACCAGAGGTGTGGCACGCCGTTAAGGTCCACACCACGGCTGCTCCCCAGATGAGCCCGCTTGACATGGTGCTCTTTGTTGCAGACGGCATCGAGCCGCTCCGTCCCAAGACGCCTGGCATCGAGGCCTCCCGCGCGCTCGTGGGGAGCACCGCGCTTGCCGACCTCTTCTGGGAATCTTTTGTCGGTGGCATTATCTACGTGCTCAAAGGCTCAAGGTACCTCTGGCCGGGTACCATCGATACGTACAACAGACTGGCTGCGGCGCGTGAGCGCGCCGGGGCCCGATAGGGGAGAACATGGCAATCACACCTTATGACATCGCACGAGTTGCAAGCATGGCGGTAGACTCCAAGAAGGCCCAGGACATCGTTGTCCTCGACCTCACTGCCAAGACGGATGTCTGCGACTACTTTGTGATCTGCTCGGCAACCAGCAACCCGCAGACCGATGCCATCGTCGACGAAGTCCGCGAGAAAGTCCGTACCAACTGTGGCGTCACTGCCATCTCGACGGAGGGACGCGAGGGCAGGAACTGGGTGCTCATCGACTTTGGCAGTGTCGTGGTGCATGTCTTCAAGCCCGAGACTCGTGACTTCTACCGCCTTGAGAAGCTCTGGGGCGATGCTCCCGAGGTCGACATGGGCCTTGATGACGCGGATGCCAACGTGGATACCAACGAGTAGCTATGTTGGGTAAGGCTGGGTGCCCTTGTTGCGAAAACACGGGTGCCCGGCTTCCTTGCAAGGACCTCGATGGCATCATTTCATAAGCGTTAACGCCTGGGTCCGGCGTGTGTTCGCTGCGCTCACCATCCCAACTCGTTTGAACGTCTGTGCTTTTTTCCGAGAAACCGCAGGCGCGGTATTCCCATTACCGCGTTGTCGGTGTCCGGCACGGAGCACGGTTCTAATGCGAAGGGATGGGTACCATGAAGAGCTTCAACGAGCACGCCTTCAGCCGCCGTCAGTTTGTCAAGCTGGGAGGTGGCAGCGCCGTAGCGCTTGTCCTTGCCGGTTGTGCCAGCGGCGGCAGCAGCACCGGTTCCGATTCCAGCGCGAGTGACAGTTCCTCTAGCGCCACGTCAATCAAGCCGGGCTTCATTACGCTGCATGACGAGAGCTCCACATATGACCTCAACTTCATCAACGCCGCTAAGGAGGCGTGCCAGGAGCTGGGCATCAGCGAGGACACGTACATGCTGAAGACCAACGTCCCCGAGGGGCAGGAGTGCTACAACGCCGCCGCCGAGCTTGCCGACGCCGGCTGCAACATTATCTTCGCCGACTCTTTTTGGCCATGAGGACTACATGATCCAGGCTGCTAAAGAGTTCCCCGACATCCAGTTTTGCCACTCCACTGGCACTAAGGCACACACGGAGGGCCTGGATAACTACCACAACGCTTTCGCGTCCATCTATGAGGGCCGTTATCTTGCGGGTGTTGCTGCAGGCATGAAGCTCAACGAGATGATCGACTCCGGAAAGATCACCGCCGACCAGGCAAAGATGGGATACGTGGGCGCCTACACGTACGCTGAGGTCATCTCTGATTACACCTCGTTCTACCTGGGCGCCAAGTCAGTCTGCCCGTCGGCCACCATGGAAGTCACCTTCACGGGCTCCTGGTACGACGAGACGGCCGAGAAGGAGGGCGCGACCAAGCTCATCAACGACGGCGCGTCCTCATTTCCCAGCACGCAGACTCCATGGGTGCCCCTACCGCCTGTGAAAATGCCGGCGTTCCCGACGTCTCCTACAAGGGCAGCACGCAGGATGCATGCCCCAACACCTACATTATTTCGTCTCGCATCAACTGGGTCCCGTACTACAAGTACGCAATCCAGGCCGTGATGGACGGCTCTATCATCGACACAGATTGGACGGGCACCCTGTCCACGGGCTCTGTCGAGCTCACCGACCTCAACTCCTCCGTTGCCGCAGACGGCACCCAGGACAAGCTTGAAGAGGTAAATAGCAAGCTCGAGGACGGCAGCCTGCACGTCTTTGACACCTCCACCTTCACGGTAAAGGGCGCGAAGCTTGACTCCTACGAGGCTGACGTCGACACCGATGCCGACTACACGCCCGATAACGAAGTCGTTTCTGACGGCTACTTCCACGAGTCCGAGTACCGTTCTGCGCCGTACTTCGACGTCCAGATTGACGGCATCGAGCTTCTCGATACCGCCTTCTAATCGGGCACAGCCATGAGTGGACGGCCTCCGGTAGCGCGGAGGCCGTCTTTCATTAGTCAGGTATCACCTTCGAGTGATGGGAAATCTCGTGGCAGAAAAGCAACCAGCCGTGCGGATGAGGCATATCAGCAAGTCGTTTGGCCAAGTCAAGGCCAACCACAATGTTGACCTTGACATCTACGGCGGCGAGATCTTGGCCCTTCTCGGTGAGAACGGCAGTGGCAAGACCATCCTCATGAACATGCTCTCCGGCATCTACTTCCCCGATGCTGGCAGCATCGAGATCCAGGGCAAACCGGTGACCATTGCTTCGCCCAGGGACGCTTTCGAGCATGGAATAGGTATGGTCCACCAACACTTCAGGCTCGTGAACGTGTTCTCTGCCACGGAGAACATCGTCTTGGGGCTTGACGAGAGCGAGGGCTTCAACCTAAAGGCAGCCTCCGAGAAGATCCATGCTATCTGTGAGGCCTATGGCTTCGACGTCGACCCCAACCAGAAGGTCTACGAGATGAGCGTCTCCCAGAAGCAGACGGTAGAGATTGTCAAGCTCATATACCGTGGCGTGGACATCCTCATCCTTGACGAGCCCACGGCCGTGCTCACCCCGCAGGAGACCGAGAAGCTCTTTGCCGTTCTTCGCAATATGCGTAACGACGGCAAGGCCATCGTCATCATCACCCACAAGCTCCACGAGGTGCAGGAAATCAGCGACCGCGTGGTGGTGCTTCGCAAGGGAGAGAACGTGGGCGAGATGGTCACCGCCAAGTCTACTACCCAGCAGATGACCAACATGATGGTTGGCCATCAGGTGACGCTCAACATCGAGCGGCCCACGCCAGTGGACCCCGTCGAGCGCATCTTTGTGAATGACCTCACCGTGAGGGATGACGAGGGGGTCCCTAAGCTCGACAACGTGTCTTTCTCGGCCTTTGGCGGAGAGGTACTGGGGATTGCGGGAGTCTCGAACAGTGGGCAGAGAGAGCTGCTCGAGGCCATCGCTGGCCTGCAGAGCATCGAGTCCGGAAGCATCCAGTACGTTGGCGATGATGGACAGGTCCAAGAGCTTGCGGGCAAGGACCCATACCAGATTTCCTCCATGGGGGTGGCGCTCTCGTTTGTCCCTGAGGACCGTCTGGGTATGGGGCTGGTTGGCAGCATGAGCCTCACCGACAACATGCTGCTCCGCTCCTTTCGCGATGGGAAGTCCATCTTTGCCGATAGGAAGGCCCCGCGAGAGCTTGCCGAGAAGGTAGTCGACGAGCTTGAGGTCGACACTCCGGGCGTCGACACCCCCGTACGGCGCCTTTCGGGAGGAAATGTCCAGAAGGTCCTGGTTGGGCGCGAAATTTCCTCCTCCCAAGCGTCCTTCTCTGCGCCTATGCCGTACGCGGCCTCGACGTGAATTCCTCCTGCCTCATCTACGACCTCATCAACAAGCAGAAACAGTCTGGCGTGGCCGTGGTGTACGTGGGCGAGGACCTCGACGTCTTGCTCGAGCTGTGCGACAAGATTCTGGTTCTGTGCAGCGGCAAAGTGAGCGGCATCGTGGACGCGCGCTCCACCACGAAGAACGAGGTTGGTCTCATGATGACGAGGCTCAAGGAAGGTGAGGCGGCATGATACACATCGCGAAGCGCAAAGAGATGCCACTCTTGCAATCGATGGCCATTAGGGGGCTTTCGGTCGTCCTCGCACTTGTCATCTGCGGCGTTATCACAACGATTCTCACCGGTCTCAACCCAATCGACGTCTACGTGACGTTCTTTAGCGGTGCCTTTGGCTCCGCGCGAAAGATTTGGATTCTGCTGCAGGAGATTGCCATCCTGCTGTGCGTCTCGCTTGCCCTCGCGCCTGCCTTCAAGATGAAGTTCTGGAACCTGGGCGGAGAAGGACAGGTTCTTATGGGCGCCCTTGCAACGGCCGCCTGTATGATTCTTCTTGGCGACAAGATTCCAAACGCCCTGCTCATTGCATGCATGGTCGTCTATTCGATTGTTGCTGGTGCGGTCTGGGGCCTTATTCCCGCGCTCTTCAAGGCCAAGTGGAACACAAACGAGACGCTGTTCACGCTTATGATGAACTACGTGGCCGCGCAGCTCGTTGCTTATTTCATCATTGTGTGGGAGGTACCCAAGGGCTCGGGCAAGATCGGCATCATCAACCAGTCAACCGAAGCAGGCTGGCTCCCGCAGATCGGTGACTACAAGTACCTGCTCAACATCATCTTGGTGGCTATCATCACCGTGCTGATGTACGTCTATCTCAAATACACCAAGCACGGGTACGAGATCTCTGTGGTTGGCGAGTCGACCAACACCGCGCGCTATGTTGGCATCGACGTCCCCAAGGTGATCATTCGCACCATGCTCCTCTCGGGCGCCATCTGCGGGTTTGCCGGCCTTCTTTTGGTGGGAGGAACTGACCACACTCTCGCTACCACCATCGCGAACAGCCGTGGCTTCACGGGCGTCATGGTGGCGTGGCTCGCCAAGTTCAACCCCTTTTCGATGATCGCCAGCTCGTTCCTCCTGGTCTTCATGGAGCGGGGCGCCAGCGAGATTTCGACCATCTATGCTCTTAACCAGAGCTTCGCTGACATTCTCACCGGTATCATCCTGTTCTTCATCATTGGTAGCGAGTTCTTCATCACCTACAGGGTCTACTTCACCAAGAAGTCAGAGGAGGTCGAGAAGGCAGATGTTTGATTTTGTCTCGTTCATACCAAGGGCCATTGCCCAGAGCATTCCCCTTCTCTTTGGCAGCACGGGCGAGATCATCACCGAGAAGTCCGGTAACCTCAACCTCGGCATTCCTGGCGTCATGTACGTGGGCGGCATCTGCGGCGTGATTGGTTCGTTCCTCTATGAGCATAGTTTCGAGGACCCATCGCAGATGAATGCGGCCCTAGGCATCCTCATACCACTGGTTTGCTGCCTGGCGGGCTCGCTTCTCATGGGACTTCTGTACTGCTTCCTCACCGTCACGCTGCGTGTCAACCAGAACGTTACCGGCCTTGCCATGACCACCTTTGGCGTTGGCTTTGGCAATTTCTTTGGTGGCTCTCTTATTAAGCTTGCGGGCGCTGACGTCCCCTCCATCTCGCTCTCGACCACATCGAGCCTCTTTAGGACAACGCTTCCCTTTGCGGGTTCCTTCGGTGTCTTTGGTCAGATGTTCCTCTCGTTTGGCTTCCTTGTCTACGTTGCCATCGTGATCGCGCTTGTCTCGTCGCACGTGCTCACAAAGACCCGCATTGGCCTGCAGCTGAGGGCTGTGGGAGAGGACCCGGCCACGGCAGACGCGGCAGGCTTCGACATCACGCGCTACAAGTATGTGGCAACCTGTCTTGGCTGCATGATCGCTGGCCTTGGCGGCCTCTACATCCTGTACCTCTTCATCTGCACGGGCACGGACCTTGCCATAAAGAAGCTCTACAAGATGCTTCCCTACGTTGTCACCATTGTGGTGCTTGTCATTACGAGCGTGCGCAACAAACGAGAGAACCAACCTCCGGAAAGCCTGGGCTTGCCCTACTTCCGAGAAGACCGTTAGCACTTGGGTGAGACAAAGGGAAACTCCCTTTGTCTCATCCGTCGTTCTTTCCCATGGGGGCGGTGCCCGTGGTATGGTCGCGGAAGCGAAGGTCTCTCCCATAGCTCACCGCGTCGTCGCCAAAGCGGTCGCGTAGGGCGTCGGTGAGCTTCGAGAGGGTTGCCTGGTCGCGATGGGCGCCGGCGGATTCGGTTGTCTCTTCAAAGAGGCCCATCTGCTGGCCTTGGCCGTCCGAGAAGTCCGAAATCCCCACGCCCACAAGGCGCACCGGCGTTCCCTCGCGCCAGAGCCCACCAAGGAGGTCAACGGCAACAGGACCAAAGACATGCTCGTCGTTGGTGGGGGAGGAAACCTGCCGCTGTGCCGTGCGCACGTGAAGGTCTGCATAGCGAAGCTTGAGGGTGACGGTGCTGCCAGCAAGTCCCTTTCGGCGCAGCCTTCTCCCCGTCATCGCGGCTATGTGGAGCACGGCCGCGCGCACCTCGTCGCTGGTCGTAAGGTCATGGTCGAACGTCCGCTCGTTCGAGACGGACTTTACCTCCTCGGGCATGGCACGCTCCGCCACGCGGCTCCTCTCGAGGCCTGCCGCGCGCTCTACCAGCCGTGGACCCGTCACGCCAAATGTCGCGCGCAGCTCTTTGGCGTCCGCGCGTGCCAGGTCTCCAAGCGTGTGAATTCCCATGGTGGCAAGGCGCCGCTCAGTGGCAGGGCCCACGCCGCTCATGGCTCCGGTGGGTAGGGGAGCCAGGAATGTGCCCTCGGTGCCGGGGAAGACGATCGTGAGCCCGCGTGGCTTGTCCCTCTCGGAGGCTATCTTGGCGACGGTCTTATTCACGCCAAGGCCAATCGAGCAGCTCACCCCAAGTCTGGCAACGCGAGTCTGTACGCGTCGGCAAATCTCTATGGGGTTCTCGCGCGAGAAACGCCCCGGGGTCACGTCGAAGAACGCCTCGTCGATGGAGACCTGCTCTACGAGCGGTGTCTCGGAAGTGAGGATGTTCATGACGGCAGCGCTTACCTCGCGATAGCGGGTGAAGTTACCCTGCGTCCATATGGCGTTGGGACAGAGTCTCCTGGCCTGCGCAGACGGCATGGCGGAGTGGATGCCGTAGCGCCTTGCCTCGTATGATGCCGTCGAGACAACGCCACGATGGTCGGCAGAGCCGCCTACAATCACGGGGAGCCCCCGCCATTCGAGATGGTCGAGCTGCTCGACTGACGCGAAGAACGCGTCGAGGTCGAGAAGGCCAATGGCCGGCCCGTTCCATTCGAGGATGTCTTGTGCTCTCTCTGCCATGTCCCGATTATAGGGTGATGGTGAAGGTGGTGCCCTCCTCGGCGGTGCTCGTTGCGGTGATGGAGCCGCCGTGGGCGTCGACGATGCCCTTGCAAATGGCAAGCCCAAGGCCAAAGCCACCGGTCTCCTCACGGCTGCGCGCCTTGTCGGAGCGGTAGAAGCGGTCGAAGATGTGCTCGAGGTCGTCGGGGTCCATGGGGGCGCTTGCGTTGTTCACGGTGAGCACCACACGCTTGTCGGCCTTCTTGAGGCGAACGCTTACTGCCGTTCCCTTCGTCGCGTATTTGGTTGCGTTGTCGACGAGCGTCCGCACGGCCCGTGCAATCTGCGTGCGATCTGCCTGGATGTGGATGTTTGGCTCGATGTCGCTCTCGATTGAGCAGCCTCGTTCGTAGGCCACGCCATCGAACTCGATGGCGCACTCGTCGACCACCTCGGAGAGGTCAACGTCCTCAAAGGCAAGGACGTGCTTGGCACCGTCTGCCTGCGCCTCGTCCGTGCGGGCCAGCGTGAGCAAGTCCTCCACGAGCGCCTTCATGTGACTTGCCTCGTCGTTTGTGCTCTCGACCCATGTGCGGGTCTCCTCGGGCATTTGGGGGTCGTCGAGCAGTATCTGAGTGTTGGCAAGGATGACGGCAAGTGGGGTCTTGAGTTCGTGCGATGCATCGGACACAAAGCGCCGCTGAGAGTCCCACGACTTTTGGATGGGCTTCATGATCCATGCCGAGAGAACCCAGACAATGGCAAAGAGCACCGCCATGGCGACAAGGACAATCACGACGTCGGTTGCGGTCTGACGAGCGAGGGCGGCGTCAACGGACTGCGTGTCGACGATGGAGATGCGCCAGCCAGTATGGTTCTGTGTGCGCATCCATGAGAGGTGCAGGTTCGCGTCGTGTCCGGATTCTTCGCTTGAAGAAAGGACCTCGGCGATCACTTGTGTGAGGACGTCGGGGTCTATGTAGTAGGAGCTCTTTGCAATGATGGTGCCGTCGGTCGAGACGTCAGCGGAGAGCGTGAGCCAGTTGGGGCCATGGGGCTCGTCACCGTCTCCTTGGTCGCCAAAGCGCGGCGTGAAGTCGAGGTCTTCCCTGAGCCCATGGGTCAGTGCCGAATAAACCATGCTGGACTGGTTCATGTAGCTGCTCACCAGGGCAGATCCAAGGGCAACAACAAGAACCAGTCCCACAAGGGCCATAGTAATGACGACGAATTCCCTGCGAAGCTTCTGCAGCATCCGGGGCACCTCCTAAAAGGTCCGACGGCCTCCTGCTAGTCCTCGAAGAGCTCCAGCCTGTAACCAAGCATCCTGAGCGTGGTGATCTGAACTTTGGACCCCACGTGGGCAAGCTTCTTGCGCAGGAACGAGATGTAGGCCTCGACGGAGTTCTCGGAGGCCTCGACGTCTGCGCCCCAGACCCTCGTGAGGAGGTCCTGCTTGGAGATTACGCGCGAGGATGCGCTCATGAGCATGCGCATGAGCTCGAACTCCTTGCCGGAGAGGTGGATCTTCTTCTCGCCGCACGAGAGGTCGTGGGTGGTAAGGTCGAGCGTGAGGTCGCCGAACTTGATTTCGTCGATCATGACCTCGCCCTTGCGGCGCGTGATGGCGCGCAGGCGTGCGAGAAGCTCCTGGGCCTCAAAGGGCTTGGTCATGTAGTCGTCGGCGCCGGAGTCAAGGCCTTCGACCTTGTCCTCGGTGGAGTTGAGTGCCGTGAGCATGAGGACGGGCGTCGAGATGCCGGCATGACGCAGCTCGTGAACCACGTCGTAGCCGTTCATGCCGGGAAGCATTACGTCAAGGACGATCGCGTCATAGAGACCGCTCTTCGCGCTCGTGAGACCAGACGTGCCGTCGTAGACGGCCTCGGCGTTGTATTCTGCGTCAGACAGAATGCGGACAATGGCATCAGCGAGGTTTCGCTCGTCTTCGACAACGAGTACGTTCATGAGGGTTCCTCCTTAATTTGCGTCTTGCCGGGATAATCGTACGTTGTGAGACTTAAATCCCACTTAAACGCTAAGTCGATGCGCCCCGTAAGCATATGGTTCACAAAATCTGCAACTTGCGTACCTGCTGGTTGGGCGTAGAATGTCTAGTTGCTATGTGGCTATGCGGTGCAGCCATGACACTACACCAGGGCACCGCTCGTATGGAGGAGTTTTCATTGGCAGTTAAGATTCGTCTGGCCCGTCACGGTGCCAAGAAGCGTCCGTACTATCGCATCGTCATCGCCGACAGCCGCATGCCTCGCGATGGCCGTTACATCGAGCAGGTGGGCCGCTACAACCCCCTGACCAACCCCAAGACCATCGAGATTGACCTCGAGAAGGTTGACACCTGGATCTCCAAGGGCGCCCAGCCCACCAACACCGTCTCTCATCTCATCGACGTTGTCCGTAACGGTCAGCCTGTTGTCGAGAAGAAGGCCAAGATCTCCAAGAAGGCCGCTGCCAAGGCCGCCAAGGCAGCCGAGGAGGCTGCTGAGGCTGCTGCCGAGTAGGGGCGCCTCCATGGAAGACACCATCAACGACGAGGTCGACGAGGAGCAGGAGATGCCCTCCGACAAGGTTGCGGACCTTGTGGAGTACATTGTTTGTGGCCTTGTCGACGACGAGGGTGCCGTCTCGCTTGACGTCACGGACAGCGACGAGGGTTCCCTCATCGAGGTTACGTGTGCCGAGGAGGACGCTGGCCGCGTGATTGGTCGCAAGGGCCGCACGATCAAGGCCATACGTACCCTCGCGCGCGCCCTTGGACAGCGCGTGGGGACCTCTGTCGAGGTCGAGGTCGTAGGCTAGGCAACCTTGCGGGATCGCTACAGAGTCATAGCCCGTGTCGAGAAGTCACACGGTAGAACGGGGGAGGTCGTGACGGTTGCCGTTCACGGCCTTCCCTCTCTTGTTCGCGAGAGCCTTGAGGTCTTCGTGGTGCCCCCTCGTCTCAAGGGACCAAGGTCCTACGTGGTGAAGCGCGTCTCCGAAGGCGCGCATGGCCAACTTGTCTCGCTTTCGGGCGTGACGGGCATCAATGAGGCTGACGGCCTTCGCGGTCGCTACCTCCTCGCACGCGAGAAAGACCTGCCGGATGACGTTGCGCTTCACGACGCCGAGGCGCTCTTTGGCCGCGAGGTCACTGACGAGAGCCTTGGCTTTCTCGGCACCATCGAGGAGGTCATGGTGGGGCCCGCCAATGATGTCTGGGTTATCGAGGGTCCGTTTGGCGAGGTGCTTGTGCCCGTTGTGGAAGACGTTGTCTTGGAGGTTCCGGATACAGGCGCCATTCGGGTCCGCGTGCCTTCTGGCCTTGTCGACGGCGGTGACGTCCAGTGATTATTGAGACCCTCTCTGTCTTTCCGGGCGTCTTCTCGCCCTACCTGGATGCCTCGATCATGGGGCGTGCGCAGGCTAAGGGCATCTTCTCGTTTGAGGCGTACGACCTCAGGGACTGGACCCATGACCGGCATCGCACGGTTGACGATGCGCCTTTTGGCGGGGGCCAGGGCATGCTGATGAAGCCTGCGCCTATCTTCGAGGCGGTTCGCGACATTTCTTCTCGCGGAGAGTGTGCTCCGCACGTGGTGTTCTTCTCGCCCTGCGGCCGTCGCTTTGACGAGGCTGTGGCAGAGCGTCTCTCCCACGAGAAGCGCCTACTTTTTGTCTGCGGTCGCTACGAGGGTATGGATGAGCGCGCCTACAGCCTCGCTGACGACGTCCTGTCGTTGGGAGATTATGTCCTCACGGGCGGGGAGCTTCCCGCGCTTGTCGTTATCGACGCCGTGGTGCGCCTGTTGCCTGGTGCTCTTGGGGACGAGATGAGCGCTCGTGACGAGTCATTCTCGGATGGACTGCTCGAGTACGCTCAGTACACGCGCCCGGCGGACTATGATGGGCAGCGCGTGCCAGAGGTCCTTCTCTCCGGCGACCACGGAGCGGTGAACGCCTGGCGTAGGAAAAGCGCCATCGAGCGCACTGCCCGCTGGCGTCCCGACTTGCTTGACGGTGCCGGTCTCTCTGCGGAAGAGTGGGAGCTGGCGCACCAGGCAATGGGGGAGGGCCATGATTCACAACGGCCCGGCAACGACGGTTCTGTAGTAGAAGGGGAGTAGAGTGGCCAAGGGCAAGGCAAAGGAGAAGAAGGGCGGCTTTCTCGACGTTGTCGTGACCATCCTCGTTGCGCTCGGCGTGGCTCTGCTCCTGCGCACCTTTGTGGTGGGGGTTTACGAGGTCCCCTCAGGCTCCATGCTTGAGACCATCCAGGAGGGCGATCTGCTCCTTGGCGAGAAGGTCACGCTCAACTGGGAGTCCCCCAAAGCTGGCGATGTTGTGACCTTCGAGAGCCCGCGCGAGCCCGGAACCACGCTCGTGAAGCGTGTGATAGCCGTTGCCGACCAGACTGTCGACCTGCGTGACGGCAACGTCTACGTGGATGGGGTCCAGCTCGACGAGTCCTCCTACACCCTTGGCAAGCCCAGCTACTCGCTTTCGGACCAGGCTGGCTCGGCAGGCATTAGCTATCCATACACCATCCCGGACGGCTACATCTGGGTTATGGGCGACAACCGCACCAACTCTCTCGACTCGCGCTACTTTGGGCCAGTGAGGGTGAGCTCGGTGACGTCGAAGATACTCTGCATCTATTGGCCGATTTCTGACGTCAAGGCCCTCTAGCGGCCGCGTCGGCGTCTCCTCCCGGAGGAAGGACGGATATGAGCGAAAGCCCGCTTACGTTCCAAGATATGATTCTTGCCCTTGAGCACTATTGGGCCGACAAGGGCTGCACCGTGATGCAGCCGTACGACTCCGAGGTGGGCGCGGGCACGTTCCACACGGCTACCCTTCTGCGCTCGCTTGGCCCCGCTGCCTGGCGCACCTGCTATCCGCAGCCGTGCCGTCGCCCGACGGACGGCCGCTATGGGGAGAACCCCAACCGCCTGCAGCACTACTACCAGTTCCAGGTGCTCCTCAAGCCCTCGCCCGTCGACTCGCAGGACCTCTACCTTGGCTCTCTTGCCGCCATTGGCCTTGACCCTGCCGAGCATGACGTCCGCTTTGTCGAGGACGACTGGGAGAGCCCCACGCTTGGTGCCTGGGGCCTTGGCTGGGAGGTGTGGATGGACGGCATGGAGGTCACGCAGTTCACCTACTTCCAGCAGGTTGGCGGCATTGAGGTCGACCCGGTGCCCGTCGAGATCACCTACGGCCTCGAGCGCATTGCCATGTACGCGCAGGGCGTGAACTCGGTCTATGACATCGTGTGGAGCTACCTGCCCGACGGCACGCCCATGACCTATGGCGACGTCTTCCTCGAGAACGAGCGTGAGTTCTCTGCGTACAACTTCGAGGTTGCCAACGTCGACCTCATGCGCGAGAAGTTCGACGAGTACGAGGCTGAGTGCCACTCCTGCCTCGACGCGCACCTGCCGCTTCCCGCCTATGATTGCGTGATGAAGTGCAGCCACGCGTTCAACCTGCTCGACTCCCGTGGGGCAATCTCCGCCACGGAGCGTGCCAACTACATCCTGCGCGTCCGTACCGTTGCCAAGGACTGCTGCGAGGCCTACCTCGCCGAGGTGGCTGGCGAGAAGGATGACGCATCCACGAAGGGGGAGGTGGCCTAGATGGCCGAGACCAAGGACTTCCTGCTCGAGATTGGCTGCGAGGAGATGCCGTCCGCACCTCTCAACCACGCTGTGGTGCAGCTCGGAGAGCTGGTTCGCAAGGGGCTGGACGAGGCCGGCCTAGCTCACGGCAAGGTGGAGACACACCAGACGCCGAGAAGGCTCGTTGCCTACGTCCATGACGTTGCCCTTGCAACCGAGGAGCTCAACGAGGTCAAGCGCGGCCCCGCGGCCAGCATCGCCTTTGACGCCAACGGCGCCCCCACCAAGGCGGCCCAGGGCTTTGCCCGCAAGTTTGGCGTCGATGCCTCCCAGCTTGCGCGCCGAGTGGACTCCGACGGCCGCGAGTACGTCTTTGCCGAGAAGCACGTTGACGCGCGCCCTGCAACGCCGATCCTCTCCACCCTCTCCGAGCAGGTCATCGGGTCCATCGAGTGGCCCAACTACAGAAGCCAGCGCTGGGGTTCCGAGCACCAGACCTTCGTGCGTCCCATCCGCTGGATCTGCGCCCTTCTCGGGTCTGACGTTGTGCCTGCGAGCTACGCCGACGTCACGAGCGCCGGCACCACGCGCGGGCACCGCGTACTTGGCGCTGGCGACCACGCGGTCAAGAGCCCTGCCGCCTATGCCGACGTGCTGCGCGAGAACGGCGTGCTGCTCGAGGACGAGCGCCGTGCCACCATCCTCGAGGGCATCCATCAGGTTGAGGCCGAGCGCCCCGGTTGTCGCGTGGACACCCCCAAGCGCACGCTTGACGAGGTCGTGAACCTCTGCGAGTGGCCCACGGTCCTGGTTGGCACCTTCGACGAGGAGTTCCTCAAGGTCCCGCACGAGATCATCTGCGAGTCCATGCTCTCCAACCAGCGCTACTTCCCCGTCTATGACGCTGAGGGCAACCTCACGCGAGAGTTCGTTGTGGTCTCGAACGCAGACCCCAAGGTCTCCGCAACCGTGGTCGACGGCAACGAGCGCGTCGTGCGCGCCCGCCTCGATGACGCCAAGTTCTTCTATGAGGAGGATCTGAAGGTCCCCATGGACGAGTTCGTTGAGCGCCTGGGTACCGTTGTCTTCCAGGAGAAGCTCGGCACTGTTCGCCAGAAGGTCACGCGTATGGAGGTGCTTTCCGAGGCCGTGGCAAAGGCGGCCGGCGCCGACGAGCGCACCTGCGGTCTTGCCAAGCGCGCAGCACACCTCGCTAAGGCAGACCTCGTGAGCCAGGCGGTGGTCGAGTTCACCAACCAGCAGGGCGTCATGGGCGGCTACTACGCCAAGGCAGCCGGCGAGGACCAGGAGGTCTGTGACGCCATCCGCGAGCACTACCGTCCGCGCTTTGCCGGCGACGAGCTCCCCTCTGGCATCGTGGGCAAGTGCGTTGCCATTGCGGATAAGCTTGACACCGTGTGCGGCATCTTCGCCATCGACGAGCCGCCCACCGGCTCCTCAGACCCATTTGCCGTTCGACGCGCTGCCATTGGCATGATTGCCATGCTGCGCACGCTTCCTGCCGTGCACCTGCTTCCGCTCATCGAGCTTGCCCTTGCGTCCTACGCCGAGCGGGGCATCGAGTTTGACGCCCAGAAGGCTGCCTCTTCCGTGGCCGCCTTCTTCCAGGGTCGTCTTGCTGCCATCGCCAAGGACGAGGGCATCGCGCCCGACGCCATCGAGGCCGTGGGCGCCGTAGGCGTCATCGACCCCGATGAGTTCGTCCGTCGCGCCGCAGCCCTGGACCGCGCTCGCTCCGAGAGCCCGGAGCTCTTCGAGGACCTAGCCACGGCCTATGCCCGCGCCGCCCACCTTGCCAACGCGTCGCTCGGCACCAACGTCGACTCAAGTGTCCTTGGGGATGCGGAGAAGGCCCTTCTCGCCGCCTGCGAGAAGGGCGAGAAGGCCGTCTCGGCTGCCCTGGCCGCTGGTGACTTCGACGCCGCCTGCGAGGCCCTGGCTGGCCTCCGCGGCCCCATCGACCGCTTCTTCACTGATGTTCTTGTCATGGACCCCGACCCGACCGTGAGGGACAACAGGCTGCGCCTTCTCAACCGTTTCGCTGGCGTCTTTGGTGACGTCGCCGATATTGGCGCACTTTCGAAGCGAAAGTAGGGTAAGAGCGGTTACACTTGCTGCAACGTCCCCGCACGATTGGGTCACTTGGGAGGATCGACTATGAGGAAACTTGATCTGGACGATGATGTTTTCGGCCACGTTGTCCCTGCCATCTACGTGCTCTCTGATGCCCGTGGTGAGACCGCAAAGGCCGTTGTGGAGGCTGCCGCCGCGCAGTTTGGCGATGGCTCCGTCGAGATCATTCGTGTGTCTGGTGTCGAGAGCGTCGAGCAGGTAAGAGACTATTTCGACAAGAACTTCGACCCAGAGAGGCCAAGCGCCGTCTTCCACACGTTTGCCAACGGCCAGCTCCGCCGCGAGATTCGCCGCGAGCTCGACAGGAGGGGCATTCCCTCCATCGACCTGCTCGGGCCTGCCGTGACGGTCATCTCCACGCTCACTGGCGAGGAGCCGAGCCACGCCATTGGCGCCACTTTCTCGGAGCACCCGGCTTCGAACGAGTAGCTCATAGGTTCAACTCTTTTGTCCGTTCAGGGGGCTAGACTCACGTCTGGCCCCCATTTTGTTACGTTCGCCGGCGTATTTTTCCGTCTACCGGTTACCGCTTGATTTTGGCATCTCCAATAAATGGGTCTGTCTAGAATTGGGCGTTGCGGTGTCCTGAACCTGGCGCCGCGATGTGAGTGCGCGCCGCAAGGCGTGTCAGGTTGTTCGAACAGGGGAGTGAAATGTCTGAGAAGCACGTGTACCGCTTCGGAAAGGACGAGAACGGCAACAACGTGACCGAAGTTGCCGGCGCTACCGTCGACGAGGCGAAGTGGATCACCGGCGGCAAGGGCGCCAACCTGGCGGAGATGGCCAACATCGGCCTTCCCGTTCCTCCGGGATTCTCCATCACCTGCCAGACCTGCGTCGCTTACTCGTCCGCTGGTAACGTCTGGCCCGACGGCGTTCTTGACGAGATTGACGTCTACCGCAAGGACCTCGAGAAGCGCATGGGCAAGAAGCTCGGCGACAAGGACGACCCGCTACTCGTCTCCGTTCGCTCCGGCGCCCCCTTCTCCATGCCCGGCATGATGGACACCGTCCTTAACCTTGGCCTCAACGACGACTCTGTCCAGGGTCTCATCAAGAAGACCGGCAACCCCCGCTTTGGCTACGACTCCTACCGCCGCTTCGTCCAGATGTTCTCGGACGTCGTCATGGGCGTCGACGGCCAGCTCTTCGAGGATGCCATCAACGCCAAGAAGGCCGAGCGCGGTGTGAAGCTCGACACCGAGCTCAACGCCGATGACCTCAAGGACCTCGTCGCCACCTTCAAGCAGATCTTCTCCGACAACGTCGACCCCGAGAAGTACCCCGAGGTTGTCGTTGACGGCAAGCCCGTGTTCCCGCACGACCCGTACCTCCAGCTGCGCCTTGCCGAGCAGGCGGTCTTCGGATCCTGGAATACCCCGCGCGCCATTCTGTACCGCAAGCAGAACAAGATCCCTGATGACCTGGGTACCGCTGTCAACGTCCAGTGCATGGTCTTCGGCAACATGGGCGACACTTCGGCGACCGGCGTCGCGTTCACGCGCAACCCCGCCGACGGCACCAACGAGCGCTACGGCGACTTCCTGGTCAACGCCCAGGGCGAGGACGTCGTGGCCGGCATCCGCAACACCGAGCCCATCTCCGACCTGCCCAAGACCCCGGGCCTCGAGGAGGCTGGCAAGGAGCTCTATCACGTCTTCGAGATCCTCGAGGATCACTATGCCGACATGATGGACCTCGAGTTCACCATCCAGGAGGGCAAGCTCTGGATGCTCCAGACCCGCGTGGGCAAGCGTACCGCCCTCTCCGCGCTCAAGGTTGCCATCCAGATGTACGAGGAGGGTCGCATCTCCAGGGAGACCGCCGTCATGCGCGTTGCTCCCGAGCAGCTCGACCAGCTCCTGCACCCGCAGTTTGACCCCAAGGCCAAGTATGAGGTCCTCGCCAAGGGCCTGAACGCCTCCCCCGGTGCTGCTACCGGTGCCGTGGTGTTCTCCTCTGCTGACGCCGAGGCCTTCAAGGAGGCCGGCAAGCCCTCCATCCTCGTGCGTTGGGAGACCACGCCCGATGACCTCAAGGGCATGGTTGCTGCTGAGGGCATCCTCACCTCTCACGGCGGCAAGACGTCCCACGCGGCCGTCATTGCCCGTGGCATGGGTGCCCCCTGCGTCTGCGGCGTCGAGGCGCTCCACATTGACGCTCCTAACAAGGAGTGCAAGGTTGCTGGCACCGACGTTGTCCTCCACGAAGGTGACATCATCTCCATCGACGGCACCACGGGTGACGTCATCCTGGGTGAGGTGCCCCTGGTTCGTCCGCAGCTCGGCGGCGACCTCGAGACCATCCTCGACTGGGCAGACGAGGTCCGCAAGGATCCCGCTCGCGGCCGCGTGATTGGCGTCCGCGCCAACGCCGACAACCCCGCCGACGCGCAGCTCTCCGCTGACAACGGCGCCGAGGGCATCGGCCTGGACCGCACCGAGCACATGTTCCTTGGCGAGCGCAAGCAGCTCATCCAGAACTTCATCCTCGCCGAGTCCGACGACGTCAAGCAGGAGTCCCTCAAGAAGCTGGGCGAGGCCCAGAAGGGTGACTTCCTTGGCATGTTCAAGGCCATGGACGGCAAGACCGTCATCGTGCGCCTGCTCGATCCCCCTCTGCACGAGTTCCTCGACAACCCGCGCGACCTTGAGGTCGAGATCACCAAGGAGGAGTGTGCCGGCAAGGACTGCACCGAGAAGCGCGCCCTGCTCGCCAAGCTCGACTCCTTCCAGGAGGCCAACCCCATGCTCGGCCTTCGTGGTTGCCGTCTGGGCATCGTCTACCCCGAGCTCAACGTCATGCAGGTCCGCGCTATCGCGGGCGCCGCTGCCGAGCTCAAGAAGGAGGGCTTCGACCCCAAGCCCGAGATCATGATTCCGCTCGTTGCCTTCGAGTCCGAGATTGAGCTCGTCCGCGCCGGCGCCGAGAAGACCCTGAAGGAGGTCGAGGAGGAGACGGGCGTCAAGCTCGAGATCCCCATCGGCACCATGATCGAGCTTCCCCGCGCTGCCATTACCGCCGACGAGATCGGCAAGCACGCCGACTTCTTCTCCTTCGGCACTAACGACCTCACCCAGACCTGCCTCGGGTTCTCCCGCGACGACGTCGAGTCCGCGTTCATGCCGCTCTACCTCGACAAGAAGATCGTCAAGCGGAACCCCTTCGCGACCGTCGACCCCGGCGTCGCCAAGCTCGTCCAGATGGGCGTCGAGGGTGGCCACAAGGCCAACCCGGACATCGTCTGCGGCGTCTGCGGCGAGACTGGTGGCGACCCCGAGTCCATCCAGGTCTACTATGACCTCGGCCTCGACTACGTGTCCTGCTCGCCGTACCGCGTGCCTATCGCTCGTCTTGCGGCAGCGCAGGCCAAGATCAACTCCAACGGCGGTCCTGCCAAGGTCGCCTAGCATCCTGGCGTTGATGCACGTGTAGCACACAAAGGGGGAGGGGCCTAGTGCCTCTCCCCCTGTTCTTTATCAGAGCATCCGGTATGTTGGAGGCGCCCATGAGGGTTCACGACAGGGAGGACCAGATAGCTCGTGAGGAGGAGCTCCTCTCTGCGCAGGCAGCAAAGAGCTCGCAGTCAAAGGGCCGGGACATGCCCGAGGAGGAAGATTTCCTCAGGCCTTGCTATCAGCGCGACCGTGACCGCATCCTCCACTGCAAGAGCTTTAGGCGCCTGGCCAACAAGACGCAGGTCTTCCTCGCACCCGAGGGTGACCACTACCGTACACGGCTTACACACACGCTTGAAGTAGCGCAGATTGCTCGGAGCATCTCTCGCACGCTTGGACTCAACGAGGATCTCACCGAGGCAATCGCACTGGGGCACGACCTTGGCCACACGCCCTTTGGGCACTGCGGGGAACGCGCCCTCTCGCGTGCCATGGCTCGTTATCGCGGCATCGATTCAGACTCCCAGGAGGGCCGCTACATCTTCCGACACAACAGGCAGAGCGTGAGGCTGGTCGAGTGCCTGGAGAAGGACGGGCACGGCCTCAACCTCACCTGGGAGGTGCGCGACGGCATCCTCTGCCACACCGGCTCGCAACGCGCGCAGACGCTTGAGGGCAGGGTTGTTGCCTGCGCGGACCGCATTGCTTACGTGTGCCACGACATCGACGATGCCGAGCGCGCGGGCCTTCTCACCGAGGACGACCTTCCGCAGCGTCCTCGCGAGCTTCTCGGCAGCAGCTCCTCGGAACGCATTGACGTCATGGTCCGTGATATCTGTGCGGGAAGCGCAGCGGCTGGCGACATTCGCATGTCCGAAGACGTCTGGGACGCGATGATGGAGCTCCGCTCGTTCCTCTTCGAGTCGCTCTACACCAAGGGCGATGCCAAGGAGGAGGAGCCCAAGGCCACGCACATGATTGAGCTTCTCTTTGATCACCTGGTGACCCACATGGACGAGGTGCCCGAGGAGTACCTTAAGCACGACTCGAACCACCCAGACGTACAGGTGGCGGATTACGTCTCGGGTATGACTGACCGCTATGCCGTGAGGGTCTTCGAAGACCTCACTGTTCCACGCTCGTGGAAGGGCGTCATGTCGCACGAAAGGTGATGGTGGCACCTCATTCACACGCATCTTTGGTAGGCTCTAGACGTCTAGCAATACGATTGGGGAGGGTGCATGGCTCCAAAGCACAGTCGCAGAGACAGCGGGAGCACAGGACGCGGGCTGCTCGTCTTTGCCTGCGTGTTCGTTGCGCTTGCCGTGGGGGTGCTCGCGCTTGCTATGACGGGCCAGCTGTGTCCGCTGGCAGAGAGCGTGGCTCCCGGGCTTGCGGGTGAGCCTGCTCAGCAGACGGGCCAAGAGACCGAGGGGCAAGGTGCTGAGACTGCGCAGACGCTTGAGCCCAAGGCCTTCTCCGACTATAGCTGGGACGAGCTCTCCCAGATTTCCGCCAGGATCGCTACTGCTGCCACAGATGATGAGGGCCTGGCTATTGCACAAGAGTACAACCTGGCAGATGCCGCCGGGGTGCCCGTCAACGAGACGCGTGAGGTGGTTCTCGATGACAACACCTTGGCGTATGCGCGCATCGTGGGGTTCAGGCACGACCAGCGTGCCGACGGCTCTGGCGTTGCGGGCATGACGCTCATGGTGTCCATGCTCTCCGAGCAGCCCATGGAAACCTCTAACACCAACCAGGGCGGGTGGGAGTCCTCCTCGCTCAGGGCATGGCTTGCAAGTGACGGCATGGCGCTCCTCCCAGATGACCTTGCGACGCATATCGTGAGCGTTTCCAAGGCCACCAACAACGTGGGGGTTACCTCGGATGTCGCGTCGGTCACCCAGACGGCCGATGGGCTGTGGGCCTTCTCAGCAGTCGAGGTCTGCGGCAACATCACGTGGTTTGAGGATGAGTTTGCTACAGAGATTTCCTACACTGCTGGCCTGGACGCTGTGCTCAACGCCGAGGGGACGCAGTACGCGTACTTCTCGGCAGCTGGCGTGACTGGGGAGACCGGTGGGCAGTCGGGCGCACTGGCGCTCACGTACCGTGGCTCCTCTCGTCCGTGGTGGTACCGTTCCGCATATCCGCTGAACTACGCTGATACCAGCTCTAGCTCGTACTTCTTCCGAGCGAGCGAGACGGGCTTCCCGTCCTCGGTGGGCCAGGCAGATGCGGCGTCTGGCGTAGTCGCGGGGTTTTGCCTGTAAGTCCGTAGTCAGTTGCTGGGACCTATCCATCAAGTTATGTAGTTCTTGTCCGGCCGCTCGCAGTGCTCTATAATTCTCCCTTGTGTGTAAGCCTATGTGTCGTTCGCACACGCGTCGGCACCTCTAGTCTAGAGATGAGGAAAAGCATGGATTACATTCGCGCCATCGAGCGTCAGCAGATTCGTGAGGACATCCCCACGGTCCTGGTTGGCGACAACGTCAAGGTTCACTACCGCATCATCGAGGGCGACCGCTCTCGTGAGCAGGTCTTCCAGGGTGACGTCATCCGCATGAGCGGTGCTGGTTCCCGCGAGACCTTCACCGTCCGCAAGATCAGCTTTGGCGTTGGCGTGGAGCGTACGTTCCCCCTGCACAGCCCCAAGATCGCCAAGCTCGAGGTTGTCCGTCATGGCGACGTTCGTCGCGCGAAGCTCTACTACCTCCGCGATCGCGTGGGCAAGGCCGCTCGCATTCCTGAGAAGCGCTAGAGCATCTTATTGTTATGTCTGGAGGGGCCGCCCGCATGGGTGGCCCCTCTTTACTATGTAGTCATGACGCGTCCTTCGCCAGTATGTCGGACGCCAGTTTGGGGGGAGTCCATTGGCGCGGTCTTCGGCAACAGCCCACGAAGTGGCGGCGCTCTTCGCCTGTGCCAACGAGGACGAGTTTGCTCGCCTTGAGGAGCGCTACGCAGACGACCCCCGCAAGCAGGTGCAGCATGCGCGCGAGGTGGCCAAAAGGCGCCTGGCGCGCGAGCGGGGCGAGCACGAGCGCGTCCTGGCGATGTATGCCAAGGCCAGAGAGCTTGGTGGCCCCGGCCTAGTACTTGGTGTCGACGAGGTGGGCCGCGGCGCACTTGCCGGTCCGCTCACCGTGGCCGCGGTAGCGCTCCCCGATGAGCCCATTGTCTGGGGCATCAACGACTCAAAGCAGCTCACGCCAGCTCAGCGCGAGGTCCTCGCCGCTCGCATCGCAGACGTTGCCCTTGCGGTGGGCATCGCCCACGTGGAGCCCGCATCCATCGATGCCGTGGGGATGGGGGTGGCACTTCGCATGGCCATGAAGCGCGCCATCGACGATGCCGGAGTCGATGCGGATGCCGTCCTCATCGACGGGAATCCCGTGCACGTGAGCCCCAAGGAGGTCACGCTCGTCAAGGGCGATGCGCGCGTCTCGTGCATCGCTGCTGCCTCCATTGTTGCCAAGGTGACGAGGGATGCGCTCATGGTGTCGCTGGCCGAGGAGTACCCAGAGTATCACCTAGCGGAATGCAAAGGCTACGGCTCTCCGGAGCACATCGCCGCCATACGAGAGCATGGCCTTTCGCCCATACACCGCGTATCCTTCTGCGGAAACTTCCTCGAGACACCGCCGCTCTTCTAGTTTTCCTCGGGTTATCGCTGCTCCGTTTGGCTTGCGAGAAATTCTCGTCACACAGTTTTGGTTTTGAAAGACTTCAGCGGCTCTGGGTGCTTGCAAATCCAGAGCTGCCAATTTCTTTCTATGCCTTTTGAACCGTCGGCTGCCTGCCAGCCAGGTGCTCGCGTTTTGTCGGCGTCGTGCAAGCCCATGGTGACATCATCGCTCTCCCGTTTGGTAACGAGAGAGGAGAGCGCTATGAGCGAGACGACGTTTGGGTCACGCGGCGGTTCGGACTGGGCTGTTGGGGGTGGCCGTTCGCACAGCGAGTTCTGCTTTGGACACCTTGGTCATGAGTTTGACGGGTATGGCATGGGGCTTGGCGTCCCAGGGGAGTCCAGGTGTGTCGACTTCGACGAGGATGAGGGGTTGGGATACGGTCCCGACGGTCCCGACGCGGATCGTAAGCCATTGGACGAGTACACCACTAAGGAGCTTGGTGCCGAGGGCGAGCGCCTTGCGGCCAACTACCTTGCAGATAACGGCTATCGCATCCTTGACATGAACTGGAGATGCCGGGCGGGCGAGGTGGATATCGTTGCCACCGAGGACGAGCCGGACGAAGAGATGCATCACAGCGTGGTGCTTGTTGAGGTGAAGACGAGGCTTGCCCTGGGTGACGAGGCAGAATACATGCCAGAGATCGCCGTCGATCCCAAGAAGCAGGAGCGCTACCGGCTTCTTGGCCTTCTCTACTTGGTTGAGCACACCAATGTCGACTCAGTTCGCTTTGACGTGGTTGCCGTTAATGTGGTGGGCCATGGCCATGCAAAGCTTCGCCATCTCGTCTGCGCCTTTAGCTGGGATGACTGATGGGAAGCCCGGATGTTCGCATCCCCACGGCAACGCTTAGGGGAGTGGAGGCGGTGCCCGTGACGGTCGAGGTGAGCGTCTCTGGGGGGATCCCGGGTCTCTCCATTGTGGGCATGCCAGATACCTCGGTGCTCGAGGCTCGATCGAGGGTGCGCTGCGCCATGAAGGCGTGCGGCTACAAGATACCCAGGCTTCACGTGACGGTGAACCTTGCGCCTGCGGAGATTCGAAAGACGGGCACCGCCTTCGACCTTCCCATTGCCGTGGCCGTGCTTGCCGCCACGGGCCAGATTCCACATGAGAGCCTTTCCAAGCTGCTCTTTGTTGGTGAGCTTGCCCTTGATGGGAGCGTGTGCCCGCCGCGAGGAGCCGTTGCCTATGCGGCTCTCGCCGAGCGTGAGGGGCTCTCGCTTGTCTGCTCCGACCAGACGAGGCTGCCGCTTGCGCTCTCTACTGACGCGTATGGCATTTCGGCCATCTCACGGCTGAAGACCGGGGTAGGAGATTTGCCTCTGCTCGCAACGGGGCCGTGTGACGATGGTACGGACGCCGATGACGGCACCTGCGGTCTCGACTTCTCTGATGTTGTGGACCAGGACATCCCCAAACGCGCAATGGTCATCGCTGCGGCGGGACGCCACGGCATGCTCATGGTGGGGCCACCGGGCTCCGGCAAGACTATGCTTGCACGCCGGATGCCTACCATACTGCCTCCGCTTGCCGATGCCGAGAAGTCCGAGGCGTTGCTCATCCATTCCGTTGCGGGGCAGCCAATAGATTCTCTTGAGCGTGGCGAGCGTCCATTCAGGGCACCCCATCACTCAATTTCCGTTGGCGGTCTTGTTGGGGGAGGCAGGCCCGTCATGCCTGGGGAGGTCTCGCTGGCGCATGGCGGCGTGCTCTTCCTGGACGAGCTTCCGGAGTTCGCGACAAATGCACTGCAGTCGCTGCGTCAGCCGCTCGAGGACCACGAGGTCAGGATCGTGCGAGTCGATGGCGTATACGTCTTTCCCTGCGATTTCCAGCTTGTGGCCGCAGCAAACCCCTGTCCTTGCGGGCACCTTGGCGACGATGCTCACGAATGCACGTGCGCGCCTGCCCGTGTGGCCGCCTACCAGGGTCGCATTGGTGGACCGCTCATGGACCGCATCGATGTGGTTGTCGATGTCCACCGGCCGGCATCGACGGATGTGATACGCGGCTCGGAGGGGGCGGGCTCTGCCGAGATGCTCGATCAGGTCATGGCCGCGCGAGAGTTCTCGGCTTGGCGCGAGGCACGCGATGAGGCGCGACTTGGCAGTGGGTTGCGCGGTGTCTCGAGGCTAGGCTTCGAGCCAAGCGCCCGCGCGTTCTTCGAGGTCTCTGCCGAGAGGCTTGCCCTGGGAGGGCGGGCGATAGCGCGTGTGGGGCGTGTTGCGCGAACCATCGCTGATATGGGAGGTCACGAGCTAGTCTCGCGCGATGACGTAGGAGAGGCCCTACAGTACCGGTCGAGGAGGCAGCTATGAGCCTTGATGACACTCGCAAGGGTAAGTGTTGGGAGATTAGTCCGGATGATGAGGAGTTCCCTCAATCGCTGCATGACCTTGAACCTGTACCTGAGGTGCTCTACGGGAGGGGAGACCCCAAGGTGCTCCAGGGGCCATGCCTGTCGGTTATTGGTGCCAGAAGGGCGACCCCCTATGGGATTGCCGTGGCGGAGATGGCGGGGAGAGTTGCCGCAGAGAGCGGCATCGTGGTGGTCTCTGGCGGCGCCATGGGGTGCGACTGCGCCGCAGGGCGCGCAGCTCTCGAGGCAGGGGGGAGGACAGTTGTCGTCTCCGGATGTGGTGCCGACATGGTCTATCCCGCAAGCTCGGCTGACGTCTATGCCGGCGCGGTGGCAGCAGGCGGCGCCGTGATATCGCTCGAGAGGTGGGGGTCACCACCAAGGCGCTATGCCTTTCCCAAGAGGAACGCCATCATCGCTGCTCTCTCCACCTGTCTCTTCGTCACGGAGGCGGGCATGCGTTCGGGTACCATGAGCACGGCGGACGTTGCCGTGGAGCTTGGGCGCAAGGTCTATGGCATTCCGGGCTCCATCTTCTCGCCTCTCTCGGCGGGAACCAACTGGCTCATCTCGGAGGGGGCGCGGGTCATCTGCGACGAGGCCTCGCTTGAAGCGGCCATATCCCTGGACTATGGTCGTCTTCGCTTCTCCGATGCCCCGGGACGTCGTGAGGACCTTGGCCGGGTACTCTCTGCCCTTGTCGCATCGCCTTCGCGGGCAGATGACCTCGCTGCCCGTCTGGGCGAGAACATCATCACCGTCCTGAGCGCACTTTCCGACTATGAGGCTGCAGGAGTGATAACCAAGCTTTCGGATGGGCGATACGCGCCCACGAGCACGTTCTATTTGTCGCACAATGGTCTGGCTGGGACTAAGGCGTCACCGGCCGGAGAGAAGGAGGAGCATGCAGAAGACAGTTGACGTGGTGGGGGCGGGCCTTGCGGGAAGCGAGTGCGCGCTGCAACTTGCGGACAGGGGCGTGAGGGTCCGACTTCACGAACAGCGCCCTGTCCGGATGTCGCCCGCACACCATACCGACCGCTTCGCGGAGCTCGTGTGCTCCAACTCGCTTAAATCGACCAAGCCGGAAACGGCAGCTGGTGTCCTCAAGTGGGAGCTTGGCGCAATGGGATGCCGCCTTCTGCCCATTGCTCAGGATTGCTCCGTGCCTGCGGGAGGAGCCCTGGCGGTCGATCGGGAGAAGTTCTCGGACGCCGTGACCAATGCCGTCATGTCGCACCCGCTCATTGAGGTCGTGAGGGAGGAGGTCACGCGGATACCTGAGGGGCCCTCGGTCATCGCTGCCGGCCCGCTTTGCTCGGACGCGCTCTTTGAGGCGGTTTCGCAGGCAGTGGGGGAGGGATCGATGTCGTTCTTCGATGCGGCCGCCCCCATTGTCTCTGCCGAAAGTATAGACCGTTCCATCGCGTTCTCGCAGTCTCGCTACGAGGAGGGCGGGGCCGGTGACTACCTCAACTGCCCCATGGAGCGAGACGAGTACGACGCCTTCATGGATGCGCTGCTCTCCGCCGAGCGCGTTATCTCGCGCGAGTTCGAGCAGAAAGACCTCTTCTGCGCATGTCAGCCAATAGAGGAGGTTGCCCGCACGGGGCACGATTCCATCCGCTTTGGCGCGCTCAAGCCCGTGGGCCTTACCGACCCAAGGACTGGCCGTCGTCCCTGGGCTGCGGTGCAGCTCCGAGCCGAGAACGCCCTGCGCACTGCCTACAACCTCGTGGGCTTCCAGACCAACCTCACCTGGCCCGAGCAGCGGCGTGTCTTTAGGATGATCCCGGGTCTAGCTCAGGCGGAGTTTCTCCGCTATGGCGTCATGCACCGCAACTCGTTTGTTGACTCGCCGCACGCCCTCGACGCAACCTTCGCCATTCCCGGCTCCCATACGCGGCTTGCGGGGCAGATCACGGGGACGGAGGGTTATGTCGAGGCCATAGCGTCGGGCCTTCTCGCTGCGCTCAACACGTACGCGGAGCTCTTTGGGCTGCCCTATCCGTCGCTACCCCAGACTGGCGCCCTGGGTTCGCTCGTTGCATATGCCACAAATCCGGCAACCGTGGGATACCAGCCCATGCACGTGAACTTTGGGCTGGTCCCGCCTCTGGAGGACGCACCAAGGCGAAAGGACGACCGCCGTCGTCTCATGGCCGAGCGCGCACGCACCGACATGACGACGTTTGTGGAGGAGAGACAAGACCTCTTTGCAGCGGCCCGCCAGGAATCCGTGTCATGAGTCTACACAGTGACAGCGAGAACCCCGTTAAGATTCCTGCAAAGTTCGACCCGCTTGGGTCAAGCATTTTGCCTGGCGAGCGCCGGGCCTTCCTCGCGTACCTTGGACAGGTTCGAGGCCTCTCCGATAACACCGTGAAAGCATATAGGGCGGATTTGGCGTCCTTTGCCTCGTGGGCAGAGCGCTCTCGCGTGGACCCCCTCCATGCGACCCACCGAGACCTGCGCGGTTTTCTCGCCGACCTCAATCGCGCAGGCTACACGGTGCGCACGGTTGACAGGCGTCTCTCTGCGGTTCGCGACTTCTATGGGTGGATGCTCCGAGAGGGAATCTGCTCGGTGGACCCCGCGGCCGCGCTCGCCACGCCCAAAGGGGCCCGACGCCTCCCCAAGACCATGTCCGACGAGGACGTACGGAGGCTCCTTTCCACCTGCGACACGGGCGATGCCACGGGCGTGAGGGACCGAGCGTTCTTGGAGCTGCTCTACGCCTCCGGTGCCCGCATCTCCGAGGTTTCGCGCCTCGACGTTGGGTCGGTGGACTTTGGCAGGTGCCAGGTTACGCTCTTTGGTAAGGGCTCGAAGGAGCGGATCGTTCCCCTCTACGAGGTGGCGCTCGACTGGGTGAGGCGCTATCTCGACAAGGCGCGCCCCTTGCTGGCCTCCGCCGCCAAGGGGGAGAAGGCAGAGCGCCCAGATGGCGCTCTCTTCCTCTCCACCCGAGGCAGGCGCATGAGTGCCGATGCCCTGCGAACCGTTTTCGAGACCCACGTGCGTCTCGCGCGGCTTGACCCAACGCTCACGCCCCACGCCATGCGGCACACCTATGCCACCGAGCTCGTCTCAGGCGGTGCCGACCTGCGAAGCGTTCAGGAGCTTCTGGGCCACGAGAGCCTCTCAACCACGCAGGTCTACACGCACCTCTCTGTGGAGAGGCTCAAAGACGCGGCGCGGCAGGCACACCCAAGGGCGCAGTAAGGAGACGAGACGAGCCAAAATCAAGGTGAAACGGTGAACACGGGCAGGTCTTGCACGCAGCTTGCCCGCGTTGACTTTTACCTGCTATACTCTTCAATCGCTGTGCAGATGCCCAGCATGTCGCTACCAGGCGGCAACATCACACACGCGCGACGACTCAAAGGCCGTGGTGCCCCAGGCTCTAAGCCAGGCCAGGGGTGGTACTTCGGGGATGACATCGCGCGGAGGACCAACCAATGGAGGTCAAACATGGCTGCTAAGGTTACTATTCAGACCCTTCTCGACGCAGGCTGCCACTACGGTCACCAGACCCGCCGCTGGAACCCCAAGATGAAGCCGTACATCTTTGGCGAGCGCAACGGCATCTACATCCTCGACCTCAAGCAGACCCTCGTTGACGCTGACAAGGCCTACACTTTCCTGCGTGAGACCGCTGCCAAGGGCGGCAAGGTCCTCTTCGTGGGTACCAAGAAGCAGGCCCAGGAGCCCATCCAGACCCAGGCCGAGCGCGCCAACATGCCCTACATCAACCAGCGCTGGCTTGGCGGCATGCTCACCAACTTCGTGACCATGCGCTCCCGTATCGCCCGCATGGAGGAGCTCGAGGCCATGGTCGAGGACGGCCGCATGAACGCGCTGCCCAAGAAGGAGCAGGCTCTGCTCACCAAGGAGCTTGACAAGCTCCAGAAGAACCTCGGCGGTGTCCGCGACATGACCGCCCTGCCGCAGGCCATCTTCGTTGTTGACACCAAGCGCGAGGAGATCGCCGTCCGCGAGGCCAACCGCCTGCACATCCCCGTTGTTGGTCTGCTCGACACCAACTCCGACCCCGACGTCATCGACTACGGCGTGCCCGCCAACGACGACGCTATCCGCTCCGTCTCTCTTATGTGCGAGCTTGCTGCCGACGCCGTCCTTGCTGGCACTGGCGAGACCCAGGTGACCGCCGAGGAGATGCAGACTGGCGAGGCTTCTGCCCCCGTCGCAACCGAGGAGGCCGCCGCTCCTGCCACCGAGGCTCCCGCGGCTGAGTAGTCCTCGTTTTCTCTCACCAACCAACCCCTTTAGGAGGTTCACATGGCACAGATTACCGCCGCTCTTGTCAAGCAGCTCCGCGAGATGACCGACTCTCCCATGATGGAGTGCAAGAAGGCCCTCGTCGAGGCTGATGGCGACCTCGACAAGGCCGTCGACGTCCTCCGTAAGATGGGCCTCGCCAAGGCTGTCAAGCGCGCTGGTCGCGAGACCAACGAGGGCACCATCGCCGTCTACGTTTCCGATGACGCCAAGGTTGCCGCCATGGTCGAGCTCACCTGCGAGACTGACTTCGTGGGCACCAACGGCAAGTTCAAGGATTATGCGCACGCCGTTGCCGAGGTTGTCGCCAAGAACGACCCCGCCGATGTCGACGCCCTCAAGGCTTGCGCCATGGGGGAGGGCACCGTTGAGTCCGAGCTCACCGAGATGATCCACGTCATCGGCGAGAACATGAAGATCAACCGCTTCGCACGCCTCACTGCCGACAACGGTGCCATCGGCTGCTACATCCACCACGACGGCAAGCACGCCGACATGGTGAGCTTCTCCTTCTCCAAGCCCGAGACCGCAGCTGCCGACGAGTTCAAGACCTTCGCACACGACGTTGCCATGCAGGTCGTTGCTAGCAACCCTGTCTCCGCCGTGCGTGAGGATGTCCCCCAGGACGTCATCGACCACGAGATGGGCATCTACAAGGCGCAGGCAGCCGAGTCTGGCAAGCCTGAGGCCATTCAGGAGAAGATTGCTCTTGGCAAGCTTGAGAAGTTCTACAAGGAGAACGTCCTCACCGAGCAGGTCTTTGTGAAGGACTCCAACGAGACCATCTCCTCCCTTGCCAAGAAGGTCTCCAAGTCCCTTGGCGACGACATCAAGGTTGTCACCTTCGTGCGCTTCAACTTCGGCGAGTAACCCTCGCGGCCTCATAAGAAGTCATCTTTTTTGCCCCGGCTGGCACGTTGCCCGCCGGGGCTTCTTCTTGTCTTGTGGACAGGTTTTGGCCTTTGCCGTGTCCTCCGTATGCAGAGACCTTACACTCGCCGAGGACGCGGCGGCGTCACCTTGGCGCTCTGATAGAATCGGTGGGGTTACGGCTGTGACATATGGCGGCCGCGACGTCCCGACGAATGGAGGATGGCTTGTCGACCTACAAGTACCAGCGCGTTCTTCTGAAGCTTTCTGGTGAGGCCCTCATGGGCGACCAGGCCTTTGGCATCGATCCCAAGGTTCCGCAGAGGCTTGCCGAGGAGATTAAGCCCGTGTGGGAGGACGGCGTCCAGGTTGCCGTTGTGGTTGGCGGTGGCAACATCTTCCGTGGCATCCAGGGTGCTGCCGCTGGCATGGACCGCGCGCAGGGCGACAACATGGGCATGCTCGCAACGGTTATCAATGCCCTCTCCCTGCAGGACTGCTTCGAGCGCAACGGCATGGACTGCCGCGTCATGAGCGCCATCGAGATGCACCAGGTGTGCGAGACCTACATCCGTCGTCGCGCCATCAGGCACCTCGAGAAGGGCCGCATCGTCATCTTTGCTGCCGGCACGGGTAACCCGTACTTCACCACGGACACCGCAGCGGCCCTGCGTGCCTGCGAGATTGATGCCGAGGTCCTCATGAAGGCAACCAAGGTCGATGGCATCTACGACGCTGATCCTGTCACCCATCCCGAGGCCACCAAGTTCGATACCATCACCTACAAGGAGGTTCTCGCCCGGGACCTCAAGGTTATGGACGCCACTGCCACGGCTCTCTGCCATGACAACAAGATGCCCATCATGGTCTTTGACATGGGCCAGGACGGCGTCTTCATGAGCGCACTTACAGGCGAGAACGTTGGAACCACCGTCATCGAGGAGGAGCAAGCATGAGCCAGTACACCGACAAGGCAAAGCAGCACATGGACAAGTGCCTGGAGGCCCTCCAGGCGAACTTCTCCCGCGTCCGCACCGGCCGTGCGAACCCCCACATCCTCGATCCCATCAAGGTCGACTACTACGGGCAGCCCACGCCCATCACGCAGCTTGCCGGCGTGAAGGTACCCGAGGCCTCTATGATGGTCATCGAGCCGTGGGACAAGACCGCGCTCAGGAGCATCGAGAAGGCCATCGAGGCGTCTGACCTTGGTATCACGCCCTCAAACGATGGCGTGAGCATCCGTCTCCCGTTCCCCAAGCCCACCGAGGAGCGTCGTCGCGAGCTTGCCCGCGAGTGCAAGGACATTGCCGAGGAGGCGCGCGTTTCTATCCGCAATGTCCGCCGCGACACAAACAATAAGCTCGACCGCGACGAGGGGCTCTCGGAGGACGAGGTCTCCCGCGAGAAGAAGGCCGTCCAGAAGCTCACCGATGATTATGTCAAGCGCGTCGACGCCATGCTCAAGGAGAAGACCGCAGAGGTCATGGAGATCTAGGTGCAAATAGACGAGAAGAAGCTCGGGGAGTACTACGCCAATCCCCCCGTGGACATATGCCTTGCCGACGTCGACCTCAGTCGCATTCCTCGCCACGTTTCCATCATCATGGATGGCAACGGGCGCTGGGCGCAGGCCCGTGGCCTTGACCGTTCCGAGGGACACGTGGCGGGCGTTGACTCGCTGCGGGAGGCTGTTACCACCAGCGTGAGGCTCGGGCTCGACGTGCTCTCGGTCTATGCGTTTTCGACCGAGAACTGGAAGAGGCCTCAGCATGAGGTGGACCTGCTCATGCATCTCTTTGCGACCACGCTCCTGAACGAGCTTCCGCTCTTCCACCAGGAGAACGTGCGCCTTCGCTTCTTTGGTGACATCGACTCCCTTCCCAAGGAGACGGCAGACGTCTTCCGTGAGGGGCTTGACCAGACCGCAGACCATACGGGCATGGTCTTTGCGCTGGCCGTGAACTATGGTTCCCGCGCTGAGATAGCACGCGCTGCTCGCGAGCTTGCGGACGAGGTCGCGGCAGGTACGCTGCGTCCCGACGACATAGACGAGCAGGGTGTCTCCTCTCGTCTGTATACCGCTGGCCTGCCAGACCCCGAGCTTCTCATCCGTACGTCGGGCGAGATGCGCCTCTCCAACTACCTGCTCTGGCAGCTTGCCTATACTGAGTTTTATGTGACACCCACCCTGTGGCCAGACTTCTCGCGCTGGGACTTCCTCCGCGCTGTCAAGGCATTTCAGGGCAGGCATCGTCGGTTTGGGGGTGTCACCGAGCGTTGAGTGAGAAGGGCCCCGAGAGACGGCAGGACAAGCGCGAAAGCGTTGGCATCGACCGCCACATAGACAAGCTCGAAAACAGGCGCAATGCCAAGGAGGCGCAGCGTACTGCTGGTGCTCTTGCAGGCCAGCGAGCCCGCGGGTGGACGGAGCGCCTCCTCACGCGCACCACGTCGGGCGCCATCTACGCCATTGTGGTTCTCGTCTGCCTCTACATAGGGCCCATCGCAACAACGCTTATGATCAGCGCCATGGGGTGGCTCTGCTGCTCCGAGTTCTTCCGAATCGCGCGCATGGGCGGTCGCATGCCCAACGAGGGTGTAGGGCTTGCCGCTGCGGTATTGTTCCCGCTCGCGGCCTATGGGTATGGCCTGAGGGGCCTTGTCATCATTTTGTTCTTGCTCCTTGCCGCCTGCGCGGCCTGGTACGTATTCACACCCCGTGCCAACGTGGGCGACGTTGCCATAACGGTTTTTGGCCCGCTCTACACGTCGCTCACCTTCTCGAGCCTGGTGCTTGTCCGCGTAGTCGACAAGGGGCTCGTTGGCGCAACCCTCACCTTTGGCGTCATGCTCTCCGTCTGGGCAAACGATGCCATGGCCTACGCCATAGGCTCGAGGTTCGGCGTCCATAAGCTTGCCCCACGCATCTCCCCGCACAAGAGCTGGGAGGGCTTCTACGGAGGCATTGTTGCATCCGTGATCATTTGGGCGGCCATGGCAGCCTTTGGCGTTGCCGGCCTCGAGATGCCCCTTGCCATCTTGGGCGGGCTTCTCGTAGGTATTGCCGGCGTTGTGGGCGATCTGTTTGAGTCGCGTCTAAAGCGCGGCGTGGGGGTCAAGGACTCCGGCAACCTCATGCCCGGTCACGGCGGGCTTCTTGACAGGTCCGACTCTATGCTCTTTGGCAGCATGGCTGCCTACTTCGTACTCTTCTTTGGGGGAATTCTATGAGTTTGTTTGAGCGCCCTGGGGCGCGCTCCCCACGTACGCATGTTCTTCGCGTCGCGGTCTTGGGCTGCTCGGGCTCCATCGGGATGCAGACGCTCGACGTATGTCGTCAGCACACAGATCGCTTGAAGGTTGTTGCCCTTTCTGTAAACTCGTCCTGCGAGCGGCTGGTTGAGGTTGCGCGCGAGTTTGGCGCAACTCACCTTGCGGTTGCCGATGCCTCACGTAAGGATGACGTTGCCCTTGAGGAGATTCCGTCTGGGTGCGAGATTGGCTTTGGTCCCGATGCCGTGATGGAGCTTGCGGAGCTGCCAGACGTCGACTGTGTGGTAAACGCCGTTGTTGGTGAGGCAGGCATGGCTGCTGGCTATGCAGCGCTCAAAGCAGATAAGATCCTTGCCTACGCTAACAAAGAGTCAATTGTTGTGGCCGGTGACCTTCTCATGCCGCTTGCCAAGCCCGGCAAGCTCATTCCCGTTGACTCCGAGCACAGTGCCATCTACCAGTGTCTGGTTGGCGAGAGGGACGCGGATCTGGCACGCATCTGGCTAACCTGCTCGGGCGGTCCCTTCTACGGCATGACCAGAGAGCAGCTCTCTCACGTGACTCCGGGTGACGCTCTTGCACATCCAACCTGGACTATGGGACCCAAGATAACCATCGATTGCGCAACTCTTACCAATAAGGGACTCGAGGTCATCGAGGCGCATCACCTCTTTAACGTTGGCATCGACGATATCCACGTGCTCGTGCAGCGTCAGAGCCGCATCCACTCGATGGTCGAGTTTGCAGACGGATCGGTGAAGGCTCAGCTGGGTCCTTCCGACATGCGCATTCCCATTCAGTACGCGCTGAGCTATCCCGAGCGCTGGTCTGCCCCCACAGTTCCGGTCGACTGGTGCCGCGAGGCGCCGGTTACCTTTGGCGAGGCAGACGAGAAGACCTTTGGGTGCCTTGCCCTCATCAAGGAGGCGGGTCGCATCGCCGGAACCATGCCGTGTGCCGCAAACGCTGCCAACGAGGTTGCCAACGCTGCGTTCCGCGCTGGCGAGTGCGGCTTCCTGGACATCGAGCGCATCATCTCTTCCGTAATGAATGCCACGAAGGCGGTGCCTGTCGACAACCTGGCACAGCTCGCTGAGGTGGACGCCAGGTCGCGGCAGCTTGCGCGCTCCTTCATCAGGGAAATCCGCGTATGACGGGGGTCGTATCCGCTATCTTCTGGGGCGTTGTCGTTCTCTCGCTTCTCGTCTTTGTGCATGAGGGTGGTCACTACCTGGCTGCCCGTGCGTGTGGCGTCCGCGTGACC
Source organism: bacterium OL-1 (assembly GCA_000752675.2). Classification (GTDB taxonomy): domain Bacteria; phylum Actinomycetota; class Coriobacteriia; order Coriobacteriales; family Atopobiaceae; genus Tractidigestivibacter. The sequence goes on along the minus strand of LM994627.1, from coordinate 514,621 downwards.
GAGTTCTTCCTGGGCATGCCCTGCCGGGTCAAGCTCTCGCACAAGAGCAAAGACCACGGTACCGAGATCGGTGTAACCCCCATCCTGCTTGGCGGCTACACGCGCATTTGCGGCATGGAGAACTCCACCGACGAGCTTCTCGGTGCGGCACTTATGGTCGTGCAGCGTGCCGGCAGGATTGCCGTGAGCGATCTGGCCTCCCAGCTGGGGTGCGACGTCGATAGGGCATACGGGCTTCTCGCAACGCTCGCTGACTGGGCCACCGTGAGGCCCTACTATGATCCGGCGCTTGGCGAGCACGAGGGCCAGTCGGACTGGCCTGCGAGCTTTGAGACACTCCGACGTGACGCCAGCCTGCGCACCGAGTACGACCGTGGGCACGACTTCTCACAGGCAGGAACCACCAACTACGGTGAGCCACGTGATCCCGGCATGAGTGTGGACGAGTTTCTTGCGCGCGAGCGTGGGCGCACCTACCTTGGGTGCGGCTTCTGGCGTCGGTGCGCGATGCTCCTTGCGGGCCCTGCGGTCAACCTCCTTGTGGCGCTCGTGGTTGTCACGGCTTCCTTCATGGTCATGGGCGTGCAGGCTGCATCGAATGAGCCAGTAATTGGCAGCGTCTCCCCGGGGTCCTTTGCCGAGGCGGCTGGCATTGAGGCGGGCGACCGCATCACGGCCGTGGATGGGGAGGCCATCTCCACCTACGATGACCTTGTTGCCGCAATCAAGCCCTATCTGGAGTCTGGAACCGACTTTACGCTCGACTACGAGAGAGACGGCTCGACGTTCGAGACCACCGTCAATCTGGTTGATGGCCAGGCGGCGGAGTACCTGGGCATCACCAATCAGGCCTACACGTACTATCCCTCACTTGGCCAGGCACTTCGCGGGTCTGTGGCGTACGGTGGACTGGTAGCGGAGTATGCCGTGAAGCTCATCGTGCCCACTCACACCATGGAGGTCCTCGACCAGTCAAGCTCCGTCGTGGGCATCTCGGTCATGGCCTCCGAGGCGGCCTCGGCTGGCGTTCCCACGCTCGCCTTCTTCATTGGTGCCATCTCGATGTCGCTCGGCTTTATGAACCTGCTGCCAATTCCACCGCTTGACGGCGGCAAAATTCTCATCGAGATAATCCAGGCTATCTCCAGGCGTCAGGTCTCCGCGCGTGCGCAGACCATCGTGAGCTACGCTGGGCTTGCCTTTTTCCTCTTCGTCTTTGTCGTGGCCATGAGAAATGACATCGTGACCTTTGTGATTGGCGGCTGACATGGATACCAGCACTCAGAAACTTCCTCGCGAGCTAACTAGGCGCGTCATGGTTGGTAACGTCGCCGTGGGCGGCGGAGCTCCCGTCTCGGTGCAGTCGATGTGTACCACCAAGACGGCAGAAGCTGCGGCCACCCTTGCGCAGATCAGACGCCTTGCAGACGCCGGCTGCGAGATCATCCGCGTGGCAGTTCCCAACGCTGAGTCGCTCGACGGCTTCGAGCGCATCTGCGCGGAGTCGCCGCTGCCTGTAATCGCGGACATCCACTTCGACTACCGGCTTGCCTTGGGTGCTGCCGCCCGCGGTGCAGCGGCCCTGCGCGTGAACCCGGGCAACATCGGCTCTTGGGATCGCGTGGACGCCGTGATAGACGCCTGCGGCGAGGCGGGCATCCCCATCCGCATTGGCGTCAATGCGGGTTCGCTTGACGAGAAGGTCGCCGCCAGGCAGGACCTCACGCTTCCGGAGAAGCTCGTGGCCTCCGCCGAGGGCTTCGTCGAGCACTTCCGTGACCGCGGCTTTCTCGACGTGGTGCTCTCGGCCAAGGCGCACAGCGTGCCCACCACACTTGCGACCTACCGCGCACTCTCGAAGGCTCTGCCCGAGGTCCCGCTTCATGTGGGCGTCACCGAGGCGGGAACGCTTCGACAGGGGACGGTCAAAAACGCCGCCGGCGTAGGGATTCTCCTCGAGGAGGGCATTGGCGATACCATGCGTCTCTCGCTAACCGCAGACCCCGTCGAGGAGGTTGCGGCTGCCTGGGAACTCCTCTCGGCGCTTGGCATGCGCCGCCGCTCGCCCGAGCTCGTGAGCTGCCCCACCTGCGGCCGTTGCCAGGTTGACATGATTCCCATTGCCGAGGAGGTGGGCAAGCGCCTCTCTGCCGTAAAGGCGCCCATCACCGTTGCCGTCATGGGGTGCGTGGTGAACGGGCCCGGCGAGGCCTCCGACGCAGACCTTGGCGTGGCGTGCGGTCACGGGCAGGCCATGCTCTTCGAGGGTGGCAAGCCCCTGCGCAAGGTTCCTGCTGACATGATCGTGGACGAACTCATGGCCGAGATCGAGCGGCGCTTCCCAGGCGCCCTTGGTGCCTAATCGGCCGTAGAATTGCATAGCGTCGGTTTCGGCGCATGACGCCCGGCCAGTTTGCCGGGGGAGAGGACTTTCACCGTGAGAACGTATGCAAGGATGACCGGGCTCTATGCGCCTACGCTCAAGGAGGATCCCGCTGAGGCGGAGCTTGCAAGCCATAGGCTTTTGCTCCGTGCGGGCATGATCCGCAAGTCCGCCTCTGGTCTCTACAGCTACCTGCCACTTGCGTGGCGCTCGCTCATGAAGATCGAGGCTGTCATTCGCGACGAGATGGAGGGCATTGGTGCGCAGGAGATGCTCGTGCCCATCCTCACTGACGGCGAGCTCTGGCGCCAGTCCGGCCGCTGGAGCGCCTACGGCCCGGAGCTCATGCGCCTCAAGGACCGCCACGAGCGCGAGTTTGCCCTTGGCCCCACGCACGAGGAGTCCTTCACCGACCTTGTCCGCAACGAGCTCCGCTCATACAAGCAGCTGCCGGTGACGCTTTATCAGATCCAGGACAAGTTCCGCGACGAGCTGCGCCCCCGCTTTGGCCTCATGCGCGGCCGCGAGTTCATCATGAAGGACGGCTACTCCTTCGACGCCGATGTCGAGGGCATGCAGAAGTCCTACAACGACGAGAAGGGCGCCTACACGCGCATCTGCGAGCGCGTGGGCCTGCGTGCGCTTCCCGTGGTTGCGGACTCCGGCCAGATTGGTGGCGACACCTCCGTCGAGTTCATGGCACTGGCGGACGCCGGCGAAGCCGAGATTGTCTACTGTGACGGCTGTGGCTTTGCGGCAGACACCGAGGCCGCTACGGCCCCCATCAACCTCGTCGAGGGCGAGGAGGGAGACCTCCAGAAGCTCGAGACACCTGGTTGCGGGACTATCGCCGACCTCGCGGCCTTCCTCAAGGTGCCCGAGGCCGCAACGAGGAAGGCGCTCGCGCTTGTCGACGGCGACGGCAAGCCCTGGGTGTGCTTTGTCCCCGGCGACCACGAGATGAACGACGTCAAGGCCGAGCACGCCTTTGGCGCCTACCACATGATGAGCGACGAGGAGCTTGCGCAGTACGGTCTTGTCAAGGGCTTCATCGGACCCATCGACCTTCCCGAGGGCGTGGGCTCCTGCGCCGATGAGTCGCTGCGCGACTCCGCGTGGTGGGCAATCGGCGCCAACGATGCTGGCTACCACTACGTGCACGCGAAGCAATGCCGCGACTTCACGATTGGTCGCTGGGTGGACGTCATCACCGCCAAGGCTGGCGACATATGCCCCAAGTGCGGGGCACCCCTCAAGGCTGCCCGTGGCATCGAGGTTGGCCAGGTCTTCCAGCTGGGAACCAAGTACTCCGAGACCATGAGCGCAACCTTCGCAGATCCCGACGGCGTCGAGAAGCCCTTCCAGATGGGCTGCTACGGCATAGGCGTCTCTCGCATGCTTGCCGCCGTTGTCGAGCAGCACCACGACGAGCACGGCATCTCGTTCCCCGTGGCGGTAGCACCCTACGAGGTCGAGGTCGTCCCTCTCGACGTGAACGATGACGTGGTGTGGCCCGTTGCCGCGCGTGTGGCCGAGGAGCTTCTCGCGGCAGGCGTCGAGGTTATCGTGGACGATCGCAAGGAGCGCCCGGGCGTCAAGTTTGCCGACGCGGACCTCATGGGCTTCCCGTACCAGGTGGTCTGCGGCAAGAAGGCCATCAAGAACGGTAACGTGGAACTCAAGGTCCGTGCGACCGGCGAGCGCACCGAGGTTGCCATCGACGAGGTGGCCTCGCTCCTCTCGGCACGGGTCGTCTCCGAGCGCGCGTGAGACAAAGGGAGTTTCCCTTTGTCCCATTCACTGGGTGGAGGTGGGCCGCGGGACTTCCGCGGCCCTTTTCGTATGGGGGGATTTCATGGGACGCATGAGCTACGCGGAGCTGGCAGAGGCCGCTCGGGGACAGATGGGCAACTGCAAGGCGTGTCCTGTCTGCGATGGAAGGGCCTGCCGCAACCGCATTCCTGGCCCGGGCGCAAAGGGCACGGGGACGGTGGCCATTCGCAACTATGAGGCCTGGCAGTCTGTGATGATTCACATGGACACCATCCACGAGCCGTATGTGCCGGACACTTCCGTGACGGTCTTTGGGCGCAAGCTCTCGTTGCCCGTGATGGTTGGCCCGCTGGGTGACGTGAACCGCCACTACGGCCCCAAGTACGACATGGAGACCTACAACGACGTGATGCTCCGTGCAGCTGCAGGGGCAGGGTCGCTGGGGTGGACGGGTGACGGCCTCGCCGCCTCGCTCCACGAGGGAGCCTGTCGCGCCATTTCGGGCTTGGATGGCTGTGGCATCTGCACCATAAAGCCTTGGTCCAAGGACGTGGTGCGAGACAAGCTGAGAATTGCCCTGGCGGCACATCCCGTTGCCGTTGCCATGGATATCGATGGCGCAGGGCTTCCCTTCCTCAGGGGGCAGCAGCCACCAGCAGGTGCCAAGGACGTCTCGCAGCTGCGCGAGATCGCTAAGGCCTGCCACGCGGCGGACACGCCCTTTGTCCTCAAGGGCATCATGACCGAGCGAGGCGCCGAGAAGGCCATGAAGGCCGGTGCCGACGGCATTGTGGTCTCCAACCACGGCGGACGCGTGCAGGACGGCGTGGAGGCCACGGCGACGGTCCTTCCGGAAATTTCCCGGGCCGTTGGCGACGACCTTGTCGTTCTGGTTGATGGCGGCATCAGGTCTGGCGTCGACGTCTTCCGGGCCATTGCGCTTGGTGCGAACGCGGTCCTCATGTGCCGGCCGTTCGTGGTTGCGATGTACGGTGGGGGAGAGCAAGGCGTGATGGACCTTCTCGCCCAGCTGCAGGGCGAGCTTGGGGACACCATGGAGATGTGCGGCGCCGAGACTGTATCGGACATCACAGACGACCTGGTGAGCTGGTAGGCATCTGGGGGGTAACGCCAAACCGCGGCGCGTTCTATGAATAGGAGCAATTCTTTGCGAGGGGATCAGGGACACGTTGCTAGGAGTGGCCGCCTGTCCGTCCGGAATCAGTTCCAACTTTTTAAAAAAAGTTGTTGACCAAGAATTCTCGTCTGGTATAGTAATTCCCGCACCAACCCACGGGGAATTAGCTCAGTTGGGAGAGCGCGTGACTGGCAGTCACGAGGTCAGGGGTTCGAACCCCCTATTCTCCACCATACATTCAGGGCGGCGGCGTTTGCCGTCGCCTTTTTCTTACGGGCTCATGGCGCAACGGTTAGCGCAGGGGACTCATAATCCCTGGGTTGTAGGTTCGAATCCTACTGGGCCCACCATGCCTTGCAAGCTCCTCCATCCTCAGCCGGTGGGGGAGCGTTTCTTTACGTCAGACCTCGTTGCGAGAAACCCTTTGCTGCGTATTGGGTATACAATTTCCGTTTGGTTGCCGCGCTACTTGCGCGGTCAGCATCGTCGATTAGGGGTTGTCCATGTCTCCGGAAGCAAAGAGGCTCAAGCTCTCTGGCATTGTTGCGCTCATTGCAGGGTGTGTCTGCGTGGTTGCGGGAATCGTGTTTGCGGTTCTCGGCGTCGACATTACCGACCTCTTTGTTGTGGCTGCCTCGGTAGTTGCTCTGCTCGTGGGCGCAAGAGGGGCCAGGGTCGCCAATGTGCCTTCTAACGCGCCAAAGCTCATGGGGCCCTCTGCTGGTGCCACTGTTGCCACTGGCGCGCTGTGCGCAGGTGACGTTGCGTTTGCCAACGGTCAGGTGGCTCCCATCGTAGTTGGCGTCGTCGCGTTTGCCCTCGCACTTCTCGTCACCATTTCCACGGCTGCCGTGAAGAAGAGCGTTGAGAAGGTCTAGTCGAGCATAGGTCGCTCGCGCTTGGGCGATTCTCCCTGCAGAGGATCCCTTACCTTAAAAGTACCCTAGGGTCCCGTGCGCTTTGCCATAGAATGTTGCCGTTGGTTTTTGATTCGATAGCGGCATCCGTGTGGGAGTAGGCAAGCGTGGAGAGTGTGGCAACAGGCAGGCGCGGCAGCTCGGCGAGGCCCGTAACCGAGAGAGGCTCGCAACCATCCGCGCCTCGCGCTGGGTCCCGGCGCGTTGCCGGCCTTGATGGCCTACGCGTGATTGCCATTCTTGGCATCGTGCTCTATCATGCCAATCCCAATTGGATTCCGGGCGGCTTCTTTGGTGTCACGGTCTTCTTTGTGATCACAGGCTACCTCTTCACCCTTTCCGTCCAGCGAGAAGTTGCGCGTACGGGCTCCATCGAGTACGGCAAGCTCATCCTTAAGCGAGCGGTGCGTTTGTGGCCCACGATGCTAGCCGTTGTGGGTGTGACCGTGATACTCTCAGCAATTCGCGCGCCCTACCTTCTCCCCAAGGTTCAGAGCGATGCACTGCCTGCCCTTCTCTTCTTTGAGAACATCTTCTACATTGTGCGCAAGGTGTCGTATTTTGCCGCAGCAGGTGCACCCTCGCCGCTCACGCACTTCTGGTATCTGGGCGTCGTGATGCAGTTCTACATTGTCTGGCCGCTTGTGGTGCTTCTGCTCCTGCGTTTCCTGCCCAGCCGCCGCAACGCGTGCTTGGCGGTCTGTGTGCTGATTCTCGCTTCCTCGATAGCTATGTGGGTGGGCTTTGACCCTGCGGCAGATACCGCTCGCATTTACTACGGGCCTGACACCCGCGCGGCGGAGCTTCTTGTTGGGGCGCTGCTCGCCATAGCTACTAGTGGAAGGGGCCTTCGCCTCGAGCGACTCATTCCCGCCCTGCGCGAGCACGGCGTTCCCGCACTCGCGTACGACGTCATTGCGCTTGTTTCCCTTCTCGGCATACTTGTCATGATGTTTGTCTTCAACGGGTACAGCCACTTTGTGTACCGGGGCGGCATTCTCATAGCGGCCATCCTCACGGCGTTTCTCGTTGGCTGCATCTCTCGGCCTAACCACACAATTGCGGGACGAGTTCTTGGCGTCCCTGTGCTGGCCTCGGCTGGCAAGCGCGGCTATGCGCTCTACCTCTGGCACTACCCGCTGTTCATTATCTTGAACCCCGCGAGCAATACCACGCCTCTGCCCTGGTGGGGGTGGGTGCTGGAGTTTGCCCTCATCGGCGTGCTCTCCGAGCTCTCTTATCGGTTCCTGGAGAAGGCGCCTGCACGCCCGCTCTCGCCCATTCCCACGTTTGTTGGCGGCCGCGATGCGCGCTCCCAGCGGGGTGTCTCACACTCAAGGCTCACCCGTGGGCTTCTCGCTCAGCCGCTCCCTCGGCTTGTGATGGAGGGCATTGGCGTTGTGTCGGTGCTTGTGCTCATGCTGGTGCCGCTAAATGCCGAGACGGCAAACACCCCGCAGGCTATGGCCGCCGGCCAGGAGTCTGCCCTCACGGAACAGGCCGAGAGTCTCGACAGCTACGATGACTCTGGCACATATTTTGCCGGGACTGCCTTCGACGGCGCCTTCTCGTCCATCAATAATGTGAGCTACGACGTCGACGCAGAGACGGGCGCCACTGACGCCAAGGTCATTCTCATTGGAGACTCCGTGCCCGCCGGCGCTGTTAACCAGTTCGACACGATCTTCCCCAACGGCTATATCGACGCCGTGGTTGGGCGGCAGATCTACGACGGTCCGGACGTCTATGCCCAGGACGTGGCCGCAGGGCATGATGGCGATATCGTGGTGTGGTCGCTGGGCGACAATGGCGTTGCAACCGAGGACCAGGTGAAGGCGCTGATTGAGGCGGTAGACCCGGGCAAGCGCGTCTACCTTGTAACCGCCCGCGTTCCCTTGGCACTGCAGGACATCAACAACGCCCTGTTCAAGCAAGTGGCGGCAGAGCATGACAACTGCGAGGTCATCGACTGGTACGAGACAAGCGCTGGGCACGACGAGTACTTCTGGGATGACGGCACCCACCTTCGCCCCGCGGGCGCGGACGCCTACGTGCTCATGCTTCGCGCGGCAATTACAGGAAGGTAGAATTTCTCGGTTGCCAAACCGGATTGTTTTGGTAATATAGCAACTCGCACGGGCGATTGGCTCAGGGGTAGAGCACATCCTTCACACGGATGGGGTCGCTGGTTCGAATCCAGCATCGCCCACCATAGAATCTGAGCGACGGCATCCTGTTGGGTGCCGTTTTTATTTCCGCCTATTTTCCTCTGCTAGGTGTTGATGTGCTGCAGCATGTCCCTGTTCGCGTGACGCCTAGAATGTCCCATATACTTGAGGCACATGGCGCTCAGCAAGAAGCGGCATGCGGCATTACTCACACGCAAAGGGAGGGCTGTTCTATGAACACTGAGGAAGATCCCAAGAAGGCGCTTGGCCTGCGGCTTGCGCACGTGGGCATCAACGGCGGCACGCCAGAGAACGCCGAGAAGATCACCAGACAGCTTGCGACCCTGCTGGGCCTTGGCACAACGGAGCTTGCGCCTTCCTACTTTGTTGACACCTACATCGAGATCATGAAGGGTGCCGGTCGCGGCGAGAAGGGCCACATCGGCTTCCACGTTGATGACATCGACGCCGCGCAGAAGTGGTTCGAGGACCGCGGCTTCGAGTTCAACGAGGACTCCCGCGCCAAGTTCCCGGACGGCTCCACCCACCTCATCTACTTCAAGGACGAGATTGCGGGCTTCTCCATTCACATCACGGTAGACGACTAGCGCGGGATTGATTTGCCCGGTAACGGGATCCCGTTGCCCGGTAATGGGATCCTGCAGGCACACCTCTTCTGCACGAGCGTACCGTATACTCACCCCTTGGCAAATTTGGCATCCCGAGGGGTTCACGTGATAGCACTCGCAGATAAGATTACCAAGTCCTTTGGCGGAAGGGTCCTCTACACGCAGGCCACGCTGCAGCTCAACGCCGGTGAGCGCTGGGCGCTCGTCGGCCCCAACGGGGCCGGCAAGACAACGCTCCTGAAGATCATCATGGGGCAGGAGTCACCTGACGAGGGCACCGTCTCCTTTGCAAAGGAGACCACCGTCGGCTACCTCGAGCAGGAGACCAAGATCGACGGCGAGAAGACCGCCCTCCAGGAGGTAGTTGACTCGGCGCACGAGGTCAAGGGCTGGGAGCGCCGCGTTGCCGAGCTCGAGGCAAAGATTTCGACCACAAAGCCCGGCCCCGAGCTCGACCGCCTGCTCGAGGACTACGGCCACGCCCAAGACCGCTTCGAGCGCCTGGGCGGCTACGAGCTCGACGCCCGTGCGCGCCAGATCCTCGGCGGCCTGGGCTTTCCCATCGAGGACTTCGAAAAGCCTGCCGCTGACTTCTCTGGCGGCTGGCAGATGCGCATCGCCCTCTCCAAGCTGCTGCTCCGCCACCCCGACCTGCTCCTCCTCGACGAGCCCACCAACCACCTCGACCTCGAGAGCGTCCAGTGGCTCGAGCACTTCCTCGCGGCCTACGACGGCGCAGTGCTTCTCGTCTCCCACGACCGCTCCTTCATGGACGCCTGCGTCTCCCACGTGGCGGCAGTCGAGAACCGACGGCTCACCACCTACACGGGCAACTACTCCGACTACCTGCGCCAGCGCGAGGACAACCTCGAGCAGATGCGCGCCAAGCGCGCGGCCCAAGAGCGAGAAATCGCCCACATGCAGGTCTTTGTCGATAAGTTCCGCTACAAGCCCACTAAGGCCGCACAGGCGCAGGAACGCATGCGCCGCATCGAGCAGATCAAGAGCGAGCTTGTCATTCTCCCCGAGGGCTCCAAGAAGGTGCACTTCTCCTTCCCCGACCCGCCCCGCACCGGCGACACGGTGGTGAAGCTCGAGGACATCGCCAAGTCCTTTGGCGAGAACCACGTCTACGACCACGTTGACCTCACGCTCTACCGCGGCGACCACGTGGCGCTCGTGGGCCCCAACGGCGCCGGCAAGTCCACGCTCATGAAGCTCATCAACGGGCACCTCTCGCCCGACGCCGGCTCGGTCGAGCTTGGCCAGAACGTGACCTGCGCCTACTACGCCCAGCACCAGCTGGAGCAGCTCGACCCCGCAAACACCGTCCTCCAGGAGATGGACGCCGTGGCCCCTGGCTGGACCACCTCCGAGGAGCGCCGGCTCCTGGGCGCCTTCCTCTTCCACGGGGATGACGTGGACAAGCGGATCTCCGTGCTCTCCGGTGGCGAGAAGGCACGTCTCGCCCTCGCCAAGATGCTCGTGGCTCCAGACCCGCTGCTCTGCCTCGACGAGCCCACCAACCACCTGGATATCGACTCTGTCGACGTCCTCGAGCAGGCCCTCGTCCACTTCCCGGGGACCATCGTGCTCATCAGCCACGACGAGCACCTGGTTCGTGCCGTGGCCAACAAGGTGGTCGACGTGCGCGACCACAAGGTGACGCTCTACGACGGCGACTACGAGTACTACCAGTTCAAGCGCGCCGAGCTCGAGGCTGCTGCCGCTGGGCAGGATGTGCCCACGAGCAAGGCGGCGCAGGCAAAGGCCGCACCGGTAGCGAGCGAGGCTCCCGACCAGACCTCGGGCCGCAACGTCAAGACTAAGGAGCAGCGCCGTGCCGAGGCCGAGGAGCGTAACCGCCGCAGCAAGGCGCTGCGCAAGACCAAGAAGCGCCTGCAAGAGGTGGAGTCTGCCCTTGGTCCCGCGCACGATCGCTACAACGAGCTTGTGACGCTCATGGCGGACGAGGAGCTCTACAACGACACGGAGCGCTTCAATGCCTGCATGACCGAGTACAACGCGCTCTCTAAGAAGATTCCTGCCCTCGAGCAGGAATGGCTCGAGCTCTCTGAGGCTATGGAGGCGGGCGAGCAGGATGCTTAGCCCCTTGCGCATGGGAGTGCGCACAGCCCTCAACGCGGTTGCAGTTGTCGTGCGTGTGCTTGCCGTGGCGCTCTGCGTGCTGGTGGTTGTCGACTCGTTTGACGTGGGTACGCTCCACACAGCGCTTCTCGGTGTGAATGGGCTTGCGACTGGAGCGATTCCCCAGCCCATCCAGGGGGTACTCGTCTTCCGTACGCCCATGGGCGGGGCCTTTAGGGGAGACTTTGCCCTTGTCGCGGTTGCACTCTTTGTCATAGACTGGCTGCTCGCAAGGGCTGCCTACCGCATCTAGGCCAGAAAGGGGCGTGACATGTTCTCGACCTCGCGCATCATCACGATCCTCATTTCGGTTGGGCTTGTCATGCTCTCTGCCATTCCGCACGAGGTGGCCCACGGTTGGATGGCCAACAGGCTGGGCGACCCTACGGCCAAGCGCGCCGGACGCCTCACGCTTAACCCTGCCGCACACATCGACCCCTTTGGCTCCGTCATCCTGCCGCTCATCATGGGGGCATTTGGTGGACCCATCTTTGCCTACGCAAAGCCCGTGCCCTACAACCCCATGAACTTTGACCCTAAGACAAGAAACCGGGACGAGGCGCTGGTCGCGCTTGCCGGGCCTGTCTGCAACCTGCTCCAGGCGCTCGCCGGCGCTGCCGTGTGGCGTCTCGCGTTTTGGGGCTTCAACTCGGGGCTCACCTCCGGGACGCTTGCCGTTGACCCCTGGTACAACGTGGCGTATTGGGTGCTCACAATCCTCTCGACTTACGTCTACGTGAATCTCATGCTCATGTGCTTCAACCTCATACCGCTTCCCCCGCTTGACGGCTCCAAGGTCATCTCGCCTCTCTTTAGAAGCGAGCGCTCCCGTCGTGCCTACTACCGCGTGCAGCAGTACGCCATGCCCATCCTCATCGTGGTCCTTTACCTTATTCCGTATGCTTTTGGCGTTGACCCATTGGGTTGGGTCCTTGACTCTACGGCTGGCTCGCTCTTCGACCTTCTCATGGGGGCATAGCGGCATATGTCATGGCGTGTGAAGACAGATGCGTACACGGGTCCCTTCGACCTCCTTCTGCAGCTCGTAAGTAGGCAGAAGGTGGCCATTGGCTCCATCTCGGTTGCCGAGGTGGCAGACCAATACCTTGCCGAGGTCGAGCGCATGAGCGACCTGGACTTGGACGTTGCGAGCGACTTTGTGCTGGTTGCCTCCACGCTTCTGGACATGAAGGCTGCGGCGCTTGTCCCCGAGGGCGGCGTCACGCTTACCCAGCACGCTGGGGAGGAGGATCTGGACGAGGAGGACGACCTCGCGGGCCTCTCGCCCGACGAGGCGCGCGAGGTGCTTATCGCTCGACTCATCACCTACAAGCAGTTCAGGAACGCCGGTGCCGCACTTGGCAGCCGCATGGAGGCCGAGAGCCGCATGGTCCCGCGCACCGTGGGACCGGATCCGGAGTTCCTGGGACTCATGCCTGACTACCTCGAGGGCATAACGCTGAGAAGCCTTGCCGTCATTTGCGCCGACATCGACGCCCACCGTGATACCTTCCTGCTCGAATCCGAGCACATCGCGCCCAAACGGCTGCCCATAGCGCTCACGGTCGCCTCGGTCGATCGCCTGGCGCGCTCGCGTGGGCACCTCACGTTCTCCGAGCTTCTCGACGGCTCAAGTGAGCCCGAGGTCGTGGTGGCAAACTTCCTTGCCGTGCTCGACCTCTACCATAGGGACAAGCTTCGAATGCGCCAGGAGAGGAACTTTGGCGAGATCGAGCTTGATCACGTGGAGGGTGCGAGCCCCTACGAGATGGACGAGTCGGTGCTCTACGAGCTGGAGGAGCAGGGCGTGGGCGAGCAGGACCTGGAAGAGCTTGGCTTTGGTGACGTTTTGGGCGCAGGCGAGGACGAAGTTGCGCAGGCGGATGACACGGGGAAGGACGCGTGATGGCAGGTCTCGAGAGGCTTGAGGACGGCTCGCTCAAGGGGCTCCTGGAGGCCCTGCTCCTCGTGTCCGATGACTCCGTCTCGGCAACAGACCTGGCAAAGGCCACGGGCGCCGCGCCGGGTGACGTTGCCTCGGCGCTTGCGGAACTCTCGGCCGAGTATGCAGACGCAAACCGTGGCTTCCAGCTGCGCGAGGTCGCTGGAGGGTGGCGCCTCTTCACGCACCCTGCCTTCCACGACCAGGTCGCCGACTACGTGCTCTCGTGGGATCAGCGGCGCCTCTCGCAGGCGGCCCTCGAGACCCTGGCCGTTATTGCTTACCACCAGCCTGTTTCGCGCGAGGGCGTGCGGGCCATCCGCGGCGTGAACTCCGACGGCGTCATTGCGTCCCTGCGCGAGAAGGGCCTGGTGCGCGAGGTGGGGCATGACGCCGAGCACGGTCAAGCGGTGCTCTTTGGCACCACGCGCGCCTTCCTTGAGCGCTTTGGCCTGAGGGGCATCTGCGACCTTCCGCCACTCGAGGACTTCGCTCCGGACGAGCAGTCCAAGCAGTTCATCCGCGAGCGTCTCTCTGGGCGCTCGCTGGAGTCTACGCTCGAGGAGGCCTCGGACGATATCGACGACGAGCGTGACCTCTTGGGCGACGATGAGGGTACCGAGGATGGCGAGGCTCTCGAGGACGCACCGGGTCCCGAGGACACCATGGATGGTGACGCGGACGATGAGTGATCCCGTACGCGAGGACGGGCTCTACCCCATGCGCCTCCAGCGATTTCTCGCCCGTGCCGGCGTCGCCAGCAGGCGCGGTGCCGAGCGGCTCATGACCGCTGGCCGCGTGCGCGTGAACGGCGAGGTCGTGACTGAGCTCGGCAGCAAGGTTGACCCTATGAGCGATGTGGTGAGCGTGGACGGCATCGAGTGCCACATGCTCGAGCGGCCCTGCTACCTCATGCTTTACAAGCCCTCGGGCTACGTCACCACAATGAGCGACCCCCAGGGCAGGCATACCGTAGCAGAGCTTGTTCCTACCGACCGCTTCCCTGGGCTCTTTCCGGTTGGGCGTCTCGACATGGACACGACGGGTCTTCTCCTCTTCACAACTAACGGGAATGTGGGGCAGGAGATGCTCCATCCCTCGCGCCATGTCGAGAAGCACTACGTTGCACTGGTCTCTGGCACGCCTTCGGCGCACGACCTTGAGCGCCTGAGGCGCGGCGTTATGCTCGAGGACGGCCCGGCGTCTCCTGCCAGGGCAACGCTCCTTGCGAAGGTCGACCCCCTCTACTCGGTTGTTGCCCCGCACGGAGCCGGACGCACGGGTGGGGGAGAGCCCAACGCGGTTGTGGGCCTTACCATCCACGAGGGCAGGAAGCACCAGGTCAAGAAGATGATGCAGGCGGTGGGGCACAAGGTCTTGCGCCTCCATCGCGATGCGTTTGGGCCGCTTTCGCTCACGGGAGTTGACGAGGGTTCGTGGCGCGAGCTCACACCTCAGGAGGTTGCGGCCATCGAGAAGATTTGCGCCGGGCATGCCGGCGACCAGGGGGAGGACGACTAGCGTGGACTTTGGCATGAGGCAGCGGATCCTTGTCATGAGGCATCCGGAGACGCCCGCGAACACTGAGCACTTCTTCTCGGGAAGGAGGGACGTCCCTCTCACCCCGCGTGGCGAGAGGCAGCGCGAGCATGGCGTGGACGCCCTCGTGGCTTTTGCCCCCGAGCGTATTTGGTGCTCGCCCCTCTCGCGCTGTCGCAACCTTGCCGAGGAGGCAGGGGAGCGCCTGGGCATTCCCGTCCGCGTTGACGATGACCTTGTTGAGCTTGACTTTGGCGAGCTGGAGGGCACGCGCTTCGAGGCGAGCAATTCTGGCCCTGCTCAGTTCCCCTGGCCGCTTGACGAGCACGGGCACTCGCTTCCCGCGCCCGGTGCGGAGTCCTTCGAGCACGCGACCGCACGCGCCAATCATCTTATGGACGAGCTGAGGCCGCTCGCCGGCAGAACCGCCCTTGTCACCCACGGGGGCTTCTCTCGCATTCTCATCGCCGCCATGTACGATGTACCGTATGACCGCTTCTGGAATGTGCATCTGGCAAACGTGTGCTCGGCGTACTACACCTGTAACGGGAAGAGCTTCTACCTTGGCGGGTTCAACCTCACCCCCGATGAGGTCATAGAGCGCTCGACCAAGCCAAACCCATACGACCTCAGGGACATCTGGGGCGTCGCAGAAAGGAAGGACGCATGATCGTCGCCATCGACGGGCCCGCAGGGTCCGGTAAGTCTACCGTTGCCCACGCAATTGCCGAGAGGTGCCACCTCACCTACCTCGATACGGGTGCCATGTATCGCTCCGTCACCGCCGAGTGCCTGCGCCAGGGCATCGACCCCGCTGACGCGGCTGCCGTGACGCAGGTTGCCCGCACGATCACCATCGCCTTTGGCACCTCGCCTGCCGGCCAGACCGTCACCGCCAACGGCCGTGACGTCACCGCTGAGATTCGTACGCCCGAGGTCGACCGCAACGTCTCTGCCGTCTCGGCCATCCCGGAGGTGCGCACTGCCATGGTCGAGCTCCAGCGTGCCTACGGCGAGACGGGCGACGTCGTCGCCGAGGGCAGGGACATTGGCACTGTGGTCTTCCCAAATGCAGACGTGAAGGTCTTCCTCACGGCAGACCCCTCTGCTCGAGCCCTGCGCCGCGCCGTGCAGCGCGAGGGTGGAGACGCCGCCAAGGATGCCAATGCCACGGCAGATCCTGCTAAGGTGGAGCGCATCCTCGCAGACCTCAACCGCCGCGACCAGCTTGACTCTACGAGAAAGACCGCACCCCTCAAGCCCGCGCCGGACGCGCACCACATCGACTCGTCCTCGATGAGCGTTGACGAGGTCGTGGCCGCCATCTGCGCGCTTGATCCCAGGCTTGAGGCCGCGCTCGCGGGAGGCCGTTCGTGAGCGCGCAGAAGAAGGCGCCCGAGAAGCGCCTGCGCGCCTTCCACGGCAACAGTTTTGATGACTACTTCGACACGGGTATGCGCAACTTCCCGCTTCCGGCCCGCATGTTTCTTGGCATTGCCGTCTATGCTTGCATGGCATGGACGCAGTTCCGTTGGCGCTGGAGCGTTGAGGACAAGGAGAAGCTCGTCGACGACAAGACCCCGCGCGTCATTGTCATGAACCACGGCTCTATGCTCGACCCCGTGATCATCATCGTCCAGCTCTGGCTGCATGGCATACGCGTGCGCACCATCTACAAGAGCGAGTTTGACAAGTCGCCGGTGGTCACCTGGTTCTTCACCCGCGTGGGCGCCATTCCCGTGCAGCGGGGCACTGCCGACATGAAGTCCGTCCGTCGCGCGAAGGCAGCACTTGACCGCGGCGAGTGCGTCCTCATCTTCCCCGAGGGCACCCGCATCAAGAGCGACGACGAGCCCGTGACCATCCACGAGGGCTACTCCCTCATGGCGCAGCTTGGCCACGCTCCGGTCCAGCCGGTGGCCATCGTGGGCGCGCGCGACATCACGAAGCGTGGCAGCCACCTGCACCACTTTTCCCGCGTGTGGCTCAAGGCGGGAGACCCCATCACCTGGGACTCCTTGGACGTTAAGGGCAGGAAGGCCCAGCTCGCTGCAATGTCGAAGGCGGGCATGGACGCCGTCTATGCGCTGAGAGACGAGCTTCGCGAAGAGCACCCGGGAAGGATGTAGCCATGGCATCAGTGGAGGTGGCCCGCGAGGCAGGCGCCTGCTATGGCGTCGAGCGTGCGCTCGAGATGACCGAGGATGCCCTCAAGGATGGTGCGTTTCGCGTTCGTACGCTGGGGCCCCTGATTCATAACCCGCGAGTTGTCGCAAGCTTGGCCGAGCGTGGTGCCGCCGTTGTCGAGGATCCGCGTGACGCTGCAGGCTGCACGCTTGTCCTCCGCACGCACGGGGTGACTCCTGCCGAGGAGGCCGAGGCACGGGAACTCTGCTCTTCTGTGGTCGATGCAACCTGTCCCTTTGTTAAGAAGGTGCACCGTGCAGCCGAGCAGCTCTCTGCGGAGGGCTATCGCGTGGTCATCGTGGGCGAAGCGGGCCATCCCGAGGTCACCGCTACCCTTGCCCATGCGCCGGGGGCCGTAGTTGTGGGAACGGCCGAGGAGGCGCTTGCACTCCCGCATGCGCGCAAGACCGGCGTTGTGGTGCAGACCACGCAGTCTGCGGCACGCTTAGCCGAGGTCGTCTCGGCACTGCTGTTGCGCACCGAGGAGCTTCGCGTGTTCAACACCATCTGCGAGGCGACCTCGGGGCACCAGGGCGCCTGCGCCGAGCTCGCCGCGCGAGCGGATGTGATGGTGGTCATAGGCGGTCGGAACTCTGCCAACACCACGCGCCTGGCCGAGATTGCCTCAATGGCGTGCCCACGCACGCATCACGTGGAAGGCGCCGACGAGCTTAACGCCACCTGGTTTAAGGGGGCAGGCCTTGTGGGCGTCACGGCTGGCGCCTCAACCCCCGCCTCGCAGATACGTGCCGTCGTGGCCGCGATTGAGTCGATGATAGGGGAGTAGCTGTGGCACGGGACAGGGCGGACTACGCGTCCACACGCGAGCGCTCACTTGGCGCCTGGGTTCAGTCTGTCGAGGAGGAGAGCCCTGCCTGGGAGGCGGGCATCGAGTCCGGCATGCGCATCGAGAGCGTAAACGGGCACAAACTGCGTGACCTCATCGACTGGCGCTGGGAGGCCGACGGAGCCTCATGCGACCTCGAGGTCTTTGACCCCAGGGACGGTGGGACCTATGCCTGCGAGCTCTGGCGGGAGCCTGGCGAGGACTGGGGCATCGACTTCACCGACGTCCTCTTCGACGGCATCCGTACCTGCGTGAACGCCTGCCAGTTCTGCTTCATGAGCATGCTTCCGGAGGATGCGCGCCCATCCCTCTCGTTGCGTGATGACGACTACCGGCTCTCATTCCTCCAGGGGAATTTCGTCACCCTCACCAACGTGACGGACGAGGACGTCGAGCGGATCATCGCATGCCGGCTCGAGCCCATGAACGTCTCGATTCATGCCATTTCGCCCGATGTCAGGCGCACGCTCATCGGCCCACATGCCCAGCGCGGCATCGACGTCCTCGAGCGTCTCCTTGCGGCGGGCATCGAGATACACGCCCAGATCGTCCTTTGCCCTGGCGTGAACGACGGACCGGAACTCGCTCGCACGCTCGATTGGGTGGAGGAGCGCCCCGCCATCACCTCTCTTGCCGTGGTGCCTCTTGGCTACACGCGCTTCTCGCGTCGGTTCTCAAAGTCCTTCTCGGATGATCCAGCCGCCGCTAAGGCAGTGGTCGAGCTCATTGAGCCCTACCAGGAGCGTGCCAGGCGCGAGCTTGGTACCACCCGCTTCCAACTCTCCGACGAGTTTTACGTTGCCGCTGGCGTGACGGTTCCTCCCGCCGAGGCCTATGACGGCTACCCACAGTACTACGACGGCATCGGCATGCTGCGGAGCTTCCTCGACGACTCAGCGGTCTTTGCCCGCGACCACGCAGGGGAGCTTGCCGCAAGCGATGCCGACCTCAAGCGCTTGGACGCCGAGGTGCTTCTCGTCTGCGGCGAGGCACCCCAAGCGGCCATCTCGTTCTTCTGTGGTCTGTGGTCTCCTTCTGGTCGCGTGAGGGCGTTCCCCATTCGCAACGACTACTTTGGGGGAGACGTCAACGTCACGGGGCTCATCGTCTCGAAGGACCTTCTCGCACAGCTGCCCTCTGACCTCACGAGCAAGGTAGTTGTGCTCCCTGAGGTTATGTTCAATTTTGATCACGTGACTCTAGACGGAGATACCCAGGACCACGTTGTCGAGGAAATCGAGCGTCGTGGGGGC
Organism: bacterium OL-1; assembly: GCA_000752675.2. Lineage (GTDB taxonomy): Bacteria > Actinomycetota > Coriobacteriia > Coriobacteriales > Atopobiaceae > Tractidigestivibacter. The sequence goes on along the minus strand of LM994627.1, from coordinate 495,697 downwards.
AGGGCGGTCATAGCCCACGGCGACCCCGAGGGAATTGTTTCTGCAGTAACGCAGAGTTTAGGGTGAGACTCGCCGGCGGCAAGGCGCCCACGCGGTCGTGATATGCTCGAGTGTGCTAAATACGCTAAGAGAAAGTGAGCACATCATGTCATTGCCTGTCGTCGCCGTGGTCGGTCGACCCAACGTCGGCAAGTCCACCCTTGTAAACCGCATTGTCCAGAGTCGTGACGCCATCGTGCACGAGAGCCGTGGCGTCACGCGCGACCGTTCCTACCACAAGGCAGACTGGAACGGCCGCGACTTTGTGATTATCGACACCGGTGGCATCGAGTCCGTCAAGTCGAAGGACACCTTTGCGCCGCGAATCCGCGAGCAGGCCGTTATGGCAGCGGAAGAGGCGGATGCCATCATCTTTGTGGTGGACGGCTCAACCGGCATCACCGACGAGGACGAGGAAGTTGCGAAGATTCTGCGCAAGCAGGACAAGCCCGTGTTCCTCGTCGTCAACAAGAAGGACAACCCCGCCACCGAGAATGACAACCTCTGGGACTTCTACTCACTTGGCGTGGGCGAGCCCATGCCGCTCTCTGCCACGCACGGCTATGGCACGGGTGACCTTCTCGACGAGGTCGTGGCAGTCCTCCCCTCAGAGGACGAGCTTAAGAATGACGAGGACGTACTCTCGCTTGCCATCGTGGGCCGGCCAAACGTTGGCAAGTCCTCTCTTGCCAACCGCCTTGCCGGAAAGAAGCGCTCCATCGTCTCCGATGTTGCAGGAACCACCCGTGACGCCATCGACACCATGATCGAGTGGCAGGGGCAGCGGATTCGCCTGGTGGACACCGCCGGAATGCGCAAGAAGAACCTGGTCCACGAGGACGTCGAGTACTACAGCATGGTCCGCGGCCTTATGGCCATGGAGCGTGCCGACGTGTGTCTGCTTGTGGTGGACGCCACCGACGGCGTTACCGAGCAGGACCAGAAGGTGGCCAACATGGCCATCGACCGTGGGTGCGCCCTGGTGCTCTGCCTCAACAAGTGGGACCTCATCGAGACCGAAGCCCAACGCGACCGCGTGGTTGCCTCCATCGACAAGCGCATGCAGTTTGCCCCGTGGGTGCCCTACGTTAACATCTCCGCCCTCACAGGCCGTGCCACCGACAAGGTCTTGCAGCTGGCGGTCTCTGCCGCTCATGCCCGCGAGGTGCAGCTTCGCACCTCCGAGCTCAACACCCTCCTCGAGGAGATACGCCAGGGTGGCCACACGGTCTCTGACAAGGGCCGACGCCTCAAGATGCAGTACGCCACCCAGACCGGCTCAAAGCCTCCGGTCATCACCGTGTGGTGCAATGCGCCGGACCTCGTGGATGACAACTACAAGCGCTTTTTCGAGAACCGCCTTCGTGAGAGGTTCGATCTCGTGGGCACGCCGATCCGTCTGCGCTTCCGCAAGAAGTCTGAGGGGGACAAGTGAGACTCGTCATACCTACGCTCATCGCATGCGCCATTGCCTACTTTGTCTGCGGCATCCCGTTTGGCATGCTCATCGCTCGGTCTAAGGGCGTTGACGTTCGACACACTGGGTCGGGAAACATTGGCGCCACCAATGTGGGGCGATCCGTGGGTGCCTGGGCTGCAGGTCTCACCCTTCTTCTTGACGCCGGCAAGGGCTGGCTCTGCACCGGGCTTGCCACCTTTGCGTTCTCAAGTTTCGCAGAGGCAAAGGCGTTTGGTCCCGGGCAGCCATTTGACTGGGCCCTCACCTGCGTCTACGCGGCATGCGTGCTTGGTCACGTCTTTTCGCCCTACCTTGGGTTTCATGGCGGCAAGGGCATCTCGGTTGGCTTTGGTGCGGCACTGGGTCTAGACCCGCGCATCGCCTTTGGGCTTCTTGCGGTCTTCCTTGTCTTTGCCGTTCCCACGCGCTTTGTCTCGCTGGGCAGCTCGTGTGCGGCAGTCTCGCTTCCCATCTGGACGGCCGTCCTAGGGTACAGCCCGGTTGCCGTGCTGCCCATGGTCATCGTAGCCGCCTGCGTCGTGTGGGCGCACCGCGAGAACATCCGCAAGCTCGCGCACCACGAGGAGAAGCGCTTCTCGTTCCACCACGAGGAGGGAAAGTCAAAGTGAGCCGCGTTGCCGTCATAGGCGCAGGCTCCTGGGGCACGGCGATGACGGGCCTCGTTGCGCCTGCCGTTAACGAGGTCGTGCTGTGGGCACGTTCGTCTCAGGCCGCCAATGCCATGAACCGTGACCGCAGGAACCCCAATCACCTTCCGGACTACACGCTGGCTGCAAATGTGAGCGCCACAAGCGACCTTGCCCTGGCTGCACTCGATGTCGATGCTGCGGTTCTGGCCACCCCTTCTGCCTTTCTGCGCGAGACCTGTCGCAACCTGGCACCCCACCTTGGAAAGGACGTACGTGTGCTCGTCCTTTCCAAGGGCATGGAGTGCGGTACTCACCTCCTCATGCACGAAGTAGCGGCTCAGGAGCTGGGTAACCCCGCTCGCGTCGCCGCACTCTCGGGCCCAAACCATGCGGAGGAAATCTGCCGAGGCATGGTCTCGGCGGCAGTCGTTGCCTCTGAGGACGCAGACACCGCTGCCTACTTCCAGGGCATCCTTGCTGGACCCACCTTTAGGGCTTACGTGAGCGATGATGTCCGAGGCGTCGAGTGCTGCGGTGCTGTCAAGAACGTGGTGGCCATCGCATGCGGCATTGCAAGCGGCATGGGGATGGGGGACAACACCCTGGCAGTCCTCATGACCCGTGGCATCGCCGAGATTGGTCGTGTTGTGGCGGCCCTGGGTGGCAACCCCATGACGTGCATGGGCCTTGCCGGTATGGGCGACCTTGTGGTCACCTGCACCTCAGAGCACTCGCGCAACAGGAGTTTTGGCCGCGCGCTCGTGGCAGGCGAGACGCTCGAGTCCTACCAGACGCGCACGCACATGGTGGTCGAGGGCGTTCCCGCCTCTGTCTCGGTCCTCGAGCTTGCGCAAGAGCGCGGCATCGAGGTACCCATCACGGCTGCCGTACACTCCGTACTCTTCGAGGGTAGGCCCATAGATGACGCGATGGAAGGACTTCTCACCCGTGCGCCCCGCACGGAGTTCTATGGTATGGAAGAGCGAGAGCAAGCATCAAAGGAGAATCAATGCTAGAGAATAACGTGCAGGTGGCACCCTCCATCCTTTCGGCTGACCTTGGCCACCTTGCAGATGAGCTTGCCACCATTGAGGGCGCGGGCTACGTGCACTTCGATGCAATGGACGGCCATTTTGTGCCTAACCTCACCTTTGGACCTGGCGTCCTTTCCGCGGTGAAGGCGGCCACCCAGACGCCCGTCGACGCCCACCTCATGATTTCGAACCCCGACCAGATGGTTCCCGAGTACCTCTCCGCCGGGGCAGATATCGTGACCTTCCACTATGAAGCCACGGCGCACGCCAACCGCCTTGCCAACCTCATCCGCGAGAAGGGCGCCAAGGCTGGCATTGCCATCAACCCTGGCACGCCCGTCTCTGCCCTCGACGCCATTATCGAGGACGTGGACCTGGTGCTCGTGATGACCGTGAACCCCGGCTTTGGCGGCCAGAAGTTCATCCCCGGATCGCTTCGCAAAATTTGCCAGGTTAAGGCCATGTGCGCAGAGCGCCATGTGAACCCCATCATTGAAGTTGACGGCGGCATCTCGCCCGCGAACGCCGCTGACGTCTGTGCCGCTGGCGCGCGCCTGCTCGTTGCTGGCAGCGCCGTCTTTGGCAAGGAAAACCGCGCCGAGGCCATCCGCAAGATTACCGAGGCCGGCGAGGCCGGTCTCACGAGGAGAGCGTGAGAAGCGTGACCGCCCGCACAACCGTATACCTTGACTACGCCGCCAGTGCTCCCGAGCGCAGGGAGTCCCTTGCCGCCGAGCGGGCCTACGAGGAGTCGCCCATAGCGGGCGCCAACCCCAACTCGCTCCATACGCCCGGTCGCGAGGCGGCCCGTGCCCTTGACGGCGCGCGGCGAGACATCGCCCGGTGCGTGGGCGGTGGCTTTAGGCCGTCGGACGTGATATTCACGTCAGGCGGCACCGAGTCCAACAATCTGGCACTTCTCGGCCTGTCGCGCGGCGCCCGCCAACGCGATCGCAAGCGCACGCGTGTGGTTCTCTCCGCCATCGAGCACGACTCTGAGCTGGACGTTACGGGGGTACTCCGTGACCGTGGCTTCGAGGTGACGCTCGTAAAGCCGGGTCGGGATGGCGTGGTTTCCCGCGCTGCGCTGGAGGACGCGCTTGGTCCCGACTGCGCGCTTGTCTCGGTCATGAGCGCCAACAACGAGACGGGCGTGGTCCAGCCCGTGTCAGAGCTTGCCGCAGCGGCCCATGCTGCCGGAGCGCTCTTCCATACCGATGCAGTGCAGGCGTTTGGCCGCATTCCCCTCGACATTTCGCAGGCAGATGCCGTGAGCCTTGCAGCCCACAAGCTCGGTGGCCCCGTGGGGGTGGGCGCGCTTCTCGTTCGCGGTCGTGTGCCGCTGGCCCCGCAATCCTTTGGCGGCGGCCAGGAGTCCGGCAGGCGTGCGGGAACGCAGGACGTTCGCGGCACGCTTGCCTTTGCTGCGGTCGCGCGTGCCTGCTGCGGCTCCATCGAGACCGTGCGCCCGCAGGTGGCGGCCCTCGCCGAGAAGCTCTACCAGCGCATCTGCGCGGAGGGCACGGGCATCGTTCCCACAACCACGACGACAGTCGACGAGCAACGCCTTCCCGGCATGGTGAGCGTCATGGTCCCGGGCCTTGACTCGCAATCTCTCGTGCTTGGCCTTGACGAGCGCGGCTATGCGGTTTCGGCTGGCTCTGCCTGCTCGTCCGGTTCCCTTGACGCAAGCCACGTGCTCACGTCCATGGGCATAGGCCGCGACCAGGCCCTTGGCTCTCTTCGCATCTCGTTTGACGAGCGCGTTGCCGAGGAGGACCTCGAGACCTTTGCCGCAGAGCTCATCTCGCTCGTCAAGCAGACAAAGGCACGTCATCAGTAGAACGCACACCCACCAAGGAAGGTGAGAGCCCCATGACAGAAGCACAGGCGCTCCTCAGGCTCCAAGAGATTGATCTCGACATGCTTCGCATGGCGTCCACACTGGCAGCCATGCCCCAGCAGAAGAAGATGCAGGCCATCGCCCGCGCGCGCCGCAAGGTGCAGAGCGAGCAGACCAAGATCTTCGCCCAGCGTAAGGACCTGGAGACCTTTGTGGCCGAGAACCAGGAGGACCTTGAGCACTACCGTGCGCGCACCGAGGAGGTCAAGGCCGAGGTCGCATCGGGAAGCCCCGGCTATCGTCAGATCCAGGACTACGAGGCGCACCTCACGGGGCTTGCCAAGAAAGTCGAGAAGCTCGAGCACACCCGCGCGCAGCTCGACGAGGACCTCGAGAAGGCCAAGCGCGCCGAGAGCAATGCCAAGCTCACGCTTGAGCGCCTCGACGAGGAGGAGGCCGCACAGAAGAAGTCGTTTGAGACGGACAGCGCCCAGATTAGGAGCAAGATCGTCCAGCTCGACGCGGAGCGCAAGAGCTTGGCCGCGCAGATCTCTGCCAAGCACCTAGGCGACTACGAGGCTGCCCGCAAGCGCTTCAAGGGCCTGGCTGTTGAGAAGCTCGTGGGCAACGTCCCCTCGGTGTGCCGCGTGAAGCTCCAGCCCGCCTCGTTCCACGAGCTCACGCACGGTGACGACGTTGCCGAGTGCCCCTATTGCCACCGCATCCTCATCGTGGACGATCCCTATGTCGAGGGGGAGGGCAAGTGAGCGAGAGCACGCACAGGGATACAGAGCCGGCGGCGCCTCGTGTCGTCCTCGCAGTCACGGGAGGTATTGCAGTCTACAAGGCCGTAGAGGTCATGCGCGGTCTGCAGCACGCGGGCTGCGACGTTCGCGTGACTATGACGGCAGATGCGGAGCGCTTTGTGGGCACCCCCACGTTCGAGGCGCTCTCCGGCCATCCCGTGGCGGACGACCTCTATGCCTACCCGGACTCTCCCATTCCGCACATCTTCCTGGTCGACTGGGCTGACCTTGTGGTGGTTGTTCCCGCAACCGGAAACGTGCTGGCTAAGATGGCAACGGGAATTGCAGATGACTGCCTCTCTACTACGCTGCTTGCCACGCACTGCCCGGTGCTTGTAGCAGCTGCCATGAACGTCCACATGTGGAGAAATCCGGTAACGCAGGAAAACGTCGCAACGCTTCGCTCGCGAGGCATTCGCTTTGTGATGCCGCAGACGGGCCTTCTCGCCTGCGGTGACGTGGGTGAGGGCAAGCTTGCAGAAGTTTCGGACATCGTGGCCGCTGCACTTGAGGCGCTTGCCCCGGCCAAGCAGGACATGGCCGGCATGAGGCTTGTGGTCACGGCCGGCCCCACGCACGAGGCCATCGACCCCGTGCGCTACATCGCCAACGCCTCCACAGGCAAGATGGGATACGCCATCGCCCGTGAGGCCTCACGCCGAGGTGCTGTGGTGACGCTGGTCTCCGGACCGGTCTCGCTCGCCGCGCCGCAGGGGGTCTACGTGGTTCCGGTTGTCTCGGCGGCACAGATGCGCGACGTCACCGTCACCGCGTTCGCTAACGCCGACGCTGCCATATGCGCCGCGGCAGTCGCGGACTACACGCCCGCCTCGCCTGCTGACCGCAAGCTCAAGAAGGGCACGGACGACCTCTCGACGCTTCGCCTTATCAAGACCGCTGACATCCTCGCTGAGCTTTCTCACACCAAGGGAGACCGCGTCGTGGTTGGCTTTGCAGCCGAGACAAACGACCTTCTCAAGAATGCGCGAGAGAAGCTCGAGCACAAGGGCTGCGACCTTATCGTGGCAAACGACGTGTCACGCGCAGACTCCACCTTTGGCGCCGACACGAGCCGGATTGCCTTTGTCTGGCCTGACCACACGGAGCAACTCGATACGCTTCCGCTCGACCAGGTTGCTGCCGCCATTTGCGACCGCGTTGCCGCGGCCGTGGCGGGGGAGGACGCATGAGCGAGGCACGTCACGGCGAGATAACCATCGGCTGTCATCTCTCGGTGGCGGGCGGATTTGCGCAGATGGGCAAGACCGCTCTGAGCATTGGGGCAAATACCTTCGCCTTCTTCACGAGAAACCCGCGTGGCGGCCGAGCCAAGACGCCAGACCCAGACGATGTGGCGGCGCTTCTCGCCATCCTTGCCGAGAACGACTTTGGACGGCTTGTTGCGCACGCACCGTATACCATGAACCTCTGCTCTGCCAAGCCGCAGACGATAGAGTTTGCCCGCGAGGCCATGGCTGGCGACCTTCAGCTCATGGAGATGCTGCCAGGAAACTACTGCAACTTCCATCCGGGAAGCCATGTGGGCCAAGGGGTGGACGAGGGCATTCGCCTTATCTGCGAGGGTCTTGACCAGGTGTTGGTTCGAGGACAGAAGACTACCGTCCTGCTGGAGACCATGGCAGGCAAGGGCTCCGAGGTGGGCTCGCGCTTCGAGGAGCTAGCTCGCATCATCGAGGGAACCCGTGAGGGCGACCTTCTCGGCGTGTGCCTCGACACCTGCCACGTAGCCGACGCCGGCTACGACATTGTGAACGACCTCGATGGCGTACTTGAAGAGTTTGACCGCGTGATTGGGCTTGACCGCCTGAAAGCCCTACACGTGAACGACTCAAAGAACCCGCTTGGCTCCCACAAAGACCGTCACGAGAAGATCGGCCAGGGCACGCTTGGGCTCTCGACCTTCGAGGCCGTGGTGACAAACCCGCGACTGTGCGGGCTGCCCATGATTCTCGAGACGCCCAACGAGCTTGATGGCTACGCGCAGGAGATAACACTCCTCAGGGGGCTTGCCCGGGGAGATGGGAAGGACTAATGGGGATTCTCATAGGCTGCGAGCACCTCTCGCACGAGTGGCCGGGCAAGCCTGTGCTTGCCGATCAGACTATAGGCATCAACGAAGGCGAACGCATTGGCGTGGTGGGCAGGAACGGAGACGGCAAGTCAACGCTGCTTGAGCTCATCGCACATCGGCTGGAGCCTGACTCGGGAACCGTTACCTGGAGAAACGGCATCCATGTGGGGTTCCTAGGCCAGGATGACGAGCTCCACGACGATTGGACCGTGGGCCGCGCCGTTGTGGGGGACGTTCCCGACTACATGTGGGCCTCCGACCCGCGCGTGCGACAGATTATCTCCGAGCTCCTAGGAGACGTGGACTGGGATGCCACCGTTGGCACGCTCTCCGGTGGTCAGCGACGTCGCTGCGACTTGGCACGGCTCCTCGTGGGCACCTGGGACGTTATCCTCATGGACGAGCCCACCAACCACCTGGACATGCACGCCATCCGCTGGCTTGCCGACCACCTCAAGGCCCGCTGGCCCGAGGGCACGGGTGCCCTTCTCGTGGTGACGCACGACCGCTGGTTCTTGGATGAGGTCTGCGAGCACATGTGGGAGGTCCACGACCGAGAGATCGAGCCTTTCGACGGCGGCTACTCCGCCTACATCCAGCAGCGCGTCGAGCGTGACCGCATGGCCGCGGCCACTGAAGAGCGTCGCCAGAACACGCTGCGCAAGGAGCTCAACTGGCTGGCACATGGTGCCAAGGCACGCTCGAGCAAGCCGCGCTTCCGCGTCGAGGCGGCGCGAGCCCTTCTCGCCGACGATCCGCCGCTGAGAAACCCCATCGAGCTCAAGCGCCTAGCCGTGAGCAGGCTGGGCAAGCAGGTCATTGAGATGAAGGATGTCTCGTTTGCTTATCCTGATGGCTCGCGCGTGCTCGATGACATCACCTGGACCATTGGACCCGGCGACCGCTACGGCATCCTTGGTGCCAACGGTGCGGGCAAGTCGACGCTGCTCAAGGTCATGACAGGCAAATTGCAGCCAACTTCCGGAACCGTTCGCATTGGCAAGTCTGTTCGCTTTGGCTGGATGTCGCAGCACCTGGACACCCTTTCTGAGAAGGAGAACTGGCGCGTGCTCGAGGTGCTCTCGCGCTACAAGAGCACCTACTATGTGGACGGCAAGCCCCAGAGCCCCACGCAGCTCCTCGAGCGACTTGGTTTCGAGCGCTCCGAGCTCACTAACTTTGTGCATGACCTCTCTGGCGGACAGCGCAGGCGTCTCGCGCTGCTCACGGTGCTTCTCGACGAGCCCAATGTGCTGGTGCTCGATGAGCCTGGCAACGACCTCGACACCGACATGCTCGCCGTGCTAGAGGACCTGCTCGACACCTGGCCCGGCACGCTCCTCATGGTCTCGCACGACCGCTTCCTCATGGAGCGCGTGACCGACGACCAATATGCGCTTCTAAACGGCCGCGTGCGCCACTGCCCGGGCGGCGTAGACGAGTTCCTCGACCTTCTAGACGCCATGGGCGCCTCGTCTTCCGGAGCGGAGTTTCGCGAAGCGCACTCCGCGCAGGAAGACCAGGCGCCCTCCGGGGGGCAAGGAGGCGAACTCACCAACCAGGAACGACGTGAACTCAAGAAGCGGTTCGATGCCGTTACGCGCAAGCTGGAAAAGACCGAGGGGGAGCCGGACCGGCTGCGGGCGGCGCTTGCAGAGGTCGATCCTACGGACTACGAGAAGCTCGTTGCCGCCCAGAAGGCGGTCGATGACGCCGTGGCTGCGCGCGAGGCTCTCGAGGACGAGTGGCTTGAACTCTCGGACAAGCTGGGTATCGAGTAGGACCTCGAGGCGCCATACACAATACGAATGGTTGCGTGACAAAAGCCGTATGCGCACCGCAACTGGGCAGCCCTATCATGGATAGGCTGACAGTCTGAGGGAGGGGCTCTATTGGGTGAGATTCTACGGAGGTTCGTCTTTCCCAAGTACCGCGGAAAGATTGTTTTTGGCACGCTCTGCAAGGCCGTGGAGGTCATCTTTGATCTCATTACCCCGGTCATCGTAGCCAGTATGATTGACGTGGGCGTCACCAGCCGTGACCAGGGCTACGTGGTTCGCATGTGCATGGTGCTTATCGTCCTTGCGGTGGTGGGGTTCTGCTTCACGCTCGTGTGCCAGAAGATGGCTGCCGTTGTCTCGCAGGGCTCGGGCACGGACATTCGCCACGACCTGTACGCCAAGGTGAACCAACTCGCCCCGGCAGACCTCGACCGTATAGGTACGCCCTCTCTGGTCACTCGTATCACGAACGACGTCAACCAGGTACAGGTCACGGTGGCCCTTGGCATCAGGCAGATCATCCGCTGGCCCATCCTGGCAATTGGCTCCATGGTCTGCGCCATGCTCATCGATGCCCAGCTTGGGCTTGTCTTTCTCGTATGCACGCCTGCCATCGCGGTTGTCTTTTGGCTCGTGATGTCCAAATCCGTACCGCTCTTCGGCGAGCTTCAGTCGCGGCTCGACGAGGTTAGCCTTGTCACGCGCGAGAACCTCTCGGGCGTCCGCGTGGTGAGGGCGTTCAGGCAGGAGGGACGCGAAGACGAGCGTTTCCACAAGGCGGCTGACGAGCAGACGCAAACGGCCGTGACCATCGGCAAGCTCTCCTCGCTTCTCAACCCTGCTACGCTGCTTGTGATGGACCTGGGCATCGTTGCCATCCTCTGGATGGGCGGCGCGCGTATTGACGCGGGCAATCTCACGCAGGGCGAGGTCATTGCCTTCGTGAACTACATGACGCAGATGCTCGTGTCCATCGTCTACGTGGCCAACCTGGTTATCACCATCAACCGCGGCACCGCCTCGGCCAAGCGCATCATGGAGGTGCTCGACTGCGAGCCCCAGACTTCTGACGAGGGCACCACACAGGTGGAGCTTGCCCCGGGCACCCTCACCTCTGGCGTGGCCATCGCCCTCGACCACGCATGCTTCACCTACGACGGCGCACCCCGGCCTGCGGTGGACAACGTGACGCTGCGGCTGGGCGCCGGTGGATCTCTTGGCATCATTGGCGGCACGGGTTCTGGCAAGTCGTCGCTTGTGAACCTCATCCCAAGGCTCTACGATGCCACGTCCGGCGAGGTTCGCGTCTTTGGGCACGACGTGCGAGAGTACCCCTTCACCCAGCTACGTGAGCTTGTCTCTACAGTGCCCCAGCAGGCGTCGCTGGTCTCGGGTACCATCCGTTCGAACCTCTGCTGGCGCGATTCCAACGCTACAGACGAGGAGCTCTGGCGTGCGCTTGAGCTTGCTCAAGCTGCGGACTTCGTACGGGGCAAGGACCAGGGGCTTGATGCCGTTGTCGAGGCAGGCGGCAAGAACTTCTCTGGAGGCCAGCGTCAGCGCCTCACCATTGCGCGCGCCCTCGTGGGACACCCGCGCATCGTGGTGCTTGATGACTCCGCCTCGGCACTTGACTTCCGTACCGACGCAAGTCTTCGCCAGTCGCTCCGCAGCCTGCGTTCGGAGCTTACCTGCGTGATCGTCTCGCAGCGCGTCTCGGCAGTCATGTCCTGCGACCAGATCCTGGTCCTTGACCACGGACGCATGGCCGGGCTGGGGTCTCACACCGAGCTTATGAGGAGCTGTCCCATCTACCGCGAGATCTGTCTCTCGCAGCTCCGCCCTGAGGAGGTGGGTGCGTAATGGCAAACCCGTATGCCGCCGGCGCAAGCGCCGGAACCATCATGGCCAACGTCAAGGGCGACATTGGCAACAACAACGACAACCCCCAGGGCCGCCTTGACGAGACGGGCCTCACCACGGCCGAGGTCACGCGGCGACTGCTAGCCTACACCCGCCCGTATCGCCTGTCTCTGATTGCCTCCTTCGTGGCCTCTGCTGTCTCGGTGGTGCTCCAGCTCTATGTGCCCATCGTGATTGGCCGCGCAATCGACTGCATGGTCTCGGCTGGAGACGTTGACTTTGCCACGCTTGTGGCCCTGCTGCAGGAGCTTGCGCTTGTGGTTGTGGGCGCCGCAGTAACGCAGTGGCTCTCTGGCTACTGCACCAACCGGCTCACGTATGAGACGGTCCGCGACCTGCGCATCGATGCCTTCTCGCGCTTCCGTGACCTGCCGCTCTCATTTGTCGACGCACACTCGCACGGAGACCTGCTCTCCCGCGTGGTAAACGACGCCGACCAGGTGGGCGACGGCCTGCTCCAGGGCCTCACACAGCTCTTCACCGGCGTGGTAACCATCGTGGGCACGCTTGTCTTCATGTTCTCGATCTCTGTCCCCGTGGGGCTTGTGGTGGTTATCGTGACGCCCGTCTCCATGCTCGTGGCTTGGCTCATCGCGCGCTACTCGGCCAAGAGCTTCAAGGAGCAGCAGGCCCTCCAGGGCTCGCTTGGTGGCTACGTCGAGGAGATGGTGGGCAGCCAGAAGCTGGTCTGCGCCTTTGCATATGGAGACCGTGCCCAGGCGGGCTTTGATGAGATTAACCAGCGCCTGCTGGGGGTGGGGGAGCACGCCCAGTTCACGAGCTCCCTCTCTAACCCCGCAACGCGCGTGGTGAACAACATCACCTATGCCGTCGTGGCGGTTGTTGGCTGCATCTGCGTCATCTCCGGATGGCCGAGCGTCCTTACGGTAGGCCAGGTGCAGACGTTCCTCTCGTATGCCAACCAGTACATGAAGCCCTTCAACGAGATTTCCAATGTGGTCACGCAAATCCAGACTGCCTACGCCTCGGCGCGGCGCCTCTTCACGCTCATCGATGCGCCAGCCCAAAGCGCTGATCCCGCTGAGCCCGAGGTGGACGAGAACCCCGAGGGCGCTCTGGAGTTCTCGCACGTCGACTTCTCGTACGTCCCCGGCCGCCCGCTGCTCCAGGACATCTTGTTTGTGGCTAAGCCCGGCCAGACCATAGCCCTGGTTGGCCCCACGGGATGCGGCAAGACGACCCTTATCAACCTGCTGCTGCGCTTCTATGACGTGGACTCCGGTCAGATCCTGGTTGACGGCCACGACACCAGCCACATGCGCCGAGAGGACCTTCGCTCGCTCTTTGGCATGGTGCTTCAGGACACCTGGCTCTTCAGGGGCACGGTTCGCGAGAACATTGCCTACGGAACGCCCGGGGCAACGATGGACGACGTTGTGGCGGCCGCCAAGAAGGCGCACGCGCACAAGTTCATCGAGCAGCTGCCGCAGGGCTACGACACGCTCTTGGGCGAGGACGGCGGGTCCCTCTCACAAGGCCAGCGGCAGCTCCTCTGCATTGCGCGCGTGATGCTTGCAGACCCCGCGATCCTTTTGCTCGACGAGGCAACGAGCTCCATCGACACGCGCACCGAGCTGCAGGTGCAGGACGCCTTCGATCGCATGATGGAGGGCCGCACCTCCCTGGTGGTGGCGCACCGCCTCTCCACCGTGCGAGACGCGGACTGCATCCTCGTGATGAAGGACGGCCACATCATCGAGCGCGGCACGCACGACGAGCTGCTGTGTCAGGGCGGTTTCTACGCGAGCCTTTACGAGAGTCAGTTCGAGGGGACGCGGTAGCGCGGGAAGAACGCGGCTTTTAGACGTGATTGCGTCCAAGACGCGCCTTCGATCGCCATCAACAGGTGGGCTTTGACAAGGCTTGCGGCTGCGTCAACGAATATCACCTTTCGCGGTCGTTCGATGCCGTTCTACGGGACGGCACTACCGTCCGTCCACCGCGCAAATACACTCCGGCCTTCGGGGTGGATAATCGGCCCCGGCGATGGTCGCACGCTAGCCTCGCCACGTCCACCCACCGGGAACGAGGAGGGGTCGATGCAGGATAAGGATCGCCGCTACGACGTCGTGGTCATTGGAGCAGGTGTCTCCGGCTGCGCCACGGCACGTGAGCTTGCGAAGACCACGGCGAGCGTCTGCGTTGTCGAGCGCGAAGATGACGTCTGCTGCGGCACGTCCAAGGCAAACTCGGCCATCGTGCACGCCGGCTACGACGCCATGCCCGGCTCACTCATGGCCCGCCTCAACGTCGAGGGCAATGCCCTCATGTACGAGCTGGCAAAGAAGCTGCAGTTCACGGTCAAGAACATTGGGTCTCTTGTCGTGTGCACAAGCGAGCATGACATGGAGGGCCTCCGAGAGCTCTTCGCACGAGGGGTGGCCAATGGCGTCCCCGACCTCCAGATTGTTGACCGAGACACGCTTCGCTCCATGGAACCCAACATCTCCCAGAACGCCGTCGGTGCGCTCTGGGCGCCAACGGCCGGCATCGTAGACCCCTTTGGGCTAAACGTGGCCCTTGCCGAGAATGCCGCGGCAAACGGCGTCGAGTTTTTCTTTGATGCACCGGTGACGGCAGTCGAGCGCAGGCCGGACGGTGGCTTTGCCCTCGAGACGCCGCGCGGCCGTATCCTCGCTCGTTGCGTAGTGAATGCTGCAGGCGTCTATGCAGACCAGATTCACAACATGGTCTGCGAGGACAAGCTAAAAATCGTTCCGCGGCGCGGCCAGTACATGCTCCTCGACACCACGGCTGGCAACCACGTTCACCACGTGGTCTTTGCGCTTCCCTCAAAGATGGGCAAGGGCGTTCTTGTATCGCCAACAATCCACGGGAACCTTATTGTGGGTCCAACGGCGGAGGACATCCAGGACAAGGAGGGCACCGATACCACGGCGGCCGGGCTTGCCGAGGTGGCTGAGAAGTGCGGCATCACCGTGGCCGACGTTCCTCTCCGCGAGGTCATCACGTCCTTCTCCGGCCTGCGCGCGCACCGTGCGGAGCACGAGTTCCTTATTGGCGAGAACCCCTCGACACCGGGCTTTGTGGACTGCTCCGCTATCGAGTCGCCGGGCCTCACTGCGTCCCCGGCCATTGGCCGTATGGTCGCAGGCATCGTGACCAAAATCTTGGGGCTAGAGGAGAAGCCCACCGGTGAGTTTGTGGACACGCGCCGCGGAATTCCTAACATGAACGACCTTTCGTTCGAGCAGTGGGGGAGCCTCTGCGAGGGGAACCCCCTCTATGGCAGGGTCATCTGCCGCTGCTGCCATGTGACCGAGGCACAGATCGTCGACGCCATTCACCGTCCCGTTGGTGCACGCTCCCTCGACGGCGTCAAGCGGCGCACGGGGGCTTGCATGGGACGCTGCCAGGCAGGCTTCTGTACACCAAAGATCATGGAGATTCTCTCGCGCGAGTTGTCTGACGTCACCATGGAAAACGTCACCAAGTCTGGCCCCGGATCCGAGTTCATCGAGGGACACGCGAAGGACACCATCGCAAAGGAGGCCCGCGCATGAGCGACTACGACGTCATTGTCATTGGCGGTGGACCCGCCGGACTCGCCGCGGCAACGGCTGCGCGTGGCGAGGGCAAGCGCTCTGTTCTGGTAATCGAGCGCGACCAGAAGCTCGGCGGCATCCTCAACCAGTGCATCCACAATGGCTTTGGCCTCATCACCTTCAACGAGGAGCTCACCGGCCCCGAGTACGCCGCGCGCTACGAGAAGCTCGCGCGCGAGGCCGGCGTGGAGTTCCTTCTCGACACCATGGTCCTGGATGTCTCGCCGGACCACGTGGTCACCTGCGTGAGCGAGGCGCGCGGGATGCAGCGCATTACGGCAGGCGCCGTCGTCCTTGCGATGGGCTGCCGCGAGCGGCCGAGAGGCGCGCTCAACATTCCCGGCTTCAGACCGGCAGGTATCTACACCGCGGGTACAGCCCAGCGCTTGGTGAACATCGAGGGCCTCATGCCCGGCCGCGAGGTGGTTATCCTTGGCTCCGGTGACATCGGCCTCATCATGGCGCGCCGCATGACGTTGGAGGGGGCGCACGTTGCGTGCGTGGCAGAGCTCATGCCCTACTCGGGCGGTCTCAAGCGAAACATCGTCCAGTGCCTTGATGACTTTGGCATTCCGTTGCTGCTCTCTCACACGGTAACGCGCGTCGAGGGCAAGACCCGCGTCGAGGCGGTGTGGATTGCCCAGGTGGACGAGAAGGGCCACCCCATTGCGGGCACCGAGGAGCGCTACCCGTGCGACACGCTACTGCTCTCGGTGGGGCTTCTTCCCGAGAACGAGCTCTCACGAGCGGCTGGCGTCGAGCTTTCGCGCGTCACGCGCGGGCCGGTGGTAAACGAGAGCCTCGAGACCAGTGTGCCCGGCATTATTGCCTGCGGAAACGTGCTGCATGTGCACGACCTTGTCGACTACGTTTCGCAGGAGGCAACGGCTGCCGGCGCCGCAGCGGGCGCGTGGGCGGACGCCTGCGCACAGCACCAGGCGCACGACGAGATGCCCGGCATCCCCGTTGTTGCCGAGGGTGGCGTGCGCTACACAGTCCCGCAGTCCATCGACCCCCAGCGCATGCCCGAGAAGCTAACGGTTCGCTTCCGTGTGGGCGGCGTCTATGAGGACAAGCGCATCTGCGTATACCTGGGCGACGAGCGCGTCATCTCCAAACGGCGGCCCATTCTAGTCCCAGGCGAGATGGAAGACGTCACGCTCAAGCGCGATGACCTGCTCGCCAGGCCTGACCTTGAGAAGATCGTCGTGACGCTCGAGGAGGCATAGCATGGAGACAAGAAAGCTTACCTGCATCCGCTGCCCCCGAGGCTGTACCGTGACCGTTACCCTGGCGGATGACGGCACCATCACCAGCGTCACAGGCAACTCCTGCATGCGTGGTGACAAGTACGCCCGTGACGAGGTCACGCACCCCGTCCGCGTGGTGACCACCACGGTTCCGGTTGTGGGCTCAGCGACGGAGAAGATGGTCTCGGTCAAGACGGCGGGCGACGTCCCCAAGGGCCGAGTCTTCGACGTTGTGCGAGCCCTCACGGACGTCACGGCAACCGCACCGGTTCACATTGGCGACGTCATTCTCGCCGATGTCGCCGGAACCGGAATAGACATAGTGGCAACAAAGGACGCCTAGGGGCCAGGAGGGAAAACACCCCAGGGGGCGGCTCACGCTCCTATCTACCTTTGGTAGCGCAGCGAGACCTCCAGGAACTCTGCCTTGCCTGCGATATAGTCGGCGTAGGCCGTCTCGGGATCGCTGCCGTGGTAGGCGGCGCAGAACCCGCACTGGTCGCAGTCGGCAATGCAGGGGAAGCGCTCCTTCACGTACGCGCGTCGCTCCTCCTCGGTCGAGCCTGCTACCTGCGGTGCATTGCTCATTGACCTCGCCTCTCCCTGCATGCAAAAGGTGCCCGTCCCGTGTGGGACGGCAAACTCCCGTTCCCAAAGGGTACCATGTGCACGTACCCCAACGGAAACTGGAGGACATCATGAACATCGACGCAGCCTCGACTGCTCTACTTGTCGTTGACATTCTCGTGACGGACGCATCTGACTCGCTTTACAACCCAGATCCCCAAGAAGAGGCACTCGTCTCCAAGGCCGTGCAGGTCACGCGCGCGGCGAGAAGTGCCGGCCTTCCCGTGCTCTTCCTCTGCGACCAGCACATCCCCGGCGTGGACCGAGAGCTTGAGCTCTGGGGCGAGCACGGCGTGAAGGGCAAGGCCCACCCGCACCCCGCCCTCGAACCGGGTAGCGGCACGCGTGACTTCGTGATTCCCAAGCGGCGCTACTCGGGCTTCTTCCAGACGGATCTCGACCTCACCCTGCGCGAGCTTGGCGTCAAGACTGTCATCGCAGTGGGGGAGGACACCAACATCTGCGTCCTGCATACCCTCGCCGACGCCTGGAACCTGGGCTACGACTCCGTCGTGGTGTCAGACGCTACGCGCACCTTCCTCGTGGGCACCCAAGATGGCGCGCTCGAGCACATGCAGCGCTGCTTTGGCACGAAGGTTGCCACCACTGATCAAGTCCTCGCCGCACTCGGCACCGAACCCGCTCGCAGCTAGGGGGACGCATGGCTGAGAGGACCTATTCCAAGGGAAAGAAGAGCGTCTCCGACTCGCTCACCGAGTCGATCAAGTCCGTACGCTACGAGGACATCAACGGCGTCAACCGTCTCTTTGGCGGCCGTCTCATGGAGTGGATCGACGAGACCGCCGGCATCGCGGCACGCCGCCACTGCGGCGGGGACGTCACCACCGCCTGCGTCGACCAGCTCACCTTCAAGCATCCGGCCTTCCTCAACGACGTGGTGGTCATTGTCGCAGCGGTGACCTACGTTGGCCACACCTCAATGGAGGTGCGCGTGGATTCGTACGCCGAGGACGTCCATACCGGGGAGCGCCGTCTCATCAACGTTGCCTACCTCACCGAGGTCTGCGTGGACGAGAAGGGTAAGCCCACACCCGTCGAGTACGGCCTCTCGCTCGAGACAGACGAGGAACGCCGCGAGAACCAAGACGCCCTCAAGCGCATCATCTTTCGCAAGACCCGTGCTGCAGAGGGGTTCTAGCCACCATGCAGCAGGAGGATGACTCATATCGTCCAAGGCACGCGAGAAGATCGCTCCGCCACGCCGCTCTGCGCCTCCGTCGCCGCGTCAGACGCCTTACACGGCGAGACGTCATTCTCGCCGCCGCACTGGGGGTTGCCGCCGCAGCAGTGATTGCTGCGGTGGTCGCCCTCGTCTCGCCAAAGGCCGAGCAACCCGGAGAAACCGAGGTAACCGCAATCGACACCACCGGTACGCAGCGCGCCGTTGCCTATGACGAGGAGGTCGTGCCGGTCACGCAGGCGCCACAGTCCACACCCAAAGACGAGTGGCACCAGGGCTCCATGCCCTACCTCTACCAGATTGACCCGCAGTACAAGGACTACCCGTACAGCAATGGGACCCTGGAGAAGCAGGGTTGCGGCCCCACGTCGCTCTCGATGGTCTACATCGACCTCACCGGCGACACGACCTACGGCTCCACCGAGATGGCCGACTTTGCTACCGAGAACGGCTACTCGACGGATGGCGACGGCTCTTCGTGGCTTCTCATGTCTGAGGGCGCCGAGAAGCTCGGGCTCGCTAGCACGTCAGTCGCCAACACCCCTGAGGCGCTCGCGGCAGAGCTCGAAGCCGGTCATCCCATCATCTGCAACATGGCGCCTGGCATCTTTACCAAGGTTGGGCACTACATAGCCATAGAGGGCCTCGACGACGAGGGCAAGGCCCTCGTGCACGACTCAAACAGCCGCGCCCGCAGTCTCTGGCACTGGGACCTCTCAATTATCTGCGAGCAAGCACGAGCCATCTGGAGCTTCTCGGTAGCCTAACCTGCGGGCTCCCGGCTACGAGAGGAACTGGTCACGGAGCATAGCGAGGCCCGTCTTGGTCTTGAAGGCCTTGCCCGCCGCAGACTCCGCCATGTGTCGCCTGGCCTCGGGCCTCTCCATGGCGTCCTCGTAGATGTTCACCAGGAAGTCCGCCTCGACCAGAACCTGAAGGTCCATGTCGTGGATGTCCGCGTAGCTGTGATGGTGTGCTATGAGCCAGCACACGCGGTCAACCTCTGCTGGCTCGTAGCCGGTGGCTTCAAGCAGCGGGCGTGCAACGCCGGGGCCAAGCTCCTCCTGATGCTTGCCTCAGGTGTCGTGGTAGATACGCTCGGACTCATGGATGCCGCTGTCGTGGACAATTGCCGCCGCCTCGAGCGCATGCAGGGTCTCCTCGTCAAGCCCCTCTGCCATGCCAATGGTGCGGGCAAGGGCGCGCACCTTCACAAAGTGCTGGATGCGCTTGGGGTCTCCCTTGTCGTAATCGAACATCGCAAGTTCAAGGGGCGTGTGGTCCTGGGGTTTCATTCTCATCTTCAATGCCTTTCTCGCGTTACCCGTTGAGGCGCACCAATCTTATGACGCCTCTGTCCGGCATCGTGCCGGGTCGGTAGCCTCGCCGCATAGGCGAAACCTTTCCTATGGGCGTGCGTCTAACCGCACACACCTGTTAGGATATGTTCAGATGTGATAGAGATGTCACGGCATGACAAAGGCGCGTCCATTCGGGCGGGTCACGTTCTTCATGGCAAAAGGGGCGTGAGGGGCGTCTGTCTTGCGTGCATGATCGCACAGGAGAGGAAGCGCATGGAGGAAGTCAAAGTAATCGAGCTCAAAGAGAGTGTCTTTGCCGACAATGACGCTGAGGCAGACCGCGTACGAGAAGACCTCAGGTCACGCGAGCAGTTCCTCCTCAACGTCATGAGCTCCCCAGGTTCGGGCAAGACCACGACGCTCACACGTCTCATCAACCTGCTCAAGGACACCTATCGCATTGGCGTGATGGAGGCGGACATCGACGGAGCCGTTGACACCGACCGCATCATCAGCCAGACGGGAGCCCGCGCTATCCAGCTCCACACTGGCGGCATGTGCCATCTGGATGCCGGAATGACGCGCACGGGCATCGACTCCCTTGATGCCACGGGGCTTGACCTTGTCTTCCTCGAGAATGTGGGCAACCTCGTGTGCCCCGCCGAGTTCGATACCGGCGCGTCCAAGAATGCTGTGATCCTCTCAGTTCCCGAGGGTGACGACAAGCCCCTCAAGTACCCCCTCATGTTCGAGAAGGCCGACGTCGTGCTTCTCAACAAGATTGACGTGCTGCCGTACTTTGACTTTGACATCGACACCTTCGAGACCTATCTGCGCCAGCGCAATCCCAACTGTCAGCTCATCAAGATATCTGCCAAGACGGGCGAGGGCATGGACCAGCTCGCCGATTGGGTTCGCCACGAAATCGACCTCTGGAGGGCGTAAGAGATGCCAGAACAGTTTGAACAGCCCCGCTCCATCTATCAGAACGAGGCCCAGCGCAACGCTGCCGTGGCAAAGCTCGGCCGCAAGATCACCGACGTCGTGAAGCACAAGGTCGGCGGCGTCAAGACAGACGATCCCGAGTACTGGGGCCTCAAGGAGGTCCTCACCGACGAGATGGTCGACCTTGGCAACCGCATGAAGCTCCGCCAGTTCTACGACTTTGACCAGATGATGACCCTGGCACCCGAGATTGAGCCCGCACACCTGCAGGAGCTTCTTGATGAGATGAGCGTCATCGGTATCCTTGAGTACGACTACGGCGACCACTACAACGACGACGGTCCCATCGCTGACGCCCCGCGCATCAAGCGCTGGCGCCTGCCCTTCTTTGTCCCTGGCTCTGCCGAGCTCTTCAACTCGAGCAAGGATCGCATCGACAAGAATCCCCCGGTCGCCAACTTCTTCGAGCGTATGACCTTTATTCCACTGGCGGGCATCACCCAGATGGTTCCGCCCGGCGGTGACGGCATTGGCATGCACGTAATTCCCGTCGAGGAGGCCGTCAACTTCCAGAACGAGGCCGTCAAGCTCGAGCGCATCTCCTACTGGCTCAAGAAGTACGAGGGACACATCGCTGCGGGCATCTGCTCTTGCCGCTACTCTCGCACGACGCTTGGGGAGGGCTGCGCCGACGACCCCGATGACTGGTGCATCCAAGTTGGTGACATGGCCGACTACACCGTCGAAACGGGGCGCGCGCACTACATCACCACCGAGGAGGCGCTGGAGATCCTCAAGCGTGCCGAGGACAACGGCTTTGTCCACCAGATCACCAATATCGACGGTGAGAACAAGATCTTTGACATCTGCAACTGCGACGTGAAGATCTGCAACGCGCTGCGCACAAGCATGCTCTTCAACACCCCCAACATGTCGCGCAGCTCGTATACGGCCAAGGTCACGCCCGAGAACTGCGTTGCCTGCGGCCTCTGCGTGGAGTCGTGCCCAGCTGGCGCCGTGAAGCTTGGCCAGAAGCTCTGCCGCGCCAACGGCGAGCAGCCCAAGTACCCGCTCGCCATCCTCCCCGACGCAATCCACTGGGGCAAGTACGCCTGGGACGAGAACTACCGCGACACCGCCCGCATGCACAACACCTGGCCCACGGGCTCTGCGCCCTGCAAGGCTGCCTGCCCGGCACACGTGCCCGTGCAGGCCTACCTCCAGAAGGCCAAGGAGGGCAAGTACCAGGAGGCCGTAGAGCTCATCCGCACCATGAACCCGTTCCCCGCCGTGTGCGGCCGCATCTGCAACAAGCGCTGCGAGGACGCCTGCACGCGCGGCACCATTGACCAGCCCGTCTCCATCGACGCGGTAAAGAAGTTCGTCGCCGACTATGACCTTGCGCAGGCCGAGCACGCCGTCCCCAACCGCGCGGTGCCTTCTGTCCACGACCACTTCGACCAGAAAATCGCAATCATCGGCGCTGGTCCCGCTGGTCTCTCCTGCGCGTACTACCTTGCGCTTCTCGGCTACTCGCCCGTGGTGTTCGAGAAGCACGAGCAGCCTGGCGGCATGATGATGTACGGCATCCCGTCCTACAAGCTCGAGAAAGACGTGCTCCTCGCCGAGGTCGAGATTATCAAGAGCCTGGGCGTCGAGATTCGCTGTGGCGTTGAGGTTGGCCGCGACGTGACGCTTGACCAGCTGCGCGAGCAGGGCTTCCAGGCGTTCTTCGTGGCCGTGGGCTGCCAGGGTGGTAGGCGTCCCGGCGTCCCCGGTGACACAGCCGAGGGCACGGACGTTGCCGTGCACTACCTCGAGGACTCCATGGCCAAGGGTAACCCTGCCATGTCCGGTGACGTCGTGGTGGTTGGCGGCGGCAATGTGGCCGTCGACTGCGCGCGTAACGCCAAGCGCCGTGGTGCCGCTACCGTCACGATGGTCTCGCTCGAGCAGCGCGACGAGATGCCCGCCACCAACGCAGAGATTGCCGAGACGCTCGAGGATGGCGTAGCCGTTCAGAACGGATGGGGCCCCAAGGAAGTGCTCGTCGACGAGTCCGGTCATGTGAAGGGCGTCGTCTTCAAGCGCTGCACGCAGGTCATCGACCCCAAGACCAAGCGCTTCTCGCCGCTCTACAACGAGGATGAGACTATCACCGTGCCCTGCACCCAGGTGGTCTTTGCCATTGGGCAGGCCATCGAGTGGGGCGGCCTTCTCGACGGCCGTTCGGTCACCTTCCATCACGGCAACTACCCGCAGGCAGATGCCCTCACGTTCCAGACGGCAGACAAGGACATCTTTGTGGGCGGTGACGTCCTCACTGGTCCCAAGTTCGTGATTGACGCCATTGCCGCTGGCCACTATGCCGCCGAGTCGCTGCACCGCCGCGTGCAGGAGGGTGCGAGCATGACCATTGGCCGCGACCGCCACAACTACCTTGAGCTCGACAAGGACGACCTTCTTATCGACTCGTACGACAATGCGGGCCGCCAGGAGGAGGGCATGGACCCCGAGGGTGCCGACCGCTTCCGCGACACGCACCGTACGCTCACGGCCGAGCAGGTGGCCATCGAGACCAAGCGCTGCCTGAGCTGCGGCGCGTCCGTTGTCGACCCCAACAAGTGCATTGGCTGCGGCATCTGCACCACCCGCTGCAAGTTCGACGCCATCCACCTCTACCGGGACCGCCCCGAGATGACCGACATGCGCGTGGCCGAGGACAAGGTGGGTGGGCTCGCTAGCTATGCGATCAAGCGTGCAGTGAAGATCGTGGCAAACTCCGGCTCGGAGGAAGCCAAGACCATGCGCGAGAAGCGCCGCGAGTACAACCGCACCCACCAGGGGTTCAACCGCACGCACCCCTACACGGGCAACTCGAGTGACGAGTCGCGTGAGGAGAACGCGTAGATGCACGAGCTGGGCATTGTCGTGCGCGTGATCGACATGGTCGAGGAGGCCGCTCGCAAGAACGGCGTGAGCAAGGTGGTGCGCGTTGACCTCGAGGTGGGGGAGGTCAGCACCATCGTGCCCAGCTACTTCCGCGACTGCTTCGAGTGGGCAAAACTTCGCACCGAGCACATGCAGGAGTGCGAGCTCAACATGATTATCGTTGCGGGCATCTCGTACTGCCGCGACTGCAAGAAGACCTACCGCACCACCGAGTACGGAAAGGCCTGTCCCGCCTGCGGAGGTCACAACACCCACCTCGTGACCGGTCGGGACGTGATGGTGAAGGACATTCAGGCTGTATAGGCGAGCGGCCCCGGGTTTGCGCCGGGGCCGCTTTTGCCCTCCTCGCCGCGCGAGGCCGTTCGCTGCGGAACTTCTCGCTGCGGAGTTTAGCTCCATTTCTTATAACGGTTTCCAGCGACCTGGGCAAATGTAGGAGCCGTTTAAGAACAGGAGCTAAACTCTAGTGAGCGGCGTTATATGGCTTCTTGGTACGACTGATAGGCAGAGGAGTGAATATGCCCAAGGCGGTGCTCTTTGACCTCGACGGGACACTCACCGCATCCGGGGAGGGAATCGTAAGGTCCGTCCAGTACGCCCTCGAGAAGATGGGACGAGAGGTGCCGGACCCTTCTGCCCTCACGGTCTTCATTGGTCCACCGCTCGTTCAGGAGTTCATGGACTTCTCCGGCATGTCACACGAGGAGGCACTGCGGGCGCTCGAACTCTATCGTGAACGCTACACAACCGTGGGCCTCTTTGAGAACCACCCGTACCAGGGGATTATTGAACTTCTCGGCACACTGAGGGCGGCGGGCATCCTCACCTGCGTGGCTTCGTCCAAACCCGAGCCGTTCGTGCAAAGAATCCTTGACCACTTTGGGATGACGGGTCTCTTTGACCAGGTGGTAGGGGCG
The DNA here is from genome assembly GCA_000752675.2 of bacterium OL-1. Taxonomy (GTDB): domain Bacteria; phylum Actinomycetota; class Coriobacteriia; order Coriobacteriales; family Atopobiaceae; genus Tractidigestivibacter. The sequence goes on along the minus strand of LM994627.1, from coordinate 471,290 downwards.
ACGCTTGACGAGAAGCGCACCGCAAAGGCAGATGTGATCAACGAGGCTCTCGTTCGTCTGGGTATGCGTGACGAGAGGAACATGGTCACCATGGTGGGAGACCGGGCCCAGGACGCGCGGGGCGCACAGGCTGCCTCGGTGGGATTCGTGGGCGTCACCTATGGCTACGGATCCCGAGAAGAGCTTCTCAGCGCTGGTGCCACAACGGTGGTAGACACGGTCGATGAGCTTGGGCGCGTTCTTCTCGGGTAGCCGCCTTACAATTTCTTGACCGCACGGGTTTCCAAGGGGCAGTCCCGCTTACACTCTTGCGCTTCGTGAGCCATGCCCTGTGGCCATCGCTGGTTCCGGGTATCATTCAACTTCTGCATGAGGTCAATTCGCTTACCGCGTTTTGATTGGCGTCAGCATCCCCGCTGGCGCGCGTTCGAACCCCGCTCGCGGCGGGCTCAACCCATTCCTCTTCTCCTGGAAAGCGCTTCGGAACGAATATCTTCCGTGGTCGCACGACCTGAGTGTTTATGGATCTGAGAGGAGGGGGAATGGCAGACAACAACACCTCCACCTCCGGCGGAATGAAGAAGGAGCTCACGCTCTTCAACTTCTTCACCATCGGATTTGGTGCCATCATCGGCACCGGATGGGTTTTGCTAGTGGGCGACTGGATGGTGCTGGGCGGAGGCCCTATCCCCGCGATGATCGCCTTCGCCATCGGCGCGATTTTCCTCGTGCCCATTGGCATGTGCTTTGGCGAACTTACCGCGGCAATCCCCATTTCGGGCGGCATCATCGAGTACGTGGACCGCACCTTTGGTCGCAAGATGGGCTTCCTCACGGGCTGGATGCTACTTCTGGGGAACGCCCCACTATGCCCCTGGGAGGCCATCGCCATATCCACGCTGCTCACCGACCGCTTCGCAGAGATCCCAGCACTTGCGTGGCTTCGTTCGGTGAAGCTCTACACCATCATGGGTGCAGACGTGTACCTGTGGCCCACCATCATCTCGCTGGGCTTTGCTGTGCTGGTGATCGTCCTCAACTTCCGCGGGGCAGGTGCTGCGGCAAAGCTCTCCAGCTTCCTCACCAAGGCGCTTCTCGCAGGTATGGTGCTGGCCATGGTCATCTCCTTTGCAACCGGCTCGCCCTCCAACGCGCTTCCCGTGTTCTCCGAGGTGACTGACGCCGCTGGCGGCTCCGCAACCGAAGCCACCTCAACGCTTGGCGGCATCGTGGCTGTCCTGGTCATGACGCCCTTCTTCTACGCTGGCTTTGACACCATCCCGCAGCAGGCCGAGGAGGCCTCGGCAAACCTTGACTGGAAGAAGTTTGGTCTCGTTCCTGCCATCGCGCTTCTCGCCTCTGGCGTGTTCTATCTCATCTGCATCTACTCGTTTGGCACCATCATCGACTGGCATGAGTTCGTGCGCTCCTCAGTCCCTGCCCTGGCGGTTCTGGAGCGCATTAACATCTTCTTCTACATTGCGATGCTCATCATCGCGACACTGGGACCCCTTGGCCCCATGAACTCCTTCTTTGGCGCCTCCACGCGCCTGATGCTTGCCATGGGACGCAAGGAGATGCTTCCAAAGTCCTTCGCTGAGATTGACCCCAAGTCCGGTGCCCCCAAGAACGGCAACATCGTGATGGCTGTCCTTACGTTGGTGGGCCCCTTCCTTGGCAGGAACATGCTGGTCCCGCTCACGAACGTTGCCTCTCTGGGCTTCATCTTTGCCTGCACCATGGCGGCGTGCGCCTGCATGCGTCTGCGCAAGACCGAGCCTGATCTGCCGCGCCCGTACAAGGTCAACGGCGGCAAGGTGGGCATTGGCTGCGCAATTGCCGCGGGAGCCATCGTGATCGCACTGATGGTTCTGCCGTTTAGCCCCGCCGCCCTTAATGGCGTGGAGTGGGCCATCATCGCCGCTTGGGTCCTCATCGGCATCCTGATTCTGGCGATCTTTGGCAACAGGCACGCCAACGTTGACGCGGCGCGTACTAGCTAGCCGGTCACAGCAAGGCTACAGCGCGCCCACGGCGCGACTAGCGATACAGGCACTGCAAGGCTCGCACGAATTGGAGGTTTTGGTATGAGCAAGATCGCATTCAAGGGTGGCAAGCTCGTCGACGGTACGGGTGCCTCACCGGTAGAGGACAGCCTTGTCCTGGTTGATGACAAGAAGATTGCCTATGCCGGTCCCGCCACCGAGATTCCCGAGGGCTACGAGGTGCGTGACATCTCCGGACGCACCATCATGCCGGGCATCATCGACACGCACATTCACTTTTCGGGCAACCTCACCGACAACGACAACGACTGGGTCATCGAGACCGTTGCCCAAAAGCAGGCGTGCGCGGTCAAGCAGGCCTATGACGCCGTGACCCACGGCCTCACCACCGTTTGCGAGATCGGCCGTAACGGCATCGCCATCCGCGACCTGGTGAACATGGGCGTCATGAAGGGGCCGCGTATTTTCGCGACCGGTCTGGGCTTCTGCCGCACCGCTGGCCACGGTGATTGCCACAAGCTTCCCTTCGAGATGTCCAAGACCGGCCACCCATGGGGCGACCAGGTAGACGGCCCATGGGAGCTTCGCCACGCCATCCGCATGCGCCTACGCGAGAACCCCGATGCCATCAAAATCTGGGCAACGGGCGGTGGCATCTGGCGCTGGGACTCCGGTCGCGCCCAACTGTATAGCTCCGAGGAGATCAAGGCCGTGTGCGATGAGTGCGCAATGATCGGCATCCCCGTGTGGTCGCACTCCTACAACTCCATCTCGGCTGCGTATGACTCGGTGCGCTTTGGCTGCGAGCAGCTCATCCACGGCTTCGAGCTTGACGACAAGACCATGGACCTCATGGCCCAGCAGGGCACCTTCTTCACGCCCACCGTTGGCTTTCTGCCCAGCTGGTACGCAACGTACCCGCCGGAGTGGACTCCCGAGCTGGACAAGTGGCCCGGCAAGGACAACGCCGAGAAGGGCATCGCGCGCTCGTACGCCAACCTCAACCGTGCGTACAAGCTGGGTGTCACGCTCACCGTGGGCTCCGACTCCTTCAGCTTCTCGACGCCGTATGGCTACACCACGCTGGACGAGGTTTACGCGTGGGTCGAGCATTGCGACATTCCCGCTATGGACGCCATCGTTGCCGCTACGCTCAACGGCGCCAAGATGGTCCACCACGAGGACGAGTTCGGCTCGCTCGAGAAGGGCAAGTACGCCGACCTGCTCGTTGTCAACGGCGACCCGCTTGCCAACATTCGCGACCTCACGCCCGACAACATGGAGGTCATCATGAAGGAGGGCGATCAGATGATCAAGGGCGCCCTGTAGCAGGTGCTCTCGAGGTCTGGTGCTTCCAAAGCGTTGAGAGTTACTGGGGGCTGGGCCCACGGGTCCAGCCCTCATTGATGTGAGAACCCCTCTTCTTGCCCTCCCGAGAGCCACTCGTCCTCCGTTGGCCTAATCACGCAGACGGCTTGCGCCTCTCAGCCATAGAATCTTGCAGGCGTCGCGAGCGACGCGATAACAGGCAGGGTAGGTACGGCAACTCGGGGGACAGCGTGGAGGGAAACATCCGCAAGTTTCAGGCATTCGTGACAAGCGCCCAAGTGGGCAGCTTCACGCGTGCTGCAGAGGAGATGGGTTGCACTCAGTCAACGGTAAGCCGCATGGTTGCGAGCCTGGAAGCCGACTGGAGCCTGCAGCTCTTCCATCGACGCGGAGCGGCGCTCATCCTTACGAGCGAGGGACGCGAGCTCCTGAATGATGCAAGCAGGATGTGCCGCAGCTACGACGAACTGTTCCAACACGTGGAATCCCTGCATGGCTTGGATGCTGGCTCCATAGCCATTGCTGCGCCATCAAGCATCGTTGCCCTGCGCCTGGCAAAGCCATTGGGAGAGTTCGTGAGCGCCCACCCCGGAGTCAGGGTTGACATCATGGAGACCACGTACGGCGAAGCAGCAAGCCTCATGGAGAAAGACCAGGTGGACCTTGCCTTCGTTCCGCATCGCATGCGGGGGGAGGGCCTTGAGTGCAGCCTCTTCGAGCGCGACGAGATCGTAATTGTGGCTCCCCCAGGGCATTTCTCGGCCTCTGGTCCCGTATCCATTGAGTCCCTGATAGACGAGCTGTTTGTGGCAGACACCGAGACTGCGCCGCTGCTTCAGCGTGAACTCCATCACTCCAACATTCGATGCGTTACCTCAAACACTGCGGCCATACTCGCTATGGTCGAGGCGGGCTTGGGTATTTCAATGCTCCCAAGCCTTGCGCTCGAGGGGAGCAACAGCAGGCTGGACGTGCGGCACCTAGAGACGCCTGCCTGGCGCAGCATGTTCCTAGTACATCACAGCAAAGACGAGATGGGCGTGGCCGCACGGACCTTCCTGGAGATGCTTTAGCCCAAGCGCGACGGCAAGCAGCAGCAGTGCCTATCCGAGCACCTCACGAATGGCCGCCTCTGCGGCATCGTTCGCAGCAGTCCAGCTACCCTGGACCATCTGGGCCTTTCCGCCGCCACGGCCGTCGAGCCTGGAGTTGAGCTCCTTGCACGCGGGCCTCAGGTCCTTGTCGGAAGACGCCATGACGTACGCCAGGTGCGTACTATCTCCGGCCACGGGCGAGAGAGCCGAACATACCGTGGCGTCCGTCGCCTCGAGCACGCGCTCACATAGGTAACGGAGGTCCTCGATGTCCAGTCCCGGGAGATTGCAGATGGCAAGCGCGTCAACAGGTGCCAGGCCAGCAACATATTGGTCAATCTGCTTGCGGCCCGCCTGCTTGAGCTGGTGCTTGAGGTCGTCCTTCTCAGCAGAGAGACGTTGCACCGCCTCGGGCACCTCCTCGTCCGCAACCGTGAGGAAGTTGCTCGTCTCGCGAAAGGCTGCCATGGCGTCCTCACAGGCCTCAAGCGCGCGGCGCCCACAGAGAAGTTCCAGGCGCGTCCGCTTCTTCTTGGTGGCTGTGCGCAGAATCTTGATGAGCCCCACCTGTCCGGTGGACGAGACGTGTGTCCCACAGCAGGCGCAGGAGTCCACGCCATCGATCCTCACCACACGAATCTGGCCGTCGTGGTCCTTCTTGCTGCGGTAGTCCATCGCGGCAAGCTCGGCAGGAGAGGGGAGAAGTGCCTCCACGCTCACGTCCTCACGGATGGCCGCGTTGGCACGTCGCTCGACGTCCAGCACGTCATCGAGCGTCAGGACGCCGTCAAAGTCGACCTCGATGCAACGCTCGCCCATGTGAAAGCCCACGTTGTTGTAGCCAAAGAGCGCGTGCACGATGCCCGAGACAATGTGCTCGCCGGTGTGCGCCTCCATGTTGTCACGACGCCAGGTCCAGTCAAGCGACCCGTGCACGCTGGCGCCAACCGGAAGCGCGACGTCCGTGAGATGGATGACTTCGCCCGCGCCATTGCCCGGGACCGCCTCGCGCACGTGTGCAACGAGGATATCGTCACCCGTGCCAACGCGCAGCGTTCCGCGGTCACCCGGCTGGCCTCCACCTGTGGGGTAGAACGCGGTCTGGTCTAGAACGATGGCAAAGCCGCCATCAGCCGCCTCGCACGACACGACCTTGCCATCAAACTCGCGCAGGTAAGGCTTCGTGTAGTACAGCTCATCAAAGGTTTCCATTGCCAGATGCCTCCATATGTCATGCGCGCGGTGCGCGAAACTATCCACAGCGGCTCATGATAGTCGCATTTCTGGGCGGTGGAGCGTCAGCGCCCCTCTCGCTCCTCCTGTGCAAGCTCGCGCAGAATCGACCACGCCATGGGAATCGTCACCAGAAACGTGATGACGTCGGTCACGGGCTGCGCCAGCTGGACGCCGAGAAGCCCCAGCATGGGCGGAAGAACCAGCACCACGGGACCAAGCACAAGGCCAAGCCTGCAGGCTCCCAGGATGGTCGCACGCCACATACGCCCGGTGGTCTGCAGCAAGAAGTTGGTGATCATAGCGGTGCCCGTGAGGGGAAGCGTGAAGCTCTCCACGCGCAGGGCGAGCGTTCCTATGCTCACGACCTCGGTGTCATTCGAGAAGAGCCCCACGAGCTGCGGCGCCAGGGCGAAGGTCACAACGCCCAGAAATGCCACTGCAACAAACGCCGTGCGTACGGCAAAGCGGTAGCCAGCCCTAATGCGCTCGTAGAGCTTGGCCCCGTAGTTGTAGCCAACCACCGGCTGGAAGCCCTGGCCAATGCCAATCTGAACGTAGTTCCCAATGCTCGTGATGCGCTGGACCACAGCGAGCGCGGCTATCGCCGCGTCGCCAAAAGGGCGGGCCGCCTCGTTGAGGAGCGTGGTAGCCACGCCGAGCATGCACTGGCGCACAAAGGAGGGAAGACCGCCGTTCACGATCTTGGTGACCATGGCGCGGGTGGGCCTTCTCAGCCACTTAGAGGAAAGAGGCGTTATCCCCACGTGCTGAATCTGCCAGACGAGAATGCAAAAGCTGATAAACTGGCAGATTACCGTAGAAATGGCGCTGCCCGCTATGCCCAGACCAGCCCCATAGATGAGGAGCGGCTCAAGGCCAATGTTGATGAGGGTGCCTGTTATGATGGCAATCATGGAATGGAGCGCCTCTCCCTCGAAGCGCAACTGCATGTTGAGCATGAGCGAGCTGCACATGAAGGGTGCGCCTAGAAGAATGATGCCCACGAAGGTCTTGGCGTAGGGGAGGATGGTCTCGGTCGAACCCGCCACCAGGCAGATGGGCTCGATGAGGATGTTGCCCACAATGGCGATGAGCGTGCCGAGAAGAAGCGTGGTTGCCAAGCCGTTGGTTGCCATGATGCAGGCGCGATCACGGTCCTTTGCGCCAAGGTAGCGCGAGATTGCGTTGCCCGTGCCCTGTCCCATACCAAAGCCAACAGCTTGGATGGCGGTCATGACCACGAACGATATGCCAATGGCGCCCTCGGCGGAGGTTCCAAGCGATCCCACGAAGAAGGTGTCGCAGAGGTTGTAGATGCTGGTAACAAGGTTAGAAACAATTGAGGGAGCGGCAAGCGTGAGGATGAGGGGCCGTACGGGCTCCCCCGTCATCTGCCGATACTTTGCCGCTGCTGTGTCTTCCGCACTTCCCATGGGTTGTATGGTAGTACCTGTGGGCGGCGCCGACCAATCGGTGAGCGGCATTATCTTTAAGTAGACATACGGGAGGATTAATGGTGGCGGGCGACGACGACACAGACAGGCAAGGAGAGGCAATGGCTCGCGCCCGAGAAGCCCTGCGCACCTATTTTGGCTATGACTCCTTCCGGCCCGGCCAGGAGGAGGTCATCTCGTCGATCCTCTCTGGTCGCGACGTGCTTGCCGTCATGCCTACGGGAGCCGGCAAGTCCATCTGCTACCAGATTCCGGCGGTACTTCTCGGCGGGCTTACGCTTGTGGTATCGCCGCTCATCTCACTCATGGGCGACCAGGTGCGCTCGCTCAAGGAGGCGGGCATCCGGGGTTCCTACCTCAACTCCACGCTCACGCCACGTCAGCAGGAGGTTGTGATGGCGCGGGCCATGGCCGGATGGTATGACATCATGTACGTTGCACCGGAACGCCTTTCTGACCAGCGCTTCATTGCCTTTGCTCAACAGGTGCGCGTGCCACTTGTAGCCGTTGACGAGGCGCACTGCGTAAGCCAGTGGGGACAGGACTTTCGCCCGGCCTATCGCGGCATTCCCGCCTTTGTCAACCAGCTCCCATGGAGGCCCGTTGTCTGCGCGCTCACGGCAACCGCAACGGCACGGGTGCGCCAGGACGTCTCGCGCCTGCTCGACTTGCGCCACCCAGCCATCCAGGTAAACGGCTTCGACCGACCCAACCTGCGCCTCTCGTCCTTTGAGCTTACGCCCAAGGACCGCACGCGCTGGCTGCTGGGCTACCTTGCGGCACATCCCACGTGGTCCGGCATTGTCTATGCGACCACGCGCAAGAAGGTGGACGAGCTTGCGGAAGCTCTGCGTGCCGGGGGAATCACCGCGGTGAGCTACCACGCTGGTATGGAGAACGCTGAGCGCGGCGCCTCACAAGAAGCCTTTGTGCGCGACGAAGCACGCGTCATGGTAGCCACCAACGCGTTTGGTATGGGCATCGACAAGTCAGACGTGCGCTTTGTCGTGAACTGCGGGCTGCCCCTCTCGCTTGAGGAATACTACCAGGAGGCGGGACGTGCCGGTCGTGACGGCGAGCCTGCCGAGTGCTACCTCCTGTGGAGCCGCGGTGACATACGCACGTGCCACTTCTTCATTGACAACACCGAGTTCCCGCCAGAGACCCCGCAGGCCGAGAGGAAGATGCTGCTGCGCAACAGGGAGCGGCTCCTCTCGGCAATGATTGGCTATGCGATGGGTGAATCGTGCCTTCGAGCACGGGTGCTTCGCTACTTTGGCCAGGATGCCTCGTCGCTAGGGGAAGGCGATGGCTCTTCCGGGTGCGGTGGCTGCTCCGTGTGCCTTGGCACCTCCGCCGACGAGTATCTGCGGGCCACACGTCCTCGCAGGGCCTTTGGCGCCTTGGGCGCCAAAGGCAGCTACCGTACTCGCGAGCTGCCCAGCGAGACCGAAGTCACCGACGAGGACGAGCGACTCTTCCAGCGCCTGCGCGCGCTGCGCAAGCAGCTTGCGGACGAGTACCATGTTTTGCCCTACATGATCTTCTCGGACGCAACGCTGCGGGCCATGGTGCGGCGCCGTCCCGCAAACGTTGAGGAGCTGCTCGAGGTCCCCGGCGTGGGGCGTGCCAAGCTCCAACGCTACGGTGACGCCTTTCTCGAGGAGGTCAATCGGTAGGACGAAATGCGCGTTTAGGCGCCAACATGACGTCTAAATGTGGGCTCCCGACGGGATTCCCTACGAGACAAGCCCTCGGGCGCCAAAATGACGCCCGAGGGACCTCTTCACACACGATTACTGCTAAAACTGCTGCTCAGGCGCCAAATTCTCGCCCGAAGGCGCATTTTCGCAGGAGCGACAGCGTCACCCAGCAACGGTGACGGTACCGTCCTCGGCAACGCTCACGTCCATGCCGTCATGCATGTAGTCGAGAAACTCGTCGCCCAACTGGTCAACCACGACAAACGGGTGCTCCGTCCAGTTCTTGGCGAGAATGGCTCCCGCTGCGGCAAGGGGGTCAATGGGCTTAGAGAAGAGCATACAGGCCGGACCTGCGCCCATATCGCACGCGCACATGAGGACCATGCCACCCGTGGTAGAGCCGATGGTCTGCGGCAGGCAGATGGCCGCTCCCTGGAGCGGCTTCTTGTAGAGGTCGGGGTTGTTCTGATCAGAGCAGGGTGCCTTCACGTTCTTTAGGATGAGCGGCTGCTGGTAGCTTGCCAGCGTGTTGAAGCCGCCATGGCTTACCAGCGCCTTTGCGCTCACAGCTCCGCCGACAACAACACGCCCCCTGAAGGTCTTCTCAGCCATTAGTCAATCCTTCCCCTCGCGATAATGCGGAGCAGGTCGTCCTCGTCAAAGTAGCGCGCGCTCGTATACGTGCGCAGCTTGTTGGAGCACGTCACTACCGGCAAGTCCGTGGCGGGATTGTCCATATACATGAGCGGGCAGATGTAGGTGAGCTTGGCGCCTGTGGCCAGGAGCTTGCGCTTCTCGGGAGTCCCGTCGAAGGCTGCAAGGACATCGGGTGCGCTCGAGACAACCGTGGGCACCGCAACACGCGTGCGTCCCTCGCGGGCGAGGGCCTCGGGAATGCGATGCGCCCAGTCCTTGAGCTGATCAAGCGAGCAGTGCGGGCAGCCGATGAAGGCCAGGCGTGAGCGAGCGTTGGGCTTCTTCCAGATGTTGGGGTAGCTCGCCTTCACTCGCTCAAGTTCCGCGTCGTCGATCACATAGTGCTTCGCGCCCTCAGCGATGAGGGACTCGCCCAGGTCCGCCGCCTCGGGCGTGATGCCTGCCACGTGGTAGAGGCCCACGGCGCCATTTGATGCTGTGGCCGCCCCCATGTCCTTGAGATAGCCCTTCGCCGCATCGTCAAGCGTGCAGCCCAGCCACTGGTCAAGCCCACGGATGTAGGGAACCTCATCCATCACCTTCATGCCAATGGCAGAGCCCAGCACCTGCGCCTGGGGCTTCTTGGTGCACTCCACGTCCACGACCCATGTGGCCTTGCGTCCCTCATCGGTGAGAAGGCCAAACTCCGGGACTTCGCCCACAATGTTGCCAAAGAGGTCGATGAATCCGCTATTCCGGTTGCAGCGCGCGCCAAGGACAGAGTTGGCATAAACCACGGCAGAGGACTCTGCCCAGCTCAGCACGTCGCCGCGCTTTGGGGCGTTGCCAACCTCGGGCAGGTAGCAGGCGCAGGTGAAGGCGTTCTCGTCCTTGAGACCAACGGCACGCAGCTGGCGCTCGTAGGCGTCCTGCTTGCTGTAGGTGACCGCGCCCACGACCTTCTGGACCACGCTTGCGGGAACGTCTGCGTTGTCGATGGGGCGCGGGTCAACGGTGAAGGGCTCCTTGGCCTTAAGCCCTGCCTTGATGAGCTCGTCCATGAGGCGGAAGTTCGCCTCGAGGATCGAAATGCCAAAGCTGGTCACCAGGTGACCAGGCGCCGTCACCTTGACCATGCGCGAAGCACCAAACGCCTCTCCGTACTCAACGAGCGTTCTCATCACCTTGGCAAGCGTCTCTCCTTGCTTGCCGTCGAGGATGTCACGCTCCTCCTGGGTCAGCTCCATGGGCTGGCCTCCCTTCCTTCTCGTGATTCCCCCAACTAAACGCGCGAGGCGGCCTCGTAGGCGCGCCAGATGACCGAGCGCAGGTTGCCTACGCCGGCGCAGTCGCCAACAAGCTGCACATGGCGGCCGTCTGGCTGCGAAATGGGATCGGGCGCGTAGCCAACAGCGCTTACTACCGAGTCGCACGCTATTCGCTCGAGCGTGCCGTCCTTGTGCGAGATTTGCACCCAGCCCTCGCCAATGGCGCGCACCGTGGACTCCAGGTAGACGGGAACCTTCTTCCAGGCGAAGAACTCACGCAGGTAGCTCGAGTTGGCAAGGCAAACGCCGTCCTGCGCCACCAGGTCATCCTTCATCTCAACGATGACGGGCTCCTTGCCGGAGAGGTAGAGCTCGAGCGCCACCTCGCAGCCGGTGAGGCCGCCGCCAATGACCACCACGCGCTGGCCAACCTTAGCCCCATCGAGGTAGTCCAAGGCATCCATCGCACGCTCGAAGCCCTGGACGGGCAGGCGCTTGGGCGTTGCGCCGGTTGCCACGATCGCGTAGTCCTCGTCAAGCTCCTGCACGTCGATGACCTCGCGGTTGTAGTGGATCTCGACGCCAAGCTCCTTCATCTGCCGCTCATACCAGGCGAGAAGGTCGCGGAGCTTGCCCTTGAAGCTCGCGGATGCGGCCTCGCGGAAGACGCCGCCCAGATGGTCTGACTGCTCGTAGATGACGGGCCAGTGGCCGCGAAGCGCAAGCACGCGCGCGGTCTCCATGCCACCAATGCCGCCACCAACCACGGCGACGCGCCGGGGCGTGGTGGTGGGGCGGATGTGGTGCTTCTCGTACTGCATGGTCTCGGGGTTCACCGCGCAACGCGAGAGATGCAGCGAGTCCTCGAGAGTCTGCGTGTTTGCGTGCCCCTTGTAGTGGCACATGTTGAAGCAGCCGTTATGGCAGCAGATGCAGGGGCGAATGTCCTTCTCGCGCCCCTCGACGAGCTTGGTGACCCACTCGCCGTCGGCCAGGAACTGGCGAGCAAAGCCCACGGCGTCAAGCTTGCCCTCGGCCACGGCCTGTGCGCCCACATAGGGGTCCATGCGGCCGGCACAGACAACCGGCACGTCCACGTATCCCTTGATGTGCTCGACGTCTGAAAGGTTGCAGTTCTCGGGCATGTAGATGGGCGGGTGAGCCCAGTACCAGGCGTCGTAGGTGCCGTTGTCGCAGTTGAGCATTGCGTAGCCCTCGTCGGTGAGGTAGCGTGCGGCCCACTCGGACTCTTCCATGGTGCGCCCCACCTCGACGTAGTCCTCGCCGGGGAGCGCCCCCTCGCGGAAGCCCTTGGTGCGGCTCACCACCGAGTAGCGAAGCGACACAGGGAAGTCCTCGCCTGCTGCGTCGTGGATTGCGTGGACAATGCGCACCGGGAAGCGGTAGCGGTTCTCGCGCGAGCCGCCGTAGATGTCGTTGCGGTGGTTCACGTAGGGGAGGGTGAACTGGTCGAGAAGGTAGCCCTCGTGGACGGCGTGCACCTCCACGCCGTCCACGCCGGCGTCACGCAGCATCTTTGCACAGGTGGCAAACGCCTCCACAAGCCGGTCGATCTCACCGATGGTCATCTCGCGTGAGGGGACCTTGTCCGACCAACGGTTGGGCGAGGGGGACGCTGTGGCGCAGATCTTGTCCAGGTCCAGGAAGGGCTTTGACAGCGCGCGCAGCAGCGGGTTGGTGTAGAGCTCCTCCATGGAGTCAGACACCGTGAAGCTTCGCCCAAAGCCAGCCGTGAGCTGCACGAACATCTTGGCTCCCGTGGCGTGCAGCTCCTCCATGAAGGGCTTGAGCTCCTCGTACATGGTGAGGTTCTGATCTAGCCACTGGCCGCCGATGGGGTTGTAGACGGGCTGGCAGCCGGGAAGCAGTAGCCCCACGTTGTTCTGCGCGCGCTCCAGGAGGAAGCGGGCACCGTCCCGGTCGAAGTGGTTTCTCTCCATCCACCCAAAGATGTTGGTACCGCCCATGGACGTCATGACGATGCGGTTCTTGATCTCGCAGCCGCCGATGCTCCACGGAGTGAACAGTGGTTCAAGCCTTGAATCCATTTCCTGCCCTCTCTCTTAGCGTGTGCCCATCATAGTGCGCCTTATGTGTGCGAGAACCGCCAAAAGGACTCGCTGCCGATTAGCGCACGGAGCTCCTCCTCGCTCCCAACCTCCCAAGTTGGGGAGACCCCCCTTGCGTCCTGCGGCCGCATGCGCCCACGACGGTTGAGCCATACGCACGGCATCCCCGCCGCACATGCACCCACGACGTCCGTGTCCCAGGCATCACCAACATAGATGCAGCGACCGGGCGTTGTGCCAAGGTGGTCGCATGCGTAGTCAAAGAGCGCCGGGTCGGGCTTTGCCAAGCCCACGGCCTGTGAGACAAAGACGGCCCCGGGAGAGACCCACCGTGCTATGCCGAGAATGCCGAGCTTCTCAGCCTGGAGCTCCTTGCGGCCATTGGAGATCACGCCCACGCCCAGACGGGCTCGCGAGCGGCACGCATCCAGGCAGGATGCCATGGCAGGGGAGAGCGACATGGCCACGCCCGACTCGTCAGCGTAGACGCGCTGCGCCTCCACAGCGGTCTTGTGGTCGATGGAAACGCCAAAGTCGGCAAGGGTCTGCTGCATACGCAGGGCATACTCCTCCGTAGTAGGGGCGTGCCGCGCCGAGAAGGCAGCAAAGATGGGGCCGCTGTGCCTGCGGCTCGCATCGTAGAGGGCTGCGTCAGTTGCGCCGGGAAGGTCACCGCAGACGCGCCTCACCGCATAGGCAAAGGGCTTTGCCTGGTCGTACAGGGTATCGTCGATGTCAAAGAAGACCACGTCTACGCCCGGGCGAGCATCAGGCTCGCCGCTTCCTGCCGCCTGTCCCATGGAACGCCTCCTTGCTCGAAGCCGTTGGTCCAAGTCTAGCAGCTGGTGCAGGGGCAGCGTTCGATGGTTGCGAGGCAACACCCCCGCACAAATTCCCACCGGGCGCCTAGGTTATCAAAGCGTAACGGATGAAAACTCTCGTCATTCGCCGGCTATCATGTTGAAACACGAGCCGACTACGAGCCGAGCGCCTGCGCGGCTGCAGCCGGGAAACCGCGATGCACCAGAATTTGGAGTGATCTACATGGCACGCGTGTACAACTTCTCCGCCGGCCCCGCCGTACTTCCGGAGGAGGTGCTCTCTCGCGCGGGTTCTGAGATCCTCGACTACCAGGGTTCCGGCATGTCCGTCATGGAGATGAGCCACAGGTCCAAGGTCTTCCAGGGCATCATCGACAAGGCCGAGGCCGACATCCGCACCCTTATGGGTATTCCTGAGAACTACAAGGTCCTCTTCCTGCAGGGTGGTGATTCACTGCTCTTTGCGACCACTTTCATCAACCTGGCACCGCACCGCAAGGCAGACTTCGTGATCACGGGCAACTGGGCAAAGAAGGCCTATCAGGAGGCCCAGATCCTAGGTGACCCCAATGTGGTTGCAAGCTCGGCAGACAAGAGCTTCACCTACATTCCCGACTGCTCGGACCTTCCCATCCGCGAGGACACCGACTACCTCTATATCTGTCAGAACAACACCATCTACGGCACGCAATACCACACCCTGCCCAACACGAAGGGCCACACGCTTGTTGCCGACCAGAGCTCGATGTTCCTCTCCGAGCATGTTGACGTGACCAAGTTTGGGTGCATCCACGCGGGTGTCCAGAAGAACGTTGGTCCCGCCGGCGTGCAGATTGTGATTGTGCGCGAGGACCTCATCCCCGATGACCTGCCCGGCGTTCCCACAATGCTGCGCTTCAAGACGCAGGCCGACAAGGGCTCGCTCTATAACACTCCCAACTGCTGGGGCATCTACATGTGCGGCCTGGTGTTCCAGTGGCTGCTCGAGAACGGTGGCCTTGCGGCCATGCACGAGAAGAACGCCGAGAAGGCCAAGATCCTCTACGACTACCTTGACGCTTCTGAGCTCTTCCACCCCACGGTGACCGATGCGGAGAGCCGCTCTCTTATGAACGTGCCCTTCGTCACGGGCGACAAGGACCTCGACGCCGAGTTTGTCGCCCAGGCGGCAGAGGCCGGTCTCGTGAACCTCAAGGGCCACCGCACCGTTGGTGGCATGCGCGCTTCCATCTACAACGCCATGCCCAAGGCGGGCGTCGAGGCGCTCGTGAACTTCATGGATGGCTTCGAGCGCTCCCACAAGAAGGCCTAGACCATCTCGCCAGCGCTTTTGCCACCATTCCACAAGACCCAAGGAGCCATCCACATGTACAAGGTTCACTGCATGAACAACATCGCCAAGGCAGGCACCGACCGCCTTGGGGCCAACTACGAGCTCACCGACGCCCTCGAGGACGCCGACGCCATCATGGTGAGGAGCGCGAGCCTCCACGAGACTCAGTTCCCCAAGGGCCTTCTCGCCATCGCACGTGCCGGTGCCGGCGTGAACAACATTCCGCTCGACCGCTGCGCTGACGAGGGCATCGTTGTCTTCAATACGCCCGGTGCCAATGCAAACGCCGTGAAGGAGCTCGTCTTTGCGGGGCTGCTTCTTGCCAGCCGCGACATCGTAGGCGGTATCGAGTGGGTGCGCGACAACGCCGACGACCCTGATCTCGCCAAGCACGCCGAGAAGGCCAAGAAGCAGTTTGCCGGCCACGAGCTTGCTGGCAAGCGCTTGGGCGTCATTGGCCTTGGCGCCATTGGTGCCGCCGTGGCCAACACCGCCACCCGCTTTGGCATGCAGGCCGTGGGCTATGACCCGTACCTCTCGGTCTCCGCTGCGTGGAACCTCGACCGCCGCATCGAGCACGCCGACGACCTCTCCCGCCTTGTCGCTGACTGCGACTACATCACCATCCACGTGCCCGCCATGGACTCTACCAAGAACATGATCAACGCCGAGCTCATCTCGCAGATGAAGCCCGGTGCCGTGGTGCTCAACTTTGCCCGCAACACCATCGTGGACGAGCAGGCCATGGCCGCCGCCCTTGCCAATGGTCACATTGCCCGCTACGTAACGGACTTCCCCAATCCCATCTCGGCCGACATGAAGAACGCGATCGTCCTGCCGCACCTGGGTGCCTCCACCACCGAGGCGGAGGAGAACTGTGCCGTCATGGCCGCAGAGGAACTGCGTGACTTCATCGAGAACGGCAACATCACGCACTCTGTGAACTTTGGTGCCGTTGACCTTGGCCCCATTGCCGCCGGCGAGCGCCTGGCCATCATCCACCAGAACGTGCAGGGCATGATTGGCAAGTTCTCGCAGTACCTGGCCGACAGCGGCATCAACATCGAGAACATGGCAAACAAGAGCCGCGGCACGATGGCCTACACGCTCATCGACATTGCAGGCGAGGTGCCAACGGACGTCATTGATCACCTCGCTCAGGCCGAGGGCGTCCGGCGCATCCGTGTGATTCGCGCGTAACCCTGCCTCGCGCAAGGTCCCGTCATGCAACCGCCCCATCCAGATGCATCTGAATGGGGCGGTTTCTCTTTGCAATGCGCTATGCGTGGAGCGCGATCCAACGGCGTTACTCCATGAGCAACTGGTACTCTGCGGCCACGGCGTCAAACTCGGCGTCATCCTCGATGGGCACGATGTCGTTGGTGCCGTCATCATGCTCGACGTACCCGTAGAGGTAGAGCGACTCCTGGTTGCCCTCTGGCGCAAGCGCAATGTACTCCCTGCCGTCATACGGGAAAATCCCCAGTACATCACACTTCTCCGAGGTGCCGTCATCGTATTCGAGAGTTATGGTCTCGGGGTCGTCGTCGACCCAGCCACCTTGGTCCCCGAAGTCATAGTCATCGTCTCCCTCCGGCTCGTCAAAGTCGAGCTCGGCGTCCTCGAAGTACTCCTCGTCTTCCGCCATGGCTACTCCTTCTTTTGGGACCGGGCGTTTCCTGCGCCCATAGACTGAGTTTATCTGCATAATCGTTTCCTGAACGTGAAAGCGTCGCCTTCTCGGTGAGTAGCCCAAATTACGCCGTCTACCATGGAAAAGAGAACTTTGACAAGCCGTGGGCGGTAGAAGGGAAACCATGAGCGGTATCAATGTATACGCACATTACACAAGCGAGGAAGACTACCCAGACTTCGACTACACCGGGGCCTGCGAGCGTCTTGCGCGCGCGATTTCCTGCAAGACCATAGACCATGGCGAGAAGACCGAGGACATACCCTTCGAGCGCCTGCACGCGCTCGTGTGCTCCTCGTTTCCGCACATCATGGCGGCATCCACCTTCGAGGAGGTGGGGAGAAACCTTCTCATCACCTGCCTGGGAACAGACCCCTCGCTTCCCTGTGCGCTGCTCCTCGCTCACCAAGACGTTGTTCCGGTAGTCCCCGGCACGGAGAAGGACTGGCTGCACGACGCCTTCGCCGGGGATCTTGACGAGACCTTCATCTGGGGCAGGGGAGCGCTCGACATCAAGGACATGCTCATGGGGGAGCTCGAGGCGCTTGAGTACCTTCTTGCTCGTGGGGACCGTCCGCGTCGCACCGTAGTCCTCGCCTTCGGCGCCGACGAGGAGACCGCAAGCGCAGGCGCAACCAAGCTTGCAGCCATCCTTGAGGAGCGCGGCGTCCGTGCCGAATGGCTCCTCGACGAAGGTACGACAACCATGTTTGACGGCGCCCTGTGGGGTGCACCCGGGCGCGTGCTTACCGATGTGTGCATCTCGCAGAAGGGCTACCTTGACCTGCGGCTGGACGCTCACGGAGAAGGCGGGCACTCCTCCAACCCCTTTGGAGGCACCTCGCTCGAGCGCCTAAGCGTGGCCATCTCGCACCTCGTGGAGTCGCGACCGGCGCCCGAGCTCACTCCCATCGTGCGCGACACCTTTCGTGCGCTTGCGCCGCACATCACCGAGGAGCCACTTCGCACGCTCGTCCAGGACGTGGACGCCAACGCCGAGAAGATAGCCTCCCTTGCCGCCGCCAGGCGCGGCCTCTATCCCTTTGTGGTAACCACGATGGCCGTCGACATGCTCGAGGGTGGCTCTGCCGCGCCAAACGTGATGCCGGGCGACGCAAGTGCGACCATCAACTACCGCCTCTTGCCGGGAACAACGGCAGACGACGTGCTTGCCTGGGTCGAGGGCGCTCTGGATGGCACTGGCGTCACCGCAACTGCCGTTCACTACACGCCTGCGGGAAGGATGGATTCAACGAGCGGCGCAGGCTACGCAGAGGTGTCGGAGGCGCTCGAGCACTACTACCCTGACGTCGATGTGGTGCCATCCTTTGTCTGCGGTGGTACCGATGCCATTCGCTATGAGGCGGTCTGCGACTCTATCCTTCGCGTCATCCCCTTTAGGCCAACTCCGGAGGAGGAGGCGACGGGCGTCCATGGCGTGAACGAGCGCATTTCTCGCCGCACGTACGCGCAGGGCATTCGCGTGCTGGTGCGTCTTCTGGAGAGGACCGTCCTCTAGACAGGCACATTTGCGCATGGGCATTTGGGTCTGGTCAGGTTTTGGGGTCGATGGCCAAAGGGCGGAGTGCGCATGCTTTTGGGGTAGTATGAGGATTTCGGGGGCAACCGCCCACGTGCGGGTTGCCGGATTGGATTGCGCCAGAAGGGCAATGCTGTGGCAAGAACACTCGAGAACTTGGGTTCCCAGATCAGGAGCGCGACCGACTCAGATGCCGAGTCCGCCCAGCGGGCGGGTACCGCCACCGCGCCGGTAGGGACGCCAGAAAACCCCTCGTTCAAGATTCTCACCGTTGCTAACGTCATCACGGCATGCCGCCTTGCGCTCACGATTGCCTTTCTTGTGCTCTTTGTTCAGGGAACCAATCGCGTGCTGGCTCTTTGCTTCTATGCAATCGCGGCCGTGACGGACTTCCTGGATGGGCAGGTAGCCCGCCGAACCCAAACCGTAAGCTGGCTTGGCAAGGTCATGGACCCCATCATGGACCGCGTGCTGCTCTTCACCGGCGTCTTGGCCATCGTGCTTACCGGCGAGCTGCCCGCGTGGGTCGCGGTGCTCGTCATAGGCCGAGACTGCTACCTGGGAATTGGCGCCCTCGTCCTGCAGAAGTACCGCCGTCGTCCCGTTGACGTGGTCTACATCGGCAAGGTCACCACGGCACTTCTCATGTTTGGCTTCTGCGACCTTCTGCTTGGTGCCCCCGTTGTGCCTGGTCTTGGCCTTGCCAACGTTTCCTGGCTCCCCGGCCTCAACGCACAGCCTGCCGCTCTTGGCATCTTCTTTGTCTATGCCGGCCTGGTGTGCTCGATAACCACCGCCGTCATCTACACCCGTGAGGGCATTCGGATTCGCCGCGAGGCGCTTTCTGAACAGGAAGGGGAGAAGGGCAAGTGACCTCTCAACGAAAGCAGACCGCTGTGGCGGCGCTTCTTGTCCTTGCTCTGCTCCTTGCGCTGCCTCAGGTGGCGCGCGCCGACGATACGGATATCTCCGACCCCGTCCTGAGCGAGGCGCAGTGCGCCATCGTCGAGGATTCTGCCGGTAACGTGCTTTACGAGAAGAACGCGGACACACAGATGCCCATGGCGTCCATCACGAAGGTCATGACTGCCATGGTTGCCCTCGACTCAGGCATTGACCTTGACACTCCCTGCCAGATTCATGCAACGGACCTGGGCGCCGATTCCCAGACCGCGGGCTTTGTGGAGGGTGACACCCCAACGCTGCGCGAGCTTCTCCGCGTGATGCTCATCTACTCGGCAAACGACGCAGCGGAGAACATTGCAATTAACGTCGCAGGCTCGGAGGAAGCCTTTGTCGAGCTCATGAACGAGAAGGCCCAAGAGCTGGGCATGACCAACACCCACTTCATGAACCCGCATGGTCTGGACGAGGACGGGCACTACTCCACCGTCTCTGATCTTGCCCTCATGGGCAGGGAGGCCCTCTCGGAGTACCCGTTCATCGCCGGCACCGTGCACACGCGCTCGGTAACCGTGAGCGTGGCCGGGACGCAGAAGACGTTCTACTCGACAGACGAGCTCCTTGGGACCTACAAGGGGATTCGCGGCATCAAGACCGGCTACGTTGCGGGCAGTGCCGCCTTCCTTGGCGCCTGCCAGCGCAATGGTGTGGAGCTCTTCACCTGCGTCCTTGGCGCACAGACCAGCTCCGGCCGCTTTACCGACACAGTGTCGCTTCTCAACTGGGCATACGCCAACTTCAAGCAGACCCCTGTAGCCAAGAGCTCGTGGATCGTGGGCGTGAGGCCCTATGCCGACAACTTCGCCATGACCTACGAGGTCACACCCACAGACGACGAAACCGCCATCACGTGGCCGCAGGGCGGGAGCCTCTCCTTTAGCACGACCATGCTCCAGCACAATCTCTTGGTTGAAGACGGGCAGCTCGTTGGGTCAACAACCTGGACGCAAGATGGCAGGACGGCGGGAAGCGTCCACTACACGGCTTGCCTCACCTTGGACAACATTCCTCGCGTGAACGTGTTCACGCTGCCCCTCTATGGGTATGCCGCATAGTAGGCAATGCAAACGGTGCTCGTACAGAGTGGCACCAGAAGGAGGCTCTTGTGGCAGACGAGCGTGAGCAGGGAAGCGGTCGTGCATCCCGAACGGTGCGAGGAGAACTATACGAGGAGCACCTTACCCTTGGTGTGAGCTTTGATCGCGCCGAGGACACCGGACTTGCCTATCCCGCATCGTATGCGCGCGAGCAGCCACTAGACCTTGCTCTTGAGGGGGCGGTGATCTCAGATCTTACCGGCGCAACGTACCGGCTGGTCTCTGGTGCACACCCGCAGGAGCTCTGCGAGGCGGCGTTCTGCGCGCGCAAGCTGCGCGTTGGCCAGTGTGCCTTCGAACCGGCGCTCACGGGTGACGGAGCCATAACCTCGGTCGCGCTTCTCGCACGCACGGGAACGCATGAGTACGTGCTGCTCGACCCCACGCGCAGGGGGTCTGTGGTGGCAGGTTGGCTCACGTTCCTCTCGCAGGTGAGCAGCAACGGAAACGCGCCCTATGAGGGAACCTCCGTCGAGGAGGCAAGCGGCATGCTCGTGCCACTGCTCATCATGGGCGCCCGGGCAAACGAGCTCCTGGCAGACTACCTTCCTTCTGCGGCCCGTGCGCTTCCCGCGCGAGGTGCCGTCGAGAGCGTGACGCTTGACGGCCACATTCCCGCGCTCCTTGTGGGCATGCCGGTGGACATTGCCGGGGGCGTGCCCGCCTACGTGCTTCTCGTCCCAAAGACAGCCGCACGCGTGATGTGGCGAAGCCTCCTCTCGTTTACCTGGGTCGAGCCCGTGGGCCGCACCGCCGTTTTGGGCACCTGGTCGCAACTCCCCTGGGCGCAGAGGCTCGACTCCACAGACGTGGTGGAGATAGCGGAGCAGGACCTGCGCGCGTGGGGGCTTCTTCGTCGTGGGAATGACTTTGTCGGCGCACGCGGAATCCTTGAAGGGTAGGGAGGTCAGATGAAGTACGCGATTAACGCGGCCCAGGCGCCAGATGCCTACGGCTCCTGCTCGCAGGGCACGACGGCTGGAAGGTTTGTCTACACATCGGGCCAGCTCCCCGTGGGACCAGACGGCAAGACCATCGTAGGCGCCTCTGTCGCAACGCAGACGTCGCGCGTCATCGACATCATCGAGGCCATTCTCGCCGAGGTGGGCTGCTCGCTCTCGGATGTTGCGCAGACCACCGTCTACCTGGCCCGCATCGAGGATTTTGAGACGATGGACGAGGTCTTTGCACAGCGCTTCCCGCAGCCCGCGCCCTCGCGCTCGGTGGTTGCGGTGTCTGCCCTTCCTCTTGGTGCGCTCGTCGAGATGGACTGCGTGGCCTGCAGGTAAGCGGTATCATGAGAGAGTAAGGTTTACTCGAGGGGAGAATCGATGCAGCCCACCAACAACCACGCCACCGACATGGGGGCAACGGAGATTTTCCGCATGCCCTCTGCAGATGCTACCGTTCCAGACCTCATGGCCCAGGAGAAGCCGGCCCACCCCACGCTGACCATTGTCAAGGGTCCCCAGATTGGTGAGACGTTCGAGCTCGACGCGCCCATCATCACTCTTGGCCGCGACCCGCGCAACAGCGTCTTCCTGAACGACATGACCGTCTCGCGCCACCATGCAAAGATGGACCTCTCTGCCTGCCCGCAGGGGAGGGCCACGGTCGAGGATCTTGGCTCGCTCAACGGCACGTGGGTCGATGGCGCCATTGTGAGCAAGGCCTCCCTCAAGGACGGCTCCACCATCCAGATTGGCACGTTCCGCATGGTGTTCCACACCAATGCACGCCCGCGTAGAATCGATGCCGAGGGCTAGGCCATGCCTGACGCCGGATACCTAACCATCGGCAAGGTCGTGAAGCGGCTCCAGAGCCTCTATCCCGACCTCACCATATCGAAGGTCCGCTACCTCGAGGACGAGGGACTTCTCAACCCGTCCCGCACCCCCGGGGGATACCGCCTCTACTCGCAGCGTGATATCAAGCGGCTGGAAACCATCCTCTACCTGCAGAAGAATAGGTTCCTGCCACTCTCTGTCATCAAGGACGAGCTTGACCGCCAAGACGCCGGCGAGCCGCCCGCATCTGCCACAGAATCTGCAGTCGAGGCCTCACTCGTAGGCCCCGTGGACGAGGAGCTGGTCGAGAAGTTCCATCCCATCGACCGCATGCCCGAGGTTTCTGGCGTCCCCGTGAGCTTCGTGCGACAGCTCTCCGAGGCAGGTGTCATTACGCTCAAGCGATCTCCCCATGGGCGCGACCTTGTGGATGGCCATGACATTGGCCTCATTCGCACCTGCGACGAGCTGCGGCACTATGGGATTGGCCCCAAGAACCTGCGCCAGTACGTGAATTCGGCAAACCGTGAGTCTGCCATGTTCGAGCAGGCGCTGGTGGTCTACGCCAAGAAGGGCGGCGGGGTGGAGACCGAGGTCACGGACGAGACGCGCGAACGCTTCGAGCAGGCCTTCTCACGCATGCTCGCCCTTACAGACGTGGTGCGCACCGAGCTCATCCGCAGACTTGTCCACCAGTCATTCAAGGACATGGAGAGCTAGCCCACGGGCCCCTCCCTGCCATAGCTACAACAATTACCGAGGAAAGGAACTGCACGTGTCTGATTTCGACTACGAGAGCCGCATCGTGAGCATCCCCGACTACCCGGAGAAGGGGGTCATCTTTAAGGACATCACGCCGCTGTTCGCCGATCCCGAAGGCCTTGTGCACCTCGTTGACGACATCGCCGACCACTTCCTGGGCCGTGGCATCACCAAGGTCGTTGGCGCCGAGGCCCGCGGCTTCCTCGTTGGCGCTCCCGTCGCATACAAGCTGGGCGCGGGCTTTGTCCCGGCACGCAAGCCCGGCAAGCTTCCCCGCGAGGTCTACTCCCAGTCCTACTCGCTTGAGTACGGCATC
Organism: bacterium OL-1; assembly: GCA_000752675.2. Taxonomy (GTDB): domain Bacteria; phylum Actinomycetota; class Coriobacteriia; order Coriobacteriales; family Atopobiaceae; genus Tractidigestivibacter. The sequence continues at coordinate 448,162 of LM994627.1, read as the reverse complement.
GACGAGCTGCAGATCCACAAGGACGCCCTGAAGCCCGACGACGTGGTCCTCATTGTTGACGACCTTGTTGCCACGGGTGGTACGGCGGCAGCAACGGCAAAGCTCGTCGAGCAGTCCGGTGCGCGTATCGAGGGCTTCTCGTTCATCCTCGAGCTCACGTTCCTGAATCCCCGTGACGTCATTGCCAAGGAGTACCCCGATTGCGAGGTCTACACGCTCATTCCCGTCAAGTAGGGAAGTCGTATATCATCACGACGTTCTTGGCCGCTTCCTTCACGAGGGGCGGCCAAGTTGCATTAGAGCCTTCTGCCCATCGTATGGAAAGCCGTGCCCTTTACCGGCGCCTGACGTAGAATGTTCAACAAGCGTCGAAAGGACTACGCAATGACCCACGCAAGATGCATCATCACTGCCGGATTGGTTCTTGCCCTCGCCACGCCCTGCGCGCTCACCGTTGCGCCCACCGTTGCCATGGCAAGCCCCGAGGATGATCTTTCTGCCGCCTCTGCAAAGCTTGACTCGCTGGGCTCAACGCTCTCCTCCCTGCAGGACCAGCTTTCCTCTGCCACCTCTGAGCTCGAGCAGACCACCTTTAGCATCGCAGACACCGAGCAGCAGATCTCCGACACCCAGACCCAGCTGGACGAGAAGCGCCAGGAGCTGGGCACCCGCATGAAGAGCTCGTACAAGTCGGGTTCCTCGAGCGCGCTCGACCTCATCCTCTCGTCTGCCTCATTCGAGGAGCTCTCGTCCAACATCTACTACCTCGACAAGGTCTCTGAGGCAGATGCAGCCGCCATCTCTGAGGTGCAGGCGCTCTCCAACCAGCTCGAGCAGCAGAAGAGCGACCTCGAGCAGCAGCAGGCCGACCAGCAGGCCCAGGTTGACAGCCTCCAGTCGCAGACGTCCGACTACCAGAACCAGGTAGCCGAGGCACAGGCCTATTACGACTCCCTGAACGAGGAGGTACAGGCCCAGCTTGCCGCTGAGGCTGCCGCGGCCGCAGAGTCCGAGGAATCCAACTCAGTGACCACCGTTGTCCAGGCCATCCAGACACAGGAGACCATCAACTCCAACAGCGGTGACACCACTCAGACTACGACCACGGACAACTCCACTACCAGCAACACCTCGAGCAACACGAGCAACAGCTCAAACAGCAGCAGCTCCTCCAACAGCTCAAGCTCCAGCTCCAACAGCTCCAGTTCGAGCAGCAACTCGAGCTCCAACAGCAGCTCCAGCACCACTAACGTGCCTTCTGGCGGCGGTGTGTCTGCTGCTCTGGCGCTTGTCGGCCACCCCTACGTCTACGGTGCCTCTGGTCCCAACGCGTTCGACTGCTCTGGCCTTGTCTGCTATGTCTACGGCTACGCCCGTGGGCGTACCACGTATGCCATGATCAACTCGATCAAGGCCAGCGGCGGCTGGAAGACGAGCACGGACCAGCTCTCCTATGGCGACCTCGTCTTTGAGTACGGCGGCAGCCATGTGGGCATCTACATTGGCAACGGCCAGATCGTCCACGCCGCCAACCCGTCCTCGGGCGTTATCGTTGGTCCCATCTACGGCTTCTACGGTGGCGGTTCCTACTAGTCTCACCTGCACGTCATTGATGCTTGCGCGCCCCTGCAGTGCAGGGGCGCGTTTCTGTATCTGGCCGCGACATGCTCCTCTCGCATTGGAGTAAGCTGTTGAGTACTTCTTTAGACATGTTTGCGTGGAAAGCGGTGGTTGGTGCATGACTGAGCGTGCGGCGCGCAAGCTCTCGGTGGGGCGTCGCCTCTCGCGGAGGTTCCAAGTCAACCTAGTGGGTGAGGGTGCGCTCGCGGGGCTTCTCGGCGGCGGCGTCGTGACCCTCTATCGCCTCGCCCTCTCCCTTGCCGAGAAGGGCCTGCGCTCCATTACGAGCGCCTTTGCCGGTCATGCCATCCTCGTTGCCGCATGGTTCGCCATTCTCGCCGTTTTGCTCGTTGTGGTTTCGAAGCTCCTGCTGTGGGAGCCCTATACGCAGGGGAGCGGCATTCCCCAGGTTGACGCCGAGGTTATTGGGCGCATCGACATGCCCTGGCACCGTGTTATCGCGGCGAAGTTCGTCGAGGGTACGCTCTGCGCCTTTGCCGGACTCTCGTTAGGGCGAGAAGGACCATCCGTCCAGCTTGGAGGTATGTCCGGCAAGGCAGTCGCCCGCGCCCTTAAGCGTGGGAGGGGAGAGGAGCGTCTGCTCGTCACCTGTGGGGCCGCGGCAGGCATGTCCGCAGCCTTCCACGCACCGCTTACGGGCGTACTCTTTGCAGTCGAGGAGATCCACAAGCAGTTCAGCGCACCGCTTATCATCTCGGTCATGACGGCGTCGGTCGTCTCGGACTTTCTCGTCTCGCAGGTGCTGGGGGTGCGGCCGGTTCTCAGCCTCTCCTTTGCGGCCGACCTTCCACACATCGACTACGCGCTCGTCATTGTTCTCGGCCTTGCCTGCGGCGTCCTGGGAGCCCTTCACAACAGCGGCATGTTCTTTGCCCAGCGCTGCTATGACAAGATCCAGCGTCACCTGCCGTATGCGCGCCTTGCCATCCCGTTTGCGCTTGCTGGTGTAGTAGCGTTCACGTTTCCCCAGCTCATGTGCGGTGGCGATGCCATTGTTGAGACCATCCAGCAAACGGGCGGCCTCACCTGGTGGACCATCATGGGCCTTCTCGTTGGCAAGTACCTCTTCACGACCATCTGCTTTGCCTCTGGGGCACCAGGTGGCACGCTCTTCCCGCTAGTTGCCATGGGGTCTCTTGTGGGCGGACTCTTTGGGGTCATTGCCATCAACGCCTTGGGCCTTCCTCAGGCCTATGTCGTGAACTTTGTGGCACTGGGTGTGGCAGGCTGCTTCTCAGGCGTTGTGAGGGCCCCCGTGACCGCCGTGGTGCTCGTCTTTGAGCTCACGGGGTCGCTCGACTCGTTGCTCTCCGTCTCCATCGTGGCAATCCTTGCATACGTCACGGCAAACGTCCTGCGCGTCGACCCCTTCTATGAACACCTGCTTGCCAAACTCCTGGGCGTGACGCCCGACGACCCCATGGTCAACGGCGAAGCTGGCGAGAAGATCCTCCATACCTATGCGGTAGGCGCGGGCGCACGCATCGAGAATATGCTCATCCGCGACATCCCCTGGCCAGACAACGTGCGCGTGGTGACGGTTGAGCGTGCGGGACAAGAGATCGTCCCCACGGGGAACACGCGCATCATGGCTTTGGACAATCTGCTCATCATCATGGATACCGACACGGAGAGCGATGCAAGCCTCAAGCTGCAGCAGATGACGCGCGCGAGCGTCGACACGCAATGGACGCCGTCAAATACACGGTAAGGGATATTTGGGCAATTTCGCCGTTATGTTATGGGAGGGGAGAGCTCTAGATGGGCTGGGCACACCAAGCCCTGTACGTACCGTCATCTGTAGTGAGCTCCGAGAACCAAACGCCAATGGTGTCGCCAACGCTATAGTCAGTGAGGGATTCGCGCATGGTCCACGCCGAGAGGTCAAACGAGCACATGGAGCCAGCCACAAGCCCAAGATCTTGCGCGTTGGACGAAGTAGAGTCAACCAGCAGCGTTACCACGCCATTCTCGGCATCAAGCGAGTCAATGGTTCCTTCGCAGGAATACACGGCCGACGAAGACAGGTCCCTCGCGTTGGCGAGCATTGGGTCGCGCGCAGATGGAGAGTCCAAGCCTTTAAACTCGAAGCAGTATCCATCTCGGGCACCTTCTACGCCAACTGAGTTATGGAAGTAGCCTATGGTTACCCTATGGCCAAGGTCAGAGTCGTAGAGCTCATCGTTGTTCCGAAAAATAAAGCGAATAGGGTCCTCTGAGAAGGGCGCGTCACTACCCATAGCTTCAGGATGGATAGACAAAGCATGTTCCGCAGGCTCTACAGAGACGACGGTTCCGGTGACGTAGTCTAGGTGAGCATTGTTCGAAGCGTTAGAAGGTCTCTTGGAGACTACGACCAGAGCAACGATAGCGCCAGCGAGGCAGCAAAACCCAATTGCAAGCACAAGCACCATTGAACGTCTCTGCTGTGCAACCATGCTCCAGGCTCCTTCTAAGTGGGGGACCTTAGCTGAAAGTGTTGCACATTCAAGTACGTCTTGCTACTCAGGTAGCTGCCTCATACGCTGACGCTTATCTCAACTTTACATAAGATATATTATCGCGGTTATATGTTGGACGAGCTAGACATAAAAAGAGGCGCGTCACAAGCGGCCCTCTCAGCCACCTAGAACGCGCCCCACGAGCAGCTACTCTGCCAAGACCAGCGCCTTAGCCCTCGACGGGTCTCCCGAGATACGCTGCAGCACTGTTTGCCGCTATGGCACCGTCGGCTGCAGCCGTCACGATCTGGCGCAGCGGAGTCTTGCGAACGTCTCCCGCGGCATAAAGCCCCGGAGTCTTTGTCGCCATGCGCTCGTCGGTTATCACGTATCCAGACGGGTCAAGCTCGACAAGGCCTTCTACGAGTTGGCTTGCGGGCACGCGCCCCACAAAGACGAAGACGCCAAAAGAGCCCTCGTCGTAGCTCTCGGACGTAGTCTCACCGGTCTCATTGTTCCTAAACGTGATGGTGCTGGGAAGCTCCCCGCCCTCTAGCGAGACAATACTCGTAAGGTACCTAACGGTTACTTTCTTGTTCTCCTCGAGCTCGCGGGCAACCACAGCTTGCGCACGCAGGTGATCCTTGCGCACGATCAAGATGACCTCGTTTGCAAAGCGCGTGAGGAACAAGGCCTCCTCGGCCGCAGAGTTTCCACCGCCCACAACGTAGACGCGCTTTCCTCGGTAAAACATGCCATCGCAGGTAGCGCAGTACGAAACTCCATGAGAGGCGAACTTCTCCTCGCCCTGGAAGCCGGCGTGGCGTGGCGTGGCACCCCCGGCGAGAATGACGGACTTGGCAACAAGGTCACCATCTGGCGTGACAAGCGTGAAGAGCCCGCTCTTGTCATCGCGAGAAATGCCCGTGACCTGCTCCATGCGAACCTCGGCCCCAAGGTCTGTTGCCTGAGAACGCATGGCCTCTGAGAGCGTGTACCCGTCCGTGTGCGGGAGCCCCGGGTAGTTGTCAATCTCACTCGTCAAGATGGTCTGCCCACCAAAGGCCTCCTGCTCCAAGGTCACTGCGTCCAAGAGCGAGCGCTGCGCATAGATTGACGCAGTGAGACCTGCGGGACCACCACCAACAATGACGAGGTCTTTTAGCTGCTGGTTATTGCTTTCCATTTGCATCCAATCCGGCAAGGCGTGCAGAGTATGCGGCACTCCCCTGGCCTACAGTTTTGCTTTGCTCTCCCCTGCTATACCCCACCTGATGGGTGGTATATACGACTTTCTCACTAACATATGAGAATCCCCACGGGAGCCTCGCTCCGAGGGCCGTGGGGATACACGCAGATATGGGAAAGATCGGAGCGCCCGAAGGACGCAACTAAGACTGAGGTGCAGTAGGCCCATCCTGGGTTGCTTCCGAATGAGCAGGCTTCTTCGCAGGCGGCATAGGCAGCACGAGGTTCATGATGATACCTACCAGCGTGGAGGTTGCCATGCCAGGAAGCGCATACTGGCCGATGGGGATGGAGATGCCGGAGGTTTCCATGCCAACGCCCAGGATAATGACAACAGAGGCAATCATGAGGTTGCGGTTGGCGCCAAAGTCAACCTTGTTGGTGACAAACATCCTGAGGCCGTTTGAGGCGATAAGTCCAAAGAGCAGAAGGCTCACACCACCCATGACCGGGGACGGAATGGAACGGATGAGCGCCGCAAGCTTGGGACAGAAGCCGCCAACAACCAATGCAAACCCGGCAGCGTACCAGAAGACCTGCGTAGAGTAGACGCGCGTGACGCTCATGACGCCGATGTTCTCGGCATACGTCGTGGTGGGAGGACCGCCCAGGAAGCCCGAAATCACCGTTGAAATGCCGTCACCGGCAAGAGAGCGCGGCAGCATTGGGCGATAGTCCTTGCCAACAATCTCGCCAACCGCCAAGAGGTGACCAATGTGCTCGATCACCACGACGAGAGCGACGGGCCCAATGAGGGCAATAGCGCCCCAGTCCCACTCGGGATGCTGGAACGCGGGAAGTCCAATCCACGCGGCATCAATGACCGGCTGGAAGTCGACGAGCCCGCAGGCCAAAGAGACAAGGTAGCCAAGGATGATGGCGAGAAGCACGGGAACAGTACCGATGAGACCACCCATGCTCGAGAAGATGACAGCCGCAAACAGGGTGATTGCGGCAATGATGGCTCCAAGCCCGTAGAACACGGTAGTCCCATCCGCCGCCGTCGTCTGAAAGGCCATCTTGGCAGCAGTCGCAGAGAGGCCAACGCCGATGACCACCATGACGGAGGCGACAAGTACCGGCGGGAGCAGCCTGTCGAGCCATCCGGTGCCCACGAGCTTAATGATTCCCGCAACAGCGAGGAACACCAAGCCTGCCACAACAACGCCAGAGAGGGCGGCATTGAGGCCACGCGTGGCGCCAATGATCACAATGGGGCTGATGAAGGCAAACGAGCTACCCAGGTAGCTGGGAATCTTGTTCCTAGTTACCAGGAGGTAGCAGATGGTTCCGATGCCCGAGCACATGATGGCCACGTTTGGATCAAGGCCCGTGAGGACCGGAACCAGAACCGTCGAGCCAAACATGCTCATCATGTGCTGGATGCCCAGCGGGATGGCGCGCGAGACAGAGACCCTGTCATCGACGCCGATTATCTCTCGTTCGTGTCGTTGCATGCGATAGACCACACTCCTTTTCTTAGAGCCTTGAAGGTCCGAAGAATAAACATTCAGACGCTCCATGACTTGTTGGTGAACTTTCGGCAGGTTGAAAAACGGGGACTCGAAGGAATGCCTCCGAGTCCCCAGTGAGTATCATTTCGTTGCATCCATGCTCTGCGATGTCCTTGCAAGCAGTTTAGGAAAGCAGGAAATAGACGACAAACGCTGCGGTAGCGACCCACATGAGAGGCTTGATCTTCTTGCCACGACCCGTAACCAGAGCAACGATGACATAGGCGATAAAGCCCATGCCAATGCCGTTGGAGATGGAGTACGTAAGGGGGATACCTGCGATGACCATGAAGGCAGGGAAGCCCTCCAGGAGGTCGGTCCAGTCGATGTCGACCACGTCAGTCATCATGAGGAAGCCAACGATAACAAGGGCGCCGCAGGTGGCAGCGCTGCTCACAACCGAGATCACAGGAGCGAAGAATGCCGCAAGGATGAAGAGAATGCCCGTGAAGACGGACGTAAGACCCGTACGACCACCATCGGCAGCGCCAGAAGCAGACTCGACAAAGGTCGTGATGGAGGAGGCGCCCAAAAGGCCACCAACAGCGGCAGCCGCGGAGTCTGCAATCAGGATCTCACGGATGTTCTCGACGGTTCCGTCCTCGTTCAGGAACTCGCCCTGCTTGGCAACAGCCATAGCGGTACCCATGGTGTCAAAGAAGTCAGACATCATGAGGGAGAACGCAAAGACGAGAAGGATTGGCGTGGTGAGGACCTTTACGACGGCAACGGTACCCGTTGAGTCCGCCATGAAGGGTGCCCCAAAGGAGGAAAAGTCAAGGGCAGAGACGATGCCCGAGGGCATCTGCGTTACGCCAAGGGGGATACCACAAAGCACGGCGATGATGATGCCAATGAGGATGGAACCCTTGATGTTCATCGAGTAAAGAATGACCGTGGCAACAATGGAAATAAGGCCAACGAGAAACGTGGGACTTGTGACGTCACCAAAGGAAACCATGGTGGACTCGTTAGCAACGATGATGCCGCCATCAGCGAGGCCAATCATTGCGATAAAGAGGCCAAGGCCAACAGAGATGGCATGACGAAGCGAGACGGGAATGGCATCCATAATGGCCTCGCGGAGACCGCAGAGAACCAGAATGAGAATTGCGCAGCCCTCAACGAAGATGACAGCCATCGAGACTTGCCAATCCGCACCGTTAAGTGCGGCAAGGGTATATGCAACCACTGCATTGATGCCCATGCCGGAGGCGCAGGCAAGGGGCCTGTTGGCAAAGAGGCCCATGAAAATGGTCATGATGCCGGCCCCAACGCAGGTCGAGGTAACGGCAGCGTTCATGGGAACGCCAGCTGCAGCGAGCAGCGAGGGGTTGACTGCAATGATGTACGCCATGGCGAGGAAAGTAGTGAGTCCGGCACGAACCTCTTGCCCCGTTGACGAACCTCTCTCCCCCATCTTGAAGAACTTCTCCACGTCCTCATCCTTTCTTCCCGAACAGCAAGGCCTATGTCACAAGCCACAGACAAAGTGTGGCAGCAACAGAGCGAATAGATGAGTAGGACTAGACGCCACTCGAGCCAAAACCACCGGTACCGCGATCGGTCTCATCGAGCTCATCGACCTCCAGGAGGGAGACGACAGGGACCTGCTGAATGACGAGCTGAGCAATTCTCTCGCCGCGCTCGATGTGGATGCTCTTGGATGGGTCGAGGTTGATTGCGCACACCTTGAGCTCGCCACGATAATGGGCATCTATGAGGCCGGGCGTATTTGCCATGGACAGTCCCTCGCGAAGAGCGAGTCCACTCCTGGGCTGGACAAAGCCTGCATACCCCTCAGGTATGGCAACGGCGAGGCCGGTTCCGACAAGACGACGCTCAAAGGGCGCAAGCGTAACATCCTCGTTTGAACGCAAATCGAGACCAGCATCACCATCATAAGCGTAGCTTGGGAGCTCTACAGTTGGGTCAAGACACTTGATGGGAAGTACGACCTTATTATCTATCATTTATTGAGGCTCCTCAGCTCCTCGCTGAACTCATCAACGTCCTTGAAGTCCCTATAGACCGACGCGAAGCGAATGTACGCCACCTTGTCTACGTCTACCAAACGCTTGAGGACCATGCTTCCCAGGTCATGCGAGGAAACCTCATTAACGCCCTCGTCCCTCAACTCCGATTCGATGTCATCGATGAGGTTATCCAGCGCCTCGACTGGCACGCTCCGCTTAACGGTAGCAGCCAGGAGCCCACGCATGAGCTTCTGCCGATCGAACGTCTCCTTGCGCCCATCTTTCTTGACCACAAGGAGAGGCATTTCCTCACGGCGCTCGTACGTCGTGAACCGATAGCCGCATTTGACGCACTCGCGTCGACGACGAATGGCGTCGTTGCTCTCCGATGGCCTAGAGTCGACAACCTTCGACTCCTCGCACCCGCATTTTGGACAGCGCATCAAACCTCCTAATGGACTCCATTAGGAACTTAACACAAAGCGTCCAAAAACCCACCACAAAGGACTCTATAAAATCCAAACTGGAAACGAAAACGATGCGGCAAGACTACGCAGACTCCTGAACCTGACCACAAGCAAGCCCGGTAAATCGCTTTAGCGTGATGCGGGAACCAGCAACGACTGACCGGGTTGAAGGGTAGACGTGGTGAGAGAGTTCTTCTCGGTGATCCACTGCACAAGCTCTGCCGTACTGTAACCATCTACCTGATACTGAGAAGCAAGGTCCCAAACGGAATCACCAGGCTCAACCACAACATCTTGAGTGGGAATTGACGAAAGAGCCGCATCCTTACGGGAGGCGATGGCGGCATTGCCTGCGACAAGAGCGCCAAAAAGCCCCATAGCAACAAGCAGCGTGCAGACGACAACGGTAAAGACGTCTAGACGAGAGGCTGCCTGAGGATAAGGCGTCTGGCCTTGGGCACGACGAGCAACTCCAGAGGTCTTCTTACCCGCGCCTCCCTCAAGAAGCATGAGCGAAGGATACGAAGGGACGAGAGCCGAAGAGCCCTCGGTACCATACATGCGATTAGCGTTAGTCATTATGTGCTCCCCTCTGGTGTGCTTGTCGGGAACCTTTATAGCTGCCACGCGGGACAGAAATTAGTGCCTTGCGCTAGGGACCGAACATCTGTACTCTAGTATCAACGTACATTTGTTCGTGTCAAGTCTAATTCGAACATTTGTTTGCAAGTTTTCTGGGACAAGAGTACTATTGACCCAACGAGAGGAGACGCCATGTCAAAGGGAAAGCTCAGCAAACGCCAGAGGGCCATCTATGACTTCATCTGCTCATACACGGACGAGCACGGCTATCCCCCCTCGGTGAGGGAGATAGGCGCTGCCGTAGGCCTTGCCTCGCCGTCGACGGTCCACATGCATCTCAAGGTTCTTGAGGAGATGGGCCTCATCAGCAGGGACCCAAAGAAGCCTCGCACAATTGAAGTTGTTCCTGACAAGCAGGTGTCAGAGGATGGCAGCGCCCAAGAGAAGCTTGTCTCCGTGCAGGAGGACGTTGACAAGAATTCGATTACTTTGCCTCTCGTTGGCCGCGTGGCCGCGGGCGTCCCCATCCTCGCCGAGCAGAACGTCGAAGAGACGCTCACACTCCCCACAAGCATTGTGGGCGATGCCAGCTCGTTTATTCTGCGTGTTCGGGGCGAATCGATGATCAACGCCGGTATCTTCGATGGCGACTATATCGTGGTGAAAGAGCAGCATGATGCTCATGACGGAGAGATAGTCGTTGCGCTTATCGATGACTCCGCAACGGTCAAGACTTTCTATCGCGAGAAGGACCGCATTCGACTCCAACCCGAGAATGATCACATGAGCCCCATCTACGCGGATAACCCGGTCATTCTCGGTCGCGTGACGGCACTCATCCGCAGTCTCTCCTAGCCATGGCAGAACCATCCCGTGCAGGCGACATGCAGAGTTCAGGCTTTGCCAAAGGCAGCAAGGGCCAACGGAGAAGGATTGGCATCTTCGACGCAGTGAGGGGATTCTCTGTCATCTCGATGGTACTCTTCCACCTCTGCTATGACCTACGGTTCCTCGCGGGCGTGGGCTTACCTTGGTTTGCCTCGCCCCTTCAGGATATCTGGCGGGCAAGCATCTCGTGGACCTTCCTGTTTGTAGCAGGCTGCATGTGCACGCTTTCAAGAAGCAACCTCAGGCGTGGCCTCACCTACGGTGCCGTTGCCCTTGCCATCTATGCAGTCACGGCCCTTGCCGCGGTTGATACTCCGATATCGTTTGGCATCATCTACTGCATGTCAGCCTGTACACTGGTGGCATGGGCACTCGGAAGGGTTAACTGCCTTCCAAGGGGACCAATTGCGGCATCTGCCCTCTTCGTCTGCTTCCTGCTGGCCCTGGGGATACCCTCCGGAACAGTTGGCATCGGTCCGTTCTCGGTTGCTCTCCCCCATGCTATCTACAGCGTTCCGGGGCTTGCATGGCTAGGACTTCCTGGACCGGGATTCGCATCGGGAGACTACTATCCGCTCATCCCCTTTGTGTTCATGTACCTTGCTGGCACTTCCATGGCCTCATGGTTTAAAGAGCGTGGATACTCCGATTGGGCCATTAACGCCAACGTCCCCCCACTCAACTTTGTCGGCCGTCACGCACTTCTCGTCTATGTGGTGCACCAGCCCGTTCTGCTGCTTCTCACGGGCGTGGTATAGGTTCACGAGCGCCACTCGCCAGAGAGGTGGTCCATGTCACTTAGGGCTTCATCGGGGACAACATATGGGGCCAAGGTCGAGCGCATTCTCTCGGATGCGCTCACAGTGGCAAGCAGGCCCTGCTCGGTATAGACCTCACGTAATACCTGGCAACGCTCATGGACCAACTTCATAAGGATGCCCTTGGAAAACGGTACCAAGACGGTAACCGTGGCATCGCCACGCGAGGCCTCCCGTGCCACACGGTAGAGCAGCCCCGCAAGGCCTGTCCCCTCTCGGGCGGAGATGGTCCCGGCATCGGGGTGTCTTGCCTGGAGACTTGTAAGCTCCTCGGCAGAGATAAGGTCACACTTGTTGAGGACAAGCACAGAGGGAATCTGATTAGCCCCAATTTCCTCGAGAACCGTCTGAACGGCGCGTATCTGCCGCTCTGCCCCAGCATCAGACGCATCAGCCACAAGCAGCACAAGGTCAGCGGCCCTTACCTCTGCCAGCGTGGACTTGAATGCTTCCACGAGCGTGGTGGGCAGCTTTTGGATAAACCCAACGGTGTCGGTGAGGGTGACTTTGCGGCCCTCCTCAAGCTCGATTGAGCGTGTGGTGGGATCCAGGGTGGCAAAGAGCTCATCGCGCACATAGACGTCAGAACCCGTGAGGGCATTAAGGAGCGTCGACTTGCCAGCGTTAGTGTAGCCGGCAAGCGCCACGCGATAGATACCCGAATCCCAACGGGCCTTGGACTGCACCTCTCGCCTTGTCTCGAGCCGGGCAAGCTCGTCACGAAGCGTTGAGATACGCTTGCGCACAAGGCGACGGTCGACCTCAAGCTGACTCTCGCCCTGGCCAAAACGCGACCCAATGCCACCACGCGTCTGCTCGCCCACCAAGTGGCTCCACATACCACGCAGCCTGGGCAGAACATACTGGAGCTGCGCAAGCTGGACCTGGAGGCGCCCCTCACGCGTGGTTGCGTGCACACCAAAGATGTCGAGGATGAGCGCGGTGCGGTCGATGATCTTGACCGGCTCGCCCACGATCTTCTCGAGGTTGGACTGCTGGGAGGGCGTGAGCTCGTCATCAAAGATCACGACATCAGCATCAAGGTTGCGCACGTAGGAGATAAGTTCCTCCACCTTGCCCTTGCCGATGAAGGTCCGCGGGACCGGCGCCTCGAGCCGCTGCGTAAGCGTGAAGACCACGTCGGCGCCGTCCGTCTCTGCAAGGCGAGCAAGCTCCGCCATAGACTCATCGAGCGTCCATTCGGCATTTCTTCCAAAGTCAACGCCCACGAGAATTGCCTTCTCGCGCACGGGAGCCGTCGACTTGGGCTCAAAGCGTGCCATGGCTACTCAACCTCTCTCGACGGTTTGGCAGGGTTCCGACTGTACCAGCGCATCGCGGACAATGAGCTCACAGGCTTGCTCCTCGCCCATATCGCGAACGTCTATCCAACGGGCCCGGCCATCTCTCTTGAGCCACGAGAGCTGCCGCTTGGCATAGTGTCTCGTACGGCGCTTGACCTCATCCCTGGCCTCGTCAAGGCTGCACTCCCCCGCAAGGGCAGCCAGCACTTCCTTGTAGCCAATCGCCTGCCCGGCGGTGTGTGCCCAATCGAGTCCACGCCCCCTCAGGTTACAGACCTCCTCAACCAAGCCGTCGTCGAACATCCTGTCGACACGCTGGTCAATTCGCTCGTAGAGCAGCTCGCGGGGCATGGAGATGGCCCAGATATGTGCAGCATAGTGCGGCACGTGGCGCTTGAGACCCCTGTGGTTTTGAGCATAGCTCACGCCATCGTCCAGCATCTCAAGAGCGCGAACGCATCGCCGGACGTTGTTGGGATGTATGAGCGCTGCACTATCTGGGTCGCGCTTGGCGAGAAGGACGTGCAGCGCCTCGGCACCCTGCTCTGCCGCAATGCGCTCGTAGCGCAGCCGACGGTCATCTCCCATCTCACCAGACGGAAAGTCCATCTCGTCGATAACCGCATCGAGATAGAGGCCCGTTCCCCCACAAAGAACAGGAACAGCGCCGCGCTCAAGAAGCTCATCCACGCAGGAGCGGGCATCGTGCTGGAAGCGCTGGACCGAATAGTCCTCGTCCACGTTGGCCACATCAACCATAAGAAGGGGCACGCGCCTCTCGGCAACAGGTGTCTTTGCTGTTCCCACGTCCATGCCACGATATACCTGCATGGCATCGACAGAGACAACAGATGATCCGAGCCTCTGGGCAACGAGCTCGGAAAGTGCGCTCTTACCAGAGGCAGTGGGGCCAACTATGCAGACCACGCGCCCAGAAGCAGCAGGTTCGCTCACGAAAGGTCGCCCTCGACGGTGCCTCGCAGATACCAGGTACGTGCCTCCTTGACGCGAACGCGCGCAATCTTGCCCACCGCATCCTGCGGGCTCATCCCCGCGGGGAGCGGGAAATGGACAGTGCGGTTCTTCTCGCTGTGGCCAACCATGACAGAATCGTCTCGCTTAGACGGCCCCTCGACCAGGACACCAACGAGCTGCCCCAGGTCCTCCTGGTTGGCGTCGTGGGCCTGTTGTGCGACCTGCTCCGCAAGGCGGTCAAAGCGATCCTGGATGACGTCATGAGGCGTGTTGTCAACCATCTTCGCGGCAGGGGTACCAGGCCGCGGGGAGTAGATGAACGTGAAGGCGGAGGAGAACCCTGCCTCGCGCACAAGCGAGAGCGTGTCCTGGAAATCCTCTTCGGTCTCGCCGGGGAAGCCGACAATAATGTCGGTGGAGAGCGCGATGTTGGGGATAGCGGCGCGGAGACGCCCCACAAGCGCCAGATACTCGTCCCTCGTGTAGCTGCGGTTCATTGCCTTGAGCACGCGCGTGGAGCCCGACTGCACCGCCAGGTGAAGATGTGGCATCACGCCTGGGACCTCAGCCATAGCGGCGATGGTCTCGTCGGAGAGATCCTTGGGGTTACTCGAGGTGAAGCGGATGCGCTCGATGCCCGTCTCACCCACCGCACGCAGGAGCTCGGCAAAGCGAGGCTCTCCGTAGATGTTCCTCCCGTAGGAGTTGACGTTCTGCCCAAGGAGACAAATCTCGCGCACGCCATCGGCAACGAGCAGGCGGCACTCGGCAACTACGCTCTCGATGGTACGACTGCGCTCACGACCGCGGACGTACGGAACGATGCAGTAGGTACAGAAGTTGTTGCAGCCGCTCATGATGGGCACCCACGCGTGGTAGCGCTCGGCACGATGGCTGGGCAGGTCGGTAGAAAATCCTGTGCCCGGCTCCTCCGTGTCCACCTCTATGGCACCTGGCTGCTCGCCAAATGCCTCGGAAAGGAGCCTCGGGAGGCTCGCCAGGGCGCTTGTGCCAAAGACCACGTCGACGTTGGGGATGTGCGCGCGGAGGCGCTCGCCGTCGCGCTGCGCAATGCAGCCGCCCACGGCCACGATGCGCCTCCCCGAGGGTGGCGTGGGAGCCGAGACCATGGCAGATGCCTGGCCATAGAGGCGCTGGT
This sequence comes from bacterium OL-1, assembly GCA_000752675.2. Classification (GTDB taxonomy): domain Bacteria; phylum Actinomycetota; class Coriobacteriia; order Coriobacteriales; family Atopobiaceae; genus Tractidigestivibacter. The sequence continues at coordinate 433,149 of LM994627.1, read as the reverse complement.
CAGCATTCTCGCGAACGCAGCAGGTCATGTAGACGACGATATCGGCATCGTAGGGGCTTGCAACCTCGATGCAGCCGCACGAGTCGAGAAGGCCTGAGACCCTCTCGGAGTCATGCATGTTCATCTGGCAGCCAAAGGTCTTGATGTGGTAGGTCTTGCCGACAAGGGCCTGGGTGTCAGGAGAAGCCATTTACGCGACCACGCTCCCGTTGTCCATAGCGTCAGCCGAGGTGCTCTGGGGAGTGAGCCTATGCACGTAGACGGCAAAGCGAATGGCCGTGCGCTTTTCTCCCGCAATGTCGATATCAGAGAACGTGGGGGCGCAGGAGATGTCGACTCCCGTTGGAATGAGGAAGCCGCGCGCGATGGCAAGCGCCTTGACGGCCTGGTTGACCGCACCCGCTCCAACGCACTGCATGTTGACGGGAACCCCGTCCTTTACCATGCCGGCTATGGCCCCGGCGACGGACGCCGGGGATGACTTGCTCGAGACCTTCAGAAAATCCATGCTGCTGATGCTCCAATGGTGCAGTGGTTGTCAGTATGGTGCGATTAGTCGTCCTTGGTGGAAATGCATATATGAACGATTGTAATGTCCCAGCTAGCTAATGCAAACGTAAAGTGTGTTTCGTACAGTGGCAAATGACAAAGCTGGCTAGTCCGCATCCTCCAGGTCAAAGGTCACGGTGATGCGACCCTTGCCGACCCTCACCTTGGGGTCATGCACAAGCGACACGTAGTAGCGGTCCTCGATGAACGAGAAGTCCTTGGCAAGGACCCGTGAGAACTCCTCGGCATCTGGCTTGGAAAGCTTGAGGCCCCGCCTATCCCGATAGAGGTCGACAGGCTTTGGAGCGGTTGGGGCATCAGCTTTGCGGAGCATGCGGGAAGCGACGCTCTTTAGGGGTCGAATCTGTCCCGACACCACGCGATGAGCAGTGCGCTCGCTCATCTCAAGACCAAGCCCCTTGCAGACCGAGAGAAGCTCCCTGGCGTCTGCGGCAGCACGAAGACGCTCCAAAACCGGAAGCGCAGATAGGTCGTCGATGAAAAGCAGGTCAGAGCCATCCACCGAAGGGGTAATGCGAGCGCGGGCGGTTGCCGCAATCTCTGCCGGCGAGCCCACGTACACCTCACAGGTCCCGTACTCCTCGAGGGCGAACTCGCAGCAAGTGCGAACGATGTTGTGAGGGCCACGGGCGCAGGTGCGCTTGCCGTCCTCACCCTCGCCGAGCGAAGGCCAGGTTGACTGGTCAGTACGCTCGGCGAGCTTGGTTGCATTAGTGACAACCGTGATGGAGGTGCCCTTCCCGGGGGCCGAGGACGCCACACGCGCAGACTCGGCGTTCTCCCTCACCGAGTAGAGCGCCATGCCTCGCCCGTGGACGCCCCACCTGTCCACGTGGATGCTCTCGAGCTTGGAGGTCACGCGCGCCTCGAAGATGCGCTCCTGCATATCCGGGGGTACGCCGGAGCCATCGTCCAGGATAGTCGTGGTGCGCAGGTCTCCCTCACGTGAGGTGGCAAGGTAGATGCGCTTTGCCCCAGCGTCGCGGGAGTTGCGGAGAAGCTCAATGACCATATCCTCGACACAACGAATGTCGTGCTTGGCTTGGCGACGCTCCGCCTCCGCAACGCGGAGGCGGACATAGCCCTCGCCAAGGTTCTCCTCCACGCGAAGCGAACGCTCCCCGCCCATGCGGGCAACGAAATCAGCCAGACCAGCCGCGCTGGGGGCCTGCTCCTCTGCCACAGTGACGACCCTCGCTTACTTAGCGACGTCGACCGCGCGAGACTCGCGGATGACCACCACGCGGACCTGGCCGGGATACTCCATCTCGTCCTCGATCTGCTTGGCAATGTCATGGGCGAGGACGGTAGCCTGCGCATCGGAGATCTTCTCGGGCTCGACCATCACATGGAGCTCGCGACCAGCCTGCATGGCGTAGGTGCGCTCGACTCCCTCATGGGCGTTAGAGATCTCCTCGAGCTTCTCAAGGCGCTTGATGTAGGTCTCTGCAGACTCACGACGGGCACCAGGACGGGCGGCAGAGATGGCATCGGCCGCCTGCACGAGGACGTCGAGGACAGTGTCCGGATCGACGTCGGCATGGTGTGCCTCGATGGCGTGCACGATCTCGGAGCGCTCGCCGTAGCGACGGGCGAGGTCGGCGCCAATGACGGCATGCGGGCCCTCGACCTCGTGGTCGATAGCCTTGCCAATGTCGTGGAGAAGGCCGGCACGCTTGGCGGGAGCAGGATCCAAGCCCAGCTCGGAGGCCATGATTCCGCAGAGCGCGGAAACCTGTATGGAGTGAGAGAGGACGTTCTGGCCGAAGGAGGTGCGGTACTTGAGGGCACCGAGGGTCTTAACGATCTCTGGGTGGAGGTCATGGATGCCCGCGTCGAAGGCCGCCTGCTCACCGGCCTCGCGAACGCGCTCGTTGACCAGGTCCTCGGCCTTCTTGTAGAGCTCCTCGATGCGGGCGGGGTGAATGCGGCCGTCAGCGATGAGGTTCTCGAGCGCCACACGCGCAGTCTCGCGACGGACGGGGTCAAAGCTGGAGAGGACAACGGTCTCGGGCGTGTCATCAATGACGAGGGAGACACCGGAGACCTGCTCGAACGTGCGGATGTTCCTACCTTCTCGACCGATGATGCGGCCCTTGAGGTCGTCGGACGGGATGTGGACGGTGGTAACCGTGATTTCGCCGGCCTGGTCTGCGGCACAGCGCTGAATAGCAGTTGAGATGATCTCGCGGGCGGTCTTATCCGCCTTTGCGCGCACGTTCTGCTCGGACTCGCGCAGAATCTGGGCCTCGTCGCGTACGCTCTCGGCGCGAACACGGGCGATGAGCTCATCATGCGCCTCGTCCTTAGAGAGGCCTGCGATGCGCTCGAGCTCGGTGGTCTGCTTTCCTTCGAGGGCGTCAAGGTCGTTCTTGCGGCGGTCCAGCTGGCTCTGGAGGCCAGAGAGCTGACGCTCACGCTTGTCAAGGGCATCATTGCGGCGGTCGAGGGACTCCTCGCGCTGCATGATGCGACCCTCCATGGACTGCAGCTCGCCCTTACGCTTCTTCTCCTCGGCCTCGGAGTTCTGCCTGAGCTGCAGAATCTCCTCCTTGGCCTCGAGCACGGCCTCCTTCTTAGCCGTGTCAGCCTGGCGACGCGCCTCAGACGTGATGCGTTCCGCCTCGCCGCGCGCGCTTTCGATTTGTTCGTTGGCAGACTTGAGCTTAGAGTTGCTCTTCCCAGCAAGGAAGAAGTACGCCAACCCAGCTCCAACCGCTAGACAGATGATTCCTATGATGATTTCCATGGCCGCTCCTCAGGTGACAAGTTCACGAGATTGTTCAGGAGACCCAAGCGCATAGCGCTAGGGAACCCGCCATCGGGGTATCCGGCCGCAGATGCCAAAAACATGACGTTCCATGATGCTGACGCGGTGAAACAAATACAATGCACAGCTGGTAAACCAGCGGAAGATACGCTCTCAGGCCTTTCAATCATATGTTCGCATTTGATACCTGTCAAACTGTTAGGGTACCGTCTGCGCCCAAACAAGCCACGCTTCACGGAATATACGGGCGTGGTAAGAGGGTGGCGCCAGGGCCATACGTACAAGGTCGAGCCCACCTCAAGGACGCGACACGCGTTAGGATTCGTCTTCCTCTTTGGACTCATCGAGCAAGCGACGAGCCGTACGTGTGGCAAGCCCCAACGGGTAACCCCTTGAGGAAAGAAAGCGGACTATCTTCTCGTAATCGTTCTTGCCCGTGATACGGCGACGCGAAGCGAGCTCGTAGGCAGTCTCCTCCTCAGACTCCTCCGAGAGATAGAGCTCCGGCCAGCCAGGAACGTCACTCGCCTCGATGCCACGGCGAGAGAGCTCGCGCTCGATACGGACCCTGCCCCATCCCTGCGAGAGCTTGGAGCGAATAAAGGTATCCGCAAAGCGGGAGTTATCGACCAGCCCGCACTCGACCGACCTCCGGACCGTGCTCTCGACCGTTTGGGATGCATAGCCATCCCTCGCGAGTCGCGAAGCGAGCTCATCCTCGGAGTAGTCCCTGCGGTCGATGAGCGCAGCGACGCGCTCCATGGCGCACTTGCGAGAGACCTCCCCCATCGCAAACATGAGCTCTGCCCGTGAGGATGGTAGAAGCTCCTTGCCCCTGGCCTTAGAGTCAAGAGAGCGGGCAACTGCAAGTGGCACACGAATGTGCTCCTCGCCACGCTGGGGTGTCCTTATCACGACCTCGGCCCGAGGAGCCGCCTGCCCCAACCCGCGAGAAGCGCGTTGGGGCAGGCGAATCTCCCAGTCAAGATCCGTCTTGGGCCACTCGCCCTTTACGGCACGCGTCACTTCTCAGTGCCCTCGGCGTTGGGGTCTGCGCCCTCGACAGGCTCGCCAACGCGCTCGTCGCCAAGCACGAGGCCACAAGCAACGCGAACCTTGTGATCAATCTCCTCCATGAGATCTGGGTTGGAAGCCAGGAAGGCCTTGGCCGCCTCACGGCCCTGGCCAAGCCGCTCGCCCTCGTATGTGAACCAGGATCCGGACTTGTCGACAATCTGGTACTCGACCGCCATGTCGAGCACCGAGCCCTCCTTGGAAATGCCCGTGCCGTACATGATGTCGAACTCAGCAGACTTGAACGGCGGAGCTACCTTGTTCTTGACGACCTTGACCCTCACACGGTTGCCAACGACCTCGCCATTGACCTTGATGCTGTCCACGCGCCTGATGTCCATGCGCACGGACGAGAAGAACTTGAGCGCGCGGCCACCGGGCGTGGTCTCGGGGTTACCAAACATGACGCCGATCTTCTCGCGCAACTGGTTGATGAAGATGCAGGTGGTGTTTGACTTGGAGAGCGATCCAGCGAGCTTGCGAAGGGCCTGGCTCATAAGGCGCGCCTGGAGGCCTACCGTAGTGTCGCCAATCTCCCCCTCAATCTCAGCGCGCGGGACAAGGGCCGCTACGGAGTCGATGACCACAACGTCGATGGCACCGGAGCGCACCAGCATGTCGCAGATCTCAAGCGCTTGCTCGCCCGTATCTGGCTGGGAGATGAGCACCTCGTCAATATCCACGCCGATGCGGGCCGCATAGCCAGGATCGAGCGCGTGCTCGGCATCGATAAAGGCAACGACCCCGCCCATGGCCTGAGCCTCTGCCAGAATCTCCAGCGAGAGCGTGGTCTTGCCCGATGACTCGGGGCCGTAAATCTCAACGATGCGCCCACGAGGCACGCCACCGATTCCCAGGGCCGCATCGAGCGCCAGAGAGCCTGTGGGGATAGCCTCGACCTCCAAGCTGGCGCTGTCATCGCCGTAGCGCATGATGGCGCCCTTGCCAAACTTCTTCTCTATCTCTTGGGTGGTGACCTCGAGCGCCTTGTCACGCTCTTCAGTTGTCTCGGGGTGGTTGACCTCTTTGACCGTTCCCTTGCTCTTGGCCATGCTTGCTCCTCATCTGTTGGCTGCCGTCGATGATATACGAACACCCGTTCGTAGTCAACATCGCTGCGCACAGCGTACACGGGAGGCCTTGCACCAATTTGACGCCGGGCGTGCATCCAGCTGGCACAGCGCCGTCACGATTCTGTCACGCATAGTTCCTCACCTGCACAAACGCGGCCTCGCAAACGAGGCCGCGCTCAACAAAAACCCGTGGCGAGAACGAGAAAAAACTTAGTTCTTCTCGGCTGTCTCCCTGACGCCCTGCACGAGAAGTTCAACGGCACGCTTCACGGCGCGAGCACGCACCTCGGAGCGATCTCCCTCGAAGAGGTTGGGGAAGGTGCTGGTTGAGTACGGGGTTGCAAGCCCCATCCATACCGTGCCCACGGGCTTACCTGGCTCTTCACCACCGGGACCCGCAATTCCCGTAACCGAAACGGCGACATCGCACCCCAGAACCCTTCTAGCCCCCTTGGCCATGGCAGCGGCACACTCGCTCGAAACCGCTCCCACACCCGGGGCGTCGAGAATGCTGTTCGAGACGCCCAGTACCTCATGCTTGACCGGGATGGCATAGCTCACGACGCCACCACGTATGGCCTCAGAGGATCCCGGAATCGCCGTGACGGCCGACGCCACCAGGCCTCCCGTGCAAGACTCTGCAGTACCAACCGTCACGCCCAACGCCCTGCACGCAGCAACGAGTGCCTCGCAGAGGTCAAGCGTCTCGCCATCAAAGATGATTGAAGGAACCAAGCCTATCGCTTCCCAACGATGTAGGACCATGACTTCGCGAAGTAATCGATGCCCGACCAAGCCGTGAGCACCACGGCAACGACCATGAGGACCTGTCCCAAGAGCTCGAACCCGCCCGAGACGCTGCCCGCGGGAAGCGCCATGGCCAGAAGCAAAGCTGAGATGGCAACCATCGTGACAGCCGTCTTACCCTTGCCCAGAGGCGATGCCGCGATCACAGTGCCAGCCGACGCCACGACCATGCGAAGGCCCGACACAAGGAACTCGCGCGCGACAATCACGAGAAGCACCCATGAGGATGCCTCACCGCGCTCGAGGAGGAAGCACAGGGCAACCACCACAACGAGCTTGTCAGCGATGGGGTCCAGGAACTTACCAAATGTTGTGACCTCGTTCCTGCTCCGCGCAAGATAACCGTCAAGCTTATCTGTGAGAGAGAGCACCACAAAGAAGAGAAAGACGCCGAGAGACCACGCAGAGCCCGTGCCAGCCGCGGGAGAGAACTCAGCAACAAGGAGCCACAGAGGCACGGCCACCACGCGGACGCAGGTAACAACGTTGGCAGGAGTCCAAATGGAAGACGTCGTGCCGCCACCGCCCTTGGACGCAGCTGGGCTCATCGGGTGCCCTCCTCGTCATCGACAAGCTCGCCCACGAGGTCATAGGTGAAGGAGTCGACAAGATTGCAGGTCACAACGTCACCAACGGCAAGATCCCCGCTCTCTATGTGAACAACACCATCGGAATCGGGTGCCTGGAACCACGCGTGGCCAATGAACTCCGCGCCGTCGGGGCCCTCCTCAACGCCGTCGATGATGACGCGCACGCGCTCGCCAACGTGCCTCTCGGCCGCCGCAAAGCCAAGCTGCTCCGTGAGGTCGATGAGGCGCTGCGTACGCTCGAGCTTGACCTCTTCGGGCACCTGGTCGGGCATGGCAGCGCCACGCGTGCCCTCCTCGGGCGAGTAGGTAAACACGGAGCAGTAGTCGAACTCCTCATCCTGAAGGAAGTCGAGCAGCTCCTGCGCCTCCTCATCCGTCTCGCCCGGGAACCCAGCCATGGCTGTCGTGCGGAGTACCATGCCGGGAATCTCCTTGCGCAGGTGCGCAAAGAGGGCGGAGAACTCCTCTGCCGACCCCTTGCGGCCCATGCGCTCGAGCACGGTAGCCGAGCAGTGCTGGATGGGGATGTCGATGTAGGGCAGCACCTCGGGGACGTCACGAATTGTGGAGACGAGCTCCTCGGTCATGCCTTCCGGCTGCAGGTAGAGAACGCGCACCCAGCCACCGTAGGGATGCACGACCTCGGCGACCTGGCGAAGGAGAGAAGCCAGGGTCCGGGGCTCATCAAGGTCTGAGCCCCAGATGCCGGTGTCTTGCCCAATGAGCACGACCTCGCGCACGCCGCCCTCCATGAGCGAGCGAACCTCGTCGCAGATCTCGCGGGTATCACGGGAGTGGTAGCGCCCGCGAATGTACGGGATGGCGCAGAACGCGCAGAACCTGTCGCAGCCCTCGGAGATCTTCACATACGCACTCGCGCCGTCCACGGTACGCAGGACGCCCTGGGGAACGCCGGGTGCAACGTCACGCTCAAGGCCCAGCACGTCATCCACAACGCTAACAATCCCATCCTCGTCATCAGCGTTCACGAAGGCCGAAACCTCCGGAAGCTCATCCGCAAGGGGGGCACCGTAGCGGGACGGCACGCAGCCGCACATCACGATGGGGAGGGTGCGACCCTCGTCCTCCTCCTGCTGCGCAATCTCGAGGGTGGTATCGAGCGACTCCTGCGTGGCCGAGACGAGAAAGGAGCAGGTGTTGATAAGCGCGAGGTCGGCCTTATCGGGATCGTCCGTCTCGTCGTAGCCGGCGCCGAGGAGCAGGGCGCGCATGCGGTCGGTGTCTACCTCGTTCTTGGCGCACCCACGGGTGATGAAGAGAATGCTTGGCATAAGTTGACCTTATCGGTAGTTGACGTACTGGAGGGGCTGGCCGTAGTCGTTGCCGCGAAGCAGGGCGATGACCTGCTGCAGCGCGTCTTTGGAAGGAGAGCTTACGCGAAGCTTGTCGCCCTCGATGGTAGCCTTTGCCTTGAGCTTAGAGTCACGGATATCCTTGGAAATCCTCTTGGCCAGCTCGGCGTCGATGCCCTGGACAAGGTGCCCCTGCTGACGCACGCTCATGCCCGAGGCAGCCTGCACCTTGTCCCAGCGCAGGGCAGTAAGGTCAACGCCGCGCTTAACGAGCTTGGATCCGAGGATGTCACGCACCTGACCCGCGACGAACTCTGACGGGGCCTCCACCGTGAACACACCCTCGCCCTTGGCGAGGGTAAGAGACGCCCCGGTGCCCTTGAGGTCGTAGCGTTGGGCAATCTCTCGGGTTGCCTGCTGGTATGCGTTGTCGACCTCCTGCATGTCGACGGTAGAGACCACGTCGAAGCTGGAATCCTTGGCCATGCGTCATCCTCCCCTGCCCGCCGCGCGTCCCTCCCGGTCGCGCCAAGGCATTTCTCAACCATGGGACCGTTCGAGGCCCCTTTACCTAGTTGCTCTTGGTAGTGCCGGTAGTACCAGACGACGTGGATGACGTCGTGGTGCTACCAGTCGACGTCTGCGAGCCAGACGTGCTCGAGCTGCCCGTGGTGCTGGTGCTCGAGGTCCCCGTTGTAGTACCCGTCGTGGTATCCGTCGAGCTTCCGTCGGTGGTGGCTGGCGTCCCCTGGATGGTGAGGGACCCGATGCCAGAGACCCTAGAGTCGAAGCTCTTCTGGGTGCCGTTCTCGGTGACGGTGACCACGCCGGGATTGCCTGCGCGAATGGTGATGGAGTCGGTCACGGTGTAGCTCTGCTCCCAGGGCCCCGTAACCGTACTCGCCTCCTCGCTTGTGTCGTCGTTGGTGATCTCGAGCCATGAGGTCTCCCCACTGGCAACAGAAACCGTGACCACGGTCTCGGTGGAGGCCGAGGAGTCGGAAGAAGACGCGTCGGTGGTAGAAGAGCCATCCGTCGACGTAGTGGTATCCGTGGTAGTCGTTGTTGTCTGCGTCGACGAGGAATCGGTCGAGCCCGTGTCGCTCGAGGACGAGTCCGTGGAGGTCGTGCTTACGGGCACGGTGGTCTTCGACTCCTGTGAGGTAGTCGACCTGCTGCTCACGCACGAGCGAATCGAGAAAACCAGGATGAGCGTGAGCGCCAGCGCAAGCGCGCAGATCACGAGCAGCGTGGTGCGACGGTCCTGCCCACCATGGCCGCGAGAACTACCGGGAATCCTGCCGCGTTGCCCCTCAGAGCGGCGGCGCACATTTGGCCTGTCAACGCTGGCGATGTTTCTCGACGAGCGCCTTCCCGAGATGGTAGACGCGCGGTCATAGGGCCTGGCCCCATCGTCGTAGCGGAGGTCATCGGTATACTCTCCGGCACGGACGCTCCTGGTGCTCACATTGTCGCGCTCGTAGAGACGCTGGGCCCGAGAGGAGTCACGCCGATAGGCACGGGCGGTCTCGCGTCGCTCCTCGACGCCGTTCTGCCCCTCGCGAAGGAGCCGGTTTGCGGGGTCGTCAACGCGACGCCTCTGCTGCGCATATCTTCCACGCTGCCGTGTGGCATAGCGGTCCCTCTCGCGCTCGCGGTCTTCGTCGCGCTCCGAGGTGGCGTTGTACGGCCTTCCGTAGACATACTCGGCATGCGAGTACGCGGGGGACTGGCTCCGGGATGATGTGGGGTAGCTCGACCCGGCAAGGGGAACCGAGGACGGGGTGCGCGGCCTGGGACCCGAGGTGGTGGCAAAAGCCCCCATGTCACCCGCAGGTCCTCCGGAGGTGGGAAGGAGCCCACGGTACTGCACGTATGCCTTGGGGCGGGACTCTGCCTCGTTCACGACGTCGTAGCCCTGAACGCCACGGCCAGACTGGGTATCGCGCGTGCGGCGGCGCAGCTCATGCGAGGAGGTACCGTGCACGTGCTCGTAGAGCTCCTCCTGGAAGAGGTCCACGATCTCGCGCGGATTGAGGCCCAGGTAACGCGCATACGAGGAAAGCATACCCTGGGCGTAGCCGCTCTGGGGGATGTTATCGAAGTCCCCCTCCTCAAAGGCAATGAGGACCTGCTCCTTGAGCTTCAGGACCTGCGAGGCCTGGCCCACCGTGAGGCCTAGCTGGCGACGGCGGTCGAGAAGCATCTCGCTGAAGCGCGGACGCGACGGCATGGCGGGCTACACCTCCTCAAAATCCTGCTCGGCGGCCTTGAGGTCTTCGAGGCTCTCCTTGTCGAGAAGGACGTCACGCGGCTTCGAGCCGTTGGCGGGCCCCACGACGCCCTTGTTCTCGAGCATGTCCATGATTCTTCCCGCCCTAGCGTACCCCACCGAGAGGGCTCGCTGAAGGCTGGAGGTAGAACCCAGCTGAGAGTTCACAACGATGTCAGCAGCCTCCCAGAGAAGGGGGTCATCAGCAGGAGCAGATGCCTCGCTCGGACCACCAGGGGTGACGGGCGAGACGGCAGTAAGGATGTCGTCGTGATAGTCGGTGTCGTGGTGCTCCTTGATGAAGTCCACCACGTGCTCGACCTCCTCCTCCGAGACAAAGCAACCCTGGGCACGCCTGGGACGAGAGCCGCGGAGCTTGTAGAGCATGTCACCATGGCCGAGAAGGCGCTCGGCGCCTGTCTGGTCGAGGATGATGCGAGAGTTCATGCCGTTATCGACCGAGAGTGCCACGCGGTTGTCGATGTTAGCCTTGATGAGGCCCGTCACAACGTCTGCCGAGGGGCGCTGCGTGGCAACGATGAGGTGGATGCCAGCAGCGCGCCCCAGCTGGGCAATGCGCACGATTGAGGCCTCGACATCCTTGCCGGCGACCATCATAAGGTCAGAGAGCTCGTCGATAACAATGACGAAGTACGGCATGTGCTTGGGAGGGTTCTCCATGTCGGCATACTTGCCACCATCGACGTCACGGTTGTAGGACTTGATGTCGCGGACTTTGTAGTGCTCGAAGACCTTGAGACGGCGCTCCATCTCGGTGACACCCCAGGACAGCGCGCTCGCAGCCTTGTTGGGCTCGGTCACCACGGGAACGTAGAGGTGCGGCAAACCGGCGTAGTACGTGAACTCGACGCGCTTGGGGTCCACCATGATGAGACGGACCTCCTCGGGCGTGGAGCGCATGAGGATGGTCATGACAATACTGTTGAGCAGCACAGACTTACCAGAGCCCGTGGTTCCCGCTACCAGAAGGTGCGGAAGTCCGGCAATGTCTACCACCACGGGGTTGCCCTCGGAATCGCGGCCAAACGCCGCCTCGAGCGGACCTCCCTTGACGTAGGGAAGGACGTCTCCCAGGTAGACAGGCTGCGTTGTCTTGTTAGGAATCTCGATACCCACAAGTGAGGTGCCCGGAATGGGCGCAAAGATGCGCACCGAGCGCGAGGCCAGCGAGAGCGCGATGTCGTCCTGGAGGTTTGTGATCTTGCTCACGCGCTCGCCCTCGCCCATCTCGATCTTAAAAGTGGTGACGGAGGGGCCGGCAACCCACCCGACCACGCGCGAAGTGAGGCCAAACTCCTCGAGCGTGCCCTGGAGCTTAGCCGCAACAGAGGAGAGCTCCTCGTCCGACTCGGCGCTCACGCCGGAGTTGGGATTCACCTTGAGCATGTCTGCGGGTGGGAGCTCCTTACCGTCCTCGCTGTTGGACGGCGCGGGCGCAGGTGCGGGCTTTACTGCAGAGGTGTGGCCGGCGAGAAACGCGGGAGTTGCCTCCTTGTCCTTGGTGCTGCGAGAAGCGCGTGCCTTGGAGGTCTTTGTCGCCTTCCCAGGCTTGTCAAGCAGCGTAGTAGGCGCCGCATCGAGAAGCGTTGTGGCGCCGACGTCCTTCTCTCCCCCGTCGGCGGTGGCAACAGCGGCATCCGCCTTCTTAGCACGGCCGCGTCGCAGGACGCTCGTCTTGCGCGTGCCGATGAACGATGTCTCTCCCTCGCCGGTCTCGTCAAAGAGAGATCCCTGAGTGCGGCCGGAGGCAGCGCCTGCAGCCTGCGCCACGGGAAGGGCGGCCTCGCGAGCCGCGTCACGCTCGGCCGCGCGCTCTTCACGAGCGATGCGGCGATTCTCGGACGCCTCCTGCGCGCGCAGGTGAATCTTTGACACAGCTCCGGAGATCGAGAACCCGCAGACCACAGCACCAGCAATGATGACGCCCACCAGGACCACGTTGCCCACGATCACGCCCACGAGCTGGACGAGCAGGAAGGCAACGAACCCTCCCACGTATCCGCCGGCAGACTCGAGCGCGGGCTCGGCAAGGGCAGCGGCGGGATTCTCGGCAACGCCAGGCTGGTTAAGCGAGAGCTGGGCGAGGACGGCAAGCACAATGAGCACGAGGCCACCCGCCACATGCGCGGAGATTGGCCCGTCCTCATCCATGAAGAATGTGCACGCAAAGATGAAGAGCGCTATAGGCACGAGGATCGCGCCAGCGCCAAAGCCCTGCGTGAGCAGGTGTCCAACTGCACTCGTCACGATAGCCGAGGACGGGGCAACCAGCGAGACGAACATGGCGACGGCCACCACTGCCAGAATCACGCCGAAGATGTCGTTCTGCGTTGACGAGAGGCCCTGCGAGGCCTTCTCGGCCGAGCCCCGGCCACGCGCCGCTTGGCGCGAGCCGGCACCCCGCGAGTTTGACCCCTTCTTTGCTGCCTTGCCTGCTGCGTTTGATCTGCGATTTGAGGGCATGTGCCTAGACCTCCATCACGACCGGTATCACCATCGGTCGCGTGTGCGTCTTGCTCCAGAGGAAGTTGGAAAGCGAGTTTCTCACGCCCTTGCGTACGGTGTCAATGCTCGCACCGTTGCCCTTCTCGAGACGCTCGACCTGGGAGCGAACGAGCGCTCGGGCATCGTCCATGAGCACCTCGTCCGTGGCGAAGGAGACGCCTCGCCCAGAGAGGTCGATGGTGTCGACGGAGTGGTTCCTCGAGCGGATGGCAACCACGCAGGTGATGACGCCATCCTGCGCAAGACGCTGGCGATCCCGCAGGACCACGGGGTTGGCATCGGTGATGGACAGACCGTCAACGTAGACCACGCCGGAGTCGACCGAGGGTCCGCGACGGGCCTTGCCGTGACGAACCTCGAGCGAATCACCGTTGTCGAGGATGAAGATGTTCTTCTCGGGAATGCCAACCTGCTGCGCGAGCTTGGCGTGGGCGCGCAGGTGCTGGGCCTCGCCGTGGACCGGCATGAAGTTGCGCGGCTTGACCATGGCGAGCATGAGCTTGAGCTCCTCCTGCGAGCCGTGGCCAGAGACGTGAACCAGGGCCTGGCTCTTGTCGTAAATGTCGCAGCCCAGCTTTGAGAGCGAGTTGATGATGCCCTGGACGCTCTTCTCGTTGCCCGGGATGGGGTTGGCCGAGATGATGACCGTGTCGCCCTCGTGGATCGAGAGGCTCTTGTGCTCGCCGTTGGCCATGCGGGCAAGCGCCGAGAGGGGCTCGCCCTGGCTGCCCGTGCAGAGGACCACGATCTGCTCGTCCGGGAGCTTCTCGAGGTCATATGCATCGATGATGTTCTCGTCGGAAATGCGCAGGTAGCCAAGCTCCCGGGCCACCTTGGTGTTGGTGACCATAGAGCGGCCCGTCACCACAACCTTGCGGCCAACCGCCACGGAGGCGTCGCAGATCTGCTGCAGGCGGTGGATGTGGCTCGAGAACGAGGCCACAAAGACGCGGCCTGGGGCGTTCTTGATGATATGGCGCAGCGCAGGGCCAACGGCCGCCTCGGACGGCGTGAAGCCAGGGCGCGTGGCGTTGGTGGAGTCGGAGAGCAGGACGTCGACGCCCTCGGCAGCGAAGCGGTTGATGGCAGCGTAGTTGGGACGCACGCCGTCGATGGGGGTCTGGTCAAGCTTGAAGTCGCCGGTGTGCATGACGTTGCCCGCAGGCGTGTTCATGAAGACGCCAAACGCAGCTGGAATGGAGTGCGTCATGGCAAAGAACGTGATGTTGAAAGCACCCAGGGTTATGGTCGAGCCGTCCTGGACCTCGCGAAACTTGGGGCTCTTGATGTTGTGCTCGGCGAGCTTGCCCTCGATGATGCCAAGGGTGAGCTTACTGGAGTAGATGGGCACCTTGTGCGTGAGGTCCTGCAGCAGGTACGGAAGGGCGCCCGTGTGGTCCTCGTGGCCGTGGGTGATGATAATGCCGCGCAGCTTGTCCTCGTTCTCCAGGACATAGGTGTAGTCGGGCAGGATGAGGTCGATGCCAGGCTGCTCGTCATCGGGGAACATGAGGCCGGCATCGATCATGACCATGTCGTTTCCGTACTCGAACACGGTCATGTTCTTGCCGATCCCGTCAAGACCACCAAGCGGGATGATCTTGAGGGCGGTTTCTTTCTTTGGCATTGCTGGGGGAATCCTTTCCTCGTGGTCAATACGTACGGCATACGCCGTTATCTAGTGAGCGGTCCTGATGGCCGTGTGCCACCAGCCGCAACAGCTACGGTTCGTGTTCCAATGGCCGCTGGGCGAACGCATTGGTGCTCTAGCCAATCTATTGTAGCCAAGACGTAGCAGACGTGGTAAGGCTCCACGATGATTGCGGAGAAGTGGGGGCACCACCCCTGCCGTTCGAAAGTGCTATCGCGAGAGTCTGCCGAGAAGCCTGCGCAGCATGCCGGAGGCGCCGCCGGCACGAGAGGGGCTGCCACTTCCAGCTGGTGCGTTAGCGAGCCATTCCGCCTGGTCTGGATGGCGCTCGGCTAGCTCTCGAAGGTGCGTCTGGGCAACGCCTTTCATCTGGCGGTAGCGCTCGGAGCTCTCCCCGGGAGCGACAAGGGCGTCGGCGCGGCGTGCGAGCGTCAGCACCTGGTCGAGAGAGTCGCCTCGCGTGGGCTCGACATGGCGGTCAAAACGCTCGTAGGCGCGGTCGCGCACATAGCGCCAGAGCTCGCCCGCCACCGCGTCGGCCGGCCACTGCGAGAGCAGCATGTCGACGGCCTGAGGAAGCTCGGCTGCAGGCAGCCCGTCAATCATCTCGTTCGAGACGTTCTCGTAGATGCGATCGCGCGCGTCGGCAACGCGCTCCGACCAGTCGTCGCGCGGCAGGTCGGAGGCATGGTCACGCGCGAAGTCGCGCATGAGGTGCCAGCCCTTGAGCTCGCGCTCGGAGGTCCTACGCAGGGCGTCGAGCGTCTCTCGCGCGCCAAGCGTCTCTCCCCTGCCCAAGTGGTAGACGTACCACGGTGCATCGCCAAGGCCCACGTAGGAGCCCGCCAGCGAGTCAAGAATCATACAGAGGTAGATGTCATCCGAGAGGAGCAGGCGGGTCTTGGCAGACATCCCCCATGCACGGCGGGCGAGGTCGCCATCGTAGAGCTTGTGATGCACGTGCCAGTCGAAGTTTCCCTGCTCGGAGAATTGCACGCGGAGAATTTCTTTGCCCTCGAGGCGGCGGGCCACAGGCGTGAGAAAGCCCTCCATGCCGGCAGCAGCACTCTGGGCAGCCTCGCCCTCAGGCTCCACGCACACCCCAAAGTGCACGATGTCAGCCTCACCCGCATGCGCCATCACCTTGGCAAGCGCCCCTGGGGCAAGCTCGTCATCCTGGTCGACAAGCGTCACGTACGCTCCCCTGCTTGCGGCAACACCTGCCTGTCGGGCTCCTAGCGTACCCTGGTTCTCGTCGAGAAGGACCGGCCTTACGCGGGGGTCGGCAGCCGCAAGGCGTCCGATCACGTCTCGCGTGGCGTCGGAGGATGCGTCATCCACGAGGATGAGTTCAAGATCTGTGAAGTCCTGCCCCAGCACGCTGGCCGCGCACTCCTCGAGGTAGCGCTCTCCGTTGTGCGCGGGGATTACCACCGAGAGCCGCGGAGAAGCCTGACTAGTCATCGTAGGGCCTCGTGGGAACTATGCCGCCCTCGGCAACCATCCGCAGGTGCTTGCCGTAGTCGCTCTTGCCGTAGCGCTCGGCGCACTCGAGCAGCCGCTCGCGGGAGACCCAGCCGTTGTCGTAGGCGATCTCCTCGGGCACGGAGACGGGAAGGTCCTGCGCCGTCTCGACCGTGCGCACGAACTGAGAGGCCTCGAAGAGGGAGGCCATGGTGCCCGTGTCCAGCCACGCGTAGCCGCGGCCGAGCGTCACCACGTCGAGCAAGCCGTCCTCGAGGTACATGCGGTTGAGGTCGGTGATCTCGTACTCGCCGCGAGCCGAGGGCCTCACGGCGGCGGCGAGTCCGGTCACGCGGGAGTCATAGAAGTAGAGGCCGGTCACGGCGTAGTTGCTCTTGGGGTGCGCGGGCTTCTCCTCGATGGAGACCGCGTTGTAGTTCTCGTCGAACTCGACGACGCCAAAGCGCTCGGGATCGTCCACGCGGTAGCCAAAGACCGTCGCGCGGCCCGCCTCGGCGTTTGCCGCGGCGCGGCGCAGGTGGCGCGAGAGGCCGTTGCCGTAGAAGATGTTGTCGCCCAGCACAAGCGCGCACGGGCCGCCGTCGATGAAGGGCGCGCCTATGACGAAGGCCTGTGCGAGGCCGTTTGGCTCGGGCTGCTCAGCGTAGGAGAGCGAGATGCCGAAGTCTGACCCATCGCCCAGGAGTCGCTCGAAGTTGGGCAGGTCGCGCGGGGTCGAGATGATGAGGATGTCGCGGATGCCCGCCAGCATGAGCGTGGAGAGCGGGTAGTAGACCATGGGCTTGTCGTAGACCGGAAGGAGCTGCTTGCTGGTGACCGTGGTGAGCGGGTAGAGCCGCGTGCCGGAACCGCCGGCAAGGATGATGCCCTTCATGTGAAGTCTCTCCCATCGGATGTGTGTGACGCAATGCGAAAATTGTAGAGGGCCCAGCCCAGGTACCAGCCTAGACGTTCCCCCTCGCCATGTAAATTGCAGGCCTCGACCCCTGCCACACCACTCCCCAACGAGCAAATCGTATACTTGGGCACTGCGAATGCGCAGGACAAAGCCACAGGGACAACACAAGGCGGTCAACTTGGACATCACTACCATGGGCATCTGCAGGAATGCCGAGAAGATCTACCAGCTCGTTTCTCTCGAAGGCGTCTCTCCAGACGCGCTCCTCGATATTAGCGCCCAGGACGACAACGGAGAGGATGTGCCCGCCAAGGTCTTCCGTGACACGCCTACCGAAGCCGTAGTCGTTCTTATCGACGCGCACTCCAACACCTCCAACATCTCCTACACCATCTATGCATCTGACGGGGCCGTCCAGGATGCCAGCGCATGGCTTGAGGTTGGCGCGGCAACTGTGAGCCTTCGCGACGCCAAGCTGCAGTCCCGCATGAACTACCGCGTCCACAAGGACCTCACAAGCAGGATTCGCGACTACGACAATGGCCGCCAGTTCCTCTTCTCGACCATCTTCATCAAGAAGGCCATTCCCGACAGGGGCTCCGCCATCGTGCGCGTGGCAGTCCGCGTCCCATGGCGTGAGGATGGCGAGGTAGCACTTCGCGTGCGCGACCAGGCGCTGGCGCCCATAGACTCCGCGCCCATCTTCATGGGCTCCCAGAAGTTCGACGCCCGTTTCTCAGGCACAGTCAAGTTCCGCGAGACAGTCTTCTCGGTCCGGCTGCCCAGAGACGAGCGCACCGTAATCTTTGACGCCTGGGACAAAGCTGACCCCCACCAGCACACCTTCTTCGAGCTGCCAAAGCCCGACCTCGACCACCTGATTTACGAGAATGAGGTCCTTACGAGGTCTGCCGATCGCGATCCCTACTACAACGAGTGGTTCCACAAGCAGCAGGCACAGCCATGGGAACTGAGGCTTCAGAGCGAGGTTAGCTTTGACAACGAGGTCACCTGGAGCGTTGTTGTACCGCTCTTCCACACCACCCACCAGCAGTTTACGGACCTTGTGGCCAGCTTTAGGGCGCAGTCCTACACGCACTGGGAGCTTGTCCTGGTAAACGCCTCCCCTGAGGACGGGGAGCTTGCCGAAGAGGTTGCTGCCGCCGTTGCATCTGACGAGAGGATCCGCAGCATCACGCTCCACAAGAACCTGGGCATCACGCTCAACACTGCGGCGGGAATCCGTGAGGCAACCGGTGACTTCGTGGGCTTTGTCGACCATGACGACACAATCGAGCCCGACCTCTTCTTCCACTATACCGAGGCCGTGAACAAGGAGCCCGAGACGGACGTGCTCTACTGCGACGAGGACAAGATCGACCCCAGTGGCACGCATGTCTGGCCCTTCCTCAAGCCGCAGCTTGAGATTGACCTTCTTACCTGCAAGAACTACATCTGCCACATGCTTGCCGTGCGCCGCAGCCTCCTCATGAGCCTAGAGTTTGACAACCCCGCATTCGAGGGTGCCCAGGACCATCACCTCACGCTGCAGGCCGTGGAGAAGGCCCGTCGCGTGACCCACGTGCCTCGCGTCCTCTACCACTGGCGCATGTGGGAGACCTCCACGGCAACCAGCGGAGACGCCAAAGGCTACGCGCAGGAGGCGGGCATGAACGCCGTGCGTGCGCACTTCAAGCGCATTGGCGTGGACGCCGAGGTCACAGAGGGCGAGAGGCCCTTCTCGTATCATGTGTTCAACAGGCCGCCCGTCGAGCACCCGCGTGTCTCCATCCTCATCCCCTCTCGAGACCACGCAGAACTTCTCCAGCGCTGCATAGACTCCATCATTGGCAAGACTACCTATGACAGCTACGAGGTTCTTGTTATCGAGAACAACAGCGAGCGCACGGAGACCTTCTCGTACTACCAGCAGGTGCAGCGCGAGAACAAGGGACTCGTACGAGTGGTTACCTGGGATGGCAAGGGAGGCTTTAACTACTCGAGCCTCATTAACTTTGGGGCCAAGGAATCCAGTGGCGACTACCTGTTGCTCCTGAACAACGACATGGAGCTGAGGACACCGGACTGGCTCGAGCGCATGGTTGGACTGGCGTCGCGCAAGGACGTTGGTGCCGTTGGTGCGCTTCTCCTCTATCCCGACAACACCGTCCAGCATGCTGGCGTCATTGTGAGCGGTAGCTGCGCCAACCACTTTGGCATCGATCTTCCGGAGAGCAACCATGGGTACTGCAACCTCATTGAGGACGAGCAAGACCTCTCGGCGGTGACCGGCGCATGTCTCATGGTGAGCAGAGAGAACTTCCAAGAGGTTGGCGGCCTCGACAGGGATCTTGCCGTTGCCTTCAACGACGTCGACTTTTGCCTCAAGCTAAGAGAGCAGGGGCTCCTCGTTGTCTACACTCCACAGGTTGTGCTCACGCACTTTGAGTCCGTCTCAAGAGGCTCTGATTACTCAACAGACAGAGTCAAGCGCTTTGCCCATGAGGTTGGCATCATGAGGGAGCGCTGGTCTGACTACTACGGACTTGGCGACCCCTACTACAGCCCCCTCCTCCGCTCCTACGAGCCGCTCGACACCTACTGGAGCTTCTAAAAGAGAGAGCGCCCAGCGGTTTTTCCGTTGGGCGCTCATTTTTTCCTGCGAGATGAGATTCGAGTCTTTGACTCCCCTTAGATTTTGGAGAGCTTGTCGTACCACTCCTGGGCCTTAGTGATGTACTCGTCGTGCTGAGAACCGCCAACTGCAAGCGATGCTGGGCACTCCGTTGAAACGCACTCGTTGTGGCCCACCACATTGACGCCCCACTGCGGCCTGCCAAGACTGTACTGAAGGCAGAGCGCCGCAACCAGGCGAGCTCCCGAGTTGATGGTGGCTTCCGTCATGCGCCACTGGCCGTTCCCGTCTTTGTAATCCGCGTGCTCGATGCCTATGGACTGGGTGTTGATGGTCCAGTTGCCCGCATGCCATGCCGTGTTGGAGTCCAGGACGAGCTGTCCCACCGTGCCGTTGGCCTCCACCTGATAGTGGGCTGACGCGGCACGCGTCTGCCAGGTGCTGTAGATGGTCTCTGTCGTAAGGTTGCCAACGTTGTGGTGAATCACGATCTTCGAGATTGACTGGCCAAAACGCCCAGTGGAGTAGTGGACGTTCATGAGCAGTTCCTTGACTGCGCCAGCCCCGGACCAGTAGGGAGAGCTCTTGAGCCAGCAGTAGCTCTCGCCGGCATTGGGGGCAATCGTCTGTGTGATGGTGCCGTCACTTGCGGTGGCATAGGTGTATCCGCTTGAGGGAGAAACCCAGGTGGAGCCCTTGGCCACAAATCCCACAGGAGTGAGGTAGCGAGACTGGCCGCTCTCGTTCGTAACAACGGCATCGGACTTCACCGCGCCACCAGACACAAGAAGCTCGTCTCCCGAGGAGGTTACGTACCAGCCATCAGCAGGCATAGCGGCACCATACCAGCCCGCACCCTCCTTACGCCACCCAATGGAGCCAAGGTAGTCATACTCGCTCTGAGCCGTGGTGTAGTGGTGCGTGGCCACAGTGACATATGGGTTGAAGAGACGGTACACCATGGTTGTCTGCGAGGAGTCAGAGTAAAAGCCAACGCCTTCGCCACTCCAGCCAAGGGAAACAAGCGAGTTGTACTCGTCACGGCTCGTCGTGTAGTGGTGGTCTCCCGAATACCTGTTGTAGAGGCGGAAGACGGCATTACCGGAATTGGGAGTAAACCAGGCAACGGACTCGCCGGTCCACCCAAGAGAGATGAGGCTCTGCGCCTCAGAGGAGGACGAAGTAAAGAGGTGCTCGCCGTTGTACCTGTTATAGAGGCGGTACATGGGAAGCTGAGAGATGCTCTCCTCTGCAGTCGTGACTGAAGAAGTCGTAGCTGCAGCAGAAACGCTCTCTGCGACAGCTGTCGTCTGAGGCGACGAGCTTGCCTCGGTAGTTTCCTCCGCATGGGATGACGCCTCGTCAGCATCGGAAGACGTGACGGACGTCTGGGTCTGACCGGCCCCCGGAGTCTTCTCCTCTTGAGCCTCCTGCTGCTGAGAAGAAGCGGGCATCTCGACTGTCGGCAGCTGCTCCGTGCCCGCGGTCGTCTCGCCGCCGGTGCTGGGCACGCTGGAAGGCTCGTTATCATTGCTGCCAGCAGACGTTTGGGGCGCATCCTGGGGAGCACCCTCATCCGTGATGACCGAATTGGCCGTTCGTGAAGAGATGGGTTGAGCGCTTGCCAAGGCGTCCTGCGCTTGCACGATAGCTGCAACAGAGTCGGTTTCAGCGGTGGTTGCCACGCCATTCTCGGCAGCAAAAACTATGGCAGGAGTCCCAAGCAGAGCAAGCCCCAGCGTAGTCACCAGTGCTACGCGATTAGGCAGCCAGTACGAGCGGTTCTCTTGTTGCACGATACAAAAACTCCCTTAATATTCCGGGCATCAATGCCCAGCCAAATCTAGATGCCGTAGAGAATGGCGAGAATGCTTGCGCCATAGCCAGTTCCGCTGGCCCACGTGCCCGAGAGTCCCTCCACCGTGGTCGCACGTCCAAAGAGCCAGGTGCCATAGCGCTGGTCAACGATGGTCGACGAGAGTGGTGCGTACCCAGCGTAAGCGCGCAGGTGCTGGGCTTGAGCTAGGAATCCCTCGTAGACGTTCGAGAACCTGTTGGGTTCGCCGCCGCTGTCAGTGGCACCAAGGCCGCTGAAGTTGCAGTACTCAGGCTTGACGGCGCCGCCAAAGCCAAGGTAGCCCGTCTCGACCATGGATTGCGCGTAGATGACGTCAGCCCGCACGCCCTCGGCCTCGGCGGCTTCGAAAAGCCTGTCGACAAACTCGTCAACGTTGCTCGCGCCGTACTGCGCATACACGTCGGACGGAAAATCCCTCCCGCGCGCCTTGAGAGCGGCAGTGAGGTTTGCCTTGACCTGCTCCCTCGAGTGCTCGCTGGTGCCCATGAAGGGGGTGCCGTTCACAACGCTACCAACAGAAGAAGGGTCAAGGCCGTACCATGCGGTGCCCTCCGCATGCCATCCCAGGGACACAAGGTAGTCATTCTCGGCACTGGATGTTGTGTAGTTGTGCGTGCCAATTTTCTCATAGGGGTTGAACTGCCTGTAGAGCGGAACGCCTTGAGCGTCATCGGAGTACCAGCCCACGCCCTCACCGCTCCACCCAAGGGAGACGAGCGAGTTGTACTCGTCCAGGCTCGTTGTGTAGTGGTGGTCTCCGCTGTAGGGGTTGTACAGCCGGTAAACCGGAGCGCTCGATTCAAGCGGAGCATACCAGCCAATGCCCTCGTATCTCCACCCGGCGCGGTCGAGGCTCGAAAGCTCGCTTGCGCTTGAGGTATACAGATGCTCACCGGTATACGGGTTATAGAGCCGGTACATTGCCACAGCCTGAACGTTGCCCTGTGCGAATGCAGGGGCAACGCCAAAAGACAGCACAGCCGCAGCGACAAGTCCAGCCACCAGGGGTAGCAGCTTCTGGAAAGCATTGTGACGCGTCATGACGTCCTCCCAAATTGCAACTAAAGGAATAGTATACACGCCTGAGAATTCGCCAAGTAATAACTACGTCACGTTATCCGTTAGGCCTACACACCGTACCAGGCGACCCCTTCGTCAACCCAGCCAAGTGAGACGAGGTGGTCTCGTTCCGCGGTGCTGGTGGTGTAGTTGTGCGTACCTATCCAGGCATAGGGGTTGAACTGCCGGTAGATGGGAACTCCCGTACTCTTGGGGGCAGAATGCCAGCAGACGTTCTCGCCCACCCACCCAATCGAGACGAGCGAATTGTACTCGTCGCGGCTCATCATGTAGTGGTGGTCGCTCGAATACGGATTGTAGAGGCGATAGACCTCGCTTCCCGAGGTTGGGGCGTTCCAGCCAAGCCCCTCGTAGTTCCAGCCCAGGCTCACGAGGTTGTCTCGCTCACTTGCGCTCTCGGTGTAGAGGTGCTCGCCCGAGTATGGGTTGTAGAGACGATACATGGACACGTAGGAGTCCAGAGCGATGCGGAAGTCGATGTCCACGTTGCCGGAGATGCCGTTCACGCGGCCCGTCGAGCTGCATTGCCAGTACTCGTAGGAGCCCGCATAGCTACAGGATGAGTTGTACTGCGCAACCCAGCGCGACCAATTCTCAAAGCGGGAATCCGTGAGGCAGTTATTCCACCAGTTGAGGTTCGCATAGACCCCAGGGGTGTACCCAGCGGCCTCAACGGCTTCACAGAACCGCGTAGCCATGTCTCCAAGCAGCGTGGCATCGCCATACGGCAACGTAACGTCTTCAAGGTCGTAGTAGACAGGAAGCGATGGAGAGGCATCGCCCATCGAGGCAAGGAGATAACGTGCCTCCTGCGCCGCCGAGGAAGCATCGACTGCGTAGGAGTAGTGGTAGATGCCATACGGGATGCCCACGCGCTCGCACTCCGAGGCGTTAAACGCAAACCTCTTGTCATGCTGCTTCGTCGAGGTTACGTCATCCGGCCAGCCGTAGCTGCAGCGGAGAATGGCAAAGTCGATTCCCGCCTCCTTGACGGAATCCCAGTCAATCTCTCCTTGATGCTCAGAAACATCGATGCCTTTGGCAACGGCGCCCTTGATGATGCTCCCGTCGCTTGAAAGATACCCACCATCGGTCTTGGTCCACGCATCACTCGAAGCAACGGAAAGGCCGGATACGCCCCCGCTGTGTAGCGGAAGCTCTCGGCAAAATCGTTCTGCATGCGATACTGCAAGTCAGAGGTGGCGCCAGATGACGCCAAGGAAGACTGCTCTGCACGGGCAACATGGGGAAGCAGAAGCAACGGGACAGAACCGGCAATCCCAATAAAAGTTCGTCTGGATACGTGGGGCACGGGAGCCTCCCGAAGTCAGTCAATACTTACCAGTCCACACGTAGTCTACGAAGAATGGCACCCCCTGCGCCATACTTGGCACGAATGCATAGAAAAAAATTCTGAGCTTCTGTGTTCTTCAAGCAATACAAACTTGTTGATTGAATAAAGCGGCCTCGTCGGTATAGACGAGGCCGCTTCTTAGATACAGAGCGCTCTCAATAACCTAGTACGTGACAACCTTGGTCCCACGCGGAATGGTGTCGTAGATCCACTTTGCGTTCTCGATGGCAAGACGCACACAGCCGTGGGACGCGTTGATGCCAAGCCTGCCATCCATGACGCGATTGCTGTTCTGGTAGTAGAGCACGGAGTGGAAGAGGTAGTCACCGTAGAACTGGGTGAAGTAGTAGCAGGTGAAGCCGCGACCAAAGGAGTAGCCCTTGAGGTTGGTGGCAAACTCCCCCTTAACGGTGCAGTTGTTGGCACCCGTCGTGCATGCCCATTCCTTCACCGCATACCAACCGTTGTCCCACTGATAAACGGCCGTCCTGTTGCTCCAACAATCAACGAGGATGAGGTAGTTGGTCGAGCTGCGGTAGTTCTGAGCCTTCGCTGCCATGTCCTGCCAGCTTCCACACGAGAAGCAACCACCCCAGTCAACAGCGCGCCACCATGCACCATTGGCGTAGAAGACGCCGCTGCGGTTGAGACGCCCACTGGAGGGATTGGCATAGAACGTATTGCCATCCTCGCCAAAGAAGCCATCGGCGCGCGCACCGACAAGGCCGTTGGGGCCATAGGCACCCATGCGGTAGAGGCAGGTGGAAGAGTCGTCGGCAGCCTGGAACCAGATGAACCCGGTGGACTCGTTGAGCCTTCCGTTACCATCGGTGAGCACAAAGATGTTGCCAACGCGCGCGCGACCAACCGCAATGTAGCCCGCGCCGGGAACGCCGTAATAGGCGGAGCCACCGTCAACGAACCTGCCTGTCTTTGCGTAGGGCAGGCCATCGGAGCCCATCTCTATCATGTATCGGTGAGCAGAACCCGTGGGAGCAGAACTCTCCCACCAACCAGTGGACTCGGGGAGCTCACCCGTCGAGGCGTTAGCAACAACGGTACGGCCATCAACGACTTCGGCGCCCCTCACCACATGGCCATTGGAGGAGGTTGCATACGCACGAATACCCGGATTGCCGTCCTCGTTGGGCTCGATGACGCGTCCGGAAGCAAATGATCCGTCACGCTGGACCCACCAGCGTCCCGAAGGACCCGTGGCCCAGAAGGGCTCCACAGGAAGCGATGCGTGGTCGAGCGAGTACCATGCGACGCCCTCGCGCTTCCAGCCGAGAGCACCCAGCCACTCGTCCTCGGCTGTACTCAGGGTGTAGTTGTGGGTGCCGACGGTTTCATACGGGTTGAACTCACGCAGCACACCCCTCGTGCCGCTCGAGAGCCACGCCCTACCCTCACGCCTCCAGCCGATCGAGGCCAAAAAAGACGCCTCGGACTCTGAGAGAGTATAGAGGTGCTCGCCGTTGTAAGGGTTATAGAGCCTGATGACGGCATCGCCCGAGGAGGTCGAGGAGACCCAGCCCACGCCCTCCCAGGCCCAGCCGTAGCCTACAAGGCCCTTGGCCTCGGCAAGGTCCGCAGTGTAGAGGTGCTCGCCCGAGTAGGGGTTGTAGAGGCGGTAGATGTTCTGGAGGGAGTCGCTGTCGTCAGAGGCAGGAGCTGCAGCAGCGGTGTCACCAGAGGTGGCGGCGGCAGCCGTAGTAGAAGAATCCTCGGGCTGAGGTGCCACGGGCGTCGGGGCAGGCTCAGATGCTTGCTCCGCCGCACTGGACTCAGAGCCTGTCGAGGCGGGCGCGTCAGTTTCTGCGGAGGTTGCCTCGGTGGAGTTGGCTTCCGAGATGCTCTCTGTAGAGGTGGAGCCGGTGTCTACAGGGGCCGTCTCGTCCTTGTCGGCAGCTGGATCCTGGGGCGCGGCGCTTTGTTCCACCTCTTGCGTGGCCTGCGTGTGGTCACCGTTCTCCGTGACGGCCTGAGCCTCATTCTCGGCTACCGCTGCCTGGGGAGCGTCCCCAGCCCTAGTGAAAGTGTCCGAAGCCACGACCTCAGTCTGCTGCGCTCCCATGGCGTTGACCTCCTCCGCAACGGCAGACAGAGGCACGGCCGCAAGCGCGGCAGCAAGGACACCGCAGAAGAATGCACTTCTCACCTTTGGGCTCATCAAAACACTCTCCCTCAAGTCATAGACAGCTAGGGAAGATGGTAAAGCACGCTCAGGGTAATTTCAGCGAGAAGTCCACCGAAAAGGGGCGCCGCTCGATAACGAACGGCGCCCCCTGCCAATGAGAAGCTGGTAGCAAGTAATCCTACTGAGCCTCGTGGTGACGGCGCGGCTGGCGCTTCTCGCCATTCTCGCCGCCGTTGTTGGTGCGAGAGGAACCCTCGCCACGGTCGCCGGGATGACGACGAACGCGGGGACGACGCTCGCCGGAGCGCTCGGAACGCTCATGACCGTTGCCCTCGTCGTGGCCATTGTGGCCGGAGCCGGCAGGAGCCTCGGGCTTGTCGAGGCGGTCGAGGGAAATCTTGCCCTTCTCATCGACCTCGAGGACCTTAACGCGGACCTCGTCACCAATGTTGAGCACGTCCTCGACCTTATCGACGCGACCCTTGGCAACGCGGGAGATGTGGAGCAGGCCGTCTTTGCCGGGCAGCAGCTCGACGAAGGCGCCGAAGGGCTGGATGCCCACGACGCGACCGGTGTACTCCTCCCCCACCTCGGGGACCTTGACGATGGCCTTGATGCGCTCGGCAGCAGCCTCGCCCGCACCGTTGGTGCCAGCGATGAAGACGGTACCGTCCTCCTGGATGTCGACGGTGGCGCCAGTGTCCTCCTGGATGCCACGGATGACCTTGCCGCCGGAGCCGATGACGTCGCGGATCTTGTCCGTGGGGATCTGGAGGCTGATAATCTGGGGAGCGGTGTCCTTGGCGTGCTCGCGAGGTGCGGGGATCTGCTCGAGCATCTTGTCCAGGATGAACATGCGGCCCTCGTGCGCCTGCATGAGTGCCTTGCGCAGGATCTCGGGCGTGAGGCCGGTGGCCTTGTTGTCCATCTGCATGGCGGTGATGCCCTTGGTGGTGCCCGTCACCTTGAAGTCCATGTCGCCGAGGAAGTCCTCGAGACCCTGGATGTCGGTGAGGACGACGGTCTTGCCCTCCTCCTGGATGAGGCCCATGGCAACGCCGGAGACCGGGCGCTTGATGGGCACGCCGGCATCCATGAGCGCCAGCGTGGAACCGCAGGTGGAAGCCATCGAGCTGGAGCCGTTGGACTCCATGACCTCGGAGACCACGCGGATGGCGTAGGGGAACTCCTCCTCAGAAGGAATCACGGGAAGCAGCGCGCGCTCGGCCAGCGCACCGTGGCCAATCTCGCGGCGCTTGGGGCTGCCCATGCGACCGGTCTCACCGGTGCAGTAGGGCGGGAAGTTGTAGTGGTGGATGTAGCGCTTGCCGTCGACAGGCTCGATGGTGTCAAGGCGCTGCCACTCGTTGAGCATGCCCAGGGTGCAGATGGAGAGCACCTGGGTCTGGCCACGCTGGAAGAGGCCAGAGCCGTGGACCAGGGGCAGGTAGTCGGGCTTGACCATGATCGGGCGAATCTCGGTGGGGGTACGGCCGTCGACGCGCTCGCCGGTCTCAACGACCATCTTGCGCATGGCGTGCTTCTCGAGGCCCTTGAGCTCGACGGCGATGGCGCGGCTCCACTGAGCCTGCTCGTCCTCGGTGAACTCGGCCTTGATGGACTCCTTGAGGGCCTCGACCTTGCCCATGCGGGAGAGCTTGTCGGCGTCCTTGAGGGCGGCGCTCATCTCGTCAAAGTGCGCGAAGATGCGGTCGTGAACCTCGGGGGTGGGCTCGTCGAGGACGTACTCCTTCTTGACGATGGGGCCGTTGGCCTCCTCCCACTTGGCGAAGAACTTCTTCTCCTCCTCGCAGAAGGCGGCAATGGCCTCCTGGCCAAACGCCATGGCGGCCAGCATGTCCTCCTCGCTGATCTCCTTGGCGCCAGCCTCGAGCATGGAGATGAACGTGGACGAGCCAGCCAGCTCGAGGTCGAGGTCGGAGGTGTCGCGCTCCTCGTAGGTGGGGTTCACGAGGAACTCGCCCGTCTCGGGGTTGCGGCCAATGCGCACGCAGGCAAGCGGGCCCTCGAAGGGCACGCCACCGACGGTGAGGGCGGCAGAGGCACCCATCACGCAGATGGTGTCAACGGAGTGGATCTGGTCTGCCACGAGCGGAGTGGCGACGACCTGCACCTCGTTGCGGAAGCCGTCGGGGAAGGACGGGCGCAGCGGGCGGTCGATCATGCGGGCCGTGAGGGTGGCCTTCTCAGAGGGCCTGGCCTCACGCTTGAGGTATCCGCCGGGGATGCGGCCCACGGCGTACATCTTCTCGATGAAGTCGACCGTCAGGGGGAAGAAGTCGTAATCCTTGCGCTCCTTCGAAACCACGGCGGTCACGAGGACGGTAGAGTCCCCGCACTTCACCAGGCAGGCGCCCGTGGCCTGCTTTGCGAGCTCGCCCGCCTCGAGAGCGTAGTGCTTTCCGTAGAGGTCGAACTCGTATGTAACCTTTGTCATACGTTTCCTCTTATCTCCGCCTGCCCCATTGCAGGCGGGCCGTCTTGCGGGCCCCCGCACCACGCGCGGGGACGAGAATAGCGTGTGCGACGCATCGCACGCCCGCGGCGCGCCCTCGCTTCTCTCGGGCGCACAAGCAAGGGGCGCCCGCAGGCGCCCCCTTGAAACACTTACTGGATGTTGTCGCGGATGCCGAGGCTCTTGATGAGGGAACGATACTCCTCGATGTCCTGGGCCTTGATGTAGGAGAGCAGGCGACGACGCTTACCGACGAGCATGAGCAGGCCGCGGCGGGTGTGGAAGTCCTTCTTGTGGCTCTTCATGTGCTCGGTGAGGCCCTTGATGCGCTCGGTGAGCAGAGCAACCTGGACGGCTGCGGAGCCAGAGTCCTTCTCGTCCTTGCCATACTGCTTAATGAGCTCGGCCTTGCGCTCCTTGGTGACTGCCATGTGGAACCCCTTTCGTTCTTTGGATGCGCCCCGGACCGGGACGGTCGCCAGGCAGTTGGCGAGCCGCTAGGTGCGGGGTAATGACCTTGGTATGATAGCACGCGCCTTGGAGCTGCGGCGGTACCCACACAATCGCCGCATACAGCACGCCTTCACCTACTTCGCCGCGTAGAAGGCCTCGCCCTCCTGGCTCCATCCGAGGGGCCCCAGATAGGAGTACTCGGAGTAGTCCGTGGTGAAGAGGTGGGTGCCCGCCGTGAGCCAGCGGTTGTAGAGGCGGTAGATGGGCGCGCCGCCCGAGGAGGCGTCCGCGGAGCGGAAGGACTCGCCCTCCTGCCGCCACCCGATCGAGCCCAGGTAGGCGTACTCGGAGGCGCTGCCGGTGTAGAGGTGGTCGCCCGAGTAGGGGTTGTAGAGGCGCCACACCGGGGTGCCGCCCGAGGCCGGGGCGTACCAGGCGACGCCCTCCTGCGACCAGCCAATGGAGCCGAGGTAGGAGTACTCGGAGTAGTCCGTGGTGAAGAGGTGCTCGCCGGACCACCGGTTGTAGAGGCGGTACATGGGGACGGTGGCAACGGGGGGCTCAACTATCATGAAGGTCAGCGACGTGGAGCCCGTATAACCTCCAATGCCGGTAATCGTGACTGTCGCGGTACCCGGATCCACATTGTTGGAGTATGCCACCGTGTAGTCTGTGCCTTCCGTGAGCGTGAACCCCTCAAACGTGACGGTTACGGCGGGGGCAATGGCTGAGCCCGTGTAGACCTGGGACGGGATGGTGGCTACGCTCGCCAAGGAGATGTCCTTAAGGGATACGACTTGGGTGCCCTTCGCAAGCGAGACAGCCTTGTAGGCGTTGACCAGGCCATACCCCGTCTGCCTGTCCCATCCCGCTGTCCCCAAATCCTCTGCGGACTCGTAGAGGTAGTCAATGGCCTGCTCGGCACTCAGGCTGCTGTTGGCGGCAAACTCCATGGCGAGCACTCCGGCAACCCACGGAGACGCCATCGATGTGCCGCTCAGCTGGCCATAGCTGCTGTCACCCGTCCTCAACGTGCTCAGGATGGATGTGCCTGGGGCACAGATGTTCTTGTTCGAGGTGCTGCTCGCCTGGGACGTAGTGTTGTAGTTGGAGGAGGACGAGAGGGTCCAGGCACCGTTCGTGTAGGCCACGTTCATGACGGCAACGAGGTGGGCGGAGAGGTCTGCGGGGGCAGACAGGTAGGGAACCGTAAGCCCCAGCGCCGAGTTCTGGTTGCCTGCGGCGCACACGGTAACAATGCCCTGCTCATAGGCCTTCTCTATGGACTCCGAGAGAGCCGCGTCCAAGCTCGAAAGAGCCCCACCAACACTCATGTTGACCACACGGATGTTGTACGCCGAGGCGTTCTGGATCACGTAATTGTACGCGCACACCAGGTCATCGGTGTAGCAATTGCCCTCGAGCTTCTTGGTGCCGGCGGGGGTAGTGAACGTACTTGTGGGGAACACCTTCACGCCCACAATGCCCGCGTTGTAGGACGTGCCGGCAACGCCCTTCGCGTTGTTCGCCTCTGCGGCTACGATGCCGGCCACGTGGGTGCCATGCCCCTCGACGTCCGTGGCGTCGGTAACATCACCATCGAGTCCGTTAGCCGAGTTGGCCACCGTGGCATCATAGGTGGCCACGACATTGTCCTTGAGGTCCTCATGAGACGACCGGATTCCCGTGTCCAACACAGCCAAGGAGACGGTCTTATCCGTTTGCACAAGGTCCCACGCTTCCGTGACCTCTGTGTCGTTGAGCCCCTCGTAGTTGGCAGCACCAGAGCCAGAGGCGCTCAAATACGGATCGTTCGTGAGCTTAGCGAGGCTCAGCGCGTCTTTCTCGTCATCCGCCAACGCGTAGGCGTAGTTGGGCTGCGAGTCCAAGCCGACGCCCTCAAGTTGCGAAACCGCATCCTCGACCGAGATGCCCTCGGAGGTTGCCACACGCACAAGGCCATTGGAGAGGTCCTGGTCATCCACGGACTTGGTGTTTACGCAATCGAGCTGTGCAAGCGCAGCGTCGATGTCCTCCGCGCTTTGCCCCTCTGCCACGCGGAGAAGGACTACGCCATCCTCGTAGCTTGCGCCATCGTCGCCACTAGAGGAGGAGCTTTCGTCACCGTCGCCCTCGCCCTGCGAGGAGCCAGTCGAACCGCCTTGCCCGGTGTCTTGGGTGTCCTGATCAGCGCCGTACGAGTCTGCGGCGGTAGAGTCAGCGGCGGTATCCGTTGCATCTTGTTCCGCGGACGCGGAGGTGGCAGATGCAGCCTCGCCAGCTCCACCGCCGCCCACGATGCCCGTCGCAACGACTGCGACCACAAGCGCGATGACTACAGCGAGCAGGCCGGGAACGACCCTCTTCCAGGAGTGGTGCCGCCCGTATCCAGGCCGCTTGCCGCCGTCTCCTTGTATGCCCACAAATCCACCTCTCGCCACCGTCGGTCAAAAACAATCAACAACTAAACCAATTGTATTATTTAACAAGCTTAATTCGCTGTAATACGTGAGCCCGACGCCATCCTTAGAGCGCGAGCATGAACTCGAAAGCCCTCAGGCGCGCGTCAAGGTGCGTTGCCGCCCACCTGTGGGCACACCCCACAAGCCAGAGCGCGCACTCGGAGGTGACGTCCGCGGCAAGGAGCTGGTCGAACGTGGACCCGATAAGCGCGCGCATCCAGGCAAGCTGAGACGGCGAGATGGGCTCTGCACCAGGGATCTCACGCGCACAGCTCTCGCAGAGGGCGCCACCGGCGGCCGAGGAGAACCACATCGGTGACGGGTCCCCGCAGGCAATGCAGTGGTCAAGCTCCGGGCGCCACCCCTCGTGTGCAAGCACCTTGAAGACGTATGCGGCAACCGTAAGGTCGAGGTGAGGCTGGTCGACGGCCTCTTCGAAGGCCCTAAGCGCACGCGACAGCAGAGGGTAGACAAAGGAATCCTCGGCGTCTTCAAAAGAGGTGAGACGTGCCACCTCGCAAGATGCCGAGGCGGCGCTCACGCGTTCGAGGTCACCGCGCAGCCGCTCGTGCGGGTCGACAAGGGTGGCCTCGGAGACGATGTCGAGGTTCCTGCCCGAGGCCAGAAGGAAGTCCGTCTCGGAGAAGAGCTCCACGCGCGCCGCCAGGCGACCGCCGGGCTTGCGGGCGCCCTTCGCGACGGCCCGCGCCTGGGCACCGTTGGCCGTGAGCAGGGTCACTATGAGGTCCTGCTCGCCCAGCTTGACGTGGTCGAGCACGATTCCGCGCGTGCGGTGTGTGCGCCGGCCGGCCAAAGATGCACCGCTCCCCTAGTCCTCGGCACTGTAGCCAAGGCGGCGAATCTCATTGGCATCCCGGCGCCACTGGGGCTGGACGCGAACGGAGAGGTCCAGGTAGACCTTGCAGCCGAGCAGGCGCTCGATGTCGCGGCGCGCCTCGGTGCCCACCAGCTTGATCATGGAGCCACCCTTGCCCACCACGATGCCCTTCTGTCCTTCTCGCTCGACGAGCACCGTCGCGGTGACGGAGGCATGGCCGTCCTTGGCGTACTCGATGTCGTCGCAGATGACGCCAATCGAGTGCGGGACCTCCTGGCGCAGGTTGAGGAAGAGCTTCTCGCGCACGAACTCTGCCACAAGGTCCTCGGGTGTGGCGTCCGTGTCCATGTCGTCAGGGAACCACTTGGGCCCTTCGGGCAGGTGAGCCGAGACAAGCTTCACGAATGCGTCGACGTTGAAGCCCTCGCGCGCCGAGATGACCAACTCGTCATCGAAGTGGGCAAGCTCGCGCGCAGCGGCAAGCTGGGAGGTGACCTGCTCGGGCGTCGCCTTGTCCGCCTTGGTGATCACCAGGAGCTTGAAGTCTGCCTCGGAGCCGTCGACGTGGCGCGCAACCCAGGCGTCACCCGTGCCAACCGGCTTGGTCGCGTCGACGAGAAAGGCAACCACGTCAGCATCGGCGAGCTCGGCCAGGGCAGCCTGGTTGAGCTCCTTGCCAAGGCTGTCCTTGGGCTTGTGGAGACCCGGCGTGTCGATGATAACGAGCTGCGAGTTGGGCGTGTTCACCACGGCACGCAGACGCTTGCGCGTGGTCTGCGCCACGGGGCTCGTGATGGCAACCTTCTCGCCCATGCAGGCGTTGACCAGCGTCGACTTGCCCACGTTGGGCCTGCCGACAAGTGCCACGAAGCCGCTCCTGAAGGGCGTGTTGCTGTCGTTGTTGTTTTCCACGTGCTGCTCCTCAATGAGACAAAGGGAGTTTCCCTTTGTCTCATTCTAGAAAAAGATTGCGTTTGCAAAGACGATGATGCCCACCAAAGCGACGAGTACCGAGAGCACCCACACTGCCGCCGCCGCAATGTCCTTTGCCCGGCCCGCAAGCGGGTGGAACTCGGGCGACACCAGGTCGACCACAGTCTCGACGGCGGTGTTGAGAAGCTCCGCCGAGATGACCACCCCACAGCACACGAGCACGATCGCCCAGCTCAGGGGGTCAAGGCCCACCACAAAGCCAGCAACGATGGCGCCAATGCCGCCACCAATCATCACCTTGATGTTTCGCTCGGTGCGCACCGCCGTCCTAAAGCCCTGGATGGCAAAGAGGAAGCTCTTGCGAAACGACGGGTGGTCGTTGTTCGACCCGGGAATCACTCGTCTACCCCCTCGCGGTGCCTGGTGAGCGTGACGGGCCGCGTTGCGCAATCATGCGGGAGCAGGGCGAGCAGGGCATCCTCGCGTGCCTCCATGACCTCAGCCTCATCGTCCTCAAGGTGGTCGTAGCCAAGGAGGTGCAGGGTCCCGTGAACGAGAAGCAGGCGAAACTCGTCTGCCGCCGTAGTCCCAAAGCGAGCTGCCTGGCGGGCGATGTAGTCCGGCGCGAGGACAATGTCGCCGAGTTCGCAGGGTTCGCCGGGAGCCAGGTCCGGGTCGTCAGGACGCTCGCATTCGAGCGAGATGACGTCGGTTGCCACGTCGCGCCCGCGCCACTCGGCGTTGAGCTCGCGGATGCGCTCGTCTCCCACGATGGAAATGGAGACCAGGCAGTCGCGGGAGACACCTTCCTCGGCAAGCACGCGATCAAGGTCAGCGCGAATCTCGTCATCGCTGATGGGAGCGGCCATGCCCTCCTCAGCCGTGATGTCATACTCGTTTGCCATGGCCGGCCCCCTTCCCAGGCGCCTTCGCGCCACGCTCTTCCGTGGCACGATCATAGGCGTCAACAATGCGCGCGACCAGCGCGTTTCTCACGATGTCGTTCCGGTCGAGGTCCACGAACTCGATCCCGTCGATACCCGCGAGCACCTCGCGTGCCTGGTCCAGGCCGCCTGGCCCCACCAGGTCGCACTGAGAGGAGTCGCCCGTGACCACGAACTTGGACGAGAAGCCCATGCGGGTGAGAAACATCTTCATCTGCTGGGGCGTGGTGTTCTGCGCCTCGTCCAGAATCACAAAGGCGTCACTGAACGTGCGTCCGCGCATGAAGGCGAGCGGCGCGATCTCGATGGTGCCCTGCTCCATGTAGGTGGCGACCTTCTCGGCATCTGCCATGTCGAGAAGCGCGTCGTAAAGCGGCCGCACATAGGGGTCGAGCTTCTCCTCGAGCGTGCCAGGGAGAAAGCCCAGGGACTCCCCCGCTTCGACGACCGGCCTCGTAAGCACAATGCGGCTCACCTCGTGTCGCTTGAGGGCAGCAACCGCCATGGCCATGGCCAGATACGTCTTGCCCGTGCCAGCAGGGCCCACGCCAAAGGTGATCGAGTTGGAGCGGATGGCCTCCACGTAGCGTCGCTGGCCCGCGGTCTTTGGCCGTACGGGACGCCCGTGGTGGCTGAGAATGACGTCGCCCGTGCGCCCATGGTCATGGCGCACGCCGTGCGTCACTTGGCCCAAGAGGATGTCGACCTCGTCGGAGGTGGGAATCTCTCCGCCCTCGACCGCCTTGATGAGCTGCGAGAAGACCGAGGTGACTTGCTCGACCTGCTCGGCCGGTCCCACGATGAGGACCTGGTTGCCACGCACCACGACCATGGCCTCGTCGAAAGCGCCCTCGATGCGGCGAAGGTGCGTGTCGGCCGGGCCCATGAGGGCCGTGGGGTCAACGGTATCGGGAATCGTGAGGCGGACGCGGGTGGGTTCCATGCTCCTCCGGGCTAGTCGCGGGCGAACGTACAGAAAACCTCATGCGGCACGCACCCCGGGGGCGCGCCGCCGCAGAAATCAATCATAGCCAAACGGGTGGCACAGGGCATGTCACAGGGCGTGCTCCCCCTGCGGGCACACGTGGCCCAGAAGCGTGGTGCCATCCGGGGAGACACCCGTCAGGTGCACCGGGACCACGGCATCGATAGGGGCCTCGGCATCCAGCGTGACATCAAAAAGACCACCAGAGACGCCGCGGAAGGGCGCCTGCACGCAGACGAAGTCGTCCATGCCAACCAGACGGGCCGCCTCGCGTGTGCGCAGCTCGTGCGCAAGGTTGCGCGCACGGGCGCTCCTCTCAGCCATCACATGGGGGTCCACCTGGCCCTCTTCGGTGGCGGCCGGCGTACCCGGGCGCTTGGAGTACCTAAAGACGTGCATGCGCGAGAAGCCCATTTCTCGGCAGAACGAGAGCGACTGCTCAAACTCCTCGTCCGTCTCGCCCGGGAACCCCACGATGAGGTCCGTCCCCAGGGAAGCCTGGGGAAGAAACTCGTGGGCACGCACGACGGCGGAGCGGAAGTACGCCGTGTCATAGGCGCGCGCCATGCGCTTAAGCGTGGCGTCACAGCCGGACTGCAAACAGATGTGCAGGAAGGGGGCAATACGGCCGTTGGAGGCGGCCATCGTAGAGAGGAGGTCATCCGTAACGTCAGGCGGCTCGATGGAGGAGAGCCTGATGCGCCCCACGGG
Source organism: bacterium OL-1 (assembly GCA_000752675.2). Classification (GTDB taxonomy): domain Bacteria; phylum Actinomycetota; class Coriobacteriia; order Coriobacteriales; family Atopobiaceae; genus Tractidigestivibacter. The sequence goes on along the minus strand of LM994627.1, from coordinate 397,251 downwards.
CGTGGTCTCAAGCAGCCAGGCGAGAAGTCCAGGGAGCGCCACCTCGCGGCCATCCGGCAGCTGGGAGCGGTAGACGCCCAGGTTGATGCCCGTGAGCACAACCTCGCTGGCTCCTCGCTCGAGCGAGCGGAGCACAAGCTCACGCACTCGAGCGGCGTCCACGGAGCGGGAAGCCCCTCTCGCCTTCCACACGATGCAATAGGTGCAGCGGTTGTCGCAGCCGTCCTGGATCTTGATGCCGGGGCGCGTACGGCCGGTGGGCGTGGGGGTTGAGGCCGAGACTACTGAGGCACCGCTGAGAAGCTCGCCATCATCCCCCACCGCCAGCGCTCCTGCACCCAGTCCCTCGAGAACCGCGGCGGGCACGCGCGACTTGTCCCGTTCGACCGTCACGTTGGGCGCAAGGGCGGCAAGCTCGTCGGCAAAGAGGTTTGCCACGCATCCGGTGGCCACCACGAGCGGGGCCTGGGGCAATGATGCTGCATGGCGCACGGCCTTCCTGGCCTTTGCCTCAGCCTCAGCCGTCACGGCGCAGGTGTTGATGACCACCGCCTGGGCCTCTTCCTCGGGCGAGACCGCAAGGCCGGTGCGGGTGAGCTCGTCGGCAATGAGGTCCGTCTCGACGCGATTGACGCGGCAGCCAAGGTTCACGTAGGCAACGGAGGGGAGGCCAGCGTGGGCGCTCTGCTCACCGGCAGCGCCCGCAGCTCCACGCCGCATGGAGTGAGAGTGCCCGGCGCTCACCTGCGACCGCCTTTGCCGCGGGAGCGCGGCTTGCGCTTGGCGTCCTTGAAGGGGTTCTTGGGTGCGGTCCAGCGCTCGCCGGCAAGGTGCTCGGCCTCCTCGTCCTTGGCGGGAGAGTCGCCCTCCTCCTCGGCGCGCGTCTCGCCCTCGGGGGCGTTGCCCTCCTCGCCAAGCGTGCGCTCCGCGACGATGCCTGCGATGTCGAGCAGCTGGCGCTTGTCGAGGTCGGTGGGGACAACCACCTGCACCACGGCAATCAGGCTGCCGCGAGAGATCATGCCCTGGCGCGGCATGCCGCGGCGCTCCACCTTGATCTGCTGGCCGTACTGGCAGCCCGCGGGAATCTCGACCTTGACGCGCTCGCCCTTCATGATGCCGTCGACCGTCACCGTAGTGCCCACGATTGCCTGGAGCGCGTCCACGCGCACGGTGGTGTAGAGGTCGTCGCCCTGGCGCTCGAAGCGTTCGTCCTGCGCGACTTCGATGCTCACAACGAGGTCACCAGAGGTATCGCCCCGCACGCCCGCCTCGCCCTTGCCGGCTATGCGGATGGTCTGGCCCGAGTGGACGCCGGCAGGCACCTTGACCTCGACGGTCTCACGCGAGGGAGTGCGACCCTGGCCCTCGCAGGTCTCGCAAGGCTTGTCGACGACCTTGCCCGAGCCATGGCACACGGGGCAGGTGGTCTGGGTCTGCATCTGGCCAAAGATGGTGCGCTGGACCTCGATGACGCGACCGGTGCCGTGGCAGCGGTCGCAGGTGCGCTCGTGGCCACCCTCGGCTACGCCGGTGCCGCCGCAGTCGTCACAGGGGGCAAGGCGGTCGTAGGCGAGCGTCTTGGTGACGCCAGCCGCAGCCTCGGCGAGGGTGACCGTGAGGCGAATGCCCATGTCACGGCCGCGCGTACGAGCGGCGCGAGCGCCCGCGCCACCAGAGGCGCCGCCACCAAAGAACGAGTCGAAGATGTCGTTGATGCCAAAGCCCGAGCCATTGAAGATGTCGGACATGTCGACGTAGTCAGAGCCAAAGCCGGCAGGGCCGTTCTCGTCGCCATAGCGATCATAGTTCGCACGCTTGCGCTCGTCGGAGAGGACCGAGTAGGCCTGGTTGACCTCCTTGAACTTCTCCTCGGCGTTGGGGTCGTCTGAGACGTCGGGGTGGAGCACCCGTGCTTTCTTGAGAAATGCCCGCTTAATCGTCTTTGCGTCCGCGTCACGAGGCACGCCAAGGACCTCGTAGTAGTCCCTCTTCGATTCCACTCTCACCAAACTCCCAAAACCGCCCCGACCCCCGGGGCCAACCTGCAGACATGGCGCCGCCATAGCGACGCGTACAAGGGTCTTGTCTACCCAAAGGCACGCCCGGCGAACGCGAGAAGCACCGGGCGCCGCGCAATGCGCGGGCTACCAGAGGAAGCCGTAGTACCGGACTCCGGGACCAGCAGCCGTGCATGAGAACATAGAGACCATGAGCAGGGCGATAAGGAGTCCGTTTGCGGCGCCGTTACCCAGAGAGGCCAGGGCGTTTCTCCACCAGTGGGAGTTGGTCTTGAGCCCACCGCCACGCACAATGAACGCGACGCCAACCGCAGCAATAACGAAGATGAAGACGAGAAGCCCCGCAAGCGAGTTAGAGAGCGCACCAAAGACTAGGAACGGAAGGTCAAAGCCAAGGATCTGGAAGCCAGTGGCTTGGTAGGGGTTGAGGCGCTCCTCAGGGACCACGACCCTGCAGACAAAGTCTCCGGCAGCCGAGCCGTTGGTTCCAGCGTTGCCCATGCCCTTCACGCGAATAAGGTCGCCGTCGTGAGTGCCTGCGGGAACGTTGACCACAACCTCGCTCGCCGTGAGCACGCGCCCCGAGCCGCCACATGCGTCGCAGGGGTCTACCACCACGCGACCGGTTCCCTCGCACTCGGGGCACTCCATGTCCATGACGCCAAAGCCAAAGAGACCGGTAAGGTCAACGGAGATGCGACCCGTTCCGTGGCAGGTCGGGCAGGTCTCAGAGTGCTCCGCCTGGACGGAACCCTTGCCGTGACACACCTCGCATGCGGCGTAGCGCTGGTAAGTGACGCCCCGCTTGACGCCCTTCTCAGCCGTGGCGGCGTCGAGTGTGAGGTCAAAGACAACGTCCGCGCCAACGCGCGGGTTGTACGAGCGAGAGCGGCCACGGGTCGAGGTGCGTCGCGTATAGCCATTGGAGCCAAAGGGGAAGCCCCAGCCAAAGGGGTCTCCGCCGCCGTAGCCGCCGGCATACGGAGAGCCGGCCGAGCCAGTTGCGCCGGCAAACGGAGAGCCAGAATGCATGGTGTCGTAGCGGGAGCGCTTCTCGGGGTCAGAGAGGACGGCGTAGGCCTCCGAGACCTCCTTGAACTTCTCCTCTGCGTCCGGCGCCTTGTTGACGTCGGGGTGAAGCTTGCGGGCCTTCTGCTGGAAGGCCTTGCGGATATCCTCTGCGGAGGCGTCCTTGTCGACGCCGAGAATGGCGTAGTAGTCCTTGTCGTTCATCGAAGCCATGCGAAGTCTCCTGCCGATGCTAGGGGCGGGCCCTCCGTGGGTCCGACTTCGCACGATTGTAGCCGGAAGCCAGCGATTCTATACCTGGTGCCTGCCAGCCCAACGCATTTACCACGTGAGACAAAAGGAGACAAAGGGACTGTCCCTTTGTCTCATCGCTGCGACGCGGCCGAGAGGTCGATGCCGATGGGACGGTACGTCACGCCGCACTCGTCGAGGACATGCTTGGAGATGAGGTTGTCCTCGGTGCCATCGTACTTGTCGTCAAGGTAGACGACCTCGCCGATGCCCGCCTGAACGAGAGTCTTCGCGCACTCGTGGCACGGGAAGAGCGTCACGTAGACGGTGGCGTGCGCCATGTCCTTGAGCGAGCCGCGGTAGTTGAGGATGGCGTTTGCCTCGGCGTGAATTACATAGCTGTGCTTGTCGTGAAGCGGGTCGTTCGAGGTCCCCCATGGGAAGTCCGCGTCGGCAAGAGCCGAGGGCGTGCCGTTGTAGCCCACGGAGAGGATCCTATGGTTAGTGTCAGCGATACAGGCTCCCACCTGCGTGTTTGGGTCCTTGCTCCTCAGGCTTGCCGCGATGGCAACGCGCATGAAGAACTCGTCCCACGAGATGACATTGGTACGCTCACCAGCCATGTTCTCCCCTTCCTGACCCGTCTCCCGCTGAGGCGCATGTCTGCGCAGCAGCAGCTAGCATGCCGCGCGCGCCGCAACAAATCAAGGGTTATGCGCTGCGCCTTGAGAGCGTCTCGGTGTCGCCAGCGAGGTCCCACAGTTCTCCGTACAGCTCGTTGCCAAGGAGCCATCCCCGCTGGGTAGGAGCAAGCGCATCGCTGAGGAAGCCCTCACGCACCAGTCGGTCGAGCGTCTCGTCAACACATGGGCCGAGAAGCTCGCGCGCATAGGCAACAAGCCCAGCGTCAAGCCCACAGGCGAGGCGAGCACCCAGCATGAGGTCCTCGGCGACAGCCTGCCGCTCAGTCAGGAACTCCTCCTCTAACGCCAGAGACGAAAGGCTGGCACCCCTTGCAATCTCTTCTCGACCAGAGACGACCTTGAGACGCGCACGAGTCATACCCTCTGGTATAGGTCCAAGCTGAGGGCAAGCCTCAAGAAGCCTCTTGTAACCCTCTACCGTAAGCATAGAAGCAGCACCGGTTCCCAATCCTAGATATGGTCGGCCGGTCCAGTACATCTTGTTATGGGTGCATTCCTTCTCGGGCAAGCTAGCGTAGCTCGCCACCTCGTACCTGCGGAACCCATAACTCTCAAGTACCGATTGAGCCTGTTCCATCCGCGACGCTTGCGTATCTGGAGAGTTCCATGAGGGTTGCTCGTCTCCAATCCTCCGCGCAAGCGCCGTGCCGTCTTCGATCTGGAGGGGGTAGACGCTCACGTGTCCCACTCCCAGAGACGCCACACCCTCAAGCGTTGCCTGCCATGAGTCGGCCGTCTGAAGAGGAACGGCGCACATAAGGTCGCACGAGACGTCCAGCCCGCTCGCGACTGCCACAGAGACACGCTCGCGTGCGCGCGCCGCGTCATGAAGCCTGCCCAGCTCGGATAGCTCGGCATCGCACAGGCTCTGCACCCCGATTGAGAGCCTCGTGCAACCAGCCGCCGCGACATCGCTTAGCACAGCGTCCGACAGCGAATCCGGATTAGCCTCGCAGGTGAGCTCACAAACCCTCGGCGCGCATCTCGTAACGCAGCGGACGAGCCCGCCTAGCGCCTCTCCCAGAAACGTGGGCGTACCGCCGCCTATGTAGGCAGTCTCGCACTCGGTGAGAAGCCCAAGGCACGAGACCTCCTCAACCTGCCTCTCCAGTGCCTCGGCATAGCGCCTAGACAACGCATCCCCGCGCGCTGTGGCCCAGGAGGCAAAGTCGCAGTACGCACACTTCCTTGCACAGAAGGGGATGTGCAGATACAGGGCGTCTGCGCCGCTTGCAGAAAGGCGAGCCCGCCACTCGGACCCAATGCCACCCGAAACGCTACTCGGCATCGCAAAGCATTCGCTCTGCCTCGTCGGCCACGGCAAGGTAATCCTCAAGGGTAAGGCAGGTAACAGCCATGCCGCGCAAGCGGGCCGCCTCCGGCATGCCGCGCAGATACCATCCGGCAAGGCTCCGGGCTCGTTTAAGGTTGGCACCCGTTGCGGCAAGCAGTCGCACGTGGCACCGAAACGCGGCGATCTTCTCGCGCGCGTCATGCGGCTCGGGCTTCTCCCCCAAGCGCAGGGCAGCCGCGTCCCGGAAGATCCAGGGGTTACCATAGCTCCCGCGGGCAACCATGACAGCGGAGGCACCGGTCTCCGCAAGCATGCGTGCCGCCGCCTGGGCAGACGAGACATCGCCAGACCCAATGACCGGCACGCTCACCGCCTTGGCTACGCGGCTTACGCACCCCCAGTCCGCCTCGCCGTGATAGAGCTGGTTGGCAAAGCGCCCATGTACGGCGATTGCCGAGGCGCCCGCTGCCTCCATGGCTCGGGCAAACTCCGGCGCAACCTCCTCGCCCATAAGGCGGCCGCGACGGATCTTCGCCGTAACCGGCACCTGCGCACCAGCGCCCTCGATGCACGCCTGCACAATCGCAGCCGCAAGCTCTGGGTTGTCGAGCAGCGCAGACCCCTCCCCCTTCTTGGTCACCTTGGGGACGGGGCAGGCCATGTTGATGTCGATAAGGGCAAGACGGTTTCCCAGGCGCTCCAGAACGCTTGTCGCCGCCTCTCGGAAGAACTCGGGCTTGGAGCCAAACAGCTGCACGGCAATGTCCGGCTCCGTCTCTGCCGGCTCGACGAGTTCCCAGGTCTTCTCGCCACCGTAGTGAAGCCCTGCGCAGGAGACCATCTCGGTGTAGGCAAGGCCAGCACCGCCAGCACGGGCCATGGTGCGATACGCGGCGTCAGAGACGCCCGCCATGGGAGCCATGAGGAAAGGCTCAACCTTAAACCTCGACTTGAGATTATGTCTATCCGTTTTCGCAGATAAAGCCTCTGGGCCGGCAAGCAGCCCCGCTGCTGGCCCCCACTCGGCCAGAACCTGGGAAGGCGTCATTCGTCGTCCACCTTGAGAACGGCAAGGAAGGCCTCCTGAGGCACCTCGACGGAGCCGATGGACTTCATGCGCTTCTTGCCCTCCTTCTGCTTCTCGAGGAGCTTGCGCTTGCGCGAGATGTCACCGCCGTAGCACTTGGCGAGAACATCCTTGCGCACCGCCTTCACCGTGGAGCGGGCAATGATCTTGTTGCCGATTGCCCCCTGGATGGGAACCTCAAACTGCTGGCGCGGGATGATCTCCTTGAGCTTGTCGCAGAGGCTTCGGGCCATGTCGTAGGCACGGTCGCGCGGAACGATGAACGAGAGTGCGTCCACCTCCTCGCCAGCAAGAAGGATGTCCAGCTTCACGAGGTCGCTCGTGCGGTAGTCGCCAATCTCGTAGTCAAGCGAGGCGTAACCCTTGGTACGGCTCTTGAGCTGGTCAAAGAAGTCGAGAATGAGCTCTGCCAGCGGGATGTCAAAGTGAATCTCTACGGACTTCTCCGAGAGGTAGACCATGTCGCTGGTCTCGCCGCGGTGATCAATTACCAGCTGCATCACGGCGCCCATGAAGTCTGGCGGCACGATGACCTTGGCCTTGAGGTAGGGCTCCTCGATGTGGTCGATGCGAGTGACGTCGGGCAGGTCCTGTGGGCTTGTGATGTCGACCATCTCGCCGTCGGTCTTGTACACGTGGTAGTCAACCGAGGGCGATGTGGCAATGAGGTCGAGGCCAAACTCGCGCTCGAGGCGCTCCTTGACGACCTCCATGTGGAGAAGGCCGAGGAAGCCCACGCGAAAGCCAAAGCCCAGAGCCACGCTCGTCTCGGGCGTCCAGATGAGCGACGGGTCGTTCACCTTGAGCTTCTCGAGGGCGTCACGCAGGTTCTCGTACTGCTTGTTGTCGATGGGGAACAACCCGGTGAAGACCATGGGCTTAGCCTCGTGGTAGCCGGGGCAGGCCTCTGCGCAGGGACGTTCCTCGTAAGTGATGGTGTCGCCGGTCTTTACGAGGGCCGGGTCCTTGAGGCCCGTGACCACGTAGCCAACCTCACCCACGCCAAGCTCGTCAAGCGGGGTCTCCAGCGGGCGCTTGCAGCCCACGCCATCGCAGAGGAAGGTGTCACCGAGCGCCATCATGCGCAGGTGGTCGCCCTTTTTGATGGAGCCGTCAAAGACGCGCACCGTGGCCACTACGCCGCGGTACTCGTCAAAGTAGGAGTCCAGGATGAGGGCCTTGAGCGGTGCCTTGGCATCCCCCCTTGGCGGCGAGACAAGATAGACGATGGCCTCGAGAAGGTCATGAATCCCCTCGCCGGTCTTGCCCGAGACAAGCACTGCGTCATCGGCCGGGATGGCAAGGTCCTCCTCGATCTCCTTCTTAACCTCCTCGGGGTGAGCGGAGGGAAGGTCGATCTTGTTGATGGCAGGCACAATGTCCAGGTTGGCGTTCATGGCCAGCGTGGCATTTGAGACCGTCTGCGCCTCCACGCCCTGCGTGGCGTCAACCACGAGCACAGCGCCCTCGCAGGCGGCAAGCGAACGCGAGACCTCGTACGTGAAGTCCACGTGACCCGGGGTGTCGATGAGGTTGAACTGGTAAGACTCCCCATCGTCGGCATCGTAAACCACGCGCACGGCGTTCGACTTGATAGTAATGCCGCGCTCGCGCTCGATGTCCATGGTATCGAGGAGCTGATCGGCCATGTCTCGCTCGTCCACCGTGTGGGTGAGCTCTAGGATGCGGTCCGAGATGGTCGACTTGCCGTGGTCTATGTGCGCAACAATCGAGAAGTTGCGGATGTGGGAGGTGTCTGTTGTCTTCATGCGAGACATCATAGCGCATGGGCCGTGCGTCTTGCCTTCGTCGGCGCGTATCATGAAAGCTAAATCCCGCGGTATGAGAGGAGGCAACTTTGGACGTAAGTGAGAAGTGTACTCCTGATTTCGAGCGGCTATTGTCTGAGGCAGGTCTATCCGATCGTGAGGCAGAAGCTTTACGTACAGTTGCCCAAGGACTGACTGCTGAGGAGGCGGGACAGCTCATGGGTGTGACCCCCTCGACCGTTGGCACCTACCGACAGCGCGGATACAAGAAACTTGGTGTCTCCACGCGATCAGAATTCTTGAGTATTCCACAGGCGAGGGCAGAGGCTGCCTCGGCCGCGCGGAATGCCGATGCGGCAAATACTGCCAACAACGCACCAATGCCTGATCGCCCAAGTGCAGCAACCCCTTGTGGCGAGAAGCGCGCAAACGCAGCAAGGAGGGTTGCCCTCATAGCGATTGCATGCTTAATGGCTGCATTTGTCATGCCACGACTTTTGCCAGTACATTTTTACGAGGACAAACGCTTCCTAGATTCCCCCTCTGGAATCATCTCCACAGACTATGGCGAACTCCCGAATGTGATTGGCATGCGCGCGGACGCAGCAGCCTCTGAGGTCGCTCAGTCCGGCTTCTGCCCCCTATTTGAGTCGCAGGCATCCGAGCTGCCTTCGGGCAAGGTCTTGGGGCTCAAAGAGGTGAAAAGCGCGGAGGCGCTTGGAGCGGGTGTTTCCGTCTTCTCCTGGGGCGAGGGCTGCACTTCCGGCTATAACTTGGGGGCAACTGGAAGGCAAGCGTGGTTTTGGTGGTAGCGACATAGCCGCTCACCCCATCAAATGCCCCTCCTGCGGGTCAACCTATGTAGCATCTTTCGCTAATGACAGATTTGCCACAGGCCATTTCGCTACCTTGTAGCCACAACGTGTCGTGCAACAGCAATGATTGCTACGAAGAGGTGAGCCTATGTTTAACTTCAATCCTACTAATAATGTGTCAAGAAGAGAGCTAATCACTATCGCGGCGAGTACATTTGCGCTAGCGACCATTTCGCCAATAGTAGCAAAAGCAGAAGAGGCCATTGTCTCAGATGCGATTATGATTCCAGGAAGTGAGGGAGCTCGTTGTCGATGGGACGAGGCAGTCAGGCAAGCGGCACTTCAAGGTGAGCCTGTATATTACGGGCTCGATAATGGGGCGCATCGAGTATTTCCAGATGTATCTCGAGCAATTGGATCCCAGCGTACCGTAAGCGCTTCGAAGAATCTGATAATCGCAGGTTTACCTAATACCATTATTATCTCAGCAAACTATGGGGTGACTTCAGCAGGGAAGATATCGCCATTTAACTGGGCTGCCATCTATATCTCGGCTGGCAGAATTATCAGTTCAAACTATAATCGCGCAATACTTGATGGCGGAAAAACGAACGCCATTTATTATCACGCAGAAATACGCGACGTCGCTGATATCTCAACCTATGTTGGCGATTTCTACTGTGAGTCTTACGCTTCGTTCACCGGGCATTTTTACTAACAACAATCGAGGTGGGCGTCTATGCTATACGGGCTTGGAGTTCCTGAGCTTCTCGTCACTTATCTCGTAACCTATGCACCGGTGCTTATTTGCATTGTTATTGCTGTCATAGCAATTGTATTGTTGCGAAGGAATAAACGCCCCTGATCCCGAGCAACTAAAACCCTGAGTAGATACGTGCTCTTCTCGCAAGAACATGTGAAAATTACTCGATGAACACTCGAAGCCAGCACAACGTGGCAAATAGAGGGTTCCATGAGCGTTTGCTCTGCTATACTTCTCTAGTTGACCTCGCCGTGTCTGGTGCGGAACCCCCACTTCCCACCTACCTAGTTCTTAAGAGGCCTCTAGGAACAAGATTTTGAAAGGATCCGCACCGTGGCAAACATCAAGTCTCAGAAGAAGCGCATCATCACCGCCGAGAAGGCCCGTATGCGTAACAGGGCTGTCCGCTCCGAGCTGAAGACCTACGTCAAGAAGGTTCACGCCGCCGTCGAGGCCGGTGACGTCGAGGCCGCTCAGGCTGCTGCCAATGCCGCTTGCAAGAAGCTCGACAGGGCTGCCGCCAAGGGCATCATCCACAAGAACCAGGCCGCCGACCGCAAGTCCGGCGTCCAGAAGCTCGTCAACTCCATGAAGTAGAGCTGCTTCTCTGAGATGAACTGAACTTTGGGAGCCCGGCCATGCGCCGGGCTCTTTCTTTTGCCGACAAGGGGCCGGGCGCCCTGGCGGGAACCACGAGCTCTCTACTGGGCAGCTCCACAGATAGTCGCGATAAGCGAGAGGAACGCGGAATCCGAGTTTGCCGACCCCTTTAGTGCTCGCTCGCACGATGCGCAGGCAGCAAGGTCGCGCTCCAGCTCGCCAGGCGCAAAGCGACGAGCCCACCGCGCGTAGTTCCTCACCTGCCAGTCCTGCTTGCCAAGAGCCCGAGCGACACCCGCTCCCTCGCCACGGGCGTCAAGCGCCCGCGCGCAGATGAGTTCGCGGATACGAATAGTCACCAGGGTGAGGAGCCCCACCTGCGAAGATCCCCTGAGAAGCGCGTAGAGCTCCAAGGAACGGCGGGCATCCTTCTCGCTCAGGCGATCGAGGAACTCCCACGGCTTGACCTCTGCCACGCGAGCAACGCTAGCCTCGACATCCACAAGGGTCACCTGGCCCTGCCCTCCCTTGAGCGCCGAGAGCGTACGGAGCTGCGTGTCGAGCATGGTGGTCGACTCTCCCACGCGATCCACGAGCGCGCGGGCAGCATCCTGGTCGATGGTCAGACCATGGGAGCGGGCAAGCTTCTGCACGTAACCGGGGAGGTCCCTTCTCGTTGCCGGCGTACAGTCGATGACCGCCTTGGGGCCAACCTTCGCAACCGCCTTGTAGAGACGCGTCGACTTTGCCAGCGTGGTTGCCGAGAGAAGCAGTGTGCAGGCAGGGTTGGGGTCCTTCAGGTACGCGACGAGGGCTTCCGAGACGGGCTTGGGGAGCTTGTCGGCGGGTTCGATGATCACGATACGGGGGGAGTTGCCCACAGGCAGCGTGTTGAGAGACGAGATGACGCTGGTTGGGTCGGTGTCTGCCGTGGGGACAATCTCGTCCAAGTTGAAGGCAGCCAGCCCCTCGTCCAGGTAGCCCTTGAGGCGCGTGATTGCGCTCTTGCGCTTGAGCTCGTCGGCTCCAACCACCAGATATGCTGGCAGCAGCTTTGCCGTCTTTGCCATGCATTCCCTCCATCATGTTGACCTCCCTACTTTGCCACAAACCGGACCACCTCACAGGCCAGATGCCAGAGCCGCCGCGCCCCCGCCGGGAGTACGCTCCGTGAAGACCATGGGCCCCCTGGCACCGGGCTTCACCGTGACTGTCCCCACGTCCTTGGTGCAGAGAAAAACCGAACCGGCGCCCGATAGCACATCCATGCACTCCTTGCGCGGGTGACCGTACTTGTTGCCCTCTCCAGCGCTTGCAACGGAGACCTCTGGGTCGAGAGCCGCCGCCTCATCTGGCGTGAGAGAAACCTCGGAGCCGTGATGGCCCACCTTGAGAAAATCGATGTCACTAACGTCTCCCCGGGCAAGACAGGCGCCCGTCTCGTCCTTCTCGGCATCTCCGGTGAGAAGAGCAGATAGACCGTTGCCGTTGTGCTCGTAGGTAAGCGCAAGCTCCAGCGAGTCTGCGTTCTCGCTGCCATCGACGGGCTCGGTTGGCGAGACAACGCGCAGCGAGAACGAGCCAGCGCGAATGGTGTCCCCGTAGGAAATCTCCTCCGCCGCGTGTCTCGAGAGCTTCGTAATGCTGGCCGAGAGGTCTTCGGGAATCTGCTCTGAGACTCCCCCAGCCACAAGGACGCGATTGCATTCCACGCGTCCCACCAGGTCGTCCACGCCTCCTACGTGGTCGTCATGGAGGTGCGTGAGGACAATCGCGTCCAGGTGGATTATCCCCTGCCGCGCGAGCGCCTGCGATACCTTTTCGTCTGGCCCCGTGTCCACAAGCACTGCGGTGCTGCCATCGGCCACGAGAATGGCGTCACCCTGCCCCACGTCCAGCACGCAAACCCTTGCGGGCTGCAAGAGGCGCATGCCCAGCAGAAAGGCAATGGCTCCCCCTGCCAGAACCGCAGCGCCACGCAGGAGGATGCGTTTGCGAGGAGTGGGCCAAGCCCCGTAGAGCGCCACGCTTGCGGCGCAGAGAATCGCGAGCATGGGGACCACGCTTGCCTCCATGGGCAAGCATGCCAGGGGGAGCCTCGCCAGGGCACAGAGCACCACGCAGAACGCCTGGGAGACGCCTTCGGCGGCGGCAAGGACCGGGGACTGCAACGCCGAAAGGGGCGTGAGCGCAGCTGCCACCAAGCCCAGAGAGACAAGGCCTGCAAAGAGCGGCGCCAGCACCAGGTTCGCAAGTGGCGCGATGAGCGACACCTCGCCAAAAGCGGGGCAGGTCAGCGGCAGCGTGAAGATCTGGGCGACGACGGATACCCCCAGGGCGTCGCAGGCATTTGAGCGCAGGCGCCCCAGGGCGTGGGCTAACGCCGGCTTGTGCCTGCCGGGATGCCTTGGCATGCGCGTGAGTACGTCAAGTGCATGACTCGCATAGCTCCCAAAGAGGCAGATTCCCACCACGGAGGCAACGGAGAGGAGAAACCCCAGCTGTCCCGAGACGTAGGGGTCGAGAAGTGCCATGACAAGTGCGGCTGCGCATGTGGAGGAGAGGGCATGGGACCTTCTCCCCACAAGGGACCCTCCAAACGAGACACAGCTCATGATGCCGGCGCGCACGGCAGACGCAGGTGCCCCGCAGAAGACGATGAAGAGCGCAATCACACCCAGGGCGAGAAAGCCTCGCAAGCCTGGTCCCAGCCTCGTCTTACCAAGTAGTGCCGCCAGCGTTCCTGCAAGAATCGCCAGATGACCTCCGGAGACCGCCACCAGGTGGGAGACACCGCAAGTCGCGAATGCGTCATCCAGCCCGCGCGAGCGTATGGGGGCACGGTCACCGCAGACGCTGCCGGCAAGTACCGCCGCCCCATCGGACTCGTCTGGCGAGAAGGACGCGAGCACTGCCTGTCTCATGCGCAGCACGGCGCCGAGGGGCCCACCCGCCTCGCGCACAGCCGTCACATGCACGACCGAAACCGTGCCCGCAAGCCCCTGCATGCGCGATGAGACGCCCCACTCGTCATCGTCGATTGGCTTGAAGCGCCCCACGCACGAGACCGCAGAGCCGCATTCGAGCCGGGCAGGCGAGCTAAGCCAGACCGCCCCCACCTTGCCGCCACTCTCGTCGAGCACGCGAGCGCGACCCCACCAGCCACGTCCGCCCTCGGCCATGTCGCCCTCGACCTCGAGGCTCCACGCCGAGACGGATGACGTCGAAAGCGCCGCCACAGCAGCGACCACGCGGGCAAGCGCAAGGCGCCCCAGGAGCGCACCGGAAAGTGTCGCAGCAAGGGCAAACGGAAGGACGGCCGGCACGTGGGCCGTGTCACGGCCTCGGGCCTTTCGCCTGATGGCAAAAGTAGCAAGCAGGCAGAGACAAACTCCGGCCACCGCTGTCACCACAAGCAAGACAAGCGAGAGCTGCATCCCAAAACGCAAGACGGCCCGTTCTGCCAGGATGACCGCCACAAGCCCCCAGAGCGTCATGGGAATGGCAGGGCGTACGGGCATGCGAGCATCGGCCGCGCAGGACGGCTCTGCAACAGGCGCGATCACCTCTCCTCCCTCAGACACGGATCTTGTCCTTGAGCTTGGCGAACTTCTTCTCGCCAATACCCGAGACGCGCATGAGGTCCTCAACGCTCGTGAACGCTCCGTTTGCCTCGCGGTCGCGAACTATCTCCGCGGCAGTTGCATCCCCAACGCCGGGAAGCGTCGTAAGCTCGGTAGCTGTGGCGGTGTTGATGTTCACGATGCCGTCTGTTGACGCACTGGGCCCGCTACCAGAGGATTCCCCAGATGTCGATACCGCAGCCTCCCCCGCAGTGGCGTCCCCCTCCCCTACGGCGGGCACATGAACCTTCTCGCCATCCGAGATTGGCTCGGCGAGGTTTAGGCGCGAGGTGTCCGCGCCCTCAACGAGCCCGCCCGCAGCCTCTACGGCGTCATTAATGCGCAGCGTAGCGCCTTGGAGCTGATAGACGCCGGGGGACGCCACCATGCCGTCAACGTGAACCACCACAGTTGGTGGGTCCTCACTCGTGCCATCGCTTGCAGAGGCAGCGTCTTTGTCCTGCGATGGCGTCTCCGCTGAGGCGGACTCGGCCACCTCGGCTGCCACGGCACTCTCGTCGCGCTCAATGGAGAAGGAGGCTCCCTGAGAACCCCGGGCAAGGTGAATACCCGCAACCATCGCAAGCACAGCCACAAGCGCAATCCCTGCCACCCCAGCCTTCATGGCAGGCGAGAGTCCAGCCCTTCTCGCTAGCGATCGCGCCTTGCGATGAACGCGAGAGCCAATTCTTTTGCCTGCTCTTGATTCCTGCGCCATGCCGACCACCTCCCCACATCGATGATGAGGGCGGCTGGAAGGTGCTTCCTACAGCTTTTGAGAAAGTCCGACACGAAGCCGACAGCCTGCAGGCAGGCATCTGTCACATTTTGTTGTTATTGCCGGAATACCGCCATGCAAGAAGTCCAATTCACGGTATCCCAACGCGCCATTCGCAGCGTTTTCGCAGGTGCGAATGGTAGGTATTCGCACTGTCGCAAGATGGGCGTTCCGGTGTGTCACCGAGCGTCACCGCCTGTAACCAAGCGTCACTGGGCGCGCCCGTGCAGAAATCTCACCTTGGGCGAGAATCTGGCGCCCCAAGGGAGGTTTACGACGGGATTCTGTACGAGAAGGACCCTCGGGTACCACGTTGGCGCCCGAGCAGGGGTTTGGACGAGATTCCGTACGAGAAGGGCCTTCGGGCGCCAAGATGACGTCCGAAGGCCCGTTCTTGCAGCGTCTACACGCAGAGAGGAGGCACACCATCACTCAGCCGGTGCGTCATCCCTCGGCGCAAGCGATGAGTGGTGCTCGCGCAGCGGCCCCTTTGGCGCATGGTAGCTCGGGCACTGCGGGAAGTCCTCGTACTCGACGGAAGCCACCAGGGCGTTCACCATGGCCTCGTGGTCAAAGAGCTCCCAGGCGTCGAGAACCTCGCGCATGCGCGCATGCGTCTCCGGGCGGCGCGGCATGAACAGCGTGCAGCAGTCGGGCGCCGTCTGGGAAGAAATGTCGTAGGTCCCAAGCTCCTGCGCGCGACGGATAATCTCCTGCTTGTCAGAGCCAATGAGCGGACGAAGCACGGGAATGGTGACGGCCTGGTTCACCGCCGCAATGTTGTCGAGCGTCTGAGACGCCACCTGACCCAAGGACTCACCAGTCACGATGGCCTTTGCACCCTCGAGCTGCGCGATCCTCTCGGATACCTGGTACATGACGCGGCGGTACATGATGATACGCAGGCTCTGAGGCACCACCAGGGAGATCTCCCGCTGATATTCGCCAAAGGGCACCACGTACATGCGGCCCACCACGCCAGAAGGCGCAAGTGAGTCAACAATGTCGCGGCACAGGTACTCGCTGGTATCAGACGTCATGGGCCTGCCCGAGAAGTGCACAGGGATGCAGGTGGCGCCACGACGGCCCACCATCCACGTGGCCACCGGCGAGTCAAAGCCGCTCGATAGGAGCGTCACGACCTTGCCGGCCGTCCCCACCGGCAGCCCGCCCACGCCCGGCATAGACGCGGCGTAGACGAAAGTCGACCCCTGCACCACGTGCACCACCACGGTGACGTCGGGGTCGTGCATCTGCACGAGCTTGTCAGGGAATGCCTCGCACAGCGCGGACCCCACGATGTGGTTCATGTCGATGCTGTGCACCGGATACGTGGTCGAGCTGCGGCGCGCGTGCACCTTGAAGGTGGAGAAATCCCCAGCCTCGCGAAGCGCACGAATGGCGGCGGCGTTGTACTCGCCCTCGTCAAGCCCACACTTGTAGGCGAGCGAGACGCGCGCGACGCCAGGCACCTTGGCAATGGCATGCGCCATCTCCGGCGTAGCCATGCGGTCCTCGGACTCGACCACAATGTAGCCGGAGATGCGCTGGATATTAGCGATGGGAAACGCCTTGAGCGCACGATGCAGGTTGGTCACGAGCTGGTTCTCGAAGGTGGAGCGGTTCTTTCCCTTGAGGCCAATCTCGTGGTAGTGGACCAGGCAGAGTCTCTCGGTCATGGCCTACTGAATGCCCGCGTTCTCGCCGCGAATAGCCTCGTCGAAGTCATCCTGGACAAAGCCCAGGGTGCCGTCGGCGATCTCGCCCATGGCAATGGAGACCGAGTCCTTGCCGGACGCTACGGTGGTGATGTCATCGAAGTCCTGGATGGCCGTCACGCGAAGGTGCTGGCCACGCAGCATGTTGTTGATGTCGCAGGCGCGCTTGGACGCAACGGAGCAGAGCAGGAACGGGTTGTGCTCGGTCCTCTCGAGCAGGGTGTCGATCTCGGGCTTAATCACTGACATCTTTGGTAGATCCTCCATTTGACTCGTACAGGTCGATGGTGCGCTCCAGCTCTTGTGCGGCGCGCTCGAGGTCGTCGTTCACGATCCTCACGTCGTAGGACTCGCCCATCTCCATCTCGCGCCGCGCATTCTCCAGGCGGCACTCGATGGATGCCTCGTCCTCGGTGCCACGACCGCGAAGGCGGTGCTCAAGCTCGTCCATCGACGGTGGCTCGATAAAGACGAGCACGGCATCCGGATGGATACGGCGTACGTTGAGGCCACCCTGGACATCAATCTCCAGGATGAGCGACCTCCCCTCGGAGAGGTTCCTCCTCACCTCGGAAAGAAGCGTGCCGTAGCGATGCCCGTGCACGTTGGCCCACTCAAGGAACTCGCCCTGGCTCACCCGGCGAGAGAACTCGGCGTCATCCATGAAGTAGTACGAGACGCCATCGGCCTCCCCGGGCCTGGGGAGCCTTGTCGTAGCGGAAACCGTCAGGCCAAGCGAGGGACGGTCGCCGCGAACCTTCGCGACCAGCGTTCCCTTGCCCACGCCTGACGGCCCAGATACAACGAAGAGCCTAGCGGAACGCTCCACTACTTGGAGAGCGCCTCGATGAGCTGCTCGCGCTGACGGGCGCCAAGGCCCTTGACGCGACGGCTAGCGGAGATGCCAAGCTCGTCCATAATCTTGGCGGCCTTGGCCTTACCGTAGCCAGGGAGGGACTCGATGAGCGCAGAGACCTTCATGCGGTTGGCAATGGGGTCGTCGGAGTCAAGGACCTCCTCGAGGGTGACCTTGCCGCTCTTGATCTTCTCGCGAAGCTCGGCGCGCTCGTGGCGAGCCTGGGCGGCCTTCTCGAGGGCTTCCTTGCGCTGCTCATCGGTAAGCTGGGGTAGAGCCATTGTTCCTCCAAACATCGAGACAAACTGTTGTGAGGGGCTGGGAGGGAACCTACGGGCCGCCCCAGCGACACAACTAGCTAGTTTGCCAATTCCTCGAACAGTTTACAAGCCCTTTGTGACTACTAGCAGCAGGAATGCAGCCTACACACAATCAGAGCGACACAAAGGGCGGCTTGGGCAACACAAACGACGCCTCGCGGCAAGCCGCACGGGAGCTACCTAGTGGCAAAGCTCGTCCACGATGGCCCGCATGGCGGCAGCAGGGTCTTCTGCCTGCGTGATCGGGCGACCAACCACAAGCTTTGAGGCGCCGGCGGCGATGGCTGCTGCGGGCGTGGCCACGCGACGCTGGTCACCCACGGCGGCACCGGCTGGGCGCACGCCGGGTGTCACGATGAGGGCGCCGGGCCCGAGAAGCGCGCGCATCTCTGCCGCCTCCTGCGGCGAGCACACGATGCCGTCCGAACCGGCACCCACGGCCAGGCTCGCAAGGCGGGCAACCTCCTCCTTGAGCGGGCGCTCGATGCCAATCTCCTCAAGCGAGGACTGGTCCATGCTCGTAAGGACGGAAATCGATACAAGCTGCGTACGCTTGCCGCCGCGCTCCTTGGCGGCGGCCTCGGCGCCCTCGCGCGCAGCCGCGACCATGGCAGAGGAGCCCAGCGCGTGGATGGAGAGGATGTCGGCACCAGAGAGCGATGCGGACTCCACCGCACCCCTCACCTGGAACGGGATGTCAAAGACCTTGAGGTCGAGAAAGACCGAGAGCCCGCGGTCCTGCATGGCGCGCACGATGGAGGGACCCTCGCGGAAGAAGAGCGTCATACCCACCTTGACCCACGAGGCGACGCCGGAAAGGGTGTCGGCAAGCTCGATGGCGCGGTCGCGGTCGCAGTCCAGTGCGACGATGACGGCGTCGCGTGCCTCGTTCTCGCTTAGCATTCGAAGGCTCCAATCAGCTCGTTGATGTCGGATACGCCCTGCTCGGCAGCCCAGGCCTCAAGCTCGTCGAGGACGCGGGAAGCCGCGGCCGAATCGTAGAGGTTCGCGGTGCCCACAGAGACGCTGGTGGCGCCGGCAAGGATCATCTCCGCTGCGTCCTCACCCGAGGCCACGCCGCCAATGCCGTTGATGGGGATGCTCACGGCCTGCGCGGCTTCCCACACCATGCGTACGGCAATGGGGTGGATGGCAGGGCCGGAGAGGCCGCCCGTAGGCCTCGAGAGCCTTGAGCGGCGCGTGTGGACGTTAATGGACATGGCATTCACGGTGTTGACCAGCGAGAGCGCGTTCGCACCAGCGGCCTCGCAGGCGCGGGCGATCTCGCCAACGCGGGCGGGAGCCAGCTTCACGAGTAGCGGCTTCTTTGTGAGAGGTCGCACGGCAGAGACAACTTCTGAAGCGTCCTCGGGCGTGCCGCCAAGCAGGCGGCCGCCGCGCGCGAGGTTGGGACAAGAGATGTTGACCTCGATGCCCGCCGCCCACGGTGCCACCTCGTCGAGAAGCTCCACCGAACGGCAGCACTCGTCCACCGAGTGGCCCACAGCCTGCACGATCACGGCGCACCCACGCGAAGCAAGCCCGCCCAGGTAGTCTCCGTACTGCTCGGCAAAGGCGCGGGCGCCAGGGTTCTCGAGGCCCACCGAGTTCAGGATCCCCGAGGAGACCTCGCATACGCGGGGCGCGGGGTTACCGGGCCAGGGCTCGGCCGCCACCCCCTTGCAGGTAACGGCGCCAAGGCGCGCCACGTCGTAGAACCCCTCGAACTGCCAGGCGTGCCCAAAGGTTCCAGAGGCGGTGTTCACGGGGTTCTTCATGCGAATGCCGCCCAGGTTAACGGCCATACTCACCTTGCTCACCACGCCACCTCCCCGGCGTCAAAGACGGGTCCGTCCATGCAGCACGAGCGGCTCGTGCCGTCGCGCATGGCCACGTTGCAGCAGCTGCAAGCACCAAACCCGCAGCCCATCACGCGCTCGAGCGAGGCCTGGCAGGCAATGCCCGCACCCTCGGCGAGACGTGCCACCCCCGCCATCATGACGGTAGGGCCGCAGGTGAGCACGGCATCATAGCTGCGCTCGGCGAGAAGCTCCGCCATTGCATCTGTGGTGAAGCCGGCGCGCCCAAGGCTGCCGTCGTCGGTGCACACAACCACGCGGCTCGCGGGGTCTGCCGAGGCGGCCTTTTTCAGCAGGTCCACGTCAACGCCCACCAGCTTGGAGCCGCGCTGCGCGCCAACGACCGCGTCGAAAGAGCGTCCCGCCGCCGCCAGCATCTCTGCCGCCGCAAGCACGGGCGGAAGCCCAATGCCACCGGCGACGAGAAGCGCGCGCCCCTCTCCGCCAGGAATCCTCCAGCCGTGTCCGCAGGGGCCAACCAGCGTGGAGGTGTCGCCCGGTTGCATGAGCGAGAGCCGGCGCGTGCCGTCACCAACAACGGCGTACTCGATGCGCACGGTTCCCTCCGTAGCGTCTGCGCGGGAGAACGAGAGGGGCACCCTCAGCACCTGCGAGTGGTCGCCCGGCACCGAGACCTCGACGAACTCGCCCGGCGCGAGAAGGGCAGCCACTTCGCTCCTAAAGACCATGCACCACGCGCCCTCCGCGACCTGCTCGTTGGAGACAACGGCAAAGTCGAAGAGACGGGCGCGGGCGCTGTCCCTTGTCGCCTTCACCTAGGCCACCACGCCGTTGGCCAGCGTGCGACGACCGTCCACGAAGACGTCGGTCGCCTGGCCTGTAAGGTGCCAGCCCATGAAGGCAGAGTTCTTGGACTTGCCCACCAGGTAGTCCGGCGTGACCTCGAACTCGGCCGCAGGGTCGATGAGCGTGAGGTCTGCCGCAGAGCCGCGCTCGATGCGCACGGGGGCAAGGCGTAGAATCTGCCTGGGGTTCACGGCCATGACCTCCACGAGACGCTTCCAGCTCATGCGGCCCGGGTTCACGAGCTTGGTGAGCATGAGCGGCAGCGAGGTCTCGAGGCCCACGGTGCCAAAGAAGGCGATCTCCCACTCGCAGTCCTTCTCGTGCGGCGCGTGCGGCGCATGGTCGGTCACCACGCAGTCGATGGATCCGTCGAGAATGCCCTCGTCGAGCGCCGCCATGTCCTCGGGGGTGCGCAGCGGTGGGTTCATCTTGAGGTTGGTGTCGTAGGCGGGTGTGATGTCGTCCTCGTTCAGGAACAGGTGGTGCGGCGTGACCTCGCAGGTCACGGGCAGGCCCTCTGCCTTTGCCTTGCGCACGAGGTCAAGGCCCTTGGCCGTGGAGATGTGCGCAATGTGAAGCGGGCAGCCGGTGAGGCGGCACAGCTCGATGTCGCGGTAGATCTCGAGCTCCTCGCCAAGCGCGGGCCAGCCGAACATGCCCAGGCGCGTGGAGGCCTTGCCCTCGTTGATCACGCCGTGCGTGGTGAGCGTCTCAATCTCGCAGTGGGCAGAGACAACACGGTCGAACTGCGAGACGTACTCCATGCAGGTGCGCATCATGCCTGCGCTCTGCACGCCGTGGCCGTCATCGGAGAAGGCGCAGGCGCCCTCCATGACCATGTCGCCAATCTCGGCGAGCTGCTCGCCCTTCTCGCCAGCCGTAAGCGCACCGATGGGGCGCACGTGGCACAGGCCCGCCTGGCGGGCGTGGTCGAGCTGGTAGCGGATCTCGGCGCCGGTGTCGGTCACCGGGTCGGTGTTGGGCATGGTCGCCACGTCGGTGAATCCGCCGTGCGTTGCCGCGCGGGCGCCGGTCTCGATGGTCTCCTTGTACTCGAAGCCGGGGTCACGGAAGTGCACGTGCATGTCGACAAGGCCGGGCACCAGGTACTTGCCGCGGGCGTCGATGACCTCGCAGCCCTCGGGAGGCTCGAGGCCCTCCCCCACGGCAGCGACTTTGCCGTCGTCGATGAGCACGTCGCAGACGCTATCGAGGTCGACCTGCGGATCGACCGCGTGCGCACCCCTAAGCAGAAAGGCCATTGTTCTCTCCTCCCAGAAGCAGGTACATCTCGGCCATACGCGTTAGGACGCCAGCGTTGACCTGGTTAAGAATGCGCGAGCGCGCGCAGTCGGCCACGTCGGCGTTGATCTCCATGCCGCGGTTCATGGGGCCCGGGTGGCAGATGATGGCACCAGGCTTCATGCGGTTCACGCGCGTCATGTCAAGGCCGTAGAGGCGGTTGTACTCGCGGCGGGACGGGATTGCCGCGCCCTCCATGCGCTCGAGCTGCACGCGGAGCATGTAGACGACGTCCATGTCCTCGATCACGTCGTCGAGGCTCGCCGTCTGGGGGCAGCCAAACCAGTCAGGGTCGTCCACCTGGAAGGTGGGAGGGCCAACGAGCGTGACCTCGGCACCCATGGTCTTGAGCGCGGGGGCAAGCGAGCCGCACACGCGGCTGTGCGCCAGGTCGCCCACGATGGCAACCTTGAGGCCGTCGAGGTGACCGAAGTTCTTTCGGATGGTGTAGAGGTCGAGCATTGCCTGCGTGGGGTGCTGGTGCTTGCCGTCACCGGCATTGATGACCACGGCGTCGGTGTTCTCGGTGATGCGCTGCGGCGTACCAGCGAGCTTGGCGCGGCACACGAACATGTCTACGTTCATGGCGGAGATGGTCTGGATGGTGTCGGCGAGGCTCTCGCCCTTGACCACCGAGGAGGTGCTGCCACCCATGGAGAGCGAGTCTGCGGAGAGACGCTTCTCGGCCAGCTCGAAGGAGCTCTTGGTGCGCGTGGAAGGCTCCAGGAACAGATTAACGATGGTGCGGCCGCGCAGCGCCGGCACCTTCTTGATGGCGCGGTTGTTCACCGACTCGAACGACGCGGCGGTGTCCAGGATCTGGGTGATGTCGTCCGCCGTGAGGCTGTAGGTGTCAATGAGGTGCTTGACCGAGAGCATTACCTCTCCCCTCCTTCGATGCCCCAGATCTCGACGGCGTCGTGGTCGTCGAGCGGACGCGCGCACACGCGCACGTCCTCCTCGTGGGAGGAGGGGACGTTCTTTCCAACGTAGTCAGCGCGAATGGGCAGCTCGCGGTGGCCGCGGTCGACCATCACGGCAAGCTGGACAGACTTGGGGCGGCCGTAGTCCATGAGGGCGTCGAGCGCCGAGCGCACAGTGCGACCGGTGTAGAGGACGTCATCGACGAGGATGATGTCCTTTGAGTCGATCTCGAAGGGGATGTTGGTGCCGTGGACAACCGGCTGAATGTGGCGCATGACATCGTCGCGGTAGAAGCTGATGTCGAGCGAGCCCACCGGGGGACGCTTGCCCTCGATCTTCTCGATCTCGGACGCGAGGCGGTTGGCGAGGGTCTCTCCGCGGCGAATGATGCCAATCACCTGGATGTTCTCCGAGCCCTCGTTGTGCTCGATGATTTCGTGAGCAATGCGCGTGATGGCACGCTCCATGGCCTGCTCGTCCATGATGACGGCCTTGAGCCTTGGCTCTCCCATGGGACTCCCTTCAAGAAAAAAGATGCCCGAACCGACGTAAGCCGGCACGAGACATCCCATGATGGAAGGCCATGTGTCTGGGTAGGCCGCATGCGTTGGCCGTGCGGACTTCCCTGAGCCTTGCGGGCATCTCGTGCGCGCTTAAAGGTCTTGGACACTGTACCACGAACTTCTGGTATGCGCGACAACTTTGATGCCCGTCGCGCGATTCACAGATGAGACAAAGGGAGTTTCCCTTTGTCTCATCGCTGGAGGGAGCGGTACGCCTCGCAGACCTCGTCCGTCTCGCCGATCATGCGCATATGGCCCTTCTCAATCCAGCACACGCGGTCGCAGATGCGCTCCACCAGGCTGATGTCGTGGCTCACGAGAAGCACGGTCACGTTGTCGGACTCAACGAGCTCCTTGATGCGGCGCTCGCACTTCTGCTGGAAGAGGAAGTCGCCAACCGAGAGCGTCTCGTCCACGATGAGGATGTCGGGCTCGGTCACCGTGGCAATGGCAAAGGCAATGCGCGCGACCATGCCGGAGGAGTAGTTCTTGAGGGGCATGTCCATGAAGCCGTCGAGCTCGGCGAAGTCGACGATGTCCTGGAAGTGCTCGTCGATGAAGTCCTTGCGGTAGCCCAGCAGGGCGCCGTTGAGGTAGATGTTCTCCTTTGCCGTGAGCTCCATGTCAAAGCCCGCGCCAAGCTCGATGAGCGGGGCGATGGTGCCCTCGACGCGAACCTCGCCCGTGGAGGGCTCGAGCACGCCCGCGATGATCTTAAGCATGGTGGACTTGCCGGAGCCGTTGGTGCCCACAAGGCCAAAGGCCTCGCCGCACTTGACCTCAAACGAGATGTGGTCGAGGGCGCGGAACTCCTTGAAGGTGAGCTCGTGCTTGGCCGCGGCGATGAAGTACTCCTTCAGGGAGTTGAACTGCTCGGACGCGATGTTGAAGATCATCGAGACGTCGTCGGCGAGAACCGCCGTGGAGGCATCCGCCGGCGGCACGGGCGGACGCAGGAAGCCGTTCTGACCGGCAACGATGATCCAGCGCTCAACGTTGCCCTTGAAACGGCCCTGCGAGTCCTCGATGTCAACGGCAATGCGGTAGCGGCCGGGCCTGTCGGGCACAAACTCCCAGCTGTACTTTGCGATGTTGTGACCCACGTGCTCGATGGTGGAGTCGAAGTCGCCCTTCTCCCAGCTGCCGTTGAGGTTCCAGACGTAGTTGCAGAGGTAGTCTTCCTTCTCGACGCCACGAAAGTGAGGCGTGACCTGGAGCTTGTCACCCACACGGAGGGAAGTAGACGAGAGGCCGAGAAAGACGCTGCCGCCGTTGTCCAGATTGAGGGTGTCCTGCACGTGTGCCACCTGACCTTACGGTTTGGGTCGCGGACGGCCGCGCGAGGCGGCCAGCGGCCAAGATGCTAGATGAAGAGGATGAAGCGACGCTCATGGGAGCGGAAGACCGCATAGCCCAGGGCAAGCGAGATGAGCGCCCACACGACGCAGCTCACAATCACCTCGACGGGGGGCATCATCGCGTAGATGACGGTGTCGCGCATGAAGGTGACGTAGTTGTACATGGGGTTGACGTACATGAGGGCGCGAACGGCATGGTAGGGCACCTGCTCGATCATCGAGACGGGCCAGAAGAGCGGGGTGGCGTACATCCACGCCATGAGGAGCACGCTCCACAGGTGCACGAGGTCGCGGAAAAACACGGCAAGCGCCGAGAGGAGCAGCGAGAGCCCCACGCAAAAGACCATGAGGAGCACGATGCAGATGGGCGCGAGCAACATCATGGGGGTAGGCGCCACGCCCTCCCACAGCATCACGATGAAGACGGCAATGAGCGAGAAGAGGAAGTTCACCAGCGAGAACAGGACCTTCTCGATGGGGAACACGGACTTCTTAACCCGTACCTTCTTGAGCAGGGGCGCGGCCTCGATGATCGACATCATGCCAGCGTTGGTGGAGTCCGAGAAAACCTGCCAGGTGATATTGGCCACGATGAGGTAGAGAGGGTAGTGCTGGATATCCGCATAGCGGAGGAAGAACGAGAAGACAAAGGACATGACGATCATCATGAGGAGCGGGTTGAGCACGCTCCAGATGACACCGAGGACGCTGCGACGGTACTTGAGCTTGAAGTCCTTCGTGACAAGCTCGCGGAGGATGAAGAGGTCTCGCTTGCCGGCGGGATACCACGCGTCGCGCGCCGAAGTGGTGTGCGCGGGGGTCGCGGGAGCCGATGCTTCCTGTGCAGCCGGAGCCGTGTCCTTCTCCGCAGGCTCAATGTCTGATGCCAAGGTTCCTCCTGTCGAAGGAGTGTGCGGGCATGCGGCGCCCGCCTGTGTTGAATATCCTCAAGATGCTAGCACAGGGCTTACGCTCTCACACAAACGGCAGAGGGCCCCGCGGGATTAAGTTACCCGGTAGTGGAATCCCGTTACCCGGTAAATGAATCCCGCGGGTTCGGGCAAGCCCGGCTCATCCAACTTACGAGAAAAATTTCAAAATGAGACTTGCATCCTTCGAGCCGATTCGTATACTTATTTCTCGCGTTGAACATTCCCCGGTGGCGCAGTGGTAGCGCAGCTGACTGTTAATCAGCGTGTCGCAGGTTCGAACCCTGCCCGGGGAGCCAGAGACTTCGCAGGCCACATGTTATTTGCCATGTGGCCTGCTTTGTTATGTGCGCAGAGATCAGCAGAACCCGGTTGGCTCCCCTTTGCACAAAAAAGGGGGATGCCCCTAAGGGCATCCCCCACAAAGACGCGCTAAGGACGTTTACGCTTGGCTAGCGTCGATCAGACGAGAAGCGAATGCCGGTTACGCCAGCCAGGGCTGCAGCACCGAGAACCGCAAGAGCAGCTGCAATGCTGCCAAGGTCGGAGTCTCCCGTCTCGGGGACCTTGGGAGCCGCCTTAGCGCGCTTATCTGGACTGAATCGCAGGCTGTCCAGGACATTTAGGGCACGCGGTCTCAGGACTTCCATTGCGCCCACACTCGCGCATCTTGTATCATCTGCACCGCTGGGCCAACCGCGCCCGGCCGGCACACGCATGCCGAACAGCCTGGCTGGGGCGGTCCGGCCGCGCGCCCAGGGAGACCGCTATGCCAATCGCATCCACATGGAACTGCTCGAACGTCGCACTCGACCTGTCACATCCTCGCGTAATGGGCGTGCTCAACGTCACGCCAGACTCCTTCTCGGACGGCGGCGCCCACAACGCCCCCAAGGCAGCCATTGCAACTGCTGCGCAAATGCTCACCGATGGCGCCGACCTCATCGACGTGGGCGGTGAGTCCACGCGCCCCGGCTTCACCCCCGTCGAGCCAGACGAGGAGTACCACCACCTCGAGCCGGTGGTTCGCTGGCTCGTAAAGGAAGGAGCGCTCGTCTCGATCGACACGCGCCACCCCACGGTCGCGCAGCGATGCATTGAGCTTGGGGCGCAGATCATTAACGACGTGACGGGCTTCTCGAATCCCCAAATGGTGCAGGTAGCAGCAAACTCAACCTGCGGATGCGTGGTCATGCACTCCGGTCCCGTATCTGGCGCGGCCACGCGCAGCTCCGCCGTTATGGCTAGCTCCGGCCGAGACGACCTCTCCACGCTCATGAACGTCGCATCCGCGGGCGACCGTGCATGGGAGAACGAGCAGGACCAGCCGCTTCTGCCGCAGGTTGACCATGTGATGGGGCTGCTCGAGGGCTACCTTCTCGAACGCGCGAAGGACCTCGAAGTGCAGGGTGTCGATGCCTCGCGCATCTGCCTGGACCCGGGCGTGGGGTTTGGCAAGAGTCCCGAGGACAACATCGTAATCTTACGTGGCACGCAGCGGCTCTCTGACCTGGGATACCCCCTCATGTGCGCAGTGTCGCGCAAGCGCTTTGTGGGAACCGTGAGCGGTGTCGCAGATGCCGCGGCGCGCGACGACGCGACGATTGGCGTCTCTCTTGCGGCAGTGGCTCGTGGCGCCCGTGTCCTTCGAGTCCACAACGTGGCTGGCATGGCGCAGGCGCTTGACGGCTTCTGGGCCGCGTCCGAGGCGTGGACGGCGCACGTCTCGCTCCTTCTCTCCCCTGTCGCTAACAACGACCGCCAGGTCATTAAGGTAGTCGACGCGATGCCCCTCACACGGGTAAGAGCCACGCAGGCAGCAGGTGACAAGCTTCGCCTTGAGATAGAGACCGGCCTGGACCGCATTCCCTTCCAGCACGCGCTTGACGCGGCGATACGGGGCGTTGCAACCCAGATCAGCTCACCGATATTCGAGAGGTGCGGAACTTCGTCCCCAAGAGCCTAGTCTACGGGCGGATGCAGGTCCCGCCCCCAAAAGAACGACGGCGGCCCCAGCTTAAGCCGGAGGGCCGCCGCCCAATGATTTTGAAATGTCCTACTCGTGGCGCTCGATGAACTCCTCGACCGCCTTGTTGTAAATCTCCGGGAACTCGACGTTGCAGAGGTGCGTGCCGTTCTCGATGAGCAGCCAGCCCTCCGCGTTTGCCAGCTTGTCGTAGAAGGTCTTTGCCACAAGCGGCGTGCACTCGTCGAACTCGCCAGAGATCACGAGGGCGGGCTGCTTCACGTCCTTGAGCTGGTCTTCCACGTCGTAGGACAGGAGGTTGCCCGTAAAGACAAACTCGCTCACGCCCTGCATCTCCACGTAGGCGGGGCCGGGCTCGGCAAAGCTCTTCATCACAAAGTCCGGGTACTCGGGAAGCGAGCACACGTGACGGCGATAGAACTCGTCTGCTGCGGCTTTTGCCTCGGGGGTGTCGTAGTTGCCCGTGCGATCCGCCTCGTCGAGGGCCTCCTGCATCTCCTTTGGCATGAAGGACTTGAGCTTGCCGACCTCCTTGACCCAAAGCTTGGTAGAGGGAAGGCCCGACGAGACAACAATGGACGCAATGCCCTCGGGCTTCTCCTGCAGCAGATACAGAAGCATGAGGATGGTGCCCCAAGACTGGCCGAGCAGGTGGAAGTGCTCAAGGCCAAGGGCCTTGCGAACAACCACAAGCTCGTCGACGAAGAGCTGCGCGTTGTAGTGGAAGGTGCCCTCCGGCACGGCGGAGCGGCCGCATCCAATCTGGTCGTAGTAGATGACCTCGCGGCCGCAGTCCGCAAGCGCATCCAACGTGGTCATGTAGTCGTGCGACATGCCCGGCCCACCGTTGAGGACAAGAAGCGGAAGGTGGCCCTTCTCGTTGTGCCCCACTATGCGGTAGTAGGTCTTGTAGCCCTTAAACGGAATGTAGCCTTCGCGAACCTCACTCATATTGAAGCTCCTTCCTGCTGGCATCAGACAGCCATAGGGAAAGTGTAGTCATCTCGCATGCCGGCTTGACGGGGCGTGCGCCAAGCGTAAACATGAACACTGTTCATGTTGCGTCAAATGGTCCGGCGGAAGTACTTCGCGGGCCAAGGAGGAGAGACTCATGGGTCAGGAAGCAGTGACGCCAAAGCAGGAGGGCATGCCGCGCGGCATGCGCATCGGCGAGAGCGTCTTTGATATTGCGTACCTGGTATTCGACCTGGTCGCAGCCATCATTTTCTTTGCAAACGCCAATGGGCGCCTGGTGTTTGTACTCTATGGCTGGCTCACGCTGTGCCTTGGTGGCGGCGACGCCTTCCACCTCATCCCCAGGGTCCAGATGCACCTCTTTGGGGTACGCGAGGACACCCAGCGAAAGCTTGGCCTGGGAACCGCCATCACATCGGTAACCATGACGGTGTTCTACGTGCTGCTGTACTTCATCTGGAGAGAAATCTTCCCCAACATCGAGGTCTCCCCCGCCATCCCCACGCTGATCTTCATCACCGCAGCCGCGCGCATTGTCCTCTGCCTCTTCCCTCAGAACGACTGGTTCTCGGGCAAGGAGAACCTCCGCTGGTCGCTCTACAGGAACGTCCCCTTTGCCATCACCGGGATCCTGGTCATTGTCCTGTTTGCCATCTCAGGCAACACTGGCGGGTACGGCCTTTGGCGCATGTGCATAGCCATCGCGCTGAGCTTTGGTTTCTACCTTCCCGTAACCTTCTTGGCCAAGCGCAAGCCCGCGGTGGGAGCGCTGATGCTTCCCAAGACCGTCATGTACATGTGGGTCATTGGCATGGGGCTCTCGCTCCTCAACGTCCTCTAGGGGTAACGATGAACCCAAAGGCAACGTCGAGAGAAGACATCCTTGAGGTGTGTCGCGGCATCGTCCGGGAACAGGGGCTTTCCGGCATAAGCATGCGTACGGTGGCCTCGGCCTGCGGCATTGCGCCGGGAACGCTCTACAACTACTTTCCCGGCAAGAACGCGCTGGTACTTGCCGTAACCGCCGACGTCTGGTCGGACATCTTCAGCTTTGGCCCGCGCAAGGGTACGGACGCCGAGAAAGACTTTGCCACGCACGTCGAGAAGACCTTCAATAGTGCACGGGCAGGCATGTCTCGCTATCCGGGGTTTCTCCCCTCTCATGTGCTGGACCTTGCAGCCGACCAGGGCCCACGAGCTCAAGGCCGAGAGATGATGCACTCGTTCTTTGGGCACATCGAGGATGACATGCTTCATGCCTTGGATGCAGACAAGCGCATACGAGAAGACGCGTTCATGGGAGGTCTCACCAGGGAGGGCTTCGCAGAGCTTGTGACCCAGCAGCTAGTGGTCCTCCTGGTGCTTGGGCAAGACGACTGTCAGCCCCTTGTCGCCCTGGCTAGGAAGATCCTCTACTAAGGCGTCGGCGCCCCACCGTTCAACGGCCTATTTGCCACTAGGTGGCGCACCGGTCGGGCGGGCCCTAGAATGGGGTGGTTTCACATTACAGGCCTACGTAATTCAGCATCGAGGCACAAACATGCAGAGCTTCCTCATCCTTCTCGCCCTGGCACTTATCGCCAGCTCCTGCGGCTTCCGCAAGTACGTGTGGTTCATTTCCATTGGCTATGGAGCGGCGATCGCCCTCATAGGCGTTGGCCTTCTGGCGATCTTTGGGGGCTCCCTTACCGTGGGAACCGCGCTCCAGTGCGTCCTGCTCGTTGTCTACGGATGCCGGCTTGCCGGATACCTTATCTACCGCGACGTTAAGACCGCCTACAACCGTCGCATGAAGGGCGAGGTCAAGTCCGACGAGGGCGTTTCCGTCGTGGCCAAGGTGGGCATCTGGGTCTCTGCGTCGCTGCTCTATGTGCTGCAGACCTCCCCCATCCTGTTCCGCCTGGAAGGCGACCGCGGTACCGATGTCCTCTGCATTGTTGGCCTGCTGATTTCTGCCGCGGGACTCGTGCTCGAGACGACGGCGGACCTCCAGAAGAACCGCGCGAAGAAGGCAAACCCCAGGCGCTTTGTTGACACAGGCCTCTTCCGCCTGGTGCGTTGCCCCAATTACTTTGGCGAGATGGTCTTCTGGACCGGCGTCTTTGTGTCCGGGATCTCCGTGTACGCCAACGCCGTCCAATGGATCTGCGCCATCCTCGGCTATCTGGGCATCATTTACGTCATGTTCGGCGGGGCGCGCCGCCTGGAGATCAGGCAGGACAAGAACTACGGAGACAACCCTGAATACCAGAGGTACAAGTCCACGACGCCGATCATGATTCCGTTCGTCCCGCTCTTTTCCGTGAAGGAGCACTCGTGGCTGGTCGCATGAGCCCCCGTGGAGAAGGGCAGGGCGATTCCGTCCCGGAGGGCTTCACGCTCTCGATGACCCTCATGGACTGCCTGCCCGTGGCGTTCTTCTGCGTGGGCGCGGGCGTCCTGGCAACGCGCTTTGACAGCATGCTGTTCCGCGTGGGCGTTGCGCTTGTCGTGCTTGCCGGCGTGCTCAAGGTGAGCTGGAAGCTCGTTCTGGCGCTGGCGAGAAGAGATGTGCGCTTTCTCAACCGGCAGATGTGCTACCTGATGCCCACGGGCTTTGCGCTAGCACTCGTCTCGCTTGTGGTCGACCGCGCCAAGTGGTCTCCCGCCGCAGTCCTGGCACACGTAACGGCCATGCCCTCTCTGCTGTTTCTTATTGCGGGACTTGCGGGGATGTTTCTCATGGGCTGGTTTGCCCGTCACTTGGACGGCCGCGACGCAAAGGCCAACTGGCGAGAGCAGGCGGTCAATGGGATATCCCAGCTGTGCATCATGCTTGCGATTGTGCTCTGAAGGCCAGATGGGGCAGCTAAAGCGGGGCTACCTTATGGCTGAGAAGAGCTCTGACAACTGCCAACGACAGGCTCAGCCTCATTCTTGAGCTCTGTCTCTAGGACATGCCGATTGAGTCTCCACCCCCCTACCCCGTTCTTTAGCGGTTTCTGAGAATCGGAGGCTGCATTTGCCCAGTTGGCGAGAAGCACGATTCTCAAATACCGCTAAAGAACAAGAGGGGGCACCGAGCAATCGCAACACGAAGCAGCAAGCAACTCTAAGATGTGGATGTAAAGGCTGCCCCAAGCGGGCGCTAAACAACATCAGAGAGAAGGATCGATGGAGAAGCTGCCACCCCTCCAGAAGGTGTATGAGGCTTGGTCAGCCCTGGCGGATGGGCGCGTCGAGACGGGCGATCAGGAGGCGTCGGTGACCTCCTCGAACGGGGCAAAGCGCTACACCGTCACCTGGGATGGAGACGTCTATGCCTCCAATGACAGCGCAAGCTACTGGCAGGGCTATGCCGGCTACCCCGTCCTTGCGGTCATGATGAAAGAGGGGCGGCTGCCCTACGACAGGGAGCTCGCTGAGAAGCTCTCTAGCGTCGACTGGAATACCCTCAACAAGAAGCATAAGCGCGACTACCAGGCCGCTGCCGACGAGGCATTCGAGGCGGCAGGCTTCACGCCAGAAGAGAAGGCCAGGGCTCAAGTGGATGCCGAGAACATCCTAAAGACGCTCTCCCAGCTCCCACTCCAGATCAAGCGCAAGGGCCGCCCGGCAAAGGGCTAGCGGTCTTCCTTTTGGACCTTGCGACGAATCCTTCTCACAAGCCAGAAGCCACGAGAGCCAATTCGGTCCATAAGCTGCCCGATTTCCTTCTCAAAGAAGCAGTTCACAAAGCCGCCTGCAAGCAGGATGTAGAAGAAGCAGTACATCCAAAAGAGCGAAATCGCAAAGGTGCCAAGCGTCCCGTAGAAGGCCGTGAACTTGTTCACATGGTTCACGTAGACCGAGAAGACCTCGGAGAGCACGAACCAGGCAACGGCAACAAGGGCGGCGCCCAGCAGCTGGTCCTGGAAGCGCCGCTTTCCGTTTGGCATGAACCAGTACGTGGCGGCAATGAAAAGCCAGGCAATGATCATGGAGAGGACAATGCGCATGGCCGAGAAGTCCAGCAGCCGGAAAGGAAGATGGTAGCCAGGCAGATAGGTCTCGGCAAACTCCCTGATTTTCCCGCTGAAGACAAGAAGCATGAGGGTGAGAAAGACCATCAGAAGGACGGTCGTCCAGACAAAAGAGATGAGGAGCCTCATCCAGTAGGGACGGGTCTCCTCCTCGTTGTAGGCGCTGTCCATGCCCCGCAGCAGAGCCATGTTCCCCTGTATCGAGGTCTACAGGAGGGTCACCACCGAAAGAGGAATGAGGGCCGAGGCGTGCTGGAAGGCTTCGGTCACAACCATATCCAGAAGGTCGCTTACGATGTCTGGCACAACCGCGTCGATAGCCTGGATTATCTCGTTCTGCCCGATGTCCGTAAAGGGCAGGAGCACCGAGATAAAGATAAAGATTGGAATGATTGCCAGGAAGTAGAAGTAGGTCACGCTGGACGCATGCATACCAAACTGGCGGCGGTTCCACTCTTGCACGATGCTGGATATCCATGCTGCTACGGGAGAAGGGCCTGACGTCTTAGTCCCGTCCCTTTGATCCTTGGTCCCGTCTCTGCGATCGTCTTCGCCCATAA
This sequence comes from bacterium OL-1, assembly GCA_000752675.2. Lineage (GTDB taxonomy): Bacteria > Actinomycetota > Coriobacteriia > Coriobacteriales > Atopobiaceae > Tractidigestivibacter. The sequence continues at coordinate 364,378 of LM994627.1, read as the reverse complement.
GGAGTTGCCCCAGCTCTGCCCGCCATCAAAGGAAGCCAAGCTCGTTGGCTCTCCCCTACATATTCCCTCGGAGCATCACGCCAAACGAGAACTCCAAGGTTTGAAGGTGCCCTTATAAGCCGGCTGGACTAAGCAACGTCTAAACCACAAAGCGCAATTGCTCTGTCAACTTCCTAGTCCTCGTAGTCCCCGTTCAGGTAGTCCCGAACGTCCTCATCGATGAACTGTGATTTGCGACTCTGGTACTTGGGCTGCGCCTTTGTCTTGGGCTTGTGAGCGCGCTTCTTGTGGGACTTTGAGGAATCGGCAACCGAGGGACGCGCTGTTGACAACGCCTTTGCATGATTGGCCTGCTTCGACCCATCAGAATCGGTATAGGAGATGGCCAGCCGTTCCGCAAGCACGTCAACCTCAGCGTTAGTCCAACATGCCGCTACCTTCTGCTCAATGCGACAAATTACCTCGACGATATTCTCCGGGCAATCGCTTGTCGTTGTAACGTACGCGTACCGAAAACCTTGAGGTGCATGCATCTCAAAGCCGCATTGATTTGCATAGGTTGTCACGTTGAAAATACGCTGGGGAGAAACGAGACCGTCCAGCTCTGTCCTCAGTGCCCTCACATGAGCCGTGTTTTGGGCTACCCCCATGTCAATCGTGATGCCGTTCGTTAAGAGCTGGCCGTCCTGTCCGACCGGGGTAGCGGTGACACAATAGGCATCCTTGCAATTGTCAAGCCGCACCTCAATAGAGCTATAGAGGCTCTTGACCTCAATCGAGTACAGCCCGTGCGTAGTGAGAAGGGCAATATCGATTTCATCGGTGCTCTCGACTGTGGCAACACGACGCATTACCAAGCGTTGCCTCACGGGAACGTAGAGGTGCCACAGAAGCCGAGCATGTCCGGGATGTCTTCTCGCAAAAAGCGTCGTGACTGACGGAACCATTCGCTCGCGTAGTAGCGCTCCGACGCGAAGCGCCCTTTACGTGAGAGGTCTTCAATCTGCTGCTTGAGCGGCTGGATTTGGAGCAGAAGCTCGTCCATGGCGCGTCGCGAGGGCAGGAAGCGGAAGTTCTTGAAGATCCCCCACCGGGTGTTCTTCTTGGTTGCCGAATCAAGCTGTGCCTGGAGCCTGTTAAGCTCGCGCTCGACCAGAACCCTCTGTTTGGCGAGCTCCTGTGCCCGGGTGTCGTAAGCCGCCGGCGTCAGCGGCGCGCCACAGTTGGGGCATGCCTGCCCGCTGAACTTGAGGGGCACTGCCTGTCCACAGTTCCAACAGATAAACCGTGTTCGGGGTTTCTTCTTGCCACCCATCGCCATCCGCCTTTCCTTCGACAACGGATGGCGTGACTATACGATTGGGACGCGACGTTAATTAGCCAGCAATTGTCGCTAGCTAGCGACGAACCGTTGGTGTCGGTCGCGCATTGTGCGCCTGGCCGCAAAGCCCAAAAAGTTTTATATGGCGGAGACGCGCCGGCGACGCCGCCTAATTATTACCTCGCTGCCTATTGTCTACAGCAACTTCTTGCCAGCGTTCCAGGCGCCGCCGACCTCCTCGCCAACAACGCGGTAGACACGCCTCGTGCTGTCATAGATAATCGGGCGCATCTTGGCAAAGTCGACGCGTCCCTCGTCGTCGAGGATCGACTCGTCCACACGCGTGTTCACGACGCGTCCAACGATGCGCGCGCCATGCTCGTCTCCCTGGACGTCTGTGACCTCGCACTCCATGGTCAGGGGGAACTCCTCGATCACGGGCGCGTCCACATGCTCAGACTTGACAAAGGTCATGCCAGACGCGGCTGCCTTGTCCACCTTGTTGCCGGTAGCGATGCCAAAGTAATCGGCCTCCACTACGTGGGCAACGTCGGCCGGTGCCACCGTGAAGGCGCGCCTTGCCACAATGTTTGCCGTCGACTTGTGGTTCCCGATGTTGAGGCAAATCTCCTTGTCGCCGCACTCCCCCGCCCATGCCGCGTTCATAGCGTTGGGGGTACCGTCCTCGCCGTAGCTCACAACGATGAACACCGACTGCGGAAAGAGCTCGCCTTCGCTTCCAAGGTCTTTCTTCATGCTGTCCTCCTCTTTGGCTCAGCTTGCACGTACCGTTTAAAAGGGTACGTTTCGCCGCTAGGGCATGCCGCTAGGCCTCAAGCACTGTCAGCGTTCCCTTGTGCAAGAGCTCCGCTCGGCCTCCGCGCGTCCTTGTCCGGCCAAGTCATGAATGCCATAAATGCATTGTTGCACCTTCCCGATCCTGCTGGTTTTATCCATAAGAAGAGAGTCGCCCTGCAAGCGTTATCGAGGTGAACGATGCTTAACGACCTTTCCGGCAACGACCTGTTCTGCAACTACTACAAGGAATGGATATCCGTATACAAGGAGAACGCAGTAAGGCAAGTGACGCTCAATAAGTACCATCTCGCCCATACCTGGATAGAGAGACTTGCGCCAGACATGAAGCTGTCAGAACTTGATCGAATCTCCTATCAGAGAATCTTAAACGGGTATGCAAAGGAGCACGAGCGGCAGACCACGATGGACTTCCACCATCTGCTCAAGGGCGCGGTGCTTGATGCGGTCGATGATGGGCTCGTGCCCAGAGACCCAACCAGGAAGGCAATCGTCAAGGGAAAGCCACCGCGCCCGAAAAAGAATCGCTACCTCAACCAGTTCGAGCTCCATCGGTTGCTAGCCGGCCTCGATTTGGGTTCAGAGATCAGCTGGGAGTGGTTCATCCTTCTTGTCGCAAAAACCGGGTTGCGGTTTTCTGAGGCGCTTGCAATTACCCCCTCCGACTTCGACTTCACTAGGCAGACGCTTTCGGTGAACAAGACTTGGGACTACAAGAACGGCGGGGGCTTCGTGCCGACAAAGAACCGGTCCTCCGTGAGGAAGGTCCAGATTGACTGGCAGCTGATAGTTCAGTTCTCCTTCCTGGTAAAGAACCTCCCGGAAGAATGTCCCATTTTTGTCAGAGAGGACGCGAAGGTCTACAACTCGACAGCGAACAACACCCTCGCGAGGCTATGCAAGAAGTCAGGGGTACCGGTGATCACGATTCACGGACTGCGACACACGCACGCCTCCCTGCTCCTCTTCGCAGGGGTGTCAATAGCGAGCGTCGCGAAGAGGCTAGGCCACGCCAGCATGAACACAACTGAGAAGACCTATCTCCATATCATCCAGGAGCTGGAGAACAAGGACGTAGACCTGGTGATGCGCTCCCTCACCAGCCTCGTCTGATTGTCAGCGTAAGTCAATAGGGCGGCTCTCGCTGATGAAGGGTGATGAGGTTGTCGAGGCCCACAAATAGGCGGCCAATCATAGCCTGCTCTGCTTTGTCGGGAACTGGGACCTCGATCTCCATCACCTTTCCTTTTGAGATGTTGAAGCGTGAGATTCCCTGGGCAAGCATCTCGACTTGGCCTCGGAAAGACCCTGACCTCAGCATGTAAGCCAGATAATTCGAGTCGAAACTGCCATCCTGACGATACCCGAAGCAGAAGCTGTTCAGATAGAGGTTGCCGAGGTCAGAGGGCCAGACACAGGACATGCCGACCTCCTCGGGAGTCTCGGAGGAGACCGTGAAGAGTGCGTCGCCCCTGCGCACGACGTTCTGGCACGGGTCAACCTCGACTCGCTCAAGCCTCGTTGAATCGCCGATGGGATTGTCGAAGACGTTTGTGTAAGGGACAAAACGAGCCTCGCCGTGACCGAAGTCTCCCTTCGCCTTGCCAGAGAGACCACCGTACGTCGAGCCCAGCTCCCCCAACTTACGCTGTTCCCAAGCTACCAGCCTTAAACATCAAAACCGCCCCGTACAACAAACTCACGCAGGAGCTTATCCAACCTCATGCTCACTTTGAACGGCGGTATCGGCTTACCCTCCTTCTCAGCGAAGTAGTCCCGCGCCTTGCCGAGGTCCGCCGTCTCCTTCAACGCGTCGAAGCGGCCGTACTCGTTGATGTTGTCCTCGGTCACATGGCGCGCCATAAGATTGCGCAACTTCCCCTCGTCCACGCCTATGGCAGAGACCAAAGCATTTAACTGCGAGTCCTTACCCATTTTCTGGAAGTCGTTGATGTAGTCCATAAGCGTCTTGCCAGGTACGACCTCCAGCTCGCCACGCTGTGCGGCGTGGATGACGAGCTCGGCCGCGGCCTGCTGCTCTTGGGTGAGGCTAGCGAAGGAGCCGTGCAGCAGCTCGAGGGCTGCCTTGGCCTCCTCGCCCTCGTCAATCTTTTTGAGCCACTTAGCGAAGTTCTCGTTCATGTAGTCGGTGTCTATGCGTCCGGTGTCAATCTCCGTAAGGTAGCCGTCTATGTCGAACGGCACGTCATCCGACCCCTCGCCGGGCTCCCGCTCGAAGAGCTCCTTGTATCGCAGCACGAGGATGAGGTAGGCCTGCTGGTCGAACGCCATCACGACCTCTGTTTCTTCCCCGCTATCGTGGTGGAACTTGTAAGTAGATTTCTCCCAGGTGAACCCCTGCACCTTCGCTGCCTCGATTAGGTCCGACAGCTGCTTGAATAATTTGGCGAACCTCGCGCATGCCGCGTCCGAGCTGGGAAGCCTCTCGAAGCTCTGCACTCCGTAGCCCTCGAACAGGTCCCTGATGTCCCCGAAACACATGTTGATGTGCTCCAGGTTGCTCTCGAGCTTGTCCACGAACAGGCCGAACGGGCGGTCCCCGGAGTAGAGCCGGACGGCATCGTCCACGTTTTGCCGCATCGTATGCGGCCTTCGGTAATAGCGAATCACTCCGAAGCGCTTCTCGGGGCCGAAGACCCTGTTCGTGCGGCTGAACGCCTGGATGAGGCCCTCATACTCCAACACCTTGTCGAGGTAGAGCGTGTTAACCCATTTGGAGTCGAAGCCCGTCAGCATCTGGTTCACGACGATGAGGAGGTCGAGCTGCTCCTCCGGGTGCCGTTCGATTCCCACATAGGGCTTCTTGTGCGCGAGCCGCGCGGACACGTCTCGCTTGAAGGCGGCGTGAGTGGGGATGGAGTAGTCCTTGCCGGGGTAGAGCCTCGAGTAACCCCCAAGTATCTCTTCAAGGCCCTCCTCCTTGAAGATCGTGCCCGTGGGGTTGTCGGGGTTGTCGTTGCCGATGTTGGGGTCAAAGAGCGCGGTCACCTTGAGATGCGGGGCTTCGTCGCGGAACATACGGTAGTACGTGATGGCCTCGGGGATACTCGAGGTGGCAAAGATCGCGTGGAACTTCCCGCCGCGCGAGAGCGTCGTCCACCCCTCGACGATGTCCTGGAAGACCATCCTGAAGTGGTCGCAGGGGACTCCGCCGGTGTAGCCGTCGCCGTCCGTACCACAGTATTGGCTCTCTGGGAGGTAGTCCTCTATGCCCTTCGTCCAGGTACCATCGGCCTCCCTGCGACCAGCCATGGGGACCTGAGAGGGATCCATGTACCTGAGGTAGGCCTTTCGCTTCTTTGGATCCGCGAGGGCGTCGTCCTCGCTGTCCGCGCGCGACCTCTCCAGGGCCACCTCGCGCCGGACGTCACGGTCCTTATACGTGCAGACCATGTAGGGGTCGAAGGGCAATACGTTTTTGTCGCGGATGCCGTCGGCGATGCTGTAGCGGTGCAGCTCGTCTCCGAACACGTCGGTGGTGGTGTTTTGCTTCTTCTGGTTCTCGTCCTGAATGGGCGTCCCGGTGAAGCCGAACAGCATCGCCGTGGGGAACGTCTTCCTGATCGTCTGCATCATGTCGCCGAAGGTGGAGCGATGGCACTCGTCCACGATGAAGACGATGCGCTTGTCACGAATGCGCTCGAGGTCGCGCTCCGTGAGACCGCCGTCGTGATCGTGGATGTTGCTCATCTTCTGGATGGAGGTCACTATGAGCGTGTCGGCGTAATCGTCGCTCTTGAGCTTCGCCCTGAGCACGTCGGTATCCTCGGTCGCCTGCACGCTCATCGAGTCATCCGCGAAGTTGCGGTACTCGTCGAGAGACTGGGTACCCAGCTCTATCCTGTCAACGAGGAAGACAACCTTGTCCGCGTCGTGAGAGTCGGCGATGAGCTGGGCGCTCTTGAAGCTCGTCATCGTCTTTCCCGAGCCGGTGGTGTGCCACACGTAGCCTCCCCTTGCGCTTTCCTTCTCCCACCTCGACTTCCTCACCCTGTCGGAGATGGCCGAGGCAGCGAAGTACTGGTAGCTGCGCATGACCTTGAGCGTCGCGTCCTTGTCGTCGGCAACCGAGTAGAAGCCTATGAGCTGGTGAGCCATGGGGATGGAGAGCAGGTACCTCACCACATCGTTCCAGTCGTTTATGGGCTCGTTGTTGAAGTCTGCCCAGTGGAAGCGGTAGAGCGAGAAGTCGCCCGTGGCGCCGGGGTTGGCGAAGTAGACAGTTTCTGCGGGCTCCATGGCCACGAATATCTGCACGAGCGAGAACAGTCCCGAGAAGACGCCCTCGCGAGCGTATTTCTGGATCTGGTTGCACGCCTGCGACACGGGGACGCCGCTGCGCTTGAGCTCGATGTGGATAAGCGGCATGCCGTTGATGAGCAGCGTCACGTCTCCACGGCGGTCATTGAGGCGTGCCGACGCCGCCTTGAATCTTGGCTGCTCGGCTATCTGGTATACGCTCCTGCCTGCCGCAATGTCGAGCCGGTCATAGATGTAGAGGCTCACTTCTTTGCCGAAGTGCGCGGCATCATCGGGGTTGTCGCGCTTGATGGAGACGGTCCTCCCATTAATGAACCCGTTGAGTCTCATTGGGGTTCTAAGAGCTGCAATCTGCTCGAGTATCTGCTGCATCTCGCCCTGGGTGAGCGGACAGCCGTTTAGTCTGTCGATGCCCGGGTTGTTCCGGTAGAGAATCTGGGCCCAATTGTCGAGTAGGTCTTGCTCGTCGGGCTGGTGGAGCACGCCACCCATCCATCCGAAGTCCTTAAGACGGCTAACGAGGGCAGCTTCGAACTCTGCCTCGCTCTTGAATGTGTCGGCCATGCGTGGTCTACCCTCCTACACGAACATCTTCTCGAGGAGCGACTTCTTCAGCGTCGCGAGCTGGTCGTGCTTACGCTGATGAAGGGTGATTAAACTGTCGAGCTCGCAGAAGAATTTTCCAATTGCTTTCTGTTCGGACGTGTCGCGGGGCATGGACAACTCAACATTGTTAACAGCATCCGAGCCTATAGATTCGAATGTCGAACCAGCAGATAGCTTCTTCCAAAACCCATTCTCATCTAGTCTTACGAGCGCTTGGTAAATAAATTCATTGCCTTTAATTCCAGCAACTCCTCGCCCCAAGACGACGTCAAAGGCCGTTTTCCCCATTGCGCCAACTGGCGCTCGAACGCTCATTATCAAATCCCCGGCATTAGCAAATTTCGTCTTCTGGGTTGTCCAAACGCGTGGAGACACCCAGCCATCTTTCAAATCCGTATTCCCTTGAACAAGAATGTAATCAGCAGGCTCTTCGCTGTACGTAGATCCCTCAGGTGACTGACCCATGGTCACCTGGCACTCTTCTCCCAACTCACGCTGTTCCCAAGGTTCAGTGAATCCGGCGAAGCGGAGTTCGGGAACATCGGAGCCGGGCTTCGGGAACATCTTCTCGAGGAGCGACTTCTTCAGCGTCGCGAGCTGGTCGTGCTTACGCTGATGAAGGGTGATGAGGTTGTCGAGGCCCACAAATAGGCGGCCAATCATAGCCTGCTCTGCTTTGTCGGGAACTGGGACCTCGATCTCCATCACCTTTCCTTTTGAGATGTTGAAGCGTGAGATTCCCTGGGCAAGCATCTCGACTTGGCCTCGGAAAGACCCTGACCTCAGCATGTAAGCCAGATAATTCGAGTCGAAACTGCCATCCTGACGATACCCGAAGCAGAAGCTGTTCAGATAGAGGTTGCCGAGGTCAGAGGGCCAGACACAGGACATGCCGACCTCCTCGGGAGTCTCGGAGGAGACCGTGAAGAGTGCGTCGCCCCTGCGCACGACGTTCTGGCACGGGTCAACCTCGACTCGCTCAAGCCTCGTTGAATCGCCGATGGGATTGTCGAAGACGTTTGTGTAAGGGACAAAACGAGCCTCGCCGTGACCGAAGTCTCCCTTCGCCTTGCCAGAGAGACCACCGTACGTCGAGCCCAGCTCCCCCAACTTACGCTGTTCCCAAGGTTCAGTGAATCCGGCGAAGCGGATAGCCGGGACATTGCCACTCATCGAGCCTCGCCCCCCAGGAGATCCATGAGCTCGTGAATGCCAGCCATATCGTACTCGTTGCCGGTAAGCTGTCCGAGCATCTGCGAGAGATGGCTCTCCTCTTTGCGAATCTGCTCGTCCACCTCGGCGAACGTCGTCTCGTACTTCTTAGAGAGGTCCCTGACCCTGTCGACAAGGCCGTCGATCTCGGCGCGAGAGAGGGCGGCGATTCCGCCCTCGATGGGACGGTTCCACTTGGCATCCAGAAGCACGCGTGCCTGTTGGTCGGAAAGCCCTTCGATGGCGCACTTTGTATTTGCCTCGAGCCTCGCGGATAGACTCTTCTGCTCCTTCTTCGCCGCCTTCTGCTCGTCGAGCAGGGTCCAAGCCTTCTCAGCCTGGTCGGCCAGCTCGTCCTCGTCGCCATCGGAGCGCAGCTCCTTGACCGCCTTCCTTAGCTTTGAGGCCACAAAGGCGTCGCCCGCGTCGTTGAGCGCCTCCCCAAGGGCAGCCTTATCGTCCTCCGTAAGACTCTCGACTATCTCAGAGAGCTCCCCGTCGATGGCCGTCATGCGGTTGCTGAGAGAGTCGAGGGCGAGCAGGTCATCGGCGAGCATCTCGCGCTGCACGAGGTCGAAGGGAAGCACGCGTCCGCGCCAGCCATCCTGTACCTCCACCTCCTTACCGTTCTTTTTCTTTGTCACCATGTTGGGGTCGACCTTCTTGACGGCGTCGAAGCCCTCGGTCTGAATGACTTCCAGATCGGCCTCGATGCCCTGCCAGGAATCGTCGAGTACCTGGTATGCGTCATAGCGGTCCACCAGCGGTTCGTCCCCGAGCCTATCGAATATCTCCCGGGCGAGCCCGTCCTCTTCGGTTGGCAGGTTGACGAGCGAGGACTCGTCGACGAGCTCGTCGTAGAGCCACTGCCCAAAGTCGGAGAAGCGTGCGTCGTAGGATTCCAGGTACCTGCGTACGGCGGGGCTCTTCCTCACAGTCTCCTCAACGCTCTTGGACCTGAGGCACACGGTCGCACCACCAGCCGACTCGAAGAGCTCGTCGCATAGGCCAGGCAGCGCGTCCCAGTAGTTTTTCAGTGCGTCGACCTCGCCGACGGGAATTCCGCCGAACATCGTCGCATAGATGTCCCAGCTCTCAGGAGCCTCGGACGAGTCTACGTAGCGTGGGATGTTGAGGTTGTAGCCGTTGTCGCGAATCTCCTGCTTTGGGATCACGCGACAGAAGCGCTCGACGCTCTTCCTGCTGCGATAGGCATCCACGATGCGGCGGATGTCGCAGGCGCGGAGCCTGTTGTTCTTTCCGTCCTTCACGAAGCCCTTCGAGGCGTCGATGATGAGCACGTCGTCGCTTGGCCGGTGCTTCTTGAGCACCATAACGATCGTGGGAATCCCGGTGCCGAAGAAGATGTTGGCAGGAAGGCCGATGATCGCGTCGATGTTCTCGTTCTCCACGAGCGCGGTGCGGATCTTCTCCTCCTCGCCGCCGCGGAACAGCACGCCATGCGGCAGGACGATGCACATCACGCCGTCCGGCTTGAGGTGATAGAGGTCGTGCAGCAGGAAGGCGTAGTCGGCCTTGCTCTTGGGGGCAACACCATAGCCATCGAATCGCCTGTCGGAGTCCTTGCCCTCCGGGTCCCAGCGCTGGGAGTACGGCGGGTTCGAGACGACCGCGTCCACGAAGAGCGGCTCGTAGGACTCGGGATGCCCCTCCTCGAACCATGGCCAGTCGTCCTCGAGCGTGTCGCCGCAGCGGCACACGATGTTGTCCGGCGCGATGCCGCGCATCACGAGGTTCATGCGCGTGAGGTTGTAGGTGTTCTCTTTGAGCTCCTGGGCGTAGTACTTGATGGATCCGCGGTAGCCCTGCTGCCGGGCGATCGCCTCGCCGATGGTGATGAGAAGCGAGCCCGAGCCGGAGGTCGGGTCGTATACGGTGACCTCGCCGCGTCCCGCCAGGTTCTGCGCCACGATCCGCGAGATGAGGGTGGAAACCTCATGCGGAGTGTAGAACTCGCCGGCCTTCTTGCCGGCGTTGGCGGCGAAGTTGCTTATCAGGTACTCGTAGATGTAGCCGAGCACGTCATAGCCTTGCTTGCCGTCCATGGGTATGTCGCGGATGAGTTGTAGGAGCGCACTGATTGCCTTGGTCTGCGCGCCAGAGGTATCTCCAAGTTTCGAGAGACCGGTCTCGAGAGTATCGAAAATCTTGTCGAAAACGTTCTTGTGGGACGGCTTGATGAGGCGCGAGAAGGCAGAGAGCGCGTCCCGCACGTCCGATACGTCGAAGTCAGAGCCCTTGGCGAGCCACGTCGAGTACAGGTCGTCGTACGAGATGAAGTAGCCAAGGTTGTTCTGGACGTAGGAGAGGGTCTCGGGGTCGTCCTCCCTGACCGTCTCCATACTCTCCCTGTCGAAGCCGTTCTTGAGCAGGAATTGCTCCTCGCGGTCCGAGAGGAACTTGTAGAAGATGAAGCCGAGGATGTAGTCCTTGTACTCGCTCGCTTCAATCTTTGAGCGCATCTCGTTGGCCGACGCCCAGATCCGGGCGGCTAGCTGCTGCTTGTTCATCGGGTCTCTGTCCCCTTCCCCCTATAGGCGGCGTCGAGCGTCTCGCCCGCATTGTTTATCCATTCGGTCCAGCCGTTTTGGCTCCCCCCGAGCACGAACACCGCCGCCGAGCTCGGGCTGCCGAAGGTCACGTCGTCGCGAAGGGTAGCCACCCCCGACCCGTCCCTGAAGAGCTCCCGCCTCGCGTCCGTGGCACCGACGTTCTTGAGGACGGGCCGAGAGAGGTCGACCTGCGAGCCAGCGAGGACCGTGAACCTCCCCGTGCGCTCGTCGTAGCGCCCGTTCGCGACGATGCCGTTCCTTCGCGTGTGGAAGAGCGCATGGCCAGCGGCGACTGCAGTGTCCGTGCGGTCGAGCCCGTAGCCGAGAACGGCCATCCTGAAGAGGATGCTCTTGTGCAGTCGCTTTACGGTCTGCTCCTTGTACGGGTTCACGTATGGCTGCGGGGTCTCGAGGTTGTCGGTCTCGTAAGAGCCGTGCGTCCGGACGTAGCCGATTGCGTCCGCCTCGAGCGCGTCCAGGACGTCTCTGTCCATGTTTGACTCGTCGTCCAGGAACATGATGGCCTTGTTCCAGAACTCCTTCTTGGACTTGTGGGCGTCCAGCCGGGCCAGCCCCTGGGTAGTCTGCCCCGCGTAGACGCGTCCGATGACCCCGTGGTCCTCGTCCAGGAGGTAGTAGATGCCCCTCTTCGGGATGTCAGGCAGCCTCTTCGCCGCCAAGAGCAGCTCGCGGGGCACGACCACGGTCGTGAGAGACTCGCCCTCGACGTGACAAATCCTGATTCCGTCCGGCTTGCTGTCTATGAGTCGGACAGTCATGGTGGTGAGCTCAATCATTTCCGGTCAGCACCCGAAAGGCGATCGATTAGGCACATTTTCACGTAGGAGGTGAGGCTCATCCCGGAGAGGCTCGCTGCCTCCTTGGCGGAGTCTCGAAGGCTGCGCGGCATTCTGAGCGTTACCGAGACGTTCTCCGAGTCCGTGAGGAAGCTTTGAATCTCAGTAAGCGTGGCACCGGAGTCAACGAGTTCCGAGTACTTCATGAGCGCCCTCCATAGAACGCAAGATGCATTACATATGAAATAATTCTAGCTTCTGCGCCAACACTTGGGAACAGCGTGAGTTGGGAGACATTGCCGGCGGTTTCGAATATGGGCTGAATGCTGCCGCCACAGAATACGACGGCGTCAACAAATACCTGCGAATCACCGATATTGATGACGACACTCACGAGTTCCGCCCCGATGACCTCACTTCGCCTCAGGCGAATCTTGAAGCTAGCACCAACTACCTTCTTGAAGAAGGCGACCTCCTCTTTGCAAGGACTGGTGCAAGCGTGGGAAAAACCTATCTGTACAGGCCTTTTGATGGGAATGTCTACTTTGCTGGCTTCTTGATTCGAGCTCACATTGGCAATGAGGCCGATCCGGAGTTCATGTTCCAATCAACGCTTACGGAGCGCTACCGGAGGTACATCGCCATCACTTCACAGCGTTCTGGCCAACCTGGTGTGAATGCCCAGGAGTATGCAGAGTTTGAGATGCCACTACCTTCGCTGCTCGAACAGCGAGTGATTGGCTCGCTATTGCGCTCTCTCGACAACCTCATCACCCTTCATCAGCGTAAGTAAGATTATGACCGACACCCACAAATTGACGTAGGACTGGCTACATCTGGACCATGTAAGCGTGCTTGTCTTTGGCGAGGGGCTCGAGCCTCAGAACCGTGCCTCCAAAGGAGTTGTTCCAGGAATCGGGGTACAACCAACACCGAAAGCTCGCCCGAGTGCCTACGTTATGGAACACTGCCCGGTACATCGCTGCTACGGCGATACACCCACTCATTAGAGATACTGCATAGACAGATATCGGCTGGCTGGCGTTGACGCCAAGAGCGTCCGCCATATCCCTCATAACGTGAGCCTCTTGAAGAGGCAAATCACACGACTTACTAATCTCATGGTTTGCTGGATAGCGATTGCGCACCACCGTCTACAATTCAATACGATGCGGTCATCAGTATGTGTCGCGTTAACCACTGCGCCAGTTGTTTCCCCAAGGATTAAGAAGATCCTTAGCAGGTTGTCGTCAAGCCTGCTGTTTACCTACTCGCCCATACATTCGCTGCGAATCTCGTAGTATTTCTCACATTCCTCTGGCGTGCGTGGCTCCAGGAGCCCAAGGGCATCCAGCTTTATGAAGTCGTCATCGGTCCAACCGGCAAACTTAATTGTTACCGAAGCGTCTGCAGGGGCGGAGAAATACGACTTCAGCTTTTGCCTCAAATCCTCATCCATCGCATCAGCCCTTTCTTTTCTTGATTCATGACCCCGCACTTTTCACCTACCAGAGGGCAGCGTCAACTCGACAGCAGTATCTCCCATTCTGGGTTCACAACAGTAGGGCGCGACTCCGAGACGGCAAAAGACTGTCTACGTGTATAGCGGCCAGATAAATGTAGTTGCAAATAGAGGGCGTTCACGACTCAGCAGACAAACAATGTCAACACCCCCCGCAACCGACAAGCCATGGTAGAATGCCCGCATCCGACGCACTCGGATTCTGACGAGCACTGCCGTACCAAGAAGGAAAAGACGGCAGCACATCCGCTTCCCTCTCGTCAGGAGGTTTCATCGTGTCTTGGGCAATTCTCGTTGGTTCCGGCGTCCTCGAGTGCGTGTGGGCTGCCGCGCTCGACAAGTCTGCGGGTTTTTCGCGCACCGTCCCCACAATCGTCTTCTTCGTTGCCATGGCCCTGTGCATGCTGGGGCTCTCGCACGCCGTCAGGGACATACCCCTGGGCGTGGCGTACTCGGTGTGGGTTGGCATTGGGGCAACCCTAACCTTTGCATACTCCGCCATCATCGGCAGGGAGGGCGCTACGCCGCTGCAGGTCGCCTTTGCCAGTGACCTGGTTGCCTGCGTGATTGGCCTCAAGCTCGCCTCCGCGTAAGGAGGCGGCCCACACTTTCTGCGGGCATAGGCGCTTGGGAGGCGTGGAGTATGCCAGACGCCCCGACGATAACCGAGATTGCATACCGCACCTGGCACATCAACGAGTGCGGCATAAACTCGATGTATCTCTTGGAAGGGACATGCCGGCTCAGGTTGCTCACGCGTACCACAGCATCCTAGCGAGAAGGGTCAGCGGAGTGCACCGGATGGCAGGAGACTTCTGCGGGGAGCACCTTGAGGTGCGCGAGGGCAACGTGACGATCCAGTACTTCCCCTGGCAGGTGCGGTAGATCTAAGCCCTCACTCGCAGAGTCTCTCGTATGCCTTCCTGATGGTGCCTGCCATGAGCACCCGTCTCCGTGCGAGAAACTGGGGGTACTCGAGACTCTCGAAATCGAGGGGAAGCGCGTTGTCCCTGCAGGTCCTGGCATACCCCTCTTCGCCGAGCCTCTCCCTGAAGGCGGCGACATACTCTGCCGGAGCCCTATCACCTATCTCGATGTTCGTGTTGTAGTCGAGGTACGTGAAGTTAGCAATCTGGTTCCGGTCGCGGTCGTTGTCGTAGCCAATCTTCGTCAGGTAGCTCTTTGGGAAAATGTGGTGCTTGTCGATGGCGTTCTTCTTCCCACTCGCTCCGATGGCAAAGTACTGGGAGAGCGGCGACGTACTGAACAGCATGGGGGTACCTAGGACCACGAGTGATGCGACATAGCCAAACCACGACGGCGAGTTAGCGGAGGAGCCCTCGAGGCTGCTCGGAAGGCTGTAGGTAAAGAAGTCATCGGTCAGTCTGGTCTCGATGGCGGCCTCGAGGTAGGCGACGAACCCCTCCGCCGTCGTCACGTCTCGCAGGTCGGCGAACTGCTTCTCGACCTCGGACTCCGTCGACCCGGTGTAGAAGCCGGTGATTGTGGACATGAAGATCCATTTGGTGATGACCTTGTTGAGCTCGAACGGCGGCACCTTGTAGTCGTACTTGCCGATAAGATAGAGGACATAGCTGAAGACCACCGCGTTGGTGGAGGCGACAATGCTCCCCTTGAGGTACCCCGCCTTGCCGAATAGGTTGAGGAACGCGTGCCAGTTGTTGAGGTTGAGTGCGAGATCGAGCGATTTCTTGAACGTGTCGAGGTTATCCTCACGGGTCTTGCTCGAGGTGACGCCGCTCCTGAGGTCTTTCCCCCTGAGGAGCATGTAGGCGTACTTCAGGCGGGCGCGCCTGAAGCCGACACCAACCGCCACCCGGATGAGGTGTGAGGGATCGACCTCAATGATCTGGTTGAAGGCAGTACCGTCCTTCGGCACACGGGACTCCGCGCAGAACTCATCGATACGCTCGTGCACCTCGTTATCGAACACGGCAAGGAGGGTCTCGATGAAGTTCTTCTCCGTGAGCTTGGTCCCGCCGGAGTTCACTCGAACAAAGATCTCCGCCACGTCCTCCTCGTCCACCTTTGCGCTGATCTTGAGCGTCGGCAGCGTGTATATTCCGAGGTTGAGGAGGTCGTTGAGGTTTTCCTCGATCAGGTCCTCCTCCACGTCGGTCAGCTCTGGCCGGCCGTTCTTCTTCCTGCCATCGTTGGCCTGCCTAATGAAGGACTTGCGGAACTTTGACACGGAGTGGTCCCTGTCGGCCTCGAAGACAGAGCTCACGGAGCTGATCCACTCTGTGTTCCTCTCGTATGCCTGCGTCCAGACAGCAAACTCCCTCGAGAGCGGGTTGAACGAGATTCTAATTGCCCTGTCCTTGTAGTTCTTGTCCCTGACCTTCGTCCCGTGCAGCGCCGCCAGGAGGGCGGTGAGCCGCTGCTGGCCGTCGATGACGAGGTCGTCCGGCTCCTTGTACGTCTTCTCGTTGTCGCCTATGTGCTTGGCGTTCCCGTACTCGTCCGGCGACGACCAGAGCATGATGTAGCCGACTGGATAGCCCTTGAGCATCGAGTCGAGGAGGTCCCTTACCTTGCTGTCCGACCAGACAAAGGGCCTCTGGAGGTCCGGCAGGCCGATCTTTCCCAGCTCTACCTCGCGGAGGAGGTCCTCGACCTTGCTGGGGATGTTGTCAAACAGCTCCTTGCCCATTGCTACTCCAGCCTCCCGACCCACTGGAGCAGGTCGTCGTAGTCCGCCACCTGATGGTACCGCACGTCGGACGTGCTTGCCTCGTCGAAGAGCTTCTCCGCACAGCGAATCTTTGCCTTCTCGACGCCCGATATCTCCATCGTGTACATGGTGCCCTTGGTCTCGGCGACAAAGAACACGTGGCGCACACTGCCCCTCTTGAACGCAATCGCCCAGTCCGGCGCGTAGTTGCCCACCGGGGTGGGTATCTGGAACGCCCTCGGAAGCTTGGCGTAGACCACAACCTCGTCCGCCGCGTCCAAGTCCTCCGCGAACTTGCGCTCGCCCTGGCTGTCCGGGAACACGAAGCGCTGGACGTTCTTGCTCGCCTCGTAGGCCTTGCTCGCGTTGTCCGGCATTCGAGAGGTGAAGATGGCGGTGTCGTAGCTGCGGCCTGTCTCGTGGTACTCCACGTGCTCTACGACCATCGCGGCCTTCTCGGAGAGGATGAGCCCTCCCGCGCGCTTGATGAACTCCTCGGGATTGACCCGGTAGAGCGAGAAGACCTGCGGCGAAATGGCGGAGAGTATCCTCGCGGCGCTGGCGCGCGTGATCTGCGCCGCCGAGGCGACCTCGCCCACCAGGTCGTAGGTCACCTCGACCGGAGAGGCGGCCTCGTCCACGTCGTGGGTCTCGCTCCTCTCGGCGACGAAGGACCTCCCGCTCGCAAGCTCCTCGCGCCTCCCCTCGTGGCGCTGTGCTCCGGCGGTCATGGTGTACTGGAGCCGGCTCACCGCAAGGTCCTTGTTGATCCTCGCCACGGCCTTGCGCTCGAGTTCCCCGTCATCAAAGGAGACGGTGTAGCTGTGCTTGCGGCTAATTCGGTCCCACAGCTCCTTGAACTCCGAGCGCCCGAAGTTCTCCCTCACGATTGCGTTCTCGGTAACCTTCTCCTGAGCCTGCTGCACCATGCCGTCGAGGGCGTGCAGGTCGTAGACGCCACGCAGGAGCGTTTCTATCGCCTTGGCGTGTGCCTCGTCGTTGAGCCCCTCGGGCAGTTCGTGCATAGCGTTGCCCTGGAACTTTCCCTCCCCTAACATCGCGCGGAAGTCGTCCGAGGGGCGGTCTGCCTCGTCGAGGAAGTCATTCTTGATGAGGTACTTGTAGATGGTCTTCGAGTCCGCCGCGGAGAAGCTCACCTCCTCGCCGTCCACGGAAAGCGTCTTTCCGCTGAAGAAGTCGATCTCGACCTTCTGGGGGCGCTCCCGCAGCGTCTCCTTGATGTCTCTCTGTAGGTCGCGCACAAAGGTCTCGTAGCTTTCCGAGGCGATGACCGTGAGCACGTTCACGCGCTGCACCTCGTCGGGCCCCAGCAGCTGGGCGTCCTGGCGCACGCAGCTCGCGACGTCGGAGGAGCTCGCGACGATGTCCAGAGTGGACGTCGACGGCGCCACGAGGTGGATGAGCGTTGGCGGAGGACTTGTGGACGTCTCGCGGCTCGAGGACGTCCGCTCCACCCTCGACGACGGCCCGTCCGACCTGCCGGCGCTCTCGGCCTGGGCGTATCGAACAGGCCTATCGATCCTAGAGGTGGCGGGCGAGAACCCGCGCGACGCGGCGGAAAGGGTCCTTGCGTGGATTGGCGTGCCTGCCGCGAGCCTCGAATTCATGTCGCGCGTGCGTGCTACGGTCTCGCCATCGTCGGATCTCGGACTCGGAGGCGCGTCACGAGACAGCTCTTCTCGGCCCTTGGCAGGATCACGCTCGCCGTCCTGAGGGGGTTCCTGCGCGTCCTCCTCTGGGCGGTGAAGCTCGCGCTGAGCGTCGTGGTCTAATGAGCGCTTCCGCCACGGCACTAAATCGTAGGCCGATTCCCACACGTTGTTGGGAGCGCCTACGCCAAGGAGTCCAATGAGGCCTCGACTCCATCGCTCACCGCATCGATCCTGCAGCGGGCGAGAAGCTCCTTGACCTCTTCCCTCGGGTGATAGTCTGATATCAGAAATACAGCTGCCATATCCCTCGTCTCCGTACGATCTCCCATCTTTGGCGAAGGCGTTGCAATGAGTTCGTCAATGCCGACCACTGTTATGTTAGCCATGCACTTCGAAAGGCGGATCTTGGCCATGAGTGGCGAATCAACCGAGCTGGCAACCGACGGTTTCGGCCCACTCGTCCAGTACGACATCTCCTTCCAGAAGCGCACCCCCCTTCTGGGCACCCCCTCACTCACCCTTGGCGATGAGACGTCACGGGGCAAAGAGACCTCTGCGGGCATCCACGAGACGCTCGGAGATGAGGTCAATTGGGATCCAAGCGTGGACAAGGCTGACAGGCTTGACTACCTCGTTGCTGCCGCCAGCGGCGTAATTTCTGGACTCATCGATACGTTGTGGGTCGGCGAGTTCTCGCTCGATCGCGCGAGTAGCTGGGGAGAGGACAAGGTCGAGCGCTTCGTCATCAGGGTGGCAAGGAGCGAGGGGTACAACGGGGACGACCTCGCCGGGGCCATCAGGAAGCTGGAGAAGAACCATCCTTTCGCAGCAGATGGCAACGCGAACGCCTTTGGCGGTGGCCTGCAGCACCACCTCAGAGACTTCTCGCACCACTTCGGCATCGACGGGCTATTCTTCTCAATTTTCACCCAGTTCACAGGTCTCGTGGTTGGCACGGACCTGTCGGGCGCACTTCGTGTGGTGCCAGTACCAGAATCCTATAGGTCCTTCATCGGAAAGAACCTCCAAGAGAAGCTCACCTTCGGGACGATCGGCTGGTTCTTTCATATGGTGAGCGACATGGCCGGCTCAGGCGGCTCGCTCATGGGCGGCACCGGCATCCCAGGACCCATCGTTTCCCTAATTAAGGACGTCTCTGCCCTCCCACTCTTTAGGGGGGCAGCCGCGGAGGAGCCTGGACTGCGCCTCTGGGTAAGCAAGCTATTCAACGGGACCCTGCTTGCGGACCATGATGAAAACGGAAGGATCGTGAAGGGGACCGCTCGCAAGTTCGACCTTCGTACGGAGATCGGCATGCTGGAGGAGGTAGGCAGGCAGGCCCTTCCCGTTCTAGTCAACCAGTGCGTCGTGCGGGGATTCTACTTCTGCCGCAGAGCGGCAAGGGAAATCAGAGACTTGGATATCCATGGGGTTGCTGATCTCGGTCGCATCGCCCCCGAGGACATCCTACCCTGGGGCACCCCCGCGATGCGCCGCATGGTCACTGTGTCGAGCGGCATCTTCGTCGGCGTCGACATCGCGGATGCGGCCGTGCGGTCCATCGCAAGCAGGGATCCCGTCAAGTTCTTCCTGCGGGTCAACTACGTCGGCATTGCGACGTTTACCGTCGCATGCGTGGTAGACGTTCGCGCCATGCTAGAGAACGAGTCTTTGACCTCCGGAGAGGACCCGGAAGAGACATACGAGCGCGGTCTCGCGGACCTAGGATGTCTCAAGCTGGACTTCATGCAGGCCCGAATTCTCCACTCGATAGAGCATGCGATAGTGGCCTACGACATAGCTGCGGAGAAGCATCCGAAGCGTGCAGCAGTGAAGAGGGCATGGCTAGAGGAGTGGAGCAAGCAGGTCGTCGATGCGGTGAGCCTTGTCTGGGCAGCGGACGCTGGATACTTCTTCCCAGACGATGCGCTATACGCGAAAATCGAATCGCGCCTCGGTGACGGGGAGGACGCTTCATGGCTATGGCTCGTCGCAATGGAGGCGGGACGCTTCAGGCCATACGGGCCGCTGCATGCCAACAACGACGGTGATTACAAGGGGCTCAAACTGTGCTCGAACTACCTAAACGATGTGTTCTGCATTGGCCAGGACGTAATAGGAACCAAGGAACTCACTGACCTTGGGCACGCAGTGGACGGTACGAAGGCCAGACTAGATGGGTCCAGAGGAAGACTTGTCGCGGGTGTCGCCTTCACCGCAATCATCGTGGTCGCTACCGGCGGTCTTGCCGCCTACTTTGCCCCGGCCATTGCTCCAACCCTCGCCGCCGCGCTCGGACTTGAGGCTTCCGCCCTGCACGGAGCGGCGCTCGCGAGCGCAAGCCTTGCATTCCTCGGTGGCGGAGCGATTGCCGCAGGTGGCGCCGGGATGGCGGGTGGAACGATGCTCATCGCCGGCGGAGGCGCTCTTTTGGGTGCGGCCGGGGGCACGGGCTTAACTGTAGCAACCTCTCTCGCGCTATCAACGGACGGGAGATATGTACTGGAGGAGTGCTCGAAGCTTGAGGCATTTTGCCAGACAGTTCTCCTCGACCGCAATCATGGCGTGCGCTCAGTGTCCTCCATCTATGCAAGGCTTTGCAGAAGGATTGTCGAACTCGAGGCAGAGTCAGAGTCGATCAGGCTCGCCATACCTGGCGAGGGGAACGACCCGCATGGGAAAGACGGCACAGAAGAAGGCATGCCCGCTAATGACATGTTCAAGGCAATCAACCGAACGATCAAAGTCATGTGCAAGTGCCGGAATGACCTCGCTGCTGCCCTGGGAGAAACGAATCAGGAGTTTTCTCTGCTCCCATTGTCAACGCGATGAGCCCATGCCCAATGCCGTGAGCCAGTAGGTCTACTCTGGCTCCGCATGTGTCATTGATACTCTGAACGCAACCCGTCTGCCTGCCGTTTACCTTCAGTAACGGCGGCCTGCGCAGAAAACGCACGACGCCGCTCCCACGGGCGGCGTCATTGGTCCAGCATCCCAACCAGCCGGGCGATCTTCCTTGGCGAGTAGTACCAGTTGTGGCCGAACTTCTTTGCTGGAATCAGCCCGTTATGGACCATGCGCAGGACCTGGCGCTCGCACAGCCCCAGGTACCGCGAGACCTCCTGCGTGCTGAGTGGTCTGTTCATCTGGGAGAGGTCTGGTGTCTGCTCTTCCTGCATGCGTGTCGCCTTCCCTCATCTGGTGTCACCTCCCATCCTCCGATGGAGCGTGACGCCCTTTGGGTTACCTGACGGTTCGCATGCTATCCGCTGGTGTCGGCACCTCTGGCCGCGTTGGCCGACCTGTCCCCACTGTCCGTATCGGCCGCAATGGCCCGGAGTTCCCCCAGGGCGCCACGATTCCTACACATGCGCCCAACTCCGAGGATACCCAAGGCCGGCTGAAAGTTCGTATGCTGCGAGCATAGTCGCGGACATTTGTCGACAGGGGAGCACCCTAGCGAAACCGAGGGGCCGAAGAATGGGCGGATTCCACGTGTGCAGGCCAGCGGGAGAGGTTTCTAGGGCAGACGAATCGGCACATTACTGATGCGATGATCTTGCACGAAGACGCGTACCGTGACCGTTCACCGAACAGTTTCTCACGGCGGGAGAAAAGACAAAAATGGACTTCAAAAGAAACGAGGGACACGGTTTGCAGTACGTAAATAGTACGTCAAATAGTACGTATAAGAAAAAAGGTCAGAGACCTAAGCCTCTGACCTGCTGCTTCGTGGTCGGGTGGACTGGATTCGAACCAGCGACCCCTTGACCCCCAGTCAAGTGCGCTACCAAGCTGCGCCACCACCCGTTTGTGCGAACCATCGTCCGCGCAAGTAAGAACTCTAACACGGACTGGCCGGGGCTTCAACCACAATTTTGAGGAAACTGGGATTTGCTAGCCCTATGTCCCTCTCTGCAGCAGTTCTCGCACGTCGTGCCTATCCGAACTACGCACGGTCAAGACAGTCACATAGGGATTCTCACCAAAAACTGCTTCCAACCGGAAGTCCGGCAGCGCCGCTACGCCTGCGCAGCCTTCCGACGCATCAGCGTGAACATCACGCCAACGGTAACCACGGTTCCCACGGCGGCAATCACTCCACCCACAAGGCCAACGGCACCCACACCCAGCTGCGTCACCGTAGCGCCGCCAATGGCCGACCCCGCGCCAATTCCGAGGTTGAAGAGCCCAGAGTAAATCGACATCGCCACCGACGCCTGGTCCTTCTCGGTAATGTTGATGAGAATCGACTGCAGAGCCACGCAGAAGCCCATCTCGCACGCACCCCACACCAGAAGCACGACAACGGTGGCGCCCAGCGAGGTCGCCGCAGGCAGCAGCGCCAGCAGGGCAACGGTCTCCCCTACCAGCGACGCTGCAATGAAGCCCTTCTTGTGGCCATCGTAGAAGCGCGAGAAGAGCCAGCTCCCCAGCAAGCCGGCGGCGCCAATCACAACCAGTGCCGCCGTCACGCCGCCGGCACTAAGCGCAACTGTCTGTGAGAGGAACGGCTCGACGTAGCTGTATGCCACGTACTGCCCGGTGGCGAGAAATACGATGGCCACGTAGAGCGAGACCAGCGGCCCATTGCGGAAGAGCTCGGGGAGCTTGTCCAGCGTGAACTTCTCGCCTGCGCTGAGCGGTGGGAAGACCACGGCGAGATACACAAGGCTCGCTACGGCAACAATCCCCACCACGGCAAAGGTCATGCGCCACCCAAGTGCAAGCCCAATGGCGCGACCCAGCGGCAGGCCGAAAATCTGTGCAATGGAGCTTCCCGTAGCAACGATACCCATCGCCGTGGAGGCGTGCCGCGGGCTCACCACGCGCGCCGCCACAACCATCACGATGGACCAGAAGACCGCGTGCGCCGTAGCAACAACCAGTCGCGAGCAAATGAGAAGCAAGTAGGTGGGCGAAATCGCCGAGAGGAACTGGCCCGTGGCAAAGATGGCGATGAGTCCCAGCAGCAGTCGGCGGAAGTCAAAGCGCGACGCAAAGACCATGAGCGGCAGCGAGAAGAGCATCACGCCCCACGCGTACACCGAGATCATGATCCCCGTCTGGGCCTCGGTGAGCGAGAAGGTCTGGCCGATGTCGCTGAGAAGGCCAATGGGAATGAACTCGGAGGTGTTGAAGATAAAAGCAGAAACTGCCAGTCCCGCCAGCGCCAGCCACTGACCCCGCGTGACCTTGTCGTCATTCTCTCGCGTCTTGCTGAGTGAACTCACTATGCTTCCAGCCCTTCGAGCGTTTTGGTACCTGCGTTGTTCTCAGTTGCTAAGTCACTAGTATCGGCGGTTTGCGCGCGCAAAGCGCCATGCACGAACACCTGACCAAAATGGCCACATGTGGGTTGCCCATGCAGCAGGGGTTGCGGACCATGATTGGCATAATTGACGGAGCGGCGATGGCGTCTCGCGTACTACGGGGCAATTTTCAGACACATAACGACGTTCATTGCCAGGAAAACGTTGGGATTTTACCCCGCAGCCGCGTAAGGGCCAACAGTTGCCCCGTGGCGAGCTCGCGACCAGAGGCGGCAACGTCGCAGGCAGTTTCGCACCGCGAGCCGAGACGCGCCGGCCTACGCCAGCAGCAGCTCCAGCACGAACACCACGCCGCAGCATCCAACAGCCACCTGCGGGAGGCTCGCCCCAAGCCACGCGGCCGCGATGCCCACAAAGAGCGCCACCGCGCCCGCGACGGGCGAGTCAGTTGCCGTGAGGATGGCCGGGAAGGTCATCACCGCGAGCGTCACATAGGGCACATAGTAGAGAAACGACCTAAAGAACCGGTTAGTGATGGGCTTGCGAATGAGCGTGAGCGGCAAGATGCGGGTTCCCAGCGTGACTGCCGACATCACCACGAGATAGGCAACGACGCTAGGCTGCACGGCAGGCATCTCCCTCGAGGGCGCGCGCCGCAGCGACGCCTGCAACGTCAGTGTCCTTCTCGCCAGCATCCTTCTCGTCTACCGGAAAGAGCGCAGCCGCAAGGGCAGAGAGCGCAACCGTGAGGATGATGGTGCGCACGCCCTCGGAGAGCCCCGAGAGGAGCGGCGCCCACGCAAACAAAGCGCTGGTCGCAAAGCTAGCAAGCACCAGCCCGGCCACCACGCGGCTCTTGCGCGCCGGCGGAATGATGATTGCGAGGAACATCCCAAAGAGTGCAACAGAAAGCGCACTCACTACGCGCTCGGGAAGCACGCTGCCGGCAATCACGCCGGCCATACCGCCAAACGCCCAGCCCGGAAGCGCCACGACCATGGCACCGTAGCTGTAGTACGGGTCCACCTCGCCCGGACGCGCGATGGCAATGCCAAAGAGCTCGTCGGTGAGGTCAAAGCCCACCAGCACCCGGTGGATGATCGGCGTGTCCGGCGAGAATCGCTGCGCCATGGAACAGCTCATGAGCAGGTAGCGGGCATTGGCAACCAGCATAACCACGGCCATCTCGAGCAGCGACCCGCCCGCACCAATGACGGCAAAGCCGGCATACTCGCCCGCCAAGGCGTTGTTGAAGAGGCTCGCAAAGAAGCCCTGCACCGCGTCAAGACCCACCTTGCGCGCCGCGATGCCCAGCGAGAACGAGACCGCCAGGTAGCCCAGCGCGATGGGTACACCGTCGAGAATGCCCTCGCGCAGCGCCTCGCCATGGCGGGCGAGAAGGCCCGCACTACGGCGGACGCTCTGCACGACGCCCGCTGGGGCACCCGTTGCAAACGCGCTGCTCGTCTCTGCCATCTCCATGGGAACCACCCGCCAGACCTGCTCGAACTTCTCCGCTCAATGCGTCTTGGACACATTAAGCAACAGATCTTGTTATTAGTGAAACGAATGATTCTTATCTGTTAAGTAGCTATACTAATCGCTAGCAGACCGGGCAACCCGGCCGACGAAGGGACAACCATGCCACAGCAGCCAGACGCACAGGCGCGCTACTCTCGCTACGCGATCTTCATCGACGTGGTCGAGGAGGGCAGCTTCACCAAAGTTGCCAATCGCATTGGCTACACGCAGAGCGCCGTCTCGCAGACGGTCAAGGCGCTTGAGCGCGAGCTTGGCTGCACGCTCGTGGAGCGCAGCCGCGACGGCGTCACGCTCACCAAAGACGGTGAGCAGTTCATGCCCTACCTGCAGGCCGTTGCGCGCGACGAGCGGGCGCTTGCCGAGAAGCAGCGCGAAGTCCAGGGCCTGGGGCGCGCCACCATCACGATTGGCACCTTCACCAGCGTGAGCAGGAACCTTCTCCCCCGCCCCATGCTCGACTTTAGGCGTCTGTATCCCTCCGTGCGCTTCAACCTGAGGCAAAGCGAGTACACCTCCATTGCGGAATGGGTGCGCAACGGCGAGTGCGACCTGGGGTTCACCAACCTTGCGGACGCCGAGGCCGCGGGCCTGGAGTCCCACTCGTTTGGCCCGGACCGCATGATGGCAGTGGTTCCGCCCGAGAACCCCCTGGTCGAGAAGAACGAGCTCACGCTGGCCGACCTGGCCACGCAGCCGTTCATCCTGCTGGACGAGGGCCGCGAGTCCGTGACGCTGCACGCCTTCGAGCAGGCAGGCCTCTCGCCGCACGTGTGCTACGAGGTGACGGACGACTACTCGATTCTCGCCATGGTGCGACAGGGGCTGGGCGTCACGATCCTCTACGAGATGATGCTCGTGGGGTTTGAGTCTGGCGTGGTGGTGCGGCCCATACGCGAGGAACCCAGGCGCACGATCACGCTGGGGTGGAGAAACTCGGCCACGCTGCCGTTGGCGGCGCGCCGCTTTGCGGAGTACCTCATCCGCGAGCTGGGGTAGCGGCGGGTGCCCGTCCGGCACGCTCACTCGTTGTTACCGGCACGTCTTGGCCCCAGGCCGTTTCCGCAGATAAGGCCCGACGCAAGCCACGGGCCGGTAACAACGCATGGGCCGAGAAGCTCCCTTGTTACCGGCTCGTCGCGGGGCCGCAGCGTTTGCCCAGTTGGTTTCCCAAAAGCGAGACGAGCCGGTAACAAGCATCTGAGCAACCAGCGTCACTACCGCAAATGCGCGGCCCGGCGGCTACATCAGCCCCAGAGCCGTGGCGACTGGCACCAAGAGGATGGGGACAAACGCTGCAGGGATGAGATTTGCAACCTTGATGTCGGTCACGCCAAGGAGGTTAGTGCCCACGGCCAGTAGCAGCGTAGAGCCAGTGACGGCAACCTCGGTAACCACGGCGTCGGTGAGGAATGACCCCACCAAGCTTGCCAGCACGGAGAGTATGCCCTCGTAGACAACGAGGCTCACGCCGCAGAAAGGAACACCTATTCCCATGGTCGCCGCCATGGGAAGGCAGACTGCCAGGTCGATGACGCCCTTCGAGATGAGGGTCGAGTGGTCAAGCAAGATGCCACTCGAGAGCGACCCGACAATGGCCATGGCTCCCGTACAGGTGAAGATCGAGGCCGTGACGAAGCCGTCCGAGAAGTTCCCAAGGCGTTTGGAGCCGGCAAACGCCTGGTTGAGGCGCCGCTGGGCCCAGTCACCCAACGAACGAATGCGCGCGTCGATGTCGATGCCCGGACCGATCACGGAGCCAAGCGCCAACGAAAGCGTGACGATGGCAACGCTGCCGCCCTGCATCATCCCCTGGACGGCCACCAGCACCACGGCAAGGCCCTGCCCCTTGAGAAGGAAGTCCCCCAAGCGCTCCGAGACCCGCCCCTTGAAGAGAAGGCCGAGAACTCCGCCGACTGCAGCCTCGAGGCCGTTTATGAGGGCTCCTAACAGAACCACGTTCACTCCTCGATTCCTGATTGTTCACTCGCACGTCTAATGTCGACCTACGACTCATTCACGCGCTTTCCGCTCATGTGGTCAATGGAAAGCTCAAGCAGCTGGATCCTCTCGGCGGTGCGTTTGATCTCGTCGGCCACATAGCCGGAAGGGTCGTACTTCTCGCCCAGGCGTCGGGCAATCCCAATGGTTTCGGGAGTTGTATCCAAGAGTGAGACCCGTCCAAACACGATGACGCTTCGCACGTCTGGGCCAACCTTGCCCTCAACAGGCACGCCTTGGTCAAAGACGGTGAAAGAGACACGGTTGTCGGCCTTAATCGCATCAATCTTGTGCCCCGACTTGGCCCCGTGAAAATAGATCTTTCCCTGCTCGTACAGGTAGTCCACAAGGACACCGTACGGATAGCCGTCCTCGCCGTGAACCGCGAGGACGCCACGCCGCTCGGAGAGCAGGATATCCTCGTTACACAAATTTCTGTTTCTTTGCATCGAACTGCCCTTCGTTACACCCTATTTCGAAGGACGCCTAAGTGTCGGCGCGTAGATGCCTACAACATATAGTGGTTATCAGACTTGCAAGGACAATATGCAGGTCCTCATACTTGAGGAGTTCCAGAAATCCCATGTAACGAAGGGCAGTTCGGCGCAATAAACTCAAAAATCGTGTAACGTAGGGCAGTTCCTCGAATATTTCTTTGTTACTTTCTTGTCTTGCCGCGCTTGCGGGCCGGCTTGGGCAGCCAACGGAATGGAACAACATGGCTTTGATGTTCGTAGTATCGCCGGCAAAGCGCATGGACGTGGTCGAAGGTCCGCCCTTCGCCCAGACGCTGCCCGCGTTTCTCGCCGATGCACAGAGTCTGGCCCGCGAGCTGCGCTCCCTTGGCTACGACGGTGCACGCAGGGTCTGGCGATGCAGCGACACACTGGCACGGCCCAACTGGGAACGGCTTGCCACCATGCCTGAGGACATGACGAGAGAACCTCGGCTGCTCTCCCCTGCCGTGCTCACGTACGTGGGCATTCAATACCAGCACCTAGCACCGCAGGTCATGAACGAGAAGGAGCTGATGTGGCTCACGTCGCACCTGCGCATTCTTTCCGGGATGTACGGGATTCTGCGTCCACTTGACGGCGTGATCCCATATCGCCTGGAGATGCAGGCAAAGCTTGCCGTTGGTGGGTGCCGCGACCTCTATGAGTTCTGGGGTGAGCGGCTTCTGGACTCCCTTCTCGGCGACGGGGCGGAAGTGATTGTGAACGTTGCCTCGCAGGAGTACGCAAAGGCCGTGGTCCCTTGGGCCCAGCGCACGGGCGCACCTGTTGTGACCTGCGTTTTTGGAGAGGTTCGCGCCTCTGACGGGCGCGTTGTTCAGCGCGCAACCGAGGCAAAGGCCGCACGCGGGGCGTTCGTGCGCTGGTGCGCCGAGCAGGGCGTCGAAAAGGTCGAGCAGCTCGAGGGTTTCTCGGAACGAGGGTACCGTTTGAATCGGAGTCGCTCTGACGCGGAGACGCTCACGTTCGTGCGCGGATGACACGTCGCCGGAGCCTTAGCTTTGTTACAGACGTCGCCAAAAGAGACCTTCCGGCGACTGTAACAGCGCACAGCCACCAAACAGAAAACGGGCCGCCAAAGGGACGGCCCGCACATACTTCTACCAGCACAAACGCGAGAGGCGCTACTCCTCCATGTAGTCCTTAAGCCTGCCGGAGCGGCTGGGGTGGCGCAGCTTGGCAAGCGTCTTGGACTCAATCTGGCGAATACGCTCGCGCGTCACGCCAAACTCGCGGCCAACCTCCTCAAGCGTGCGGGGGTGACCGTCCTCAAGGCCAAAGCGGAACTTGATGACCTTGCGCTCGCGGTCGGCAAGGCCGTCGAGCACCTGGTCAAGCTGCTCGCGGAGCATGGAGTCGCTCGCTGCCTCGGGCGGAGCCACGGCAGTGGAGTCCTCGATGAAGTCTCCCAGCTGGGAGTCCTCCTCCTCGCCGATAGGCGTCTCCAGCGAGACGGGCTCCTGGCTGATCTTCTGGATCTCGCGCACGCGGTCGGGCGACATGCCCATCTCGGCGCCAATCTCCTCCGGCGTGGGGTCGCGCCCAAGATCCTGCAGCAGCTGGCGCTGCACGCGGATGAGCTTGTTGATGGTCTCGACCATGTGCACCGGGATGCGGATGGTGCGTGCCTGGTCGGCAATGGCACGGGTGATAGCCTGGCGAATCCACCACGTGGCGTACGTGGAGAACTTGAAGCCCTTGGTGTAGTCGAACTTCTCGACCGCGCGGATGAGGCCGAGGTTGCCCTCCTGGATGAGGTCGAGGAACAGCATGCCGCGGCCCACGTAGCGCTTGGCGATGGAGACAACCAGGCGCAGGTTCGCGGAGATGAGCTGCTGCTTGGCGTCGAGGCCCACCTGCTCGATGCGCATGAGGCGGCGCTGCTCGGCACGCGTAAGCTCGATCTCGCCGTTCTCGGCGGCCTCGAGCTTCTCGGTGGCCTCGGTGCCGGCCTCGATCTTCATGGCCAGGTGGACCTCCTCGTCGGCGGTGAGCAGGTCGACCTTGCCAATCTCCTTGAGGTACATGCGTACGGGATCGCCGGTGAGCATGACGGTGGAGGTGTCCTGTCGGCGCGCGTGGGCGCGGCTCGAGCGCTTGGGCTTTGAGACCTTGGCCTTGGGCACGGAGCGCAGGGCTTCCTTGATCTCCTTGGCCTCGTTGGCGGCCTCGGACTCCTCGTCGTCCTCGCCGTCGAGGGAGTCATCGTCGTCGGAGAAGTCGTCGTCAGAGCCAAAGTCGTCATCGTCATCGCCGGCATCGATGGAGCCAATGCCAAAGGCAGGATTGGCGGCCTCACCCGACGTAGTGATCTCGACGCCCTTGGCGCGCAGCGTGTCGTAGAGGTCGGAGAGCTCGTCCCCGTCCACGTCGACGTCACGGATGGCAACCTGGATGTCGTCCTCGGACACGCTTCCGCCCGACTTGGCAGACGCGCTCACCAGCCCATCGACAACGCGTCCCAGCTCGTCGGAGAGCTTGATGTCGTCCTTCGTCTTCTTTGCAGCAGCCAAGTTTTTCCCTTCGACGCAGTAACCTTCAAAAGGCTACCCGTTTTTACTGCTCGACAACAGCAGAAAGTTTCTTCGTCAACGCATTAATACGCTTCTGCAGCGCAGTGGCCTGCTCGAAGAGCGCCTCGGCGTCCTCGCCGCCGGCGTCTCCTGCCTGCCGCAGCCGCGCCTTGGCCTCCCGCACACGTCGCTTGCACGAGTAGAGCTCGACCGAATCCACGAGAAACGCGACCTTCTCGCGAGCGTCCATGCCAGGACTCGAGACCACGCGCCCGGACGAGAGGATCTGCGGCGCGTCCGGCTCAACGGCAGTGGCGGCAGCCACAACATCTGCGGGCGCGGTGCCCTCTGGCGTGGCGAGCATTGCCCAGGCCATCCCCTCGTGGCGCGCGTCTGCCCACATCACGTCCGCAAGGCGGTCGGCATAGGGACGCACCTCGTCCGGCATGGCGGCAAGCATCGAGAGGAGCTCGCGCTCCACGGCGACCTGCATGCGCTCGTCACCCGAGAGCATGCGCGAGACCGAGAAGGACGTAGCGTTCGTGGGCGCTGCGGCAACGGGGGCGCCGCCACCATCGTAGGCATCCGCGGGCACGTAGTCATCCGGCACGGGAGCGTAGTCGTCCTCGTCCCCTAAATACGGCGCGGCTGCCACGGGCGCCATGCTCGGCGCGGTTGTCCTGGCGGCACCCTCGCGCCGGCGCTCCCGTGCCTCGGGCTCGGACTCCTTAACGGGCTTCTCGCGAATCACGCGCTTTGTCTCGGCAACGTCCATGCCAAGGGCGTCCGCCAGCTGCGTGGCGTACTCGTCAAGCAGCACGGAGTTCTTGAGCGGCGCCAAAAGTTGGGCCATCTCGTCCAGCGCCTTGACGCGCCGGCCTGGCGCCGAGAGGTCGTAGCCCGCCAGGCGCTTGGTGAACACGAAGTCCATGAGCGGCACCGCGGCGTCGAGCTGCGCCTGCATGGCCGCAGCGTCGTGGGACGAGAGGAACTCCATGGGGTCCTGGCCGTTGGGCAGCACCACGCAGACCATCGAGGCCGAGGTCTTGTCGATAAACTGGACGGCGCGCTCGGCCGCACGCTGGCCAGCCTCGTCGCCGTCGAACATGCAGATGATGCGAGAGACGCGCTGGCGCTCCATGAGCCGGATGTGGTCAATGCGGAAGGCGGTCCCCAGCGCTGCCACGGCGTTGGTGAAGCCGGCCTCGTGCATGGCGATGACGTCGGTGTAGCCCTCGCAGACGATGGCCGTGCCCGTTGCCGCCATGGTCTCCTTGGCGCGGTCGTAGGCAAAGAGGTGCTTGCCCTTGTTGAAGATCGTGGTGTCGCGCGTGTTGAGGTACTTGGGCGCGTTGTTGGCGGGGCGCAGGATGCGGCCGCCAAAGGCGATGGTGCGCCCCTGCTCGTCGTGGATGGGAAACATAGCCCGGTCGTAGAACCAGTCGGCAAGGCGCCCCGAGCGCTCAACGGCCAGGTTTGCTGCGATGAGCTCCTTGGGGCTATAGCCCTTCCCGCGCAAGTACGAGACGAGCGAGCCGCGCCCGGGCGCGTAGCCCAAGTGCCAGCGGCGGCACACGTCCGAGCCAAAGCCGCGCCCCGCAAGGTAGGCGCGCGCGGCGGCCGGCCCCTCGCCACGGCCACGCATGAGCATGGTGTGATAGTAGTCGTCCGCCAGCGTGAGGGCCTCGATGAGGCGGTTCTTGCGCGGCCCGCGGGCGGCGCTCTTGTCCTCGGAAAGCTCGATGCCCGCACGATCTGCCAGGTAGCGAATGGAGTCCGGAAACGAGAGGTTCTCGCGCTTCATCACGTACTTGAAGACGTCGCCGCCCTCGCTGCACGCCCCAAAGCAGTGCCAGAGGCCCGTTGCCGGATCCACCTTGAACGAGGGGGTCTTCTCGTGGTGGAAGGGGCAGCATCCCCAGAACTCCCGGCCGCGCTGACGCAGCTCAACCGTCTCGCCCACCAGCTGCACGATGTCGGTGGCCTGGCGAACCCGCTCCTTGTCCTCGTCGCTAATCACGCGACCACCCCCACGCACTCCTCCCCAACATTCTCGCGTACCCATTGGATGTTCCCCAACACGGCGGATTCCAGCTCGGCAAGCGAGTCGAATCGACGAGAGGCACGAAGGTGGCGCAGAAACACCACGCGAGCGTCCTCCCCGTAGACGTCGCCCGAGAAGCCCACGAGGTTTGCCTCGAGCATGGGGTGGGCCGCCACGTCAAAAGATGGTGGCGCGCCAACGTTAACCGCCGCGGGCCAGACGCGCCCATCGATGATGGCGAGACAGGCGTAGACGCCGTTGGCCGGCAGGCAGTCGCGGCCGTCCAGCTCGACGTTGGCCGTGGGGAAGCCAAACGAGGTGCCCTCACCGCGGCCGTGGACGATGCGCCCACCCAGGAAGTGGTGGCGAAGCAGGAGCTCGGCGGCCTTCTCGACCTTGCCCTCGCCGAGAAGCCCGCGCACGCGCGTGGCCGAGACGGGGCTTCCCTCCGCCGTCACGAGCGCATGTCCAAAGACGTCGAAGCCGCGCTTCTCACCCAGGGCAGCCATTGCCGTTACCGTTCCCGCGCCGCCGGAGCCAAAGCGGAAGTCCTCGCCCACATGGATGGCCGCAGGCGAGAGGATGCCGCCCAGCACCTCGGTGACGTAGCGGTCGTACGGGAGCGCCGCAAGCTCCGGGGTGAAGCGGTGCACGAGAATGGCGTCCGCGCCGGAGAGAGCCAGTGAGCGCACGCGATCCGCATCGGAGAGCAGGCGCTCGGGCGGACGGGTGGAAAGGACCTCCGAGGGGTCGGGGTCAAAGGTCACCAGGGCAAGTGGCAGGTTCCGCGCGCGGGCGTCCCCGGCGGCCTGGGCAATGAGGGCACGATGCCCCGCATGCAGGCCATCAAAGGCGCCAATCACGCAGACAAAGCGCTGGTTGGGCCCCAGCGTGACGCCAGGAGCAAGGTACGCAGTGGCGTCTGGAAGATGCACGGATGCGCCAAGCGACACGCCCGAGAAGGTCGACGCTGCAGCCAGCTGGCGCGCCTCCGCAGCAGCAAGCGGCCAGGTGGGCTCGTGCCAGGCGGGTACGCAGGAGAAGGGCTCGCCCGTCATGCGCGCACCCCCGTGATTCCGGCCGGGAAGTTGACCTCGCAGGCAAGGCCGCGCCTGCCACAGCTCCAGACGCCAACAAGGCGCTGGTCAAAGACCATGGCAATGCGCTCGCCGGGAAGCGGGGCGCGCTCTGTTCCATCTGCCATGCGCACCGTTCCCGCCGCCAAGACCTTTCCGCAGGCCGCGTCTGCCGCCTCCTGCGCACTCAGCTGGCGCACTGGGGCACCCAGGGCAGCAACGGGGTCAAGCGCGTGGGCAAGAACCTCCGCGGGATCCTGCGCCGCGTCGACCGCGTCCAGCGCCAGGCAGGCGTCAAGCCCCACCGAGCCGGACTGCGTGCGCCGCAGCGCCACGAGGTGCGCGGCAGACCCGGCTGCGCGCCCAATGTCACGCGCCAGGCTCCGCACGTAGGTGCCCTTGGAGACGTCAAAGTCAACGACCCAGCTGAGCTGCCCCTCCACCGAGGCTATTTCGACAAGCTTTGCAGAGAAGACCGTGATGCGCCTGGCTGCCAGCTCAGGCGCCTTACCCTCGCGCGCAAGCGCGTAGGAGCGCTGCCCGTCCACGGATATGGCGGAATACGCAGGAGGCACCTGGTCCTGCTCGCCCACAAAGCCGGCGAGAATACCGCGGGCCACGTCCTCGCTGCCCAGGCGCTCGGGGACCTCGGCGGCAACCGTGGGCGCGCCATCGGCGTCGTCCGTGTCCGTCTCGCAGCCAAAGATGATGCCTGCCGTGTAGCGTTTACGCTCGGCGGTGAGAAGGCCCATGAGGCGCGTGCCCTGGCCCACGCCGACCACCATGACGCCCGACGCTGCGGGATCAAGCGTGCCGGCGTGTCCCACGCGGCGCTCCCCCAGGGCGCGCCGCACGTGGTTCACCACGTCGTGGCTCGTCATTCCGCAGGGCTTGTCGATGCCGAGGAGGGCGTTATAGCCCGACTCGCCGCGCCTCACCGTGACGCACCTCGCACGTCTGCCTTCGGGGCGGAAGAGAGCGCGGCGTCGCCATCGAAGAGGGCGCAGAGCTTTGGCAGCACGATTGCGCGAACCTCGTCCACAGTGCCCGAGGCGGTGAACCCGGCAGCAGCACGGTGCCCGCCGCCGCCCATCTCGCGCGCGATGCCCGAGACGTCCAGGTCGCACTTGGAGCGGAGGTTGCCGCGGACCTTGCCGCCGTCGACCTCCTTCAAGAAGAGCGCCACCTGGGTGCCCTCGATGCAGCGTACCAGGTCGATGAGGCCGTCAAGCTCGTCGAGCGTGACGCCGGCGTTGGCGATGTCCTCCGCCGTCGCAAAGCTGTAGGCAATGCGGCCCTCTGCAAAGGTCTGGATGCGCGCAAGAACGCGGGCGGCAAGGTGCACGTAGGCCAGGCGATCGGACTGGTACACGTTGAGCGCGACCTCCGCGGGCGAGGCACCGGCCTCAACCAGCATGCTTGCCGTCTCAAAGGCCTCGCTGTCGGCGTTTTGGTACTGGAAGCGGCCCGTGTCGGTCACAATGGCGCAGAGAAGGTTCTGCGCGATCGTGGGCGTGAGGACGCGCGAGGAGTGCAGACAGAACTCGGAGATGATGACGCCCGTGGCGGCGGCATCGGGGCGAACCACGCCCGCCTCCCAGAAGCGCTCGCCCGAGGGGTGGTGGTCAAGAACGGCCACGTGGTGCGCGCGGGCGCAGATCTTCTCGGCGTCAGCCAGGCGCGACATCTGCGAGAGGTCAACGCAGATGAAGAGGTCCGGCGTCACGTCGTAGTCCACCGCGTGCACGAAGGTGTCGGACCCCGGCAGGAAGCGGTAGATCCTGGGGACGGGGTCCTTGTCGGCCAGGAGGTTGGTCACGCGCTTGCCCGGCCACGCGGTGCGAATGACCTCGGCCAGGGCAAGGCCGGAGCCAATGGCGTCGCCATCGGGCGAGGTGTGCGCGCAGATCGCGATGGTGTTGGCATCCTCGATCAGCGCGACAACGCCCTTGAAGAGCTCCGCCTGTTCCATGTATTCGGAAACCCTCATCAAGCTCTTCCCTACTCGCCCTCTTCGCCCTCGACGGCGTCGCTGGCGCCGTCCTCGGCGTCCGCCGCGATGGGATAGCCGTTCTCGTCCTTCTCGACGCCAAGCGTTGGCGGGACGTTCTCAAGCGCGCGAGAGATTCGCTCGGCCTCGTCGGTAGTGGTGTCGATCTGGAACGCAAGCTCGGGCGTCACGCGCCAGCCAAGCGCGTGGCCGAGAAGCGAGCGAATGCGCCCCTTGGCGCGCTCGAGCGCCGCCGAGACTTCCTCGTAGCGGGAGGCATCGCAGCTCACGTAGGCGCGCATGAAGGACTTGTCGACCGAGACCTCCACACCCGTGACGGTCACGAGCTGGAGGTCGGGGTCGGAGACCTCAAAGAGCATGATGGTGGCGAGCTTCTCGCGCGCAATCTCGTTGGTGCGGCGCGAGTGCTGGTTCTGCTTCATGTGTGCCTCCCTACTCCGTGCGCGCGACCTCTTCGATGCGGTACGCCTCGATCTGGTCGCCGGGGTGGATGTCCTGGAAGTTCTCCAGGCCAATGCCGCACTCGAAGCCGGCCTTGACGCTCTTGACATCGTCCTTGTAGCGCCTAAGCGAGGCAATCTTGCCCTCGTAGACCACGATGCCGTCGCGCACGAGGCGCACCTGGTCGTCGCGGGAGACCTCGCCCTCGGAGATCATGCAGCCGGCGGCGATGCCAACCTTGGGCACCTTGAAGGTGTCACGGACCTCGGCGATACCGGTCTGGACCTCCTCCTCAGTGGGCTTGAGCATGCCGATGCGGGCGGCGTCGATGTCCTCGATGGCCTTGTAGATGACGCTGTAGGTACGGATCTCGACGCCCTCGCGCTCGGCAGCGACGCGCGCCTTGGCGTCGGGACGCACGCCAAAGCCAATGATGATGGCGTTGGAGGCATC
Organism: bacterium OL-1; assembly: GCA_000752675.2. Classification (GTDB taxonomy): domain Bacteria; phylum Actinomycetota; class Coriobacteriia; order Coriobacteriales; family Atopobiaceae; genus Tractidigestivibacter. The sequence goes on along the minus strand of LM994627.1, from coordinate 329,016 downwards.
GGCGAGCGTGACGTCGGTCTCGGTGATGGCGCCAACGGCGGCGTGGATCGTGTTGATGCGGACCTCGGACTGGTCCATCTTGTCGAGCGAGTCCTGAAGCGCCTCGATGGAGCCCTGAACGTCGGCCTTGATGATGAGGTTGAGCTCCTTGACGTCCGCGTCGGCCATGGTGGCGAAGAGGTTCTCGAGCGTGACGTGCTTCACGCGGTTCTGCTCCTCGATGCGGGCCTTGAGGGCACGCTGGTCGGCAAGGTCACGGGCGTCACGGTCGTCCTGGAAGACGCGGAACTCGTCGCCCGCCATGGGGACGCTCTGGAGGCCCAGGATCTCGACCGGGTCGGAGGGACCGGCATCCTCGACGGGGTTGCCCTTGGGGTCGAGCATGGCGCGCACGCGACCGTAGGCCATGCCGGCAACCACGGCGTCGCCCACGTGGAGCGTACCGCGCGTCACGAGCACCGTAGCCACAGAGCCGCGGCCGCGGTCGAGCTTGGCCTCGAGGACGTTGCCGGAGGCAAAGGTGTCGGGGTTGGCCTTGAGCTCGAGGACGTCGGCCTCGAGAAGCACGGCCTCGAGCAGGTTGTCGATGCCGATGTGCTTCTTGGCCGAGATGTCGACGAACATGTTCTGTCCGCCCCACTCCTCGGGGATGATGCCGTACTCGGTGAGCTCCTGGCGCACGCGGGTGGGGTCAGCTCCGGGCTTGTCGATCTTGTTAACGGCCACGATGATGGGCACGCCGGCGGCCTTTGCGTGGTTGATGGACTCGACCGTCTGGGGCATGACGCCATCGTCTGCGGCAACGATGAGGATGACGATGTCGGTCACCTTGGCACCACGGGCACGCATGGCCGTGAAGGTCTCGTGGCCAGGGGTGTCGATGAAGGTGATGGTGCGGCCGTTGATCTTGACCTGCGAGGCGCCAATGGCCTGCGTGATGCCGCCGGCCTCGCCCTCGGCAACGCCGGTGTGGCGGATGGCGTCAAGCAGCGACGTCTTGCCGTGGTCGACGTGGCCCATGACGGTGACCACGGGCGGACGGGGCTTCAGGTCCTTGGGGTCGTCGTAGAAGGTGAAGGAGTTCTCCTCCTCCTTAGTCATGACCTTGACGTCGCGACCAAGGTCATCGGCAACAAGCTCGATGAGGTCGTCGGACATGGACTCGGTGAGCGTGAGAGGGTTACCCAGCAGGAAGAGGCGCTTGATGATGTCGTTGGCCGGCACGCCAAGGAGCTCGGCAAGCTGCGCGACCGTGGCGCCCTGCGGGACCTTCACGGTGTCGAGCTGCGAGAGGTCCTGGTCGTTGGCTATGGCCACCTCTATGCGCTTCTCCTCCGCGGCCTCCTCGGCCTGCTTCTGGCGGCGCTCCTTGCGGCGGCGACGCCTACCGGTGGACTCGCGCGACGCCTCCTCGACGGCCTCGCGAGCCTCGTCGAGAACGCGGCTGCGGTTGTATGCCTCGGCCTCGCGAGCCATGCGGCTGTAGCGGTCCTCGCCCTCGTCGCCGCGACGGTTGCCCTTGCGGCCCTTGCGACCGGGACGGCCCTCGCCCTGCTCGGCGCCGCCGTCCTGCTCCATGCGGGACGGGGCGGAGTAGCTCTTGCGCTCGCTGTGCGCGTGCTCGGACTCGCCACGGCGCTCGCGGCGGCCCTTACCCTCGGCCTTCTTCTGCGCGGCCTCCTCCGCCTGCTGCTTGAGCACCTGCTCCTGCTGAGCAATCTGATCGAGCAGCGAGGTGAAGGTGGGCATCGACTTGGGAGCGTTGTCGTGGACGCGGTTGCGCTCGGCCTCCTCGGCGCGCTTCCTGGCGGCCTTCTCGGCGGCGCGCTTCTTCTCCTCCTCGGCGCGCTTCCTGGCGGCCTCGGCGGCGGCGCGCTTCTTCTCCTCCTCGGCGCGCTCGCGCTCGCGGCGCTTCTCGGCGGCGATGCGCTCCTTCTCTGCGGCCTCCTCCTCGGCCTTCTTGGCCTCGGCGGCGGCCTCCTCCTCGGCCTTCTTGGCTGCCTCGATCTGGGCGGCGCGGTCCTCAAGGATGGGCTTGAGCTTCTTGCGCACGATGGAGACGTAGGCGTCCTCGAGCGTCGAGGAGGCAGACTTGGCGGGAATCTTCATGTCGCGGAGATGGTCGAGCATCTCCTTGCTCGTCATCCCGTACTCCTTGGCAAGGTCGTGTACGCGAGTCTTGGCCATGTGACCAACCTTTCATTCACGGGCGGCCGTGCCGCCCGGGTAGTGCCTGCAATCAAAAGTCCGCTTGGGGACGCTAGATCAGAGAGTCGGGGTCATCGGAGACCTCGGCATCCATGAGCTTCTCGTGAATGCCGCAGTAACGCGAGCCCGGACGGGCCATGTTGCGGCACTGGATGCCGTTCTCGCCCACGTACTCGCAGCGGTGCTGCTCGCCGTCCTCCTCGGCCTCGCTCTCGGGGACCTCGGCGGCGCGGGGAAGGTCGCGCAGGACGCCGGCGGCAAGCGACTCGTTCTTGATGTCGATGTGCATGCCGGTGAGGTGGGCGGCCAGGCGGGCGTTCTGGCCCTCCTTGCCAATGGCCAGCGACAGCTGGTCATCGGGCACGATGACCGTGGCGTAACCGTCCTCGGGGCCAAAAATCACGCGAGACACACGCGCCGGCGAGAGGGCGTTGGCAACGCAGCGCGCCGGGTCGTCGGACCAGGGCACCACGTCGACGCGCTCGCCGCGCAGCTCGGAGACAACGGTGCGCACGCGGCTGCCCTTGGGGCCAACGCAGGCACCCACGGGATCGAGGTGGTCGTCCTTGGACGAGACGGCGACCTTGGAGCGTATGCCAGGCTCTCGGGCGATGGAGCGGATCTCGACGACGCCGTCGTAGACCTCGGGGACCTCAAGCTCGAAGAGCCTGCGGATGAGGTCGGGGTGGGTGCGGGAGACCACGATGGGCGGACGCTGGCGCTCGCCACGGACGGTGGGCTGGTCGTTGTTCGGGTCGCGCACGTCGATGATGATGGCCTTCAGGCGCTGGTTGTGCGCGTAGTGCTCGCCCGCGGGGCGCTCGTTGCGCTCGTCGGGGAAACGGCGCTGGTCGAAATGGGGAAGCTCGGCCTCGACGCCCTCGCGAATCTTGATGATCGTGAAGTCGGGCGTGGTCTGGAGCACCGTGCCGGTGATGATGTCGCCAATTCGCTGCGAAAACTCCTCGTAGATCTGGACGCGGGCGGCGTTGCGCACGATGGCGCGAATCTCGGCCTTGGCGTGCTGCGCCGCGATGCGGGAGGTGTCGGGCGGGGTGACATCCTTCTCGTCAAAATCGAGGTACTCGCCGGTCTCCTCGTCGTAGGACTCCTCCTTGGGGATGAGCTCGTAGACGTAGACCTTGCCGGTGGCGTGGTCGATGGTGACGCGCGCGCCAAAGGGAAGGTGAAGGATGTCGGCGTAGCTCTTGGCGAGCGACTGCTCCAGGCGGTCGAGCAGGTACAGCTCGTCGATGTGCTTCTCCTGGCAGAGCGCCATCAGCGCTTCCATCATCTCTGATGCCATGCGAATTCCTTTCTAGCTCTTGGCCCCGTTGGACGGGGAATCGAAGTTTGGCTTGATCTTGCAGCTCTTGACCTGGTCGAGGGGGATGCTCACGCGCTCGCCGTCAACGGTGAGAACCACGTTCTGGCCATCCAGGCCCTCGAGGCGGCCGGTGAAGTGGCGACGGCCCTCGGTTGCCGTGGTTCCAAGCGAGACGTCCTCGCCCGCGAAGCGCTCGAAGTCATGCGGGCGACGCAGCGGGCGCGAGAGGCCCGGCGACGAGACCTCGAGCGTGAATGGCCCCTCAATGGGGTCGAGCTCGTCAATCGCGGCAGAGATCCACTCGGTCTCGGCAGTCACCTCGTCAAGCGAGATGGGCCCGGCCTCCTCGTCTGCGTGGTCGATGCGCACGCGGACGCACGGGTTCTTCTTCGAGCCCACGACCTCGACGTCGACGATGTCGATGCCATGCTCGGGCGCTGCTGCCTCGAGCGCGTCAAGGATGCGCTGGCGCGTGTCGTGCTCTGGCACTGCGGGCATGTCCCCTCCCTCACACATCACAGGTACATACAGAAAGGAAGCGGGGCGAGAAACTCCACCCCACTTCCTACGAATCACTACTGCATTGCAGATTGAGTATAGGGACTTCTCGGCAGGCGGTCAAGGAGCAGGTCGAACGGCATCACAAGGACGCCATGGGGTGAGCGGAACGGCGACACGAGCCGCGCAAGAACTGTCGAAGTCGCCGGAAGGCCCCTTTTGTATGCAATCGCCGCGATAACACGCCCTCCGGCGCCAAAATGACGCCGGAGTACACATCTCTGCAGACCAACGCTACAGCCCTCACGTTCGCAGCTCTCCCCTAGCGCCAGATGCCGCGGCGGTGGCGAATCTCGTAATAGAGGTCGTTCTCCATCGCAAGCACCTCCGGGATGGGCACCGGCTTGAACACGGGCATCCGCATCTTGTACTTGATCCAGAAGAACGAGTAGACGCCCAGAACCAGGAAGGTAACGCCAGCGAGAATCCAGATGGCAACTGCCTCCGCGGGATCGCTCGAGATGTTCGCGATCATGAACACCGTGCCGGCAATGCCAATGACGGGGATCACGGGGCCGCCGGGCACCTTGAACGCACGCGGCGCTTTGGGGAAGCGACGGCGAAGCACCAGCACGTCGATGTCGGCAAAGATGTATGAGACAAGCCACAGCACCGTAACCACAAGGATCAGGAACGAGATGGCCGCCGACGACCCGCCGCTGAAGTACGCGATGAGGCAGATTGAGATCGTCACAAAGAGAATGGCCACCGCGGGCGCGCCATAGCGGTTCTTGCGCGAGAAGAACCGGGGCATCATGTTCACCTTGGTCATGCCGTCGCAAATCTGGGAGAGCCCGTTCACGGTGGAGTTCTGCGAGCCAATAAAGGCCAGCGCCGAGACGATGCTCATCCACACCTTGCCGACGTTGCCCAAGAGGCTCTCGCCGTAGAGCAGGTGCGGCGAGGCGGACTCCGCAAGCTCGCCCCAGGGCACATAGTGCCAGAAGCCGAGAACCACGAGCGAATCCATCACGCAGATGAGCGCCAGGCTGATCATCATGCCCAGAGGGATGTTCCGGTTGGCGTTACGCACGTCCTTGGAGATGGGAATGGCATACTCGGCGCCCACGAAGAGCCACGAGGCCACGCCCACGGCGCTCACAACGGAGGCGGCGTCGGTGGTCAAGGCGGCGGGCTGCTCCACAACCGCCCCGGTGCCAAGTTGGAAGGCGCCAATGAGACCCAGCGCAATCATCGAGAAGAGCAGCAGGTAGGACACGAAGTCCTGGAGCTTGGCAAAAATGTCGACGCCCTTGAGCGCTGCCACCGCGACAATGATCGAGACGATCGTGGGGTAGACGGCTGCGGGAATCGCCAGAGGGATGGTCTCGACCATCACCGAGCCAAAGATTGCCGCCTCAACGCCGCCGCAGAGGATGTTGCAGATGAGGTAGCCACCCACCATCGTGACGAGCGTGGGCAAAGGGCCAAGGCCCGCGAGCGTGTACTGCACCAGTCCGCCCGTGGCGTTGGGCATGAGGGCGTTGAGCTCTGCCATGCAGGCCGCGCTGCAGATGTTGAGCAGCAGCGCGATCACCATGGCGGGAATGAACATGAGGCCAGACTCACCCGCGCCCTGCCCCAAGGAGACGAGGCAGCTCATCGAGACGATGAGTCCCATCGAGACCGAGACAACGTTGTGGAGCCCAAGGGGCTTCTCGGATGCGTCTGCCATGTCTGCCCCCGATGGGAGAGATGCCAAAGCCGTGGCCGGTGAACGCGCAGGCAACCACCAGGCCGGGGACCTCGTCCACGGGGGCCCAGCACTGGCACGCCGTCGATGCAGACGTCCTCGAAGCCGGCCCAGGTGCGCACAATCTTTGCGTTGGCGAGCTTGGGGATGTAACGCAGGATGCCGCGACAGATGGCGGGAGCCGTGACGGAGGTGGTGCGGTCGTGGCCGTTGTCCTCGTTCACCGTCTCGAAGCCGGAGTCGCCGCCAAAGACGAAGGAGCCATGACTTGTCTGGTGGCCGTAGAAGTCGGCGTCAGCGGTGCCGAGCATCTGCTTGAACATGGGTGGCTCCATCTCGGTGACCAGCGCCTCGATGAGCACGTTGGACATGGGGACGTCGATGCCCACGGTGTTCAGGATCTTGCGGGAGGCATAGCCCGCGGCAACCACCACGGAGCCCGCCTCGAAGGTCCCCTCGGGCGTCACGACCTGGCGAAGCTCGCCCTTGACCTTGCGGAGCTCGAGCACGGGGCAGCCGGAGTAGAAGCGTACGCCCAGGCGGCGTGCTGCGGTGTAGTAGGCGTAGGTCGACTTGAGCGGGTTTGCGTGGCCGTCAGTGGGGCACCAGGACGCGCCGATGACCTCCTCGGAGAGGTACGGGTTGATGGCGCGGACCTCGTCGCCGTCGATCATGCGCATGTCGAGGCCAAGGGCAACGGCCTTGTCGCGCAGCCCGCGCAGGATCTCGAGGTGGCGCTCGGTCTTGCCCAGGCGGAGGTTTCCGCCCTGGCAGTACTCCACGTCAGCGCCAAGCTCCTCGGAGAGCGTGGGCCAGAGGTTCTTCACGGCGTACATCGCAAGCGGGAGCTCGCGCGGGTCTCGGCCGGACTGGCGCACGCCGCCGCCGTTCCTGGTGGAGCCGCCGTTGCCAATGACCTCGTCCGCCTCGAAGACGGTGACCGAGACGCCCTTCTTGGCGAGGTAGTAGGCCGTGGCGCAGCCGATGATGCCGGCACCGACAACAATGACGTCAGAGGTCTTATCGCTCATCTCGCTCAGCCTCCTTCGCGAACACGCTCATCTCGATGGGACGCATGGGTGCGCGGGAGCTCGCGGGCTCCAGCTCGTCGGGCGAGACGCCCAGCTCGCGGGCAACGATGCCCTTGACCAGGCGCGCGCATGTCTGCCCCTGGCAGAGCCCCATGCCGCAGCGCAGGTAGCGGCGGATCTCGGCGATGGTGAAGAGGCCATCGTGCACCGCGCGGCGGATCTCGCCCTGCGTGACCTCCTCGCAGCGGCACACAATCTGGTCATCACCCGGCTTGGGCTCAAAGGGCCCGAGGTCGAGCGTGCGGTCGCAGATCTCCTTCATCGTGGCACCCCCTACTCTGCCGCCGCGGTGGCTGCGGTAGCACTTGTCTCGTTCGTGGCGGCATTCGCGGAGCCGGCGCGGAAGAACCTCGCGCGCATGGCCATGTCCGCGGGCACCCGCATGGTGAGAAGCGTGGTGTGGTCGAAGGCGCGCGTCTGGCGCACGGAGACGACCTCGGCCTCGCAGACGGGCGAGCCGTCGCGGCCCAGGGCCACGCCGCGGTCGCCCTTGGCGGGCACGGGCAGGAACTCGTACGGGAGGGTGACGTCGGCAAAGCCCTCCTCGTCCTTCTCGTCCACCAGGAAGATGGCCTGGCCGGGGCAGGAGGCAACGCACATGCCGCAGCCAATGCAGGTGGAGTTGGGCTCGACGGCGGGAAGCTGCGTGATGTGGTCGCCCACCTTGATGCAGTGCTTGAGGCACGCGTCCTGGCAGGGGTTGCAGGGGATGTTCTGCGTGCACTCCATTACGGGGTGGATTCCCACGCGGCCGGTGACGCCGGGGAAGCGGGCAATCTCGTCATCGGCCACGTAGCCGTGCTCGAGCAGGCTCTGGGAGACGGGGATGCCCTCCTCGGTGGTGGTCACAAGCTCGCCACGATTCTTGGGAGCGAACATACCCTGGCGCAGGCCGTCCAGGGCGGCGTCGTTGGCCGCCACGGCCTTGTCCATCTCGTCCTTGTCAATGAAGCCCAGGTACTCGGCCGCGGCAAGTCCCGCGATGCGGCCCTCGATCATGGCCGAGGACGCCTCCTCGATGCCCGAGACGTCGCCTGCGGCAAAGATGCCCGGGATGCTCGTCTCGCCGCGGTCGTCCACCACGGGGACCTGACCGCCCTTCTTGCGGTCGTCCACGACCTTGCAACCGTCCATCTTGAAGAGCTGGGACATAGGCGAGAGGCCAACGGCCACGCAGATGGTGTCGACGTCGAAGTGCTTCTCGGTGCCGGGGACAAACTGGAAGTGGCTGTCCACCTGGGCGATGGTGACGCCGGTCACGTGGTCGGTGCCCTCGGCGCGCTTGATGGTGTGCGAGAGGTAGAAGGGCACGCCGGTGCGGGCGACCTTCGCCGCGTGCACGCCGTAGCCGCCCACGCGGGGCGCCGCGTCGACGAGCGCCACCACGTCGCAGCCGGCCTGCTTGAGCTGGTAGCTCACGACCAGGCCAACGTTGCCCGTGCCGAGCATGAGCACGCGCTCGCCGGGACGCACGCCGTGGAGGTTCATCATGGTCTGGGCGGCGCCGGCGCCGATGACGCCGGGGAGGGTCCAACCCTCGAAGGTCACCATGTTCTCGGCGGCGCCAGTTGCGATGACAATGGCGTCGGCCTTGTGGTGGGAGACCTCCTCGCCCTCGCGGACGACGACCTCCTTGTCCTGGTAGAGGCCGATGACCGTGGAGTCAAGGCGAACGTCGACGCCCAGGCGCGCGGCCTCCTCCATGAGCTCCTCGCCAATCACGAAGCCGCGAACCTTGGCGTGGTGCTCCTTGGAGCCGAAGAACTTGTGGATCTGCTTGAAGAGCTGGCCGCCGGGGCGGGAGTTCTCGTCGAGGACGGTCACGTGGGCGCCGCGCTTTGCGGCCTCGATTGCGGCGGACATGCCGGCCGGGCCTGCGCCCACAACGATGAGGTCGGTGCGGTTCATCGCGCGCCTCCCTTCTCGTCTGCGGTGGCGACGTCTTCGAAGGGCGTCGCCGTGGCGCCGTACTGCGTCTGGACGCGCATGCCTTCTGCCAGGGGCGTCATGCAAGTGCGCACGTTGGGAACACCGTCGACCACCATCACGCAGTCAGTGCAGCGGCCGATGGCACAGAAGATGCCGCGCGGCTCGTGGCGCTTGGCGGTGTAGCGGTGCACCTTGACGCCAGCCGCGCTCAGGGCAACGGCGACCGGCTCACCCTCGTAGCCCTGGAGTGTCTTCCCGTCGTAGGTGAAGCTGACCAGGCGCCCCCTCTCGGTTGTCCCGAGAATCGGATGCTCATCGAAGCGCGTTCCCATGCGATCACTTCCCCAAACTGTCTGCGGGTCTCGACCCGCGCTCTCCGGGGCTCCCCTGCCCCACATTCCGGGGCTTCTCTGCCCCACGCATACCGTTTTACGTGGGAGGATTCGCTGGGTCTTGTAAGAATCGGAACCAAACGAGCATGGTAACGGGGGTTTCGCACGCCTGAAACATGACGGCACGCGGCTGTTAGCAATTGGGCACGAGGTCCCACGGGAAGGCCCGCATCCTCTCCAAACGCATGGTGCGCCCCCACACATTCGCACCCGAATGTGTATCCCGCGCAGGTCACTACACAATCGAGCACCGAATGTGTATCGACCATGGCGAAGCGGGGATAAAAAAGGACCCGTCGCGCGCGGCGACGGGCCCTAAAGGGCAAACGCAGTTCGGACACTAAACCTAGTGCACGCGACAGGGAATGGGATGCGGCGGCGTCTTGGGCTTCTTGAGCCCGGCCGTCACCACAGCACCCTTGGGGCACGCGTCCAGGCACTTGCCGCAACGCACGCAGGCGCGCTGGTCGATCACGTGGACAAACCCCGCCTTGCCCTCGATGGCGTCCTCCTCGCACGCATCCAGGCACTCCCCGCAGCCAGTGCAGCGCGAGACCAGGATGTGGTACGTGACCAGCGCGCGGCACTTCCCCGCCGGGCACTGGTGGCGCGAGACGTGTGCCTCGAACTCGTCGCCAAAGACCCCAAGCGCCTGGGCGGCAACGTTGGCCATGCGCTGGCCAACCTCGCAGAGTGCCTGCTCTGCCATAGTAGGTGCAAGGTCACGAATGAGGTCGAGGTCAGCATCTTGCCCCTTACCGGCGCAAGCGTCAGCGAGAATCGCGCAGAGCTGGTGGCCGCCCTCGTTGCCAAAGACGCACCTCCCGCAGCACTCGCGGTGGAAGTCGTCGAGGATCTCTCGCACGGCGTCAACGGCACAGTCGCCCGCGCCAATCACGCGTGCCTCGTCGCAGGTAAGGGTGACGGCATCGCCAAAGTGCGCGGGCACCACAAAGGCACACATGGGATAGCCCAGGTAAACGGCCTTGACATCGTCAGCGCCAACGCCTGCGGCGCCGAGAAGCTCGGCGACCGTGGTCTGTGCGGCGCTCTCTACACGGGCGTCGCCCACGTAGACCACCTTGCGCTCGCTGCCGCAGAGCCACGCCTCGCCGGACACGAGCGGGTCAACGCCTGCGGTGGTTCCGCTCACGGCAGAGGGCAGGGGCTTCTCGCCCACAAGAACGCGCGCGGCAGCGGTGTCGTTGGCGTAGACAAAGCCAAAGGAGTCGTCCGCCGTGACAAAGCTTCCCTCGGGAAGCGCGGTGACAACGTCCGTGGCAGAGGCGGGCACAAGCAGGCGCACGTCCTCTGCTTCCACGCGCTGCGCGGCCTCCCCCAGGTTCAAAAGGAGCAGCTCGAGCGCAACGGGATGCGAGCGGTCGAGCGGCATGAAGTTGACGAGAGTCATCAGTTTGCGCTCCTTTGCGGGTACTCGTTCCACAGCTTCGGACGCTCGAGGGTCAGGCGCAAATCGCACTGGAGGCAGCGGGACGCCTCGCGCTCCGCCTCGGACTCGGCGAAGGGGCACTCGTACTGCTTGAAGTTGTCCCGGCGCTCGGCTGCGGGGGCAATCTTGGGCTCCAGCGGCGCGTCGTAGAAGTGCTCGCCCGGACGGCCGATGTGCTGCTCGGGGGCGTCGGCGTCGAGAAGGACCTCGGAGATGTCGCCGTCGCCGCCCAGATAGCGGTCGATGGACTGCGCCGCCTCGCGGCCACCCTCGATGGCCCCAATCACGGACTTGGTGCCCGTCACAGCGTCACCGGCGGCAAAGATGCCCTCCTCGCTCGTGCGGTGCTCCGCATCTGCCACCACGTACGGTCCGTGCGTGAGCTCGAGTCCCATGTCGCGCGTGTCCTCGGGCTTCTGGCCAACGGCAAAGATCACGTAGTCCGCGGGAAGCGTGGGCTCGCCACCCTCGACAAGCTCGGTCACGGCGCGGTGGTTCTCGTCAAAGTAGAACTTGGCGATTTTGTTGATCGTGATGGAGCCAACCTTGCCCGAGCCCTCCGCAGACTCGTTGATGGACGTGAAGGCGTAGGCGTCGTGCAGGACCACGCCCTCCTCGGCCGCTTCCTCGCGCTCCTCGGGAGTGGAAGTCATGACGGCCTCGGCCTCGAGGCAGGCAACGTCCACGCTCGTGGCACCCAGGCGCACGGCGGTGCGGGCGCAGTCGTAGGCAACGTTTCCGCCGCCGAGAACCACCACACGGCCGTTGACCTCGATGGGGTTGCCCTTGCGGGCGGCCTTGAGGAAGTCGGTGTTGCGGATGACGCCGGCAAGGTCGTGGCCCTTCATGGACAGCACCGTGCCGTCGAAGGTGCCCACGGTCACCAGCACCGCGTCGAATTCTGCGAGAAGCGCTTTGACGTCGTGCAGGCGCTCGCCGCAGCGCAGCTCGATGCGGGGCTTCTCGTCCGTGCCCTGCGCGACCTCGAGGATGGTCGAAATCTCATGATCGAGAACCTCGTCGGGCAGGCGGTAGGCGGGGATGCCGTAGCGAAGCTGGCCGCCGGGGCGTTCCTCGGCCTCGAAGACCGTGACCGCATGGCCCTTCTCTGCCAGGTAGTACGCCGCGGTGAGGCCAGCGGGGCCGGCGCCCACGATGGCCACGCGCTTGCCCGTAAGCGGCTCGTGGCGCACGCGGGACTTCCACTCGCCCGTGTCGCGCACGGCGGCAGCTCGCTTGAGCCTGCAGATGGAGAGCGGACCCTCCAGCTGGTTGCGCTTGCACTCGCCCTGGCAGTTGTGCGTGCAGATGGAACCCAGGGTCTCGGGGAACGGCACCTTCTCACGCACGACGGCCGTGGCCTTCTCCCACTCCCCCGCCTTCACGTGGCGCAGGTAGCGCGGGATGTCGATGTGCGCGGGGCAGCCGGAGCGGCACGGCACCACGTTGTCCTCGCGGCTGCGCTCGGGTTTGTTGAGGCCCAGGACGTCCACGATCGAGCCCGTGGGGCACACCTCAACGCAGGCCCCGCAGAAGCGGCAGCCCGCCTCCTCGAGCGAGACGCCCCCGTCGATGCCAATGCGCACGCCGTCCTCGGTGCGCTGATAGTCGAGAACCCCAACGCCGCGCAGCTCGCGGCAGGCACGCACACAGCGGCCGCAACGCACGCAGCGCGTGAACATGTGGGTGATGAGCGGGTTGGAGTCGTCCGTTGGAACGGTGCGGGCGCGGCAGCGCCAGCGCGCCGGTGAGACTCCCAGATACTGGTACATGGACTGCAGCTCGCAGACACCGTACTTGGGGCAGCCGGTGCAGTCCGAGGGGTGGGTGGCGAGAATGAGCTCCATAGCCATCCTGCGCACGTGGTCGGCGCTGGCGGCGTGGGAGTCAACAACCATGCCCTCCTCAACCTGGGTCTTGCAGGCGGGGACGGCGTGGCCGGAGCCGTTCACCTCGACCGCGCAGAGCCTGCAGCCACCCACGGCCTCGAGGTCGGGGTGCTTGCAGAGGTGCGGGATGAAGATTCCCGCATCGAGCGCAGCGTCGAGCACCGACGTGCCCTCTGCGGCCTCGACCTCGCTTCCGTCAATGGTCAGCTTCATCATGTCCCTCTCCAATGGCAATGATGGTCTCTCAAGACGGCGCGCCCCGCCGCAGACGCAGCGGGGCGCAACCAGTCACGAGCTAGTAGGTGCTAGTCCCACTCGTCGTCCGACGCGGACTCCATCGAGAGGGCAGCAGCGTTCTCGCCGGCGATGCGGCCGGAGTTGAGGCAGAAGCCCATGGTGTTGCCGGGGATGGAGTAGTTGTAGGAGTCACCGTAGATGGTGCAGGCGTCGGTGCCCACGCAGTACAGGCCGGGAATGGTCTTGTACTCGTCAGTCATGACCTCCATGCGCTGGTTGATGAGGACGCCACCCAGCGTGCCGTAGGCGCCAACGTACTGGCGGCAGGCGTAGAACGGGCCGTTCTCGAGCGGCATCATGAACTCGCGCTCCTTCTCGAAGAGCGAATCCCAGCCCTCGGCGCACATGGCGTTGTACTCCTCGACGTTCTTGACGAGGCCCTCGGGGTCGATGCCGATCTTCTCGGCAAGCTCCTCGAGCGTGTCGGCCTTGGCAATTACGTGGTTGCCATCGCCGTCGAGGTAGGTGTCCTCGTCGCGGGCGAACTGCTCCTCGAAGCCCTGGTAGAGGTCCTTGGGGTGGACGTGGGAGACGATATCGGGGCCGTCCTTCTTCCAGTGCTTAAGCATCTTGGAGTCAAAGATCGAGAAGCCGACCTTGCCAGGCAGGTGGTTGATCGCGTTGCCCACGAAGGTGGTGTTGAAGATGTCGTCCTCGGGCATGAAGCGCTCGCCGTTGCGGTCGCACCAGTAGCAGGGCTGGCGGAAGCCGCCCTCCACGTAGAAGTGGTTCATGTTGTCGGGGAGCTGGTACATCATCTCCATGGTCACGGGGGTGTGGCCGGCGCCCACCTTGTGGCACATGTTGAAGCCGTCGCCGTCCATACCGGGCACGGCGAAGGAGTAGAGGTTCTTGCCCCAGTCAAGGCCAATGTAGTCCTTGATCATCTTGGCGTTGGCACCAAAGCCGCCCGTGGCCACGATGACCGCCTTGGCGGTGATGTCGATCTCCTCGCCGTTCTTGTCGACGGCCTTCACGCCCGTGACAGCGCCCTCATCGTTGGTGATGAGCTCCTTGCCGGGGGTCTCGAACATGAACTCGACGCCCAGCGCCTGCGCGCGCTCGGTCATACGCTTGGTCATCGTGGTGGCAGCGCGAGGGCCGGGCTCGGAGCCATCCTCGGGCTGGACAACGTGCCAGGTGTACTCGCCGTCTGCGTAGGCGCGGGTGCGCTCGCGGGCGCGGAACGCCGGGCGCACGGAGTTGAACTTGACGCCCATGTCCATGAGCCACTGGATGGTGTCGCCGCTCTTGAAGTAGTACGCGCGCACGAGGCGAGGATCAACCTGGTAGTGGGTGTAGAACATGTGACGACGGAAGAGCTCACCGGGCGTGACCTCGATCATCGAGGCCTTCTGCACGGGCGATCCTGCCGCGCAGGGACCCATGCCCATGTTGGCGGCGCCACCGGTGTTGGACGCCTTCTCCAGCGCGATGACGCTCGCGCCGTTCTCTGCCGCAGAGATTGCCGCCGCGAGTCCCGAGAGACCCGCCGCAACGACGACGACATCCGTTTCAAGCTGCTTGGCCATGTCATACCTCCAGAGTTGGGACAACAAGACGCTTTGTGTATCTCGCACAGTTAGTAATGTCGCAGCACCGGCTCGTCCGGGCTATGTGCGCTCGTACAAAAGAACAGCACCACGCACGGCGCAAAACTGTGCGCGCTGCGCGTGGTGCCGCCGGAAAGGAGCCTGGCGAGAGGAGCTAGTCCCTCGGGGGCATCGTGGGCTGGATGAACGCCTTGTACTTGGCCACGCGGCTCTTGTACTCGTCGCCCTTCTGGAGCTGGGCAAGCTCACCCTCCATGCGGCCAATGTCCTCACCGTGGATCTGCTTGCCCTCGGCGGTGTCGTGGGCACGGAAGAGACCACGCTCGTCGTAGCACTCGTCGTGGCGGTACTCGACCTCGATTTTGCCGTCCACCACGCTCACGTGGCCCTCGAGCCCACAGACCGAGCAGATTGCCTTGTCCGTGCCGGGGACCAGGTAGAAGTCATTGGCGTGGCAGTGCGGGCAGACGCCCTCGGCGCCCTGGTAGGTGGCGTGCTCGGGATCCTTGGCGGCGCGGGCGAGATTCACGCCAATCTGGTGCGCACGGGCAACGACCTTGTCGTCGAGAAGGGCGCGCTTGGACCAGGGCACCCACTCGTTGTCGATGACCTTCCAGGTGGGGGTCATCGACTGGATGGCGTGGTCGGACTGGACGTGCGTGCCCCAGTCGGAGCCGCCAATGCCAATGTAGGATACCGGCTTGCCCGGGCAGATGATGCGCGGGTCGGGGGCCTTGGACTTGCCGCCCTCAGCCGCGATCTTCTCGGCGATCTGGGTGGCGATCACGTTGTTGCCGGTATCCATGCGCGGCCCAAAGCGGTCCATGATGGTGTGGAAGAGGCCCGAGGCGCCCGTCTCGAAGATGGGGTCGCACATGATGATGCCGTCTGCCTCGGCCATCTTGAAGAACAGCCAGTCGAAGTCGTCCTTGTGGATGCACATGTTGCCCTGGCCGCTCATGAGCATCTTCACGCAGGTGATGCAGCCCGTGCAGTGCTTGATGTTGAGGTCCATCGCGCGGATGAACTCGACCTCGCAGCCCTCTTCGACGGCACCCATCAGCGCTTCCTTGCAGATGCTGTCGTTGTTGCCGTTCTTGGTTCCAAACGAGACGCCCAAAACCTTTGTCATGGAGCACCAGCCTTCCGTCATGGCTTCGCCGCCACGCCCCCGCGCCGCGGCCCTTCCGATGGCAGAAGCCTATCGCCGGAGATGCTGTGCAATTGCATAGAAGATTGGCCGAGAAATGCTCTCAGTTTGTCTCGGGAAGGGCACCGGCGTCCACCACGTCCTCGCCGAGCGCCTCCAGGACGCGTGCCGTAAACGAGAGCGCCAGGCGGTCGTCGCCGTCCTTGAGGTCGAGCTTGAAGAGCTCACCGATCTTGTTCACACGGTAGAAGTAGGTGTTCCTGTGCACGCTCAGGGCCTCCGCCGCCTCGGCCGGACTTCCCGGGAAGCGCACCGACATCACGGCGGTCTCCAGATACGAGCTCCCGTGCTCGCGGTCGTAGCGAGCCATGGCAACCACGCGCTTGTCGAGGAGCATGTCGGAGTAGCCCAGCCCCTTGAACACAGAAGCAACCACCTGGAAGCGGTGCTCCCAGAAGAAGACCACGCGCTGGCGAGAAGACCTCTCCAGGACGTCCGCCTCGTCGAGCAGGATGCACTGCTTGAGCCTGGCGCGCACCTCCATAACGTCGGAGAAGGGCTCGCTCACAAAGGCGCGCATGTCGTTGTGCTCGAGCGCGCCCATGAACTTCCTGTCCCTCAAGATCCTGCGCTCGCAGGACTCGTAGTCCGCAAAGCCCGCCTCGGTTGCCTCCCCCAGCGAGACGAGCACGACAACCGCAGACCCAAAGTTGGTCCAGACGCTGCCGGCAAGGGCATCGCCCACAAGCTGCCCCACGCGCGCATAGTAGTCGTGACCTGCGCCTGGTTGCCCAACCACGCGCAGCAGCACGTAGTTGCAGTCGAGTGGGACGTCAGCGATGCGGAGGTGCTCACGAACGGCGTCCCTGTCCTCGAACTTGCCAGAGAGCACGTCGGCAAGGACGGAGGAACCCATGTCCACGCGCTTGCCAGCAACGCCCAGCCGGTCGATCATGAGGCCGGCAAGCGAGGTGGCATAGTCGATGAGCTCCAGGTCAATGCCGGTGACCTCGTGCGTCACCTCGAACGCGTCAAAGCGCCCCATCTCCAGGCGGTGGTGATAGATTATCGAAGTCACGCAGCGCAGGTTGTCGGCCACGTTTGTGGTGATGATCGAGTGCCGGGAGCTTCTCACAGAGCTCAGGATGCCCGACTCCGCCAGGTGATCCTCGACCGACTGCGAGACGTAGCCAC
Source organism: bacterium OL-1 (assembly GCA_000752675.2). Classification (GTDB taxonomy): domain Bacteria; phylum Actinomycetota; class Coriobacteriia; order Coriobacteriales; family Atopobiaceae; genus Tractidigestivibacter. The sequence goes on along the minus strand of LM994627.1, from coordinate 312,285 downwards.
TCTCGACCGTCGCTGCGATATCCGGCCGGTCATTGGGGATCTCGCCCGCCGTGGCAAGCACCTTGTGGTCTGTGTTCGTGATCACGACGGGGTTGCCAATGACCTCGGAGGCGCGCCTGGCAAACTGCCTGAGGTCATAGGAGTCCAGGTAGCAGCGGAAGAGATCCTCCCTTCTCACGGCAAGCTCGCCGCTCTGGAGCACCAGGCGCATGAAGGCCTCCTGGAAGTCGCTCGGCGAGACCTCTCCGGTGACAAAGACCACGTTGCGAGGCGGCTTGTGGTACTCCTCGTCAAGCACGCCCTGCACGTAGACAAGAAGGATGCCGTCTGTGGTCTGCGGGGCATCGTTTTGCAGGTAGTCCGCCATGGAGCCTAGGCACACGACGCCCTTTGACCCCACGTTCCAGCTGGGAGAGACAATGAGGTCCCACTCGAGAAGGTCCTCGTCGTGGATGTATGAGCCCGTTATGGGCAGCTCGTTAAGGACGGTCCGAAGCCTCATCTGTACCCTCCGCTGGCGCTGTGCTCGTGCACAAACATAGTAACTTCTCCGCGCGTCTATTTTGGTGCGCGTTCCATGGGAGCCGGATGGGCGGGGCCGTACGCTTGCATGTGGACTATCGCGAAGAGACCCCGTTACCGAGAAGACCGAAAGGCCAGCCCATGTGCGAATGGAACATCAGGACACTTGTCAACGACATCGTGCTTGCCCTTGTCATCAACACGAGCGCGACGCTGCTTGCGGGCGCGCCCATGGCGTGGGGGACGTGGTACCCCTACACCTGCGTGGCGTTCACGACCAACGTGGTGGCGCAGCTGCTCATCCCAACGGTGAGCATCTCTCAGTCGCTCACCAAGGGTCTTGCTAGCAAGGCGGCACGGCCGTACGCAGCCATCTTCATCGAGAACCTGATCTTCGTCACCATCATCTCGCTCACCGAGGCGGTGACGCAGGTTGGGCCCGCGCAGATGCTCGCCGCATGGAGCCAGACTTACCTGCAGCTCGTTCTTATCGGCTACGTGACCTCGGTCGTCCTCTTCAAGATTCCCTCCAAGCACGAGCAGGGCTAGCGCACGACCTCACGTACAACGCCAAGGGAAAGGTAGAAAGAGACCATGGCACTTATTGACGAGCTCATCGAGAAGGCACGCAAGGCACCCAAGGTGGTGGCGCTTCCGGAGTGCGAGAACGAGGACACGCTGCTTGCGGCAAGGCGTGTGGCGGACGACGGCATTGGGACCCCGGTGCTCGTGAGCCCCGCAGACGTCATCGCCCAGACTGCGGAGCGCGCGGGCGTCTCCACCGAGGGCATGCGCATCGTCGACACCACAGACGCCGAGGCGGCAGATGCCTTGGCCGAGCGTTACATGAACGCCGGTCGCGAGCGGCTCTTCTCGGCCAAGGCTGCGCGCCGCAAGCTCAAGAACCCGCTCAACTACGCCATGATGCTCGAGGAGCTGGGCGACGTCGACTGCACGTTCTGCGGCCACACCAACACCACCGGCGACGTGCTCATGGCGGCCCAGATGATCATTGGCCTGGCAGACGGCGTGGACGTGCCCTCCATCCTAGCGCTTGTCCAGACGCCCGGCTTTGCCGGCCCCGAGGGCGACGTGATAGCCCTCACCGACTGCGGCCTCAACCCCGAGCCCACGGCCGAGGAGCTGGCCTCCATCGCGATTGCCGCATGCGACAACGTCTCGGCCCTCATGGACTGGGAGCCCCGCTGCGCCTTTATCAGCTACTCCACGGACGGCTCCGGCGAGAGCGAGAGCGTCGAGCGCATCCGCAAGGCCATCTCGATCGCCCGCGACCGCAGGCCAGACCTCGCGCTCGACGGCGAGTTCCAGCTTGACGCTGCCATTATCCCGGCCGTGGCGGCAAAGAAGGTCAAGCGCGAGAGCGCCGTGGCGGGCCGTGCGAACGTGCTTGTCTTCCCCGACCTCAACTGCGCCAACAGCGCCGTGAAGCTCATCCAGATCTTTGCCCACGGCAAGGGCTACGGCCACAACCTCTCGGGCTTCAGGCGGCCGGTGGCAGACAGCTCGCGCGGCTCCTCGGTCGAGGAGATGGTCGGCGACATCGCCATGCTCGTCCTCTCCGCCCGCTAGCCCGCACCGCGCACAAACGCAAAATCAAGGAGCACTTACATGACATATCGCATTCTTACGCTGTCCCCCGGCTCCACCTCCACCAAGGTGGCGGTCTTTGAGGGCGAGAAGGCCCTCATGAGGGAGAACGTCCGCCACGACCCCGCCGTGCTGGCTGGCTTTGATCGCGCGGCCGACCAGCTGGAGTTCCGTACCGCAACCGTCCTCGACGCGCTTGCAGCCGCTGGCATTGCGCTCGAGAGCATCGACGCGTTCTCCGGCTACTGCGGGGGCATGGGCCCCACCAAGGGCGGCATCTTCCGCATTGACGAGAAGGTCTGCGAGCACGTGCTGAACTGCGGCATGAACCACCCCGCAATCCTGGGTGCGCCCATCCTCTTCGACCTGGCGAGCCGCTGCGGCAAGCCGGCCTTTGCCGTGAACCAGCCGGACACCGACGAGCTTGCGGACGTTGCCCGCATCACGGGCTACCCCGGCGTCTACCGCAAGAGCCACGTGCACTGCCTCAACCAGAAAGAGTGCGCCATCCGCTGCGCGGCGTCTCTCGGCAAGCGCTACGACGAGGTCAACGTTATCGTTGCGCACGTGGGAGGAGGCCTTTCCGTGGCGGCTCACAGGCAGGGCCGCATGGTCGACACGAACGACGTGTTGGAGGGCTCGGGCCCCTTTGCCCCCAACCGCTCCGGCGACGTGCCCGCCAAGCCCATCGCAGCCCTCGCCTTCTCCGGCGCGCACGACAAGAAGGAGGTCATGGGCGTCATAGGCAAGACGGGTGGCCTGAAGGGCCTTCTCGGCACCGACGACGCACAGGAGATCGACGCACGCATCGACGCGGGCGACGAGTGGGCGCGCATTGTCTTCGAGGCAATGGCCTACCAGACCGCCAAGCAGATCGGCGCCTTTGCGGCGGCGCTCGAGGGCAGGGTCGACGGCATCGTGCTCACTGGCGGCGTGTCGCATGACCAGCGCTTTGTTGACTACGTGACGACGCATGTGAGCTGGATTGCCCCGGTCTTTGTGTATGCGGGCGACTTCGAGATGGAGGGCGCTGCCGCGGGTGCAGTGCGCGCTCTCGAAGGCACCGAGGAGGTCATGGCCTACACGGGCGTGCCCTCTTGGGACGGCTTCAAGCTGGCCGGCGCCCCCGCCGACGTGGAGGCCTAGGGCATGGCGAGCAGCAACACAACCACGCGCGGCGGCTTTCACTACGCGTACCTTATCGTCCTCTCGTGCATCGTGATGACGTGCCTCCCCTGCGCGCTGGTCCTCTCGTGCGCGGGCATCTTCTTCACGCCGGTGTCCGAGTTCTTTGGCGTGCCCAAGGCGTCGTTCACGCTGTACTTCTCGGTGCTCAACCTGGCCATGATGGCCACGCTTCCCGTTGCCGGCAAGCTCCTTGCGGCGCGGGATGCGCGTGTGGTGCTCTCCGTTGCTACGGCGCTTTGCGGTCTGGGCATGTTTGGCATGGCGTCCTGCCAGGAGGTCTGGCAGTTCTACCTTGTTGGCATCGTGCTAGGTGTGGGCGTGGCACCCCTCATCTACCTGGCGGTTCCTACCCTCATCAACGCGTGGTGCGTCAAGCGCGTGGGCTTCTTCGTGGGTCTGTGCATGGCCTTCACGGGCATTGGCGGCGTAATCTTCAACCCCATTGGCACCGCGATCATCCAGAGCTCGCCCGAGGGATGGCGCCAAGCCTATCTCGTCTTTGGCATTATCATCCTTGTGGGGACGCTGCCGTTCACACTATTCGTGGTGCGGGGCAAGCCAGCCGACAAGGGCCTTCTCCCCTATGGCGCGGGCGAGAAGGATGCAGCTGACACAGACGGCGCCGCAACCGTGGGCACCCAGGGCGTCTCGGCGGCAGACGCCATGCGCACGCCAGCGTTCTGGGCGATTGTTGCCTTCTGCGGGCTGATCACGCTCAACCAGACCGTCTACCAGTTCCTCTCGAGCTACGCTCTGTCGTTCTCCAATTCACTGCCGCAGATTGCAGCGGCGTCTGGCGTAGTTGCCTCTGCGGCCATGGGCGGGCAGGCCATTGGCAAAGTGTTTCTCGGCTCCGTGAGCGACCACTCCGTGCGTCTTGGTGCCGTCTGTGGCATTGCGGGTGGCGTGGTGGGCGTCCTTCTCATGTGGGGCATGCCCTCGGTGCTTGCGCTGCTGCTTGTGGGCGCGTTCTGCTTTGGTGTTGTCTACGCCATGACCACGGTCGAGACACCGCTCCTGGTGAGAAGCGTCTTTGGCTCCGCCGACTACGCCAACATCTACTCGCGCGTCTCCATGGTGGGCTCGCTCATGAGCGCCGTGGCCGCGGTGTTCTGGAGCCTGGTAATCGATTCCGCAGGCGGGTATGGCCTCATGTTCGCCCTGTCGCTGGTGTGCATGGCGGCGTGCCTGGCGCTGGCGCTCTTCGCGCTTGCGCATGTGCCCCGGGCCGAGTAGGTGCTTCAAGTTCCTGCGCTGCTGCTGCAGAAATGCACCTTCGGGCGAGATAATGACGCCCGAGCAGCGGCTATTGACACAATCCTGTACGAGATAAGCCCTCCGGCGCTACATCGGCGCCGGAGGGCCGCTTTGATACGTGATAGCTGCGACAACGTGCCCTCGGGCGTCAGGCCGCCCCGTCTGCACCGTGGCGCCGGCGGCGTTTGTGTTCGCGCGGCACGTACGGCCCAATAACGGCACGGAAATCCGGGGAATCGGCGTCATCCGTCGGCGTGTCAGGCGAGATATACAGCGACCCCTTAAGTCCCTCGATGTAGGTGTACATCCACGAGAGCCCGCGCGCACCGCTCAGCGCGTAGTCCGCCGCGGCGAGAAAGCCGTCGAGGTCGCTCTTGCGGAACTCGTGCGAGTAGTGGCCAATCCGGAACGTGTCGAAGGGCAGTCCTTGCATCTTCTCGAGCGTCTGGCGCCAGGTGGCAATAGGCAGGCTCTCGGGAAAGAAGAGGCACATGCAGGGCGTCACGGCATCCCCGGAGAGCAGCAGCCGCCGCTCGCGCACGAGGTAACCCATCGAGTGGTCGGTATGTCCGGGGAGAAAGACGCCCTCGATGGTGACGCCGCCCAAATCAAGCACGTCGCCTTCCTCGAAGTACGTAAAGCTTGGCCGCGTTCCATCGCGCATGGCCGAGAAGGCCCCCTCGGGCGCGCGCCCCTGCTCCACGTAGATGCGCACGGCATGCTCGTTCTGCTCCTCGCCCAGGGCAATGTCCACGTCCTCCTCGCGGGGAATGCGCACGTCGTCGAAGAGGTACGAACCCGCAATGTGGTCATGGTGGCGATGCGTGAGAAGCACGGTCACAGGAAGGCCGCGGCTAAGCTCGCGCACCACGGGACGCAGGTCGCCCACGCCCACGCACGAGTCGACAAGCGCCACGCGATCGCGCCCCTTTACCAGGTAGCAGCGGCAGCCAACGCAGTCCGCTATCTCCCACAGGCCCTCGCCCAGGTCTGTCACCGTGAAGATCTTGTCCATGCGAGACGTACCTCCCAAAATGCCCAAAGTGGCGCCCGAGCCTCTCGGCCCGGGCGCCATCAGTCTATGTGCATGCCCAAAGCAGGCTGCTATACCCTAGTGCATCTGCGGCATTGCCGGAGCAGGGTCGTTGCACACCTTGCGCGCAAAGTTCTCGATGGGACCCTGCAGAAGGAAGGTCACCACGTAGCAGGCAATCCACACCGGGATGATGTTCTGGAGGAAGCCAAAGAACGAGGCAACGAACGGCGCGCCGCCCAGGACGCAGGCGTCAAGCGTGCCCACCAGGTAGCAGAGAATGACAGAGTAGACGGTGTTGATGGGGACGTTCACAAGCGCACCGAACTTGGCTCCCTCGGAGGGGTTGGAGCGCTTCATGGCCCAATTGAAGCCCATGTCGACAACCCCAGGAATCATGCCGATGATGGTGGCGACGCACCACGCAAACACGAAGTTGATCCAGAACATAGGCCAAATCCAGCCCTCGCCCGGCGCCGGGGTGGCGGTATGGAACACGTAAAGAGCAAGCCACTCGCACAGCGTGCAGAGAACGAGCGCTGTGCAAACATCCAGAATTGCTGCCTTCACGAACCTCGTAGAAGTCTTCATCGGCATGAGTGATTCCTTCCCTAGACGCTGGGCGTGTGCCCAAAGGTACAAAATGCGGCGTACGGAGCAATCCCGCACGCCGCCCGATGACTTCATGCTAGGCGCAGACCTTCGACCATCCTATGGCCCATAGCACAAGGTTTTGCCAATATGTGTCGGCTTTATGTGCTATCGCACGAACATGGATACGCATTAGATAACGGCCATCGCTGCCTTATATCCATCGTGAACGGCATCACGTACAATCGTCGCCCTATTGGAATTGCCAATGTTAAAGACCTTGGCTCCCACCTCTTCGGCGGCTGCGGCGAGGGCACCGGCAAGCTCGGAATTGGGCTCCATGCCAAACGAGTACATGTACGTATCCGCCCGCACCACCAGGCGCTCACCGCCAGGCGTGCCCTTGTCGTCCGTGGCCTTCTCGCAGACAAGCCCATCGGCGGTAAACTCGATGGGCACCGTGGAGAGCATCTGCTTGATACCCCGCTTGTCCATCTCGTCGAGAAGCGCATTGCGATAGTAGCCAAACGTGCTCGGCGTGATGCGAGCCTTGCGCACGACCATCGTAACCTCATGGCCAAGGCTCGCCAGGTTAAGGGCGGTCTCGCAAGCGGTGAGTCCACCACCGGCAATCACGATGGAGTGCCCCAGCTCACTCAAGTGGTAGTAGCTGTCTGCTGCATCCATTGCCCGCTCGGACCCAGGCAGCCTGCAGCCACGGTTATGTGCGCCGACGGCAATGATCACGGCGTCAGGGGCCGTCCTCCTAATGTACTCCGCATCTACCGTGGTATTCAGCCGCACCTTGGCGCCGCTCTCGCTAAGCTCGCGTCGAAGGACCTCGATGAAGTCGTACCACTCACGCTTGTCATGGTCGTGCTCCGAGAAGAGCAGCACACCGCCGAGGCGGTCGGACTTCTCAGCAAGCACCACATCGTGACCGCGACGTGCTGCAGTGATTGCCGCCTGCATCCCGCCAACACCGCCGCCTACGACAAGCACGCGACGCTTGGCCTCGGGCTTGGGCAGCTGGTCGGGATAGAAGCCAAGGCCAGACTCGGGATTGATGGAGCAGTCTCCCATAACGGCTGGGCTGTAGATTTTCATGAACTCCTCGGGAGGGAGCTGGTACCAGAGAGGGATATCGGTCTTGTGCTCGCAGAAGCCGGGATAGCAGTGGAAGCAGCGCACGCAACGGTGCACCATATCCTCACGACCGTCGAGGGTCTTCTCGATGAACATGGGGTCGGCGAAGCACTGGCGGGCGTACTCGACGAAGTCGACCTTGCCAGAGGCGATGGCGTCCTCTGCCTGCGCTACACTGTTGAAGCCGCCAACAACCGAGACGAGGCTCTTGTGCAGGTGCCTCTTGATGGCTGCCGCGCGCTCGAGGTTCACGCCGTGGACATCGAAGATGTCACTGAACGTGTCGCTACCGTTGCCCAGCTTCTTGATGCCATTTGACACGTGGAAGATATCTACCAGGCCATCAATCTGCTCAGCAAATCTGCAGGTATCCTCAAGCGTCATTCCACCTGGCTCGCCGTCCTCGGCGCTCATGCGAAGCTCGATAACCTTGTCCTCACCCACGCCGGCCCTCAGCGCCTGGAGAAGCATCTTCGGGAAACGCGAGCGGTTCTCGATGGAGCCCCCAAACTCATCGGTCCGGTGGTTGGTTGCCGGTGAGACGAACTGCTGAATCAAAAAGCCGTGTCCACCATGGAGCAGGACCCCGTCAAAGCCTGCAGCAACCGCAAAGCGTCCGAGGTCGAAGAAGTCGCGACAGACCTTCTCCATCATCTGGCGATCCATGCCAAAGACGTGCCTGCCGTCCTCGCGCACCATGTCTTCCGGCCCCCATGGCTGATCGGCATCGTCAGCCTCAAGGCCCTCATGGGAGAACTCGAAGTAGGCAAGGGCGCCCCCCGCATGGATGCGATCTGCATACTCCTTGGCCTTGTCGAAGTCGCTTCCGTAGTAGTGGTGAATGTCGATGGCACGATCCATGAAGGCACCGCGGCTCTCCTCGAAGTTCGCCGGAATCTCGCCGGTGGAAACGCAACCAAAGCCGCCCTCCGCGCGAACCCCCACCATGCGGTAGATGTTCTCTGTTATCTGCGGGATGAAATAGACCGCGTGGAAGAACATCGTAGGAGCAGCGATGAGCCTGTTCTTGTAGACGTTGCCGCGAATCTCGATGGGGTCAAAGACGTGAGGGTACCTCGAAGCACCTGGCCGTCCCTCATAGATTGCCTGTGCCTCATCAAGGCTCCTGACGACCTTGCTCTGGGGTGCCACCTGCCCCTGCTTACCTCTCTCTGGCATGGTTTCTCACCTATTCCTTTCCTTAGCTGGGAATGAAGCTGCGGTGGAGTTAGCTGTTCTTCTTATCCTTCTTGTCATCCTGCGGAAGTGGCATGAGCGCTGCCATCGTGCGTTCCTTGCCAAAGATTGCGCTGCACACCGCCATACCAGAGAGAACCAGGGCGGCCGCCAGCACGAGCCCGTAGCAATAGAAGCCAATGAGGTGCAGCGTCGTCAGTGGCACATTGAGCATGAAGACAAAGAACGACGTGGAAAGGCCCAGAAAGATGCTGGGGATGTTGCCAAAGATGGTTCCCTCGAGCAGGTTCTCGTGGGTCGTCAGAATGAGGAAGATCACGATGATTGTGGGCAGGATGTTCGAGAGGAACGCGTTGTCCCCAAACCCAGCGAAGAGCTGCATGACCAGGGCGTTTACGATTGACCACAGGCAGCCGCAGCCATAGCCAATAATCATTGCTGGAATCTTCTTGAAGTCTGCGCCAAGGGCGAAGAACAGGAGAAGCGGCAGGAAGAGCATCCAAACGTAGTTGCCGTACCCAAGGACAGGCATGACCTGCATAAGCAGGGTCAGCACGATGGCACCCGTGAGCGACTGGACAAGCTTGATTTTTCTTCTGTCAGACATCGCAGCTCCCTAATACGTCAGTTATGCCTACGTTTCTTATCGTAAGCAGCAATCATCTGGGTTGATGTATCGTAGATATTGACGTTCAATAAGTAATTCTTATTGCAAAGAGGAGCATACGCTCATGCAGACAAGGCAGCTTGAGTACTTTGTAGCCGTTGCAGAGGATCTTTCATTTACGCGTGCAGCCAAGCGCTTCTTTGTCTCGCAGGCTGCGCTTAGCCAGCAAATCAAGCTCCTAGAGAAGGAGGCGGGCACCCGTCTATTCGAGCGGGACAGCCACCACGTTGAGCTCACACCGGCCGGAAGGTCACTGCTAGGCGATGCCAAGACCATCCTGCGCTACGAGCAGGAGTCGCTCATCCGTGCTAGGCGGAGAAGCAAGGGCATAGATGGCACGCTTGCCATCGGCTACATAAAAGGCTATGAGCACACGAATCTTTCGGATATGGTCCTCTCCTTTCTCACGGACAACCCGTACGTGACGGTCTCGTTCATGCGCGAGAATGTTTCCGAGCTCTACGATGCCCTCAAGGCCGAGACAATCGACGTCGCCTTTAACCTTCTCTATGACCCGTCCCAGATGGAGGGCATCGAGTACCAGGTCCTAAGGCACTGGCCGCTCCTTGCCGTAGTGCCGGCAGGACATCCGCTCTCCGGAAGGCAAACAATCGGGTTCTCCGAGCTCAAGGGCTATGAGCTCGTAGACATCGACCGGGGCAGCGAGAAGTACGGCGAAAACTCCAGGATTAGCAGCACGCTCGAGGGCGTGGGCCTTGCCCCCAAGATCGCCTACGTCTCCCAGGACATCGCGACAACGGTACTGGCCGTAGCTTCGGGGATGGGATATGCCCTCCTTCCCGGCTACTTCACGTCGTTCATCAACGCAAACGGCAAGGTGAACGCTATCCCAATCGAAGGCCGTGAGCAGGAAATGTGCACCGCCGCGGCATGGCTTCCGTCTCGCAGAAACGACGCACTTGATGTTTTTCTCGACAAGTACCTGCAGGTGGGGTGAGGTCCCGCGCCAGGTGACGCGCGGGACCCGCACTCCCGTCCCCTACTCAAAGCAGGCAAAGCCGGTAAAGACGGGCTTGCCCGAGTAGCGCTTGACCTCCTCCTCGCCGGAGAGCGCACGTATCGCACCCGCTGCCATGGCCTCCAACTCGAACTCGCCGGGGTATGCCGTGACGGGGGCAATCCAGCCGCAGGCGTCGCGGATGTAGGCAACGAGGCCCTGGTTGTGCACCATGCCGCCGCCAAGGAGAATGCCGTCCACGTTGCCGTGAAGCACCGTGGCCATGGATCCGATGTACTTCACGAGCTGGTACTCCATGGCACTCCAAGCACGCGACGCCGCCTCGTCTCCCTCCTCGGCGCGGCGGCACACCTCAAGCGCGTCAGACGTGCCGAGAAGGTCCGCAAAGCCACCGCTGCGCTGGCAGAGTCTGCGCGTCTCGGCCGAGTCGTGATTCTTGAGGTAGTCGAGCACCGCAACCACGGGTACCGCACCTGCGCGCGTGGGGGTCATGGGGCCCTCGCCGCCCACGATGTCGTAGCCGTCGATCATGCGGCCGTGCTGGTGTGCCGAGATGGAGATCCCCCCGCCGATGTGGCACACGATGAAGTCGCAGTCCTCATAGCGGCGCCCCATCGTCTTGGCGTGGCGGATGGCAGTCTCCTTGAGGTTGAGCGCATGCAGGTGGACGTTGCGGTAGACGCCCCGGATGCCCGTCATGCGCGCGTCGTCGCAAAGCTCGTCGGTGTCCGGCGGGTTCACCACAAAGGCGGGCTTACCGCAGCTGGCCGCAAGCTCGTGGGCAAGCTGGCTTCCCAGCTGTGCCGGGTGCTGCACGCCGTTTGCCCCGCGGCGGGCGTCGTTGAGCAGCGTCTCGTCCACCGAGTACACGCCGCCTTCCAGCGAGAGGAGCCCGCCTCCGCGGCCCACAAAGGCGTCGATGGTCGAGAGGTCAACGCCGTTCTCGTCCAAGATCCCCATGATCATGTCGCGGCGGTAGGGCAGCTGGGAGGAGACATCGCCAATCTGGGCCAGGCGCTGGGCGTCATGGGAGACGTTCTTCGAGAAGACGCATGTCTCGCCCTCGAAGAGACCCACCTTGGTGGAGGTGGAGCCGGGGTTGATGACCAGGATGCGGTAGTTCTTCTCGGTCATGGCTACTCCCCCTTGAGGCACTGCGCGCGCACGCAGGACATCACGACGTTGCCCACGATCTCGGACACGGGGGCGCTTCTCGAGCAGTCGCAGACGATCTTCTTGAAGCCCTGGAGCATGGGACCGTACGCGTTGGCGTGGCCAAACATCTGCACGAGCTTCACACCCACGTTGCCCACGTTGAGGTCGGGCCAGATGATGACGTTGGCCTTGCCGGCAACGGCGCTCTCGCGGTGCACCTTGTGAGCCGCCACCTCCGGGCGCAGCGCGGCGTCAAGCTGGAACTCGCCGTCGATCTTGAGGTCCGGGCGACGCTCGTTGGCAATGTCGCGCGCGTCGCGCACCTTCTGGACCATCTCGCCCGCGCCGGAGCCGTCAGTCGAGAACGAGAGCAGCGCGCAGCGTGCCTCGCTGCCGGTAAGAGCGCTCCACGTGTCGCAGGCGGAGATGGCGATGGAAGCCTCCTGCTCGGGCGTTGGGTTCTGGCAGACAGCGGAGTCGCCAAAGCCCAGGAGCTGCCCCGCGGAGCCCTCGTAGCCGGGGATGTCGAAGATGCCCATGGACGAGATGGTGTCGATGCCGTCTGCCAGGCCGATGATCTCCTGACCGCCCAGGATGACGTCGCCCGTGGGGCAGTCGATGCCGCCAAAGGTGATATCCACGTCGCCGAGCGCCTGCATCATGAGGGCGCGCTCCATGGGGCGCGCCACGCGGCGGCGCACGCCCTTGGCCTTCCAGCGACAGCTGGGAAGGACCTCAAAGCGCTGGGCCAGGACCTCATTTGCCTCCTCGTCGGCAAGGTCCACAAGCTCCACGCCGTCAAGGCTCACGCCCTGCTCGGCGGCGTTCTTCTCGATCGCCTCAACATTGCCGACAACCACGCACGAGGCCAGGCCTTGGTCGGTAAGCTCGGCCACGGCCTTGATCATGGTAGGGTTCTCGCCCTCGAAGAAGGCGACGCGCTGGACGTTTGCCTTGGCGCGTTTGCGCATGTCATCCATAAGGTTCATGTATCTCTCCAAAGGTAAAAGAAGGGGGCGGCCCCAGAAGGAGCCGCCCCGGGGTTTGCTTGGCCGTACACGCGAGTAGGCGAGAAGGCCTACTCCTCGACCTCCTCGGCAACGCGGTCAACGAGCTCGCCGAAGGTCTTCATGTTCATGATCTCGGTGACGGTGACCTCGGCGTCAAGCTCGTTCTCGATCATCGAGGTGAGGGCGATCATCTTCATGGAACCCTTGCCCAGCTCGTCGAAGGTGGTATCGGGGGTAATGTCGACGTCGGTCTTGTAGGCCTCCTTGGCAAGGCCTGCGAGGGTCGAGAAGAGCTCGTTCTTGTCCATGGTTGGTTCCTTCCGTCTTGATTCAATGTTTGATGTTCAACAGTCCACGGCCGCAACGCTACTCCGCGACCTCGTCGAGCTCAAAGCAGGGCTCCCACCACTCGACCATCACGTCAGAGCCCTCCTTCTCGGGCACCACGCGCTTGATGGGCTTGAAGTGGACGCCAATGGTCTCGTGGTTCTTGTAGAGGCGCTCCTGCAGGCCCTTCACGACCTTCTTCTTGCCGCAGAAGATCACGAACGAGTACTCCGTGCCCTCGTCGAGACGCACCTTGCCGTAGCCGTAGGGCGCGACCTCCTTGAGGTAGGGTTTGTCGTTCTGGATGCCGGGCACCACAAAGGACTCGAGCGTGCCATGGCCAGAGAGCTCCACCCACTCGGTCTGGTGGTAGCCGCAGGCGTTGCAGCCCAGGTGCGGCGGAAACTCGATGGCACCGCACTCCGTGCACTTGCGGCCAAGGAGCTTGCCCTCGGCAACGCCGTCGTAGAACTTCTTAACGATTGGCTCCATGTCTTCAAGAAGCATCGTGTACCTCCTCTTGGTTGCTTGGATGCGCGCCGGGCGCTAGTCGTGGGTGCGCAGGATCTGGCAGCGGATGTTCTGGCCGCCACCAAAGCCGCGCAGGAACGTGGTCTGTGGAGCCTTGGGCATCTGCGTGGCACCGGCCTCGCCGCGCATCTGCTTGACGGCCTCGACCACGTCCGCCACGCCCGAGGCTCCGTGCGCATGACCAAAGTTGCAGCGGCCGCCGTGCGTGTTGATGGGCCTGTCACCGTCAAAGCCCATGCGGCCGTCGATGGCGTACTGCCAGGCCTCGCCGCGCGGGATGTAGCCAACCTCCTCGGCGGCCACAATGTCTCCTGCCAGGAAGAAGTCATTCACGAAGAGCAGGTCAAGCTCGTCGGGGCTCACGCCGGTGAGCTCGTAGACCTGCTGGGTGCCAACCTTGGTGCCGTTGTACTCGTTGTCCGGGGTCGCGCCCTCGAAGGCGGCAGCACCCGTGCCCAGGACGTCAATCACCTTGTGGTCGAGGCCGCGGGCGACGGCCATCTCGGTGGGCATGACCACCAGGGCGGCGGCGCCGTCGCACTTAATCTCGAAGCCGGTCACGCGCAGGTACTGCGTAACCTTGGGGTTGCCAAAGCCCTTGAGGTACGTATCGGCATCCGGAAGGTCGTTCTCCTTGGCAAGCTCCTCGAAGGTCTTCGTCGAGAAGGCCAGGGGGTTGAGAACGGCGTCGCGCCTCAGGGACTTGGAGACGCCGTTCAGGGCATCGTCGATCTGCTCTGCCGTGAGGTCGTACTCCCAGCGGTACTTGTTGATCCAGTTGTCGAACGAGATGCCAAACGCAGAGTCAAACGGGCGGCCATAGGCGCGGTCGTAGACCTTGGGGATGGAGGGCAGCATCTCGGAGAGCGGGAAGTCGCGGCGGAAGCAGCCGGGGGCGTCTACCACGGGAAGCGACGCCGCCAGGTCCACGGCACCAGAAAGCACAACGTCATAGGTGCCGGAGGCAACCGCCTGCACTGCCTCCTGCAGGGCAACGTAACCGGTGCAGCAGGCCTCGGAGTGGTGCACCGAGCCAATGCCGCGCACGCCGAACCAGTCCGCCACCTGCATGTTGGGCGTGAGGGAGTCGCCAATCATGAAGGGGTTCGCGGCACCGTGGTAGAAGTACTGGATGTCGCGCGGCTCGAGGCCCGCGTCCTGGATGGCCTCAAGCGCGGCGTAGCCAAAGGCGTCGCCCTCGCTCATGCCCTTGGTCTGGGGATGGTCCTCGAAGTTCTTGAAGGGAGTGCAGCCAACACCCACGATGGACACGCTGCGTGCCTGCTTGCCAAGCTTGACCAAGACAATCACTCCTTTGCTCGTGTGCTGCAGAACTCTCGCTGCGTACGAGCACAGGATATGGGGTGCCTCACGTGCAGAGCGGGACATATATACACAATGTGTCCCGCAATATGGGACACTCAATGGGCATGTGTTTCTTCTCGCAGGTAGACGCCGGTTGTTTGTGACGTCCAAAGAACGCGACGCCACGGGGAGGGTCTTTGGGCGCGCGCATGAATCCGCTGGTAGACCAGGGTGTCTATCCCGCAAGCGAAAGCTGGCGCCCTGGCGCGACCGGGCCCCGGCAAGTGGTCCCTACAGGCGGGCGAACGGGTCTTCGGGAAGCTCGAGCGCGGTCTTCTCGTCTATGAACAGCGGCGAGTAGTACATGCGGTTGAGTATGGCGGCGACCTCGGTGGGCGGAATCTCCGGGCGCTTCTCGAGCCAGTACTGGATGAGGTTGTTGTGGCCGGCGATCACGAACGAGAGGTACAGGTCGCGATGGAGCTCCGAGCCGCCCACGCCCTGCAGGCGGATGCGAAAGTACTCGTGCATGAGCATGGTCGCACGGTGCTGGAAGACGGGGTCGCCGTGGTCGCTGTTGAGGGCCACGATCTTGTCGCGGTTCTTGCGGAGCACCTCCATGCGAGCGACCATCGAATGCGTGGGTCTGAGCTCTGCCTTGTCGAACCGCACGCCCAGCGCGGTGTTGTTGATCGTCCGCATGGTGTCGAGAAGCCCCGCCTCGAACTGCTTCACCACGTCCTCGACGCTGTCGTAGTGCCGGTAGAAGGTCGAGCGGGACACGCCAGCGAAGCAGACGACGTCGCTCACCTTGATGTCAGGGATGTCGGTCGTCTCCATGAGGCCGAAGACCGCCTCCTCGACCCTCTCCTCGACGCCTCGCTTTGCCGCGCTTCCAGGGCCCCGCTTCATGCGAGCACCTCCCGCACGTCCGCCTCCAGTGACAACACGCTGAACTATAGCCCATGGGGCACACGCAGCCCGTGCGCGCGAGACCAACGGCCGGTGCGACATTCACGTATTATTTTGTGTGTTTGCACATACGACGAGAGGGACCAACCCATGGAACTCAAAGAGCTGCTCAAGCGCCTGCCCGAAGGGTCCGTTGCCCTGAGGAAGCTCCGCGACCCAGAGGTCAACATCGACAACATCTGCTTCCTCACGGCCACGACGAGGTGCATACACTCGAACGTCCTCTACTTCTCGGATGACGTCCACCTCCCCGAGGCGCCGGTCGAGGAGATCTTCAACCTTGTCCTCTTTGGGTGCCAGGAGGTTCCCAAGGGCCTCCTCGAGAGCGCCTCGTGCAACGTGATCCTCCTTCGCCTGGAGTTCAACCCCTTCTCCTGCTACAACGACCTCCAGGGGTTCCTTCTCGAGGACATCCAGGTGACGGACATCGTTCGCCGAATGCTCACCGCTCACTTTACCAACAACGGCCTCCAGTACCTCATCGAGGAGGCGTCGCGCGCGCTGGGCAACCCCATCGTAGTCGTGGACAGCGCCTACCACTACGTAGCCCGCCACGTGGAGGGCAGGCTCAACCCACAAAACCCCATTGACAGGGTGCTTGATCAGGAGTTTCACTACGAGTCGATCCTCGAGGACGGCGTCGCCTTCATCGAGCACGAGCGAATCAGCGAGCGATGCGCCCAGTCCTCGACCCCCATCGTGGTGTACAACGAGGTCCTCGGGGCAAACACCATGGTCACGCCCTCGGTGGTGCACGGGGTGACCATCGCGCACACCATGATGATCGAGCGCGACCATCCCTTCGGCGAGGTGGACGTGGAGTGCATGGCACGCCTGGGGCGCTTCGTTGCCCAGGAGATGCAAAAGACCAACCTCTACGTAGCAAGCCGCGGGCAGATGGACTCCTACTTCCTGACGAGCCTCCTCAACGACGAGCAGCCCAGCCACGCCGTGACCGCGCGTCGCTTGAGCGTGCTCGACTTCAGGCCCCTGCCCGAGCTCTACCTGGCGGTCTTCGACCCCAACCACGCAGACGTCGCCCCGCACGACCTGGACTCCATTGCCATGCAGCTCACGGGCTGCCTCACGAACAGCATCTACGCCACGTACGAGCGGGCCCTCGTGGTGCTCTTCTCCCGCGAGAAGGGCACCGGCCTCGGGGACTACACCGAGGAGCTCCTCCGCAAGGTCGCCGACGTGAACGACCTCTCGGTGGGCGTGAGCAACGCCTTCGAGGACCTCACGCACATCCAGAGCCACTACGAGCAGGCTCGCGCCGCCATCTCGGCCGGGCGCCTCGTCTCGGTCTTCCTCGAGGACGGGCAGGTCTACCACTACTGCGACTATGCCTACGTCCAGATGCTCGACCTCACCAACAAGCAGTACAACCTGCTGAACTTTGTGCACCCCTCGCTCATGCGCCTGGCCCGCTACGACCGCGAGCACGGCACCGAGCTCATGGACACCCTCTTCATCTACCTGCAGAACGCCTGCAACACCCAGCGCTCGGCAAGGATGCTGAGCCTGCACAAGAACACGCTGCTCTACCGGCTGGGTCGCATCCGCGAGATCCTGGGATGCGACCTCTCGTCCGGCGAGGACCAGTTCATGCTGCAGCTCTCGTACCGCGTCCTGTTCTACCTCGACCTCTTCAAGTCTCGTCTGAACATCTCGAGGAAGGACTTCAGGGCCGAGGAGGACTAGGGAGCGTGGCCGCTCGGCAGAGCGCCCACATCCAGGTCGTCCGTCTTGCGGGCAAAAAAACAATACCGCCCGACCGTGGGAATTACTCGCGGTCGGGCGGAATGGCTGAACGCTGATGGAGGGGCTACCTCTTGATCTCCAGGGTCGGGAACTTCATGTCACGGTACTTCTTCATCTGGTCCTTGATCTGGTCCTGCTGAGCAAAGAACTGATCGCGGGTCTTGTTGATCTCGTTCAGGTGCTCGGCGCGGGCCTTGTCGTTGTTGCGGTCGCGGATGAGGCCGTTCTCGGAATCGATCACGAGCATGGGACGACCGGTCTCGGGGTTGGTGCCCAGCGTTCCACCGGCACCGCACACGGCGCACTCCCAAGGGAACTCGATGCCGTCCCAGTGCTTGTCGCCAGGATAGACGAGGCTGGAGTGGCAGTTGGGGCACACGCCATCGTTGGGGTCGCCGAGCCAGCCGCGCTCCTCGACGGGGGTGTTGATGGCCTTCACGATGTTCTCGCCCATCTTGCGAGCGCGGGGCAGCTGGTCAGCGTAGACGAAGGTGTTGCCGGGGCGGCCGTCGCGTGTGGCCATGTAGCGGTCAACCACCTGGAGCGACTGGGTGAACATGGTCGCCTGCAGGCTCTCGAGCGCCAGCGACTGCCAGTCGTGCATGGAGCCGCCCACCGAGATGAGCCCCGCCACAGTGTGCGGGTTCTCCTTGACGGCACCGATGGCGAGCAGGAACGAGAGCTCGTAGGCAAGGAAGCGCTGGGCCAGGCGGGTGTAGAGCGAGCTTGGCGTGAGGTCGTAGGTGGGGACCACGAAGATGATGCCCTGGCACGTGTGCATCTCGGTGATGATCGCGTCAGTATCGTCCTTGTCCTTGAGGACGCAGCCGTGGTACTCATCCTGAAGACCGGCGGCCATCTTGCCCATCTGCATGGTGCAGCCCTCGCAGCCGGTGCACGGCAGGATGTTGTAGTCGAAGAGGTTGAGCAGCTCGACCTCGCCACCCGCCTCCTCGACGGCGCACAGCGCCTCCTTGGCGAGAGCCTCGCCGTTGCCGCCCTTTCTACCTGCGCAAACGGCCATAACCTTGAACTTTGCCATGAAGAACCCCTCTCCTGGGATGTGGGATGCTTGGCGCGTGGCACCGGCCTAGCCGGTCTCGCGCATGCCTCCCTGATGGTAGGCGGCGGAGTTCTCGCGGTATTCGTCTGTCGAGACGAAACTGCATCCGGGGTTTGGATGAGGGTTGTGCAAACGCACGGTGGCGTGCGGCGCGCACCCGCTGCTGCCGCACCGTAACAGAGAAGGGCCCTCTGGCCTTGTGCCAGAGGGCCCTACGGCAATGCCGTCTTAGCGGGCTGCCTGCCTAGCGGTGCACGTACTCGCCCGCCTGGTACCTCGGCGGCACCACGGGCACCTCGATCCAGGACTCCCACTCGCCACCGGTGTGGATGTTGTGGGTGCCGTGGTTGTCGGTGTCCCACGAGAGCGGCTCAAACCACCCGTCGCGGATGTAGCGGCCCGAGATCTGCACGCGGAAGCGCTCGCCCTTGTGGTAGACGCGGGCGGTGGGCACGATTGCGATGTCGACGGCGCGGACATCGCCCTCCGCGAGCTTGTTGGTGTCGGTCATCGTGTAGACCGGGGTGTGCGCCTTGGTGAGGGCGGCGTCAACCGTCGCGCGAGACACGCGACACTTGCCCCACGCACCCGGGTGCGGCTCGTCGAGCGTGAGCCAGGGCACCCAGTTGCCCTCGGCGTCGGCCTTCTGGATGTTCACGAAGAGGTCCATGTCATCGAAGCCGTCGCAGGAGACAAAGAGATGCAGGTTCATGTAGCCCGTGATCTCGACGTCCTCGGGAAGCGTGAGGTCAAAGTCGACCTCTTCGTCCGCCGGGTTGTAGCTGGCCTTTGCCTGCGTGGACACCGGCTCAATCGAGAGCGAGAAGCACGCGGACTTGTGGTCGAGCGGCGCGCAGTCCTTGGGCGCGGACGCGTCGAGGTAGAGCTTCTTGTACTGGGTGCGCTTGATAGGCCAGGCCTTCTCGGGGCGCTGCTCCTGGTAGTCCACGTCGTAGCCGTCCATGATGTCCAGGCGGACGCGCGGCGTCATCTCCCAGCCGTTGTGGATGCCCTTGAGGTAGCGGTCGTAGTAGCGCAGCAGGTCCTCGAGGTTCTCGGGGTTGTAGGTGTCAGGCCACTCGAAGTCCCTGTGCGCACGCATCCACTTGAGGTGGCTGCGGCAGCGCCTCCAGGCGTTGAACGAGCCCGGCAGGTGGAAGTGCGACCAGCCGGCAGTCTGGTAGACGGGAATCTTGACCTTGCGCACGTCCGCGCGCTTGTCGTTCCAGTAGGCGTTCATGTCAGGGTACATCTTGGCCATGGCGACCTGGTCGTCAACGCCGTTGGGGCCCGTCACCTGCGCTGCGATGAACTTGTTGAACGAGAGGGCCGGAACGCCACCCTCGAAGAAGCTCTCGCGGTAGAGGTCGGTCGTGCACTCCCAGGGCGCAATGCAGGCCAAGTGGGGAGGGCAGGTAGAAGCGATGCCCCACTGGTGCATGGCCACGCCGGAGTTGCCCGACATGCCCACTCGGCCGTTGGACCAGGGCTGGGCCGCGACCCACTCCACGAAGTCGTAGCCGTCCTCGCGATCCTGGTGCGTGAACATGTGAACCGAGCCCTCGGAGTGGCCCGCGCCACGCACGTCCACGTTGGCCACGACGTAGCCCTTGTAGCACCAGAAGAGCGGATCGGGCGACTCGAACTTGGCGCACTTGGAGACCGTCGCGGGGGGCACGCCCATGATCTGCCACTCGCTCATGCCGTCGCCCGGGCGCTTGCCAAACCATGACCACGAGACGATCGTGGGATAGCGGCCCTCGGCCTCGGGCTTGTAGATGTCGCAGTAAATCTTGGTGCCGTCTCGCATGACCACTTCCTGGTCCTGCATGCACACCACGCCGTCAGCCGCCTGGTAGGTGTGTGGGTTGAACGGCGGGCAGAAGCCCTGGCCCATGCGGGCCATGGGGTCGTCGCTCGCGGAGAGGTCGACCTCTGCCTGGTTGTCGTTGGGCTGACGCGCCACGCGGTAGGCCGCCATGACCTCGTCCTCGCCAAAGGCCTCGCGGTGCAGAAAGATGTAGCCCTCGGTGTCGGGGTCCCAGTAGATGGGGCACTCGTCCTCGTTGAAGCTTGCGCACTCGCCCGTCATCTTGATGAGGTCGTGCAGCTTCTTGTCGGTGACGGGAACCCAGTCCTCGGGAATCCTAGGCTCTAGAAACATCGCACGCCCCCTACTGGTCGAGAAGGTCGCAGACAAAGTCCGTGGCCTCGCCAAAGGTCTCGCAGCGGCGGAACTTCATGTACGGGACCTCGATGTCCAGCTCGTCCTCGAGGTAGGTCGTGATCTGAGAGACCTGCACGGACTTGATCCCGAGCTCGGCGAACTTGGTATCCTCCGTGAACTCAGAGGGGTCCTTCCCAAAGAGCTGGCTTGCACGGGTGGTGAGCGCGTCCCAAACTTCCTGACGATCCTGGTCCATGTCTGCCCCTTTCGCGGCGATAGAACTACTTCTGACACGGTCCAGTTTGCGATCGCGCGGACTCAGGGACAATGTAAGGGGATTCAAATTGGGGGCATGGCTTCAGGGCCGCATTGTGCAGGAGTGCAAAGGAACGCTGAGAGGTGCTGGGCCTGCCGCTATCGCTCGTCCTTCTCGGCGCCGAGAAGGGCCATGGCCTCGCGCATGCCGAGGCGCTGGACGCAGATGGCGGGCTCCTCTCGCGCGGCGCAGGTGACCACGTGGCCGTCTACCAGGACGTGAGCCGTCTCCCAGCCCTCGGGGAGCCTGCCTCCGCGCACGTCGAAGGCAAAGCCGCGACCGTCTGCCTTGAGCGTTGCCTCGACGCGCGTCCACGCAAGGGCGAAGGCGAGCGGGACGTCCGGCGACGCCTCCACGCGACAGACCTGCTTATCCGAGAGCACCCCCCTGAGGGCGTCTCGCTCGAGCCTGCCGTACTGGGCGGGCATCTCCTCCACGTCTACGCCAATGGCCCCGGGGGCGACGGCAAGCACCGCCATGCCGTCGTCGTGCGAAAGCCCAATGCGGGAGGGACCGACTGCCAGCTCCGGCTTGCCCTCGGGGCCAATGGCGAGCTGCTCGTCTCGGCGCACGCCGAGCACGCTTGCCAAAAGAAGCCCCGCCGCAAACTCCCCCAGCCGCGTTGCCTCGGACGCCTTCGTCGACGCCTTCTCCTGGTAGCGCGGGCAAACGAGGCCCAGGTGAGAGGCCCAGTCTGCGGGAGCCCCCACAAGCGGCATGATGTGCAGGTCAACGCGCATGCGCATGCTCCGATGGTCTGACGTACGAGAAAGGCGGGCCCGACGTCTGGCGCCGGACCCGCCGTGACACGTGTCAGCCTACGCCAGCACAGCGCTTCTCGTCTAGATGGCGACGATGTTCACCAGGCGCCCGGGCACCACGACGACCTTCTTGACCGTCTTGCGCGCGCGATAGCGGGCGCTGTGACTATCTCCGGAAGGGCGCTCCACAAGACCAGAGCGCTCCAGCTTTGCCACGGTGTATGTAACAGCGGCTCAATCCTGGCGCACGAGACGGGCGAGGTCTGCCTCCGAGAGGTCGATGGCATGCTTGAAGAGGTAATACAGCACCATGGTGTCAATCCCCCGCAGCCCAAGAGAGCCCATCTTCTCAGACTTTATGCGCTGTATTTCCTTGTTGAGAGCGTAGACCACATCAACAAAGCTCTCAAAACGGTTGTTCATGCCTCTCCTACCACTCGCAAAGGTCCGTTGCTCCGCTTGAGTAGTTGGAGAGCCGAGATAGCGGCCCAAGTCCGTCAGTTTGTTGCTCTGTCAACATCTTACGATTCAAAACCGTTTCGAAGACGCCAAGCTGTTGCGTCATCAACATCTACACAAGTGGGAGACAGTGGGTGCAAGAGAGGTCCCGCTAGGCTCTCGGCGGTCGAACAATCGTTGCCGAATGTGTGGTCCGCGCAGGTCATCACACAATTGCTGCCGAATGCGTGACGAACCGGGACAGAAAAAGGGAGGCAAAAGGAAACTACCCCTGCCTCCTTTGTATCCCGCTGGGTTCTCTGACATAGAAGTATTAGAATGCCCCGGCGTTTAGCTATGCTTACCAGATGCCTTTCTGACGAGAAGCACAATTCCGAAGATGATCAGTGCAACCACAAGAACCATTGCAAGGAAAATGCCAACTATCTCCCAAGCGCCTAGCCCCTGAACCATCGAAGGCACCCCCAAGCTCTACATGAAACTACCAGTGAACGTATAATAAAACTCAGCATAGAAGTCCCCGACATACGTAGGCCATCCACCGGCTGCAGCAATCTCTGCATGGAAGCAAATTGCGTTGGTACGACCACCATCGAGAACTGTTCTATGGTAGTTTGAGTGCTTCACACTCGAAGCTGAACAATATAATCTTGCCCAATTGAATGGGGAGATTCTATTGGTACTTGTTACCCCATAATCAGCAGATATGATAATCACATCATTTATAAGACCTATTTGACTACGTTTTGACACGGATACGGTTCTTGCGTTCGAGTAAACACCATTCAATGGGTCTACTTGGATACTGCAGAGGTCATCTTCAGACGATATGATGGGCGAGTTCTCTTGGTCGGCCCTTTTAACGGCCTCTGCCCACATTTCCCTTGCTTCAATGCTTCCGTCAAGCTCTAGTACACTAGCATTCGCCTGATCAGCATGAGCAGCGTCGGGCATCAACAGCACCCCTTGAAATGCAAGGACTGAAGCTCCCAGAAAGTCTCGCCTCGTGAGAATGCCGTTCATCTTCATCGCTCCTCCTCCGTGATGCCAAAAACTGTACATATCTAAATCGCCGTGTATATCCGATTTGCTGAAAAGGTAATGAGGCGGAGAGAAGATGTCTGTAGTCAAAATGATTTGCTACATTTGCTACTTGCCAATGGCGTGAATAGACCCGCAAGCGTAGACTCAGACGGCAACGTCAATCAAGACATAAGCTTTCCAATCACCCGACAGGTTGTAACCAGAGACGCTACCACCCTCCCACGCTATGGCGGACCGATCCGGAGTTGCATCTTTCATATCCCCTATCTCACTCACGCAAAGAGTCGTACCGGGAGTGTCTAAAGATGAGCGGGGCACAAACTCTGGATAATAGCCTGCGGATGCCAAAGCGAAGGCAGCTGCATCTGCACGCATCCCCGTCACATCTGGAATATCACCGTAATCTGAAGAGATAAAGCCATTTGGAGAGTCAAGATAAGCAGGCTTGGGCCTGAGAAAGATTGAAAGCAGCGCGATGGAAGAGACAACGACAAGGCTGATGACAAGACACTTCAGGAATAGCAGCGGGTAGGACCTGATTGAAACTGGGGAATCGTCACCCTCTGTATTCCGCTGCGCATCATTGTGAAACTGAGGCTCAAGCGCTCTACCAAGGGGTTCATCATCGGCTGCGGCGTCTTGACAAAGTGCCTCTTGCCAAAGTGCGCACTCAGGAATTCTAAGAAAATCGGCCCTTGTGGTGACGCCAAGTTTCTGGAAGGCCCTCTGACGGTAGCTGCCAACGGTTGATGCCCCAACACCCATAAGAGGAGCAGCATCAGCTGCAGTGAGACCTATGACGATTGTTCGAACAGCATCTGCCTCACGCTCGGAGAGTCCCACGCTCTGGAGCAAGTTTTCAAACGACAAAGGACCATGGGGTATAGAGCTATGACCAGGCATAGATTGCTCCAGCCTCTTTGGTGTATCTGACGAGCACTACTATGAACATATGTTAAACGCGCTTCTTGGATTGATCCTTGAACTTCCGTTCACCTCTCTCTACTGTTGCCAAACAGCCACCTGCGTTAGCATTTCGGGCTGCCGGGTGGCGACTGCGGTCCTGCGGCAACCAATTCGTCACACAATCGTTGCCGAATGTGTGATCCGCGCAGGTCGCCACACAATCGTTGCCGAATGTGTGGCGAACCGGGACAGAAAAAGGGAGACAAGGCAAAAAAGATGCTAGATGGCGACGATGTTCACCAGGCGCCCGGGCACCACGACGACCTTCTTGACCGTCTTGCCGGCAATCTGCTCGGCCACCGCCTCGCGGGCAGCGGCCTCCAGCTCCTCCTTGGAGGCGTCCGCAGCGACATGGATGCGGGCGCGAACCTTGCCCTTGACCTGCACCGCGATCTCGACCAGGTCGCTCTTGGCCTGCTCGGCGTCAAACTCTGGCCAGGGCTCGTTGTAGACGGAGCCGGAAAGGCCCAGCGCCTCGTGGAAGAGTTCCTCGGCCCAGTGCGGGCAGATGGGGGCCAGCATGGTCACGATGTCGTGGGCAACGCGCCAGGCCAAGGCGGAGTCGCGCTTGTCCTCGGGGACGTCGTTCACATACTTGGACGCCGCGTTCACGAGCTCCATCGACGCGGAGATTGCCGTGTTGAACTGGCCGCGGTCAAAGTCGTTCGTGCACTTGATGCCCAGCTCGTGGAGGGCGCGGTTGAGCTCTGCGTCTGCACCGGAGAGTTTTGCGGGATCGACCTCTCCCCTCTTGGCGCCGTGCGAGAGCAGCCACACCACACGCCAGGCGCGCTTGATGAAGCGGTTGGCGCCCGCGACGGCCTCGGGGTCCCAGTCGAAGTCCTTCTCGGGCGGAGCCACGAAGAGAATGGCCAGACGCATGGTGTCCGCACCGTAGGGGTCGATCACACTGGAGGGCGGAACGACGTTGCCCTTAGACTTGGACATGGTGTCGCCATGCTCGTCCTTGACCATGCCCTGGCAGAGCAGGTTGGTGAAGGGCTCGTCCTCGTCGATCATGCCCATGTCGCGCAGGACCTTGGTCCAGAAGCGAGAGTAGAGCAGGTGGAGAATTGCGTGCTCGATGCCGCCGATGTAGTTGTCGACGGGCATCCAGCGGTCCACCGCCTCCTTGGAGAAGGGGGCCTTGTCGTTGTGGGGGTCGATGTAGCGCAGGTAGTACCAGCTGGAGCACGTGAAGGTGTCCATGGTGTCGGTGATGCGCTTGGCCGGCTTGCCGCACTTGGGGCAGGTGGTCTCGTAGAACTCGGGGCACTCGGCGAGCGTCTCGCCGGCGCCGAGGTCGAGGTTGTCAGGCAGGCGCACCGGGAGCTGATCCTCGGGCACGGGCACGTCGCCGCAGCAGTCGCAGTGAACCATGGGGATGGGGTTGCCCCAGTAGCGCTGGCGGCTGATGAGCCAGTCGCGCAGGCGGAACTGGACCTTGGTGCGGCCGCAACCGTGCTCCTCGAGCCAGGCGACGATGGCGTCGACGGCCTCGGAGTGCTTGCCGCCCTTCATGCCCGTGAACTGGCCGGACTGGACGAGGTAGCCCTCGGCCGCCATGGCCTGGTCCCAGTCGACGTTGGTCACGCGCAGCTCGCGCTCGTCCTTGAGCTTGTCGTAGAGGGGGTCTTCCTTCTGGCAGATGATGGGCGGGATGGGCAGGCCGTACTTGCGCGCGAAGTCGAAGTCGCGCTGGTCGCCGCAGGGGACGCCCATGACGGCGCCGGTGCCGTAGTCGAGAAGGACGTAGTCGGCCACCCACAGCGGGGCGGGCTTGCCGGTCACGGGGTTGATAACATAGCGACCGGTGAAGACACCGTGCTTCTCGCGCGCGGAACCCTGGCGGTCGACTGAGGAGACCTTCTCGGTTGCCTCCTTGAGGCGCAGGTAGTCGGCCTCGTACTGGGTGCCCTTGACAAGCTCGGCGGCAAGGTCGCTCTCGGGCGGAAGCACCATGAACGAGACGCCAAAGATGGTGTCGGCGCGCGTGGTAAAGACGGAGATCGTGCGGTCGGTGGGCGTCACGCCGTCCTCGGCGGCCAGCTTGAAGTCGATCTCGGCGCCCTCGGAGCGACCAATCCAGTTGCGCTGCTGGGCCTTGACGTTCTCCGGCCAGCCGGTGAGCTTGTCGAGGTCATCGAGGAGCTCCTGGGCGTAGTCGGTGATCTTGAGGTACCACTGGGAGAGCTCGCGCTTCTCGGGGATGGAGCCGCAGCGCCAGCAGCGGCCCTCGACGACCTGCTCGTTGGCGAGGACCGTCTTGCAGGTGGGGCACCAGTTCACGGGGCTGGTAGCGCGATACGCCAGGCCGCGCTTCCACATCTCGATGAACATCCACTGGCCCCACTTGTAGTACTCGGGGTCACAGGTGTTGAACATACGGTCGTAGTCATACGAGAAGCCCATGCGCTTCATGGTCTTGACGGCCTGTGCGATGTTCTGGTAGGTCCACTTGGCAGCCTGCGTGTGGTGCTTGATGGCCGCGTTCTCGGCAGGGAGGCCAAAGGCGTCGAAGCCCATGGGGTGCAGCACGTCATAGCCGCGCATACGGGCCTGGCGGGCCATGGCGTCGCCGATGGTGTAGTTGCGGGCGTGGCCCATGTGGAGGTCGCCCGAGGGATACGGGAACATCTCGAGGACGTACTTCTTGGGCTTGGAGGGGTCCTCGTCGGTCTTGTAGAGCTCCTCGTCCTCCCAGGTCTTCTGCCACTTGGTCTCTATGGCCTGCGCGTCGTAGGCAGGCACCTCGAAGTCATTCTGCTGAGTGCTGTCGCACATGTGAAGCCCCTTCTCGCTCCTTTGCATAGCCTGTCGATTCTAGCAGGTATCCCCCGGAGCGGCGGCGATGCGGAACCTGCTCGACACACTACGCCGACTGCGGCGCGAGTGCGGGCGGGCACGAGGGGGGGCGCGAGGGGGGCGCTACGGAGAAAAACGCACTTCCGGCGAGAAACTGGCGCCGGAACCAGGGCTTCCGACGGAATTCCGTACGAGACGCGCCCTCCGGCGTCAGAATTTCTCCGGAGCGAGGTTCTCGTACGTGATTCCGTACGGGACGCGCCCTCCGGCGCCATTTTCTCGCCGAAGCTGCGTTTTTCTCCGCCCCTCCTACGATGCTGCGCCCCAACAGCCGCCCCGTCGCTGTCACCACCCCACCCCCCACTCCTTCTTTATCGGTATCTGTGAATCGTGCAGAAAACCACCTGCGAAAACGTCACGACGATTCACAGATACCGATAAAGAAGGTGTTAGAGAACGCACTGACAGCACCCCCATTCGCAATTGTTTCACCCCTCTTTACGAAGAAGCAGCACCCGTAGGCGGCTTACTGACAGGTCTCGATTGCTGTTCAACCGTTGAACAGGTTTGGTTAATCAGGAGGAGGTGAGCGCATGGGGACCGCCGAACAACATGGCTGGAGGATCGCCGAGGTAGAGCGTCTGGTGAGTCTTTCTCGCCGCGACATCCAGCGCGCCTGTTACCAGGGCCGCGGTGGCGCCGGGGTCCTCACGCCAAGCGACGGCAGCTGGGGCCGCCGCACCTACGACGAGCGGGACCTTGCGACGCTCTTCCTTCTCGCCCAAAGACGCCGAGAAAGCCTCACGCTCTCGCAGGCCGCGGATGACCTACGTGAAAGGTTGCGTGACCACAGCCAGCAGGAGCTCCTTGCCCTTGAGGCCGAGAAGCTCTCTGACAGGCTCGCGGACGTCGCGGACCAGCTCGTCCGCGCCGAGGCACTCAACGCGGCGCTCGAGGACGAACCGCAGCGGTCGAAGCTCCTCTCGCACATTGGCGACTGCGCGCAAGAGCTGGGCCGCGCATCGAGTGGCCTTGAATGCCCGCCCCCGCCGACAGACGACTCGCCCGGCGAGGAATTGCTTCAAAAACTAATGAAAAGCCAAGGAATCGAGGAACCCGAGTAACAGCAACCAAGGAGGCACAGATGGAGAAAACGGCAAAGCGCGCAAGGGCCATCCTTCACGAGTGGAAGGTGTGGCTTGCAGTTCTCGCTGTGGGGGCAGCACTGGGGGCATTCCTCTACGCGCGCATCTACCCCATGGTCGCGCCGCAGTCCGAGCTGGCCCAGCCCACTGTCCAGACCCTCTCCCCCAGCGTGGTCTTCACGCGCGTTCGTGAGGAGGGCGAGCTGGTGAGCGCCTCTCAGGACTACTCGATCGTCGACAAGGTGACCAATTCCAACCGCGACTTTCTCGACCTCTTTGACGTCCCGTTCACCGAGAAGAGCTTCTGGTACCGCTACAACGGCACTATAAAGGCGGGCGTCGACCTCTCGACAGCAGAACTCGAGCAGGACGAAAGCGACCCCTCGCTGCTGCACGTGACGCTCGACCAACCGCACATCATCTCGAACACCCCAGACATGGACAAGAGCGGCGTCCTCGAGGAGAACAACAACATCTTCAACCCCATCAGCGTGGAGGACTCCGACGCCTTCCGTAGGCAGTGCGTCGAGAGAAGCGAGGAGGAGGCCATTGGCGGCGGCCTTCTCGACGAGGCAAGGACGAACGCCGAGAGCCAGCTAACCCAGATCTTCAACGCGGCCTTCGAGAAGGACACCTACACGCTGGACTTCACGTATCAAGACGCGGGGGACGAGTAGCGCGAGTGGGCCGCGCAGTTCGCGCTGCCGACGCCCCCGAATCCCAGCTGCCGGTGCCCCGAATTACGCACGGCTGAGTTCGCGAGAAACACCACCTGGGCTTTTGTCGCCCGGATCTTCAGCCGTGCGTAATTCTCGGTCGAGGGCTCTTCGAATCTCTCGCACATGTCCGACGCCGGTCGAGCGGGAACCGGGAACGCGACCGGAAGCACACACCGCACGCGGGACCGCTCCGCCTCGCTCGCCCGCCGCAGCATCCCATGGGGTAGAATTGCCCCAGCGAAACGCGCAAGCTCCGCTCAGCGACCCTGGAGGAATTATGGCTGACAGCACGCAGGACTTCGACATGGACATCCCCGAGCCGGAGCTGGAGTTTGGCGACCCCACGCCGACCGCGTCAGATCCCGTCCCCGCCGCAACGCCGGCGCCGGCACCCTCAAGCGACCCGGCCCAAGCCCTCTCCCCCGCCGAGCGCGAGAAGGTCGAGGCCTTCGTCGAGAAGATCGACCTCACGAACGCGGCGGGCGTCCTCTCCTTCGGCGTCGGCGCACAGAAGAAGATCTCGGACTTCTCCGAGCGAGCGCTTGACGGCGTGCGCAACAACGACCTCGGCGAGATCGGCAACGACATCAGCTCCCTCATCGTGACGCTTAAGGACTTCGACCCCGACAAGCAGGAGAAGTCCGGCCCTCTCGCCATCTTCCACAAGGCGAAGAACAACCTCGAGGCGCTGCGCACGCGCTATACCGCAGTCGAGAAGAACGTCCGCGAGATCTCGGCCACCCTCGAGGGTCACCAGCGCACGCTGCTCAAGGACATCGCGACGCTCGACCAGCTCTACGCGCTCAACGAGGCGTACTTCAAGGAGCTCACGATGTACGTGGTCGCCGGCAAGGAGAAGCTCGAGCAGGTACGCACAGACGAGCTAGCGCGGCTCCAGGCCAAGGCGGCCGAGACCGGCCTTGCCGAGGACGCGCAGGCAGCACGCGACCTGGCGCAGAAGTGCGACCGCTTCGAGAAGCGCATCTACGACCTCGAGCTCACCCGTCAGGTGGCCCTCCAGACGGCGCCGCAGATTCGCATGGTCCAGGCGTCGGACGCCGTGATGGCCGAGAAAATCCAGTCGACGGTGGTCAACACCATCCCCCTCTGGAAGAACCAGATGGTCATCGCCCTTGGAATCGAGCACGCCACGCAGGCCGCGCGCGCCCAGCGCGAGGTTTCCGACATGACCAACGAGCTTCTCAAGAAGAATGCCGACAAGCTCAAGGTGGCCACGGTCGACGCCGCCCGCGAGGCAGAGCGCGGCGTGGTGGACATCGAGACCTTGAAGCACACGAACGAGCAGCTCATCTCGACGCTTGACGAGGTCAAGCGCGTGCAGGCGGAGGGCCGAGAGAAGCGCCGCCAGGCCGAGGGTGAGCTCGCTCAAATCGAGGACGAGCTCAAGGCCAAGCTCCTCGACGCCTCGCGGGATTAAACTCCCCGGCAATGGGATTCCATTGCCGGGGAACGGGATTCCATTGCCGGGGAACTCAATCCCGTCGCAGGATGCGCGAGACCGTTGAGGTGCCGAGCCCCCAGGTCCTGGCAATTGTCTTGCCACTCACTCCGTGGTTGCTCATGAGATGGATAATCTCATCTCGCTTGGGACGGTGGATTCCTCGAAGCTCGCTGGAGGTTTTCACGCCTGCTAGCCTCATCGCCAATGCAAGGGCATCCTCGTCCTGAAGCCGAGTATCGTTGTCCAACCGCGTCGCATCCCAGACAACATCTCGCGGCGAACCCTCGTAGGCATCGAATGCCTCGAAGCTTCCGAAGTAGCCAAGGAGTACGCTCGTGTCCACCACCCAATGGGTGCCCGCGTACTCCTGGTAGCTGCTCCAGTGATACTCGCGCATGGGCGCTATACCAGCGGTTTCGGGATTCATGTGCACGTAGTAAACCGTGGCAATCAGCTGTGCGTCATCGGCAATGGGCTTGCTCCAGAAGCCTCCCTGGAAGAGGGTGCCTTCGCGACCAGTTCGAGCATTGAAGTATTTGCTGTAGGACCAGTTAACCTTGGACATGAAGGCGCTAATTGCAGACGAGGACTCGCCGAAGTCAACAACAAGGTGCACGTGGTTGGTCATGAGAACCCACGCGATGATGCGCGCACCGGTCTTCTCGCGCGCCTCTTTGAGCAGCCTGAGGTAGCACCTACGATCAGCATCGTCCTCAAAGAGCGCCACCTTTCCCGCGCTCCGCACGACAACGTGATAGTAACCAGACTCGCTCAAGCTGCGCCTGGGCATGCAGACCC
Source organism: bacterium OL-1 (assembly GCA_000752675.2). Classification (GTDB taxonomy): domain Bacteria; phylum Actinomycetota; class Coriobacteriia; order Coriobacteriales; family Atopobiaceae; genus Tractidigestivibacter. Next base: position 281,328 of record LM994627.1, on the reverse strand, counting down.
CCTCCCCGTCGAGTGGTGGTTATCTGTACCCCAAAACTCGCAGCGGGATTCAACTCCCCGGCAACGGGATTCCATTGCCGGGGAGTTTAATCCCGTCGCTACTCCGAGAGGCCGTCCTGCTCGAGCATGGTGCGCAGGACCTCGATGTCGCTGTGGACGTCGATGGACTGGTCGAGCACCAGCTCGTCGGAGAGCTTCGACAGTGCCTCGTCCATCTGCCCGAAGGACGAGCGCATCTCCGTAAGCGTCTTCACGACCTCGGGGCCAGTTGCATGACCCTCGAACTCCACATAAGACCCTGCAAGCTTGGCAGTCGTGGGCAGGTAGTACGTCGCCGCTTTCCTGAACTGCGACGCGACCTCCGGATGGTGCATGACGTATGCGCAGATGTCCTCGGTCCTGGATGCTATCCGCTCGAGCATTGCGCGAACCTCGCCCTCGCGAACCTTCTCGGCCCCTTCCCGAATTCCCTCGACGCTCTTCGTAGCGGCAACGAGAACCTCACGCGCCTCCTCGGGCAGGGAGGACGACTCTTCACCGGAGGAAGCCGCGACTGTGGTACTAGCCGCCTGCGCAACCGGCCTTCTCACCTGCGCCGCGCTCCACACCTCCTCGGTGAGGTAGAGCACCCTCTTGCCGCCATCCTCGTCCAGGCGCCCCTCGGGAATGAGCCCTCGAGAGATCGCCTCATCAAGCACCGAGACAAGCTGCGGAACGGGGACGCCAGCCTCGCCAGCAAGCTCGGCCACGGAGACGCTCTTCCTATCCCCCAGAGCTTTGTCAACGCGGTGCAGCATCTGCGCGAAGGTCTTCTCGTGCGCCCCGTTGCCCACAAGCCGCGAGCCCGCTACGACCGCTGCGACACCGAGCGCCAGCGTCACAATGCCGGAGAAAGGGCTAAAGATGAGAAGTGCAAGCCCTACGACAACCAGTGGAATTGTCACGAAGAAGAGGATTGCAAGGCCCGCCCACATGCGCCACCGCGCGCGGCTAGCGTCTTGTGGATCGCTGATGACGTAGGGCGAGCGCTCGTCTCGCCCGAAGGCGCTGAGCTGGCGCCCCACGTCGCGAACCGCCTTTTCGATCGACTTCGAGACGCCGGAGAGGTCAAGCTGCGAGAAGGCCTCGCCCACCTGTCGCGCGGCATCGGTGCCAGCGCGCCGCATGTTGTCGAAGTCCTTCTCGTCCATCCCTGGCCTCCCATTGCTAGACAAGACAAGGCAGGGGACAGCCCCTCTGCGATGAGACAAGGGGACTGTCCCTTTGTCTCACTCTACGAGCGGAAGTTCACCTGCTGGCTGGAGTCCTTGAGCAGCACGTCGTGCGCGCCGCCCTCGACGAGCGACGTGGCCGAGACAAGCGTGAGCTTGGCCTTCTCGCGGAACTCGGCAAGGTCAAGCGCGCCGCAGTTGCACATCGTGGAGCGGACCTTGAGCAGCGAGTTGTCGACATTCTCCTTGAGCGGTCCGGCGTACGGCACGTAGGAGTCGACGCCCTCGACAAACGAGAGGCCCTTCTTGCTGCCGCCCAGGTCGTAGCGCTGCCAGTTGCGGGCACGCGCGGAGCCCTCGCCCCAGTACTCCTTCATGTAGGAGCCGTTCACGTTGACGCGACGCGTGGGGCTCTCGTCAAAGCGGGCAAAGTAGCGGCCAAGCATGAGGAAGTCTGCGCCCATGGCCAGCGCGAGCGTCATGTGGTAGTCGTAGACGATGCCACCGTCGGAGCACACGGGCACGTAGACGCCGGTCTCCTCGTAGTACTCGTCACGCGCGCGGCACACGTCGATGAGCGCGGAGGCCTGACCGCGGCCGATGCCCTTCTGCTCGCGGGTGATGCAGATGGAGCCGCCGCCAATGCCTACCTTCACGAAGTCAGCGCCGCAGTCTGCCAGGAAGCGGAAGCCCTCGGCGTCGACAACATTGCCCGCACCCACGCGCACGGAGTCGCCGTAGCTCTCGCGAATCCACGCAAGGGTGCGCTTCTGCCACTCCGAGAAGCCCTCGGAGGAGTCGATGCACAGCACGTCGGCGCCGGCGTCCACCAGCTTGGGGACGCGCTCGGCGTAGTCGCGCGTGTTGATGCCGGCACCCACGAGGTAGCGCTTGTGCTGGTCGAGAAGCTCATCCGGACGGGACTTGTGGGAGTCGTAGTCCTTGCGGAAGACAAGCGCAACCAGGCGGTTGTCTGCATCGACGATGGGCAGCTGGTTGAGCTTGTTGTCCCAGATGATGTCGTTGGCGGTCTTGAGCGAGGTGCCGTCCTCGGCAACGATCATCTTCTCGCGCGGGGTCATGAACTCCGAGACGAGCTTGGCGCGGTCGTCGCGGGAGGGACGATAGTCACGCGAGGTCACAATGCCCACGAGGTGACCGTGGGAGGTGCCGTCATCGGTGACGGGCATGGTGGAGTGGCCGGTGCGCTCCTTCATCTCCATGACCTGGCCGAGCGTCATGTCGGGCGTGAGCGTTGAGTCAGAGACAACAAAGCCAGCCTTGTAGGACTTCACCTCTCGCACCATGGCCGCCTCGTCATCGGCACTCTGCGAGCCATAGATAAAGGAGAGACCACCCTCCTGGGCAAGCGCAACGGCAAGCTTGGGGCCAGAGACTGCCTGCATGATGGCCGAGACCATGGGGATGTTTAGGCTCAGGGCAGGCTCCTCGCCACGCTTGAAGCGTACGAGGGGCGTGCGAAGCGAGACGTTCGCGGGGATGTTCTCCGCCGAGGAATAGCCAGGAACAAGCAGGTACTCAGAGAAGGTGTGCGATTCCCCTTCGAAGAACGTTGCCATGCGCGTGCGCTCCTACTCTCCGCGAATGCGGTACTGGTAGCCACTATTGCGGGCCATTGTAGCATCCGACGGCCGACTCTTTGTCACCGCCCGCCGAGCTGCGAGAACGCACCACAGGAGGAAGCCGCAAGGCGGACGCAGCGAGGAGATGCCAGCCCCCGGCCGCTCCACCGCCGGTCGCCGTGCGCCCTACTTGCTGGCGTCCTCCGCAAGGACGTCCTCGACGTTCACGGCAATGTCGTGCTTGGTGGGAATCCACTCGACCTTCTTGAAGAGGGCCACCGCGGTCATGGGGATGTAGGTCATCATGAACAGCGGGAACGTGAACAGGTTGGTGAAGATGATCCAGCGCCTGCTCTTGTGGCAGTGGATGTGCTTGCGCTCGGAGATGGTCGTGATGATGGCGAGCAGGAAAAACACGAAGTACATCGAGAAGAATGTCATGATCAGAGATCCCACGCACATGGAGAGCTCGGCCTGCGTGGCAATGAAGCCATGGCTCAGGCTACCCACGATGAGGTAGGTCGCGTTCACAAAGGCCGAGAGGAGCGTGAGGATCATACCCGGCGCGATGGTCATGAGCATGTCGTACGAGGCAAAGCGCCCATGGCGGATTCCATGGAAGAGGTCCCTGCAGTACGAGAAGAACACCTGGTAGAAGCCCTTGGTCCAACGCAGGCGCTGCACCCAGCTGGCTTTGAAGGTAACGGGCTGCTCGTCGAAGAACTCGGCAGGCGCATAGCCAATCTGGATGTTGTTCGCGCAGCAGAATGTGGAGAACTGGATGTCCTCCGTAAGCGTGTGGAAGTCCCACCCGTGCATGCCCTTGATGATCTTGCCCGAGACGAGCCAGCCCGAGCCTGAGATAGCGCAGCTCGTGCCAACCATCATGCGCGCGTTATTCAGGAACTTTGCCTCGCGCATGAACCAGAGCGCGTTTGCAGCAGAAATCCAACTGGAGTCGAAGTTCTTGGAGTTACGGTAGCTCGTGCACACCAGGTAGCCGGCATCGAACGCGTCGTTCATGATGCGCGTGTAGTTGGGCGAGACGAGGTTGTCCGCGTCGAAGACGAAGAAGCCCTCGTACTTGTCGCCATACTCGTTGAGGATGCGATCAAAGCCGTAGTCCATTGCCCAGCTCTTGCCACGGCGCGCAAGGTCGTTTCTGTCCCAGACAATGGCGCCGGCGCGCTCGGCCTCCTCGTGCGTGTTGTCGGTGCAGGCGTCGCAAACCACGAAGACGTCCATGAGCTCGCGCGGATAGTCCTGGGCAAGAATGGACCGAACAAGGTTGCCGATGACCGGCTCCTCGTTGTGCGCCGAGATGAAGAAGGCATAGCGGTGCAGCTTCTTTGCCGGCGGCAGCTTGACCATGCCGCGAGCGGCAACGCGAATGAGGTAGACAAACTGGTAGAAGTACGCCAGCGTGAAGAAGAGCCACACAATCATGTTGAAGATCACGATTGGTGTGAGTCCGATCCTGTTGAACTCCATAGCAAGCTCTCTCTCACGTTGCCGCGCACGCCAAGAGCAACATGCGCGGAGCGACTTCGTTACACACCAAGCTGCGGGCAGATGCGCTCGCCCGCCGCCGTTCGTCCCATTGAGGTATCCTTCAGCGATTCTAGTACAGTGCGCAGGTCCTCCGGCAGCTCGTCGGCAAGCTCGATGGTCTCTCCGGTCACGGGATGGTCGAAGCAAATGTGCCAAGAGTGAAGGAACTGCCTGGAAAGACCCAGGTTCTGACGCAGGTCGCCACGCCCGTAGAGGGGGTCGCCCACCACACAGTGGCCAATGTGGCGCATGTGAACGCGAATCTGGTGCGTGCGGCCAGTATAGAGATGGCACTCGAGTAGCGTGTAGCCTTCATCGCGGCGGCCCGCCTCGAAGCGCTCGAGCGTGGTGAAGGTGGTGATAGCCTCGCGGGCGCCGGGGTCATCGGTCACCATCATGCGCAGGCGGTCCCGCGTGGAACGAGCGATGCCGCTCTCGATGGTGCCCTTATCGGGGGCCACATATCCCTGCACCAGGGTCACGTAGCGACGGTCGAGCACACGCAGGCGAATAAGGTCCTGCAACGCCTTCTGGGTCTCGTCGTCCTTGGCGGCAACCATGAGGCCAGAGGTGTCCATGTCAAGGCGGTGCACGATGCCCGGCCGGTCGTCTCCCTGAAGGCGTCCCAGGCGTGAGTAGCCGCAATGTGCGACAAGGGCATTGGCCAGCGTGTCATCCACATGGCCGGGGCTGGGATGGCACACAAGGCCCGCCTGCTTAGAAAGGACCATGAGGTACTGGTCCTCAAAGCGGATATCCAGCGGGATGTATGGGTTGGGCGCAAGGACGCCCGTGGCAGGTTCCTCCTCGGGGAGCGTCACCTGGAGGCGATCTCCCAGGCAGAGACGCTCGCTCTTGGACGAGACGGGCGTGGCGTTAAGCGTCACGCGCCCCTCCTCGACGAGACGCGCACACGCGCTCCTCGACGGCATGCCATCTTGTGCCGAGAGGAACGCATCGATGCGCACGCCGTCCCCCTCGGGCCCCACGAGCAGGCCAACGAGACGATCAGGCATCCTGGCGGTCTCCAACGCTGGACGAGGCGGCCCCGCTGGTGCGCGCGGAAGCCTCCGCGGCGCTTGCGGGTGCGTCAACCATCACGAGGTAGAGAATCACCGAGACCACAATGCCCACGGTGACAAAGATGTCCGCCACGTTGAACACAGGGAAGTCCATGAACGTGGTGGCAAAGAAGTCCGTGACGTAACCAAAGATCATGCGGTCGATCATGTTGCCAACGCCCCCGCCGCACACGCAGGCGACGGACACCACAAGCGGCATGGGCAGTGAGTCATGCGACCACACAAGCCAGATGCCAAAGGCAAGCACGGCGGCCGCAAAGACGATGAACACGGGGCCGGCGCCCTCCCCAATGGAGAACGCCGCACCCGTGTTCTTCACGAACGAGAGGTCTAGGACACCCGGAATGAACTCCTGGGGCTGCCCCGGGACAAGAGACGCGCGGACAGCGGCCTTCGTGACCTGGTCGACGAGAACAGCAAGCACGCAGATAACCCAGAACACGACGAGCCTCGCGCCCCGCCATGACCGAGCCGTATGCATTGCGTCAACTGTCACAAAGGCCCCCTACGTACGTCTCCCAACAAACTTCCCTCAAAAAAGCTAGCCCTGCTCAGACGCGCCCTCAACCGCGTCGTGGCAGCGGCAGCACAGGCCGTCATCGCCAAGCTCACGCCAGTTCCAGCACCTGGGGCAACGCTCGCCCTCGGCGTGGGTGACGGCAGCAGAGAACTCGTCCCCTGCGGCAACGGTGACCGCGGAGCACACAAGCGGCTCGGCGAGGTCGATGCCCGTGCGCTCGAGCTCCTCGAGGGCATCGACCGGCATTGTGAGAGCGGCGCGAGCGGCCTGCGAGGTCTTCTCGGGAATGGCCCCCTCAGACGCAGCCTCCTCGTAGGCCTTCGTGAAGGCGCCCCTCGCCTCGGCGAGGGCCTTGTGGGCCTTGAGCAGGGGCTCGTACTCATCGGCAGCCATGGGCGCCTGGTACCAGTCGAGAAGTGCAGCGTGCTCCTGGTTGTCTCGCATGGAGGCGGGCAGGTGCGGCATGACCTCGTCGGTGGTGTAGACCAAGATGGGCTGGAAGTCGTGGATGAGCATCGACAGGATGTAGGCCCAGGTGGTCTGCGCGGAGCGGCGCTCGGGCGAGTTGGTGGCACCGCAGTAGACGCGGTCCTTTGTCGCGTTGAGAAAGCCGTTGGAGAGCTCGGTCACGTAGTCGTAGAGTGTGCGGAAGACCACGTTGAAGCGGTAGCCCTCGTACGCGCGCGCAACGGTGTCGTGGACCTCGCACATGTGCGCGAGCGTTATGCGGTCGTAGGCAGTGAGCTCGGACACGGGGACGCCCTGGGTGGCGGGGTCAAACTGGTTCTCGATCTCGCCGAGCAAGAAGCGGAAGGTGTTGCGGATCTTGCGGTAGGCGTCGCCCACGTGGTCGAGGATCGTGTCGTCGCAGGGGACGTCGGTCGAGGTGTCGACCGAGGCGACCCACAGGCGCAGCACGTCGGCACCGCGGGTATCGCACTCCTTGTTGGGGTCAATCACGTTGCCGAGAGACTTGGACATCTTGCGGCCCTGGCCGTCAAGCGTGAAGCCCTGGGAGACGATCGACTTGTACGGTGCCACGTCGTACGCGCCAACCGAGGTCATGAGCGAGCTCATGAACCAGCCGCGGTGCTGGTCGGAGCCCTCGAGGTACATGTCGGCGGGGAACTTGAGGTAGCCGCGGTGCTTGCACACGGCGGTGTGCGAGACACCGGAGTCCCACCACACGTCGAGGATGTCGGTGTTTGCCTTGAGATTGTGGCTGCCGCACTTGGGGCACACGCAGGCGTCACCCAGGTAGCTCGCGGGGTCCTCGGTGAACCAGGCGTCGGAGCCCTTCTCGCGGAAGAGCTCGATGACCTTGTCGAGCGTGGCGTCGTTCATGACCGTCTCGCCGCAGTCCTGACAGGTGTAGGCAGGAATGGGTACGCCCCAGTTGCGCTGGCGGGAGATGCACCAATCCGGCCTGCCCTCGACCATCGACGTGATGCGGTTGCGCGAGTGTGCGGGGTAGAACTTGACCTTCTCGAGCTCGCGCAGGGCGTCCTTGCGCAGGCCGGTCTTGTCCATCGAGACAAACCACTGGCTCGTGGCGCGGAAGATGACGGGCTGCTTGCAGCGCCAGCAGTGCGGGTAGCTGTGGGTGATGTCCTCGTGCAGGATGAGCGTGCCGCGCTCCTCGAGCCACTCGATGATCTTGGGGTTGGCATCGTTCACGTTCATGCCGGACCACGGGCCGCCGGTTCCCATGCCGTCACCCTTGTAGAAGTTGCCGTCGTCGTCAACGGGCATGACCACGGGGATGCCAAAACGCATGCCCGCGTTGTAGTCGTCGACGCCGTGGCCGGGGGCCGTGTGGACGATACCGGTGCCGTCATCGAGGGTAACGTAGTCGGCGTAGATGAACTCGCCCTCGACGCCCTGGTCGCCAAAGATGGGCTGCTTGTACTTGTTGTGGCAGAGCTCCTCGCCCGTCATGCGCCAGACCTCGCCGTCGGCGCGGCGAGCAAGCTCGTAGGACTCGTAGCCAAACTTGGCGCAGTCCTTCTCGACAAGTGCCTCGGCCATGAGCTCGGCGCGGCCATCGACAACAACGGCCACGTAGTCTGCCTCGGGGTGCAGGATCACGGCGTCGTCGGCAGGAAGGGTCCAGGGGGTCGTGGTCCAGATGTCAACCCAGAGGTTGCCCTTGTAGGCCTCGAGGCCGGCGGGGACGGTGGTCATCTCAAAGCGCACGAAGATGGCCGGCGAGACCTCGTCGCCGTACTCGATCTCGGCCTCGGCGAGGGCCGTGTGGCAGTGGGTGCACCAGTGCACGGGCTTGCGGCCGCGGTAGATGGCTCCCTTGTCGAAGATGGCCTTGAAGATCTCAACGTCGGTGGCGTCGTAGTCGTGGACGTAGGTGAGGTAGGGGTTGTCCCACTCGCCCAGCACGCCCAGGCGCTTGAAGCCCTGGCGCTGGGTGTCCACCTGCTCGACGGCCATCTTGCGGCAGAGCTCGCGAATCTTGACCGTGGGGAGCTGGTTGAACTTCTCGGTGCCCAGCGTCTCCTCGACCTTGTGCTCAATGGGCTGGCCGTGGCAGTCCCAGCCCGGGACGTACGGCGTCTGGTAGCCGCGCATAGCCCAGTAGCGGTTGACGATGTCCTTGCTGATCTTGTTCTGCGCATGGCCCAGGTGGATGGGGCCGTTGGCGTACGGCGGGCCGTCGTGCAGGACGAACTTCTCGTGGCCCTCGTTCTTCTTGAGGAGCTGCTCGTAGAGCTTGTCCTCATCCCACTGTGCAAGGCGCTTGGGCTCGTTCTGGGCCAGCGACGCCCTCATGGGGAACCCCGTCTTGGGGAGGTTCATCGTCTTCTTGTACTCGTTTGCCACCTGGACACCCTCCATCTCGCGGGCACAAAAGAGCGCCCGTCCCTCCTGCTGGGACGAAGCGCTCGTTTCACACTTCGCTTGTGACCACCCAGCGAGCGAATCTTCCGCCTAACTCGGCTGGCCTGTATCGGCGGCCACTCCGTCGGCGCCTACTTGCAAGGGCGAGAAGCACCTTGCTTTGGGGCCGCAGCTCCGGGGTGATCTTGCAACGGACGCCAAGGCGGGCTCCCACCATCCCCGCTCGCTTCCCATGGCGCTGTCCGAGGCTACCTGTCCCCTTCACAGCCTTCGGGGCTGCATGATAGCACGTTCGCCGTGCTCGTACGAGCGCTGGCGGATTTCCCGCCAGAAGAGCACGACGCCGTACGGCACGGATACCGTACGGCGTCGAAGGGCTAAGCACTGCTCGTCCAGCGGCTGAACTATTCCGTGGCGGTCGCGGGCGCAGAATTGCTCATGAGGCTCTCCTGCGCAAGCGGCGTGGTGCGAAGTGCCAGGGGCTGCGTTGCCTCAGCGGGAACCGTGACCTGGTAGGTGAACGTCCCCGACTCGCCGGAGCGCAGGTGCGTGCGCACGCGGATGAACTGCAGGCCGCTCAGTGCGGCCTCGTTGACGCCGTAGTCGGTAAAGATGAGCCCGTCGCTTGCGGAGAAGTTCGTGATCGTCCCACCCGCTGGCGCAATGAAATACACAAAGTGCAGCATGTCGGAGTTGTTGCGCTTGTCGGCATTGCCACCGTAGATGTAGATGGGGGCGCTTGCTGCCTCCTCCGGCGTGATGGTGTTGGTGAGCGTGGTGGTGACGTTGTAGGTGGTTGTGCCGTCGGCGTTCTTGGTGCCGCCGTCGATGGTGGTCCCCGCCTGCGTGTACCAGCTGAGCTTGCTATAGGAGTCGTCGTTCAGGTAGACGCCCAAGACAGGAGTGGCGGGGTCGGTCGAGAGGCCGCCGGCAACACCGAGCTCCTGCATGACCTGCTCCTCGCCCTGGTCGTTCATCCACACAAGGAGGCGGCCATCTGCGGCAGACTTCTTGTAGACGTCCTTGAGGTCCTTGATGCTGGCGCTGCCAAGGTTGCTCAGGACCGACTTGAACGCGAGCTCGGCGACGCTCGCAAAGTAGGCGTCCTGCGCATCCCCGTCATCTCCGTACTTCCAGTAGACATCGCTCAGGAGCGCCTGCGCCGTGTTGGTGCCGTCGAGGGTCGCACCGTCCGGAGCGGTGATGGAGCCCGTAAGGGCAACAAGGCGCTGCAGGAAGACCGGGTCGATGACAATGACACCGTCAACGTTGCCACCACCCGTCTGGGCCCAGTAGTCACGGGCAAGCTCGCCCACGCGGACAAAGTCGGGGTCGCAGTTCACCTGGGCAGGGTCGGTGTCCATATTGGTTGCCATGGCGTTGCGCTCCTCGTCGGTGATGTCCACCTTGAGGCCCGACTCGTGGAGGATCGTAGTGAAGTCACCCATGGTAAGGGTGCCGTTGTTGATCGTAACGGTACCCCAGGAGCCGGGAAGGCCTCCCGTGGAGCGCAGCTCGGAGTTGTTCTGGGCAATCACGAGGTAGGTACGCGTCTGGCCATTTGCGCCAAGCATCTGCGGGAGCACGTCGAGAATAGGCTTGGCCTTAGCAAGCGCGTCTCGTACCTGGGTGGTCTGCGTCTTGACCTTCTCGATGGCAGAGGCGAGCTGCGGGATGTGCGCCTCGGGCAGCGAGTCGATGGTGTCGAGCGTCCCCTCGATGGTGGGCGTTGCCTGGTCAACGGCGGCAACAACGGAAGAGATGGTCTCCACGTCAAACGAGCCGTCGTGCATGATGTCCGAGAGCTTCTTGCCCGAGACGCTCTGCGCTATGGGCACGAGGGCGTCGTTCACGAGGGCAGACGAGGCCGCACCCAGCGTCTGGACCGAGCGCACGTCCTCCCCCACCACGGGAAGGTTCGCGGCGAGCTTCCAGAGCGGCGAGGTCACCTCGACGTTCAGGGCGTCGCTGTCCTCGACGATGGTGTTCACCGAGTTGTTGAGGGCTTCCGTGTCACCGCTCTTGACGGCTTCCTTAAGGGTCGAGAGCTCGGTGACCATGTCCTCCGCGTGCCCCTTGGCCGTCATGGCCGAGCGGTAGAGCTGGAAGGCGCAGGCGCCGCACACCGCGACGATGGCCACGATGACAAGGCCAATGACGAGACCCACGTGCGAGTGATGACGACGCCCGTTGTTGTTCCCGCGGTGGCCTCGATGTGCGGTCTGGGGCTTGTAGTTGCTACGCGAGAGCCGCTCGTACTGGCTATCGTGGGCAGCGAAATGGGAAGCCAAGGAAAACCTCTATTCATGTCTGGCATATAGGCACAGACACTATAGACGAACTTAAGGTCCCGGCCAAAGGCCGCTCCGCCAAGCGTCACGGCCCAAACACACGGGCGTTCTGCCAGCAAGCGCAGCTCGTATAAAAAACCCGGCCCCAGCGGAAGGTCGCTGGGGCCGGGTTGCTTACCGACGTACGGTCGCGAGAGCCTACTGGGCGCTCTGTGCGGAGAACTGTGGAGCAAAGCCGTCATCGCGCTTGAGCATCTTCATGAACTCCTCGCCCGTGATGGTCTCCTTCTTCTGGAGGTAGTGAGCGATCTCGTGGAGCTTGAAGCGGTTGGCCTTGAGGGTCTCCATGGCTTGCGTATGACCCTCCTCGACCAGTGCCTGGACCTCGGCGTCAACCTCCTGCGCGGTTCCCTCCGAGCAGGTGAGCTCCGCGCCGCCGCCAAGGTAGCGACTGCGCTGCTGGCCCAGGGCCACCATGCCAAACTTGTCGGACATGCCGTACTGAGTCACCATGGCGCGCGCGATCTGGGTTGCCTTCTCGATGTCGTTGGAGGCACCGGTGGTCATCTCGCCAAAGATGAGCTCCTCGGCCGCACGGCCGCCGCAGAGCACCGCGATCTTGTCCTTGGCTTCCTTGCGCGTGGTGAGGAAGTGCTGGTCCTCCTCGACCTGCATGGTGAAGCCCAGGGCGCCAGAGGTGCGCGGGACAATCGTGATCTTCTGGACGGGCGCAGAGCCGGTCTGCATGGCAGCGACGATGGCATGGCCGGTCTCGTGGTAGGCCACGACCTCCTTCTCGTGCTCCGAGAGGACCGTCGACTTCTTCTTCTCGCCGGCGATAACCACGTCCACGGACTCCTCCAGGTCCTCCTGGGAGACGCGGTTGCGGCCGTAGCGCACGGCGCGCAGGGCGGCCTCGTTGATGATGTTGGCGAGGTCGGCGCCGGAGGCACCGGGCGTGGAGCGGGCGATCACGCTGAGATCGATGTTGTGCTCCATCTTGACGTCGTTGGCGTGGATCTTGAGGATGGCCTCGCGGCCGGCGAGGTCGGGCAGCTCCACGGGGATGCGGCGGTCAAAGCGGCCGGGGCGCAGCAGTGCCGGGTCGAGGGTCTCGGGGCGGTTGGTCGCGGCGAGAACCACGATGCCCTTGTGGTTGTCAAAGCCGTCCATCTCGGAGAGCAGCTGGTTCAGGGTCTGCTCGCGCTCGTCGTTGGAGTTGATGGACATGTCGCGCTTCTTGCCCACGGCATCGATCTCGTCGATGAAGACGATGCAAGGGGCCTTCTCCTTGGCCTGCTTGAAGAGGTCGCGCACCTTGGCGGCGCCGCGGCCCACGAACATCTCGACGAACTCGGAACCGGAGATCTGGAAGAACGGCACACCCGCCTCACCTGCAACGGCCTTGGCAAGCAACGTCTTGCCCGTGCCCGGAGGGCCAACGAGCAGCGCGCCGCGGGGGCACTTGGCGCCGATCTCGTTGTACTTGCCGGGGTTCTTGAGGAAGTGGACGATCTCCTGGAGCGACTCCTTAGCCTCGTCCTGGCCGGCGACGTCCTTGAAGGTAACGCCGGTGTCCTCGCCCTTGACCTCCTTGGCGTTGGAGCGGCCAAGGCCGCCGCCCATGCCAAAGCCACCGCCGCCAAAGTTCATCGACGGACCGTCGTCGCCCATCTGCTTCTTCATCTGGCGGTTTGCCCACCAGCCGAGCAGGAACAGACCAACGAGCGGCAGGCCGTAGGCAATGAGCATGTAGAGCCACAGGTCGCCGGAGGTGTCCGGGATCGACGCCGTCATGTCAACGCCGTGGTCCTTGAGCGTGGTTGCAAGGGTGTCATCGTTGGGCCAGGCGGTGGTCTTGTAGATCTTCTGGGAGTCGCCCGTACCCTCGGTGTACTTAATCTCGTTGTTGCTGGTGTCGATCTCGGCCGAGACAACCTTGTTGTTGTCGACGTCCTCGAGGAACTGAGAGTAGCTGGTCTCAGTCACCTGGGAGCTCACCAAGTTGGGGTAGAGCGTCTGGCTCACCGCGAGGTACACCACAATCGCGATGAGCACGTAGATCAGCATCGATCTGCGTCTCTTGTTGTCATCCATGTCCATTTGTGGACCCTTTCGTCCGGTGCCGTGCATGAACCTGGCTCTAGCGTACCCATTTGCCGGGTCTCCATTATTAACTCGCAGCAACCATTCATGCATGCCGCACGTTGCCGGGACGGCCGCCGGCGTTACGGGACGGTCTATCCCCTCTCGGGCAAAAGGCCAGTGCGATATGCGTCGAGAAGCGCCCTCAGGTCCGCAACCTGCCCCCGGATCTGGGTGCCCGTATCCGTGTCGCCAATCGTCTTGGGGCTGGGGTAAATCTCGAAGCGGTCGTCATCGCTCATGATGTCTGCGTTGAGGTCGAGCACGTCGGCAATGGTACCAAACGGCCGGTGCGCCTTGATGCGCATGCCGCGGGGATCAGAGATGAGCGTGTAGCCCGCGATGCCGGTGGTCCTGTGGTAGGCCTGGCAGAAGCCGCCGTCGATAACCACAAGCAGACCGCCCGCCTTGACGGGGCTCTCCCCGTCCGCAGCGTGGACGGGAGTGTGGCCGTTGATGATGTGGCCATGCACCGGGTCTGCCCCAAACTCCATGAGAATGCGCCGCGCCACCTCGGGCTTCTCAGTGAGCCTGAAGTAGGGGTCACGCGGCTCCTGCCAGGTGAAGCGGTCGGTGAGGTAGGTGCGCTCGAACGTCTTCACCACGCGCCCCGAAAGCGGCGAGTAGCGCCCGCACCAGAGGTACCACATCCAGTCGAGCGAGACCTGGTCATGCTCGTGCCAGGCCTGGCGGGCAAGGCGATCGGCGTAGTCGTAGTACTCGCGGCCGGCAAGGACCTGGTCCTGGTGGCGCACGGCGCAGAAGGTGCCGTCCTCGTTCATGGGCACGCAGGCGTGGAAGATGGCGTTTCCGTTGCGCACCAGGTAGGCGGAGCCGTGGTCGTAGAGAAAGCCAATGTGGGCGCGCAGCTTGTCCGAGGAGTGCACGGCGTCCATGAGGCCGTCCATGACGCGCCTCTCGTCCGCCGAGAGCTCGTAGGGATGCGCCGGGTCGAGCGTGGGGAAGTCTCGCGTGCGCATCTCGTATGCGGTGCCGTTGAGGTCGAGCACGCCCCGGGCGGGATCAACGTGTTCCAGAAGCAGCCTGTCCTCCATGTGCCAGTTGGGATGGCGCATGATGACCTGCCCCTCGAGCTTGAAGAGAATGACCGAGATGGCCTTCTCCATGGGCGTCATGCCGTCGTCCTGCGTGTAGGTTGCCTCCGAGAAGAGCGCCAGCTCGCGCAGGCTCACACCATAGGCGCTCTCGAGGATCGAGAGGCTCTCGTAGTGGATGTTGTTGCGAATCACGGCCGCCAGGCACGCCGCCGAGCCAGATGCCGCGCCCATCCACACGATGTCGTGGTTGCCCCACTCGACGTCGATGGAGTGGTAGCCCATGAGACGGTCGCAGATCTTGTCGGCATGCGGTCCTCGGTCGAAGATGTCGCCCACCAGGTGCATGTGGTCCACGGCCAGGCGCTTGATGAGCGCCGCAAGCGAGCAGATGAAGTCGTCTGCCGAGCCGGTGTCGATAATCGTGTCAATGATGCGCTGGTGGTAAGCAAGGCGGGCCTCCCGCTCGTCGGGCGAGATATGCAGGAGCTCGTCGATGATGTAGGCGTACGCTACGGGCATGGCCTTGCGCACCTTAGAGCGGGTGTAGGAGCCTGAGAGACGCCGTGCGAGACGCACGAGCCGCATGAGCGTGATGGCGTACCACTCGCTGGTGGCCGTGCCCTCCTCGCGCAGGCGACGGAGCTTCTCGGCGGGGTAGTAGACGAGCGTGCAGAGGTCTGCCTGCTCGCTTGCCGTGAGCTCGAGGTTGAAGATCTCCTCCACGCGCTCGCGGATGACGCCCGAGCAGTTGTTGAGGATGTGCTCGAAGGCCTCGTACTCGCCGTGGACGTCCGAGACAAAGTGCTCGGTGCCCTTGGGCAGGTTGAGGATGGCCTCAAGATTGATGATCTCGGTGAACGCTGCCTGCGTGGTTGGGAACTTCTCGGAGAGAAGCTCGAGGTACTTGAGCTGATTGGGGTCTTTCTCCTGCATGTGGCGGTCTCCCTCAGACGGTTGCATCGTTTTAGTCTGCACCGGGGCTTCGAGGGCAACGGTGTGATTTCGGCGAGGCGCCTTTGGTTGGGCCGCTTGGGGTTCGCTGACCACCCATCTAACCGATCGAAATTTGCAAGGTCGTAATTAACCTGCAGATTCCGATCGTTTAGCCGCCCCTAACCAATCGATATTTGCAAGGCAGCCACTCACCTGCAGATTCCGATCGTTTAGCCGCCCCTAACCGATCGAAATTTGCAGGTGAAGAGGCGGCGTTATGAGGGGGACAGCCTCCGAGGGGGGCGGCCTTCTAGAAGACCTCCAGAGAAACGGCCCCACCTAACGCCTGCGCGCGAAGAGCTCCCAGAATGCGACGGCGGAGGACGCGGCAACGTTCAGGGAGTCGACCCCGTTTGACATGGGAATGATGACGGAGCGGCCAACGGCGTCAAGCGTTGCGCGCGCGAGGCCGTAGCCCTCGCAGCCAAAGAAGAGCGCGACCTTCTCGGCAGACGCCAGCCTCGGGTCGTCGATGGGCACGGCTCCCTCCTCGAGCGCCATGGAGAGACACGTAAAGCCCTTGCCGCGGAGGTCTGCCACGATGCCCTCCGGCCAGGCATTGGCGTCGACGCGCGCCCATGGCACCTGGAAGACCGTGCCCATGGAGACGCGCACCGCACGCCTGCCCAAGGGGTCTGCGCAGCGTGGCGAGAGAAGCACGGCATCTGCACCCAGGGCTGCCGCCGAGCGGAAGACCGCCCCCACGTTGGTCACGTCGACAAGGTCTTCGAGAACGGCAACGTGGCGAGCGCCGAGAAGCACCTGCTCGACCGCTTGCGGACGCGGCCGGCGCATGGCGCAGAGCAGGCCCCGGTTCACATTGAAGCCGGTAAGACGCTCCATTTGGTCGTGCGGCAGCACGTAGGCAACGCAGCCGGCGCGCTCGATGAGGTCGGCGCATGACTCCAGCCTGGCGTCATCGACCAGAAACGAGAGGGGCGCAAGGCCTGCATCCAGGGCGACCTCCACGACCAGCCTGGACTCGGCGATGAGCACGCCCTTCTCGGGCTCGAGCTTGTTTCTCAGCTGGTGGTCAGTGAGCCGCACGTAGGTGTCAAGCCGCGGGTCATCCGCACTCTCTATGCGTACCGTCTGCAAGCCCACACCACTCGCCTTCCCATCACGCCCCGCGTTGCTTTCAAGCTACCTTGGCCTTTAGAGCTTTTTCTCGTAGGTCAATCTGTGGGCGGCCGTCCACCACCCTGGGTTACTATAGTCAAACTTATCAACACTCTGAGATGAACACTCACCCTACACCGAGGGAGACCAGCCATAACCATGGAACAATCCTCACGGGGCGGACACTTCGCCAGCGCGTCAAAGAAGAAGCACACAAACCGCGGCCCCGTCATTGCACTTCTCGTCCTGCTCGCCGTTGTTGTTGCTATTTACCTGGGTGGCGTGGCGTACTTCAACTTCTTCTTCATGCCGTCTACCAGCGTCGACGGCCAGGACGTCTCGCTCATGAACGTAGAGGACGTCGCAACCTCGCTCACGGCCGCAAAGACGTCTGGCTGGAAGGCAAGCGTTTCTGGCGACGGCGTCTCGTTCGAGCTTGCCGCTGCAGACATCTCGCTGGCATATGACGGCGAGAGCGCAGCCCGTGCCGCCATTGCTCAGCAGCACCCTTGGGCCTGGCCCATCGAGCTTGCGCAGGGCGCCCAGCAGAGCCTCTCGACGGGCGATGTCTCTGCCTACGTTTCGCTCGACTCAGATGCCATCTCAAGTGCCGTTGCAAACGCTGTGAGCGCCGCATCCTCTGCGGGCGCAAGCTCCGGAACAACCGACATCACCTACGACTCCGAGAAGAAGGCCTACACTGCGTCCGACAGCGCGCAGGCAAGCCGCATCGACCAGAACGCTGCCACCCAGACCATCGCGAATCAGGCCAAGACTCTCGCGACCTCCATCGAGCTTGGGGACGAGTCGCTCCAGGCGGGCGAGTCCGTGGACGACGCCATCAAGACGGCGAACGCCATGCTCGCCGCAACCGTCACGCTCACGCTTGGCGGCACCGAGGTCACAACCGTCGACGCCGACCTCATCTCCCAGTGGATCACCATTGGCGATGACCTCTCGGTGACGCTCAGCCAGGACGCCATCACCACCTGGGCCAAGGGTGACCTCTCCGCAAAGACCGACTCCGTGGGCACGGCGCGCACCTACACGCGTCCCGACGGCGTGCAGGAGTCCGTTGTTGCAGGCGGCGTCTACGGCTGGTCCATCAACGGAGCCGAGGCCGCACAGGACATCTACAACGACATCATGGCTGGCTCCCCCACCACGCTCGAGCTGCCCTGCTACTCCTCGGCGGCAACGTACAACCCTGGCGGCCAGGACTGGCCTACGCGCTTCATCGACGTGAACATTTCCGACCAGCACGCCATCTTCTTCGACTCGGACGGCTCCGTCATCTGGGAGGCCGACGTTGTGACCGGCCAGCCCAACCTCAACCGCAGCACCACGCAGGGCACCTGGACCATCACGAACAAGCAGAGCCCCTCCACGCTCGTGGGCCCCAATGACGAGTCGGGCAATCCCCAGTGGGTGAGCCATGTTGACTTCTGGATGGGTGTCGTTGGCAACCTTATGGGCTTCCACAACGCACCGTGGCGTTCCTCCTTTGGTGGTGACATCTACCTCACCAACGGCAGCCACGGCTGCATCAACCTCTCCTACGACGACGCGGAGAAGCTCTACTCGCTGTGCAACGTGGGCGATGTGGTTATCATCCACGAGTAGCACGGGTTTGGTGTAGCAAACGGCGCCGGGAGTCCTGCAAAAAGGGGCCTTCGGCGCCTTTTTTGACGCCCGAAGACCCCTTTCCGCAGCAAGTGCGTACAAAGCCGCTGCTACATACCCCAGCCGCGACCGCCCATGCCGCCGGGCATGCCACCGCCCATGCCCATGTTGCGCATCATTGACTGCATCTGGCGGCGCTGCTTCTTGCTGCCGCCCTGGGTGGCAGCGCGCATCTTGCTCATCATCTTGTTCATCTCGCCCCACTGCTTGAGGAGCTGGTTGACCTCCTGGACGCTGCGCCCGGAGCCCGCCGCAATGCGCTTCCTGCGCTGGCCGTTGATGATCTTTGGCCGCGCGCGCTCCTCCTTGGTCATGGAGCGAATCATGGCCTCGATGCGCGAGAGCGAGCTCTCGTCGATACCACCCTGCTGCGCCATCGCACGCTCGCCGCCGGGCAGCGCCGAGATGATCTTGGCCAGGCCTCCCATCTTCCTGATCTGCTGCATCTGGCCGAGAAGGTCGTCCATCGTGAAGCCCTCGCGCAGCATGCGCTCGGCGGCGTCAATCTGCTCCTGGTCGGCCACCTTCTGGGCCTGCTCGATGATGCCGTAAACGTCGCCCATGCCCAGAATGCGCTTGGCCATGCGGTCGGGGTGGAAGACCTCGAGCGAGTCGGGCTTCTCGCCCATCGAGACAAACTTGATGGGCTTGCCCGTCACCGCACGTACGGAGAGTGCGCCGCCACCGCGGGCGTCGCCATCGAGCTTGGACATGATGACACCATCGAAGTCCACGCGCTCGGCGAAGGTTTGAACCACGTTCACGATGTCCTGGCCGGTCATGGCGTCGACCACCATGAGGATCTGGTCGGGCTTGACGGCCTGCTTGATGGCGACCGCCTCCTGCATCATCTCCTCGTCGATCTGAAGGCGGCCAGCGGTATCCACAATCACGATGTCGTTCAGGTGATCGACAGCCTCGTGGATGGACTCGGAGGCAACCTTGACCGCGTCCTTGCCGTCACCGCGATAGACCGGCACGCCAATCTCGGTACCAAGGGTGGCAAGTTGGTCGGCAGCTGCGGGACGGTGCGTGTCGCAGGCGGCAAGCAGCGGAGAGTGGCCCTGGCCCTTCAAGAGATAGGCGAGCTTGGCCGCGGCCGTGGTCTTGCCCGAGCCCTGCAGGCCCACGAGCATGATCACGTTGGGCGTGCGGTTCTGCGCCAGCACGAGCTTGGACTCGGTGGTGCCGAGAAGCTCGGTGAGCTGGTCGAGCACGATGCGCACCACGTTCTGCGCGGGCGTGAGCGAGTCCAGGACCTCGGCCGTGAGGCACTTCTCCTTGCAGGAGGCGACAAAGTCCTTGACCACGCGGAAGTTGACGTCGGCCTCGAGCAGGGCCATGCGGATCTCGCGCATGGCCACGTTGATGTCGGCCTCGGTGAGCTTGCCCTTGCCGCGGAGCTTGTCAAAGGTGTCCTGGAGGCGTTCGGAGAGGCTGTTGAACATGGCTACTTTCCTTCCCCAACGAGCGCACGGCAGAAGTCGAGCGCGTCGAAGGTCTCAAGGTCGTCGATGGACTCTCCCACGCCAATGCGGTAGATGGGAAGCCCCAGCTGGTCAGAGATCGCAAGCGCGATGCCGCCCTTGGCGGTGCCATCAAGCTTGGTGACGATAAGCCCGTCGAGGTCCAGGGCGTCGTTGAACTCCTTGGCCTGCGCAAGGCCGTTCTGGCCGGTGGTGGCGTCAATCACAAGGACGACGGTGACCGGCATGGAGGTGCAGCGCTTGCGCGTGACGTTGACCACCTTGGCGAGCTCGCGCATGAGGTCGGACGAGGTGTGCAGGCGCCCTGCGGTGTCGATGAGCACCAGCTGCGAGCCGCGCTTCTCGGCCTCCTCGACCACGTCGTAGCAGACGCTCGCCGGGTCCGCCCCGCGCTCGCGGGTGATGACGTCAACGCCCGCGCGCGTGCCCCACACCTCGAGCTGCTCGATGGCTGCGGCGCGGAAGGTGTCGGCACCGCCGATAAGGCAGCTCTTGCCCTCGCCGCGGGCGCGACCGGCAAGCTTGCCCACCGTGGTGGTCTTGCCGGCGCCGTTGATGCCCACAAAGAGGACGCACGAGGGCACGTCCTCGAAGGGATCACGGTCTGCCGTGCGGAACTCCTGGGCAAGGCGCTTGGCGAGGGCGTCGCGCAGCTGGTCTGCGCGGGTGAGGTTCTCGCGCGCGGCCTGCTCGCGCAGGTCATCGGTCACGCGCATGGCAAGCTCGCCGCCCATGTCGCCCATCACAAGCGTGTCCTCGAGGTCCTCCCAGAAGTCCTCGTCGACCTCGCCGCCCATGTAGAAAATCTCGTTGATGGCCTCGCGCGAGCGCGAGAGGCCGCTTTTCAGCCTGTCGAAGAAACCCATCAGGCATCGACCACCTTTCCAGTCGCCTTGTCGAGGCGCTGAGAGACGACGTGGCTCACGCCGTCGGCCTGCATGGAGACGCCATAGAGGACGTCGGCCTGCTCCATCGTCCTTCTCTGGTGCGAGATGACGACGAGCTGCGTCGTGTCCTTGAGCTGCTCGATGGCGTCAAGGAGCTTGGAGAGGTTGGAGTCGTCGAGCGCGGCCTCAACCTCGTCGAACACATAGAAGGGCACCGTGCGTGTCTTGTAGACGGCAAAGAGCAGCGCAAGCGCCGTGAGGGACTTCTCGCCGCCGGACATGAGCGACATCTTGGTGATGCGCTTGCCCCTGGGCTGCGCCACGATCTCGATGCCCGTCTCGGAAAGGTTGTCCGGGTCGGTCATCTCGATGTGGGCGTGGCCGCCAGGGAAGAGCATCGAGAAGATTTCCGAGAAGTTCTCGTTCACTTTGTCAAAGACCACGAGGAACCTGTTGCGCATCTTGCGGTCGATGGCAGCGTTGATCTTCTTGAGCGCCACGCGGGCGGCCTCGAGGTCTGCGACCTGCTCGCCAATGTAGTCCGCACGCTGCTTCAGGCGGATGTACTCGTCCATCGCGACCTCGTTCACGGGGCCGATGGAGGCGAGCTGGCCCTCGAGCTGGTCCGCCTCGCGCTCGGCGGCCTCGCGGTCGTCCGGCGCGGGAAGCGAGAGCGCCTCGTCGAGAACGGCGCCCGTGGCCTGGATGGCCTCGATGGCGTTTTGGACCTGCACCTCCAGACGGCCGAGGTCGACCTTGACCGCAGAGGCGGCGTCACGGGCGCGGGTGAGCTCGGCGGTGGCGTCATTCACGGCAGACTTGGCGTCGCCGATGGTGCGCTTAAGGGAGTCGGAGTCAGCCTCGGCGAGCGAGGCGCGGTCCTTGAGGCGCGCGGCCCAGTCGAGCGCACGGGTGCGGATGGCGTCGTAGCGGTCGTGGAGCGGGTCAACGCGCAGGCGCACCACCTCGAGCGCTCGCGAGCCCTCCTCGGTTGCCACGATGCGCGCATCGAGGTCGTGCTTGCGGTTGGCAAGCTCGCGCTCGCGGGACGAGAGGTTCTTGGCACGCTCCTTGGCCATCGCAAGCTCGAGGCGCGCGTCAGAGAGCTCGTGGGACGCCTTGCCCTGGGCGCGCACGGCCTCGTCGTGCTGCGTGCGCAGGTCGCCCAGGCCACCGGCAAGCTCCTCCGCCTTGGCGCGGGCTGCGGCGGCGGCTGCCTTGTGCTCCTCGATATGCGAGCGGGCGTCTGCCGCGCGCTCGGACGCAGCGTCGCGCTGACGCGTGACCTGGCGTTGCTCGTCTGCCGCGCGCTGGCGCTGCGCGTCCAGGCGGCCCATCTCGGACGTAACTGAGGAGAGCTCACCCGAGAGACGCGCGGCGTCGCCCTTTGCGGCCGCGGCACCATCGCGCGACGCGGCAAGCGCAGCCTCTGCCGCACTCACGGCCTCCGTCGCGGCCCCGAGCGAGGCGCGCAGCTCCCCCATGCCCTCCTCGAGGGCGCGGATGCGGCGCTTGCGCTCGAGGGCGCCCGCCTCGGTCGATGGCGCGGTGCCAACCACGCAGCGGCCGTCGGGCGTGACGGTGACGCCGTCCTGCGTGACGTAGGTGAGCGCCGGCATGGCCTGGTGCGCGCGAATGGCCTCCTCGGCGCTGCCCACGAGCCTGATGTCGCCGAGAAGCGCCGTGAGAAGCGGGCGCGCGGCGTCAGAGACGCGCAGGTGCGAGATGAGCGCCTCGCCGGGAGCGCCCTCCGCCGCCACCGCAACGGGAGCGGCCTCGCGGAAGACCACGGTAGCCCTGCCCTCGGCGCGCCCCTGCGAGAGCGCCGAGGCAGCGAGCGTGCCGGCATCGGCGGCGCTCGCCACGACGAAGGCGGCAAGATCGTCGCCAAGCAGGCGCTCGACCAGCGACTCGGTTGCCTCGTCGGCGTCGATAAGGTCTGCTAGGCGACACTCGACGAGGCTGGCAGCCTGCCCCTTGGAGACAGCCTCCACGAGCGGGCTTGCCTTCTCCACGTTGGCGTCAACCGAGCGCAGCGCCGAGAGGGTGGCCTCGGAGGATGAGAGCTTGGTGCGAGCAGAGCGTTCCTCGTCACGGGCGCGCTTGAGCGCGGCCTGGGCCTCGGCAATGGTGCCGACAAGCTCCTCCGCCTTGGCACGGGCGTCGGCGAGCTGCGCCTCCACGCGAGCCTTGCGCTCTCCCCTCTCGGCCAGCGCCTCCTCGGTTGTGGCGAGGGTCTCTGCTACCTGCTCGAGGCGGCTCTTGTACATGCCGTCCTCGACCTCGGCGTTCGAGATCTGGTCCTCGAGCTTGGCAAAGGCGAGGGTCTCCTTGTCTGCCTCGGCGCGCGCCTGGCGCTCGTCTGCCTGGCGCTTGTTGAGGGTGTCCTCCAGCTCGCGCCGATGCGCCACGGCGTCCCGCGACGCCTTCGAGAGCGCCTCCATGCCCTCCTCGAGCTCGCGCTGGCGCACGCGGGCGTCGGAGAGGTCCCCGGCCACGCGCTCGTGCTCCTCGGTCACATCCGCGCGCTGCTTGCGCATGGTCGAAAGCTGCATGCGCATCTCGGAGAGGCGCGAGACCATGTTCTTGCCCTTCTCCTCCAGAAGGCGCATGTCCGAGTCCATGCGGCCGAGGATATCCTGCATGCGGCGACGCTGCTCGCCGAGGTCGCCCACAAAGAGGCCCTTCTGCTCGAGGAGCGACTGGTACTTCTCGAGCTCTGCGGACTTCTCGTCCAGGCGGTACTGGGCAAGCTCGACGGCGGCGTCGGCCTCGCGGCCGCGGGCCGAGAGCGTGCCGTAGGAGGCCTGCAGGCGGCGCAGGTCGTCAACCGCGAGCTGCGTGCGCAGCTCGGTCAGGCGCTCGGTGATGTCGTGGGCGCGCTTTGCCTTGTCGACCTGCCGCTCGAGGGGCTTGAGCTGGCGGTTAATCTCACGCTCGACCACCTTGGCGCGCGCAAGGTTGTCATCCATCGAGGAGAGTTTGCGAAGGCTGCGCTCCTTGCGCCTGCGGTGCTTGGAGATGTCTGCCGCCTCCTCGATGAGCTCGCGGCGCTCCTCAGGGCGGCTCTGGAGGATGGAGTCAAGCTTGCCTTGGCTGATGATCGAGTGGGTGTCCTTGCCCAGGCCGGAGTCGTGGAGGATGTCCTGCACGTCCATAAGGCGCGCGGGCGCGCCGTTGATGAGGTACTCGGACTCGCCCGAGCGATACATCCGGCGCGTGATGCCCACCTCGGAGAAGTCGATGGGCAGCGTGTGATCTGAGTTGTCGAGTACCAGCGTGACCTCTGCCACACCCACGGCGGGCCTTGCGGAGCTACCCGAGAAGATCACGTCCTCCATGGCCTGGCCACGGAGCATCTTGGCGCTCTGCTCGCCCAGGACCCAGAGAATGGCGTCAGAGACGTTCGACTTGCCCGAGCCGTTGGGACCCACAACCACGTTGAGGCCGGAGTCGAAGGACATGGATGTCCTGTCGGCGAAGGACTTGAAGCCCTTGAGTGTGAGCGACTTCAGATACAAGGGTGGTCCTCTCGCTTCTCGGGCTAGTGCTCGTCGGCGTCAGCGGGGGCGACGCTGGCGTCTGCCCCCTTGTCGCCGCCCTGTCCCATGCGCTCGAGCGCGTCCGCGGCGGCGGCGTTCTCGGAGCTCTTCTTGGAGGGGCCGGAACCCCGGCCCACGCGCTTGCCGTCGACCAGCACAACGGAGGTGAAGGTGGGGTCGTGCGCGGGGCCCTCCTCGCCCACGAGCTTGTACTCGGGAGCAAGGCGCAGGTCGCGCTGGGTGATCTCCTGCAGGCGCGACTTGGGGTTTATCGGCCGCTCGGAGAGACGGTCGACAAGCTCAGGCGTGAAGTGCGAGGAAAGCGTGTCGAGCACGAACCTGCGCGTGTCCTCGTAGCCGGCGTCGAGGTAGAGGGCGCCCACGATGGACTCGTAGACGTTCTCGAGGGCGGAGTGCATGCCGCGCGCGTGCGTGCCCTTCTCGGACTCGCCAACCACGATGAGCGGGGCTATCCCAAGGTCGCCCGACACCTCTGAGAGCGTCTCGCCCGAGACGAGCGAGATCTTGAGCCTTGTGAGCGCGCCCTCGTCGAGCCCGGGGAAGCGCTCGAAGAGCTCGGTGGCCACAATGGCGCCCAGGATGGAGTCACCCAGGAACTCAAGCCTCTCATAGGAGGCCGAGACAGGCTTTCCCTCCACCGCCGAGGGGTGCGTGATGGCGGACGTTATGAGCCTTTTGTCGGTGAAGTGGTGGCCGCAGATGCGCTCCACCTCGCTGACCTTTTCATGCGTGTTCAAGTGAGAGAGCTCTCCTTACAAAAGCTTACTGAGCGGCCTCAATGGCGCTCACGGCGTCGCCCACGGTTGCAATCTTCTCGAGGGCCTCGTCGTCAAAGGTGAGGTCAAACTCGTCCTCGAGGGCGGTGACCAGCTCGAGCAGGTCGAAGGAGTCTGCACCGAGGTCCTTGAAGGCGGTCTCCTCGGTGAGCTCGACGTCTGCCGGGACATCAAGGGTGTCGTTCACAACCGAGATGACCTTCTCGAGAATGGCGTCATGGTCCATGGGTTCCTCCTAGCGGATTGACGTTGCCGGTTCACGCGGGCCGCGTGGCACCGCGCACACGAGCTTATGGTACCCGTTACTCGGCCTTCTCGCAGGCCTTGGCGATACGTTCGCAGAGCTGTCCGCGGGCGGCACGGGCGCAGGCAAGTGTGCCGCTGGCCACGGCCTCGGCGCTGGTGCTGCCGTGGCCCTTGACCACAGGAGCGCGCAGGCCGAGAAGGACGGCACCGCCCATCTCGTCACCAGAGAGCTCGCCCGCAACGGTCTTGAGCGCCGGCTTGAGCATGAGGGCACCCAGGCCCGCACGCTTGGACTCGCCGGCAGCGGCCTTGACGCGCGACACGATGAACTTTGCCGTGCCCTCGATGGTCTTCAGGGCAACGTTGCCCGTGAAGCCATCTGCCACGATAACGTCAAAGGTGCCCGCGAGAAGGTCTGTGCCCTCGGCGTTGCCCACAAAGCCGCAGTTGCCCTCTGCCAGCGCCTTGTGGTAGGACAGCGCGAGCTCGGAGCCCTTGGTGTCCTCCGAGCCGTTGCAGAGAAGCGCCACGCGGGGCTCCTCGACACCAAGGACCACCTGCGCGTAGGCGCGCCCCATGTGCGCAAACTGCACAATCGCGTCTGGCTGGACGTCTGCGTTGGCGCCACAGTCGAGAAGGACGGTCTTCTTGCCCGAGATGCCGGGGGCGGCAAGCGTGAGCGCCGGACGGCGGATGCCCTTGATGCGCCCGATGCCAAAGGTCGCAGCCGTGAGCACTGCGCCGGTTGAGCCGGCCGAGAAGAGGCCGTCCGCCTGGCCCGCGCGCACCGCGGAGGCGGCGCGCACGATGCTCGCGTCCTTCTTCTTGCGCACGGCGGAGGCGGGGTGCTCGTCCATGGCGATGACCTCGGTGGTCACGAGGGCCTCCGCGCGCTCGTGGTCGCGGGCGAAGGGCTCGACCACAGAGGCGTCGCCCGCCACGAGGACCTTGAGCTCGGGGTCGAGCTCGAGGGCCTTGGCAACGCCTTCGAGCAGCACGGGAGGCTCGCGGTCGGAGCCCATGACGTCAACGCAGATGGTGGTCATCTATCCTCCAAGGTCGCTGTGAGGCGCTCGCGCGCAAGATTAAAAAAGGAGGCCGACCCCAGAAGGGACCGACCTCCCAGGCCATGTTGCAGGCATGGGGCTACTCGGTGACAACGACCTCGCGGTCCTTGTAGTAGCCGCAGTTGGGGCACACGTGGTGCGGGAGCTTGGGGGCTCCGCAACGCGGGCACACGGAACGGGCCGGAGTGGCGACCTTGCTGTTGGCCGAACGACGGGTGTGCGTGGCTCCACGGCCCTTTTTCTGCTTAGGAACTGCCATCTTGAACCTCTCTTGCTCTTACACCGCGCCCCTCGTAGAGACGCGGGGCAACTTGACCAAAAATCATGCGTAGATGACTATACCACGCAATTGGGCATATGCGCCAGATGCGCCAATATCTTCACTCCGCATCCGGTTTGTCGTTTTTGGGTTGCTCGCCGGGGACGGGCGCATCGCCCTTCTCGTCCCCCTTGTGGTCTAGGTCCAGCGAGGCGAGAACCGCGAACGGGCTTGCCTTCAGGCGGTCCTCCTCGATCTGGGCTGCGTGGCCACAGTCCTCCTCGTTGAGGTTGGCGCCGCAGACGGGACAGAGACCCTTGCAGTCCGGACGGCAGAGCACCACGAAGGGCGTCTCCATGACAAGCGACGAGAGGAGCGCGCCCGAGAGGTCGATGGTGTTGTCGGCCGAGACGAGCGAGAAGTCGAGCTCGTCGTCATCGTCGTCACCCGTGTCCTCGGGCTCCTCGAAGAGGTAGTACTCGTCGACCTCGCCGCTCACGTCGAACTCCGCGGGGCTGAGGCAGCGGTCGCAGGTGCCCACCACGTGTGTGGTGAGGATGCCTGTGGCGAGGATGCCCTCGCCCGCGTTGGTGAGCATGAGGTCGTAGTCGATGCCAGAGGGAAGCGAGAACTCGCGCTCGCCAAGGGTGTAGGACGTCTCGTCGAGGTGGCCCTTAAGGGGCAGGGTGTCACCTGCCTCGCCAAGGCGCGCGTCAAGAGCAAGAATCACAGGCTGCATGGCGCTTACCAGGGAACGTTGTTCGAGGTGTTGCGCGGACCGGAGTTCTCGTCGAGCGTCTGGCGGACGCGGGAGACAGAATTGGTGAGCGACTTGAGGTTCTCCTCGAGGTGCGCGAGCACGGTGTCTGCGTACTCCTCGGCGTTGTAGCGGGTGTCGCGCTCGTACTGGGCAGCCTGGTCCTTGATGCTATCGGCCTGCTGCTGGGCGAGACGGACGACTTCCTGGTCTCCCGCAAGGATCATGGCCTGCTGCTGGGCGTCGGCGATGATGCTATCGGCCTGCTGCTGGGCACGGTCGAGAGTCTCCTGCTCCTCCTTGAGGATGCGGCGGGCGTCCTGGAACTCCTGCGGGAAGACCCTGCGGATCTCGTCGAGAATCTCGTACACGTCCTGCGCGTCGACAATCTTCTTCTGGCCGCCGCCGGTGAGCGGGGACTTCGCCTCGTTCACTAGCTGCTCGAGCTCGTCGACCAGGCTCTCTATTTCCTCACCCGGCTGCATCCAGGTCTCCTTTCGAGTACGGGCCACTGCTCGGGCGTTCCCGTGCGCTGCCCGAGGGGCATATCATATCGATGGTAGCAGAAAAGCAACGCAAGTCCCCAAACGAGCCAAAGCTCACGCATAGTGCGCACGGAGCCGCTCGGCCACGCACGTCGGCACGAGGAAGTCAACGTCGCCGCCCATGGCCGCAATCTCGCGCACGATGGAGGAAGATACGTAGCCGTACTTGGGGCTCGACATGACGAAGATGGACTCCAAGTCGGGCGCCATGTAGGTGTTGAGGTCGGCCTGCTGCAGCTCGTACTCGAAGTCCGTCGTGGCGCGCAGTCCCTTGACAACGCCGCCTGCCCCGCGCTCCTTGCAAAACTCAACGAGAAGGCCGCAGAACGGCACCACCTCGATGCCGTCGGTCATGCCCTCGTCGCGCAGGGCGCGCTTTAGCATGTCCACGCGCTCCTCGAGCGTGAACTCGGTGCCCGTGCCGCGCTTGTGGCGCGACTCCGCCACGGCTACCGTCACCTGTGGGAAGAGCTTGCGGGCACGGCGAATCACGTCCATGTGGCCCAGGGTCACCGGGTCGAAGGTACCGGGCACCACCACATGGGTGCAGAGCTCGCTAGTCAACGTCCTGTCCTTTCTCAAGAAGGTCCACGCAGGTGATGCCGTAGCGCTTCGTGCGCACGGGGATGAGCCCCGGCACGCCAAGCCCTGGCGCCTCCGCGGAGCGCTCGTAGACCACGGTCGCTCCCGGGCGCAGCGCGCCATGTGCAGCAAGGTGTTCGAGCATAGCACTCACGACGTCCGCCGAGAGCGCATAGGGCGGGTCGAGAAAGACAACGTCGAAGGGCGCCCCGGCGATGCGGCCGCGCTCGGCAAGCTGGCAGGCATCGCCGCGGAGCACGGCGTAGGCCACCTTCTCGGCGCCAACCTTGGCAAGGTTGCGGCGCACGCGGGTGGCCGCACGCGCATCCTGGTCGATGAAGGTGCAGCGGTCCGCCCCGCGCGAGAGAAGCTCGATGCCCATGGCGCCGGAGCCCGCAAATGCGTCGAGCACCGAGGCGCCGCCCAGGTTAAGCCCGCGCGCCGAGAGAATCATCGACGCCATTGCCTCGCGATTGCGGTCTGTCGTGGGACGCGTGACGCCACGACCCTCCGGTGACTCCAGGGGCACGCCGCCCCACTTGCCGCCAACAACCCTCATGCCCTGTCCAGCTCCTCGAAGTAGGCGCCAAAGCGGTCCCTGGCCTCCAGCGCCATGGGCCGAAAGCCCGGGCTGGCAAGGGAGGGGTCTTTGGCAAAGATCTCCTGTGCATCCTCGTGCGCGGCCACCACAAGGTCCTCGTCTGCCGCAAGGTCGCTCACGTGCAGCGTGATGCCGCCATGTTGGCGATACCCCAGGACCTCGCCCTCGCGGCGCAGCTTGAGGTCGAGCCGCGCCAGCTCGAAGCCATCGGCGGTGTGCTCCAGTGCCGAGAGGCGCTTGCGCGCCGGCGTGCCCTGCTTTGCCGCACACGAGAGCCACACCTCGCCCGGCCAGTCGCCACGGCCCACACGCCCGCGCAGCTGGTGCAGGGTCGCCAGGCCAAAGCGGTCGGCGTCATGCACGAGCATCACCGTGGCGTTGGGCACGTCGACGCCCACCTCGACCACCGTGGTGGAGACAAGCACGTTCACCTTCCCGGCACGAAAGTCCTCCATGACCGCGTCCTTCTCGGCAGCGGACATGCGACCGGTGAGCAGCGCACAGGAAAAGTCCGGGAAGATCCGCTCCGAGAGCTCGGCCAAGGTCGAAGTGGCCGAGCGAACGTGGGCGCTCCGGCTGCGCTGGGACTCTGGGACGTCGTCGAGGTCCGTCCCCAGGCTGTCTCCGGTGTCAGCATCGTCCACCAGGGGACAGATCACGTATGCCTGATGTCCTGCCGCCACGGCGCTTCGGATGGAGCCGTAGGCAAGGTCGAGGTTCTCGGGCGTGATGACGCGCGTGGTGACGCCAGCCGTGGCCCTGGGGCGCCTGCGGATGCACGAGAGCGACACGTCGCCGTAGATGGAGAGCGCAAGCGTGCGCGGTATGGGCGTTGCCGTCATGGCGAGAAGGTCCGCCCCCGCTCCCTTTCGGCGCAGCGACGCGCGCTGGTCCACGCCAAAGCGGTGCTGCTCGTCAATGACCACAAACGTGAGACGAGCGAACGCGATGTCATCGGAGAGGAGCGCCGTGGTGCCAAAGGTCACGCAGAGGTCGCCTGCGGCCGTGTGCCTGGCCGTCTCCGCGCGCTCGGCGGCGGGCGTCGCCCCCGTGACAAGTGCCCAGGTGATGCCCGCCGCGTCGAGCACGGGCCCGAGCTTCTCGGCATACTGGCGCGCAAGAACGGAGGTGGGGGCCATGACGGCGGCCTGCGTTCCCGAGTCTGCCACGGCAGCGAGCGCCACGGCGGCAACGGCCGTCTTGCCCGTGCCAACATCGCCCAGAAGCAGGCGATTCATGATGCGGGGCGCCGCCATGTCGGCAAGAATCTGGTCTGCGGCGCAGCGCTGCTCGTCCGTGAGCGAGAAGGGCAACGCGGCGAGAAGGGCGTCTGTGTGGGGACCAAACGTCTTGTGCGTTGTGGCGCGGACGTCTCCCAGCTCAAGGGCCTGGCGGCTGAGAAGGGCCACCTGAAGGCAGAGGAGCTCGTCGTAGGCGAGGCGCTTTCTAGCTTGCTCGGCGGTGGCAAGGGTCTGCGGGAAGTGGACCTCGCGAATGGCACGCGCAAGCGTCATGAGCCCGTGTCGCGCGGCAAGCGGGGCGGGCAGCCAGTCCGTAACGTCCCCCACGTCGGCAAGGGCGCACGAGACAATGCGGCGCATCCAGGAGGTGGTGATGCCCTCCCCCACAGGATGCACGGGCAGAACACGCCTGTAGGCCGAGGCGCTGGCGTCAGAATCGAGAACCTCGTGAAAGGGCGCCCGCATCCGCTTGAAGCCGTAGGCAAACTCGACCTTGCCCGAGAGCGCCACCTTGTCGCCGCGCTTGACCTGCTCGGCCAGCCAGGGCTGCCCGAAGAAGCTCGCCGAGAGCACGCCGGTCTGATCGAACACGAAGAGCTCGACCACCGTGAGACGAGGCCGCGGCCGCTTGAGCTCCACCTTGTCGACGGTGCCCACCACCGTGACCTCGGAACCCACGTCCGCATGGCTAATGGGCACCACATGCGAGTAGTCCACGTAGCGGTGCGGGATGTGCAGGAAGAGGTCGCGTACGCGGTGAATTCCCAGGCGCTCCAGCGCGTCAAGCCGGGAAGACGCGCCTCGCGACGAGACGTAGCGAAGACGAGAGACGCTGTCCGTGAGAGCGAGCGTCCTGTCGATGCGTCCCGCAGCGGCCCCGACGCTCGGGGCAGTACCCGCGGGCGCCTGCTGCGGGACACCCATAGGACGCTACTCGATGGAGAAGACGATGGGATAGAGGGGCTGCTCACCGCGGTGGGAGTCTAGCTCGAGCGAGGGCTCGGCTGCCGAGATGGCGTCGAGGATCTCCTGGAAGGAGGCATCGTCAAGATCCTTGCCGGCGAGGATGGTGAGGGTGTCGCCCTCCTCTGCCTCCTGCATGCGGCGGATGAGCTCAACGGTGACGTCCTTCACCGATGAACCCACCACGGTAATGGCACCATCCTCGATGCCCATAACGTCACCGGCGTGGATGGGCGAGCCGTCTGCGGCCTGGGAGTCGCGCACGGCGCGCGTGACCTCGCCGCCGCGCACCTCTGAGACGGCATCGGTCATGGCCTCGACGTTGTCCTCGAGGGTACCCTCGGGGTCTGCCTCGAACATTGCCGAGAAGGCCTGCGGGACGGTCTTGGTGGGAACCACGGCAACGTGGGCGTCCTCGCAGGCGGAAGCAGCAGCCTCGGCGGCCATGCGGATGTTGCCGTTGTCGGGAAGTACGATCACGTTCTCTGCGTTGGTCTTCTCGACCGCAGCGAGGATGTCTGCCGTGGAGGGGTTCATGGTCTGCCCGCCGGAGACAACCACGTCGACGCCGAGCGAAGTGAGGATCGATGCCTCGCCGGAGCCCGCGGCAACCGCGACAAAGCCAAGGGGCTTCTTGGGGGCCTTCTCCTCTGCTGCCTTGTCGGCAGCGATTTTTGCCGTGCGCTCGTGGGCCTCGAGGTCCATGTTGTGGATGAAGACCTCGAAAATCTGGCCACGCTTGAGCATGTAGGCAAGGACCTTGTCGGGCGTGTTGGAGTGCACGTGCACCTTGAAGTCTGGGTACTCGCCCACGAGCAGCTCGCAATCACCCATCGTGGCGAGAAACGCGAGCGCGGCGTCGCGGTCGAAGGACTCGTCGTTGGCATGGAAGAGGAACTCGTTGCAGTAGCGGTACTGCGAGCCCTCCCAGTCGTCGTTGAGCTCGATGGCAACCTTGGACGAGACGGCGGCCTTGGCATCAGCGGAGTCCACGGTGGTCTTGAAGTCCGAGACCTCGCCGGCCTTGCCCTCGACCGCGTTCACGAAAGCCTCGAAGAAGGTGGCAAAGCCAAAGGCACCGGAATCGACAACGCCGTTCTCCTTGAGGACGGGCAGGAGCTCGGGTGTGCGGGCAACGGACTCGTAGGCCTCGATGACCAGTGCGTCGAGCATCTCGGTGGCCGTGATGTGGGCCTTCTCGAGCTGGTCGGCACGGGTGGACATGTCACGCAGGACGGTGAGGATGGTTCCCTCGACGGGCTTGCGCACAGCCTTGAAGGCAACCTTCACCGAGCGGCGGAACGCGTGTGCGATGTCGGCGGCCGTGGGGTTGTCCTGATCCTTGGCGTCGCAGAGCCCCTCGGCGAGGCCGCGCAGAATCTGGGAGGTAATGACACCGGAGTTGCCGCGTGCGCCCATGAGCGAGCCATGGGTGATCGCCTTGGCGATGTCCTCGATGGTGGCGTCCTGCGGGAGCGCCTCCACCTCCTTGACGACGGTCCCAAGGGTGAGCGACATGTTGGTACCGGTGTCGCCGTCGGGAACGGGGAAGACGTTGAGCTTGTTGATCTCCTCGGCTCGCTCGGCAACGACGTTCGCCGCCACGGGGAAGCACGTGCGGATGACTGACGCGATCATCTTATTGGACCTCTGTTCTTTCTCTGCGGCGGCCTAGCGATTGGAGCGGAGGCCCTCGATGTGGACAGTGACCTTGACGTCATCGAGCTCGGCAATCTGCTTCAGGATGAACTTGACCGAGCTGGTGAGGTTGTTCACGACGGACGCCATGTTGACGCCCTGCTCGACGATGACGTGGAGGTCGACCGAGAGGTGCCCGTCTGCGGTGACGTCGACGTCGATGCCGCGGCGCAGGCGGTTGGTTGGCAGGAGCTGCGCAACACCAGCCTGCTCGTCGATGGCCGCCATGCCTACGACGCCATAGCACTCAAGCGCGGCGTAGCCAGCCAGGTCTGCGATGCAGTCGTTAGACACCTTGAGCGTTCCCGGAACGACACCGGCCATGGGGTCTCCTCTCAAAGCCCCCGCAGGACGGAGGCATTGTTACTGACATAAGTCCTAGCGATTATAGCGCAGGGCAGCGCACGCACGCGACCCCACCACGCGACAACAGAAAGGGAGGGCCAACGAAGTGGCCCTCCCCTGCTTGCATTTGGACTGGATGGCAGTCCAGTGTACGAGTGCACCTAGTGGGTGGCATCCTGGTAGAACTCCCAGGCCTCCTTGTCGGTGGCACCCTCGTGAACAATCATGCGGATGGCCTTGGCCATCTCGACGGGGTGGGGGCTCTGGAAGATGTTGCGGCCCATATCCACGCCGTGTGCGCCCTTGCGCATCACGTCGTAGGCGAGCGCGAGCGCGTCAGGCTCGGCGAGCTTCTTGCCGCCAGCGACCACGATGGGCACCGGGCAGCCCGCGACGACCTTCTCGAACTCGTCGCACTGGTAGGTCTTCACGATCTGGACGCCCATCTCGGCGATGATCCTGGTCGCAAGCTCGAAGTAGCGGCTCGTGCGCTCCATGTCCTTGCCCACCGCGGTAACGCCCATGGTGGGGATGTCGTAGGCCATGCCGGCGTTGATGACCTGGTTCACGTTATCGAGGCTCTCGAGCTGGCCGTCGGCGCCGATGAAGACCTGGACTGCCATGCAGTCGGCGTTCATGCGGATGGCGTCGTCGATGTCAACGTTCACGACCTCATGGGAGAGGTCGTCCTGGATCATCGAGGAGCCGGCCGAGACGCGCAGGGCGATGCCCTTGTTTGCAACGCACTCGGGGGGCAGGCAGGTGCGCATCATGCCGCGGGTACCCATCATGCAGTCCATGTAGGGTGCGAGCTCGGGCAGGAGCAGGTCAAGACGCTCCAGGCCGGTGGCGGGCCCCATGAAGTAGCCATGGTCGAAGGCGAACATGACGGTGTTGCCGCTCTTGGGGTCGAAGATGTTCGCGAGGTGCTTCTTCATGCCCCAGCTGAGGTCGTTGGAACCCTTGAGGTAGAAGCCCTTGTCGTTGGCGAACGGCTGGTCCAGGTGGAAGTTCTTCTCGACCTTGTCGACGTTTTCTGCCATGTAGTTCTCCAATCTGTGACGAGCGAATCGATATGCGAGAAGGCCCAGCCATCACCAAGCCGGGGCCGCCAACACGTGGTTGGCGGCCCTTGGGGGAAGGGAGGACCCTATCGGCTTAGAAGTCGTAGTCGTTCATGTTGTCCTTGGTGAAGACGAGGCGCTCGGGCAGCAGGATGACGCCGTTGTTCTCGTCCTTGGTCGTGGCACCCTCGGCGATGCTGTCGTTGGAAAGAACCTCGCACTCGCCCACGTCGGGGATGTCGATCTTGTCGCCGACCTTGACCTTGTTGCCGGCAGCGAGGTATGCGGCGGCGTAGCAGCCCATGGCGCCCTGAAGGCCGCAGTCCCAGAGGCCCCAGTTGTAGATGGTGCCGTTGGAGCAGTACTGCTTGACCGAGTTGGGCGAAGCGAAGCCGGTGATGGTGATGGTGTCCTCGTTGTAGCCCTTGTTCTCGGCTGCCTGGAGCTGGCCGGGCAGTGCCGTGGAGTCGTTGCAGATGATGAGGTCGATGTCAGGATAGGCATCGAGAACTGCCTCGCCGATGGTGATGGCCTTCTCGGCGTCCTGCTCGGAGTAGTAGTTGTCGGGGTGCACGTTCTGCCACTTCGGGTAGGTCTCGGAGATGTACTTCTCGGCCGCGACGTGCCAGGAGTTCTGGTCGGTGACGGTAGCCTGCGAGTAGTGCCAGCAGTAGGTGATTGCGTCGTTGTCCGGGTCCTTGCCGCGCTGCTTGAGGCCGTCGACGCCCATGTCGACGAGCATCTTGCCCAGGATGTCAGGCGTGCCCTGGGAGACCATGAGGCAGCGGTCCTCGGGGTTGGCGTCGGAGTCCCACGTGCACACCACAACGCCGGAGTCGGTAGCCTTCTTGAGGGCGTCAGAGACACCGTTAGCGTCGACCGTGGAGATGCAGAGGGCGTCCACACCAGCCGCGACCTCCTGGTTGATGACGGAGACCTGCGCCGAGACGGAGGCCGTGGAGTCGCCAACGTAGTCGACCGTGAAGCCCCACTTCTGGGCGTGCTCCTGGGCGCCGTTGTTGGCGGACTCGAAGAACGCGTTGCCGGTCACCTTGGGGATGAATGCAACGGTCTTGCCGGCGACGTCGCCGCCGCTGGTCGAGGAGTCGGAACCCGTCGACGAGGAGTCAGAGGAGCCCGAGCCGGACGAGCTGGACCCGCCGCAACCGACGAGGCCGAGGCCGACGGTGGCCACGGAGACACCCATGAGCCTGCAGAAGTTCCTACGAGAGAGCTGTGACATTCTAACCTCCACCTTCCCATGCCTTGGGACTTTTGTCCCCCTTGTTTCACGCCCTTCGTGCGTGCCGCGCTACGCCTTCTGAGCGTCCTTCCTGAAGAAAAGTGACTTGACCGTCGTACCCACGCTCTGGTGGCTGGCAACCGAGCGGCCAACGATGATGGCCACGAGCAGGATGCCGACGGGGATGTCCAGGTACTGCGTGCCGATCTTGAAGCACAGGGGCAGGCCAAACCTGAGCAGCGCGATGACAAGCGAGGAGAGCGCCGTGCCAAAGACCGAGCCCTTGCCGCCCGTGGAGAGGGTGCCGCCCAGGACGACTGCCGTGACGATGTCCATCGTGAGGTCGCTGCCGAGGTCAGACTTGGCCGTGCCGAGGTAGGACGTGAGGATGATGCCGGCGATTGCCGCGGCGATGCCGCTCAGGATGTAGGTCGACATGATCACGCGACGGGAGTTGATGCCTGAGAACTCGGCTGCGCTGGGGTTGACACCACAGAGGAAGATCTTGCGGCCGTACTTGGTCTTGTGAAGCAGGATGAACGCGATGACGAGCAGGACGATGTAAATCACGATCTGGAGCGGGATGACGCCGCCTATCTTGTACTGGCCTATGACCTTGAACTCGTCCGGGAAGTTGCCGATGCCCTGGTAGCTCGCCGTGCTGGAGAGCGTCGAGACGAGAAGAGCGATGCCCGAGTAGAGGAAGCTTCCGCCTAGGGTGACGACCATCGCCTGGACGCCGCAGTAGGCGATGAAGAAGCCGGAGAGCGCGCCGCAGGCTGCCGCAACGACAATGGCGAGCAGGCACGACTGCAGAATCGAGAAGCCAAAGTCCTGCCAGGTGACGCCAATGATGATCGACGTGAGACCGACGAGCGATGCCACCTGGATGTCGATGCCGCCGGTGATCATGACGAAGGTCACAAAGAGCGAGATAATCATGACTGACATGGAGTCGTCGATGCTGGTGAGAAGCAGCTGCGGCTTTAGGAACTTGGGGTTGGCCGCACCAAAGATGACAAACTCGAGAACGAAGAGTGCCACGAGCATGAGGTTCCAGCTTGCCTGGCCACTCTTGAGAAAGGTCAGTCCCTTCTTCTTGGGTGCTGCCTCCTTGCTGGCAGCGGGCGTCTTGCTGTTTGCCGCCATCGCTACTCGACTCCCTTCTCGGTCGCGCCGGCGACTGCCTGGTCAGGAGAGACCCGGGCGAGCAGGCGCGCGTGGTAGTTCTTGACAACGCTTCTGTGCTGGATGAGTGCGTCCACGACGACGATCACGATGAGGATGATGCCGGTGATGGCGTTGTCGTAGTTGGACGAGAAGCCCATGAAGACGAGCAGGTAGCTGATCGAGGCCATGATCACGGCGCCAACCGCGGCACCTATCACGGAGCCGACGCCGCCCACCAGGCTGATGCCGCCGAGCACGCAGGCCGCGATGGCCTTCATCTCGTAGCCGTCGCCGGAGTCCGCGGTGACAAAGCCAATNCGCGTGGTAGTTCTTGACAACGCTTCTGTGCTGGATGAGTGCGTCCACGACGACGATCACGATGAGGATGATGCCGGTGATGGCGTTGTCGTAGTTGGACGAGAAGCCCATGAAGACGAGCAGGTAGCTGATCGAGGCCATGATCACGGCGCCAACCGCGGCACCTATCACGGAGCCGACGCCGCCCCCCAGGCTGATGCCGCCGACCACGCAGGCCGCGATGGCCTTCATCTCGTAGCCGTCGCCGGAGTCCGCGGTGACAAAGCCAATGCGGCTCGTGAAGATGATGCCGGCAACGGCGGAGAGCACGCCGCAGATGACGTAGGCGATGACCTTCACGCGCGTGGCGGGGATGCCCACGAGCTGGGCGCCGTTCGCGTTGTCGCCCACGGCGATAAAGTAGCGCCCGTGACGGGTCTTGGTCGTGAGGATCCATATCACGATGGTCAACACGACGGCGGCACAGTAGTACACCGTCAGGTCACCAACAGCCGTGACTGCCGAGAAGTCCTTGAAGTCCTTGGGGAGGTTCTCAACCCAGGCACCGTTGGTGTAGAGGTACATGAGTCCACGCAGGATGCCGCAGACGCCCAGCGTGTAGATGAGCGACGGCGCGTGCATGATGGCGACGCCCCAGCCGTTGATGAGGCCGATGGCCGCACCAATGAGGATGCCCACCAGGATAGCGGTGGGAACCGGGGCGCCATCGCGCAGCATCGAGCCCACAACGGTGGCGACGATGCCCAGGTTGGCGCCAACGGAGACGTCAATCTCGCCGATGAAGAGGGTAAATGCCATGCCCACGGCGACGAGCGTGTAGACGACCGACGTGTTAAAGCACGCGGAGACGTTCGAGGAGTTGAGGAACGACGGGTTTATCAGCCCTACTACCAGGAAGAGGGCGATGAGGAAAAGGACGCTGCTCAACTCCCTCGCATGCAACAGCTTCTTCAGCGCTTTCACCGTGACACACACCTTCCGTCAGCGATACTTATCGTAAAGTCCGCAGTGCTATGAGGCGACCTTCACGCCCGCCTTCTCGTGGTAGACACCGAAGGATGCCGCCATGAGGTTGTCCTGGGTGATCTCGCCCTTCTTGAACTCGTGGTTGATGCGGCCCTGGAACATGGTCACCGCGCGGTCGGCCAGCTCCACGACCTCCTCCATGTCGCTCGAGATAAGAAGGATTGAGACGCCCGTCTTCCTCAGCTCCTGGAGCACCGCATAGACGTCGCCGCGGGCCGCGGCATCGATGCCACGCGTGGGCTCGTCGAGGATGACGAGGCGCGGCTCGGACGCGAAGGCGCGGGCGATGATGATCTTCTGTTGGTTGCCGCCGGACAGGCTTCCGACCTCCTGGTCGAGTCCCGTGACCTTGGTGTGGAAGTTGTCCACGTAGGACTGGGAAATCTTGTCCTCCTCGGCCCTGTTGAGGAAGAAGGAGCCCAGTCGCTTGCCATTGAGGATTGCCGCCGTGGTGTTCTCGGCAACGTCGCGGATGCGGAAGATGCCGTTGGCAAAGCGGTCCTCGGAGACGTAGTTGATGCCCTCCTCAATGACCTGCCGCGTGCTCTCGCCCGTGATGTCCTTGCCGTCGAGAAGCACCTTGCCGCCCAGGACCTTGTCGCGCCCAAAGATGGTGGTCGCCATCTCGGTGCGGCCGGCGCCCACGACGCCTGCAAGACCGACCATCTCGCCCGGGTAGATCTTGAGGTTCACGTGCGAGAAGCCATAGCCGGTGAAGTCCTGGAGCTCGAGCACGGGCTGCGCGTTGTAGTCGATCTCGGACACGGGACGCGGCGCGGACTTTGCCTCGCGCTTCTTGGTGTCGGGCGGCAGGAGGCCGCGGATGAGGTCGTCACGCGTGAACTCGGAGACCTTGCCCTGCATGGCGATGATGCCGTCGCACATGACCGAGACGCGGTCTGCGATATCGAAGACCTCCGTGAGCCTGTGCGTGATGTAAATGATGCCGATGCCCTTTGCCTTGAGGCTCTCGATGACCTTGAAGAGGCTCTTGACCTCGTCGAACGCGAGGGCGGACGTGGGCTCGTCGAGGATGAGGACCTTCGAGCGGCGCATGATGCCGCGAAGGATCTCGACCATGCCCTGCTCGGCGATGGAGAGCGTCGAGGCCTTGCGCTCGAGGTCGAAGTGCCAGCCGATCTCAGTCATCACCTGCTCGAGCCTGTGGTCGAGCTCGCTGGGTTTCTCGGCGAATCCGATCTCCACGTTCTCGCGGACGGTCATGTTGGGGAAGAGCATAGGCTCCTGGGGCACCATGTAGGTGCTGTTGGAGAGCGCCTCGCGGGTGCTGTTGTGCTCGATCTTGCGCCCCTCGATGTAGATGTCGCCGCAGTCCTGCGTGTAGATGCCCATGATGATCTTCATGAGCGTCGACTTGCCGGCGCCGTTGCCACCCACCAGGGCGATTGCCTCCCCGGGCATGAGGTCCAGGCTCACGCCCTTGAGGACGGAGTTCGAGCCAAACGCCTTGCAGATGTTGCGCACGGACAGCAGCGCGTCCTTGATCTCGTAGGAGGAAACGCCCTCGTTCGTATCCGCCATTACTGTCCCCCGTTCATGGAAAAGGTGCTGTCGAGAGAAACGGTTTGATGCATGGACTTTTGTTTGCCCTGTGAGCACTCTACCGGTTTTTGTCTAAACAGATGTGCGCACATGGACGGATGGACCCAAATTGACGATGTACGGTCGCATTACGGCCGCAAATGGTAGCGTGCCTCCGTTCGCAGACACGCTTACCGGTGTTGATATAACCAGAGAATAGCGGCTTTTACCTTTTGTTTTACCACCCTCTTTAAATGCGTCTCCAGCGTTTCCCCCCTCTGGGGTCCAACCGTTTGCCGACGCTCTAACGCGCTTGCAGGCAATAACGCAGACACATTCGCGTAACCGTGAGACAGTGTTCTCTGAACTAGGTATTTGTCCAACATGTGTTACAATTGTCCATGCATTGGGAATTTGTTCTCGGAAAGGCCTTCCATGGACGACTCGACCAACATATATATGGTGAAGGCGGCGTGGTACTACTACATCGTTGGCTACACGCAGAACGACATCGCCTCGATGCTGGGGCTCTCGAGGGCCAAGGTGGTGCGCCTTCTCGACGAGGCACGCGAGCAGGGTGTGGTGCAGTTTACCTTCCGGGCGAGCGATACCTCGCGCATGGGTCTCGAACAGGAATTCATCAACCGCTTTGGCCTCGATGACATCTTTATTGTTCCTACGTCGCTCGACAGGGCCGCAACCGAGGACTCGATCGCGCGTGCCACATCCATGTACATCACCTCGCACCTCTCGGACGGTGCCTACCTCAACATGGGCTACGGCGCCATGATGAACAGGGTGCTTGGTTACCTCTCGCGTGGGACGTGCAACAACCTGAGCGTCATCAGCCTCACCGGCGGCGTGAACTTCTACTTGCAGGACATTCCGCCCAGCGTCATGTCCATCAGGCTCAACCTTCTCCCCTGCCCCATACTGCTCTCCTCCAAGGAGCTAAGAGACGCCATGGTCCAGGAGCCAAGCATCACGAGCATCGCCAAGATGGTGGGCCTTGCCTCGATGAGCGTGGTGGGCATTGGCGGCATCTCGGACAACGCGACCATCCAGAAGAACGGCATGCTCACCAAGAGCGACTTCGAGCTTCTGCGCATGCGCGGATCGGTGGGCGACATCCTCTGCCACTTCATCGACATCGACGGCAACCCCATTGCCACCGACATCGAGTCGAGGATTGTCTCTACGAGTCTATCGGCGCTCGAGCACATGAGCAACGTGGTGGCTGCCGCCGGAGGCGACGAGAAGATTCGCGCCATACGAGCGGTTCTCAAGCACGGCTACATCAACACCCTCATCACCGACGAGAGAACGGCACAGAAGGTCATCGAAGAGGACAACAGGCTCAAGGAGATGGTCCCATGAAGTACCTGATGGCAATTGACGCAGGAACGGGCAGCGTGCGAGCCGTGGTGTTTGACACCAACGGCACGCAGGTGGGCGTGGCGCAGAAGGAGTGGACGCACCGCGAGGACCCGCGCTGGCCCGGGAGCATGGACTTTGACTGGAAGCACAACTGGGACCTCGCCCGCGGATGCGTGCGCGAGGTTCTTGCGTCGACGGGCGTTGATCCCGCTGACGTGGCTGCGGTCTCGACCACCTGCATGCGCGAGGGCATCCTCCTCTACGACGCAGACGGCAACGAAATCTGGGCGTGCGCCAACGTCGACGCGCGCAGCAACGACGAGGTCGCGCAGCTTATCGAGAAGGACCCCGGCCTCGAGCGTGAGCTCTACCTCGAGAGCGGCCAGACCTACGCACTGGGAGCGCTTCCCAGGCTGCTCTGGGTCAAGAACAAGATGCCCGAGGTCTACGAGCGCGCGGCCACGCTGGGCATGTTCAACGACTGGCTCATCTACCACCTCACGGGCGTGCTTGCCGTGGAGCCCTCGAACGGCTCAACCACCGGCATCATGAGCCTTGAGAAGCGCGACTGGGACCCCTCGATCTCCGAGCGCTGCGGCCTTCGCTCGGACCTCTTCAAGCCAGTGCTCGAGTGCGGCTCTCTGGCTGGCCATGTGAGCGCCCAGGGCGCGAGCGACACCGGACTTGCTGAGGGGACGCCCGTCGTGGTGGGCGGCGGCGACTGCCAGCTGGGCATGATTGGCGTCGACGCATGTCTGCCGGGACAGGCGGGCGTCTTTGGGGGCAGCTTCTGGCAGTACGAATTCAACACCGCGAGCCCCAAGACCGACGACCACTGCCGCGTGCGCGTGAATTGCCACGCCGTTCCGGGCGTGTGGCAGTACGAGGCCCTCGCCTTCAAGCCCGGCCTGGTCATGCGCTGGTTCCGTGACGCGTTCTGCCAGGAGGAGAAGCGCATTGCCGCCGAGAGCGGCACGAGCGCCTACGACCTCATGGACGAGCGCGCCGCCGAGGTGCCCGTGGGCGCAGGCGGCATGGTGTGCTGCTTCAGCGACATCATGAACTTCATCCACTGGACGCACGCTGCGCCCACCTTCACCAACTTCGAGCTCGACCCCGACAAGTACAACAAGTACACCTTCTACCGCGCGATCCTCGAGAACACAGCCCTTCTCGTCAAGGGCCACATCGAGCTGGTGCGCGAGTTCACGGGCAACGAACCCGACGAGCTGGTCTTTGCCGGTGGTGCCTCCTACAGCGACCTCTGGGCTCAGATTGTGAGCGACGTTACCAACAAGCCCGTGCGCGTGCCTGTGGTAAAGGAGGCAACAGCCCTGGGCGCCGCCATTATCGCCGGCTACGGCGTTGGCATCTACCCCAGCATCGCCGAGGGCGCACACCGGGTGGTGAAGATCGAGAAGACCTTCACGCCAGACGCAGCAAACCACGCCACGTACGAGAAGCTCTACGAGACGTGGCGCAAGGTCTACGCCGCCCAGCTTGGCCTGAGCGAGCAGGGCATCACAAAGAGCATGTGGAGCGCGCCCGGCATCAAGTAGATCCGTGTCCTCGGGGTCGTCGCACCCGCGCAGCGGCGGCTCCGGCGGCAGGCCCATGCAGGCGCACGACAACGCACAACAGGAAGGATTGACATGTTTGTGACAAACGAGGACAAGTTTGAGTACCGCTTTGGTGACTCTGGTCCCAAGTACCTCATGAAGGGCCCGCGAGCAAACTTCGCGCTGGTTGCCTTCCAGCCTGGCCAGGACTTCGATGCCCATCACCACAATGTGATGGAGGAGAACTTCTACATCCTTGAGGGCAAGATCGACATCGTGGTTGACGGCAAGGTCAACGTGCTCGAGCCCGGCGACTTCATCCACATCGAGCCGGGAGAGGTCCACTACGTGAACAACCCCTATGACAAGCCAGTGAAGATGGTCTCGGTGCTGGCGCCCCACACCGATCCCGACAAGTTCATCGATCCCAAGCCCGTATACTAGGGACGAGAGTTTTGGTCGAAGGGACGAGCCTGGTCGCACCGTGTGCGGCCCATCATCGGGGGCTCATGACCAAGGCCAATACCAAGAAGTTGTGTGTATCGCTTGCGAGAAGCCGCCCAAGTGGTATATTTGCAAGGCTTGTTGATTAACGGGCGCGCGAGCGCCGCACTTTGGAGGTCAAGGTCATGTCGAAGGTTTGTGATATCTGCGGCAAGCACGCCGTTGCCGGTCGTTCCATCAGCCACTCCCACCGCACGGTTGCTCGCACGTTTAAGCCCAACATCCAGCGCGTCTCCGTCGTTGTCGACGGCCAGCGCAAGAAGCTCAACGTCTGCACCAGGTGCCTCAAGAAGGGCAACCTCGTCCGCGGCTAGGCTTCAGGACATTGCATGTAGGGAGGGTCGCACGCTTGTGCGACCCTCTTTTTTTGACGGCGCGGGGTGCAGGGCGGCGTGGGGCTTGCCGCGGATTTTCGCCGGTTAGGAATTTTCCGAACGGTTAGAGCCCCCTAAAGGGCGAAATCGCGCGGCATATCAGGAACGGCGCGGATTCCGAATGGTTAAGCCGCTCTAAACGTTCGGATTTTTCCTAACCGGCGAAATCGCGCGGCATTGCGGATGTCACCGTACGGCAGCAGCCAAGCCCGCGGCCTATCGCAGCAGGAACGCGGCGATGGCACCGGAGCTCACGGACACAACGGCGTCCTCGCTCTCAATCACGTTCGAGATGCCCAAATCGTTGAGAAGGCCAAGGGGCTTCTCGTCAAGACACCACTTCATGCCGGACTCGCTCACCACCGTTCCCGGTGCCACGGCCACGGCCGAGAAGGTGCGCCCGCGTGCGCCAGTGCCCAGTCGCCACTCGCGCGAGCCCGCCACCGACACCACGCGCATCTCGAACGAGTCCTCGACCAGCGCCGGACACGCGTT
The DNA here is from genome assembly GCA_000752675.2 of bacterium OL-1. GTDB lineage: Bacteria > Actinomycetota > Coriobacteriia > Coriobacteriales > Atopobiaceae > Tractidigestivibacter. The sequence goes on along the minus strand of LM994627.1, from coordinate 237,550 downwards.
GGCGGCACCGGCGAGAAGCCCCACCACGCCAAGAGCATGGTCCGGCCGGCCACCAGACGCGCAGGTCACCGTAAGGCGCAGCGGACGCCGCTGCCGCGCGGCCTCGTGGCGCGCGCAGTCGATGGCAAGCGAGAGGTCCGTAGCGTACTTTTCGGACGGAAACGCAATCGAGCGGCCCGCCTCGCTGCTTGCCCAGGCACCATCCGCAGCCGAGACGGAATCGTGGTCACCGCAATATGCGTCTGGCACCACGCCGGCAGCCCGGCACGTCTCGGCACCCTTGTCGGCTGCAACGACGTAGTCCGCCCTGTCGGCTAGCCGCGCGACAAGCGCCGGCGAGCTGGGCGCCGGCGACCCATCAACCACAAGCACGCGTAGGGGCTCCGCATCAGACGGCGCGTCCTGCGCCGCCGGTACCGCCGCATAGTCCTCGATAAGCGACAGCGAGAGCTCCGCGAAGCCATGCACGTATATGTCGCACCAGGGCTGCACGTCCCTCTCGTCCCGACCGTCATGGTCGTTCATGAGGCCAACCACGTTGAACCCCGCGCGCTTGGAGGTGCGCACGCCAAAGGGGGCATCCTCGAAGACCCAGGTCTCACCCACCGGCGTGCCAAGGCGACGGGCCGCCTCGAGGTAGACGTCGGGGAACACCTTGTCGCGACCGCCCACCTGCTCGGTTGTCACGATGTCCTTGAAGAAGCGAGAGAGGTCGTGCGCCTCGAGCGCCACACGCACCTCGCGCAGCGGCGTGGAGGTCGCAATGACCATGGGGATGCCGGCTGCCGTTAGCTCCTCGAGGAACTCACGCGCACCAGGCATGATCGGGATGTCAGTCGCGTAGTGGTGGCGAACGATGGCGCAGACCTCCTCGTAGAGATCGCTGACGGGGGTCTCGATGCCAAGCTCGTCATGCATGATCTGACACCCGTCTCGCAGGGTCACGCTCTCGATTCGATCGAAGAACGTCTGGTCAACGCCCCCGCAGCCGTGGGCGTGTGCCAGCTCGATCATCACATGGCTCCACATGCGCATGGAGTCGACGAGCGTCCCGTCACAGTCGAAGATCGCACCCTTGAAAGCCATCGTTTCCTCTCCCCTGCGTTACAGGCCATGCCATGGCGAGCAGATTCAGTGTTGTCCCCAGGCTTGCCGCCCGCAAGCTGGCAGCAATCCCTCCGGTTGGGTAAAGTATCCCATGGCTCGCGCGCAGTCACGCTCGCGCCGGCCACCTTACAGCATCTGCACCAAGCTTCCGGAGGAAGAAGAACATGGCTCGTTATGACTACAAGTGCCCCTCATGCGGTTCCACCTTCGAGGTCGAGCACCCCATGAGCGCCCATCCCAAGGTGAACTGTCCCAAGTGCGGCCATGAGGCCGAGCGAGTGTTCGAGACCTCTGGCATCGTGTTCAAGGGTTCCGGCTTCTACAACACCGACCAGAAGGGCAAGTAGCCCAAGCCCCATAGCTGGACGTTTGAAGGCCCTGCCGACTGTCGGCAGGGCCTTTTTCGAGGCGCGCGAGGTTGGGATGGGGCGAGGACGCGGCCCTCGGCAACGCGAGGGCGCCTCTCGTCAATAAGGGCACACGAAAACGGTTCAGGTGGCTTCCTGGCAACGCTTTTCTCAGGAAGCCAGCATGCAGGATTGTTTTGGTGTGCGTTTTTTTGATGAGAGGACAGGTGCCAATCGTGGCCATTGCCACCAGATACCAAGGTAAAGCAACACTTTCGTCCAAAACTGTCCATGTTTTAGAGACATGAAAGAGCACCAAGGGGCAGAGCACACCCTGGCAAACTGAGCTATGGTTACTTGCACGCAGCCAGCGGGGCACAGCCCCTCAACACAACGCAGCAACAAGACAAAACCACGAGGCGGATGCAGGTTCCGGAGGCAGCATGACCAGCAACAATGAGCGGAGATATCCCTCCGAGCGGAAGAACAAGCGCGAGAACACCCGGGATTTTGGGCTTGTGGGCAAGGGCGGGGGCTTTATCCCCACAGGTGACGCCAACGCAATGCCCGAGGGAAGGGAGCAGGGCAAGAGAGGTAGCCAGGGCAAACGGCTCGTGCTACGGACGCTTGTTCCGCTCCTCGTGCTTGCAGCACTTCTCGGCGGCGGCTTCGTATGGTGGACACAGTTCCGCCCAGTTCAGGTGACGGTAAACGGCACACTCCAGAGCGTAACCGTGGGCACCACCATTGACCAGCTCAAGAGCGACGAGGACATTCAAACCTCGCCTGGCAACTACGTGAGCGTCTCGGGGAACATCCTTGCCGAGGGCGGGGGCTATCCCTACTCGGTCTCCGTCAACGACAAGGACATGGACTACGACGACGCGCGCACCTACAAGGTTGCCGGCGGGGAGCGTATCACCGTGAGCGACGGTGGCGACCGCACGGAGCCCTACACCACCGAGACCGTGAACCAGCCACCCAAGCTCCTCATGGACGGCAACGTGGGCGCCATCAACTACATCTCGCAGTGGGGCTCCACCACGGTGAAGGACGTGCTCACGGGCCAGGAGTCTGGCGAGCAGGTCGACGGCACGGTCTACGAGCAGGGTCAGGACTGCGTGGTCACCGTGAAGGACGTCCAGCCCTCGGACGACCAGAAGCTCGTGGCCCTGACGTTTGATGACGGGCCAAGCGAGTACACGTCACAATACCTGCAGATCTTGCAGGACAAGGGAGTCGAGGCGACCTTCTTCTGCCTGGGCAAGGAGGTTGACGCCCGCCCGGATGAGGCCAAGGCCATCGTGGATGCCGGCTGCCAGATATGCAGCCACTCCTACGACCACCCCGACCTTAGGTACGCGGAGCCGCAGACGGTGGTCGACGAGCTCACCTCGTCTTTCTCGTCCATAGAGAACGCCACGGGCGAGAAGACCACCACGTTTCGCCCACCCTACGGAAGCTTTACCCAGCGCACCTGGCTTGCCACGCAGGGCGTGGCAACAGCGGCCGTGCGCTGGGACATCGACACCGAAGACTGGAAGCAGCCCCGCGTGGACCAGATTGTATCGGCGGCCTGCAGCAACGTGCACTCCGGAAGCATCATCCTGATGCACGATGGCGGTGGCCCCCGCGACCAGGACGTCGAGGCACTGCCGCAGATCATTGACACGCTCCAGTCGCAGGGCTACACCTTCGTGACCATCAGCGAGCTTCTCGCCAGCGACGACTCAATTCCGGACGACGTGGCGAGCTGCAACTCAACCATGCCTGAGAGCGCCGTCTGGCCAGACGAGATAGGCTAGGCGAACTGGCTGCGGTAGAGCGTCGCGTACGCACCGCCCTTTTCCAGCAGCGACTCGTGCGTGCCCTGCTCGATGATGGTCCCGTGGTCCATCATCAGGATGAGGTCCGCGTCCACAATCGTGGAAAGGCGATGCGCGATCACGAAGCTCGTGCGATTCTCCATGATGGCCTCCATAGCGCGAACAATGGCTTGTTCGGTGCGGGTGTCCACGCTCGAGGTTGCCTCGTCGAGGATGAGCATGGCAGGGTCTGTGAGCATGGCGCGCGCAATGGTAAGGAGCTGACGCTGACCCTGGCTCACGTTCTCACCGCCGTCAGTGAGCATCGTGTCGTAGCCATGCGGAAGTGTGCGCACGAAGAAGTCCACGTGCGCGGCGCGCGCCGCCGCCTCGACCTCCTCCCGTGTGGCACCAGGTCTGCCATAGGCGATGTTCTCGGCGATGGTTCCCTCGAAGAGCCACGCATCCTGGAGCACCATGCCAAACTCGCGGCGCAGGTCGCGCCGGCGTAGCTGCCTGGTGTCAACGCCGTCAAGCGTGATGCGTCCACCGTCAACCTCGTAGAAGCGCATGAGGAGGTTGATGAGCGTGGTCTTGCCGGCTCCGGTTGCGCCCACGATGGCGACCTTCTGACCAGGCTCGGCCACGAGGGAGACGTCGCGCATGAGGGGTGCCTCGGGCGAATAGCCAAAGCGCACGTGCTCGAAGGCCACACGGCCCTGCACGGGCTTTGGAAGCTCCACCGGCATCTCTGGGTCTGGCGAGATTTCTGCCGAGTCAAGCAGCGCAAAGACACGCTCGGCGGCAGCAAGGGCGCCCTGCAGCATGTTCACCGTTAGCGAGAGCTGGGTGAGTGGCTCGGACGCCTGGGTCACGTACTGGAAGAAGGCCTGGAACGCGCCGACAGACATCTGACCCCCCGCTACGAGCACTCCAGCGGCAAGTCCGATGGCCACCTGGGAGAGCCGCATGAGGAAGCGGATCACGGGGGAGATTGCGTTGGTGAGGAAGTCTGCCCGGGCACTTGTGGCAGCAACCTTCTCAGCACGCAACTCCACCGCCTCGAGGCTCGCGTCCTCCACGCCAAATGCCTTGATGACGGTTCGGCCGGAGTACGCTTCCTCGACGCTCTCGGTGAGGTGCCCCAGCGCGTCTTGGCGCGCCGCCGCCGCGTCGAGCGTGCGGCAGGCGGCAAACCTGGTAACAACCACAGACACGGCGGCGAACCCGCAGAACACAAGTGCCAGCACCAGGTTGGAGACAAGCATGAGCACGACTGCGCCCACGAGCGTGGTGAAGGCGATGATGAGCTGCAGCAGGCCACGCTGCAGGACCTCGGAGACCTTGTCGAGGTCGTTGGTCGCGCGGCTGATGATGTCGCCGGGCTGATGGGCGTCGAAGTATGAGAGTGGGAGCCTTCCCAGCTTTGCCGAGATCTCCTTGCGCAGCGAGAGGTTAAGGCGCTCGGCAAAACTCGACATCACGAGCGACTGCACGCTGTAAAACACCCACGCGCAGGTCCAGATGCCCAGGTAGATGAGAACCTCGCGTCCACCGTTGTCGAGGCCCACAACGTAGGGCTCGCCTGCGGAGAAGCTTTGCTGGATATGCTCCCACAGCACGTCAACCACGTGCGCGCTGTAGGCAGCGGCACCCAGGCTGGCGGCCACGTACACGATGGCGCTCACGGCAGCGACCACAAGGCGCCAGCGCTGCTTGCCGGCGGCCTGCCACAGGCGGCGGGCCGTCCCCATGGCGTCGTGTGGGCGCTCCTCGTCCAGCTGGTCCTTCTCGTCACGCATGTTCTTCTCGTCACGCATGTTCTTCTCGTCACTCATCAGCGGTGGCACCTCCCCTCGTCTGGGACTCAACAATGTCTTTATAGGCAGGGCACGTCTCCATGAGCTGGTCATGCGTGCCGCGCCCAACCACGCAGCCATCGCCTAGCACCACGATCTGCGCCGCATGGCGCACGGTGCTCACACGCTGGGCGATGATGACCACGGCCTGGTTGGCAAGCTCGCCCTTAAGGGCATGGCGCAGGGCCGCGTCGGTCTTGTAGTCGAGTGCCGAGAACGAGTCATCGAAGACGTAGAGGTCCGCATGACGCACGAGCGCACGGGCTATGGCCAGGCGCTGGCGCTGGCCGCCTGAGAAATTTGACCCGCCCTGCGCGACGCGCGTAGAGAGGCCGTCAGGCAGCTCGCGCACGAAGGCCGCCTGCGCCACGTCAAGCGCATGCCAGAGCTCCTCGTCGGTAGCGGAGGTGTCGCCATCGCGCAGATTCTCGGCGATGGTACCCGAGAAGAGCCATGCCTGCTGCGGTACGTAGGCAATGTGGGAGCGCAGGTCCTGCTGCGCGACCTCACGCACGTCGGTTCCCAGCATGAGAAGCGACCCCGCAGTCACGTCGTGGAAGCGAAGCAGCATCTTGGCAACTGTTGACTTGCCCGACCCGGTATTGCCCATGATGGCCGTGACCTCACCTCGCCGAATGGAGAAGTCAAGGTCATGGAGGGTGTCCTCATCGGCATCAGCAAAGCGGAAGCTCGCGTGCGAGAAGCGCGCCACTTCGTCGCCAGGCCTTGGGTCTGTCGGCACAGCCAGGCGCTTGGGCTCTGTGGGATCCGCCACGCTGGGCACCGCATCGAGCACGGCCGCGGTGCGCGTGAGGCACGAGAGCGCCCTGGGTACCTGGATGATCGCGAACTGCGCCATCATCATGAAGAAGAGGATGAGCATGGCGTACTCGAGCAGCGCGGAGATGGAACCAATCTGCATGGCACCTGCGCCCACGCGGTCCGCGCCCATCCACATGACAAGTACCTCGACAACGTTCATAAGGAAGAACGTCGAGCAGTCTACGACTGAGAAGAGCATGTTCACGCGGATGGCGTTTGTGGCATAGTCCTCGAAAGTCTCGTTCAGGCGGCCGCGCTCGCGCTCCTCCTTGCCAAAGGCGCGGATGACGCGCGTGCCAGTGACCACCTCGCGCAGGCGCGAGTTCATACGGTCGACAAAACCCTGCATAGCCATGAAGATGGGTGTGGACTTGGCAACGGCAACGCCCGAGATGGCGAGCATCGCTATGGTGATGAGGAGGAGCATGCGCCCCATCACGGGGTCTATCCCATATGCCAGAACGATGGCAACCACACAGGTCACGGGCACCGGGAACACCATCATGAAGGTCATGAGCAGGGTCTGCTGCACCACGTTGGCGTCAGACAGCGTGCGGGTGATCATCGAGCCCGTGCCAAACGCGTTGAAGTCGGCACCCGAAAGCGCAAGCGACTTCTTGTAGACGGCCACGCGCAGGTCTCGTCCCACGTATGCAGCAAGGCGCGAGGCCACGTAGTAGGAGGCCACGCACCCGCCAGAGCCCACCACGGCAGCCACAAGCATGGCCACACCATGCGAGGTGAGCTCCGCGGTGTCACGCGTGCCTACGGCAACGTTCACCAGAGCCGCAAGCTGCGTGGGGATGAGGAGCATGCCCACGATGTCGGCAAGCAACAGCACGCAGGCAGCCACCGCCATGTGCCAGTGCGGACGCACGAGCTCCTTGAGGACCCTCCATGAAGCGCGCTTGCTGTAGTCGCGCTCGGCAGCCATCAGCTCCAACCTCCCTGGGTGTTATCAGCCAGTTCCTTCTCGGCAGTGCCCTCAGCATGCAGGGCGCGTGCCTCAACGTCGATTGCCACCACGTAGCGGCGTATAAGCGCCACGAGCGCCGTTCTGTCCTTAGGGGAAAGGGACTCAAAGGCGCGCCGCTCTGCCTTGAGCGCTGGCGTAACCTCTTTCTCGCAAAAGGAGCGACCCTCAGGCGTAAGGGTCACAATCTTGCTACGACGGTTGTTCTCATCACGCTCGAGCGTCACCAGGCCGCGGGTGACGAGCGACCTCATGGCCGAGCTCACCGTCTGACGCGAGAGCGAGTGGCACGTTGCGATTGACCCCTGCGGGCAGCTGCCACCGGCAACCACGATGTCCACAAGAATCCAGTATGCCGTCTCGGAGAGACCACATCCCTTTGATATCTCATAGTAGAGGCGCTGAACCTCTTGATAGACGATGTCCATGTCGCGGACGGTGGGAACGCGCGGCACTTGCGCGCCAACGTCTCCCGACTGTTCCTCCGGCATTGGGAAGCCTCCAAAGTTACGGTCTCGGACAATAGGAGGCTTATCTTAAACAGAGCTTAGGCATACTTCAAGTACCGGAAGAAAAATACAGAACTAATGTTCTATCTATGCCTCGCGGACGAGAAGTGCCAGGAAGTGGCCATCAAGCGGCAGCTCGGGCGCATCCACGCGGGAGGTGCGCACCATGCCATCAGGGCCAACCATCGCCGTGACCAGACGCTTGGCCTGGGGTGGCAGCGCCACGAAGGCAGCCGTCGAGCGGGGGTTCACCAGCGAGAAGGGCGCACCCTCCGGCCCCGCAAGAAACGCTGCCACAACACCCTCGTCCTCCTCGCGCAACTCGGAGCACGTGGCGTAGGCCAGCGTGCCACCAGCACCAACGCGAGTTGAGACAGCTCGAAGAAGCTCCAGTTGGAGCGTCGGGAGCGACTGTCCCGTCGGGCGAACGGCAGGCTCCTGGAGCGCCCAGGCGATCTCGGGGTGGCGGCGCATGGTGCCTGTGCCGGAGCAGGGGGCGTCCACGAATGCAGAGTCGAAGCTGCCGGAAAGCTCGGGCAGAAGGTCCTTCTCGCCGAGACGCCGACCATCCAACGCGGTGCAGGTCACAGCCTTGCCCAGGCCGGCCCGCTCCATGCGGGCGCGTGAGACGGTAACCTTGAAGGCCTCGGACTCCACCGCAGCAATGTGCGCAAGTCCACCGCGGCGCAGCGCGTAGGACTCGAGGAGAAGCGACTTGGTACCTCTCCCCTGCCCAACTTCAAGCATGCGGGTGCCAGGCGTGGGCGAGGCGAGCCAGGCCACAACCTGCGCCGCCATGTCTGCGGGAACAACGTCCACAGCATCCACAAGGCCAGACGCGGACAAGCCGGCTGCAGACGAGAGCGAAAGGCATCCCGGCAGGCAGGTAGCGCGCGGGATAAGGCCCGCGGCAGAGAGCAGGCGGTCGACCTCGGCATCATTGTGCATGCAGGCGTTGCCGGCCACATAGGCGCCAGGTGCGTCCAGGGCGGAGAGCGCCATGCGGCACGCACCCTCGGTGCCCAGCGAGACCACAAGCTCATCCGCAAGCCACTGCGGCAGTGCGGCAACGAGCGCGATGTCGGAAGCGGTGCAGTTGCGGCTCTCTACGCGCTCACGTGCGTGGACAAGCGCGGGAAGGTCCTCCTCGGCAACGCGATGCAGAACCGCATTGGCCAGGCCAGCGCCATGGGGCGAGACGCGTCGCACCAGCTCGACGCCCTGGCTTATGGCCACAGGCGCGGGCGTCGCAAGCCACAGGAGCTCGAACGCCGAGATGCGCAGCGCATCTCGCACGCGCGGCTCGAGGTGACCGCGGCGCAGGTGGGCGTCGAGAAGGGCGTCGACGGTTCCGGACGTACGAACGCTCCCCAAAGCGAGCCTGGTTGCCAGCGCGCGGTCAGCGGGAGTAAGGCGCGCCACCGGGGCAGAGGTGCGCAGCAGGTCGCGCGCGCGGGCATCCCTACGCCGCACGTTGGAGAGGACGTCCGCAGCTGCTATGCGGGCGGGTGAGAGCGTTGCCATGCGCTAGGCACGCTCCCAGGTGGCGCCGTTGCCGCCGTGGAGACCCTGCGCCCAGGCGGAGGCATCCATCTCGCGCTTGCCGTCGGGCTTCACGCGGAGAAGCTCAAGCGCCCCGTTGGCGCAGCCGAGAAGCACGCGACCGTGGCCAAGCGCAACGGCACCGGCCGCCACCTGTGGCACATTGGCGTCCACAACTGCCGCGCGAACGACGCGCATGCCCTTGCCCGCCACCTGGCAGCGCGCCGGCGCAGCGTCGGTCGAGGCCTGCACGCGAAGCGCATTTGCCATGCACGTGTCTGCCGGGTTGAGGCGCATCTCGTCCTTCTTAACCTTCTCGGCAATCGTGACCTGAGCGGGGTCCTGCTCGTGCCAGGTAACGGTGCCATCGGCGATCTGCGCTGCCGCGGCGACAAGCTCGGGCGCGCCCGCCTGTGCCAGCTCGTCAAAGAGCTGGCTGGCCGTCTTGGTGCCAATGGGCGTGGACACCTGGCGGCACCACGCGCCAGCGTCAAGGTCGTGCGCCACGCGCATGATGGAGACGCCGGTCTTTTTGTCCCCGGCGAGAATCGCGCGCTGGATGGGGGCCGCGCCTCGCCAGCGCGGCAGCAGAGAGCCATGTACGTTGATGGCACCCAGGGGTGCCACGGCAAGAAGCTCGTCCGGCAGGATGCACCCAAACGCCACCACGCAGATGAGGTCCGGTGCGGCGGCGCGCACGGCATCGATGGCCTCGGCGTCCATGCGCTTGGCCTCGAGCACGGGAAGGCCAAGATCGAGAGCGCACGCCTTCACCGGCGAGGGCTCGAGCTTCTTGCCGCGCGATCGCACGGCATCGGGGCGCGTCACCACGAGCACCACGTCGTAGGCGGCGGCAACGGCCTTGAGCGACGGCACCGCAAACTCGGGGGTGCCCATGAAGACGATGCGCATGCTAGTCCTCCTCGACCTCCACGTCGCCAGGGCGCGCGCCGGCGTCGAGCGCGTCCTGGTACTCAGACATCGCGCGCACGCGCGCTGAGGGCGACAGGTGGTCAATCATGGTCACGCCGTGCAGGTGGTCTATCTCGTGCTGCAGGCACACGGCAAGGAGGTTATCCGCCGCCTCGTACTGCAGAAGGTCACCATTGAGGTCGAGCGCCTGCACGACCACGTGGCTGGGTCGCTTGACCTCGACGGTGATGCCGGGGAACGAGAGGCAGCCCTCACCCGTGGTGCGCTCGGGGCCGTCCGCCGTGATGACCTTGGGGTTGATGAGCACGTAGGGGTTCTTCTTGGAGCCTTTGCCCGACCAATCGACGTCAATCACCACGACCTGCTTGGCAACGCCCACCTGCGGGGCAGCAAGGCCGCAGCCGTCGGCGGCGTACATGTCGCGCAGCATGCGCTTTGCAAGGGCACGAATCTCGTCGTCGATCTTCTCGACGGGCGCGCACTCCTCGGTAAGCACGGGCGCGGGCGAGAGAACGATTTCGTCCAGGGGGTTCATTGCATCCTCCAATGCAGCGCGACTTCTCGCGCGGGTTGTGTCTTGCCTACATGAGGTCGTAGGCGTCTATGTCCAATGCCATGTTAATACCCATACCGCGCCCTATGCCTGCGGCGCACTCCGAGACCACACCACCGAGGTCGGCGTCGAGGGGTGCCTTCACCATCACGTGGCGACGGGTCCTGTCCTTCACGCGGGCCTTCACGCAGTCTGCAGGCCCCAGGACCTCCCAGCCAGGAAGGTCAGCGACCTTCTCGCGCAGGGCGGCTGCCATCTTGGCGGACGCGTCCCCAACGGCGCGGGCATCCTTGCCCCACACCAGGACGTTTGCGAGGCGCGAGAACGGCGGGTATGAGGCCTCCTTGCGCTCGGCCAGCTCGGGGGCGAGAAAGACGTCGCGCCGGTGCGAGAGGACCGCCTGCATGGCCGGGTGCGTGGCCCAGTAGGTCTGCACGATAACCTCGCCCGGGCGCCCTCCCCTGCCGGCCCGGCCCGCCACCTGCTCCAGGAGGTCGTAGGTCCTCTCCGCCGCGCGGAAGTCCGGCAGCTTGAGCATGGTGTCCGCGTTGATGACGCCCACGAGCGTGACCTCAGGGAAGTCGAGTCCCTTGGCTATCATCTGCGTACCCACGAGAACCGCGCACTCCGCCGCGTCGAACTGCTCGAGCAGGCGCTGGTGGGCACCCTTCGCGCGGGTGGTATCCGCATCCATACGGATGACCTCAACGTCTTCTGCGAGGAGCATGGAAAGCTCGTCCTCGACGCGCTGGGTGCCCACGCCGTAAGCGCCCAGATAGCGGCTGCCGCAGTTGGGACAGCGCGTGGAAGGGTCGGGATAGGCACGCACGGGCCAGCTGCGGCCGCAGGTGTGACACACGAGCGAGTGGGTTCGCTCGTGGTACGTGAGTGCCGTCGAGCAGTGCGGGCACTCGGGCACGCACCCGCACTCGCGGCACATGAGGAAATTCGCGAAGCCGCGCCTGTTCAGGAGCAGCACGGCCTTCTCGCGCCTCTCGGCCACGCCCTCGAGCGCTCGGCGCAGGGGCTCAGAGAAGACCGAGCGCGAGCCCCCGCGGAACTGTGACGCCATGTCCACGATCGTGACCTTGGGGAGCACGGCGCCACCGGGCCTCTCGGGCATCTCCACGCGCGTCCAGCGCGCGCCGCGCCACGAGCCCACCTCGCAGCGGTGCAGGCTCTCGAGCGAGGGCGTGGCGGAGCCTAGCACCAGCGCGCAGCCCCACTCCTGGGCCATGCGCGCCGCAACCTCACGCGCATGGTAGCGCGGGCTTGAGTCCTGCTTGTAGGAGGACTCGTGCTCTTCGTCAATGATGATGAGACCCACGTTGGCGAGCGGCGCAAAGAGCGCGGAGCGTGCACCCACCACCACATGGACGGCGCCTTGGCGCACGAGGTCCCACTGGTCGAAGCGCTCGCCAGTCGACAGGCGCGAGTGGAGAACGGCCACGTCGTCGCCAAAGCGCGAGCGGAAGCGTCCTACGGTCTGCGCCGTGAGCGATATCTCTGGCACGAGGACCAGCGCGCCCTTGCCCGCGGCGAGCGTGCGTTCGATGGCCTCAAGGTAGACCTCAGTTTTGCCGGAGCCGGTGACGCCATCCACGAGGACCACGTCCCCCGCCGCACGGGAGCGCGTCTCGTCGATGGCCGCAACGGCGGCAAGCTGACCTGGCGTGAGGTGCTCCGGCCGCGGGGCATGCGCCGAGGAGAGCGTGGTCTTCTCACCGCCGCGAATCTGCCGGCGCGTCTCAACCGTCACCACACCGCGCTTTGCCAGCGCGTTCACGGCTGTCGAGGCGCCAGGGATGGTTGCCGAGAGCTCGGCCAGGCGCATGGCCCCAGCAGAGAGCGCCTCCAGGACCTCTCGCTGGCGACTGGCGTTGCGCGCGGGCTCGAAGCCCTGGGCGCCCGAGGCAAGAGAGACCCAGCGGGCATCGGCGGGCGCGGCCTTCTCGGCGACAAGCTCCCACGGGGCATCCGGCGAATCGCGGGTCACACGGACCTTCTGGCCTGGCGCGAGAAAGAGCCGCACCGCGTCTGCCAGCGGGCAGGCGTACTCGTGCGCGATCCAGTGCGCCACGACGGCGGACTGCGGCCCAAACGCCGAGGGCGCGAGCACCTGCGCCACCGCAAGCAGGCGCGCCGGCGCCACGTCTTTTGGCGGCTCATCTGAGGTGGCCATCACATACCCCACAGCGCTCCTGTGCGAGAAGGGAACGAGCACCGTGGCACCAACACTCACCTGGTCCTCGATGTCACCAGGGATGGCGTAGTCAAACGTGCCCTCGAGAGCACGCGTGGATATGTCGAGCGCGACGCTCGCGAAGCGCACGGTTTGCCCCTCCCCTGCGGCTGCGGACTTCTCGCGCCACACGTGGTGGCGCCAACGGGAACCGATTGTACCCCCTCAACTCCATTGTCGCCGGAGGAGGACTTATGACGCAGATTGCGACACAAGCCCCTCTCCGGAGACGATTTGTCTCCGGAGAGGGGCATTTGCCATCGCGTGCAACAAAACAAGCCCTCCGGCGATGTGTTTTCTCGCCGGAGGGCACGGTCTTGCAGGGCAATGAGACAAATGGACTGCCCCTTTGTCTCATCCGCCGAGATAGGCCTTGCGGACGTCGTCGTCCACGAGAAGCTCGGCGCCGGTGCCGGTCTTCACGATCTTGCCGGTCTCAAGCACATAGCCGCGAGCAGCGACCTTGAGCGCCATGTTGGCGTTCTGCTCGACCAGGAGGATCGTGGTGCCGTTCTTGTTGAGCGCCTGGATAATCTCGAAGATCTCGTCCACGAGGATGGGTGCCAGGCCCATCGAGGGCTCGTCGAGCATGAGCAGCTTGGGGCGGCTCATGAGGGCGCGACCCATGGCGAGCATCTGCTGCTCGCCGCCGGAGAGCGTGCCCGCCACCTGGTTCATGCGCTCCTTGAGGCGCGGGAAGTGCTCGTAGACAAGCTCAAGCGTCTCCTTGTTCTCGGCGTCGGTGCGGGTGTAGCCACCCATGTCGAGGTTCTCGGCGACGGTCATGTGCGTGAAGACGCGGCGTCCCTCGGGGCACAGGGCAAGGCCGCGCTCGACGATCTTGTGCGGCTTGATGCCCACAAGTTCCTCGCCGCTGAACTTGATGCTGCCGGAGTCCGGCTTGATGAGCCCGGCGATGGTGTTGAGCGTGGTCGACTTGCCGGCGCCGTTAGCGCCGATGAGGGTCACGATCTCGCCCTCGTCGATATCGAACGAGATGCCCTTGACGGCCTTGATGGCGCCGTACGAGACGGCGAGGTCGCTGACGGAGAGCATGGCCATCTACTTCACCCCCTGCTTGCCGAGGTAGGCCTCGATGACCTTGGGGTCGTTCTGGATCTCCTCGGGCGTGCCCTTAGCGATGATGCGCCCGTAGTCCAGGACGCCGATGACCTCGCAGATGCCCATGACAAAGTTCATGTCGTGCTCGATGAGCAGAATGGCAATCTGGAAGTCGTCGCGAATCTTCTCGATGTTCTCCATGAGCTCCTCGGTCTCGGCGGGGTTCATGCCGGCCGCAGGCTCGTCCAGAAGAAGGACCTTAGGGTTGGTTGCAAGCGCGCGCAAGATCTCCAGGCGGCGCTGGGCGCCGTACGGGAGGTTGCCAGCACGCTCCTGTGCCAGCCCCTGCATGTTGAAGATGCCGAGGAGGTCCATGGCCTTGTCGTGGAACTCGGCCTCCTGCTTCCAGTGCTTGGGGAGACGGAACACGTCCGTGAGGAGGTGCGTCGACATAGAGTTGCCAAAGCCTACCAGGACGTTCTCCTCAACCGTCATCTTGTTGAAGAGACGGATGTTCTGGAACGTACGGGCAATGCCCATCTTGTTGACCTCGACAACGCTCTTGCCTGCGGTGTCATAGCCGTCGAGCAGGATGGTGCCGCGCGTGGGCTTGTACACATTGGTGAGCAGGTTGAAGATGGTCGTCTTGCCGGCGCCGTTGGGGCCAATGAGGCCCGAGATCTCGGTGCGGCCCATGGCGATGTTGAAGTCGTCCACGGCGGTGAGGCCACCAAAGTCGATGCCGAGGTGCTCGGCCTGGAGCACGGGCATCTTGCCAAGGTCGCGCTCGGGGACGAGGTTGGGGGTCTCCATCTGCACGAGCACCGGGCGGTGGCGCTTGGGCGATGCCGAGGGGGCTGCCTCGACGGCCGTCTCGGTCTTCGTGGTCTTGTCGCTACTCATGGGTGTTGGCCTCCTTCCCCGTATCCTTCTTGGTGGTTGCCGCAGGCGCAACGGGTGCCTCAGCTGAAGCCGAGGCAGGCGACGCGGCCTCAACGGCAGGCGTCGTGGCAGGAGCAAAGTCCTCGGGTCGCTTGCCGTGGTTCATGATGCGCTCGATCACGCGGGACATCGAGAAGTCGTAGTCGCCGAGAAGACCTTCGGGACGGAAGATCATGACCAGGATCAGCACGACTGCGTAGACGACCATGCGGTAGTCGGAGACGGCGCGCAGGGCCTCGGGCAGGATCGTGAGGACGGTCGCGGAGATGACGGAGCCGAGCATGGAGCCCATGCCGCCGAGAACGACCATAACCAGGATCTCGATGGACTTCATGAAGCCGAACTTTGCCGGCGCCATGACGCCAATGCAGCCCGCGTACAGGCCACCTGCAACACCGGCGAAGAACGCCGACGCAACAAAGGCGAGCGTCTTGTAGTACGTGGTGTTGACGCCACAAGACTCGGCGGCAATCTCGTTATCACGGATGGAGAGAATGGCGCGGCCGTGGCGCGACTTCATCATGGTGTGGATAAGGAAGAGCGAGATGGCAACCACAATGAACGTGTTCAGGAAGTTGGTGTACGAGGGGATGCCCGTCAGACCCTTGGCGCCACCGGTGAGCGTGAAGCCAAGGACGCCGTCGATGTTCTGCATGACCACGCGGATGATCTCGGCAAAGCCCAGCGTGATGATAGCCAGGTAGTCGCCCTTGAGGCGCAGCGCCGGGACACCGATGATAAGGCCGCAGATGGCGGCGCAGATGCCACCAAAGATGATGCCGATAACAAAGAGCCCCACGGCGGCGGGGCTGCCGGTGGCGAAGTCGCGCGCGGTCACGCCCACGACGTCCATCATCCGCATGATAAAGATGGCGCAGGAGTAGCCGCCCACCGACATGAAGCCAGCGTGGCCCAGCGGCAGCTGGCCCAGGTAGCCGGTCGCAATGTTGAGCGAGACGGTCAGGATGATGTAGATGCCAATCTGCTCGATGACGCCAGTCTGGTAGCGGCTCACCACACCACCGTCGATCATGAGCTCGCCCACGACGAGAAACACCACGACGAGAATGGCGTT
This sequence comes from bacterium OL-1, assembly GCA_000752675.2. Taxonomy (GTDB): domain Bacteria; phylum Actinomycetota; class Coriobacteriia; order Coriobacteriales; family Atopobiaceae; genus Tractidigestivibacter. The sequence continues at coordinate 221,779 of LM994627.1, read as the reverse complement.
GATCAGGTAGCGCATGGGCATGGAGAGGCTGCGGTAGCCGGAGGCAGCCGGCGTGCCCGCCTGTGCAGTTGTTGCCTTGGATGCAGTCACGGCTTCCTCCTTAGACTTTCTCGGTCATCGGGCGACCCAGGATACCGGTGGGCCTCACCACAAGGACGATGATCAGGAGCAGGAACACCACGGCGTCCTGCCAGACGGAAAGGCCAATAGCCGAGACAAAGACCTCAGCGAAACCAACGAGAAGCCCGCCGATAACGGCGCCGGGAATTGAGCCAATGCCACCAAGGACTGCCGCGACAAAGGCCTTGGTGCCCAGCATGATGCCCATCGTTGGCGTTGCCTGCGAGTACGCCATGCTATAGAGCACGGCACCAATGCCGGCGAGGGCAGAGCCCACGGCAAAGGTGAACGAAATGGTGTTGTTCACATTGATGCCCATGAGGCGCGCGGCACCCATGTCCTCGGATACGGCGCGCATGGCCTTGCCGAGCTTGGTCTTCTGCACGAGGATCGTGAGCACGATGGTCGAGATTGCCGTCACCACAATGGTGATGATGGCGTTCGCGGAGAGAGACACGCCTCCAACGCTCATACTGGGAAGGTCAAAGTACTCGGGGACAACCTTGGCGTCGGCGCCAAAGACCAGCTGCGCGCCGTTCTCGAGGAAGTACGAGACGCCGATGGCGGTAATGAGCAAGCTCATGCGCGGTGCCTCGCGAAGGGGCTGGTAGGCCACCTTGTCGATAAGGACACCAAGCCCGGCGCACCCCACAATCGAAAGGACGATGGCAAGAACCGGGTTCAGCCCCAGCTGGCTCATCACAATCCATGAAATGTAGGCACCAACCATGATGATGTCGCCATGGGCAAAGTTGAGCAGCAGGATGATGCCATACACCATCGTGTAGCCCAGGGCGACCAGAGCGTAGATGCTGCCCAGCTGAAGACCATTAAGCACCTGCGTCAGTATCGTCACGGCACAACACTTCCTCTCTCTCGAACACAGGTCCTGCAGAACCAAGTAAGCGCCGGGGGCTACGTGCGCACCCGGCGCTTCCCTCAAGACACTCTAAGCCGTCCTACTTGCCCTCGACGGTCTTGAAGACCTCCTGGGCACCATCCTTGAAGGTGATGATAAGGGTGGACTTAACGGGGTCGCCGGTGCCGGAATAGGAGATGTCACCGGTCACGCCGTTGGCGGTGCCGGAGGCAATGGCGTCGACGATGGCCTGCTTGTAGTCATCGGAGCCGTAGGTGGCCTTACCGTCCTTCTCGACAGTCTCGATGGCGTTGAGGAGGATCATTGCGGCGTCGTAGCCAAGGGCGCAGAAGTTGGAGGGCGTGTCGTTGTACTCGTCCTTGTAGGCCTTGATGAAGTCCTGGACCTTCTCGTCCTCGTTCTCGGAGACGAAGGAGCAATCGTAGTAGCAGCCCTCGAGGTCCTCGGCGCTTGCGTACTCCTCGTCGCCGCCCACGATGTTGGACCAGCCGTCGGCGCCCATGAACACGCCGGTGTAACCGAGCTTCCTGGCCTGGGTCACGATCTTGCCATCATCCTGGTAGTAGTTAGGCGAGAAGATCGCGTCGGGGTTGGTGGCGATGATGTTGGTGAGCTGCGAGTTGAAGTCGGTGGCACCGGAGGGATAGCCCTCAGAGTCGCTCACGGTGACGCCCTTCTTGCGGGCCTCCTCGATGAAGGCGTCGGCAACGCCCTGCTCGTAGTCACCGCCCTGGTTGTAGATCACGCCAACGGTCTTGTAGCCCTGGTCGGCTGCAAAGTCGGCCATGAGCTTGCCCTGGTACGGGTCGGTGATGCAGGCGCGGAAGTAGTTCTTGCCATAGGAGATGACATCGGCTGCGGTAGCAGAGGGCGTCACGCAGGGCATGTTGTCCTTAACGGAGGCCTGTGCAACGGCGATGGTGGGGGTGGAGGTAACGTCGCCGATGATGCCCACGACGCCATCCTCGACGAGCTTGTTGTAGACGTTGACAGCCTCGGTGGCGTCGCCCTTCTCGTCCTGGGTGTCAAGCTCAATCTGCTTGCCGTTGATGCCACCGTTGCTGTTGACCTGCTTGACGTAGAGCTCGGCACCGTAGCGGCAGGCGAGGCCGTACTGGGCAACGTCGCCGGTGTAGGGGCCCATGAGGCCGATCTTGATGGTGTCGGAGCTGGAGCCGTTAGAGGAGCCAGAGTTGCCGCCACAGGCAGCAAGGCCAAGGCCCATGCCCGCGACAGCACCGGCCTTGACGAAGTTGCGCCTGGAAATGTTGGTGTTCATACGTACCCTCCCTTGTCTTGGCCGCGCGAACATCCCGCGCGGAGGTTGTGGACAACTGTATGAAAGGGCAGCAGAAGCAGGCGCGCCGCACCTGAAAGCTTATTCGAGACGTAACACATGAATCAGCTTTGTAACATGCGCAAGCTGGGAATACACCGTTCCTAGTTATCCAGAGCGACGAGAGCTACTTGTCTTTCATGCCGCGCGGCGCCTCCCGCGAGTGACGAGAATGGCAACAAACGTGCCCGCAGCCGCCCCGCAGAGGTCGATGAGCACGTCTCTGGGAGAGGACTCGCGCCCTGGCACAAAGCGCTGGATCGTCTCGTCTGCCATGGGAACGAGAATCACCACGAGGGGCCCGAGCCAACGGGGAAGCCTCCCCTCCCGTGCCGGAACCAGAAAGGTTGGCACGGCAAGGACGCCGAGAACCGCGTACTCGAGGAAGTGCGCCGTCTTACGCACGGCAAAGCTCATGGCCGCCTCGCCCGTTATGCCCAGCGCGTTGAGAAGCGGCGCCACAACGGCAACCACGCGCGAGCTCTCGAGCGATGACTGCGGGCCCTGCACGAGCGAGTGCCCCCACACAAAGGCAACCCACAGGCAGAAGACGAGCACCCACGTACGGTGGTGGGTGCTCGTCCCGAGTCGTCCGTCCTTGGAGACCGTGGACTCCCCCGATTTCCTGCGCATCACGCTTCCAGCGCCTCCGCGTGCGCGAGAGGCGTCGACCCGGCAAAGTGGCGCGGCCGGTAGCCACCGGCGGTCGCGCCGCCGTGCTTTCCGGAGGCCATGTGACGACCGCGGACGCGCAGCGCCGAGGTCTGGGTGCCTCCCTCGATGACGCGCAGGTAGTCGCGGGAGGACCTGCGCACGGCAGCGGAGGGGTTGTGCGAGAACTCGTCGGCCAGCAGGTAGTCGACGTAGGTCTCGGTGTCCACGACCTCGGGATGGCCCGCAGGTGGCTTGAAGTGGAGGAACTGCGTGTCTTGCGCGATACCATCGGGCTCGTCAAGGGAGTCCTCGTTGCCAACGCAGTCCGAGAAGGGCTCCAGACGCTGGGGCACACGCGCCTTTGCCGGTGGCGCAGCCACCGCTGCAGACGTGCCCGCAGCGCCAATCTTCTCATCCATCGCCTTGAGAGCACGATCCCAGTCGTCTCCCGTGACGTCCTCGATGCTGCGCTTCTCGGGATAGGCGTCCTCCTCCACCGGAGCGACGCGGCGCGAGATGTCACGCGGTCGAGCAGACATGAACTGGAGGTCGTCGATACCCGCGGAACCAAACTCGGAGGGGATGGCGTCGGCCGAGACCTCGGGTACGCCGATGGGCCCAGAGACAGCAGGCCCCACGGCGGCGGTCCACCAGGGGGTGCCCACGTCTCCCACCGAGCCGTCCGCACGCTCGATCACGGGGAGGCCCTCCATGCGATTTGCGTCAATGCGCGCCGAGAGGGTCGCGGCCACGCCCTGCGCACGCGTTGCCATGCGCTGACGGAAGCTCTGCTTCTCCACGTAGTTCTCGGCGATGTCCTCGTAGTCACGGGCAGCGTGCTGGCCCGCTGCGCCCGAGGCATCGGTACGCCGAGAGTTCTCGTTATCCTCCCCTGCCTGGGCCTTGTGGCGCGCGGCGCGCTTTCCCTCCTCGGAACGCATGTGGCGCGGCGCGCCGGGCTCACTGGCCACCGCGTCTTCGTGCCTCTCGTCCGAGTTCTGGGCGAGCTCGTCTGCCTGGCTCGCGGAGTCTCGCCTACCCGCGAGGGAGCTCGCAAGGGCGTAGGTACCAAGTGTGACAAGGACGCCGCCCGCAAAGCTCACGCCCAAGGCGCCGGCGGTCTGGGGGTCAATGCTTGAAAGGTTGATACTTGACAACGCGTCGAGCGGGATCGCGCTTCCTTCCGCCAGGGCCGGGGAAGGCGCGCCAAGGGTAGCAACGCCGAGAAGGCCGGCGACAACCGCGGGGCTCCTCCTGCACGTCATCCTGCTGCACCTCCCGATGCCTCACGCCTTCAAGCGGCACAGCGAAAGACGAACGAGGGGTAGCTGGCAACCGAGCTCCTGCCGACCCATGAGGGCAGCAGCTTACCGGTGGGCAACGGCGTTGTTCGTCTTTGGCTGCATGTGCCGTCGCGACACTCGCGTGTCATGAAATCTACGTATCAGACTATACTTTTCACCACGCCAAATGCAAGCAGGGAATTGTCATGGGGAGGGCAAGATGTCCAACATTGCAGTGGTTACGGGAGCGTCGTCGGGGGTTGGGCGCGAGTTTGTCCGACAGCTTGACCGTGGGGCGGGCGGCCCACTCGACCAGATATGGGTTGTCGCGAGAAACGCCCAGGCCCTGGAGGTCATTGCCGAGCAAACGGCCACGCCGGTGCGCGTGTTTGCTCTCGACCTCACCAAGCGCTCCTCTTACGAGTGCCTGCGCGACGTCCTTGATGACGAGGCACCCACCGTGCAGTGGCTCGTGAACAGCGCGGGCTTTGGCAAGTTTGGCGACTTCGGCCAGATTTCCGAGGAGGACGAGGGCAACATGGTGCGCCTCAACTGCCTCGCCGTGGTCGAGACCACCTACCATTGCCTCCCTCACATGGTTGCCGGTTCGCGCGTGGTAAACATGGCCTCGATTGCTGGGCTCATCCCCCAGCCGGGTCTCTCGACCTACTCGGCCACCAAGCGCTTTGTGGTGGACCTCTCGCGCACGCTCGACTACGAGCTTGGTCCCGTGGGAATTCACGTGTGCGCCGTGTGCCCCAAGTTCATGGAGACAGGCTTCCTCGCCAGCCCCGGCGATGAGCGCGAGGTACGCCGCATGACCACCATTGGCTACGAGAAGCCCGCCGACGTCGTGAGAAAGGCACTGCATGCGGCGGTGCTGGGCCGCTCCACCTGCGTGACCTCGCCGGATATGCTGGCCGCCAGCGTCATGGCAAAGGTCCTTCCCGCGAGCTGGGTTATGCGGGCGCAAGACCTTCTCTTCACTACTTGCGCAGGCGAGTAGGGCGCGGGCACGACGGCAGCAGCAGCGCGACCGCATCAGCTGCAGTAACGCGTCCTCGGGAGCCAAATTGACGTCCGAAGGCCCCTCTCGTACCCAATCGCTGCGGTAACGCTCCCTCCGGCGCCAGAACGGCGCCGGAGGGAGCTTCTCGTACGTAATGCCTGCAAAACAACGCCCTCCGGCGTCACACGACGTCGGAGGGCGTACTCACTGCATGGAAGCTCAGTGCCGAGACCTACATCACATACTCGCTCTGCGCGGCCTTCTTGGCCGAGCGAATGAGGAACTCCTCGTTGGAGTTGGTAGCCTTGAGACCCTTGACCAGCGCAGAAGCGGCGCGCTCGGTGTTGTTCATGTTGGCGAGCACGCGACGAATCCCCCACACGAAGGGCGTGAGCTCGGCGGGCAAGAGCAGGTCCTCGTTGCGGGTACCCGAGGAGACTGGGTCGATTGCGGGGAAGATGCGCTTGTCGGCCAGCTCGCGGTCAAGCTTGAGCTCCATGTTGCCGGTGCCCTTGAACTCCTCGAAGATGACCTCGTCCATCTTGGAGCCGGTGTCCACCAGTGCGGAGGCAATGATGGTGAGCGACCCGCCGTTCTCGATGTTGCGGGCGGCACCCAGGAACTTCTTGGGCGGATAGAGTGCCGCGGAATCAACGCCGCCGGAGAGGATGCGGCCGCTCGCGGGCTGCGCAAGGTTGTACGCACGGGCCAGGCGCGTGATGGAATCGAGCACCACCACAACGTCCTCGCCAAGCTCCACGAGCCTCTTAGCGTGCTCGATGACCAGCTCGGACACAGCGGTGTGGTTCTCGGCAGGCATGTCGAAGGTCGACGCCACGACCTCGCCGTGGATGGAGCGCTGCATGTCCGTAACCTCCTCGGGGCGCTCGTCCACGAGCAGGCAGACGAGGTGCACCTCGGGGTTGTTGGCGGCGATGGACTGGCAGATCTTCTTCAAAACCGTGGTCTTACCGGCCTTGGGCGGGCTCACGATGAGGCCACGCTGGCCCTTGCCAATGGGTGCCACAAGGTCGATTGCACGACCGGTGATGGAATCCTTGCCACATTCCATGACCAGGCGCTCGTTGGGATAGATGGGGGTGAGGTCGCGGAATCGCGGACGGTTCTTCATTGACTCGGGGTCGCGTCCGTTCACGTGTGCGATGGAGATGAGGGGCGGGTACTGGGCGGGATACTTGGTGTTGGTACGAGCAGGGCCAACGGTTCCCTCGATGCGATCGCCCGGGCGAAGCGCGTAATTGCGGATGAACTGCTGGCTCACGTAGGCGTCGTTGTCGCCCTTCATGTAGTTGCCCGTGCGAACCCAGCCCGCACCGGCATTGCCAATCTCGAGAATGCCCTCGACGGGATGGAAGCCCTCGGCGGCAGCTGCGGCCTGGTACACGGCCTCGACGAGGTCTGACTTGTGGACGCCCACGTACTCGACGCCAAGCTCGGCTGCCTTCGCGCGAAGGTCTGCCACCTTCATTGCCTGCAGCTCGTCGCGGGTGAGCGAGGGCTGCGTCTGGACCTGCTGGCCGTTGTGGCGGTTGTGCTGCTTGTGGTTCTGCTGGTTGCGACGGCTGAAGCCGTTGCCCTCTCCGCCGTTGCTGTTATTAAAGCGATTGTTGCCGGAGTTGTTGTTGTAGCTTACGCGACGGCGCCTTCCCTGCTGCTGGCCTTGCTGCTCTCCTCGCTGATTGTGCTCGCGAGGCTGCCGCTGATAGTGGCTCTGTTGCTCGTCCGAACGGTCGGCTTCGGCAAGCGTTGCCGAGGGCATGGGCGCAGGCACCGAGCTGGCCTGCGTTGCCTCCTGCGTCATGCGCGTCATGTCCGAGAAGCTCACCTGGTCGCGCTCGCTGCGCTCGGCCTCCTCGACGCGCTTGGCCTCGTGCTGCTCGGAGCTAACATGCTCCCCGGAGGCTTCCGCCTGCGCACGCTCATCTGCCTCTATCTGGGCACGGGTGCGGCGGCGACGGCGGGGTTTGGGAGCACTCTGCTCCTCCGAGGTGGTCTCAGAAACCGTGGGTGCCGCAGGCTCGTTCGCGGGCGCCGCAGGCTCGGACGTGTTGGCCGCGGTCTTCTCGACCGCGTTTGCCTTGGCCTTCTCGTCTGCCTCGATCTGGGCACGCGTACGACGGCGACGACGCGGCTTAGGCGCCTCCTCTGAGGGACCCTCGGTGACGGGTGCCTCTCGCGTCACCGGAGCGCCACCAAGAGGCAGCTCGGCCTGGGCCGCGCCGGCCTCCTCGACCTTCTTCCGAGACGTCCGCCGGCGCCGGGGCTTCGGCTCACCACCTGCGACGAGTTGGCCATCGGCGGGTTGGCCATCGGCGGGTGCGGACTCGGCGGCTGCCGCCTTGGCAAGCTTCTCAGCCTCTATCTCGGCGCGGGTGCGACGGCGACGACGGGGCTTTGGCGCCTCCTCGGGGGCTTCCGCCGGGATAGCGCCCATGGAATCCGAGGGTGTCTCGTCTGTCATGCTGTTTGTACCTTTCACTCTCACGCGGGGCGCAAGGCGCGCCATACCGTCGTGTAAATTAAGCAATTGATAGGCTTCGTAGAGGCCGTGTGATTGATGCGCCCCCCTCGGCACGGCTCTGGGGCAGCAACGGTCATGCCGTCCATCACATGCAAAGAGGGGTATTGCAACGCGCCTTCATGCAGCACGAACCTGCGCACGGGGCGTTGCGTCTGCGTCACTATAGCACGACATGAACAACCATGCACGTTGATGCCACAAAACGGGCCTGCGCAGAGGGGTGGCTAGGCTACGCCTTTGGTTCCTCTGCCTGTTCCGGCTCCTCTGGCTTCTGTCCCCGGGGACGCCGCTTCACGACTACCTCTCCAATGCGCGCGGCAAACTCCGCCGCACGCTCGGAGCCCTGAGAGGTGAGCGCAAGGCCAGATGCGCGGGACGGTCCGCGCTCGATAAGGCCCTCCGTCACAAGCGCTGTAACCGACATCGAAACCGTGGGCTGCAAAAGCCCCAGCGAATCAACGAGCCTCGTGATGGTGACGGGCTGGGAGTCCTCGATGTACAGGGCGAGAAGCACGAGGTCTCCTGCCTTAGCAAAGACCGATCCCATGGCGTCAACGTACTTAACGATGCGCTCGGGCAGCGTACGAGAGAGCGGCTGGCCAGGCAGGATCTCCTTGCAGGTGAACTCGGAGAGCATCTCCACGTGGAGCGTGCCCTTGGGCGTGATGGCGCACACCACGTTGCGGCGATCCCTGCCCCCCTCCCCACGGGAGATGAGGCCAAGTTCCGCCAGATGGTTGGTGCGATGCGTCATGGTTGGCCGCAGCGCCCCCTGATACTCGGCAATGACCGAGGTGTTGAGGGGCTCCCCTGCCACCTGCAGGCGGCAAAGAACCGCAAACTCCTCGAATGTGAGCCTGTCGCGCGCAGGTTGTGACTGACGCACGAGGTTGTACGCTCTGCGTACCGACATGTACTCGCGCAGGTCCACAAGGCCCACCTCTGTCTCTAGCCGCACCCTCACGTATGGGACGACGTAGTAGTGCCAGGCAAAACGCGCCCGATGCTAACCCGCGGCCCTCTTTAAAGAACAATTATATCTTAGTTTGTACATCGTGCCGAAACAACTGCATATCCTTGCCTTTTGCAGTTGTGGCGCCGACACGAAAGAGGGACGGGGCGAAAAAAAGCTACATGCTCTGCGGTGCGTGGACCCCACAGAACTCGAGCGTAAGGGCGAGGACCCTGCGCGTGGCGTCCACAGCGGCGAGGCGCGCCTTGGAAAGGCCCTCGTCCACCGGGCGTCCCTTGCTGGGCAGCACCTGGCACACGGTATAGAAGGAGTGGAAGTCACCTGCCAGCTCCTCGGCGTAGTGAGTGAGGCGGAAGGGGGCGCGATCGCGCGCGCAGCCCTCTACCAGCGCCGGAAACTCCGAGAGCTTGCGGGCAAGCGTAGCCTCGGTGGGGTCGGTGAGCAGAGAGAGGTCGTACTCCTCGCCTACCGCGCGCCTGGCGACCTCATCCATGCCGAGCTTCTCGGCCTCCTCGGCAGTAACACCGGCGCCCTTGCGTAGGATGGAGCAGATTCGCGCGTGCGCGTACTGCACGTAGTAGACGGGGTTGGTGTTGTCCTGCTTCTTGACCTTCTCGATGTCGAAATCGATCATCTGGTTGCTCGACTTGGAGATGAGCGTGTAGCGTGTGGCGTCCACGCCGACCTCATCCATGAGCTCCTTGAAGGGAATCATGGTGCCCTTGCGCTTGGACATGCGCACCGGCACGCCGTCGCGCAGCAGGTTCACGAGCTGGCCGAGAAGGACCTCCAGCTTGCCGGGGTAGCCAAGCGCCGTGCAGGCGGAGTCGACGCGCTGGATGTAGCCGTGGTGGTCGGCGCCCCAGATGTCGATCACGTGGTCGACACGCTGGAACTTGTTCCAGTGGTACGCCACGTCAGAGGCAAAGTACGTGTATTCGCCGTTTGTCTTGATGAGTACGCGGTCCTTGTCGTCGCCAAGCGCGGTGGAGCGGAACCACAGCGCGCCGTCCTCGTCGCGGTAGAGATAGCCCATCTCGTCCAGGCGCGCGAGGGCGCGGTCAACGGCCGAGGTGCCGTCCTCGCCCTTCTCATAGAGCGAGCGCTCGGAGAACCACACGTCAAAGTGACAGCGGGACTCGTCAAGCGTGCTCTTTATGGACTCGAGCATGAGCTTGTAGCCGCGCTCGCGGAACTCGAGCATACGCTCCTCGGGGTCTGAGTCGACCCAGCGGGTGCCATCGGTCTCCATGAAGTGGCGGGCTACGTCGATGATGTAGTCGCCGCCATAGGCGTTGCCGCCAAGGTTCTTGTTGAAGGCGTCCATGTAGGGGTGGAGCTCGGGGTGTGCGTCCTCCTCGTCCTTCACGAAGGCCTTGCGGTCATCGAGAAGCACCTGCACGGCCTCGTCGAGCGAGCAGCCGCGCTCGGAGACAACCTGGGCGAGCTGCAGGTAGCGCTCGGCGACAGAGTTGCCAAAGACGTCCATCTGGCTGCCGTGGTCGTTGATGTAGTACTCGCGCTCCACGTTGTAGCCAGCGTGCTCCATCACGCGGCAGAGCGAGTCGCCAAGGGCGGCCCAGCGGCCGTGACCAATGTGGAGCGGTCCCACGGGGTTGGCCGAGACAAACTCGACCTGGACCTTCTCGCCGGCGCCAATGTTGGAGCGCCCAAAGTCATGGCCCTGCTCGCGCACCGTGCGGAAGACCTCGTTGTTTGCGGCAGCGGAGAGGTAGAAGTTCACAAAGCCGGGACCGGCGACCTCGACCTTGGAGATGCCGGGGTCCTTCTCCATGTGGTTCACGATTGCCTGGGCAATGGCACGGGGTGCCATGTGGGCGAGGCGGGCGGAGCGCAGGGCAAGTGTGGTGGTCCAGTCACCGTTGTCGGCGTCTGCGGGGCGCTCAAGGCCAAGGTCCCCAACCTCGAAGGAAGGCAGGTCTCCCGCCTCCTGTGCGTCCGCGACGGCCTTCCTGACGAGCTCCTCAATCTTCTCGGGCATGTGCCCCGTCCTTCCGTGATACCTGCGCGCCCCCTGGCGCGCTTCCGTGTGCAGCAGTGTAGCAGAGGCGTTGGCAGACGCCGAGGCGCGGCTTCTGCGCTCTAGCGCCTCACGCGAGAGGAGCCGCTGCGCTCCTCGGCCGCAAGATTGCGCCGAAGCGCGGCAAGGCCCTGCTCCAGGCCCACCGGGTAGGTTTGCGGGTTGAGGAAGCGGGTGATTGCCGGGTCGAGGTGCATGAGCGCGTTGTGGCAGCGCGAACGGGACTCCTCGATGTCAACCGGCTCGCCCACGCGCTTGCCGTGCTCCACGTAGCAGGTGAGAAGCTCGCGAGGGGTGCCGGAGAGGCCATAGGACGAGAAGGGATCGAGGATGTCCTCCATGCTCGTGGCCGCCGTAGCGTCGCCGCGGGTGTAGGAGTCGTCGAGAATCATGTCGCCCACGGGGCAGTGGTCGTCGTCGAGAAAGCGCAGGATGTGCTGGACGCCTGGGATGGTGCGCTTGTAGGCCTGCTCGGAGAGCTTGATCACCGGGTTCCACGGAGCGTCCGCCGAGTCGCGCACAGCCGAGAGCTTGTAGACGCCGCCAAGCGAGGGCTGGGGGTCGCAGGTGGCAAGCTTGGTGCCCACGCCAAACGAGTCGATGGGGGCACCCTGCGCGTAGAGCGACTGGATGGTGTACTCGTCGAGGTCGTTCGAGGCAGAGATCTTGACGTAGGGCAGGCCTGCGTCGTCGAAGGCCTTGCGGGTCTCCTTGGTGAGCTTTGCCAGGTCACCCGAGTCGATACGGATTGCAGCCAGGCGCTCGCCCGCGGCCTCCATCTCCTTGGCAACCGTGATTGCGTTCTTGATGCCCTGGTGGACGTCGTAGGTGTCAAGGAGCAGCACGCAGTTCTTGGGGCTCGACTTGGCGAAGGCCCTAAAGGCGTCGAGCTCGGTGGGAAACGCCATGACCCATGAGTGCGCGTGCGTACCAAAGACGGGGATGCTATAGATCTTGCCCGCAAGCAGGTTGGAGGTAGAGCTTGCGCCGGCGATGTAGGACGCGCGGGCAACGGCGAGGCCGCCATCGGGACCCTGGGCACGCCTCAGGCCAAAGTCAGACACGGGGTGTCCCTCTGCCGCACGCACCACGCGCGAGGTCTTGGTTGCCACGAGGGTCTGGAAGTTCACGAGGTTGAGCAGGGCCGTCTCGATGAGCTGACAGTCGATGAGCGGGCCCTGGACGCGAACCATGGGCTCGCGCGGGAAGACCACGTCACCCTCGGGAACGGCGTGGATCGTGAGGTCAAGGTGGTGGTTGCGGAGGTACTCAAGGAAGGCAGGCTTGAACATGGAGCCGCCGCCGGGAGCCGGGATGCTGGCCAGGTAGTTAATGTCCTCGTCGTCAAAGACGAAGTTCTCCACCAGCTCGGGAATCTGCCCCATACCGCAGGCAACCGCGTAGCCGCCGCCAAAGGGGTTCTCGCGGAAGAAGGCATTAAACGTCGCCTGCGTGTCCACAAGGCCCGACTCCCAAAACCCCTGGGCCATCGTGAGCTCGTAGAGGTCGGTGTTGAGAGAGACATCGGTTGGCTTGGTGCGGTCCGTGAGCGACATGGTGATACTTCCTCCTGTGTTGATGCACCCGCCGCGAGACCTCGCCCCGCGCCGGGCGCCTGTCTGCTGTGTGCCTTACCCGAGCGCCATGGCGAGGAACCACACCACCGCCACGACAACTATGACGGCGATGACGATCTTCTGGCCCTTGGGCATGCGCAGGTCATCGTCGTCGGGCTCCATGAGCTGGCGGCCCTTCTCGCGTGCCTCGGCAATGCGACGCTGCTCAGCGGCCTCCTTCTCGCTGGCGGCCTGCTCCGCCTTCAAGCGCTCGAGCTCAGCGCGCTCGCGAGCCGCCGCCTGGGCCTCCTCGCGGGCGGCCTTCTCGGCACGAAGCTTCTCGAGCTCTGACCTCTCCTCGTCGGAGAGGGGCGTGTTCTCTGGCATGGCACCTCCATGGTGGGCGCGCGACAAGCGCACGATTGCCTACAGATGCTGAGTCTATACCCCTTTGTGGCAGCTGGGCAGCGATGACGCCGTTTCTTGGGCACCAGGAAGCTCCGGCCCCTCGACCCCCGTGGCATCGAAGGCGGGCACGAAGCTCTCCGACACGGTGCCACCCTCCTGCCACCAGATGTTCTCGAAGCCAAGGTCATCCGCGTGGCAGAGGACGATCTCGTACTCCTCGTCTGTCACCGCGCGCGCAAGGTCGCCGCCGGCCTTGCGGCAGGTATCGTTGGGCGTGTACTGATTCATGACCGAGAGGTCCGCCGCGTTGCCGCAGGTATCCCACACGCGGTCAAGGACCGCGCAGGAATCGCCCACGTGTCCGGGAAGCACCAGGTGTCGCACGATGACGCCGCGCTTCATCGCGCCGTCCTCCCCCACCAGCCGGCCGCCTGCCGCGTTTACGGCGGAGACCATCTCGTCCAAAGCCGCTGCGGCAACGCTTGGGTAGTCGCGCGCAGCCGAGAGCGAGCCCGCGAGCGCAGGGCTTGCGTACTTGAAGTCGGTGAGCCAGATGTCGATGACGTCGGACATCGCGCGCACAACCTCAGGCAGCTCATAGCCCGAGGTGTTGCAGACCGTGGGGATGGCAAGGCCGTTCTCGCGGGCGAGAAGCACCGCCTCGCGCACTGTAGGCGCAAAGTGCAACGGCGTCACGAGGTTGATGTTGAGTGCGCCCTGGGCCTGCAGCTCGAGCATCGTCTCGGCGATGCGCGAGGTGGAAACGGCAAGGCCAAACCCCTCCTGGGATATCTGGTGGTTCTGGCAGAAGCGGCAGCGCAGCGGGCAGCCCGTGAAGAAGATTGCGCCCGAGCCGGCCTCGCCCGAGATGGGCGGCTCCTCCCAGAAGTGGAGCGCAGCCCTTGCGACGCGCGGGGTGGCGGTGGCGCCGCAGACGCCCGCCTTGCCCTGGGAGCGCGCGGCACCGCAGCGACGCGGGCACAGCTCGCAGACGTCGTAGGAGGATGCGTCCAGCTTGGCGAGAAGACCTTCCATCCCTGCCATGCTCCCATCGGGCTTGGAAACGAGATAAGAAAAAAGGGCCCAAGCTATGTGCCCGGGCCCCACAGATTCCATGGTGGAGATGAAGGGATTCGAACCCTCGGCCTCTGCCTTGCGAAGGCAGCGCTCTCCCAGCTGAGCTACATCCCCAGGCGCGCATGCGCGGGAGCCATTGTCGCAATTTGCCGCGGACATGTCAACGTCAAAGTACGGGAATTGCGAAAGAGCATCACAGGGCACCGCTTGGCGGGCGACGCCGCAGCGACGGTTTCGTACGTACTTGCTGCCAAAACGCGCCTTCCGGCGAGAAAATGGCGCCCGAGCGGGGGTTTACGACGGAATCACGTACGGGACGCCTTCTCGGGCGTCAAATGCGCGCCGGAGTGATTGGGCAGTTCGTAGACTAGCCGTAGACCAAACGCCAAACGTTCATTTGCAGGCGTGAGGATTCACTACCTTCTACCTGCACAAACAAAAAAGTCGCCCCCTGCGGATACGATTATGAACCCACCTTCATAAGGTGGGTGTCCTCATCGCCCGTTCCGGCTTCCCCAGCAACGGAGGATCCCCTTCCAGGACGAGATGTCGGACTCCCTAGTAACGCTTGTCGGTTCACCCAGTTTGTACCGCAGGGGGACGACAAGACCAATGTAGGCGAACTCTCATCCCGATGCCAGTCTTGACATGGCGAGCGGTGGCCACACAATGGATGTGTTGGGCACTTTTTGCGTAGCATGCCATAGCGGTTCAAACGAGCCGCAGGTAGATTGTTTTGTCGCTCGTTGTGCCTTTCTGCTTGGCACCGCTTAGCAGCACGTTTTCCCACGTTTCTGTGTATTATGTCTCGCTAGGAATATCGGCGAGAAGGGGGAGGTGTCAGACGGTGCCCAGGTACTGGCTATCGTTTCTCTGCCTGTTTGCCGCATCCCTCGCCTGCGCGCTTGCCGTGACCCCCCTCGCCCGAAAGATTGCCATCCGAGTTGGGGCCGTCGACTACCCTAATAAGCGCCGCGTCAACAAGACCCCCACGCCGCGTATGGGCGGTATCGCGATTTTTGCAGGAATCGTTGCCGCCTTCGTCGTCCAGTACGTTGGCACGAACTACTTTGGGTGGCCGGTTGTTCTCGTCCCGTCTCCGCGCCTCTCGGTGAACTACTGGATGCTGGTGCTTGCCTTTGTCGTCATCTTTGTCACGGGGCTTCTCGACGACAAGTACACGCTCACACCAAGGGCAAAGCTCGCAGGGCAGATCCTTGCCGCCACTATTGCGGCCATGGGCGGCCTGGTCATTGGTGTGATTGCCAACCCCTTCGAGCCCGGCGAGTTCATTGAGCTGGGCTGGCTCACCTATCCCGTGACCATCATCTACCTTGTTGCCTACGTGAATATCATCAACCTGATCGACGGGCTTGACGGACTGGCCGCGGGCATCTCGTGCATTGCAAGCGTCGCCATGTTTGTGCTCTCAATCTGGGCCGGTCGGCTGGACGCCGCGGCGCTTGCGTGCGCCATCGCCGGTTCCACGCTGGGCTTTCTCCAGTACAACTTCCATCCAGCGAGCATCTTCATGGGAGACTCGGGCTCGCTCACGCTGGGCTTTGCGCTGGGCACCATTTCGCTTCTCTCGGTGACGAGAATCGCTGGCCTCACCACCATCATCGTACCGCTGGTGATTGCAGGCATCCCCATCATCGACACGTTCTCCGCTATTGTCCGGCGCACCCGCGCACACGTGAGCGTGGGACGAGCAGATCGCGGCCACATCCACCACCGCCTGCTTGCCGAGGGCTTTGACCAAAAGCAGGCCGTGCTTGTGGTGTATGCCTGGACCGCGCTCCTGTGCGCCGGCGCACTTGTGATGACGCAGGTCACCACGGTGCCGCGCATCTGCATCTTCCTCGTGCTCCTGGTAGCTTCTGGGGCGTTTGCCAACCACCTGCACCTCTTCGAGCCGGTGCTGCGCCACCACAGAGACCCTCACACGGGAGATGACGAGCTTGTGGGGCCAGATGACCCCGCCTTTGCCGAAGAGACCGAGAAGGCCCGCGAGCGGCGCGAGGAGAGGCGAGAGGAGCTTCTCGGCATTCGCCCGGAGGGCAAGGACTCAGGCGAGAAGCACGACTAAACTCCGGTGGAATTTATTTGCCGGGCAACGGGATTCCATTGCCGGGGAAATTAATCCCGTGCTGTGACGAAAATGGCGGCACCGGGAGAATCCGATGCCGCCAAAGGAAAAGCTACAAGCCGAACCGCTACGCGCTACTCAGCGTCAGCGAGTGCCTTCTTGGCAACGTTGGCAAGGTCGGCGAAGGCCTTCTCGTCGCTGTAGGCAATCTCGGCGAGGACCTTGCGGTCAAGCTCAACGCCGGCAAGCTTGAGGCCGTGCATGAAGGTGCTGTAGGAGAGGTCGTTCATGCGGGCAGCAGCGTTGATGCGCTGAATCCACAGGCTGCGGAAGTCGCGCTTCTTGTTGCGACGGTCACGGTACTGGTACTGGCCGGAGTGCTGGGCCTGCTCCTTCATGCCACGGAAGGTGCGGGAGGAAGTTCCGTAATAGCCCTTGGTACGCTCGACCAGGGTCTGACGCTTCTTGCGGCCGGCGACTGCGCGCTTAACTCGAGACATATCTAATCAACTCCTCGTTGAGGGAAAATCGGGACGCGAGAAGCGCCTACTTGGAACCCATGCGCTGGGAGACAACCTTGACATCGCTGGGGGCGAGCTCGGCCTCCTTGCGGAAGTTGCGGATGCGCTTCTGGGACTTCTTGGACAGGATGTGGCTCTTGAAGGCCTTGGCGCGCATGATCTTACCGGTACCGGTGCGACGGAAGCGCTTTGCCGTACCCTTGTGCGTCTTCATCTTCGGCATGTTACTTCTCCTTCTTCTCGCTCGTGACTTCGTCGCCCTCGGGCGTTACATCGAACGCGCCCTTGATGGGGGCGATGAGCATGTGCATGTTGCGACCCTCCATGAGGGGCTGCTGCTCGACGGTGGCCCAAGGCTTGAGATCCTCGGCAAGACGGTCGAGCACGATGCGTCCCTGCTCGGGGTGGGCCATCTCACGACCGCGGAACATGATCGTGATCTTGACCTTGGCCCCCTTTTTGAGGAAGCGCATCACGTGGGCCTTCTTGGTCTCGTAGTCGCCCACGTCAATCTTGGGACGGAACTTCATCTCCTTGACCTCGACGCGCGCCTGGTTCTTGCGCGCAGCCTTGGCCTTGCGATCCTGCTCGTACTTGTACTTGCTGTAGTCGAGCACCTTGCACACCGGAGGGTTCGCGTTGGGCGCGATCTCCACGAGGTCAAGCCCCTGCTCCTGCGCAATGCGCAGGGCGTCACGCACGCCAAACAGGCCCAGCTGCGAGCCGTCAACGCCAATGAGGCGGCACGTGCGTGAGGTGATTTCCCCGTTGACGCGAGGACCATCGTTCCTGGCTATCTCTCTACACCTTCCTCTCTCTGCGGCGCCTGGCGCCGCGAACAAAAAATACTCCCGATGACACACAGCCGTCGGGAGACAAGAGCCACCCATGCCTGGGTGGTGAAAAGTCTTTGTCTGACCAGACAGCTGCCGCGTGGGCGCCGTTCAGGTGGGGGCAAGAAGCCCCTCTTAGCATGTTCACGCAGGTGAAATAATACCGCAGCATTCCGCACGGCGCAACGACCAATTTGCAAGACGTGCGTCTCCACCGAGACAACACGCCGCTGCTCGCCGCCGAGAAGCACTGAGAGCAACTGGTGCCCGAGGTGGGGGTCGAACCCACACGAGGTTTCCCTCAGAGGTTTTTGAGACCTCCGCGTCTGCCATTCCGCCACTCGGGCGCGCTGTGCGCACCAGAGAACTATACCAGATGCAACGGCAGGGTTGGCGTCATGTGGGTGCGGCGAGAGCTCGGGTCCGGGCCTCGCGGGCGACTCGGCGCAGCAGGTACCGAGAGAGCCGCTCATGCGCCGGTGGAAAACCAAGGCGAGAACCACCCGCGCGCACACCGCCACCACGGCCCTCTGCTAGTGTGTATGGTTCCGTCTGGTTCCACCGGACGCCTCACACGGCAACAACGCGCGGGCCCCACCCGCCAGGAGCGAAAGCGGCAAGCATGGACCTCTCCCAGGCAATCGAACAGGCAAATGCCTTCGTCTTCCCGGGCTTTCTCACGGACGACGACTCCCTAACCCAGGAGCGCTCGAAAAACGAGGAGGCCATCAAGGTTTTGACCGACGCCTGGAAGGCAGCGCCGCTTGGCCGCGAGCCCTTCTCGTTTGACCTGGTACGAGGCCTTGCGGACAGGAACCGCGACATCTGTGACCGCTATGGCATCGAGCGGCTGAGAAACACCAACGGCTTGAACCTTGCGCGGCGCCTCTCGGACGCCGACCTTATCCACGGCGTGGCAACACTCCAGCACCGCTCCGACGAGGAGGTCACGCGCGTCTCTGGTCCCACGGCCGCCGACCTAGGCATCGCCTACATCGACGCGCCGGTGTGGGGCGCCGTGGTGGGCATCGACCTCGAGACCTCGGACCGCGAGCCCGACCGCGGCTATGTGATCAACGTGGGCCTGGAGTTCATGAACCTCACGCCCACGGCAAAGCCCACCAACCCCTATTCCGCCTACTGCGGCATGCCCGAGATGTACGCCGAGAAGGGGGTGCCCCTCTCCGAGATCCACCACATCACCTGGAAGGACCTCGAGGGCGTGCCACCTCTGCGCCAGAACTCCAAGATGCAGAAGGCGATTCTCGCCGCGCTCACAGCCTTCCCCTACATGGCACACAACGCTGCCTTTGAGGACTCCTGGTTCATGCTTAACGTGGACGGCTATGCCGAGGCGCGCAAGGCCGGCAAGATCGTGCCCATCGACACGCGCGACATCTGCCGCCGCGTGGACCCGGAGGTGCGCCTGCTTCCCCGCGAAACCCACCCCGCCACGCTCGAGAACTGGGCTCGCCGCCGTGGAACGCTGAGCAAGAACGAGAAGGAGCGCCACCTGGGTCTCGAGGACGTAGACCTCATGCTCGCGACCGTGCAGGCAGAGTTCTCGGAGCGCAAGATGTTCCCCGGCCAGCGCGAGGAGGACTAGCATGCGCCTGCAGCAGCTGCGCTATCTCATCGCCGTCGCGGAGAGCGGGTCGATCAACTCCATAGCGCACAGCCACTACATCTCCCAGTCCGCCCTCTCGACCTCCATCCGCGAGCTCGAGGAGGAGATGGGCGTCAAGGTCTTCAACCGCACGAACAAGGGCATCACGCTCACGTCCGAGGGCGTGGAGCTTCTCGCCTATGCGCGCCAGGTGGTCGAGCAGGCAGACCTCATGATTCGCCACTACGAGAGCGACCGCAACGACACCTATCGCAAGTTGTCCGTCTCGTCTCAGCACTATGCCTTTGTGGTAAACGCCTTCACGGAGTTTGTCGCAAAGCGCCATGACGAGTCCTGCGACTTCACCCTGCGCGAGACGCGCACGGCCGACGTGATCGACGACGTGCGCACCTTTAGGAGCGACATCGGGGTGCTCTACCTCTCGACCTACAACGAGCGCGTGCTCAGGCGCCGCCTGGACGAGGCAAACCTGCGCTTTGTCTCGCTCTTTCGGGCTCGCCCGCACGTCTTTGTCCGAGAGGGACATCCGCTTGCCGGGCGCAAGAGCCTGCGCGTGCAGGACCTTGAGGACTACCCGCGCTACACGTTCGAGCAGGGCCCCGAGGGCTCGCTCTACTACTCCGAGGAGCCGCTCTCGTCGCTCCCCCACCGCCAGCGCATCACCGTGAGCGACCGCGCAACCATGACGAGCCTCCTGCGCTGCTACGACGGCTTTCTCGTCTCGACGGGCGTACGCTCGGACGAGATGCTCGATGGCGTTGTGGCCATCCCGCTCGATGTGGACGAGGTCATGAACGTGGGCTACGTGGTGCACCGCGAGCGCAAGCTCTCGAGCCTTGCGCAGGCCTACATCGCCGAGCTCAACCAGCTCATCATGGGCTGCACGGACAAGAACGCCCTCGTTCCCTCCAAGGAGGCCACGAGGGCGGTTGCCGGTGATGATGAGAACGCGGCTAGCGGGGCGCAAAGTTTGGCGGCGCCGGCCGGCGTCGCCAAGTAGGCTCCCGCGCGGCTCCTACATGAGCTCGGTCACGTTCTTGGCAAACTCGACCGGGTCGTCGATGGGAAGTCCCTCGACGAGAAGCGCCTGGTCATAGAGGATGGACCCCATGAGCTTGAGGCGGTCCTTCTCGCCGGCCTCCTGAGCCGCAACGAGCTTGCCAAACACGGGGTGCGCGGCGTTGAGCTGCAGCACGCGCTGGGCCTTGGGGGCAGAGGCTGCCTCGGGACCCTGGGAGATCACACGCTCCATCTCGAGCGAGACCGGGCCCTCGGAGGCAATCGTCGCAGGGGCGTCGCCCAGGCCAGCCGCCACACGAACGTCGGTGACCTTGTCGCCCAGGTCACCCTTGAGCTCGTCGATAAGGTCCTTGTGCTCGGTGGTCGCCTCGTCGGCAGCCTTCTTCTCGTCCTCGGTCGCAAGGCTGAGGTCCGCGGAGGAGACGTTGGCAAACTCGAGGTCGCGGGCGTCGGTGCCCTTGTGCTCTGAGTCGCCTGCCACGGCGTCCACGTGGTAGGTGCGCATGAACTGGAACATGAACTCGTCGACGTCCTGGGTGCAGAGAAGCACGTCGAAGCCGTGGTTCACGGCCGAGGCCACCACGGGCATCTTCTCCAGGCGGTCACGGGAGTCGCCGGCAGCATAGTAGATCTTGTCCTGCTCGGCGGGCATGGCGGCCACGTACTCCTTGAGCGTGACCTGCTTGCCCTCCTTGGCCGACCAGAACAGCAGCAGGTCGGCGAGGTCGGCGGCCTTCGAGCCGTAGGAGTTGTAGATGCCAAACTTGAGGCCACGGCCAAAGTTGCCAAAGAACTTCTCGTAGGCCTCGCGGTCGTTGTCGCGCATGTCCTCGAGCTCGGAGTGAATCTTCTTCTCGATGCGACGAGCGATGGCCCTGAGCTGCGAGTTCTGCTGCAGCGTCTCGCGGGAGATGTTGAGCGTCACGTCAGGCGAGTCGACAATGCCGCGCACGAAGTTGTAGTAGTCAGGGAGCAGGTCGGCGCACTTCTCCTGGATGAGGACGTTTGACGAGTAGAGAGCCAGGCCCTTCTCATAGTCCTTGCTGTAGAGGTCAAACGGCTGCTCGGACGGAATGAAGAGCAGCGCGTCGTACGAGAGCGCACCCTCGGCGTGGAAGCTGATCGTGCGCTGCGGCTTCTCCCAGTCGTGGAAGGTCGACTTGTAGAACTCGTCGTAGTCCTCCTGCTTGACCTCGCTCGAACGCTTCTTCCAGATG
Organism: bacterium OL-1; assembly: GCA_000752675.2. Lineage (GTDB taxonomy): Bacteria > Actinomycetota > Coriobacteriia > Coriobacteriales > Atopobiaceae > Tractidigestivibacter. The sequence goes on along the minus strand of LM994627.1, from coordinate 200,593 downwards.
GGCGTCATCGAGTTGAGGGTCTCAAGCTCCTGGTAGTCCTCGTACTCGGGCTTGTAGTCGTCGCCGGCGTCCTCGGGCTTGGGCTTCTCGCGGCTCTTGGTGACCATCATCTGAATGGGATGGCGCACGTAGTTGGAGTAGCGCGTGACAAGGTCGCGCAGGCCCCACTCGGAGAGGAAGCGGTCGGTGTTGTCCTCCTCGGTCGAGGGGCGCAGGTAGAGCGTCACGTCGGTGCCGTGGTCGTTCTCGCCCGAGCGCTCTCCCTCGGCGGCAGGTTCGATGGTGTAGCCGCTGCGGCCGTCGGACTCCCAGGCAAATGCCTCGTCCGCACCGTAGGCGCGGCTTACCACGCGGACCTTGTCGGCAACCATGAAGGCGGAGTAGAAGCCCACGCCAAACTGGCCGATGATGTCCATGTCCTGGCCCTGGTGATCGGCGTTTGCCTCCTTGAAGGCCTCAGAGCCCGAGTGGGCGATGGTGCCCAGGTTCTTGTCTAGCTCCTCCTTTGTCATGCCGATGCCGTTGTCGCTCACCGTGATGGTGCGAGTGTCCTTGTCGAAGGCAAGGCGGATGGCAAGCGAGTCCTGGTCAACGTGCACGTCCGGATTGGTCAGGCTCTCAAAGGAGAGCTTGTCGATAGCGTCAGACGCGTTGGAGATGAGCTCGCGCAGGAAGATCTCCTTGTTGGTGTAGATCGAGTTAATCATGAGGTCCAAGAGCTTCTTGGACTCTGTCTTGAATTGCTTCATGCGTGCTTCTTTCCTTTGAGACAAGCCAACGTATATCTAGGTACCCACCACCGGGGGCGATAAACCCCTAAGGGCCGAAAATCTACTGCATACGCGCTGAGATTATCTCCGTGCATGGGTTGATAGGCGAGAAGGACGAGCCGTCGATTCGCGCCTGTCGAACTGACGGTGCACCCGTTTGACCGGCATGTTTCGCGTTGCTCGCCGAGCTGCGCCCGCCCGACCACGGCGGCTACCATGGAGCCGCACTCAGCGTGACCTAAGGAGAACAAACATGAAGCTCTTTGCCTATGCCCTGCGCGAGTACGATGAGCTGGGCTATCTTGACGCATGCGCGCGCGAGATGGGATTCGAGTACGGCTGGACGTCCGAGTACCCCAGCCTCGAGAACGTAGTCCTAGCCCGCGGCTATGACGCGCTCTGCATCATCACCAACCCCATGCCGGCAGATCTTCTCGACGCCTTCCACGAGGAGGGTATCAAGAACCTCGCCACCAGGACCATCGGCTACGAGCACATCGACGTAGCACACGCCTACAAGCTGGGCATGCGCGTGGCGAACGCCCCCTACCCGCCCGAAGGCGTGGCGAACTACGCCATCATGCTGCTGCTCATGGCCCAGCGCAAGGTGAAGCTCCTCTCGCGCCAGTCCCTCGCGCAGGATTTTGGCCTTCATGGCAAGCTGGGGAAGGACATCTCCACCTCCACGGTGGGCGTCATTGGCACAGGACGCATTGGCGCCACGGTCGTGAGGCATCTCGCGGGCTTTGGCTGCAGGCTCCTTGCCTATGACCCCTACCCCAACCCCGAGGTCGCAAAACTTGCCACCTACGTTGACCTTGACACCCTCTACGCCGAGTCCGACGCAATCACACTCCACGCGCCGGGTCTTCCCGAGAACCGCCACATGATCGACGCCGCAGCCTTTTCCAAGATGAAGCGAGGCGTAACCATCGTGAACGCGGCGCGCGGCATGCTCATCGACACGCAGGCGCTGGTGGGGGCGGTGGAGTCCGGTCAGGTGGGCGCGGCGGCGCTTGACACCATTGAGCACGAGGAGGACCTCTACTACCTGGACCGCAGCCGAGACGTGCTTCCCAACCGAGACCGCTCGGTCCTCATGGCCTTCCCCAACGTGATCGTCTCTCCGCACATGGCGTTCTACACCGCCGAGGACGTGGAGGCCATGATCCGCAACTCCGCAAGCGCACTTCTCGCCTTCGAGCGCGGAGAGAAGACGCCCTTTGAGGTGCGCCACTAGCAGGTGCACTTGCCGACAAAAGCAAAAAACAGAGGGCCGGCGTCTCTTAGACTGCCGGCCCTCCTCATGTCATGTGGACTTCCCTTTGGCTATTAGGGTGGTATCGCTCCTCTGCTATCGCAACCTGTAGAGCTGCTGTCTGTGAACCGCCAGGTTGCTAGCGCCCTTGATGCGACTTACGCTTCGCGTTGCCGGCCCTCCCGGGACCTACAAACGGGCGTGCCTTGGGTTGGCGGCCGCAGACAGGCTTGAATGTGTCTCGTCTTCGCTGCCCATCGGTATCGCCTCCCTCACTCGAGCCCGGAGCCGTGCCTCGAAGCTAACCTTTGTTTCGATGGATTATCTACCCCGTGGTGCAACAAGTAAACGACACTTGATGCGATTTGTGTCTAATAACTGATGGTGGCAACGTAGGTGGCCGAGGCGCTCGCACCGGCCACGCCAGCCACCGGCCCGTCGAATGACCACGTGCCACGCACACCACGCTGAGCGAGGCCCGCCTCAAGGTGGAGCATGGCAATCCCCATGTCAACGAGCTGCACGTCACCGATGGACCTAAGTGGCAGCGTGCGATCCTCAAAGAGGTCGATGTGCCCGTCCGAGCAGACGAGCCGCCACGGCTGGAGGTTCTGCGCCGAGGGCGCCAGCCGCACGCAGCTGAGCGCGGCCGCCAGCGTGGGGTCGCATTCATCCGGCGAGGCAATGGGATGCGCAAGGTCTCCCTGGAAGAAGAGGGTATCCCATGGCGCCCGCTCGTCCGCATGGAGCTTTGAGCGCATGACGCGCTCGAGCGCCGACATGCGCGCCGCCGGCACGCCAACGGCAATCAACGCCGGCATGATGCGGTTCTCGTCCCCGTCAACACCCACCACGCGCTCGAAGGCCGGCCGATCGATAGTGCCCGCAAGCCATGCCGTCCCCAGGCCGTGCGCCGTCGCAGCCAGAACCAGGCGCTCGACCACGTAGCCAAAGGCCTCCTCGGCGTGAGGGCAGCGCGGAAGAGAGCCAACAACGTACCAGCTGGTCCCTCGAATCACACGGCTGGTGGCACCGTACGTCTCAGCATCAATAAGCCGCAGGTCAACCGGTATGCCATAGGGATTCTCGCCATTGGATGCCAGGGTCTTCAGAAGCTTGCACGTCTCTGGCGAGAGCGGCGTTCCGTCAAACGTGCGCACCGTGCGACGCCGCATGCACGCGGACGCAAGAACCTTGGCCTCGCTTGCTTCCATGGCGGCGCTCCTTCATCAAGCCTCAAACGGGTACCAAGAGGCGCCCGAGCCCCTGCGCATTCCCCACAATGCTAGCGCACGCGCCGCGGGAAGACCGCGCCAACTACGACCAATCGGGCGGGCGGCGCAAGTGCACCCCCTTCGAGCTGCTACTTATTTGGAGAAACAATCGCTTGCCGACGAGAAGGGAACATTATCCAAACGCGGGACTAACTCTGCGCCAACGGGGATATAGTCAATCTATGCAGGTCATGGTCGTTCGGCGAAAGGACATGCCATGGGAAAGAAAGCGGCAGAGGCGCTCGACATCAGCTACAACGATCTGGCCGACTACCTTCATAGAAACCATTCGGTTTATATGAAGGTCGGGTCGGCCGTCTACTACCTCACAGACGTCAACTATGAGGCATGGCGCGCGCAAGACACCTCGCGGCGCAACTCCAAGAACCACTTCGTCGACTGCAGTGAGCTTGTCGACACCGTCGACGAGTTCCTCACGCTCCCCTTCGTCCACGGCAAGACCATAAAGGACGTGTTTGACCAGGCAACCTTCTATGCCTCGGTAAAGGGCGAGAAGACCGAGTAACCCTGCCGTCAAAAGCATTGCGGCCCCGTTGGCATGTGCCAGCGGGGTCATTTTGTGTGCGGGGGAAAGCTTGTGGACCTCCCGCAAGACCTGCGGCTTAGTAGCAGTCGCGAGAAGGCGGTGCCGAGAAGAACCGCAGCTAGAGCGCTTGGTCCTTCTCGGCACGATGCTATTAACCCGCAGGTTTCCAGAGGGGCGAGGAAAGCGAGCGCCCGGGTCTGGCAGTGACGCCCCTTACTTCTCGCCAGCCGGGCGCTGGGCCTCGAAGGTCTCCTCGACCTCGGTGTCCACGCCGCCCTCCTCGGCAAGCGCCGGGATGAGCACGCGATACGCGTTCTCGGTGGCGTTCTCGTGCGGCGAGCGCTTGGCGTAGCGCTTGACCGCGGCGGCAGACTTGTTGATGGCCTGCAGCGTGCCGGCGCCGGCAACGCAGCCACCCGGGCACGCCATGCCCTCGAGCAGGTAGCCGGGGTACTTGCCGCGCACGGCGTCCTTCATCATCTTGCGGCAGTCCTCGAGGCCCTCGGCATTGGCCACGTTGACCTCGCGGTCGGGGTAGCGACGGTGGATGGCGTTGACCACGGCCGTGGCCACACCGCCCGCCACGGCAAAGCCGCGGCCGTCCGCAGAGGCCACGTCGAAGTCGCTCTTGTTGTCGTCGGCCAGCGAGAGGTAGTCAATCTGCTTGGCCTCCATCATGCCCGCCATCTCCTCGAAGGTGAGCACAAAGTCAACCTCGCTCCTGATGGACTTGCGCATGGCCTCGAGCTTCTTGGCGGCGCAGGGCCCCACAAAGACGATCTTGGCGTGCGGGTGCTGGGTGCGAATCATGCGCGCCGTAAGGGTCATGGGCGTAAGTGCCATGGAGATGCAGTTGGCGTACTTGGGGAACTCCTTCTTTGCCATGACCGACCACGCCGGGCAGCACGATGTGCCCATGAAGGGAAGCTTGTCTGGGACCTCGTTCAGGTAGTCGTCCGCCTCCTGGATGGTGCAGAGGTCTGCGCCAAGCGCAACCTCCTCGACGCCGGAGAATCCCAGCTGGTGGAAGGCCTCGCGCAGCTTGCCCACGTTGCCCTTGCCGCCAAACTGGCCGACGAACGCCGGCGCCACGGCGGCAATGACCTCGTCGCCCGCGTTGATGGCCTGGATCACCTGGAAGATCTGGCTCTTGTCAGCAATGGCGCCAAACGGGCAGTTGATGAGGCACTGTCCGCACGAGACGCACTTCTCGTAGTCGATCTGCGCGCGTCCGTGTTCGTCGGAACCAATGGCATGCATGCCGCAGGCCGAGGCGCAGGGGCGCTCCTTGTGGAGAATGGCATGGTACGGGCAGACCTTGGCGCACTGCCCGCAGTGAATGCACTTCTCCTGGTCGATGTGGGCCTTCTTGTCCACAAAGGTGATGGCACCCTTGGGGCAGATCTCGCGGCAGGGGTGCGCAAGGCAGCCCTGGCACATGTTGGTAACGCGGTAGACGTTGTCCTCGCAGGCGTTGCAGGCAAACTTGATGATGTTGATGAGGGGCGGCTGGTAGTAGGTCTCGGGCTTTGCCGCCTCGGCGAGGCCGTCGGAGAGCTGCTCGGGGCGGTCGACGCCCTGCAGCGGCAGGCCTAGCGTAAGGCGGATGCGCTCGCCCACGATGGCGCGCTCGAGAAACACGCTCTCGCGGTAGGTGGCAACGTCACCAGGGATGATCTTGTAGGGCAGCTCGTCGAGCTTTTTTGCCTGGTCGTCGCCGCCCTCGTAGGCAATCTTCGCGACCTCGCAAAAGACGTTGCGTCTGATTTCCGTCAGGTTGGTGTACACGCCACGCATGGTGTCAGCCATAGGTGGATCCTCTCGCTCTTCGTCCTTTTTTCGCACCGCACTGCAAACGGCGTCACGTCGCCACGATGACGGCGTCCCCTTCATTAACAGTATCGCGCAACCCAGCCCGCGCTGCATGACTCGAACTGGTGCGCGTTTGCGAACGGCGTCAGCCCGCTAGACCCGGAACCGCTCCGGGACTTCCGTGCGGAGAAGCACGTGCGCACCGGTCACGGGATGGTCGAACTCCTCCTCTAGCGCGTGCAGCATAAGGCCACGCGGATCTCGCCTGCCGCCATAGAGCGTGTCCCCCACAATGGGAAAGCCCGCAGACGAGAGGTGCACACGAATCTGGTGTCGGCGCCCCGTTCCCAGCTCGACGAGAAGGAGCGTGCGGCTGCCGCGGCGCTCGAGCACGCGCACCCGCGTGAGTGCGGGCTGGCCTTGGCCGGGGCGGCACACGCGCATGCGGCGCGCATCGTGGCGGTCGCGACCGATGGGCTTCTCGATGATAGTCACGTCTCCCGGGAAGGCACCGCTCACCTCGGCGAGGTAGCGCTTGCGCATGGCATGTCCGGCCACGAGAGCGTCAAACGCAGGCTGGAACTCTTCGGCTAGCGAGAAGAGCACAAGCCCCGTGGTATCGACGTCCAGGCGTTGCACTGCCTGGGGATTAGCTGCCACGCCCTGGCGCGCAAGCGAGACGCGCACGCGATCCGTGAGCGTGGGTGCGCAGGTACCGTCACCGTGTACGAGGATGCCTGCGGGCTTCTCGACAGCAAGGCAAACGGAGTCCTGATAGATAATGGTGGCAGATGGCACGTCCGGTGGCGTAGGCATGGCTGCCTGCCGCGCGAGGGCAACGTCCACCACATCCCCGACAGCCAGACGCGAGGACGCCGCAAGCGCCTCTCCCCCACGCGTGAGCTCAGCGCCCTGGAACGCGCGGGCGGCAGAGCGCCGCGACATCCCCGTGGAGAGTGCCAGGTCGAGCGCTGAGCAGTCCTCAAGCGCGCGGAACCCAAGCCGCGAGGCGTCGTCCTTCTCGCCGAGAAACTCGTAGCGCACGAACTTCCTCCAACCTCACCGCGTCAAAGCGCGTTAGGTGAGTAGCGCCTCACGCGGTATGATGTTACCAACCGCGTTCAGAACGGATGCGTGGAAGAGCGTCCTGCGCGCGAACAGTCTTGCCACCAAGAACATCCTGGTACCCCCACATAAGGCTGTAGCGCGCTGCCGTCTCGCGAATGCGGAGGCCTTCTTCTTTAGAAACCATGGGGCCGGAGGACTTCCGCCTGTGCCTTCTTGCCGGCACGCTGAGCCTCCTATCGATGGTTTCACAGGTATTTTACTGCAAATATCATGTGAAACAGCAAGTAGAGGAGGCTCAGACCGGTATCACCAAGCGTGACCCTGGCATTGCCCTACCCACGAACTATTGCAGCCGCCTCGCGCGAGAGCTCGCAGATGCGGCCGAACTCGCCCGCGCGAATCATCGCCGGCTTGCACATCCAGGTGCCCCCGCAGGCAATGATGGCCGGGTCGGCAAGGTAGTCCTTGAGGTTCTCGGCATTCACGCCGCCCGTGGGCATGAAGCGGTGCCCCACAAAGACCGAGGCCAGCGCGCGGATGGTGGCAAGGCCGCCATACTGCGCCGCCGGGAAGAACTTGGTGACCTCAATGCCCTCGTTCACGAGCGCCGTGACCTCCGTGGGCGTCACGCCCGCAGGAATCACCGGCACCTCGTGCGCCAGGCACCAGCGGACAACGCCCATGTCGTAGCCAGGCGAGACAATATAGCGCGCGCCAGCGTCAACGGCACGCTTTGCCTGGGCCTCGTTGAGGACCGTTCCTGCGCCCACCAGGACATCCGGGCACTCCTGGGCGATTGCGTGAATCGAGTCTGCCGCGGCAGCCGTGCGGAAGGTCACCTCGGCCGCAGGGAGACCGCCCTCGGCAAGGGCCTTTCCAAGCGGCACCGCATCCTCCACGCGGTCGAGCACGACCACGGGCACCACGCCAACCTGCTCGACGTTCTTGTAGAAGTCATCCATGTAACCCATGAGAATCTCCTTTTGAGGCAACTGCTAGCGGCTCACGCGCAGCGCAGCGCCGCTCTTTGCAACAGACTCGATCTCTCCAACGCTCACCAGGTTGGAGTCACCGCGAACAGTGAGCTTGAGGACGCTCGCGGCAATCGCGTACTCCCCCGCCCGGTCGAGGTCAAAGCCGTGGAGCAGCGCGTGGATGAGACCCGCGCCATACGCGTCACCCGCCGCGACGCCCTCGAGCACGTGCACGTGGTGGATGGACGAGAAGTGCGCTTTGCCATCGGCATAGATAAGCGACATCCAGTCCGAGTCCTCGACGGAGCGGATGTCTCGAACGATCGAGGCGACCATCTTGCAGCCGTAGCGCTCACAGACATCGGCGGCAATCTGCACGTAGGCGTCGCGCTCCTCGATTCCCGTGGCAAGCGAGCCGGAGCCGTGGGAGATGCCCAGGCAGGCCTCGGCGTCCTCGTCGTTTGAGATGCAGATATCAACAAGGGGCAGCAGGCACTTCATGACCTCGCGGGCGCGCTCGGGCGACCACAGGCGGCCACGGTAGTTGAGGTCGCACACCGTGGTGATGCCGCGCTGGCGGCAGGCGGCAAGCGCCTCCTCGCAGGCAGTGGCCATCTCGGGAGAGACCGCCGGCGTCACGCCAGAGACGTAGAACACCTCGATGCCGTCCAGAATGGCGTCCCAGTCAAAGACGGTGCGGGGGGCGAGGTTCATGGCGGAGTACTTGCGGTCATACACGCAGCCATTGGGCCGCACGGATGCGCCCAGCTCGAAGTAGTACGTGCCAAGACGGTCGCCTGTGCGAACCACGCGGTTCACGTCCACCCCATAGGCAGAAAGGCTGCGCAGAGCGCAGTCCCCAATGCGGTTCTCGGGCACAACCGAGACGTACGCTGCATTGTCACCCTGGTATGCCAGAGAGAGCGCAACGTTCGCCTCGGCGCCACCGTAGCGAACGTCCATGCTCGTGGCCTGCTCAAGGCGCAGGTGATCGGGCGGCGAGAGGCGCATCATGATCTCGCCAAACGTAAGGACCTTTGATGCCTTGTCCATTTGAACTCCTCCTTGCTGCAATCTAACATGCTAGTTATGCCTGAGATATTCCCGCCTTGCAGATGTGAAGTCAAGGGTTTACGTGGTGTTTTCGCAAGTGGATGCCAATTATCGGCAAACGCACACACCAGGCGAATGTCCGAAATCTGAGATAACTTACATTCCAGTTTCTGAGTAATATGCCAGTCATCACAACCGTGACCAAGGAGGGACGGATGCCCGACAGCACCGACCAGGACCAGCAGGCCGAGCTTGCCTACAGCGCGCTGAAGCGCGGCATCATGGAGTTTCGCTTTGCCCCCGGGGAGCGACTCTCGCCCACGGCGCTTCGCGAGCGCCTGGGCGTTGGGCGTACCCCCGTCCGCGAGGCAATCGTGCGCCTGCGCCAGGAGGGACTCGTTATCACTCGCCCAAAGAGTGGGTCCTACGTCGCCCTCGTTGACCTCGACGCAGCTGAGTGCGCGCGCTTCCTGCGCTCGAACACCGAGCGCGCGGTTGTTGTGGAGTGCTGCTCGCGCGCAGGCGAAAAAGACGTTGCCTCGCTGCGAAAGCTCCTCGGTGAGCAGGAGCGTGCCATGGAGGCGCACGACCAGCGGTCATTCTTCAATGCAGACAACCGCATGCACGAGGAACTGTATTGCATTGCGGGAAGGCAGAGGGCATGGGCGTGGCTCGAGGAGACTAACCTCGACCTCGAGCGCTACCGCTGGCTGCACGTACAAGCACGCGGCATGGGATGGGGCTCAATTCTCGTCGAGCACCAAGAGCTGGTTGATGCCATCGCCAGGAAGGATCCCGAGGAGGCATCCTACGTTGCGGTCCACCACCTCCACGTGATGCTCGACGAGCGAAACGAGGTCGTTGCTGCCTTCCCGGGATACTTTGTGCAAGAGCCTGCTTCATAAACCTGGTTTTCTTTTTCTATGCTTAATTAAAAGCAAAGTTTATCTGCAATTATTTTCTTCATACGTGCTGTTGACAAAACCGGTTTACTATCATTCAATAGTAGCGGGAACAACCCCCTTCAACGATAGGAGCACGCATGGATGAGAAGACCGCAGGCGTTCTCTCTAGCTTTTCCCTCGAGGGCAAGGTGGCTCTGGTAACGGGTGCCAGCTACGGCATTGGCTTTGCGATTGCCACTGCCCTCGCTGAGGCGGGCGCCAAGATCGCGTTCAACGACCGCCGTCAGGAGCGCATCGACAGCGCCACCGCAGAGTATGCCAAGCGTGGCATCGTGGCCCATGGCTTTGTGGCGGACGTGACCGTCGAAGAGCAGGTCGCAGGACTTATCGAGGACATTCGCAAGGTCTATGGCACCACGCCGGACATCCTGGTGAACAACGCCGGCATCATCAAGCGCATCCCCATGCTCGAGATGAGCGCCGCGGACTACCGCCAGGTTGTTGACATCGACCTCGTTGGTCCCTTCATCTGCGCAAAGGCCGTGATTCCCGGCATGATCGAGAAGGGTCACGGCAAGATCATCAACATCTGCTCGATGATGAGCGAGCTTGGGCGCGAGACCATCGCAGGCTACGCCGCGGCCAAGGGCGGCCTCAAGATGCTCACCAAGAACATCTGCTCCGAGTTTGGTGAGGCCAACATCCAGTGCAACGGCATTGGGCCGGGCTACATTGCCACCCCGCAGACCGCTCCCCTGCGTGAGCGCCAGCCGGACGGCTCGCGCCACCCGTTCGACCAGTTCATCTGTGCCAAGACGCCCGCTGGCCGCTGGGGCACGCCCGAGGACCTCATGGGACCGGCAGTCTTCCTCGCCTCTGACGCCTCGAACTTCGTGAACGGACACATCCTCTACGTTGACGGCGGCATTCTCGCCTACATCGGCAAGCAGCCGGAGTAACCAATGAGCAACCCGTCAAATGGCATCACTATAAGGCTTCAGGACGCCTCAGGGAACACCGTCTCCGGGGCGTCCTCCCCTTCTCTTGCGATGCTCGATGTTCGCTACAGGGCCTACCAGCCTGGTGACGTACTCGTTGTCGAGTGCCCATCAGATCGTGATATTGAGCTGATGCTCGATAAGTCACTCACTCCAAGCATCGTTCGCATCCCAACTGGCCACATGGAGTTTCCAATCCCATTTGAAGTTGCGCGAGAACCATATGGTCAGGAAGCATTTTCTGGAGATTGCCACTGGGCATACGCACGCACCATAGACCCGAGGGAAGAAAAGAACTGGAGAAACCTTGCGCTTAACTCCCACGATCTTGAAAGCACCAACCAGAGCTATCCGCATGCATTAACCAACAGCGGAGCCACAAATCCTCGTTTCCTTGCGAGAAATGCCATCGATGGCATCTTCCAAACCTGCCATCACGGTCGATTCCCCTATGAATCGTGGGGAATCAACGGAAGAGATGACGCATGGCTTCGCGTGGAGTTTGGTAGGCCAGTTCGCGCTGAAACGGTGGTCCTCTTTCTTCGCGCCGACTTTCCACATGATACGTGGTGGAAAAGCGCACGCATTACCTGCTCAGATGGTTTTGAGCAAACCATTGAGCTCTACAAGACTGGCATGCCCCAGGAATTTAGGATTGGGCCACGTCTTGTGGAGTGGGTATGCCTCTCGAATTTGGAGAAGGCAGACGACCCCGCTGAGTGGCCAGCGCTCTCCCAAATCGTGGTTATGGGAAGGCTTTCCTAGGGCATCTCGGCTAATTGCGCCGGCATCTTTCGATGCCGGCGCAATTGCAATTACCCCCTTAGCACGTCAAGCTTCGAGCCCTCCGCACCGCGTGTGACCACAGCAACCCCGGCATGAAATGAAACCCCATCACAGAGGAAGGCCTTGACGCCACGGAAAACCTCGCCAAAAGTCACCGCAACGGTCCGGGTAGTTCCGTTTGGAAAGACGAGTCGAACGCAGCGCGCGAGCGAGGCATCAAGTTCTGAGCCATCCGCTCTCAGTAGTGGCGCCTCTTCCACCGTCACATCTTGCATAGCAAGGGTTGCAATCTGTACCCCACGACCCTTAAAGGCAGTATGCGTCAAAATAACGTCCTGGTCGGACATCTGGTTATACGACATCGAACAGCACTCTTGTACGATTTCAGAACCCTCACCTGCATGAAGCACGAGCGAGGTATCACCTAGAAGCCAGCCACCTTCTGTTGCCTGAGCACGAATCGAAGGGTCCAGATGGAAACTCCCCTGCAGGTCATGCACGCCATCGCACCAAGCTTGGTCGATAATGACCCAAGCGCATCCGCTTGCGCATACGACACGGCGAAGCAAAACCGATGTGGGATCATGCCCAACAACAGCGCCTTCCCAATAGTCAAGTCCATCGGTATGACGCACGTACGGCTTGAGCGGATACGAGAAGTCCTCATATTCCCAGCTGCCTAGCGGTTCGCTGCTCGAATGGCCATCAATGGTCGGGACGTTGTGAGCGGAAACCCCCTTTAATCTTGGCCTATCCGAAGAGTCCTCCCGATAGGAATATCTACCTGAGTCGACCAGAATCGGTCTGCCGTTTGACCATACGGAGAGGTGCAGCTCGTCGCAGTGCCCATGACCGCTCCCCAAAGGTCCATCGAGAAATACGGTAACGTTAGCGTCGCTGTTCCACGAGGACCTTGTTACGAACAATCCCGAGTCATAGGCATCAAGTGTCAGAGAACGCGGCCGGCGGGGAGCGAGTGCCTTGTAGGATGCCTCAATTCCGATTCCGTAGGAGTACACATCAAGAGGATCGAGCGAAGAGTCATTCGCCACCCACTTTAGCTCCGGGTCCCCGAGAATGGCAGAAGTCAGAGCAAGGAGCGGCCTCACATTTGACCTGTCACTATCCCCTAGCGCTTCGGTTGTTCCGTCTGGCATTACCTGCATCGCAAGCGTTTGAGCTAGCCCCCGGCAGGCATGGACGAGCCCCTTTGGAATTGGTAGCCCCTTCTCACTCAGCACCAATTGCGCCTGAAGCGCGTAAATGAGAACCTCCACCTGATACATGGTCGAAAGCTCCCAATCGGTGCCGTCTGGATACACTTGTGCGGCAAGTTGAGCTTCTGCTCGATCGAAAGCCCACTGCCACCATCGCTCATTCTCGGGATTTACCGAGAGGCGCCCATACACCGCAAGGATCGAGAGCGTCTGGATGCTGCCCCAATTGCTCGTCTCGTACTTCGGAAGATAATGGTCGTGCATAAAGCCGATTTGCTCTGAAATGCTCTCGCGAATAGCCTTCGCTTGCAGAGGACTAATAGAGCGCGTGTTTTCGAGAGTATGCAAGGCGCGAGCCATCGCCGAAAGGCGCACGCCAGTATCGAGCGTACGCGTACTCAAGCCTGGGCAGAGCTCAGCGTGGGCAGATACCCAAGACAACATGAGGGATACCGCCCTCTCGGCATAACGCTCCTTGCGTGTTGCGAGCCAGGCTAGGCAAAGGTCATCAAGGTAATCCATGCGATTGAGCATGAAGCACCACTCTGGGTCTCCGTTTGGAACCACTTCCCATTCCTCAAGCGTGCACTTTGAGAAATCCACCTTGTAGGGAGTCTCACAGCGCTCCATGTCCCAAATCTTGGTGAAGTAGAGGCGGCCTTCAAGCACATCATCGGCACGGCTGATGATCTCGGCCATACCTGGGGAATCCGCGTCAATGCACATGCACATCATTGCCTCCATATAGAAAATGGGAGGGTCCGAACGGACCCTCCCAGCTGCTTTCATGCAAACCCTAGACCAGGATCCCGCACACCGAAAGGACAATTCCCAGCACGACTGTGAGGATAACGAGCTTGTAGGTATCCCAGCCCTTCTTCTTGATGAGCCAATACATAAGTGCGGTATACAGGACCGGCAAGAGTGCAGGCGCAATACCATCGAGCATCGACTGAATGTTAACGGTAGACTGCTTGACGCCCTCCTGAGCTGCTCCAGCCGCAAAGCTGATTCCCACGTTCATCTTCACGTAGGTCGCCACGAGTCCCGAGATAACCGTTACACCAATCATGCTTGCGGTCTCAGAGATAGTACTGAGTTCGGAGCTGAGCTTGTCAATGATGGTAGTACCGAGCTTCCTTCCCTGAGCCGCAACGGCAAACTTGATTGAGATAAGCACGCCGTTCATTGCCACGAGGAAGAGAAGAGGCGCAGCGGCGACGCCACTCATTGCAAGCGACGCAAAGATCGTCGAGAAGAGCGGCGCGATGCAGAACTGAGAGAGCGAGTCGCCAATGCCAGCAAGAGGCCCCATGAGCGCCATCTTAATGCCGCGGATGTCCTCGTAATCCGCCCCCTCGTCTGCCATCGCGAGGTGCAGCGAAGTGATGAAAGGAAGGAAGTTGGGGTTGGTGTTATAGAACTCGGAGTTCTGCTCAAGTTCCTTCGCGAGCCTGTCGGTGTTCTCCCCATAAATCTTCTTAAACGCAGGGTAAAGCACCAAGCCGTAACCAAGGCCCTGGTAGTTGCTGTAGTTAAAGCCATTCTGAAGGAAGTAGGAGCGCAGGGTGGTGACGTTGTAGTCGTGAGTGGTGAGCTTGTGCTCGGAGGCGCTCTTATCCTTCTCTGAAGAGGCCGTGGTGATGTCTTCGGTCATCGTAGTTCTCCTTGTCAGTTGATCCCCAGTGCCTAAATCCAGTCCTCGCGGCCAGCCGGCTCACCATCGTTAGCAGCAAGCTCGGAGGCACCCTGGGTAACGGCATTCTCCTTCACGTCGTTGTAGTGCTTGAGCGCAAAGACGCAGCCGACAAGCGCTACACCGATAACCGGCATCTTGAGATAAGCCGCGGCGATATAGCCGAGCAGGGCAAAGGGAACGAACTTCTTCTCGAGCATGACGCTCATAATCATTGCAAAGCCAATTCCGGGAAGCATGCCACCGGCAACGCTCAGACCCTTAAGGAGCCACTGGGGAACAAGGGCAACGAGCTGGCTCAGAAGCGACATGCTGCTTGCCCCGAGGAAACCGAGGATGAAACCAACGATTGCGAAAAGGATAACGGTGAAGTTGGAGAAAAGGTGCCACTTTCCGAACTTGTGCTCCCTTAGAGCATTAGTTGCAATCTCCTGGTTGCCAGAAGTGAGCGTATAGACGAAGGTCTGCAGGAACTGGATGGCAACGGCAAAAGGAATGGAGAGCGAGAGCGCCGTCTCTGGGGTCACATCGGCCATGGTAATGGCCATGAGCGTACCGATAATGCCGGGGCCAATGGGGTTTGGAGGCACCGTGCCACCAGCTCCTACGCCAAAGCCCATGAATGCAAGCTCAGCAATGGCGCCGCAAGACAGGGCAGTCGGGACATCGCCAAGAATGAGACCAACGCCAAAAGACAGGACCAGAGCGCGGTTGGTGTAGATGCCAAAGAGCATGCCGCTGTAACAGAAGGCAGTCCATAGGCCAATCAGCAGCGCCTGAACAAGTGAGATTTCCATTGACGAGCTTCCCTTCTCTGCACCAGTTGATTACAGATACTTGGTAATGTCTACTTCGGCTGCACCATCAGTCCCGCTTGGAGTTGTCCTTGTGTTGAACGCAACGCCGCGGAGGACCATCTCGCGGAACGCCTCTTTGTCCTCTTCGTCGAGGAATATCGAGCGCGTGACCTTCTCCTTCCCAGGACCGTTGTGGACGTTGCCCACATTGATCTCATGAATTGGGACACCACCCTCAACCAAGCGCAGTGCATCCTGCGGAGTCTTTACGATGAGGAAGATGACCTGCGCCGGAGCAGCTTTCCCGATGATGTCGATAGTCTTCTGAACTGTGAAGAACCTCAGCGCCACCGACTTCGGGACAACGGTCTTCATGATGGTTTGTTGCATGTGGTCGCCTGCAACCTCGTCATTTACAACAATGACCGTGTTTGCTCCAAGAGACCTAATCCAAAGCTGACCCTGTCCGTGAATGAGCCTCTCGTCGATACGGGTCATTACAATATTGGGAACTGCCATTTCTTGGTCCTCCTACCAGTATGGGTTCCACGTGATGAGCTTCCTTGCAATAGCCTCGAGGAAGAAGTAATCACCCCAGAGGTTGCCCTCATCAACGCCCTTTCCGGAATGCCAGCTATAGACGCCGTGCTGCAAGATGGGCGCACCAGGTACAGTCGTATCACTCGTATAGTCGTTGATGAGCGAACGGAGAGAGATGGCAAGGGCTCCATCGTCAATCGCACGTTCCTCATCGTTTGCTTCCTGGGATGCCATCTCGGAGAGTCCGCATGCCGCGATAGCAGCGGCACTGCTGTCACGAGGCTGGCCAGATCCGTCACCAAAAACAAGATCCCAATAGCAAACCGAATCCTCAGGCAGCCTGTTGAGATAGTAGTTCCTCATGGAGCGCGCATAGTCTTGGTAGCCACTCATCCCGGTATGGCGGATGTTGATGGGAATGCCATCGATGCCCCAAGCCTGTCCTCGAGCCCACGCTGAATCATCCGAGTACCCCTGCCGGGTGGCTCCGTGATCCGGGCCTCCAGTCATCGGGTCCATGTAGAAGGTATGGAAGGCGCTGCCATCGGCCCTGATGATGTGCGCGCAGGTTGTCATGAAGTGGTCGCGTGCGCACGCAGCATACGTCGGGTCACCCGTTGTGTCGCTTGCCCAATGAAGCAGAGGTACATTGAGAAGGCAATCAATGATAAAGCGATAGTGGTCGGGGCTGTCCATGGGACCCCACGCCTGGAAGAACCTTCCGCGTCCCTGCCAACGCGTCATCAGTTGATCGGCAGCGAGAATGGCTGCCCTGCGTCCCTTCTCGCTGCCGCACACCTTGAATGCAGCAACGCATGAGGGAATGTAAAGAAAGCCAAGGTCGTGATGATCAAGCTCGTGCCTACGCTCGACCCTCTCGAGGAAGCTCTCTACATTTTTCTCCGCAAGTGCTCTGTATCGGGGCTCCCCGGTAATCTCATAGGCGAGCCAGAGCTGGCC
This sequence comes from bacterium OL-1, assembly GCA_000752675.2. GTDB lineage: Bacteria > Actinomycetota > Coriobacteriia > Coriobacteriales > Atopobiaceae > Tractidigestivibacter. The sequence continues at coordinate 183,938 of LM994627.1, read as the reverse complement.
GGTCCAAAAGCCGTTTGTCCACTCGTCGTTTCCCATCACCCCATACAGGCCGTTTGTCGTTGCAGAGGTTGGGAACTGTCCATCACCATAAATCGACATGTTCGCATCGATCTGCGCCAGGGATCGATTGAGGCCAAGCTGGAGCTCATCCTCACTAAGGGGTTTTGCAGAGTTCCAGCGTTTGGTATCTGCAAGTGGCTCAATGAATGGGACACCCATTCCCCCTCCTCTCAGTCGAAGTGAATAACTGCAAACCGGTTTATCTTTCCTCGATGCGAAATCATGGGGTCATTTCCCTCGCATTACAAAGAATAGCCGGTGAACGGTCTAGATTGAGGGGGCGAGCGGTTGTTTAGTTGAAGTTGTTACCAAACTAGTTTACTTTGACACACGTTGAGCATATCTCTGCGCACTACACCTCATCCATTAGCTCATGTCCTAGCAAGAAAGGAAACACAATGAAAATCGCACTCATCAACGAGAACAGCCAGGCGGCAAAGAACGCCATGATCGAGAAGGCCCTGCGCAAGGTCGTGGAGCCCATGGGTCACGAGGTGTTCAACTACGGCATGTACACAGCGGATGACGATGCCCAGCTCACCTACGTGCAGAACGGCATCCTCGCGGCCACGCTTCTCAACGGCGGCGCGACGGACTACGTTGTGACCGGCTGCGGCACCGGCGAGGGGGCCATGCTCGCACTCAACTCCTTCCCCGGAGTCATCTGCGGTCACGTTGAGGACCCCCTCGACGCCTACACCTTTGCGCAGATCAATGACGGCAACGCGGTTGCCATGCCCTTCGCCCTCAAGAACGGGTGGGGCCAGGAGCTCAACCTTGAGTACACCTTCGAGAAGCTCTTTGGCTTTGGCTCTGGCAACGGTTATCCTGCCGAGCGCGTGGTTCCCGAGCAGCGCAACAAGAAGATCCTCGACAGCGTGCGAGAGGTGAGCTTCCGTCCGTTCACCGAGCTTCTCCCCAAGCTCGACCGTGACCTCGTGCGCGGCGCCTTCGCAGGCGAGCACTTCCAGGAGTACTTCTTTGCAAACGCGACAAACGAGGCTGTCGCCAAGGTGGTTCGCGAGGTTCTCGCCTAGCCTCAGACACGAATCTTGCCCTCCTTTCCCTCCCCGCCGAGAAACGCAGGTGCTTCTCGGCGGGTTATTCTGTGTCGCGAATTCGGGGGATTTCGGGGGTACCGTTTGCTTCTCGCACGCCACTCCACCAAGCAAAGGCAGTCAGAACAAATTGGTTTTTCGCTGCGTCAACAGACACCGAGTCTCATCTGCTTGGTAAACTATTACTAAACCGTTTTTCTAACCGACTGTCAGGATGTTCGGAGAGGCTCAGGCATGCACGGCAGCACAACAAAGACAAAGAAGCGCGTCACCATCAACGAGATAGCCCAACTAGCAGGAACTTCCAAGACGACGGTCTCGTTCTACCTAAATGGACACACAGACCGCATGTCAGCAGAGACCCGCGATCGAATTCGGCAAGCGATTGAAGACACGGGTTATGAGCCGAGCCCCCTTGCCCGCGGCATGAATGCAAAGCAGACCTATCTATTGGGTATTGTCGTGGGAGACAACACTAACGCATTCTCTAACCAGATAGTTAAGGGCATCGACTCTGTTGCCAGCGAGGAAGGATACAGGCTCCTCATCAGCAGTTCCAACTTTGACCGCGATGATGAGAGGGCCTATATCGAGCGCCTTCTTGCCGTTGGCGTAGATGGTTTTATTGTTCAGCCAACCGCACGCTTTCGAGAGGTAGCGAAGGTAATCTCTGAGGCGGGCAAGCACCTGGTGTTCTTTGACAGCAAGTACTACGACTACACCTCCAGCTGGGTGAAGACCGACAACTATGAGGCTACCTATGAGGCAATAGAGGCATGCCTGGCGAAGGGATACGAGCGAGTGCTGGTAGTTGCTGCGCAACCGCAGCTTCTGAGCTCGCGCGTGGAGCGTTTTAGCGGGTGCGTCGATGCCCTTGAGGCGCACGAGGTGCCCCACGAGGAATACGTCATACCCGACAGCGGTGTTGCCGTAGAAGACCTGACATCGTGGCTGCACGATCGGCTGGATGGAAACGCCACGCCTACGCTTGTGTTTGCACCAAATTGCTGGGCATTGCCCGATGTATACGTTGCCATGCGTGACTTCTATTCCAACATGCCAGATCAAGTAGGCCTTCTCGGGTTTGACAACACAGACTGGGTAAGCGTTGCGTCCCCAAGCGTGTCGACCGTTGTACAGCCCGCATACCGTGAAGGCCAGCAGGCGGCACGCATCCTCATTGACCTCATCAAAGAAGCTGGCGAGGTCGATCCTCACCAGGTTCTCTCCTGCGATATGCATTGGGGTTCAAGCACCCGCTAGAAAGTTGGGGCAGTAGTCAGTCCTTCCACGGGACCCTCTGGGTCCCGTTTTTCGTATGCCAAGCCCTCGCTCCCCCAAATATCCGAACGCCAGTTGTCGGAAAACGCTGCAACCCCCGACCTTGTATCGGAAGCGCCGATGCACGACCATACCAATATCCTACCAACGCACTAGAGATTGAGGAGCGCATCATGGCCATCACCTGTCAGCAAATGTGTAGCAAAACCGGCACGGCGGAGCAGCTCGCCCGCATCCCCCACTTGGAACGCATACGACACGTCGGAAGGTAACATCCCATGCAGGTAGACATCACGGCTCTCTGGGCGCTCGTCGCAACCGTTGTGGCTTTCGCCCTTCTCGCCACGCTCAAGCGCAGGTTCAAGGTGGGCTTTGGCGTGCGCACCCTCATCGCGACCGGACTCGGCATAGTCATTGGCGTCGCGTTTGACCAGGGCTTCTCGTACTACGCAATCTTTGGCACCATCTATGCAAACGTGATCTCCGCGCTGGTGGTGCCGCTCCTCCTCTTTAGCATCATCTCGAGCGTCACCAACCTGGCGGACCTCGTGCACCTCAAGGGCATCGGCGTGAAGTCGGTGGTCTTCCTCGTGCTCAACACGCTCACGGCGACACTCCTCACGCTTGCCATCGCGCTACCCCTGGGCGTGGGAACGGGCTTCTCGCTTGACGGCGTAACCTACGAGGCCAAGGAGGTTCCCACCGTCACCGACACCATCGTGGGCCTCTTCCCGCAGAACCTTGCCGCAGCGTGGACCAGCAACGCAGTTGTGCCCATCATCGTCTTTGCGATCATCGTCGCGCTGGCGTACAACCGGCTTGCCTCAGAGCGCCAGGATGGCGAGAAGGTCGACGTGCGGCCGTTCAAGGCGTTCATCGACGCCGGCAACAAGGTCCTGGGCGAGACCGTAAGCTGGGTTGTTGGGTTCACGCCGTACGCCGTGGTGGCGCTCATTGGCCGCGCCGTTGGCCGCGCCGACGTCACCCAGCTCGTGCCGCTGCTTGGCGTGCTGGCCGTTGCCTACGTGGTCCTGGCAATCCAGTTCTTTGGCGTCGAGTCTGCATTCGTGGCCTGGGTGGGGCATCTTAGCCCGGTGCGCTTCCTCAAGGGCATGGCTCCCGCTGCCGTGACCGCCTTCACCACGCAGAGCAGCATTGGCACGCTGCCCGTGACCATTCGCTCGCTCACGCAAAACCTGGGCGTTGATGAGGACGTGGCCAGCTTCACCGCCGGCCTTGGCGCAAACCTTGGCATGCCCGGTTGCGCCGGTATGTGGCCTACGCTCGTGGCGGTCTTCGCGATCAACGCGCTGGGCATCCCCTTCACGCCGGTCCAGTACGGCTTCCTCGTCCTGCTCACGCTTGTCGTCTCCATTGGCACCGTGGGCGTGCCCGGCACGGCGACCATCACCGCCACGGCGCTTCTGGCAGCGCTGGGGCTTCCCGTGGAGACCATCGCCCTTGTGGCGCCCATCTCCTCCATCGTGGACATGGGCCGCACGGCAACCAACGTAATTGGCGCGGCAGAGGCTTCGCTTCTCGTGGCCGCCGGCGAGGGCCTGGTAGACCGCAGCGTCTACGACGGCGACGACTCGTTTGAGCTCAAGCGCGAGGGCCAGACAAGCGCGGCGTAGCGTTTACGCGATAGCTTCTCTACGGGCTCCCCGATGCCGACTGGGCACCGGGGAGCTTTTTGTGTCCGCGCTGATTACCAGCCTTGTTGGCGGCGTATTTTCGCCAAGCAGATAAGTCCTGAGCTCCTGGGCTGGCACGATCAGAGCAAGATTATTGCGCGATATTTCTCGGTATTCTCAATCACAACTGGCAAAATGTCTTCTCTGCGAGAAATTTCGTTCAATAATCGAGAGGCCCAAAGCCTACGGAAAGGAAGTCCCTAACTGCGGGTCGAGAGGCCCTAGGCCTACTAGCCGCAAGCCCCTTCCTGCAGCGCGCAAGCCCCAGCCTACCGGAAGCAGGCTCCGTGTCCGCCACCCCTTCCGCCCACGCTCGCAAGCACCGCTTACAGATTTGTAAGCTTGCCGATAGGCTCCTGACGACAATGCCCCGGTATCATTTCCACAAGCACACTGAGCAGGTATGACAGCATCACGGACTCGGTAACACCCCGGCACCACCCGTTTTGCACCCAAGGGCGAGGAGGACGCATGTCCCAGGAGACCGACCGCACCAACGACCTCGGCGAACCCGACAAGACAACGCCGAAAGCCCATCCGCTCGACAGCCTCCCCGTCATCTCTGGGGACTCTCCCACCGCACTGCCTCCCCTACCTGGCGAGAGCGTCGAGGAGGACGAGGACACCCGCGACGCGATGGCAAGCCTTCTCGCCCACCGCAAGAAGCGCCGCCGCAGGAACATCATCGTTGGTGTCGTTGCCGCCTGCGCGGTTGTTGCCGTTCTCGTTTGGACCGTGACTTCTCAGCAAGGCACGAACGCCCCCGAGCAGCCATCGCTCCAGACTACGCCGGTCATGCGCGGTGAGTTCAAAGACGAGGTCAAGGCGTCCGGCAACGTGCAACCCATGAACTCCGTCGTGGTGACGCCCGAGGTAGATGGCATCATCTCGAAGGTGTTCGTCAGCGAGGGCGACTACGTCGAGGAAGGCACCGCCTTGCTCACCATTCGCAACGACTCCCTGGACAAGGCCGTTCGCGAAGCTGACATCCAGTTGCAATCCGCAAAGACCCAACTCTCCTCAGCCAAGGAGAATTACAACACCGCCTACAAGGCCTACTACGCAGACCAGACGGACCTTGCCACGGTGAACTCCGCCGCTGATGCCGTCGACGCCGCGCAGCTCTCGCTCGAGACCGCACAGTCCGCCTACGATGACGCCGTTGCCACCGCAGGCAAGCGCACGGTCACGGCACCAGCCTCGGGCACGATTGTGGTCATGAACGCCGTTGAGGGTGCGGCCGTGGGTTCCGGCGCGGGTGCCGGTGCCGCCGCCACGGCAACGTCTGCCGCCGGGTCCTCGGGCGCGCTCATCACCATTGGAGACCTCTCGCAGATGACGGTCTCGGTGCAGGTGAACGAGATGGACATCTCGAAGGTCTCCGTTGGGCAGGCGGCGCGGGCGACCTTCTCGGCACTTCCAAACGTGGAGCTTGACGCCACGGTCACCCGCATTGCGACGGTCTCTTCCTCGGATGCCCAAGGTGCCATCCCCGGCTACGGTGGAAGCGTGGTCACCTATGCCGTCGACCTTCTCATACCCAACCCGGACCCGGCGCTCAAGCCGGGCATGACGGCAAGCGTCACCATCTCCTCGACGGACATCCCGGACGCGCTCATGCTCCCGCTGAGCGCTGTGAACGGCGAGGGTGACCAGGCCACGGTGAGCGTGGTCACCGGCCAGGACGAGACGAGCTTTCCCACGACAGAGGAAAGGCACGTCACGGTGCTTGCCAATAACGGCACCATGGCAGCCGTCGAGGGCGACATCGCCGAGGGCGACGAGGTCGTTATCGGCATGATGCAAGGCGACTCTGGCGCATACGACGGCTCCGCTTCCGCGGACACGTCCGCAAGCTCGGCGGCCTAAGATGGCATCCCCCGTCATCCACGCCGAGAAGGTCTGCCGCATCTACTCGTCGGCGGCTGGCCTCACGCCCGCGCTGCGCGGGGTGAGCCTGGACGTCGAGCGTGGCGAGTTTCTCGCCATCATGGGACCTTCTGGCTCGGGCAAGTCCACGCTCATGAGCATCCTTGGATGCCTTGACCGGCCAACGTCCGGGCGTTACCTCCTCGAGGGCATCGATGTCTCAAAGCTCACCGATGACGAGCTGGCGCACGTGCGCTCGACCCGGCTTGGCTTTGTATTCCAGTCGTTCAACCTGCTGCCACGAGCCACGGTACTTCGAAACGTGATGCTTCCCCTGGTCTACAGCAGGAGCTCCACCGCCGACCGCGAGCTGAGGGCATGGCAGGCGCTCATGGAGGTCGGCCTTCCCGAGAGCCTCTACACCCACCGCTCGAACGAGCTCTCTGGCGGCCAGATGCAGCGCGTGGCCATTGCCCGCGCGCTGGTCAACGACCCCGCGCTCATCCTTGCCGACGAGCCCACGGGAAACCTCGACTCCGCCACAGGAGAGCTGGTCATGCGCACGTTCAGGCGCATGCAGGGGCGCGGAAAGACCGTGGTTCTCATCACGCACGACCCTAGCGTTGCTGGCTGGGCGGACCGCGTGGTGCACATTCGAGACGGCCGGCTCCTCTCGGACGAGCAGGAACAGGCCTACGTGGCATCGCTTGCCCAGCGAGAGCAGCGTGCCCTCGGAGATTCGAAGGAGGCGGCAGGCGCATGAGGATACGGGACCTCTTCTACGAGACCTTCTCGGCCATCCAGGCAAACCGAGGGCGCAGCCTCCTCACGATCCTTGGCATTGTCATTGGCATCGCCGCCGTCATCTCCATGACGGCGCTCATCGACGGCGTCAAGGCGTCGCTCGTGGGCGAGCTGGGGCTCTCGCAGTCGCGCACGGTCATGATCGACTGCTGGCCCGGCCGCGAGGTCACTATGGATGACATCGACGCACTTGAGGCCGGGATGTCCGACGACTACGAGTTCATAACCGCGGCATCCTACAACTCGGGGACGGTGTCCAACGGCGTCACCCAAGAGGACGGCACCTTCCTGGGCGTGGAGCCGGAGTACTTCGAGGCCATGGGCACAAAGGCCATCGCCGGACGCACCATCATGCAAAGCGAGGAGGACGCTGGCTCGCGGGTCATCATGCTCGACCAGTCGGTTGCCGAGCGCATGTGGGGGTCCGCGGACGAGGCTGTGGGACAGAGCGTGCACGTGGGCAACGATGACTACACCGTGGTGGGCGTAATTGGCAACTCGGGCATGATGAGCGGGCAATCCTTCGTGCCGCTCTCTACCATGCAGAAGCGCATGAGCGGTAACTCGGGCGTAAGCCAAATCATCGGCTTTGCTCGCGAGGGCACCGACATGGACGGCATTGCCGCGCGAACGGAGTCCTACCTCAGGAGCTACTTCAACCTGCCGGAGGAGGATCCCTCGAGCCCCGATGGATCCAGCTACTACATCGGCGTCACGACCATGGCCTCGGTCATCGAGCAGCTCGACTCGACGATGGGCGCGTTCCAGGCGCTCATGACCTGCGTTGCAGGCGTGTCGCTTGTGGTTGGCGGCATTGGCATCATGAACATGATGCTCACCAACGTCACCGAAAGGATTCGCGAGATTGGGCTGAGAAAGGCTCTGGGGGCGCGGCGCTCCGACATCACGTGGCAGTTCCTGCTGGAGTCCATCACACTGTGCCTGGTGGGCGGCGCGTTTGGGATAATCCTGGGATATGCCGGCGCCAACGTTCTCGCGCAGTTTGCCAGCCTGTCGAGCGAGATAGGCGGGATGTCGGTAACGCCCGTCATCTCTCCGACGGCAGTTGGTCTCGCCAGCGGCATCTGCGTTGGCATCGGCGTGCTCTTTGGGTTCTATCCCGCCTGGCGCGCTGCGCGTCTCGACCCCGTGGAGTCGCTGCGATACCAGTAGTGCTGGCCCACTCCCCAACTGGCGACACGCCGCCTTGGTTACCGCAACACATTCGTATGGCGAATCTGTATCGACCTGCGTTTACGTCATCCTCGAGCCATCGGCAAACTGCTGGCGAAGCACCTGGTCAAAGCCGAGAATGGCCGACCACACGTGGGCTGACGAGCGCCACGCCACCGAGAGCGGATAGCTCATCTCCTCCCCCAGATGGATGACGCGCATGCCCGCAGCGACGGGGTCTGCAAAGGTGGTGGCAACAAGCTCCGAGGGCACGAAGCACGCACCCACGCCGCGCAGCGCCAGGGCCATGAGCGTCTCGGAGTTCTTCGACACCACGCGTACCTCGGGCGAGATGCCTGCCTCGGCGAGCTTGCGGCGCGAGTACTCGCCTGGCACGTCCTTCTCGCCCATGAGAAGGAACGGGCATGCAGCAAGCCCCTCAATCGAGCCGGTGGCCTCGCACTCCTCGGCAACGCGATCCGCCTCCTTGCCGTAGAGGTCCTCGAGGAGAGACCGCGCCACGATGAGCACGACCTCCTCGCGAAAGAGCTGGTGCACCTCGAGGCCTGGCACGCGCTCCGCGACGGTCGCCACGACCATGTCGAGACGACCCTCCCCCAGCTCGTCCACAAGCTCGTCGTTCTCGCCCTCAAAGAGCGCAATGGATATGTGAGGGTGTGCGCGCTGGTACATGGCAATGGCGCGCGGCATGATGATGTGGCCGCGCGTGGCCGTTACACCCACGCGAATCCTGCCCCGGTCGTTGTGCGCGATGTCGCGGAACTCCTGGCCCATGGCGCGCTGCTGTGCCTGAAACCGCCGCGCGTAGGCGAGAAACTCCTCGCCCGCGTAGGTGAGCGCAAGCGGGACGGTGCGTTCGACGAGCTTCACCCCAAGCTCGCGCTCGGCGGCGGCAACGCTTGCCGAGAGGGTCTGCTGGCTCACGTGCATGAGGGCAGCGGCACGCGTGAAGCTGCGTTCCTCGGCAACGGCAACAAAGTAGTCCATGGTCTGAAAGTTCACGGCTCAACATCCCTCATCGCAATTCATGCACGCGGCAGCCCTGCCGCTGTGCGTTTTTCCAGCTGAGTCCATATTACAAATTCATTTGGTGATTCATACCATATAAATCAGTTTGACTTGGTTCTCATGTGTCCATAGTGTTTCTCATGCCTTGGAAGGACGCGCTGAGAAGGACGAGGGACATGGCAGAGACGGCAACGCTTGGAGTGTTTGCGGGGATGCTCGTGGCGGGCACCGCCATGGGGATTCCCCTGGCAGCAATACTCGCGGCTGGCCTTGCCCTCTTCCTCACCTACGGCATGCGCCGCGGGGTCCGCCTTCCCGAACTGCTTCGCGCAGGTGCGTTGTCCATGCGCTCGGTAGCTTCCATGCTCGCCCTCTTTGTGGTTGCCGGCGCACTTGCCGCGGCATGGCGCGCCTCCGGCACGATTGCGGCAATCGTGAGCTGGTCCTCGTCGCTCATCCAGCCGTCCGCTGCCGTGCTTGCGGCGTTTCTCCTCTGCTGCCTAATGTCGCTACTCATGGGCACGGCCTTTGGCACGGCAGCGACGATGGGCGTGATCTGCATGGCCGTCTCGCACGCAATGGGTGCAAACGAGCTGGCCACGGGCGGTGCGGTGCTTGCCGGCTGCTACTTTGGCGACCGTTGCTCTCCCCTCTCGGGAAGCGCCGTCCTGGTGTCCAAGCTCACGGGCACGAGCATCTACGACAACGTTCGTCGAATGCTGCGGACCGGACTCGTGCCGTTTCTCGTTGCCTGCGTGGCGTATCTCGCGATGGGCCTGCAGGCAAAGGGAGGCGCCAATGCCGCGGGCGTAGCGGCAGCGCTTGCCGATAAGTTCTCGCTCTCCTGGCTGGCGATCCTTCCTGCAGTGCTGGTTGTTGCGCTCTCGCTTGCCCACGTGAACGTGCTGGTGGCCATGGCGGCGAGCCTGGGTATGGCATGCGCGGTATGCGTTGGAGTGCAGGGCGTCCCGCCTGCCGAGCTGCCGCAGCTCCTCGTCTTTGGCTACCACGTCGCAGACCCTGCGGTGGCACCGCTCATCGACGGAGGCGGGGTTGTCTCGATGACCAACGTGACGCTTGTGGTGGGCATCTCCTCCACCTATGCGGGCATCTTCAAGAAGACTGGCCTGCTCGACGGTGCCGTTGGGCTGGTCACGGGCTTCTCGCGCAAGTCCACCCCGTTCATTGGCGTACTTGCCACAAGCGTGGCCTCGTGCATGGTCGCGTGCAACCAGACGCTTGCCATCATGCTCACCGACCAGCTGTGCCGCCGCACCGAGAGCAACGGAAGCGCCCTGGCGCTTGACCTCGAGAACAGCGTGGTCATCGTGAGCCCACTTGTGCCGTGGTCCATCTCCAACGTGGCCGTGCTCTCGAGCGTTGGCGCACCGGCGCTGAGCATTGTGGCAGCAACGTTCTGCTACCTTCTGCCGCTGTGGACCCTGGCGATAAGCGTCTGGCAACGCAGGCGCCCGGAGTTCCCCGACAGCAGGCCAGCTCAGCTCCTGGGCCTTACGCCCGCCGACGACGTGCGGAGGATTCCCGCCGCGGCGTAGGGACGGAGGCGCTGGATTGATGCCACAGCGAACAATGAACCTGCCTTCTGGTGACATCTTGTCCATGTACTTCACTCCCCCATCTCGTTTAACCATGTGTCCGCGCCGTGCAGACACGCATCTCCAAGCCTGGCCCTCCAAGGTCAGGCGCAGATTCCGTCATCGGTTTTCATTCGCCCTGGGTAAGGGGCTACGTCCAGTTGCCTCCGCCACCCTTGCCATTAAGGCTGTAGGCGGGGTTGGGCTTCTCGACCCGGACAAAGGTCGCCTCGTCGGAGAGGTCTCCGGCTCGTGCCACCACGTGGTTCTCGCCCTGCTCCAGTGAGACGTCGAACTCGAAGACCTTGTCGCACGCCTTCGTGGCCACCTCGTTACCGTTCACAACAAGCGTGACCTGTGGCTGGTTTGAGTAGACCTTCACGCAAATCCGGTCGCGAGCACGGTCCCGGAAGCGCTTGGAGCAGATGTGGACCATGGGCTCGGGGCTCCACCAGCACTTGTAGAGGTAGAAGGCGTCCTTCTTGGTCTTGCGGTCGAAGGTCACGAGGCCCTTGTGGTTCATGCCGGGCTCTCCACCCTGGTTGCGCGCGTCCGCCGCGAAGTCGAACATGTTCCACACGTGGGTTGCCCACAGGTAGGGATGCCTGTCAAAGAACCTGAGCATGTACTCGTGGTACACGCCCTGGTACTCCTCCGAGTGGTCCCCGCGGCGCGGGTGCTCGGAGTGAAGGTTGGGCATGGCCTCGCAGCCGTACTCGCTCATCCCCACGGTGCGGTTGGGATGCACCAGGTGGAAGAAGCCAAACCAGAGGTCGTTCAGCCAGAGGCCGGGCACGTACCAGCCAAGGTAGAGGTTCCAGCTCACCACGTCGCTCACGAACGCGCTGCGGTTGAACGGGCCGCACATGGCATAGCACGCAAGGGTAGTGAAGCGCGTCTCGTCCATCTTGTGGGCGAGGTCGTTGAGCGCATGGTGGTTGGCGAGCATTGCCCTCTTGTCGTGCGTAGAGAGGGTTATCTCGTTCGAGAGTCCCCAGCACACGATCGAGGGGTGGTTGTAGTTCTGGGTGATGAGCTCGGTCATCTGGCTGCGGGTGTTCTCGTCGCCGTTTGCGAGGTGCTCCGAGATGTAGGGGATCTCTGCCCACACCACAAGCCCGCGCTCGTCGCAAAGGTCATAGAAGTGCTGGTCATGCTGGTAGTGCGCCAGGCGCACGGTGTTTGCGCCCACCTCGCAGATGAGGTCGATGTCCTCCTCGTGCATAGCCGTGGTAAGGGCGTTGCCGATTCCCTTGCGGTCCTGGTGGCGAGAGACGCCACGCAGGGGATAGCTGCGGCCGTTGAGGAAGAAGCCCTTGCGGGGGTCGTAGGAGAAGCTGCGCACGCCAAAGCGGCAGACAACGCGATCGAGGGCCTCTCCCACAGGCGAGAGGAGCGTTACCTCTGCCTGATAAAGGTAGGGATCCGCCGTGCCGTCCCAGCGGTGAGCGTTGGGGAGCGCGAGAACGGCGTCCGCACCCTCGCCAGCAACGACCTCGGCGCCCGTGGCATCGAGCACGCGCACCCTGACCGTGGCGTCCGCCGCATGGGGGCCGTCTGCCCAGGTCTGGACCCGCACGGTAGCGTCCTTCTCGCCATCTTTGATCTTAGGGGTAACGGCGATCCCAGGACCTCCGTTGCGGTCAAGCGAGAAGTGCGTGGCATCTGCGATAACAAGGCGCACGCTGCGGTAGATTCCGCCGTAGAAGGTGAAGTCCGCCTTCTGGGGGTAGACACGGTCGTTCACGGAGTTGTCGACCGTGACGTCGAGACCGTTCTCCTCCCCCGCCGGCGCGAGCACCGAGCTCACGTCGACGCGGAAGCGGGAGTAGCCTCCGTCGTGATGGCAGAGGGCGCTCCCGTTGACCGTCACGTCAGCGGATGCGTTCACGGCATCGAACTCGATGTATGCCACCTGGTGAACGGAATCAAAGCCCTCGGGCGTACGGAAGGTCCGGCTGTAGCTACAGGTTCCGCGCCAGTAGTCGTTGCCTCCGTCCTGGCCGTCCTGCGCGTTCCAGGTGTGAGGAATGTCGACCTGGGTTACGTCTCCCTTTGGTCCGCGGAAGCTCCAGCCCTCATTGAGGCTCTCGTATCTGCGCACGCTTCCTCCCATCTCCATTACGCTGCAACGCCCTAATCGGCTGCAAGCACGAACCAGAGGGCATAGATGCCATGGTATGCCAAACGGCCGTCCATCTCGCGAAACGATGCCGGTGCGACGACTTCGTACGCCTCGCAGCCAAAACGGCCCTTCCGGTGGCAAAATGACACCTGAGCAGGGGTTTCCGACAGAGTTTCATTCGAGATTGCCCCTCCGGCTCCGTTTTGACGCCCGAAGCCCTGCTGCTTGCAGCCATCACGTACGAGAAGCCCCCTCTGGCACCGGCTTCTCGCCCGAAGGCGCACTCCTTCATCAATGGGGTAACCTTCCAACCAGCATAGTTTTCGCGGAAAGGTTCACCATGTTCTTTCTCCTGGCAAACGGCTTCACGCTCTACCTGCTGTTCTTTCTCATCCTGGCCATTGGGCCTGCCGTGGCCCTCATGCGCTACGTCTACAATTTAGACCCTTTGGAGAAGGAGCCATCGGGGCTTCTCTCGCAGCTGATTCTGCGAGGAGTGCTGGCGGCCTTTCTCGCCGGCGTGTTCGAAGAGGTTGGGATGTCGGTCTTTGGCCTCTTGTCCGGCCTCGACGAGAACACCCTGGGATTTGAGCTGCTCTCGGACTTTGTGGTGGTGGGCGTCATCGAGGAGGCGTGCAAGTACATCCTCATGGGCCGTGCCACATGGAACAATCCCGCGTTCAACTGTCGCTACGACGGCGTGGTGTATGCGGTCTTCACCTCGTTGGGGTTTGCCGGCATGGAGAACGTCATGTACGGGCTCAACTATGGCACAGGCGTGCTCATGAGCCGCGCCGTCATGGCCATTCCTGCTCACATGGGCTTTGCCGTGCTGTTTGGCATGCTCTACGGGGAGGCCAAGTACCTTGCCGTTAGGGGGCACCGCATTGGCTCTGTGCTGTGCGTAGTTGTTGGCTTTGCGCTCTCCGCCCTGCTGCACGGGCTCTACGATGCCACGGCAACGCTGGCAGACTACGGAGACGGAACGTTTCTCCTGGTGGTTGCCCTGATTTACGTGATTGTGTTCCTCGTGGTGCGCTCGGCGGCTAAGCACGACAAGCGCTTCGCGTAGAGGTGACGCACCCCCTCGTGTCACGGGAACCCGCTGGCGGAACAGGTCCTCACGAGCGGAGTTTAGCTCTATTTCTTATAACTGATTCTCGCAACCTAGGGAAACGTGACTGTCGTTTAGAAAAGGAGCTATTCTCTGCGGGAGTGCGCGGGAGAGAGCCGAAAGACGCTGGCGCACGAGAAGGACTGTGCCCCCCGCGCCAGTAGACGCCGGAGGGCACAGTCTAACGAGCCAAGAAATGCGTCGCAGTCGCGCTACTTCGCCAGACGCGCAGTCACCGCAGAGACAAGCTCTGCAGCGGGAACCTGGGTCTGCTCGTGCGTCTCCATATCGCGAAGGGTCACGGCGTTGGCCGCCACCTCGTCTGGCCCAATGACCACACAGACACGCGCCCCGAGCTTGTCGGCCTGCTTGAACTGGCTCTTGAGCGAACGGCCCTGGTAGTCGGCCTCGGTACGCACGCCCGCCTGACGCAGCGCAAGCGTAGCCGAGAAGACCGCCTCGCGCTCGTCTGCCGAGGTCCCTGCCACGTAGACGCATCCAGGCTGGGGCGTCTCGAGCGAGCCGCCCTGCGCTGCAAGCGCAAGCGCAATGCGCTCGAAGCCCACAGCGAACCCGATGCCCGGCGTGGGCTTGCCGCCCTCGAGCTCCATGAGACCGTCGTAGCGGCCACCGCCTCCGATGGCGCCAACGCCACCGTCCACGGCCTCTACCTCGAAGACCGTACGCGTGTAGTAGTCAAGGCCGCGCACGAGCGTGGGATCTTCGTCGTAGGCAACGCCTGCGGCATCAAGGTAGCGCTTTACCTGTGCGTAGTGCTCGGCGCAATCGTCGCAGAGGTTGTCCTTGGCAAGCGGTGCGTCACGCATGACCTCGCGGCAGTGGTCGTTCTTGCAGTCGAAGCTGCGCAGCGGGTTGATCTCCGCGCGCTCGAGGCAGTCCTCGCACATCTCATCAGCGTGGTCAAGAATGAACTGACGGACCTTCTCGCGATAGGCGGGACGGCACGCCGCATCACCCATCGAGTTGATGGAGAGCTTCAGGCGAGAGAGGTCGAAGCCAAGTCGCTTGTAGTACTCCATGAGCATGATGATGCACTCGGCGTCCGCTGCCGGATCCGCGGCGCCCAGCCACTCGACGCCCACCTGGTGGAACTGGCGCAGACGGCCCTTCTGGGGTCGCTCGCCACGGAACATGGCCTCGGCGTACCAAAGCTTTGCGGGCGCGGCACCCTGGGGCACCATGTTGTTCTCCACGGCAGCGCGCACCACGCCGGCCGTCCCCTCGGGACGCATGGCCAGGCGCTGCTTGGGCTTGAGCCCCGCCTCAGAACCCTGCTCGAGCAGGTTCTCGAAGAGCGCACCGGAGACCACACGGAACATCTCCTTGCGCACGACATCCGTGGACTCACCAATGCCGTGGACAAAGGTGTCTACCTGCTCGATTGCGGGAGTCTCGACCATGTCAAAGCCGTATGCACCAAAGAGGTCACGCGCCACATCCTGCATGTGCTGCCAGGCGCGCATGTAGCCGCCAAAGAGGTCCTCGGTTCCCTGAACCCGCTGTGCCATGTGATGCTCCTTCCGCGCCGTTCGGGCGCATCTGGTCGCGGCCACGAGCGGCGCGTCCACGCGCCGCCTTCCGCGACCATGCTCGGGTTGCAAGTATAGCGCCGGAGAACTACGCGACGTCCGTGGCAGAGAGGTACACGATGCGACCGTCGATGCGCGAGGTTGCGTCGGTCTGGATGTCGATGTCTGCCCCAACCGCAATCACGATGGTGCCTCGTACGGCGGACCTGTCTGTGGCTCCTCCTGGATAGTCCCCGCATAATTGCGGGAGAGTCTTCCCCGCCTCGGATTCTAAAGACCCTGCGCTGCCTCACGCCATCCCATGGGCACGAGGTTGGCCGAAAGCTGAAAAGGTCGGGGACGCGATGTCTCCCGACCTTCTCACTCTTCTCTGGTTGCTGACCTAGGGGCCAACCAGTCCATGGTATTTGTCCTACTGCCAATCATTCTGGTCGTGCCAGAGACCCGCAGCCTGAAGCACCTCGAGTGCGGTGTGCTGAGGCTGCTCTGCGGTGGACGCGGGGCTGCGGTACTGGGCCATCATCTGCTTGAAGAGGATAGATGGCGCGGGAGGGGTGTATGTGACGGCATTGGCACCGGCCTCAACCGTTGCGCGCGTGGACTCCTCCGTGCCGCCGCTCGACGCGATGATGGGCACGTCGGGGAACTTCTCGCGGATTTTGCTCACGATTGCCGGCGTGTCCTTGCCGCCGGCGACGTTGATGATGGCTGCTCCCGCGTCTATGCGCGCGGCGATATCGGTGTCGGCGCTCACCACGGTGATGACCGTGGGGATGTCGATGGCAAGGGAGACAGCGCGGAGGTTGACGTTCGAGATGGGCGAGTTGAGCACCACGCCCATAGCACCCTGGCACTCCACATCATGAGCGAGCGTAACCGTGCGCACACCACGCGTGGTACCACCGCCGATGCCACAGAACACCGGGATGCTCGAAGCATCGATGATGGCCTCGGAGATGGACTGCTGCGGAGTGAAGGGGTAGACGGCAAAGACGGCATCGGCGTCGCAGTTCTTGATGACCGCGAGGTCAGTGGTGTAGATAAGCGCACGAATCTTGCGACCGAAGATTCTGATGCCGCTTGCCTTCCAAGCTTCCTCCGGCATTTTGAGAATCTTATGACGCAGCCGGGCCTGGATGATCGGGGCTTCCTTCTTCGCGGTCGTTGGGACCACGATGGGCTCTGAGACGTTGTCTTCCATGGATGTACCCCCTCGTGAGACATGCGCTGGCACCATACGCAACATCGTGCATCCGGATGTTACCCATAGGACGCGCCTGCCGTTCACAGCTCATTGTATTTCTCGGCACGTCCATGAAGGTCGTTACGGAGCAGCCGCGCAGAGTATGACCTTCTCGTCTCTGCGCAAACCATGGGTAGGTTAGGATTGTCTACATAACATATTGAACCGTGAAAGGACGCACGCATGGCTAGGGGCAAGCTCCGGGCGTTTGTGCAACGCCTCAAGGATCGCATAGCGTTCAATCGCCGCACCTTCATCCTCTATTCAGTTCTAAGGGCACTCGTCCTCCTCACGCTCATTCGCTGCATCATGACTCAGCGCTGGGAGGGCGTGGCCATCTCGGTCTTGGTGCTCGTCCTCTTCTTGGTTCCGTCGATTCTGGAGGATAAGGCACGCATCGAGATTCCCGGCCTATTCCAGGCAATCATCTACACGTTTATCTTTGCTGCCGAGATCCTTGGCGAGATTGACCACTACTACGTACTGATTCCCGGCTGGGACACCGTCCTGCACACGCTCAACGGCTTCCTGTGCGCTGCCATAGGCTTCTCCCTCGTGGACCTCCTTAACCGCTCGAGCAAGGACATCAACCTTTCCCCTCTCTACGTGACGATCGTTGCCTTCTGCTTCTCGATGACCATCGGTGTGCTATGGGAGTTTGTCGAGTTTGGCTTCGACACCTTCCTAGGAATGGACATGCAGAAGGACACCTTTGTCACGAGCATCTCCTCCGTGGCGCTTGACCCCGCAAACGCAGGCAATCGCATCCAGATACACGACATTGTGACGACTGTCATTACCACCGCTGCCGGCGACACTACGACTATCAACGGCTACCTCGACATTGGGCTTATCGACACCATGAAGGACCTGCTCGTGAACTTTGCCGGTGCGCTGGTCTTCTCTGTTATCGGCTATCGCCACCTCAAGAGGAACGAGAGCGGCAACTGGGCGGAAGGCCTGCATGTAAGACCGGTACCCGCAGAGCAGTACCAAGAGAACGAACTCCGTCTTGACGAGATGGAGGCAAAGCGAGAGGACAAGAAGCGCCAACGCGAATAGGCGGCCCTAGGAACCGCCCACCGTAGCGGCCCTCCACACAACACCACCCAAACACTTACATAATGTCCTCCATCGGAACCTTGCCGTTGACAATTGCTCCCGTGATTCCACGTTCTCGAAGCATCCGCGCGATGGCGTAGATGGGATCTGGGTCTATCCCCATATTTGCAGGCGGAGTTGCGCCAATACCATAGACGACCTCCGCGAACCGCGCCCTTGGGTCAACCTCGTCTCTGTCCCAGGTAGTCTCGATGTTGGCGAGGTAGTCCTTCCAGTTCACGTACGAACGCTGGGCAAGACGGGCATTGTCACCCCAGGAGGAGCGAACGCTACCCTCATCAACGGGGACAAGGTAGGAGCGGTAATTCTCGTGCACGGCATCGGCAAGCCCATCGATGTAGAACCATCTTCCGCTACAGAACTGATAGGGATGCCGGTCTCCGCACAGCACCACAAACAGGTCTCCCACCCGTATGGGAATGCGAGGCAGACAGAGCATGTCGCCATCTCTGGACGGGAGGTCTGGACTCACATCCCGGATAGCCCGCTCAACCCCATGCATGCGGAAGAATGGAACCTTCTGCTCTTCAAATGCCTTGCGAATGCCAGCCGCCTCTGCCAAGCAGCTAATCTTGACCAAACTCTCCTGATAACCAGACATATGAGTGCCCCCAAACCTCGAACAACCGACAGGAGGCCGGCCGTCGCCGACCACGCTCGAGCGTTGCTTAACAAGGGAGAGGTGCGCCATCACGTGCCAGTGGGGGCCTCCGGGGTGGCTTCATTCCTTGCGAGGATATCGTACCACGTATGAGAACATTTGTTCCCGTCAAATTCCTGACAGATTCGTGCAAGGCAAGGCGGGAATGTCATATCCGGGCACGTCAGGCCACGAGAGCACGCGCGCGAGCATGCCCTCGACATCCAGCACGCCATGGGCAAAGCCCTTGCGAACTAGCTCGTCGGGCACGAACCCGTCGTACTTGTCAAAGCGCGGCACCTCGCCGGGATAGACCAGCTCCATGGGGTCAAGCGGACGGACGGCCTCCTCCTTGACCACGCGATAGAACGTTCGCGCATCAGCGCTCATGGTGAACTGCATGAAGTAGGGCCGAGAGGAGTCAAGCCCCTTGAGCCCGAGCTTATCGGCGCAGCGAATCTTGAGGAAACGCTCGAGGGCGAGAAACGCATAGCTCCCTAGCCAGGGCAGAAGGCACCAAGAGGTGCCACCCAAGCACACGAGCGGCTCTGACGCCAGGTGGGTGAGCGACGCCACATGGCGCGCCTGTGCCAGACGGGCGCGCGCATTTGTGCGCAGATAGGGGTAATCGCGCGTCTCCTGGAGAACGCTTCGCATACGCTCAAGCACGCGGGTGTTCACATCTCCCGCGCACATACCAAAGTACGCGGGGACCTTGCCCTTCACCTGCGTGCACTCGATGAGGTGGCGCTTGTAATCGATCTCCTCGATCACCCAGACGGCACCCGCGATTGCGATGCGCTCTCCCACGGGTGGCGGTTGCACGATGGTTCCCAGCTCCTGGGACTCCGAGCGCACCGTGTACTCCTCGTCCTCGGCAAACGTTGCGTAGAAACGGAAGTCGTTTGTCACGCGCTCGCCCGCAAGGCCCACGATGAGACCGCCCGTCTCGGTACGCTCGATCTGGTCGGTCTCCACAAGGTGTCGCAGCAGAGTACGATAGTCATCTGTCGTCACACGATGGAAGGGCGAGAGGGTGAGCACGCGGCGCGCAAGGTCTGCGGGGGAGAGTTCACCCGTCGAGGCAAGCGTCGCCATGGTCTGATGGTAGAGAAGGCTGTAGGGCAGGCCGTCCAGCCGTGGGGGCTCAACCCAGCGCTCCTCCACGTAGAGCTGCACGAGCGCGATACCCTGCATGAGCTTCCAAGGTACGGTCTCGGGCAGAAGCGCCCTGGCCTCGGGCTCGTCTTCGCGCATCACGAACCACATCTCGCTTGGCTGGCCGCGTCTGCCGGTGCGCCCCATGCGCTGCAAGAACGAGCTCACCGTGAACGGGGCATCAATCTGGAAGGCCCGCTCCAGGCGACCGATGTCAATGCCGAGCTCGAGCGTCGAGGTAGTGACCGTTGTGAGGTTTGCGTCCTCGTCACGCATGAGCTCCTCGGCCGTCTGCCTGAAGCTTGCCGAGAGATTGCCGTGGTGGATGAGGAAGCGGTCCGACTCCCCCACCGCCTCGCAGTACTGGCGCAGCGTAGTGGTGACGGCTTCACACTCCTCACGGGAGTTGGCGAAGACCAGGCACTTGCGGCCGCGCGTGTGCTTGAAGACGTAGGCAAGGCCGGGGTCCGCGAAGACGGGCGCCCTGTCAGTGGGAGCCTCGGGTTCCGGTTGCTCCGTCTGGGGTGCAGCGACGCTTGGCGAGACGTCCTCCACGCGCTCTTCTCGGCTGGGCACGCGCTCCTCGGCAGCCGTCTGCTGGGGAGTCTCGTACGTTGCCTCCGCTGGTTCCCCACCAGCACCATGACCAAGCCCATCCTCGCCGCGCTCCGGCGCCTGCGGCCCACTCACGTAGAAGTGCTCCATCGAGAGACGCCACCGCTCCTTGGGGGCCTCCAGCCTGGGGATGACGCATCCACGCCCCGTACCTGCAGAGAGATACGCTCCGGTTGCCTCCGGGTCACCGATGGTGGCTGAGAGACCAATGCGGCGCGGCACCACGCCCGCCAGGCGCGAGAGGCGCTCGAGGCAGCAAAGCGTCTGGCCGCCGCGGTCTCCCCGCAGGAGCGAGTGCACCTCGTCTATCACGACAAAGCGCAGGTCACCAAAGATGCGCGGAATGGCGTTGTGCCGGTGGAGCAGCATGGACTCGAGCGACTCCGGCGTAATCTGCAGGATGCCCGAGGGATGCTTGAGCATCTTTGCCTTGTGCGACTGCGAGACGTCGCCATGCCAGTGCCACACGGGTATGTTGCCCTCGGCACAAAGGTCCTCAAGACGCAGGAACTGGTCGTTGATCAGCGCCTTGAGCGGGCCAATGTAGACGCAGCCCACCGAGGCCGGCGGGTCTTCCCAGAGCTCTGTCAGGATGGGGAAGAACGCAGCCTCGGTCTTGCCCGAGGCAGTGGAAGCCGTGAGCAGGACGTTCTCGTCGGTGTTGAAGATGGCGTCTGCGGCGGCAACCTGCACGGCTCGCAGACTCTGCCAGTCGTGGTCGTAGATGAAGTCCTGGATGAACGGCGCGTAGCGGTCGAAAGCGTCCATGGCGGCCTAGATGTCGAACTCGGCAAACTCGTCCTGCGCGGCTGGAGCCTGCCCGCCTCCTGGCGCAGCAAAAGACGCCGTGTCCTGCTCCACCGGCGCCTTCACCGGCGACGTGAACTGCTCGCTGCCAAGCAGCTGCTCAACCGTAACGCCGGGGTTCTGTGAGAGGATGTCGAGCATCTCGACAAAGTCACGGATGACCTCGCGTGGGGTGAGGTGGGAGTCCGCGCCCACACGACCATACTCGGTCTCGAGGAAGCGCACGAGCTCGTCCTGGGTGATGGTGCGCTGGTACCCAAAGAGCCCCGCGTGGATGTCCGCAAGCTTCTCGACCAGCACCAGCAGCTCCTCATGGGTAAGCGGCTCCAAGCGGATGACTGGCGCCAGCATGTCCACCAGGCCGTCCTGCGAGAAGCGCCCCTGCGTGAGACGGCTCCGCAGCGCCTCGTACGAGTAGAGCCCACGCCGCCTATCCTCCACCGCCTGGGGCGTGCCGCTCATGATGATGCCCAGGTGGTGAGCCTTGCCCTGGAGCGTGTCGTTGTACATGGTGAGCACCTTCTCGTAGTTATACTGCCTGCTCACCGCGTTGGGAATCTTGTATAGGTTCACCATCTCGTCAAGGAGGATGACAAGGCCCTTGTAGCCGGCCCCCACAAGGAAGGTCGCAAGAATCTTGAGGTAGTCATACCAGTCCTCATCACCAATCACGATGCCGACGCCCAGCTCGCGACGGGCCTCGGTCTTGTTGCGGTACTCGCCACGGAACCACTTGGTGACGTTGGCTTTGGTCTCGTCGTCACCCTCGAGGTGGGCGCGCCAGTACATGGTGAGAAGGCGCGCAAAGTCGTAGCCGTGAACCAGCTCCTGCACCGAGGCCATGGTGCCCATGATACGCCGCTCCATGGCATCGGCAAACGCCGGGTCCTCCGGGGTGAGGCCGTCCTCGAGCGTCACCTGTGACTGCACGTTGGAGACCCAGCGGTCGAGCACCAGGTTGAGGGCGCCGCCCTCGGGCCTGGTCTTGGTGCTGAGGTTGCGAATGAGCTCCCGGTAGGTGGCGAGACCTTGGCCGCCCGTGCCCTGCAGGCGCCTCTCGGGCGAGAGGTCTGCGTCTGCCACAACAAAGCCTCTGCCCATGGCGTGGTTGCGGATGGTCTGGAGCAGGAAGCTCTTACCGCTGCCGTAACGGCCCACCAGGAAGCGGAAGCTGGCACCGCCATCGGCAACGAGGTCGAGGTCATGCAAGAGGGCGGCAACCTCGCGATCACGGCCAACGGTGATGTAGGGCAGCCCCACGCGCGGGACGACGCCGCCCTTCAGGGAATTGATGATCACCTGAGCGATGCGCCGAGGAACGCGCGGCGCCTGCTCTTTGGTTGCTTGCGTCATGGCTGTAGATATCCTCTCAGGTCTTGCTCGTAGTCCTCGACAAGGGTGGGGCCGGCGCCGCCAAACTCCAGCACCGTATCTCCCACGAGGTCAAAGAGCTTCTCATTGATTGAGTCGACAAGCATGTCGAGGGACGTTCCCGCGGTGGCAGGGGCCTCCTTGTGCGTGAGAAGCGCGTCGAGAAGGGCGCGCTCCTGCGCGGTAAGGCCGAGATCCGTCCCTGCCGGCTGCGGCGCGGGAGCGGCTGCCGACACGGATACAGTTGCCGGCGCCGGAGGCGCAACCGCGGGCTCCGGCGTTGGCGCCATGGCAGCGGGCTCCGCCGCAGCGTCACCAGGAACGTATCCCTCGCGCTCCTCGTCCACAAGGAGCGCCTCGCGCGTGACAGCTGCAGCGCTGCGAATGCTGCCCAGCTTGGAGAGGTCGACCTTGAACCGACGCCTCTCGGCCTCCTCCTCGCGCTCGTGCTGCGCCTGGCTTTCCTCCGCAACCATCTTCTGGAGGTAGCGAGGAAGCACCTGCTCCTTGAGGGGATGGCCAAAGTCCCAGTCGATGCCCATCTGGCGATCGATGGCCCGCAGGAGACGCGCCAGTTCGCGGCTTCGCTCGGTGGTGGAGTACGCCTGCCGCTCCGTCCAGCGACCAAAGCGGAAGCTTACCGTCTGGCCGGGGCAAACGCGAACGGTACGCTCGGGGCCTTCCCAGCCGTGCTCAAGCGGAACGCCCGCCAGGGGCGTGAACGGCCACGACGTGCGGTGGCCTACCAGGCCGTCGACCCATCCCGTCTTCCGGCGCCGGTTGCAGTGCACCGCCATGCGTCGCGCCACGGCGGCGGCAACGGCAGCGAAGGACTCACGGTGCGCGCGGACGAAGGGCGAGCGAGAGATGTCCATGGTAGAGACGTTGCCCATCGCCACCACGACTTCATCGTCTGTTGGGGCGGGCACCTTCTCTGCCTGCTGGTCTTTGAGAAGTCCGCGGGAGGAGAGCTCGGCGCGCTCCATGGCCCGCAGCGTCTCAACGCCGGCGCCAAATGCGCGGTCTGCCTCCGTGACCGTCTGCTGGACGTCAAGACCCATACAGATGACGTAGTCGCGCTCCCAGCGTCGGAGGTCCATCGTCACACTGGGACCAATGCCGCGCGCGTCCTGCTCGGCGCAGCGCTGCTCGAGCTTCCTCAAGCAGACGAGAACCTCGGACCCCGGGGTGGCCCCCACGCCGTTTATGAGCTCAAATGCAAGGATGGTGACGTAGGTTGCCGGCGCATCGCCGGCTGTGCCGCGACGCCAGGACGCGCGCCAGGTGAAGTACCCGCGTAGTTCTCGGTTACCAAGATCCTTGTATGTTGGCAGGTAGCGATAGGGATGAAAGCCCTCAAAAGGCAGGCTGTCCTCGAACTTTGCAGCAAGGCGGGCTTGACGACAGAAGAGCTCGCCCGGACGCAGATTCTCCTTCTCCAGGTGCCGTAGCTCCTGCAGCGTGGGAGGAAGCTCGGAATCTGCAAGCTCCGCGCTGTCTTCCGCGAAGAAGGACGGCATTACAAACGAGAACGACGGCCATGCCGACTGCGCAGACTCGGGAACAGCGGACGATCCCCAAGTAGATGAAGAGACGCTCGCTTGCTGGTGCCGCCTCTCGACGCGCTGCTCGCGGGCATTGCGCGCGGCTTCACGCCCCTCTTGGCGCCGCATTGCGCGCTCGCGAGCAAAGTCTGCGCCCGTACGAAGGATTGGCTGTTCAGAGTAGGTATTCTGGCTCATCTTGATGAAGGAGCGCCCATCCTTCGAGGCAAGAATCTGCTCAAGAACCTCCTCGGCACGCGAGCGCGTGCGATTTGTTGAGTGGCTCGTACCGTCCCCGTCCAACTCGCACCTCCCCGCGCGACGCAGCATTCGTGGCTAACCATTCTACTCCCTCGCAAGCAGAATGAGAACACGTGTACGCTGATTTGTGCTTCGCATGCATTGCTGGGAAGGTCGAGCACCACCGAAACTTGCTGTCCAGAGCTCTTCCCTTTCCCGAACTACGCACGGTCGGGATTAAGGTTTGTGTCGACCTGGGCTTTTGTTCGTCTCATCCTTAGCCGTGCGAAAATAGAGCGCCTACCGGACCGCCGGGAGTGCTGCCCCAGACGATGCATTGGCACAATCTAACGGTTGGAATACGGTTTTCCGGGGACACCCCACCTTTGGGGCACAAGAATGAACGAGGCGGGCATTCAGATGGGTCAAAACCGGGATTATCGAGGTGCAACGATGGCCGAGAAGGGCAAAGCAGCAGGCACGAGCACTGGCGCAAGCTGGGCACGTCGGGGCATCGCAGCCCTCAGGCGTGCCTTCGACGTGCGAGAAGGTCGCGCTTCCTGGCCGCAGATCCGCAAACGCTTCGTGGGCGGATCGAAGCTTGACGGCACGCACATGTGCATCCTCATCGTTGCCATGCTCATTGCCTCGATTGGCCTCAACACGGACTCCATCGAGGCCATCGTGGGCGCCATGCTCATCTGCCCGCTCATGGGCTCGGTGCTCGCCATCTCCTACTCCGTCGCAACGGCCGACAGGCGCCTTCTGCGCAACGCGGTCGCCGGCCTGGCGCTCCAGATGCTCATCTGCCTTGCAACCTCCACCCTCTACTTCCTCCTCACGCCCATACCCTACGAGACCAGCGCCCTCCTCGACAACTCGACGCCCACGATCTGGGACCTGCTCATCGCGCTTGCCGGCGGCTTTGCAGGAGGGCTGGGCAACTCCCGCAAGCAGGAGCCCTCGACCCTCATTGCAGGCGTTGCCGTGGCAACCGCCCTCATGCCGCCCCTGTGCTCGGCCGGCTACGGCATCGCACAGCAGAGCCTCCCACGCTTTGCCGGCGCCATCTACGAGTTTGGCGTCAACGTGGTCTTCATTGCGCTTGCTGCAGAAATCGTGCTGCTCCTCCTGCGCGTGCCGCTCCACCGAGACATCAACGACGACGGCGTGGTGACCCCACAGGAAAGCGAGGAGGCGATAGCCATATCACATCACCTGCGAAGGAACGTCATCATTGGGACGCTCATCTTTGCGATTCCCTGCCTCATGGTGACGACCGGCGTGGTCCAAGAGACAATCCAGCAGCACGCCAAGGACGCAACGGCAACCCCCTCCCAGGCCTCGGACCAGTACGAGACCGCTCTCACAACGCAGGAGCTCAAGGCGGTGCAGCCCGAGGTCGAGCGCTACTCCGTGGGAACCGAGTACAGCTACGCCGCGGACTCCCCGCAGCCAACCGAACGCATCGTGGCAACGGTGACTAGCAGCCGCATGCTTTCCGCAGACGAGCAGGACCGTGCGACGGCACTCGTACGCGTGCACGTCCCCAGCGTGGACGAGGTCCGCTTCACCACAGACACCGCAAGCCCCGGTGCCGAGTGAGACAATGGGCGGCGGAACACAACCATCACGCAAGGAGCAGGAGAACAGGATATGGCAACACACACGACCATCGGCATCATCGGCTGCAGCCACGTGGGGGCACACGTCGCAAACGCGCTGCTCGCGCAAGGTCTCGCGGATGAGATACGCCTCTCTGATACAAACGAGAAGCTCTGCCGTGCGCAGGAGAATGACCTCCTTGACGCCATGAGCTTCTACCCCCGTCCCGCACGCGTCATCGAGTGCGATGACCGCTACGAGGAGCTTGCCTGCTGCGACGTCATTGTCAACGCCGCGGGCCACGTTGACGCCGCCCGCACCGACCGCGACGGCGAGCTGGCCCCCACAACAGAGGAGCCCAAGAAGTTCGTCCGCCGCATCGAGGACGCGGGCTTCACGGGCATCTGGGTGAGCGTCGCCAACCCCAACGACGTGATCGCCACCGAGATTCGCGACCTAGCAGACTGCGACCCCCGCCGCGTCCTGGGCTCGGGCACCACGCTCGATTCCGCGCGCTTCAAGCATGCGCTTGCCAGCACGACCGGCCTCAACCAGGCATCGATCAACGCCTGGATGCTCGGCGAGCACGGCTTCTCCGAGTTTGCCCTGTGGTCGCACGTCACCTTTGGCTGCCTCACGCCCGAGGAGCTGGAGGCCCAGACTGGCTTCACGCTCGACCGGGACGCGCTCGAGATGCAGGCCGTGCGCGGCGGCTACACCACGATGGCGGGCAAGGCCTGCACCGAGTACTCCATCGCCAACGGAACCGTTGCAATCATCGAGGCCATCCTGGACGACACCAAGCTCGTGACGCCCGTCTCGACCCTCGTCGAGGGCGTCTACGGCGTCTCGGGCCACTACGCGTCGCTGCCCTGCGTGATTGGCGCGGGCGGCGTCGAGAAGGTCATTGTCCCCACCATGACACCGCACGAGCAGGAGCGCTGGCAGGCAAGCTGCAGACACATCGAGGAGAACATCGCCAAGGTCTCCTGGTAGCGTCACACGACCGGCACACGTTACGAAAGCGGCGGAAAGCCACATGCGCTTCCCGCCGCCTCTCTACTTGAACGTGATCTTGATGCCGTCAGAGCCCTTGCCGCCGCCTCTACGTGAGAAGAGCCTGCGGAGTCGCACACCGTAGCGCTTGAAGCGGTGGTTGATGCTCTCGCCACTGGTAGAGCGCAGGCCCAGGAGCGGCGCCGCGCACAGCGTGGGCAGGAAGTACTCGATGGCGCGCCACAGCACGAAGCCCGCCGATGCCTGCGCGCCAAACATCCCACCAAAGAGCAGCGCAAAGCCGCCCTCGGCGCCGCCGGTGCCGCCAGGCAGCGGGATGGCGGAGGTGAGCAGCTCGAGCATAGAGCCGGACGCCAGGCAGGTGATGAGGTCGGCCTCCTTGCCAAAGGCATTGAGCACAAACCACGGCAGCGCGTAGAGGCAGCCCAGCTGCAGCAGGGTGAGCACCAGCACGCCAATGAGGTCACCCTTGTTCTTGGCGGCAGACTTGAAGCCGTCGGAGAACTCCATGATCTGGTTGTTCACGACCTGGTACCAGTGGTCGTAGTCCTTCACCCAACCGTGCTTGTTGGCAAAGCGCAGAACCCAGTTGCCAATGCTCGAGAAGAACTTGGGGTACGCGCAGATGGCAAACAGCACCACGCACTCCAGAATCTTGAAGGCAAAGAGCAGGATGCCAATGATGATGAAGTCGCCAAAGGAGTTGAGGAAGTAGTCAAGCCGGAAGATGAGCATGATGGCCGCAAAGATGCCCTCGCCCGCCTCGTACATGATGAAGCGCGTGGAGTGGAGCGCGCCGGCGCCGCCAACGGAAAGGCCCGAGCGGGTAAGGCGGTAGATCTGCGCGGGCGCGGCGCCCATGCCGTTGGGCGTGAGGTTCATGAAGAAGATGCCTGCCGCCTCAACGCTCATGAGGTCGCGTACGCCAACGGGAGAGTTGGGGTCCGTGATCACCGAGAGCACGTAGGCCGAGACGCCAATCACGTAATAGACCAGGTAGCAGAGGGCGCCACGCAGGATCCACGAGCTGTCGACCTGCGAGAGGCTGCTGAGAAACACGTCCATCTGGCCGGAGAAGATGAGATACGCCAGGTAGGCAAGCGTGACGATGCCGAGAAACGCCAGGCTCTTGTGCACCTGGCCCATGCTCTGCTTGTCGGCCTCGCGGTCCTGTGCGGAGACCGCCTTCGCGGCGTTGACGCGGTACTTGACCTTTGCGCCCGCGCCCGTCGCAGCTTTTTGGGCGGCGCCGGCAGTCTTGGCGGCGCCGGCGGCGGCCTTGGGGGCAGCCTTGGGCTTTGGCTTGCCGACACTCACCTTGGCGCCAACGACCTGCGGCTTTGGAGCCTTGGGGCGCTTTTGCGCCACAGGAGCGTTCTTCTCGGCGTCCTCAGCCACAAGCACCTCCGACCCGCCAGTCCCAGGCAAGCGCCGTGGGCGTAGACCGACTACATCACTAGAGCTAACTCACCTATTTTACCATTGTAGCTTTGGTGGATACGAGTGGGCACACAACGTGCATGTATACGGTTGGGTAGGTGCGACAACGGTGAGAAGCGTCACCACTTGGGACATGGTTGGGACATAAAACGTCTAACCTTCAGTCTTCTCCACGATGGCCCTCGCGGCCTCGCGCCACGGCTCGGGCACGTCCTCGATGGACATCTCGCCGCGCAGGACGCGCCTCGCGTACATCCTCGCCACGGGCGTCACCTCCCCTCAAGCTCGGCCACTCGTGCCTCAAGCTCCGCCACGTAGGCCCCGAGGTCTGCGATGGCGTCCTCGTTGCCGGAGACGGTCGGCTGCTCCGCCATCGCGGCAATCGCCTTTGCACGCTGCGCCGCCTGCCACTCGTCCAGCTCGTGCAGCACCAGGTACGTATGTCCGTCCACGACGCGCTCCTCGATGAGCTTGTCGCTTAGGTCGGGATTTTCGAGAACGTTTAGGTCATCGTCGTAGTAGTCCATGGGGCCTCCTAGGAGAACGCATAGAATGCCGTGCCTTCGCCAGACCACCCTTCCGAGACGAGTCTGTTGTACTCGGATGCGCTATCCGTAAACATGTAGCACTTGTCGTATGGGTTGTGCAGGCGGTACACGGGGGTAAGTGACTTGTTGCCTACCGCCCCAAGCGACTGCCACGAAGCCCATTCTTGATTGCCTGCCTTAGTCCTCGTGTACACGAGTTTCCCGCTGTTGAGGTAGTTATTGATGATTGTCTGGTTAATCCAGTCACCTGTCTTCGATACGAAAAGCAATGCCCACGTAATGCCGCTTGGCATGTTCTTCGTATTGGTAGTTAAAAAGTATTTTCCCGGAGTTGTGGCGGAGTCAACGTCACTGACATAGCCATTGTTCCCGCCAAGTCCATGCTGTGACAGATACTCATCGCTAAGTCCCAGGTTGCTTATGGCCGCAGCCGCGTTCGTGGCCCCAGTGCCGCCCTGCGCGACCGGTAGCGGGAACGTCGGTATCCATCTGTGCTGAATCTTCGAACCGTTGAGCACCGGGAGCCACGTGTCGTTGTTGTCCTCGGTGCCGAGGTCGAGCGTGTATCCCCCTGTGATGGCCTTGAACGCCTCAGCAGCCGTCGTGGCCCCGGTGCCACCGTGCGATATCGGTAGCACACCGTTCTTACCGGTGCTCACTATGCCGGTCACGAGCGGCACGTAGGCGAAAGTGTCTACCACCACCACGTCACCCACGCTGGCCCCGGCGCAGTCCGTGGTCACGCGAATCGCGCCGACGCTCATGGGGTGCGACGAGTCACCGAAGTCGACCTCTACGGTGCCGTCAGAGTTGACCTTGGTCACAGTTGCGAACGTGCGCGACATTCCCGCGCTCCTCGCCGCGTCCTCGGCAATCCTTGCGATGCGTGCCGCAGTCTCGCGCCCTATCGAGCGCATGGCGCTAGACTCCTCGCGCGACAGCTCAGCCATTGCTCGCCCTCCTCCTGAAGATTCGCGCCTCGCACTCGATGGGGCAACCGCCCACGAGCCTGATGGTCTGCGTCCTTATCTGGAACCTACCGGTCACGTCCCCGCTGGGGAAGTCGATGTTGATTGCCTGGTTGATTCCCACGGGCGCGTAGGTGTGGGTGAACGTCTCGCGCTTGATTATCGACTGCGCCGTGCTCAGGAGCGACTTGGCGCGGGCGTTGGCGTAGGTGGTCATCTCGGCGTCGGTCTTGCCCTCCGGCAGGTCCTGGTAGGTGTACGCGGTGGTAATCGTGCGTCCGCGCGACACCGTGGAGAGGTCGCTCGCCGGGTCAGTGTCCCACGCCTCGCCGACGATAACCTTGCCGGTGCCGTCGCTCAGGGAGCCGTAGCGCACGATGACGTGATTCGCGGCGCTGGTGTAGTCGCGCTCCTCGCTGAACTCCCCCACGAACTTGGCGGTCGGCCCCTCCACGAACGACCACGATATCGGCATCTCCGCCGGGTCGCGGTACTTCTTGAGCACCACGCGGCCCATCTCGTCGGTAATCGCCGCGCGGAAGTTCGCCAGCGAGAGCAGGTCGTTCACGCAGTCGAGCTTCGTGGACCCGGTCTCTGAGTTGTTCTGCTCCGCCCCGATGCCGTACATGCGGACGTTGGTGGTCTTGTAGTCAGACGAGTCCGCGATAACTTCGAGGCCGACGCCACGGCACACGGAGGCCGCGTAGTCCACGGCGTTGGTGCCAGCTGGCACGGTTGTCGGCGCTGCAAAGCTGTCATCGAGAAGCTCCTGCAGGCGTCCGTAGAGCTTGACCGAGTATGTGGAGGCGGTGTTCCTCACGCTGCGTGACGGCACCACGGGGAGGAAGGTGCCGAGCGGCACCTCGACGCTCGCGCCATCGTCCCACTCGGCGTCGAGGAAGACGCGCAGGAAGTTCGGGCCGAAGTCATAGTCGCTGGCAAGCGACACATCCGCGCTCTCCTTGATGCGTGTATCGTCGTTCCTGGTGATGGTGCCGCCGCCGAGCACCGGCACGTCCGAGTCAAGCTCAAGCCCGGTCGCGCGGGAGACCATGGCGAAGCGGTACCGCGTGAAGGCGATTCTCCTGTTCCAGTACGTGCTGTCGAAGCTAGCCACGGACAGGCTCCTCCCACACGGTCTCGGTCACGTCGGCGGAGACCGAGAACTGGTCGTACGTGCCCGCCTCGTAGCCGAGGGTGAACTTGGCGTAGACGCGGTGAACGCCACCGTAGAAGTCCCTGAGCCAGCACATCGCCGAACGGTGGTCGCGCACGATGGAGCGCAGGCGCGTGTAGTCAGACGAGCCGTACAGCACGTACGAGCGCGAGCCGCTGATGTCCGTGTTTCCGTCCGGGTAGAACGTCGGGAGGCTCGGCGTGTTGGGGCCGAGCGCGAAGTGGTAGGACTCGCCGCTGTGCGTCACGCTCGCGCTCGCCTTTGCGTCGTACGCGAGCCTCACGCACGTGCCGCCGTCGCTGCCGAAGTTGAACGCCTCGCTGCCGTCCGACGCGACGAACGCCTTGTAGTCGCGGCTGAACGAGGCCCCGGAATCGCTGACCGCCGTGACGCGGTACGCGAAGTCGACGTTGAGCGGCACCAGGTAGTCGTTGAGGGTCTGGCCGCTTGACACGCTCGCGTCGAGCATGACGGTGGTGCCGTCCGGGTTAATACGCTCAACGGTGAAGTAGGATGTGGTGACGCTCCCGGTGGCGTCCCCGCTCTTGACGGTCACCACCTCGTACAGCGCGTCCGTGTTGGTGAGCACCTCCGCGATGGGTGCGTTCGGCGATGTCCACGCCACCGTGAACGCCTTGCTCGCCGAGTTGGTGAAGGACGAGCCGCCGCGCACGGTGACCGAGACGGTGTACGTCGCGCCGTTCTCTGGGAGCATGTCATCCGTTGTTACGGTGACCGAGGAGACGCCGGTGGCCGGGTTCGCCGAGAACAGGGCGGTCCCGTTGGCGTCCGTGATGGTCACGGACTGCGCGGTGATGCCGGTCTCGTCGGTCGCGGACCACGTCACCGTGAACGGCATGCGGTCGACCGAGTCACCCGACGTTACCTCGACGCTGGGGAGGTCGTACACGTTGGTTACGGACGAGTCGGACCAGAGTCCCCAGCCGTCGTTGGACTCCGCCCACAGGCCCTTTGTCCTCACGCGGAACGAGTAGGTGCCCTTGGAGGAGACCGTGACGGTGGTCGAGATTGCCGTGCCGGTCACGCCTGTCGTGCTCACGGTGCCGCTGGGGTCCGTGACCTCGACCTGGGACGCGCTGATTGCCGAGCCATCCGGGTGGTTCGGCGTCCACGACACGGTGACCGACGTGCCGGACGGCGCGAGCGACGGCACGGAGACGGACGGGGCGAGCGGCTGCGCCATGGTAACGATGCTTCCGGTGGTGGCCGTCCACGCAGAGTAGAGCGTCCCCTTGTAGGCGCGTGCGCGGTACCAGTTGTCACCGGCTGCGGAGGCCATGTGCGCGGTCTCCGAGGACTGCGTGACGGTCTCGCCCCACTCGCCGTCCGCGCCCACGCGGTGCTCGAACTGGTAGCCGTCGACGTACGCGGACGAGCCGGTTGCCGCCACGCTCACGGATGTCGCTCCGGTCGAGATGGCGCTCACGCTAGTTGGCGCGGTGGGCGTGGTGTACACGGTGCCGGTCTGCGCGTAGGCGGTGAGTCCCGTGGGCGTGTACGCGACAACCTGGTATGCGTAGGAGTGGCCCGCGCTCGTGGAGGTGTCAGTGTAGTTCGTGACTGAGTTGCCGACTGTGGCAATCTGCGCGAACGAGCCGCCGTCCACGGAGCGCAGTATGCGAGCGCCGCCCCACGACACCGACGCCGTGGATGGGTTGGCCCACTTGACGAGCACCGACGTGTCGCTCTTGTAGGTGGCCGCTGCGTTGGTCGGTGCCTGCGGCGTCGTGTAGTAGGCGCTCGTGTACACCCAGCCGCTCGAATACTTCGAGTTGCTGTGGCGTGCCGCGAAGACGTACTTGTGGCCGACGGCGGTCGTGTAGTTGACGCTTGGCGAGAGGCTGCTCTGGCTGGACACGTCGACGTACGGGCCGTTGTCCACCGACACCCTTACGAGCGTGCTGGTCGCGGAGTTGGAGGCGTTTCTGCCAGCCCACACCTTGACGGTGCAGGACGTGTCGCTGTTCCTCGCCACCGAGACCGACGATGGCGCGGCGGGCGTGGTGCGCACGTCACCCGCAGAGACGTGCGTCGAGCTTCCAGCCGGGTTGTTAGACCAGACGTTGTATAGGTACTTGTGGTTGGCGGACGTTGTTGTGTCGGTGAACGAGGTAACGTCCCAGCTCACGGTGCCTAGCTGCGCCCAGTCACCGGTGCCGTCCGTGAGCCTTGCGATGCTCACGCTCGACCACGGGTAGGCGTCATCGGAGCCGGTGTAGTCGGTGCCCCACGAGACGGTCTGGCTCGCGTCGCTGTTGCTCGTGACCGTGGCGTTCTTCGGTGGCCTCGGCGTGCTGTACGGTCGAGCCGGTATCGAGAGGCTCACGCTCGCGTTCGAGGTGCCGTTGCCGTATCCGCCGGTGACGTTGTACTGCGCCCACACCTGCACGGTCCTGTCCTGGCCGTAGTACCTCATGAAATAGGTGTCGTACGAGATGTATGTGGTGGTGGCGCCGTTGCCCTGGTTGAGCGAGCCGGACCAGTAGCGCGTCTCGTCGTTGGTGCTGCCAGCCGAGCCGTTGGCGTACACGTTGAACGGCCAGCGCGTGTACACCTTCGCGTCCACGTGGATGTACACGTACTCGTCGGTGGTGCTCGTGACATAGGCGTTGACGCCCACCTGCCAGTAGTTACCGGAGGACGTGCTTATGCTGTTGCCCCATGACTCTGCCATCTATACCCCCATGTCGGCAACCATGCCGAACTCGCCGAACAGCTCGCCGATAAGCTCCTGCGCCCTCGGTGACGCATCGCGCAGCTGCGCCCCGTTGATTGTCAGGTTCCAGTTGTTCGTGGTCATGTTCCCGCCACGGTCCCCGTACTTGGAGCCGTAGCCGCCCACGGCGCGTGCCCCGAGCGACGGCACCGGCACGCTCGTCGCGTCAGCCACGGCAAGCGCAGCACGCCTCACCTCGGGGATGCCGCGCTCCATGCCGCTTGCGATGTTCTGCGCGAGGTGCATGCCGGAGGTCACGCCGCCGCGCTCGGAGCCGGACCAGGGACCCTCGTCTGGCACCGAGAAGTGCAGGATGTTCGCAGCCGCGCTGGCTATCCTGTTCGCGGCGTCCCTCACCCAGCCGAGCCCCGCGCTGATGCCCGAGGCGAAGTTCCCGGACAGGTGCGTGCCCCACACGTACGAGTTGCCGTAGTTCCCGGCCATCATCGCGTTGTTGGCGATGGCGTTCGCCTGCGCGAGCACCCTCCCGGAGTTGGCCCCGATGCCGGAGGCGAACTTGCCCGAGGCGTCGCTGCCGTATCCGCCGAGCGTCCTGGCCGTACCGGATGTCTCCCCGGTCACTGCGGAGTAGAGGCCGTAGCCAGCTGAGGACGCGCTGCCTACGTAGGCCGCAATTCCACCGGAGAACAGCTTGCCCGCACTGCTGCCCTCTGTCGAGAGGTCCTTCGCGGTGCCGTTCACGCCGCTCTCCGCGCCCTGCTTGAGCGACGAGCCAGAACTCTTGACGGGGTTTAGCCAGGACAGCAGGCCGGAGTTGAGGCCGGAGCCGGAGTTCGAGCCTACGTCCGTCATGTTCTTGACGAGGTCGCTGATGCCGTCGAGCACCGCCTGCCCGAGGTTCGCGGAGCTTGTCTTGGGGCCATCGCTGTTCTCGTCAATACCGTTGGCGAGGCCCGCGTCAACGTCAGAGCCGAGTTCGTAGAACTTCACGGATGGAGAGTGCGAGTCGAGCGATTCCTTCGCCTTCTCAAGCACGTCCTCTCCGAGCAGCGCGGCCTCCTCCTCGGAGAGCGTGCCGTTTGCGATGCCGTCGGCAAGTCCCGCGTCGATGTCACCGCCGAGGATGTTCGCGGCCTCGGTGAGGTCACCGCCGGAGAGCTTGAGCGCCACGAGAGAGAGCATGTGGTACGCGGCATCGCTGGGAGCGCCGCTGTTGGACTCAAGCGCGGAGGCAAGCTCCTCCGGGATGTCGAATCCATGGTCGCGCATGTCCGCGACGAGGCCGGACCAGTCACCGTTCTTCGCCTCCTGCACGAGCTGAGACGCGGCGTCTCCCACTCCGTCTCTCCCGCTGAGGAGGCCGTCCGAGAGCGCCTGCACCGCTCGGTCACCGGAGTCTCCCATGTCGATGCCGAGCTGGTTAAGGGAGTCGATGATTGACTGCGAGTTGCCGTCGTATGAAGCGACAATCTGCGTCCACTCGCTGTCGTTTATGTCACCGAGCTGCTCCACGGAGAGTCCCGTGTCGGAGAGGCTCTTGGCGAACTCCTGCAGGTCGACGTTGCAGCCCTCGCACGCGCTGCTGATGGCCGTGCTCGCCTGGGCGAAGTTGACAACGCTGCCTGAGAAGCCGTCCGCGATTGCGGTGGCGGAACCCAGCGCGGCCTCGGTGTTCGAGATTGAGCCGTTAATCGTGTCCAGGGCGTCCTTCGCGTCGTTTAGCCCAGATTTCGCTGCGGCGCTGGCTGCGTTGGCGTCGTACATTGACGAGGCCATGTTTCGCATCTGCTCGTCCGTGTACCCAAGCTGCTCCTGCAGGTTCTTGTTCTTGTCAACGTAGTCCTGGACGTACTCGGACTTGGAGCCGTACTGGTCCATCTCGTCGTTGTACGCCTTCTGAGCCTTGGCGAGCGCCTCGATGTCCTCGGCTTGCTGCTGGTAGAGCTGCGTTAGCCTCTCCTGGTAGGCGTCGACCTTAATCTGCTCAAGCTTCTGCTGGACGTAGTCACCGAGCTTGGTTGACACGTTGTCGATTGCCTCGCCGTTCTCGGAGAGCTTGCCGTTCACGGCGTCGGTGACCTCGATTTGGGTGCCTGCGATGTCGTTGAACGTCTCTACCGCAGCCTTGAGCCTGCCCTGCTCGTCCGCGCCGAGGCCCGTTTGGTTCGCGTACTCCTTGATGACCGAGTACGCGGCCTGCAGCTGGCCCATCTGCGCCGACGCCTGCGAGTTTCCGTCATTAATCGTGTCCGCGAGCTTGGCCTGTGACTCGATTGCCTTGTCGACGGCATCGCGTGCGTCGCTGAGGGACACCTTGTTGCCCTGGTAGGCGATGCCCTGGTCCTGAGCGGCCTTGATGCTCTTGTTCGTGGCGTCAGTGAGGCCGTCAGTGGCCTTCTCAAGGTTCTCTGCCTTCTCTTTCTGCTCCTCGTAGGATGACACGAGGAGGCCAACGACAGCCGTGACGCCCGCGATTGCGAGGCTTATCGCACCCGCCTGCAGGGCACCGATGGCAAAGTTCTTAGCCATGTCCACCGCAGAGCTTGCCGCCAGCTTGAAGCCGTTCGCCAGGTTGGTGCCGAACGTGGACGTGGCGCTGCTTGCCGTGCTAGTGGCCGCGCTAAGCTCCTTCGACACGTCGACAGCCCCGGCCTTCACCTTCCCGAGGCTCTCGGTGAGTCCGCCGATGCCGCTCGCGGCCTTCTCGGCCTCGGACGATGACTTGGACCAGGTGGTGACCAGCGCGGCGTTCTTCTCGTAGGAGTCCTGGGCCGCTGCGGTCTGGTCCTCAAGCGCGGCTATCTGCTTGCGGATGCTCTCCTTCGTCTTGTCCGAGCCTTCGCCGAGGTTGTCCATCTTGTATGTGAGGTCGGCAATCTTCTCGGTGTTGTCGCGCACGACCTTCGCCGAGTCGGTCATGCCCTCCCAGGCGTGCACGTACTTCTCCGCACCGCCAGCGGCCTTCGCGGCGGAGTTCTGCACCGAGCCGAGCTGCGCCGCAAGCTCCTTTGAGCTGGCGTAGTGGCGCATCTGCGAGCCGTCCACCGTGTCGAGGGCGTCACCGTAGATGGCTATCTTCTCCTGCGTCTTGCCGAACTCCGTGTTGACGTTGCCGATTCCCTGGACGAGCTTGCCTGCCACTGAGAGCACCGGGCCAGCCGCCGTCACCACGCCCGCAAGCGAGAGAATCGTGCGCTGGTCCTCCTCGTCCATGTCGGCGAACGCCTGCGCCGCGTCCGCCACGCCCTGGAAGAGGGGCTGCAGCGCGTCTAGGGCGTCAATGAGGGCGTCCGTGAGCGGGGTGCCAACGGTTATCGCAACGGCGTCGACCTTGTTCTTGAGCACGTCAAGGCGCGACTGCATGGACTCGTTTCGCTGGTCGACCTCGGTCTGCAGCGCCGTGTTCTCCTCCCACGCGCTGCGCGAGAGGTCGAGTGCGCCAGCCAGGACGGACTGCTTGCCTGTGACGGCCTCGGTGGAGTCCACGAGCCTTCGCATCACGTCCGACTGGCGGATTCCCGTGATTCCGAGGTCGGAGAGCATCACGTTCACGTCCTCGCCAGCGGCAACGGACTTGCCCATGTTCTCCACGAGCGTGTTGAACGTGCCTGCGGCGTCCTGCTCCCACGCGGCCTTGAACTCGTCCGCGCTCATACCGGCCTTCTCGGCGAATGCGTCGAGGCTGTCACCGCCGGTGGACACGGCCACGCTGATTGCGTTCACGGTCTGCGAGAGCGCCGAGCCGCCCATCTCGGCCTTGACGCCGAGCGATGACAGTGCGCCGGACATGCCAAGGATGTCCGCCTGCGACATGCCCGCTGCGGTGCCAGCCGACGCAAAGCGCAGCGCCAGCGACGATACATCCGACTCGGTGGTTGCCATGTTGTTGCCGATGGCGACGATTGTGGAGCCGTAGTTAGAGAACACGTCCTCGGACATGCCAGTGATGTTGGCGAAGCGTGCCATCTCGGTGGCGGCGGTGTCGGCGTCCATGTTCGTCGCTATGTCTAGGCCGGAGACGGTCTGCGCGAACGACTGCAGGTTGTCATCCGCGACGCCGAGCTGTGAGCCGAGCGCCTCGATGTTCACGATTGTGGCGGCGTCGACGGGCTGCTTGGTCGAGGCGTCGATTGCCGCCTGCCCCATGGCCTCAAGCTGGTCCGCCGTGAGGTCCGATGTCTTGCGCAGGTTGGCGATTGCCGTGTCGAAGTTAACTGCCTGGTCGACGCAGTATCCGCCCACCTTGGTCATCGGCACGGTTATCGCGTTGGTGAGCGTGTTCCCGACGTTCTCAATCTTCGTGCCCGCATCGTAAATCTTGTTTCCTAGGTCGACCCAGCTCTCACCCTGCATCGCAAGGTCGCGCGTGGTCGACACGCTTGACTTTGCGGTGAGGAGCGCGATGCGTGACACATCGTTGCTGACCTTGTTGAGCTGGTCCTGGCCGTTCCAGAGAGCGCCGATGGCAATTGTGATAGATGCCTTACCCATGGATGCTCCCAACGTCCCAGTCGCAGTATTCGACTACCTTCTCGTTGACCTTCTCGACTATGTGCTCCTCGTCCTCGAGGATTGCCTTGAGCAGCGCACGGGGCGGGTTGCTGCCAACTGGCACGCCCGCACGCCTGCCTGCCCTCTCGCCGGTGAGGATGAGCGCCCCTGGGTTTGCGAACTCGATGACGCCTCCGCCTGGGTCGTTCGATACGAACTTGACCCCGTTCGCGTACGTCCTAAGCGACAGCGACGCGGCATACCTTCCCGTTGGGAAGGAGCCGACGCCCCCGGCGAACCCCTTCGCCTTGGAGAGCGTCGGCTGCGCTATGCCCTTTATCTCCCTCTTGAGGTCTGACGCGAGCTTGCCGTCAAGCTCCCTGAGCTGGGCGATTGTCTCGTCAAGCCCCTGTACCTCAATCGTGTACACGCTACGCAGCCTCCAAACGCGCCTTGGCCGCCTCTCGCTCGGCACGCAGCCTGTCACGCGCGTCGGTGGCCTTCTCGCCCTTCTTCCTCCACGTGGGGGCCTGCGTCTGAGCCTCGCGCTCCTCAAGCTCGGACAGGTCGTAGTACGCCTGCTCGAAGAGCATCGGCATCCCGCACGCGAGTCCCAGCAGCTCCATGACGCCGGAACCCGTGTAGCGGGCCAGCTTTACGAGAATTCGAGACTCGAACCCGTAGGGTTTTCGTCAACGCCCCCCGCGCCCTTGTCATCCACGTCCTCGGAGCGGAAGAGGATGGTGTACTTGTCGTTGAAGTCGATGACGTAACCGGCGTCCACGGCGTCGGCCATCTTCTGCACGAACGCGCTCACGTCGGTCGTGCGCCTCACGCCCCTGGGGAGCACCTTGTGTCCCTTCACGTCGGCGCAGAGCGCGGCCCACACCGTCACGTTCGCGGTGCTCCTCATGTCCTCGTCGGCCATGCCGGACGCGCTCGAAATCTGCTTTGCCAGGATTGACTGGCCTTGGAGCGCGGGGCACTCGAACTCCTTGCGTCCCGTCTCCGGGTTGACGTACTCGAACCACTGCTTAGTTGCCATGGGAACCCTCCTGGTCTCTTGACTTGCCACGGCAACATGTTCCGGTGGGTGTCCCCCGCGCCGGGTACGTCCAAGATTGGTATGAGTCCCACGTGTTGTTGGTCCACCGGCCTGAGAACAGGGCCTTAGAACGGCTCTCAGCGAGCCATCTACCTGCGCAAACGAAAAGACCCCTCAGTTGAGCACCGTTGGGAGGCCGAGGGGTATGCGCTGTAAGAGCGCCCCGGATTTCTGGCTCCGGGGCTGTCCGTGTGCCGTGCTCTCGGCACGGCCTATGGGAATGCTAGTGCGCCCGTCACTCGGATGGGCAATGGATGACGGCGTCCCAGCCGCCACGCGCCTGCACCATGCGCTCGAACCAGGGGTCAGTGCCGTAGCTCGCCATGTCGATTCGCGGCACGTCCTCGCCGCACATGGCACGCGAGAGGATGTCATCGGCTCGCGGCTGGTCCGCGTTGGTGTAGTGGTACACGTGGTCGGCGGTGATGCGGTACAAGCCACCGGGGTGCTCCTCGTACTTCGCGCCCTGGGGGTTTACGATGACGCCCATGCCTGTTGCTGCCATCTCTTCTACCTCTTCCTGTGTGATTGCGTCCTTTGTGCCGTCCTCGACCGCCTGCGGCTCGCCGCCACCGGAGATTCCGAAGGCCGCGAGGTAGGCGCGAGCGATGTCATCGAGGCGGGAGTTGAACGTCTCAACGTCTCCCGCGTTGGTGATGAAGCCGTTCTCGACCAGGCGGTAGTTGATGCCGCGCCTCTTCGCGCGGTTCGGGTTCGCCAGGTTGGAACGCTCGACTATGGTCTGCGAACGGCCTGGGAAGATTGCCGAAATCGATGCCGCGAGCGCCCTGTCGTAGGCGTCAGGGCCTCCGAGGCCGCTTGCGATGATGACGTGCCCTCCCCGCGCGGAGGCGTTGGCCGAGTCCATGTGCAGCTCCACCAGCGCGTCACCGCTGGGTATGCTCAGGCTGTTGATGCCACGGTCGGCGTACCAGTTTCGGCTCGTGTCGAGCAGCGTGACGGAAGAGCCGCCAAGCGCCGCAATCCTGGCACCGAGCGCACGGACGCGCTCCGCCTCCGAGTAGCCGTTGCCGCACGCGCCTGGGTCACCCGCTCCGTGTCCGCAGATTACGTACAGATGCACGCCTACCTCCTCTCGTCGCGGCGGCGTCTGCCGCCTTCGTCGGTGATGGTCGACTGCCTGTGGAGGCACCTGGGGCACATCCACCAGCGCATGACCATCCCCTCGTTCCTGCGCTCCTTGCCGCGCTCCTCGCGCATCTCCGCGCCGCAGAGCATGCAGCGTGGGGCGTCGCTAAACGTCGGTGCCATCGTCTGCTGGCTTCGCCGTGGCTGCGGAGACGCCGAGCAGAGCGCCGACGAGCACGCCAGCGGCGTTGATTGTGGTCACCCACGCCTCGACATCCGGCCAGCCCCACACCTGGCCCACGACCCCGACGAACGTGGCGATTGCGGGGCACACAATGAGGCCGAGCCACTTGAGCCACTTGTATGCGCCGTCTGGAATCAGGTAGTTCACTTATCTCCTCCTTTGTCGCTTGGTACGTCGCTAGGAAGGGCCATCACGTTGGCCCTGTACACGTCAATCACGCCATTGCTGTCCCCGGTAACGTCGCAGAGTGCCTCGTACGTCTCGTATGACGCCTGCCAGCTCCGACGCTGCGTGTCGTTCGCCGCGCCAAGGTCCATGAGCCTGTCGTGCTCGCTCACGAGCTTCTGCCGCAGCAGCACCTTCATGGCCGAGTCGATGAGTTCATCGTGCTTCGCCGTGAGCCTCTCGCGCTCGCGCATTGTGGCGTAGAGTTGCGCGACGGCGTAGATGACGCCCGCGATTGCGAGCGTGCAAATCCACGCCATCACGGTCTTGTCGGTGCGCGGGTCCACGCCCATCTGCACCACGCTAATCACCGCCGCGATGCAGGTGGTAAGGAGCCAGTAGAGCAGCTTCTTGTAGGTTTCCATGCGTCTCCCTGCGCGTCCGTGGGGGCCAGAGGCACGGCGCCCTGGCCCCCTAGTCAAATCACCCTGCAGATGCCTCGCTACGCGGTGTAGGACGCGACCTTGTTGACGAGCGTCACGGTGACGGGGGACTCGCCAGCCGAGGCGATGATTGCGGCGTCGGTGGAGAACTGGATGGTGGCCTCGGAACCCTCGGGGTCGACCTCCGGGAAGTCGGCGGTGAACGGGCAGTGGTTGACCTGGAACTCAAGCGTCATGTTCGAGTCCTCGGTGTGGTAGAACTTCGCGTACACGCTGCCCATAACGACCTTGCCGGTGAGCTTGGTGGCGCTCGCGGAGCCGGTCATGAGCTTCTTGTACTCGGTGATGTCATCGGGGATGGTGGTCACCGAGCATCCTGCGGAGAGGTTGCCCTCGGCGATGTCGCGCGGGGTCACGCGGCCAAGCGACGTGAGCGAGCTGAGGTTGTTCTCGAAGGTGAAGCTGGCCTCGGAGACGAGCGCCTCAGCCGGGGAGTCACCGGCTGCGTCGAGCTTGAACTCGCAGTCCGTGGTGGTGTACTTGCCGCCGAAGCAGGACGCCTCAAGCGAGCCGGGGATTGCGGCGATGCCAACCTCGGCGTCGATGCCCTGGAAGTCCGCCTGCATGGACAGGTGCTCGTTGCCTGTGGCGCTGATGGTGAGCGTGCCGAGCTTGCAGCCGTCCGCGCGGGTGAAGTTGTTGGTGCCAATCTGCGACCAGATGGTGCAGTAGGGAATCTTCTGGCCCATGGTGAAGACGTGCTTGTAGTAGCCATCCTTGCCGTCTACTGCGGTGGAGGCGCAGTTGCCCATGGCAGCGGCGAGGTAGAGGCCGAACACGTCGGGGTAGCAGAGCGCCTGGATGGAGGGTGTGACCTCGATAGAGTCGACGCGGGCATCGGAGGGCGCACGGGTGCCGCACGCGACGGCGGTGTTAGCGATGGAGCGCGACGCGCCGAACGGGGTTCCGCCGGTCAGGCCGTGGAGGTAGGTGGGCTTGGTGGCCGGGGTGTCGCGGCCGGACTGCAGGGCGATGGCCGCGAGGCCGATGGATGGGTTGAGCGACATGGTTATTCTCCTTAGACGGTTGCCGGTTCTTAGACGGTTGCCGGTTCTATCTCGGCCTTGATGCGTATGCCGAAGTCGAACGCGGCGGTGTACAGCTTGGTTCCCTTGTCGAGGGCGGTACCGGCGTTCTCGACGTAAGGCTCGGCGTGGATGCAGAGTCCTCCGAGCGTCTTGTCCGCAGCGACCTGGCGGAAGAGGGCGAGCACCCACGACTGGACGAGCGTCGACGCCTCGATGAGCGAGGACCTCTGCGCCCACGCCTGACACGCGACGGAGAACTCCACGCGGTAGTGCCCGGAGGCGCGGCTCCCGAGCGTCGAGGTCACCGTGTCCGAGAACGACACGTTCTGCACGACCTCGCGTACGAGGAACTCAGCCGTCTTCTGGACGGTGGAGCCGCCGATTGAGACGTAGACGCGCTCGCCCACGAGGGCCTTCTCGGACAGGCCCTTCACGTACTCGATGCAGGACGAGAAGAGGTTTGTGGTGTCCATCGGCGTCACCCGACAAGCAGGTCGCGGAACCCGTACCGCTGCACGAGCGCGTTGACCTCCGGGAGGGACGTTGGTGCCCCGTCCACGCCTCCGATTACGAACCTGAGCACGCCAGAGTCAGTAGACTCGGACGTGGCGTTGTCTGGGCCAGCCTTGGGCACCAGGTACCACGCGGCGAGCGCGACAACGGCGTCGTGCATCTCGACAGGTGTCTGAGCCATGCCCATCACGAGCGCGACGTTGGCGGCGGCGTGGGGGCGGATTGCCGACACGTCGAGCGCCGTCTGGCCGGACACGCCGACGCTCACGGGGTTGCCACTCGCGTCCCAGGCGCGCGCGACGCTGGATATGTCCCTCGGGCACACGTCCGGGATGAGCGGCATGGAGGCGGTCGTGCAGTTCGGGCGGTCGACAAAGCCCTTGCGCATGACCGGCTGGAAGAAGCGGTGCGCGGCACGCTCGATTACCTCCTCGGCATGCTGGCGTGCCACCCACACCTCCTCGTCAGTCTTGTCGGCGAGGCCGTACTCGCTGGCGCGGTAGGCACGAACCTCGTCAAGCGTGCAGTAGCGCGTCGCAACCACGTCGACCTCCGCCGAGACCGTCACGCCGGACAGCTCCCACTCGACCGTGAGCAGCTCTGGGCACGCCTTGAGCGCGGGGGCAGTCCCCTGCTCCCACTCCTCTGACGTGCCGTCAGACAGCAGCGTGACGGTGGCCGAACCCGGCGCACCCTCAAGCGAGAGTGCGCCAAGCTCGGACAGAGATGCCCTGGTGCGCGTGTTCGGTGCCAGCGTCGGCATGGCGGCTACCTCGTGATGCCGGAGTCGGCGAGGTACGCGAACGCCTTGGGGTAGGTGACCTTGAGGCCGTGACGGCCCTCGGCGCGGATGGTTGCCTCGTTGTATGCGAACTGGTCACCGACGAGGCCGACCGTGATGGAGTCGGTCTCCTTGGTGAAGACGGTAGCGGCCTGGTTCCAGTAGGTGAGGATGCCGTAGGTGGTCTTCGGGGAGTCTCCGCTGGTGGTCGTGGCGAGGTGCAGGTCCTCGACAACGTTGAGCGCCCAGAGCTTGCCGTTGACCATGACGTTCATGTAGCGGCCCTGCTTGTCCTTCTCAAGGGCGAGGCTCTCGGCCACGTACGGGTGCATCGCGACGTGCGTGGGCTGGTATCCGGAGCCGATGAACACGTCGGTGCCCATGCGATAGATGGAGTCGGCGATGGTATCGCCGCTCTTGGCGGTGTACGTCTGGATGGAGGAGTTCTTGAGCACGCCCTGGATGCCGTTATCGTCGTTGCCGGTAAGCACCTTATCGGCGAGCACCATGCGCAGGCCAAAGAGCAGCTCGGTGCCGATGAGGGACTGCAGCTGGCCGTAGTCGCGGAGCTGCGGCTCAAGGACGGGCATGAGGTGGGCGATGGTCTCGATGTAGGCGCTGGTCTGCTTCCAGCCCATGGCCGAGGACGGCTTGACCTTGCCGGGGGTCCACACGGCGGCGGCGTTCTTGTAGAGGTCATCGTCCTTCATGAAGTACGTGAGAACGTCTGCCTGCGTGGTGCCGGTGGGCAGGGAGTCGAGGAACCCGAAGTTGGGCAGGGCGTCCGAGGTCTGGCGGGGCAGGGTGTAGTCGAGCTGCTGGGTGCCGGGGAGCTTGAAGTCGGTGTATGCGTCCTTGACGTTGAACGTCATGGTGTCGTGGAACTTGAGGCCATTGAACTCGTCGCGGGTGCCCATGAGGCAGTCGA
The DNA here is from genome assembly GCA_000752675.2 of bacterium OL-1. Taxonomy (GTDB): domain Bacteria; phylum Actinomycetota; class Coriobacteriia; order Coriobacteriales; family Atopobiaceae; genus Tractidigestivibacter. The sequence goes on along the minus strand of LM994627.1, from coordinate 139,546 downwards.
GGACGCTCTTGGGGGCCTTGTCCTTCGGCTCGGCTGCGGGAGCGGCCAGGGGCACGCCGCCGCCGCGACGGACCTTGTCCTCCTCTGCGAGCACATCGTCAAGCATGTCGTTCAGGGCACGCTGCTGGCCCTTGTAGTCGTTGATTTGGTCGCGCAGGGCGTCCTTGGCGTCACCCTCGGCGGCTGCGAACTCTGTGCTGGCCTTGGCGATGCGCTCGTCAAGGTCCTTGACCTCGTTCCTGATTTGGATGGAAGACTTCATTGCCGTTCTCCTTAGAGTTTGAGGAACGTACCGTTGATGCACACGACCCTGGGAGCGGCCTCCGCCCCGGCAGCAGCGCCCTGCTCTGCGGCCTTGGGTTCGCTTGGCTTGATGCTCGCGCCGGTGTCCCCCGCGCCCAAGAGCTGCCCCTTGAGGGAGTCTGGGGCGGACTTGAACCGGTCGAGGGCGTCCTTGGTGAGGCACGCGGCGATTGGCTCGGCGTCTGACAGCGAGTCCACGAAGCCGAGTTCGAGCGCCTCCGATGCGTCGAGCCACGTCTCCTCGTCCATCATCTTCTCGATTTCCGAGTCATCCATGCCGGTCTTGCGCACGTACTGGCCGGTGATGGTCGAGCGCACCTTGTCGAGCATGTCGGCGGTCCTGCGCATCTCATCGGCGTTGCCGTAGCATGCGGTGTACGGGTTGTGAATCATCAGGAGGGCGGACGGGTTCATCACCACGGTGTCTGCGGTGAGGGCGAAGAAGCTCGCGGCGCTCGCGGCGAGTCCCTCGATGGAGGTGGTTGTCCTGCCCTTGTACGAGCGCACAAGCTCGCTCATGGTGTTGGCGTCGAAGACGTTGCCGCCCACGCTGTTGACGTGGATTGTCACGTCATCGCCGTCGGCGTCCCTGAGCTGCTTGGCGAAGTCGGATGCGCTGGTGCTGCTGCCGTCATCCCAGAAGTCCTCGCCAATCTCTCCGTACACGTAGATGTCAACCATTGATAATCTCCTCGATGTCGGTGTCCATGTCGTACTCAATGCCGTCCACCTCGTACGCTGCGGAGAGCGGCGTGAGGACCTTCCTGGCGAACTCCCTGAACCGGTCCGTGTCACCGGCGCTCCGGTACCTATCGCGGATTCGCTCGGCCATGTCGGCGTGGATGACGGCGAGGGCGGTGCCCTTCGCGTCGGGGTCCTCGGTGCCGTCCCCGTGGCCGTCATCGCGCTCGCCCTCGCCCGAGCCGCCGGGTGCCGCAGCCTCCGCCTCTGGCTGCTGTGGCATGGCTTCGCCGGTCTCCGGGTCGATTGCGTAGTAGGCGGTGGAGCGGAGGTGGTACTGGCCTCCCTCGTATGGCGGCATGTCCTCCTTGGCGAGCACGTCGTTCGGGCAGTAGATGCCCGCGTAGATTGCGATGCGGTAGCCGTCCATGCGCTCCTTGTAGGAGCCGCGCAGGAGGCCGTTCATGTCGAACTGCACGTAGTCGCTGGTATAGCCAGCCGCCCAGAGGATTCCCGAGAACGCCTCCTCAAGAGCCTTGCACTCGGGCACGAGCGTCTTGTTGGCGAAGTTGATTGCGCCCTGCTCGATGTTCGAGTAGGTCGCGTTGGAGAGGTCGAACACTTCCTGCGGCGGCACCGAGAGCGTGCGACACGTCTGCTGCAGAATCCAACGCTCCTGCTCCACGAGGCTCATGTCCACCATGGACTGCCCGTTGGTCTTGTAGGAGAGACCCTTGTCGAAGATTCGCACTCGGCCCGCGCTCACCACGCCCCCGCCGTCCCTGAGCTGCTTGGACACCTGGTCGATGTCCTGCTGCTGTAGCTTCTGGTCGGTCTCAAGCCATCCGGCGAACGTGGCGTCCCCGTCGAGCACGTTGGCGTAGAACTCCTCAAGGTCGATGGAGAGGTTCAGCTCGCGTGCGCCGAGCATGGCGAGCGAGACGCCGTGCAGGCAGTCGGAGTCGAGGACGGGAGACTTGACCCAGACAATCTCGTCCTGCAGGTAGACGCCGGGGCCGGTGAACTTGTCACCTGAGTAGCGGAAGACGGCCTTGCCGTTGGACACCTCGATGTCTGGGGTTCCAGCCATCGGCCATATCGCCACCGGCATGCCGGAGCCGTCGAACTCGACGCGGCAGAACGCCTCGCCGCGCACGTCCTTGGTCATCATCATCCACCGGATGCCCTCGGATGAGGTCATGAACGGGTTCCAGCGCGTCCTGAGCAGCGAGGACAGCCTCACGGAGAACCTGTGGCCGGATTCCTTCCTCACGCCATTGTCGCGCTCGTAGACGTGCACCGGCAGCGACGCCAGCGGCCTCGCCTTGGCGAGCAGGCACGCCCTGAATGCGTTCGAGTAGTAGGCGTTGGACGCCTTGGCACGCTCAATCGTGTCCGTTGTCCCGTCATCGTGGGTGTATGTGTAGAAGTCCCACGTACCTGGCACGAACAGATTCGCGGCTCGGGCGAACACGCGCCCTAATGTTTTGGAGAACCGCCCCATCGGCACACTCCTCGCTTGGGAAACCACCACATGAATGGTCATGCCGGTGTCCCCCGCCGCCCCATGGCGAGCGACGGGGGAGCAGGCCCAGGGCTTGGCGGAGGGGGACCAAGCCACGCCCGAATAGTCCGCTCGGCGTCCCCTACCCGAGGTCGATTGTCCACACGCTCGGCGTGTCCGCCTCGTTGTTGTCGTAGGCCCACATCGCCATTGCCGCCGCGACCGCCGCGTCTATGCGCTTGGTGCCCTGGCCGTGCCTGCCCTTCTCGGATGCGAGACGCCTGCCGTATGCCTTCGACTCCGCAGCCACCGCGTTTATGCAGTGCTGCGCCAGCACGGGCGTCCCGGCCATCGCGGCCTTGTGGGTCTCAACGCTCCTGGCGAGCAGCTCGGAGGCGGGGCACATGATTGCGGGCGTCTGCGCGATGTCGGACACGTCTATGCCGCACTCGCGGTCGAGCCAGTTCACGAGGAACTGCATCCGCGCGGGGTCGCAGCCTCCGAACGGGTTTCCTGGGCACATGGAGAGCTGGCGTATCACGTCGGCCACCTCCATGAGGTCGTAGGTGCCCATCGGACCGGGCTTGTCCCAGCACCACTCCTCAAGCGCCCAGTCCTCTCCCTGCCGCTGCGCCGCGACGAGGGCGAGCGTGTCACCTCGCACCGCGCCGTCGATTGCGAACGTGAACCACCGGGAGCGGTCTATCGTGAGCGCCCTCCCCTGGCACGCCTCAACGTCCTCGCGGTGCATGAAAGGCTCCGCCTGCTCGTCCATCGGCGTCCTGTTGAGCCAGTACCGCTCGAACGACTTGCCCGTGAGCGCCTCGTGCTGCTCCTCAAGCTCGTCCATGGTCACTCGGCCAGCCGCGACTATCTGCCTCCACGCCTTGCGGTCCTCGACATCCTGGGAATCGTCTATGCCGAGCCAGCACACGAACGCGCCTGGGTCCTTCTTCAATTTCTTGTAGAGCTTGAAGAGGAACCCGTCCCTGGACGCGCCTGCGGTAGTGATGCCGATGGTGAGCGCGTTCCAAATCTTGCCCTGGCCGGAGACTCCGGCCTGCCAGATGGCATCGTCCTTCCAGACGTGCAGCTCGTCACAGACGAGGACGTTGAAGTGCTTGCCCTGCAGCGCGGCCTCCTTGTAGGGGTAGACCCATATCTGCTGCCCGGTCTCCTTGTTCACGATGCTGTCGCGGTTGACGCGCCACTCTCGGGAGAGCTGCGGGCTGTTGCGAATCATGATGGCTATGTAGTCGCGGACCTTCTTGGTGTTCGCCTTGGAGTCCGCGACGATGCCGTACTCGCCGTTGGGCACCGGGTTCATGGTGGCCTCGGTGAGGACGATGGACGCCGCAAGCTCGGACTTGCCGTAGGTTCGGTGGACGCCTATGAGGGCGCGGCGGTACTTGCGCCTGAACTTCCCGGTCCTCTTGTCGACGGTGCCCGTTCCGAAGAGCGGCTTCCAGATGTTCGTGTTCTTCCACTTGTCGATGCGTATGGGGGTTCCAGCCCACTCGTCGTTTCCGGCGTGTGTGAGGAACGCCTCGCAGAATATCTGGCGTGCCTTGGCCTCCCGCAGCCCAGCCTTGGAGTACCGGCGTATCGGGGTCCTATACACCGCTGCGCTCCATCGCCCGGATGACGGTCTCCTGGATGGAGAGCTGCACCGCGTTCGTGTTCGCCTGCGTGAGGCCGAGCCTCGCCCTCGCCACCGGCGTCATGCCGAGGTCGTTTGCGAGCTTGAGGGCGTCGCTGGACACCTCGCGCATCTTCTTGAAGTATGGGTTGTCGACCATCTGCACGTTGCCGTACTCGTCCTCCGCCCTGAGCAGCGGCGTCGGCCTGCCGTCCTTGTCGACCATGTTCGCTCGGCACTCCTCGGCGAGCGCGAGGTCGAAGACGAACTGCTCAAGGAGAGGTCCGTCCTCCGGCCTGAACGCCATGCCGCTGCCCACTGTCGAGTCCCATATCTCGCTGAGCCTCGGCACGGACGCAACGGACGCTGGCTTGGATAGCTGCCCCGCGCCCTCCATCACGGTCGCGGTCACGTCTACGTGGTCCCTCTCCCTGCGCTGCGCGAGCGCCTTCGGCTTCCTCCCCCTCATAGGCCGACCCCCTCAAGCGTCTCCTTGAAGCCACGGGCGATGTGCCCGCACGCCTCGCGCGTCTCCACGGGGCCTCGCTGCGACGCAACGTCGAAGAAGGCCACCATGCCGCGTGCGCTCGCCACCTCGCTTGCGACAGCGGCCTCCGTGACCGCACGATTCTTGCAAGTGGCCTCGTGCGGCACCGGGTAGTCGACCTTGAGGCCGTCTGTCGGGGCCTTGGCCTTGTCCCTGGCACGCTTGGCGTACACACGGCACTTGGTTGAGCAGTATTTGGCGGTCTGGTTCTTGGCGAAGAACGTCTTCCCGCAGTATTTGCAGGTGAACTGGCGCATTTCCGCGATTCTCCCCTCTTTTCGGGGGATTTTCGGACCGCTGTCCCCCGTTACGCGAAAAGCCAGTTACGGCAAATCGGCCAATTTCGGTCGCGTGTAAAAATGAGCGGGGCCGCTGGGTAGCGCCGTTTTGTGTTTCGTGATTTAACCCCCTCCCCACTGCCCTCTCTACCTGCGGTTTTGTTGCTAACGCTGTTCCGTTCTCTCTGTTGCGTATCGCTGTTGTTTTCGCTGTTTTCGCAGGTGTGGCGGGGTGTGGCCGCACTAAGTCACTACGTTATGTCGATAGGCACAAATATGGCCGCGCTCCTGGCGTGGGGCGCGACCTTTGTCGCTAGTAATGCTGCGTGTGCCTAATCCTCGGGCTTGTCCTCAATCTCTCGCTGCGTGCCGTCAAGCGTAATCGTCTCGCCATGGCCCACTAGCTGCAAGGCATAGCCGCATGCCTTGGCTATCGTCGCTAGTACATCCGTGCCAGGTGCCCTACCACCTGATAGGGTCGTGGCTATGTATCGGTCATTGTGTCCCAGCTCCTTAGATATAAGGCGCTGGCTCTTGCCGCTCTTGTCCACGATGTGCCGCAGTGCCTCCCTGCTATCCATCATTCCTCCTTTTATGCCGTCTACCTGCGTATTTAGTGTAACACACGTTCAGGTGTGACACTCAATTGTGTACAGATTGTGAAGATGATTTAGTCGCTAGCTATACACACAAACGTGTGTCATAGTACATGCCAACAAGCGACACACAAACAAGTGTCACTAAGCACCAACCCAGGTCCAGGGCGCACGACATAGGACACCACGAAGGCCCGAATAAGTAATCCAGATGACGGCTAGCCGGTACGAACCCCGGACGTGGAGAGGCTAGAGCAGCAAGTACCTACCGATAAGGCCACGCAGCAGCGCGGGTTTCTCGGTAGGCACACGCCTACCAGCGAGAGAAGGGAGGTTCCATTGCACGTCTCAAGCGTGACATACCGACTGCAAGGCAAGGCGAGGGACGGAACGCGAATAAGCGTGTCAATCACGCTACGCCCGCCAAAGCCAAGCACGGGGCAATCGCCTGAAAAAGCGCCTAGGCCGAGGCAACGGCCCAAGCGCTAGGCGATGCCGGACGGGACGGCGAGCAACCAGCAGTGCCGCCCCGCCCGGCGTGTCACGCACATTGTACCAGATGGAAGCCATGAGAGGAGAGCACCATGAAGGAGACTACCTACACCATCGACGGCCAGCAGATCGCATTCATGGCCCCAGTCATCAAGAAGGATTTCTACTTCCCCGAGGACGCGAGGACCACCGATGAGTGGAACGCGGTGCAAAACCACGTCGACGAGTGCAGCAAGTCGGTGGAGTACTTCAAGGCAGAGAACATGAAGCCCTGCAACTGCAAGGCGGCGCGCCTGCTCGACGTGCTGCAGGATTCCCGCTACGAGCTGTACACCGTGGACGGCAGGGACTTCATAGACGTCGAGCGCAAGTACGACGGCCCCAGCTTCGCAGGAGCGGCCCCGCTTACGGATGAAGGCAGGGAGGCGCTGCGCGAGGCGTGCGAGGTTGAGCTGAGGAAGTTCGAGGCGCGGCTCGACAAGTACGTGAAGCGCTACGGACTCAGCAGGTGCACGTACCAGTCGTTCTGGGCGAACGCCTAAATCTAGCGACAACCCAGGCAAGACCCCCAGGCGGGACGGACGGAGTAAGAGGCCAGTTCCGCCCCGCCTGTGGTTCCAAGTATAGGCAAGTACGAGAGAGAGGCACGACATGTGCACCATCAAGCCATTCACCGAGCCTGCCGCGACGGGCGGCAAGAAGTACTTCCGCTACCGCAAGGTGGTTTTCCAGGACGGCACCCAGGGCCGCGCGCTTGAGACCCGCTACACCTGGGCGAGCGCGAGAAGGCCATGCGAGGGTCCGAGGGGCGGCAGGGCCTACCAGACGTTCTACCGCACGGCCTACTGGGCGGGAGGGCGCTTCTGGCGCATGGCGAACGTGCCAACCGAGAGCGGCTGGAAGAACCGCCTGCTGCCCATAGACGGCCCCGTGTGGGACGCCTACCCGCTGCAGAGCGCGGCGGAGGGCGTGCCAGTCGTTCGCGTCTCCTGCGAGGGCGGGAGGCCGGTTGCCGTCTCCGGGGATGTCACGTGGTTCGATGGCTGCGGGTCCACCTTCGAGGTTGCGATGTCCGGGTGGCTCAGGCTCGACCGCCAGCCGAGGGCGAGGAGGGCCGCGTGATGTACTTCGTGACGCAGATTCTCCCGCTGTGGGTTGCGGGCGCGCTCGGCATCGCCTGGGCGCTAAGGCACCTTGCATAGGTTGAGAAGTTTTATCGGATACTTTGGAGGTTTCACCATGAGCAGTTTCAAGGGGCTTGCAATCGAGATTTGCGACGCGATGGAGCGCACGACAGGCGATGACTTCGACGCCATGCTCGACTGGCTGGAAGACTACGAGGGCAGCATGGCCGAGGGCGTGTGCATCCTCATCGAGGGTGACTCGGACGTGCAGGAGGGCCACATGGTGCCCATGTACCAGGTGGGCGGGGACCTCAACCCGGCCTTCCGCAGGCGCCTCTACCGCCTTCTCTGCGAGATGACGCGCGGCGCCGACTGGCCGTGGTGCAAGGCGGAGGCATGGGCCTGCAAGGCCAACCCGCAGTCGGTCATGCAGGCCATCCTCAAGGCGTACGCTCACGGGTGCGAGTAGCGGGTACAATCTGGGCAAACGACGGCCTGGGCAACGGCTTCTGCCGCCCCGGGCCACACGGAACGGAGGTCACCATGGCAAGCAGGAGCATGAGGGCGAGCTACGAGGCACCGAAGCCGCGCAAGGGGCCGATGACCCTTCTCTCAAGCAAGGAGACCACGTGGGGCGCGTTCCGCGACGGCGAGGAGCTTCTAGGCGTCACGGACCCCTACGAGTTCCCAGTGTTCTACCACATGGGCAGGGGCGAGGACGGCAGGCTGCACGTCCTGTGGGTCGAGGAGCACGACTACCCGCTCGACCCCTGGGAGGACCAGACCGAGCTTGAGCGCCAGCTCGCAAGGGTCCGCGAGATGGATGAGGTCCACAGCGACAGCGAGCAGGACCTCCGCAGCGTCATCCGCGCCATGAACGACTACGTGATGTTCGAGTCCCCAGAGGCCAAGGCCGAGCACGAAAGGCGCTGGGAGAAGAACCGCGCCGAGGCCGAGCGCGTGATTGCGGAGACCAGGGCCTCGAAGCCCAAGAAGCCCCATTTCCCCGTGCACGAGCGCAGCGTCCCCAAGCGCAGCCTCGTCGGCGGGCTGTTCCTCACGTTCGGCGGGAACAGGTAGCAAGCGACACACGCCCCGGTGACCGAGAGGCCATCGGGGCGCTTTTTTTGTGCCTGCGTTTCCCACCCACCGAACCCCACGCGAATGCCCGCGAGAGACGCCAGAAGCCTTGTCTCCGGCGCTCGAACGTTCTTTGTGGAGACTTGTTCCACATTGCGATTCTCTCGCCTTAGAGTGGTCAGCGATGGCCACAGAAACGAAACGCGCTGTTGAGTACGTGAGTATTGCAAACGCGAGGGTGCTTCTCCGCTCCTTGGCACCTGCTCGTCTGGGAGCGCGAGGCGGGTTCGGAGTTTTCAACAATCGCCGAAAAGTTTTCAACAATCCTTCAACGGTTTCCCCCCCACACCCCTCCTTCCAGTCAACCTCACTACCAAGTCAACATAGGGTTCAAGTCCTTTCCTTTTATTTTTACTTTTACTTTGAATATACTTGCTTAACCGAGTCGGAAATGGTTGGTTTTAACTGGGCGGATGCACCAGGGCACCCCATTTCACCTGCGGTTTTGCCACACCCGTCTGACCTGCGGTTTTTCGACGGCGCGAGAGGGGCCGGAAAACCTGGTGCGCAATGGTTGGATAACCTAGAAAAAAATGGTTGGTTTTAACTGGGCAAACGAAAAGCGCAGGCCGTGTGACCTGCGCTTTCTCCTAGCCATTCTTCCTGGGCCTCCCGCCACGCCTCCCGTTCACCCTGCGACGCCCGAACCGGAGGGCGTTCTCGGCCATGCGCTCCGAGGCCAAGCGCCCCTCGCATGCCACGTCGCGCGGAACGAGGCCAACGTCCGTGAGCACGTCCACGAACCTGGAAAGCTCCTCGTCGGTGCAGTGCAGCTCGTCGCAGAGAAGCTCCCGGTCCTCGTCGGTTGCGCACGGCACCGCGTGGCCCTCCGTCGACGCCATCAGCTCGCAGAGACGCCACCACCTGCCGTAACCCTCGAAGCCGAGACGGCGGATGAGCCTGCGACACTTGATGTCGAGGGCGGCGTCAGCGTCGTGCGAGAAGTAGAGCATCGGCTCGTTGGAGGCGTCCTGCACCTCCGGGGAGTCCAGCGAGTCCAACTGTGTCACCTCCTTATGTTGATTGGATAAAACCGACGTTCCTATTCGTAATGCACGCCCGTCGCGCACAGGTGGCCCACGACGCGCATGACGGATTCGAGCACGTGCTGCTCCGTGTGGGATGTGTACCTAGCGACTATCTCGGCGATGCGCGTGGCGTAGACAACGAGCGCCCTGCCGTCAGTTCTGCTGTCAATCTCCTTGGGCGGTCGAATCGTCCTCATAGTCCCTCCTGAAGTAGTATCCGCAACGCGAGGCGTCCTGGGAGAGCCTCACACGACGCCCGAACCAGCTGCAGTAGAGCGTCCACTCGTCAAGGTTCGAGCAGTCCGCGCAGCAGCACGACGTGTCCTCATCGTCTAGCCCCATGAGGCGCGCCCCCTCTCGATGCCGTCCGAGCAGTAGTCATCATCGAAAGTCTGGTGGTACCAGCAGGAGCAGAACGGCTCGCCGTCCCGCAGGTGCTCGAACCAATCGCAGTCCTTGCAGCGTATGAGCCTGCCGGTTGTCTTGGCGTCGAGGACGCCGTTGGACGTGTCAACGATGTACTCGGCCATCAGCCCTCGCCCCCGTCCGTGACGCGGGCGCCGCAATGCGGACAAAACGCGAAGGAAGGAAGAAGCATCTCACCGCATTCGGAGCAATCTCCGATGCCCTGGTAGCCACCAGGTTCTGTATCGATGTTCTCCATATGACACGTGCGCTCCTGCGGCTCTACGAACTCCACGGAGTCGAGCGGGACGTTAAACACCACGTTTTCATCCAGCCCGCACGTTATGACGCTCACGACGTAGACGCATCCACCGGGGTGGACGTACTCGCCCTCCCCGAAGGTCAGCGGAACGTCTCTGTAGTAGTTGCTCCGATACGACCTGATGCACTTATGGACGTAGAACTCGTTCGGTGCGCCGAAGCGCTTCATCTCGATTCGGCAATACCGACCGAACACGTCTGAGCCGGTAAGCCGGAACTCGCTAGTTGTCATTGCTCACCACCCTCGCGCCACAGACCGGACAGAAACGGTATTGCCCATTGATGGGCGGAATCCACGCGCCGCAGGCATCGCACGACAGCATCGGCCCGAAGCACTGCTCAGATGCCGTTTTGTCTGGCATGATGTGGCATGTGCGCTCCGGCTCAGGCTCAATCAGGTCGGCGAGGTCCTCTTGCAGCGCGAACATGCCTGGGTCGAGGTCCCCGTCTGTATCGCCGCTCACCGCGTCGCACAGGCGTCCGATGGCCTCATCGAATGGCGTGTCGAGGTCGAATCTCGGCTGGTCGCGCAGCCTTGCCGCCACCTCGCGGCGCTCGTCGCTAGTCACCATCGCCAAGCTCCCCTCTGTAGCTCTCGAACACGGGCAAGAAAAACACCTCGACCGAAAAGGACTTCCCGCACGTCGGGCAGGTAACGCGATTCTGGTAGTCCACGTCTGGGACTTCCTCGTTCACCCAGTTCCACTCGACCGGGACCGGCCTGCAGCAGTACGGACACTCGCAGTCGCTAGTCATCGCCGCTCACCATCCATCTAGACGCAGCACGTTGCAGTTTCGCTGAGAAATTCCTGATTTCCTCGTATTGGGAAGAGTCGATGACACACACGTCGGTCTCTGGCAACCATCGCCTCACGTACACCCTGAGCAACGCACCGCACACGGGACACGTTCCCGCGTCCTCGCGTGTTCGGTATGGGTTGAAACCGTCTGCGACGAGCAGCGCACCGCAGGTCGGGCAGTCTACAAGCTCGCCGTGCTGCCCACGCCTGCCTATCCTCTCAAGCCTCATCTGCGCCCTCCGAACCGCCCATCCCAAGCTCGACACGAGCCTCCGCGATGACATCGCGCCACTTGTTGCGGCTGCTCAGGCGCATCGCAAGTGCGGTCGCTGCGAGGTCGATAATCTCGTTTCCGTGCTCATCGATTACGCGGTCAACCACCTTGTCTGCGACGTACCTCGCGACGGAGTTCCTTTCCCAGCGGTATTCGCCGCCCGCGAGGTCGTTGAGCTGCTTCATTGCCTGTTTGACGCACTCCTCAAGCACGTCACGCTGGCACTGCGTCTCGATGTACTCGCCGATTTTCCTGTCATCGAAGTCGAACGCGACGTTAACTATGTGCTGCATTGCCTATCTCCTTCACCGAAGAGCGCCCGCTCGCCCATGCGCTCCTGATACCAGCCAAGAAACCGCTTTTGGACGAACAGGCGCTCGATGCTCGTTTGCTTGTTTAATGTGTCTGACTTGACTTGTTTTTCTTTCGCGGCAACCTCGACGCATCCGCGAGGGCAGCTGTACTCGGAGACGATTACCGGGAACGGCACGACAGACAACCACGTGTCGAACGCATCGAAGTCGAAGCCTTCTGCCTTTCTCCCCAGGCCATACGCGGTGCCTCGCTTGCCACGATATGGTGGGTCTGCGTACACCGTTGCCTCGTCAGGGATGCCGACAGCCCGGTAATCGAGGTGGCTTGTGACCANACGTGTCGAACGCATCGAAGTCGAAGCCTTCTGCCTTTCTCCCCAGGCCATACGCGGTGCCTCGCTTGCCACGATATGGTGGGTCTGCGTACACCGTTGCCTCGTCAGGGATGCCGACAGCCCGGTAATCGAGGTGGCTTGTGACCACCCCCCCCCCGAATCCCAACCGGTATGCTGGTTATCCTTTCGAGACGCGAGACCGCCTCAAGCATCTGCAGGTTTTTGACTTTGTCTGGCGATACACAGTCATTCTCAAGGAAGTTTCCAAGCTCACGTATGAACTCTCGGTACGCAGTCCGTCGCTCGTGCACGGAGCCTCCGAGCACCATGCGTGACGCGCTCACCTTAACCGGCTCAAGCTGTCTGCTCCACAAGTAGTCGGTCCGGTTGTTCCCGAAGCTGTACATGAGCCTGAGTGCGTCATCATCGCTAGCGTTGAACTCGTCGCGCGTCGGTACAGTCGCGTAGCCTTCGAACTCCCCGTTAATCGCATCGCGAAACACGTCCGGCGCGTCGGAGATGTCATTCGCCACGAAGCGCTCGAACTTCCCAGAGAGCATCGCCGCGTGAGTCACCGCACAACCACCGGCGAACAGGTCAACGAACGTGTCTGATGCTGGCAGATGCTCGACAACCCACTCAGCAATCGCGTTCTTGCTCCCGCGATACGGCACTCCGTACTTCATTTGTGCACACCCGCCAGATTCATGATGCGCTCCGCCCAGTCGGTGACCATCTCGACCGATAGCATGTGGGACGGCGTGTCGTTGGATGCGTCAAACATCTCTTCCGCGATGCGCTCCAAGCTGTCGGGGCGCTCGTGGGTGAGCCACTCTGACCGGAAGGAGCGCCACTTGCCCTTGTCGTTCTTCGCGCACACCGCGTCACCGGCTTCGATACCCTTGAGCGTACCGATGAGCACGCCCTCGACGTGCCACGCAGTTCCGAGTGCGTCATACACGGTTTCACCTAGCTTGATTGGCTTGCCGTTCTTGTCCATCGGTAGCTCGACCGTCTCGTTGTCAATGCGGTCGGCCATCCTGCACAGCCATGACGCATGGCTCGCAATGTCCACGACGCCAAGGCGTGCGATATCCTGCGCCCCCTCGCGCAGCTCGTCGCTGATGCTAATCACTTGTTCCTCCTTGCCCTTGCCTTCTTCTCCTTGAGGCTCCTCGCCCGCTCCTGCGCGACCATCTCGGGCAGCGCCAGCCGGAGCATCTGCGACGTGCAGCCGGCGGCCTCGGCGCACGCCTCAAGCGTCTTCTGCGCCGTCCTACCGTGGCCCTGGCACCAACGCGCCATCATCAGGACCACGCGCCGCCTCTCGCTGTTCCTGCTTGGCTTGTGGCTCTTGCCGAGCTTGTGCAGCCCCTCGTACTGGGCGCGTGAGGCGGTCTGCCGCTCCGTGTGGTGGCAGAGCGGGGCGCAGTGCTCTCCGAGCAGCGGGTACGTGTTCTGCAGCGTCTCAATCTCGTCCGGGAACCACTTGCCGCTGTATCCCTTCTTCGCAACAACGCCCATGCGGTTCGCCTTTGCCATGAGCGACCTAACGGTGACGCCAAGCTCTGCGGCAAGCTCCCTGGTGGGCTTGACCCCGTACCACACGCGCACCCGCTGCTCCATGAGCGGGTCCCACTTGGTGTAGCCCACTAGCGCCCCGTGGACCCGAAGCCGCCGTCACCGCGTTCCGAGTCGATGGCGTCGAAGTGCTCGTCCTCGCGCCACACCCACTCCACGTCCTTGCACTTGAGCACGAGGAGCTGCGCGACGCGGTCGTTCGGGGCCACGGTGTATGGCCTGTCCGAGAGGTTCACCAGGCGTGCCATGATTTCGCCGGTGTAGCCGGGGTCGATGACCCCAGGCGAGTTGAGCAGGGTGATGCCGTGCCTGAACGCGAGGCCCGAGCGCGGCACCACGAGCGCGACGCAGCCCTCCGGCACCGCGAGCCTCGTCCCTAGCGGGATGGTCTCCGAGCGTGTCGGGTTGATGACCCTCGGCATGTTGATTGCCGCCGTGAGGTCGAATGCGGCGTCGATGTCGTGCGCCTTGCGAGGCTCGCGCCCCGTGTACGTGACTCTCATGTGTCCTCCAAATGGGACGGCCGCACCCATCGGGCACGGCCGTCTCGTCGCTAGTTAATGTCGTTTGCGCAGCTCAGAAGGGTATATCTGAGTCGTACAAGCTAGGCTGCGCGACTGGGCTTGCCTGCACCTGCGGGGTGCCGAACGGTGGCTGCTGCGGGGCCTGTGCATGGTACGCTGGCTGCGCGGCTGGCTGGTACGCCGGTGCCGCAGCCTGCCGTGGCCGCTGCATAAGCTCAACGCTGTCGGCGATGACATCCAGCTTGCTTCGCTTTGTGCCGTCCTTGGCCTCCCACGAGCTGTAGTGGAGCCTGCCCTCGACGGTCACCTTGTCACCCTTGTAGACCATGCGGGACAGCACCTCGGCCTGCCTGCCGAAGACGGTCACGTCCACGAAGTTGGGCACGTCCTCCCACTCGCCGGTCTGCTGGTTCTTCCTGCGGTCGTTCACGGCCATGCCGAACGCGAGGACCTCGGTGCCGCCCGTGGTCTGCCGCAGCTCCGGGTCCCTCGTGAGGTTGCCAGTGAGGAAAACGCGGTTGATAGCCAACTACCTCGCCGCCTTACCGACTGCCTCAAGGAGCGCCCTGCGCTGCCTCACGCCGAGGCCCTTGATGCGGCGGCTGGGGGCAATTCCAAGGTCGCTCATGAGGCGCACCGCCTTGTTCGCCCCGTATCCGGGGAGCGCCCTGATGAGCGTCTCGACCTTGACGCGCTCCGCCCTCGGGTCATCCAGCGCCTCCGCAAGGGTAATCTCGCGGTGCTTGAGCGCGTGCAGCAGCTCCGCCCTCTCGTGCCTAGCCTTAGCCGCCTTCTCAAGCGCGGCCTTCCTCTGCTCGTCCGTCATCTCTGGTACCGGTGTCATGCCTAGTCCTCCTCAAGTCCAAGTGCCTCGCTGAACTCCACGTGCTGCGTCTGCTCCTGCGTCCCCTGCTGCTGCTCTGCCTGCTGCTCAGGCTCCGGTTCGAGCACCTCACCGGTATCCGCGTCTACGTTGTCCGGCACGGTCACCACGGGGTTGAGGACGGCGCTGTAGTCTGGCGTGGTGCCGTCCGAGGTTGCCGCCTGCTGCAGCTCCGTGCTCATCGGCAGGTAGCGCGACGCGCGGCGTATGACGGTCTTGCGGGCCATCATCTCGTAGTCCGTCACCCACGGGCCGACGTTTGAAGCCTTGGAACGCTTGCGGATATCGTCCACATCGGCCTTGCTCATCTGCTCGAAGACGAAGCCGCCGTCGTTGAGGTGGGCGGTGCAGAAGACGTAGCGCAGCTTGGCGTCCTCGTGCTTGGCCTCCGGGTTTGCCCTGAACTTGAAGTGCTGGCCGGTCTCGTCCTCCCAGGTGTCGTAATCGTCACCCTCGTAGACGGCCTGTGCGTGGATGCTCTTGAGCTGGCCCGAGCGACGCGCAAGCTCGATGTAGCCGCGATACCCCATGACGAACTGGGCCTGCATGACTCCGTGGTTGCGGTACGGCAGGATGTAGCACATGCCGAGGCCGTCCACGTTCGAAGGCTCAAGGCCAATCTGCGAGCACTTCATGACGCACGAGAGCACGCTCGCTGGCGTGCACTCCGCGAGCTTGGGCGTCTGGTTAATCGAGCTGATGCAAATCTGCGTGAGGCGCTCCGGCGTGAGGCTCTTGGGAATCACCGCCCTCATAGCCGCCTGAACGTCGGGCCTCTCGACCAGGGCCGTAAGGCCCTTGGCGGGGTTGGCCTGCACGGTCTGCGTCTGCTGGGCCACCTGTGCCAACTGTCCCATCTAAATCTCCTTCACCTTGAGCTGGCTGTACTGGCTTGTTGTCTGGTACTCGTCGTAGAGGTCGGGGTTCTCCTCGCGGAAGCGCTTTGAGTCGAACCTCTTGCGCTCCGAGCGGTTCCAGGTGACACGCGCCACGTCGGTCTCGATGCCCTTGGCGTCCCCGATGAGCTGGCAGAGCTTGGCCTGCACGTCGCGCTTGCGCCTTGATGCGTCCTTCTCGTCGTATGAGGCGTCCGTGTACTGGCGGATGAGCCTGTCCGCCTGCGCGAGGTCATCGGGCGTCGCGTAGTCATCGCTGGGGCTTCGGTGCAGGCTCGCCAGCGCGTCGACATCCGCACCCACGACCTCGGGCATCACGTCCTTGACCACGTAGTTCTCCCAGAAGTCCGTGGCGGCGTCGGTGACGGCCCTGATGTCCTCTTCGTCCCTGGGAACGTCGAACTCGCGGTAGTCGTTGCCGCCGATGAGCACGGCCACGTGCGCCATGTCCCAGCCGGTGATTGCGAGGTACCACGTGACCTGCGTCAGGTAGTACGGTGGAACGCCGCCGTCCCACTCGTCGGCCTTGAAGGCGCTCGCGGTCTTAATCTCAAGCACGGACGGCCTGCCGTCCGGCCCGATGACCATTCGGTCGAGGTTGGCCCTCTTCCACTCAGGCCTGCCGATGAGCGTGGCGTTGAGGCGGCGCACCTTGCAGTCCGGGTGGTCGCGTGCCCAGCGGTCCGCGACTGCGGCCTCGTTGACGGTGCCCCAGTAGACGGCCTCGACGTTGGATATGTCCTCCGTGGCCTGCCTGCCGGTCTTCTCAAGCCACACGTCGAGGGCGGTGCGGAAGGGTGAGATGCCCATGATTGCCGCGATGTCGGAGCCTCCCAGGCCTGTAGCGCGGTACTCCCGCCAAGCCTCGTCAACCTCGTCCGCATCGCCGACGAACCTTACGGTGCCGAACCTCGTGCCCATGCCGAACCTCTTGAGGCTGCGGTACGAGTCGCGCACGACCATCCAGGCTGGCGGTACGCAATCGTCAGTCATTGGTTCCTCCCTCCATCAGCGAGCAGACTGTCTCAAGGTCCGTCTCAACCCAGCGCGAGAGCGCCGAGTCGTGCGCCCCGTGCAGCCACGCGACCCCGGATATCGCAAGGAGCGAGGCGGTTGTCATCCTCACGCGCGTGCGCCCGAGAGACTTCTGGCCCACGTTCGGGGTCTTGATTGCGAGGAGCGCGAAGTCAGCGCCTGCGTTGGCCTGCTCGTCCTCCGTCTGGCGCTGCCACTCGGACACGAGTGACGGCGTGACGGTGGCGTGCGCCTTTGCCTCGACGATGCCCTCGGCGTTGCCGTGGCAGACAAGGCCGTAGATGTCTCCCATGTCCCTGCTGCCGTGCAGGGCGCGCCGCTCTATGCGCTCGTCCCCGAGGCGCTCGCGCAGCCAACGTACGAGCGCCGTCTCGAAGTGTGTGCCTTTGCTTTTTGACCTGTTCACGCGACCACCCCCTGCGAGCGAAGCCAGCCCCTCCACTTGCTCAGCGCGTCGGCGTCCGACTGTGCCTTGCCGACGTACCAGCGCCCGTGCGGTGCGGGCGCTATGTCGTACGCATCCATGTCCCTGCCTATGACGCAGCGGTGGCCGTGCGACTCCGCGAGGGTGCGCTCGACCGGGCCAGCTGGGCGGGGCGATGCCGTGCCGTTGCCGAACTCGCCAATCTCGTTCGCGCCTCCCGCGTCCGTGTTCCACGACCTCATACGGAGGCGGCGTCAACAAAGTCGAACAGCGTGCGCTGCGACGCCTCCCTCACCGCCTCGCCCAGGTTCTTGCACGCTATGCGGTAGTACGACGGCTTAAGCTCGATGCCGACAAACCTTCGACCATTCCTCACCGCGACGTATCCCTCTGAGCCGATGCCGGAGAACGGGCTAAGCACGAGGTCGCCAGGGGCGCTCCACAGCTTCACCGCGCGCTCTATCACGTCCAGCTGCAGCGGGCATATGTGCCGCTCGTCCTCGTTGTCGCGTGCATTGCGGTATTGGAGCGTCCTGGATGGGTTGATGTCCATCCAGACCGGGCTTGCGTACCTCTGCCAGACGGATACGGGGAAGTCTTTGTTTGTGTGGCTCACCGGCACGGGGTTGTCCCCGGGCTTGCGCATCGTCACGAGGTAGTCGGGGATACCCTGTCTGCTCATGGCGCTGTCCTTGTTCTTCTGCTTGTTGAGCAGCCCCAGCGCCTTGGTGCGCTGCATCGCCGTTACCGGGTCCTTCCAGACGGTCACCTCGCTGTGGTAGATGAACCCGACTTGCTGGAACGCCCGTATGAGGTCTCCACGGAAGTCGCGTATCCCGATGTAACCGTCGCGCTCCTTGGACGTTGGCAGGTTCATGCAGTGGAACGAGACGAGCCGTCCTGGCATCATCACCCGGTATAGCTCCTTGAGCATGAACCCGAAGTGCTTCATGAACTCCGCATCGTCCTTGCTGTTGCCCATGTCGCGGTCGCTGTTGCTGTAGGTGTAAAGCGATGCGAACGGAGGAGAGAACACGCTGAACCCGACTGAGCCAGTCTCAATCTCCCGGAGCCTGGTCACGCAGTCCCCCTCGAGCATCCTCCATCCCTCGCCGGTGTCCTCGCGCTCGACGTACTCCGCCACGTCGCGCGACGCCATCGCCGAATCGCTTACCGTAGACTTGGCCCTTCCCACCATCTCGCGCTGCATCCCGCTAGTCGCGGCGCGCTTTGAAGTGACGTTCTCCACGATGGATGTCTCCTTCTCGGTGACCACTATGTGCACCTCCACCTCGTGCGTCTGGCCGTACCGGTAGCAGCGGTCCACCGCCTGCTTGAACTGCTCGTAGGAGTGGTCCATCCCGCAGAACGCCATGTGCCAGCAGTTCTGCCAGTTCATCCCGAATCCGGCTATCGAGGGCTTGGTGACCAGCACGCGGTACCTTCCCTCGGAGAAGCCAATCATTGCGTCCTCCTTGTGCTCGGTGGAGTCGCTGCCCTTGACCTCAACCGCATCCGGTATCGACTTCGCGAGGTATTCGCTCTCGGCATTGAGCCCGCACCATATGAGCCACTGCGAGTCATCCGAGTTGACCATCTGGGCTATGCGGTCTCCCTTTACCTCGATGGTGTCGCGGCGTGCCTTCTGCTGCTCGGATAGAGTTAACGCGCTCACATTGAACAGCTTGTCCCCACTGTCCAGCCCCGAGTCGACCACATGCGTACTCACGTGCAGCTCTGGCAGGTCGAAATCGCCATCCTCGTATCCGAGGTCTGACGGGCGCGTGACCATAACCGCCCACGAAGCCACCCAGTCCCAGAACCTGTCCTTTGCGTGGCCCTTGAGCCGCCAGTGCGACGTGTCCCCCCCGTCGTGGATGAAGAACGTGGACAGCATCTCTGACCTCGACATGATGCCGATGAATTCAGAGTGGTTGCCAAGTTCCATGTAGTCGTTCGGGCTTGGCGTCGCGGTACATGCGAGCTTGTATGGCACGTGCCTGAACCGGTCGATAATCTGGTTCCTCGTCTTGCCGGTGAAGCTCTTGAGGATGGATGACTCGTCGAGCACCACCCCGTCGATTGCCACGTCCTGGAAGTGGTCAAGCATCTCGTAGTTGGTGATGTTGATCCCGGGCTTGCACTCGGAGCCGTCGCGCACGCGCGTCACGTTGATGCCGAACTTGCGCCCCTCGCGCACGGTCTGCGCGGAGACCGCCAGCGGCGCGAGGACTAGCACCACACCGTTTGTCTTGTTTGCCACCTGCTCCGCCCACGCAAGCTGCATTGGCGTCTTCCCCATGCCGCAGTCCGCAAAAACCGCCGCCTTGCCACGCCTGCAAGCCCACGTCACTATGTCACGCTGGAACGGATAGAGCCGGTCGTTCATGTCAACCGGCTCGAATCCAGCGTCTTTTGGGACGAACTCCTTCTTTCGGAGGAATTCGTCGTATGTCTCGCTCATCTCTGGCTCTCCTCCATCCACCTGTCCATCTCGCTCACCGCGATGCGGTATCCCTTGGTCGCGCCGTTCGGCATCACGAAGCGCAGCCTCCCGGCCTCGTGCTCGTTGCGCAGCGTCCTCTCGTCGATGCCCGAGTAGCGCGCGGTCTCTGCAACCGTGTACGCCCTCGCGGGAGGCAACCCGGCCTCCACGGCGAAGCTCAGCGACCTGCTGCCACATGGAAGGGGAGCCTCGCTCAGACGCCTGCGAAGCTCCCTGCCAAGCTCGTCGACCTGACTCAGGTACGCGTCAATCGGGTCAGCTGCCATTCCTCCTCCTCTCGGCGTCGATGCGGTTGTGGCACCTGGTGCAGAGCAGCACCAGGTTCTCCGGGGAGTTGGTCCCGCCCTCGGAGAGCGCCCTCACGTGGTGCACCCCGCCTCCCCGCGTGTGCCACTGCCTTCCCATGCGCACGGCCACCAGGCGTCCGCAGGCCGCGCAGCGCCCCTGCTGCCGCTCGATTACCTCCTGGCGGGCGCGCCTGTACTCGGCGCTGGAATACTCCGCACGCCAGGGGTTCTCGTCGGCCCTCCTGCCCTCCTGCTCGCGGCTTCGCGTGCCGTGCTTTCTGCTCGCACCGCCACAGCGCGGGCAGGGCTGGCCGATGGGCACCGGCTTCCCGCAGTGCGGGCACATCCTGGTCCTCATCTGCCGCTCCTCTGCGCACGCTTCTTAGCCGCCTGGTACTCGCGCTCCGCCTGCCGGATGCTGGCCTCCTCCTCGCGGAGGCTCGTGAGCTTCCTCGTCCAGCAGGTGGGGCACATGCCGTGACGCGCGGCTGCGGTGTGCGGCCTAATCTCGTGGACCCCGCACACCGGGCACACGTCACCAGGCGAGACCCTGAGCGAGACGTGCATCTTCTCTGCCATGCGCTGCACCGCCTTCGGGGAGCGCCCGAGAATCTCGGCTATGGCGTCCGCGCCCTCGTTGCGATTGCGGGAGAGCGTGCGCCTCTCCGAGTTTGACCACGGCTTGTTCTCGTTCGGGTATGCCGTCTGAGCTGCCGAGGGGGAAAGCCTCCCCCCTCCGTTTCTGTCCTTCACGTAACCTCCACAACCTAGACGATTACGGTACCGTGCTCGACCCAGGCAGCGAGCAGCACGAGCGCGGCCATGACTGCCACGCAGAGCGGCCACGCGCGGTCGGTGATGAAGAGCTGGTTGTATGGGCCGTAAGCGAGCCACCCGCGCTCGCATGCCCAGTCGACTGCCCTACCGAGCATCGGTCCCCCTCCCGTTGCAGTAGCGGTTGATGAAGTACCGCTGGCCCTTGCCGGTTACCTTGGGCGTGCGGTTGATGGTCACGTGGCCGTCGCTGTGGGTCACCGCCGTCTCCTTGATGCGGAAGAGGCCCATCTCCATGGCCCTCTGCGTCGGGACGTTGTAGTTGCTGCCGGTCTTTCCGAGGAACCCGTCGTTGCGCAGGACCTCGAACATGCGGTTCTGGCCCACCTCGACGCCGTTCTGCCGCAGCATCTTGGCAAGCTCGCCGACGAGGCATGTGCCGTCGCTCGCGGCCACCGCGTCTGCGAACAGTGCCTTCGGCTCAAGCTCGGCGATGCGGTCCATCTGGCGGTCGATGGTCCTCTGGGCGATGAGCACGGCGCGGGCCATGGTCTCGTCCGGCGTCTCGTCAACGCGCGCGACCATGTAGCCTCCGTCGCGCCGGATTGACGGGAGCACCTCGTGGGTCACCCAACGCTTGTACGCCATTGCCTCTGACTTACGGGACATAAACACAACCTCGTACATGCCACCCTCGTTGGTCGTGTTGACCCTTTGCTTACGCCCAAGCGAATCGATGACCTCAGTAGTGCTTAGGTCATCTTCGTTAAGCCTGCTTGCAACCATCGTCGGGTTGCTTAGGTCGAGTGCCTTGCAAAGGTCGGCGATAACAAACCACGGTTCCCCGTTCTCGTCGGCAACAACTCGCAGCTGTCCGAACTCGGGATTGTTGAAAACTTGCGGTAGAATCTCATCTGACATAGAAGCCTCCTTACTTCATGTCGCGCCCGCCCCTGTGCACCCAGGCGGCGGGCTTTCTCTTTCCGTGCCATCCGCGCATGCGGCGCGGGCCAGGGCGGCGGCGCTGAGAATTTTGGGCAGCGCCTCATGCCGTCCTTGAGACGCCCATCGGTGGGACGGAGTAGGCCCACAGGGCGAATCCGCGTCGCACGCGCGGGTGGCACGGCCTTTCTGTCTTGCTTTCGCCGGTCGGGACTTCTTGGCCCGTTGCCGACTCCGCACCGCTCCTCGGACGCCCGTGGACGCATCCACAACCCGTGTTCGCAGGTCATCGCGCTTACTAGGCTCGCTGCTAGGGCACGTCTCCGTGCGGTGCTTTTGGTTTTCAGGGTGCGGGTGGTGCTGTGATGCAGCCAGGTAAGCGGAAACCAGACAAACCTCAATAGGTTTGTTTAGTTGCCCTCAACAGGCAAAAAAACATCATCGATGTCGCAATGCAGGAACTCGCAGACAGCCTTCGCCTGACCGATGGTCATGCGCTCCTGGTTGTTCTCATACTTGCTGTACGTCTGCCTTGAGATGCCCAGATACTCGGCAACTGCCTTTTGGAGAACACCGCGCTGCTTCCTGACTTCCTTGAGAGTCTGCATACACCCCTCCTCTCCCCGTTGCTGACGCGATGATAGTTAAACAAACATTCCGTAGTCAATATCGATTCACTAAAATGTTCTAAAAAGTTGTCCAACGTCGGTTTGGAGTGGTGAGAATGTCTGTCGGAACAAACATACGTTCACTCCGCAAACAGAACCACCTCACGCAAGAGGAACTTGCCGACAAGATAGGGGTCTCTCGCTCGACGGTAACTCAGTGGGAGAACGGCTGGTCGAACCCACGTATGGGAATGGTTCAGAAGCTCGCAGCCACGTTTGGCGTGCCAACGACTGCGATAGTCACAGACAAGATGGTAGATGGGATTCCCGATGGCGCGATAATCCCAGAACCGTCCAAACCAGCCTACGCTCCTCTGCTTGGGCGCGTACACGCGGGAGACGCGCAGGAACCAGACATTCTCGAAGAGCGCGTGTCTCTTCCTGCTGAGGTATTCGAGCACCACCCGAACGCCTACTTCCTTGAAGTCGAGGGTGACTGCATGAGCAACGTCTACCCCGCTGGCTGCTTCATCCTCATAGACCCTGACGTTGCCCCGCAGAACGGCTCAATCGCGGTCGTGTCGATAGACGGTGCCGATTACGTCATGCGCAGACTGTACAGAGGAGCCACTACCGTTGTCCTCTCACCAGACTCCGCACGTGATGGATACGAGGACATCGTAATTACTGGCAATGACCACACCATCGAGTATCACGGAACCGTGGTGTGGTGGCAGGCAAGCAGAGAGTACGAATAGGGCTAGGAGGAGAGATGGTAGACAGAAGGACGTTCATCGGGCTTGCTGGAATGGTCGGCCTGTCGCTTGCGGGATGTGGGACTGGAAACGCGGTCACGCAGACCACAGACAGCCCGCAGGCAACCGAGGTGGAGCAGACGCCATCGGAGAAGCCCGCGCAGCCGAGGGTCACTGAATACTGTTTCTCGACCGACGATGACAATGAATACAGTTATTGGACGGCAATTGTAGAGAACCCGAACACGTCGTATGCCGCCACATACATGCGCGTCCGTGCCACTGCCTACGACGAGAACGGAGCGATTCTCGGGACAAGCGAAGACTCTGCTCAGCTTCTGCTCCCCCAGCACAAGGTGGCGTTCAACCAGCAGCTTGGCAGGTATGTACCGGCTAGCGTCGAGGTTGAGGTTGCTCAGCTAAATGACAACGAGTTTGCAGCGTGGGACTTGGAGACTGACGGAGACCCGAAGTTCGAGATAGCAAACCTGAATGAGATAAACGACGGGAGACATACCAAGGTCACCGGCACGGTGCACAACGACTTCACCCAGAAGACCGATATCTGGGTAGTGATTGCACTGCGCGACTCTGAGGGAAAGCTCATTGACGGGATGTATGGGTACGCGAAGGACGCAACGCCTCAGGATGACACGGCATTCGAGGCCGAGGTGTTCTACGTCGCTCCCGAGCACGCTAGCATCGAGGGGTACGCGAACCCAATTGTCCCAAGGTAGCTACATCTCATAATGAAGTAATAAGAGACAGAGACGCCCGTGGGTGACCGGCCAAGTCAAGACCCACGGGCTGCGCACTCTCCCACCCATCGTCATGAAGGGATGTGCAAGGAGATTATGGCACGAAAGGGCAGGCGTGCGGCATGGGGCAGCGTCGAGGAGATGGTCAGGGGCAAGAAGTACCGCCTCCGCTACTGGGCGTCGACGCCAGAGGGGTACCGCCGAGTCTCCGAGATTGTCTACGGCACCCGTGCGGACGCCGAGGACGTGCGAGCGCAGCGCCGCCTCGACCACGGCAGGGAGAGGCCCACGCCGACCGTGCGCGACGCATACGAGCGTTGGTGGCTACCGAGCTTCGAGCGCAGGGTCTCCGAGGGTGACGCCAGCAAGAACTCGCTGAGGGTGTTCAGGTCGACGTGGAACCGATGGTGCGACCCCACGTGGGGCGCTGTCGAGGTGTCCTGCGTCCGTCCCATGGACGTGCAGGACTGGCTGCTCAAGATGCCGCTGAGCGTGTCCAGGAGGGCGCGGTCGCTCATGACCGGCGTCATGGACTACTGCGTGAGGTACGAGCTGGTGCCGACGAACCCGTTCAGGGCCAAGTACGACATGCCGAGCGCGTCAACGTCGGAGACCAAGGACCGTGGGCTGTGGACAACCGACGAGATAGTCAGGCTGTGCGACGCAGCCAGGGGCGAGTGGTTCGAGGGTGCCTTGCTCGTGCAGGCTTTCGGCGGCACGCGCGTGGGCGAGACGCTTGGCGTGATGGCTGCGGACGTGTCACCATGCGAGACCGGATGCGGCACTGTGGCGCTCGTGGGCATCCACAGGCAGGTTTCCAACCATGGCGAGGTCACGCAGAAGCTCAAGAACAGCCAGAGCGACAGGGTGGTCCCAATACCGGGGGCACCAGGCGAGAGAATACTCTCGATAGCCTCGCAGCGCGACGGATGGCTCACTAGCGACGGGCTTGGTGACCATGCGTCGCAGAGGGCCTACGGGCGTGCGGTCGCGCGGTGCGCGGGGCGCATTGGACTCGACCAGCACCCGGTGCGCTCGCTGCGCAACGCCTGGGAGACCAGGATGCGCTGGGAGTGGGGCCTGCCGCCATACGTCGTGGAGCCGATGATGGGCCATGCAGGCAGGGACGTGACGGGCCAATACTACGACCGGCCATCCCCGGAGACGATGGCGCAGGTGGTTGCGGAGGCGCATAAGTTGCACCCATACGAATCCACTTGGGACAAATAGGGACACAAAAGCTTTATGCAATGCGTTCTACATGCGATAACGTTCTTACGTCGTATACTCACCTAGTATAGGCCACCGGGTTTGGTTCCACGATTCCTCCGCCCAGGCAGACGAGACCCCCATAGATGACGGCGGACTGCCCCGGGGCCACCGTGCGCACGGGCTCGGGAAAGCTAACGCGAGCGCGTCCGCCGTCGAGCACCTCCACGCGAGCAGGCCGCAGCTCCCCCGTGTGTCTCGTCCTCACCAGGTACTCGCCGTCCGCAGGCGGCCTGCCGGCAATCCAGTGCACGTCGGAGAGGTCGAGCTGCGTGCACCACAGGCCCGGGCACGCAGGGTCCGCGGTCACGTAGACCACGTTCTTCTCGGTGTCCGTCGAGACCACATAGCGAGCAGGACCGCCGCCCAGGTCAAGCCCCTTGCGCTGCCCCACCGTAAACAGGAAGGCGCCGTCATGGTGGCCCAGGACGCGGCCCGTCTCCCACTCCACAATGTCACCGGCACGGCGCTCCAGCGTATCCAGAAGGAAGGTCCTTATGCCCACGGGCCCCACAAAGCAGATGCCGTCGGAGTCCGGCTTGGACTCCACGCCCAGGCCCCTCTCGGCGCACATGCGGCGCACCTCGGCCTTGTCGCGCACGTCGCCCACAGGGAAGAGCGTGCGCGAGAAGGCCTCCTCGCCCACGCGCCAGAGGAAGTAGGTCTGGTCCTTGTGCTCGTCCACGGCGCGCAGGAGCTGGGTGGAGCCCGTCTGCTGGTCGCGGCGCACGCGGGCGTAGTGCCCCGTGGCAATGAGGTCCGCTCCACGCGAAAAGGCGCGGTCTGCAAAGGTGCCAAACTTGACGGTCTGGTTGCACATCACATCGGGGTTGGGTGTGAGGCCGTGCGCGTAGGCGTCCACCAGGTAGTCCACAACGGTGCGCTGGTACTCCTCCTCGCAGTCCCAGACCTCGAGGCCAATGCCCAGGGTCACAGCAACGCGCTCGGCGTCCGCAAGGTCGTCGGCCCAGGGGCAGCGGTACCCCGGCAGGTCGCGCGACCAGTTGCGCATGTAGACGGCTGTGACGTCGTAGCCCTGCTCAACAAGGAGCGCCGCCGAGAGCGCCGAGTCCACGCCTCCGGAGAGGCCGAGAAAGACCTTCTCGCCCATTAGCGCCTCCTCCCCACGGCCAGCCCACCGGCACGGCTGAGCATGTCCTCTTGCGTGAGGCCTGCGCGTTGCATCTCCGTGCGCACGGCGTCTGCGATCTGCGCCGCAGCGTAGTCGATGTCGTCCATGCTGGTCTGCCGCCCCATCGTGATGCGCAGGCTCCCCGTCGAGACCTCCGGGGGCAGCCCCATGGCGTGAAGAACGTGGCTCTCGCGCATGCGGCTTGCCGCGCAGGCGCTGCCCGTTCCCACCGAGACCCCACGGCGCTCGAGAAGCACCACCAGGCGCCTGGCCTCGAGGCCGGGGAAGCTCACGTGGAGAAGCCCGGGGAGGCGGTGCTTGGGGCTTCTCGGCCCCGAGACCGCCAGGCCGGGAAACCCGGCCGCAAGGGCGCGCTCGAGCCGCGAGCGCAGCGCCGCCTCGCGGCGGCACTCCTCGGCGCGACACTCTTGCGCAAGCGCAAGCGCGGCAGCGAACCCCACTGCACCGGCAACGTTCTCGGTGCCGGAGCGCACGCCGCCCTCCTGGCCGCCACCAAGGACCAGCGGGCGCAGGCGCACGCCCTCCCCCGCCCAGAGGACGCCCACCTGCTTGGGGCCATAGACCTTGGCGGCGGAGAGGGTGACCATGTCGGCCCCAAGCGAGGTCACGTTGCACGAGAGTGACCCGGCCGCCTGCGAGGCATCCGTGTGAAGCCAGAGGGGCACGCGGCTTCCCTCGGCAAGGCGCTTCTGGCGCACCGCGGCAACCCTTCGGGCTATCTCACGCACGGGCTGCACGACACCCACCTCGCCATTTGCAAGCTCCACCGAGACAAGCTGCGTGGTGGGGCCAATGGTCGCGCACAGGCGCTCCGGGTCAACGCGGCCGTCTGCGCCCACGCCCACAACCACGGCGCCGCGCGCCTGGGCACAGGCGAGGACGGACTCGTGCTCGGCGGCATCCGTCACCACGCCCCCGTCCGTTGCAGCAAAGGCGAGGTTGTTGGCCTCGGTGGCGCCAGCGGTGAAGATGACGCCATCTGGCTTGGCGCCCATGAGGTGCGCAATGTCCGCCCGCGCTCCCTCAACGGCATCTCGCGCCGCGCGGGCGCGGGCGTACGGGGCCGAGGGGTTCTCGAAGCAGCGTGTGAGGTAGGGCTCCATGGCCGAGAGGACCCTGGGGTCTAGCGGAGTGGCGGCAGCGTAGTCCAGGTAGACATCGCGGGCAGGGGCAGGCGCGCCCGCGCCGCCCGTGGCCTGCACCTGCGCGGCAGACCGTGGCACCATGCGGTCGGGCGTCACTGCTCGTCGCCCCCAATGACGAGGTTCTGGAAGCGGTTGGCTATGAACTCGTCCGTGTAGTGCTCGTCCACCCACTGCTCGAAGGCGTTGCTCGCGGGGACGCCGGCGTCGCGCGCCGTCTTGCGGTTGAAGCATGCGAGCGTCATCCAGATGTCCGCCGCAAGGTAGACGCTCACCAGGATCACAAAGACCAGCTGGCGGTGAGAGGTGGGCATGCCAATGCGGTAGAGCAGGGGCGGCATGACCACACGGCACCAGGTGAGCCCCAGGATGCCCCAAAAGAAGAGGAAGCGCCAGGCAACCCACTGGGTAATGTGGTCGGGCAGATACTCGTAGGTCCAGGACTCGGCGTGGAAGAGCGTTGCCATCGACCAGCCGGTGACCTGCTCCAGGATGCCACCCACCGCCATGGAGATGAGGAAGATCTGCCAGCCCTTGGCGTGGTGGCGGCGCATCTCAAAGCAGATGAGCGTGAGGAACGTGGCCCCAAAGCCATAGAGTGGCGAGAAGGGCCCCCATACCAGGCCCACGCGGCTCTGCGTGAGGCCCGCCGTCACGAACATCCAGACCTCCTCGACGAAGAGGCCCGCGATACAGCCTAGGAAGAAGACGATGATGACCTGGTAGAAGCCCAGGTGCATCTCGTCGAGGTACGCCTCGATCGCGTCGTGCTCGGTGCGCACGACGGTTGCGCGGCGCTGAGGGACGGCCTTGTCGTCTATGCCCTTGAGGTCGCGCTCGGCGACCTTCTCGGCAGCCTCCTCTGCCTCGTGCGCCTCCGAGACCTCCGACGCGTCGAGCCTCCTGCCCTGGCGCAGCCAATCGGCAAAGTAGCGAATCACGCGGACGAATCCCTCGACGATAAGGGCAATGAGGAGAAGCGTGAGCAGGCTAAGGATCATGGGGCGTCTCCCTTTGGATGGGCGGTCGGGCGCGACTGCCCGAGGGCTGCCGCCGCGGCGGTCTTGGATGCGTGACCACGCGTCCTCTTAGCATACGACACGACCGCCAGCGACGTCTTCAGAGATTCTTCTCGTCAATTTGTGGCATCTACCTGCGGCTTTTACAAGACGCTCAAAAAATTTCAAATTCTCGCTTGCATCGACGCGATGGTTCCCGTATATTATCCCCTGCGTCGCGGGCTTAGCGCAGTTGGTAGCGCGCCACCTTGCCAAGGTGGAGGTCGCGGGTTCGAACCCCGTAGCCCGCTCCATGCATTTCCCGGCCGGTGTGAATCGGCCTTTTTCATATGGCGAAGTGGCCAAGTGGTAAGGCACGGGCCTGCAAAGCCCTTACCCCCGGTTCGAATCCGGGCTTCGCCTCCAGAAAAGATTGGCACCCGCTCCGGCGGGTGCCTTTTTGTTGCGTGGGCTTCTCTCGTCGCCGGAGCGCCAATATTGGCGCCATTTGCAACACGGGGGGCTCCTCCGGCGACAAATTGTCTCCGGAAGGCAGGTTTTGACGAGAGTTGCAACAATACGGGACTTCCGGCGACACCGGTGACTGCCGTAGCGGCCCCCACACCCCTACGCGCCGGCGCCGCCGCTCACGACGCCGATCTTCTCTCGCGCAGGCACGAGCTTCACCAGCCGCACCACGGTCCCCTTCCCCGAGGGCTTGCGCGCAATCGACACGGCGTCGGTGAGAAGGCGCATCAGACGAATGCCACGTCCGCGCTCGGCACCCGGGCCCGTCTCGGGCGGGTCCTCGTCGGCGGCAAGCTCGAAGCCCTCGCCGCAGTCTGCCACATCCACCTCGATGCGGTCGTCGTAGGCGGTGACGGTAGCCAGCACTCCCCTGGCGCAGGTGTGGTCGACGGCGTTGCCCAGAGCCTCCCCGCACGCAAGCGTCATATCAAAGATTTCATCCTCCGAGAAGGGCATGCCACGCATGAGCTCGCCCACGTGGTCGCGGGCCTCGCCAAGGTGCACAGCGTCCACCGGAAACGTGGTGCGCCACAGCGGCAGCACGGAAGGGTCGAGTTCCGAGACGGTCCGTTTGCTCCCCGCGCGCGAGACCGGCATGTAGTCCACGATGCGCATGAGCGCCAGGCTCATGTACACGCGCGGTCGCACGTTGGTGAGAGAGAGCAGCCCACCCAGGGACCTCATGCGCCGCAGCTCGGCAAGAACAAGCCCTAGGCCTGCGGAGTCCGCAAAGCCAACGTCATCCATGTTGAGCACAATGCGCCGACAGCCGTCGGCGATGAGCGCGTCGATGGTCCTTCTCAGCGCACCCACGCTCGTCACGTCCAGGTCTCCCGAGACGTTCACAACGGCTATGTCTGGCATCCTCTCCATACGGGAATGCTTCCCACAACACTTCTGGGATATGCCGAGAAGTGCGCGAACGACACGGCAGCGTCTCAGACCTTACGCGCCCGCACCAAGCTCGTCAAAGCGCACGGCAACCATCGAGACGTCGTCGTTCAGGTTGCGCCCCGTGAAGTCATCCAGACGCGCCAAACAGCGGTCGAGAAGCCCATCGAAGTCCCCTGCGGTCTCGGCAGACACCATGTCACGCAGGCCGTCCTCGCCAAAGAACGCGCCGGAGGGCGAGCGCGCCTCGGTGGTACCGTCGGTGTAGAGGAAAAGGATGTCCCCCTCGCAGAGCGTCGCCACGCCATCGCGGTACTCCATGTCGTGGAAGGCGCCCACGACGCCGGACTGCACGTCGAGAAGGTCTATCTGGCGCGTTGCCGCCCTCACGAGCACCGCGGGCGGATGCCCCGCCGAGCAGTACGTGAGCGTGGACGCCGCAAGGTCCACAATGCCCACAAAGAGCGTCGCAAAGGTCTCGATGCGCGAGAAGCCGAGAAGGAACTCGTTGAGCGAGCGCACCATACGCGCGGGCGCGAGCCCCTCCCACGAGTACGCCCCCAGCGCCGTCTTGACGGCCGCCGAGACCGAGGCCGCCTCAACCCCCTTGCCCGAAACGTCGCCCATGATCACGCAAGCGCGCCGCCCCGGCAGGCGTATGAGGTCGTAGAAGTCGCCGCCCACGAAGGCGGACTTTGTTGCCGAGGAGTAGATTCCCTGGGCCGTGAGGCCGTCCACGTGCTGCAGGACGTTGCGCATGCCCGTCTGGAGTGCTTGGGAGATGCGCTTGTCCTTCTCGCGCCTCTCCTCGCCCAGGAAGATGTCGCGCACGTCGCCGGCAAGCGTGCCGAGAAACGCGAGCTCGCCCGCGTCGAGGGGCTCGGCGCCGTCCGGGCGCAGCACAAGGCAGCAGCGCCTCTCGCCCGCCAGCTTGCCCGCGTCCACAAGGGCACCCACGCAGGGCTCCCCAAGGTCGCGCAGGACGTCGTAGACGTTCGTGCCCGCGAGCACCGGCACCACGGCCACGTCGTCCTCCACATGGCCCTCCTCGGCGGCATCGAGGTCGATGGGCACGGCCCGCATGCCCGTGACGGGGAGCTCCGCCACCAGGACGCTCTGGTGGACGTTCTGCTCGAGCCGCACGTAAACGGCATCAAGCTCATCCGCCGCCTGCACAAAGGCCTGCTCGGCGCGCTCGGCAAGGTCCTCGTCTGCCTCAGAGGCATCCAGCAGCTCCTCGCGCAACTCCGAACCACGCTGGTTGAGCCGCTCCGCCCGCTGCTGGCGCATGGTCGAGAAGGCCCCCATGAGCTGCACCGAGAGGTAGTGCGCGACGGAGTCGAGCAGGCGCGCATCGTCTGTGTCTAGAGGGCGTGGGCGAGACCAGCCCACCTCGATGATGGCTATCACGTGGCCGCCAAACCACACCGGCACGGCGAAGAAGCTCGCGAAGGGCGGCAGCAGGTTCTTGCGAATGTGCAGGATCTCGCGGGTCTCCTCGTCCACGACCTCGCTCACGCGGATCTTGCCCTGGCGCAGCGTCTGCGGCTCCGGTGGCTTCACGCGCAGGCGCAGCGCGTGGCCCGCGCGCGTGGCGAGGGTCTCGACCGACTTGCCGTACGCCATGAAGTGCGGCACACGCGCACCCTCGAGCGACTTTGAAATGCCGCGCAGGTGGAAGCCGTCGGACTCGGCCAAGTAGACAATCGTGGCATCGGCGTCCATGGTCTGCGTGATCTCCTCGAGCACGCGCGAGAAGAGCGTTGCGACGTCACGCGAGTCCAGCGTGTCCAAGACGATACGCAGGGCGCCTGCCAGGCGCTTGTTTGCGCGGCGCAGGTCATCGAGGTCCCTCTCGCCCTGGCGCTCCTCAAGACTTTGGCTCTCGGCAGGAAGCGCGACCACCACGTACGTCTCGCCTGCCGCCTGCACCCGGTCGCAGCGGACCCTCAGTCGCATGGCCTCGCCCATATGCGAGGCCATGGTCACCACCGCCGGCGTTCCGTCAACGGGAAACGGCAGCGCGTCTACCGAGAAGGGAGCCTCGGGGTCGATGCTTCCCGCCGGGGGGAAGAGCGTACGCACGTCCGCGCCAGCAAGGCCCTCGGCCTCTCTGTGCGGCAGCAGAGACGTTGCCTGGTCGTTGGCGAGAAGAACCCGTCCCGCCCCGTCAAAGGCCACTACAGCCTCTGAGGCAAGCTGCAGGAGCCGCGCGAAGGTGGCGGCGAGGCTCCCCTCTCCTATGCCCTCCACGCGCCGCGTGCTGAGTGCGTTCTTTGCCACGTGCCGCCCTTTCCTCGAAGCCTGGGTCCCGGGCGGCACGACCATCTCACACAGCCTGGCGCGGCGCGCAGAGCTCCTCTGCCGAGACCATCGTGAGGCCGCTCTCGCACAGCTTGATGGCAAGCGGTTCTCCCGTGACCTTCACGATGTCGATCGTTCGTCCGCCCATGGGACAGGTGTAAGCGTACTCCACGTTGAGGTCGGCCGAGGCCAGATGGTCGAGAAGGACCCCCAGACCGCCGGGGACGTCGGAGACCTCGATGCCCACGACCTGCGTGAGCGTGGTGTCATAGCCCAGACCGCGCAGGAGCGAGAGGGCGTCCTGCGGGCGGTCGCACACGATGCGGATGATGCCAAAGTCCGTGGTGTCCGCCACCATGAGGGCGTGAATCTGGATGTTGTCCGCACCCATGGCACGGCTCATCTGGGCGAGCTTTCCCGGCTCGTTGGGCAGGCAGACGGTCACCTGGTCGATCATTGCGCTCTCCATGGCGCACCCCTTCCCGGTGGTGCCGCGGCACCCACACCGGCATCGCGGCCGACAAGGAACCTTGAGGGACATGCTCGCGCTTTATGTTTTCGCTTTGGTTGCGAACGCGCTACGAATACCGAATGAGACAAAGGGACAGTCCCTTTGTCTCATTCGCAGCTGACACAAAAAAGCGGGCCCCCGTTTCCGGGGACCCGCGAACGCTCGTGGTGTCGGAGGCGGGACTTGAACCCGCACGACCTTTTAGTCAGTCACTAGCACCTCAAGCTAGCGCGTCTGCCAATTCCGCCACTCCGACGTGCGTCTTGAACGCGAGGAGTATCTTAACACACGCTCGCGCGGTGGCAAGCGCGAATCGCAAGTTTTTCTCGCCAGACCAAAAATGCGCCGAAAGGGACAGGACTTACTCCTGTCGTCAGACGGTCCGACCCTCTCGCCAATGCCGCGCGATTTCACCGGTTAGGAAAAATCCGAACGTTTAAGGCGGTCTAACCGTTCGAAATGCTCGGCACCCCCGCGATGCCGAGCATTCTCGCCATTTAATCACCCCTAACCGTTCGGAAAAGTCCTAGATGCCGACAAGGTGCGGCATTGCCGAGAAGGTGCGGCATTGCCGAGAAGACCCGCCTTCCCTGCCCGAGGAGCTCTCGGCATCCGCAGCTTGGGGCGCTGCCGCTGCAAGTCCCGAAAGAAGGGCCCCTCCGGCGACGAAACGTCTCCGGAGGGGCCCGCATGGTGCAAACGTCGTAGAAATCGCGCTTCCGGCGACAGCCGAACTACTTGGCCCAGCCGATGTTCTCGTTGGACACGGTGAGGTACAGCGCGGGGCCGTAGTTGGCGAGGCCCTGCTTGGTCACGACAACGTCGGGGCCGGCGTACAGAGGCACGAAGCCGTAGGAGGCAAGAGCCTTCTTCTCGGCGGCGTTCAGGGCCTTCATCTGCTCGGTGTGGTCCTCAATCGAGATGATCTTGGCTAGCTCGGCGTCGAGGTCGGCGCTGCCGAGGTGCGTGAAGTTGGACGGGGAGTCCGAACCGTAGATCTGCGGCCCGTTCCAGACCGAGGTGGGCGTGGAAACCCAGCCAAACAGGCAGATGTCCCAGGAGCCGCTGGTGAGCGTAGTGGAGAACTCCGAGGAGGGCTTGGCGTCCTGGTCGATCTTGATGCCGGCGTCCTTGGCCATCTTGATGATGGCGGCAGCGCGGTTCTTCACCGTGTTGGAGTCGCCGAACGTGGTGAAGGAGAAGGCGACCTCGGTGCCGTCCTTGGCGTAGTAGCCGTCGTCGTCGAGCGCGTAGCCGGCGTCCTCGAGGGTCTTCTTGGCCGCGGCGGTGCGCTCGTCGGCAGTGGTGAGGCTGGTGACGTCATCCGGCATGTTGTTCTCGTAGCCATCTGCCCAGACGGGGGTCAGCAGCGAGCCGGGGACGTCCTCCTCCCAGTTCACGCCCTGGAACACCACGGAGCGCAGCGTGGGGATGTCGAGGCACTGCACGAAGGCCTTGCGCACGTTCTCGTCGGTGAGCACGCCACGCGTGGAGTTGATCTCGATGTTGGCGATGGAGAGGCTGTTCGCGCGACGGATCTCGGCGTTGTCCATGCTGGAGAAGTTGGAGAGCATCTCCTGAGAGCCGCTCTGGGTCTGGCCGGTGGCGTCGATCTCACCGTTCTTGAAGGCGTTGAAGAGCGCCTGGGAGTCCATCTGCTTGTAGGTGACGGACTCGAGCTTGGGTGCGTCGCCCCACCAGTTTGGGTTGGGAACAAAGGTGACCTGCGTGGTGTCGAAGGAGTCCACGGTGTAGGGACCATAGCCCCAGTCATCGGCGTGGGGGTTGTTGTTCCAGCCGCTGTTGAAGACGTCGGGATCAGCGGCGTCGGGGTGGATGACCAGGTTGAAGAGAGCCTCGGCAGGATAGACCGGGTTCGAGGTGGTGATCACGACCTGCTTGTCGGAGTCGCCCTTCTCGACGGACTCGATGCGGTCGTAGCCGTCGGTGGCCGCAGGAGTGTAGTCGGGGTTGGTGCCGTTCATGACGGTCCACACGGCCTGGAAGGCACGATAGTCGATGGGGGTGCCATCGTTGAACTTGGCGTCGGGGTTGATGTCGAGGGTCAGGGTCTGCTTGCCGCCGTCATCCTTGGTCTCGGCCTTGGTCACGAAGTTGGGGTTGGGCTCGAACTTCGAGGCGGTGGCATCGGAGACGAAGAGGTTGGTGGGCATGTACCAGTCCCACATGTTGTGCATCTCGGAGGTGTTGCCCTCGATGGAGAGGTAGTTCCAGTTGGGGCCAATCTCGCCGGCGGGAAGCGTGAGGGTGCCGCCGTCCTGGATCTGGTCGCGGTCGAGCGGGTTGTTGTAGACCTTGCCCTTCTCGGGGAGCGGCAGCTGGTCAAGCGGGGTGGTTGCGGGCGAGCCGTTCTGGGGCTCAGTACCGGTAACGTCGGTGCTGTTGGCGGAGCCAGTGGCGTTGTCGCTGGAGGTGGAGTCGGACCCGCAGGCAGCGAGGCCAAGCCCTGCCAGCGCAACGGCGCTGCCGCTCATGCCCAGGAAGGCACGACGCGAAAGGTTGGAAACAGACATGTTCTCTCCCGTTCTCTCGGATGATACTGGTCCGTAATGAACCATTAAAGATGGTATCAGACTGGCATTAGGTAATGAAATCACATCGTTATTGAATCGTGTTTAGAAATCGATACGTAATGATTTGGACACAAATTGTACGGTTGCCCCAGAGAAGCGGGCCCGGAGGTCCGGGCCCGCAAGGTCACGTTCCGGCCTGAACCGGCCGGCTTCTCTCCCCTCTCGCTACGTAAGCGAGGTGGGCAGCAGACTCGAGGCAGGAATGAGCTCGCCGTCACGGTAGACAAGACGCTCGCGCGTGCGCTCGACCTTGGGGTCGGGGATGGGGATTGCAGAGAGAAGCGCCTTTGTGTAGGGGTCCTGGGGGTTGGTGAAGACCTCCTCGGTGTCGCCGTACTCCACGATCTTGCCCAGATGCATGACGGCCACGGTATCGGAGATGTGGCGAATCACGGCAAGGTCGTGCGCAACAAAGAGATAGGAGATCTTGAGCTGCACCTGCAGGTCCTCGAGCAGGTTGATGATGCCCGCCTGGATCGACACGTCAAGCGACGCGATGGGCTCGTCGAGGAGAAGCAGCTTGGGGCTTGTGGCCAGGGCACGGGCGATGGCAATGCGCTGACGCTGGCCACCGGAGAACTGCGACGGGAAGCGGTCCACGTAGTCCGGGTTGATGCCCACGAGGTACATGAGCTCGCCGATGCGCTTGTTGATCTTGGCCTTGTCCCAGCCCTGGGCCTCGAGGGGCTCGGCCAGCACGTCGTAGATGGGCATACGCGGGTCAAGCGAGCTCATGGGGTCCTGGAAGATGATCTGGAGGTTGCGGCGCAGCTCGCGGCGGTCGCGGGCGCTCTTCAGCTCGGAGGTCTTCTTGCCCAGGACGGTAATCGTTCCCTCCTCGGGCACCACGAGGTCCATGATCTGCATGAGCGTGGTGGACTTTCCCGAGCCAGACTCGCCGACAAGAGCCAGCGTCTCGCCCTCGTGGATGGTGAACGATGCGTGATCGACCGCGGTCATGGTTCCCTTGTTCCTGCGGATGAGGCCCTTGCCCTGGATGGGGAAGGTCTTCACCAGGTCCTTGACCTCGAGAACCACGGGGCGCTGGTCACGCGGGACGTCGGCCCACTTGGGCAGCAGCGGCTCAAGCGCCGGATAGACGTCGGCGTAGGTGAGGTGCTTGTCGCGAATCTGGTCCATGTGGTGGCACGAGACCAGGTGGCCCTCCCCCGCCTCGATGGGCAGGAGGTCAGGCTCGGTCACGCGGCACTCGTCGGTTGCCATGGGGCAGCGCGGCGAGAAGGGGCAGCCCGCGGGAATGGCCGCAAGCGAGGGCGGGTTGCCCTTGATGGGCACCAGGCGGTGCTCGGCCGCCATGTGGGGCTTGGGCACGGCGCCGAGAAGGCCCATGGTGTAGGGTTGAGAAGGACGCTCGAACAGCGTATCGATGCTCGCACGCTCCACCGCACGACCGGCGTACATGACCATCACGTCATCTGCCGTGCCGGCAACAACGCCCAGGTCGTGCGTGATAAGCACGACGGCGGCACCGGTCTCCTTCTGCGCGACCTTCAGGATGTCTAGGATCTGCGCCTGGATGGTCACGTCGAGGGCCGTGGTGGGCTCGTCGGCAATGATAATGTCGGGGTTGTTCGCAATGGCAATGGCAATGACCACGCGCTGGCGCATGCCGCCGGAGAACTCGTGGGGATACGCGTCCAGGCGGTTCTCCGGGTCGGTGATGCCCACCAGGGTGAGCAGCTCGATGCAGCGCTTGCGCACCTCGTCCTTGGGCATGTCGGGATTGTGGATGAGGAGCGCCTCGGCAAGCTGGTCGCCAATGGAGAACATGGGCGTCAGGGCCGAGAGCGGATCCTGGAAGATCATCGAGATACGGGCGCCGCGGATCTTAGACATCTCCTCGTCGCTCTTGCCGATGAGCTCCTCGCCGTTGAGCTTGACCGAGCCCGAGACGTGCGCGTTGTCATCGAGAAGCCCAATGAGCGAGAGCGCCGTGACCGACTTGCCCGATCCGGACTCGCCCACGATACCCAGGGTGCGACCGCCCCAGAGGTCAAAGTTCACGTCACGCACGGCGTGGACCACGCCGGCCTCGGTGTTGAAGGAGACGCGCAGGTTGCGAACGCTCATGACGGGGTCGCCGGTTGGCGCACCCTTGGGCCCGTTTGCCTCGAGCAGCTCGTAGCGAAGCGTGTCGTCCATGGTTGTGGTGCTGGTGGTGTCAGACATGCGTACGTCTCCGTCTACTCGTGGTGTGACCCGGCAGCGGTGCCGGCGGCAGCAGCGGCGGTCTTCTCGGCCTCGTCCTTCTTGGACTCCTCGTCGGCCACCTCGCCCGCAGCGCGGGAGTAGGGGTCAAAGGCGTCCCTCAGTCCGTCGCCGATGAGCTGCATGCTCACGCACAGGATGATGAGGACAACCGATGGGATGAGGACGATCCACGGGGCAGAGAGCATGGCCGAGGAGCCCTGCGAGAGGATGTAGCCCAGCGAGGTATCGGGCGCCTTGATGCCCAGGCCCAGGAAGCTGTAGGCCGTCTCGGAGTTGATGCCGCTAATGACGCCAAGGACCGTATCGATGACCAGGATCGAGCCCAGGTTGGGAATCAGGTGCCGAATGATGATCTTGATCGAAGGAACGCCCA
Organism: bacterium OL-1; assembly: GCA_000752675.2. Lineage (GTDB taxonomy): Bacteria > Actinomycetota > Coriobacteriia > Coriobacteriales > Atopobiaceae > Tractidigestivibacter. The sequence goes on along the minus strand of LM994627.1, from coordinate 101,797 downwards.
TGTACTTGGCCGCGCGCACGTAGTCGCGCTCGCGCAGCGAGAGCGCCATGGTACGCAGCGTTCGCGCATAGCCAATCCAGCCAAAGGCAGTGAGGCCAAGGATGAGCATGATCCAGCCCTGCGTGCCGGAGGCGGCGCGGACGATCATGGCAACAAGAAGGAAGCTCGGAATGACAAGCAGCATATCGAGAAGCCACATGCCAATCTTCTCGCCCCATCCGCGCGCATAGGCGATGGCAGTGCCCACGATGGCCGAGATGGCAGTGGTAAGGATGGCATAGGTGAGGCCGATCACAAGGGAGCGGCCAAGGCCGTGCACCACACAGGCAAAGAGGTCAAAGCCGCCACCATCGGTGCCAAACCAGTGACGCGCGTTGGGGGCCACGTTGATGGCCGTAAAGTCTGGGTCGGTGTAGTTGTACTTGCAGATGAGTGGCCCAAAGATGGCGAGAAGCACCAGGATGCCCAGGATGGTGAGGCCAACCACGGCGCTCCTCTGCCTGAAGAACCTGCGCGCGATGAGGCTCGCGTAGCTTATGCGCTTGACCTCGCTGGGGCCGGCAGCGTCGGCCTGGAGTTCGAGCTGGGCATTGGTGAGCTGCTCGTTCTTGTTGTTCTGCTCTTCCATTGCCATCTCCTAGCTCATCTTGATTCTGGGGTCCAGGGCCGCGGCAAAGAGGTCCGCGAGCAGGGCGCCCACAAGCGTGCAGGCGCCCGAGAAGGCGGCGACCGCAACGGCACCGTTGATGTTGTTGTTATTGATGCAGTTGATGAAGTACTCGCCCATGCCGTGGATGGCGAAGATCTTCTCCGTCATGACGGCACCCGTGAAGATGCTGGCAATCGAGAACGCCACGTTCACCGAGGTGGGGATAAGGCTTGCGCGCAGCGCGTGCTTGCGGATGGCCTGCTTCTTGGTGAGGCCCTTGGCGCGTGCCGTGCGCACGTAATCCGCGTGCATCTCATCCAGGAGGTAGGTGCGCTGGTTTAGGTGGTAGCCCACGGAGCTGATGATGGTGAGCACGATGGTGGGCAGAAGGATGTGCTGCAGGAAGTCAACGAGGGCGATGAAGAAGTTGGGGCCGTCGTAGCTCGAAAGGCCCGTGACGTAGAAGATGCGCTGCCCCGTCTGCTGGTTTATCTCGATGGCAAAGAACACGATGAGGATGGCCAGGACGACCGTGGGGATGACGAGAAAGACCGAGGCCAAGCCGCTCCAAAACCTGTCCTGCCACTGGTACTGGCGCTGCGCCGTGTAGACGCCCAGGCTCACGCCAATCACGATGGAGAGGACGGTTGAGAGAAGCATGAGCTTGACCGATGCCCCAATGCGGCTGGAGATCTCGTTGTTCACGGAGTCGCCCGCGGGCGAGAGGCCCCAGTTCCACTCGGTCACGATGTTGGTGAGCCAGCGCTGGTAGCGCTCGGTAACCGGGGTCTTGTCGTTGAGGTTGGCCTTGTCCAGGGAGGCCTCGATGGACTCCTGGGAGGGCCGGGGCGTGCGCGACTCGTAGTTCGAGCGCGGGCTCATGAAAGCGCACGCGAGGAAGTAGGTAAGCGAGGTCGCAACGAAGATCATCACAATGTAGTTGACGATCCTCTTGGCCAGGTACCCTAGAAATCGTGCCATCGAAACTCCTTTGTGCCGTTCGCGCAACCAAAGGGGGGATGCACGGCAGCCTTCACCTGCGCGCCCCTTGGGGGTTCCGCTCGCCCGAGCCATACGGAGCATGAGTCCCCCTGGCACAACGAAAGGGGACGGGATCCAGCCGCACAGCCACCCACATGTCGCGTGCCACGCAACGCCATGTGGGTCTGGCGTGGCACGACACAACATGGGGTAGTCTATCACCATGGCTCTGTTACACAATAGAAAACAGAATGCAAACCAAACGACCAAAACGCCCCGTGCCGGTGACCGAAGGTCGTGGCGCGGGGCGAAAATAAACAATAATTGATATTTTTGCTAGAGCTCGATCGACGAATCCTTGATGGGGAACGGCTGACCGTAGTGGCAGGCGCAGTAGTGCCCTCCCCCAAGGTCACGGAAGTCCGGATGCTCCTTGGTGCACTTCTCGGTGGCAAGCGGGCAGCGCGTGTGGAAGCGGCAACCGGAGGGCGGGCTGATGGGTGATGGCGGATCTCCGGCAAGGATGATGCGCTTGCGCGAGTGCTGGATGTCGGGATCGGGCACCGGCACGGCCGAGAGGAGCGACTGCGTGTAGGGATGGCAGGGCTTCTCGTAGAGCTCCTTCCAGTCCGCGTACTCCATGAGGTTGCCAAGGTACATGACAGCAACGTGGTCGGAAACGTGCTGGACCACCGAGAGGTCATGCGCGATGAAGAGGTAGGCAGTCCCAAACTCCTGCTGGAGGTCGGCCAGGAGGTTCAAGACCTGCGCCTGGATGGAGACATCAAGCGCCGAGACCGGCTCGTCGCAAATGATGAGCTTTGGCTTCAGGGCAAAGGCACGCGCGATGCCCACGCGCTGGCGCTGTCCGCCCGAGAACTCGTGCGGATAGCGGTTGATGTGCTCGGGGTTCAGACCCACCATGTCGAGAAGAGACGCCACGTACTTGGTGCGCTCGGCCTTGTCCGGCATCACATGGTGAATGATAAGCGGCTCGGAGACGATCTCGCCGATGGTCATGCGCGGGTTGAGGCTCGCGTAAGGATCCTGGAAGATGTACTGCATGTCGCGGCGCATGGCCTTGAGCTCCTTGCCGTTCATCTTCGTGACGTCCTTGCCATCGAAGGTGATCTTGCCGGAGGTGGGCTCGATGAGGCGCATGATGCAGCGGCCCGTGGTGGACTTACCGCAGCCGGACTCGCCTACCAGGCCAAGGGTCTGGCCGGGGTAAATCTCGAAGCTAACGTCGCTCACGGCAGAGACCTTGCGCTTCTCGCGAGAGAAGACGCTCGAGTCTACCGGGAACTCCTTGGTGAGGTGCTCGACCTTGAGGAGAGGCTCTGCCATTACGCCTCGCCTCCCTTCTCGGCCTGCGCGGGCGCTGCAGCCTTGGTTCTGCTCGTCTTGGGCGCGTTCTTGGCGACAAAGTCCTTGTCAAGCGCATAGTGGCAGCAGGAGTAGTGATTGGGGCCAACCTCGATGCGGCCAGGGCGCTCGGCGCGGCACTTGTCCGTGGCATACGGACAGCGCGGAGAGAAGGCGCAGCCGGCAGGCAGCCTCACGAGCGAGGGCGGGTTGCCCTTGATGGGCGTGAGGGGGTACTTCTCGGTCATGACGGGGTCGGGGATCGAGCGGATAAGGCCCCAGGTGTAGGGGTGCGTGGAGTTGTAGAAGATCTCCTCGGCAGGGCCAAACTCCACGGGGTGCCCCGCGTACATGACCATGATCTTGTCGGCGATGTCGGCCACCACGCCCAGGTCGTGGGTGATCATCACTATGGCGTTGCCGTTCTTCTTCTGCATCTCACGCATGAGCTCGATGATCTGCGCCTGGATGGTCACGTCGAGGGCCGTGGTGGGCTCGTCAGCAATGAGGATGTCGGGGTCGCAGGCAAGCGCCATGGCGATCATGACGCGCTGGCGCATGCCGCCGGAGAACTGGTGCGGGTAGTCCTTGACGCGCTGTTCGGGGTTGGGGATGCCCACCATGTCGAGAAGCTCGACGGATCGCTTGAGTGCCTCGTCCTTGGAGTAGCCACGATGCAGGCGCAAGCCCTCGCCCAGCTGGCGTCCAATGGTGTAGACGGGGTTCAGCGAGGTCATGGGGTCCTGGAAGATCATCGCGATGTCGTTGCCGCGTATGTCCTGCATCTGCTCCTCGCTCATCTTGAGCAGGGACTGGCCGCGGTAGCGCACGTCGCCGCCCTCGATGCGTCCCGGGGGCATGTCGATGAGGCCCATTATTGTAAGGTGCGTGACGGACTTACCGGAGCCGGACTCCCCCACCACGCCGAGCGTCTCGCCGCGGTCGAGGGTGTAGGACACGCCGTCCACGGCCTTGACCACGCCGTCCTGTGTGTGGAAGTACATCTTGAGGTCATCGACCTCGAGAAGGTGCTCGCCCTCGGGGACGGGCTGGTCCTTGAGGTGCATCTGCACCCTGGTCTTCTTCTTGAACATGGCTTAGGCATCCTTCATCTTGACGTCGAGGGCATCGCGCAGGCCATCGCCCAGAAGGGTGAAGGCGAGCACCGTGGTGAGAATCGCGAGGCCGGGCATGATCATGAGCCAGGGCTGGGTGGCCAGGTAGGTTGCGCCGTCCTGAATCATGATGCCCCAGGACGGGTTGGGTGCCTGGACTCCCATACCCAGGAAGGACAGGGCAGCCTCGGTGAGGATTGCGGAGCCGATGTTCATCGTGGCGTAGACCACGATGACTGCCACGGAGTTGGGGAAGATGTGGCGGGCGATGATGCGCGCGTCGGAGGCGCCCATCGCACGCGCCGCGTCAACGTAGTCGTTCTCCTTGACGGTAAGGATTGCCGAACGGAACACGCGGGCGATGGACGGCCAGCCCAGGATGCCGATGGCGATAAACACGTTCTGGACGCCCGGCCCAATGACCGCAAGCATCGCGATGACAAAGAGCGTGTACGGGAAGGCTAAGAAGATGTCGGCCAACCTCATGATGACGGTGTCCCAAATGCCACCGTAATAGGCGGCAAGTGCGCCCATGATGAGGCCCAGCACGGTCGAAATGGCAGTTGCAAGAACGCCGACGGCAAGCGAGATCCTCGAACCGTAGATGACGCGGCAGAGGACGTCACGCCCCAGCGTGTCGGTGCCAAAGGGATGCTCGGCCGATGGCGCAAGCCTAGAGTTCTGCGCCATAGTTGCCGATTCGGTCTCGGTTGGGCTGCCAAGCGTACCCGGAACCCAAAGGTCTGCCGTCAGGGCAACAACGATGACGAAGCCAATCCAGATCATGCCGATCATAGCAAGCTTGTTGCGCTTCAGCCTCTTCCAAGCATCGCCCCACATAGTGCGAGACGAGGTCTGGGCATTGACGGCTGCGGCGGCAGCCTTTGCCGAGAAGATGCCCAGGGTGTTCTCGTCATTGGCTTTCTCTTGCGTCTGTGCGGTGTTATCAGCCATGCCTGCCTACCTCTCGTTCTTGGGTGCGCCAAAGCGAATGCGCGGGTCAAGGAAGGCATAGCTCACGTCGACGATCAGGTTGATGACCATGACCACAACCACGATGACCGTTACCGAGCCAAGTACCAGCGGCCAGTCACGCTGGGTGATGGCACGATAGGTCTCGTAGCCAACGCCCGGCCAGTTGAAGACCGTCTCGGTGAGGATGGCACCGGCAAGAAGGCCGCCAAAGTCCATGCCAATGTAGGTGACCACGGGGATAAGCGCGTTCTTGAGGGCGTGGTGAATGACGATGTCCTTGCGAGAGAGCCCCTTGGCCTTTGCCGTGCGGATGTAGTCCTGGTTCATGACCTCAAGCAGCTGGGAGCGCATGATGCGGGCCGTGTATGCCATCGAGATTGCAGCCAGGGTGAACGCGGGGAGTATGTAGTACACCCAGTCTTGGAACTCGGCATACGGGCCACCAGCGCCAGATATTGGCAGGTAGAAGGCGCCGCCAGTGGCATCCTTGAGGAACACGCCAAAGAACAGCTGTAAGAGCATGCCTAACCAGAATGCGGGCATGGAGACGAACAGGGCCGAGAGGAACGTGACAAATATGTCCCAGAATGAGTAGCGTTTGAGTGCGCTCACTATGCCGGCTCCTATGCCGAGCACCGCCTCCATGATGATAGCCACAATGGCAAGCCGCACAGTATAGGGGTACTTGTCTGCCAGAATGCTCGAGACCGACTGGCCAGACTTCTGGTAGCTCACGCCAAGGTCGCCGTGGAGAAGGCCCCCAACGTAGAGGAAGTACCTCTCCCACATGGGGGTCTCGATGGTGTTGCCGTTCTCGTCGTACTTGATTGTGCCATCGTCGTTCGTCTCGATGAGGTGGAACGAGGCGCGCAGGTTGTTCTCGGTGACGGGGTCGAGTTTCTTGTCTCCGGCAATCAGCCTGATTGGGTCTCCCGGGACGATGTTCTCGAGGGAGAACAGAATCAGTGTGACTCCCAAGAACACCGGGATGAACTGCAAAACGCGCTTGATGATGTATTTTCCCATGGTCACTCCCCTGCCACCACATGGGACGAGCCAATAGATGCCGATATTAAGACGGGGCGGGGCACCGGAAACCCGATGCCCCGCACGAGCTCGTGGGGACTAGGCCTGGACGCTAGCCTCGCCTAGGTGGGCAATGCCTGCCGGGTCGTAGTACAGGCTCTGAATCCTCTCGGAGCCAATGTGGTCGTGCGCGTAGAACATGATGGGGATGACCGGCATGTCCTCGCCCAGGAGCTTGCAGGCCTTGCGATACTCGGACTTGCGCTCCTCCTCGTCGGTGACCTTGCGGGCGTCCTCGACCAGCTTGTCGAACTCAGGGTTGGAGTACTTGCCGTAGTTGTTCGACGAGGTGCTGTAGAAGTTGGGGTACAGGAAGTTGTCCATGTTGGGGTAGTCGGTGATCCAGCCCATGCGGCCGAGCTGGAAGCCACCGTCATCGAGCGCGGTGAGGTAGGCAGCCCATTCCAGGGAGTTCTGCTGAACGGTCACGCCGATGGCCTCGAAGTCGCCCTGGATGATGGACATGATGTCCTCGTGGCCGCCACCGGAGTTGTAGGAGAGCTTAACCGTGAGGTTGCGCTTGCCGTCCGCGTCTGCCGTGTAGCCGGCGCTATCAAGAATCTCCTTGGCCTTCTCGGGGTCGTAGTCGCAGTACTCCCACGTGGAATCAGGGGAGTCATCGATAAGCGGCGGGAAGCAGCTTGTGGCAGGCTTGCGGGAGCCCTCGAAGAGCGTGTCGCAGATGTTCTGGCGGTTGATGGCAAGGCTAAGTGCCTGGCGGACCTCCTTCTTGCCAAGGGTCTCGTCGCCCATCTCGCAGATGAGCCAGTAGGTTGAGGCCTCGGCACCAGTAAGGACCTGCTTCTTGGGGGTCACGGTATAGCCGTCGTCAGAGGTGCCATACTGCTGCTCGACCTCGGCAAGACGGCCGGAGGGCACGGAGCAGAAGTCGATGTTGCCGGCCTGGAACTCCTTGAAGGCGGTGTCCGGGTCCTTCTGGATGGAGAAGTTCACGGCATCGAGCTTTGCGGGGGTGCCATAGTAGCCGTCGAACTTCTTGACGTTGATGTACTGGCCGGAGACCCAGGTGCCATCCATCTGGAAGGGGCCATTGCCGATGGGGGCAACGAGGAAGCTGTCGGGATCGTCTCGTGCCGCCTTAGGAACAGGCACGAGCGCCTGGTGGGCGCAGACGAGCGGCCACTCGGACATAGGGGTGGTGAGCTCGAAGACGAGCGTGTTGTCGTCGGGGCACGTGACGCCAGAGATCTCGTCGGCCTCGCCCGCCTGCATCTCCTTGGCGCCCTTGACGGGGTCGAGGTGGTAGGCAACGTCCGAGGGGGTCTTCATCGTTGGGTCGCAGATGCGCTCAAAGGCGCGCTTGAAGTCCTCTGCCTTCACGGTGTCACCGTTGTGGAACTTGCAGTCCTTGCGGATGTGGAAGGTCCACTGGGTCGCGTCGTCGTTGGACTCCCAGGACTCGGCCGCCGCCGGCTCAAGCTCCTTGGTGTCGTAGTTGTACTTGGTGAGGGAATCGAACAGGCACTTCGCGACCTGGGTGCCCTCGGACTCCTGCGTGTTGTAGGGGTCGATGGCAACGGGGTCGTTGATGTAGTACTTCAGCACGCCGCCCGTGCTGGCTCCCGCATCAGAAGAAGAGCCACCCGAAGTCGCACTTCCAGAGTTGTTCTTGCCGCATCCCGCGAGACCGGCCAGTGCGGCGGCTGCGACGCCACCCTTGATGAAGCCTCGACGAGAGACTCCGCCAAACCTGTCTTCCATATGCTCCTCCTCTTCCACACCAATTTGACTGTCAAAGCATCAAGTCCCACCTTGATGTTGTGAAACAGGGTAGCGGGCTATTGTTTCTAAACAGTGTTCATTAAGGTCGAATAGTCCACATGTAACGTTAAGAACGTAAATAGAAAAGTTTATGAAATGACAATGTAATTACCCGTTAACGCAACTCCAAATTGCCAGGGGTCCCGCTCTGCTTAAAAGGAGCGAACGGCATCCGGAGTAATCCGCTCGGCCACGGCAACCGCAACCTCCGCCGTCATCTTTACGTCATAGAGCGTGCACAGCGCGGTTCCCGAGTGGACGTAGCGACTGGGAACGCCAGCGACCACGCAGGGGATGTCAAGCATGTGGGTGGGGCCGCCGTCGGTGCCGCCGCCCTCCCGCACGCTCGTTTGGCAGACAAGTCCCGCCTCCGCCGCACATTTGAGTACAAAGCGCTGGTAGCGAGGGTTCGTAATCATGCAGCAGTCAAAGTAGCGAAACATGGGGCCATGGCGAAAGGCAGTCTGGACGTCATCGGGGATGGTAAACGTGTCATCTGCCGGGCAGCCCTCAAACATGAAGGCGACCATGGGATCGAAGTGCAGCGCCGCTGCCAGCACGCCGCGCTCCCCCACCTCCTCCATCGAGCTCACCGAGGCAACAACGTCAAAGGGTAGATCCGTGCGGCTAGAAAGCTCGCGCAGGGCGAGGAGCTCTGCGGTGACTCCTGCGCGGCAGTCGAATGCCTTCCCCAACGCAACGCCAGTCTTCTCGTTGTACTCGAACTTGGTGGCCGGGACAAAAGGCTCGCCCATGCCCATATGGAAGACGTTTACCGCCTCCTCCTTGGAGGTGGCGCCAACGTCCAGGATGAGCTGCAGCTCTCCGGAGGCGCGCTCGGCAGCGCTCATGAAGTGGGGCGGCTTCACGCCAATCACGCCATGGACCCACTCGCCAAGCGTGTTTCTCACCAGCACGTCCTGGCCGGTGAGCACGTTGGGAGAGAAGCGTCCTAGTTCAACGAAGGTCATCGTGCCGTTGGAGCGGATGGACTTGACCATGCCTCCAACCTCGTCGCCGTGGGCATCGAGCATGAGCACGGGCTTCTCGCCTGTAAAGTTCTTGGGGGTGACGAGTGCGTCGTGGACGCTGTTGGTCTCGACCTTTGCCCACCCTTGGCAGAAGTCGCGCACGACCTCTATGGTCTCGTCCTCGAAGCCCGAGGGGGACTTTGCGTTAGAGAGCCTGCCGAGAAGGTCCACGACCTCGCTATCGTTGAAATCCATTGCCACTTGCCTCTCTCTTGGGAGCCAATATCGCGTACGTGCTGACGTTACTTGTCGCCATTGCCGCCGTATGCCTTGGTAGTGCGGACGGGCATGGGCGCGGGAAGCGGCGCGCGCTTGAGGGCGCCGATGAAGTCGACGAGGTAGCTGGCTACGCCGTCCATCATCTGGCCTCCCCACTCCGGGTTGGCGTTCGCTGGGTCGTCGGGGCCAATCCAGCCGTTGCCGGCGTAGCGGCAGGCGTCACGCGGAATGGCAACGTGAGCGCCCTTGAACTCAACGTTGTCCCAGCCAGACGTGGGAAGCTCGTCGGAGATGTCGTTAGCAAGCGCCATGGGGCCAAGCTCGGAGGAATCCACAAGCGAGGGGTCGACGGCCATCACCGCAGCCGTCTCCTCTGCCCCGCCATGGCCACCGCCCCACGCAGGGTTGAGCTCGCCTGCCATGAGCCACCAATCCGCCCTTGCCGCGAGGCACCCTCGCCTATTGAGCTCCTCGCACACGCTTGAGATGGGCTTGATGTTGGGGCCGTGGCCGTTGATGAAGAGGAACCTTCTTGCTCCATAGTCGCAGAGCTGCATGCTGAGCGTCCGGACAAGCGAACGGAGAAGGTCATAGCCTATCGAGAGCGTTCCCGGAAACCCCAGGAGGTCATCCGCGTTGCCAAAGGGAATCGTGGGCGCAATGAGCACGTCCTCGCCAAGGGCAGCATCAATCTTTTCCAGCAGCAGATTGGGTGCAAGGGTGTCTGTTCCCAGCGGGTTGTGCCTCCCGTGCTCCTCCGTGCTTCCTATGGCCATGACGACGAGGTCGTTTCCCCGCTCAAAGTAGTCTTTCACGGCAGGCCAGGTACTCAGCTCGATGCGCATTTCTCCTCCTTGTTGTCCGCCCGTTCCTCGGCAGGCGGGAACGCCTGGTACAGATGCAGCTATGCAGTGTGCGCTACTGGTCGAGGTGCTCCGTTGCCCGAGAGAAGTCGATTGGCTTGGGCAGCGTCTCCGCCTCGAGGGCATGCGTGAACTCCTGTAGCCACGCCGCAGTGCCCTCAAGCATCGCCTTCCCAAGCTCGGCGCTTGCGCCGCGCGGATGGTCCTCGTGGCCTTCGGCAACCCAGCCGGAGCTTGCAAACCGGGCGAGCCTTCGCGGGAACTCCACCTCGGCACCGCCAAAGATCACGCTGTTCCATCCCGTTGAGGGCATGTCGGCCCCAATGTCGGGGAGCAGGTTCTCGTCTGTCACCTGCGACATGTCAACGGAAGCGGGATCGATGGCAAGGTTGGCGCTGGTCTCCATGGCGCCACCGTGCCCGCCGCCCCATGCGGGATCAAGCTGCGGGGCAACCCTCCACCAGTTGACCACCGCCGCAAGGCAGCCGGCATCGTTCAGGTCCATCGACGCCATAGAGAGAGATTTGACGTTACCGCCATGGCCATTGAGGAAGACGAAGCGGCGTGCGCCATAGGCTCTGAGCTGCCGCGTGATGCTCGAAAGGACGTCGTAGAGCCCCTGGACACCAAGGCTCACCGTGCCAGGGTACCCAACGAGGTCGTCCGTTGCGCCATAGGGAAGTGTTGGTGCCACAAGATACGTCCCGTCGCGCTGTTCCAGCAGCTCAAGGATCTTGTCTGGCGCCATGGTATCGGTGCCCAGCGGATTGTGCCTGCCGTGGCACTCCGTCGAGCCAACTCCAATAATCACCAGGTCGTGCTCCTTGAAGTAGTCACGAACCTGCGTCCAGGTGCTTCTCTCCATGTACATGTGGCATCCTCCTTGCGACAAGCCTTTATGTCACCAGCATAGGCTTGCAAGCGTTTAAGGATGCCAACTCGATGGTTCAATGTCCCACTTGTTAACCAAAGAATGTGGTGCTGATAAAAAAGGGACGGAGGGCACTCGCCGCTCCGTCCCGCATGAAACCGTTTTCCGAGAAGGCCTAGCCAACCAGGCCGATGGTCCCCGTGGGGAAGGTCACCGCCATCACGATGACGCACACCACAAAGATGACGGAGGTGATGACTGTGAGCCTGTCGAGGTTCTTCTCCCAGATGCCAGAGCCGGCGGAGGCATTGTAGAGCGAGGAGGCAATCATGTCAGACACGCCCGTGCCCTTGCCCGAGTGCATGAGGACGAGAGCCACGGTGAGCAGGCCGGAGATGAACAGCAAGACAAGGAGGATGACGTTGAGGACGTTCACGGATTCTGGCTCCTTCGAGAGCGGATTGGCTGTACGCAATGCTATTCAGCATAGCATATGGGGATACGCGTGTTTTATCGTTTTTCTCATTTCACAACTCAGATGACATCCGGCGAGCGGCGCGATGAACGGCGCGAGTTCCATGGGTGATACAGTCTTCTCCGGAGCTTACCCGAGGACTTTGGAAGGGAGCAGGAATGGAGAGACCAAACGCCTGGAAGGGCTATGGCGAGAAGGACCTGGCGCAGCTCACTGAATTCTGCGAGGGGTACCGAAAGTTCATCTCTGAGAACAAGACGGAGCGAGAGTGCTGCTCAACCGCCATCGAGCTTGCGGAGGCACATGGGTATCGCCCGCTTGAGGAGGCTGTCAAGGCAGGCGAGAAGCTATCGGCCGGCGACAAGGTCTACGCGTCGGTTCGCGGCAAGAGCCTCATGCTCATCGAACTGGGCACGGAGCCCCTTGAGCAGGGCGTCAACATCCTTGGTGCCCACATCGACTCGCCCCGCCTGGACGTCAAGCAGAACCCGCTCGAGGAGAGAAACGACATCGCCACGCTTGACACGCACTACTACGGCGGCGTGAAGACCTACCAGTGGGCAACCCTGCCTCTGGCAATCCATGGCGTTGTTGCCAAGAAGGACGGGAGTGTCATCAAGGTCGTGATTGGCGAGGACCCCTCGGACCCCGTCTTCTGCGTCTCCGACCTTCTCCCCCACCTTGCCCGTGAGCAGATGCAGAAGAAGGCGTCCGAGCTCATTGAGGGCGAGCTTCTCGACGTGATTGTGGGCAACCGCCCCAGGGCAGCTAGCGACGGCGCCGAGAAGGACCAGGACAAAGAAGCGGTTAAGGCAACCGTCCTTGATATTCTCGCCGAGAAGTACGATATCACCGAGGAGGACCTGCTCTCCGCCGAGCTTGAGATTGTGCCCGCAGGCCAGGCGCGCGACATGGGCCTGGACCGTTCGATGATCCTGGGCTACGGCCAGGACGACCGCTCCTGCGCCTACCCCTCGCTTCTTGCCCAGCTTGCGTGCGAGGCGCCCAAGCGCACCGCCGTCACCATCCTTGTTGACAAGGAGGAGATTGGCAGCCGCGGTGCTACCTCGATGAGCAGCCGCTTCTTTGAGGATGTCATGGCCGAGCTTATCGAGGCAGCCGGACAGGGTACTCCCCTGGCGCTGCGCCGTTGCCTCGAGCGCTCTCGCATGCTCTCGAGTGACGTCTCCGCAGCCTTCGACCCCAACTACTCCTCGGTCTTCGAGGCAAAGAACTCGTGCTTTCTCGGGCGCGGTCTCACATTCAACAAGTATACGGGAGGCAGCGGCAAGTCTGGCTCCAACGATGCCGACGCCGAGTACGTTGCCCTCATCCGTCGCGTGATGGATGACGCAGACGTCCGCTTCCAGACCGCCGAGCTCGGCCGCGTTGACGCCGGTGGCGGTGGCACCATCGCCTACATCCTGGCCACCTATGGCATGAACGTGATTGACTCCGGCATTGGCGTGCTCTCGATGCACTCCCCCTGGGAGGTCACGAGCAAGGCGGACATCTGGGAGGCCTACAAGGGCTATTGTGCCTTCCTTGCGCTGGAATAGCGGACAGCACGGGCGAAGCTTCTCGCCATTGGAGACAGTACCTCTTGATGGGTGCGGGCAGTCATGCTCGCACCCATTCTTGTGAGGTTCGCGAGCGAGGTGCGGCCATGCGACTTTCGAGTTGCAGTCGGCGAGCGGTAGGTAAATCAGGCCAGGAGTTTCAATACTGCAAACATTTGCTTCAGGCGTATTTCAGTCCTCCGCCACTTTCCTCCAACAGGACGAACATCTTTCTCGAAAAGCGGACACTGCGGTCATGCGGTGTCCGCATGAGGACAGACGGCGGGAGGAAAAGATGGGTCATTCGATGGATCGTCGCACCTTCATCAAGGGCGGAGCTGCCGCGATGGCAGCCGCAGGACTTGGTGCCTGCGGACAGCGCTCGTCCAGCAGCGGAGAGTCATCCAGTGGGGAGGCGGCATCGGGAGGAACCATCAACTATGCAATCACGAACCCCACGTCGACCGACCCCTTTGACATCGAGGAGTTCAACGGCGCGGCTGTTGCTTCTCAGCTCTTTGACCAGCTCACGGTCTACGACTACGACACAGAGGAGCTGAAGCCCAGCGTTGCCGAGTCCTGGGAGTCATCTGACGACGCCGCGACGTGGACCTTCCACATCAAGCAGGGCCTCAAGTTCCACGATGGCACCGACGTCACGGCCAAGTCGTTCCAGTACGCCTGGAACCGCATCTGCAACCCCAAGACCACCACGGCGCCGTCTGTGGTCTCGTACCACCTTGCCATGGTTAAGGGCTATGACGACGTGGTCAACGGAAACGTCGAAGAGCTTGAGGGGCTTTCCTGCCCCGACGACTACACCCTCAAGGTGGAGCTCACCGGTCCTTACGCAGACTTCCCCTTTGTGGTGTGCTGCACGCCCCTCTCGCCCATCCCGGACTGCGCGAAGGACAACTACGACACCTACTCCAAGGCGCCGGTTGGCAACGGCCCCTTCCAGATGGATGGCACCTGGAACGATGGCCAGTACATCAACATGAAGCGCTACGAGGACTATGCCGGTGTCAACTCCGCCAAGGTCGACGCCGTACACTTCAACATCTACAAGGACACCGACACGGCATTCCGCGAGTTTGAGGCTGGCAACCTCGACCTCTGCGACGTTCCCGCGGGGCGCGTCAAGGAGACGGTCGAGAAGTACGGGCAGTCGGACGACGGCTACACCGGCACCCCCAACAAGCAGACGATGGTTGGCGAGGTTCTGTACACGGAGTACCTTGCGTACAACGTGAACGACCCCATCCTCTCCGACAAGAGGGTACGCCAGGCAATGTCTCTTGCCATCAACCGCCAGAACCTCTGCGACACCCTCTACGAGGGATTTGCGCAGCCCGCAGGCGACATTGTCCCGCCGGGAATCAAGGGCAATGACGAGACCACGTGGCAGTACTGCGCCTATGACGTTGACAAGGCTGGTCAGCTTCTCGACGAGGCAGGCTATCCCGCCGGCTCAGACGGTATGCGCGGCATCGACCTCACCATCATGGTTTCCTCGTCCAACAAGACAAACGAGTTCGAGGTCCTGCAGGGCGACTGGAAGGCCGTGGGCATCAACGTGACCATCGACCAGAAGGAATACGCGTCGATGCTCGACGACTACGTTGCCGGCACCTTCCAGCTTGGATCTCGTGGCTGGACCGCAGACTATCCCATCATGGACAACTTCCTGCAGCCGCTCATGTACACCGGCGTGGGCGACAACGTCTCCCACTACTCCAGCGCCGAGTTCGACGCCAAGCTGGACGAGGCGAGAAAGACCGTGGACGAGGACAAGCGCGTCGAGCTCATGCACGAGGCGGACGCCATTGCTGCCGAGGACATGCCCATCATCCCCATGCTCCACAAGACCCTGAACAAGGTGACCTCGAACAAGTTCACCGGCATCAAGGTCGATGCCGCACGCCTGCCCGAGCTAAGGGACGCAACGCCCGCGCAGTAGCTGCGCTTGTGCAGCAGCTGCGCTTCTCGGCGTGCAATGGCACTGGGCCCATCGGTAGTAACCGGTGGGCCCAGTTTTTCGATAAGACCACAGAGGCAAGCGGCGCTATAACTCACGCTCCGGCGTCAAGCCGACGCCGGAGGCGCGGTTGCCGCAGGGACGACCTCCACACAGTCATAGAGGAGAGAGGGCTCGACCTTCTCGCCTAGCGCTCAATCTGCCCCGGCAGCGGAGACCGGGCAAAGGCGTCAAGGAACTTCACTGCCCAGTCCGCAAAGGAGGTGAGCATCTGCTCTCCCCACTCCGCAGACGCCTGCTTGGGATCGTCCTTCCCAATCCATCCGTTCGTGGCATACCTGCGAGCACGACGGATAAGCGATGGGTGGACGCCCTCGAACTCGACGACGTCAAAACCTTGGGTCTTGATATCGCTACCGCCGTCATCCACAAGGTCCATGGGGCCCAATGCGGAAGTGTCCACGGAGCTTGGGTCTATCCAGAGGTTGGCTGAGGTCTCCTGAGCACCGCCGTGGCCTCCACCCCACGAAGGGTTAAGCTCGCCCGCCAGCTTCCACCAGTTGAGAAGCGCCACCTGGCAGCCACGGTCGTTGAGGTCATAGCCGGTCGTGGTGAGGGCTCGGGTGTTTCCCCCATGACCGTTGACAAAGCAGAAGTGCCGAGCGCCGTAGTGGTAGAGCTGCCCGCAGATTCGTGCGGTCACCTGATGGAGGAGGTCATCCCCAAGCGAGAGCGTTCCGGGGTAGTCAATGAAGTGATCGGCAGACCCAAGGCGAAGCGTCGGCCCGTAGAGAAACTTGGGCCTGCGCTCATCCATGAGGTCCAGTATCCTCTGGGGGGCCATCCAGTCGGTTCCAAGTGGATTGTGCCGCCCATGGTTCTCTGTGCTGCCAAACCCAAGGACTACCAGGTCACTGCTGGCAAAGTAGGCCTCGACTGCAGGCCATGTCGACTTTTCGAGAAACAACTTCCGCCACCTTTCGGGACAAGAACCACCCTATCTAGAAAAGGCCCCGGCGCGACAGGCGCACCGGGGCCGGACGAGACAAAGGGACTGTCCCTTTGTCTCACTACGCCATGGCGCTGCGGACCATGGCCGCGAAGCTGTCGGCCTTGAGCGAGGCGCCGCCGACGAGCGCGCCGTCGACGTCCTCCTTCTCAAGGAAGCCGCCCACGTTCTCGGGCTTGGCGGAGCCGCCATAGAGGATGCGGATGCCGTCGGCCGTCTCCTGGCCAAAGATCTCGGCCAGGGTCTTGCGGATGGCGCCGCAGACCTCCTCGGCGTCGTCAGCCGTGGCGGTCTTGCCGGTGCCGATGGCCCAGATGGGCTCGTAGGCAACCACGTACTTGGAGGGGTCATCGATCGTGAGACCCTCGGTGTCCTTCTTGATCTGCTCGACCACGAACTCGACGTGCTTGCCGGCCTCGCGGACCTCGAGGGACTCGCCGCAGCAGGAGATGGGGACAATGCCGTGGGCCATGAGGGCCTTGGCCTTTTTGTTGATATCCTCGTCCGTCTCGCCAAAGTAGCCGCGACGCTCGGAGTGACCGATGATGCAGTAGGTGGCACCAACGGCGGTAATCATGTCAGGAGCGGTCTCGCCCGTGTAGGCGCCCTTCTCCTCCCAGTAGACGTTCTGGACGCCCACGGCGATGGGGGCATTGGCCTTCTGGATGACCTCTGCGACGCCCTTGACGTCAATGGCAGGCGGGCAGACAACAACATCCACCGAGCCAGTGCCGTCCTTGAGCTCATCGACCAGACCCTGCGCGAGAACAACGCCCTCGTCGTAGGTCTTGTTCATCTTCCAGTTGCCAGCGATCATCCTGTTACGCATCGAGAAGCGCCTCCACTCCAGGAAGAGCCTTGTCCTCAACGAGCTCCATCGAGGCGCCGCCGCCCGTGGAGATCCAGCTCATCTTGGGAGCCAGGCCAAACTTGTTGATTGCGGCCACGGAGTCGCCACCGCCGATGATGGAGGTGCCACCGTTAGCCTTGACCTCTGCCACGGCCTCGGCAACGGCCTTGGTGCCGTCAGCGAACTCGTCCTTCTCGAAGACGCCCATGGGACCGTTCCAGAAGACGGTCTTGGCGCCCTTGATGGCCTCGGCGTAAAGCTCGCGGGTCTTGGTGCCAATGTCCATACCCATGCGGTCGTCGGGGATCTTGTTAGAGTCGACGACCTCCTTGACGGTGGGGTTGTCGAAGTCGTCGGTGACCACGTTGTCGACCGGCAGGAGCAGCTTGACGCCCTTGTCCTCGGCCTTCTGGAGGAGCTTCTTAGCCTCGTCGACGTAGTCAGGCTCCTGCAGCGAGGTGCCCACGGTGTAGCCCTGGGCCAGGAAGAAGGTGTAGGCCATGCCGCCACCAACAATGAGGGTGTCGGCGGAGTCGATCAGACGATCGAGCACGGTGATCTTGGAGGAAACCTTGGAGCCACCCACGATGGCGACAAACGGACGCTCGGGCTCGGCGAAGATCGACGTAAGGGTGTCGACCTCCTTCTCGAGCAGGAAGCCGGCGACGGCGGGAATGTAGGCGGCGGGGCCAACCACGGAGCCCTGCGCACGGTGCGCGGTGCCAAAGGCGTCGAGCACGAAGATGTCACCGTAGGAGGCGAGCTTCTTGGCGATCTCGGGGTCGTTCTTCTTCTCGCGCTTGTCGAAGCGGACGTTCTCGAGTACCAGGATGTCGCCAGGCTTGACCTCGGCAACGGCAGCTGCGGCCTTCTCGCCGTAGGTGTCGTCGACGAACTTCACGTCATAGCCGGTGAGCTCGGCGAGCTTCTCGGCGGCGGGCTTGAGCGAGAGCTCGGGCTCGGGGCCGTCGCCCTTGGGGCGACCGAGGTGGCTCATGAGCACGATACCAGCACCGTGCTCCTTGAGGTACTTGATGGTGGGGATGGCGGCCTTGATGCGTGTGTCATCGGTGACAACGCCATCCTTCAGGGGCACGTTGAAGTCGACGCGCTCGAGGACGCGCTTGCCCTCGACGTCGATGTCGCGAACGGTCTTCTTGGTGAAAGCCATGTTCACTCCTTATTGTCGATACGTGCAAAAAATAGGGGCGCGGCCGCGGCCCGAAAGCTGCAAACCGCGCCCCATAGTTACCTCACCGAAGCGTCGACTAGGCGACGAACTTCTCGAAGTACTTGATGGTGCGGACCATCTGAGAAGTGAAGGAGTTCTCGTTGTCGTACCAAGAGGTCACCTGGACGAGGCTCTGGCCGTTGCCCAGCGGGTTGACCATGGTCTGGGTGGCGTCGAAGAGCGAGCCGTAGGTCATGCCGACGATGTCGCGAGAAACGATCTGGTCCTCGTTGTAGCCGAAGGTCTCGGGGATCTGCTCAGAGTAGGCCTTCATCGCGGCGTTAACGCCCTCGACGGTGACCTCCTTGTTGACCACAGCGTAGAGGTTGGTGAGGGAGCCGGTGGGCGTAGGAACGCGCTGAGCAGCGCCGATGAGCTTGCCGTTGAGCTCGGGGAGCACGAGGCCGATGGCCTTGGCAGCACCAGTGGTGTTGGGGACGATGTTCTCCGCGCCGGCACGGCTACGACGGAAGTTGCCCTTGCGCTGCGGGCCGTCGAGAATCATCTGGTCGCCGGTGTAGGCGTGGATGGTCGTCATGATGCCGGAGACGATGGGGGCGTAGTCGTTCAGGCCCTTGGCCATAGGAGCGAGGCAGTTGGTGGTGCAGGAGGCGGCGGAGATGATGTCGTCGTCGGCGGTCAGCGTCTCGTGGTTGACGTTGTAGACGATGGTCTTGAGGTCAGAGCCCGCGGGAGCGGAGATGACGACCTTCTTGGCGCCAGCGTTGAGGTGAGCCTGGGACTTGGCCTTGGAGGTGTAGAAGCCGGTGCACTCGAGGACGACGTCGACGCCGAGCTCGCCCCAAGGCAGGTTGTTGGCGTCTGCCTCCTTGTAAATCTTGATGGTCTTGCCGTCGACGGTGATGGAGTCCTCACCAGCGGTGACCTCGTGATCGCGGGAGTAGTTGCCCTGCGTGGAGTCGTACTTCAGCAGGTAGGCGAGCATCTCGGGAGAGGTAAGATCGTTGATGGCGACGATCTCGGAGCCCTCGTGACCGAACATCTGACGGAACGCCAGGCGACCGATGCGACCGAAGCCGTTGATTGCAACCTTAACTGCCATGCTTTCTCCTTTCGAGTGGCCGACGGGGCCTCCCCCCGACTGACCATGTAACAACGCCGAAACGTCATTGCTAGGGACATTCTACCGCACGTTTGCCAATCTAAAACGAGTAATCCGCAACGCTGGCAAAATTCTGGACGCATATCTGCGCAAAATATAGTATGTGCTGCAATCTACCTGCGCTTTTATGAGAAAGAATGACGATTTTCTGATGTGGAAACGTTCTCAGTTCTTCTCGGGAGCGCTCTCCTCGTCGACAATCTGCTCCAGCCTGAGCAGCCGGTGGTACATGGCAGACTTGGACGCCGGCGGGTCGAAGGTCTCGCCTAGCGCCGCAAGCGAGAGCTCGGGGTGCTCCCTGCGTGCAACGCAGAACTCGCGCACCGCCGGCGGGAGGTGCGAGATACCCACGAGCTCGTCCGCGCGGTCGATGAGCTCGAGCTGCGCCACGGCAGCCGAGGACGAGCGTGCCTGGTTGGCAACCTCCGCGTTGACGCGGCGGTTGACGTCGTTCTTGACCGACTTTCTCACCCGCGCGACCTCGACCACTCGCGCCATACGCTGGGCGCCCATTACGCGCAGAAGGCACAGCACATCGTCGAAGCTCTTGAGGTAGAGCGCATAGGCACCGCGGCGCCGGTTGATGCGCACCGAGGCACCCAGCGTGGAGATGACATTGGCTAGGCCCCGGGCGAACTCCTCCCCCGTTACCGCGATCTCCAGGTGGAAGTCGCCGCGCGGGTCGGCAATGAAGCCGCCAGCCATGAAGGCCCCGCGCACAAAGGCGCAGCGCGCCTGTCTCGTCTTGAGGAGCTCCTCGGGAACCCCCAGAGCGATACCGTGGCCAGGGACAAGAATCCCCAGGCTGGTGAGGTCGTCGGCCAGGCGGTCCTGCTCGGGCATCTCGATGAGGTAGTTTCTCGTCTTGTGGAGGACCGAACGCCGCACAGTGAGAGAGGTCTCGAGGTCAAACACGCGGTGCGTGAGCTTGATGACGGTACGGGCAACGGCGCCGGTCTCGGTGGCAATGCGAATCGAGTAGCGACCCGAGCCGTGGAAGCTCATGGTGCCGCAGACGCGGACGAGTGCCGAGAGCTGCGCGAGCTCGGCCATGCGGGAGGCGGGCTCTATGCGCGAGAGCTCGTCTTTTACCTGGGCGGTGAAGGACATTGGCTACCTCTCGCCCGTGGCAGCGTCGTGCGCGGCGGCAGCAACAGCCTCCGGGAGGTCGCGGTGGAAGAGGTTCACACGATAGCCCTGCGCCTTGAGATGGGCCGCCGTGGCGTTGGCAATGGCGACGCTCCTGTGCTGGCCGCCCGTGCAGCCCACGGCGATGGACAGGCGCGCCTTGCCCTCGGCGACATAACCCGGCATGGCAACGTCGAGCAGCCGCAGCCACGCGTCCATGAAGTCGCGCGTGATCTTGTTGTCCATCACGAAGCGTGCGACCTTCTCGTCATTACCCGTGAGGTAGCGCATCTCGGGGTCGTAGAAGGGGTTTGACAGAAAGCGCACGTCGATCATGAGGTCAGCCTCGGAGGGCATCCCGTGCTTGAAGCCAAACGAGAAGACATTCACGTCGAGGAGCTGCTGCTCGGTGAGCTCTGAGAAGGCCGCGTTGAGGCGGGCCCGCAGGGCTGAGGTGCGCATGTGGCTAGTGTCGATGACGAGGTCGGCCATGGTGCGCGCGTCCTTGAGCTGCCGGCGCTCGCGCTTGATGGCGTGCTCGACGGACTCGCCGGGTACCGCAAGCGGGTGGCGGCGGCGGTTCTCGTTGTAGCGGCGCATGAGAATCTCGTCGGAGGCATCCAGGAAGAGGAGCTTGCACGAGAGCTCGTGCTCGCCGAGCTGGCGGATGGTGTCCGTGAGCTCGTCGAAGAGGCCCTGGCTGCGCAGGTCGCAGGTCACGGCAAGATGTCGCCCAACGCCCGAGTTAATGCCCACGAGCTCAGCAAGCTGCGGGACCAGGCGCGGCGGGAGGTTGTCGATGCAGAAGTAGCCCATGTCCTCGAAGCAGTGCAGGGCCTGCGTGCGACCCGAACCGGACATGCCTGTGATGATCACGATGTCGGGGACGCGGTCGCGGCTCTCGGCGTCGCGCATGTCCTGGCCGGTGCTTGTGTCTGGCATTCGTCCCTCCTCCGCTCTGGTGGCAACCGCATCAAGTATAGGGGTTGGTGCCCGGTTGGCACGCTGGTGCTGGCGCCGTGCCGTTGCTCCCCCGGGGTCCGCACTTCTCGCCCGGGGGTTCTCGGCGGGGTTCTAGGCGGGGCTTCTCGGCGGACGGGGTCTCTCGTCCGGCGGGGCGAACGCCCCACTATCGAAACTCTCGCATAGGATTATTGCGCGATATTTCTCGTAAATATGAGCTTATCTGGGCAAACGTACTTAGGACAAGGAAAAACGCGCAATAAATTGCCGAGATGCAGCGGTGCCGTCCATAGAGACGCGCTTTTGATAGGGGCTCTCGCTAATGGCAACGTTCTAAGTTGGGATGGCGTGCCTCTCCCGAGCTCTAGCCCCTCTCGCCCCGTGGAGTTTAAGCTCCATTTCTTAATCCAGTTGGCCGCCACCTGGGCAAACGCAACCGCCGTTTAAGAAAAGGAGCTATTCTCCGCTGGTCCGGAAGCATAAGGGCCGGGGGGTCCAGGGGGTCCAGGGGGTCCAGGACGCCGGAAGCAGCGTTACCGCAAGGATTACGCACGAAATTGCCCTTCCGGCGCGGAACTGACGCCGGAGGGCACGTTATCGCAGCTACTTCGTACGAAAGCGCCCCTCGGGCGAGAATTTCTCGCCCGAGCGTGAGGTTTCGACAGCATTCCGTACGACACCTTCGCTCAGGCGGCATTTTCTCGCCGAAGGGCGCATTTCTGCAGCTAGCACCTATGCGCGCTCCTCGGGGTAGACCACGCCCCACTCGCGGCGCAGGCGGGTCATGATCTGCATGACGTCAGCGGCATAGTCGATGAGGCCCGCCGCACGGGCGTCGCCCGCAACCGCATGCTCGAGGTCGGCAATCTCGTAGCAGAGCGCATAGCCCGAGCGACCTGCGCGAACCTCCTCGCGGCGCCCGTCCTCCGTCCACACGATGGTCGCGACATCGGCGCGAGGATAGTCCATGACCTCAACATAGCAGCGGTCAAAGCTCAGGACCGCGCGCTTGGGCTGCTTGGAGTGGAGCGTGAGCGAAAGGACGCCCATCTGCCCCTCCTTGTTCCGGCACACAATGCCCGAGGTCTGGTCCACGCCCGTCGACGCCAGGTTGGCGAGAGAAACGACTTCCGTGGGCTGACTTGCCATGAAGAGCCTCATGAGCGAGAGTGCGTAGACGCCAATGTCGAGCATCGCGCCGCCCGCCAGCTTGGGGTTGTAGAAGCGGTTGGTGAGGTCGCCGTACTCCTTGTAGCTGCCAAAGTTGAGCTGCGCCAGGTTCATGGCACCAAACTCGCCCGCGTTGGCACGGCGGAGAAGCTCCTGGTAGAGCGGCATGTGCAGGATGGTCGTGGCATCCATGAGCACCACGTTGTTCTCGCGTGCAAGCGCACGGGCCTCGTCGAGCTCCTCGGAGTTGAGCGTGATGGACTTCTCGCAGAGGACGTGCTTGCCCGCCGCGAGGGCGCCGCGCAGGTAGCGGATGTGCGTGTTGTGCGGTGTGGTGATGTAGATGGCGTCCACGCCGGGGTCCTGGTAGAGCTCCTCGGCCGAGTTGTACACGCGCTCCACGCCGTAGCGCTCGGCAAAGGTCTCGGCCTTCTCGCGTGTGCGGTTGGCAACGCTGCGGAGATGGCGGCCGGAGAGGGCAAGCGAGGTCGCCATCTGGTTGGCAATCACGCCGCAACCGATGACCGCCCAGGAGAGCTGCGGCGCCGTGTAGATGTCTGTGGGGAAGGGCTCGCCTGTGACCTCGGCAAACGCTGCCTTTGCGGCGGCCGCCGCATCGAGCGGGGCCACATTGCCAGAGCCGTTGTTCTCAGCCATGTGCTTCTCCTTTTGGTTGTTGCCGGAATGTCAGTACCTAAGCCTCGATGGCCGCCTTGAACCAGCTGGTGATGCTCGTGGGATGCGTGATCGCGGTGCCCGAGACCACAGCCCACGCACCAGCGTCAATGGCCGCGCGCGCGTCCGCCGGGGTGTGGACGTGGCCCTCGCAGATCACGGGGAAGCCGGGGAACTCCTTGGCGGCCTCGGCGAGAAGGGCGATGTCGGGACCGTCGTCCAGCGTGGTGTCGATTGCGGGCTTGTTGTGCGAGAGCGTGGTGGACACGATGTCGCAGCCGCACGCGACGCCGCGACGGATATCCTCGATAGTCATGCAGTCGGCCATGACGATGGTCTCGCACTGGGCGCGCAGGTCGCGGACGGTCTCCTCGAAGGTGCGGCCGTCGGGGCGCGGGCGATTGGTGGCGTCGATGGCCACCACGTCGGCGCCGGCGTTCACGCAGGCCACGGCATGGCGCAGCGTGGGCGTGATGTAGACGCCGTCGTGGCCCTCCTTCCAGAGGCCGATGACGGGAATCTCAACGCGGCCCTTGATGGCGGCAATGTCCGAGAGGCCCTGGCAGCGAATCGCTGCGGCACCGCCCAGCTCGCAGGCGCGGGCGATCTGGGCCATGGTCTCCGGGTGCCGCATGGGTTCTCCGGGATACGCCTGGACGCTCACGATGAGCTTACCCTTGAGGGATTGGACGAGCGGATTGACAGCCATGGATGCTCCTCTCCGTGCGGCCCCCACGGTCGCGCCATTTTGGACTAGAGACTAGGCTAGCCGATGCTGAGCGCAACTGGCCCGCGAGATTCGGAGCTGGACGCTTTTGCATGCTCATATCACGCACAGCGAACCCGCGCGATATCCCGCACTGTCTCATCGGGCTCTCGCCCACCACCCACCGGAGCGCAGCCTCAGTAGAGCAGGCTTTGTCCTATTCTCAGCATCAAGCCATAAGGGAGACATGATGAGAACATATGCCATCCTTGCACGAAGAGGTAAGCTTATCTGGTGCATCTGGTCGGGATTTATTGCCGCGCTACCGCCCCGCCAACCACTGTTTACGCTCAGCCTCGCCTGCGCCGCCTTGCTCGTCGGACGCACGCTCGGAGCTGCCGACAAGGTCTCTTCCGAGAAGTGTCGGCGGTTCATGGCTGTTGCAGGAGCCATAGGCGCAATTCCCATCTTCGCGCTAGAGATATTGATTGTTGAAGCCAACGCTCTCGTAGACTTTGCTGCAGCCGAGGTCGCAGCTACCGCATTCGCTCTTGTTGGGTGGATATGCCTCGCCCTTGAGTTTGCGCATCCGGAACCCAATGATGACGCAGCTCTCCAGTCTGTAGTAATCCTCGGAATTACTTTTGTTGTGCCGCTTGTTCTGGGTCTCTCGTTTCCGGCAATCGGCCCATGGTTTCCTGTCTTCTCGGCATGCCTCGGTGCCACGGCATCTCTCGTAGCGCAACTCCTCACTCGTCTATCTTCCGGAACAGACGAACGGACGCTCTTCTCACTTGTCGCCGGACTCGTATTCTCGGCATCACTCTATGACACCCTATCGGGTTGCCCACATCTCGCTCTTGTTCTAACGGGGATGCATCTCTTTGCTGTTACCGTCGTTATTTTATACCTTATCCGTCATGCGTCCCCCAGGCACACGACCGCCACCGAAGAGTCGACAAATCCCAGGCAAAAAGTCCGTGAGAGCACCCGCATCGAGCGGCTTCTCTCCTCCCATGCACTCCGTCCACTCAGTGGTCGAGAGGCCGAGGTTCTTATCAGTACCGCACTTGGAAAGCCGCGCCGCATCATCGCACAAGAGCTCGGCATCTCAGAGTCAACTGTCAATACCAATCGCTCTCGAGGATATGAGAAATTGGGAATACGCTCCAAGAAAGAACTCTGCCTTCTCATCTCTTCTGCACAGCAGAGCAATGATGTCAAATCTGATAACGCAAGCGAAAACTCAACATCAGTCAACCGTAGATTTGCATTCTTGCACAAGCATTGGAGCACCCTTGCCTGTATGGGGTTCTGCCTTGCATATACCTTGTGTCCATTCGATGCGAACAGTCAACTTGTGACGGCACACTTCTTTGGACTCGCTCTCATCTGTGGTGCTCTCATCGGTTTTCTCTGCCATCCAGATTCAGGAGGAGAGGAGGCCCTTCGACAACGGCTTTGCGTTTCCCCTTCTTGGGAAAAAAGCCTCCTCGCGGCTACCGGAACGACACTCTCCGCAGTGCTTCTGGTGGCGTCTTGGCCACTTCTGTGGCTCTTTCGCATCCTTTCACTGTTAGTTCTTTTCGCAACCATTTTGCTCATTGGTACGAACGTAGCTCTATCAGGAGCTGAAATCTCGTGGACGCATCGCACCAGGCATCTCCTGCAAACGGGCATACAGGAACTATTTTGTCGCTCTCGCGAACTCGCGGCACTCGTGGGATTCTGTTTCCTTCTTCAGGGACCCATTAACTCCCTACTCACATCTCATCCCGATGTGTCGTACGTGCTGTGTGCACTTCTTCTTGTTGCCGGGGCCATGGTATTTGGAAAGATCTCCCCAACAACATCCCCCTACGGAAACTCTCCGAAGGACGCGGACGTGGTGCTCAAGCACCTCCGCAGTTACGGGCTCAACGAGCTCCAGACACAAATTGCCCTCCTCATCGCTCGGGGTGACAGCGAGGGTGAAATCTGTGATCAGCTTCATATAGCACGAGGAACCGTAAAGTCATACCGGAGTCGCATTTATGTCGCCCTTGGCATTCACAGCGCAGCTGAATTGCAAAAGGTAATAACCTCGCTCTTGAGTTGACACGAATTTACGAATCCCATCCTCTTGGACGACAGACGCAAACCCCTAACCCTGAAATCATCTTCCTAGTCAGTCCAATATCAAGTACGGAGGCGAGAGGAAGAGATAGATGGAACAGTACAAGCACCTCTGTCGACTAAAGCGTCTCAGAAGTATCTCGGATCGATACAGCGAGAACGTTCCCTATCTAAGAGGAGTTTGAGATGTACAAGAAGATGATTGCCGTTTTACCAGTCCTCGTTGTTCTTCTCGCTATCAGTGGTTTTCACACGCCTGCAGTTGCGTCAGAGCCCCCCGTGAGAGATGTCCCCTCTGAAGAGGAGTTCGCGCCGTATTGGGAAGAGGCTGCACGTATGCCGATAATGTCCGATAAGGGACCAATGAGGCGCTTGGGAACCTACCCCACTCGCAAGGGAGTGATCCTTGTCACCGGGGATAAGTTTAAGTGGATTCCTTCTGGACATGCAGCTATCGTCTACTCTTCCCTATGGGTTGTAGAGTCCACAGACCAAGGAGTCGTTCTTGGGTCAAATAACTGGGCATCCTCAAAGGAGGTCGTGTACGGTCTAAACGTGAACGAGACGACCACGGCACAAGACGCAGCAGCGGCCAACTGGTGTTATTCGCAGATTGGAAAGCCATACAACTACAATTTCTTCGACAGGGATACGCGTAACTCTTTCTATTGTTCTCAGCTTGTGTGGGCTGCCTACAAAGACCTCTATGGAATTGACCTCGACACATCTGCCTGGGGCAATGCGGTCTACCCGACAGAACTTGTTATGTCTTCGCATACGTCGACTATTTACTCTCAAGTATAGTCTGGCTTCACGGTGCGCCCCGTTTATTCCATGGGGTGCACCTCCTTCACCCCTGACTGGAGGCGCACATGAAAAGGCGCGCTGCCCTACTGACGGCATTTCTCGCATGCGCTGTCGCAGCACTCTCCATTGCTTGGCTGACCAGAAGAAATGTCTCTCCTGCCCCCACGGAGCAGGCTTCCTTTGGCGTGATTGAGACACGGCAGTTCCAGGCGCGGAGCCGAATCATTCTCTATGACAGCGAGCTCAACGAACTCGGCGGCCTGCCGCTTGACTATGCCACGCTCGGGTGTGACTGGAACCTCTCCCCCGTCTATGACGGCACGCTTTATGTTATCCCCCAAGGCTACACAACCAAGCGCGACGAGAAGACGGTGCTCGGCGTGGACCTTGATGACCTTTCCGTAACCCGCTACAGCGTCGATCAGATAAACCTCTATGGAGTCTGCGCAGATGATGACTACATCTTTACCTGCAGCAACCTCAACAACGTCTCGCACATATGCCGCATAGACCGGCAAACGGGCGATGTCACTGACATTGGGGAGACGGACACCTACATCGAGTCCCTCTGCCTTTACGACGGGAAGCTGTATGCCTTCTCAGCGGGAAGTCCCCTCTCGCCCGACGCGCCAGACGAGTCCACATCGTGGATCAGCATCTATGACCGAGACCTCAATCTGATAGACACCGTAACCACGACTAAGCTTGGATCCGGTCGTTATCGGCCCGTTGCCGCAGGCAACCTGCTCATCTTTGCGAATTGGGAAGACGCCTCGAGGCAAGTCCCATCGACGCAGCTCGGCATCTACCACACCGATACGGCCGTGCTCGAATCGAAGGAATTCGATACGGCCGTGCTCGATGCCCTCCCCTGGAATGGCTGCGTGCTTCTCCTCTTTGGAGACATTCATAGTGAGAGCCCGACCACAGCCGCGCTCTACGACCCCTCAACGTGGGAACCGCTCTCGGAAGAGCACAACCTTACCTGCGCCGTCATGCAGAGCTGCATCTCTGGCGATACGCTCTATGTTGTGGGCGCCAATCGCGAGCTCCTCTCGTTTGACCTGACAGACAGTCTGTCGCCACTCGGTCGCTCCACCGTGAGCCACATCGACGAAAACTTTAGCTACATCTCCGGAATGTTTGCGGTCCCCGACTAACGCGCCTTCTCCGCCACCGTCTGGGCCTCCTCGTCCCAGGCACGGAGGGCGTCGTAGACCGCCTGCGCCACCTCGGCGGGCACACCCGGGACCTGGGCGATGTCCTCCACGCTCGCAGCACGCAGGCGCTTGAGCGAGCCAAAGCGGCGCATGATGGCCCGCTTGCGCTTGGGGCCCACGCCCGGCACGTCGTCGAGCACCGAGACGGTCATGGCCTTGTCGCGCAGCTCGCGGTGGAAGGTGATGGCAAAGCGGTGCGACTCGTCGCGCACCTGCTTGATGAGGTAGAGCGACGCCGAGCCCGAGGGCAGCACCACGGGTGTCTCGTCCCAGGGGACAAAGACCTCCTCGTCCGACTTGGCAAGGCCGCACACCGGAATGTCGAGCCCCAGCGAGGAGAGCTGCTCCATGGCAGCCGTGAGCTGGGGCTTGCCGCCGTCGACCACCAGCAGATCCGGGCGCGATCCAAAGCGCTCGTCGGCCATGCGCTCGGGCGCGTAGCGCCGGGCGAGAACCTCTGACATGCTCACGAAGTCGTTCGCCTCGGTGAGCGGCGTCTGGATCTTGAAGCGCCGGTACTGGGACTTGTCGGGACGGCCGTTGGTAAAGACGACCATGGAGGCAACCGTGAAGTGGCCGTGGAGGGTCGAGATGTCGAAGCACTCGATGCGCATGGGCGGCGCGTCGAGGGCAAGTGCGCTCTCGAGCTGCAGCAGCGCCTGGTTGGTGCGGTCGTCCGCGTAGCCCGTGCGCACCATGTAGCGCATGAGCGCATGACGGGCGTTGGCGACCGCCATGTCCAGGAGATGGCGCTTCTCGCCGCGCTGGGGGTGATGGATGTGGCAGGCGCGCCCGCGCTTCTCGGCAAGCCATTCCGAGAGAAGCTCGGCGTCCGGCAGGTCTACGTCCACGTCCACCTCGGAGGGGATGTCTGCCGTCTCGTCGTAGTAGCGCTTGAGGAAGCCGCCCTGCAGCTCGACCTCCCCCACGTCCGCGCCCTTGTCGAGAATGAACTCGACGGTGCGCACCGTGCGGCCCTCGCGCACCACAAAGACGCAGGCCGCGCTGATGGTCTCCTCGCGGTAGAAGCCGATAAGGTCGAGGGAGACGTCCGAGGAGAACATGACCTGCTGGCGGTCGTCCAGGGCGTTCAGGCTCTCGAGGCGCGCCTTGAGGCGGCCCGCGCGCTCAAAGTCGAGGTCCGCGGCGGCCTCGCGCATCTGCTCCTCCACGGCCGAGACCACGTGCGAGCGGCGCCCGGCGAGAAAGTCTTCGACCTGCCGCACGTGCTTGGCGTACTCGACAGTGTCGATGGCGCCCACGCAGACGCCCGGCCCCTTGCCCATGTGGTAGTCGAAGCAGGGCCGCCCCGTGCGGGCAAGCGCCAGGTTGGCCACGGCCGCCTCGTCAGGGCGGCGCTCCAGCTCTCGACGGCAGCGCTTCCACTCCGCGCACGTGGCCGTGCAGATGGGCACGACCTTGCGCAGCGTGTCGATGGTGTCGCGCGCGGCGTGAGCGTCGGTGTAGGGGCCAAAGTAGCGCGTCCCCTTGCGGTGGTGCTCGCGCGTGTACTTGATGGCCGGGAACACATCCGACTCGGTGATGGCGATGTAGGGGTAGCTCTTGTCGTCCTTGAAGTCCACGTTGAAGTACGGGTGGTACTGAGCGATGAGGTTGCGCTCGAGCACGAGGGCCTCGTGCTCGGAGCCCACCACGATGTAGTCGAACGACCTCACGACCTGCATCATGAGGGGAATCTTGTCGCGGTCGTCCTGGAGCGTCACGTACTGGCGCAGGCGGGCGCGCAGGTTCTTGGCCTTGCCCACGTAGACGACCTGACCGCGCGCGTCCTTCCAGAGGTAGCAGCCGGGGTCCGTGGGAGCGTCGTCCACCTGGCGACGCAGCTCGGGCAGGCTCTCGTCAAGCGAGCGCGCATCGTCAAAATCCGGGCGAGCCCCGGGGTCACGGATTGTCATGGCACGTTATGCCTTCCTGCGCTGGAGCGCCCAGCCGTCACGGCTGGTCCGGCTCGGGGAGGTAGCGCTTGAACTTCGAGACCTGGTGCTCGAAGTTGACCCGTGCCCAGAAGCGCTGGGAGAGGGAGTCCTCGGGCCAGTCGAGCGCAAAGCTCGCGGTGTGGTTGTCATATGCCGCAAGCACGCGCTCCTTCACCGGCACGTTGGGCATGCAGCGCTTGATCACTGCCTTGGGAACGCCCACGTAGGCCCAGTCGCCCTTGGGCTCCACGGGCACCGGGCTCACGCCGAGAATGGCGTCTTCCGCCTGGATCCGGGCGTAGTTGATGCCCGAGAGGAGCACGAGCCACGAGCTGCGGCCGGGACGAGCGTTGACCTCGAGGAAGCGGTAGCTGCCGTCACGCGCGTCGTACTTGGCGTCAAAGCAGCACATGCCGTGGTAGCCCACCTTCTTGAGGAAGCGCGCAGCCGAGGAGGTCATCTCCTCGTTTGGCTCGGGGACAATGGCGACGGCGTTGCCAATGGCGCTGGGGTGGTGGTCCTCGAGGCCCACGTGGCAGCAGACCGTAAAGACCGGGTTGGAGTCCTTGTCGACGTAGCAGTAGAGGGCGTGCATGTGGGAGTCACCACCCGGCACAAACTCCTGCACGATGAGGCTGTCGTCGTAGCAGGAGTCCTGGAGCGCCGTGTAGACCCGGCGCAGCTCCTCCGGTGTCTGGATGACGAAGACCTTCTTCTTGCCCTCGAACTCCGCGTAGTGGTAGTGGGCCGAGTTGGACGGCTTGGCCACCAGCGGGTAGGTGAAGCCCTCATCGTTGGCAACAGCGCCCTTGAGCGAGCAGTCGAGGAAGCGCGTCTTGGGGTAGGCCATGCCCACCTGCTCGCACACCTCGTAGAAGTTCTGCTTCTGCGTGACAAAGTCGAGTACGTCAAAGTCCACGACTGGGGTGTAGTACCACCGCTCGAGCTCTGGCTTGTGCTTAGAGACGATACGCGCGTAGAAGTCGCCGCAGGTCACGAGGAAGGGCACCCGCCCCTCGACGCAGAGCTGGTCGCCCACGCGCTTGAGCAGCGGGATGAGGACCTCCTCGGAGTCGACGCCCTCCTCCACGTGGTAGTCCGCAAACTTGGTGCGCGAGATGGACTTGATGTCCGAACCCGCGTAGATGATCGAGCGAACGTGGTAGGCCTCCCAGAAGGCGCGGACATACGCGTAGCAGGAATAGTCTGCCCCCAGGATGACCGGCTGGATCTTCTGGGCAAGCTCGTCTCTATCTGTGACCTTGGGCCTCTGCGCCATGCTTGGGTTACCTCCGGTTCTGCCTACTTGCGGCGGGCGTCAAGCTCGCCGGCCAGCTCGTTAAGGGTGATGCCGTACTTCTCGGCAACCACGAGCATGTGGTAGAGAAGGTCGCCCATCTCGTAGCGGATGTGGTCGTGGTCCTCGTCCTTGCAGGCCATGATGATCTCCGAGGACTCCTCGGCGAGCTTGGAGAGCAGCTTGTCGCCCTTCTCTGGCGTGAGGAGGCACGCCGTGTAGGACTCCTCCGGGGACGCCGAGGTGGCGCGCTGGTGGATGACGGCGGCAAGTCCCTCCAGGGTCTCCCCGATGTTTCCGTCCTTCACGTTTGCGGTTCTGACGCCCATCTGTTCTCCTTTGGTTTGTGCGAGCAACCTATTTAGTGTACGGCAAGGACGCCCGCGGAATGTGCAGGCAACGTAGCGCCTGGGGGCGCGGGGCTTAAGCGAGAGGAACCTCGCGGAAGAAGCAGCTGCGGTGCCCTGTGTGGCAGGCGGGACCAGGCGAGTCGACCACGTAGATGAGGGTGTCGGCGTCGCAGTCCACAAGGATGCGGCGCACCTGCTGCATGTTTCCGCTGGTGGCGCCCTTGTTCCAGAGCTCCTTGCGCGAACGCGACCAGAACCAGCTGGTGCGCGTCTTGATGGTGAGGTCCAGGGCCTCGCGGTTGGCCCAGGCGACCATGAGCACCTCGCCTGTGCCCTCCTGCTGCACGACCACGGGCACGAGGCCGTGGGCGTCAAAGCTTACGCAGGCGGGAAAGTCGTCACAAGGCTGCGGGGGCTCGCCGGCATAGGTTGGCGAGACGTGCGACGCATCTGTCATGGTTCTTGCTCCTTCTCGTACAGGTGTTGCAGACGACGACGCGCAGGGTTCGCTAGAAATCGAGCCTCACCGGGATGCCCTGACTCGCCATGTACTCCTTCACCTGACGCACCGTGTACGTACCAAAGTGGAAGACGCTCGCGGCGAGAACGGCGTCGGCCTCGCCCTCAATGATGCCCTCCGCAAAGTGCTCGAGCGTGCCCACGCCGCCCGAGGCGATTACGGGGATGCTCACCGCGCGCGAAACGGAACGCGTGAGCGGGATGTCGAAGCCGTCCTTGGTGCCGTCGCGGTCCATGCTCGTGAGAAGAATCTCTCCGGCACCGCGGCGTGCGGCCTCCTCGGCCCACTCGACGGCGTCGATGCCCGTGGGGATGCGGCCTCCGGCAAGGTAGACCTCCCACTTGTCGCCCGGCCCCACCTGCTTGGCGTCGATGGCCACGACCACGGCCTGGCTGCCAAAGGCGCTGGCAGCGCGCGTGATGAGGGTGGGGTCGCGCACGGCGGCCGAGTTGATTGAGACCTTGTCGGCGCCCGCCGAGACCATCACGCGGCAGCCCTCGACGTCGCGGAAGCCGCCACCCACGGTGTAGGGGATGTGCAGCTGGCTTGCCGCGCGCGAGGCCAGGTCCACCGTAGTAGAGCGATCATCCGAGGTCGCGGTGATGTCGAGGAAGACCACCTCGTCCGCGCCCTCGCGGTCGTACTTGGCGGCAAGCTCCACGGGGTCGCCGGCGTCGCGCAGGTCGACGAAGTTGACGCCCTTAACGACGCGGCCGTCCTTGACGTCCAGGCAGGGGATGACCCTCTTTGTCAGCATGGTTACTTCCCTTCGGTGGGGGGCCGCCGTGCTTGTCGCGGCGCTCGGCGCTCGCCGCCCTTGGGGGCGGCTCGCTCGCTTCGCGACTCGCGCCGCGACAAGCACGGCAGCCCGCAGTCGAAACCAACACGTTCAGGCGGTCATCCCCTGACTGGAGCCTGGGACCAGGGCCTGACCTTCTAGAAGAACAGAGAACAGAAGCCAAGCGACGTTGCGCGAGGGCGCGCTGCTTGCGGCAGGCTGCCCTGAGGTCTGCCGGCCCTCCCGCAAGGCGAATCGCGCAGCGAGCGAGCCGCCAAAGACGGCGAGCGCTGGGCCGGGCAGGAGGGCCGGCAGACCCCATCGCCTACCCGCACGCGGCGAGAGCGTCCTCGAGCGTGAGCGCGCCCTCGTACAACGCGCGCCCCGTTATACAGCCCTCGACCACCTGCGGCCCCAGCGCGGCAAGCGCTCGCACGTCGTCCACGCTGGCAATGCCACCGGAGGCAACCACGGGAAAGCCCGCGACCTCGGCGATGTGCCTGTACGCAGTGGGGTCGACGCCCGTCTGCATGCCGTCACGGGCGATGTCAGTGAAGACCAGGTGGCGAAAGCCCATCTCGGCAAGGCTGGAAACGAGGTCGTCCGCCGCAAGCGAGCCACCCTCGCGCCAGCCGTTCACGCGCACAACGCCGTCCTTTGCGGCGACGTCCGCCACTGCCATGTCGCCAAACTCGCTCGCCGCCTGGCGGGCAAACGCGGGGTCGCGCACGAGCGCCGTACCTATGGCGATGCGTCGCACGCCCAGCCCCGCAAGCCGGCACATGGCGTCGATCGAGCGCACGCCGCCGCCGGCGTCAACCGAGAGCCCCTCGACCTGGCAGATGGCGCGTATCGCCTGGGCGTTTGCCTCGCGGGCCGCCTCGTCCTCGCCAAGCGCGCTCGAGAGGTCTACCACGTGCACCCAGCTGGCACCGCGGGCGAGAAAGTCGCGGGCCACGGAGGCCGGGCTATCCGAATAGACGTCCATGCGCGAGCGGTCGCCGTTCGCAAGGCGCACCACACGGCCGCGCACCAGGTCGATTGCCGGGAACAGGATCATCGGACGCCCCCAGCCCGCACGATGTCGACGAAGTTGGAGAGCACCACGAGGCCCGTGGCAGAGGACTTCTCGGGATGGAACTGCACGCCAAAGACCGCACCCTGTGCAATGGCCGAGCCAAAGCTGCGCGCGTAGTGCGTGCGGGCGGCAACCAACGCGGGGTCGACGTCGTCCGCAAGGGCGTAGGAGTGCGTGAAGTAGAAGTTTGCGCCGGAGGGAACGCCGCGCAGAAGGCGGGAGCTCTCGCCCACCGCGGTGGGATAGACCTGGTCCCACCCCACGTGCGGCACCTTGAGCCTCCCCGAGCGCAGCCGCGTGACAGAACCGGGAAAGTAGCCCAGACCGGCGACCCAGCGGTCGTCACCGAGAGTGCCGGCGGCGACGGGCTCCTCGTTCTCGTGCGGGAGGCCCCTCTCGCCCGAGCGCTCCTCACCTCGCGAGAAGAGCAGCTGGAGCCCCAGGCAGATGCCCAGGAAGGGAACGCCGCGGTCGAGTGCGTCGAGAATGGCCTCGCCCTGGCCGGAGGCGTTCACGTACTCCATGGCGCTCTCAAAGCTGCCAACGCCAGGAAGCACCAGGCCAGAGGCCGTGGAGATGTCCTCGGGCGCGTCAGAGATGACCGCCTCGCCGCCCACGGCAGCAAGGCCGTGCTGGACGGAGAGGAGGTTGCCCTTGTGGTAGTCGATGACGACGATCTTCGCGGATGCCATCAGAGCGCCCCCTTCGTAGACGGGATGCCCTCCACACGCGGATCCGTCTCGACGGCGGCCCGGAGGGCGCGGGCAAACGACTTGAACGTGGCCTCGAGGATGTGGTGGGCGTTCTCGCCGGCAATCTCGCGCAGGTGAACGGTCATGCCGGCGTCACGCGCCAGGCCGCAGAAGAACTCGTGCCCCAGCTCGGTGTCGAAGGTGCCCACCTTATCGGGGCCAATGGGCACGTCCCAAAAGAGCTCGCCACGGCCGGAGATGTCAACGGCAGCCATGACCAGGGCCTCGTCGAGCGGGACCAGCGCATCGCCAAAGCGGCGGATGCCGCGCTTGTCGCCCAGCGCCTGGTGGAGCGCCTGTCCCAGCACGATGCCGGTGTCCTCGACGGTGTGGTGGTCGTCCACCCAGGTGTCACCCTTCACGTGCACCGTGAGGTCCACGAGCGAGTGGCGCGAGAGTGCCGTGAGCATGTGGTCGAAGAAGCCCACCCCCGTCGAGATGTCCGAGGTACCGGTACCGTCAAGGTTCACCGTGACCTCAATCGATGTCTCGGCGGTCTGCCGAGAGACGCTTGCCACGCGTGCCATGGTCATTCCCCCTTCAGGATGGACTTGAGGGCTGCCACCACAAGATCGTTCTCCTCGGGCTTGCCCACGGTGATGCGCAGGCAGCCCTCAAGACCGGGCGTGAACGAGAAGTCCCTCACCAGTATGGAGCGCTCGTCGCGCAGGCGGCGCCACACGTCGTGGGCGTGCGGCACGCGAACGCAGAGGAAGTTCGCCTGGCTCGGCCACACGTACACGCCCAGCGGGGCGAGGACGTCAAGCATCTTGGAGAGGCGGCCGCGATCCTGCCGTATGGCTTGGATGGCCGGCTGAAACGCGTCCCGGTGCGTGACGGCGACAAGGGCGGCGGCCTGGTCGAGCACGCTCACCGAGTAGGGCTGCCTCACGGCGGCAAGCGCCGCCACCACCGCGGGGCTTGCCAGCACGTAGCCCATGCGGGCTCCCGCCAGCGCAAACGCCTTTGAGAAAGTGTGTAGAACGGCCAGGTTCTGGTACTCGCCAAGCATGTCCTCGACGGAGGAGCCGGGGTCTGCAAACTCGATGTAGGCCTCGTCCACAAGAACGATGCCCGGGCACGCCTCGCAGAGCCTGCGCACGCCCTCGCGCGGGAAGAGGTCGCCCGTGGGATTGTTGGGCGAGGTCACCACCACAAGCGTCGCCGTGCGCGCGGCCTCAACCAGCGCATCCACGTTGGGAGCGAAGCCCTTCTCGCGCGGAACCTCGACCACGGGCGTCTCCACCATGGAGGCATAGAGCCCGTAGACCGAGAAGGTGGGCGGGCAGCTCACCAGGGCGTGCCCCGCACCGCCAAACGCCAGGAAGAAGTTGAAGAGCAGCTCGTCGCCGCCGTTGCCAACAACTACCTGCTCAGGTGCCACGCCGTGCCACGCGGCGATCTTCTCGCGCAGCTCTCCGCAAAGGGGAACGGGATAGCGGTTCCATGCGGCATCGGTCACGGCCTTGGCGAGCGCCGGTGCCACCTCGGGCGGGATGCCGTAGTTGTTCTCGTTTGCCGAGAGAATCACGTCCACGGGGGAGAAGGCCGGGTCGTAGGGCTCGAGCGCCGCCGCGGACGGCCGCATGAGCGCGCGGACCTCTGGTGTGATGCCTGTCATCTCTTCCCTACCCCTCGTATCCCGGCAGCTTGGGCACGCCCGGCGTGTCGAGGGCGCGCGGCCACGCGGTGTGGGTTGCGTCCTCGCAAGCGGCGGCCGCGTTTGCGAAGTCCTTCTCGCCCTGCTCGGCAAGCTTCACGCGTAGCCCGGCAGAAAGGGCGTGCGCCCAAAGCCCCTCGGCCTGAGCCATGGCCTGGACGGCGGGGGCATCCGCAAGAAGGCCCTGCGGCGTGTAGGAGATAACGCTCGAGTGCTTCTGGAAGTCGTAGACGCCCAGGGGGTTGGAGAAGCGCGCGGTGCCCCCCGTGGGGAGCGTGTGATCGGGACCAGCAACGTAGTCCCCCAGGGGCTCAGAGCTCCAGGCGCCCACAAAGATGGCGCCTGCGTTGCGCACAGACCCCAGAAGCGACATGGCGTCCTCGCAGTGCAGCTCGAGGTGCTCCGGCGCCACCACGTTCACGGCCTCGACGGCGTCTGCCAGCGTTGCGGCCACAACCACCACGCCGCGGTCGTCGAGCGAGGCACGGGTGATCTTCTCGCGCGGGCTCTGCGAGACCAGGCGCTCCACGGCGTCGAGAACGCGGTCTGGAAGCGACGCGTCGCAGGTCACGAGGTAGCAGGACGCCATGGGGTCGTGCTCGGCCTGGGCCATGAGGTCCGCCGCCACCACAACGGGGTCTGCCGAGGCGTCTGCCAGGACGCAGACCTCGGACGGGCCTGCGATCATGTCGATGCCCACATCGCCGGAGACGTGGCGCTTGGCGGCCGCAACGTAGGCGTTACCGGGACCCACGACCTTGTCGACGCGGGGGATGGACTCGGTGCCGTATGCCACAGCGCCAATCGCCTGGGCACCTCCCACGGCGTAGACCTCGTCGACGCCAGCCACGGAGGCTGCGGCCAAGGTATAGGCAGAGAGCGTGCCGTCGTGCTGGGGCGGCGTCACCATGACAACGCGCCGCACGCCGGCGACCTTTGCGGGAATGGCATCCATGAGCACGGTCGAGGGGTACTGCGCGCGGCCTCCGGGCACGTAGATTGCCACGGAGTCGAGCGGCGTCACCTTGACGCCCAGGATGGTGCCGTCGGGGCGCGTCTCGAACCAAGAGTTCTCGCGCTGGCGCTCGTGGAACTCGCGGATCTGACGGTACGCCCGGCGCAGAGACGAGAGGAACTCCGCGTCCACCATGCCGGGAGCGGCGTCCACCAGTTCCTGCGGAACGCGGAAGTCGCTTGGGCAGACGCCGTCGAAGCGCTGGCAGTACTCGCGGACGGCTGCGTCGCCCCTCTCGCGCACGTCATCCACAATTGCTGCCGCGCTCTCCATCACCTCGCGGGGAAGCGCCCCCGAACGGTTGAGGTCTGCCTGCGTGAGCGCCTGTCCGGCGGCAAGCGTGATCCTTCTCAAAGCTACTCCCCTCCCGCGACCTCGGCGAGACGCGTCGCCAGGTCGCGAATCCTCTTGTCGCAGCGGTATGCGGCCGGTCCTGCAAAGAAGCGGGCGGTGCATTCCATGACCTCGTCCACAACGACCAGGTCATTCTCGCGAAGCGTGGTGCCCGTGGCCGTGATGTCCACGATGCGGTCGGTCATGCCCACGATGGGTCCAAGCTCGATGTTGCCGTGCAGAGTCACAATGTCCACCTGCTGGCCAATGGAGTCGTAGTAGGCCTGCGTGATACGCGGGTACTTGGTGGCCACGCGCACGGTGCCACGCCAGGCGTAGTTGCGCTCGGCAAGGCCCGCCTTGGCGCGCGGCTCGGCCACCACAAAGCGGCAGCCGCCAAAGCCCAGGTCGACCAGCTGGAGCACGTCCATGGTGGCCTCAACGAGCGAGTCGCGCCCGCAGATGCCGCAGTCGCAGCCGCCGTGGCCCACAAAGGCGGGCGCGTCCTGTGCGCGCACGATCACGTACTCAACGTCGCCCTCGCGCACCGTGAGCTGGCGGCCGGGGTCGCGCAGGCCCTCAACCGGGAGCCCCGCCGCCTCCAGCACGCGGATGGTGTCCTTGAGGAGCGACCCCTTGGGAACGGCTATGCGCAGTGGCCTCTCGGCCAGCCTCACGCCAGGGGTGACCACGCCCGACTCGCCCGGCTCGCCCAGAATCTCCTGCAGGCGCTCGAGCGAGAGCGCAAAGCCGCAGGCAGCGGTACCCTCGCGGCCCAAGTTGGCGAGAACCGCGTCATAGCGGCCGCCGGATGCAAGAGATGCCGCGATGCCCTCGGCGTAGCCCTTGAAGATGATGCCCGTGTAGTAGTCAAAGGAGTTGATGATCGAGAAGTCAAAGGACGCGCGACCATCGGCAAAGAGGTCCGAGAGCGAGTCAACCAGATGCGAGAGTTCCGCGGTGCCGCGGGCATCCTTCTCGACACCCGCCTCGTCGAGCAGCGCGTCGAGCGCAGGCACCACCTCGGTGCCGCCCACCAGGCGCGGGATGCGGCAGATGGCGCGTGCCGCGGCGGGCTCCAACTCCTCTGCTGCAGCGGCCTTCTCGACCATCTCGTCCAGAGAGACAAAGTCTGAGTCGTGCACCAGGGCAAGTGCTTCCTCGCGGAAGCGCGCGCTGGGTGCGCAGGTGTCGAGCAGGGCCTTGAGCGGCTTGACAGAGCCCAGCACGATGCGCCACGCGGGCACGTCAAGCGCGCCGAGCGTCTCGGCGAGAAGGTCCACGACCTCGTGCTCTGCGGCAGCGCCGTCGCCGCCCACAAGCTCCACGCCAAGCTGTGTGAACTGGCGCGGTTGGCCTTTGAGCGAGGACTCCTCGCGCACGACGGGCGCCTCGTAGCGAAGGCGCACGGGCAGGCGGTCCGGGCTCACGCGTGTGGAAATCATGCGCGCGATGGGCAGCGTGAGGTCCGGGCGCAGCGTGAGGAGGCTCCCGTCCACGTCGAAGAGCTGGAACGGCAGGCCCTTGATGCGGCCGGCCCGCTCGAGGGCGTCGCGCGACTCCAAGAGCGGCGTCTCAACCGGAAGGTACCCATGCGACGAGAAGACCTCGCGCACGATGCCGGAGATGCGCTCGCGCGCGAGCGCCTCCTGAGGAAGGATGTCACGGAACCCGCTTGGTGTGCCTGCTATCACGCCTGCCCCTCTCCCCTTTTTGTACGTAGAGCATACCGCTCTGCCGCGACGGAAAATGCCACGCACGTTGTGTGGCGCGCCCGTCCCGTGCGCTGTCCTTCTCGTGCGTTGTCACTTTAGCATACTAAAGTGCATGGGGCTGTATGCAGGCGAGGCACACAGAGCGTTAACGCTCCATTCATATGGGGAGAGTACAGCGGCAGGGCGCGAGGGCTCGTGCTCGAGTCGCCGGAAGCCCCGTTTTGTTGCGTTTTTCGCCATTTGACGCCCATCGGCGATTATTAGTCGCCGGAAAGGCCTCCATGATGCAAGCTGCAACAAAACGTGCCCTCCGGCGACCGTTATGAGACAAAGGGACAGTCCCTTTGTCTCATCCGCGGCGGCGAGTGAAGCGGGCGAGAACGGACTTGATGAAGTGCGCCTCGGGCACCTTGAACAGGATGGCAAGTCCATAGGTGACCAGCACAGAGGGGATGCCCGCCACCGCGCAGTACAACAGCGCCAGGAAAGTGTGCCCCTCGCAGCTACCAACAAACGACGAGAGTGCCCAGAGGATCGCAATGCCCGCACCGGCGCCCGCCAGCCCAAAGACGACCGACTTCACGAACGACTTCAGCACCGAGCCAAAGCCCACGCGCCCCAGCGAGGAACGCAGGTTCACGATGGTCACAACGTCGACGAGCAGGAAGAAGACAAAGGACGTCAGCGCAATCACAAACATGGAGCCCGTCTCGCCGAACCATGCGGGGTTGAGCAACAACAGCACGGCAACCTGCCCGGCACCGCCCACGACGTTTGCCAGCGCGTAGACCCTCATCTGGCGCATGGACGAGGTCACCTTCTGGAAGTACATGCCAATGCCGTAGAACGGCAGCGCGCAAGCAAGGCCGCAGATGTAGGCGGCAGTCATGGAGAGCTGGTCGGCGGTGAACTTGCCAGCCGCAACGAGCGACGCCAGCGGCATGGAGAAGGCAATGAGGTACATGCCAAACGGCACCATGAAGAAGAGGATCTGGCTCATGCCGGAGGTGACGCCGCGCTTGAAGCCGTCGATGTCGTTGTGCGCAAAGCGGTCGGAGAGCTCGGTGAACATGGCCGTGGTGATGGGGACGGCGAGAATGGCGTAGGGCAGCGTGTACCACAGACGCGCGTAGTAGATGACGGATGCGCCAGAAACCGAGACGGAAAGCGATGTGCTCTGCTGCACCGACGTGGTGACAAACGACGTGATCATGACCACCAGCGAGGGAATGCCAATGGAGAGTGTGTCCCTGAGCGCCGGGTCGTGCCAGTCGATGTGCCACGTGAGGTGGATGCCGTGCTTGCGAAGCGACGGCATCTGGACCAGCACCTGCACGGCCACGCCGGCAGGGTTGCCAATGGCCAGGATCAGCGTGGCCAGCGTGGGGTTCACGTTCACCAGCGCCGCGTAGAGCAAGAACGACGCGGTGATGACAAAGTTGTTGAAAATCGAGCTGGCGCTGCTCCAGAAGTAGTCCCTCTCGGCGTTGAGCACGCCCGAGAAGATCGAGGAGAGCGAGTAGAGCACGACCTCCACCACGAAGAACCTAAAGAGGTAGGTAGCGAAGTCCGCGTCAAAGTCGCTGGTAGCCGAGAAGGACTGCGTCCACACGAGCTGCGCAGCAAAGATGAAGCCGAGAACGGCCACGGCTCCCATGAGCAGCGTGACGATGGAGACGAGGTTCGACGTGTAGCGGCTGGCTCCCTCCTCGCCCTCGCGCTGCTTGACCGACATGTAGACCGGCAGAAACGCCGTGACCAGCATGCCGCCTACGACAATCTCGTACAGCTGGTTGGGCAGGTTGTTGGCCACGGAGTAGCAGCTAGCCACCATCCCGGCGCCAAGCGCGAAGCTCTGGCCCCAGGTACGGAAGAAGCCCGTGATGCGGCTTACGATAACGAGGAAGCTCATGAGGGCGGCGTTGCGGCCAACCTGGTTCTCGGTGGATTCGGTCGCCTTAGCGTCCGTGGAAGCGCTTCTCGCTGCACTTGGTGCACTGGGCGCAGGCCGCTTCTCGCCGGTAGCCATGTGCTTCGGCTTCCAACCCTGCGTATCGCTCACCGGGTCTCCTCTCGGCAGATGTCCACGAACAAAGCGCCGG
Source organism: bacterium OL-1 (assembly GCA_000752675.2). Classification (GTDB taxonomy): domain Bacteria; phylum Actinomycetota; class Coriobacteriia; order Coriobacteriales; family Atopobiaceae; genus Tractidigestivibacter. The sequence continues at coordinate 60,314 of LM994627.1, read as the reverse complement.
TAAACGACGCGAGGTCATCGGGGGAAAGACGCAGGGAGAGCCCGCGCCTGCCACCCGAGATGCCAATGATGTCAAAGAGCTGGGCCGTCTCGTCTATGAGCGTGGGAAAGCGCTTCTTCATGCCCACGGGCGAGCAGCCCCCGCGCACGTAGCCCGTAAGGCCCTCGAGCTCCTTGGTGGGAAGCATCGAGAGGCTCTTCTCGCCTGCGGCTGCCGCGGCCTTCTTGAAGTCGAGCTCCTCGCCCACGGGAATGCAGCACACCACGTAGGTGCCGGAAGGAGCCACCGTGACCAGCGTCTTGAACGATGACGCCGGATCGACGCCCGCCTCGAGCGCCATGCGCAGGCCCAGGCCGCGCGTGAGGTCGTCCTCCTCGAACTCCTGATACGTGAAGGAAACGCCCGCACGCTCAAGCTCGCGCATGGCGTTGGTCTTCTGGAACTTCTCGCGCTTTGCCATGGCTACTCCTCCCCCGCCGCCAGCCGCGCGCGGTCGCGCTTGAGGATGCGGGCCAGGTAGCGGCCCGTGTAGCTCTGGGGGACCTTAGCAACCTCCTCGGGCGTGCCGTAGGCCACGATGGTACCGCCGCCGTCGCCGCCCTCGGGACCCAGGTCAAGGACGCGATCGGCCATCTTGATGACGTCGAGGTTGTGCTCGATGACAAGGACGGTGTTGCCGGCGTCCACCAGGCGCTCGAGTACGTTAATGAGCTGCCGAACGTCCTCAAAGTGCAGGCCGGTGGTGGGCTCGTCGAGGATGTAGAAGGTCTTGCCCGTCTGCTGTCGGTGGAGTTCCTTGGCAAGCTTCACGCGCTGGGCCTCGCCGCCGGAGAGCGTGGTGGCGCTCTGGCCGAGGTGGATGTAGCCCAGCCCCACATCGTGCAGGGTCTGCAGCTTGTTCTTGATGCGCGGGATGTTGGTGAAGAAGGCCAGCGCCTCGTTCACGGTCATGTCCAGCACGTCCGAGATGGATTTGCCGTGGTAGGTGACCTCGAGCGTCTCCCTGTTGTATCGCTTGCCGTGGCAGACCTCGCAGGGCACGTAGACGTCGGGGAGGAAGTTCATCTCGATCTTTATCTGGCCGTCGCCCTTGCACGCCTCGCAGCGCCCGCCGGGCACGTTAAACGAGAAGCGACCGGGGCTGTAGCCGCGGGCGCGGCTCTCGGGCGTGGAGGCAAAGAGGGCGCGCAGGTCATCCCAGAGGCCGATGTAGGTGGCGGGGTTCGAGCGCGGGGTGCGGCCGATGGGGCTCTGGTCGATGTCGATGACCTTGTCGATGAGCTCAACGCCCTCGAGCTTCTTGTACGGGCCAACGGGGCGCTTGGAGCGCTGGACGGCATTGGTGAGCGCCGGCGCCAGCGTGTCGGTGACAAGCGAGCTCTTGCCCGAGCCCGAGACGCCCGTGACCACGGTGAGCGTGCCCAGCTCAATCTTGGCGGTCACGTTTCTGAGGTTGTTCGCGCTGGCGCCGGTGATCTTGATTGCGCCGCGCCCGGGCTTGCGGCGCTCATCCGGCAGGCGAATCTGGCGCCGGCCGGTGAGGTATGCACCGGTCAGGGAGTCGGGGTTGGCCTCGATCTCTTGCGGCGTGCCGGCAGCCACCACGTGCCCGCCCAGCTCGCCCGCACCGGGGCCCATGTCGATCACGTAGTCTGCCGCGAGGATGGTGTCCTCGTCGTGCTCGACCACAATCACGGTGTTACCCATGTCGCGCAGGCTCTTGAGCGTTGCAATGAGGCGGTCGTTGTCACGCTGGTGAAGGCCGATGGACGGCTCGTCCAGGATGTAGAGCACGCCCATGAGCCCGGCGCCGATCTGCGTGGCAAGGCGGATGCGCTGCGCCTCTCCGCCAGAGAGCGTAGCGGCGGCGCGGCTCAGGGTGAGGTAGTCGAGACCCACGTTCACCATGAAGCGCAGACGCGACTTGACCTCCTTAACGATGGGCCCGGCAATTGCCTGCTGGCGCTCGGGAATCTCGAGCTTCTCGAAGAACGCCAGGCAGTCGCGGCACGAGAGGTCGCAGACCTCGTTGATGTTCTTGTCGCCCACCGTGACGGCCAGGATCTCTGGCTTCAGGCGCGCGCCATGGCAGGTTGGGCAGGGCACCTCGTGGATAAAGCGCTCAAGGTGCGTCTTCATGGTCTCGGAGGTGGTCTCCTGGTACTTGTCGAAGAGAATCTTGCGCACGCCGGAGTACGTGGTGAACCAGTGCGTGTTGCGCCCGTCTCGTGTGCGGTAGTCAACGCGAATCTTGGTGGTGCCCAAGCCGTCGAGAAGCGCCTTCTGCACCTTCTTGGGCAGGTCCTTCCAGGGCGTCTGGTCCGAGGCGCCAAGGTGCGCGCAGACGGCAGAGAGGATCTGCGGGTAGTAGTTGGAGTGACCGAAGATCGAGCCAAAGACGCCACCGGCAACGGAGAGCGAGGGGTCGTCGATAAGGGCCTCGGCATCCACGACCTTGCGGAATCCCAGGCCGTCGCAGTCGGGGCAGGCGCCGTAGGGCGCGTTGAACGAGAAGTCGCGCGGCTGCAAGTCGTCAATCGAGTGGCCGTGAATGGGGCAGGCCAGCGCCAGCGAGTACTGCAAGAGCTCGCCCGGCATGGCCTCGGGGTCGTCGCGATCAGGCAGGAGATAGACGCCCACCTTGCCAGCTGCGAGCTTGGTTGCCTGCTCGATGGCCTCCACGATGCGGTTGAGCGAGTTCTCGCGGATCACGATGCGGTCCACAACGACCTCGACCGTGTGCTTGAGCTTCTTCTCCAGGCGCACCTCGCCGTCAAGTTCGCGCACCTCGCCGTCGATGCGCACGCGGCTAAAGCCCTCGCGACGCAGGTCCTCGAAGAGCTTGGTGTACTCGCCCTTGCGACCGAGAACCACGGGTGCCAGCACCAGCGCGCGCCGTCCCTGGCCCTGGGCCAGGACCTTGTCGGCAACCTGGTCGGTGGTCTGGCGCTCAATCACGCGACCGCACTCGGGACAGTGCGGCACGCCCACGCGCGCAAAGAGAAGGCGCAGGTAGTCGTAGATCTCGGTGACGGTGCCCACCGTCGAGCGCGGGTTTCTCGACGTGGTCTTCTGATCGATGGAGACGGCGGGCGAGAGGCCGTCGATGGAGTCGAGGTCTGGCTTGTCCATCTGGCCCAGGAACTGGCGAGCGTAGCTGGACAGGCTCTCGACGTAGCGGCGCTGGCCCTCGGCATAGATGGTGTCGAAGGCAAGGCTCGACTTACCCGAGCCGGAGAGGCCCGTGATCACCGTGAGCTTGTCGCGCGGGATGCGCACGTCGACGTTTTGCAGGTTGTGCTCGCGGGCGCCGCGTATGACTATGGAGTTGGATGCCATGTGAGGTGGCTCCCCTCGTTGTTGCTTGCGAATCTGTAGCCGGCTCTGCGGGATAACGTAGAGCGGTGTCACTCGCAGACGTTTTTAGCCAGCCTTTGAGTTTAGCCAAGCGGTGCCCCCAAGCGCAGCCGAGACCTTCTCGCACACGTCGCAACAACAATTCGTACGGTCAGCCGCCGCCTTCCCCTAGCCTCCTCTCCTCCCCTCTCATTTCCGCCCTTCGTTCTTTATCGGTTTCTGTGCAAGAGGAGCCACGTTTGCCCAGTTGGCGAGAGCGCCAACTCTCAGATACCGATAAAGAATGGAACGGTGGAGAGGGGCGGGGGTGGGGGCGGAGGCGGAGAAGTGAGGAGGAAAGGCCCCGCCCTGCTGAATTAGTAATACCTACGCCGCAAGGAGTCCAGCATCAAACGCTAACCGAGAGCGCGTCGAGCACGAGAACGGCAGACATTACAATCGTTGCAGGAGGTGATGAACCCCAAATACAAGCACCTGGCCAATGGGGCCAGGCGCTACACAAGACAAACTAGCCGGGAAGCCCCTCTGTTACTTGCACCATTTGTCATGACGCAGGCAATCTCTTATGTCAGGAGGCACGGATGAATCAATACAGACGTAGGTATTGCATTCTTTTCACTCTGGCTCTGACAGTTTTTCTTGGCGGCATGTGTGGGCCAGCCGTTGCAAATGCAAGTGAGCCCGATGGTCGAGAGACAGTCGAAGCAACCTTTGATCTCGAGCTGAATCAGCCACAGTCAGAGACTGTTTATCTCTCTGATGGCAGGACGGCAGAAATCGGTATTCGCCCAGCATCGGCGATTCGCCCGTTGTGGGATTCATACTATGACAACGCATCTGGCAACTGGGAGATTTACTACAACTCCCCTATAATCTACCGCCATTTTTATATCACTATTAGTAACCACGCAATTACTAACGCTCATAGCCCTTCCTATACCACTTTCCTCTGCACAGTTTCGGGAGAGAGCTTCAATTGGGGGAGTACCCACGCAACTTATCGGTTGAATGTTGACACTGTGGGCGGAATGGGATCGACAGTAGCAGTTCTCCAGGCACTGATGGAAGGCACAACCCTGCACACGTATGCCAACTAGGAGGCGAGGCTATGAAATACGCAGGCCTGGGTGCGCCTGAGCCACTGATTATTGCGTGCGTTGCCATAGTGGTTGTGGCTCTCCTGCTTGTCGTACGTTCAATCACCAAGAAGCGATAGGTTAGTACCCAAGAAGGACGTAACTCGCCATTTTCCCCAAAGAAGGTGGCCCGCCCCGTAATAATCAGGGCGGGCCACCTTGATAAGCCGTCGTAACGCCGCGACACTACGGAATCCGCTATGCCTCCTTGGCCTCGGCCTTCTTGTCCTTGGAGTCCGGCATAATCCAGAACTTGAGCAGCGGGAAGCTCACGACGACGGCCGCAAGCGTGTTGACAAAGGACGCCACGGTTCCGGAGAGCCCCGCATCCCAGCCAAAGGTGCCCTGGCAGAATGCCGTCACGTAGCTTGGGAGGATGAGGTTGACAACCACGATGAGCACGGCAAGCAGCGCATACTTCCAGGCAGCGTCCTTGAACGAGGTGTCGGAGTCAAACACCAGGAACATCTGAACGAAGAAGTTCACGACCTGCGCCAGCACCTCGGCGATGAGGAACGTGATGAAGCCGCCCAGGTAGTTCGAGCCGGGAGTGGTGTAGTCAAACAGCAGGAACTTGAACGGGCTATTCAGCTGCATGGCGTTGATGAAGATAGCCGTGCCCACCCAGGTGCACACAAAGCGCGTAATGGTTGAGATGTTCGACAGCACGTTGAACTTGATGAACTGCCAGAGCGTCTTGTGCTCCTCGGTCCAGGTCTTGAAGCTCATTGACTTGCCCCTTCCTTCCCGGCCACACGGCCGATTAACCTACATCCACACACGGCCGCGCCGCCCCACGCGACGACGCGGGAAAGCTCAGCTGCTACTTGTCCGCCGAGGCAAGCGCCCCGTTGGTACGCGCGTTGCCGATGAGGTTCGCAACAAAGGCAACAAGAATCGGCACGACAAACCAGAGGAACCACACCAGGATGAAGCCCTCCCCGGTCGCAAGCTTGACGAGAAGCGCCGGCACGATTCCTGCAAGGCCCCACCACTTGATCTCGCGCACGATGGCGTCGACCATGGCCACGGAGACCATGCCGTTGGTCATCTTGGCCAGCGCGCGCAGCGGCATGTTCCAGATGAACAGCACGTTGAGGTTGGGCTTGCCCGAGGCGTCGGCCGCGTGCTTCATGGCCGCAAGCACCAGCCACACAATCCAGAAGATGGGCGAGCGGCCGTGGTTGAGGTCGCAGAAGCACATGTTGCGATCGATGCGCACCTTGGGGCTGGGGATGGGGTGGCCGAGAAGCGCTGCGAAGTGCGCGTCGTCCACGGTCTGGACCTTGCCCGTCTGGTAGGGCTTCACGTCGACGCCGGCATAGGGGTCCGCCGCGTTGGTGCCCTCAACCTCAACAGTTCCAACAAGGCGAATGTCCTCGCTTGAAGCGCCAACGTGCAGTTCGTACGTGCCGCCCTCGACCTCCCAGGCGTCGGTCGCCACGTTGAAGTAGCGGAACGCCTTGTCATCCAGGGCAATGCTCACCTGTTTGCTCTCGTGCGCGGCAAGCTCCACGCGGGCAAAGCCCTTGAGCTCCTGGGCGGCGCGGAACACCTGGTGATTGGGCTTGGACACGTAGAGCTGGCACACCTCGGTGCCCGCGCGGTCACCGTCGTTGGTAAGGGTGAAGGTCACGCCCTTGGGTGTCGCCTTGAGGTCGCTGTACGAGAAGCTCGTGTACGAGAGACCATAGCCAAACGGGTACGCAACCTCGACGCCTGCCGTCTGGTAGTAGCGATAGCCCACGTAGATGCCCTCGCGGTACTCGGCGCTCATGCCCTGCGCCGGGAAGCGGTCCGCCGTGGGGGTGTCGGCCAGACGCTTGGGCCAGGTCTCGGTGAGCTTGCCGGAGGGGTTCACGCGACCGCACACCAAATCAAGCGCCGCGCCGGCGCCGGCCTGTCCGCCAAGCGCAAGGTAGAGCACCGCGCGGGCGTCTGCCACCCAGTCGGTCTCGACGCAAGAGCCGGCCGAGAGAAGCACGACCACGTTGGGGTTCACCTGCGAGATTGCGTGCAGGAGCTCAATCTGGTTGTCGTTCAGGCGCATGTTGCGACGGTCCGCACCCTCGGACTCCGCAATCTCGTCGAGCGCCAGGCACGCAATGACAACGTCGGCGTGCTGCGCCAGCTCAACGGCGGCGTCGCGCTTGGCAGCGTCCTCGCCGCCGTGGCGAAGGAAGCCCTGCTCGTACCCAACGAGCGTAAGGCCGCTCTCCCCCACCATGTCGAGAATGTCGTCGACCTGTGTGCAGTTGACGGCAGAGGAACCAGCGCCCTGGTAGCGCGGCTCGCGGGCAAAGTCGCCCACGAGGGCAACCTTGGTCCCGGCAGCAAGCGGCAGCAGCGAGTCCTCGTTCTTGAGAAGAACGGCGCCCTCGGCCGCGGCCTCGCGCGCAAGCGCGTGGTGGCCGGCCTTGTCAAACTCGCCCGTGGCGCCCTCGACGGCCGGATGCGTGGAGAGCACCAGCTCAAGCGCATCGTCCACGCAGCTGTCAAGCACCTCCTCGGAGAGGCGGCCGGAGTGCACCGCGGCCACAAGCTGGCGGACGGAGTCCATGCCAGGGGCGGGCATCTCGAAGGTGGAGCCTGCCTCCACGCCGGCAACGTGGTCGTTCGAGCCACCCCAGTCCGTCACCACGGCGCCGTCGAAGCCCCACTCGCCGCGCAGGATGTCACGCAGCAGGTGGCGGTTCTCATTGGCGTAAGTGCCGTTGATCAAGTTGTAGGAGCTCATGATCGACTTGGGGTGGGACTCTCGCACCACAATCTCGAAGGCCGTGAGGTAGTTCTCGCGCAAGGTGCGCTCGTCGACCACCGAGTTGGACGCCTGGCGGCGCGTCTCCTGACTGTTGGCAGCAAAGTGCTTGGGGCAGGCGGCAACGCCCTTGGACTGGATGCCGCGCACGTAGGACGCGGCCATCTTGCCTGCAAGGTAGGGATCCTCGGAGAAGTACTCAAAGTTACGCCCGCAGAGCGGCGAACGCTTCATGCACAGGCCCGGCCCCAGAAGCGTGCCCACGCCCTGGGCCGCGGCCTCCTCGCCCAGCGCCTCGCCAATCTTCTCGCCCAGCGCCTCGTCCCAGGTGTTGGCAACCGTGACCGCCGTGGGGAAGCAAGTGGCAGGCTCGGAGCCCGCAATGCCCAGATGGTCTGCCGCGCCCAGCTGGTGGCGCAGGCCATTGGGGCCGTCAGAGAACTCCATGGTAGGAATGCCCAGGCGCTCAGAGCCCCAGCTCCCAAAGGTCGTGGCCCCCTGGAGAAGCGCGCACTTCTTCTCCAGCGTCATCTTCCCGATAAGATCCGCGTGCTTCATCGAACCCGCTCCCTCGTATACATGGCGCCCTTGACGCCTTCATCTGAAACAACTCTATTGCCCAACTCGCCGCGCCGGGAAAAAGTGGCACATTCGGTCTGCCACGTGCCACGAATGGCCAACTCGCGGCGCGAGCGCCCCTGGACCTGCGGCGGGTCACCCATGACGGGGAACCCCTTCCGGTTGTAACAGTAGGGACACGGGACGCATCTTGACCTCGAAGGTCGTAACCCGTCAAAACAGGGTCGCGGATTGCATTCGCCAACGTCACCGGACACATCAAGCCACACGGATAGGTGTCAATGCGCAGGCTCCCGGTTCTCGCGTACCATAGTAATGGGGAATAGGGGGACGCATGTATCGCATACTCATAGTCGAAGACGATGAGCGCGAGGCCGAGACGCTTCGCCATAGTCTGGAGCGCTACGCGCGCGAGAACAGCCTGGAGTTCCAGGTGAGCTGGGAGCGCTCTGCGCTGGGCGCCACATCGGGTGACGCTAAGTTCGACCTTATCTTCATGGACATTGGGCTTCCCGGTATCAACGGGATGGAGGCAGCAACACTCATCCGCACCTATGACTCCGAGACACCCATCATATTTGTAACCAACCTCGCACAGTATGCGGTACGCGGCTACGAGGTGGACGCCCTGGACTTTGTAGTGAAGCCCGTCTCGTACTTCAACTTCAAGATGCGCATGGACAAGGCCATGCGCATCATCAGGCGAAACTCCGGCATGAACGTGGTGGTGACCACGCATGACGGTCTGCGAGTGATTCCGGCCGCAGAGCTGGTGGCCGTCGAGGTATCCAACCACAGCTTGGTCTACCACCTTGCGGATGGCAACACCCATGTGGTGCGCGGCAGCCTCTCTAAGACCGAGGAGGAGCTCGCGCAGGCCCCCTTCGTGCGCATTTCGAACAGCTGCCTGCTCAACATGGCGTACGTGCGCACCGTGACCGGATCGGAGGTGCGCACCACCACGGGCGAGACCTACTTCTTCAGCCGGTCGCGTCGCCGTGCCGCAGTGGACGAGATCGCAAAGTACCTGGGCGGAAGCATCTGATGGGCGTCGAAGCTGTCGTGGGCCCGATGACCGTCCTCGCGCAGGTCGCCATTGCCATGCTCCTCTTTGCGTGGCCGCTCCCCCACCGCCCCCACTTCTGGGTGCGTCTGGGCGCTCTTGCCGCTGCCGGGGTGGCTCTCACGCTCGCCTTGGTTGCGGCGGCGGAGGCCACCGGCATGCTGCAAGCAAGGGGACCGTCTCGCGTGCTGGAGGAGTTTGCGCTCTTCTCGCTTGTGCTTGTGTTCGCCGTGCCCACGCTGCTTATCCTGTTTGACACCTCGGTGTGGGTGGCCCTCTTCTTTGCCACAGCTGGCTACACCCTGCAGAACCTCGCGAGCGGCACGGTGGGTCTGCTCGCCTTTGCTCTGGGAGAGCGCTCCACCCTTCTTGGGCTTGCGGAGATGGCGGCGGTCACGTGCGTGGTGTACCTCCTGGGCTACCTTGCCTTTGCGCTTCCCGTAAGGCGTCATGGCCTGACGGACGTGGAGGACCACGGCATGCTCATCGTGGTGGCGGCAGTCATTCTCGTAGTCATTGCCTTTGACCTGGTGAACAAGTCGCTTCCCATGCTGGGAGCAGGGTTTGCCGACGTGGTGCTTCTGCGCATCATCCATGGCATATCCTGCGTGTTCATGCTCACGGTGGAGTTCGAGCTGCTCTACACGAGAAGCCTGCAGACAAACGTCGCCGCCATGGAGCGTGCCCGCGCCGATGACGCAAAGGTCCTGGCGGCGTCTCGCGCCAACGTGCAGGCAATCAACGTGCGCATGCACGACATCCGCCACCAGCTGCGCGATCTTGAGGCGCTGGACTTTGTGGGCGCGGACGCACTCGCCGACCTGGAAGGCCAGCTGAGCGTGTACGATGCCGCCGTGAAGACCGGCAACGTTGCCTTGGACACGGTCCTCACCGAGAAGGGCCTGGTGTGCGAGCGCGAGGGCATCTCGCTCGGGTGCGTGGCAGACGGTGGCGCGCTCTCCTTCATGGCGCCGGCAGACATCTACTCGCTCTTTGGAGACGCCGTGGACAACGCGATGGAAGCCGTCGTGAAGCTCGACGACCCTGACAAGCGCGTGATTGACCTCACGGTGAGAAGCACGGGCTGCATGGTGAGCGCGCACGTTGAGAACTACTTCCGTGGAGACGTGCGCCTCTCGAACGGTCTCCCGCTTGCACCAAGCCGCCAAGACGCACGCGGTTACGGTGCGCGCCACATGCGTGCCGTAGCTGAGCGCTATGGTGGCTCGATCACCACCAGTACCGATGGCGACCTCTTTAGGCTTGACGTGCTCATTCCCATACCGGCAACAAGAGAGGCGGCAGTTCGATGAGCACGACCATCGCGGCCATCATGACGCATGCGGCGCTCATCCTTGCCACGACCATATCGACGCAGCTCGTGGTGGCCGTGGGGATGTTCGCGGCGCTTCTGCCCCCACGCAGCCACGTCGTGCCACGCGCAGTAGCGTCCCTCGCGGTCCTGGTGCTCGTCTCGTTTGCGCTCTATAGAAACTCGCTTATGGTTTCGGTCTTCTCGCCGAGGGCGACCTCGTTTGTGGCAGAGGCGCTTGACTTTGTCGCAATGCTGGTGCTCATTGTTGCCGCGCTGGTCTTCTGCTACCGGGTGTCCATCTGGACGGCGCTCTTCTGCGCCACGGCGGGCTACATCATCCAGAACCTTGCAAGCTGCGTCACCTACTCGGCGTTCCTGCTTGCCGAGGGAGGAGGGACCAACATGTCAAGCCCCCTCTTCCTGCCGCTCAACCTTCTGGGCATGGCCGTGGTCTACCCCGTGTGCTATTGGCTGTTCGTAAGGCCCATACGCAAGAACGGCCTGGTAGAGATTGAGAACAAGAAGATCCTCCTGGTGCTTGCGCTGGTGGTTCTCATCGCCATTGTCTTTGACATGGAGAACAAGCACCTCCTCGACGCCGGGATTCCCGTGCCGTTTGTGATGGTGCTGCGGGCCGTGCACGACGTGATCTGCGTCTTCTCGCTGGTGCTGGAGTTCGAGATGCTCTACTCGCGTCAGCTGGAGTCCGACGTTGCCACGCTCGAGCGCATAGACGCAGACCAGCAGGCCCACTACACCCTCATGCGCGAGAGCGTAGAGGCTGTGAACGCGCGTATGGAGGTGCTGCGCCAACACGTGCGCGCGGCGGCGAGCGAAGGCGGGGCCAGCACGGCAAAGCTTAAGGAGCTGGCGAGCGAGACGCGCATGTCCGAGCTGCGGCTCAAGACCGGAAACGACGCCCTGGACGCGCTGCTCTTTGTGAAGGGCCTGGTGTGCGAGCGCGAGGGCATCACGCTCTCGTGCATTGCCGACGGATCCGCGCTGGCGTTCATGGACCCGGTCGACATTTACTCGCTGGTGGGAAATGCCCTCGACAACTCACTGGACGCCGTACGCAAGGTAGACGACCCCGAGAAGCGCGCGATTGGCCTGGTGGCCAGGCGAACGGGCGGAATGCTCACGCTTAACGTGACCAACTACTTTAACGGTACCGTGACGATGGTCGACGGGCTGCCCAAGACCACGGCCGCCGACCCCACCGGGCACGGCCTGGGGACGCGCTCCATGCGCGACGTTGCCGAGAAGTACGACGGCACCGTGACCTTTAGCAGCGACGGCGACGTCTTCCATGTAAACGCGCTCATCCCGATTCCGGAGGAGTAGGGGCGCGGGTGCCGCTGGCGGTGGAGGAGCTCACCGGCGCCAGCGGGCTCCTCCGCCGATGCTCACAGGCTCCTCGCTGGTGCCGACGGGCTCCTCCACCGATGCTCACGGGACAGAACTCGACGTTTTTCTCGGATATTACGTTGTTATGTGTCGGATTTTAGCCCGACGTGACCTGACGAATGGCCCTACGCCAGCGTGACCAGCAGCGCCATCTTAAAGCGCTTGTCGGCGCGCACGGCGTGACGGCCGCCCGCATCAAACTTGAAGGTCTGTCCGGCACGGACGAGGTTCTCGACGCCCTCGTAGGTGATGGTTGCCTCGCCGTCCAGCGCAAACACGAGGGCATCACCAGGGGCGGCATGCTCGGAGAGGCCGGTGCCGGCATCGAAGCTCATGAGCACGAACTTCATGCTGTCGTTGTGTGCCAGGTCCATGTTCACGATGCGCCCATCCTGGTAAGGGATGAGGTCCTTTAGAGTGAACGCCTCGCCTGGCTTGATGACGTTGTTCATGGTGGTTCCCTTCTCGAGCGAAAGCTCAACGTAAACGGTGTCCTTCTCGGCACGCACGCCCACGGGGACATTCGTGGGCGTGACCACGGCTTGGCCAGCGGCGACGTCGGCGGGCATGGCACCCGTGATCTGTGCCTCGCCGGCAACAACAAGCTCCAGCCTGTGGTAACCGTAGAGCTCGGCGCTGATGTCGGTCCCGGCGCCAAGGCTAAAGTACGAGAGGCCGTTTCCACTGGCCTCCCAAACCGGATGCGAAACCGTGCAGCCCGCGACAGGCGGGTTGTCTGCGGCTATATTAAATGTGTGTCCCGCTGTCTCATTCATACGCGACACTCCTCTCTAACGGTGACAAGGCAATGGTGCTCCGCTGTGGCGAAAAGAAAAGTTGTCGTAGCAACAAAGAATACCGCCTGGCGTCAGTTCTCAGGCGAAGGGGACACGGACGCAACGGGAGACTCCTAGGGGAGAAGTCACGTTGATGGTCCTCACAGCAGCACCTCCAAGTACCCGCTAATCTTTCTCTCAACTCCAAGATGCCTGGAATATGCTATAAGTTTTGGCGGATCGCATCTGTCGCTACCTATGTACATGCGCATTGCCGGAATCACAATCTGGAGGTCCGCATGGCCTAGGGGCCCACGCACCACATCGCATAGTGACTTCTCTGCGTCATGCGCACACACGGCGTTGCCATGGGGGGTAATCGCGCTACAAATGCCGAGTTCGAGTACTTTGGTGGCGCACGATGGCAAATTATGCCCGCAGCCTTTGCCGACGACTTGTTGCAACTTCGAAGAAAAGTCATAGTGAGAGAGGCGCTCGCTCGGAGAGATCCTGAAGCCACAATGCAGAATTGTCGGCAAAAATCCCTCGCGCATAGCGGCACTGCGTCACAACCAAGGAATCTTCCCACGTCTCTGGCATAGCGTAGAGGCCACGATCAATTTGGATTATTATCCCACCCTCGACAGCTTCTGAGAGTTCCCGCCGAGGTATCCATGCCTTTGTAACTTCTCTAGAAGAGAGGTATCCGCCATTGCTTTGGACTATTTAGAGTATTTTTCATTGTCATTTGCCTCGCCACCCCCTCTCTCGAACATTTATCCTGAATATGTTTCAACTTTAAGCATGTCAGTACGAGAAGGGCCCTCTTCTAAAGAACTGGGGCTATTTCCTATCTCAAGACTACTTGCGGAACAGATGAGTAACCCGGGCAACGTAACCAAAGTCCGTTACCCAGGTCATGCCGCTATAATTATTTTTTTAACAGGTAGTCCTATTTAACCGTGACCACATCTGCATTAGACAGCGCATAGTCCGTAAGCTCTTGACCGATTCCGGGTTCCTCGGGCACCTCAAAGTACCCACCCTTTGCAACGTAATCGTTCTTGCAAAGCCGGATGTTGTCTTCAATCAGTGCCGATGCATGAAGCTCGTGAATCACGAAGTTAGGGATAACGGCCTCAAGCTGAAGTGCAGCACTTGCAGAGACTGGCCCGCCACAGCAGTGGACCTGAACGCCGATGTCGTAGACATGGGCGTAGTCGCAAATCTTCTTACCCTCAGTGATACCTCCGACGTTACAGAGGTCAGGTTGAATGATATTAATTGAATGGTCCTCGAAGAATGGTCTGTAACCCCAGCGCGTGTAGACCCTCTCACCCGTGGCAATCGGGATGCTTACCTTATCGTGAATTTCGCGGAAGAGCTTGGGATTCAGCGGTTGAGTTGGCTCCTCGTAATAGAAGCAGCCGAGTTTTTCGAGTTCTCTTCCGAGCTGAACAGACGTGGTGGCATCCGTGAGTGCATGCAGTTCAATAATGATATCCACATCAGGTCCGACTTCGCGCATCGCTTCAACGCGCTTGACTGCCAAATCCATCTGATCGCGCTGAAGGATGCCCCTGCTTGACCGGCCCATCCACACACCGTTCTTGTCAAATCCAACTGGATCAACCTTTACACAATCAAAGCCATCAGCCATTGCTTTCTGCATTGCCTCTGCATACTCTTCAGGCTTCGCAAGAGATTTTGACACCTTTCCCCAGTCAAACTGAAGTTGAGAGGCATATGCACGAAGCTTGGTGTTGGTCTTGCCTCCCAGCAATTGATAGACGGGAACTCCGAGGGCCTTTCCCCTAATGTCCCACAGCGCAATATCTATGCCTGAGATGCCTGCCATGATGACGCCACCGTTGCCCATGCCCCAAAACGTGAGTCGGTGAAGCCTGTCCCATATTTGCTCGTTGTTCATAGGGTTCAGCCCAACGATGCACTTTGCAAAATCGACTGCCATGCCAAAGCCAGCAGTTTGAGCGTTGCCGTACGCAACGCCGACCTCACCGAGACCGGAAATCCCCTCGTCGGTGTTAATCCTCACGAACACGGGATGCCAAGGGACGTTGCCCACGGCAACCTCAGCTGGGATGGAAGGCTCCTTGAAAGTCCGAATGACGTCCACGCTCGTAATCTTCATGGCTCTCTCCTTGCTAAAGCTTACGTACGATGGATGGGATTTGTCTATTCGCCGTAGTAGACTCGCCGAAGCATCTCGCTTGCATATTCCTCAGTAATCTTTACTGGGTTTGCAGGAGTCGCGACATCCGTGAGTACTTTCTGGACGAGGGTATCGAAGTCGGTATTGAACGTACCTTCGTCAGGAACAAGCTCCTTCATTGTTGCGGGAACGTCGAGCTGCCTCCTGAGATCGATGATTGTTTTCTTCAAATCATTTTTGCCGACAAACGTAGCGAGTTCCTCGTAGCGCTTCCTCGCATGACTATCATGGTTTGCATTAAAATCAATCGAGTACGGGAGCACTACAGCATTCGCAAGGCCGTGGGGAATTCCATACGTCGCTCCAAACGTGTGCGCCACCCCATGACATATTCCAAGCGCACAGTTTGAAAACGAGATTCCTGCCAAGCATGACGCTGCGAGCATGTCCCCACGTGCTTGCAGATTATCGGGCTCGTTCGCGCAGATGGGAAGTGCACGGTAGCCATAAATCCACGCTCCGATTGCCTGAGCATCGGAGAATGGATTGGCAAGCGGAGTCACATACGATTCGATGGCATGCGTGAGAGCATCCATCCCGCATCCCACGGTACCGCGACGAGGCATGGTGACCGAGAAGATTGGGTCGAGAATCGCAACGTCCGGAATCAGTTTCCCCGTGTACTCCCGCACAGAGTACTTTCTCTTTTGAACAGGATCTTTGATGAGCGCGGCCCTTGTACACTCTGAGCCAGTACCAGCACTCGTAGTGATACAACAAACGCGTGCCTTCTTGCGAAGCTCCAATGGCGCCGGGGGCATAACTTCCTCAAGAGACTTGTATTGGGGATTCTCGTAAAAGACCCACATGGCCTTTGCGGCATCCATAGCGGATCCGCCACCGAAGCCAATCACCCAGTCGGGTTCGAATTCACGCATCTCCTCGACACCCTGACGTACCGATTCCCAGCAGGGCTCCGGCTCAACATTTGTGTTTGATTTCCAAGCGAAACCAGCCGATTCCAGGACATCTGTCACAACCTTGAGCTGGCCGAGCTCCTCCTGAATGGTGCCGCTCATGACAATATACGCACGCTTACGAACGGCAGGCAACTCGGCAAGTGCCTTGACGGCATCTTCGCCAAAATAGATTCTATCTGCTCCCAATTTAATCTGTCTCATAGTAATCCCTTCGGACAACTAGTCGTAAACAATCGCGTTCTTGATTACTGAACCCGAGGCATGCTCGAGAAGTGCCTTCTCCAGCTCAGCAAGGGGATACTCATGCTGGACAAAGTCCTTATCGTTGATAACCCCCATCTCGAGAAGTCTGAAGGCTTGAGAGACGCTGAGCGGAGTTGTATGAAACACGCCTTTAATAGTGAGCTGCGAGTAATGAAGGAGCGTTGCATCCACGCTGAGAATGCTACCGGGCTTCGTCCCTCCGAATAAAAGAACAAAGCCGCCCTTCCTTGCCATACGGAGACTTTGCTCCCAAACTGTCAAGTTTCCCGTGCACTCAATCACCACGTCAGCGCCTCTGGAACATCCAAAGCTTTCGCGCACCGCAGCCGCAGGATCTTCAATGTCAGTAAGATTGAGCGTGCCCCAGGCCCCCATGGCCTTTGCTGCTTTCAATCTCCCCTCGGCAAGATCGGTCACAAGTACTTGAGCTCCCTCAAGCACGGCAAGGCGTGCGAACATAAGGCCTATTGGACCCGCTCCGTTAATTACGACGAGGTCCCCTAGACAAATGGGACAGTTCTGGATTCCGTAAACGGCACATGAGAATGGTTCAAGCAGACTCGCTGTTTTATGAGTCATTTCGTCTGGCATATGGAACATATTGAGCTGAACGATACGCTGGGGAACCTTTACGTATTCGGCATACGAGCCTCGGTTGAACAGAAGATTCTCGCACATGGATGTCTGTCCATGCTTGCACCAATAGCAACGTCCGCACGGGGCACTGTTGTGGACGGCTACTCGGTCACCCTCATGAAAGCCCTCCACTCCTAGACCCGTTGCGGCAATAACGCCAGAGAACTCATGACCGAATGGGTGCGGGGGTTTCAGAAGTGGATAACCCCTTTTGTAGTTCTTCACGTCAGTCCCGCATGTGGTGGAGACGACATTCTTGATAACGACTTCGCCCTCGCCTGGCTCCGGGATGGGCCGCTCGACAATACGAATGTCCTGTTGGTCGTACAGAACAGCAGCATGCATTTTTGTCACTCCGTCCTCGTCAGAGCGGGCCGGAGACAATCGCCTCCGGCCCAGAGAGTGGCTATTTCTTGTCAGGCACCTGACCGTAGGTCTTCGAACGCTCGAATGCCTTCTCCATTTCCTCGTGGGATATGTGGTTCATCTTCCCAGCGCACAGGCACTGGTACTGGACCTGAGCTACAAACTCGCAGTTAACTGCCAAGCCAAAGGCCTTCGGAAGGTTGGCCTGGCAGACGACAATGCCATGGTTGGCAAGAAGCGTCGCCCGAGTCTTCGGGTTAGCCTTCAAAGTCTCCCCCACCGCTTCGGCAAGCTCGGGAGTACCGAACGTAACGTAAGGGGTCAGCGGCACCTCCTCAACGCCCGTTCCCATAATCACGTAGTGAACGGACTTCATGGTCTCCCCCATGCATGCCAGCGTAGTGCAATACGGAGAGTGGGTATGGACAACCGCTCCAGCCTCGGGACGGTTTCGATAGAAAATAGTATGCAGTCCGTGTTCGGAGGAAGGCTTGCGCTTGCCGTCAATGATATTGCCGTCAAGGTCCATAACGACAACGTCCTCAGGAGTAGTGTCAAAATAGCCAAGGCCTGAGGGACTAATGGCCATGTAACCTGTTTCCTTATCATAAATCGAGATATTTCCCGATGTACCAACAGACAGCCCTGCTGCGCTCATCTTCTTGCCATACTCGACAATTTGCTCTCGGGCTTCCTGCATAATCATGATTGCGTCCTTTCATTCGATGAACAATAAAAGCTAAGTCGATCTATGAACTAAGCGCGAAGAGCCTTCAGATTTACGACCATGTCGCTCTCACCGGTATCCCAGTACTCGCGAATCTTCTTGGCGAGAAGCAATGGACTCTTGGGAAGAGCGTCGACTACGTTGCCTGCGGTATGCGGCGTCATCGTAAGGTTGTCAAGCTCAAGAAGCGGGTCCCCCTCTGGAATGGGTTCCTCCCAGAAAACATCGAGAGCGGCACCTCCGATAGACCTAGTCTGAAGTGCTTTAACAAATGCGTCCTTGTCTAGCACCCCCGCGCGCGAGGTATTGATGAGATACGCGGTTGGCTTCATAAGCGAAAGGAGCCTTTCGTTGATGCATCCCTTAGTCTCGGGCGTAAGGCGCATATGCAGGGATACGATGTCCGAATCCCTGAACAAGGTCTCCTCGTCTACAAGCTGGACGTCCAGCCCGATTGCATCTAGCTGTTCTTGCTTCAAATACGGGTCATATGCAATGACTCGCTTCATGCCAATACCGAGACACTTCTTTGCGACAAGCTTTCCAATGTGGCCAAGTCCAACAAGACCCAGCGTCATCTCGCACATCGACGTGGTATAGCCCGAGTTAACGTAATCCTTGCGCCAAACACCCTGCTTGAGCGCAGCGTGCGCCCGTGCAATGTTTCTGGTCTCCGCGAACATGAGCCCGACCGCAAAGTCGGAAGTGCATTCGGCATTGCGAATACAGTGAATAACGGGAATGCCATGTGCCGTTGCAGCCGGGACGTCAATGTGCTCCATGCCTCCGCGGCAGGTACCAATGAGCTTCAGGTTCTTGCCGGCTTCAATGAGCTCCTCCGCAACCGGGCAGAAGTGAACAAGCAGGACATCTGCATCGGCGATTTTCTCATATGCATCCGCCGGCGGACGCTCTGCAGAGGGACCGTTCTTCTCAAGGTTAAGTGAGTGCTTGTTGAACTCGCTCCGAGCACCGGTGTCCCAATAGGAGGTCTCGATCTCCGCGTCAGGATCAAGCGTCTTAGCCGCCTCGACCAGAAGGTCGACGGGGACAACAACATCTCCAATCACAAGGAACTTCATAGTGGCAGTCACCCTTCGTTCGGGTGCCTGCAGGGCAGGGGTTTCCCTGCAGGCACTGTTGAATAACGCTTGGCAAGTTTCGGTAGTTAGGTGCTCTTCAGCGGCTATGCAGCGGCCTTCTCGACTTCAGGCTTCTTACCGGTTGCAAGGAACTCGAGGTAATCCTGGAAGCGAACCTTGTTCTTCTTGAAAAGGACAAAGAAGACAACATACACCGCCACGGTCAGGGCAATAATCACGGGGTTCATGGTAAGGAAAGCCATGGTAATGAGACCTGCAGTGCAGTTGGACATAATGTAGCCAATGATGAAGGTTCCGCCGGCCACTGCCTGGGTTGCTGCCTCGAAACCAACCTCGGCTGCAACCTGGGTGAAGGTTGCTGCCCAGTAGGAAGCCATAAGAGTCTTGGCACTAAAGACGATGATGGCCATCAGCCATGCCTTCACGATGTTGCCATTGGAAAGGGAGACGGGAACCTCAACCATATAGGGCAGAGAAGGCAGGACCATCAGGGGGATCACGAGGTTGCCAGGAAGGACAAAGGCAACAAGCAGGGCGAACGGAATGACCAGCAGGCCAGTAGTGAGAGTAGCCGCCTCGCCATAGCCCAGAGCATCATTGACCGCCACGATAAACTCGCGATCCTTACCATACTTCGTCTTCGCCATGGTCTTCCTGGAGTACTCAGTCAGTGCTCCAAAGCCGGCAGCAAACATTCCGGCGATGCGAGGGAAGATAGCCATGACAGCAGCGCAGGTAACTGCGACGTTGGCGATGGAGCCCCAGCCGGCAAAAGAGTTGAGCTGCGTAAAGTTTCCAACAACGCCAAGGATGAGGCCCACAATCAAACCGATGTACATGGGCTCGCCCATGAATCCGATCTTCTTACGAATGTCCTGGGGATTCGCCTTGATCTTATCCATACCCATCTTCGAGAAGAGGATGTTGAGGACAAGATACATCGGAGCGTCACCGTTGTGGTGAGGGGCTGTCATCGCGCAGCTGGGATAGTGGTAATACGTCGACCATCGCTTCTGAATGGACTCAGCAATCAAGAGAGTGACCATGTTGATGAAGATCATCAGGAGAAATGCCATCCAGATGTTCTGGGTCAAAAGGAAGAACATCGACCCCCAAACGGAGATGGAGTAGTTGTTCCAAAGATCCGACGGCATGAAGATGTCTGTTGCCTTGCAAAGCCAGAATACTATCTGGAAGAGAAGGCCAATCCCAATAAAGGCCATGCCGATTTGGGTCGAGTAGGCGACTGCTGCGACCGCCTGCCAACCGATATCCAGCGCGGGCCTATTGAGACCAGAGTTGTTGACCATCTGCTGGACAACCGGGGTGAGAACTCCACCAAAGCCCGAAGTAATGAATGCCATGCCCTTAAGGCCAACGCCGACGAGAACTGCAGACTGAAATGCGCGCTTGCGTGGTGTCTTGAAAATGCGACAGATGATGTAGATGATGATTGGCACCGTAATATAGTTGCCAAATGCGTCAAAGAATGATTTTAGACCAGCGAAAAACACATCCATCGAAAGCCTCGGCGGATTAGCATTCTGAGTGCAACACGATCCGCCATCTCATGAATGTGGCGCACTCCCGAAGGCAACGATGTTGGTTGTCAAGGTCAACGTCGGAAGCCGAGGGAAATGCGCCACTACACACATCTTAGTGCTGATGAGAGGGACAGGATAGCCGAGCTGCATGCGAAGCACGAGGCGGTGTCCGCGATAGCCAAAGACATAGGCAGGGACAAGTCCACCGTGAGCAGGGAGCTCAAAAGGAACGGCAGACATGGGCGCTATGGGGCGCTCAAGGCCCAGATGCGGGCTGAGGCGAGGCATAGGGCATGCAGGCCGCACCGCAAGCTGGACGACCCAGCCCTGGCCGAGGAGGTACGCTCCCGCATCGTATGCGACCATTGGTCCCCCGAGCAGATAGACGGCAGGCTCAGGCTCGAGCACGGACGCTGCGTCGTGAGCTCCGCGACCATCTACCGGGCCGTTAACGCGGGCGGGATGGATGCCCCGCAAGCCACGGGCGACGAGCGCGTGCGTCGCCACCTGCGCAGGAAGGGCAGGCGGTCCAAAAGGGGCCGCGAGGAGGCGCGAGGCAAGATCAAGATCTCGCACGACATCTCGGAGCGGCCCGCCGAGGCAAACGAACGCTCGCGTCTCGGCGACTGGGAGGACGACACGGTCGTGGGCCCGGGCACGGCCTGCCTGGTGGGGATAGTGGACCGTGCCTCGAGGCTGCTCGTGGGAGGGAGGTCGGAGTCGCACGCCGCGGAGGCCGTCGGCAGGGTCGGGGTGGCGGCCCTGAAGGGCAGGCCTCTCGAGACGGTGACGCCGGACCGCGGCAAGGAGTTCGCGAACCACGCTGAGGTCACGAAGGCCCTAGGGGGCGTCCAGTTCTACTTCTGCGAGCCCCACCACCCCTGGCAGAAGCCGACCGTGGAGAACACCAACGGCCTCATCCGGGAGTTCTTCCCGAAGGGCACGGACTTCTCCAGGGTGAGCGACGAGGAGGTGCGGCATGTGTACCAGCTGATCAACGACAGGCCGAGGAAGGTCCTGGGGTTCAAGACGGCCAACGAGGTCTATCGGGAGATGTTGCACTCAGCTTGACAATCCGCCCTCCTAATTCTGTGGTAGCGAGGTCTCTATCTATTCGGAAAGGTCAAGCTTGCCAACCTCATCCATGAGTTGCTCGATGAACTCGTCCTCGTTGATGCCAACAAGGAAACCTGTTGCATTGAGCATGGGTATTCCGGGGTCATCCTCAATGGGGCTAGTAAAGGCAATCAAATCCCAATCGTTAGTCATCATTGCAATGGGCACGCCGGGAGGATTGGTCTCGTCAGAGTCAAGCTGGTACCCATGCTCCTCAAGGACATCCTGGAGCTTTGCCGCGAGCATTGCCGAGGTGGCGGTGCCCGAACCACAGACGCACAAAATACGTACCGGTCTCATAGTTCACCCCATTGTTCTGAATGTGATTTCTAGGAAGATTGCTTATGCTTCGTCCAGCTCGTGAAGGAGCGAGACAATTTCCTGCGGACTATCGGAAGTCCTAACGGCACGGAGAAGATCGTCGTCCTGGATTACGTGCATCATTGCCCTCAGGAGGTCAATCTGCTTGTTGGAGTCCTTTATCACAAGCGGCATGATGAGACTAACCTGAAGCTTTGTATCAGGCTCCCCCATCATGCTGAACTCGACCGGTTCCTTAGGGACGATGACGCCGATAGCCGGTTTTACAACAAGCGTCGGATCCGTGTGGGGAATTGCAATGCACATCGATTTGCCAGGTAAACCGGTCGGAAAGACCTTCTCTCTATCAAGGACCATCTGTGCGTAGCCCTCTTTTACATAGCCGAGTTCCCTGAGCCTCGATGCCATGAGGTTGATTGCATCCTCCGAAGTGGCAACGTCGGCGTCAATGAAGACGAGATTCTCATCGAGTAGCTTATTCATTCAGCTCACCTCCTCACAGGGGTAGCCAGAGACGTCTGGCGACGTCTATCCAGTTTTCTGGTTGTTTGCCCGCGGCCTATAGGACACTCAAGGCTGCAAGCATCGAGAGAAGGGCAACAGCGCAGGCGATAAACCTAATGACCCGTCTGGTCTTAACGAGCCCCAGACGAACGTAGAACTCGTAGTGAGTAAACACCGCAGGCCATACGAGTACCGTAAGGCAGATTCCTAGGAGCGGAGCATATGACCACCAAGTATGGATATCCATACCGATAAAGAAGAGGTTTACCACGAGAAGAACGAAGAGCACGAGATAGTAGGGGGTACGAACCTTGTTGTCCTTATTAATGAATGCCTTTGCCTTCTCGTACTCCACTTGGTTGCAGCAGGCTAGCAACGGGGATCCGCCGGGATTAAGGATGAACTCGGGATTGGCATCGCCTGAGCCGCACCAAAAGCACCTGGTTCCCTCGGGAAGGCCGTGACGCCCATTGTAAACGAGCCTTTTCTTCGCGCTCATCGCTTGCCTCCCCTATTCAGCCCAACAGGACTACTTTCTTCAAGCTCGGCAACATGATCTGGAACAGACAGCCACTCATACAGCGCGTAGAGTGTTCCCCAGTGTGAGTACCTATTAATTGTCGCGATGCAGATGACGACCCGTGCAATTTCTCCGTCTGGGAATCTAACCCCGTCCGGAGAAACAACCACCTGGGCAGCAACATGAGCGCCCTCGTCTCCATACATGGGGCATCTGACAACAACGACGTCCTTCTCGGGTCGATAGTAGAGAAGCCTACGCGACCGTATGATGTTCTCCATCCGCTCAACGAGTCTGCTGGAGGTTGCTCCATTTTGCAGAACGAGCGCCCCAGCGATAACCGCTTCCTTCCAAGTTGACCCTTCTGAGACCGCAATCGTGTCCGGAAGGATGCAAGAGCCCTGGCTTTGAATCACCGGAGGCCCCATGAGTCCCCGGTCTCTCTCATCAAAAAACCGAAATAGTTCGAAATGAAGCTTATCGGACTCGAGAATCGTTGCGTCGTGTTCGGGGAGGCTATTGCTTACAATTTTGATGATTCCGTCAATGAGGGAGGCATAGCGAGAGATGATCCTATTTCTCCTAAGGACTCCATATATCTGCTGACGGTTATCGTCAGAGAGAAATGGAGTGATGCTGACGATGTTCTCGCCAGAAATATCGGGAGGGAGCTGGACGAGCGTAAGGACTAACGCATAGCTGTCGAGAGTCCAACGCTTGAGCTTCTCTGGCTCTTCGTAGTCAAAGTCAAACTGGATACCCACGGCATCCACTAGCTGTTCTTTGACCAGGGTTGCCGTGGACATATTCGAGGCGCCAATCACCAGGACCTTGGTTGCACTTGTGTCGCCCTGCTCAAGCATCTTATTGTCAAGATCCGAGGATAGGTACACTGTCAGGTACGCAAGCTCATCGTCAGAGAGCTGTCCCATCCCCGAGAGCGTTGCAGCCCTGCGGGTAAATTCATAGGTCATCGGATACATCTTCTGAATGTCATTTGTGAGGGGGTTGTGGGCAGAGATGCCATACTTCTGACGATAGTAGAGAGGACGAATATGGTGAGTTAGCTGTTCGTGGACGTAGCCTTTGTTCACGAAGGTAAGGCAGCCGACTCGCTCAAAGTTTGCAATTAGGCGCTCGGTCAGGTTTGAAATATAGTGATCTTCTTCGCTGTGAGCCATGAAGTCTGCAGTCTTGATTCCCAGCAGCAACGAGGTGATATAAAGAACTTCTTCAGAGGGGAGTATTATTCCAACCCTCTTTAGCTTCTCTGCACTCATTTGGACAGAGCGGAAGGACGCCGTCCCCATCAGAGTCAGCTGTTCCTCGCGTCCCATCTCAACCCAATGCCCAGCTAGCCCCCGCAACCAGGAAACCTGAATCATCATTCCCTCGAGACCTGCTGAATCCAGGAAGCAACGTGTTTGAAGGTCCGACTCATACTGCTTGATGAGACTACGGCAGAGCTCGTAATAATCGATGTCGTTGTTAGTCGCCTTTGTGAGGGTAACCTGTAGGTGGCGTTTAACATCCGTCGCCCTCCCGGAAGCCGCCAACTCCTGCAGCTTTAGCCAGATGTACTTTCTCAGCGTTATCTCGTCGCCCTTGACAGAGTAACCGCCAGTAGGGGAACTCTCGAGATCAAGGCCTCGCGGACAGAGCTCTGTCCGCAGCTCGCGAATATCGGCAATTGTCGTGTTTCTGCTCACGCCGAAGTAATCCATTAACGAGGCAATGGTAACTGGGTCAATGGACAACACAATCAGAACCGCTGTCAGGGCCCTTCTTTCCTCGAGCGAGAAATGGGTAGACGAGTGTTCACCAAAGAAGCGCCCCAGCTGGCTCCAAGAGATACCGTCTGCACTTATCACTTGGTTTACAACAGAGATGTGCCCGAGTCCTTCACTCGAGAGCCATTGATGAATCTTCTCAATGTCGTAATACACACTACGCCGAGAAATCTTGTACTTGGACATCATGTCAGCAACGAGAATTCCATCGACAGCCTTGGAGAGATCATGAAGCTCGTTGCGTTGGCGACCGTTTAGGTTTGCCCGAACCACAATCCCCTCCTTAGTTTTTGCCATCTCTGGTTTTCATTTTCACGCCTTGTGAGATGCGCGAGAATTACCAAAATACGAAATGTGCTCTCACGGGCTGCATGCAAACAACTGTGCTCAGAGACGCGCGAGCATCGTTTACAAAGGCAGACAGCATCGTTTACCTTGTCTTTGTTTGTGTTATTGCATTCTCAATTCCAAGTCGTCACATACGGTTAGCCACATATTTTGTTTAACTAAAATAGCCATGGTTGATTTGAGATTGTTTCGGCAAACCGTCTAAGGCTGAAAAACGGCCGTTCAAATGGTCGATCAGAAGGGGCGCGTCCCTGACAGCCTTATTCGGTATTTGCACTGTGCAAGACTGCCAAATCGTGCAATTCTGACATGCAAACGAGTGGACCCGCTCAATAAATGAGTTCCGAGGGAGATTGGGGATTACCGCCCGTTAAGAGACTCTCATCTTGGCCAAATGAAATCTCTTCACCAGCGGCGAATTTTTGCTCAGCTCCCACCGTGAGCAGGTTCTTCCCGTCATCCGCAAGGGACTCCAGTTCATCCACATGGACTGCGCACCAAGTCCCGCAAAGGGCAAGCGGGGATTTTGTACCGAATCTCAAATCAATGCCCTCACACATGCGCACGGGCGCCCACGACAAGGTCTATGAGGGGGCAAATCTGGAATACGGGGATTCCGCATATTGCTAACGCACGGATTCCTACCCTGGATTCTACCCTTTTGGGGAAATTCGTCCTTTTACCAACGAAAAAGGTCAGGACAACATGTGTCCTGACCTGCGAAAACAATGGAGCCAGCAATCAGACTCGAACTGATGACCCCCGCTTTACGAGAGCGGTGCTCTACCAACTGAGCTATGCTGGCCTGCGCTTGAGCGCCCAACTACTATACGGGGACGCGCCCTGCTTTGCAAGCGTCAGCGCGGATTTCTCCATGGATTCCCTCGCCGGATGGACGCACACGAGCCCCTTAGCGTTTCGCACGCGGCACATAACACCCATCAGGATTGCCGAAGAGCACCTCCCTGCACAAAAATCGCGGTTGCCGGCCCATTTTCGGCAAATCGCCGAGTACGAAAACTCTAACTTTTTACGGGGCCGCAGGTAGAAAAATGGCACCTGCGGGGTGATACTAAGCGAAACCACGAATTTTGACCGGCAACCGCGATTTTTGTGCACGCCACCTTCGCAAGCGCGATTACTGCCCTCCCAATCGCGCCCAAGCAACTGGCACGGCACTAAAGCGACCAGCTTCCAGCCCCGCGCCGTCCAAGCACACCCCTCACCGCTATGATGGTGAGCCTACGCAGGCAGCAGGCAGCGGGAGGGATGACATGAAAGACAACTCAAACGGCCACTTCCCTTCCTCCGCCGAGCTTCTCCCGCACGTGGTGCGCACGCAGTCTGGCCTCGCACTCGTTCACACCTCGCGTGTTCATGGCGTCTGGCAGCGAATCCTCAGCACAGGAGGCGTCTGGCAGTCCGCGACCTTGCTGGGTCCCCACCGCATGGACCCGCCGTTTGCCTACCACAGAGCTTTCTGCCGCGTCTTTGACCTGGTGCCCAACGTACAGCGACTTCTCGCCATAGGCGGCGGTGGCTTTGCGTTTCCAAAATACGTTGCCGAGAAGCACCCCGACGTCGTGACCGACGTGGTCGAGATAGACCCGGCGATCATCGAGGCCGCGCGGCGCTGGTTCTACCTGGACGAGGCCTGCGAGCTGCAGAGACGCGCAGGTGGCCAGCTCAACGTCATCTGCGCGGACGGCCGCCAGGTGCTCGATAACGCCACGTACTCCTCGTACGACGCGATCGTCCTCGACGCCTTTATCCGCGACGCTCCCGTGCGCACCCTTGCGACGGTTGAGGCGTTTCGAGCTGCACACCAGGCACTTTCTCCACGTGGTGTCCTTCTCGCCAACGTGGTCCCAGACGAGAACGATCCAGGCAACGGCTTTCTAAGAAGCGTCGCCGCTGGTCTTGTGGCAACCTTCGTCAACGTGGCGATCACCCTGGTGATTGACCACCAGAACGTCGGCGAGAACTACATCGTCTTTGCCTCGGACACCGCCCTCGACCTTCCCGACGCCATCCCCTTTGACGAGGACTTCCTCGGCGACGTCCTGCACGACGAGTCACTGTAGACAGCAGCCGGCGATGTCGCCGAAAGACGCAAAATGATGCAATTATCGCCAAACAATGCCCTCCGGAGACAATTTGTCGCCGGAGGGCAGTCTGTGTTGCAAATGCCGCCAAAAGGGGCCCTCCGGCGACGCAGGACGGCGCGGGGAGTGTGACGCGGGAGGGGACGGCGCGGGCGCCAAGAAATGCGAGAAACGCGACGGCGCCAACCTACAGCATCCGAAGCACGCCGCGCACCAGCCGCTCGAAGTCCTCGGAGTAGCGCTCGGCGCAGGCAAGCACAGACTCGTGGTCCGTGTCGGCCGAACCCGCCATGTTGGTTGCCAGCGTGAGCCCCAGCACGTTCATGTCGAGCGCACGGGCCATGATGACCTCGTTCACCGTGGACATGCCCGCAAAGGAGACCCCCAGCGAGCGAAGTGCCGCCACCTCTGCCGGCGTCTCGAACGAGGGGCCCAGCATGCCGGCGTAGACTCC
This sequence comes from bacterium OL-1, assembly GCA_000752675.2. Taxonomy (GTDB): domain Bacteria; phylum Actinomycetota; class Coriobacteriia; order Coriobacteriales; family Atopobiaceae; genus Tractidigestivibacter. The sequence goes on along the minus strand of LM994627.1, from coordinate 32,972 downwards.
CTGCTGCAGCCCAATGCCGGCGTCGTCGGCAACGCCCTGGGCAATCGTGCGCAGGTAGGGCGAGAAGGCCTCGCTCATGTCCACAAACGGCGTATCAACGTCGCGCAGCTCGTCCCACTCGGCAAGCGGGTTTCTCCCCGTAAGGTTGATCTGGTCGGTGAGGATGCCGAGGCCAACCTTGGCGTTGCCCTCGACCGCGCCGGTGGCGCAGGCAAAGATGATGTCGCGGCACCCCAGGCGGAACGCGTGCCGCACGAGCGAAGTGACCTCAGAGGCAGAGTAGCCCTGGTAGAGGTGGATGCGTCCGGGGTAGACCACCACGGGAACGTCGTCGATGGTGCCAACCGTAGCCTCGAAGTCGTGCCCCCGCACGGGACGCGCGGACTCCGGGAAGCCCTCGATGTCGTGATAGTCGATGCGGCGCACGGGCTTGACGAGCTTGGCAAGGTGCCCCAGGCCCGTCCCCAGCACAATGGCAACAGGATGCTCCACAGAGGGCTTGCAGGACTCGACTGTCTCCTCGCTAACCACGCAGATCCCCTCCTCCTCGAGGAGACGGGCATAGACACCCTCCCCCTCGGTAAGACTTCCGGTATATGTACCATCGTAGATGACGTGAACGCCGCATGACGGGCTTTTTGCCTTGAGGACGGCGAGCGGTGCCCCCGCGCGGCGTGCAACGGCAAGCATCTCCTCGCTCCCGCGCCAAAAGGCCTCGGTCACGTCGGTGCCGTCACGAAGCCACACGCGGCCGTCGCGCTGCTCGGCAGGTGGGCGAGGCACAGGCAGGCGAGCCGCCATCTCGGGACACACGGGCGTCACCTCGAGCTTCTCGGCTAAGTCGAGAACCGCCCGGCACGGCTTTGCCCCGCCGTCATAGCGCACGGGCCTCCCCAGAAGGCAGGCGCTCACAATCGCACGCATTGGCACTCCCCTCTCGCGGCAGGGCGGCCGTCCACTTACCCCGCGACCCCTGCCTCACGCATCCACAGCTCATCAAAATTGTCATCAAAAAGGGGACGGGGCGCAATGCCCCGTCCCCGTCAGGTAACCCGTAACGCGACCCCTAGACCGCCAGAGAGCCAATCTGGATGGAAGTCTTGGAGAGCAGCGTGTTGACGTAGGTCGTCCACTCGCTCGACGCCTGGGAGGCCGCAGCGGAGTAGTTGGAGTACGCCACGTAGTAGGCCTGCTCGGCGGCAGCATAGCTTGCAGAGTCGTTGGAGATGGAGTAGGTCGAGAGAGCCGAGTAGTACGTGCCGTCCGTGCTCGCCCACGTGTTGTTGGCCGAGTCCCACTCGTCGCCGGCAAGGCCGATGATGTACTGCGCGTAGTCCGCCGAGGTGGTGTCCTCGTTGCCGTCAGAGGGCGCTGTGGGGGCGGTGGGCTGGTCGGGCACCGTGGTGGTGACTACGGAGTCACGGAGCTTCTTGATGACCGCAGCGTCGTGGAGGAGCGACTTGGTGGCATCCTCGTCCAGACCGTAGTTGGAGCCGATGGTTGCGTAGTCATCGGTGCCAAGGGTGCTCTGCGCATAGGCGCTCACGTCGTCATCGGTAACGGAGATGCCCTGCGCGTTGGCCTCCTCAAGCACCACGGCGTTACGCGCGTAGCTAAGAACGTCATCTGCGGAGGGCACGTTGTACGAGCCGTCATCGTTGGCCTGGTTCTCAATGGAGCCATTCTGCTCAATGACCTCGCGCGCGGTGATGGCGTGGCTGGAACCGTTATAGGTGTAGGTGGCAATAGTGGAGTCAAGGTCAGACTCGCTGATAGTCGTGCTGCCGGTTGCCTTGCCCGAGCCGCTGGAGAGCAGGAAGTGGCCACAAAGGACGCCCACGACAAGTGCCACGACGCAGATGGCAATCCAAATGGGAGTGCCCAGCGAACGCTTCGAACCCTTGGGAGCCTTAGGCGCGCCTGAGGTCTTGGCGGTACCTCCCTTTGCGCTGTTCTTCTCGATGGTACTGTCTGCCATGTGCTCACCTCTCGAATCGGCGCGGGAAGCCCGCGTCATGAGTCTGCTTTTGGTACTCGGCGGATACATACGCTTGGCATTCTAACGCAGCAAGGCCAGCTAGCCGGCTTACCCGCCAACACTCCCCCGTGTCCGCACATGCACACAGCCAACCTTAAAGCAGGCAGCATGCATGCGCAGCGGCTCCATCAAGGGACACCCCGTGCGAGAAGACCTACTTTACCTTGCCCTTTGCAACCGCAAGGATGTCACCCGAGAACTGCTTGATGTAGCCGTTGCCGCTCTCCGCGTCAAACTTCACGCGCGAGACAAGCTCCTTGGCCGTCTTCTTGGAGATGTCGCCGCCGGCGAAGGCGAGAAGCCCCTCGAGCATGTCGCGGTACTCGGCATCGCCGTGGTAGCACTGGATCGCCTCGTCCAGAAGCGGCCAGACCTCGTCGGAGCGCGCGGGAGAGGTGGCCCCCAGGCGGCAGAGGAAGAGGAACGCTGCCAGGCGCACCGTCGCGGAGTCGTCGTCGAAGAGCGACGCCTCGGCGCCGTCGAAGGCGGCGCTCACCTGGTCGGCGTACGCATCCGTCATGGTGGAGAGGGCGTCGAGCACCTCCCAGCGCGTCTGTGCCTCCGGGCGGTCAAGGGCGTCGACCAGCGCGTCAATGTGGCCGGCGAGCAGCGACGGGTCCTTTGCCGCCACGGCCGCGATGTCCTGCGACACCTCCTGGCGATGCCTGCGGCTCGACGCCGAGAGGCCGTCAACCAGGGCGGCCACGCCCGCCGCGCTCATCGTCTTGTTGTTCTCCCCTGCCATTGCCAAGTCTCCTCTCTTAACCCCGCGCTACTCGTGGAAGCCGTCGACCACGACGGTTCCGCTCTTGGGGTCCTGGTGTATGTCGATAAAGCCAAGCTTTGCCGCCTCGCGGATAAGCGCCGTGAAGGAACGGTACCCAAACGAGCCTTCCGAGAACTGCGGGCGCTTGCGTCGCATGGTGTCCTTCAGGCGGCTCGCAAGGATGAACGAGTCGCTCTCGCGCTGCAGGGCGTCGATGGTCTCGAAGAGCAGCTGGTAGCAGGGCTGCTTCTCCTTGGGGACCTTCTGCGAGAAGTCCGGGATGCCCGCCGAGCGGGTGAGGTCCTCGTAGAAGATGAACTCGTCGCAGACCTCGGCCAGAAGCGAACTGGTTGACTCCTTCATGCCCACGCCAATGACCGTCTTACCAAACTCCTTGAGCTTGGAGACGAGCGGCGAGAAGTCCGAGTCACCGGAGAGAATCGCAAAGGTGTCAATGTGGTCCTTGGTGAGGCACATCTCCACGGCATCCACGGCCAAGCGGATGTCGGCCGAGTTCTTGCCGGTGTAGGCGCGGTCCGGGATCTCGATGAGCTCGATGCCCAGCTCGTGCAGGGGCGTGACGGCCGTGTCGAAGCGCTGCCAGTCGCAGTAGGCACGCTTTGCCGTGATGCGGCCCTTGTCGACCAGGCGCTCCAGGATGAGCTTGACGTCGGGCGCAGGACCCGGTTCCTGGTGGCCGTTTCGCTTGCGCTTTCCGGTGCCCAGCGCAAGGTTCTCGTAGTCTATGAACACCGCAATGGAGCTCTGCGGCATGTCGGTGGTTGCCATCTAGTTCCCGGATCCCTTCTTGGCGTTGGTGCCGGTCTCGGCGTTTGGGGCTTCTGCCTGGACGCTCATGAACTCCGGCTCGGGCTTGCCCTCCTTGCGCGCCTTGCGCACTGCACGCCTGCGGGCCTTATCGGCCTCGGTGTGGTTGGCCTGGTCCTTGTTCACGTTGAAGTACTTGTCGGCAAACTTCCAGGGGCCAACGGACTCGCCAAAGCCAATCTTTGCCCCGGCAAGCGCGCCGGCCATGAGCCCAAGGACCAAGCCGGCAAGCGTGAGCAGCTGGGCGGCCCACACCACGGCAGAGACCGCGACGCCAACCACGACAATCTTGAGGTTGGCGATGTGGAAGTCGCGCTTCTCGACGCACTTCTTGCCCATCTCCTCGCCCACGTGCTCGCCGATGACGAGGCCAAAGGCAAAGACCATGATCACGAAGATGGCAACAGCGAAGCTGCCTATGCCGAGCCTGCTCTCGTCCATGCGGGGCTACTCCCCGTCTCCGTGGTGGTGGCAGCAGTGGCCGTCCTCGTGGTGGTGGCCGCCGCAGCAGCCGTCGCCGCCGTGGCCCTCCCCGTGGCCGCCGCAGCAGCCGTCGCCACCATGGCCACCGCAGCAATGGCCGTCCTTGTCGTCCTTCTCGTCCTCGTTGGCAAGGTCCTCCACGTCGAGCTTGGACCAGTCGAGGCCGGCCGCCGTGCAGGTGGCCTCATCCTGGTAGAGGAGGCTAATGGCCTGGGTCCCCAGGCGCGCGCCGCCAATCTGGTACAGCATGTCGTAGAGGGTGTAGGCCGTGTCGGCGCCGGGAAGCGTGATATCTGTGTCCTCCGCCTGTGCGAGCGCCAGTCCCAGGTCCTTGCGCAGGTGCTCCACAAGGAAGCCCGGCTTGTAGTCTCCGTTGAGCGACTTGGGCGCCAGGCGCTCCATGGCTACCGAGCCGCCCATACCATGACTCACCATGTCGAGCGTCTGGGCAACGTCGAGGCCGCCCTGCTCGGCGAGGGCCATGGCGTCTGCGTAGCCCACCATGCACGCGGCAAGCGAGACCTGGTTGCAGAGCTTGGCCGTCTGGCCCTTGCCGGCGCCGCCCATGTAGTAGATCTTGTCCGAGAAGGTCTGAAGGATGGGCAGCACGGGTGCGGCGTAGCTCTCCTTGGCACCCACGATGAGCGTGAGCGTGCCCGCCTTGGCACCGGTGTCGCCGCCGGTCACGGGGCAGTCGAAGGCATGCTTGTCCTCGACCTCGCAGGCGTCGTGGATGTCCTTGGCGAGCTGTGCCGAGGAGGTCGTGAGGTCAACCAGGTAGGCACCCTTCTTCGCGGCGCGCACCAGCCCGTCCGTCGAGAGGTAGACGTCCTCGACGTCCGCGGGGTAGCCGAGCATGGTGAAGACGACGTCCGCGTTTGCGGCTGCCTGGGCGGGGGTGTCGGCCCAGTGCGCGCCCTTGGCGAGAAGCCCCTCGGCCTTCGACTTGGTGCGATTGTTCACCGTGAGGTCGTAGCCGGCATCCAGGATGTGGCCGGCGATAGGGGCACCCATGATGCCGGTGCCGATGAAGGCAACCTTTGTCCTGTGGGTTGTAGGCATATGCTTGGTCCTTTCATGTGAGGGAGGCCGCCCCGGGGCATGCGTGCCCGCAGGACGGCCCGGTTGCGTACCGAGGCTAGGATTGCGCACCCGGGGTCCCGGGCGCGTCTTGGGCATCGCCGCCGCTGCTCGCGCGCCCCCGCACGCGCTTGGCGATGCGGTCGGTGAGCGAGAGCTTCTCGCGGCGGTCTGTGCCCCAGAAAACCAGGGCTACCATGCCCGGTCCTACGTGGGTTCCCAGGATGGGCGAGACCGAGGAGCGGATGACGGTGACGTCCTCGCAGCCCCTCTCCTTGCGGATCTCGTGCTCGAGCCAGTCCGCGTCCTTCTCGGCGTCGGTCGAGACGATGGCAAGCGGGAGCGAGGGGTCATGCGCGTAGTTGTCGCGGAAGTCCTGGATGATGGCCCGCAGCGCCTTCTTGCGGCCGCGGCACATGCCTCGCAGCGTGAGGGCACCGTTGAGGTCGTAGGAGAGCTCGGGCTTGATGTCGAGCTTGCCGCCCACGTTGGCCGCGGCGGGCGGGATGCGGCCGCCCGCGGCAAGCGCATCAAAGCTGTCGAGCGTGAAGTAGCCGTGGATGAAGAAGCGCGCGTCCGAGGCCCAGTCGTAGAGCTCGCGCGCCGTGAGGCCGTTCGACGCCTGGCGCACGACCTCGATGGCGAGAAGCTCGCCTGCCGCGGAGTCGCAGCGGTTGTCAAGGACGTAGATCTCGGTCCCAGGATGCTTCTCGCGGAGCATGTCCGACGCCTGGCGCGCCGCGTTGATGGAGGACGAGAGGCCCTCGGAGAGCCCCATGTAGATGATGGGCAGGCCCTCCTCGGCAGCCCTCTCGAAGATCTCGAGGTAGCGGCCGGGCGTCACCGCGCTGGTGGTGTAGTGGGTCTCGGGGTGCTTGCGCATGTTCTCGTAGAACTCGTGCGGGTCCTGGGTCTTCCACATGTCATCCACGTGCTCCACGCCGTTGGAGTCCACGTAGGTAAAGGGGATGACCTCGACGCCGAGCTGCTCCGCCACGCCGGGGGCGTAGTCGGAGGTTGAGTCGACGATGATCGTAACGTTGCGCCTCTGATGGTAGCGCCGGCCGACGCCTGCGACGTCGGCCGGTGCCTGTGACGATTGGGGAGCTTCCTCCTGGGCGCTTATGGTCTTCTGGTCTATCTCTTCTGCCATTCGCTCAGTCTTTCCCGCTTACGCGTCCGGGTTTTCCTCGACCTTGGGCTTGATGATGCCGTAGCCGCCATTCTTCCTATGGTAAATGACGTTGACGAGGCCGGTGGTGGCGTTTGTGAACACATAGAAATCATGGCCGAGAAGGTCGGTCTGGACGAGGGCCTCCTCCTCGCTCATGGGCGTGAGCTCGACGTACTTCTCGCGCACGAGCTGGTCGTCTTCCTCCTCCGGCGCAGGCGTGATGAGGTTGGCAAGCTCGTCTGCACTGGGGACGGGCGCCGGCGGCACCTGGGAGCGCTGGCGACGGTCGATGACGCGGGTCTTGTACTTGCGCAGCTGGCGAGTGACCTTGTCGGACGCCTCGTCGATGGCGGCGTACATGTCATCGGCGCTGGCGACAACGCGCACCACGTTCTTGCGCACGAAGACCGTGACCTCGCAGGTCTTGCGATCAGGGTTCGAGGGGTTCTTGTCAACGCGAAGCACGACGTCGCAGCTCATGGGAGAGATGTCGAATACCTTGAGGGCGTCCCCTATTTTCTCGTTGACTCGGTCACGCAGCGCGTCGGAAACGGTGACCTTGCGACCCGAGATCTTGATGTCAACCATGCGTGCCTCCAATCGATTGCCCTGCCATTCCCGCGCAAGCACCGACGCGAGTCTGGCCGTACTTGGTAGGTACCCAAAGCGGCCGCGCGTTACGCGCAAAGGCGGCGGACGAGTGAATATGGGCAGTGGACGCAAAGAGCGGCGTGGACGCGGCAGGTCAGGGCGGGCGCAGCAGAGCATAGGAGCCACTCTCGGCGACAATGCAAATTTCGATTGGTTAGAGGAGGTTAAACAATCGAAATATGCAAGCTGCTAGCGAATCTGCAGATTCCGATTGGTTAGCCACCGCTAAACGATCGAAAAATGCAAGCCGCGAGAAGGGAAGCATCTGGCGAGAAGCTCAAGTCGGACTAGTAAAGAGCAGCGTTCCACCCAGCTGACCTGGTATTCGACCCCACACTCGCGCACTGGGGCCTCCGCTTTGGGGCTACACGGCCCCTCACTCGCAGCCCTCTCGCCCGCGAGGCCGTATGCCTCTTGTCTAACGGGCGGTGCGACTTACCTCTAGGACGAGCCGTGCTCGCCGCAGGGCGCACCCCACGACTTACGTGGATCCTTTTGGCCTCGTCTGCCATGAACTAGGGCGCACGCATGCGCCCGCAACCACAGACCTGGGTGGAACGCAGGAAATTATAGCAGGTAGCAGGCGAAAGCCAGCAACAGCAGCGCAACTGGCAGATTGTGCCGAGGCAGCCTCACCACACGCGAGCAAGGGCGCACGCCGTCACCGACGCCGCACCACGTGCAAGAAGCGCCCTCGTCGCCTCGCGCACCGACGCCCCCGTGGTGATTACGTCATCAAGCAGCAGCAGGTCAAGGCCCGAAACGTCATCACACACTGAGATGGTGCCCGCGAGGTTGGCCGCACGTTCCTCTCGCCCCAGGGTGCGCTGGTCACGAGAGTAGGGACGCACAAGGACATCGGCCAGGGAAAGACCTTCCTCACGACAGAGCGCGCGGGAGACGAGCTCCATGTGGTCAAAGCCTCGCCGCGCAAACGCCGCCGAGGTAGCAGGCACAAAGCACACGGCATCGATGGCCCGCGGGTCAAAGCTCGCGCAGCCATCACGCGCCGGCCAGGCGGATGCCTCGTCCAGCGCCGTTGCCATGGCGGCGGCAATGACGGGAGCCAGCCGTAGCTCGTGGGCGTCCTTCAGGCACGAGACCATGCGGGCGGCGGTGCCAGCAAACCTCAGTGCGCAGATGGTCGTGCGCGTCTCCCACTCATGCGTGCACTCCGTGCAGGTGAGATAGCCAAACGGAGCTCCGCAGTCCGGACACGCCCACCGCTGGGCAATCCAGGGGAGATTTTCTCGGCACTGCTCGCAGACGAGCTCACCGGGCATCTCGCAGGAGACGCAGCGCGTTGGCCACAGAAGCTCGGCGGCGCCAGAGGCGAGAAGCGAAGCGCCAGTGGAGAGGCGGCCCAGTGCGCCGTTGGCTTCGATTGGCATGCGACCCCCATCGCTTGCACGGGTGGGGGTCGCATCGGTTGAACTGATGGTAGCACGCGAGACCTTAGTGGGCAGGATCGTCCAAGCCCCGGAAGTGCGGCGCTCCCGCTTATTAACGAGCAGAGGTCGCGGGGCCGGCGACCGCCGAGGGACCAACGGTCGAGGAGGCTGGTCGCGGGGCCGGCGGCCGGGGCTGGTCGAGAGGCTCGCCCAGAACTTCCCCGATTATTGAACGAAATTTCTTACGAGAAATACATTCGGCCAGTTAAGCTTGAGACAATCTAGAAATATCGCGCGATAATTTCGGCACAACGCAGCCGAATGCAATTGAACGTGAGAGCGCAGAGCCAGCCTCCCCGCAGTCCTTTGTCGCCGAGAAACCTGCGGTTTAATTGCAGTTCTTCAAGGGTGTTGCTGACAAGAACCGCAGGCAGACGGCTTGTCTCAGCACAGAAAGGTGCTATTAACCCGCAGGTTTTCCAAGAGGGGCGAGGGCGGCGGGGACAGAGCGCAGCGGCAAAGGCGGCCGAGAGGAGACAACGCTGACCGAGCGGGGTCTACCCAAGCAGCTGACAGGCGTTCTCCCAAAGCGCAGCGTACGTCTGATCCCGCATGGCAACGCCGACGTCCTCGCGGACTGCAGCCACGCAGGCAGCCGAGAAGGCCACCATGGCAGGCTCGCACTCCTCGCCGCGCAGCGGCACGGGCGCCATGTAGGGGCAGTCCGTCTCGGAGAGGAGAAGCCCCTCGGGACAGGCCGCGGCCGCCTCGCGGATGTCGTCGGAGCGCTTGAACGTGGACGCCCCGCCAAAGGCAATGTGGCAGCCCAGCTCCACGAAGGGGGCCATGACCTCGGGACCGTCCGTGAAGCAGTGCAGGTCACAGCCAGCAGAAGGCATGCCCTCCTCGGCCAGCACCCGCGCCGCGAGCTCGTGGGCGGAGTGGTCATCGGGATCCTGGCTGTCACGAATGTGCAGTTCAACGGGTAGCCCGTGCTCGCGGGCAACGGCAAGCTGGCGCCTGAACGCGGTCTCCTGCACGTCTGCCGGCAGCTCGTTGTACGGTCCAAAGTCCAGGCCAATCTCGCCCACGCCCACGCAACGCGGGCTGGCGAGAAGCTCTTCCAGGCAGGCAAGCGCGGCCTTGTCCAGCCGCGCCGCGCCGTACGGATGCGCCCCAGCCACAATGCGAACGCGCTCCACCAGCGGCGGAAGGTCCGGATACCCCGCGTACTCCGGAGGCACCAGCCCGTGTCGAGCGCACTCCTCCAGGCGCTCCGCGGCACGTTCCACCTGCTCGTCTATCCACGAGAGGTACGCTGCCGCCGAGGGAAAGAGGCGCGGCACCTCATCCACGGGGTCGACCGGCACCACCAGCAGACGCACGCCCGCCAGCGCTGCCCGGCAGATGGCAACAGAAGGGTCGTGCCGCGTGAAGCTCGTAAGGTGGCCGTGGGTGTCGGCCAAAGGCGCGCTCGCCGGCGGCAGCTCCCGCGGTCGGCCCTTGCGGTCGTGGAAGAGGTGGCCGTCCTCAAGCGTGAGGGCATCAAGGCCGAGAAGCGCGCTAGGCACCCGCACCGCCCTCCCCCGCAGCCGCGCCCTCCAGCGCAGCCGCCAGCCGCACGAAGTCCCCGGGCGAGAGGGTCTCGGCTCGCACGCTCGGCGCAATGCCGCACGCGGCAAACGCCGCGTCTAGCACAGCCTTCTCGTACCCGCTCGAGGCCATGGAGTTCCGGATGGTCTTGCGGCGCTGCGCGAACGCGGCATCGATTACCGCAGGCGTAGATGACGGCACACCCTCGAGCGGTGCGCGGTCGATGCGCACGACGGCGGAGTTCACGTGCGGCGGCGGGTTGAACGAGCCCGGCCCCACCTCGAAGCGGCCGGTCACACGGCCGAGAAGCGCCAGCTTTGCCGTGTAGGCGCCGTAGGTCTTGGACCCAGGGGCAGCACAGATGCGGTCCGCGACCTCGGCCTGGACCATCACCACGGCACGCCGCACCGATGGAACCTCGGAAAACACCTTGAGGATGAGGGTCGCCGCCACCTGGTAGGGCAGGTTCGAGACAAACTTGCCCGGCTCAAGCGGGAGCCCGTCCGGAATCACCCGGAGGGCATCCCCCATCACCAGGTTAAGCCGTTCGGAGTCCTGCGCGCAGGTCTCGGCCAGCACCGGCTCGAGCTGGCGGTCGGCCTCCACGGCGCAGACGGCGCCTGCGCGCGGCAGCATGGCCACCGTGAGGGTACCGATCCCCGGCCCCACCTCAAGCACAACATCCGAGGGGTCAAGCTCCGCCAGGTCCAGAATCCTCCCGATCACGGTGTCATCCACCAGGAAGTTCTGCCCAAGCCGGTGCTTTGTAGAAAGCCCAAACTCGTCGAGCACATCTCGCGTTGCAGACTGGTTGGCAAGCCAGGAGTGCATGGCGCCTACTTCTTCTGCAGACGCGGGAAGAGCGCGTCGCCCTTCGTCACCTCGACGCCGCCGACAAGGCGGCCCCACTCGCACACGGACGCGAGGTCGGTGGTGCCCACCTCGTCGCCGGCACCCATGCGACGCAGGACCTCGGCAGAGGTCTCGGGCATGAAGGGCGCCAGAAGGTGCGCGCAGATGCGGATGGACTCGAGCAGGTTCGCGATGATGTGGGCCAGCTCACCGACGCGCGTGAAGTCCTTGGCCACCGTCCACGGCGCCATGTCCTCCACGTAGTGGTTGGCGGCGTGGACGAGCTCCATCACCACGTCCTTTGCCTGGACGTACTCAAGCTTGTCCATGTGCTCGGCGTAGCGGCCCTCGATGCCCTGGGCAATCTCACGCAGGGGGTTCTGCTCGTCCGCCCAGCCATCGGCAAGCTCGGGCGTCTTGCCGTCAAAGTACTTCGCGCTCATGTTGAGTGCGCGAGACACCAGGTTGCCCCAGCTGTTGGCCAGGTCGGCGTTGTAGACCTGCTCCATGCGAGAGAAGCTGATGGCCCCGTCCTCGCCGGGCACGACGTCGGTCATGAAGTAGTAGCGGTAGCCCTCGACGCCGAGAAGGTCGATCACGTCCTGTGGCGCAATGGCGTTGCCGCGGCTCTTGGACATCTTCTCGCCCTGGCCGGTCTCCTCGTTGCGCACCATGAGGAAGCCGTGCGCAAAGACGTGCTCGGGCAGCGCCTCACCGATGGCCATGAGCATGGCCGGCCAAATCACGCAGTGGAAGCGGATGATGTCCTTGCCCACCACGTGGTACTGCGCGGGCCAGCGATACGCCAGCTCGGCCTTGGCCTCGGGCGTGTCCACGCCGTAGCCCACGGCGGTCATGTAGTTGAGAAGGGCGTCGAACCACACGTAGGTCACGTGCTTCTCGTCAAACGGCACGGGGATGCCCCAGTCAAAGCTCGTGCGTGAAACGGACAGGTCCTGAAGGCCCCCCTCCACGAAGCTGCGGACCTCGTTCATGCGGAAGTCGGGCTGGACAAAGTCCGGGTGCTCGTCATAGAGCTTGAGCAGGCGGTCCTGGAACGCGGAGAGCTTGAAGAAGTAGGACTCCTCCTGCACGCGCTCGAGCGGGCGGCCGCAGTCGGGACAGAGGTGCTGACCCTCGGTGTGGTGCTCTTCATCGGACTTCGTGACCTGGGTCTCGGTGAAGTAGGTTTCCTCGGGCACGCAGTACCAGCCGTCGTAGGAGCCCTTGTAGAGGTAGCCGGACTCCTTCATGCGCTCCCAGAGGTACTGCACGGCGTCGTGCTGGCGCTGCTCGGTGGTGCGGATGAAGTCGTCGTTCGAGATCTCGAGCTGGCGCCAGAGGTCCTTGAAGAAGGGCGCCTGGGAGTCGCACCACTCCTGCGGGGTCATACCATGGGCTGCCGCGGCCTCCGCGACCTTCTCGCCGTGCTCGTCCATGCCCGTGAGGAACTTGACGTCATAGCCCGTCGCGCGGCGGTAGCGCGCCTCGACGTCGCAGAGGACGGTCGAGTAGGCCGTGCCCAGGTGCGGCTTGGCATTGACGTAGTAGATGGGCGTGGTGATGAAGAAGCTCGGCTTTGCCATGGGTTGGGTCTCCTAATGACGGACGTTGCCCTGCGGGATTGCATGCAGCGGCTATGATACTCCAGCGTGTTGGCGGAGGTGCGGCGACGCAGTGGGGCACGTGGGCTTGCGCAGAGGCGTCACGCGCCGGGGGCGCCCTTCTCGGCAGCAGCAACCACCAGGTCGTAGACCTGCGCACGGGGCACCGAGAAGGCCTTTGCCAGCCGCTTTGCCAGCGCGCTCTTGGGCTCACCCGCGGCAAGGCCGTCGCGGATGGCGTCCTCGAGCGTGGCGGCGCCTGCACCCGTCGCAGCGCGACGGCGCTCCTCGAGCTCGTCGGCCGTGGGCGGGGCGATGACAATCACGCACTCCCCACGGACCTCGTCGCGCGCGGCAATCTGGGCGGCAAGCGCCGTGGCCTCGTCGCGCACAACCTCCTCGTGCAGCTTGGTGAGCTCGCGCACCAGGGCCACGCGACGGCCCGGCATGACCTCGGCCACGCTCGCGAGCGTGGCGGCCACGCGGCGTGGCGACTCGTAGCACACAATGGCTCCCGGCACCTGGGCAAGCTCACCGAGACGCACCACCTGCGCAGAGTGTCGGCGCGGCAGGAAGCCCTCAAAGAAGAAGTGCTCGCAGGCCAGGCCAGACGCGACAACGGCACAGGTCACAGCCGACGGGCCCGGTACGACCTCCACGGGAAGCCCCGCGTCCAGCGCGGCGTCCACCAGGCGCTGGCCGGGGTCACTCACGCCCGGCATGCCCGCATCGGAGACAAATGCCACGCGCTCCCCCGCCTCCACGCGCTCCAGCGTAGTAGCCACGCGCGACGCAATCACGTTCTCGTCGCAGCGTACAAGAGGAACATGCAGGTCAAAGGCCGAGAGGAGCCGAGCCGTGACGCGCGTGTCCTCGCAAAGGATGACGTTCGCCTCGCCCAACGTGCGCCTGACGCGTGGAGAGGCGTCCTCAAGGTTGCCGATGGGCGTGCCCACCACAGAGAGAATGCCTGTCATGAGCAGATAAGCCCCCGCTCGAAGGAGGAGAGTGCCACGCGGGCGTCCCAGCTGGAGAGCCTGCCCGTGGTCTTCCAGGTCTGGAAGAACCACGCGGGGAGCTTCTCGTATGCCGTGAGCTGCTCAGACGAGTAGATGCGCTCGAGCGCCACCCGCCCCTCGGGCGTCATGGCAGCGTCGGCAATGGGAAGCGCCGAGGACCACTTGCCCACCATCACAGGAAGGCCGCTTCGCTGGCCCTCGCGAATGTGGCGATGGATGGCCGCCATGATGTGGCGCACGCCCAGCGTGCTTGCCCCGGGCGCGTAGCCCATGTCGGCCATGATTGCCGAGGGCTTGTCCAGGTGGCAGTCAAGCCAGACGTTCTGGTACTGGCGCTGCGCCATAAAACGCCGCCAGTCGGTAGGCATGCCGGCGTCGGGGATGATCACCACGGGGTCTGGGCCGGCTGCCTCGCGCACGCGGTCGTAGGCGGCACGGTAGTAGTTTCTCAGCAGGTGGCCGGGCATGCCATCGGTGACGCCTAGCCCGCGGCGCGTTTGGATGCGGGCATCGTCCGCCACCTCGATGCCATAGAATCCCATGCGCGAGGCGTACCTGGAGCTTAGCTGCGAGAGGACCCAGAGTGCGTTCTCGCGGATGCCGCGGTCGTCGGTGAAGCTGTTCCAGGTCTCCTCGTCGCCGGGTACACCGGGGTTTACGGCAAGCGCAAAGACAACCTTGAGGTCGATTTCCTCGGCCCACTCGAGCGCCTGGTCTACCTCGTCAATGCAGCCCAGGTAGGGGCCGGGATTGGGACCTGACTCGCCAAAGACGTACCAGGGCACGGGCAGCCGCACGGCGTTGAAACCGCGTGATGCAATGCGGGAGAAGTCATCCTTAGTGAGGAAGCGGGCACGATGGCGACGGACCACCTCGCGGTAGCCCTTGGCTCCCAGCGACGTGATGAGCGAGGGCTCGTCAAGGGCACCTGAGCCCGAGAAGAGCTCCGGCGTGACCCAAGGCTCAAGCGTAAGCCAGCCAGTAAGGTTGACCCCGTGAAGGGCGTTCTCTGCCATGCGCCACCTCGCTCCCATCAAAGTTCAGCGCTAATTCAGAGTGTAGCGCAGGTTGTGTCGCCAGGAGCACCGCCCAGCGTTATTGTCGTGACGCTTCTGTCACACATTCGAGCGCGAACGTGTGACGGGGCGAACGCGTGGCGGCGCGATACACATTCGGCGTGCGAATCTGTAGCAACCTGCGAGCGAATACAACTTCGGGCGCAAATGTGTGGCAGCTATTGCCGAGAAGGCCGCCGGCGCACCAGCCGCGGCGTCCTACTCCACGTCCGGCTCGTACGACGCCCGGTTGTTGGGCGTCTCGTTGCAATCGACCCGGCAGACGGGAAGGCCGCGCGCCGAGAGCCGGTCGAAGAGGTAGTGCGCCAGGTTCTCCGACGTAGTGCGGAAGGGCAGCATGGTCAGGCTGAAGCCCTCAGACTTAAGCGCCTCGAGCGTCGAGGGCGCAAGCGAACCCTCCTCCACAAGGAAGGTGTGGTCAAGCGCATCGCACTCCTCGCGCACGATGCGCTTGAGCGTGGCAAAGTCCACCACCATGTCCTTCTCGGTGCCAGAGGTGGCAAGCTTGTCCGCCCGCACATAGGCAGCCACGCGCCACTGGTGACCATGGAGGTTCTCGCACTTGCCGTTGTAGTCGGTGAGGAAGTGCGCCGAGTCAAACCAGTACTCAGTCGAAAGCGTGTACACGCGAAGCCCCCTGTTGTTGAACGTCCAAAGCGAAGGAACCCTCTGCAGGGTGAATCCGGACAGTTTTCAGACATTTTGGCCGATGAATACATTGTTATGTGTCCAAAAACTGCCCGACAACGCCAGAAGGAGGGGCCGAGAAGCGCAAGGCAGTCGCAACCCCGGCGGCAGGCCGAGAAGCCCNCCCCGGCGGCAGGCCGAGAACCCCACCGCCACGACTCCGGCCTAGGCCGCGGCTCCAAAGGTCTACTCCCCCGCCGGCGCAGGCGTGCTGCCGCCCGCTGATCCTCCGTTGGCTCCACCCTCGCCGCCGCGACGTCCGCGGCCGCCACGATGACGACGACGCCTCTTGGGGGCGGCTCCGTCACCACCAGCGGCCTGCCCGGCCGCAGACTGTCCGGCAGCGCCCTCGGCAGGCGCCATGTGCTTGGGAGCAGGACGACTGCCCTGCGCCGCAGCACCACCGCGGTCCCCCGGGTGACGTGTGCGACGACGCTGCTGTCCGCCCTGTGCCTGCCCGGCACCGGCGCCCTTCTCGGCACCCGAGCCACGTCCCTGGCTCTCCCCGCCCTCAGCGCCGGCCGGAGCGTTTGTACCACCGGCAACGCGGTGGTGCCTGCGACGGCGCATGGGCTTGGGAGCGTCCGCGTCGGGCTCGACGCCGCTCGTCACCGTGACCTCGAACTCCTCGGCGGCAAGCTCAACGCGCGCCGTGCGGCCCTTGCGGTGGCGACGCCTTGCGGGCTGCTGCTCGCCCTCCGCGCCAGCGGCATACGGCGATGGCGCACCGGCAGCCGGGCGCTTCTCGGCGCCGCCTGCCGCATCTCCACCGTCACCCGAACGCCTGCGGCGACGCTTGGGCTGCACGAAGAGGTCTGCGTCATCAAAGCCCTCGGGCGGCGTCACGCCGTTGGCGCGGTCAAGCTCGGCCAGGGCCATGCGCACATCGGGCGACTGCAGGCGCTCGAGGACGTCGCGCGTCACTGTGTCCGGGCGGCAGGCGCAGCCCAGGTCCTTCGACTTCTTGACGGCGGCATCTGAGGCGGTCATCTCCGCCAGCGGCACGCGCACCTGCTTGCCGTTCTCAAGGCGCAGGCAGATCTCCTCCTTGGGCGTGTCGTACTCAACGATCTTGGCCTTGCCCAGCGGCGTCTCGATGACGGCGTTGCGCTTGGGGGCACGGCCCTTGAAGTCGCGGTATGCCTCGAACTCATAGCGCAGGCAGCACATGAGGCGGCCGCATGCACCAGAGATCTTGGTGGAGTTGAGCGGCAGGTCCTGCTCCTTAGCCATGCGGATGGAGACGGGCTCGAAGGCAAGACCAAAGCGGGTGCAGCACAGTTCCTGGCCGCAGTGGCCCCAGCCGCCAACCACGGCGGCCTCCTCGCGCACGCCAATCTGACGCATGTCGATGCGCTCGTGCAGCTCGCGCGAGAGGTCACGCACAAGCTGGCGAAAGTCCACGCGCTCCTCGGCCGAGAAGTAGCAGACGACCTTGTCGCCATCGAAGAGGTACTCGACGCCCACGGGCTTCATATCGAGTCCACTCTGCGAGACAAGGCGCCTGAACACAGGCAGGGCCTTCTCGCCAAGCTCTGCCAGCTCCTCGGCATGGTCCAGATCCTCGTCGCTTGCAACACGAAGCACGGGCCTGAGCTGCGCGTGGTTGGTCACGCGGTCAAGGTCCTCGGAGCTCATCTCGCGCGGGTCGGCGGTGGCAAGGCCAATCTCGTGGCCGCGCTCGGTAGCGCAGATCACGTGGTCGCCCTCGAGGGCCTCGATGCCCGCGACGTCAAACCACAGGTCGCGGGCGGCATATTTAAACTTCACCGGAATGACGGTGGGCATGCAAGTGCCTCCTTGATACGAAGAAGCATGACCTCAAGGGCCAGCTGGGGTGATACGTTGTGCGCTAGGTCGTCGCCTGCAGAAGAGACGGCGTCGAGCGCGGTCAAGGCGCCAGGCGTTCCCGTCGACGCGGCAAGGCGATCGACCACGGCAGCCGCGTCCTCGTTCACGATCTTCTGCGGCACGCCCTCACAGCGCACCAGCACGTCGCGCAGAAGCGAGTCCGCAGCAGCCAGAGCCTCTATGATACCCGAACGCTCACGGGCCGTAAGCTCGCGCTTGTTGGCGTCAGCCACCTGCTTGAGGGCAGAGGCGGTGAGAAAATCCGCGCTCTCCTTAGCGGCCTCGTCCTGGGCAACCTGCACGTCCTTCAGGGGCACGCGCACGGCCGCCAGAAGATCGCGTGCCGAGCAGAGCACGTCCCACGAGTCGTCGCGACCAAGCTCGTCCAGAATGCGCACGACCAGGCGCCGCACTTCTCGGCGCGAGGGCGACGCAAGGAAGTCGCAGGCACGAGAGGGCGTGCCGGCAACCGAGAGCGCCACGCGGGCCTCGGCCTCACTGGCACCGGAGCGGTGCATGACCTCGTCCAAGGCCACGCTCGGCGCAATGGTGCGAAACGGCACCACCTGACAGCGCGAGACAATGGTGGGGAGCACCGAGGCCACCGAGCGGGCGAGAAGGACGAACATCACGCCCTCCGGCGGCTCCTCTATGGTCTTGAGCAGCGCGTTTGCCGAGGTACCGCGGAGAAGGCCGGCGTTCTCGAGCACGTATGCCTTCGCGCGAGCGCGGCTGGGCGCACGGTTCACGCCCTCGATGAGGTCGCGCACCTGGTCAACAAGGTAGCCGGTGACGCTTCCCGGGGTGAGCCACTGCACGTCCGGATGGGTGCGGTGCGCCACGCGGCGGCAGTCGTCACAGGTGCCGCAGCCGTCGTTGGGGCAGACCACGCACTGCGCCAGCGCAAGCGCCGCTTCTTCCATGCCGGAGCCAGGCGCGCCCACAAAGAGGTAGGCGTGCGAGAGACGCCCCTCGCGCACGGCGGAGGCGAGAAGGTCGCGAACGCGCGGCTGGTCACCAAGCGAGTCAAACACGGCTGCGGGGCGCGCCGGCGCAGCGCCTTCCCTAGCCGCGGCCATGGGGCTCCGCCTCCGTTGCAAGCGATGCGGGAAGGACGTCCGCAAGGGTGCCGAGAAGCGCGAAGTAGACCTCGTCCGGCGTGCCCGATGCGTCCACCAGGTGCACGCGCTCGGGTTCCTCGCCAACAAGGCGCAGGTAGCCGTCGCGGACGCGCTGCTGGAAGGCAAGGCCCTCCGCCTCGAGGCGATCCGCCCCGCCCGCCGTGGCGCGCGAGAGCGCCTGCGCAGGCTCAAGGTCCAGGACAACCGTGCGGTGGGGTGTGACGCCGCAGCTCCCAAGCCCGTTCGCCGTTCTCACCACCTGGGACGAGAGGCCTCGCGCGGCCTCCTGGTAGGCCAGGGTCGAGTCGAAGAAGCGGTCGCAGACCACGACTGCCCCGCGCTCGAGCGCGGGCGAGATGACCTGCCGCACCAGCTGCGCGCGGCTGGCCTCGTAGAGCAGGAGCTCGCACTCGGGGCACATCTCGGCATTGGAGGGGTCAAGCAGCAGGCCGCGGATCTTCTCGGAAATGTCCGTGCCGCCGGGCTCGCGCAGGCGCACAACGTCACAGCCGGCGGCCTCGAGGGCGTCCGCAAGACGGGCTGCCTGCGTGGTCTTGCCGCAGCCGTCAATGCCCTCGAGCGTGAGGAAGAGGCCTCTTCCCTCGCCTGTTGTCGCCATGCTCGCCTCCCAATCGCGCACGCCCATGCATAAGCCGAACTACTTTAGCAGGTCAACGTGGGGAGATGGTGAGACAAAGGGACGGTCCCTTTGTCTCATGACGCGGCCCTCCAGCACCACGCGGGTACCGGAGGGCCGAAGGGGCTGCGCAGGCGCACCCACGCTACTGCGCAGTGTAGCCACCATCGATGTAGAGGTGCGTACCGGTGGTGAACTCGTTCTCGACGAGGAACACCACGCCGTGCGCAATCTCCTCAGCCTTGCCAAGACGTCCCAGCGGATGCAGGGACTCGAGGCGCTTCATGCCATCGGCGCCCATCGTCTTCTCATTGATCATGCCGGTGTAGATGTAGCCGGGGTTCACGGTGTTCACGCGGATGTTGTACTTGGCAAGCGCCAGGGCTGCGGACTGGGTGAGCAGGTTCACGCCGCCCTTTGCGGCGTTGTAGGACGGCAGGTTGGGGTCGCCGATGGTGCCCTCGATGGAGGAGGTGCTCACGATGGCGCCGCCGTGACCCTGCTTCTCCATCTGCAGCGCTGCGTACTTAATGCCGTAGAACACGCCAGTGAGGTTAATGGAGATGAGCTTGTTGAAGTCCTCGTCGCTCATCTGGTCAACGGGGAGGAAGTTGGCGATGCCGGCATTGTTGTACATGATGTCGACCGAGCCGTATGTCTTCACCGCGAAGTCGATAAGGCCCTTGACCTGCGCAGGATCGCTGGTGTCGGTCTTGTGGAAGACAACATCGGGAGATACAGCCTTGAGCTCCTCAAGTGCCTTGGCGCCACGCTCCTCATTGCGGCCGGCGATTACGACCTTGGCGCCCTTCTCCAGGAACGCCTTCGCGGTGGCCAGGCCAATGCCCGAGGTGCCACCAGTGACAACCGCCGTCTTGCCCTTGATTTCAAACATGAGTTCCTCCCAACGACTGTTGAACCCAAACGCACTAAGACCCTTACCCTCGGGAGGATTGATAAATCGATTTATGCATTCGGTTTACGTGAGCGGCAACAGGCACGCCGCAAGCGGTTAACGGGCAATCTGTTTGCACGCATGTACGCAAACACGTGGGGGCCAGGGTACCGACCCGGCCTAGCTCTTCGAAAAAAAGATGAACAAGCATCAGCATGCCAAGGTCAACAACCATGCTCCCAAGGTAGCGCATAAGAGCGCCACGTATGGCGAGAACGGCTGCCTCCCAGGCTGCAATAGCCGACGTTTTGGTCCTTCTCAGCCCAGTAATCTGGAGCATCTCCTTAGGTTGGCCGTGAACCGAGGAGCCTACCCAGAACGAAGCTGCCTAACAGGCCGAGAAGCTATCGGCCAAGCTCTCCTTTGGCGATGAGGTCGCAGACGTCGAGCAACGAGCTGCAGACGCGCGTCGCAAACCTTCGCGTCTCCGGCGTGGGAGCAATCATGTCTGGAACCATTACCGAGAGAAAGCCGCCGGCAGAGGCGGCGCGGATGCCATTGGGGCTGTCCTCGAGCACAAGAGAATTTGCCGGCGCAGCATGGAGGCGGCAGGCCGCTTCCAAAAACACGTCTGGTGCAGGCTTTGATGGCAAGCCGTCATCCCCGGCAATAACTGCCGAGAAGTATGCCTCGACACCACCCTTGCGAAGGTGCGCCTCCACAAGTGTCCTGGGAGATGCGGATGCAACCGCGCAGGGAACTCCCTTGTCGGAAAGCAGTGCGAGCAGCTCGTCAAGACCCGGCTTCTTGGGAGCTCCGTTCGCAAGCATCTCCTCAATGCCAATGCGGACGTGCTCGCAGACGGCCGAGATCGCGCGAGGGTCGTTGCCGTACGCTTGGGCAACAAGTTCCTCGATGCGAGACTGGCTCATGCCAAAGAAGCGCTTCACCAGCCCGGGCTTAAGCTCTAGCCCCTGCTCTTTGAACGCAGGCTCCCATGCCGAGACCCATATTGGCTCGGTGTCGAACATCAAACCATCAAGATCGAATATAGCCGCCTCGAGCATAGGAGCCTCCAGCGCAGTACGCCCGCAACCAGTGTTCTGGCATCCAGCATAGCGAGTGAAGCAATACATCCTCGCCCGCAATGCAACCTTGCACAGTCCGACATGTTGAATCACACTAGGGAGATCGGCGGGCGCGCCCGGGTAGCGCCCGGGAACATACGCTTCCCGCCGCGAGGGCCCGCGCCTCGACGCATCGCCGGGGCCGGCTCACGACTCTTTTATGGGCAGCCCACGGAGCGCCCGGGAACGAAGAATCCAAGGGCTCCACGACCGACTGCCCTGTACGGGAGCCGAGATGCTGTGGTGCGCGGCGACATATCCGAACCTGCACGCCGCGCCGAGATGATCCCGTGGATATCGGCTTGCCAAGCGACCGACGGCTGGCGGGCGTCCGCGCGCTCCCGACCGGCCGGAATAAGGAGCAGGCCCCGGAAGAGATCTCGGGACCTGCGACGTCACGCCTCTCGGCAATGGCTTCTCATATTAAAAGACTAGGCGGAACCGCTTGCGCGACCCCGCCTGACAAAACCTGAAGGGTTTCTCTGCGCGACTCCATCATGGGGATTCAGAACCATGTGTTAAATAGAGTAATGGGGACGGCGAAGGACGGGCGGCGGCGTCATTATCGGGAAACGCGTCGAGGACGACCCGCATCCCGGTCTCGAGTTTCGCGACCTCGACCTTAGTGCGGCTCTCGCTCGTACCATCCGGGACGATCTGCGAATGAGGGTAGAGCAGCGTAGCGATTTGCTTGAGGCGCGGGCCGCACATGTTCGCCGAGACGACGCGGTGGGAAATTCCCGCGTCGGCAGAGACACGCATGACATTGGCGCTTGCGTCGATCGCGGTGTCCGCGCGCACGAGACCGTTGATCGCGATTGAAGGGCGAGCAGAAGCGCTCCTCGATGCCTTCGATTGACGAAGTTGGAAGCATTCCCCGCGCATGTCCCGGTCGCCGGCGCTCCGCACAGAAGAGGTGGAGCTGATAGAGCGACGGGTTCGAGGTAGGCCCATAGGGGAATGTCATCGGGCAAGGCGTACTTCTCGACGGGCGCGCCGCAGCACGCGCCTCGGAGAGCGCTGTATGTGGTTGAGGGCGACAAGATGGCCGGAGAAGACCGGGCGAACGTCCGCGTCGGGGCGCTCAGCGACCTCGCTGACGAGCTTCGCGCGGGCGAAGCGCTCCACGTCGAGAATCATGGGCGGCAGCGTGTTGCGCGGGGCCCGGTCGAGCGAGGAGGGGCGCGGCCGCGCCGAACCTGCCGCTGGTCGACGCCTCGCGCGACCTGCACGACTTCTCGGCCGCCCGCCCGGGCGAGCGGCTCGTCACCGACGTCGCCGAGTTCAGGCTCCCCGACGACCCGAGGAGGGTGTACCTGTCGCCCTGCGTCGCCTCAAGGTCAAGTTCTTCCGCGGCCGCGACTGGCGCGGCTGGACGGCGGAGGCGTTCATCGCGGAGCTCTCCGGGTACATCCGCTGGTACCGGGAGGGCAGGCTCAAGGCGTTCGACGGGGGCGGCGGGGCCGTGTACGATACAATCGCGGGGCGCAGGGCGCGCCCCGGGACGGCCGCCTAGGCCGGTCCAAGAAATCGTCCGCACCCCCTGAACGGCGCTTCGTAAACAAAGTTGGCAAGTTTGCACGTGAAGAGCGGCGGGGGTGCCGGGGGCGGCGGGGGTGCCGGGGTGCCGGGGGCGGCGGCGTACCCGCGCCCGCGCACCTCGCCGTTACAGGTCGAGCATGTACCGCGAGCCCACGTAATACTGCCGGCCGATGTAGATGGGCTTTTCGAACTGGTCGACGGCGTACATCGTCGTGTACAACAGCGGTTCGCCCACGGAAATCTGCAGCGCGCTCGCTTTCGCCGCGGACGCACCAATCGCTTGGACGGACATGTGCGCCTGCTTCACCGGCTTGCGACCATACAGCGCATCGAGCGCCTCGTAAATCGAGCCGTCCTTCAAATCCATGGAAAACAGCTCCTTAGCGTCCCGGTACGGCAGGAACAGGTTCTCCTCGAAGATGGGGAGGCCGTCGGCCATACGAACGCGCTGGATGTGCACGAGCAGCTCGCTCGCGTCGAGGCCGAAGAACTCGCGCTCGTCATCCCGCGCCGGCACGATCTCCTTCTTGATGAAACGCGCGCTCGAAACATGCCCCTCCTCGCGGCAGATCTCGGTGAAGCTTTTGGGCGCCTTCCCGCGCAACACGTTCCGGCGCATGCGGGGCGCGCACACGAACGTGCCCAGTCCGCGACGCTTGATGAGGTAGCCCGCGTTACTCAAGTCCTCGATGGCGCGGCGCACGGTGATACGACTCACGCAATACGTCTTGGAGAGCTCCGACTCGGTGGGAATCTTGCTCTCGGGAGGATAGACCCCATCGTTGATGGCCGCCTTGATATCTTCATAGATGCGCTGGTATAGTGGTTGCTCTTTCGAAGGCACGATACGCTCCTTGACCCGTATCTTCGAGCGATGCATGGCTGGGCGGAGCCCGGCTCATGATGTCATCGATTTCTTATTACATCTATAACCTATTACTCGTCAAACGTCTATAACCTTTTCCGCCATCGAGATCTAAACCGCACGTCACGCATGTGCTAGGGCACGAAAGGGCGAGCCGGTTCAACGCCGACTCGCCCCCCAGCCATCCATATGTCACACGGCAACGCAGCGCCGAAACGCAAGGCGCCCCATCTGCGCGCGTCGATTAGGACGTGGCCTCCGTGATTCCGAGGCGCTCGAGCTCGCTGTCGAGCAGATCGATGTCCTCCTGCGCGAGTTCCCACGCGAACGTGGCGCAGTTCTCCTCAGCTTCACGCACATTGCGCACGCCGGTGAGGGCGGTCGTCACGAAGCTCTTCTGGGTGCTCCAATTGATAGCGATCTGCGCGAGCGGCTTGCCGTACTTCTCGGACACCGCATCCATGGTCTTCAGGAACTCCTGGATCTTCGAGAACAGGGGCTCCTTATAGAACGGATAGAACGTGTTGCGGAAGTCGTTCTCGGCGAAGCTGGGCTTCTCGCGAATGGAGCCGGTGAGGATGCCCGAACCCAGCGAACCCCAGGTCATGACATCGATGTCATGCTCCTCGCACCACTGGAGCTGGTGCAGGTCGGCCTGGTTCACCATCGAGAACGGCAGCTGCACGATATCGATGTCGGCATACTCGGACGCTTGGGCAATGTAGTCGATGTCGACGTTGCACAGGCCGAGCATGCGCACCTTGCCCTGCTCCTTCAGCTTCTGCACGTACTCCATCGTCTCCTTGATGGGCGTGCCGAAGTCGTCCGGCCAGTGCATGAGGTAGATGTCGAAGTAGTCGGTGCCCAGCCGGCGCACGGAATCGGCAAACTCGCGCTCGATCGAGGCGGGAGTGCTCTTGTGAACGCCCTTGCCGTCCTCGATGTAGGAGCCGTACTTGGTGGCGAGGACGATCTTGTCGCGGTCGTAAGCCTTGATGGCCTTTCCCACGACCTCCTCGGAGTGGCCGGAGCCGTAGATGGGGGCGGTATCGATGAGGTTCACGCCACCGTCGATCATGGCCTGGATGGCACGGATGGACTCGGCGTCATCCACCTCGCCGTAGCTCGCGCCGAGGGAGTTCGCCCCGCCGATCGCCCAGGTACCCACCGTGATGGCCGAGATATCCACCCCGGACTTCTTCATAGTCTTATAACGCATGCGTTACTCCTCGTTGCAGATGACGCTGATACGGAACATGCCGGGCTCGCAGGCACGCTCGAAGGCGTGCTGGATCTGGTCGAGCGGGATCTTCTCCTCGACGAGCTCCTCGAAGTTGGCGGCGCGCATGTTGATGAGGTTCGCGGCCTCCTTGAAGTCCACGTAGTCGGCACCGTAAGTGCCCACGATCACCATGCGGCGGTAATGCACGGTGTTCGGGTCGAGCTCCCACTTCGGCGCGGGGTAGCCGGCGGCGAAGATGAGCAGGCGACCGCGCTTCTCCTTGAGCATGTCGATGGCCTGGGCGTAGGCGCTCGCCGCCGCCACGGCGACGATCACGCCGTCCGCACCGCGCCCGCCTGTGAGCTCCTTGACCTTCTCAACCGGGTCGCACGCGGAGACGTCGATAGCCTCGAGCCCCAAGCGGCGCGCTGCCTCGAGCTTCTTAGGCATCATCTCGGTGATGAGTACGCGGCAGCCATGCGCCTTCGCCACGAGCGCGTTCAGTATGCCCATGGTGCCCGCGCCGACGACCACCACGGTGTCACCGAAATCGCAGCCGAAGCGGCGGAAGCCCGCGCAGCACGTGCCGAGCGGCTCGAGCAAGGCCGCCACGGAGGGGTCGATGCCCTCGTCGATCTTGTAGCACGCCACCTCGCTCGACACCACGTACTCAGCGCAACCCGCGTTGCCGAAGAAGCCGTCCGGATTCGGGTGGTCGGCGCTCATGAGGTGCGGGCACTCGCTCGTGCGTCCCTCGCGGCTTGGCAGCGTGTAGGGGTCGTAGTAATAGCCGCTCGCAACGTAGTCGCCCACCGCGACGCTCGAAACCTCCGAGCCCACGGCCTCGACCGTGCCCGCCCACTCATGGCCGAACACGAGCGGCGTCGGGCGGTTACGCGAACCGTTGAACGCGCCGTACTCCGATGTGCAGATGTTGTCCGCCGCGACCTTGACGAGCACCTCGTGGGACTCAAGCTCGGGCAGCTCGCGGTCGATGACCCCGGCCTTCCCGGCCGCGTACAGAACCGCTGTCTTTACCTTCATGATTTCCTCTCCCTAGATCTTGTTGAACACCTCAACAAGCGCGCATCAGGCAGCTGCTAGGATGTCACGCGCCTGCTTCTCGATGAGCTGGACGAGCACTGCGTCGCCCGCGGCATCGGCGGCTTCGGGCGAATCGCCCGCTGCGAGCCCGCACACCTCGCGCACGAGCTGCCGGAGGGACTCCACGTCCCCGAGGTCGATCCCGCGCTCGCCTGCCAGGTACACCAAGCCGTACGCGATGCCGCGCGCAAGGTAGAAGGGCACGATGCCGTGACGCAGGCACATGAGCGCAGGTCCCACGAAGCGGTTGTCGTGCGAAAGCTTCTCCTCAGCTCCCGCCATCACGCGGTCGATGGGATCTTGCACGCCCGCATCGAGCTTCGCCATGATGAACGCGACCCATTCGGCATCTTCGGCGCCGTCGAAGGTGTACTCCTGCAGCACTGCGTCGTGCGCCTCGTTGAAGGCGCCTGTGATGCACGAACGGATCCATGGGTCCTGGTAGCATTCACAGATATAGCTCAGCCCTTTATGGGCGCCCATGAACGCAGACATGGCGTGCAGCATGTTGCCGCAGTACACCTTGCGATAGATGTGGCCCTCGGCTCCATGCACGTAAGACACGTGCTGAACCTCGAGTTGCTTGCCCACCCAGGCATCGGCATCTATCTCGAGCCCCGGATTGGCCGAAACCACCACCTGCCAGGGATTCGCACCCGGCTCGCTCGGCACGCCGGCAGCGAGCACCATGACCTGGCAAACGCCGAGATGGCCTGCCGCATAGGCGCGCTCCGCCTCGCTGAGCTCGGCCTCGATATAGCCGCGCACCTTGCGGGGCGCCCCAAGCGCATTCACACACAGAAGCACGTTCAGCGGCGCCGTGTCCCCCTCGGCGCGGCGACGTTTCACCGCTTCCGCGATAACGTGCGAGATGCTCTGAAACGCTCCCTCGTATACGCAGCACGCGGCTACATCCACGCGGGTAAGGAGCTCGACGATGGGCTCAGGCTCTGTGCTGTCCACGATGTCGAACGCATCGATGCGGATCGTCTCGTCGATCTCGCGTCCATCTGTTACCCGAGCGTCATAGTAGCCCTGAGCTTCGAGCTGGCGCATGCCCTCCATATACATGTCGTACAGATGGAGCCGGTAGCCCTCGCGGGCGAAGAGCAGACCGACAACGCCGCGTCCGATCTTGCCCGCACCAAGAATCGCGATGTCTTTTTCCATGGGTAACCGTCTCCTCGCCTAGCCGATGATGCCGCAGAGCGCGAGCACGACGCCCACCACGATAAGCGCGATGAGCAGCACGACGACGTTGACCTTCTTCTTGCCGAGCAGCCAGTAGCAGGCAAGCACCAGCAGAAGCGGGAGCATCTTGGGCATGACGGCGTCGAAGAGCCCTTGGAGCGCCATGGGATTGGTTTCGCCGGCGCCGCCGAAAGTGATGGGCGTGGTGAGCGCGACGTTCGTCGCGGTCATAGCGCCGATGGCGGCAAGGCCGATAACGCTCGCGGCATAGGAGATCTTGTCCATGATGCCCGTGGTAGCCGCATCCTCCAGGAAGCGGGTGCCCATGCTGTACCCCATCTTGAGCGTCCACCAGCGCACGAGGAGCTGCGGGATGTTGAAGATGAGGAAGAAGAGCACCGCACCAGCAAAGCTGCCCTGCATGCAGAGGTCAACCGCAACGGAGACCGCGATGACGCGCAGCGTGGAGTGAAAGATTGTGTCTCCGATGGCGGACAGCGGACCCATGAGGGCGGTCTTGACGCCCGTGACGGTCGTGGTGTCGAAGTCATCACTCTGAGCGTTCTGCTCTTCCAGCGCGAGCGTCACGCCCATGGGCAGGCCGACGACGTACGGGGTGACGTTGAAGTACTCAGTCATGTGACGACGGTAGGCGTCGACGCGCTTTTCCTTGTCGTCCTTGTAGATCTTCTTGAGCGCGGGGATCATAGCGTAGGCATAACCGCTGTGCATCTGCGCCGGGTAGTCGTTCATACCGTTCAGATGGATGCCGCGTCTGAACGCGGTGAGCAGGTCTTTATTGCTCAGCAGGCCTCCCTGTTTGACGTTAGAACTCATTGTCGTCCTCCTCAGCAGCGGTCGAGAGCGCGGGCGTATCCCCCCCGCGGGCGAAGAGCAGAAGCACCACGACGGCAGTGGCGAGCAGCGTCACAGCGATGGTGGGCATGCCCAGATAGGCGGTAAGGATGAAGCCGATGAAGAACCAGGCGGCGACCTTCTTGTCCATAATCATGGTGAGCAGGAGGCCGAAGCCGACGGCGGGAAGCAGGTTACCCGCAGTGTTCAGGGCGTTGATGATGTTCGTGGGGATGGAGTTGACCGCTGCCTCCATGGCGCCGCTGCCGAAGAAGATGGACAGGAAGCCGATGAGGAAGTACAGGCCGAACTGGCTCACCCAGGCGCCCACCCAGAAGATAGCACATGCAGCGCGGTCGTTATCCTTCAGGAGCTGCGCCTTCATGGCCTCGCCGAAGAAAGCATTGATGAACTTGCAGAGCACGTAGGCGAAGCCGCCGATGAGCGCGAGCGGCACGGCGAACGTGGTGCCGATACCGGTGCCGGCGCCGGTGATCACCGCGAGCGCGGTCGAGACGCCGGCCGCGGTGCCGCCATCGGGCGAGACGGCAGCGCCGATGGGGAACGAGCCCAGGAACACGATTTCGAGCGACGCGCCGATGATGGCGCCCGTCGCCACGTCGCCAAGCACGAGGCCGACGAGTGCGCCCTCGACGATGGGGCGGTTGAGCATACAGTAGCCGAAGAAGTAGTCCATCTTGCACAGACCGACCACCAGGCCGGTGAGCAATGCGGGAATAAGCATTACCGTTCACATCCCTTCAATGTGTCTATCGAACGCGCGAGCACCTCGTGCGGGCAATCGTAATAGGCGGGTGCGGTCATCTCGAGCGCGCAGTCCCCCTCATAGCCGTGCGCCCCGAGTTCCTGCAGCACCGCAGCCGGATCGAGCACGCCTCGGCAATCTCCCCAACCCAGATGCGCGAACACGTTCGGGTCGAGGTTCGTCAGGTGCACGTACCCGATGCGCTCCCCTATCCCCTGTAGGTAGGTGGCCAGATCGTCGCCGTTGCGGGCGATCGTTCCGGTGTCGAGCGTGGCATGCAGGTTCTCCTCATTCACCTCCTCAAGCAAGCGAGATAGGCCGTCCGCATCCATCACGAGCCGATACCAGGTTCGTGACAAGGGTTCCACACAGACCTCGATGTCCTCGTCCGCCGCCATGCGGCAGATGGTGCGCAGCATGGAGCAGAGCGCCTCCCACGCCCGCGCCGGCTCGTCGTCGAGCAAGCGCCATCCGGCGTTGAGCGAGATTCGCTGGACGCCCAAGCGGGCGCCGAGCGATACGACCTGCTCGTAGTAGCCCTTCGTGAGCCGCTGCACCACGCTGTCGGACGAGGCGATGTTGTACGCCTTGGGGTTGCTCTGCTCTGGGGTGAGCGTCTGCGCTCGCACGCCGTAGCGGCTAAGGAGCCGCGCGACCTCCGTCGCGTTATATACGGCGTGCGCGTCGATGTTCACATGCTGGTTGCAGAGCCACAGGTCGACATCGCGCAGGCCGAGCGCGGAGACATCGACAAGGAAGCGCTCAAAGCTCCAATAGCGCCAGATCTGGTTGGTGGGCAGAAAACGCATAGGAACCCCTGTCATCGAGCCGTCTTACGCCTTGTCGACGCAGCCGAACACGTGCATGTAGTGCTTGAGCGCTTCCTTGTAGGCCGCAGCGCCCATCTCGTCGTACTGGCAGGCGTTGGTCTTCTTCTTGTTGGGGTCGACGTCCGGCGCGTAGTCGGCCTCGATAGCGGCCTTCACAGCCATGTTCGACGCCTGCGAGAGATCCGTCCAGAGGTTCACCTTCTGGATGCCGCACGCGATGGCCTTCGCGATGAGGTCGTCGCCGGTGCCGGAGCCGCCGTGCAGAACGAGCGGCACGTCCACGCTCTGAGCGATGGTGGAAAGCAGGTCGTACTCGAGATGCGGCGTGCCCTTGTACGCGCCGTGGCTCGTGCCCACAGCAACCGCCAGGCAGTCGACGCCCGTCTCCTCGACGAACGAGGCCGCCTCCTCCGGATGCGTGAGGCCGGCATCGCGGGTCTCCTCGTACTCATTGCCCTGTCCGACATGGCCGAGCTCCGCCTCGACGGAAACGCCGACGGCGTGCGCGATCTTCACGACCTCCTTAGACTCGGCGACGTTCTGGTCGTAAGGAAGCGTGGAGCGGTCCACCATGACCGAGCTGAACCCGGCGCGGATGGCGCGGATGATGTGCTCGAAGGGGCCGCCATGGTCGAGGTTGAGAGCGAACGGAACCTTCGGGTAGCGGCGCTCGTAGAAGCGGGCGAGCTCGCCCATCTCCTCGATGCCGAACACGCCGGGGCAGCCCAGGATGACGGGCGCGTTGAGCTCGTCGGCCGCCTGCAGGCAAGCCTCCATGGTGAAGCGGCTGAACACGTTCGGTGCCGGGATGCCGTAGTGCCCCTGTTTGGCGTCCTGCAGAAGTTCATGCATAGGTGTGAGCATGGTTGAATCCTCTCTTCTTCCGTGCCAGCGCGCCGCGCGGCGCTTTATTCGGCGCGCTTAGGCGTAGATGGTTTTCGTCTCCGTGGGAACCTGGCGAATCTCGAGCTCGATGCCGCGGCCAGCAAGCTCATGGAGCATGTCTTCCTCCTCGGGGAGCAGGAAGATGGCCTGGCTTACCTGACGGGTGCCCTCGCGCTTCTTGATGCCACCGAGGTTCACGCTCTTGATTTCCGGGATCGCGTCGCAAACGCGCTTGGCGTCGGCAACGCTGCCGGTGACGATTAAGAGCTTGTACTTGTCAGTCACGCCGCTCGTGATGGCCTTGATGCTGTCCTCGACGGTCTTGACGACGAGCTTGATGCCCTGCGGCTTCGCCAGGCGCAGCGTCGCCAGCTTGAGGCTGTCGGTCGCGGAGTCATCATCGGCGATGAGGATGCAGTCGGCCCCGATGGAGCGCACCCACGAGAATCCCACTTGCCCATGCAGCAACCGATGATCGATGCGGAAGAGCTTGATCACGTCGTTGTCCTTTCTGAATCGTTTCGCGCGGAAGGCGGCTGCCCGCGCGCGAGCCACGCGTTAAAACTCGTTGGCGTCCGCCTCCGCCGCACGCTCGACGTGGTCGTTCACCAGGGCGATACCCTCGCGGGCTTGCTCGACGATGCTCGGCAGCTGCTCCGCGATGGTGTCTGCGGGGCACACCGCGATCTCGAGCAGAAGAGCGAGGTTGAGCCCGCATACCAGGTGAAATGGATACTCATCGAGCAGCTTGGTGAACTCGTTGTTCACGGAACCGCCGAGCACGTCGGTAAGCACGACGAGTTCCGTGGTAGCGTAATCGTTCTCGGCAACCGTCCGGCGGAACAGCTCTTGGTAGTCCGTGCCGCTATCCACGTACGCCGTGATGCATTCGACGGGAACCTGATCGCCGAAGATCATCTTCATCGAGGTGAGGATGCCCTCCGAGAACCTGCCATGCGTCGCGACGACGATGCGCTTCTCCATGTCACACACCTCCTTTCCGTCAATCGACGCCAAACCCACGGCGCAAAAGGCACGCAGTGCCCTCCGCGTTTCGTACAGCTAATATACGTCTATTACGTTCCATATGTTTATGATTTATGTGAACGGTCTATATCGCGCCGTGAATAGTTGCAAGGGAGCAAAGTTGGCGCGATGCGCGAGCGGCACCCGAACGGATGTCGCAAACAATGCTTTGTTGTGATGGGTGTTCAGGCCGAAGCACAGGTTCTCGGCGCAGGCCACTAGTTGTCGATGTATTCCCGCTCCAAGTAATCCTGCAGAAACGGGACGTCGAACCGCACGAACCCGCGTCCGGCCGGCACGATGACCCCACATCGATGAGCCGCTTCCGATACTTCTGTGCGTAGTCGGGCGTCACATCCAGACGCTCCGTTATATAGCTCATCTTCGAGCGCCCCTCGTCCTCCGACATCGCATAGCGCTCAAGCTGCAGCTTTCATTTTCTCCTATTTGTCAACGCGGGACTGACGCGCGCCCCAAACGCTTACCGCTTACATGCGCACACGGACTCTGCGCCAAGCCCTCGCGCGCGGCCTTCATGAACAAACTTGCCAACTATTCACACGAAGAGCTCATCGGGGGTGCGGACGAAAAGTTGGACGCCGGGAGGCGTCCGGAGGGAGGTCCGCATGCACGACAGGGAAGACGTGGAGATCGAGCTGGTGGCGCTGGAGGAGGGCTGGACGCGGAAGGAGGCAGGTGCGCTGGTCGGGGCCTCCGGGTCGGCGGTGTCGAGGTGGGCCCCGGGCAGGGTCCCGCACGAGCGCGGGGCGATTAGAATCGTCTACAGGGAGACGATCAGGGAGGTGTTGGACGACCTAAAAGAGGAAGGCTCGCGCCCGGGTTCGATGTCGAACAGGAGAAAGTGCGAGCTGGGCGAGAGATTGCGCGCGGCGACCGGCCTGCCCCTCCGCGAGATCACCGCTTTCTTGAGGATCTCGAAGAGCTCCTATGAGTACCACCGGGCCAGGCTCGGGCGCGACCGCGACGCGGCGCTCCGCCCCCTCGTCGGGGAGGCGTTCGCGGCCGGCCGCGGCGCCTACGGCTACCGGCGCGTCCACGCCGAGCTCCGCCGCCGCGGCGTCCGAGCGAGGCAAGGGGCTTGAGGCGGCCGAATTTGAGGCTGGCGTACCGCCCGTCGAGCTCGCAGCCGACGCGGCACCCGGAGAGCGTGCGGCCGGAGAGGCGGTCGGCGGCCTCGCCCCGGTGATAAGGCCGAAGGTACCCCCATTGTCCTTGAGCTTGGCTATCCGGGCGGGAGCGCCATGACGCGCCCCGTCGCGGGCACGCTCGCCCCTGAATGCAGCCGTCGGATGATATCTGGCGAATCTGCCGCGGCCCGCCCCCATGCTGTAGGGGCCCATTCTACCGGCACCCGCCTGTGACGGCCGTTTGCCCTCCTCCTTAAACGTGCGACGGCGCGCTTTCGCCGTAATAAAGTAGGAGGTTCGATCAGCGCTCTTATATCGGACAAGGGATCCGGAACCCCGGAGAACCCCTATCTATACATCTCCCGAAAGGGGTGCGGGGAACATGGGAAAAAGCTCGGCAAGCAAACACGCAGGGGGACACTCGTAGAGGGTCAATGAGATCGAAGGACCCGAGAGAGGGCTAGAGCCCCCGTACGCAAAAAAAGGAGGGGCCCCGCGCTCGGCGCGGGGCCCCTCCCCTGGCGAAAACGCCCCCAGTCGGCCAGCGGCGTCCTGGTCTCCCACGGGCTCTACCCGCAGTACAATCGGCGCTCGGGGGCTTAACTTCCGGGTTCGGGATGGGACCGGGTGTGCCTCCCCTGCCATGGCCGCTGGCCGTCTGGGGG
>LM994625.1:334941-636524 GCA_000752675.2 bacterium OL-1 | reverse complement strand
CCTGCGTCTGCGCGGGCCGTTCCAGCCTCCGATTGCGCGGGGCCGGCGGCGACGATGCCGGCAAAGCGGTCGCCGAGCATTGCCGCGCGCACATAGGTTGCATGCTCGAGGTGATGGGCAAGCTCTATCTTCTCGCAGAGGCCATCCNGTGATCGAGAGGGTCGCCGGCCGCGTGCCCGTCTACGTGGGAACCGGCTCCTGCTCCACGCGCGAGGCCGTGGAGATGTCCAAGCGCGCCGAGGACGCCGGCGCCTCAGCCGTCTCGGTCATCAACCCCTACTTCATGAAGGTCTCCGACGCCGAGATCGAGGGCTACTACGAGGCTGTCGCCGAGAGCGTCAAGATTCCCGTGCTCATGTACAACATTCCCAAGTCCACGGGCACCAACCTCTCGCCCGAGGTCGTGGCGCGCGTCGCCGAGATCGACAACGTCAAGGGCGTGAAGGACTCCTCCGGCAACATGGACAACCTCGCCGCCTACGTCGAAGCCGCCGAGGGCAAGGACGTCGACGTGCTCGTGGGCTCTGACGGCAAGATTTCCGCCGCCCACGCGCTCGGCGCATCCGGCGCCATCGCCGGCACCGCCAACCTCATCACCAACGTGGTGGTGTCGCTGTGGCGCGCCCTCGAGGAGGGCGACGCCGAGGCCGCCGCTTCCTACCAGGCAGACGTCGAGCCCATTCGTGACGTCCTGCACATGGGCTCCACGCCCCAGACCCTCAAGCGCGCCCTCGAGCTCGCCGGCGTCCCCGTGGGCCCCGCCAGGAGGCCCGTGGCTGAGACCACGCCCGGGGTGGACGAGAAGGTCCGCGCCATGCTCGACCACTACGGCATCGCGCACGAGTAGCGCGCAAGCATACGGGAGAAAGAGGGAGAAACATGAAGATGCAGAAGGCCAAGGTCACCGAGAGACTCGCCCAGGTCGGCGCGTTCGCCGTCGTGAGGGTCGAGACCGTCGAGCGCGGCCTCGAGATTGCGGATGGCCTGGTCAGGGGTGGCGTCCCCGCAATGGAGATCTCCTACACCAACGCCAACGCCGGCGACGTGATCGCCGCCGTCAAGGCAAAGTACGGTGACAAGATGTGCGTCGGCGCCGGCACCGTGATGGAGGCCGCCACCGCCCGCCTCGCCATCATGTCGGGCGCCGAGTTCGTCGTGGCCAACATGGAGTCCGAGGAGGTCGCCCGCGTGTGCAACCTCTACCAGGTCCCCTACGCGCCGGGCTGCACCACGATGACCGAGGCGAACAAGGGTCTCGAGATGGGCGCCGCGTTCATCAAGTGCTTCCCCATCTCCAACACCTATGGCGTCCAGCTCGTGAAGCTGTTCAAGACCCCCACGCCCTGGATGCCCCTCATGGCCTCCGGCGGCATCAACCTCGACAACCTTGCCGAGTGGGTGCGTGCCGGCGTTGACACCTGCGGCATGGGGAGCCTGCTCACCAAGGGTTCCGCGGATGACATCGCCAAGAACGCCGCCGAGGTGCGCCGCATCATCGACGAGATCCGCGCGGAGATGGGCGAGTAAAGACACGTTTTTGCCAAACTTCTGTTGGCATTTTCGGTCGGATGCTGTAATATATCCCAGCACGCGGGCGTGGCGGAATTGGCAGACGCGTACGGTTCAGGTCCGTATGAGAGCAATCTCATGAAGGTTCAAGTCCTTTCGCCCGCACCATGAAATGTCAGAGCTCCTCCGTTGGGTTTCCAGCGGAGGAGCTCTTTTTTCAGTTGCCCGGTCGGCTCTCGCACGGCGCAACACGGAAATGCGCACTCAGGCGAATTAATGCCGCCGGAACAAGGATTTTGTACGCACCTGCTGCCAAAACGCGCCTTCCGGAGACAAATTGCCGCCTGAGAGCCCCTTTTGTACAAACTTGCTGCTAAAACCTGCCCTCCGGCGGCAAAATGGCGTCGGAGCTGGGGTTTCGTACATACAACAAGCGGTACCGTCGCTCGTCGCACCGGTACCGCCGTTCTTTTCAGCCCTATAGCCCCATGAGGTTACTTGTCAGCGTCCTCGTCCTCGTCGTCGTCAAAGAGGTCCCAGTCGTCGTCGGACTTCTCGTGGTTGTAGTATTCCTTGCGCGTGCGGCGCTCAAGGACAAACGAGATGAGCAGGCATACCAGCATGCCGCCAATCACCAGGCACACCACGCCGGTCCTATCACTGAAGAGCCAGGTGAAGAAGTCCATACGTAAGCCTCCCGGGCTTTGGGCCCGCAAGGGGCCAACGGATACCGCACAAGTATATACTTGGAGCGCCGTCGGGCTGCAGCTGCGGCTTTGGCGCGCCGGACATCGCTGCGGCATATCGTCTCACATACGCAAGGGAGTTCACACATGCTCGACATTAAGTTCGTGCGAGAGAATCCAGACCTCGTTGACAAGTCCTGCGCCTCTCGCCAGAACGCGCATTGGGATCGCGAGCGCTTCTTCGAGCTTGACGAGGAGCGCCGCTCCGTCATCGCCGAGGTGGAGCAGCTGCAGGCAGACCGCAACTCCATCTCCAAGCAGGTGGGCCAGCTCATGCGCGAGGGCAAGAAGGACGAGGCCGAGGCTGCCAAGGCCAAGGTCGCGGCCAGCAAGGACCGCATCGCCGAGCTTAACGAGAAGCGCACCAAGGTCGAGAAGGACCTGTTTGACCTGGTCGCGGCCATCCCCAACATCCCGCATGAGTCCGTGCCGTATGGCGTCGACGACTCCGACAACCCCGAGGTCCGTCGCTGGGGCGAGCCCACGCAGTTCGACTTCGAGCCCAAGGCGCACTGGGACCTTGGCCCCTCCACCGGCATGATTGACTTCGAGCGTGGCATCAAGCTTGCCGGCACGCGCTTCTACCTGCTTGGTGGCGCGGGTGCCCTCATGGAGCGCGCTCTCATCAACTTCTTTATCGACACGCACGTGAAGGCCGGCTTCACCGAGTGGTGGCCGCCCGTCATCACCAACTATGACTCCCTCTTTGGCACGGGTCAGCTGCCCAAGTTCGACGAGGACCTCTATCACGTGAGCGGCGGAATGTACCTCATCCCTACGGCTGAGGTCATGCTCACCAACATCCACAGGGACGAGATTCTCGACGGTGACAAGCTGCCGCTTTGGTACACCGCCTTCACGCCGTGCTTCCGTGAGGAGGCTGGCTCCGCCGGCCGCGACACGCGCGGCATCATCCGCGTGCACGAGTTCGACAAGGTCGAGATGGTCAAGTTTGCCAAGCCTGAGGACTCGATGAACCAGCTCGAGAGCATGGTCGCCGAGGCCGAGAGGTGCCTGCAGCTCCTTGGCCTGCCCTACCACGTGGTCACGCTCTGCACTGGTGACATTGGCTTCTCGGCTACCAAGTGCTACGACCTCGAGGTCTGGCTGCCCAGCTACAACAACTACAAGGAGATCTCCTCCTGCTCCAACTGCTGGGACTTCCAGGCACGCCGCGCGAACATCCGCTACAAGGACCCCGCGGAGTTCAAGGGTACGCGTCTGGTCCACACCCTCAACGGTTCTGGCCTTGCCGTTGGCCGCACCATGGCCGCAATCATGGAGAACTACCAGAACGCCGACGGCTCCATCACGGTGCCCGAGGTTCTGCGCCCCTATATGCGCGACATGGAAGTCATCAAGCCTCTGGCGTGAGAAAAAGGGAGTTTCCCCTTGTCTCATTGAGGGAGTGTCGCCTGGTGGCGACACTCCCTCTCTTGTGCTGCAATGCGTTGCTGCGCTAGGAGTTCTGCTGGAAGTTCTGCTGCGAGCTCTGCCAGCCGCGGACCATGCTGGCGATGGCGTCGACGGCGGCGCGTCGCATGGCCGAGAAGGCGCTGGGACGCGCGGGGCTCCAGTCAACCGGATTGGCGCGGAGCATCTCACGCGCCTCGTCGATGACCTGCTGACCGGTTCCCGCCTGGAAGGCGTCTGCGCCCGAGACTGGCAGGTTGACGTAGATGTCGGCGGCCTGAGCGTGCAGACGGTCGAGCTGATTTGCGCCGCACGACATGGTTCTCTGTGCAATGGCAAGCGGCTTGAGGTCGTTGAGCGGCTCGAGCTGGCGAATCATTCCCACGCCCACCACGGCGTCGACCGAGCTGCGGTCGAATAGAGGTGTGGGGAGGTTCATGCGGCAGCCGCCGTCCATGTAGACGTGTCCCCTGTAGGTGGTTGGTGCAATGACCAGGGGATACGAGGCCGAGGCGCAGGCACAGCTTGCCACGTCAAGATCATCGCCCGAGATGCAGGTCCAGCCAGCGCCTGTACTCTTGAAGAGCTCCGGGTCGTTCGTGAACACGGTGAGCTCGCCCGAGACAATGTCTACGGCCGGCATGGCCACTGGCATGATGAAGTCGCCAAAGGTATGGATGCCCGCCTCGCCAAGAACGCCACGGGCAAGCTCCTGCATCTTCTCGGACTCCACAATGCCATTCGAGGTCACCATGTTGATTACGCGCAGGCGCAGGTTCTTGAGGGTGCCCGTCTCCACAACCCGGTGATCAAGTTCCACAAGAAGCTCGGCGACCCGCTGCGGCGAGAGCCCCGCCCCCACAAGGGCCGCGACAAGCGATCCCATCGAGGTTCCAGCAACGGCGCCAATGGTGATTCCCTCGCGGGCTAGATTCTCGACAACCGCGACCTCGGCGTACGAGCGAAAGCCACCACCGCAGAACGCAACGCCCACTCCGTCGACCTTGCTCATGCATTCCTCCGTCCACAAGACAACTATGTTCTAAGGTACCCGGAGAAAACGCCCTCTGTAGCCTTGGGTGCATGCCGCTCGCCGAAGGGAATTGCCGGTGAATGACAGATAAGAACATATGTTCGCATTCTTGGTGCCAATGAGGTAGACTGAGTGAAACACACAATCCAAAGGGGAGGGGCAAAAATGACAGCGAAGGACAAGCAGAAGAACGGGATGCAGGTTGTCGCCCGCGAGGAGCGGCTTGGGGATGTCTCCGTGGTCACGTCCGGCTACGCCGAGGACGGGTCCCTCATGGTAAGCGAGGAGGTTAGCGGTCCCTCCGCAAGCGTAGCGTATGGGGAGTCCTCGCATAAGGTACGTGTTGTCTTCTCGCCAGAGGCCATGGACGGACTTGCCCAGCTCCTGGGAAATGGCGCCAAAGCAGAAGGGGAGATAAGAACTCATCTTGGCTCGTTCTTCCAGGGTGGTAGGCATGCCCTCATCGACCTTATGGATCTTTGCGATGCCAAGGGCGTGCCGTACTCGTATCAGGCGCTAGGACCCGCCACGGGCGTGACGTATCGGCCCGCAGCAGAGGAGATTTAGGCTTATCGGATAAGAAAAGGCCAGACGAGAAAAACTCGTCTGGCCTGCGCGTTCGTGGTGCGCCGTATAGGATTCGAACCTATGACGCCCTGATTCGTAGTCAGGTCCTCTATCCAGCTGAGGTAACGGCGCGTGCGGTTAGATAATATGGCACGATTGCGGGCGCCAGTCAAGAACTTTTCTCTGCACACATACTTGTCGCAAAGCCGCCACATCCGTGGCCGGCAAAAAAAGAGACCGAAGGCGCTACCGCCTCCGGTCCCCTATGCTCACGTCCAAACTAACGGCCCTTGCTTGTGGGCCAAGCCTGTACGTCAATACTCTGGCGGAGAGCTGGGGATTCGAACCCCAGATTCCCTTGGAGGGAATACTCGCTTAGCAGGCGAGCACCTTCGGCCTCTCGGTCAGCTCTCCGAACGTTGTGCCCAAGCATGATACCCCACAAAGCCGGCTTGTCACAACCCAGTTTTCCGAGTTGGGAAGTTCCTCAGCCGTTCCCCATCTCTTTGTGTGCCACATCTTTGGAGGGAGGAAAGCCCCCGTGGTTCATCATAATGTCATCGCGGTGATTGCGAAGCGCATCCCAGGAGAAGCGTGGCACAAGCTCGTCTGCCGAGACCTCCTCGCCTTTCTCAGCAAGTCCCACAAGGGAGGCAAGAAACCCAACAACCTGGCGAGACGAAAAGCCTCCGTCGCGAATAACGCCAAGGTCAAGGTCGTGGTCGCGCTTGGAGAGCCGCCTTCCGTCCGGGTCTACAAGAAGCGGGACGTGCGCGTAGGAGGGCGATTCAAAGCCAAGCAGTCGTTGCAGGTAGATTTGCCGTGGCGCGGACCCAAGGAGGTCGTGGCCACGTACCACCTGTGTCACTCCCATGAGCGCATCGTCGACAACAACGGCGAGCTGGTAGGCAACCACGCCGTCGCTCCTGCGCACCAGAAAGTCTCCGCACTCGCGTGCGAGCATCTCGGAGCAGCGGCCGTAGACCACGTCGTCAAAGGTAACAGTGCCCGCGGGGTCATCCTCGTCGGGCACGCGCAGCCTGGTGGCGGGCCGTCGCACCATGGACTTTCTCGCAACCTCCTCGGGCGAGAGGTTTCTGCACGTCCCCTGGTACACATAGGTGCCATCGGAGGCGTGTGGGGCGGTTGCGGCATGCAGCTCGGAACGCGTGCAGAAGCATGGATAGGTGAGGCCCTGCTCGCCCAGATGCTCGATTGCATCGGCGTACAGGTCTCCGCGCTCGCTTTGGAAGTATGGACCCTCATCCCAGTCCAGTCCAAGCCAGGTAAGATCATCCATCAGAAGACGGGCAACCGAGCGGTCCTGTGCCCTGGGGTCGAGGTCTTCTATCCGCAGGACCATGCGCCCTCCTGCGCTTCTTGCGCCGAGCCACGCCATAAGGGCCGAGAAGACATTGCCCAGATGCATCCGGCCAGAAGGCGTTGGCGCAAAGCGCCCTACCACCTGACGCTTGGCCGTGCGCGTGTTGGCATCGAGCGAGGCCATCGTCGTGCTTGCGTAGTGGAGGTTCGCGCTAGCGCACATCGTGCTTGCCGTCCAGCCATGCGCCGTAGAGATACACCCGGAAGGGCTTCTCGTCGTTGGGGCCATCAAGCTCCAAGGCCTCTTCTCCCTGGGGTACGCCAGGACACGCGGCCGCCTCCCTTGAGGCTATGCGCTCGAGCCCCAGATGGTCGTAGAAGCCAAAATCGCAGCCGTCATCCGTGGCGAGGAAGAAGCCCGGCGCGCCCTGAGCGCGCAGGTAGTCAAGGGCGCCCGAAAAGAGCGTACGTCCAATGCCGTGGCCATGGCATGCTGGGTCAACGGCCAAAAGCGTGATCTCCCAGGCAGAGCGGGCGTCCCCGCGCTCCACAAGCTCCTGCGTGAGGGCTATCTCGGCGGTAATGGGGACAAGCGCGAGGCCAATTCGCGGCTCGTCTGGGGTCCCCAACACCCAGGGTGCGTAGGCGCGCATGTGGTTGCGATACCAGAGGGCACCTGCGTCTGCGCGGGCCGTTCCAGCCTCCGATTGCGCGGGGCCGGCGGCGACGATGCCGGCAAAGCGGTCGCCGAGCATTGCCGCGCGCACATAGGTTGCATGCTCGAGGTGATGGGCAAGCTCTATCTTCTCGCAGAGGCCATCACATTTGGCTGGCTCGTCGGGGTACCAGGTCTTTCCTACGAGCTTTGCAGCTGCAGACAACGCTCGTTCCGTTGGCTGCTCAAGTGTCAGCTCCTGGGTATGCCTGGCCTTCCCGTCACATGTGCGTTCCTCACGCCACACCATGTACCTGCACCTCTCTGAGTCTTGGGATTAGCTTCATATAGCGTCACATCTTCTCACAGTACCGTTGGCAATGCATCGGGTACCATGCTCGTTGCGAGACCGCGGCCCTCTTGGCCGGCGCTCCTGATGGAATTTGGACGTTCGTGTATGCGGCGCGGGAAATGCGCCGGAAGGATGGCAACTATGAGTGACAAAGGGCCAGATCAGGACTTCACCCTGGGACGTCCAGTACTCGTATGCCGGTGGCGCTTGGCCTCAGGCAAGCTGCCCATGGAGAACCGTCACCTACGCGCGCTCTCTAAACGAGTGGTCAATGGCCGCGCGGTCTCTACACAGTTGGTTGCTTGGGCAAAGCAGCACATAGAGTGGACCCTGCAAGACGGCTCTGCCCGTAATCCGGACGGCGTCCTCATGCTTGTGCTTGACGACAAGGGCCAGGCGGCTATGACCGTGGGACCCTACGTACCCCTAGAGACACCTACTGCATCCGTTCTCGCTAACCGTGCGCTTGAGGCATCGCGAGAGGCGGAGGAGACCGGCGTGGCACCGGAGACCCTGTGGGTGGTACGCGGAGACACGCTCGTCTGTGGAATGGACGCTTCGGCCGATGCTTCGGGTGCTGTTACGCTCGTACGAGGCCTTGCCAATACAGTTGGCATTGCCGTTGCGTGTGAAGAGGGGGTTGCCCAGGGTCTTCTTGCCAGCACACTTGCTTACGATGAGGTCTTTCTCGTCTCAGATGAGCATGGCATCGTGTGCGCCTCAGACGCCACCGGCCCGCGTGGTACCAAGCTTGCCGATGGCTACGCAAGGCTTCTCGCCGCGCAAAAGAAAAAGCGATAGGTGCACCCCACATTGCGGTAAACGGTTCAATAATTGCGGTAAGCGGTAAGGGGGTTTGGCAAATTCCTGATACGCAGCAGCGGCGCCTCCAAAACCTACGAGGCGATACGGACCGCATCGCCCCAGTTCAATGAATCCCTAGCTAGACCAGGGTATTTAAGTCAACTTGAGCTCTGCTGTTCGATGACCTGCGACGCTCTCGTTGCTGTGTGAAGCTGGGTGTGTTGCGGTATCATAAAATTGTCTGGGTAACTGCTTTTCGCAGTTTTCAAGGCATAAGTCTCGGGGCCAGCCAGTCCCCGGGTCACAAAGTTTGGCAACTTCCGTCATGACGGCGGTATTGCTGAGAAGGAGAGGATATGGCGAGAAAATTCAAGTCGATGGACGGCAACGAGGCTGCGGCTTGGGTGTCGTATGCCTACACGGAGGTGGCGGGCATCTACCCGATCACGCCGTCTAGCCCCATGGCCGACCATGTCGACCAGTGGGCCGCCAAGGGCATGAAGAATGTCTTTGGTACTCCGGTAAAGGTCGTTGAGATGGAGTCCGAGGCCGGCGCCGCAGGCACCGTTCACGGCTCTCTTGGCGCGGGCGCCCTCACGAGCACCTACACCGCATCCCAGGGCCTGCTCCTCATGATCCCCAACATGTACAAGATTGCTGCAGAGCAGCTCCCCACGGTCTTCCACGTGAGCGCTCGCACGGTTGCTACGCAGTCGCTGAACATCTTTGGTGATCACTCCGACGTTATGGCTTGCCGCCAGACCGGCTTCGCCATGCTCTGCGAGAGCAACGTCCAGCAGGTCATGGACCTTTCCCCTGTCGCGCACCTTGCTGCCGTCAAGGGCAAGACCCCGTTCCTCAACTTCTTCGACGGCTTCCGTACCTCCCACGAGATTCAGAAGGTCGCTACGTGGGACTTCGACGAGCTGGGCGAGATGCTCGACATGGGCGCCGTTCAGGCCTTCCGTGACCACGCACTCAACCCTGAGCACCCGCACGCCCGTGGTTCGCACGAGAACGGCGACACGTTCTTCCAGAACCGCGAGGCCTGCAACACCCTCTACGACGAGCTTCCCGACGTCGTCGAGTCCTACATGGACGAGATCAACAAGCGCATCGGCACGGACTACAAGCCGTTCAACTACTACGGCGCTCCTGATGCCGATCGCGTCGTGGTCTGCATGGGCTCCTTCTGCGACACGCTCAAGGAGGTCATCGACTACCTGGTTGCCAAGGGTGAGAAGGTCGGCCTGATCGAGGTTCACCTGTATCGTCCGTTCTCCATCAAGCACCTCGTGGCCGTCCTGCCCGAGACCACCAAGAAGATCGCCGTCCTCGACCGCACCAAGGAGCCCGGCTCCGTGGGCGAGCCCCTCTACGAGGATGTCATCTCCGCTCTGTACGAGGCTGGCCTCTCCAACATCACCGTCATTGGTGGCCGTTACGGCCTTGGCTCCAAGGATGAGCCGCCCGCGGCAGCCTTCGCCGTGTACGACGAGCTCAAGAAGGATTCCCCCAAGCGCGAGTTCACCATCGGCATCGTGGACGACGTCACCAACCTTTCGCTGCCCATGGACCCCGATGCTCCCAACACCGCTGCTCCTGGCACCATCGAGTGCAAGTTCTGGGGCCTTGGTGGCGACGGCACGGTTGGCGCCAACAAGAACTCCATCAAGATTATCGGCGACCACACCGACAAGTACGTCCAGGCGTACTTCCAGTACGACTCCAAGAAGACCGGCGGTGTTACCATCAGCCACCTGCGCTTTGGTGATTCTCCCATCCGCTCGCCCTACTACGTCACGAAGGCCGACTTCGTGGCTTGCCACAACCCCAGCTACATCGTCAAGGGCTTCAAGATGGTCCGCGACGTCAAGCCGGGTGGCACGTTCCTCGTGAACTGCCAGTGGGACGACGCCGAGTTCGCCGAGAAGATGCCTGCCGCCGGCAAGCGCTACATCGCGCAGAACAACATCAACGTCTACCTGATTGACGCTATTGACCTCGCCGCCAAGGTTGGCATGGGCAAGCGCACCAATACGGTGCTCCAGTCCGCGTTCTTCTCGCTGGCCAAGGTGCTTCCGCCCGAGGACGCCATCAAGTACATGAAGGACGCCGCGACCAAGTCCTACATGAAGAAGGGCCAGGCCGTCGTCGACGCCAACCACAAGGCCATCGAGGCCGGCGCCAGCGCGTACCGCAAGTTCGAGGTGCCTGCTGACTGGGCCAACGCTACCGACGAGCCCTCCACCCTCACCCTCGAGGGTCGCGAGGCCATCGTGAAGCAGGTCAAGGAGCTGCTCACCCCGATTGACATGATGGACGGCGACAGCCTGCCCGTCTCCGCCTTCGAGGATCACGCCGACGGTCAGTGGGAGCTCGGTGCTTCCGCATACGAGAAGCGTGGCGTTGCCGTTATGGTGCCGCGTTGGGATCCCACGAAGTGCATCCAGTGCAACACCTGCTCGTATGTGTGCCCGCACGCTACCATCCGTCCGGTTGCCATGACCGAGGAGGAGGCCGCTGCTGCCCCCGAGGCCATGCGTACCACCGACCTCAAGCTCCCCAAGGGCACCGGCTACAAGTTCACCATCGCCGTGTCCCCGCTTGACTGCATGGGCTGCTACAACTGCGTTGCCATGTGCCCCAAGAGCGACGTCAAGGAGGGCGGCGCCCTCACGATGGTGCCCCAGGAGGCCGAGGCCGATCAGGCAGAGGTCTGGGATTACGCCGTCAACAAGGTTACCGAGAAGAGCGAGCTCGCCGGCGATGCCAACATCAAGGCGTCCCAGTTCCACAAGCCGCTGCTTGAGTTCTCCGGTTCCTGCGCCGGCTGCGCCGAGACCAGCTATGCTCGCCTCGTGACCCAGCTCTTTGGCGACCGCATGTTCATCTCCAACGCCACCGGCTGCTCCTCCATTTGGGGCAACCCCGCGGCCACCTGCCCGTACACCACGAACGCCGAGGGCCACGGCCCCGCGTGGAACAACTCGCTGTTCGAGGACAACGCCGAGCACGGCTTTGGTATGGAGGTTGGCTACGAGGCCGAGCGTGACCGCGTTGTGGCCATGACCGAGGCCATGCTTGAGTCCGGCGCTTCCGACGAGCTCAAGACCGCTGCCACCGCATGGCTCGAGGCCCGCAACGACGCCGATGCCTCCAAGACCACAGCTGCTGCCTTCGTCAAGGCGCTTGAGGCTGCTGGTACCCCGGAGGCCGAGAAGCTCCTGGCCGAGAAGTCCTATCTCACCAAGAAGTCCTTCTGGATCTTCGGCGGCGACGGTTGGGCGTACGACATCGGCTTTGGCGGCCTTGACCACGTCCTGGCTCAGAACCGCGACGTCAACGTCTTTGTCTTCGACACCGAGGTCTACTCCAACACGGGCGGCCAGGCTTCCAAGGCCTCTAACCTCGGCCAGGTCGCGCAGTTCGCTGCTGCTGGCAAGAC
This sequence comes from bacterium OL-1, assembly GCA_000752675.2. GTDB lineage: Bacteria > Actinomycetota > Coriobacteriia > Coriobacteriales > Atopobiaceae > Tractidigestivibacter. Next base: position 624,674 of record LM994625.1, on the reverse strand, counting down.
CACCAAGAAGAAGTCCCTCGCCGAGATTGCCATGAGCTACGGCTACATCTACGTCGCTCAGGTCGCTATGGGCGCCAACCCCATGCAGACCCTCAAGGCCATCCGCGAGGCCGAGGCCTACAACGGCCCGTCGCTGATCATCGGCTACAGCCCCTGCGAGATGCACTCCATCAAGAAGGGCGGCATGATGCACTGCCAGGAGGAGATGAAGCGCGCCGTCGATTGCGGCTACTGGAACCTCTTCCGCTTCGATCCTGCTGCGCCCGATGGCAAGAAGTTCGCGCTCGACTCCAAGGAGCCGAAGGGTGGCTACCAGGACTTCCTGATGAACGAGGCACGCTATGCTCGCCTCGTCAACGAGTTCCCCGGCCGCGCTCAGGAGCTCTTCGCCGAGAACGAGGAGGCCGCAATGGCTCGTTACGCGCACCTTCTCAAGCTCAAGGACATGTACGCCGACGCGTAGTGCCCTTCTAGCAAGACCCGCTGCCGGCTAGTCCGCGCAGCGAAAGAGGCCCCTGCCCTACGGCGGGGGCCTCTTCTTGTGAACAGCCTAGCTTCTCTCGTCCCCTTCGTTCCTTATCGGCATTTGAGAATTACGCTGCTCGCCAACTGGGCAAACATGGGGTTCGATTCTCAAATTCCGATAAAGAACGAGAATGGGACTGTGGGGTGCCGGCGGACCGGCCGGCAGAGGACCGCCCGCGTGCGGTACCATGGGACACACCACTCTGCAAGGCTGTGGCAAACGTCTGTCCAACCGGAGGCTGCCGTGAATCCCGTCATCGTGATTCCCTCGTACTGGGCCGAGAGCCAATCTCACGGCCGGCTGGGGGAGCGCGGCTCCTACGACTACTCCACGCCCATCACCAAGCCGCTGCCAGAGCTCGAGATATGCCTCTCGTCGCTTGAGCAGGTTCGCGGCGTGGATCGTGTCATAGTCCTCCTTGTTGCCGCCCCGTCTTGTGCCAAGTCCGCGCGCGCCCGCGTGAACTCCATCTGCCGCAATCACATGGACCTGAACCCCATCGTCATTGGTGACGAGGAGGCATCGGCGGTTCAGGAGCAGTGCTCCGGCATGTATGCCAAGCTGCAGGGCGACCCCATCGCGCTGCGGGGCTACGGTGCCATTCGCAACATGGGCCTGGCGGTTGCCTCGGCCTTTGGCCACGACGCCGCGGTCTTCCTTGATGACGACGAGGTGGCGCTCAACGAGGACTACCTCATCGACGCCGTCTACGGCCTTGACTCGCTTACCCGTCAGGACCTGCCCATCCTTGCAAAGAGCGGCTGCTACGTAGACGTGCGCAGTTCCCCCTACGCGCCCGTCCAGACGGAGTGGTGCGAGCGGCTGTGGTCCAAGCACGTTGGCTTCAACGAGATGATGAAGCGCTACCTCACCTCGCCAACGCGCATTCTCCGCTCGAGCTATCTTTGCGGCGGGTGCTGCTCCATCCACGCCTCCGCGTTCACGCGGGTGCCCTTCGACCCCTACATAACGCGCGGAGAAGACCTCGACTACCTTCTTGACCTGCGTGCCAATGGCATCGACGTGTGGTTTGACAACACATGGCACGTGCGCATGCAGCCTCCGGAGGAGATGGCGTCTACGCCATCCATCTTCATGCAGGACGTCTACAGGTGGTTCTACGAGTACCGCAAGCTCGAGGCCATGAACGGGCGCCGAGACCTGCGCACCGTCACTCCCGAGTCGCTCATGCCGTACCCGGGACCATGGCTTACCCCACAGGTGCGCTCGCGCGTGAGGGGCACGGCCGCCCGACGGGCCCTTGTGGGGCGCGACCGTGCAGACTACCTGCGTATCCTGCGCACCGGCTGCCGTGAGGCGGATCGATACGCGCAGGTAGCAACCACGCGCTACCTCTCGTTTGCAACTATCTGGCCGAGCATTGCCTCGTCCATCTGGAACAGTCGATATCTCCAGCGTGAGCTCCTAAGCACGGGCTCGCCCGCGAAAGGAAGCTCCCATGAGTGATGACAACTCGGCCTCGCTCTCGCCAAGCGTCATAAACATCGCCCTTAGTGCCGTGACGGCATTCCTGCTGCTTCTTGTGGCGTGGGGCGTCGCGGAGGGTAACGTCACGGCCTCCATGCTCGCGGGTGCGGGGCTTGCCGTGGTCATCGTTGCCTTTGGCACCATCAACCTGGTGCCAGACACCATGCGCGCCGAGGCAACCGAGAGGACCCTTGCCATTGCCTCCGAGACCCTTCGCAGCTGCAACCATGGCCTCACGCCCGATAACGCCGCGCGCATCTGCCGCCTGCTGCTTCCCGAGACGGCAGCGGTGGGCATTGCCGTAACCAACACCAAGAAGGTCCTTGCCTACGAGGGCGAGCACAGCGTAGGCACGCCTGCTGGCAGCGAGAACACCGTTCCCACGCTCGAGGTCCTCGAGAGCAAGCGCATGGAGACGTTTGTATCGATGGACGACGGTGACCAGACCACGCGCCACTTCAACCTGGTCCAGAACCGCTCTGGTCGCGCCTTTGGCATCATCGTGCCCCTCCTGGTGCAGGACGAGCCCATGGGCACCATAAAGCTCTACTACCGCAGCGGCACAGACATCGATCGCACGCAGCTGGCCATCGCCAAGGGCTTTGGCGAGCTCCTCTCGACGCAGCTCTCGTCCTACGAGCTTGACCGCCAAGCCGAGCTTCTCGCACGCGCCGAAGTCAAGGCGCTCCAGGCGCAGATCAACCCGCACTTTCTCTTCAACACGCTCAACACCATCGCGTCACTCACGCGCACAGACCCAACCAAGGCGCGCGACCTTCTCCGCGAGTTCTCGATCTTCTACCGCCGCACGCTCGAGGGGTCCGATCAGCTCATCCCACTTTCGCGCGAGCTCGAGCAGACGCGGCGCTACCTCAAGATCGAGAAGGCCCGCTTTGGCGAGGACCGCATTGTGGAAGAGGAGTTCGTGGAGCCCGGCTGCGAGAGCCTCCCCGTGCCCTCGTTTCTGGTGCAGCCCATTGTTGAGAATTCCGTGCGCCACGCCATGCGCGAGGAGGGCGCGCTCCACATAGACATTCACGTTGCCGTGGACGGCAACGACGTGCTGGTGGCAGTGGCAGACGACGGCCTTGGCATGGACCAGAAGACGGCCAACAGGCTCTTGGCCGCGGCCTCAAAGCCCTCTGGCGAGGAGAAGGGCACCGGCATTGCCCTCAAGAACGTTGCCGAGCGCGTGGAGCGCTTCTATGGCACGGGTTCCGGCGTGGAGATCATCTCCAAGCCAGGAGAGGGAACCTGCGTGACCCTGCGACTGGGCGAGGCGGCCCTGACGTTGCATAACGGGTCCAAGGGGTAGCATACTAACGGTAAACGGTAGGCAAAGATGCTTCTTTGCGTGTCTGCGGCGGGATGCGTGCCGCAGCGGAAGGTAGGTTGTTGCAATGCTGCGTGCGATGATTGTCGATGACGAGGCTCCCGCCCGTTCCGAGCTGCGTTACCTCCTCGAGGAGACCGGGCGCGTGGATGCCATCACCGAGGCGTCAAGCGCACGCGAGGCGGTCGAGCGACTCATGGAGGCGCGTGCGGACGTCATCTTCCTTGACGTCTCGATGCCCAAGACCAACGGCATGCAGCTCGCAGAGGCGCTCCACAAGCTTAAGAACCCGCCTGCGGTAGTCTTTGTGACCGCCTACAGCGAGTATGCACTCGAGGCCTTTGACGTCGACGCCATCGACTACCTCATGAAGCCTGTCGAGACGGACCGCCTCAACCAGGCCCTGGACAAGGTGCAGTCGCGCGTTAAGCCGCAGCCCCAGTCGCACTCCTCGGTAGAGCGCATCCCCGTGGTGAAGAGCGGCCGCAAGGTGCTCGTCCCCGTCGACCAGATTCGCTACATCGAGGCCAAGGACGACTACTCCTGCATCTACACGGACGACGACCGCTACCTCTCCACGATTTCGCTTGCCAAGCTCGAGCAGAAGCTCGCGCCGCACGGGTTCTTCCGCGTGCACCGCGGCTACATCGTGAACCTCGAGTACGTCGAGGACGTCGAGGTGGTTTCCAGCGGCATCCTTCAGCTGGGCATCAATGGCATCGAGGGCAAGAAGATCTCGGTCTCGCGTCGCCGCGTGGTTGCCCTCAAGCGCGCGCTTGGTCTCTAGGGCCTGGCGGGCAGCGGTGCGACAGGGCAAGAGAGAGCAAGGCTAGGATGCGCTACGACATCATCTCGGACACGCATGGTTACCTCTCGAAGAGGTTGCTCGACGAGCTTCAGGGCGCAGATACCATAGTCCACGCGGGTGACATCTGCTCCGCGTCCGACTACCGCGCGCTCGGCCAGATTGCTCCGATACAGCTATGCCTGGGTAACAACGACTGGTCATACGACTTTGGCCCCGAGGTCAAGCGTGTCAAGATCTTCTTCTCGAGCGGGTTGCGCTGGGAGGTCTGCCACTATCGCGAGCGGCTTGATCTCAAGCTCTGCGACATTGCCATCTGCGGCCACACGCACCGCCCGTTTGTCGAGAGGGATCGTGCAACAGGCGTGCTGGTAATGAACCCCGGCAGCCCTACCTACCCGCGCTCCGGTGGCCCCAGCATGGGACGGATCATCTGCGAGGAGGGCAAGGTCGTCTCGGCGCGCATCATTCCTCTGGATGAGGGCGAGTAAGCGCCGTATCGCCAGCTATCTATTAATCTACGTGTTCTTCTCGTCCAACATCAGTGGCACCACGAGCTTGGTGTAGAGCACAAGCCAGATGAGCGAAACGCAGAAGCCGGCAATCACGTCGGAGGCGTAGTGGACGCCCAGGTAGATGCGGCTGATGCCGATGAGGGCAATCACCAGGCCAAAACCGATCACGCAGAGCCAGCGTACAAAGCGGTCACGCTCATAGTGCCACACCATCCAGGCGAGAAGCCCGTAAAACGCCATAGCTACCATGGAGTGGCCAGAGGGAAAGCTGTAGCCTGTCTCGGCGATAAGGCGAAAGCCGTCCGGCCTGGGTCGCTGCACCAGCTGCTTGAGCAGGACGTTGAGCGCCACGGCACACACAAGGTTGACCGCCGCGCAGGCGCCCGGCCTGCGGCCCGGAGCAAACGCCTCCACCGCCAGAAGCATGACGAGAAGCACCACGGGCTGGGCCAGCTCGGAGATAGACTCCATGTACGGCGTGAGCCACGGTTGGCGCAGCGTTTGAACAAAGAGCTGGTAGGCTCCGGCGTCTAGTTTGGTGAGCTCGCCCTCGCCAACCTCCTCCAGAAGCCAGATAAAGATGCATGCCGCCACCGCCGCGAGGACCAGGCGAAGGTTCTCTCGCACCAGCCCCCTAAAGGTGTGTCCCTTCTCTGCCAGCTGTTTGGCCATGCAAGTCCCTTCCCGAGTACAGGGTACAAAAGGGGCGGATGCCGCAATGGCATCCGCCCCGCGTTACGTACAAGTCTAGGCCATGTGGCGCCCTGCCAGGCGGTAACGCGCCACGCGCCCAGCGCTAACCCTTACAGGTAGGCCTCAAGCTCCTTCTTGAGCTCGGCCTTGGGCATGTTGCCCACCATGGTGTGGACGGGCTTGCCGTTCTTGAACAGGATGAGCGTGGGGATGGAGACAATGCGGAACCTGGTGGCAAGGTCTGCCTCCTCGTCCACGTTGCACTTGTAGACGTCGAGCTTGTCGCTCAGCTCGCCAGAGATCTCCTCGACCACGGGGCCAAGTGCACGGCAGGGGCCGCACCAAGAGGCCCAGAAGTCAACGAGGACGGGCTTTGCGGAGCTAGTAACAACGGAATCGAACTTGTCGGTGGTGATAGGGGTTGTAGCCATGTCTGCCTCCCAGCGGATGCGGACGCCTTCGCCCGCGGTTTCGTGTCGAGACGGCTTATACCCGATTTACACTGGGTGTGACATGGGGCGCAAAATGCTATCTCCATTATCACATGTGAACGGTCACTTGCCGTGGCGAGCGGCCTTGGGGAGGATGCAATGGCAACGGAGCGGGACCGGCGTCGCGAGGCGTACGTTGAGAAGGCCAGGGCCGAGCTGTCTGGCCTAGCGGCGCGCGGCGTGCGCATGGGTGGCAACGCCTTCTCTGCGGTTGTTCTCGCCAAGGGAGATCTCTCTCCCGAGGAACAGGCTGGCGCAGAGCTTCTTTCTGGCCCAGACGGTGTGGCGCTGAGAAAGTCGCTGGCCAAGCTGGGCTACGAGCCGGAGGATTGGTGCACGATCTGCCTTCCGGAGCCGGGAAGTCCTGGTGCGCTGCCTGCCCCTCTTGTGCGAGAGGCGCTCGCGGCGCTTGACCCCGCAACCCTTGTATGCTGCGACGAAGCGGCGGCGCAGACCGTGCGTGACGCCTACGCGGATGACCTTGCGGAGCTCCAGAGCTTTCAGGAAGCCATGCTTGAACCTGGTTATGTTGTCTCTGTGCACGGGGTGCGCGTGCTTGCTCTTGGCGGGTTTGCGTCCGCCCTGAGCGACCAGCGCCAGAAGCAGCTTATGTGGGCTCGGCTCAAGCAGATACCTCCCCTTGGCGAGCCCTTCTAGCGTTCAGACAACCTCCAGACGCGGTATCCTTGAACCGTATGCTGTCCATTGCGACAAGGAGCTACGCCATGCCAAACATTCCCGCACCTGTCGACGCCACAAAGACCGCAGCTTGGAAGGCGCTGCAGGACCATCACGATGAGCTGGTCTCTGACGGCATTAGCCTCAAGGAGTGGTTCGCCGAGGACGCCGACCGCGTGGAAAAGTTCTCCTACGACCTCAACGACCTGCACTTTGACCTCTCCAAGAACCTTGTGACCGATGAGACCATCAAGCTCCTGTGCGACCTTGCGCGAGAGGTGGGCGTTGAGGAGCACCGCGATGCGATGTTCGCCGGCACGCACATCAACACCACCGAGGACCGAGCTGTGCTGCACACCGCGCTGCGCCGCCCCGCCGCAGACACCGGCAAGCTCGTGGTGGATGGGCAGGACTGCGTTGCCGACGTCCACGAGGTTCTCGACCGCATGTACGCCTTTGCCGAGCGCGTGCGCTCCGGCGAGTGGAAGGGCGTCACGGGCAAGGCCATCAAGAACGTTGTCTCCATTGGCATTGGCGGATCCGACCTTGGCCCGGTCATGGTGTACGAGGCCCTGAAGCCCTACGCGGACGCTGGCATCAACGTGCGCTACGTCTCCAACATCGACCCCAACGACATGGCCGAGAAGGTCAAGGGGCTTGACCCCGAGACCACGCTGGTGATCATTGTCTCCAAGACCTTCACCACGCTCGAGACCATGACCAATGCACGTGAGGCCAAGGCATGGCTGCTCAACGGCCTTAAGGCATCTGGTGCCATCGACGGCTCGGACGCCTCCGTGGCAGAAGCCGTGAAGCACCACTTTGTGGCCGTCTCCACCAACCTCAAGCTCGTCGAGGACTTTGGCATTGATCCGCAGAATGCCTTCGGCTTCTGGAGCTGGGTTGGCGGGCGCTACTCCGTGGACTCTGCAGTGGGTCTCTCGCTCATTATTGCCTTTGGCCCCAAGGTCTTCGAGCAGTTCCTCGAAGGTTTCCACGACGTTGACCGCTACTTCTGCGAGACCCCGCTCGAGAAGAACGTTGTGGCGCTCATGGGCCTCATCAACGTGTGGTACACGGACTTCTTTGGCGCCGAGAGCCACGCTGTGCTCCCGTACAACCAGTACCTGCACCGCTTCCCGGCCTATCTCCAGCAGCTCACGATGGAGTCCAACGGCAAGTCCACGCGCTGGGATGGCACGCCGGTCACCTCCACCACCGGCGAGATCTTCTGGGGCGAGGCGGGCACCAACGGGCAGCACTCGTTCTACCAGCTCATTCACCAGGGCACGCACCTTATCCCGGCAGATTTCATCGCCTTTGTGAACACGCCCAACCCCGCCAAGGATGGCGAGCAGGACGTGCACGAGCTGTTCCTCTCCAACTTCCTAGCGCAGACCAAGGCCCTCGCCTTTGGCAAGACTGCCGACGAGGTCCGCGCTGAGGGAACGCCCGAGTGGATGGTGCCCGCGCGCTGCTTCTCTGGCAACCGCCCCACCACGTCCATCTTTGGCGTCAAGCTCGACGCGCATGCGGTGGGCGAGCTCATCGCGCTCTACGAGCACATCGTGTTTGTCGAGGGTACGGTCTGGGGGCTCGACTCCTTCGATCAGTGGGGCGTTGAGCTTGGCAAGCAGCTTGCCAAGCAGATTACGCCTGCCTTCCACGACGACGAGGCGCTGGCGCAGCAGGACCCGTCGACCCAGGCGCTCATCGCGTTCTATCGCGCTCACAGGGAGTAGACGGCGCGCGGGCCGCGACCAAAACTCCGCTTCGGGCGTCAATCTGACGCCCGAAGGATCGTTCTAGCAGGAATTACGTATAGAGTGGCCCCTCGGGCGTCATTTTTGCGCCCGAGAGGCTCTTTTTGTGCCAATCGTGTACGGGATTGCCCTTCGGGCGTCGTTTTCTCGCTCGAGCGCGTGTTTCCGCAGCCGCGGCGCGCTGCGTGGCCCCTCTCGCTCTAGCAGTTCCCCACGTGGACGCGCGAGAGGTACTCTCGTGCCACGTTTGCCATGCGCATTACGGTTGCCACCGGCGTGGGCTGCGCATTGGCCATGTGCCAGCGTGGGAAGAAGCGCGTGACGTGCAGCACGATCTTCTCGTTCACGCTGGCGAGCCATGCCGCCTCCTGGCGCATGACGGCCTCGGAGTCGCTAACCCCAGGCACCACAAGCGTGGTCACCTCAAGGTGGCACGTGCCGCTCGTCCCTAGCGCTTCAATGGTGCGCCGCACGTCCTCAAAGCTGCCGCCCAGCTCGCGGTAGCCCTCTGCCGAGAAGCACTTGAGGTCGATGTTCGCCGCATCCACAAGCGGAGCCAGCGCGTCGATCACGTGGGCACTGGCACAGCCGTTGGACACCAGCACGTTGGCAAGGCCAGCCTTGTGCGCCAGCACCGAGCAGTCGTGCACGTACTCCCAGCCCACCAGGGGCTCGTTATAGGTGTGCGCAATGCCTATGACGCCTGGGTCGCGCTCGGCGCACTCAAGCGCTAGGTCAACCAGCTCCTGAGGTAAGACCTCGCGCCAGGGGACGCCGTTCTCGCCCTCCTGCGATATCTCGAAGTTCTGGCAGAAGGGGCAGCGCATGTTGCACCCGTAGCTCCCCACCGAGAGCACGTGCGCGCCGGGATGCCACTCTGCCAGCGGTTTCTTCTCAACAGGGTCAATCGCCACAGAGGTGAGCCGGCCGTAGTTGCCCGGCACCATGTCCCCGTCCTGGCAGGTGCGCGCACGGCAGAAGCCCGTGCTGCCTTCCGGAACCACGCAGTGGCGCCAGCAGACATCGCATGTTGCGCTGCGGCTCACGTGTGCCTCACAACCTCGAAGCGCTCAAGCGTGCAATCGTCGCGCCTGAGGTCTATGTGCCCCTTGCCGGCAGCAATGCGCAGCTGCTCAGATACCGTGTCCACGCCGTCGAGGTCTGGCAGGAGAAGTCCGCGCCGGCCGTCTGCTGTGCTTACGATGACGCCGTAGCGCTTGGGGTCAAGCTGGTCTGCGGACTCCACGGGCTCTGGCGCGCTCAGCACGTCTACGTCGTACACAAGCTCATCTAGCTCGCCTGCCGTGACCGGCGGGAAGCGTGGATCATGCCGCCCGGCCGAGATGGCGTTCGCGCAGATCTCCTCGGCAAGGTTGTCCTGCACCGGTGCGATGGTACCAATGCACCCGCGCAGCTCGCCGTCCTTCTTGAGCGAGACAAACGCACCTGCTCGGGCAGAGAGCAGCTCAGCAGGCAGGTCGGGCTTCTCGTCTGGCGTGATGCGACGACGCTCGCGCACGTAGGTCTCGAGCGAGAGACGAGCCAGCGAGACGTAGGGGTCCTCCGCTGCCTTGCGACGGGCCAGGTCTGCCCTGTGGAAGGCCTCGTATTGCTCGAGAAGCGCGCGGCTCTCATCTGCGCCCTCCTCGCCCACAGGCGTAAATGCAGCAACCCCGTAGCCCACGCCAAAGGGTCCCTCGTAGGAGAGAAGCTCAGGCCTGATGGCGGTGCGGTCAAGCGCGCCCGCCATTATCTGGAAGCTGCGCAAACCGCACTCGGCTGCGCGCTCGGCAAAGCCGCGGTCCATAGTGAGCAGGAGCAGCAGATTGCCGGTCGAGAAGGCCTGCGTGACCTTCTCGTCAAACTGCGGGCCTTCTGGCGCAAAGCCGTACGGGCCGCTCGCCAGCAGCTTGTGCGAGAGGTCGCCGGAGGCCACGTAGACCACGCGCCTGCCAAGCTCACGGGCCACGCGCTGTACCAGCATGCCCATACGGTAGTGGTCTGCTGGCGAGAGGCCCGAGATGCCCATGCGCACCACCTGGAAGTCCTTGGTGTGGCGCTGGATGAAGTGGAGCGGAATCATGGTGCCGTGGTCGAGGGTTGGGTCCCTCTCGCCCTCGCAGCCAGCCGAGAGACCCTCCTGCTTGCAGGCGTGCGCCAGGGCGCGAACAAACTCCTGGTCATAGACCGCCTCGTAGCGGGCCTGCGGCGCGCCAAACATCGAGAAGCCACCCTGCGCCCCACGTCCGGGGGAGATGTGGATGTAGTCCGCATACATGATGGCATGCGGGCTCGAGATGACCACCGTGTCTGGCGCAAGCTCGGCTATGCAGCGCCCCACCTCGTCATACGCGGCGATGGTGGCAGAAATCTTCTCCTTGCCAGATCCCACCCCCGGAATGATGAGCGGTGGGTGCGGTACGGCGAATGCGGCAACAATGCTCATGGCAGGACCTCCTTGGTCGCTACCAGAGTCAATACCCGTTGTGGCGGCTGGCGCTCACCAGTTTCGGCATCTGGATGCCCAGTGCCGCCAAAGGCGTGGAGGCGCTTCCTAGCGCTTGCCCTTCTTGGGCTCGTGGTCGAGAAGGAAGCGAACAAGCGCCTGGTAGCGGCCCTCGCTCATGGGTGCGCGCGGAATGTAGACGCAGCGCTTGTTGCCAAAGTCGACAACGGTTGCCTCGTTGCTCGAGCGGGAGTGCTTAAGCTCGGAGAGAGGGTACTCGACCACGCGGTCGTCGGGCCCTTCCTCTACCACCTTGTCCTCGGTCACCACAATGTGGCGACGGTTGTCCTCGCCCATAAGGCCCAGCGTGCTCTTGCGTGCAAGGAAGGTTGCAAAGCGGCTCCAGCTTGTGGTGATGGAGGACGTGATAACGGCAATGACCAGCAGGGCCATGGTAAGCACGATGTTCTCGCTCATGGTAACCAGAACCAGGATGAGCAGGGCAAGCGAGAGAATCGCGGCACCGTTGAAGATGTCCTTCATGCGGTCGGGGCCATAGAGGTTGGCTGCGCGAGCCAGCTCGTACTCGTTCATATCATAGGTGAGAGAGAAGAGCGGCTTGCCGTACTTCTCGTCTAGCTTTGACTGGCGAACGGCTTCCTCGTTTGCCTTGCGAGCCTTTGCGCTGGGCTTCTTAGCCATGGGTCCTCCTTGCTGCCTTCGCATACGTGCAGCATGGTAGCGCATCGGGGCACGCAAGGCGGTCGCCACCGTACGTGGTTTGCCGGACTGGGCCTGGGGTTGTGGGCGAATTGTCTGCTGCGTGTGCTTCTCCGATGAAAAGCGCCGTTCGCGCCCGCGGGATGGTTGAGATAGCCGCAATGGGGAATGATATGCAGCGAGCAGAGGAGCGCGGTGTGACTGGCAAAGGCCTTGCGCTGCGACCTGCGTGAGCTTTAAACAGCTTGGCAGCTGCCAAAAGTGGGGGCCTTCGGATCTGATCAATCCGTGGGCCCTCGTCCATTATTGCCGAGAACCTCGTGTCTTACTTCGTCGAGATCGAGTGGAACTCGTAGTCGTGGACGTGCCGCGAGACCGAATACTCGAACGGCCGGCCGTCATCGAGGTATCCTACCTGCTCGACCTCGAGCAGCGGCTCGCCCTCGGGGGCGTTGAGCCGCTTGCGCTCCTCTGCCGAGGGCATGACGGCACGAATGATGCGGTGTGCGCTGGCGATCTTGAGACCAAGGTCCTTCTCGATAAACGAATAGATCGAGGTCTGTGCGTTCTTGAGTTTGAGGTCCGTCACCACGTCGATGGGCATATAGGTGTACTCGATAACGCGGGGCTTCTCGTTTGCGCACCTCACACGGCACACGTGGTAGGTAAACGAATCGTCATCCACGTCGAGCGCCTCGGCAACGTGGTGGGGCGGGCGCACAACCGAGAAGTCATAGACGTCGGTCCTCACGGATTCGCCGCGCGCCTGGTGCTCGGCGAGGAAGCCCGTCATCTGGCCAGAGATGTCGTTGGTGTCGGGCGCCGCGGACGAGGTCTCGACCTTCTTCACGAACGAGCCAGACCCGCGCCTGCGCGAGATGAGCCCTTGCGCCTCGAGCTCGCCAAGCGCCTTGTTGATGGTGATCTTGCTCACGTCGTACTGCTCGCACAGCTTGCTTACCGAGGGAAGCTGAGAATAGGCGGGATACGTCCCGTTTTTTATTGCCTGACGCAGGTCATCGATGACGATTTGATACTTGAGCACGTTCTCGCCCCTCTCGGTAATAGACATGTCAACTGTAAACCGAGTGCCTGCCTCTAGCAGCTGTGACAAACGCCCGCTTCTTGAATTAACGCCCAAAGCAAAGCTATTACTCGGTCAATAGAAGCGTGGCGATGGCTGGCGGCGATGGGTGATTCGGGAACATTCTCGCCCCCTCGCTTTGTCGCGTTTTCGTGGCGCGAGAGTAGTGCGGCGCCTTCTTTGGTACAGTGTTCTCCAGCGCGTTGGATGGGTGCGGGTGACGCAACACCTCGAACCTGGTCAGGGCCGGGAGGCAGCAGCCATAAGGGGCCTCTGGCGGGCACCCGTTCCCATCGAGCGCGCTGTCATGCCCCATGGGTCGTGGCTGCCACGGCCGCTGGGGCTTTTTTGTAGACCGATTGTCGTGCCTGGCCTACTTTGCCTGAACAGGGAGTTTGTCTATGGGATTCGTTGACTTCATTGCCAACCTGCTTCGCGACCCGCGTGCCGCCATTGCGAGCTGGATCGCCGCCGGCCCTCTCACCGCGTACGGCTTCGTGTTTCTCATCATCTTTGTCGAGACGGGTGTCGTGTTCTTCCCGTTCCTACCGGGTGACTCGCTGCTGTTTGCGTCCGGGTTCTTTGCGCAGGGCGGCGGGTTCAACATCTTTGCGCTTCTCGGCGTGGCTTGGGTCGCTGCCATCCTGGGCGACCAGTGCAACTTCATGATTGGGCACTTCTTTGGGACGCGGATTGTGGCTTCGGGCAAGGTCAAGGCCATGACCCCAGAGCGCATGGAGAAGAGCGAGAAGTTCCTGGACAAGTGGGGGCACCTAGCCATCTTCCTGGGCCGCTTCTTCCCGTTCATCCGCACGTTTGTGCCCTTCATCGCCGGCATGGGCGGCATGCATTGGCGCAACTTCGTGATCTTCAACGTGCTGGGTGGCATCACGTGGTCCACGCTGTTCACGCTGCTTGGGTACTTCTTTGGCGGCATTCCTGCCGTGCAGGAGCACTTCGAGCTGGTCGTTGTGGGCATCATCCTGGTGTCTGTGATTCCGGCCGTTGCCGGAGCGATTCGCGCGCACGTCAACGCACGGAAGGCGGCCGACGCGGAGTAGCGGGCCAGGGGCCGCTGGCGCCGCCTGCTGCGGTGGATTGTCACCCCCCGTAGCCGTTGTCGCGCTTTTCGAACGTTTAGGGTGACCTAACTGGCGAAATCTCGCGGCATTGACTCGCTGCCGCGCTCCCTGAACGTTTAGGCGGGTCTAACCGTTCGGATTTTTCCTAAATGGCGAGAATTCGCGGCATTGGCCGGAAGATCGTGGGCGGCTGTCTTTGGCCCCAAGCGTGTGCAACCCGGCATTCAAAGACCCACAGCTTCAGTGAGCCATTGGTTGGACCGACAAAGACCACAACCTGCCATTTGTGCCTTTTGAAATGCATCTTACGACGAGAGAACAAGGCCTTAACCGCCAAGTTCTATTCTCAGGCTGTAGCGGCACCTCTCCCACATCCCATAGGCGCCGCCGCGGCATCCGGCTCTTCTCCCATTCCCTCCGGATGCATCCCGCGAGGGGCCTGGCGCTGTAGCTGGGCCCCATTTTTTGTGACTGACGGCGCTCGTGTGGGTGGCAGGGGTACAAACGAGAAGAAAAGCGCCATTCCAGCCGTTGAGAACACCGTTATCTATCGAATATCTTCCCCATAGCGTTAGTGGCGGTAGTCAGCCAGTGGCAGGCACAAATGGGGAGCTGGTGGATAGACCCCGCCATTCACCAATGGTGACAGCTAGACGACCACTTGCGCCAAATAGGGGATGTGACGCACGCGGGGTCGTACCGTATGTTCAGACGACAACCTCCCTATGCCGTCTTGCACCAACGTCCGGGGCTCTCCCTCCCGTTTACGGCCCGGACGCGCCAGAGCTGTGTTTCGTCAACCTCTCGTTTCACAAAACAGCATCCGTTCGTTTCACACGTCAGCGTGAAGATTCTTCACGCACGAGCGTCGCCCTGGCACCAATCCTTTCTTCTCCTACAACTCCCCGCGCATGAGCGCGTGTTTGACCCTGTACGACTCCCTGTCGTAGGTGATGAGCCTGCCGTGGTGGACGATGCGGTCCATCATCGCCTTGGCCATGTCGTCGTCGGCAAAGATCTCACCCCATCTGGAGAATTCGATGTTGGTGGTGAGAATGAGCGCGATCCGCTCGTAGCACATCGACACCACCCGGAACAGGAGCCTTGCCCCGTCGGGATCGGTGGGAAGGTACCCCCACTCGTCCAGGATGATGAGGTCGCACCTGTCGAGCCTCCTGAGCGCGTCCTGTGTCGTCCCCTCCTTATTCGCACGCCTCAGCTCGCTTACCAGCTCCGCCGTCGACCAGAACGCGACTTTTCTGCCCTCACCGCAGGCGAGCAGCCCCAACGCTATCGCGGTATGGGTCTTTCCATTGCCTGATCCTCCGAAGAGCACCAGGTCCTCGTGGGCGTCGATGAAGGCAAGCGAGAGCATGTCGTCCCTCGTGAAGCCGCGGGGAAACACGATTCCCGACCATTCGAAGCCATCGAAGCCCTTCTGCGAGGGAAAGTTCGCCTGCCGCTTGAGGCGCGCTATCCGGCTTTGGTGCCTGAGCGCGTACTCCCTTGCGAGCGCATCCTCGAAGAACGCGAACTGCCCATCGGTGGCCGTCTCGGCCACGTGGCGCATCGTCGCCTTCGACAGCAGGATGGAGCCACCCTCGCGCTCGGCGCGCTTCAGCCTCTCGTAGCGAGCATCAACCTTCTGCGGCAGCCTGGCCATCCCGATCGCCTCCCCTGAGCATGAAGACGTCGTAGTCGGCGAGCCTGGTGCCCAGCTCACGCGCTGCCTTGGTTCCGGTGCCTTGCGCGCGGATCCTGGCGCAGCACATCTCGACATCAGCGGGGCGCATCTTGCGGGTGGCCCGCAGCGCCTCGGAGAACGCCTGGGCGGTGATCCCCATGCCATAGGCTTGTGCGAGCCTCGAGATCACCTTGACCTGGCCTTTCAGCTCGTCGGTCGCCATGGAGCCGAAGGCGTCCCTCACATCCTCGTCGAACAGCGCGCACACGCTGGACTGCGTGAAGGCGCGTGTCTTCATCGAAAGCGGTTCGAGCAGTGCCAGCGGGTCCTCGTCGGAGGTGAAGAGCTTGCCGGAGCGCCTGCGGTAGGTCCTTAGCGGCGTCCCGTCAGGGGCGTCTATCTCCACCGTGAAGGCGCGCACGCCCACCGTGAGCGAAACACATGCGAGTGAGGGTGACGCCAGGTAGCGATGGCAGCCGTCCAAGGTGATCCTTCCGTAGCCGTCGGTCGTGCACGACGCCCACTTGACGACGTCGAAGGGCTTTTTTGGAAGAGGCAGAAGATGCGCCTTGTCAGCCTGGAAGAGGTCGGCCCAGCTGAGTCCCTTCTCGTAGTGGAGCCGCTTTTCGGAGTGGGCATCAAGCGTCTCGGCAAGCCCTCGGTTGTAGTCCTGAAGGTCGTCCACCTCGGGCACGGGCACGAAGAAGTTCCTCCTGGTGTAGCCGACCTTGCCCTCGACGTTTCCCTTCTCCTTGCCGGCGTTCGGGTTGCAGAAGCGTGCCGTGAAGCCGTAGTGCAGCCTGAGCCGGCGGAAGAGGTCGGACTCCACGATCACGTCGCGCCACCTCCTCCCGGCCTCGGTGGCGTTGTCGAGCACGATGACGGGGGGAACGCCCCCGATGTGCTCGAAGCAGTCCTTGAGCCCCTGGCAGACGCAGACGTCCTTCTCGTCCGCGAAGACCTCGCACACCTCGTGGTTGGAGTACGGGAAGGACATCGGCAGGTAGTGCATCCTTGCCCTGCCGCCGCCGAAGGCATAATCGAAGTCGGCCTGCCCGAAGTCGACCTGCATGGTGCCCGGGTCCCATCCGAGCCTCACCGACTCGTCCCTCGGCCCCTTAGAGCGAATCTCCTTCATGTAGCGCTGCACCGTGGAGTAGCTGCCGCTAAAGCCATGCTCTGCGCGCAGCCTCTCGAAGACGCGCTTGGCCGTGTGGCGCTGCTTGTGGTAGCAGTGGCGGTCCTCCTCGAGCATCTCGCCGATGAGGGCCTTGTAGGGATCGAGCTTGCTCGGGCGCTCCGAGGCCTTGGGCCTTTGGGGCGAGAAGTCGTCTTCCTGAGCATACTTCCTGATCGTTGGGTACGACACGCCGAGGGTCTCCTTCACCTCCGTCGGCGTATAGCCATCCGCGAGCATGTCGCGTATCCTCTCTATCTGGGACATGTCCAGCATCTTCCTTTCCTGCCTCTCGATCCGTGGGTTGGGCCCTGCGAATCGAGCATGGCAATGTTTGCGGTGCCAGGACGTGTCCCTCTTGCTTATCTGTGAAACTATTTCATGCTCACGAGTGAAAAGCCGCTCTGCTCTTTTGTGCAATTAGGAGGCTATCAAACACAAGAGCGAGTGGGGCCCCGGCCGCGCATCCGGAGCCCCACTTTTCTTCTCTTGCTCGAACGTCCGCGCCTGCGCGCTCCACGCGTGAAGAAGCGCTACATTACGGTGCGACAGCTGCAACCACAGGCATCGCAGGGGGAGCCCATGAGTCCCAGCCGCCCCGATCACCATGGCCGCAAAGACTCGCGGTCATGTCAGCCGCACGCACGTGCTGCTACGCCGCGTGGCGGCACGCCGCGCGCAAACCAAAACGCGCGCCGTGGCAGGCCGCAGCCCAAAGTCCTACTCGCCATTGCTTTGGTAGCCGCATTGGTGGTTGTTCTCGCCCTCGCCGTACGGGGTTGCGCCACGGACAACGCATCGGGCCAGGCGAAAGCCGATGCCCAGCAGGCCATGGATGACCAAGTAGCCCCGCAGCCCATGGATGGCGTGAGCTTCTGTGCCGTTGGCGACAACCTTGCCAACGAGAATGCCCTTGCCTACGCGGACTCGTGGTCGGACACCACGGGCGACCTCACGTATGACTTTTGCCCGCTCTACAACCACGTTCGCGATGCTATCTCCGGCTACGACATCGCCTTTACGAACCAAGAGACGACCCTTGGCGTCTACCAGGGGCACGGCTATGCGGGCTATCCCAGCTACAACACGCCGGACTCCATGGCTCAGGCGGTTTCCGACGCAGACTTTGTGGTCGTCTACCTCCACATGGGCACCGAGTACACCAACACGCCAAACGAGCAGCAGGTAGAAGCCGTGCAGGCGCGTGCGGATGCCGGTGCGGGGCTGGTCCTGTGCAGCCACGCGCACGTGATTCAGTCCATGGCGTGGCTCCAGCGCTCGGACGGCTCTGGCTCCACGCTTGTGGCCTATGGACTGGGGGACTTTGTCTCGGGATACCACAAGCCTGACTGTGTTCTCTCGGGCATGCTTAGCTGCGACTTTGTCCGTGGCGAAGACGGAATAGTGGGAATCCAGAACGTGGCGTGGCACACGCTCATCGAGCACGCGGAGGGTGACGTTGACACGGTCTACCTGGCGCGCGACTACACCAATGACATGGCTTCCGCAAACGAGCTGCTTGCGGACCTCGACAACCCAGGCGAGTGGATTCGCTCCAAGACCAGCGAGGTCATAGGCTCGGAGTTCCAGGTAGACCAGTGACGCCGCTGCCAGTGGGCGCCGCTGCTGGCCCGCAGATGCAGTTTGCGACGAATAATTGACCGGATGCGACCCTCTTTGGTGCCGCGCACGCCTGCTGCCTACCCTTATCGTCGAACAAGCGGCCCTTGGGGCCGGAGGGAACGTAAGGGGAGTGGGGAATGGCTAAGAACACCACGAGAAGGAAGTTCATCGGCTCTACCATCGCGTCGGTGGGCCTTCTGGGCGTCACCGCTGCGGCCAACGTGGCGGCGAACAAGTTCAGCTCGCTTCTCGACCACTACGTGGGCGGTCGCCCCGCAACGGTCGAGAAGGTCGAGGGCTCCGAGGACTGGGACGCGGAGTACTATACAGCGGACTACCGCGGCCGCAACCAGGCGACCGAGGCTGCAAACGAGCTGGTCACCGAAATCGAGGGCGAGGGCATCGTCCTCATGAAGAACGACAACGCCGCGCTGCCGCTCTCCACGTCCGAGACAGTGAGTATGCTCGGCCGCTACGCGGCAGATCCGGTCTATGGCGGCGCTGGCTCCGGTACCGTTGACGCCAACTCCTGCATCAACTTCTACCAGGGCATCAGCCAGGCGGGCTTCACCATCAACGACACCGCCTACGACTGGATCAACAACAACTACTCCAACTACGCCAAGGCCGCCATCACCATGGACAACCCGTCCACGGCGTCCTACTACATTGGCGAGATTCCCTGGTCCGACTACAGCTCTGACGCCCAGTCTTCCATCAACGGCACCGTTGGCCTGGTCTTCATTGGCCGCGGCGGCGGCGAGGGCGGCGACCTCTCCCGTGACCTCAAGGCAGACGTGGAGTCTGGCGTCTCCGAGAACTTCACCGCCAACAGTGAGACGGCCAACTACGAGGACGGACAGCACGAGCTGGAGCTCACCGTTGAGGAGAAGAGCGTCATCGCGGCTGCAAAGTCGGCGTGCACCAAGGTCATTGCGGTGCTCAACCTCTCCACGACCATGGAGCTTGGGCCGCTGGTCTCTGGCGACTATGCGGTCGATGCCATTCTCGAGGTTGGCTCCATTGGCGCCACTGGTGCGGCAGCCCTTGGCCAGGTCCTTGCTGGTACCGTGAACCCCTCCGGCAAGACCACCGACATCTGGGCCGCGGACTTCACGGCCGACCCCACGTTCAAGAACTTTGGCGGCAAGCGCTACACCGACATCGAGGGCTACTACCCCGAGAAGTCCACGGGCAACGCGTACTTCGTGGAGTACGCCGAAGGTCTCTACTATGGCTACCGCTATTACGAGACTGCGGCCGCCGAGGCCGAGGCGGGCAACTACGACGGCTTTGACTACGACAAGGCCGTTGTGTTCCCGTTTGGCTATGGTCTCTCGTACACCACGTTCTCCCAGACGCTCGACTCCGTGAATGCGGACGACGAGAAGGTCAAGGTTGAGGTCACGGTTTCCAACACGGGTTCCGTTGCCGGCAAGGACGTCGTGGAGGTGTACTACTCGGCCCCCTATATCGCAGGTGGGCTCGAGAAGGCAGCCGTCGTGCTGGGCGGCTTTGCCAAGACCGATGCGCTTGACCCTGGTGCGAGCCAGCAGGTCACCATCGAGTTCCCCGTGCGCGACATGGCCTCCTACAGCTCCGACGAGCAGGCGTACGTGCTCGACGCGGGCGACTACGTCATCAGCCTCCGCACCGACTCGCACACCGTCGTGGACCAGAAGACCGTGTCCCTCTCGGCCAAGAAGTACACGACCGACTCCGCCACCGAGGCGCAGATCACCAACAAGTTCGACGACATGACGGAGTACATGGGGAAGAACGTCAAGACCATGTCCCGCAAGGACTTCAAGGGGACCTTCCCCGAGGAGGCCGCCGACAAGAGCGCGGCGGACTGCGGCGTGGAGCTTGTGGAGTGGAAGCTCGAGGACCACGAGGACCCCAACGCCACGATGCCAACCACCGGGGCGGACAACGGCCTGCAGCTCATTGACATGCGCGGCCAGGACTTTGACTCCGAGGCGTGGAATGACATTCTCGACCAGCTCTCCGTTGAGGAGATGGCCGCCTGCCTGAACGACGATGCCTACAACACCCCCGAGGTCGAGTCCGTGGGCAAGCCCGCAACGGTAGAGCCCGACGGCCCTGCCGGCTTCACCTCGCTCACCGGTCCCACCGGCAACTGCTCCTACTGCTCCGAGGTCGTTATGGCGCAGACCTGGAACGTGGAGCTCATGCACCGCATGGGCCAGATGGTTGGCCAGGAGGCCCTGGCCTCTGCGTACAACGGTTGGTACGCGCCGGCCATGAACACGCACCGCTCGCCCTTCGCCGGCCGCAACTTCGAGTACTACTCCGAGGACCCGCTGCTTGCCGGCAAGATTGGCGCGGCAGTGGTGAGCGGTGCCGCCGAGAACGGCTGCTATGCCATGATCAAGCACTTCGCGATGAACGACCAGGAGTCCTACCGCGTGCAGCACGTCTGCACCTGGGCCACCGAGCAGGTTGCGCGCGAGATCTACCTGCGTCCGTTCGAGACCACCGTCAAGGAGGCCACGTACGAGATGAAGTACATCTCGGACGACAAGGGCACAGTCTCGACCAAGACCATGCCCGGCTGCACCGGTGTGATGAGCTCGTTCAACTACGTTGGCGCCGAGTGGGCCGGTGGCCGCAAGAGCCTGTGCACCGGCGTCCTGCGCGACGAGTGGGGCTTCAAGGGCATGGTCATCACGGACTTCGAGCTCTATGACTACATGAACAAGAACCAGGCCATCTATGCCGGCACCGACCTTCAGCTCACCTACTCGGCAATGACCGGCGAGTACCAGGGCACCAACACGACGACCGTTGTCTCTGAGATGCGCGAGTCCATGCACCGCGTGCTCTACACCGTTGCCAACTCCAACGCGATGAACGAGATGGTGCCGGGCTCCAAGATTACCTACGGTGTTGCCCCGTGGCAGTACGGCGTGTGGGGCGGCTCGGCGGCACTCGTTGCGCTGGCGGCGTTCTTTGGCTACAAGGCCGTGAAGAACCACAAGCTCATGGGCGCCGAGGGCAAGGACGGAAAGGCTGCCGATGTCCCCGAGGTCAAGAAGGGCGACAAGAAGGCGTCTGACGAGAAGTAGCAAGGCAGTTCTACTCGCATAAAGCAAGCGGCCCGTCCCCGGGTGGGGGCGGGCCGCCGTTGTGTGAAGTGCCTTCTCGCCTTAGAACGCGGGGAGGACGTCTTGGCCGTACGTGTCAGAGAGGTACTGCTTGAAGTCATCGCTTGTGAGGACACTGACCAGCGCGGCAATACGGTCGTCGTCCTTCTTGTCCGGCGTGGTCACGATGTAGTTGGCGTACTGCTCGACGGCTTTGCCCTCCTTGGACTCCACGGCAACGGCGTTCTTCACGTGGAAGCCGGCCTCGATGGCGTAGTTGCCGTTGATGACGGCAAAGTCAACATCTTGGAGCTGGCGCGGCACTGCAGCTGCTTCGACCTCAACAAACTGCAGGTTGTGGGGGTTCTCGGCAATGTCGACCGGGGTGGCCTCAAGGTTGTCGGGGTCCTTGAGCGTGATGAGGTTCTCCTGTTGGAGGAGAAGGAGCGCGCGGCCCTCGTTGGTGGGGTCGTTGGGAACGGCAATCTGCGCGCCGTCTGCGATGTTGGCCAGGTCAGAGGACTTGCCAGCGTAGATGCCAAACGGCTCGTAGTGGATGGCGGCCACACCCACCAGGTCTGCGCCGTTCTCGTCGTTGTAGTTGTTGAGGTAGTTGATGTGCTGGAAGTAGTTGGCATCGACCTCGCCCGAGCTGGTCACCTGGTTAGGGATGATGTAGTCGGTGTACTCCTTGGTCTGGAGGTCGATGCCCTGCTCCTTGAGCTTGGGCGCGGCAAAGTTGTTGAGGATCTCCGCGTGGGGTGAGGGGGACGCGGCAACCGTGAGCGTCTGGCTCTGCGCCGAGTCGCTGGCGGCAGAGCTGCTGGAAGACGAGCTGGAACCGGAGTTCCCGCAGGCAGCGAGGGTGGTTGCGGCAAGTGCGGCGAGGCCGGTGCCAATGAAGTTCCTTCTGGTGAGCATGACGGGTTCCTTTCTGTTGGAAAAATGATGAGAGTGGTGGTAGGAGCGCTGCCGAGAAGCGCAACGCGTTCCTGCTAGCGGTGGTCGATCTTCTTTGCGATGGCGTCGCAGGTGCTCTGGATCACCTGCACCAGGATGATGATGAGCACGAGAGTGGCGATCATGACCTCGTCCTGGTAGCGGTAGTAGCCGTAGCGGATGGCGATGTCGCCCAGGCCGCCCGCGCCAACTGCGCCTGCGATGGCCGTGTAGCCCAGGACCGCGATAAGCGTGATCGAGATGCCGCGGACAATGGAGGGTAGGGCCTCGGGGAGCAGGGCAGAGACCACGATGCGCGGGATGGACGCTCCGCACGCCTCTGCTGCCTCGATTGCGTCGCGCGGGACCTCGGCCAGGGACTGCTCGACCATGCGCGCCACAAACGGCGTGGTGGAGAGCACCAGGGGAGGAATCACGCCCTGCACGCCGGTGGTGGTGCCCACCAGGGCGCGCGTGACCGGGAACATCGAGACCAAAAGGATGATGAACGGGATGGAGCGCCCAATGTTCACCACCCAGCCCAGCACGGCGTTCAGGGTGCGCATGGGGTGAAGCCCGCGCGGTGCGGTGACGCAGAGAACAACGCCCAGGAAGATGCCTATGACGTACGAGAAGGCCGTGGACACAAAGAGCATGACCAGCGTATCGGCCATCCCCTCGCCAAGAAGAGAGCCGTACTGGGCGAAGAAGGATGCAAGGCTACTCATCCCAGCTCTCCTTTCCCAGAAGCTGACGGGTCACTTCGTGCTGCGGGTTGGCAAAGACCTCGGCAACGCTGCCCTGCTCAACGACCTTGCCCGAGACAAGCACTGCCACGTTCTTGCAGATGTCCTCGACAACCTGCATGGAGTGGGTGATTACGATGATTGTGACGCCCGTCTCGGCGTTGATCGTGCGCAAAAGGTGCAGGACCGAGGCCGTGCTTGCGGGGTCGAGGGCCGAGGTGGCCTCGTCGCAGAGGATGTAGTCCGGGTGGCAGGCAAGCGCACGGGCAATGGCCACGCGCTGCTTCTGGCCGCCCGAGAGCTGCGCCGGATAGGAGCTGGCACGGTCTGCAAGGCCAACGCGGTCCAGGTAGCCCAGGGCCTCCTCGCGGTTCTCTGCCGTGACCTTGCCCGTGCTCGCAAGGTAGGGGAAGCAGACGTTCTCGAGGGCTGTCTTCTGCGCGAGAAGGCCAAAGCCCTGGAAGATCATCGCCACATGGCGGCGGTACTCGCGAAGTGCGGCGCCCTTGAGGTTGGTCACGTCGGTACCATCAACCACCACGCGTCCGGAGGTGGGACGCTCGAGGAGGTTGAGGCAGCGGACCAGCGTTGACTTGCCGGCACCGGAGATACCAATGATGCCAAACACGTCGCCGGTGGGGATGGTGAGGGACACGTCGTTTAGGGCGTGGACCTCGCTGCCCCCCTCAAAGGTCTTGCAAAGATGTTCCAGAGAAATCAAAACGTGCGCTCCGCTCGATGCCGCCTGCTGGTAAAGTGCACGACCCTGTGCAAAAGCCGTGCTGGTAAGACGCCCGGTCCCTTCGCGCTGGCGGCCCGTGCCGGGTGATGCGGCAGGCTGCTAGCGGCGAGGGTGCCCGGGCTTGGGCATCTGCTGGCGCATGAGCGCAAAGGTGTATGTGCTGCTCGTCGTGTTCATGGTCCAACACTGTAGCTAGCGTCTGGCTGAATCTCAAATCGTTATTCGCGTTGACTGGCTATCGCGCCAGGTGATAGCAGTGGACGAGCGCCTATGCGCGCTCTGGAATCACGGCGTCCACGCAGAAGGTCGTCCCGTTTGCCGAGAAGGCAAGCGTGCCACCGTAGCGCTCGACGATCGCCTTCATCGAGCGTGTGCCAAAGCCGTGGTTGAGAGGGTCGCCCTTAGTGCTTGCCGGCACGTCGCCTTTGAAGCTCTTTGCACTGGCAGTGGGGTCGTAGTAGTTCTCCACGTGGATGGTCACGGTTCCGGCGCGCCTGCGCACGATGAGCGAGATGGACCTCCTTGCCGCATCGTCCAGGTGCTCTACGGCCTCGATAGCATTGTCGAGCGCGTTGCCAAAGAGGGCGTAGAGGTCCGCCGGTGCCATGAAGTCCAGCGCCGCGCCATCTGCCACGCAGATGAGCGTGATGTGGCGGCTCTCGCACAGCAGGCTCTTCTCGGTGAGGATGGTATCCAGGGCGTCGTTGCCGGTGCGGACCTTGGAGTCATAGACGTTGATATCGCGTGCGACGCTCTCGAGCACCCTCTTGTCCACGACCTTCTCGCCCGCCGCAAGCGAGCGAATCTGATGGCGCAGGTCGTGGCACTTGATGTTGATGGCCTCGATGTTCTCGCGCGAGAGCTGGTACTGGCGCTCCTGCTCTGCCAAGAGCAGCTCGGCGGCGGCCTTCTCGGAGGAGAGCTGACGCACCACGACCAGCTCAACCTCGGCAATGATCACAAAGACGCAGATAAGCGCATGGAACGCGCGCATGCACAGCGTCACGGGCAGCGCCAGGCTTCCGGTCACCACGTACTTGAGAATGAGGTCGAACTCGATGATGCCAAAGACCACCACCACGACCATAGCAAGCATGGCGGGGTTGCCGCGCCCCTCGAGCCCCTTCGGCTCGATGCGCCTAATAAAGAGCAGGTAGGCTATGGCATAGACTGCGGTACAGCTAATGGCGGTAAGCCATGCGTTTCCGCCTGTCACGATGCCGGGGACACCTGCCGCGCTAAGGATGAGCCCCACAGTCTCTCCGATGCTGCTTGCCAGGTTTTGGAGCGCGTAGCCTGCGGTGGAGCAGAAGGTTGCCGCCCAGGGGCTCATCTCGAAGCAGGCAAGAAGCGTCGGGATGGTGACAAGGAGAAATGCGGTGCAGGTAACGAGCCCTCCGATGATGCCCAGCGAAAGCGGGTAGCTGGCATCGATGTTGAGGACAACCAAAGAGCCGTCGTCAGTACTTCTGGTTCCTGCGAGGAAAGACGTTAAAAGTTCGGTGGCAAAAAGTAGCCCGACAGCTGCGACCGCCCTTGCTATGGGATGCTGCCTGGTGGGCTGTCCGTGAGCGAACAGGCACGCCGCAATTAGGACCTCGGCAAACAGCGCGGAGCCGCCTACAGCGTACTTCAGTCCCAAGGCAAGCGCTTCGGCGCCAGGCATCATATGGTGCCCCCAAAGTAGCGCGCAAGCGTCTCGAGGCAGGGCTTCTTGCGCGAGCGGCTAAAGAAGAGCTGGGTGCCATCGTCCAAACGCACGGAATCGCTGAGTACTGTGGTTACGTGTGCCATGTTGGCGAGGCATCCCTGGCTCACGGTGATAAAGAGGTCCTGTGGGAGCTGTTCTCGCGCACCGCTAATGCTGCCGCGCCGGCGAAGCGGCTGTTCGAAGCCTGCTACGTGGTAGAGAAGGTCGTGCTTTGCCAGCTCGACGTGCGTGATATCGTTCACGTTGATAACGCGCGTGCCGCTAGCAGTGGGAAGCGCCATGGTGTGCGCGGCGTTCTTCTCCATTACGCGCATCGCGCGCCCCATTCGCATGGCAAAGTCGCCGTAGCTTACCGGCTTGACCATGAAGTCCAGCGCGTCCACCTGGTATCCCTTTACGGCGTACTGCGCGAGGTTGGTCACAAAGATAAGCGGCGTGGAGGCGTTCTCCTCGCGCAGCAGCTGGGCGGCCTCCATGCCGTTGATGCCCGGCAGGTCTATGTCCATGAAGATAAGGTCAACGGCTCCAGCTTCCGAGAGATTAAAGGCCGTTGCCAGACGTGTCACCAGGAAGCGGACGCCCTGCTCGGTACCAAAGCGCTCGAGGTGCTCGGCAAGCGTCGCAGCCGCCTTGTCGTCATCCTCGACCATGAGCACCTTGTACGTGGTCAACGGGCGTCTCCCCCCTCATTCCAAATCTGTCCCGCGAGTGACGGAATTGGTCACCTTTTGAGTTTCTCCAGCTTAGCTGAACTACCTTGACCTTTGGTTTTGAATTAGGGCGGGAGATGTGGCTCGCCCGTGGTAGCGACGGAGGGAAGAGATGGGAAAGAAGAAGGCCGGTGGAAGCGCCAGCGGCGTGCGCACCGTAAGCCGCGCCCGCAAGGTGGGGAGGGTCATCAAGACCATCCTCAAGTCTGTGCTGGTTGTGGTGCTTGCGGTGGCGATGGTGGGCGTGAATGTCATGCTGCCCAACAGCATGATTTCCCGCATGGTCAACAACATTGCCGGATACCAGCAGTCCTGGGATAACTCCAAGGCGAACACCGCAGGACTTGACCTGGACTACTACAAGGCAGATTACGACAAGGACAGCATTGGCGACGCGGAGAAGCAGCTTGACCGCCAGATTGCCAACGAAGGATACGTGCTGCTCAAGAATGACGGCAATACGATGCCGTTTGAGCAGGGCACCACGTTCAGCTTCTTTGGCGAGTCCGTCAAGAACCTCACCGCAACCCAGAGCGTCCTCACGCAGTTTACCGGTGCCAAAGGTAACTCGAACCAGCTCAAGGACTCTTTTGAGAGCCGCGGGTTCGAAGTGAACCAGACCCTCATGGACTTCTACACCAAGGGCGCGGGCAGCAAGTACACCATGGGTACCGGTTCAATCAACTTTGGCGCAGCTGAGGACTTCCGCATCAACGAGTGCCCGCTCAGCGAGCTTGAGTCTGCCGATGGGGTGCTCGATTCTACGAAGGACACCGTGCCCGTGTTTGTGATGCGCCGCGTTGCGGGCGAGGGACGCGACATGCCGCGTTCCATGTACAACCACGCTACAAGCGCGGAGGATAAGGCAAAGACCTATCTCGAGCCCGACTCTACCGAGCTGGAGATCCTTCAGTACATCAATGACAACTTTGATAATGGCGTAGTGATTCTCAACACCGCCTCGGCGCTGAACCTGGGCTGGCTCGAGCAGTTCCCTAACATTAAGAGTGTCCTGTTTGTTCCCTCGACAGGCAGGTATGGTACCGATTCTCTGGCGGACATCTTTGCCGGCGAGGTCAGCCCTTCTGGCAAGACCGTCGACACGTTTGAGGCTAACTCGCTCAACTCCCCAGCTGCCCAGAACTACGGCGACTATCAGTACATCGATGGCGATGGAAACCTTACCGGCTATTCGTACGTCTCGTATGCCGAGGGCATCTATGTTGGCTATCGCTATTACGAGACCCGATACGAGGATGCTGTCCTTGGCCAGGGCAACGCTGGCGACTTTGACTACGACAGCGAGGTTGTATACCCGTTTGGCTACGGCCTGAGCTACACCACCTTTGACTGGAGCAACTATCAGGCCAGCTGGGATGGCACCACGTGCACCGTGTCTGTAGACGTTACCAACACGGGTGATGTTGCGGACAAAGACGTTGTTGAGGTCTACGCACAGAGTCCCTACACCGACTACGACCGCGCGAATGGGGTCGAGAAGAGCGCGGTCCAGCTGGTGAACTATGGAAAGACAAAACTGCTTGAGCCTGGCGAGACCCAGACGGTTTCCGTCACGTTTGACCAGGACATGCTCAAGGCCTATGACGCCAACGGAGCCAAGACCTACATCCTGGATGCTGGCACCTACTACGTTACCGCTGCTCACGATTCCCATGATGCGGTGAACAACGTGCTTGCCGCCAAGGGTGCAAACGTGGCGGGCGACGCCTCCCGCGTGAGCACCTACGTTCCGAGCAACACGGATGTCGATACCACCACCTATGCTACCGATGCAAAGAGCGGCGCCGAGATAACGAACCTCTTCGACGACGCCAAGGGCGACGTCACCTATCTCACCCGTGCGGACTGGGAGGGCACCTTCCCTCAGCATGACGGAACGCCGCTGGAGGGCGATGTGTCCACCTGGGGGGCAGAGATTAATGCCGTGGACGAGAATGGCAATCCCGTCTCGTACGCATGGGGGAAGGTCGCCAGCCCCGAGCTAATCGATCGCCTCAAGGGCCTTGACTCTGGCAACCCCGTGAGCGATGCGACAATTACCGACACGCCGGTCTATGGCCAGAACAACGGCATTTCGCTCATCGACCTGCGTGGCAAGGACTACAACGACCCGATGTGGAACCAGCTGCTTGACGAGCTCTCTGCCGAGGACTATCGCGAGCTTGTCGGCCATTCTGGGTACGGCTCCAACTTTGTCCAATCTATTGGAAAGCCGTTCAACATCGATGCCGATACCGCAGCTGGTCTTATCTATGGTGGTACAGGGATGATGTTCTGCTCGCCAGTCGTGATGGCACAGACCTGGAACCAGGACCTCGCTTCGGCTTACGGTGCGATGATTGGCAACGAGGCGAACATCGGTGGGACTACTGGGTGGTACGCGCCCTCGATGAACATCCACCGCACGCCCTTCACCGGTCGCAACGGCGAGTACTACTCCGAGGACCCCGTTATCAGCGGAACCGTTGCGTCGCTTGAGATCAAGGGTGCTGCCGAGAAGGGCGTCTACTCCACCATCAAGCACTTTGCTCTTAACGATCAAGAGAACCACCGTGGCGACGGTGGCATTGAGCAGGGATGCGCCACGTGGTCAAACGAGCAGGCGATTCGCGAGATCTACGTCAAGCCCTTTGACATCTGCATGCACGTGGGTACCGTCGACGAGAACTATGTTGAGCAGGGCGCGGATGGCTCCTACTCCATGGCAACGACCAAGGTTGATGCTTGCCAGGCAATCATGAGCGCCTTCAACCGCGTGGGCGCCACGTGGGCAGGCGGAAACTACGCCCTGCTGACCGGTCTGGCTCGCAATGAGTGGGGCTTTAATGGGTGGATTGTTACCGACTCCGCAAACTCTGCCGCTCCGTATATGGACAGCAGCCAGATGATTCGCGCCGGCGGTGACTCGCGTCTGCGCTCAAACGAGAACAACTACCAGTACGACGAGAATAACTCCGCCGAGTATCACTACGCGCGAGAGGCCATTCATCACCTGCTGTACGTCACGGCCAACTCCAAGGCCATGGAGGGCGCGATGCCTGGTAGCGCCTATGCTCCGGGCCTGCAGGCGGTCGACAAGGTTCGCATTGGCGTGACCGCCGGCGGCGCCGCAGTGATTGCGCTGGTGTTCTGGACCGGTTGGCGCAACCACAAGAAGCGCGCGGCCGAGAGGGCTGCCGCGGCGGCAGACGCTGCTGCTACGGGCGACGGTGGCGAGAAGTAGCTTCGTGCTGCTCGCATAGCGTTTGGCATGGCGGGTCCGCCCCATGTGGGTGGGCCCGCTTTTCTCGATGCGTGGCGGGTGTTCATATTTTTATTGACAGCAATAACGGGAGGATTCCATCATGCCGGTTGCCGTATGCGCCGTCACCCGGTCTGGCCAGTGGTCTTTTTGCCCGCCATTATTGCGCGATTTTCCTGGAAAGCAGTGTATTACACCAGTTAAGAGGGTTCGTATCAAGAAATTTCGCGCAATAAATGACAGCGAGAAGGCCTGCTTCCGGCGGAATCGGGACCCCGTACGAAACGCCTGCTCGGGCGTCAGTTTCTCGCGGAAGCGCGTTTTTACCGAGATGGTGGTGTCGAGTGGGGCAGTGGCCGCGTGCGGCCGTCGTTCAAGGTGACGCGGTGGAGCATGGCCCATCGCCGATGCCCGCGGGTATACTGGGAACCTCAGGCAAGAAGGCGCGGAGGTCCCATGGAATCGCTCTACACGAAGTACCGCCCAAAGACGTTCGAAGAGGTCGTTGGCCAGGAACACGTGGTCGAGACCCTCAAACGCGCGGTTCTCGAGGGCAAGGTGAGCCATGCGTACCTCTTCTGCGGACCGCGCGGAACCGGCAAGACCACCATGGCGCGCATCCTGGCAAAGGCCCTCATGTGCCAACGCGGCGCAGGTCACCTGCCCGACGGCACCTGCGAGGAGTGCCAGCTCATTGCGGCGGGCGAGCACCCGGACGTGCTTGAGCTGGACGCTGCCTCGCGTACGGGCGTCGACAACGTCCGCGAGGAGATCATCAGCCGCGTCAACTATGCGCCTGTTCGCGGCAGCTACAAGGTTTACATCATCGACGAGGTCCACATGCTCACGCCGGCGGCGTTCAATGCGCTGCTCAAGACGCTCGAGGAGCCCCCGAGCCACGTGGTCTTCATCATGTGCACCACCGACCCGCAGAAGATCCTGGCCACGATCCTCTCGCGCGTCCAACGCTTTGACTTCCACGCCATTGGCCCCAACGAGATGCAGGCCCACCTTGCGTACGTCTGCACGCAGGAGGGCTTCACCTACGAGGATGCCGCGCTCGAGCTTATCGTTCGCCATGCCCGCGGTGGCATGCGAGACGCCCTCACCTCGCTCGAGCAGGTCTCGGTCTTTGGCGACGGGGCCATTACGCTCTCGGCCACCCAGGACCTCTTTGGCGAGGCAAACGGTGCCGTTCTGGGCAACGTTACAACGGCGATTGCCGAGAGGGACGTGGCATCGCTCTTTGAGGAGGTCTCGCGACTTGCTTCCGAAGGGCGCGACTTGCTGCAGTTCACGCGTGAGCTTGCGTCGCGCATGCGCGACGTGTACGTGACTGCGGTGGTTGGCGACCCGTCCAAGGTTATCGCGGCGTCGCCGGAGGAGCTTGCGAACCTCTCGTCCGAGGCAACGGCATTCGGCTCTGCGGACCGCATCGCGCGCGTGCTGACCATCCTGGGCGAGGCCTCAAGCGAGATGCGCACGGCCACCAACCAGCGCCTCGTTCTTGAGATTGCGCTTACGAGAATTGCCCGGCCAGAATCTGACCTTACGCTGGAGTCGCTTGCCGAGAGGATCGGAAATCTTGAGCGACAGGTTGCCGCGCTTTCGGTGCCTGGCCGCGTGGCGACGCCGACGCCCGCGCCGGCTGCGCCAGCACCAGCTCCCGCGTCCGCCCCGGTCGTCACGCCCGTCTCGGCGCCAGCTCCGGCTCCGCAGCCGGCGGCCCCCACGCCGCGTCCAGCGCCTGCGCCAAGGCCGACCCCCGCTCCGGCGCCGCGGCCAGCCCCGGCGCCTCGTACGGCATCGCAGCCCGCGTCTGTCTCGGCTCCTGTCCCGCATTCAGAGCCGGCACCGCAGCGCGCACCACGGTCGGCCGCCGCACCCGTCGCTGGCGCTCCCATCACCGATGGCGCCACACTGCAGCGCAACTGGAAGCGCGTCACCGAAGGCCTCATGACCAAGTCGGCGTCCAGGGGTTCTCTGCTCCTTAACTCCAGCATCGTTTCGGACGATGGTGCAAAGCTCACCGTCTCGCTGCCTACAGGCTCGCACTTTGCGGCCCGCATGCTCGAGCGTGCGGATGTCCGCGAGCTCTACCTGCCCATTGTTGCGAGCGTCTTTGGGCCACGCGAAGTCATCTTTGTTGAGTCGAGCCTCTCCAGCCAGGCAATAGCCCAGTCCGACCGAGCCGCGACGGCTCCGCGCCCGGTACCCGCTCCTGCGCCTCAGCCAGTACCTGCACCTGCGCCACAGCAGGCGCCAACGTCGTACCCCATGCCGTGGGACCCCGTTGCGCCTGCGGGGCAGCCCGCGCCCGCTCCAGAGCCGCCCGTGGNCGCAGCCGGCGTCAGCACCGCAGCCGCCCGCGGCCAAGCCGGCGCCAGCTCCTTCGCCAAAGCCAACCCCGCCCGCCACGCCCCCGGCAGACGACGCCCCGGTCCTCACCGAGGAGTTCGCCAACATCGCGGCGATGCTCGAGGACGCTTTTGGCGGCTCCGTGGTCGTGAAGCCGGATTCTCCGGACGCGCCTGCAGCTTCGGACGGGGAAGGCACAGACTAGCTCCACTGCCTTATTGGCCTTATACCAGCACGTATATCAACCAGCAACCAGGAGGAAGACATGTCCAAGGGATCCAGAGGCGGCTACAACATGGGCGGCATGAACCGCAACCAGATGATGGCCCAGGCCCGCAAGATGCAGGAGCAGCTCGTTGCCGCGCAGCAGCAGGCTGCGGCAACCGAGGTCTCGGCCTCGGCCGGCGGTGGGTCGGTAAAGGTTACTGCTACGGGTGACCTGCGCATCAGTTCCATCACCATCGACCCGCAGGCGGTTGATCCGGAGGACGTCGACATGCTGCAGGACATGATTCTTGCCGCTGTGAACGACGCTCTCGAGCAGGCCGAGTCTGCCACCGAGAAGGCAATGAGCGCCGTCACCGGTGGTCTCAACATCCCGGGGCTCTTCTAGGGATGGACCAGCTTAACGACGGGCACGCGCTGCAGCGCCTCCTCGACGAGCTGGGCAGGCTGCCGGGCATTGGCCCAAAGTCCGCCCAGCGCATCGCGTACTACCTCCTCGAGGCCGACGCGGAGGAGGCGCGCAGGCTGACTACGGCGATTCTCGAGGTAAAGCAGCAGGTCCACTTCTGCCCCATCTGCTTTAGCTACGCTACGCGTGACACCTGCGACGTGTGCTCAGACGCATCGCGCGACCGCACGACCATCTGCGTGGTCTCCGAGCCGCGCGACGTCTCGGCCATCGAGCGAACGGGCAGCTACCACGGGCTCTACCACGTGCTTGGTGGCGTCATCTCGCCCATGGACAAGATTGGTCCCGAGCAGCTCCGCGTGAAGGAGCTGCTCTCGCGCCTTGCCTCGGGCGAGGTCCAGGAGGTCATTCTCGCCACCAACCCGGATGTCGAGGGCGAGACAACCGCCACGTACCTCTCGCACATCATCCGCCCGCTGGGCGTGCGTGTGTCTCGACTTGCCAGCGGGTTGCCCGTTGGCGGGGACCTCGAGTATGCCGACGAGGTGACGCTTGGCCGCGCCATCGAGGCTCGCCGCGAGGTATAGCCGCGTGGAGGGCTAGGATGGTACGGGTTGGGCAATGCAAGGGGAGACGAGATGAGCTACGCATCCAATGACGAGAGATACAGGCGCTCCGCGCACGCCGCGGGGAGGCATGCCGCCGGCGGCCCTAGGGTCTCCGGGGTCTCAAGGGTTGGGGCGCACGCCATTCCCGAGGACGTTGACGACAGCACCGCCCCGCGTCGGTGCGCGGCGCCGGTAGACTCCCTCCAAACGCTTTCTGCAGGCCAGGGTGCCCGCGTGACCACGCGCGAGAACGCTGCCGAGGCAGCCGACATCGCCCGTGACCGCGCCGAGCAGCGCTCGCGCAACCGTCGTCTCAGCGGGCGCAACCGTCCGGAGTACGGCTCGAAGCCCGAGCGCAAGCCTGCGAACCTCAAGTCTGTCCTGCTCGTTATTGCTGGCGTGGTGGGGCTCTTCGTTATTCTCGCCATTGTTGCCGTTGTCACCTTCTTGGGCGCGCAGGATAACACGCAGAGCGCCGAGCCCGCTGCCACCACGGCGGAGGAGCGGCAGCAGGTCCAGACCACTGCGGATGGATCCGTTACGTATCAGGGCGTCTCCTATGCCATCGAGGCTACCGGCGACGGTACCTATGCTGTGGTGGCAACCGACCCTCAGGGCAACAAGACGCAGGAGTTTACCGTGAGCGGGACTCCCGTTACGCTCATCCTGTACAACTCGGTCATTGTGGTTCCGGAGAATAAGTCCGACGGGACTTGGGACGTTGTGGCGTACACGATTGGCGGAGACTCGGAGCCCGTTTCGGTGGTCGACTCCTCGGGCAACGCCATCACGGGTACGGGCACCATTGCGTCTGCGACGCTCGATGGCTCCGTGGTTCACGTGACGGATTCGGCCGGTGCCGCCACGGACGTGGCGCTCGAGTAGGGGGCAACTGGTGGCAGTCAAGCAGGGGCTCCGTGTCGTTGACGTAGCGCTGGCAGCCGTCTTCCTGGTGGGAACGGTGCTGATTGCCTTTCTATCCCAACGGCGAACAGGGGTGCATGTCTACACCCGAGCAGCTGCTACGAATGGAGTCCTGCAAATTCCGATTGATTAGATGCCTCTAAACGATCGAATTCTGCAAGATGAGAATTACCCTGCAAATTCCGATTGATTAGACCGATTTAAACGATCGGAATATACGGGAGAATTCATCGGCCGGGGTCCCGCCTGCCCATCAGATGCGCTGGCCCCGGCCAGCTCCTCCCAGTCCCACAAAACTTTCTCAATTTTGGGCTAGACAGACCTTGTATCCTCTGCGTATAATAGCTCCCGCACAACGCGCGTGGGGTATTAGCTCAGCTGGTTAGAGCGCCGGCCTGTCACGTCGGAGGTCGCGGGTTCGAGCCCCGCATATCCCGCCATTGTGAACTCAAGGAGCCCCGTAAGGGGCTCCTTTCTTATGTGTGCGAGATGTGCGAGAAACGCCGGTCATACGCTGCGTGCCTACCGGCTGTGTCATTCCGGCAACGCATTACGGCAGCGTCTCCATCAATCGTCCGAATTGATACGTCAAATAGTACAATTCACCCCGTGCCGTTACCGGACTGGTATCATTGGCACGATATGATTCCCAACCGCACTATGGAGACGCCCAGCATGCTCGCTACCACGAACGACAGCGCGCAACCGCAGAGAAAGATCAAGCTCGTCGTATTCGACTTCGACGGCACGTCCATCGACGGCCAATCCGGCGCGCTCTTCTCGGTGTACCTGTGGCGTCACGGGCTCATGTCTGTTCCGCGAGCCCTCGCGCTCGCCTGGTGGGGCCTGCGCTACAAGCTGCACTTGCCCCAGAGCCAGGACGAGGCTCGCGAGCTCGTCTTTGGCGCGCTCGAAGACCTGAGTCATCGGGACATCGACAAGGTCATGCACGAGTTCTACGAGAGCACCCTCAAGGACCGCTATCGCCCGGAGGTCGCCGCAGAGGTCGCCAAGCGGCATGGCGAGGGCTGCGTCACGCTGCTTGTCTCGGCAACGTTTGCACCCATCGCCGCGGATGCCGCCAAGGCGCTTGGTGTGGACGACTACATTGCCACCGGCATGGAGCGCGACGCCGAGGGCAACTATACGGGTCGCGTCGAGGGAACCGTGGTGCAGGGACCCGAGAAGGTCGCGGCGGTCACGCGTTGGGCGGACGCCCACCTGGGCAAGGGCGCATGGACGCTTGCATATGCCTATGGCGACCACCATACGGATGCAGCGCTGCTCTCGGCGGCCGCTAAGGGTTATGCAGTGTGCCCGGGAGAGACGCTTAGGAAGTTGGCACGGCAGCACGGCTGGGAGATCCTCGAGTGGGGAGACTCTCCTGCAAAGATGAGCCGGAGGAGAGGCTAGCCCATCGGGCTGCCAGGAGGTAGCAATGGAAATCTCGAGAAAGACAGACTACGCACTTCGCATGCTTGCGGCTCTCGTCCAGAACCCGGAGGGCGTGGTTTCGGTGCGCACCGCAGCAAAGGACAACGACATTCCCTACTCGTTTGCGCGTTCCATCCAGCACGACCTTGCCCTTGCGGGAATTGTCGAGAGCACGCGTGGCGCCCACGGCGGCATGAGACTCGCCGTCGACCCGCGCGCCACGTCGCTTCTCAAGCTCGTCGAGGCAGTGCAGGGTCCCGTTCTCATTGCCGCCTGTGACTATGCGGGGGAGGGCGGCGGGCCCTGTCCGCGCATGGCCGAATGCCACTTCAACCCTGTCTGGTGCAACGCCGAGCGCGTGCTGTGCGCCTACTTTGACTCCGTGACTCTCTACCAGGTTGTGATGGAGGGCAAGATGCCGCAGATGACGGGCTCGTTCAAGCTCGTGGGCAGCAAGCGCAAGCCAAAGGCCACGGACGAGTAATGCCGTCTGTCGCGGACCCCGGTGCTCCGCCGGCCGCAGAAGAGCTCGCCGCGTTTCGCGTCATGGTGCTCGCGCGCGGGCGCGAGCTCTATCGCGACCTGCCGTGGCGCCGCACGCGGGACCCCTATGCCATATGGATCTCTGAGGTCATGCTCCAGCAGACGCAGGTCTCGCGTGTGGACGGCCGCTGGCAGCACTGGCTGGAGCTCTTTCCCACGGTTGACGCTCTGGCCGCCGCGGACTCTGCGGACGTCTTGGATGAGTGGCAGGGCCTGGGCTACAACAGACGAGCGCTCTCGCTCTGGCGCGCGGCGCAGGAGGTCTCGGAGGCGGGTGGCTGCATGCCATCTGACGAGGTTGCGCTCAAGGCGCTTTCCGGTGTGGGCCCGGCAACGGCCGCGGGCATCCGCGCGTTTGCCTTTGACCTGCCCGGCGTGTATCTCGAGACAAACGTGCGCACCGTGCTTCTCCACGAGCTCTTTCCCCACGAGGAGGGCGTTTCTGATGCGCGGCTGGTGCCCATCTTGCGCGCGACCTGCCCGCAAGATGCCAGCGACCCCGCTGATGACCCGCGCACCTGGTACTACGCTCTTCTCGACTACGGGGCGCACCTCAAGGCAACCGTTCCCAACCCTTCGCGTCGGTCGCGCTCGCACGTGCGGCAGTCGCGCTTCGAGGGCTCTCACCGACAGAAGCGGGCCGAAGTCCTGCGCATTCTTCTCGCTCACCGAGCCGATCCGCGCGGCGGCGTGGACCTTGATGCTCTTTGCGTGGAGCTTTCGCGCGAGGAGCGCGCAGCGGGTAGAAGAGGTGTGGACGTATCGGATGCCCAGGCGTTACTGGCGGAACTCTCGCGAGAGGGTTTTTGTCATAATAACGGTAACATTTGGTGCACCTGATGCTACTATGGGAACCGCCTGCGAAGGCAGGTGGGACACGGCTTCGTGGCCCAATGTTTCCCCCAAAGAGGGGGAAGGAGAGGAGCAGTAATGGCAGTCGATTTTGAGAACTCGCAGACCAAGAAGAACCTCGAGGCAGCGTTCGCTGGTGAGTCCCAGGCCAGCCGCAAGTACTCCTACTATGCGAGCAAGGCCAAGAAGGAGGGCTACGTCCAGATCTCCGATATCTTCACCGAGACCTCTGGCAACGAGTCCGAGCACGCCAAGCTCTGGTTCAAGTATCTGCACGGTGGCGACGTGCCCGACACCCTGACCAACATCAAGGACGCCGCTGCTGGTGAGAACTACGAGTGGACCGAGATGTACAAGGGCTTCGCCGAGACCGCTGACGAGGAGGGCTTCAAGGAGATCGCTGCCAAGTTCCGCCTGGTTGGCGAGGTCGAGAAGCACCACGAGGAGCGCTACAACAAGCTCGCCGAGCGCGTCGAGAAGGGCGAGGTCTTCAACCGTCCGGGCGTCAAGGTCTGGAAGTGCCTCAACTGCGGCCACCTGCACGTTGGCCCCGAGGCCCCCAAGGTCTGCCCGGTTTGCGGTCACCCGCAGAGCTACTTCGAGGAACAGGCGATCAACTACTAGCGCTTGCCGCGTAGGTTTCGTCAATCTGACGAGAGACAAGAGGCGCCCGTCCCGGATCCTCGGGGCGGGCGCCTTGCTTGTGGGGCGAGAGGTGCGCTTTATTTCTCGGGCAGAGCAGATGCCTGGTCGTTCCCGTAACGAAGGGCCTCGTACAACGCTGCATTGGTGCTGTTCTCGTAGGGCGAGGCATAGAAGAGGCCGACAAGTCCAAGCGTGAGGTACGAAAGGACGTTCCAGCCAATGAACGACAGGTCAAGCACAAAGGCATTCCACTTGTTGCCGTCCATGAGGGTGCGGCTCTGCTCGCACGCCTCTGCTGAGGAGAGCGCGGGGTTCTCAGCGAGGAGATAGTCAACCAGCCGGTATTCGTATGCCTTCACGATGCCGGGAATCACGAGCAGCAATGCCCATGCGAAGATCTTGAGGTTCTTCAAGAACATGACCTTCACGATATTGAGGTAGTTGCTATCAAATGCCCAGAGAACCTCTCGCACATTTGCCGGTTCGCGGAGGTTGAGAAACAGGAAGCGTTGGCAACCCACTTGGAGGGGCAGAACGAGTAACACCCCGATCAGGATGCCGAGAACCGCGATGACAACTAGGGCTGTAAGCCCAATACCCACGAAGAATCCTGCAACCAACTGGCTGTTGGTCGAGAGGGCAGAGGCGGGGTCCGCGAGCATGCGGGTGGTTTCGGAGAGGCCCTCGCTGCTTGAGTCGGAGGAGCCGCGTGGCAGCGACGACGAATAGGTGAGCAATGACAGGATGGCGGCGACAAGGACCGTCTTCCAGTAGTTGCCCTTAAATGCGGCCTTGCCACGGTGCTTGAGCTCTGCCCTGGTCCACATAATGGGCCCCTTTCTATGGGTCTGGAAGTGGGCTGCTTGGGCCAATGGCCCTGGTGACAGCATACGGCAAGAGCGCCGAAAGAGACATTAGTGGCGCTCAATGACCAGTTTGGCGGCCCGGAAGTCACCACGGGACTCACTGTGGGACTTATAGTTATCGCTTAGAACGATAACAACCTATCCAAACCTTGTGGAACCGTGAGTGTTCCTTCTCGTCGTAAGGGTAGCTATAGTTGGGGGCCATGAAGAGGACACAGACATACCAACCAATTCCGGGCAGGCAGATGCCTTAGCCCGATCGCGAGCAACAGCGACGTTGCAACGCGCTCGGGCTCATCCGGAAGCACCAGCTATCAGCAATCGCGATATCACACCAATTCAGCGCATTACGAGAAACAAGGAGCAAACATCATGGCTTTCGAACTCAACCCCGACTTTGCCAAGGATCCCGAGAAGCACTTCAACACCCTACAGGTCCACGCCGGCTGGTCCCCCGATCCCACCACCGGCTCCGCGGCACTTCCCATCTACGCCTCCGCGGCATTCCAGTTTGACGACGCAGACGACGGCGCCGCGAAGTTCGGCCTTGCCAAGCCGGGCAACATCTACGGCCGCCTGACCAACACCACCACCGACGCCGTTGCAGCTCGTGTGGCCGCGGTCGAGGGTGGTACCGGTGCCGTTGCCGTTGCCTCTGGCCACGCGGCCGAGATTCTCGCCCTTACCAACCTGGTGGGCGCGGGCGACGAGATAGTCGCGTCTGACTCGCTCTACGGCGGCACCTGGAACATCTTCCTGCACACCCTTGGTGACCTGGGCGTGAAGACCACCTTCGTCGAGAACAACGACATCGACGCCTTTGTCGCTGCCACCACGCCCAAGACTAAGCTCTGGTACGTGGAGACCATCGGCAACCCGCTTGTGGACGTCGCGGACGTCCCGGCGCTGGTCCAGGCTGCCAACTCCCTGCCGTCCCCGGTGCCCGTCTTTGTCGATAACACCTTTGCGACCCCGTACCTCTATCGTCCGGCCGAGGATGGCGCCGCCGTCGTGATTGAGTCCCTCACCAAGTGGATTGGCGGCCACGGTGCCACGCTGGGCGGCGCGGTCATCGACACCGGCAAGTTCAACTGGAAGCAGGACCCCGAGAAGTGGCACACCCTTGCCAAGCCCGATCCCTCCTACCACGGTGCCGTCTTCGCGGACGTCGCGCCCGCCGCGCCGTTCTCCACGCGTGTCCTAGGGAAACGATGATTAATGCCCTTCCAGCACCGCGGCAGCCCGGCTGCCAACGCTGACGCTGCCGGGCATGGGGGCAGGGCCCCCGTCCGGCCCGGGCAGAGGCCGCCTTTCCCCGGCCGCCCTGCCGGCGCCGTGCATGCAGCCAGGCGGAGCGGAGCCTCTCAGGCAGCTTCGGGCCGGGAGGCGAGGGACCTGCCTGCGGAGATGCACATGGCCAGGTTCGCGAGGGCGAAGGATACGCAGAGCATGCAGGAATTCTTCCCGGTCCCCCTGTAGCGCGTCCTCAGATGCCCGAACCGGCGCTTCACGATGAGGAAGGGATGCTCCACCTTGGAGCGGACGGATGCCTTCCTGGATTCGATGCCCTTCTCTGCCGAAAGCGTGCAGTCCAGGCCCTTTATGGTGGAGGGCTTCCTGGCGACGGTCCAGCGCATCGAGGAGAGGTGGGGATCGGAGGCGACTTCGGGGCGCTTCGCCACGCCCGTGTAGCCGGAGTCCGCATAGCAGAACGCGTCGTCCTCCCTCACGAGGGCATGCGCCATGGACACGTCGGACACGTTTGCGGCGGTCGTCTCCACGGTATGCACGAGGCCGCTGCCGGCATCGACGCCGATATGCGCCTTGTATCCGAAATGCCAGTTCTTGCCCTTCTTGGACTGGTGCGCCTCGGGATCGCGTGCGTGGCCCCTGTTCTTCGTGGAGCTCGGCGCCTCGATGAAGGTGGCATCCACGATGGAGCCGCCCCGCATCATGATCCCCGCCTCCTCGAGCTGGGCATCGAGATCGCGGAGTATGGCCCTGCCGAGTCCCTCCCTCTCGAGGACATGGCGGAACTTCGCGAGGGTCGTCGCGTCCGGCACCTGTTCCTGCATGAGGTCGAGGTGCATGAAGCGCTGCATCGCCCGCGAGTCCAGGACGGCATCCTCGGTGCCCTCGTCGGAAAGGCCGAACATCACCTGGAGCAGGTACATCCTGAGCATCGTCTCCGCGCCGCGCACATGCCTGCCGCGCGCCTGGGAATGGTAGCTGGGCCCCACCAGGGCGCACCACCTGTCCCAGGGCACGATCGCGTCCATCCGCTCGAGGAACTCCTCCCGCCTGGTCTTTCGCCTCTGTCCCTGCGACTCCAGGTCCCCGAAGCTCATCTGGCTGCCCATGCCTGCCTCCCGGTCGTGCTGCGCGATGCATAGTCAGATTATAGTATAACCGCAGGTAGATGGCATTATATGCAGGCTCTGGCAGCATCTGCCGAGCACCGGCGGTCCGGATGATGCGGCTCCGCCTGACCGCATTAATCATCGTTTCCCTAGCCAACAAGCTGCGCGACTTTGGTCCCACGCTCTCTCCGTACGCCGCGCAGCTCATCGGCATCGGCCTCGAGACCCTGTCCCTGCGCGTCCAGCGCCATTCCGACAACGCACTCGCCGTCGCCAAGTGGCTGAAGGACAACCCCAAGGTCGCGTGGGTCCGCTACTCTGGACTCGAGGATGACCCCTCGCACGAGGTTGCTTCCCGTCTCCTCAAGCACGGCTTTGGCGGCGTAGTGGTCTTTGGCGTCAAGGGCGGTCGTGAGGCCGGCCTCAACGTGGTGAACAACGTGAAGCTCTTCACGCACCTCGCCAACGTGGGCGACGCAAAGTCCCTCATCATCCACCCTGCCTCCACCACGCACTCGCAGCTCACTCCCGAGCAGCTCAAGGCAGCGCACCTCTCCGAGGACCTCATCCGACTCTCCGTTGGCATCGAGGACGTGGACGACATCATCGCCGACCTCGACCAGGCGATTGCCAACGCGTAGGCTGTCGGTAGCGACTCCCCAGCCCCTCTCGCGCTCCTGGCGCTTGTCGCCAATACGCTGCTTTTGGCGAGAATTGCAACACAGAAGGCCCTCTGGCGACCAATCGTCTCCGGAGGGCTTGTTTTGTACGCAGTAGCTGCAAAAATGTGCCTTCCGGCGACGTTGGGGTACGCCCCGCGCACGCTACTTCCTCCGCTTGATGTAGCGGTCAGGCTGGCCGGCGCTCGGACAGATGTCGGCCATGGGACATCCTGCGCACTTGGGCGAGCGTGCCGTGCATACGTCGCGCCCAAAGTGGATCCACTCCTCGTTGACGTTGCACCACAGCTCGCGTGGAATCACGTCGAGAAGGTCCTTCTCGGCAGCCGCCGGCGTCGTTGCGCGGGTGAGCCCAAAGCGCGTTGCCAGGCGAAACACGTGGGTGTCCACCGCAATGCCATCTACCACGCCAAATGCCTTGTTCAGCACGATGTTGGCGGTCTTTCTCCCCACACCCGGCAGCCGGCAGAGCTCCTCCATGGTCCCGGGAACCTCTCCGCCAAAGTCAGAGACAATCATCTGCGCCGTTTCCACGCAGTGCTTGGACTTGGCACGCCAGAAGCCAATGGAATGTATGACCTCGCCAACCTCCTCTGGGTCCGCGGTGGCCATGGACTGGGCGTCGGGCCAGCGCGCGAAGAGCTCCGGCGTAACACGGTTCACGCCGGCGTCAGTGGTCTGCGCCGAGAGCAGCACGCATATCACAAGCTCGAATAAGTTCGCAAATGTGAGAGCGCTCTTGACACCGGGGTACAGCTCGCCCATGCGCCGGCAGATTTCTGTGGCGCGCTCCCGCTTCGACCTCTTTGACTCTCGTGGCATAAAAGCTCCTCTCGTCTGCTGTCAATGATACCCAGTGGGCCGCAATTTGACATGGCGACAACGCTTGCCGTGACCATTCCACCGGGGCTTCGACAAAGCCGCTTGGGCACCCAAAATCACCGCTCGCACCGTTATGTGGAACCGTTCCCGCACTCATTTGCCCAACACCTGTGCGACCCCGGTCAGTTTGCGTTTATGGAATATAATTGGAGAATGACGGGGGCGACGGCCAATAAACCGCACGTCACACCCCATGGGGGACACAAACGACGCGTGAGGAGCGAGCATGCAGACTCGTGACAGTTCTCTGTACTTGAGCGACGACGACCTCTACCTGCTGGCAAGGGGCGAGTGGTACCGCAGCTACGACAAGATGGGTGCGCATCAGGCCGTCGACGAGAACGGCACCGAGGGCTTCCACTTTGCCGTCTGGGCGCCCCAGGTGAAGAGCGTTCACGTGATTGGGAAGTTCAACAACTGGGATGAGGGGGCCAATCCGCTCACCAAGACCAAGACCGGCGATGTATGGCAGGGCTTTGTCCCCGGCGTCCAGATGGGCTCGCTCTACAAGTTCGTGATCGAGACAAACTCCGGCAAGCACCTCTACAAGGCAGACCCGTACGCGTTCTTTGCCGAGAAGGCCCCGGGCACGGCCTCGCGCACGTATGACATCAATGGCTATGCCTGGAGCGACGAGGCGTGGCTTGCCAAGCGCGCAAAGGAAGACAAGCTCAAGTCCCCTCTCAACATCTACGAGGTGCACCTTGGCTCGTGGCGCCGCCACGGAGACGAGCCGCAGGGAGAACCCCGTCCGGATGGCACCTACCCTGGCCCCGGCGACCCGTTTCCCGCGCAGCGCGGCGAGTTCTACTCATACGACGACCTCTCCGTCGAGCTGGTGGACTACGTGCGCACCATGGGCTACTCGCACATCGAGCTCATGCCCGTCATGGAGCACCCGTTTGACGGCTCGTGGGGCTATCAGGTGACGGGCTACTTCGCCCCAACCTCGCGCTACGGCGAGCCCAAGCAGTTCAAGCACTTTGTCGACGCCTGCCACAAGGCCGGCATCGGCGTGATTCTCGACTGGGTGCCCGGTGGCTTCTGTGCCGATGAGCAGGGCCTTGCCACCTTCAACGGCGAGATGCTCTACGAGAACGAGGTTCACCCCAACTGGGGTACGCACAAGTTCGACTTCTCGCGTGGACAGGTGCGCACCTTCCTTATCTCCAACCTGCTCTACTGGATTGACGAGTACCACGCCGATGGCATCCGCATGGATGGCGTCACCTCTATGCTCTACCTCAACTTTGGCGTGGACGACCCGCGTCTCAAGAAGTTCAACTCGCGCGGCACCGAGGAGGATGACGATGCCATCGCGTTTATCCGCCAGTGCAACTCCACGGTGGGCAAGTACTACCCGGACGTCTCGATGATTGCCGAGGAGTCCACGGCGTGGCCGCTCGTGACCTACCCGTCCGAGGACGGCGGCCTGGGCTTCAACTTCAAGTGGGACATGGGCTGGATGAACGACACGCTGCACTACATGCAGACCGACTTCCCCTATCGCCCGGGCAACCACAGGCTGCTTACGTTCTCCACCATGTACCAGTTCAACGAGAACTTCGTGCTGCCGCTTAGCCACGACGAGGTGGTCAACGGCAAGTGCTCGCTCATCACGCGCATGCCCGGCGACTACTGGCGCCAGTTTGCAGGCATGAGGGCGCTTGCCTTCTACCAGATGACACACGCGGGCGGCAAGCTCAACTTCATGGGCAACGAGATCGCCCAGTTCATCGAGTGGCGCTACTACGAGGGCATCCAGTACTTCCTGGC
The DNA here is from genome assembly GCA_000752675.2 of bacterium OL-1. GTDB lineage: Bacteria > Actinomycetota > Coriobacteriia > Coriobacteriales > Atopobiaceae > Tractidigestivibacter. Next base: position 580,787 of record LM994625.1, on the reverse strand, counting down.
CGAGCAGTACGACACCCACCGTCACCAGCAGCAGTTTGTCGCGGCGCTCAACGCGTTCTACAACGTGCACCCCGCGCTCTGGCAGCGCTCCTACACGAGCGACGGCTTCGAGTGGATTGACGCCGACAACGCCAAGCAGTCGATCATCTCGTTTATCCGCAAGGGTGACAACCCCAAGGACGACCTCGTCATTCTCATCAACTTTGACGTGAACGCCCGTGAGGACTTCCGCCTTGGTGTGCCCGAAGAGGGCTACTACGAGGAGCTCTTTAACTCCGACGCCGAGCAGTTTGGCGGCTCCGGTGTGGTGAACATCGGCAAGCTCGAGACCAGCGAGACTCCGTGGAACGGCCGCGAGCAGTCCGTTGTCCTGCGCGTGCCGCCGCTGGGCGGCCTCATCCTGCACCGCACCGGAGCGTTGAGGAAGCGTCGCGCCACCACCACGCGCGTAAAGACCGCCACGACAAAGGCCACGGCGGCAAAGAAGCCGGCAGCAAAGGTAAAGGCTGCAGCCGCCGAGAAGAAGGCGCCCGCCAAGCCTGCAACAAAGAAGCCCGCGGCCAAGAAGACGGTGGCGAGCAAGACTACGACAAAGCCCGCAGCTAAGGCTGCCGCAGAGAAGAAGCCCGCGACTCGTCGAGCGTCTTCGACAAAGGCGCCAAAGACCAAGTAAACCGTCATTCGTCACGCGCGCCATACCGTCAGGCAACGCGCGCGTGACGAATGCGCCCGTATAATGAGACGGGAACGTTCCCATGTAATGTTGGGGCGTTCCGTCCCGCAGGACATGACATTGGAGTCACATGGCACAGGAAAAGATCTTCAAGGACACCGCAGATTTCGAGAAGCAGTATCGCGAGGCCTGCATGGCAGACCTCAGCAAGAAGTTCGAGGACTGCACTCAGCTCGAGCGCTACCAGGTGCTGGCGACGCTCATCGCGAAGAAGTCTCGTAACGTTTCCGTGGCAACGCACCAGAGGGGCGAGAAGAAGGTCTATTACTTCTCCCTCGAGTTCCTCCTTGGTCCGCTGCTTGACAACTATCTTCTCAACCTTGGCGTCCACGACCTTGTCGCCAAGGGCGTGGAGGACATGGGCGGCTCCCTCGAGACCATCTGCCGCCAGGAGGCAGACCCCGGCCTGGGCAACGGTGGCCTTGGGCGTCTCGCCGCGTGCTTCCTCGACTCTATGGCTCACGAGGGCATTGCTGGCTATGGCAACGGCATGCGCTACCACTACGGCCTGTTCCGCCAGGTCATCGAGGGTGGTCGCCAGGTCGAGAAGACCGACAACTGGCTTGAGAACGGCTTCCCCTGGGAGTCCCGCCGCGACTCCGACACGGTGATTGTCCAGTTTGGCGGCCAGGTCGTGCGCCACGAGGACGAGACTGGTCGCTACTGGTTCACCCAGGAGGGCGGCGAGAAGGTGCGCGCCGTCCCGTACGACGTGCCCATCGTTGGCTATGGCACCAAGAAGATCAACCGTCTGCGCCTCTGGAGCGCCGAGCCCTACGAGGAGAACTTCGACCTCGACGCGTTCAACGCCGGAGACTACGCCAAGGCGAACAAGTTCCGCTCCGACGTCGAGGCCATCTCTACGATCCTCTATCCCAACGACTCCGGCGAGCACGGCAAGATTCTGCGCCTGAAGCAGGAGTACCTGTTTGTCTCCGCTGGTCTGCAGACCATCCTCGGCACCTACGAGCGCGACTTTGGCCCCGACTGGGAGCACCTCGCCGACCACGTGGCCATCCACACCAACGACACGCACCCAGCCATGTGCGGCCCCGAGCTCATGCGCATCCTGGTAGACGAGCGCGGTGTGGACTTTGACCTGGCCTTCAAGATCGCCAAGCAGACCATCTCCTACACCAACCACACGGTCATGCCCGAGGCACTGGAGAAGTGGCCCATCGACACCTTCCGTGCCCTCATGCCGCGTCTGTACATGTTCATCGAGGAGATTGACCGCCGTTATCGCGAGAGCTTCCCCCACACCTTCGACGGCTGGGGAGAGATGCTCAAGAACACCGCCATCCTCTGGGACGGCCAGGTGCGCATGGCAAACCTCTCGATCATCTTCAGTCACTCGGTGAACGGCGTCTCCGCGCTTCACACGAGCATCCTCGAGGGGGGCGTGCTCAAGGACTTCTACCGCCTCAATCCCGAGATGTTCAACAACAAGACAAACGGCGTCTCGCACCGCCGCTTCCTTGCCGAGGCCAACCCCTCCTACGCGCGCCTGATTTCCGGTGCCATTGGCACGGGCTGGCTGGACGACGCCTTCGAGCTCGAGAAGCTCACGGCCTACGAGCAGGATGCTGGCTTCCTGGACGAGATGGAGAAGGCCAAACTTGCCGACAAGCAGCGCCTTGCGGCGTACGTGAAGGAGACCTCCGGCGTCGACCTCGACTGCTCCATGGTCTTCGACGTGCAGGTCAAGCGCTTCCATGCCTACAAGCGCCAGCTCCTCAACGTGTTCAAGATCCTGGACATCTACAACCGCATCCTCGCAGACCCGCACTTTGACCCGCGCCCCACGGCGTTCATCTTCTCGGGCAAGGCTGCCCAGAGCTACACCTTCGCCAAGGAGGTCATCCGCCTTATCAACTCGGTGGCCGACGTGGTGAACAACGACGCGCGTGTGAACGACAAGATCAAGGTCGCCTTCGTTCCCAACTTCGCCGTGTCGAGCGCCCAGCTCATCTATCCTGCCGCCGAGATCTCCGAGCAGATTTCGACCGCCGGCACCGAGGCCTCCGGTACCTCCAACATGAAGCTCATGATGAACGCAGCAATTACGCTGGGCACCTATGACGGCGCCAACGTCGAGATTGCAAAGCTCGTGGGTGACGAGAACATCAAGATTTTTGGCCTTCGCACCGAGGAGGTCGAGGCGCTGCGCGCCTCCGGCCACTACTTCGCCTGGGACCAGTACAACGCAGATCGCGATCGCCTTGGTCGCGTGGTGGACATGCTCTCTGACGGTTCTCTCGCTCGCCTCTCGGGCAACTTCGAGAGCATCCACGATTACCTCATGGCGAGCAATGATCCGGACCTCGTTCTGCGCGACTTCCGCTCCTATGTTGACGCTTGGGACGAGCTCACCACCGCCTACGGAGACCGTGCCGCATGGAACAAGGCGGCGCTGCACAATACCGCCAAGGCCGGATACTTCTCTAGTGACCGAACCATTCGCGAGTACATGAGTGACATCTGGCATATTGAGGCATAGGAACTACCCCGCAAACCTGCGGGTTGAAGGCATGAGGCATGCGTTGGGACGTTAGAAGGGAATGGGGGACCTTATGAGCAAGAAGGAATGCATTGCGATGCTTCTTGCCGGAGGGCAGGGCAGCAGGCTTGGCGCGCTCACCAGCAACGTGGCAAAGCCTGCGGTCTCGTTCGGCGGCAAGTTCCGCATCATCGACTTCGCGCTCTCTAACTGCGCGAACTCGGGTGTCTCGACGGTGGGCGTGCTTACCCAGTACCGTCCGTACCTGCTGCACTCCTACATTGGCACCGGCGAGGCGTGGAACCTCGACGAGCGTGACGGCGGCGTCTCGATTCTGCCGCCCTATGCCACCCAGACTGGCGGTGCCTGGTACGAGGGCACGGCAGACGCCGTGACGCAGAACCTTGGCTACATCGACCAGAACGGCCCGGAGTACGTCCTCATCCTCTCGGGCGACCAGCTCTACCGCATGGACTACGGCAAGATGCTCGAGAACCACAAGCGCCACAACGCCGACCTCACCATCGCCGTCATGCCGGTGCCCTGGGAGGAGGCCTCGCGCTTTGGCATCATCACGCAGGACGATGACGAGCGCATCCTCAAGTTTACCGAGAAGCCTAAGAAGCCCGATTCCAACCTCGCGTCCATGGGCATCTACATCTTCAACGCCGACCTCCTCGAGAGCTCCCTCAAGGAGGACGCCGTCGACCAGACGTCCGAGCACGACTTCGGGAAGAACATCATCCCCAAGCTCCTGGCCGACGGCAAGCGCCTCTACACCTACGAGTTCAACGGCTTCTGGCGCGACGTGGGCACCATCTCGAGCTACCACGAGACGAGCATGGACCTTCTCGGCCCCAACCCCGCCTTTGACCTGTACAGCGAGGACTTCCCCATCATGAGCAACGCCTCCACGAGGCCGCCCGCGTTCGTGGGCCGCGATGGCGATGTCGATGACTGCCTGGTCGCAAACGGCGTTCAGGTTTACGGCAAGGCCAAGCACTCGATTCTCTCGGTCGACGCCTACGTTGGCGAGCATGCCACGGTTGTCGACTCCGTCCTGCTCCCCGGTGCCGTCGTGAAGAACGGCGCGCACGTTGTTCGCGCGATCCTGGGCGAGAACTCTGTCGTCGAGGAGAACGTGAACCTCGGTAGCGTCGACTCTACGAAGGACACGGCCGTCATTGGGAATGACGTCGTTGTCGGGAAGGGGGAGTAAGCAATGGAAAAGGTCATCGGCCTCATTACGTGCAACTACTCGGCCAAGTCCCCGAGCGCGCTCGTCGAGAGCCGCCCGGTTGCGTCCATGCCATTCCTCGGCCGCTATCGCCTGGTGGACTTCCCCCTGTCCAACATGGTGAACGCTGGCCTGCGCACCGTGGGCATGGTCATGCCCTACAACTACCGCTCGATCATCGACCACGTGGGCTCTGGCAAGGACTGGAACCTCGACCGCAAGAACGGCGGCCTGTTTGTCCTCCCTGGCTCTGCCTTTGGCACCTCTCGCACCGGCGCGCGCTTCCTGCTGCGCGACCTGGTGCACAACAAGGTCTTCTTCACGAGGTCCAAGTCTGACTACGTGATCTTCTCGACCGCCAACTTTGTGTACAACATGGACCTCAACGAGCTGTACGACGCCCACGTTGCTTCCGGAGCCGACGTCACTGTGCTTACCAAGCAGGCCAGCGGCAATGATGCCGACGTCACCGGCTTCGAGCTGGACGGCTCGCGCGTCAACGGCGTGAAGCACGGTGTTTCGTTTGGCGACACTGCCTTCCTCGACTGCTTCGTGATCAGCCGCCAGCTGCTGCTCGACATGTTCGACTGGTACGCCGCCACCGACTACCTCGACCTCTTTGAGGCAATGGCCAACGACTACGGCCGCGTGAACGTGCAGGCATACAACTTTGATGGCTATGCGGCGGCGGTGTTCAACAAGAAGAGCTACTACCGCTCCAACATGGACGCGCTCGACCCGCGGATCAATGCCGAGCTCTTCCCCGAGGGCCGCTTCATCAAGACCAAGGCGCACGACACGTCGCCCGCCAAGTTTGAGGTGGGTTCCCACGTCACTAACTCGCTCGTCTCCGCTGGCTGCCGCATCTTTGGCAACGTGGGCGACTCCATCCTGGGCCGCAACGTCATTGTTGAGAGCGGCGCTACCATCCGCGGCTCCGTGGTGATGCAGGACTGCGTCATCAAGAGTGGCGCTCGCGTGGAGAACGCAATCGTCGACAGGAACAACCTCGTTCCGGCGGGCACCGAGCTTCGTGGCACGCCCGAGGATGTTCTCGTCAAGGAAAAGGGTCGCGAGTAGAGGTGGGAACCATGCCAACAAGCGCACACCGCAGGAAGCTGAGGATCCTCTTCGCATCCTCAGAGGCGGTGCCGTTCGCCAAGACCGGCGGCTTGGGTGACGTGGCGGGTTCCCTCCCGCGCGCACTCAAGCACGCCGGCGCCAAGGCCGCTGTGATCATGCCCAAGTACGGGACCATCCCCCAGGAGTACCGTGACCGCATGAAGCATGTCGCGGACTTCTACGTGCCCCTGGCGTGGAGGAACGTTTACTGCGGCATCGAGAAGCTCGAGCTTCAGGGTCTCGACTTCTACTTTGTGGACAACGAGGCCTACTTCAAGCGCGACGGGCTCTACGGTTACTTCGACGATGGCGAGCGCTTCGCCTTCTTTTCAAAGGCCATCTGCGAGGCCATCGTCAAGGTGCCCGAGCTCGCCTGCGACGTCCTGCACTGCAACGACTGGCAGACAGCGCTGTGCCCCGTCTTCCTGCGCGAGCTGTATCGCGGCGCCCCGCAGTGCAACAACGTCAAGACCGTCATGACGGTCCACAACATCAAGTTCCAGGGCCAGTACGGAGACAAGATGCTCTCCGACATCCTTGGCCTTGCCGACATCCCCGCCGCTCGTGACCAGCTCTATTGCGACAAGGACTCAATCAACTTCATGAAGGGCGGCCTGTGCTACGCGGACGCCCTCACTACCGTGAGCCCGAGCTACGCCTACGAGCTGCAGATGCCGTTCTACGGAGAGGGGCTCGACCCCATCTTCCGTAGGCGCTCCAACATCCTGACGGGCATCCTCAACGGTATCGACACGAGCATCTGGAACCCCAAGACCGACGGCATGATCACGGCCAACTACTCTGCCGATGACCTTGCCAACAAGGCCGAGTGCAAGCGTGCGCTCCAGGAGGAGCTTGGCCTGCGCCAAGACCCCACGCGCCCGCTTGTGGTGATGATTGGCCGCCTTACCAACCAGAAGGGCCTGGGCCTTGTCCGCTATGCCATGGACGGCATCATGAGGCGCGGCGTCCAGGTTGCCATTCTCGGCACCGGTGACGCAGACCAGGAAGAGGCGTTCCGCTACTTCGACCAGAAGTACGGCGACATGATGTGCGCGCGCATTGCCTTTGACAACGCGCTTTCGCACCGCATGTACGCTGGCGGCGACATCCTGCTTATGCCGTCCGAGTTTGAGCCCTGTGGTCTCTCCCAGATGATTGCCATGCGCTACGGCACGCTTCCCCTCGTGCGCGAGACGGGCGGCCTGCGCGACTCGGTGGTCCCATACAACAAGTTCACTGGCGAGGGCACCGGCTTCCGCTTCTCCAACATGAACGCGGACGAGATGGCGGACACCCTCCTGGGGGCCTGCGAGATTTTCTGGACTAACCAGGAGCTCTGGACTAAGCTCATGCTCCAGGCTATGGCGACAGACTTTAGCTGGCGCCGTGCCGCAAACGATTACATGGACATCTACCACGGGCTTCATCCTGAGGTCATTAGGTACAACAAGAGAAGAGACAGGTAAGGCTTGAAGGCGCGGCACGTAACTTCCGAGAGGGAGTACAGAGATCCCTTTGGCGCCGTCCGGTTGGGCGGCGCCGTTACTGTAGGCATCGACGTCTGGGATGACGAGGTGGTGTTCTGCACGCTTCGCACCTGGACGGACGGGGTGGGCGAGCGCCTGCTCGAAATGCATGGTGAGAAGCGCGGTGGCGTGACGCACTTCTCGGTCACCTTTACCCCGGACAGGACCGGCATCATCTGGTACAGCTTCGACATTGAGGCATCAGACGGCGCCGTGTGGCGCTATGGTGCGCAGCCTGGCTGGACTACCGGCGAAGGCGCGTTTGCCTACGGCGACCCCCCGTCGTTCCAGATAACCGTCTACAAGCAGCGCGCCATCCAGCCTAACTGGTATCGCGGCGGTATTGTGTACCAGGTCTTTCCCGACCGTTTTGCCCGCGGGGAGGACTGGCGCCGAAGGGCCGACGTTGCCATGGAGCGCCCGCACATCGCCGGCCCAGGTCGTGCCGTGGTCGACGATTGGTCCACGCCTCCTGCCTACGACAAGGACGAGAACGGCCGCATCAAGCGCTGGGACTTCTATGGCGGAACCCTCGAGGGCGTTCGCGAGAAGCTGCGTTACCTCAAGGATCTGGGCGTGACGGTGATCTACCTCAATCCCATATTTGAGGCCGCAAGCAACCATCGCTACGACACCGGTGACTACATGGCCATCGACCCCATGCTTGGCGACGAAGAGAGCTTCCGCCGCCTGTGCGTGGACGCCGAGGAGATGGGCATCTCGGTGATCCTGGACGGCGTCTTCAACCATACCGGCTGCGATTCTCGCTACTTCAACAAGTACGGGAACTACCCAGACTCCGTGGGCGCGTACCAGAGCACCGATTCGGTCTATCGCTCGTGGTACACATTCCACGATGACGGGACTTACGACAGCTGGTGGGGCGTGGACGACCTTCCCGCCATCAACGAGAACGACCCCTCCTACCACGAGTTCATTTGCGGTCGCGAGGGCGTGGTGCGCCGGTGGCTGCGCGATGGCGCACGCGGCTGGCGCCTGGACGTTGCAGACGAGCTGCCCGACAGCTTCATCGCGGACATCAAGCATGCGGTTCTCGCTGAGAAGCCCGACGGCCTTCTCATTGGCGAGGTGTGGGAGGACGCCAGCAACAAGACGGCCTACGGCTCGCTGCGCCAGTACTTTGAGGGCTCGGAGCTTGACGGCACCATGAACTACCCGCTGCGCGAGGGACTTCTCGCCTTCATGCGCAACGAGATTGGCGCGCAGGAGCTCACGAGGCGCCTGGAGCAGCTGGGCGAGAACTACCCTGGCCAGGCGCTCTACAGCGAGCTCAACCTCCTGGGCAGCCACGATCGCGAGCGCCTCTTCACGACACTGGGCGGCGCGCCCAACCCCGACACGCTCTCCGAGTCCGAGCGTGCGTCGTATCGCCTTGACCCCGGTCAGCGTAACCTGGCCAAGAGCCGCCTGTGGGCAATTACGTTGCTGCAGATGACCCTGCCCGGCGTCCCCTGCATCTACTACGGGGACGAGCGCGGCATGGAGGGCTTCCGCGACCCCTACAACCGCGCGGCCTACCCCTGGGGCGGCGGTGACAAGGACTGCTTTGACATCTACCGCAACGCCATTGCCGTGCGCAAGACGCTCGACGTGCTGGTGGACGGCAGGTTCAACCCGTTTGCGGTGGGCGATGACGTGTTTGGGTTCTGGCGCAGGAGCCGAACCAAGAGCGACTGCGTGTGCGTGCTGGTCAACGCCAGCCTGAACAACTCACACACTGTGCGGATTCCCATCGAGAGCGGCATGGAGGTCTCGGATGTTGTCTCCGGCCGCGACCCCAAGGTATCGCAGGGCCAGGCGGAGGTCTTCCTCTGGCCGCTGGGTACGGCGGTGCTGCACTTCCATAGGCACGAGCGACTCCAGAAGCCGCTCGAGCGCGGCATGGGCGTGTTGTGCCACGTGACCTCGGTGCCCGACAACGGCAAGCCGGGAACGCTGGGGGCGCCGGCCAAGCGCTTCGTGGACTGGCTGGCCAGCTGCGGCCAGCGCTACTGGCAGGTGCTTCCCGTGAACCCCACGGACGAGTTTGGTTCGCCCTATGCCGGCCTGGCCGCCAATGCAGGCAACGTTGCCCTTCTCGAGCGAGATCCCGAGGAGGTTCTCGCCGACGACACGCTCTTTGGCGACGGCCACTTCGCCGAGTTCTGCGACGATAACGACTACTGGCTCACGCCCTATGCCACGTTCTGTGCGCTGAAGGACAAGTTCGACGGCGCACCCTGGCAGGCTTGGCCAGAGCAGTATCGCAGCTATTCGCCGCGCCTTGCGGATGACCCCGAACTGGCGCCGGGCATCGAGACGGCGCGCAAGCTGCAGTTTGAGTTCCAGCAGGAGTGGAACGAGCTTCGCGCTTACGCCAACGAGCGTGGCGTGCGCATCGTGGGCGACATGCCCATGTACGTCTCGGCGGACTCCGCGGACGTGTGGAGCGAGCCGGACATCTTTGACCTGGATGGGGACGGGCATGCGGCCATGCAGGCCGGCGCCCCTGCCGACCAGCTCTCCGCCGAAGGGCAGCTCTGGGGCAACCCCACCTACGATTGGGACGTCCTGCGCTCTGACGGCTACGACTGGTGGCTTCGCAGGCTTGACCGCGCGTTCAAGCTCTATGACTATGTGCGGCTTGACCGCTTCATTGGGTTCTCCTCGTACTACGAGATTGAGGCCGGCAAGCCGGCAACCGAGGGCGCGTACGCCTTTGGCCCAGGCGCCAACCTCTTCCGTGCGGCCAACAAGCTCTTTGGCGGGCTGCCACTCATTGCCGAGGACCTGGGCAACGTCACACCGGCAGTGCGCGCCCTTATTGCCGAGACGGGCGTGCCCGGCATGAGCATCGTGCAGTTTGCCGACCAGGACGTACGCAACGAGTTCACGCCCAACAGGGGTTCTGTGGTCTATACGGGCACGCACGACACTGAGACCCTTGTGGGCTGGTGTGCTCGCAGCTTTGCGGACGGCGATGCCGAGAAGGCCGTCGAGCTTGCGCGTGACATCGAGCGTCGTACCGCTGGCGTGGAGAATGACGTGGTGATCATGCCGCTGCAAGACGTGCTGCTCCTGGGCAACGATGCGCGCATGAACGTGCCCGGCGTCGCCGAGGGCAACTGGACGTGGCAGGCGGATGCGGCAGACGTTGAGGCTGCGGCCGCCTGGCTTCGCGAGCTTGCCGATGAGTCCGGAAGGGCAGTCGAGGGGTAAGGGCTTCGGAGAATAGCTCTTTTTCTTAATGGGCCGTTGTGTTTGCGCAGGTCGCGACTATCGCGCTTAAGAAAGGGAGCTATTCTCCGGTCCTTTGCGCTTTCTGTTGCGACGCTTTCCGATATCGACGAGGGTCGTGGGGCCGTGTCGCTTACGTAAATTATCAACAACGTTAAGAAATCCCAAAATCATTTGTAAGCGTTCAGTTATGATTGGCAACGTCCTTTACATGAACCTTATCTTTGTCCAAAGGATCTGCCATGGCACTCACGCGCAAAGAGTTCGACGTCCTTAGCACGCTTGCCACCTCCCCGGACGATGCCCGCGCTCAGGCTGCCTCTCCGGAACTGGATGAGCTTCGCAGCATGGGGCTTGTGTCAGGTACCGCCATCACCGAGCTTGGCCGCAAGGCGCTGGAGCCCTATCGCGTAGAGAACGCGGTCATCATGGCCGCTGGCCTCTCGTCTCGCTTTGTGCCCGTCTCGTACTGGCGACCCAAGGGGCTCACGAGCGTACGCGGCGAGGTCCTCATTGAGCGCCAGATTCGCCAGCTCCACGAGGCGGGGGTCACAGACATCACCGTTGTTGTTGGCTATCGCGCAGACGAGTTCGCCTACCTTGCCGAGAAGTACGGCGTTCGCCTGGTGACCAACGACCTCTATGCTGAACGGAATAACAACTGGACGCTCTGGCTTGTTCGTGACCAGCTGAGGAACACCTACATCTGCTCCTCGGATGACTACTTTGCCCAGAATCCCTTCGAGACCTACGTCTACCGCGCCTACTATTCCGCCGTCTACATGGACGGCTCCACGGACGAGTGGTGCCTGGGCGTGGACGAGAATGACCGCATCACCTCCGTGACGGTTGGCGGCAAGGATGCGTGGGCAATGCTCGGCCACGTGTACTTTGACCGGGCCTTCTCCAACACCTTCGTGCGCATTCTCGAGAGCATCGTGCGCAGCCCGTTCTACGAGGAGAAGTACGCCGATGAGCTCTGGGAGACCATATTTGCGCGCAATCCCGACTGCCTCTCGATGGACATACGTCGCTACCCCGCGGGGCAGGTGCTGGAGTTTGACTCCGTGGACGAGCTGATGGAGTTTGACCCCAGCTTCCTTACCAAGGTCGAGTGCCCCGCCCTCGACAACATCGTGGATGTCCTGGGCTGCGAGCGCACGCAGCTCCACGGCTTCTACCCCATCAAGAACGGCCTTACCAACCTTACCTTCCACTTTGCCGTGGGGGCGGAGGAATACGTCTATCGCCATCCCGGTGTGGGCACCGAGAAGTTCATCAACCGCGCTGCCGAGAAGGACGCAGACACCGTTGCCCACGAGCTGGGCATCGACCGCACCTTCGTCTACGAGGACGCCGAGAAGGGCTGGAAGATCTCGCACTTTGTGCCCAATGCAAAGAACGTGGATCCGCTCGACTCGAGCGAGGTTGCTCGCGCCATGCAGCTTGCCCGCACCTTCCACGAGTCTGGTGCGCGCATTGACGCGACGTTTGACTTCTATCGGGACGGTCTGGGCTACGAACGCCTGCTCAAGAGCCACGGGAACATCAACATTCCCGGGTACGACGAGCTGTGCGAGAAGGTCACCCACCTCAACGAGTACTGCACCGCTGACGAGGGCTTCTCTGCCTGCTTCTGCCACAACGACTACCTGCCGCTCAACTTCCTCATTGGCGAGGACGGCTCGATGAGCGTGATCGACTGGGAGTTTGCCGGCATGGGAGACCCTGGCAACGACACGGCGACCTTCATCATCTGCTCCCAGTACAACGAGGAGCAGGCCAACGCCGCCATTGACGCCTACTTTGGGCGAGCGGCGACCCCGGTCGAGCGGCGCCACTTCTGGGCACGCGTGGTGCTCGGCGGTTGGTGCTGGTACGTCTGGGCGCTCGAGAAGGATGCCGAGGGGGCGGGCGTGGGCGAGTGGCTCGACATCTACAAGAGCTACGCCGTCACATATGTTGACAAGGTTCTCTCGTGGTACGAGAAGAACGACACCATAGCTGCCTAACAGGCTGTTGAGAGGGGACAATCATGCCGTATGGCTTTGGCGCTGCGCTTACCTGGGCGCTTGACACCGTAATACTCGGCATCGCGCTGGCCAACCCAGCCTTTGCCGCCACGCCGCAGGCAATCGCGCTCGCCGCCTTCACGAGCACCTTCCTGCACGACGCGAGCTCGGCGGTCTTCTCGTTTGCCTACATGGGAATTCGCCGCAAGCTGGGTGAGACCTGGCGCACGCTTCGCAGCAAGAGCGGCCTGGTCATCGTGGGGGCAGCCCTCATTGGAGGTCCCATTGGCATGACGGGCTACGTGGTTGCCATTAACAACATTGGCCCTGCCTACACGGCGGCCATCTCGGCCTTCTTCCCAGCCTATGGCGCCGCGCTCGCGACTGTAGTCTTGAAGGAGCGCATGCGGCCCTACCAGTGGGCAGGACTTGCTGCGTGCCTGGTTGCGGTTGCCGTGCTGGGCTGGACGCCCGTCGATGGCGTGCCTGGAAGCTGGACCGTGGGCATCATTGGCGCTCTGGTGTGCGTTCTTGGCTGGGGCACCGAGGCCGTGGTGATCGACTGGGGCCTGCGCAACGCGAGCGTGGACGACGAGTGCGCCATGCAGATACGCCAGACCACCTCTGCCCTTACGTACGCGTTGGTCATCCTGCCGCTCCTCGGTGGCTGGCCAAGCGCCATCGTGGCTCTCACCTCGAGCGCCATGTCAACTATTGCGCTTGCGGCGCTCTCGGGCACGGTGTCGTACCTGCTCTACTACAAGGCAATCGCCACCCTTGGCGCCTCGCGCGCCATGGCGCTCAACATTACGTACTCTGCCTGGGCCATTCCCTTCTCGCTTCTGCTTCTGGGCACGATGCCCGACGTCCGTGGCGTGGTGTGCGCCGTTGTCATCATCCTTGGCGCCATCACGGCGGCGACAGACGTGAAGACCCTCTTTGGACACGGGGAGAAGTCTGCTGCGTAGGCCCGCGCTGGCCGTGAGACAAAGGGACAGTCCCTTTGTCTCATTTGCGAGGACGCTTCGACCCTGGTCCCGTCACCTGCTACAATCGCTGAGAAAAACAGTCAACATGCGAGCCCGCGCGCCTGCCGTGCGGGCCGCTTTGCGTGTTCTTTGGCAGACCGTACGCCCGGCTGCCATGAGATGCCTCCCAAGGAGCCGCCTCCATGTTCATTAACAGGGTCTCTCGCCAGCTGCTCTCCGCCCCGGAGCTTGTGCCGCTTCTCCATGAGCTGGGCTGCGGCAACGACGCATCCCTCGCCGTGGGACAGAGTGCCCGCCCGCTGATGATTGCGGCCATCTGGGCTCGCGATCCGCGCCCCTGCCTTGTTGTTGTCTCGGGTGAGGAGGCGGCGGACCGCACTGCTCGCGCGCTCGCCGCATGGCTTGGCCAGGACGTTGTTGCGCGCTACCCCATGCGCCGCGACCATCCGTGGGCCGAGGCTGCCGCGGATGATGCCGTGATTGGTACACGCTGCCGTGCGATTGCCCGGCTGGCCGCGGGCGAGAAGTGCGTCGTGGTGGCGTCTGCCCCAGCGCTCTTGCGTCGCGTGCCGCCGGCGGGCTCTGGGTACTTTGCCTCAAGCACGTTCTCCGTTGGCGACGAGGTCCCCTTTGAGGACGTGGCGCCGCTGCTGGTGGGCATGGGCTACACAGACGTGGGAGATGCCGAGGACGTGGCGGCGCCCGGCACCTTCCACGTGCACGGAGACTCCGTTGACGTCTTTCCTGCGCAGGCAACGTCCCCGGTGCGCATCGAGTTCTTTGGTGACGAGATTGACCGCGTACGCCGCATGGTTCCCTCCACGGGTCAGACCATCGGCGAGCTGGACACCGTTGACGTTGTGCCCTGCCGCGAGATGGCCTTCACCAACGAGACCATCACCCGTGCGGAGAAGGCTCTCTACAACCGCGCGCAGAACGATGCCAAGGTTGCGGCCGACCTCGAGGCCATTCAGGCGCGCTCTGCTCAGCCTGCGCTCGAGAAGTACCTCCCGGCGCTCTATGGCGGCTCGGCCAGCCCCATCGAGCACATCTCGAAGGACGCCCTTGTGGTTCTTGCCGAGCCTCGCGCGCTCTTCGATGACTGCCAGCGCGCCATGGATGACATCTTGGCCTCCGCGTCCTCGGCGCACGTCTCGACGGAGGGACTCTACACCAGCCCGCGCGAGATGGACTTTGGTCGCCAGCAGCGCCTGTCCCTCTCGTCGATACTTCGGGTGGGCGGCTCGGTGACGGCGGAGCTCAAGGTGCGCCAGCCCAACGTGGCAGGTGCAGACACCAAGCTCATTGGGGTTGTGCGCCAGCTTGTAAACGATAACGTGAGCGTGGTGTTTGCCGCGCCGGACCGCGGTGCCCGCGAGTCGCTTGAGCTGCGGCTTACCGACGAGCACATCCCCTTTGCGGAGTCGCTTGGCTCGGCAGCCGAAAACGCCGTGCCCGTTACCTCGGCAGACGCCAACGGTGCCATTACGCCCCTGTGTCGCGGCTCCGTGACGTTCACGGACGCCCCGGTGCCCGCGGGCATCGTGGTGCCTTCGGCGCACTTGGGCGTGCTCTCGATCTCTGACCTCACGCCGCGCACGGCGCGCAACCGCCGTCGCGCCAAGCGCGTGGACCCCACAAGCGTGACCTTCCCGTTCAAGCCCGGAGACTACGTGGTTCATGCCACGCACGGCATCGCGCTCTTCTCGCAGATCGTACGCCAGGAGGTTGCCGGGCGCATGCGCGACTACTTCCTCTTGGAGTACGCCGGCGGCGACAAGCTCTACGTGCCGCTTGAGCAGGTCGACCGCATCACGCGCTACGTGGGGCCAGACGGCTCCTCCCCGCGCCTCACGCGCCTCAACACGGCGGACTGGTCGCGCGCCACGGGCAAGGCACGGCGCTCCGCCAAGAAGCTGGCGTTTGACCTGGTGGACCTCTACACGCGCCGCGCCTCGGTGACAGGCTACGCCTTCTCGCCGGACACCCCCGCCCAGCTGGACATGGAGTCGAGCTTCCCCTATGGCCTCACGCCCGACCAGGCCTCGGCCGTGGCGGACATCAAGGCCGACATGGAGGCGAGAAAGCCCATGGACCGGCTGCTCTGCGGCGACGTGGGCTTTGGCAAGACCGAGGTTGCCCTGCGCGCGGCGTTCAAGTGCTGCCAGGACGGCAAGCAGGTCATGGCGCTGTGCCCCACCACCATTCTGGCCGAGCAGCATTTCGAGACGTTCTTTGCGCGCTTCTCGCCCTTTGAACTGGACGTTCGTGTGCTCTCGCGCTTTGTGACGCCGGCCCAGCAGCGGCAGGCGCTTGAGGGGTTTGCCGCAGGCACGGTGAACGTGCTCATTGGCACGCACCGGCTCCTCTCGGCAGACGTCAACCCGCATGACCTGGGGCTCGTTATCATCGACGAGGAGCAGCGCTTTGGCGTGCAGCACAAGGAGCAGCTCAAGAATATGCGCGAGCAGGTCGACGTGCTCACGCTCTCGGCCACGCCCATCCCGCGCACCATGCAGATGGCCATGAGCGGCGTGCGCGACATGAGCCTCATCATGACGCCTCCGCCGGGACGCCTGCCCGTGAAGGTGCACGTGGGGGAGTGGGACCCGGACCTGGTTTCGGCCGCCATCCGCAACGAGCTTGAGCGCAAGGGGCAGGTCTACTACGTGAGCAACCGCGTGACCACCATCGACGACGCCGTGGCGCGCGTGATGGAGGCGGCGCCCGAGGCGCGCGTGGGCGTGGCGCACGGCAAGATGAGCGCCCGCGAGGTCGAGGACGTGATGCTGCGCTTCCAGGAGCACGAGATCGACGTTCTGGTGGCCACCACCATTATCGAGAGCGGTATCGACAACCCACGTACCAACACGCTGATCATCGAGGACTCGCAGCGTCTGGGCCTGGCCCAGCTCTATCAGCTCAAGGGTCGCGTGGGGCGCGGGCGCACGCAGGCGTACGCGTACTTCATGTTCCCCTCCACGGCGCCGCTCACCCCCGAGGCAACCGACCGCCTCACTGCCATCAACGAGTACCAGGACCTGGGCAGCGGCATGCGCATTGCCATGCGTGACCTCGAGATTCGAGGCGCGGGCTCGCTCATGGGCGCCGAGCAGCACGGCAACCTCTCCAGCGTGGGCTTTGACCTCTTCACCCAGATGCTGGGCGAGGCCGTGGCCGAGGCTCGTGGTGAGACCGCCGAGGTGGAGGTGCCTGAGGTCACCATCAACCTCTCGGCCGACTTCTACCTTGCCGAGGAGTACATGCCCGAGGTGGACCAGCGCGTGCTTGCATACCGCAGGCTTGCCGCGGCTACCGAGCTTTCCGACGTGGATGCGCTCCAGCGCGACCTCGAGGAGAGCCACGGTGCGCTGCCGCTTGCCGGTCGCAACCTCCTTGACCGGGCGCGCATTCGCATCCGCGCGCAGCGCCTGGGCTGCACGTCCGTCTCGCTTACCAACGGGCGCCTGGTCTACCAGGGGATTGATGTGCCGAGAAAGACGGCGCTCAAGCTCAAGGAGCGTGGGGCCCTGGTCTACCCCAAGACGCACAAGCTGGCGTATCCCTTCCGCGCAAAGCAGGAGGAGGTCATGCCTGCCGCGCTTGGCGTGCTGGAGGAGATTGGCGGCGGAGACGAGACGGACGACGAGTAGGGCGGGGCTTGGCGCCGGCTTGCGCCGGGTGGCGGTGGGCGGCAGCGCTGCGGGCCGGCGTGCCGCCACACGTTTGGGCCCGAAGCTGTATCCCGCGCAGGCCGATACACGTTCGTGCCCCGAATGTGTATCGGCTCGCCACACATTCGGTGCCTCGCCGTCCCCGTGCCGCCTCTTGCCCTATGCTGACGAGAGCTGACAACCAGCGTGACGCGAGGAGAGGGACGACCCCATGGCTTTGAGCAAGGATGATAGGGCAAGGCTCATCAAGTCTGGCAAGCTGGCACGCACGGCGCTTGCGGCTGCGCACATGGGGACGAGAATGACGCCGCATTCCGGCGAGGATGCGGCCCCGTCCGAGGTATCCCTGCCCGGTGACATCACCGAGTACCTTCGTGGCGCCCTTCTCGTCGAGGACGCGGGCGACGGTCTTGTGCAGCCCTACCGCTTCTCCGAGAAACAGCTTCGCTACCTGGACTCCGTTGGTCGCGGGCGCCGTGCCCGCGCGACCTCGGGCATTTGCCTGGCGCTTGTGACCACGGGCAGTGAGGTCTCCTTTGACTGCCACGTGACGGCTGCCCTGGATCCCGCGCACCCGCTCTACTCCGAGGTCATGGAGCACCTGGGCAGTCTTGGGCAAGCAGAGGACGGCCTTATCGACGGCATCGACGCCGTGGTGGAGGGTGGCCAGTCCCATACCGTCGCCGTGCGAGACGGTCGTATTGCCGTGCGCTTCGACAATCCGGAGCACCTGCCCCTCGAGGTTCGCATCTACCTGCCGCTCATTATGTCCGTTGCCGTGGGACGCCTTGTCTCGAACGGCACGGCCGCCCCGGCACCCCGGCGCGGCTACCTGCTGGCCCTTGGCGACTCCATCACCCAGGGCTTTGTGGTGGGGTGCCCTTCACTCTCGTACCCGGCGCTCCTCTCGGCGGAGCTTGGCCTTGACCTGGTGAACCAGGCCGTCTGCGGTTACGTCTTTGACCAGAAGACGCTTACGGGTATAAAGGCGCTGCGCAAGGAGCCGCCTGCGGCAATTACCGTGGCCTACGGGACCAACGACTGGGGCTGCGAGGGCTCGGGCAAGGAGATTCGCCGCGACGCCTCCGCCTACCTTGACCGCCTGTGCAAGCTCTTCCCCAACACGCCCATCTACGTGCTCACGCCGCTCTGGCGCGCCGACGAGGCGGACGAGGCCACGCTGGCTGGCATCCCTAATGGCAAGTCGCTTTCGTGGGTGCGCCGTGCCATTGAGCGCGCGTGCCGTGGCCACGAAAACGTGACGGTGGTCGACGGAGCAAGCATCTTGCCGAGAAGCCCCCTCATGTTTGCTGACGGTCGGCTGCATCCCGGCTCCACCGGTGCGGGGATTGTCGCCGAGGCGCTCGCCGCAGCAGTGCGCAACGGCGGCGGCGTCGGGGTGGGCGGCCGCGGGCCCCAAGCGGACCCCGTGTCCGCGCCCGTGCCGGGGCCGGAGGTCGCTACGACCGCGGACGCCCTTTGCGCCGTGGACGCCGAGAGTCTCTCGCGCCCCGGCGTTCCCGGAACGCACTGCGAGTTCGACCGGCTCGTGCGCACGGTCTGGCGCCTGCGCCAGGAGGACGGCTGCCCGTGGGACCGCGAGCAGACGCACGAGTCGCTTGTGCGCTACATGGTTGAGGAGGCCTACGAGGCTGCCGAGGCCCTGCGCGCAGATGACGCCTCCCACATGGCGGAGGAGCTCGGCGACGTGCTCTACCAGGTGGTCCTCAACTCGCAGGTGGCTGCGGAGGAAGGCGCTTTCACCATCGATGACGTGTGCCGAGCCATAGATGAGAAGCTCGTGCGCCGTCACCCCCACGTCTTTGGTGGCGTGGATGCCGAGACGCCCGAGGACGTGGCTCGCATCTGGGACAACGTGAAGCGTCGCGAGCGCGAGACGGCGGGCGCCAGCGCCAGGGAGCCTGAGGTCGGGCTTCTCGACTCCGTGCCGCGCGCTATGCCGGCGCTCATGCAGTGCCAAAAGATCAGCGCTCGCGCGGCAAAGGTCGGCTTCGACTGGGATGACGTCTCTGGCGTGTGGGACAAGGTGCACGAGGAGCGCGATGAGTTCGAGCGCGAGCCGACAGGATCACAGGCCCGCGCGCTCGAGTTTGGCGACCTGCTCTTCTCGCTGGTGAACGTAGCGCGCATGGAGGGCATCGACGCCGAGGGGGCCCTGGCACAGAGCAACGAGAAGTTCCGTCGCCGCTGGTCTCGCATGGAGGACCTGGCGCGTGAGAAGGGCTGCGACCTTGACGCACTCTCGACTGCGGAGCTGAACGAGCTTTGGGACCGTGCGAAGCAAGAGGAGAGCCACTCCTGAGCCTGGCCGCGGGCACTTCTGGTATACACTGGGACACGCGGTGCATCCGCGCTGTCACGCCAAACCAAACTAGAAACGAAGCAACGGCATGAGCAGATATTCGGGCACAGAAATTGCGTTGAGAGGCTCCACAGACGTGTCGCCAAGACCGGCGGTCTACACCTATTCTGCAGGTAGAACCCATCGTTCGGCCTTCTCCTCCGTGATGGAGGGCGTTCGCGTTGAGGAGGACGGTCCTACCGGTCACCACGTGGGCACGGGCACCGCTACGCGCTCGTGCTCCGGTCGCGCCCAGGCTTCCGCAGTTCGCCGGCGCGCCTCCCGCGGCGCCTCCGTCAGTCGCGCAATCGCGACCCGCTCTGTGGGTGCCGCTAGTACTACCCGCACCCGCACGCGCACTCGCACCGGGCACCGCTCGCAGCGTGCTGCTGAACATGCCCCCAGCGCCGTCTCGGATGTTGCCTCAAGGGCAGCAGATGTCGCGTCGGGCGCTACGTCTGCGGCCTCCGCGACGGTCTCGCGTGCTGAGGAGTTTGCGGGCGCGCATCGCCTCCCGGTTATCATCGCCACCGTTGTTATCGTCACGGTGATCATGCTCTATGGCCCCGCATGCAATCTGTACGCCGCCTGGCGCTCGGGGTTTGACCTCCAGGCCACCTACGACGCCACCACTCAGAGCAACGACCAACTCACCAGCGAGGTCGATGCCCTCATGACACCAGAGGGTGTCCAGGACCTCGCGCGCGAGCGCGGCTACGTTGGCGAGGGTGAGACGGGCGTGGTGGTCGAGGGCCTCTCGGATACCAGCGCCGACGCCACTCCCATGGGCACGGGTACGGTCGTCTCGGCGGATGTCCCCTGGTACGTGAACGTCGCAGACGTCATCTTCCAGTACCACACGGATACCTCGGGAAGCGGTAACTAATGCGCAGGGTTGCAGTCATCGACATTGGCACGGTCACCTGCCGCCTAGCGGTGGCGGACGTCGAGGGGTCCCGCGTCGTGCGACTGGGCAAGCAGTCGAATATCTGCAACTTGGGGCAGGACGTTGACAGAACGGGCAAACTTGCGCAGGAGGCCATGGAGCGCGTCTTTGCCTGCGCAAAGGCGTATGTGAACTCGGCGCGCGAGTCTGGTGCCGAGGCCGTGTGCTGCACCCTCACAAGTGCCGCACGCGACGCCTCCAACTCGCCCGAGCTTGGTGCGGCGCTTGCCTCGCTTGGCCTCGATTCTCTTATCATTCCAGGGCAAATTGAGGGTGCCCTCACGTTCATGGGCGTTGCGCAGGACTTCGACGGGCGTCGCATCCTGGTGGCCGACAACGGCGGCGGCTCGACCGAGCTGGCCGTGGGCGAGCTTTCCGGCGGCACGCTTGACCTGGGGTGGGTCACCTCGGTCCAGGTTGGCTGCAGGCGCCTCACGGAGCGCTTCCTCTCTCGCGAGGATCCGCCTTCCGCAGAGGACCTGGCCCAAGCCCACGAGTACGCCGCACAGACCTTCTCGCAGGCGCTTAAAGAGGCAGGGGGTCGCCTTGGTGACCCCAAGACGCTCGTGGTCACGGGCGGCACGGTCACCACGCTGGTGGCCATCGACGCCGGTCTCGACCCATATGACCCTGCGTACGTGCACCTTCACGAGCTCTCTGGCGAGAAGGTCGATGAGCTCGAGCGCCGCCTTGCCTCACTCACGCAGGAGGAGCGTGCCGCGCTCAAGGGAATCCAGGCCAAGCGCGCTCCCGTGATCCTGGGCGGTGCCGTTGCGGTCTCAGAACTTGTGCGCCAGACGGGCTTCTCGAGCCTTACGGTGAGCGAGAGCGACCTTCTCTTTGGCCTTTCCATTGTCGCTGCTGCTATGCTAGATGGGCGCGAGTCTCCGGTGGTGTGGAAGCCCACCATGAGACCGCTTCGGCCGTCTGGGGAGTAGGGCTCCCAAGACAAGCTGGGGGCGTGGCGGAATTGGCATACGCAGGGGACTTAAAATCCCTCGCCGAAAGGATTGTGGGTTCGAGTCCCACCGCCCCTACCAGCCTTTGTTAATCCTGTGCCGCGGTCTTGGCCAACAGGTTCGCCGGTCTGCCGCTGGCGTGTTGTTTTGGCGCATGCGCCCAGAACATCCCGTTGCGTGTCCTACGTAGGGACAAGTGGTGTACAACTATGTCTCGCAACTTCGATGCGCTTGGAGTGGGGGAGGGGCAGCATGGCAGAGAACGGCATGGATGCGTTTGGGGGCGCGCCACAGGCGGTGGCGAGCAGGTCCACAGAGCGCTCTGCAGGCAAGGCGGGCTCTGCCCCGGTGTACTCGCAGCTGGCCGCCCTCCTGCGCGAGAAGATCGGCCTGCACGAGTGGGCCCCCGGTTCACGTATTCCCTCCGAGCACGAGCTCATGGCCCGCTTTGGCATTTCGCGCGGTACCGTGCGCCGCGCCATCAGCGAGCTCGTGGACGAGGGATTTCTCGTCCAGGTGCGCGGCTCGGGCACCTTTGTCTCGGAGCGCGCTCTCTCGCATCCCGCAGGCGAGCGGTCCCTCTCGTTTGGCGAGTCCCTCCGCGAGCAGGGCAAAGACTTTGTGACCCACGTCCTCGAGAAGCGCGTGATCCCCGCTCCCGCAGACGTTGCCGAGCACCTGCGCATACAGCCGGGCAGTCCGGTGCTCTACCTGCTGCGCGTTCGCACTGTCGACGGCAAGCCGGTCATCTGCCAGGAGGGCTGGGAGAACCTGGGGGAGTGCCTGGGCCTGGAAGATGCGGACTTCTCGTGTGAGACGGCTTTCGACGCCGTGGAGCGCTGCTCTGGCCGAAAGATTACCTGGTCGAAGGTGCGCTACTCCGCCTCTTCGGCAGGGGAACGCGCGGAGGCGCTGGGATGTGGCGAGAACGACCCCGTGCTGGTGCTGCGCCAGACCATAGGCCTTGCGGACGCAACGGTCATCGAGTGGGGCCTCACCTGGCTGCGTGCCGGCCAGGAGGTGGCTGGGACCTCGGTCCAGGACGGCTGGCTACCCACGGCGCTTGCCCCCGCGCTTGCCCCCTCTGAACGGCGTCGGCTCTCCGGTCTGGCCCTGGACATTCGCAAGACCGTCGTCGAGTTTGCGCACGCTAACCCAAACATGCCGTTCCACCTGGGTGGCAGCCTCTCTGCGGCAGAGATTCTCGCCGTGCTCTACGGGGGCGTTATGCGCACTGGAGCGGACGGCACCCCCTGGGAGCAGCGCGACCGCTTTGTGCTCTCCAAGGGTCACGCCTCTCTCGCGCTCTACCCGGCCCTGCTTCATGCGGGCCTGGTCTCGCAGGAGGACATTGACCGCGGGCTTCTCGGCCCCAATGCGGTGCTGTTCAAGCACCCCAGGCGAGACCCCGCTCGTGGCATCGAGACCTCCGGTGGCAGTCTGGGCATGGGGCTGGGCTATGCGTGCGGCCTTGCGATTGCCGCAAACAGGCGTGCGAGCGGCTCACGCGTCTTCTGCCTTCTTGGCGATGGCGAATGCAACGAGGGCTCGGTCTGGGAGGCTGCCGCGCTTGCAGGGCATATGGGGTTGGCGTCGCTCACGGTTATCGTCGACGTCAACGGGCTGCAGCTCGATGGCCCTACGGCGCAGATTCTCGACACGGGCAGCCTCGCGGAGAAGTTCCGCGCCTTTGGCTTCGAGGCAATCGAGGTGGACGGCCACGACGTGAGCGCCCTCTGGAGCGTGCTTGCGCCAAGCCATACGCGGCCGCGGGCCGTGCTTGCCCACACCACCAAGGGGAAGGGCCTCTCGTTTGCCGAGAACTGCGTGGAGTGGCACGACAACAAGCTGACCGACGAGCTCTATGCGCGGGCGGTCAGGGAGCTTGGTCGGGAGGTGGGCCATGTCTAGGGAAGCTGTTGCTGTGGAGTCTGCGGTCGTCGCAGACCCGGCCGAGTTCGACCGGCTGGACTCGCGCGTGGCCTTTGGCCGGGCGCTTGGAAAGATTGCCGAGAATGACCCGCAGGTCATGGCCGTTATCTCGGACTACGGCCGCCGACTTGCGCTCGATGTGCTGCGCTCAAAGCTGCCGGGCTCCGTTGTTCAGTGCGGTATTGCCGAGCAGAACCAGGTTGAGGTTGCATCCGCCCTTGCCAACGAGGGCTTCCACGTGTTTGCGCCGTCCTATGCGCCGTTCATCACGGCTCGCGTGCTCGACCAGGTGCGCGTCAACTTGGGAATGATGGAGTCGCCGGTCGTGCTGGTTGGGCTCGGCGCAGGCTACCACGCGGGCATCCTTGGCCCCAGCCACATGGCCCTGGAGGACCTTGCGTGCATGCGCTCTATCCCGGGCCTCACCGTGGTGGCACCGGCGACCAACACCGAGCTTGCCTGTGCGCTTGCGGAGCTCGCGCGCAATCCGCGACCGGCCTACGTGCGCATCACGCAGGCGCCCGCGGGCGACCCTGCGCTTCCCAGTGGGGACTTCGAGCTTGGGCTCTGCCGCGTACTTGCGGATGACGCGCCCGGCCGCATGGCAGACGTTGCGATTGCTACCTGCGGCTCCATCGCGTCTCGCGCGCTAGCTGCCGCCCAGCTGCTGCGTGGGCGGGGGCTTTCCTGCCGCGTGGTGACCGTGGGTACGATAAAGCCCCTTGACCAGCACGTTGTTGAGCTTCTCGCCAACGCGCGGCTTGACGTGACGGTGGAGGAGCACAGCGTGGTGGGCGGACTTGGCGGACTTCTCGCCGAGGAGCTGCTCGACCGCGGCGCTACCCCTGGGCTGCTGCGCCTGGGTGCGCCCGACGGCTATCCCGAGGCGGACGAGCAGGCTCGCCTGCTGGAGCGCGCGGGGCTCACGCCCGAGGGCATTGCGGCCTCCGTGCTTGCCAGGCTGGGGTAGGTTGGCGCTCCGCCGCGCGGCGTAGCCGCGGACCTACTGCTCCATGAGGTGCAGGATCTGCTCGTTAGTGGCGTTCTCGCCGGTGCCGGTGAGGTAGGGGGTGCCGTCGACAAACGGGCAGCTCAGCTCGGAGGGATGGATGGCGGTTGCCACCATGAAGTCGCAGTCCTTCGACTTCTCGGGTGCCGTGCTCAGGGGCACCTGCGCAATCTCGTAGCTGCCCTTGTAACCGTGCGCGTCGAGAAGCTCTTCGATCTTCTTGCGCGCGATTGTCGAGGTGACAATGCCGGAGCCGCATGCGATGAGGATGCGCTTCTTCTTGTCCGACATGCTCGAGCTCCCTTCGGTGCGGGCGGCACGGCGCCGCTCGTGGGCACGTGACCTTATCAGCCATAGTAGCGTGATGGCGCGGTTCGCGGGGGCGGTGCCGTCTGTTCTGTCTGCGAAAAAGCGGCCGCCCCTGGGTTAGGAACGGCCGCAGCCTGGTACCAATGGTGCCCCCAACGAGACTCGAACTCGTGTCGTCGCCTTGAAAGGGCGATGTCCTGACCGCTAGACGATGGGGACGCAGATGAGAGTATATCAGAGCGGCGCGCCTCTACCAGTCGTAGCCGTTCTCCTCCGCATATGCCTCGCCAGAAGCGTGGAACCACGGGAAGGCGTCCGCCCAGGCGATGAAGTCGGGCACGTCTGCAATGATGGGCTCCGCCTCGTGGACGGCAAACGTTGCCTCCTCGAAGCCCCCTGCGGGAACCTCTGGCCTGTCGGGGAGGTAGATCTCTACAAACGTGGGTCTGAGCAGGGCGTACGCCGCCCCCTCGCAGAGCTCGCCGTACCCGCGCAGTGCACGCCGCGCGGCGTTCATGCGACCCAGCTTGTACAGGAGGATAGTGCGCCCCAGATTGAGCCAGGAGTTCTCGCGACCGGCAAGGCGCGCGTCAAGCTCGTTGAAGCCCGCCTCGTCCTCCAGGCGTGCCAGAGCCAGCGCAGCTGTGAGCCTGCCGCCCACCTGGTCTTTTGGTGATGCTGCCATGAGGCCGCGCGAGACGTCAAGCGCCATGCGGTAGCGGCCACCGGCAAGACAGGTGCGTGCAATGGCGCCCCACAGGCGCAGCCTTGGCCGCGTGAAGACGTCATCCCAGGCATCGCCCGTGGAGCCAAGGGTAAGCTCGTTCATCTCGTCGGCCTTTGTCTCGATCTCGAGTAGCGCGTCAAGCCTGTCATCTGGGTCAAGGTCTGCGGCAAGCACCTGCACGAGCCGTGCGTCCAGGCAGCCACCGTCCTGAGAGAGCGCCTGGTCGCATGCTGCCGAGAGCGTCTGCAACCTGCGCTCGCGTGCCGCGCGGAACTCCTCGTCGTCGAGAAGGTCGTCATCGGCGCCGGCGCGGTGAAACGCGTCCAGCGCGCCAACGAGCGTGGCGAACGAGGCCTGCTCGGGGGAGTCAACAAAGGCCGCGGGATTCTCGCGCACGGCCAGACACAGCTCGGCAAATCCCTCGTCAGAGAGGGTGCCAATCTTCTCGCGGCGCCGCTGGGCGCACCTGAGCACAAGCTCCTCCCGTCCGTTCACGAGGCATCACCGTCCTGCGGGCCCTTCTCGTCCTGCTGGTAGTAAGGGGTGGAAAGCTCCTGTGCCTCGGCCAGCGCCTCGGGGTAGAGCTTGGCCGTGGTCCGCGCAACCCAAGAGCCGAGAACTCCGCGCCCGCTCTTGTCGTCACCCTCCTGGAGCAGCACCGTTGCCTCGGAGACGGCAAGGATGAGCTCGTCCTCGCTGTAAGGTGGTACGGCGAGGCGGGCAAAGACGCCGTCCGGTAGCTCCGTCTGCGTGATGAGCGCGGACGCACAGCCAGGATAGACGGCAATGAGGTGCTCGAGAAGCTGCCGGGCCTGGCCCATGTCGTGGCTCTTGTGCGCTAGCGCCAGCCGTGCGATTCCCATCCAGGCGTCGTCTGCGGGGCGTGCCGGGATGATGGTGCCGTAGCACTTGGCCAGCGCGTCAAGGGATGCCTCATCCTCGAGCTTTGCGTAGGCAAGGGCAAGCGTGAACCGAACGTCCGCCTGGTCCGAGGGGTCCTGCTCCAGCAGGCGCTCGCCTGCCTCTATGCAGCTGTGGTTCCGGCCGCAGATGAGTGCCTCCTCGGCCAGAGCGGCCATCCAGCGCCGATAAGGACGCAGGGCAATGTCGCGGCCAAGGGCAATGCGCTCATCGTCCCCGTCGTTTGGCACGGCGTCGCGAGCCTCCTGGCAGGACGCGAGGACTTCGTCCGCGCCCTCCTGGAGGAAGGTGAACTGGGCGTCAAAGCTGGGGCTTACGCGTGAGGCGCGCATGCGGATGGCGTCGTGGCACTTGGGGTCGAGCGAGATTGCCTCGTCGAGAAGGTCTCGCCCGCGGTTGATGAGCGCGTCTGCCCTTTCTTCACTCGAGAAGGGAAGCTGGTAGTCGATGACCTCGGCGGCAACGGCCACAAGGTGGAAGGCGCGGTCGGCATCGGACTGGGGAAGCGTGTCCCGATCACGGGCAAAGCGACGGCCAAAGTCCGTGAACGCCTTGGCGGCGGCTACGGGGTTCCCCTTGGGCAGCGACTGCGCATAGCGTAGCGCCAGACGCTGGTAGTCCTCTCTCCTGGGGTCAAACGCCACGGTGCGCCTCCTTTCGTCGCTCTCATGGTATCCCATGCGTGGCACGACAAGGACGCCACGGGTAACTTGCCAACCTGCCCGCATTCGATAATCGCAATCTCTCAAATGCTTTGAACGGTTATCAAAATACGGTGAACGGTTGAAAAATGTTTCGAAACGAGTTCCCTAACGATTACATCTTGGAGAATGTTTCCAGGGAGCGCTATTGCGAACGGTTTTTTGAACTAGCGAATAATATCCAATAACAAGAGAATTTATTTGAAAGATATCCAAAAATATCCAGATTCTGTAAAAAATATCCAATAATTATTGGCGTTAGACAGACATTCAATTTCATCTCAAGGTTGTACCATGCCGCCCACCGAGCGCAAACAGCGGAAACGGTCCGCAGCGCCCTACCCTAAGGAGGTAAGACGACATGAATGGCATCACGATCATCTTGATAAGTGCGGTGGTCCTGATTATTGGCTACCTCGGGTACGGGCGCTGGCTAGCTAAGTCATGGGGCGTCGATCCCGAGGTCCTCACCCCTGCGGTCCGCATGGAGGACGGCAAGGACTTCTCGCCTGCGCAGCGCTTCTCCGTGTTTGCCCACCAGTTCTCCTCGATTTGTGGCGCAGGCCCTGTCACGGGCACCATTGTCGCCATGATGTTTGGCTGGCTCCCCGTGCTTCTCTGGGTCCTTGTTGGCGGCATTTTCTTTGGCGCCGTTCATGACTTTGGTGCCCTGTATGCTTCTGTCAAGAACAACGGCAAGTCGCTTGGCCAGCTTATCGAGAAGTACATTGGCAGGACCGGTCGCCATCTGTTCCTGGCCTTCTCGTGGCTGTTCTGCTGCATTGTCATCGCTGCGTTCGTCTCGATGGTGGCGGGCACGTTTGCTACCACCGCTGCTGCCGATGGTTCCGTTGACTTCGCCAAGTCCTACGCCGGTGGCTGCGCGGGTACCATCTCCATCTTGCTCACCTTCTCCGCCATCTTCTTTGGGTGGGCGTGCCGCAAGTGGGACCTCAAGGGCGTTGCAAAGTTCCTGTTTGCCCTTGCGTGCATCGCGGTTCCCTTTGCGCTTGGCATGGTGTTCCCGATTTACCTCAACGCCACTGGCTGGATTGCCGTCGTGACGCTCTACCTGATTCTCGCAAGCGCCATGCCCATCCAGACGCTCAAGACCCCACGTGACTTCCTTACGACCATCATGATGGTCGCCATGATCGCGTGCGCCGTCCTCGGCATCATCGCGCTGGGCATCAATGGCCAGGCCACTATAACGGCGCCGATGGTTGTGAGCTCCGAGACGCTCGACGCCCTGGCAGCTAAGGGCAACTACCTCTTCCCGGTTCTGTTCGTCTCTGTTGCCTGCGGTGCCCTGTCCGGCTTCCACAGCCTTGTCTCTTCCGGCACCTCCTCTAAGCAGATTTCCAACGAGACCCACATGCTTCCCGTTGGCTACGGCGCCATGGTCCTCGAGTCCTTTGTGGGCGTGCTTGCCATCGTGACCGCTGGCATCATGTTTGGTGACATGAATACCGCCGGCACGGGCGCCCTCAACGCTGGCACCGCTTCAACGCCGTTCCAGATCTTCGCCGCCGGCGTTGCTCGCGGTATGGAGCTCATGGGCTTCAACGCCACGTTTGCTACGGTCTTCATGACCATGAACGTCTCTGCGCTGGCACTCACCTCCGTTGATGCCGTTGCCCGTATTGGTCGCACCAGCTGGCAGGAGTTCTTCTACGAGACCAACGACGCCGCCTCCCGCTCTTCCGAGCAGTCCGGTGCCCGCAAGGTCGTCACCAACACGGCCTTCTCCATCGCTGTCACGCTGGTCCTGGGCATCGCCCTGTGCTTTGGCGGCTACCTCAACATCTGGCCGCTGTTTGGCGCTTCCAACCAGCTGCTTGGCGGCATGACCATGATCACTCTCGCCGTCTTCTGCAAGTGCACTGGTCGCAAGGGTTGGATGCTCTACGTGCCCGTGGCATTCCTGCTCGCATGCACCTTCACGTCGCTTGGCATGAGCATCTATGGCTGCTGGACTGCCGTTGCCGCCGACCAGTCTTTTGCGGTGATCGCGACCAAGGGTCTGCAGCTCGTAATCGCCATCCTGATTGTGGTCCTGGGTGTCATCGTGGCGTACAACTGCCTGAAGGAGCTCTTCACCAAGAAGCCTGGCTCCATTCCCGACGAGGAGCCCGAGTGGTCTGAGCTTGGCCGCAAGCACGTTGAGGAGTCCAAGCGCGACGTTGCGGTGGACACCAAGACCGAGGTCACTGCGTAAGGCGGGTTCTCGCAGAGTGTTTGGCTGGGCGTCTGGTGCCGGTGGCATCGGACGCCCTTCCCGTATTCCTCCTGCTTCAAAATGTGATGAAAATATGTAGTTTTAGTCACAGCGGGGTGTCGGAGAAGACCAAGGGTATGGACGTCGGTGGAGCAGGGATACGGCCTTGTTCCTGCGCGAAGCCGCCTGCCGTAAGTGGCCTCTCGCTGGCGTCTATCTGATAGGATGGGGCCGCATTCAGGTTCGGACTGGCGGTGCGTTTTTTGCTGCTCGTCCGGCTTCAAGTTGTTCCAGGTAGGGCATCAGGGAAGGCCGAGGGGTCTTCTCAGGCATTTGCCGCCATCGGTGGCGGCCGGTGAATTGGAGGATGTGCTATGGGACGTTTTACCAACCCGCGTGACCTGTACTTTGGTGAGGGCGCTCGCCACGAGGTGAAGAACCTCAAGGGCAAGAAGGCCGTCATCGTCTCCGGTGGCCACAGCATGCGTCGCGGCGGCTTCCTGCAGGACGTTCAGAAGGACCTGGAGGATGCTGGCTTTGAGGTCAAGCTGTTCGAGGGCGTCGAGTCCGACCCGTCCATCGAGACGGTGCAGAAGGGCGCCAAGTTCATGCAGGACTTTGGCCCGGACTGGATTGTTGCCATCGGCGGAGGCTCGCCTATCGACGCCGCGAAGGCCATGTGGGTCTTCTACGAGTATCCCGACGAGAAGTTCGATAACATCATTCAGCCGTTCTCGTTCCCCGAGCTGCGCCACAAGGCTCACTTCTGCGCTATTAGCTCCACTTCCGGCACCGCTACCGAGGTAACGGCCTTCTCGGTCATTACCGACTACGAGCATGGCATTAAGTACCCGCTGGCAGACTTCAACATCACGCCTGACGTTGCCATCGTCGACCCCGAGCTCACCTACTCCATGCCTCAGAAGCTCTGCGCACACACCGGTATGGATGCCCTTACGCACTGTCTCGAGGCGTACGTCTCGACAGCAGCCTCCATGTTCACCGACGCCGACGCGCTGCACGGCATCCGTGAGATTACGCAGTGGCTGCCCGTCTCCTACACCGGCGATCATGAGGGCCGCAAGCACATGCACGAGGCCCAGTGCCTGGCCGGCTTGGCCTTCTCCTCGGGTCTGCTTGGCATCGTGCACTCCATGGCCCACAAGACTGGCGCTGCGTTTGAGAACGGCCACATCATTCACGGTGCCGCCAATGCCATGTATCTGGGCAAGGCCATCCAGTGGAACTCCAAGGACCCGCGCGCTCACGAGCGCTATGCCTATGTTGCCAAGGAGATCCTGCACCTTCCTGGCACCACCGACGACCAGCTCATCGACTCTCTGGTGGAGAAGATTCGCAGCATGAACGACGAGCTGCACATCCCGCAGAGCATCAACAACTACGCCAACGGTGGCGTTAAGGCAGACGAGACCGGCGAGCCCGTTATGGTCTCCGAGAAGGAGTTCCTCGAGAAGCTGCCCACCATTGCTGCCAACGCAGTCCAGGATGCCTGCACGCCCGAGAACCCGCGCGAAACCAAGGCAGAGGACTTCGAGAAGATTCTCAAGTGCTGCTACTACGACGAGCCGGTGAACTTCTAGTTCTTGCCCCAAGTAGCATTGGCGTTACCACCCGAGGGACGGAGCCTTTTGGCTCCGTCTCTCTTTTCCTTTGGCTAACCGCAGAGCTGTGGGCTGGTTCCTCGCCCCTGCCTGGCAAGAATTTCTGGTTGGGATGCGGTTTTTGAGGGTACCCCCAAGCATCAAATGGTTCGAAGTTTGTTAAAGCGCAGGTCAAAGAATTGCGATATGCATAATGATATATAAAGACTTGAACAATAACTGCTGCCAACCGGAAGTGCGATGACCCTCGGCGCCCCTTGGAATCCGAGCGCTTGTACTGATGCAAAAGGCGACTTCCGGTTGGCAGCAGTTTTGGTTTCAATAATGATATGTAATCGTCATGATGGCAATTCGTCTACCAGGTGTTTAACAAATCTCGAACCAGTTTGTACTCAGTGGGTGCCCGATAAACCGTATCCCAACCGTCAATTGATGCCAGGAATCAGTATTGGGCGAACTAGGCCTCACCTGGGTCTGTGTGTAGCCGTCAGTGATGAGTGGGATGCCATACGGCTGCCGAGGCGCTCATTGCGTCAGCATCTTGTTTGTGCCAAGGTGTGGGCTGGAAGCTATGGGAGGGTCTTCGTAAGACGGGAGTATGTTATGGAACTCAATGGCTACATCGATCACACCAATCTCAAGCAGAACGCGACGCAGGCAGACATCGAGCGCCTGTGCGACGAGGCGGCCAAGTACCACTTCGCGACGGTTGCAATCAACTCGTGCTGGACGGCGATGGCTGCCAAGCGCCTTGCGGGCACCGGCGTGGGCGTGACCACCTGCATCGGCTTCCCTCTGGGTGCCTGCTCCACGCAGGCGAAGGCCGCCGAGGCCGCCCAGGCCGTGGCGGACGGGACCACAGAGATCGACATGGTGGTCAATGGCGGTCACCTCGTCGCTGGCGACGACCAGTACGTCATCGATGACATAGCAGCCGTCGTCAGGGCTGCCCAGGGCCACCCCGTGAAGGTCATTCTGGAGTGCTGCCTCCTCGATGACGAGCAGATCGTCCGCGCCTGCGAGGACGCGGTTGCCGCAGGAGCCTCGTTCGTGAAGACCAGCACCGGCTTCTCGACGGGAGGCGCCACGGTGCACGACGTGGCGCTCATGCGCAAGACCGTCGGCGATCGCTGCAAGGTCAAGGCAGCGGGTGGCATCCACACCAAGGAGGAAGCGCTTGCCATGGTGGAGGCGGGAGCCGACCGCCTTGGCTGCAGTGCAGGCATCAAGATTGTCGAGGGCTAACGCCTAGCTCCATAGAAGCCGCCTTACTACAACGGCCGGTCCGGCACAATCCGTGCCAGGCCGGCCGTTTGCCCTCGTCGATATACGCCGAGCTAGCTCACCACAACGGTGCCAAATCCCAACGACCTCGCAAGCTCCTCCATGGCGTCCATGCGCTCGTCAGTAGGGGAGGGCGCTCCCTCCATTTCCCCGCGGACACCAAAGTGGCGAAAGCGCATGAGCCTCAGACGCGTGGAGGCCACTCTCTCCCCAAGCACACCAGCTGCTCCGCGTACTGCAGCTTCGGGGTCGTTGCGGTCCACGGTCACAATGACGCGAAGCTCAGCCAGCTTATCCTGCTCCGCAAGAAACGCGAGGTTCTTGCGGACGGTCTTTCCGTCGGTTCCCGTGAGCGAGACAAACCACGAATCATCCCAGCACTTGAGGTCGAGCATCACGCCATCGGACAGCGCAAGGAGGTCCTGATGCTCGGCAAAGTCTACCGTGCCGTTGGAGTCGATGAGACAACCAAGCCCAACGCCCCGGCACAGCCCAAAGAGCTCGGAGAGAAACTCGGGGTAGAGCATGCACTCGCCACCCGAGCAGGTGACTCCCCTAATGAAGGGCATGTACGACTTCACGCGCTCAAAGACCTGCTCTGCGTCGAGGTAGAGGATGCGGGGCGACGAGTGGTTGGGGCACACGTGGATGCACGTATCGCACTTCACGCATGCGCCTTGGTCCCACTCGACGGCGCCGCACACCATCTTGAGGGCCCCCGCCGGGCACGCCCGCACACAGGCCCCGCAGCCAACGCAGAGCCGCTGCGTCTCCGGGTTGTGGCAGTACGCGCAGTGGATATTGCAACCCTGGACAAAGATTGAGCATCGCGAGCCAGGCCCGTCCACCAGTGAAAACGGGATGATGTTGTTAATGGGTATGTGAACGGACACCGTAGCGCTCCCTACAGGCGGACCTTGCGGTCTGCAAGGTCGTTTGCCCGCCAGTTGCCCTCGCCGTCATGCGAGGTATCGGCGAGCACTGCTTCGCCACGGGCGAACTTCTCCATCTCAGAACGCTTCACCAGGAAGCCCGTAATGCGAACCAGGTCCCCATTGGACGAGTAGAACGAGAGGTACTTGTCATCGATGGCAAAGGCGCCCTTTACAACGTCGAGGACGGCGTCGGGGTTGGACTTGGCCGTGGGCTCAACGGGGAAGATGTCAGAGACACCGGCGTTGAAGAAGCGGTGCATGCGAGCGCTGTGACGAATGTGGTCGTAGAAGACCTCGGGCTCGTCGCCAACCTTGATGCGCACGCCCGGCGTCACGCCCGGCATGTCGGAGAAGCCGGCCTGCGCATGCAGCGTGAAGCGGTTGCCAGAGACCTCCGAGTACACTGCCGGGAACTCCAGAACCTGCTTGTAGACCTGGCACATGATGCGATCGGCAAGGTCGTTGGCCTCGTCATCTGTTCCGTAGGCGCGGCCGTCGTGAAGGCCAAGCAGCTTGGCCACGCACTCGCTCATGCCGGCTACGCCAAACATCGCGCAGAAGCGGTCGCGGCTGATGAGGCCCTCCTTGGCGAGGAACGAGGTCTCGAAGAAGTTCGACTTCTCGACAAGGAACTTAATGCGGGAGTTCATGTACTCGAGAAGCGCGCCCGTGGCAGACGGGAGGATGTTGTCCATGAAGTCGTCTACGCTTGACGCCATGTCCGCAAGGCGCGGGAACAGCAGGCGATCAAGGCAGTAGGCGCCGCCGCCCATGGGCAGCACGTTGTAGCAGCTCACCACTGTGTAGTCGCCAGGATAGGTCTCGCGGTGGATGCGGTCGTTTGCAAAGGCGGGGTTGGCGCAGGTGAGCGTGGTCTTCACGGCGAGACGGGCAAAGTCATCGGGTGTTATTGCCGGATCGTACTTCAGCGTGAAGTTGGGTACCGCGTTGGCAAGCTCCTGCTCAACCTCCATGAGCAGCCGGCCGGCACGCGTCTCCTCGGGGCCAATGTTTGCATGGCAGTAACCGCTGGCAACGGTGCGGTCAATGTAGTTGAGGAAGCGACGCAGACGCGCCTTTACCTCCTCGTCGCTATAGCCGTCGAGGAAGGGATCGAGCATGCGGTCAAGCTGGCCCACATAGACGGGGCGGCTGGTGACCGAGGGCACGTTGTCGTAGACCATCGCAAGGTTCCAAAGCGCATCGTCCAGAGTCTCCGCTGGCTTAAGGCGCAAGAACTCGCTCCCCTGGGCGAGGAACTTGCCGTAGTCCGGGCAGATGTAGCGCGGGCGGTAGGGCGCGTTGCCCTCACACATGTAGTCAATGCCGCCGTGCTCGAAGAAGTAGTCCGCTTCCTTGGGGCGCTCGATGGGGTCGATGCTGTTCTCGGCTGCCTGCGCCAGGTGCAGCAGCTTCTGCTTGTACGTGAGGTTACTCGCCGTGCAGATGTCGTAGAACTCCTGGGTGTTGTCGATGGTCTTCATGAACGTGCACTCCCTTCTCTTCCGCACGCGCTTTGACCAAGCTCGTCGCGGAGCATGTCTTCGAGAAGCTCAAATGCCTCTCGGTCAATCACGATTCTTCTGCCCTCAAGGCGCGCCATCCCGGCATCTCCAAGCGAAGCTATGGAACGGCTCACTGTCTTGGTGCTTACGCCCACGCGTTCCGCCAGCTGCGCGCGCGTTAGCGGCACTACCAGGCGTTCCCCTCCGGCCTCTCCATAGAGCTGGCAGAGTGCGTAGGCAACGCGCTTCTCGCCAGTCCATGCAAGCAGGGAGCGCTCGTGGCTCGATTGGCTTGCAAGGCGCTGGACAACCCAGCGCGAGCGCGCAAGCAGGGCGTCGGCGTCTCCGGAGAGCCACGCAAGGTAGTCCCTACCGGAGGCGCGGATAAGCTCGGCATCTGTGGCAGCCATGAGCGAGCTGTGGTAGAAGGGGCTAGCGCCAATGGCCTCCATCTCACCAAAGGCCGCCGGCGCATGGAACTCGTCTATCACGTACGTGCCGCCGTCAAGCAGCGGGCTGGTAGAGGCGATGACACCGCGCGTGAGGACGTAGACAGAACCAAAGCGGTCGAACTCGTGCACGAGCTCGTCGCCCTTGTCCAGTTTTACGAGCGCGCATCTGCTGAGAAGGGCAGCGGGAATTCGACCAGCCCAAGGGGTGAGCCTGTCGCGAACCTCCGCATCCAAGGTGTCGAGGTAACCAAGCGTGTCCATGTCCCCTCCTCTCCCCAGATCCTTGGGTGCATGCTAAGGCCGAGCGCCTCAGCAATAAAAGGACATTTGTCCACTTTATGAGATACCCATGTCCACTTGTCGGTGGATGGCGCATGCTTGGGTCCAAGTGGCCTTGGCTATGAGCGCAGATGCTAGTTTGCCGAGAGAACCTTTCCTGTCGCGCCCGCTTCTGCCATGCGCTGCCTTACGGCTTCGGCAGTGAGGTTGGGGTTAACGGTGGAGGCGGATTCCGTGCAGATGGCGGCAACCGCAAGACCGGCGGCGCAGGCACCCTCGAGGTCTTCCCCCTGCAGGTGCGCCCAGATGATTGCCCCCATCATGGCGTCGCCCGACCCAGTCGCGCTCACCACGTCTGCGCTGTAGCTGGGAAGCCGAAGCATCCCGTCTTGCCCCGCGCAGAGAAGCCCGTCGGCCCCAAGTGAAATAAACACCTGTTCAAGCCCGGTATCGAGAAGCTTCTTGGCTGCCAGCTCAAGGCTCTTCTCGTCGTGGATGGTGACTCCCGTCAGCGCTTCGGCCTCAAGGGCATTTGGCTTCATGGCATGGAAATGCCCAAGCAGCCCAGAGAGCTTTGTCGCCTTGGAGGTTGAGACGGGGTCGCAGAACAGGGGGGTGCTTACGTGCTCGGCAAGGAAGCGTAGACTCTCGCGGGAGATGTTGGTGTCGACGAAGCATGCCGTGGCTCGATCGATGAGGTCGAGCCTGCGCTCAAGCACGCTGGGGGTGAGGCTGTCGAGAATGCCCATGTCGGCGATGGCCTGCGAGAGGTCGCCATGCTCATCCAGGATAAAGACGCAGGTAGAGGTGGTTCCACCGGGAACAGTCACCGATCCCTCGAGGTCCATGCCCATCTCCACGCACCCCTCGGAGAGCCCCCGCGCGCGCACGTCTTCCCCAAAGGCGGTTACCAGCTTGGTGCTGGTTCCAAGTAGCGTGAGGTT
The DNA here is from genome assembly GCA_000752675.2 of bacterium OL-1. GTDB lineage: Bacteria > Actinomycetota > Coriobacteriia > Coriobacteriales > Atopobiaceae > Tractidigestivibacter. Next base: position 544,649 of record LM994625.1, on the reverse strand, counting down.
GTGCGCCACGTTTCGCGCGGTGCCGCCTGGGGAGACCACAATGGTGCCTGGCGTGACGTCGCGCGGGGTGGGAACCCCGCCCGGCTTGCCCACCACATCCATGTTGGTGGCTCCCACCACAACGACATAAGGTGTGTCGGCAAGCACGTATTGCCTGCCGAGAATCGCGCCCTTCTTGGTGAGGTTCGAAATATGGACAGAGACGGACGAGCGCGAGATACCTGCGCGGCTGGCAATCTCCTGCTGGGAAATGGAGGGGTTTGCGCGGATCCATCCCAGGATCTGCTGTTCTCTCTCGGTGAGCATTGCGTCCCCTCTCTCGTGCGCCGCCTTGCATCGCAATTCTAAACAATTATTTATTGTTACTAAGCATTTGCCGCTTGTCGAATTGTTTGTACCGGCTGCCCCGCTTTTCCGCCGCTTTGCTAGCGGCCAAACAATACTAGTCATGTCGATAGTTTCGACTTGTCATTTGTTATGGCGTTACGCAGCGGCGTCGGGGAGATGCCTGCGGAGGGAGCGACCATGGGCAAGCGCGTGTTTCTTATTGTCTTGGATAGCTTTGGCATCGGTGCCGAGCCAGATGCTGCGGAGTGGGGCGACGAGGGGAGCAACACCCTGTGCGCCTGTGCCACTACGGGCGAGCTCAACATTCCCAACATGGCGTCTCTCGGCCTTTTCAACATTGAGGGCGCGCTTGAGTCACCCTACGACGCAGACCTCAAGCCGGTCGCCTCGCCCACCGGCGCGTTTGCCCGCCTTCGCGAGGCGTCTGCCGGCAAGGACACAACGGTTGGGCACTGGGAGATGGCGGGCGTCATCTCGCCCAAGCGCTTCCCCACATACCCCAACGGCTTCCCCCAGGAGATATTGGACGAGTTCGAGCGCCAGACGGGCCGTGGGGTTCTCTGCAACAAGCCGTACTCCGGTACGCAGGTGATCAAGGACTACGGCCGCGAGCAGCTCGAGACGGGCAAGCTCATCGTCTACACCTCGGCCGACAGCGTCTTCCAGATCGCTGCGCACGAGGACATGGTGCCGCCCGAGCAGCTCTACGAGTACTGCCGCATCGCACGCAAGATCCTTACGGGCGAGCACGGCGTTGCCCGCGTCATTGCGCGCCCCTACACGGGGGAGTGGCCAAACTACGTGCGCACCCCGCGTCGGCACGACTTCTCTCTGGAACCCACGGGCACCACGATGCTCGACGTCCTTAAGGACGCCGGCCAGGACGTTCTTTCCATCGGTAAGATCTACGACATCTTTGCCCACCGCGGTATCACGGAACACGTCTTCACCTCGGGCAACAACGAGGGCATCGAGCGAACCGTCGAGGCCACAGAGCGCGACTTCACCGGCCTCTGCTACACCAACCTTGTGGACTTCGACATGGTCTACGGCCACCGCAACGACGCGCCCGGCTATGCGCGCGCCCTGAGCTACTTTGACAGCCAGCTCCCGCGCATCGTGGCGGGCCTGCGTGACGATGACCTGCTCATGATTACGGCAGACCACGGCTGCGACCCTGTAACCCCCTCGACGGACCACTCACGCGAGTACGTTCCGTGGCTCGTATGCGGGCCGCGCGTGCGTAAGGGTGTTGACCTGGGCACGCGGCCAACGTTCGCGGACGTCTCGGCAACGGTTCTCGACTACCTTGGCGCACCCGCACTTCCCAACGGCACGTCCCACCTCGATCAGATTCTGGAGGCATAGCTATGGCACGAACCCCTACGCCGCACAACGAGGCCGTCGCGGGCCAGATTGCCCCGCTCGTCCTGATGCCGGGCGACCCTCTCCGCGCTAAGCGTCTCGCGGAGACCTACCTCGAGAACGTCGAGCAGTTCAACGGCGTTCGCAACATGCTGGGCTACACCGGAACCTACCAGGGTAATCCCGTCTCGGTGATGGGCAGCGGCATGGGCATGCCCTCCATTGGCATCTACTCGTACGAGCTCTACAACTTCTATGGCGTCGAGTCGATCGTGCGCATTGGCACCGCAGGGGGCGTTGCCCCGGACGTGCGCCTGCGCGACATCGTGCTTGGCATGGGCGCCTGCACGGACTCCAACTACGCACACCAGTTCAACGCGCCGGGCACGCTTGCCCCCATCGCTGACTTTGGCCTCCTGCGCCGCGCGGCAGACGCCGCGGAGCGCCTTGGCTATCCCGTTCGCGTTGGCAACGTGCTCTCGTCAGACGTCTTCTACGACGAGGATCCCACGGCTTCCGAGCGCTGGGCAAAGATGGGCGTCCTTGCCGTGGAGATGGAATCGGCGGCGCTCTACCTCAACGCCATGCGCGCTCGCAAGCGCGCACTCACGATTCTCACCGTGACGGACGTTGTCTCTCGCGGCGAGGCCCTCACGGCAGAGGAGCGCCAAGAGAGCCTCACGCAGATGATGGAGGTCGCACTAAGCCTTGCAGCGCCGGACCCAAGGGCGTAGCGGCAACACGAGGGAGAGTCTCCCTCTGTCGATAGGAAGTTTGGCTCCATGGGGTGCCCTGTTCGGGAGAGGACGGGGCGGAGAAAGGGGACAGAAATGCCAGATCAGAGCAGCTTTACTCGGCGTGGCTTCCTGAAGGGCCTTGCTGGCGCATGCGCACTGGGCGCCACCGGAGCACTCGTAGGGTGCGGCGGTTCGTCCAGCGACTCGTCTTCCAGCAGCGACACCTCCAGCAGTACCGCCACGTCCGGGACCACGCACAAGGTTGAGATGGTTACCGATACCGGTGGCGTTAACGACCAGTCGTTCAACCAGATTTCGTGGTCCGGCCTCCAGCGGCTCCAGCAGGAAGAGGGCTGGGATGTCAGCTACCTCGAGTCCAAGCAGGAGTCCGACTACGCTACCAACCTCGACAAGGCAGTTGACGATGACGCAGAGCTCATCTGGGCAATTGGCTTTGCCATGGCAGACGCTGTGGGCAACGCGGCCAAAGCCAACCCCAACGTCCAGTTTGGCATCATCGACAACGCCAACCCCACCGACGCCTCCAATATCACCGGCGTTCAGTTCCGTGCCCAGGAGTCGTCGTTCATCGTTGGCTACATTGCCGCCTGCGTGAGCAAGACCGGCATGGTTGGCAACGTGCTTGGCGTCGAGAGCGACGTCCTGCGCCAGTTCGAGTTTGGCTACAAGGCCGGCGTTGCCTATGCCAACAAGGAGAAGGGCCTCAACGTTCAGTGCGAGTCCCAGTACGCCGAGAGCTTTGGCGATGCCGCCAAGGGCAGCTCCATCACGCAGCGCATGGTTTCCGACGGCTGCGACGTTGTGTTCCAGGCAGCGGGCGGCACCGGCGTTGGCGTCATCAACGCCTGCAAGGACGCCGGCATCTACGCCATCGGCGCCGACATGGACCAGTCCTACCTTGCCGAGGGCACGGTGCTCACCTCCGCCCTCAAGGAGGTCGACGTCGCTATCGTGGATGTCTCCAAGCGCCTTCTCTCCGGCGACCTCAAGGGTGGCTCCAACATCACCCTGGGTCTCTCCGACGACGCTGTGGGCATCCCCGAGGATTACTCCCTCATGGGGGAGGACGTCTACAACGACGCCCTTGCTGTGGAGGAGCTCATCAAGTCCGGCGACATCGTGCCGCCTGCGACCTCTGATGACTACGACAAGTTTGTCGCCAGCCTCTAGACGCGCAGTTAGGGGGTGCCTGGCGCGCGCGTCGGGCACCCTCTCTTGGTTTGATCGCTGAGGGGCTCTGGCCCCTCGCTTTTCATAGGGAGGTGGACTATGGAGGCCAGTCCCGACTATGCCGTGCAGATGCACGGCATCACGAAGACCTTCGGCTCGTTCAAGGCGCTCGATGGCGTTGACCTCGACGTGAAGAAGCAGACGGTCCATGCCATCCTTGGCGAGAACGGTGCGGGCAAGAGCACGCTCATGAACGTGCTCTACGGCCTGTACCAGGCCGATGAGGGTGAGGTGTACCTCGGTGGGCAGAGCGTCCAGATCCAAAGCCCGCTCGACGCGATTGCCCACGGGATTGGCATGGTCCACCAGCACTTCATGCTCGTCGAGAACTTCACCGTCACTGAGAACATCATTCTTGGCGATGAGGTCTGCCATTCGATGGGCGTCCTCGACATGGCTCGTGCCAAAAAGGAGGTCGAGAAGATCGTCGACGAGTATGGCTTCGAGGTTGACCCAGACGCAAAGATCGAGGACATCACCGTTGGCATGCAGCAGCGCGTCGAGATCTTGAAGGCGCTCTACCGCGGCGCGGACACGCTGATTCTTGACGAGCCCACGGCAGTCCTCACGCCGCAGGAGATCACGCAGCTCATCAAAATCATGCACGGCCTTGTTGCCAAGGGCAAGACGATCATCATCATCACCCACAAGCTCAAGGAGATCATGGAGTCCGCCGACGCCTGCACCATCATCCGTCGTGGCAGGTACATGGGCACGGTGGACGTGAGCAAGACCACCGAGGAAGAGCTCGCGTCCAAGATGGTTGGCCGTCATGTGAGCCTTACCGTCGAGAAGGGGCCTGCCAACCCAGGCAAGACGGTTCTCTCGGTCAAGGACCTGCACGTGAAGGACGCCCGTGGAATCGAGCAGGTATGCGGGCTCAACATTGACGTTCGCGCCGGAGAGATCGTGGGCATAGCCGGCATCGAGGGCAACGGCCAGGACGAGTTCGTAGAGGCCATCGATGGCCTTGCGAAGGTGGATTCCGGCACCATCTCCGTGAATGGCGAGGAAATCCAGAACACCGTCCCCAGAAACGTGCTCGACCACAAGGTGGCGACCATCCCTGCGGACCGTCAGCGCTTTGGCCTGGTGCTGCCCTTCACCGTTGCCGAGAATGTCATTCTCGAGAGGCACCAGGAGGAGGCGTTTGGCAAGGGCGCGACACTCGACTATGGAAAGGTCCGCTCCTTTACCAACGGCCTCATCAAGGAGTACGACATCCGCCCCGCCGATTGCGTCGACAGCCTTGCCGGTGGGCTTTCCGGCGGCAACCAGCAGAAGGTCATCATTGCTCGCGAGGTTTCGAGCGAGCCGGATCTTCTCGTTGCCGTGCAGCCTACGCGCGGCCTCGACGTGGGCGCCATCGAGTTTGTCCATAAGGCGCTTATCCGCGAGCGCGATCGCGGCGCGGCAATTTTGCTTATCTCGCTCGAGCTTGACGAGGTTATGGACGTGGCGGACACGATTGCCGTCATCCACCACGGAAAGATCGTGGGCACGTTCAAGCAGGGAACGGTGAGCGAAGAAAAGGTTGGCCTGCTTATGGCTGGGGGTGGCAAGCAGTGAACAACACGGTCATCAAGGTACTGAGGAAGCCCATCACCTCGGCAATCATTGCCATTCTCATTGGCTTTCTAGTCGCGGCAATCGTTCTTGCCAGCGCAGGATACGATCCGGGTGCCTCGTTTGCAGCGCTCTTCTCGGGCATGGTCGGCCGTCCTCGCTACATAGTTAACGTTATTATCAAGGCCACGCCGCTTCTGTTCTGCGGCATTGCCGTTGCCTTTGCCTTCAAGGTTGGCCTCTTCAACATTGGCGCCGAGGGCCAGTACATCCTGGGTACCGTCGCTGCGACCATCGTGGGCATCGCCTGCGACCTCCCCGCCGTTCTCGAGATTCCGCTCGTTGTGCTCTCGGGCACCATTGCGGGCGCGCTCTCTGGTGCTCTCATTGGATGGCTCAAGGCAAAGTTTGGCATCCACGAGGTCATCACCAGCATCATGTTCAACTGGATTAGCCTCTACCTCTGCAACTACGTGGTCTCGCTCGACGTGTTCCACCAGCCCAACACCACGGGCACCTATGCGGTGCACGACACTGCATTCACGATGATCCTCCCCAACTGGAAGCTCTCTGACGAGGGACAGGCGGCACTGGCGAACGTCCCCGTACTGCGCGACGTCCTGGTGCGCTGCGACGTTAACGTTGGCATCATTGTTGCTGTGGTGGCCGCTGTGTTCATTGGCTGGTTGCTCAAGCGCACCAAGATGGGCTATGAGATGCGCGCCGTGGGTCTCAACAAGGACGCCGCCCGCTTTGCCGGTATTAACGTCGAGAAGAACATTGTGCTCTGCATGGTCATCTCCGGCGCTCTGTGCGGCATTGCCGGCGCCCTCAACATCACCGGCATCTCGCCGCACGGCATTTCCACGCTTGCTGCGTTTGAGAACAACGGATTCAACGGCCTCTCGGTGGCGTTCATCGCCGGCTGCTCTCCCGTTGCGTGCATCCCGGCGTCCCTGCTCTTCGCCGGCCTCATCTACGGAGGCCAGACGGTGCAGCAGACCATGGGCGCTCCGTCCGAGATTATCAGCATCATGATTGGCACCATCGTGTTCTGCATGGCTCTGGGTGGCGTTATCCCCATGCTTGCCGAGCACATCCAGCGCTCTCGCGCCGAGCGTGCCGAGCAAGCGCGCAAGCTTGCCGCCGAGGCTGGGGCAACTCCTGTCGCAGCTGCAGGGGAGAGCGGCTCCCAGAAGGACGAGGACGCGGCCGAGCCCAAGGCACCGGCGGAGGCGTCTCCGAAGGCCGCCGAACCTACTGATTCTAGTGAGAAGAAGGGGGCTGATGGCGATGCTCGATAACCTTGTGCTCGTCCTCTCCATTACCCTCATGTACTCCACGCCCCTCGTCTTTGGCGCCCTTGGAGGCGTTATCTCCGAGCGCTCCGGCGTCACGAACATCGGCATCGAAGGCATGATGAACGTCGGCGCATTTGCCGGAGTTGCAGGAAGCTACGTCTCGGGCAACCCCTGGATAGGCCTTCTCTGCGCTGGCCTGGCAGGCGGGCTGGTCGCCTTGCTCCACGCAGTGGCGTCCGTTACCTTCAACGCCGACCAGACCATCTCGGGTGTTGCCATCAACCTACTGGCCCCCGGCATCGCGCTCTTTGCCTGCCGCCGCATGTTTGATGGCGCGGCCATGTCCTCTGTGGTCAACACGCTGCCCAAGCTCGTCGATACCTCGGGCTTTGGCGACTCTCCGCTCGCTAGCCTAAACCTTGACGTCACGGTGCTTCTCGGCCTTATTGCCGCCGTGGTCATGTGGTTCGTGCTCTACCGGACCAAGTGGGGCCTTCGCATTCGCTCTGTGGGAGAGCACCCCGAGGCCTCCGAGACCCTGGGCATCAACGTCTATCGCACGCGCTACATCTGCGTGATTCTCTCCGGCGTACTCGCAGGCTTTGGTGGCGCGTCCATGACGCTGGCCATCATCTCTCAGTACACGCAGACTGCCATCAGTGGCCAGGGCTTCATTGCCCTTGCGGCGGTGATCTTTGGCAAGTGGACCCCGCACGGCGCCTACCTTGCCTGCCTGCTCTTTGGCTTCACGCAGGCGCTTACCGTCATGCTGGGCGGTGGCTCTGTGGTGCCCACGCAGATTCTGGCAATGCTGCCATACGTGATGACCGTCCTCGTCCTGGTGTTCTTCGTGGGACGCTCCGTTGCGCCTAAGGCTGACGGCGTGCCGTACATCAAGGGCAGCAGGTAACAAGCGGCTTAAGGAGCCTCTGAAAAGACATGGAACTAACCGACGAGCAGCTCGTGGGAAGGGCACTCGAAGCCCGCGAGCATGCCTATGTACCCTACTCTCACTTTGCCGTTGGAGCGGCGCTTCTAGCTGATGACGGCACTGTCTACCAGGGATGCAATATCGAAAACGCAGCGTACACGCCCTGCAACTGCGCCGAGCGCACGGCATTCTTCAAGGCGGTCTACGAGGGGCAGCGGCACTTCTCGGCAATTGCCGTTGTGGGAGGCCCGGAGGGACAGCCCATCTCGGACTGGTGCACGCCATGCGGCGTATGCCGCCAGGTGATGCGCGAGTTCTGCGACCCGGACTCATTTAGGATCATCGTTGCCCGCTCGCCAGAGGAGCGTCGCTCGCTTTTGCTGCGAGACCTTCTCCCTGAGGGATTTGGGCCGGAGGACTTGGGGCACCATCGGGCGGATGAAACGGGAGGTGACGCCGCATGAGAATGTACGACATCATCGAGAGCAAGCGAGACGGCCACGAGCTTACCGACGAGCAGATTGACTTCTTCGTCAACGGCTACGTGGCGGGTGACATTCCGGATTACCAGGCCTCCGCACTCTGCATGGCCATCTTCTACAAGGGCATGACCGACCGCGAGATCGTGCGACTCACCCTGGACATGGCGCACTCTGGTGACATGGTGGACCTCTCGCCCATTCCCGGCATCAAGGTGGACAAGCACTCTACCGGCGGCGTGGGAGACAAGACCACCCTGGTGGTGGCGCCTATCGTGGCGTCGCTTGGCGTGCGCGTTGCCAAGATGAGCGGGCGTGGCCTTGGGCACACTGGCGGTACGCTCGACAAGCTCGAGTCCATTCCTGGCCTTACCACCTCCATTGACGAGCAGCGCTTCTTCTCCATTGTGAGTGAGGTTGGGTGCGCCGTTGCCGGCCAGACCGGAAACCTGGTGCCCGCAGACAAGAAGCTCTATGCGCTGCGAGATGTGACGGCTACGGTTGACTCGCTGCCGCTCATCGCCTCCAGCGTCATGAGCAAGAAGATTGCCGCTGGTTCCGACAAGATTCTTCTCGACGTGAAGTGCGGCAGCGGCGCGTTTATGAAGACCGTTGACGATGCCATTGCGCTTGCCCAAGAGATGGTCCGCATTGGCGAGGGCGTTGGCCGCACGACGGCCGCGCTCATCACAAACATGGACCGCCCGCTTGGCTGCTGCGTGGGCAATGCCCTTGAGGTGGAGGAGGCCGCGCGAACCCTTATGGGCAAAGGACCTCAGGACCTTACGGACATCTGCGTGGAGCTTGCAGCAAACATGCTGGAGCTTGCGGACAAGGGTGACATCGCTGCCTGCCGCTCGATGGCCCGCGGGCAGATAGAGAACGGCGAGGGCATGGAGAAGCTTGCCCAAATGGTTGCCGCCCAAGGCGGGGACGCGTCCTACGTGCGCGATCCCAGCCGCTTTGGCTCCGATGCCTGCGTGCGTGACGTGTACTCCAACTGCGACGGTTGGGTGCGCCATATGAACACCGAGCGCGTTGGCATTGCCTCCGTGTCGCTTGGTGCCGGGCGAGCGCGCAAGGAAGACTCCATCGACCCGCTTGCCGGTATTGTTCTCCAGAAGAAGGCGGGCGACAAGGTGGCAAAGGGCGACGTTCTCGCAACGCTTTACGCCTCGAGCGAGGCCCAGCTCGATGAAGGAGAGCAGATCCTCCGCGACTCCTACGAGATTAGCGACGAGCAGCCCGAGCCCGAGCCTCTCGTCTACGCGCGCGTAACTCGCAACGGCGTGGAGCGGCTCGCCTAGGCGAGGGCTAAGAGTTCCCGTACAAACGTGCCCCGCAGTCCGGCTTTTTGCCGCGGCTGCGGGGCACGCTCATAGACGGCTGAAAATTGCTTCGTGCGGGCTAGGCCTCGGGATGCGCGGCGTGCCAGTTGCGAACGGCCTCTTCGTAGATGTCGCCATCTGTGCGGCAGGGGACAAACTCGTTGCCCTCGTGCTGGCGCGTCTCGTCACCCTTGGCCAGCAGGCAGAGAATCGCCGGGCCCTCGCCCTCGTAACCCAGCTGGACGGCGCGGCGAATGGCCTCTTCGCGGTTGAGAATGACCTCGTATGCTGTGCCCTCCGGCGTGGCGTCCGCCATCTGCTGGCAGATTTCCTCCACGGGGTCGTTCGCCGGGTCTTCCTCGGTGTAGATGAGGTAGTCGGCGTACTTGGCGGCTTCCTGGGGAAGCTCGTGTCTACGCTCGTACGCCTTGCCACCGGGGGCGCCAAAGACGGCAATGATGCGATACCCCGGGAACTCCTCCTTGACCGAAGGGAAGAACCGCTGGTAGGAGAGCTTGTTGTGGGCATAGTCGACAAGCGCCACAACCTTGGGGTCGGGGCTGGGGAGAAGCTCCATGCGGCCGGGGACGCGCGCGTGCGAGAGCGGCTCGGCAATCTTCTCGCGACCAATGCCCAGGACCTCGCAGATGGCGATGGTCGCAAGTGCGTTGTCCACGTTGAAGAGGCCGGGCATGCCCAGGCAGATGGGCCCTTCCCAGCTTGGCGTGTGTGCAGTGAACGAGACCATGCCATAGGCGCTCTGGATGTCCGAGGCCCAGACGTCTGCCGAGCGGTCCTTGGCAGAGAAGGTCACCACGCGCTCGCAGCGCCGGGCGCGTTCGAGGATGGTCTGGATCTCGTTGGAGTCGAGGTTCACCACGGCAACGCGTGCCTGGTCGAAGATGCGGAGTTTGCTCTGGAAGTAGTCCTCAAAGTTGGGGTGCTCAACGGGCGAGATGTGGTCACGCCCAATGTTCAGGAAGCAGGCAATGGAAAGGTCAAGGCCCAAGACGCGGTCGTACTTGAGGGCCTGGCTCGAGACCTCCATATCCATGTAGGCAAGGCCTGCCTTGCGGGCGTTGGCGAGGTGACGCCAGAGGTCCGGGGACTCCGGCGTGGTGTTGTGGCTCTCCTCGCGCTCGATGCCGTCAAAGGTCTCGATGGAGCCCATGACGCCGGTACGTGCGTGCGTCTCGTTGCCGTCAAGCACGGCGCGGAGCATGTAGGACACCGTCGACTTGCCCTTGGTGCCGGTGATGCCAATGACGGCGAGGTCGTGGTCGGGGTGGCCAAAGGCCTCGGCCGAGGAGAACGCCATGGCGCGGCGCAGGTCCGTGGTGATGAGTGCGGGCGTTCCGGGGGCAACGTCTGCCAGCTCGGCTGCGCGGTCCCTGTCGCAAAGGTAGGCCACGGCGCCCTTTTCGAGCGCGGAGGTGAGATAGGCTGGCTTGAAGGCGGCGCCCTTGCACACAAAGACATGCGCTGGGACAACGACGCGCGAGTCGCAGTCGACCCCGGTGATGGGCGTGGCGCCCTTTTCGGCGGTGATGTTTGCTGTGGTGGCCAGCAGCCCCTCATTGTCGAGAAGCTGGGCAAGAGATGTGAGTGTAGTATTCATGCATCAAGTATAGCAGGCGAGATGGGCGCGGGCTGCGCCGGGTGCGGGCGATGCGTGTGCCGCTTCCGGGTTCCGTGGTACACTCGCTAAGCACGGGCGATTGGCGCAGCGGCTAGCGCAGGTGCCTTACACGCACAAGGTCGGCGGTTCGAATCCGTCATCGCCCACCATGAGAAGAGTCGGGGCCGGTCGGCGTGAGCCGGCTGGCCCTGTTGCATGAGCGCTGGCACATGCGCCGGCAGACGGGAGGCCCCATGCCCCAGGAGAGCGACGTACAGCCCGAGCGCAGCTTTGGCAGGTCCGTTGCCGAGATGCGCCCCGTCACGCTGACCCCCAACGTTATGAAGAACGCCGACGGCTCGTGTCTGGCGGAGTTTGGCGACACGCGCGTGCTGTGCGCGGCAACCATCGCGGAGGGCCTGCCCAAGTGGCGCGGTGCGAGCAGGGATGGCTGGGTCACCGCAGAGTACGCCATGCTCCCGGCTGCCACCAACCGTCGCACGCCCCGCGAGTACAAGGGCCGCAAGGGTCGCTCGATGGAGATCGAGCGCCTGGTGGGCCGCTCGCTGCGCGCCGTCTGCGACCTCCGTCACCTGGGCGAGTTCACGGTGACCGTTGACTGTGACGTTATCCAGGCTGATGGCGGCACCCGCACGGCTTCCATCACCGGCGCTTGGGTAGCGCTCTACGAGGCGCTTTCCGCCGCGTGTTCCAAGGGGCGCATCAAGCGCGTTCCCCTTACGGGACAGGTTGCCGCCATCTCGATGGGAGTCGTGCACGGAGTCGAGCTTCTCGACCTCGACTACCCGGAGGACTCGCATGCGGACGTAGACATGAACCTGGTGGGCTCATCGGACGGCCGTATTGTTGAGGCCCAAGGTACCGGCGAGCGCGCGACCTTCGACCGCGAGCAGCTTGGACGTCTGCTCGACCTTGGCCAGAAGGGCATCGACCAACTCCTCCAGATTCAGCGCGAGGTCACGGGCTTTGGCGCCTAGGCCCCAAGGAGCGGACCTGTCTTGACGAAAGGACACCGGCATGGCATCAATCGACATCAAGGCACTTGATCAAGAGCGAACCGTAGTGGTGGCTACGGGTAACCCCCACAAGGTGGCCGAGATTGAGGCGATTCTCTCGAAGTCCCTCCCCGACGTGCGCTTTGTTGCCCTGGGTGAGCTTGGGGATTATCCTGATCCGGTTGAGGACGGTGCCAATTTCTTTGAGAACGCCCTCATCAAGGCGCGGGCGGCAGTAGCCGAGACGGGCCTCCCCATGGCCATCGCCGATGACTCCGGGCTCTGCGTTGACGCACTCGACGGCGCGCCTGGGGTCTTCTCGGCGCGCTGGGCCGGCGAGCACGGCAACGACGACGCCAACAACGACAAGCTCGAGCGCCTGATGGCCGATGTCCCCGACGAGCGTCGCGGCGCGCGCTTCCACTCCACCGTGGTGCTCGTGCGCGGCGACGAGGTCCTGCGTGGCGACGGCGACTGCGAGGGCGCGATTGGCCACGAGCGTCGCGGTGACCACGGTTTTGGCTACGACCCGCTGTTCCTGCCGGCGGACACGCCGGGCAAGACGATGGCGGAGCTCACTCCTGCCGAGAAGAACGCCATCTCGCATCGCTTCCACGCCCTCGAGGACCTCGCGCGCAAGTTGTAGGTCAGGCTGTGGCTCGTTCGCGGAGTCTTTTTGGTTTGGAGTGCCTGCTACATGCCGTGCAGGTAGAATGAAGCCGTCTGGGGCACGTGCCCCAGGTCGCCATGGACGGGCAGGGGCCTCGACGTGGTGAATCCTTCTCAGAACAAACGCGACCTCGCCCTGGTGGCCGCACACGTCAAGCGTGGCTTGAAGGCCACGGGCGGGTGCCACGGGAGGTCACCCGCTTGCAGAAGGAGGGACTCCCATGAGAATCATCCGTACCAAGGACTATCGGGACATGAGCCGCAAGGCGGCGAATGTGATCTCGGCCCAGGTAATCCTCAAGCCCACCAGCGTCCTCGGCCTTGCCACCGGCACCACGCCCATTGGCACCTACGAGCAGCTTGCCGAGTGGAACCACAAGGGCGACTGCGACTTCTCGCAGGTTAGCACCTACAACCTGGATGAGTACCGTGGTCTTACGCACGAGGACCCGCAGAGCTACCACTACTTCATGCGCCAGAACTTCTTCGACAAGATCAACATCGACCTGGCCAACACGCACGTGCCCGACGGCGCCAACCCCAACGCGGACGAGGCATGCTCCGAGTACGATCGCATAGTGCGCGAGGCCGGCTATCCTGACCTGCAGCTCCTCGGCATTGGCCGCAACGGTCACATTGGCTTCAACGAGCCCGATGACCACTTCTCCAAGGGCACGCACTGCGTTGACCTCACCGAGAGCACCATCCAGGCAAACAGCCGCCTCTTCGACAATGCAGACGATGTACCGCGCCAGGCCTACACCATGGGTGTGCAGACCATCATGTACGCGCGCAGCATCCTCATCCTGGCGTCTGGCCGGGAGAAGGCCCAGGCAGTCTATGACATGTGCTTTGGACCCGTCACCCCGCAGCGCCCCGCGTCCATCCTGCAGCTTCACACCAGCTGCACCGTGATTGCAGACGAGGAGGCGCTGGCGCTCTGCCCGGAGGCTTAGGCTCGCGCCCGGCCTTCTCGTCCTTGGACAAGACCGGTTGGAGTTGCCTCTCGCAAAATGGCCCCTCCCAAAACTGCGGTTTAGTTGCAGTTTTGGGAGGGGCGTTGTTGATAGAAGCACTGGTAAATGGCTTGTGCCCTCTATGGGGGCTGCAATTAACCCACAGGTTTTGCGGGAGGGGCTAATCCTTCTCTGCGGCCAGCCTACTTGAGCACCGTGAGCCCCTTGGGGTACGAGTTGAGCACCTCGCAGCCGTCCTCGGTCACGATGACCAGGTCCTCGATGCGCACGCCCACGTCGCCGGGGAGGTAGACGCCCGGCTCGATGGAGAAGCACTGGCCAGGGCGCACGGGATCGTCGTGCGCTGACGAGACGTCGCCCGGCTCGTGGTCCTCAAGACCAATCTGATGTCCCAGCCGGTGCGTGAAGTACTGTCCCCAGCCCGCATCCTCAATGACCTTGCGTGCGGCCCGGTCTATCTCGGCAAACGTGACCCCGGGCCGCACGATGGCCTCGGCCGCCTCGTTTGCGTGGAGAACGCACTCGTAGACCGCCCGCTGGTGCTCGGTGGGCTCGCCGTAGAAGAACGAGCGCGTCATGTCCGAGCAGTACATGTCCTGCCGGCAGCCCACGTCAAAGAGCACCACGTCGCCCTTGGCAAGGACGGTGCCGTCGGGGGAGTGGTGCGGGTCGGCTACGTTTGCCCCAAAGCTCACGATGGGCGCAAAGGAGTGGTCCTGCGCGCCCAGCGAGCGATAGACGTCGAGAAGTCCGCCGGCAATCTCCTGCTCGGTTACGCCCTCGCGGACCTGGGCGGCGAGCCACTCCATGGCCTTGTCGTTGGTGCGCGAGGCGGTGCACATGAGCTCCTGCTCCTCCGGAGACTTTACAGAGCGGGCGTCGTCCACGGCTGCGGAGCCCAGCTTGAACTCTGACGCGGCGCCAGCCTCCTGGAGCGGCACCAGCCACCGTGCGGCGAGCTTCTTGTCGACGCCCAGCGGTGCGCTGTGGTCTGTGACCTCGGCGACCATGGGCACGGGGTCCTCGGTGTCGTCGAAGGTCCGCACGTCGTTGCACGCGGTGGTGGCGTCGGGGAAGAGACGGTTCGCAAAGAGCGTCGACGCGCCGTTGGCATTGAGGTAGAGCGCAAGGAACCTCTCGTAGGGCTCGGTGTAGTACCCCGTAAGGTAGTAGATGGACATGGGATCAGAAATGAGCGCCTGCGTGAGTCCCATATCGCGCAGGTTCTCGATCACCCGTGCCCTTCTCGTCTCGTCCATTGCGTCCTCCTTTGTCGTTGACGCCGGAAGTGTAGCACCTGGGACATGCGTCGGCGCGGCAGCTGGGCGCATGACTGCCAGCCCGTGGTCTTGTCGTGCTGTTTTCTTCCCTAACTGCAGGAACGGCGTTACGTCTGGGTATCATTACTTTTTGTGTATTCGATACTTGGTCCAACTATGGCCTGTTGGGAGTCTCATGGAGAACGACATTCCGCCAGTCAACCGCATTGACCAGATCCGCGAGGAGCTCAAGGCCCTCGAGGGTCAGCGTGTGAAGGTCCGCGCCAATATGGGCCGCTCGCGTATTGTCGAGCGTGCGGGCACCCTGGTTCACGTGCACCCGTCCCTCTTCGTGATTGAGGTCGAGGAGCGCCGCGGCCGCAAGGCTCGCCAGTCCTACCAGTACGTCGACGTGCTCACCGGCACCGTCGAGCTTTACGACATGAATACGGGCGAGCGCCTGCTCGACTACACGGCAGACCTTCCCGAAGAGTAGTCCCACCGGAGACCGCATGCCGCGCTCACGCCTACAGACCGTACAGGCGCCCTGCAAGATTAACCTTCACCTGGGCATCTATGCCGAGAAGGACGCGCGCGGCTATCACCGCGTGGACTCGGTCATGGTGCCGGTTGGTCTCTTCAACACCATTACGATTGAGTCTGCACCCGAGACCAGCGTCGCCTTTGAGCCTTCGTTCGATGGTCTTGTGCGAGGGAACGCCACCCAGCGGGCAATCGAGCTCCTCTCGCGGGCGCTGGGTGTGGAGGAGTGCGTCTCTGTTCGCATTGAGCGTCGCATTCCCAGCGGGGGAGGCCTTGGAAGCTCCTCGGCAGACGCCGGATCCGTTCTTCGCGCGCTTGCGGAGCGCTGGGATGTCGATCCGCTTGACCAGCGCGTTGTTGATGTCGCACGGCGCGTGGGCGCGGATGTTGCGTTCTTCCTCAACCCCGTGCCGTCGCTGCTGAGAGGCGCGGGAGACGTGCTCGAAAACACGTTCCCGGTGCTTGGGGGAGTGCCCCTTGCGCTGGTGATGCCGGCGGACTGCGCCAGCTCGACGCGCGAGGTGTACGAGGAGTTCGACCGTGTTCCAACTGCGCCGGAGAGTCCCGACGCACTGTGTGACACGCTCGCGAGGGGCGACGTCCCAGGCGTTGCGGCGCATCTCTACAACAACCTCGCACCGGCGGCGCTGCGCCTGAAGCCGGCGATGGGGGAGCCTGCGGCTTGGCTTGCGCAGCAGTCGGGCGTGATTGCATCGCAGATAACAGGCTCGGGTTCCTGCTCGTTTGCCATTTGCGAGTCTGCCTCTGGGGCCGAGCGTATTGCGCGGGCTGCGGAAAATGAGCATGGATGGTGGGCAAAGGCTGTGTTTACGGTTGGTTTGGACGGCCAAGTCTGCTAAAGTGTCGTCTGCTAACGGGACGTGGCTCAGCTTGGTAGAGCGCTCGGTTCGGGACCGAGAGGTCGCTGGTTCAAATCCAGTCGTCCCGACCATCTCAATTGCAGGCCAGGAGCGTGTGCTCCTGGCCTTTTTCGTGTGTGCTGTGTCCGCGACGCGATTTGCGACCTGCTCCAAGCGCCCGCACGGTCACGCTTCCCAGAGATATTGACGCAGATTCACCTTGCCATTTGGGAGAAACCCTACGCCCTCGGCCTCGAGCATCTTTCGTTGCTCGTCGGCACCACCAAAGGCAAAGCCAGGTGCAAGGCTACCGTCTGCAAACACAATCCTGTGGCAGGGAACTCCGCCCTTCATGCCAGGGCTTGAGTGCATGGCAAACCCAACGTATCGCGCCTTTCGCGGCTCGCCCATCATACGCGCTACCTGCCCGTACGTGGCAACGCGTCCCTCGGGCACCTGCCGGACAATGTCGTATGCCCGCTGGAAGAAGTCACTGCCTTCCATCATCTGCCTCACTTCGCCCGATGTCCTTGCCCTCTGAGCATACGCAAAAGCGAGCGCGCTGGCCTTGCTCGCCTGCGAGAGAAGGCTACTGCCATAGTGAAGTGGCCGTTCGGACGACGGCGGCACATCGCCAGCGACGTCCAGCGCCAGCCACACGTATCCCACCGCAGACAAAAGTCCTCTCGTGAGCCTTTCGAGTTCTGCCGTCGCCGGGGCTTGGATTCACATTGCATATTGTTAGTAGTTTCTAACATTTTGAGGTGTCGTAGGGCTTGCGTATGCACAGCTGCGGTGGAGATTGGCTGATGGCTGCCCATCCCGGTGTACATTCGACGGCGGTCGCAAGAAGACTGCGGGGATTTCACGGAAGGGATAGCATGGCCTTTGACCTCATAGCTTTTGACATGGACGGTACGCTTCTTGATGATGAGAAGCACGTGCTCCCCTCGACAATCGAGGCCATTCGTGCCGCGACAAGTGCCGGTAAGGTCGTGGCCATTGCCACTGGCCGCAGCCCCAGCATGATGCTGCCGTACCGTGAGCTGCTCCCGGATGTCTCCTACGCCATCTGCACCAGCGGCGCGCACCTGCTTGACCTGCGGCGTGACAGCCTGCTGGCCGAGCGCGCCTTTGATCCGGCAGTGATTTCCCAGCTCCTCCAGACGCACAAGGGCAAGGACGTGATGCTCGAGATCTTCTCGGGTACGGAGGCGTATGACGAGGCAGATAGCTTCAATCACCTCGATCGCTATGGGCTCCAGGAGTTCCACGACACGTTCGTGCGCGTGTGCCACGGGGTCGACGATATCGAGGGCTGGGTCCTCAACCACGCGTCGGCAATCTCAAAGTACATCGTGCATCCGGTCGTGGGCGAGGATGCGTGCGACGTCCTTGCCCGCATTCGGGAGCAGCACATCCCGGTGGAGGCCGCCTTCAGCCAGGCAAACTCGCTTGAGATCTCGCCCAAGGGCGTGAGTAAGGGCATCGCCCTCGAGGACCTCTGCGGGCTTCTCGGCATTCCCATCGAGAGGTGTATCGCGGTGGGGGACTCCGGCAATGATCTTGAGATGCTGCGCGCCGCGGGCCTTGGTATTGCTATGGGCAACGCCTCGCCTGACGCGGTGGACGCCTCGGACGTGACGGTTGCGGACAACAACCACGGCGGCTGCGCCGAGGCAGTCTACGACTACCTGCTGAAATGAGACAAAGGGACAGTCCCTTTGTCTCATTTCCTGTGCGCCAGCAGCAGCCAGGCGTCTGCGATAATCTGCGCGTGATCAAAGGCGAGGCCCTCGCCCTGCATACCGATTGAACGCGGGATGCCCGTAACGGCGCCGGCCTCTACGGAAAAACTGCTGGTCAGTGTAGTGTCGCCGGAGGTAAGCGTGAGCTGCGTGCGGCCGTCCTCCTCCGTGCTGTCAATGTCGAACCAGGCGGCAGCCGCAGCGTCGTCGCCGGCGTGCGCGGTTACGCCATGGTTGTCAACGGCCATGTGCGCCTGTGAGACAGTCCATCCGCGCGGGTCTCGACCGGGCGTGCTGTAGAGACCCACCGGCTCAAGCGCGAGGCCATCCACGCCGGTCTCCTCGAGGAGCTCTCGCCGCGAGGCCTCAAGCGCCGTCTCCCCAGGGCTCACAAAGCCACCCGGAAGGGCCCAGCACCCCAGGAACGGGTGGCCACCGCGGCGAATGAGCAGCAGCTTGATGGTGCCGTCTGGACCAACGCGAAAGATGCAGTTGTCTGCCGTGAGCGAGGGCCGCGGGTAGTCCTTGGGGCTGTAGGCTGCTAGGAACTCCTCCTCGGTAAGGCCGTTCTTGTCCCTGAGTGGTTCGGTCATGGCGAATGCGCTCCCTTTCTACGATAGGGGCCGGGCACCCGCAGTGGGATGTCCGGCCCCTATGCTACCGCGACCACGGATATACGCTGCCGTTTACACGCCCCAAGCGCGCTCCACATCCACCGCAAGCACAATGGGGGTTCCGGCGCATGCGAGCTTCCCGTCCCGCATGGTGATCGACGAGCCGTCAACGAGGTTCTCGTACGTGCCGTCGGGAAGCGGCACCTCCACCTCGGCCGAGCGGGACTTGAGCGAGAAGACGCCAACCTTGCGCCTTCCATCGTGCTCGCGGCGCAGGACGGCAATGTCATTCTCGTCATCTGCTGCCACGAAGAGGGCGTCGTCCGCGTCCAGCTCCTCGTGCTTGATCTTGGCCATGTGACGCATGAGGTCTGAGAGGTCGACCCCCGTGTTCCAGTCAACGGTGTCGCGGTCAAAGAGGCTCGGCAGGTGCGAGCAGGCAGCCTCCTGCCCCGCGTAGACGAGCGTGGTCCCCTTATTGAAGTAGAGCATTGCCGTGTGGTTGCGCAGGTCAGACTCGCTCTTTACGTGCGAGGCAATGCGCGGCACGTCGTGGTTCTCGAGAAAGCGCAGCTTGTCGTAGTTCTGTGGGTAGATGTTCTCCTGGAAGTCGAGAAGGTCGAGGTAGCACGAGAGGGGAATCTCTCCCTTGAGGTAGCGCACGAAGGCCTCTTGGATGTCGTACTCGTACTCCATGTCAAAGGCCTCGAAGGCCTCTGAATCGCGCGCGCAGGTCATGCCCGCGGCGCGGCATGCGGCGCCAAACGAGCGGTGGACCGTCTCTGCCAGCCACAGGCAGCCTGGACGCACCTTGGCAACCTCAGCGCGGGCACGCTTCCAGAACTCCACGGGCACGAAGGAGGCAACGTCGCAGCGGAAGCCGTCGACGATGCGTGCCCACTGGCACAGGGTCTCGATCTGGTAGTCCCAGAGTGCCGAGACGTTGTAGTCGAGGTCGATGACGTCGGACCAGTCGCCCACGTGGTTGCCCGGCTCGCCGTTGGGCTTGCGGAAGAAGAACTCTGGGTGCTCCTCAAAGAGGACGGAGTCGGGGGAGGTGTGGTTGTACACCACGTCGATCATGCACTTCATACCCTCCGCGTGGATGGCGTCCACCAGCGCGCGGAAGTCGCTCATCGTGCCGTACTCGGGGTTGACCGTACGGTAATCGCGGTTGGCATAGGGGCTGCCAAGCGTTCCCTTGCGGTTTTTCTCGCCAATGGGATGGATGGGCATGAGCCACACGACGTCGGTTCCCAGCGCGTGGATGCGCGGGAGGTCGGGAATCACGGCGCGAAACGTGCCCTCGGGCGTGTGGTTGCGCACGAAGACAGAGTAGATAACGAGGTTGCGGATGGAGGTGCTGGTGTCCTGTGCCATATGTGTCCCTTCTCGGCAGAAGCCGGGTAGTGCGGTCGATGCACATGGTGGACCATCGCGTGGCGAGACGCAATATTTGTTTAAACAAGATGCTTGTGACGAGAGGGCAAGGACCGAACAGACGGCACTCCTGGGAGCGGCGCCTACTTCACGACTACGGCGCCATCGGGAAGCGTCAGCGTGGCATCTGTGGCAATGAGCACGTTGTTGCCGCGCTCCTCGGGCTTGTCCGGCCACTCGGGCACGTAGGCCACGTGCGCAAACTGCGCCGAGAAGGCCCGCTCTACCTCTTCGAGGATGCGCGCGTGACGCCCCTGCATAGAGCAGCGCAAGTTGGCAAGGTAAACCCCGCCAGGCGCGAGCTTCTCGCGGATGAGCCGCGCGCCCTCGTCGGTCCCAAGCTGTCCAAGCGGGTGGTTGCCCGAGAACGCGTCGTTCACTATGACGTCATAGGGCTTCTCGGCACGACGCAGGTAATCCCAGCCGTCGCTGTTAACCAGCGAGATGCGGTCCTTTCCGTACTTCTCGACAAGGTCATCGAGGAAGAAGCGCTCGCGGGCAATCACCGTGACGCGCGGGTCAATCTCGACGGCATCAACGTGGAGCTTGGGACGGTGGGCAACAAGCCACTTGGGCAGGGAGTAGCCGCCACCGCCAATGATCAGCGCGCGGGTGGCGTCCGGCAGGTCGTAGCAGACCTCGGCCATGGTGCGATGGTAGACACACGCCAGCTCAAAGTGCAGGTCATCGGGTAGATAGCAGACGCTCTGGAAGGTGCCATTCACGTTGAGCAGGCGCACGGGCGTACCATCGTCGTCTGCTGCCTCAAAGATGAGCGCGGGACCAAACTTGGTGCGACGCATTTCGACGCCGCGGCGCTTGAGCAGCCACGGAAGCGCAAGGACAATCGCAAAGAGAATCCATGAGATAACGATTATGACGATGAGCCAGGTTGGCATGTGCGCTCCTAACGAGGTGTGATTGCGGCGGGGGCGGACAGCACGGGTGCCTATACCCAAACTCCCAGTTTCTATTGTGAGTAGGAAACATCCTCGGCTATACTAGCGGATGCGGCAGTACGCGACGTGTACTCGCCCCATTCATCCACATCTAGGAGGACCTCACCATGATTCTTGGACTTGGCATTCCAGAGCTGCTCATCATCGTTGTCGTTGTGCTGATCATCTTTGGGCCCAAGAACCTTCCCAAGCTTGGCTCCGCTCTTGGTAAGACCGTCAAGAACGTGCGCGAGGGCATGGAGGAGGGCGACGAGAAGGACTCCAAGAAGGTCGAGGAGCCCAAGGCGGACGAGGCCGAGGATGTCGTGGCCGACGAGGATGATGCCGACGTCGAGGATGCCCCCGCCGAGAAGGCCAAGGAGGACGTCCAGTTCTGCCCCAAGTGCGGTGCCGAGAACGCCGCCGACGCCGCCTTCTGCAAGAAGTGTGGCGCCAAGCTGGGCGAGTAACTCAGGCGCCCAGGGCACGTACCTCCCACGCACTACGAGGAAAGCAGAGTCATGGATAACAGCAAGGAAATCACTCTTACCGCCGAGGGCCGTCAGAAGCTCGTCGACGAGCTGGCGTACCGCGAGGGCGAGCTTCGCGACGAGATCGTCGAGCGCCTGAAGGAGGCCCGCTCCTTTGGCGACCTCTCGGAGAACTCCGAGTACGATGCCGCCAAGGAGGAGCAGTCCCAGAACGAGTCCAAGATTGCCGAGATTCGTCAGACGCTCTCGGTGGCTCGGGTCGTCGAGGACGCCCAGCACGGCGGCATCAGGGTCTCCATTGGCACCACCGTCGAGCTCGAGGACGAGCGCGGTAAGAAGACCAAGTTCACCATCGTGGGTACCACCGAGACCAACTCGCTCGAGCACAAGATCTCGAACGAGTCTCCCGCCGGCCAGGCCCTTATCGGCTGCGGCAAGGGCGATCAGGTGGAGTTCACCACGCCCGCGGGCAAGACCAAGAGCTACACGATCGTGAGCATCACGCGCTAGCCTGGCCTCGTATCACGTAACTTTGGCCCCTCTCCGGAGGGGCTTTTTTATGAGACAAAGGGACAGTCCCTTGGTCTCGGCCCTTGCGGAGAAGCGGAACCGCTGTGGTGCCATAAACGTACCGACGCAACGGCCAAAACGCTACAGTACAATGGTTTGCGCCGCGGCCGCCCCATCTGGCCGGCCAGGCATGGGAGAGAACATGCGCGCCTATGGGCGCGCGCGAGTACGAGGAGCAGCAATGGCCGATCAGACCAAGACGGGCGAGAACAACACGAATGACGAGAGGGCCCAGCGCCGTGCCCGCCGCCAAGCGCTCATCGATGCGGGCGTGAACCCCTATCCCATTGCGAGTGAGGTCACGGCCCACGCGGCGCAGCTCGAGAAGGACTACGCAAGCCTTCCCGACGGTGAGGACACCCAGGACGTGGTCTCCGTCGCCGGCCGCATCCGCGCGCTCCGTCGCCAGGGCAAGGTTGCCTTCATCGTCCTCGAGGACGTCACTGGCCAGATTCAGCTCTTCTGCCGCGTGAACGACCTGGGCGAGGAGGGCTGGGGGCTTCTCCGCCAGCTTGACCTCGGGGACATCATCGATGCTACTGGGCGCGTGCTGCGCACCCGTCGCGGGCAGCTCTCCATCGCCCCCACCAAGCTCGCGCTTCTCTCCAAGTCGCTGCGACCGCTGCCCGAGAAGTTCCACGGCCTCACCGACCGCGAGGTCCGCTATCGCCAGCGCTACGTCGACCTCATCATGAACCCCGAGGTCCGCGACGTGTTCCGCAAGCGCAGCGCCATCATCAGCCTGATCCGCCGTTACATGGAGGCCGACGGCTACATGGAGGTCGAGACCCCCATGATGCACGCCATCCTCGGCGGCGCCAACGCAAAGCCCTTCGTCACGCACTTCAACGCGCTCGACCGCGACTTCTACCTGCGCATTGCCACCGAGCTGCCGCTCAAGCGCCTCATTGTGGGCGGCATGGAGCGCGTCTTTGAGATTGGCCGCCAGTTCCGCAACGAGGGCATGGACCTCACGCACAACCCTGAGTTCACCTCGATGGAGGCCTACTGCGCCTACTCAGATCTCGACGGGATGAAGCGCCTCACCGAGGGCCTGTTCAAGGCCATCGCGCGCGAGGTCTGCGGCTGCGAGGAGGGTCACGAGGTCATCACGTACCAGGGCCAGCAGGTGGACATGAGCGGCACGTGGCGCTCGGTGCCCCTCTCCGAGGTCGCGTCGCAGGTGGTGGGCGAGCACGTGGACATGGACACGCCCATCGAGCACCTGCGCGAGCTCTGCCGCGCCAACGGCATCGAGACCGAGGACGGGTGGGGCGCCGGCAAGCTCCTCTTCGAGCTCTACGACGAGCTGGGCGAGTCCACGCTGGTCGACCCCACGTTCGTGTGCGACTACCCCGAGGAGGTCAGCCCTCTTGCCAAGCGCAAGGCTGACGACCCGCGTCTCACGGACCGCTTTGAGCTCGTGATCTGCGGCCACGAGTACGCCAACGCCTTCTCCGAGCTCAACGACCCCGTTGACCAGGCCGGCCGCTTTGCCGAGCAGGTCGCAGCCAAGGGCATGGGCGACGACGAGGCCATGGGCTACGACTACGACTACGTGCGCGCGCTCGAGTACGGCATGCCTCCCGCAGGTGGCATCGGCTACGGCATCGACCGCATGATCATGCTCTTCTGCGACCAGCCTGCCATCCGTGACGTGCTGCTCTTCCCGCAGATGAAGCCCGAGGTCGTTACCCGTGCGGACATCGCCTCGCAGCTTCCCGAGAAGACCGACAACGCCGCCGCGTCGGTGGACGTGATCGCGGACGACGCCGAGAACGGCGCCGCCAACGAGGCCGCGCGCGACGCCTCTGCGCCTGCCCTCTCCACCGGTCTCACGCGCGACCAGGCATTCGCCCTGCTCGAGCGCTATAACAAGGACCCCTTCCACATCCAGCACGCCGAGACCCTCGAAGGCCTCGTGCGCTACTACGCCGAGAAGTACGACCCGGCAAACGTCGACTTCTGGGGCCAGGTTGGGCTTCTCCACGATCTTGACTGGGAGGAGTTCCAAGATCCCGTGCAGCACACGGTTAAGGCGGGCGAACTCATCGAGGCCGAGGGCGGCACTCCCGAGCTGGTGCACGCCATCCAGACGCACAACTCCGACAACAACCCGGAGCTGCCCCAGCCCGAGGCCAAAATGGAGCGCGTGCTCTATGCCGCTGACGAGCTGAGCGGCCTCATCCAGGCGGCCATTCTCATGCGTCCCAGCAAGTCGGTCATGGACCTCGAGGTCAAGTCGCTCAAGAAGAAGTTCAAGGACAAGCACTTTGCTGCCGGTTGCAGCCGCGACGTTATCCGCCACGGTGCCGAGCTCAACGATATGGAGCTCGACGATCTGCTCGCAAGCATGATTGAGGCCATGCGCTCCATCGCGCCGGACCGCGAGGAGTGGCTCAAGAACCACCCCGAGCAATAAGCGTACGTTTTGTCCGCATGTTTGCCCGCTCCCGCGCGTGGGTAAACAGAGACCCAAGCAGACAGCGCGGGGCACGCAACCCTGCGCGCGGACCTTCGGGCCCGCGCGTTTCTTGTCGACCCGCATGGCATTGAGGAGACGTCAGCGCATGTTCGAGAAATTCACTGACAGGGCCAGGAAGGTCATGAGCCTGGCACAGGACGAGGCAAGAAGCCTCGGCCAGATGTATGTGGGCACGGAGCACCTGCTCCTGGCCCTCATCAAGGAGGGGGATGGCATTGCCGCCCAGGCGCTCACCAAGCTTGACGTCACGTACGACGAGACCCTCGCTACGGTAAAGCAGCTTTCCCAGGACGAGACCGAGCCCGTTCCCGGTGGTCACATTCCCTTCACGCCGCGCACCAAGCGCGTGCTTGAGGCTGCCTATCGCGAGACCATGACGCACGGCCAGACCTATATTGCCACCGAGCACCTGCTTCTGGGCATCGTGTCCGAGGGCAACGGCCGCGCCATGGATGCCCTGCGCGCCATGGGCGTGTCGGGGGACGCGGTTCGCAATGCGGTGAACGAGCTTGTCTCAAAGAACACCGAGGAGGAGAGCCAGTCCGCCGCCGAGGTGCGCATGGACCCCGGCGCCTTCATGGGCATGGGCGGCCAGCCGTCTGCCGACGATGGCTCCATGCTCGAGAAGTACGGTCGCAACCTCACCAAGCTCGCCGAGTCCGGCAAGCTCGACCCGGTGCTCGACCGCGACCGCGAGATCGAGCGCGTCATGCAGGTGCTTGCGCGCAGGCAGAAGAACAACCCGCTCATCCTGGGCGACCCAGGCGTTGGCAAGACGGCCATCGTAGAGGGGCTGGCACAGCTCATCTCGGCCGGCAACGTGCCCGACATCCTTCGTGGCAAGCAGATCTGGACGCTCGATGTGGCTTCGCTCGTGGCGGGCTCCAAGTACCGTGGCGAGTTCGAGGAGCGCATGAAGAAGGTCGTCGCCGAGCTCGAGGACAACCCCAACGACATCCTCTTCATCGATGAGATCCACACCATCATTGGCGCGGGCTCGGCCGAGGGCTCCATCGACGCCGCCTCCATCCTGAAGCCGCCCCTCTCGCGCGGCGAGATTCAGGTCATTGGTGCCACCACGGCCGAGGAGTACCGCAAGCACATCGAGAAGGACTCCGCCTTCGAGCGCAGGTTCCAGCCGGTCAACATCGGCGAGCCGAGCTCCGAGGACACCCTCGAGATCCTGCACGGCCTGCAGAGCCGCTATGAGGAGCACCACCACGTTCACTACACCGAGGAGGCCCTGAAGGCCGCCGTCACCCTGGCGGACCGCTACATCCAGGACCGCTTCCTGCCCGATAAGGCCATCGATGTGATTGACGAGGCGGGTGCGCGCACGCGTGTCCACAAGACCACGCTGCCCCCCGAGATTGCCCAGGTAGACGCCGAGCTTGCTCGCGTTCGCGACGAGAAGTCCAAGGCCGCTGCGGCCCAGGAGTTCGAGGACGCCGCTCGCCTGCGTGACCAGGAGAAGGAGCTCGTGAGCAAGCGCGACGAGCTCGAGAGCGCCTGGCGCGAGAAGCTCGCCCAGAACGTGGTAACCGTGGACGAGAACGACATCGCCGACGTGGTCTCGAGCATCACCGGGGTGCCCGTCTCCAACCTCACCGAGGCCGAGGCGTCCAAGCTGCTGCGTTGCGAAGATGTTCTCCACCAGCGTGTCATTGGCCAGGACGAGGCCGTGACCAAGGTCGCCCGCGCCATCAGGCGCAGCCGCTCGCCGCTCAAGGACCCGCGTCGCCCCGGTGGCTCGTTCATCTTCCTCGGCCCCTCGGGCGTGGGCAAGACCGAGCTTGCCAAGGCGCTTGCCGAGTTCCTCTTTGGCTCTGAAGAGGCTCTCATCACCTTCGACATGTCCGAGTTCATGGAGAAGCACACCGTATCCAAGCTCGTTGGCGCTCCTCCGGGATACGTGGGCTACGACGAGGGCGGCGAGCTCACCAAGGCCGTGCGCAGGCGCCCGTACTCGGTGGTCCTCTTCGACGAGATCGAGAAGGCCCACCCGGACGTCTTCAACGTGCTGCTCCAGATTCTTGACGAGGGCAGGCTCACGGACGGACAGGGTCGTCACGTCGACTTCTCCAACACGGTCATCATCATGACCTCCAACATCGGCGCGCGTGACATCGCGCAGACCACCACGATGGGCTTCTCGGCATCCGGGGCCTCTGGCCTCTCGGACAAGGAGATTACGAGCCGCGTGACCTCCGAGCTCAAGAAGCTCTTCCGCCCCGAGTTCCTCAACCGCGTGGACGAGATCGTGGTCTTCAAGTCGCTCACGGGCGAGCAGCTTCGTGGCATCGTGGAGCTCATGGTCTCCGACCTGCGCGATCGTCTCATTGCCAATGGCATGTCGATCGACCTCACCGACGCCGCTCGTGACCTCGTGGCTAAGCGCGGTACCGACCCTATCTACGGCGCGCGTCCACTGCGCCGCGCCATCCAGACCCTCATCGAGGACCCGCTCTCGGAGGAGCTCCTGGAGGGCAAGTGGCAGCGCGGCGACATCATCGAGGTCGATGCCAAGGGAGACGAGCTCGTCTTCTCCAAGGGGACGGGCGAGATTCCCGCTCCGCGCAAGCACGAGCACATGGACCTGCCTTCGGCACGTGACCGCTGGTCGACCGATACCGGCGCGCAGCCGTCGCCGCAGGAGGGCGGGCTTGCCGCGTCTGGCGCGTAGGATCAAGGCGCAGCCATTCAAGCGCCCTCGCTCGTCATATACTGCTTTTAGGTTTGAGAATTAACCGGCCCGCCTCGCGCGGGCCGGCTTGTCCAAGGAGGCGCCATGGATCCTGCCGAGCTAGACAAAGGGGCTCTCACAACCCAGCAGCGCATCGACAGCGCCATAAAGATGACGGCACCGGGAACCGCACTTCGCGTGGCCCTCGACATGATCATTGCCGGTCACCTGGGTGCCCTCATCTGCGTCGGCGACACCCAGAACGTGCTTGCCGCTGGGGATGACGGCTTTGCCATGGACGTCTCATTCACCGCAAACCGCCTGTTCGAGCTCTGCAAGATGGACGGCGCGGTCATCGTTGACAAGGACCTCACCAAGATCCTGCGCGCCAACTACCATCTCAACCCCGATCCCTCTCTGCCCACCACCGAGACGGGCACGCGCCACCGTACGGCAGCGCGCATGAGCCTGCTCACCAAGGCCATGGTCATCTCGGTCTCCGAGCGCCGTTCCGTGGTCAATGTCTACGTGGACGGCCGGGGCTTCCAGCTTCGCCCCGTGGCAGAGATCATGTCTACGGTGAACCAGCTTACTGCCGCCATGCAGAACACCCGCTCACAGCTTGACCGGAGCCTCCAACACCTCACGAGCCTTGAGCTCGACAACTTTGTCACCCTCGGTGACATCACGAACATCTTCTACCTGTTCGAGGTGCTTATGTCCGCAGGTGACGAGCTTGACCGCTGCATTGTCCAGCTGGGCACCTCCGGCCGCATCACCGAGATGCAGCGCGAGGAGTTCTTGGGCGACATGGACGAGGCCTACAACCTCATGATCCGCGACTACGCGAAGGACTCTTCCGAGGAGCATGCGCGCGCCATTCGTAAGCAGTTCCACGAGATGGCCAACCCGCAGCTGCGCTCGCCCAAGGTGGTAGCGCGCATCCTGGGCTACGACGACTACGGCGAGGACACCATCATGACGCCGCTTGGCCTGCGCACCCTCTCGCGCGTTTCTGTGGTGCGCGAGGGCATGGCCGACAAGATCGTGGATGAGTACGGCTCGCTCCAGGAGATTCTAGAGGCGGCCGAGGATGACTCATCCAAGCTGGGCGAGATTGGCGTCAAGAACCCGGACGCCCTGGCCAACAGCCTGCACCGCATGTGGGGGCAGAGCGAATGAGCGCCCCCGAGACATGTGCCTGCGCCGACGCAGCACGCGTGGGCAAGGAGGGCAACAATCCCGATACCGTGGCGATTATCGTTGCCGGTGGCACGGGCGAGCGCTTTGGCGACCCGCGTGGCAAGCAGTTCGTGGACCTCTGCGGACTGCCGCTCATGTGCTGGCCGCTTCTCGCCTTTGACCATGCGCCCTCGATTGGTCACATCGTGGTGGTGTGCGCACCGGATCGCGTTGACACGGTGAACGACGAGGTTCTCTCGCGTGTGACTCTGCTCACGCCCGTCACGCTTGCCCCCTCGGGAGACACGCGCCAGCAGTCCGTTGCGCACGGACTTGCCTCCATGCCGCGCGGTTACGACTTCGTAGCCGTTCACGACGCAGCGCGCCCCCTCATCGAGACCGAGGTCATCGAGGGCGTCATTGCTTGCGTGCGAGAAGATCCCAAGCTTGCGGGGGCCATCTGCGCTACGCGCTCGGTGGATACGCTCAAGCTGGTTGAGGACGGCGTGATTGTCGCCACGCCAGACCGTTCCTTCTACTGGGCCGCCCAGACGCCCCAGGTGTTCCGCACCCGTGCGCTCACCTCGGCGTACAAGTCTGCCGCCTGGGAGGGCTACCAGGGGACCGACGACGCTTCCCTCGTGGAGCGCCACGGTGGCAAGGTCTGCTGCTACGACTCTCCGCGCGACAACATCAAGGTCACGGTGCCGGAGGACCTGGCAATTGCCTGCACGGCGCTCGAGCAGCGACTGCTGATGTAACTGGCCTTCTTGTCGCGTGGCGCCCTTCGGCGTTGTGGTGATGCCCAAGGGCCCGTTTCTGCGGCTCTCGCGTATAAAATGCTTATGATTCACTCTGCAAAGGACCACTGCACAGACAGGTAGCCAGGCGCATGCCCCGGAGGTGGGCGGACATGACTCGCATTGGACATGGCTTCGACGTTCACGCCTTCACAGAGGGACGCCCCCTTGTGCTTGGCGGTGTCACCGTGCCCAGCGAGCGAGGCCTGGCGGGGCACTCCGATGCGGACGTTCTGGCACATGCCCTCATGGACGCCATCCTGGGTGCCATGCGGGCCGGTGACATCGGCCAGCTTTTCCCCGATACCGACCCAGCCTACGAGGGGGCGGACTCCATGGTCCTGCTCTCGTGCGTGATGGGACTTGCCCGCGAGCAGGGCTTCTCGCTTATCGATGCGGACTGCACCGTTGCTGCCCAGGCGCCAAAGCTCGCGCCCTACCGCGAGCAGATGCGCCAGACCATGGCGCAGGCCATGGGTGTCGACGTGTCACAGGTGGGTGTCAAGGCAACCACAACGGAGCACCTTGGCTTTGTGGGACGCGAGGAGGGCATAGCCGCCTGGTCTGTGGTGCTTCTCGATAAGGAGAATGGCCGGTAACTCCCCTCGGGGATGGTGCGAAAGTTCCTCTCGCACGATTGGGCCTCTCGGTTCCGCCCTTGTTGCCGGCGTGTTGGCCGTGCGGCGCATTTGCCCAGATGGCCCTCCGGACTACGTAGCGGGCCGGTAACAACGGTGCCATCTGCTGCGCCATACCACGACGCCCGTCGCGTCACACCAACTCCTATAGGCGCCATTCAAGCCTGTACTTATTTGATGGTCATGAGATGCAGGCCTCTGGGAGACTCTGAGCAAACTTCGTGTGCCCCGCAGGCCTGGGGTTACCCTGTTCTGCATACGCGCGGCGGGATATGGCTCCCGTTCCGCGCGTATCTGGACAGGCCGCGCACGATGTACCACGCACTTGAATCATTGCACCATCGCACCACGCGCCACATCACGATCTAGGCACCTTTGCACTTCGACAGAACGACATTGCCCCAACCCGCGCGGCCGGGAAGGAATCGCACATGTCCATCACTGCAGGCAAACTCCCCGCTACTGGCGCCGTTGGCGCCACTCGCGTGCTTCTCGCATGCGTTGCCCTCGTCGCGGGGCTCGTCCTTGCCCTCTCGCTGGGCCTTACCAGGGCGCATGCCACCACGCTCGACGAGACCTTGGCCGACGACGTCTTTGTGAACGAGCCTGGCAGCACCGGGCGATGCACCATCTATGCCGCCACCAACATGCTTCGCCGGGCGGCGCTTCTCAATGGCGACCAGGACTGGAGCTCGATTACCACCTCTTCCATTCCGTCTTCCGGTGGCCTGCCTTTCAGCTTCTCGGTGAGCACGCAGGATGCCGCCTACACCGTGGAGCACGGCTACATCACGGGCTCGACCGTGGCAGAGAGAATCGCAGAGCTTCTTGCCCTGCTTGACGAGAATCCCGCGGGCATCGTGCTGTACACGAGCGCCGGTAACCCGCATGCCGTGACGCTCCTGGGCTACGACGAGAAGACCGGCACCTTTTTTGCCCACGACTCGCTCACGGGCGCCACCTCGCCGCTTGACGAGTGCGTGAGCGTGCGCGTCTCCAACGCAAACGCCTACTGGTACGTGGCGAGCCCGGTGTCGGCGCCCGGCCCCATCTCGCTTCAGAATGCAACCGTCACGGTAGAGGATGCGGTGTATGCAGGGCAGACCGTGACGCCGCAGGTAACGGTGACCCTTGACGGCGCGACCCTCACCGAGGGCACCGACTACACGGTGAGCTACGTTGGCAACGACGCCGTGGGCACCGCGCTTGCCGTCGTCACCGGCACGGGAAGCTACAGCGGAACCGCAACCGCCAGCTTTGAGGTGCTCGACGGTACCAAGGCGCTGGTAGGGCGCTGCGCGGGCACCGTCGAGGCGTCGACGGTCACGGGTCAGGGTGCCATGGCCGCGTACGGTGCGGGTGTGCTGGGCTTGGCCGCCTAGGAGGCCCCTCTCCAGTTGCTCCCCGGTGTGCTGCTACAATGCCAGTACTTGTGCACACATCCCAAGGAGCAAACCATGCAGATCTACAACACCCAGACGCACCGGAAGCAGGAGCTCGAGCCCATCGAGCCGGGCAAGATTCGCATGTATGTCTGTGGCCCTACCGTCTATGACCAGATTCACATTGGCAACGCGCGCACGTTCCTCTCGTTTGACGTGATTCGTCGCTACCTCATGTACAAGGGCTACGAGGTCACCTTTGCCCAGAACCTCACCGACGTGGACGACAAGATCATCAACCGCGCCAACGAGCAGGGTCGCACCGCCGCCGACGTGGCGGAGGAGTTCTCCAATGCCTTCATCGAGCAGATGCACCGCTTTGGGATCCTCGACCCCGACATCCGCCCGCGCGCCACGCACGAGATTAAGGCCATGCAGGAGATGATCGAGTCCCTCATCGAGCAGGGCAACGCCTACGTGGCCGACAACGGCGACGTGTACTTCTCGGTGCGCTCGGACAACAACTACGGCGTCCTCTCCGGCCGCGACCTTGACCAGATGCGCGCCGGCGAGCGCGTGGAGGTCAACGACCAGAAGCGCGACCCCTTCGACTTTGCCCTCTGGAAGGCCGCCAAGCCCGGCGAGCCCAGCTGGCCGAGCCCCTGGGGCGACGGTCGCCCTGGTTGGCACACCGAGTGCTGCGCCATGATCCACCGCTATCTGGGTACCCCCATCGACATCCACGGCGGTGGCGCCGACCTCGTCTTCCCGCACCACGAGAACGAGACCGCGCAGGCCATGTGCGCCTGGCACGAGCCGCTTGCCAACCTCTGGATGCACACCGGCATGCTCCGCGTGGACGGCGAGAAGATGTCAAAGAGCCTGGGCAACTTCTACACGCTCAAGGAGGTCCTTGACAAGTACCCCGCCGACGCCGTGCGCCTGCTCATGCTGCAGACCCACTACCGTGCGCCCCTCGACTTCTCCTTCGACCGTCTGGAGGGCGCCGTGGGCACCCTCGAGCGCCTGCGCACGTGCGAGAATAACCTGCTCTGGGCAGCCAAGAACGGCACCGGCAGCGAGGAGCTCGACGCCACGCTGGACTCTGCCGTGAGCGAGACGCGCGACGAGTTCACGTGCCAGATGGACGACGACTTCAACACCGCCGGCGGCCTTGCTGCGATCTTCTCGCTTGTTACCTCCGCGAACACCTACCTTGCCGATGCCGGTACCGCCGCCGGAGGCAAGGCCACCAAGGCCGCGGCGGAGGCATTGGCCGAGCTTGCGGGCGTCCTGGGCGTCACGCTTGCCTCCGAGGAGGACGAGCTCCCCGCCGAACTGGTGGGCCTTGCCGAGAAGTACGCCGGCTACCAGGGCGACTCTGCCGCCGAGGCCGCGGATGCGCTTATCGCCGCTCGCCAGGCGGCCCGCAAGGCGAAGGATTGGGGCACGGCAGACGGCATCCGCGATGCCATCACCGGGCTGGGCCTGGTCCTCGAGGACACTGCCGCGGGCGCTCGCCTGCGCAGGGCGTAGGTGATGAGAATGGCACGAGGCGACGCACGCCGCGGCCCCTCCCGCAAGGGGCAGGGCTCTTCTCAAGCTGGCCGTGGCGGCCGGTACCGCGGACGCGATCAGCGCGCGGGTGGAAGCGGTGGCCGTCAGGGTCAGGGGAGCCGCGGCCAGCGCGGCCCCCAGCGTTCCGCTACACGCCCGCAGCGTGCGGGTAACCGCCAGGACCAGCAGCGTCCTGCGACGCTTGGCTCCGACCTCATCGAGGGGCGCCGCGCCGTTGCAGAGGCGCTTGACGCTGGCATTCCCATTCGCACCGCCTACGTGCAGGATGGCGCTGGCTCGTCCGAAGGGACTGACAAGACGCTTGACACGCTGGTGCGCAGGCTTGCCGATGCCGGCGTGGAGTGCGAGGTAGTCCCGCGCTCCCGCCTAGATCGCCTCTCGAGCCACGGTGCCCACCAGGGCATCGTCGTGCGGACCAAGCCCTTCTCGTACGCGACCATCGAGGACGTCATTGCCGCAGCGGGCGAGGGAGACGCCCTGGTGGTTGTGCTTGACCACGTGACGGACGAGGGCAACTTTGGTGCCATCGTGCGCTCTGCCGAGGTCGTGGGCGCAGCGGGTGTGGTCGTTGCCAATGCGCGCGCCGCCACGGTTGGCCCGGGCGCCTACAAGACCTCAGCAGGCGCGGTGCTGCACCTCCCCATAGCGCAGGTCCCCAACCTTGCCCGTGCGATCGACCAGCTCAAAGAGGCTGGCTTCTGGGCGTGCGCCGCAACCGAGCACGCGGAGCAGGACGTGTGGCACGCGCCTGTCTACGGCAGGCTTGCCCTCGTCATGGGCTCGGAGGGGGAGGGTATCTCCCGCCTGGTGCTTGACCACTGCGACTTTGGTGCCAGGCTTCCGCAGCGCGGGCGTGTTGAGTCGCTCAATGTTGCCCAGGCAACCACGGTCATGTGCTACGAGTGGCTTCGCCGCGTGAGCGAGGGGGCGCGCTCGGATGCCTAGGCGCCCGCGTCTTGCGCTTCTCGTGGTCGACGGCTACAACGTGGTCCACGGGACCCCGCGCTATGCCGCGCTCATCGACGAGCACGCAGGCGCCGGCGCACTGGCAGACGTGGCGCACCTCTCGCGCGACCCTTATGGACACGACCCATTTGACCGCGCCCGCGAGGCGCTCGTCGCCGACGTGGCTGCCTATGCCCAGGGCAGTTACGAACCCGTGGTGGTCTTCGATGCGGCGGGCAACCTCTCGAGCGAGCGCCCCAACTGGAGCACGGCGGGCGTGCGCGTGGTCTTCTCGCGCACGGGAGAGTCTGCCGACACGGTCATAGAGCGCCTGGTCACCGAGGCGCGCCATGCAGAGAGGGACGTGCTGCTCGTGACCTCGGACAACACCATCCGCTACACCGTGGGCGGGATTCCGGTGACCACAGTCTCGAGTGCGCTTCTCGCCCAGAACATGAGCATCGTGAACCAAGGCGTTGAAGAGGCGCGTGAGCGAGGGTCGCACACGCATCTGAGCCTGGAGGACAGGCTCGACGAAGAGACGCGCGCCAAGCTGGACAAGCTGCGCGGACGTAGGTAGGGGCAGGCCTTCTGTCCCCCTCGCGTGCCAGATTGGTCCAAACACGCTATCATGTCCTCACCGCCGGTATGGCTCAATGGCAGAGCAACGGTTTTGTAAACCGTGGGTTGTGGGTTCGACTCCCTCTACCGGCTCCAGAAACCTTCCGGCCGGAGACAGCTGCCTCCGGCCGAATTTCTTTTGTAAGCGGTAGGCCCGCAGGTGCAAGAAGGTGCTCCCAAGGCCCATCGCCATGCGGTGACAGTCATGTAGCCCACTAGATCTACCTGCGAGTTTGCGCGAATTGTGCGGGAATCGTGGGGTAGATACGCCCGGTACCGGGGTACGCGTTGACAGGATTATTTCCACGTCGTATTATTCACTCCGCTGCAGGGGGTTCGCCCCGTGCGGTACTTGAAAACGGAATGGGGATGTGGCACAGCGGCAACTGCGGCGGACTGTAAATCCGCTCCCTCTGGGTTCCTTGGTTCGAGTCCAAGCATCCCCACCATGCCCGTGTAGCTCAGTCGGTAGAGCACTTCGTTGGTAACGAAGAGGTCACCGGTTCGAATCCGGTCGCGGGCTCCATTTTTCAAGTGCACGGCTCCATGCCGGTGTAGCTCAGCTGGTTAGAGCACGCGGCTCATACCCGCGATGTCACTGGTTCGAATCCAGTCACCGGTACCAGGCTTTTCTGCGGCGCTTCGGCGCCGCTGAGCATAAATAGGCGTATTTCTGTACCATGGAATGGCCGGAGAGGTTCGTTCCAAAAGGAGGATTGGCAATGGCCAAGGAGAAGTTCGATCGTTCTAAGCCGCACGTAAACATCGGTACCATTGGTCACGTCGACCACGGCAAGACTACGCTGACCGCGGCCATCACCAAGGTTCTCTCCGAGACCGAGGGCTGCAAGGCTGAGTACACCGCCTTCGAGAACATCGACAAGGCTCCCGAGGAGCGTCAGCGCGGCATTACCATCTCCGTTGCTCACGTCGAGTATGAGACCTGGGAGCGCCACTACGCTCACGTTGACTGCCCCGGCCACGCCGACTACGTCAAGAACATGATTTCCGGCGCTGCTCAGATGGATGGCGCCATCCTCGTTATCGCCGCTACCGACGGCCCCATGGCCCAGACCCGCGAGCACATCCTGCTTGCCCGTCAGGTCGGCGTTAAGTACATCATCGTCTTCCTGAACAAGTGCGACATGGTCGACGACGAGGAGCTCATCGACCTGGTCGAGATGGAGACCCGCGACCTGCTCTCCGAGTATGGCTACGACGGCGACAACACCCCGATCATCCGTGGCTCCGCTCTCGGCGCCCTCAACGGCGAGCAGAAGTGGGTTGATTCCATCATCGAGCTCATGCACACCGTTGACTCCTACATTCCCACGCCTGCTCGTGACAACGAGAAGCCGTTCCTGATGGCCGTCGAGGATGTCATGACCATCTCCGGCCGCGGTACCGTCGCTACCGGCCGTGTCGAGCGCGGCGAGCTCAAGCTCAACGAGCCCGTTGAGATCGTTGGCATCAAGCCCACCCAGACCTCCGTCGCTACCGGCATCGAGATGTTCCGCAAGACGCTGGACTTCTGCGAGGCTGGCGACAACGTGGGCATCCTGCTCCGTGGCATCAAGCGCGAGGACATCGAGCGTGGCCAGGTTCTCTGCAAGCCCGGTTCGGTTACCCCGCACACCAAGTTCACCGGCGAGATTTACGTCCTCACCAAGGAGGAGGGTGGCCGTCACACCCCGTTCTTCTCCGGCTATCGTCCCCAGTTCTACTTCCGCACCACTGACGTGACTGGTGACATCACCGAGCTCACCGACAAGGATGGCAACAAGGTCGAGATGGCTATGCCCGGCGACCACGTCACCATCGCGTGCGAGCTCATCCACCCCATCGCTATGGAGGAGGGCCTGCGCTTCGCTATCCGCGAGGGCGGTCACACCGTCGGCGATGGTCGTGTCTCCACGATTGTCGAGTAACTTCTCTTTGAAGTGACCTCAAGGCCCGGCATCCGCAAGGGTGTCGGGCCCTTCTCTTGAGATTCGCGCCTAAAGGCTCTGGGCCACGCGTTTCTCAGCGCTTCCATCGTGCAAGCAGGACTACCTATCGCGTGGATGTTATGTGAGGTAATCCACAGAATGGACGTTAACTTGACAGGAAGCGTTAGGTAATGGTAACGTTCTCCACCGCGCCATCTTCGAGGATGGCCTCGAAGTGACATGGTGTCTCAGGAGGATTCATGCGTACACTTGTTACACTTGCATGCACCGAGTGCAAGCGCCGCAACTACACCACGACCAAGAACAAGGCGAACACCCCTGATCGTCTTGAGATGAAGAAGTATTGTCCGTGGTGCCGTAAGCACACGCTTCACCGCGAGACCCGCTAAACTAGGTGGGTCCACACACGCCAGTAGTTCAATTGGTAGAGCATCGGTCTCCAAAACCGAGTGTTGAGGGTTCGAGTCCTTCCTGGCGTGCCAGAATTTCCCACCGGCTTTCCCTTCGGGGTTAGCCGGTTTCCATGTAAAGGCCAGTCTTTTAGGAGTCGCGAGGATGCCGAACAAGGACAGGAACAAGAGGAGTGTCCGCAAGGCGCGTGCCCAGAAGCGCGCCGAGCGCGAGGCCGCTCAGGCTGCCTCTGCCGCTTCCTCGAAGCCCCAGAAGGCTGAGGGCGCAAGTAAGCAGGCGGCTGCTGCCACTGCCAAGGCGCCCGAGAAGCAGAACAAGCCTGCAAAGGCGAGCAACAAGAAGCCGGGTCTTGGCAAGCGCATCAGCAACTACTTTGCCGCTGTGCGCACCGAGATGAAGCGTGTCGTGTGGCCCTCGAAGGACGAGCTCCGCAACTACTCTGTTGCCGTTATCGTCTCTCTCGTGGTCTTTGGCATTGCTCTCTGGCTTGTCGACACCGGCATCGTGGCCTTGCTCGTTGGCTACACGAGTTTGGGGGCATAGGCCATGGCTAAGCGCTGGTACGTCATTCACACGTACTCCGGGTACGAGAACAAGGTCAAGACCGATCTTGAGCACCGCATCGAGACCTATGGCATTGGCGACAAGGTCGTGGACATTCAGATCCCGACCGAGGAGGTCACCGAAGTCAAGGACGGCGGCAAGCGCGAGACCAAGGAGGCCAAGGTCTTCCCGGGCTACGTCCTCGTTCGCATGGAGGTAGACGATAACACCTGGGCCGTCGTGCGTAACACGCCCGGCGTCACTGGCTTTGTTGGCCTTGACGGCAAGCCCACGCCGCTCCGTCGCGACGAGTTCGACAAGATCATGCGTCGTGGTGGCGTGCGCACCAGTGCGGCCACTCCCACCCCCAAGCGCACCTCGACCAACATCGAGCCCGGCATGTCCGTGCGCGTTCTCTCTGGTCCCCTTGCAGATTTCGACGGCCAGGTCTCCGAGGTCAACGCCGAGGCAGGCAAGGTCAAGGTCATGCTCATGATCTTTGGCCGCGAGACCCCCGTCGAGCTCACGCTTGACCAGATCTCTGTCATCAGCTAGGAACTTCTGGCAGGTCCCGTATCGGTGAGGATGGCTTCTCGGGCGCCTGCGTGAAGATAGATACAAAGCACGCTCTCCAGGAGGAATATCATGCCCAAGAAGAAGGTCACTCACTTTATCAAGCTCCAGATTCCGGCTGGCGCAGCCAACCCCGCGCCTCCCGTTGGTCCCGCCCTTGGTGCTGCCCAGGTCAACATCATGCAGTTCTGCCAGGCCTTCAACGCTGCCACCAAGGATCAGGCCGGCGACATCATCCCCGTCGAGATCACCGTCTACGAGGACCGCACCTTTGACTTCGTGACCAAGACCCCGCCTGCGGCCCACCTCATCAAGAAGGAGCTTGGCCTGAAGAGCGGCTCCGGCGTTCCTCAGCGCGACAAGGTCGGCCAGCTTACCCAGGAGCAGCTCACCAAGATCGCTCAGATCAAGATGCCGGACCTCAACGCCAACGACATCGAGGCCGCCAAGAAGATCGTCGCCGGCACCGCTCGCTCCATGGGCGTCACCATCGCCGAGGACTAGTACCAACTAGGCACCATGCGCCCCTTACGGGGCGCCTCTCAGGATATGGCGGGCTTGCCGCCAACTATGTGGGAGGGCCAAAGCCCGTTGACCACAGGAGGTATCACATGCCAAAGCACGGAAAGAACTATAACGCCGCTGCCGCCAAGGTTGAGGCTGGCAAGGTCTACTCGCCCAAGGAGGCCATGACGCTCGCCAAGGAGCTCTCCTCCGCTAAGTTCGACGAGACCGTCGAGGTCGCCATTCGCCTGGGCGTCGACACCCGCAAGGCCGATCAGAACATTCGTGGCTCCATCTCGCTGCCCAACGGTACTGGCAAGACCGTTCGCGTTGCCGTCTTTGCCGAGGGCGCCAAGGCCGCCGAGGCCGAGGCTGCCGGCGCCGACATCGTCGGCTCCGACGACCTCATCGAGGAGGTCCAGAAGGGCAACATCAACTTCGACGCCGTCATCGCCACGCCCAACCTCATGGGCAAGGTCGGCCGTCTCGGCCGTATCCTCGGCCCCCGCGGCCTCATGCCTAACCCCAAGCTGGGTACCGTGACCATGGATGTCGAGAAGATGGTCAAGGAGCTCAAGGCCGGTCGCGTCGAGTACCGCGCTGATCGTTACGGCATCTGCCACGTCCCCATGGGTAAGGCGTCCTTCGACGTCAAGGCGCTTGTCGAGAACTACGGCGCGCTCCTCACCGAGCTGCTGCGCGTCAAGCCCTCGAGCGCCAAGGGCAAGTATGTCAAGTCCATCGTGATTTCCACCACCATGGGCCCTGGCATCAAGGTCGACACCACCAAGACCCGCGACTTCATGGAGGACTAGCTCCAGCCGCATAGTGGTACGCAAGCCCCGCTCACCCGAGCGGGGCTATTTTTATAAGACGAGGGGATTGTCCCTTTGTCTCATCGCATGCAATCCCGGGCGCTTATGTGTCGATGGCGTGTCTTGCCTGGGCGTCTTGACGCGCGTGCATCTAGCGTGCGAGAATATCTGCTGCAGGTTTTTAGCCTGCATTGCACACGTTGCACGTCCCGCTGCCAAAGACAGCCGGTGCCTAAGGGCTCAAAGGGGAAACCCGCCTGCCGAGGTGGTCTCAGCTATGAACCTATGAGGCCCCGTTTGGCTGCGCCAAGCGGGGCCCTCTCATGCGAGGGGCCCGCCGCGTCGGCGGATCGTGCCCGGAAACGCATGAGAAGGAGGTGTTCACATGCCAGCACAGTCCAACATCGACATGCTCGAGAAGGTCAAGGGTTCAATCGAGGCCTCCAAGGGTGTCTTTGTCGTCGACTACCGCGGCCTCACCGTCAAGGAGGCCCAGGAGCTCCGTCGCGCCCTGCGCGAGGCCAACGCACACATGAAGGTCTACAAGAACAACATCGTGCGCATTGCCCTCAATGAGGCCGAGATGCCCAACATCGACGACATGCTCAAGGGCACCTGCGCCTACGTCTTCTACGAGAAGGATCCTGTCGAGGCCGCCAAGGTCCTGAAGCAGGAGGCCGACAAGCTCAAGAAGATGCAGATCCTGGGTGGCATCGCCGACGGCAAGGCCATTTCGGCCGAGGAGGCTCTCGCATACGCCGAGCTCCCGTCCCGCGACGAGCTGCTCGCCAAGCTCGTGTACGTCATTGGCAGCCCGCTCTCCGGCATTGCGCAGGTGTGCGCTGGTCCCGCCAGGGGCCTCGTCACCGCGCTCCAGGCGGTCGCCGACAAGCAGGCCGCCTAGCGCCCTGCCGCACTACACGCACTACCCGCACTACCAGACAAACCTGAGGGCACACAAGGTGCCCCAACGCAAAGGAGAATTAGCATGGCTGCTACCAAGGAAGAGATCATCGAGGCCATCAAGGAGATGCCCGCCCTCGAGCTTTCCGAGCTCGTCCACGAGCTGGAGGACGTCTTCGGCGTGTCCGCCGCCGCCCCCGTCGCGGTTGCCGCTGCTCCCGCAGCTGGCGCTGCTG
Organism: bacterium OL-1; assembly: GCA_000752675.2. Taxonomy (GTDB): domain Bacteria; phylum Actinomycetota; class Coriobacteriia; order Coriobacteriales; family Atopobiaceae; genus Tractidigestivibacter. The sequence goes on along the minus strand of LM994625.1, from coordinate 504,352 downwards.
CCGCCGAGGAGGAGGAGAAGACCAACTTCGACGTTGAGCTGACCTCCTTCGGCTCCAACAAGATCGCCGTCATCAAGGTCGTCCGTGCCCTCACCAGCCTCGGCCTCAAGGAGGCCAAGGACAAGGTGGAGTCCGCTCCTACCGTCCTGCTCGAGGGTGCCAAGAAGGAGGACGCCGAGGACGCCAAGAAGCAGCTCGAGGAGGCCGGCGCCACCGTCACCCTGAAGTAACTTCGGGTTTTCTCGGACGCTCTGCTTGAGTTCAAGGGGTCGGGCCGCATGGCTCGGCCCCTTTTGTATGCGGGGTGCGGGGGACCTTAACAGCGCCTATGTGCTTGCCGTCGCTCCGGTAAAGGGGTTGCCTAGCCCGACTCGTTGTTACCGGCACGGAAGATCGAGAAACCCTCAACTGCGGAAACTCAGCGGCACCTTGCCGGGGCGGTAACAAGCGTGCGTTGCAGCAAACCGTTGTTACCGGCACGTCTAGGTTTTGGTGTATTTGCCCAGTTGATGCCCCGCAGCCTTAATGGAACGGTAGCAAGCCGTCATATCCTGGCGCCGCGTCCGGCCCATGGGTGCCAGTGACTCGCCGATCCCCCATGATTCCTCCACAAGCTTTCTGGGATTTTGCGGGAAACGCGTGAAAACTTGGAGAATCTAATAGAAAATGCTGAGCAAGTCAAGACTTGTTGTTGACGAGAGTCTTGACCTTGGCTAGATTACTAGTTTGCGACAATTGCCGCCTTCCACCCTTTTGAAGGAGGAAAAGCCTGGTGTCTACCGCAAAGACTTCTCTTACTAAACCGCAAGTCACCCGAACGCGCAAGAGCTTTAGCAAAATCCCCCCTGCGATGGAGCTGCCCAACCTCATCTCCGTCCAGAAGGACTCGTTCAAGCACTTCATGACCGACGGCATCGCCGAGTCCTTCGCGGAGTTCTCTCCCATCGAGAACTCTGCTGGGACCATGCAGGTGACCTTCGGTGAGCACCAGTTTGGTGACCCGTCCCACAGCCTGGCTGAGTGCCGCGCAAAGGACCTGTCCTACCAGGCGCCTCTCTTCGTGGATGTGCGTTTTATCAACAAGGAGACCGGCGAGATCAAGGAGCAGCTCGTCTTCATGGGCGACTTCCCGCTCATGACCGACCGCGGCACCTTCATCATCAACGGCTCCGAGCGCGTTGTGGTCTCCCAGCTGGTCCGCTCGCCCGGCGTGTACTTTGCCGCCGAGATGGATTCCGGCGTTCTCGTCCACCGCGTCCAGTTCATCCCCGCGCGTGGCGCATGGCTCGAGTTTGAGGTCGACAAGCGCGGCCACCTCGTGGTCTCCATCGACCGCAAGCGTCGCCAGAGCGCAACGTCGTTCCTGCGCGCCCTCGGCATCGCCGAGACCGACGACGAGCTCCTCTCGCTCCTCGGCGACTCCGACGTTGTCCGCTCGACCATCGAGCGCGACGTCGCGACCACGCGCGAGGACGCCCTTCTCGAGATTTATCGTCGTCAGCGCCCCGGCGAGCCCCCCACCGTGGACTCCGCCCGCTCGCTGCTCGACGGCCTCTATTTCAACCCGCAGCGCTACGACCTGGCTCGCGTTGGTCGCTACAAGGTCAACAAGAAGCTCGGCCTCGACGTCGACGCCAACGAGCGCGTGATCACCAGCGAGGACATCGTGGCGGCCCTGCGCTACCTCCTTGCCCTCCACGCCGGCGACGAGACCAAGCACACCGATGACATCGACCACTTTGGCAACCGTCGCGTGCGCACCGTGGGCGAGCTCGTCCAGAACCAGTTCCGCATTGGCATGAGCCGCATGGAGCGCGTCGTGCGCGAGCGTATGGCTTCCCAGGACGCTGACGACATCACGCCGCAGTCGCTGATCAACATTCGCCCGATTGTGGCGGCCATCAAGGAGTTCTACGGCTCCTCTCAGCTGTCGCAGTTCATGGACCAGGCCAACCCGCTGGCCGGCCTCACGCACAAGCGTCGTCTCTCGGCCCTTGGCCCTGGCGGCCTTGCCGGCCACAAGTCCGGTTCCAGCCGCCGCACCAACGTGCCCACGGCCGTCCGCGACGTCCACAACTCGCACTACTCCCGCATGTGCCCCATCGAGACCCCCGAGGGCCCCAACATCGGCCTCATCGGCTCGCTGGCCCTCTATGCGCACGTGAACGACTATGGCTTCATTGAGGCCCCGTACCGCAAGGTCGTCGACGGCAAGGTTACCGACGAGATCGTGTGGATGACCGCTGACGAGGAGGAGAACCACAACATCGCGCCGGCCAACACCCCCGTTGACCCCAAGACGCGCCGCTTTGTGGTCGTTGACTCCAAGGGCAACATCACCAACCCCGACCGAGTCATTGCCCGTACGCGCGACTTCGACGGCTCCTTTGGTGCCCCCGCACAGGTCGAGGTCTCTGACGTCGACTTCATGGACGTCTCGCCCCGCCAGATGCTCTCCGTCGCCGCGAACCTCATCCCGTTCCTCGAGCACGATGACGCCAAGCGTACCCTCATGGGCGCCAACATGCAGCGCCAGGCCGTGCCTCTGATTCGTCCGCACGCCCCGTACGTGGGCACAGGCATGGAGGCCCGCGCCGCCCTCGACTCCGGCGAGGTCATCCGCGCGGCCCACGCTGGTGTTGTCGACAAGGTCGACGCCGCTCACGTGGTTGTCTACTCTGACGAGCGCGGCGCCGAGGAGTACGACCTGCCCAAGTACCAGCGCTCCAACCAGAGCACCTGCATCAACCACCGTCCCATCGTGCACGTGGGCGATCACGTAGAGGCTGGCCAGCCCCTGGCTGACGGCACCTCGATCGATCACTCCGAGCTCGCGCTCGGCGTGAACCTCACCGTGGCCTACATGCCGTGGGAGGGCTACAACTACGAGGACGGCATCATCGTCTCCGACCGTGTGGTCCAGGAGGACCTGCTCACCTCGATCAACATCTCCCGTCACGAGATCGATGCCCGCGACACCAAGCTCGGTCCTGAGGAGATTACCCGCGAGATTCCCAACCAGTCTGAGGAGATGCTCGCAAACCTCGACGATGACGGCATCATCCGCATCGGTGCCGAGGTCGGCCCCGGCGACATCCTGGTGGGCAAGGTTACGCCCAAGGGCGAGACGGCCCTCACGGCCGAGGAGCGCCTGCTCCGTGCCATCTTTGGCGCCAAGGCCCACGATGTGCGCGACACCTCGCTCAAGATGCCTCACGGTGCCTACGGCCGCGTCGTCGACGTCGTTCGCTTTAGCCGCGAGGCCGGAGACGACCTCCAGCCTGGCGTGAACGAGCTCGTCCGCGTCTTCGTTGCTCAGCGCCGCAAGATCCAGCAGGGCGACAAGATCTCCGGCCGCCACGGCAACAAGGGTGTTGTCTGCAAGGTTCTGCCCGTTGAGGACATGCCCTACATGGCCGACGGCACGCCTGTGGACGTCCTTCTCGACCCCCTGGGCGTTCCTTCTCGTATGAACGTGGGCCAGCTGCTCGAGTGCCACCTTGGCTGGGGCGCTACCCACGGCTGGGATGACACCACGCCGGACTCCAAGACCTACGTTCCCGGCCCCATCCCCGTGGCCACGCCCGTCTTTGACGGCGCGACCGACAAGGAGGTCGCCGAGATCATCCGCCGTACCAACGTGAACCTCATGAACAAGGCCATGCTGGAGTACGGCAAGCACATGAACGCTGACTTCGTGCCGCAGCTCAACGATCGCGGCAAGACCACGCTCTACGACGGCCGCACGGGCGAGGCGTTCAAGAGCCCCATCACGGTGGGCACCTCCTACATCCTGAAGCTCGGCCACATGGTCGACGACAAGATCCACGCGCGTTCGACCGGCCCCTACAGCCTCGTCACGCAGCAGCCCCTGGGCGGCAAGGCTCAGTTCGGCGGCCAGCGCTTCGGCGAGATGGAGGTCTGGGCCCTCTACGCCTACGGCGCGGCAAACGTCCTGCACGAGATGATGACCATCAAGTCCGACGACACCAACGGTCGTGTGAAGACCTACGAGGCCATCGTCAAGGGCGAGAACGTTCCTTCGCCTGGCATCCCCGAGTCCTTCAAGGTTCTCGTCAAGGAGATGCGCTCCCTCGCGCTCGATATCGAGCCCATTTCCTACAAGAAGAAGGCCGAGCCCAAGCCCGAGGAGGAGAAGAAGGCCGCGGTCAAGGAGAACCCCGTGGACGTCTTCGCCAACATCAACACCACCGATGACCTCGTCAAGGGCCTTGCCCGCGACCTCGGCGAGTCCGACGACCTCGTCGGCGACGCCAACAGCGATAAGGAGTAGCGACTGTGGCAGAATTCGATACCACCGACTTCGACGCTATCAAGATCTCTCTCGCCTCTGCCGACCAGATTCGCAGCTGGTCGCACGGCGAGGTCAAGAAGCCCGAGACGATCAACTACCGCACGCTCAAGCCCGAGAAGGATGGCCTGTTCTGCGAGAAGATTTTTGGTCCCGTCAAGGACTGGGAGTGCGCCTGCGGCAAGTACAAGGGCATTCGCTTCAAGGGCATCATCTGCGAGCGCTGCGGCGTTGAGGTGACCACCGCCAAGGTGCGCCGCGAGCGCATGGGCCACATCGAGCTCGCCGCGCCCGTGAGCCACATCTGGTACTTCAAGAGCCCCGCGAGCTTCCCCATGTCGCGTCTGCTCGACATGAAGAGCAAGGACCTCGAGAAGGTCCTCTACTTCGCAAGCTACGTGATTACCGACGTCGACACCGAGGCCCGCGAGGCCGATGCCGACGACCTCAAGGAGGAGCTAGCCGCAGACCTCGAGGAGCTGGACGCCGAGCGTGACGACCAGATCGAGCGTCTGAAGGAGCAGGGCCAGGCCACCGGTGACGAGTTTGACGACGTCGAGCCCCTCTCCGAGGAGGAGGTCCGTGCCGGTATCGCCGATCTCGAGGAGGAGTACGAGGAGGAGAAGGCGCTGCGCCGCGAGGCCTACGAGCAGTTCATGCAGCTCGAGAAGCGCCAGCTCATCTCCGATGAGGCGCTCTTCTCCGAGCTCAAGCGCTACTACGGCATCTACTTCAAGGGCGGCATGGGCGCCGAGGCTGTGCGTGAGCTGCTCCGTGGCATCGACCTCGAGAAGGAGGCCACCGAGCTTCGCGCCATCATCGCGTCCGAGGACTCCCAGAAGCAGAAGCGCGAGAAGGCCATCAAGCGCCTGGAGATCGTCGACGCCTTCCTCAAGGGCGGCAACGACCCCGCCAACATGATCCTGGACGTCATCCCCGTGATCCCGCCCGACCTGCGCCCCATGGTGCAGCTCGACGGTGGCCGCTTTGCTGCGTCCGACCTCAACGACCTCTACCGTCGCGTGATCAACCGCAACAACCGACTCAAGCGCCTGCTCGACCTTGACGCTCCCGCAATCATCGTCAACAACGAGAAGCGCATGCTCCAGGAGTCCGTGGACGCCCTCTTCGACAATGGCCGCCGTGGTCGTCCCGTCACCGGCCGTGGCGGACGCCCGCTCAAGTCGCTCGCCGAGGCCCTCAAGGGCAAGCAGGGCCGCTTCCGCCAGAACCTGCTGGGCAAGCGTGTCGACTACTCCGGCCGTTCGGTCATCGTCGTCGACCCGCACCTCAAGCTGCACCAGTGCGGCCTGCCTTCGGCCATGGCGCTCGAGCTCTTCAAGCCCTTCGTGATGCGCCGCCTGGTCGAGCTGGGCAAGGTCGAGAACATCAAGGGCGCCAAGCGCGCCATCGACCGTGGCATGCCCGCCGTCTGGGACGTGCTCGACGAGGTCATCCAGGACCGCCTGGTGCTCCTCAACCGTGCACCTACGCTGCACCGCCTCTCCATCCAGGCCTTCGAGCCGGTCCTTGTTGAGGGCAAGGCCATCCATCTGCACCCGCTGGTGTGCGCCCCCTTCAACGCCGACTTCGACGGCGACCAGATGTCGGTCCACGTGCCTCTCTCCACGCAGGCGCAGACCGAAGCGCGCGTCCTCATGCTCTCGACCAACAACCTGCGCAAGCCTGCCTCCGGCGAGGTCGTTACCGTGCCTTCTCAGGACATGGTCTTTGGCACGTACTTCCTCACCACCGCCAAGGACGGCGCCGAGGGCGAGGGCCGCGTCTTCGCGGACTTCGACGACGCCATTCTCGCCTTCGACAACCGCGACGACTTGGACATCCAGGCCAACATCAAGGTTCGCGTGAGGCCCCAGGACGCCAACGTGGTCGAGGACGGTCGCAGGATCTTCCGCACCTTCGACAAGTGGAACAGCCCTGTGGACTACGACGTCACCGATCACGCGGTGCGTGTCGAGACCACCGTTGGCCGCGTGATCTTCAACACGCGCTGCCTGCCCGCTGACTATCCCTTCATCAACTACAAGATGAACAAGGGCGACATCAAGAACCTCGTCAACGACGCGTGCGATCGCTACAGCACCGCGGACGTCGAGCCCATCCTCGACGCTATCAAGGAGACGGGCTTCCACTACGCAACCGTGGCCGGCCTGACGGTCTCGGTCTGGGATGCTGTCATCCCGTCTGAGAAGCAGGAGATGCTCGACGAGGCGCAGGACAAGGTCGACGAGATTAACGAGTACTACGAGGACGGCTTCCTCTCCGAGAGGGAGCGCCACGTGGAGGTCGTCAACGCCTGGACCGAGTGCACCAACAAGCTTGGCTCCAAGATGCTCGAGGGCTTCGCCGAGGACAACCCCATCTACATGATGGCCGACTCCGGCGCCCGTGGTTCCAAGACGCAGCTCCGCCAGCTCGCCGGTATGCGTGGCCTCATGGCCGATATGTCCGGCGATACCATCGACCTGCCCATTAAGGCAAACTTCCGTGAGGGCCTGCTGCCGCTCGAGTACTTCATCTCCACCTACGGCGCCCGTAAGGGCCTCGTGGATACGGCGTCCCACACGTCCGACTCCGGCTACCTTACCCGCCGTCTGGTCGACGTTGCCCAGGATGTCATTGTTCGCGAGGAGGACTGCGGCACCGACGAGGCCGTGACCTACCCGCTCATCAAGCCGGGCGAGACCGACGTGGACGCCGACCTTATTGGCCGCTGCGCACTCAACGACATCGTTGACCCTGCCACCGGCGAGGTTCTCATCCCCCGTGACGGCTACATCGAGTCCAAGGAAGACCTCAAGAAGCTCGTTGCCCATGGTCTCAAGAAGGTCCAGCTCAGGGCCCTTCTCACCTGTAAGTCCAAGTACGGCGTCTGCCAGAAGTGCTACGGCTGGGACCTCTCGACCCGTCGTCCCGTCAACATTGGCACGGCCGTTGGCATCATCGCTGCCCAGTCCATCGGCGAGCCGGGTACCCAGCTTACGATGCGTACGATTCACTCCGGCGGCGTCGCTGGCGCTGACGACATCACGCAGGGCCTCCCCACGGTTGCCCGCATGTTCGACGTCGTCGGCAACGTCAACGAGAAGATCCTTGGCCGCGAGGCAGACCTCGCGCCCGTCTCGGGCACCCTGCTCGTCACGCCCGAGCAGACCGAGTACCTCATCCGCATCGTTGACACCGACGACCGCTCTCGCATCCTCGAGGAGTGGCGCATCCCCGCGTCCGCGCGCTTCATGCCGGGCATGGAGGACGGCGTCGAGGTCCGCGCCGGTGACCAGATTACCCGTGGCTTCGTCAACTTCCGCAAGCTGCGCAAGCTCACCGACATCGAGTCGACGATGCACACCTTTGTTGCCTCCGTCAAGGACGTCTACACCTCCCAGGGCGTTGACCTCAACGACAAGCACATCGAGGTCATTGCCCGCCAGATGCTGCGCCGCGTCCAGGTGACCAACCCCGGCGACTCCCAGTACCTCCTCGGCCAGTACGTGGACCGCTACGTCTTTGCCGACACGGTGCGCAACGTTGCCCTGGCTGGCGGCACCCCGCCCGAGGCAGAGCCCGTCATCCTTGGTACGCTCAAGGTGGCAAGCTCCATCGACTCCTGGCTCTCCAGCGCGTCGTTCATCCGTACCGCTGGCGTGCTCACCGACTCCTCCATTGCCGGTGACGTGGACCACCTGCTCGACCTCAAGTCCAACGTCATCGTGGGCAAGCAGATTCCCGCCGGCACCGGTCTCTCCGCGTACCGTGGCGTCGAGCTCACCTACCACGGCACCAAGATCGATGGTCCCACCTCCCCTCAGGCGCAGAGCCTGCCCGAGTGGGCGCCCGACGAGCTCAAGGGCATCGAGGAGAAGCTCCCCAAGCAGCTCGACTGGGTGGGCGACGACTACGGTTACGGCGGGGTCTACTCGAAGAACGGCCGCACCCTCTCCAGCGAGGATGCCAAGCTTTACCTCTTCGACGACCTTGGCGTCTCGCAGCGCTGGACCAACAAGTTCAGCGAGGTGGGCATCGAGACCGTGGGCGACCTCATCGGCAAGACCGAGGATGACCTGCTGCGCATTGACGGCATTGGCGCAAAGGCCATCGAGGAGCTCCGCGACGGCCTCGAGGCGCGCGGCCTGCTCTACATCCTCGAGCCGGATGACGACGAGGCAGACTCCGAGGACCTCTCGCAGCTCCTCAACATGGTCTTCTCGCCCGACGCTGATTCGGACATCATGCTGGGCACCGCGGCTCCTGCCAAGCACCACTACGACGACGAGCTCATCGGCGGCTCCGCTGACGCGCGGTCCAGCGACTCCGATGTCATCAACGAGGACCTGGGCTCTCTGGATGACCTGCTCTCGCAGGTGGTCAAGCAGGAAAACGCCTCCGATGACGGTGACGAGAACAACGAGTAGCCCACGCACGGGCCAGGTGGCGAACCTGCCGCACAGATAGATAGACGGGCCCCGGCATCGCGTCGGGGCCCGTTTTGTGTGCGAGCGCTTGCGTGCTTTGATGAAGCCCTGCGTACAGGCTGCGCCAAGAAGTACCACGATCCACGCAACGTACAGCGTGTCGTAGGGGAGCTGGACGCCAAGTGCGTTGGCGCCAAGGAGCAGCCAGAGCAGGCTGTACAAGATGGCATGCGTGATCACGAAAAGCCTGCTGCCCATGGGTATGTCAAACCTTCTTGTCATGTAAGGGAAGGCGAGCACGGAGGGGAGAAGGACGACCCAACACGCGATCTTTGCTACTCCAGCCGGGAGCGAGGCGGCAAGTATTCCAATGACAACCGATGCCTGTGCGTAGGCGTGGTAGCCAGCCTTTGAGCGGGGGCCGTTCTCCGTGGGGCTCTCCTCTGCCATTCAAGTTCAATAGGTGTGGTAGCGCGATCTTCCCCATGGGCTAAAGATAATGGTCTTATGCGTTGGCCCGCCGTGCTGTTGACCTACGGCAAATGGGCTCGTGTGCCAGCCAAGCGGTAACCGGGTACCATGAACCAGAATGAGAGTTGATTGTGCCGCCAACGGTGGGGGGAGGACCCATGAATGAGGCGTGCTCGAGGGGCCTTCTCGACGAGTACCTTTCTAACGACGACGTGGTCTATGACGCCACGCAGATTTTTGACGCGCTCTCTGACCTGACGCGCTTCCGCATTCTGGGGGCGCTCTCGCTGGGCGAGAAGAGCGTCTCTGACCTTGAGGAGATCTGCGCCGTCTCGCAGTCGGCAATATCGCACCAGCTACGGCTGCTGCGCGACCGAGGGTTGGTGACTGCCCGCCGAGACGGACGTCGGGTGATCTACTCGCTGGCAGACGAACATGTGACCACCCTCATCTCCGTTGGCCTGCTGCACGCCGCCGAGCCCGTGCGTGCCAGCGAGGAGTAGGTCACGCTCAGATGCCGTTTCTCTCGGCTGTCTCCTAGCGATGTCCTCCGTACACAAAACGGTGTTCTCTAGCGGAATCTGAGAACTGCGATACTCTTGACCTGCGCAATCGTCCGTCTGACTTCTCAAAAACCGACAAAGAACAGGGATGCGGGCGGGGTCGCTTTGCCGCTCGTTGAGGCTTGGCTGTAGGTGGATGTCTCCTCCTCAATCTCTCCTCCACGCCGCATTTATTGCGCGAATTTCCTTGATGACTAATCACCCAACTGGGATGACGCAGATTTGGCAAAGAATATCGCGCAATAAATCGGAGAGGACCGCGGGATACGCGCAAGGAACACACGCCAGCCGCAGAAAAAGTCTCATTTTTCTAAATCGGGAGCGGGGAACTGTGGAAGCTTTACGTCCGTTTCAGATATGCCTGCAAAGAACGGTGGCGGGGAAGAGTGCCGTGCGCTGGGCGCGGGACCTCCATTGACCCATATGCACCAACATGGTAGTGTACGTATGAACACGTGCTCATGTGTTCACTGGATTAGACACATGAGCGCCAAGGTGTACGGCTGAACCAATGGAGGACACGATGTCTTGCTCATGCTGCCACCACGAGGGTGAAGAGAAGGACGAGAAGGTCACCTGCGCTACCTGCGCCGATGATGACGAGGAGGCGCTCGAAGGCGAGGGTGACGGTGGCGAAGAGGACGATGACGACGAGGACCCGTCGGTCCTCATGCGTCGCATCATCGTAGCCGCGGTGCTTCTCGTCGCGGCAGTTATCATCCAGCGCCTGACAGACCTGCCGCTCTGGGCGCAGCTCCTCATCTACCTGCCGTCCTACGTGGTCGCGGGAGGTAGCGTGATTGCCGAGGCCGCCGAGTCTGTGGCGCATGGGCACCCCTTCGACGAGGACTTCCTCATGTCCATCGCCACCATTGGTGCCCTGCTCATTGGCTTTGTGCCCGGCGGAGAGCCCCAGTTTGCCGAGGCCGTCTTCGTAATGCTCTTCTTCCAGGTGGGTGAGCTCTTCGAGGGCATCGCCGAGGGCAATTCCAAGCGCTCGATCAAGGAGCTCCTGGACATCCGCCCCGATACCGCAAACGTCGAGCGCAACGGCGAGGTGGCCGTTGTCGACCCCAATTCGGTGCAGGTGGGGGAGGTCATCCTGGTAAAGCCTGGCGAGAAGATCCCCCTCGACGGAACCGTGATTGAAGGCACCTCAAGCCTCGACACCCGCGCCATCACCGGCGAGTCCGTGCCGCGCTCCGTCAAGCCCGGCGAGGCTGCGTTCTCTGGCTGCGTGAACCTTTCCGGCGTGCTTCGCCTGCGCGTGACCAAGGCCTTTGGCGAGTCCACGGCAAGCAAGATCATCGACATGGTCAAGAATGCCGGCTCCAATAAGTCCCGCTCCGAGAAGTTCATCAAGCGCTTTGCCAAGGTCTATACGCCCATCGTGGTCTACCTGGCCATTGCAGTGGCTGTGCTTCCGCCGCTCGTCTCGGGTGACTTTGGCGCCAACTTCGCCAAGTGGCTCCTGCGCGCTCTCACCTTCCTCGTGGTCTCGTGCCCCTGTGCGCTGGTCCTCTCGGTGCCCCTCACGTTCTTTGGTGGCATCGGCAGCGCCTCCAAGCACGGCATCCTCGTGAAGGGGTCGAACTACCTCGAGGCTCTGGCAAAGGCGCAGACCGTTGTCTTCGACAAGACGGGCACGCTCACCAAGGGCGTCTTCAAGGTCACCACGGTCCACCCGTCGCATCTGACCGAAGAGCAGCTCCTCCACTTGGCCGCTCATGTGGAGCACAACTCCACGCACCCCATCGCGGCCGCGCTTCGCGATGCCTATCCCAGTGATCACGACGGCTGCACCGTGACTGACGTTACCGAGGAGGCCGGCCACGGCGTGCTTGCCACGGTCAACGGCCATAGGGTGGCAGTTGGCAACGACCGCCTGATGGATGAGGTGGGTGCCACCTGGCAGGGCTGCCATACCGCTGGGGGGACTGTGGTGCACGTGGCCGTGGACGGCGAGTATGCCGGTCACATCCACATCTCCGACGAGGTCAAGGACGACTCTCGAGAGGCGATTGCCAACATCAAGGCCGAGGGAGTCCACCGCTGCGTAATGCTCACCGGCGACCGCGAGGATGCTGCGGCAAGCGTCGCCCGCGAACTCGGACTTGACGAGTACCACGCAGAGCTTCTCCCTGTGGGTAAGGTTGATCAGGTTGAGCGTCTCCTCGGCGAGCGCGAGGGCGACGCCACGCTCGCCTTTGTGGGTGACGGCATCAACGATGCGCCGGTCCTCGCCCGCGCGGACGTGGGAATTGCCATGGGCGCCATGGGCTCGGATGCCGCCATCGAGGCCGCGGACGTGGTTCTCATGGATGACAAGCCCTCCAAGATTGCCGTGGCCATCCGTATTGCCCGCCGCGCCATCCGCATCGCCCGTCAGAACATTGTCTTTGCCATTGCGGTGAAGGTCGCCATCCTCTGCCTTGCCGTGGTTGGTCTCGCCCCCATGTGGCTCGCCGTCTTTGGTGACGTGGGCGTCATGGTGCTCTGTGTGCTCAACGACATGCGCGTTCTGCGCTAGATAGCCCAACATACATCATTGCTTGAACCTCGCCGCCACCGGAAAATTTCGCTTTCGGTGGCGGTGGCCTATCTCAGGCTGACATGATGGGAATACTGTCAACTGCGTATGCCGTGGAGAAGGCCACGGCCGCAATGACAGAAGGGAACCGCCATGAAGCTGTTGCGTGCAATGCGTGAGCCCCTGAAGTACGTCCAGGGCAAGGGTGCCCTGCTCAAGTTCAAGGACGAGATGGGCTATATGGGCAAGCGCTGGCTCTTCGTGTGCTCGAAGAGCGGCTACAAGGCCTGCCATGACCAGCTTGAGGAGAGCTTTGGCGACGCAGGCGACTACCGTCGCTACGAGATCTTTGGCGGCATCTCGAGCAAGGGCGAGATTGCCAAGATGAAGGCAATCGTCGAGGAGGACAGCATCGATGCCGTGGTGGCCGTGGGTGGCGGCTCTGCCGTCGACACCGCCAAGGCCACGGCCTACTATACCGGCAAGCACGTGGTGATCATCCCCACCGTCGCAGCCACCGACGCGCCCTGCACGGGTCTCTCGGTCATCTACAACGACGACGGCAGCTTTGACAAGTACCTCTTCTATCCCACCAACCCCGATGCCGTCATGGTTGATTCCCAGGTCATCGCAAACGCCCCGGTGCGCTTCCTGGTCGCCGGCATGGGTGACGCCCTGGGCACCTACTTCGAGGGCCGCGCATCCATCCGCACCGAGTCTCCCAGCCTCGAGGGCACGGGCATCACGCGTGCCGGCATGGCGCTCGCCAAGCTCTGCTACCAGACGCTGCGCGACTACGGCACCCAGGCGCTTGCCGCGTGCGAGAAGCACGTGGTGACGCCTGCCCTGGACGCCATTATCGAGGCCAACGTCTACCTCTCCGGCATTGGTGCTGACAACGTCAACTGCGCAGCGGCGCACTCCTTCTACAACGGCCTTACCTCGCTCGGTGGTCACACCGTGCCCCACGGCAACTGCGTGGCCTTTGGCACCCTGGTGCAGCTCACGCTCGAGGGCGCAACGGAGGAGGAGTTCCTCGACGTGCAGGAGTTCTGCCTCGAGGTTGGCCTGCCGGTCACGCTGAAGGAGCTGGGCATCACCACCGACGACGAGATTCGCACCATCGCCAAGAACGCCTGCGTCCCCGGCGAGACGATCCACAACCTGGCAGGTGACGTCACGCCCGACGAGCTCTATGCAGCCATCGTGGCAACGGACGCCATCGGCAGGACTGTCCTCGGTCTGGATGACGACGAGGAGGAGTAGCGGAAACGCTAGCTCCATCAAGCGTTGCGGTGATGGGCGGGGTGCCACGCAGGTGGCCCCCGCCCTTCTCGTGCCCAGACGCCCCAGTTGCGTGTGCGTCACGTGAAGAAGGGATACGCCCGGTCCCGTGGCTTTTTGACAACTGCAGCGGGCGCGCGTAACGTATCACCTCGCGCCAATCCAGGGTGACGGTGCTGCGCTGCCCTTAAGATTCGTGTACATGCACGTAGATAGGTATAAAAGGAGAGAACTTTGCCTACCATTAACCAGCTCGTCCGCCACAGCCGCGTGAGCGTCAAGGCCAAGTCCAAGAACGCCGCGCTCCAGCACAACCCCCAGAAGCGTGGCGTCTGCACCCGCGTCTTCACCACCACGCCCAAGAAGCCTAACTCCGCCCTCCGCAAGGTCGCCCGCGTGCGCCTCGTGAACGGCATCGAGGTCACCGCCTACATCCCCGGCGAGGGCCACAACCTGCAGGAGCACTCCATCGTGCTCATCCGTGGTGGCCGTGTCCGTGACCTCCCTGGTGTCCGTTACAAGATCATCCGTGGCGCCTATGACTGCGCTGCCGTCCAGAACCGCAAGAAGGCCCGTTCCCGCTACGGCGCCAAGCGCGGCAAGTAAACCATCACAAGCAACGCAAGCCAACTGTTCTAGGGAGATACAAACATGCCGCGTCGTGCAGCAGCAGTGCGTCGTGAGGTCCAGCCTGACGCCGTCTACAACAACCGCCTCGTGACCCAGCTCATCAACAAGGTCCTCCTCGATGGCAAGAAGGCCACCGCGGAGCGCATCGTCTACGGTGCCTTCAACATGGTCGCCGAGAAGACCGGCGAGGATCCCCTCTCCGTCTTCAAGAAGGCCATGGACAACATCCGTCCTACGCTCGAGGTCAAGCCTAAGCGCGTCGGTGGCGCCACCTACCAGGTGCCCATGGAGGTCAACTCCCGTCGTGCCACCACTCTGGCCATCCGCTGGCTCGTGACCTTCTCGCGCGCCCGCAAGGAGAAGACCATGGCCGAGCGTCTCGCCAACGAGATTATGGATGCCGCCAATGGCGTGGGCGCCTCCGTCAAGCGTCGCGAGGACCTCTATAAGATGGCCGAGGCCAACCGCGCGTTCTCTCACTACCGCTTCTAGTTGGGGGTAGCAGTATATGGCACAGATGAAGTACAAGCTCGAAGACCTGCGAAACATCGGCATCATGGCCCACATCGATGCCGGTAAGACCACCACTACCGAGCGCATCCTCTACTACACCGGCAAGACCCACAAGATTGGCGAGGTCCACGACGGCGCTGCCACCATGGACTGGATGGTCCAGGAGCAGGAGCGCGGCGTGACCATCACCTCTGCGGCCACCACGTGCTTCTGGAAGGACCACGTCATCCAGATCATCGACACCCCGGGCCACGTTGACTTCACGGCCGAGGTCGAGCGCTGCTTGCGCGTCCTCGACGGTGCCGTCGCCGTGTTCGACGCCGTCGCCGGCGTCCAGCCCCAGTCCGAGACCGTGTGGCGTCAGGCCGCAAAGTACAACGTCCCCCGCATCGCCTTCATCAACAAGTTCGACCGCGTGGGTGCGGACTTCTTCCACGCCATCGACACGATGAAGGAGCGCCTCTCCGCCCCCGCCGTGGCCGCGCAGATTCCCATGGGCTCCGAGTCCAACTTCTGGGGTCTCATCGACCTGGTCACCATGACTGCGTGGGACTTCAAGGAAGACGCCAAGGGCATGATTTACCCCGAGCCCATGGATACCATCCCGGAGGAGTTTGCCGACCTCGCCCAGGAGAAGCGCGAGGAGCTGCTCGACGCAGCCTCCAACTTCTCTGACGACCTCATGGAGGCCGTCCTCGAGGAGCAGGACATCCCCGTCGACCTCCTCAAGGCCGCCATCCGCAAGGGCGTCATCGCCAACGAGCTCAACCCCGTCTTCGTGGGCTCCGCCTACAAGAACAAGGGCATCCAGGAGCTCCTCGACGCCGTCGTGGACTACCTGCCCAGCCCGCTTGACGTTCCCGAGATCGATGGCAAGAACCTCAAGGGTGAGCCCGAGGTCCGTCACGCGGATCCCAAGGAGCCCTTCGCGGCCCTGGCCTTCAAGATCATGACCGACCCGTACGTGGGCAAGCTCACCTACATCCGCGTGTACTCTGGCCAGGCGGAGGCAGGCTCCTATGTCTACAACTCCGTCAAGGACAGCAAGGAGCGCCTGGGCCGCATCCTCGAGATGAACGCCAACGACCGTGTTGACCGTGAGGAGTGCTCTGCCGGCGACATCGTTGCCTGCGTTGGCCTCAAGAACACCCAGACCGGTGACACCCTCTGCGACGAGCACAAGCCCATCATCCTCGAGTCCATTAAGTTCGCCGATCCCGTCATCGACGTTGCCGTTGAGCCCAAGACCAAGGCCGAGCAGGAGAAGATGTCCGTTGGTCTCGCCAAGCTGGCCGAGGAGGACCCGACCTTCCGCGTACACACCGACCAGGAGACCGGCCAGACCATCATTGCCGGCATGGGCGAGCTTCACCTCGAGATCATCGTCGACCGCCTGCGCCGTGAGTTTAAGGTCGACTGCAACGTGGGCAAGCCGCAGGTCGCCTACCGCGAGACCGCTGGCCACGCCGTGCAGCACGCCGAGGGCAAGTTCGTCCGCCAGTCTGGTGGCCGCGGCCAGTATGGTCACGCGATCATCGACATGGAGCCCAACGAGGAGGGCAAGGGCTACGAGTTCGTCAACGCCATCGTCGGCGGCGTCGTGCCCAAGGAGTACATCCCCTCGATCGACAAGGGCATCCAGGAGGCCCTGGAGAGTGGCGTCATCGCCGGCTACCCCGTGGTCGACATCAAGGTGACCCTCGTCGACGGCTCCTACCACGAGGTCGACTCCTCCGAGGCCGCCTTCAAGATCGCCGGCTCCATGGCGATCAAGGACGCCCTCAAGAAGTCCGATCCTGTCCTTCTCGAGCCCATCGAGGAGGTCGAGGTCGAGACCCCCGAACAGTACATGGGTGACGTCATGGGCAACCTGTCCTCTCGCCGCGGCAAGATCGAGGGCATGGAGGATCGCAAGGACACCAAGGTCATTCGCGCCAAGGTGCCCCTGGGTGAGATGTTTGGCTACGCTACCGACCTCCGCTCCCAGACGCAGGGTCGCGCGAGCTACACCATGCAGTTCAGCGCTTACGAGCCCGTTCCGAAGGCCGTCCGCGACGAGATCGTCGCCAAGGCCGGCGGCACCGCTTCCTAGTTAACGACCACGAGCGATAGCTCATTTACGGAGGTTTACAGTGTCAAGCCAGAAGATCAGGATTCGCCTCAAGGGCTACGATCACGAGGTCGTCGACCAGTCCGCCAAGCTCATCGTGGACACTGCCCAGAAGACGGGCGCCCGCGTTTCCGGCCCCATCCCCCTGCCCACCGAGCGCAACCTTTACACGGTCATCCGCTCGCCCCACAAGGACAAGGATTCCCGCGAGCAGTTTGAGATGCTCACCCACAAGCGCCTCATCGACATCCTCGACCCCAGCAGCTCCACCGTCGACTCGCTTATGCGTCTCGACCTTCCTGCGGGCGTGGACATCGAGATTAAGCTCTAGTCCAAGCAACCTAGCGCCTGAGAGGGACCCGTCTCTGCGAGGAGACGGGTCCCTTTTCGTATGCGGGATTGAATTGCCCGGCATTTCGATTCCGCGTGGGATTGATGTGCCCGGCAAATCGATTGCATGCATACGGGTAGTATCTAGACTGTTGGTTCACGAGGCTAGGGGGTTGCATGTTCTGTCCTCAGTGTGGAAAGAAGCTTGGCGGCACGGAGAAGTTCTGCCCCAACTGCGGCTTTGACCTTTCGTGGCCCTCAAGGAGCGCGGCTGCTTCGGCCACCGCCGCTCCTGCCGGACAGCAAGCTCAGCCACAGGCGCAACCGCAGCAGGTGTCCCTTGCAAGCGCCCCCGCGCATTCCCCCAAGGCTGTGACAGCGTCTGAGCTCGTTACGCTCGCCGCTGCGCTTCTCATGGGCATTGCGGCCTTCCTGCCGTTCCTCATCGTCTCTGGCTCGAGCTACGACTACTCCGTTGCGCTTACGGATGCCCCGGATGGGGCGGTGCTCGTACTTCTCGCCATTGGCACCGCCGTGCTTCCCATGCTTCGTCGTCGTACTGCCGCGCTGGTACTCAGCTCAATTACCACCGCATTTGCCCTTTTCGAGATATGCTCGGTGGGTCTCATGCTGCTTAACTCCACGTACACCGTGTACTACGTCAACTTGGGCGCCGGGTTCTGTCTCCTTATTCTTGGCATAGCGATGGGGGTGCTCTCGATCGTTCTTCTCGCCCGCGACCATATGCACGAGAAGCTCGAGCGCCAGCGTGTTATGGGCTCCTTTATTCCGGCTAACGGGACCACTCCGCGCCAGCAGTAGGGTGGCGCCTGACGCCGTTTGGGCCCTATGGATACGCCCGACGGCGCGGAATGCGAATCCCCAGCTCCTGGGGCCAAGAAAATCTGCGAAGACATTGTGAATGCCCGGTCCTGCGTGTAAACTAGACAGGCTGCGCTAAAGGGGAGAGTTGTGTCTCGCCCCCATGCGCCGCTTCTACAGGACGTGGTCCGCTGGGGAGGGCAGAGGAGCTGCCCAATGGTCCCATGACCACCGAGGGTAAGGAATGAGCATGGTCAGCACGATTCTTGGCCGCAAGCTCGGAATGACGCAGGTGTGGGATGAGGACGACAACGTCGTCCCCGTCACCGTCATCCAGGCTGGCCCCTGCACCGTCTCGCAGGTGAAGACGAAGGCGACCGACGGCTACGACGCCGTCCAGATCGGCTTCGGAGACATCAAGTCCAAGCACGTCAACAAGCCCATGGCTGGTCACTTTGCCGCTCACGGCGTCGAGCCCATGCGCTACCTGCGCGAGGTCCGCGTCGAGAACGGCGAGGAGCACCACACCGGCGACGTTGTGACCGTCGCCGACTTCGCGGACGTCAAGTCCGTCGACGTCATTGGCACCTCCAAGGGCAAGGGCTTCCAGGGCACCGTCAAGCGCTGGAACTTCTCCCGTGGCCCCATGACCCACGGCTGCCGCAACCAGCGTAAGCCTGGCTCCATTGGCCAGTGCGCCTACCCCGCTCGCGTCCGCAAGGGCCTTCACATGTACGGCCACATGGGCGACGAGCGTGTCACCGTCAAGAACCTCAAGCTCGTCCGCGTCGATGCCGAGCAGAACCTCATGCTCATCAAGGGCGCCGTGCCCGGTGGCAAGAACGCCCTGGTCCAGGTCCGCATGGCCTAGGGGCCCACGCGAGTAGGCACACACTTAGGCTAACAAGGAGGACTCATGTCCAAGTACGACATCAAGAACGTCGAGGGGCAGGCGGCCGGACAGGCCGACCTCTCCGACGACGTCTTCGGCATCGAGCCGAACATCCCGGTCATCCATCAGGTTGTGGTCTGCCAGGACGCCTGCCTGCGTCAGGGCACTCACTCCACCAAGAACCGTCACGAGGTCTCCGGCGGCGGCCGCAAGCCTTGGCGCCAGAAGGGCACCGGTCGTGCCCGCCAGGGCTCCATCCGCGCTGCCCAGTGGACCGGCGGCGGCGTTGTCTTTGGCCCCACCCCGCGTGACCACTCCAAGCGCATCAACAAGAAGATGGTCAAGCTCGCTATGAGGTCCGTGCTCTCCGGCAAGGTCGCCGATTCCGAGCTCGTCCTCGTCGACTCCCTCACCTTCGAGAAGCCCTCGACCAAGCAGGCCAAGGCCGTTCTCGACGCCCTGGGCGTTTCGGGCAAGCGCGTCACCGTGGTCATCCCCGATGATGACGTCAACAGCTACCTCTCCTTCCGCAACCTGGAGAAGGTCAACTGCATCGCCGTCTCCGAGGCCAACGCCCGCAACCTCATCGACAACGGTGCCCTCGTCATGACCACCGACATCGCGAAGCAGCTCGAGGAGGTGCTTGCATAATGCAGTCCGCATACGACGTCATCATCCGCCCCGTGGTCTCCGAGCGTTCTTACGACCTCATGGAGCAGGGCAAGTACACCTTCGAGGTTGCCAAGAAGGCTCCCAAGGAGGAGATCGCCGAGGCCGTTGAGAAGCTCTTCAACGTCCACGTGCTCAAGGTCAACACCATCAACGTGCGCGGCAAGGCCAAGCGCGTCCGCTACCAGGTTGGCATGACCCGCAGCTGGAAGAAGGCCATCGTGACGCTCGCCCCCGGTGAGCAGATCGAGATCTTCGCTACCCAGCAGCAGGCCGACGCCGAGTAGCAATCCTGCCCGGCCCCTCCGGGGGTCCGGGCTCTCATGCCGCGCATGATGGATACGCGCGGTACCGTGGTAATCCGGTGTCACCCCGCCAATCCCTGAGCAGGGTGGCCAACGGAAACAGAAGGGAAAGAAGTAATGGCAGTCAAGCACCTCAAGCCTACGAGCGCAGGCAGGCGCTTCCAGACGGTCTCGGACTTCTCCGAGATTACCGCCTCTAAGCCCGAGAAGTCGCTCACTGAGCCGCTGCGCAAGAAGGGTGGCCGTAACAACAACGGCCGCATCACCGTCCGTCACCAGGGCGGCGGCAACAAGCGCATGTATCGTCGCATCGACTTCAAGCGTCTGAAGGACGACGTGCCGGCCAAGGTCGCGACCATCGAGTACGACCCGAACCGCTCCGCTCGCATCGCGCTTCTCCACTATGTCGATGGCGCCAAGGCCTACATCCTCGCTCCCGAGGGCCTCAAGGTCGGCGACACCGTCATCTCCGGCAAGTCCGGCGTGGACATCAAGCCCGGCAACTGCATGCCGCTCTCCGAAATCCCCGTTGGTACGCTCGTCCACAACGTGGAGTTCCAGCCTGGCAAGGGCGCGGCTATGGCCCGCTCCGCCGGCACCTCGGTTCAGCTCATGGGCAAGGACAATGGCTACGCAATCCTGCGTCTCCCGTCCTCCGAGCTTCGCCGCGTGCTCCTCACCTGCCGCGCCACCATTGGCGAGGTTGGTAACGCCGAGCACTCCAACATCGTCATCGGCAAGGCCGGTCGTCACCGTTGGGCCGGCGTCCGTCCCACCGTCCGTGGTACGGTCATGAACCCTGTCGACCACCCGCACGGCGGCGGCGAGGGCAAGAACCACACCTCCGGCCGTCCTTCTGTGACGCCCTGGGGCAAGCCCACCAAGGGTTACAAGACGCGCGACCCGAAGAAGGCCTCCAACAGGCTCATCATCCGTCGTCGCAAGTCCAAGTAACGGTACACGAGTAGTAGGAGAAAGAAAGCATGAGCAGAAGTCTCAAGAAGGGTCCGTTCGTGGAGACTCGCCTCCTCGCGCGTGTCACCGCTATGAACGAGGCTGGCAAGAAGGACGTCATCAAGACCTGGTCCCGCTCCTCCACCATCTACCCGGAGATGGTCGGCCACACGATTGCGGTTCACGATGGTCGCAAGCACGTTCCCGTGTACATCACCGAGTCCATGGTCGGTCACAAGCTGGGCGAGTTCGCTCCCACCCGCACCTTCCGTGGCCACAAGGCTAACTAGGGGGTAAGCTCGAATGGCTAACACCGATTCCAACGAGGTCAGGGCCGTCGCACGTTACGTGCGCATCGCCCCGCGCAAGGCTCGCGCCGTCGTGGACCTCATCCGCAACAAGCCCGTCGACAAGGCCCTCGAGATCCTGCAGTTCACCAAGCGTGCGGCTGCATATGACGTCTCGAAGGTCCTGCGTTCCGCCATCGCCAACGCCGAGAACAACAACGGCCTGCGCGGCGACGACCTGTACGTGAAGGCCTGCTATGTCGACGAGGGCCCCACGCTCAAGCGCATCCGTCCTCGCGCAAAGGGCTCTGCTTCGCGCATCAACAAGCGCACGAGCCACATCACCGTCATCGTCGCTCCTCGAAAGGAGGCGTAGGGAAAGCATGGGTCAGAAGGTTCAGCCTACCGGCTTCCGTCTCGGCATCACCGAGGACTGGCGTTCCCGTTGGTACGCCGATAAGAACTACGCCGAGAAGCTCGGCAACGATCTCGAGATCCGCAAGTTCCTCGAGAAGCGCCTTGAGAAGGCAGCCCTTTCCCGCGTCGACATCGAGCGCGCTGGCGACAAGGTGAAGGTCACCCTGTACACCGCCCGTCCCGGCATCGTGATTGGCAAGAAGGGCGCCGAGATCGACGTCCTGCGCTCCGAGCTCGAGAAGGTCGCCAAGGTTGGCAAGGGCCAGGTTGCCGTTGACGTCATCGAGGTCAAGCGCCCCGAGCTTGATGCCAACCTCGTCGCCCAGTCCATCGCCGAGCAGCTCGAGCAGCGCGTTGCCTTCCGTCGCGCCATGCGCAAGGCGGTCCAGTCCGCCCGCAAGGCTGGCGCCAAGGGTATTCGTATCCAGTGCTCCGGCCGCCTTAACGGCGCCGAGATGGGCCGTCGCGAGTGGTACCGCGAGGGTCGCGTGCCCCTGCACACCCTGCGTGCCGTCATCGACTACGGCACCGCAACCGCCCGCACCACCATGGGTGCCTGCGGCATCAAGGTTTGGATTTATCAGGGCGAGAAGCTGCCTGGCCAGCCCAAGCCCACGCCGGCTCTCGAGGGTTCTTCTCGTCCCCGTCGCGCCCGCAATGAGAGGAGGAGCCGTTAATGCTCGCACCTAAGCGCGTTCTTCACCGCAAGGTCCAGCGCGGTTCCATGAAGGGCCACGCCAAGGGCAACACCAAGCTCTACTTTGGCGACTACGGCCTGAGGGCCGAGGAGGCTCACTGGATCACCAACCGCCAGATCGAGGCCGCTCGTGTCGCCATCACCCGTGAGATGAAGCGTGGCGGCAAGATCTGGATCACCATCTTCCCGGACAAGCCCATCACCAAGAAGCCGGCAGAGACCCGCATGGGTTCCGGAAAGGGCAACCCCGAGGAGTGGGTGGCCGTCGTGAAGCCGGGCCGCATCATGTTCGAGATCGCTGGTGTCGACGAGGCTACCGCCAAGGAGGCCCTGCGTCTCGCCCAGCACAAGCTGCCCATCAAGACCAAGATCGTCACCCGCGCCGACCAGGACGGGGAGGAATAGTCACCATGAAGTACAAGGACATCCAGGCCCTCTCGGACGAGGAGCTTGCCAAGAAGCTGGACGACAGCAGGGCCGAGCTCTTCAACCTCCGTTTTCAGATGGCCACCAGCCAGCTGGACAACACCGCTCGCGTCAAGCTCGTAAAGCGCGACATCGCTCGCGTTCAGACCGAGATTCGCGCCCGTCAGATCGCCGCGGAGAAGTCCGCTGCACAGAAGTAGCAGGAGAGAGATAAGACATGGCAGAGACCGAAAGCAGGAACGCGCGTAAGGTTCGCACCGGAACCGTCGTCTCGCTCTCCGGCGACAAGACTGTGACGGTGAAGATCAGCTACCGCAAGCACCACCCCAAGTACGGCAAGATGATGACCATCTCCAAGAAGCTCCACTGCCACGATGAGAACAACGAGTGTGGCCTGGGCGACACGGTGAAGGTCATGGAGACCCGCCCGCTGTCCAAGACCAAGCGTTGGCGCGTCGTCGAGATTGTCGAGAAGGCCAAGTAAGTAGCGAACACCCAGGATTCCCCATGTGCGCCGCTCGCGTGGGTGCACCTCTGGTGGGATATAGGTTCGGAGGAACATCACATGATTCAGATGGAGACCATGCTTAACGTCGCTGACAACAGCGGCGCCAGGCGCGTCAAGTGCGTCAAGGTCCTCGGTGGCTCCAAGCGCCGCTACGCTGGCCTCGGTGACGTCATCATCGGCGCTGTCCAGGAGGCAACCCCTGGCTCCGGCGTCAAGAAGGGCGACATCGTGCGTTGCGTCATCGTGCGCACCAAGAAGGAGGCCCGTCGCAAGGACGGCAGCTACATCCGCTTCGACCAGAACGCCTGCGTCTTGGTCGACAAGGAGGGCGAGCCCAAGGGCACGCGTATCTTCGGGCCCGTTGCCCGCGAGCTGCGCGATCGCAAGTACATGAAGATCGTCTCGCTCGCACCCGAGACGCTGTAAGGAGGCCTGGACACATGCCTAAGATGAACGTGAGGAAGGGCGACAAGGTCGAGGTCATCACCGGCAAGGACAAGGGCAAGCAGGGCGAGGTCCTGCGTGCTATGCCGAAGGATTCCAAGGTCATTGTCGATGGCGCTGCCATTGTGAAGCGTCACACCAAGCCTAACGCCATGAACCAGCAGGGCGGCATCATCGAGAAGCCCGCCCCCATCCACGTCTCCAACGTCATGCTCGTTTGCCCCGTCTGCGGCAAGCGTACGCGCGTTGGCCACGATGTCGATGACAATGGCCGCAGGGTTCGCGTCTGCAAGAAGTGCGGCGCGAAGTTCTAAGCCATTGCGCTAGGACATGCTTGAATCTCGAACCCGGTTGTCGCTTCTGCGGTGGCCGGGTTCGTGCTATTTTTCCCGCAAGGATTGCGGGGGAGGGGTTATGCGCGAAGTCAATAATGTGCTTGTCAAGATACCCGTCACCGAGGAAGAGGCTGAGGCGTTGAGGGTCGCCGCACCTGATGCGGTCTTCGACTTTGCCGCTCCGGTCGGCGAGACGTGCCGTCTTCCAAAGACGCCAAAGCTTGAAATTGCTGCCGACCGCGTGGCCAAGGCGGACGTGATTCTCGGCAACGTGGCACCGTCGCTTATCGCCGCCTCCCCGCGGCTCCAGTGGATCCAGCTGGGCTCCGCGGGCTACGAGGCTTACCTTACACCCGGCGTGCTTGCGCCTTCGACCATCGTGACCAACGGAACGGGGGCATACGGTCCGGCTGTCGCTGAGCACTCGTTTGCCATGCTCCTCTCACTCATGAAGCGACTGCCGGCCTACCGGGACAACCAACGTGCCCACGCGTGGCTGGACGAGGGGATGGTTTCGACCATGGCGGGTGCTCGTGTCCTGGTGCTGGGCGCAGGCGACATTGGCCTCTGTTTCGCACACCTCTGCACGGCGGTTGGGTCTATGTGCGTAGGGGTGAGAAGACATGTGCCGAGCAACCTATCTCCAAAGTATGCGCAGGCCTTCGAGCGTGTGGTGTCCATGGAAGAGCTTGCGCAAGAGCTGCCCCAGGCAGATGTGGTCGCAAGCTTCCTACCCAGCTCAGCCGAGACGCGCGGACTTGTGGACGCTGGGTTTCTCGGCAGCATGAAGACCGGTGCGTATCTGGTGAACGCCGGCCGAGGTGACCTCATTGACCAGGCGGCATTGCGTGCTGCCTTGCAGGAGGGCAGGCTTGCGGGTGCGGCGCTGGACGTCACAACTCCCGAGCCGCTCCCAGCCAATGATCCCCTGTGGGATGCGCCCAACCTCATCATCACGCCGCACGTAGCCGGCTTTTGGCACCTGCACTCAACGCTTGAGAGCGTGGTAGCCCTGGCGACAGAGAATCTTAATCGCTACGTAAGGGGCGAGAGCCTCAAGAACGTCGTTCGTGGCTGAGCCAAGCCCTGTATTACCATGAGAGAAGCCCAAAGGGCCGTGCCCCATTACCCACGGGGCGCGCAGGCATCGGGCGAACGACGCTCGACCAACCGAAAGGAGCGCCATGTACGGATATGGGTACGGGTACGAAAACTACGGATACGGTGGCCCAAGTTTTGGCATTGGTGCGGCAGGCGGTATCTTTGTGACTCTGGTCGTCATTGGCTTCATTGCCGCCATTGTGCTTGCCGTGGTTGTATACCGCAAATACGCAAGCGATGGCAACGAGCAGCCCCTGAGCTTCAAGGACAAGAGCACATGGGGGCCCTTCCTACGCTTCGACAAGCTCGTGATAGACAAGATCCTAAGGGCGCTCTACATCTTCTGCGCCATCTTCACCGCGTTCTTCTTCCTGGCGCTGGTGCTGGCGAGCCTGGCAGACGGCATCGTGGTATTTCTCATCACGCTTATCATGTGCGCCATCCTCTGCCTGATTATCGAGCTGCTCGAGCGCGTGTCCTTTGAGTCCGTGATGCTGAGCGTCATCATCACGCGCAACACTAGCGACATTAAGGGCATGCTGGGGAGCCGCCCCGCCTCCGAGCTGCCTCCCGCTGGCCCCGCGCCGCAGCCGCCGTTCCAGCCTGCGCCCGAGGCGCCGGCACACCACGCGCCGCAGCCGCCCGAGGCGCCCGATCAGCCCGAGCAGCCACAGGGAGCTGCAGGCCAGCCGGAGCCTGCCCTTGCACCGGAGACGCCAAGCGCCGAGCAGGCGGCCCCTGCCGCGGGTGGGTTCTGCCCCGTGTGCGGTGCGCCCGTCCAGCCAGGCTCTCACTTCTGCCCCGAGTGTGGCAAGAAGCTCGACTAGCCAGACGGTCCGAACATCCGGGCTTCATTAGTGCAAGGACCCCTTTCCGCCACGCGGGGAGGGGTCTCTCGTGTTGATACTGAGGAGAATTTCTCAGCGACAAAACCAGCAAACTTGAGGGCTGGCAGAAAAGCGCCGGAAACACTATGATTTGAAATTGCGTCGCTAGGCAGGGACTATGCTGTCTCGCGGTGTAGATGCTGGCTCCTGGGAGTGCCACCCCAGGGGGTGCGAGAAAGAAACCCCGCACGTAAACCACCAAGATTTAAGGAGTGAACATGGCAGAAGAGAAGTGCGTGCCCCGCCTCAAGCAGAAGTACTACGACGAGGTCCGCGACGAGCTGCAGAAGCAGTTCAACTACGGCAACGTCATGCAGATCCCTCGCTTCGAGAAGATCGTCGTGAACATGGGCGTTGGCGAGGCCGCAACCGATTCCAAGGCAATCGACGGCGCCATCGCCGACCTGCGTGCCATCACCGGCCAGCAGCCGCTCGTCACGCACGCCCGTAAGTCTATCGCAACCTTCCACCTGCGCGCCGGCCAGGCCATTGGCGCCAAGGTCACCCTTCGTGGCGACCGTATGTGGGAGTTCCTCGACCGCCTCATCGCAGTCGCCATCCCGCGCATCCGCGACTTCCGTGGCCTCTCGCCCAAGAGCTTCGACGGCCGCGGCAACTACTCCATGGGCGTCACTGAGCAGCTGATTTTCCCCGAGATTGACTTCGACAAGATCGACCGTACGCGCGGCATGGACATCACCATCGTGACCACCGCTCCCACCGACGAGGAGGGCAAGGCGCTTCTCGACGCCTTCCACTTCCCGTTCAAGGCGGAGTAGGCCAAACCATCGCAATGACCTCGCCCGGGATGTCACCGGGCGGTCAAGATGCACTATGAAGGAGGATTTGTGGCTAAGACATCGATGATCGTCAAGGCGAACCGCGAGCCGAAGTTCTCGACGCGCAAGCAGAACCGCTGCCAGCGTTGTGGGCGTCCCCACTCCGTCTATCGCAAGTTCGGTCTCTGCCGTGTCTGCTTCCGCGAGCTGGCGAGCAAGGGCGAGCTTCCTGGCGTCCGCAAGGCAAGCTGGTAGGGCGCAGGGCTCTGGCGTCCAGGCGCCCATGCCATGGGTTTGGGCGAACCGGACACGCAGTTTCATCATGACGAAGGAGAAGGATCAATGAAGATTACCGATCCCATTTCAGACATGCTGACGCGCATCCGCAACGCGAACTCAGCGGGCAAGGCCGAGGTCTCCATGCCCTCGACCAAGGTGCTCGTCGAGATCGCTCGCGTCATCAAGGAGGAGGGCTACATCGAGGGCTACGAGGTGGAGGACACCAAGCCCCAGAAGACCCTTCACATCACGCTTAAGTACGGCAACAGGCGCGCCCGCGTCATCCGCGGCATCCGTCGCATCTCCAAGCCGGGCCTTCGCATCTACTCCCAGGCGGACAAGCTTCCCCGCGTCCTGGGTGGCCTCGGCACTGCCGTTATCTCTACTTCCAAGGGCATGATGTGCGACCGCGACGCTCGCAAGCTCGGCGTCGGCGGCGAGGTCATCGCCTACATCTGGTAAAACTCCCGCTGAATCAAGATAGGAGGAGACAATGTCTCGTATTGGTAAGAAGCCTGTCCAGATTCCGGCTGGAGTCACGGTGACCATCGACGGCACCACCGTCTCGGCCAAGGGCAGCAAGGGTGAGCTCACCCGCACCTTCTCTGAGCTTGTGAGCATCGCCCTGGACGGTGACGTCCTCACGGTCTCCCGCGTTGACGAGTCCAAGGAGTCCAACGCTCAGCAGGGCCTCGTCCGCACCCTCATCCACAACATGGTCGTTGGCGTCTCCGAGGGCTTCGAGAAGAAGCTCGAGCTCACGGGCGTTGGCTATCGTGCTGCGCTCAAGGGCAAGGACCTCGACCTCTCCCTCGGCTACTCGCACCCCGTCATCTTCGCTTGCCCCGAGAACATCTCGTTCGAGGTGCCCGACAACACCCACATTACGGTGAAGGGCATTTCCAAGGAGCAGGTTGGCCAGGTTGCCGCCGAGATTCGCGAGAAGCGTCCGCCCGAGCCGTACAAGGGCAAGGGTATCCACTACGAGGGCGAGCACATCCGCCGCAAGCTCGGCAAGGCCGCCAAGTAGTAATAGGACCAGGCACAAGACCATCACCCCGTCAGGTGGTGGCGTGACTAAGGAGAAGGAATGAACAAGTATCAGAAGAAGGCAGCTGGCCTCGCGCGTCGCAAGCGTCGCGTCCGCGCCAAGATCTTCGGTACCCCAGAGCGTCCCCGCCTCTGCGTGCACCGCACCAACGCCAACATCTATGCACAGGTCATCGATGACACTGAGGGCAAGACGCTCTGCTCTGCCTCGACCCTCGACCCCGAGTTCCGCGCAACCGGAAAGGTGGGCTCCAACAAGGAGGCCGCCGCGTTCGTGGGCGAGCTCGTTGGCAAGCGCGCCATCGAGAAGGGCATCACCACGGTGAAGTTCGACCGTGGCGGCCGTATCTATCACGGCCGTGTCCAGGCTCTGGCAGACGGTGCCCGCAGCGCGGGCCTGAAGTTCTAGGAGGATTCAATGGCACGTGATCGTAAGCGCCAGCAGGACACGGACCTTCAGGAGCGCGTCGTCTACATCCACCGCGTCTCCAAGACCGTCAAGGGCGGCCGTCGCATGTCCCTCGTGGCTCTCGTCGTCGTTGGTGACGGCAAGGGTAACGTGGGCCTGGGCATGGGTCGTTCCACTGAGGTGCCCCTGGCTATCCAGAAGGGCGTCGAGGACGCCAAGAAGAACATGTTCAAGGTTCCCGTTACCGCCGAGGGCAGCGTGCCCCACACGGTCGAGGGCCACTACGGCGCCGGGCGCGTTCTCATCAAGCCGGCTATCGAGGGTACCGGCGTCATCGCCGGCGGCCCTGTCCGCCCGCTCTTCGAGCTCGCCGGCATCACCAACGTTCTCTCTAAGTCCCTGGGCACCGATAACGCCATGAACATCATCAAGGCGGCTGCCGAGGGCCTGAAGGAGCTCTCCAGCCCCCAGGAGACCGCCAAGCGCCGTGGCATCACCGTCTCCGAGATGTTCGTCGGGAAGGAGAACTAGCGATGGCAGAGAAGAAGCTCACCGTCACCCTCGTCCGCAGCGCCGTGACGCAGGTGAAGAAGGACCAGACGGCCACCTGCCGTGCCATGGGCCTTCGCAAGATCGGCGACGTCGCCGTCCTGCCCGACAACCCCAGCGTCCGAGGCATGATCTTCAAGGTCAAGCACCTCGTGACCGTTGAAGAGAACTAGGAGTCATCCAAATGCAGCTCAATGATCTGCGCCCCGCAGAGGGCTCCAGGAAGAACCGCAAGCGCATTGGTCGCGGCAACTCTTCCGGCCACGGCACCACCGCTGGCCGCGGCACCAAGGGCCAGCTCTCCCGCTCTGGCGGCGGCAAGGGCGCCGGCTTCGAGGGCGGCCAGCAGCCGCTCGCTATGCGTCTTCCTAAGCTCCCCGGCTTTAGGAACCCCAACCGCGTCGAGTACGCACCCGTCAACGTTGACCGCCTCCAGGAGGTCTTCGAAGATGGCGACACCGTCGATGCCGAGTCCCTGGTCGCCAAGGGCGTCATCAAGCACACGTATGTTCCTGTGAAGGTCCTCGGTGACGGCGAGCTCACCAAGAAGCTCACTGTCAAGGTGGACAAGGTTTCCGCCTCGGCCAAGATCAAGATTGAGGCGGCCGGAGGAAAGGTCGAGCCGGCGTGCTAAACGGAATCGCCAACGCTTTCCGAGTGCCGGAACTGAGGAAGAAGATTCTCCTCACCGTGGGGATTCTCGTTCTCTACCGCTTCGGTGCGTACCTTCCCGTGCCTGGCGCCCCGTTCCAGGAGATGCTGAGCGCGTATGCGTCCGGCGTCTCCTCGAGCGGTGCCATGGCGGTGCTCAACCTGTTCTCGGGCGGCGCCCTTTCGCGCATGTCCGTCTTCAGCCTGGGCATCATGCCCTACATCACTGCCCAGATCATCCTCCAGATGTTTCAGGCAGTGGTTCCCTCGCTGGGTGAGCTTGCCAAGGAGGGGGAGTCGGGTCAGCGCAAGATCACGCAGTACACCCGTTACCTCACCATTGGCCTTGCTCTTCTCAACGCCATTGCCTACCTCTTCTACTTCAAGAGCTATGGCGTGACGTTCTCCCAGATGGGCATCTCCGAGGCACTCGTGAACGTCATTGTGGTCTTCACGATGCTCGTGGGCGCAGTGATCATCATGTGGCTGGGCGAGGTCATCACCCAGCGCGGCGTTGGCAACGGCATGTCGCTCATCATCTTTGCAAACATCATGTCCGGTCTGCCGTCGGCGCTCATCTCCTCGGTGACCACCAACGGCAATGCGCTGCTCACGGTCATCACGCTCATCGTGATCGTTGCAATCGTGCCGCTCATTGTGTACGTGGAGCGCGGCCAGCGCCGCATCCCCGTGCAGTACGCCAAGCGCGTGGTGGGCCGCCGGGTCATGGGCGGGCAGAATACCTACCTCCCCATTAAGGTCAACACGGCTGGCGTCGTGCCCATTATCTTCGCCTCCGCAGTGCTGTACTTCCCGGCCCAGATCGCCGTGTTCTTCCCGGGCGTGGGCTGGATTCAGGCCGTTGCCAACGCCCTCTCTTCGGGCTGGCTCAACTGGGTCCTCTCCGTGGTGCTCATCGTGTTCTTCGCGTACTTCTACACGTCGATGGTTTTCAACCCCGAGGAGACGGCCGACCAGCTCCGCAAGCAGGGTGGTTTCATCCCGGGTGTGAGGCCGGGAGCTGCAACGGCGGCCTACATCAAGAGCACCATTGACCACGTCACGCTTCCTGGTGCACTCTTCATGGCAGTCCTTGCCGTGGTGCCCACTATCATCTTCTGGTTCACAAACGACACGCTCATCCAGTCGTTTGGCGGGACCTCGGTGCTCATCATGGTCGGCGTGGCCATGGACACCATCGCGTCACTCGAGAGCCAACTCAAGATGCACAACTACGATGGCTTCTTTAAGTAGGCAATCTGTAACGCTGGGTGCCGGTCGTTGGGCCGGCACCCTTTTTTGAAGGGGGATGCACATGAACATCGTTTTGCTCGGTGCCCCGGGCGCAGGCAAGGGCACGCAGGCGCAGAAGCTGGTTGAGGAGTTTGGGCTTGCTCACATCTCTACCGGCGACCTTCTCCGCGCTGCAGTCAAGGTGCAGTCTGAGCTCGGTCTCCAGGCCAAGGCCTACATGGATGCCGGCAAGCTCGTCCCTGATCAGCTTGTCATCAATCTCGTGAAGGAGCGTCTCGAGGCGGATGATGCGCAGTCTGGCTTCATCCTCGACGGTTTCCCCCGCAACACTGCTCAGGCAGTAACACTCGACTCCGAGCTTGCTGCCATGGAGCGCAACCTTGACGCTGCGCTTCTCGTCGACGTGAAGCCCGACGTCATTGTGAAGCGCTTGAGCTCTCGTCGCACCTGCCGTTCTTGCGGCTACACCGCCCCAGCTGGCGTGGATGTGTGCCCGCGCTGCGGCGGCGAGATGTACCAGCGCGATGATGACAAGCCGGAGACGATTCAGAAGCGCTTGGACGTCTATCAGACGCAGACCGCACCGCTTATCGAGTACTATCGCGGTCACTCGATTCTCAAGGAGGTCGATGGAGACAGGCCGGTCGACGAGGTCTATGCCGACGTAAGGGCTCTCCTCACCAAATGATTCACATCAAGAGACCCGAACAGATCGAGCAGATGAAGGCCGCCGGGGCAGTGTCCAAGGCGGCCCTTCGTCGTGCTGGGGCTATGGTTCGCCCGGGCATCACCACCAGGGAGATTGACCAGGTTGTTGAGAGCTACATCCGTCTGCATGGCGCCACGCCCACCTTCAAGGGTTACGGCGGCTTCCCCGCTAGCATCTGCTCCTCGGTCAACGAGCAGATAGTCCATGGTATTCCGTCTCCCGCCGTTGCTCTCAAGGAGGGCGACATCATCTCAATCGACACGGGCGCCACGCTTGGGGGTTGGGTGGGAGATAACGCCTGGACCTTCTATGTTGGCGAGGTGTCGGACGAGGTCAAGGGCCTTTGCGAGGTTACGCGCGACTGCCTAAAGGCGGGCATCGAGCAGGCGGTACCAGGTAATCGCCTTGGTGATGTTGGTGCTGCCATTCAGGAGCTTGCAGAGTCTCATGGTTATGGGGTTGTTCGCGACTACGTTGGTCACGGCGTGGGCCACGTGATGCACGAGGATCCCAACGTGCCAAACTACGGCAAGCGTGGCCGCGGCGTTCGTCTGCAGGCTGGCATGGTCATCGCCATCGAGCCCATGATTACCATGGGTAGCTATGACTCCCACACGCTCTCGAATGGTTGGACCGTTGTCACCAACGACAACCTCCCTGCAGCTCACTACGAGAACACCATTGCCATCACTAAAGACGGCCCTGTCATTCTCACCGCCGATGAGGTTGGCCCCTGGTGCAATATGCAGGGTGGCAAGAAGGACGCCTAGCGCCCCTCTCGCGCATAATGTGCGTCCACGTTGTGCGAATTAAGTGCAACGTGGACGTTTGTGATGTTTTTAGGTAAGATATTTGGTCGCTGTCACAGCGTTGAGAGGGTTGAATTTGAGCAAACAGGATGCAATCGAGCTTGAGGGCAAGGTCATCGAGCCCCTGCCTAACGCCATGTTCAACGTCGAGCTTGAGAACGGTAAGACCATCCTCTGCACCATCTCGGGGAAGATCCGGATGAACTACATCAGGATTCTGCCCGGCGATAAGGTTGTGGTGGATATTTCGCCGTATGACCTCACAAGGGGCCGCATCACCTACCGCTACAAGTAGGCGCTGCGCACACAGCTGGTTATTCACGCCTGCGGCTGGGCGATGAGATAGAGCGCCAGGCAGCACCACCTGCCAGGCCAGATGCACTACCAGTACAGGTACTGTCTACTGGAAGGAAAGACACATGAAGGTACGTCCTTCGGTAAAGAAGATGTGCGACAAGTGCAAGATCATTCGTCGCCACGGCAAGGTATACGTAATCTGCGAGAACCCGCGCCACAAGCAGCGTCAGGGCTAGATAACTGAGAGGAGACTCACGTTGGCCCGTATCAATGGCGTCGACCTTCCGCGTGACAAGCGTGTCGAGGTCGGACTTACCTACCTTTACGGCATCGGCCAGACCACCGCAACCAAGATTTGCGCGGAGACCGGTGTTGACCCCTCCACTCGCGTCAAGGACCTGACGGAGGACGAGGTCACCAAGATTCGTGACTACATCGATGCTAACTACACCACCGAGGGCGACCTTCGCCGCGAGGTGAGGCAGAACATTGCCCGTCTGATGGAGATTGGCTGCTACCGCGGTCTTCGCCACCGCAAGGGCCTCCCCGTTCGCGGTCAGCGCACCCACACCAACGCTCGCACCCGCAAGGGCAAGAAGCGTCAGATCGGTGCAAAGAAGAAGGCGTAAGGGGATAACACAATGCCGCAGAAGAAGAATGCCCGTACCACCCGCGTGCGCCGCTCTGAGCGCAAGAACATCGCGGTGGGCCAGGCTCACATCAAGAGCACCTTCAACAACACCATCGTCTCCATCACCGACCCCCAGGGCAACGTGATCTCCTGGCAGTCCGGCGGCACCGTTGGCTTCAAGGGCTCCCGTAAGTCCACCCCGTTCGCGGCGCAGCTTGCCGCCGAGGCCGCTGCCAAGGCAGCCATGGAGCACGGCCTGCACAAGGTCGCCGTGTTCGTCAAGGGCCCCGGCTCCGGCCGTGAGACGGCCATCCGCTCCCTCCAGGCCGCCGGCCTCGAGGTTTCGGGCATCCAGGACAAGACCCCCATTCCGCACAACGGTTGCCGTCCGTGCAAGCGTCGTCGCGTGTAGCTAGGAAGGACACCACTAATGGCAGTTGACAGGACGCCTGTCCTTAAGCGGTGCCGTCAGCTCGGCATCGATCCCGTCGTCATGGGAATCAACAAGGAATCTCACCGTCAGCCCAAGCAGCGTCGCCGTCAGGAGAGCGAGTACGGCACGCAGCTTCGCGAGAAGCAGAAGGCCAAGTTCATCTATGGCGTTCTCGAGAAGCAGTTCCGCAGCTACTACAAGCTGGCTCTTAAGCGCGAGGGCATCACGGGCGACAACCTCATGACCATCCTCGAGTCCAGGCTCGACAACGTCGTGTTCCGCCTTGGCTTTGCTCGCACCCGCAAGGAGGCCCGCCAGACCGTTCTTCATGGTCACATCACCGTGAACGGCCACCGCGTCGACATCCCCTCCTACCAGGTGAAGGCTGGCGACGTGGTCGCCGTGGCCCCCAAGGCCAAGGACCTTCTCCCCATCAAGGAGGCCCTCATCTCCTCCGAGCACATGGCTGTGCCGGCCTGGCTTGAGGTCGACATCGAGAAGCTCCAGGGCACCGTGCTCCAGCTTCCCAACCGTGACCAGATCGACCTCGACATCGATGCCCAGCTCATCGTCGAGCTTTACTCCAAGTAAGCCCGACTCAGTTTGGAGGTAGCAATGTCCGAGTTCATCCGGCCCACCGTGTCGGTAGAAGAGATCAGCGACAACCTCGCGCGCGTGAGCGCAGAGCCGCTCGAGCGTGGCTATGGTGACACGCTTGGTAACTCCCTGCGCCGCGTTCTGCTGTCCTCCCTCGAGGGCGCAGCCGTCGAGGCCATCCAGATTGATGGCGTGCAGCACGAGTTCACCACCGTGCCGGGTGTCTACGAGGACGTCACCGATATCGTCCTCAACGTGAAGGGCCTCGTGTTCCGCTCCATGGGCACCGGCGATGAGGCCACCGCCTCCATCAACGTCGACGGCCCCATGACGGTCACCGGTGGGGACTTTGACGTCCCTGCGGAGTTCACGCTCGTGAACCCCGACCACGTCATCTGCACCCTCGGCGCCGACGCGCACCTCTCTATGAAGATGCGCATTGGCATTGGTCGCGGTTACGTCTCTGGTGACGACAACGAGCGCGAGAGCGACCCCATCGGCATCATCCACGTGGATTCGCTCTACTCGCCCGTGCGCCGCTGCGCCAAGTCCGTCGAGCCTTGCCGCGTTGGTCGCCACACCGACTACGACCGCCTGCTGCTCGAGGTCGAGACCAATGGCTCCATCAGCCCGCGCGACGCGATCGTCGAGGCCGCCAACATCATCAACCAGCACATGACGGCCTTCATGGGCCTCGCGGACGTCGACGAGCCCCAGGAGGACGAGTCGATTTTCGCGACGGGCGCCGAGGAGGACAACGCCGAGCTCGACAAGCAGATTGAGGACCTGGACCTCTCCGTCCGTTCCTACAACTGCCTGAAGCGCGCCGGCATCCACTCCGTGCGTCAGCTCGTGGAGTTCTCCGAGAACGACCTTCTCAACATCCGCAACTTTGGCGTCAAGTCCATCGAGGAAGTCAAGGACAAGCTCGAGTCCATGGGACTTTCCCTCAAGGCTTAGGCCGCCGCACGCATCGCATAGGAGAAGCTAGACATGAGGCACAACAAGAAGAGGGGCATGAAGCTCGGCACCGATGCCAGCCACACCAAGGCAATGAAGAAGAGCCTTGTCTCTGCCCTGCTTGCTAACGATCGCATTAAGACCCTTGAGCCGCGCGCCAAGGCCATTCGTCCCGACGTGGACAAGGTCATCACCTGGGCCAAGAAGGGCGACCTTCACTCCCGTCGCCTTGCCATCGCGAAGGTTGGCGACAAGGAGATCGTCCGCGAGGTCTTTGAGAAGGCCGCGCAGGGCATGTGGGCCGACCGCAACGGCGGTTACACCCGCATCATGAAGCTTGGCCCCCGCAAGGGTGACGGCGCCGAGATCGTCATCATGGAGCTCGTGACCGAAGCTGTCACGCCCAAGACCAAGGCTGAGCCCAAGGCTACCGTGACCAAGGTTGCCGCGGCGCCTGCCGAGGAGCCCAAGGCTGAGGAGGCCCCTGCCGAGGAGCCCAAGGCCGACGAGCCCGAGGCCGAGGAGAAGGCCGAGTAGGTCTGCCCCAGATACGGTAACGAGAAGGACCCCAGCCCCACGGCTGGGGCCCTTTCTTGTGTTTGGGGCCGTTGGCCCTCGTGGTAAGCTCCATGCGTAAGCTATCAAATGTGGAAAGCGAGCTCTCCTCACATGCAAGAAGCACCATACAGCCCTGCAACACTGCAAAGGCCAAGCCGTACGGAACGAGAAGTCCCCCTGGTTGATGGAGGGCCCGCAGCGGGAACCCTGGTGCTCTGCGTGGGTTATCGTGGGGCTGGTTTTGCAGGATTTGCCGAGCAGCCGGGCATGCGAACGGTCGCGGGTGAGCTGAGGCGAGCTCTCTCGACCGTTTTGCGTCGCGATGTTGAGCTTGTCTGCGCTGGCCGGACAGACTCCGGCGTTCATGCGCTATCGCAGTATGTGAGCGTCCCCGTGAGCGAGGGGGAGCTGGCCATTACTGGTCGCACGCTCTCGCGCTCGCTCGTGGCGCTTACGCCGGACGACATCTCCATTAGGGGGCTTTACCGCGGTGACGCGCTTTTCTCGGCTCGATTCGATGCCACGTCGCGATCGTATCGCTACCGCATAGCTGCGGGAGACGCTCGCCCCGTGCTTGCCTGGGATCATGCTTGGTGGTATCGCGGAGGCCTTGACGTTGCGGCCATGCAGGAGGGTGCTGCCTGCCTGGTGGGGGAGCATGACTTCAAGAGCTTTTGCAAGGCAGCTTCGGCCGAGGGCAAGCCCACCAGTCGCTTCCTGGAGCGCGTGGCTGTTTCGCGCGTTGAGGAGGCGGGAGAGCCCCTTGTGGCCATAGACGTTACGGGTAACGCGTTTCTCCACAACATGGTGCGCACCATCGCGGGCACCCTCGTCGAGGTGGGAAGGGGGCACCGTGACCCCTCCTGGGTCTCTCGGGTGCTTGCAGCACGCGACAGGGCGGCTGCCGGGCCATGTGCTCCCGCGCAGGGACTCACGTTTGTCTGGGTAGAATACCCCGACGGACTTCTCGAGCCCTGGGCCTAGCCCAGCGCCTGTTGTTTTGGAGGATATGCTTTGGACATGCTCGTCGACGTGATTGCCGAGTCGGTGCTCGACACCCTCGAGCTGGTGCCGTTCTTGTTTGTGACCTACCTCGCCATGGAGGCGCTCGAGCACTCCACTGGGGGTCGTATGCAGGGCCTTGTTGCGCGCGCAGGCCATGCCGGCCCCGTTGTGGGCTCACTTCTCGGCGCCATTCCGCAGTGCGGATTCTCGGCCATGGCTGCCACGCTCTTCTCGGGCGGCGTCGTGACCGTGGGCACGCTCGTTGCCGTTGTGCTCTCGACTTCGGACGAGATGGTGCCGGTGTTTCTTGCCCACCAGGAGCCCGTGGGGCGTCTGCTCTCGATCATGCTGCTCAAGGTGGTCGTGGGCATTGTAGTAGGCCTTCTGTTGGATGCGTTCCTTCATGCCGTGCGTCACGTGGGAACCCCTCAGCCGCATATTCACGACCTCTGCGAGCGCGCGCACTGCCACTGCGAGGAGGACGAGTCTGCCGAGCAGAGCGCGCCTGTCGAGCAGGGCGCCGGCGACGCCACACACGGCCATCACCACCATGGTCACGGCCACTGGGCCATCGTGCGCTCCGCTGCCGTCCACACCGTGCAGGTGACAGGCTTCATCCTTCTCGTCACGTTCTTGTTTGGACTGCTCATCGAGGTCATGGGCGAGGACTCGCTGGCCCAGCTCCTGGGGAGCCACCCCGTGCGCGCCACCTTCCTGGCAGCCCTTGTGGGGCTGATTCCCAACTGTGGCGCATCTGTCGCCATCACCGAGCTCTACCTTGATGGCGTCCTTGGTGCCGGTTCCATGATTGCGGGCCTTCTCGCTTCGGGTGGCGTTGGGCTGCTCGTGCTCTTCCGCACCAACAGCAACGTGCGCCAGAACGTGGCCATCACCGCCTTCGTCTATGCGGTGGGGGTCGTCGTGGGACTTCTTGTGTCGGCTTCAGGTATGCTCTTCTAGATGCCGGGGTGCCCGGCTCCAGGTGTTGGGTGACGGGAGGGATTCCATGGCCAGACAGCGCGAGCGATTCGAGAGGACCGACGTCCCCCGTGACAATCCGCACCGCAACACCATTGCAGCCGTTGTGCTGGTAGTGGTCTTTGTTGCCGTTGGCGTTGTGGTCTCCATTGCGTGGCGGCGCGCCCAGGCGCAGTCGCACCTGGGGGACAGCAACCTGAGCTCCTCGGTGAGCAAGACGTCCACGGTCTCTGATCTGGGCTATACCGTCTCGAGCGACTCGTTCATGGGGGTCCTGCTCCTCACGACAGACAACTTGGACGCCTCGGAGACTGGTGGTGCCAATCTCTCCTCGGCGGAGCTTCTGGTCTACGACGAGACTGCTGCAACGGGCAAGCTCGTCTCCATCCCCACCGACGTGAAGGTCTCCTACAACGGACAAGACACCACGCTGGCAGAGCTCTTCAACAGCTCCGGCTCCAGTGCCTGCGTCTCTCCGCTCTCCACGGCTGCCAACCTGCCAGTCACGCACGTCATCGTCTCGACAAGCGAAGTGTGGGACGAGGTGCGCTCGCTCTCGGGTGCGGGTGTGAACTCGCTCATCAGCCGTGCGTCCGACTTCCTCTCGTCCATTCGCACCGACATGTCGTCGCAGGACATCCTCGATTTGGCCGAGAAGGTCCAGTCCGCGGGGACCGACGGCCTTGCCAAGGTCGACGCGCCCGTGGTGGACGAGACCACCACCGACGAGAGCGGCAATGCCGTCTCGACAGGCTATCGCGTGATTGACCAGGCGTCGCTCGGCCTTGCCGTGGGCACGCTCGTGAGCAACGAGGGCTAGGCCCCTGCCTCCGCGAACGTCCCGGTATAAGCGGCGAATGGCACTGGCGACTTTGACGCTGTGTCCCTCTCCTGGGCTTTATTTGTAGTAATGGTAGTTGCCCCCGATTGTCACGCTGGCTTCACGAACGGCTGATACCCTTTCGTCAACAGTTGGTTGGGGCTGTGAGGCAGCCCACTGGGACGGTCTTCGGGGAGGAGAGTCGCGCCAGGTTATGCCGAGCACCATGCACAGGGAGCCTATTGTCTCGGTTGTTATCGCCGCGCGCGATGACGCTGCCACGATACGTCGTGCCCTCGAGAGCATCCAGAACCAGACGCTGAGAAGCCATGAGACCATCGTGGTCGATGACGGCTCGACGGATGGAACGCCGGGCATTGTTGACAACATGGCGCAGAGAGACCTCACCATTTCGCTGGTGCAGGCTGACGGCTGTGGCCTGGCGGCTGCGCTTGACCTGGGTATGTCCCGTGCACGTAGCCGCTACCTGGTGTTCTTTGACGCAAACGGCTGGGCCAACCCTGACATGCTCGCAGACCTGGTTGGCGCGGCGGAGGAGTCCTCGCTCGAGCTTGCCATTGCGGGCTACTCGGCGACCGTCGTGGGCGACGGACGCCACCAGGATTCCGTCGAAGCAAACCAGCCCGCCTGCGTCTTTCCCACGCAGCACGACTTCCGCGCGGGTGCCTGGCAGCTCTTCGAGGGCAACCTTCTCACGTCGCCCTGCGCCAAGTTGTTCCTGCGCTCGCGCGTCGAGCGCCTGGGCCTCTCGTTTGCCGATGGTGACGGCGACTGCACTGATGCCCTCTCCTTCATTGCTGGCTACGTGCGTGACGTCGAGCGCGTGGGCCTCACGGGCAACGTCCGCTATCACGTGGAGTGCCGCTCGCTGCAGCGGCTGCCGGGCTTCTCGGTGCGCGACTATCGCGCACTCGAGCGACAGTACGGAACCCTTGTGGGCGTGTACCATCACTGGGGGCTTGACGGCGATCCCACCAGCATGGGGCTCATTCAGAACCGCTACTTCGAGTGCCTTGTGGATTGCGTGGCGGGCGTCTTCTCCGATCGCTCCGGCCTCTCTGCGGCCGAGCGTCGCCAGTTGGTGGGCGAGATGGTCTCCACCGATCGCGCGCGCCTTGCCGCCGACGTGGCGCGTCCCCGCGGCGTGGGCGCCAAGGCCATGCAGGGGCCCATCAGGTCCGGCAACGCCGGCCTTGCCTACACCGAGGGGTTTCTCGCCTCGTTCATGAAGCGCGGCGGCGAGAGGGGCCTGGGCCCGTTCTGCACGTCGCTGTAGGGGCAGCCGCGGACGCTGGGGCTTGCCCATGGGGCCGCTGCTACTCGCCCTCGCCGGCGCGACCCCTGCGGTGCCGCATGAAGCTCGTGATCGAGAACCACGTGTAGCTGGGGCTTGTGTGTCGCAGGCGATACCACACCTCGCTTGCGGCGGCTGGCAGCATCGAGAGGCGGCCAATCTTAGGGTCTGGCCGGCCCGTGAGCTCGCAGTAGAGCCGCTTGGCGGCTGGCGTCACAAGCGGCTGCTCCATCACCAAGTCGTAAT
The DNA here is from genome assembly GCA_000752675.2 of bacterium OL-1. GTDB lineage: Bacteria > Actinomycetota > Coriobacteriia > Coriobacteriales > Atopobiaceae > Tractidigestivibacter. The sequence continues at coordinate 464,103 of LM994625.1, read as the reverse complement.
CGAGCCGCTGGTAGACGGCTGTGACCGCCTCGCGCACGCCAGGATGGTCCAGCCCAACCGCGTCGATGGTGAGCCCGCAGTAGTTGATGCCGCGCTTGGTCTGCGCCGAGAGCACGCGCCTGTCCGTGACGCCCAGGCTCTCGACGATATCCTGCATGTCGTTCCAGCGCTTAATTGGCAGCAGGGGGTCACGGCGCGTGGAGGCGACGAGCTTCTCCTCTGTGTCCTCGCGGTAGTTGTAGTAGGGGCGGTTTACGTAGGCTATGCGATCCGTCTGGCAGAGCGTCTCCACCAGGAAGGGATTATCGGCCCAGGCGGCGCCCGGGTACTCGCGAAAGCGGATGTGCTTCTCGTCCAGAAAGGCCTTGCGGTAGAGCGCGGTCCAGATTGAGGGGTGGTGCTCGAGGAGGGCGACGCCGTCTCCAATGGCAAAGGGCTGGCTCGGTGGGTTCACGCGGTCCTGGTACAGGCAAACCGTGCGCAGCTCATTGGGGGTGCCGGCGTTGAAGATACGCCAGTAGGACGACTTCACAATGTCAACCGGGCCTCCGTCGAGCGAGTCTGCAAAGGCGAGAAGGTCGCCAAACATGTCGCCCGTGAGGTAGTCGTCCGGCTCGACAATGGCCACGTAGTCGCCGGTGGCGGCATCAATGCCGGTATTGCACGCGGCTCCGTACCCGGCGTTGGGCTTGTCGATAACGCGTACGCGGGGATCGTGCGCGGCATGCTCTCGCATGATGTCCAGCGAGCCGTCTGTCGAGCCGTCGTTCACGCAGATGACCTCGATGTTCGCGAACGGCTGCATCTGGATGCTGGTGAGGCACTGGTCTAGGTAGCGCTCCACGTTGTAGGTGGGGACCACCACCGACACCTTGTGCGAGAAGCGCCTGCTGTCCTTGGACGTCCTGCTTTCTGGTTTCGTGGCTTCCACGTGACCTCCCTGCCGCCGACCGCCACGGTGCGTCCGCGGCCGTACCCTATAATACAGTGACTCGACGCGGTGCTGGCGCATTGCTCGCCCGCCCGGGACGTGCCACGAATGTCATGCCGACAACCGCAGCCTTGGATGGGATATGGATCGTCTCGCAATCGTGATAGTAACCTTCAAGCGCCAGGAGCTTCTCGGGTGTCTCTTTGACTCGATTGCGGGGCTTACGGTGGCGCCATGGCGCATTGTGGTGGTGGACAACGAGAACTCCACCAAGACGGCGCAGATGGTGGCAGACTTCTCCACACGCCTTACGGAGCAGTGGGGTCAGACGTCCTCAGAGCCCGATTCTGACGGCGGCACGGAGCGCGTGGTCTACGACCCGCAAGAGACCAATACCGGCGGCTCTGGTGGCTTCTCAGAAGGCGTGAGGCGTGCCTTCGAGCTTGGGGCCGAGTGGTTCTGGGTCATGGACGACGACGTTGCCGTGCTCCCCGAGGCTTTGGAGCGCCTGGAGCCGTGGTCGGCCCACTACGACGTGGTGCAGGGCCAGCGCTACGACTACGACAGCACGCCCTTCTTCTGGCAGCACCACTTCATGACGTCACTGTGCATCTACAACCCGCTCTCGCGCGCGGGCTTCAACGGTGCCGATCACTTGGACGTAAACGTCATGTGCTTCGAGGGCGCCCTGTTCAGGCGCTGCGTGGTCGAGAAGATCGGGCTGCCCGACTACCGCTTCTTCATCTACTACGACGACGCCATCTACGGCTACCTGGCAAGCAAGGTGTGCCAGCCCGTGCTGGTGCCGGACTACGTGCTGCGGCGTACGCGCGAGGTGCGCCACCAGGAGGTTGGTGCGTCTGGCGTGCGGCAGATCTCCTCCACCTCCGACATGACCCGCTATTACATCATGCGCAACCGCGGATACATGGCGCGCTACTTCATGCTGCACGGCGACTACAACCCCGTAGGGTATGGCTTTGGCACGTTCCTCTCGTTTGCAAAGGAGTTCCTGCGCCTGGTTCTGGTTGACCGAGGCCACTTTGGCCCCAGCTGGGCCAGGCTCTGGGCGGGGTATCGCGACTCAAAGAAGGCGCTGCACGATCCCGCTTGGAAGCCCATGCCACCCTTGGCGTAGGCGTTGGCGCTACCTGCATCCTGAGGCTTATTTGAACTGTGACGCTTGCCTTACCGCAGCCTGACAAGCGAGGGGACGGGCCTTTACGCGCTTGGCATCGTTGTCTTTGGGGTGACATGCGCGGCGTGTGGAACGGTTACCGTGCGTCCCATGGCTCTTCGCAATAAAGACAACGCCGCTGGTCAGCCGCTTGTGCTTCGTGCGATTACTTCTCGTACATCGTAAGGTGGACGTTGGGGTTCTCAAGCGCCACTCGAGCTACCACGGCGCAGAGGGTCCCAAAAAACGCCCGGCGCTTTGGGTCGGGGTCGTCGCGGTAGCGAACGACGTCGACGCGGGTGCTCTCGGTCATGTCGCCAAGGCAGTCCTCTAGCGCGGCGAAGTTATTGCCAAAGTAGCTAGGAAACCTGAGCTTCTTTGCAATCTGCTGGAATATCTCCTGCTCAGAGGCATCGCTTGCCTCACGGATCTTCACGGTTGCCACGGCTCCTCCTAGTAGAGCTGCTCAAAGGTCTGGTAGTGGTCTGGCGTGTAGTACACGAGGCCATCGTTGGAGTACACAATGCGTTCTGGACCGCGATGCCCGCCCTGGTAGTTAATGTCGCATTCGTGCCAGGTGCGTCCCGGAGCGTCCGGCAGCGCACCGTCATCATTGTAGAAGACGCTGCCGCCAATGCTCTTGCCCGGGCAGACCTTGTCGAGGTTGCCCTCCTGCGGGTTCCACCCTGCCTCGCGGGCCCTTGTCTTCGAGATGAAGTTTGATGGAAGCTCTCCGTAGGTGTGCAGGTAGAGTGCCACGTCCTCCTTGCTGGTGTAGCTGCCGTCGCGGGAGATTGCGGTGGCTTGCGGCTGGTCTTGGGAATCCGCCTGTTGAGCGGTGCCGCTGCCGCAAGCAGCAAGAGAGAGACTCAGCACTACTGCCGTGAGCGTGATGGCGAGCGCATGTGCAAGGTCGTGAAGCTTTCCCAAGGGTCCTCCCTGCGGCGTGGCGTTTGGTTCTTCTCGATTGTATGTGGGCTGTCTCCGGGTCGTTGCAGCGGGTGTCCCAAAGCTACGTGATTCCCCGCTGGCTGCATAAAAACGCTCTATCGAACGGGATTATGGAGACTGATGCACAAAAACGCCCTATCGAACGGTGCCCCCCGCGCAATGACATCAAACTTCAAATCAACGTTGCATGTAATTGCATATATTCATAGAAATATGTATATTCATGCAAATAATATTCAACTTTTGATGAGGATGCGTGGAGGAAACCGTTCGATAGGGCCCTTTTGTGCAGCCGGAAGAAAAATCCCGTCCGATAGGCCATTTTCGTGCACTAGTGCAGCGAGCTTTCAATCGTGCGCCGCTTTCCTGCAAGCCGAGGGCTCTGCAACTCGCTGGCCGAGGACGCCAATTATTGAACGTAATTCCTGATATTTACGGTGTTTGCCCAGTTACAGCTAGCCTGACCCAAGAATTTCGTGCGAAAACGACTGCTGGGGATAGTTCTGCGCGGCGATGCTCCATCCCGCCGTGCGTTGCTCGCCCACTGAGAAAACCTGCGGCTTAATAGCAGTGCCTGAGAAAGCCGCAAGTCATCTGCCTGCAGTTATTCTCGGCATCGCATGAGCCCAGCTGCAACTAAGCCGCAGGTTTCCGCTGCATTTGGGTGTCTTGGAGGCGAGGCTCCACCGCGGGGGCTACCGCAGACAAGAAACGGGCCCCGAGGCCAGATGGCCTTGGGGCCCGCGAACGCGGCAAAACCTACGAGAAGCGCTGTGCTACTCGGCGGTAAGCGTCTCGGTGATGCTTGCTGCGGCGGTCTTGCCGGCGCCCATGGCCAGGATGACCGTTGCGGCACCGGTGACGATGTCGCCGCCAGCCCAGATGCGGGGGTTGGAGGTGCGGCCGTTCTCGTCAGCAACGATGTAGCCCCACTTGTTGAGGTCCATGCCACCAATCTTCTTGGCGAAGGGGTTGGCGTTGGTGCCAATGGCGGAGATGGCCACGTCGCAGGGGATCTCCTCGATGGCGCCCTCGATGGGGATGGGGCGACGACGGCCAGAGGCGTCGGGCTCGCCCAGCTCCATCTTCTGGACCTTCACGGCGCACACGTTGCCGTCTTCGCCAGCGATGAACTCAAGCGGCGAGACAAGCGGCATAACCTCGACGCCCTCGGCCTTGGCGTGGTGAAGCTCGGCGCGACGGGCGGGCATCTCGGCCTCGGTGCGGCGGTAAGCGATAATGGCGCGCTCGGCACCCAGGCGCTTTGCCGTGCGGACAGCGTCCATGGCGACGTTACCGCCACCAAAGACCACGACCTGCTTGGCGTGCTTGGTGGGGGTGTCGTACTCGGGGAACTTGTTCGCCTTCATGAGGTTCACGCGGGTGAGGTACTCGTTGGCGAAGTACACGTTGGGCAGGTTCTCGCCGGGGATGTTGAGGAACTTAGGCAGGCCGGCGCCAGTTGCCACGTAAATGGCATCGAAGCCCTTCTCGCCCAGGAGCTCGTCGGCATTGGCCAGGTTGCCCATAACAGAGTTGAACTCAAACTTGACGCCCAGCTCCTTGAGGCCGTCGATCTCGCGCTTGACGACTGCCTTGGGCAGACGGAACTCGGGAATGCCGTAGACAAGCACGCCGCCGCCGGTGAAGAATGCCTCGAAGACAGTGACGTCAAAGCCGTTACGCGCAAGCTCGCCGGCGCAGGTGATGCCGGAGGGGCCGGAGCCAATGACGGCGACCTTCTTGCCGTTTGCGGGCTTCATCTGCGGCTTGCTGGCAAGCTCGGGCTGGTCGCCCAGGAAGCGCTCGAGCTGGCCGATGGCCACGGGCTCGGACTTCTTGCCGCGGATGCAGCGGCCCTCGCACTGGTTCTCCTGCGGGCACACGCGGCCGCAGATTGCGGGGAGCATCGAGTCCTCGTGGATGATGTCGAGAGCGGCGCCAAAGTCCTGCTCGCGAATCTTCTCGATGAACTTAGGGATCTTGATGTTGACTGGGCAGCCCTCGACGCAGAGGGGCTTCTTGCAGTCCATGCAGCGCTCAGCCTCGGCCAGCGCCATCTCCTTGGTGAAGCCCTTGTCGACGGGGCGGAAGTCGTGGGCACGCTCCTCCGCCGGCTCCTCGTTGTCTGGGGTGCGCGGGGACTTCATGTCGGGAACAAAGCGACCGTTTACCTGTGGCATGCGCAGTTCGCCTCCTCATAGGCCTTGAGGGCCTGGCCCTCCTCGGTACGGTATGCAGCCTGACGCGCGCGCAGGTCGTTCCAGTCGACCTTGGTTGCGTCGAAGTCGGGACCGTCGACGCAGGCAAACTTGGTCTTGCCGTCGATCTCGACGCGGCAGCAGCCGCACATGCCCGTGCCGTCGACCATGATGGGGTTGAGCGACGCGGTGATGGGGGTGCCGTACTTCTCGGCCGTGAGCGTGGAGAACTTCATCATGGGGACGGGGCCAACGCAGAAGACCTCGTCGACGGCCTTGGCCTGGAGCAGACGCTCGAGCGGGGCAGTGACCACGCCCTTCTCGCCGTAGGAGCCGTCGTCGGTGGTGATGTGGATGTGGTCGTCGGGCAGAAGCTCGCGGAACTGATCCTCGAGAAGAAGCAGGTCCTTGGTGCGGGCGCCCATGATGGCGTGAACCTCGTGGCCGGTCTTCACCAGCGTGCGCGCAACGGGGTACGCGATGGCAAGTCCAACGCCGCCACCAATGACGCAGGTGGTCCCAGGGGCCATGACCGTGGGCTGTCCCAGCGGGCCGGTGACGTCGAGAATGGCGTCGCCGGGCTCGTACGTAGAGAGCATCTTCGTGGTCTTGCCGACCACCATGAAGATGAACTCGACCCAGCCCTCCTCGGGGTTCCAGTCCGCGAAGGTGAACGGCACGCGCTCACCGGTCTCGTTGGCGCGAACCATGAGGAACTGGCCAGCGTGTGCGTGCTTGGCCATTTCCGGCGCCTCGATGCGGAACTTGAACACCTTCTCCGAGAACTGCGTCTTTTCGAGGATCTTATACATGAAGCCTGACTCCTCTCCTAAAGCCGCTTCAGACTTGACCCCGAGCGGAGATGCCCAAGGCCTACCAACGTCTTAGTTTAATTGTTGGTTGAACTGTAGATTACCCTCAACAGCGCCTACATGATTTATCGCAGCAGGTTTTTTTATCGCAGCAGGTTTTGAGGCGAGCGGTTGCTCGTTGCCGGAGCTAGCGTAGGGCGTCCGCGGGCATACCGTCTCTCACGACCTGCTCGCAGAGAGACGTCGCGTCCTGGGCCAGAATGAGGAACTCGTCCAGGAAACCGCCCTTGAGCTCGCGCAGGACGTAGTCTGCCACCTGCATCTTTCCGGGCGGACGACCAATGCCGCAGCGAACGCGCGAGAAGTCCCTCGTTCCGAGCTTGTTAGCAATGGAGCGCAGGCCATTGTGGGCATTAAGGCCGCCGCCCCACTTGGCGCGCACCTCTCCCGCGGGAAGGTCAACCTCGTCGTGCACCACCAGGATCTCTGCGGGGGTCACGTGCTCCTGTCGCATGAGCTTGGAGAGCGGGCCGCCGCTCGTGTTCATGAAGTCCTGCGGTTTGGCGAGAATGACCTCGCGTCCGCCGATGAGGGCACGGGCAACCATGCAGCCGGCCTCGCTCTTCCAGTAGCGCGTGCCGGCGCGCTCGGCCAGCACGTCGACGGTGGCAAAGCCAATGTTGTGACGCGTGCGCTCGTACTCTGGGCCGGGGTTGCCCAGGCCGCACACGAGCCGGATCTCCTTGGGACGCGCGGACATGACGCTCCTCTCGTCATGGTTGCTTGCGGTTACGGTAAGGGTAACGCAAGCGGTGTGGCAACGTTGAGAAGCGCGTGCTAGGCTTCTCGGCTGTTGCCGCCTTCTGAGGGGGATTTGTTCGTGGAAGAGACTGTGACTGGCGTTACGCCGGGCCGTGCGCGTCTGTGCGTGGCCCTTCTCGTGCTCATGGGCTTTGCGCTGGGCTGCTCGGAGTTCATCGTGATTGGCATCGAGTCAAACCTGGCAAAGGAGATGGGCGTCTCGCTTGCCACTGCCGGCCAGCTCATCAGTCTCTTTGCGCTGCCGTACGCGGTGATGACGCCGGTACTCGCCCTGGCGACGGGCCGCTTTAGGCGCTACTCCGTCATGCTGGTCTACCTGGTCCTCTTTTGTTTGGGCAATGCCCTCTCGACGTTCGCGCCAAGCTTTGGCGTGCTGCTTGCGGCGCGCGTGCTGCTGGGCTCGGTCTCTGGCGCGCTGCTGGCGGTTGGTGTGACCTTCATTCCGGAGCTGGTGGGTGCCAAGAGGTCGTCCGGCGCCCTCACGCTGGTGTATGCCAGCTATTCCGTGGCGCTTATCGTGGCGACGAGCGTTGGCAAGATCCTTGCGAGCACGGTCGGATGGCACGTTGCCATGTACGGGGCACTTGCTCTCTCGCTTATTGCTGGCGTTCTTCTCGCCGTTTTCATGCCGAGAAGTGGCCAGACCGACGAGCCCGCAACCGCGCGTGAGCAGGCGCGCCTCTTTGGCGAGCCGAGCATCATTGCGGGCATGCTCGTGTTTGTGTTTGGCATTGGCTCTGTGTGCACGTTCTACGGCTACGTGACGCCGTACATGGAGCAGGTGCTGGGGATGGACGCCGTGGCCGTGAGCGGGGCACTCGTGGTGTATGGAGTCATCACGTTTGGCTCGAACCTGCTGAGCGGCTGGGTGGACATGCGCTTTGGCCTCAAGGCGCTGGTCGTGGTCTTTCTCGCCCAGGCGGCGATTCTCGCGGGGCTGTACGTGGCGGGCTCGTCGATGCCGGCTGCCCTGGTGCTGGTGATGCTTGTGGGGCTGGTCATGTACGTGGCGTCGATTCCCAGCGTGTCCCACTTCATGGACGTGGCGCGCAGGCGCTACCCCAAGGCGCTCACGCTGGCCAGCTCGCTCGAGCCGCTCTCGTTCAACGTGGGGATTGCCTTTGGGACCTTTGTGGGAGGTGTCGTGGTCTCTGGTCCGGGGATCGGCGCGGTGGGCCTGGTGGGGGCAGTGCTCGCCGTGGCGGCAGCAGCGCTGGTGGGTGTCACGTTGGCGCTCACGAAGCGCGAGGAGTCGCGCGGGTAGGGACGGCGGCGCCGGGAGGCTGCTGTTGTTGCCGATTGCGTCAAAACAAGCGCTCCGGCGACTTATTGACTCCGGAGGGGCCAAGGTGATGCAAAACGCAACAATGATGCCTCTTCGGCGACTGTTGCCGTTGGCGGCGGGGCGAGACCTACGTATGCCATCGCGTTCGGAACGTGCCCTCTAGCGCCGTCTCCTACCGCACGGCGCGGTCGTGGTTCACGGGCCGATAGAAGAGCTTTGCCACCTCGGCCGGTTCGCGTGTCTGGCCGAGCGCCCACATGGTCTTTGCCACCAGGGCCTCCGTGGTCATGTCGTCACCGCGGAGGATGGCCGGCTCGTTGGCATACGCGCTTCCCACCTCGTAGACGCCCAGGTCAAGGCCCTCCTCCGAGACCTGCGTGGTAAGCACGATAGTCTTTCCGCAGCCAATCCAGTCAAAGATTGCCTGCTCGAAGTGGGCGCCCCTGCACTCTGGGATGCCGCCAATGCCAAAGGTCTCGAGAATCACAGCGTCGTAGTCTGGTCCCAGCGCGTCGAGGATCCCCGGTCCCAGGCCCGGCGTGAGTCGCACCACAACCACGTGCTCGTCCAAGCGCTCGTAGACGCGCGGCCGTTCTGCCCGTGCCGCCACGGGCGTGCCCGCTGCAGTGGGGATGGTCATTCCCTCTCGGCCCTCGCGCACGATGCGGTCGTTGCGGATGATGGCGGGTAGCGGATAGTTTACGCTGGTAAACGCGTTGAAGCTCATGGTGCGCTGCTTGTGGGCGCGCGTTCCCACAATGACCGAGCCGCCAAACACAATGGACACGTCGCGCGAGTCGTCGTCGGTGGCGTAGAGCAGCGACTGGTACAGGTTGAGCTTGGCATCGGTGAAGGGGTTCGCCATGGGTTGCTGCGAGCCCGTGAGCACGATGGGCTTGGGACTGCCCTGGATGAGGTAGGAGAGGGCTGCCGCCGTGTATGCCATGGTGTCCGTGCCGTGCAGCACCACAAAGCCGTCGTAGTCGTCGTAGGCCTCCATGATCGTTGCAGCTATGCGCTTCCAGTCGCTGGGGCGCATGTTTGTCGAGTCGATGTTCATGGGTTGAACGATATCCAGGTCACACAGGCCGCGTGCCTGCGGAACGTAGCCTGCTAGTTCCTCGCCGGTGAGCGCCGGGGCAAGGCCCGTGCCGTCTGCCTCGGGCATGGATGCAATGGTGCCGCCTGTGGCCACCATGAGGATCCTCTTCATGCGTTGCTCCGTTCGAGAATTGCGCCACTGCCGAGAAGTGCCGGCGAGCAGCTGCCGGGCGGCAGCCAACTGGCTGGCGCCTATGCCTCTGGCCTCACCAGGATGGGAATACTGTCAAGCTTGTCCGCTGTCGCCGCAGGCAGGTAGACCGTCAGCCGCGCGCCGCCGGTAGGAAACTCCGCCCAGCCATCGTTGTCGATCGTGACGGTGCCGTCGACGCCCAGCACGCAGCGCCAGGTCTCGCCCGCGTGCCCCGCGCCAACGCACATGCGCTTCGTCGCGTTGCCAGTGCGCGTGGAGAGAAGCACCGCGGCACCGGAAATCCCGTGCCGCGCCGTGCCCTCGCGCGTCCAGCCGACAAGGTCCTTCTCGTCAAACCAGTCGCGCTGCTCGCCATAGGCAAAGCGACGACGCACCTCCATGAGCAGCTCAAGCTCGGGAACGGCGGGAATCTGGTCGTTGGGGAGGCCAAAGAGGTCGCCCATGAAGACGCAGGGATAGCCTGCCTCGCGCAGCAGGATGAGCGCGTAGGCAAGCGGTTTGAACCAGGGCTCAACTGTGGACTCGAGGGCCTGGTCGGGCTGGGTGTCGTGGTTGTCCACAAAGGTCACGGCATGGATGGGGTCCACGCTCACCAGGCTCCCGTCCAGGATGTGGGTAAGGTCTATGCCGTCACCGGCGGTGGACGCGTGGTAGAAGTTGAAGTGGAGCGGCACGTCAAAGAGGCTCATGGCGCCCTCGCGTCCCAGGTAGCCCTGCAACTCGTCCACGTTCTGTGACCAGTACTCGCCTACGGCAAAGAGCTCCTTGCCGGTCTTCTCGCGCATGCGGGCAAGCCAATCGAGGTAGAACGAGCGACTCATGTGCTTCACGGCGTCAAGCCGCACGCCGTCCACGCCCGTGAGCCCCAGGTACCAGGCGCCCCACGTGGCCAGCTGAGCGCGCACGCGGGGGTCGTCCAGGTCGACGTCGGCTCCCATGAGGTAGTCATAGTTACCCAGCTCGTTGCTCACCTCGCGGGACCACTCCTTGCCCACAAAGCGATAGATGCCAGTTGTGCCCTCAAGCTCGTCGTAGTCGACGCCGGTGAAGTCCGTGATGCCCCACTGGTAGCGGTCAAGCCTGCCTGCGCGTCCCGGGAACTCAAAGCGCGTGTAGGCGCGAATCTCGCGTGGATCACCTACAGGCTTTGTGCGGTCCTGCGCGTCGCACTCCTGCGCCAGCACCAGCTGCGTACCGTCGGCACCCATGCGGTGGTTGAGAACAACGTCTGCCAGCACGTTGACGCCCTGCTCCTGGATGGCGCGGATGGCAGCCAGATACTCGTGGCGCGTGCCGTACTTGGTGCGCACGGATCCCTTCTGGTCGAACTCGCCCAGGTCCCAGAGGTCGTAGACGCCATAGCCCACATCCTCGGCGCCCGCCTGCCCCTTGTAGGCAGGCGGCATCCACACCGAGGTGAAGCCCTCCTCCGCGAAGCGCGGGGCCATCTTGGCGAGACGACGCCAGTGCTGGCCGTCTGCTGGCAGGTACCAGGAGAAGGCCTGGAGCATGAGCCCGTTCTTCGTGTTGATGGCCATGGGCGTCCTACTTCCGGGGCTTGATGCCCAGGCGCTCGCGACGGGCGATAGCGTAGCCCTCGACGTTCTTCTGCTGGCTGCGCTCGATAGCAAGGGCGTCGTCGGGCACGTCGTGCGTGATGCAGGAGCTCGCGCCTGTAATGGCGCCGGCACCAATGTTGACGGGCGCCACCATCATGGTGTCCGAGCCAATGAAGGCGCCGTCGCCGATGGTGGTGTGGCTCTTGTGCACGCCGTCGTAGTTGCAGGTGATGGACCCGCCGCCAATGTTCACGCCGGCGCCCATCTGCGTGTCGCCAATGTAGGAGAGGTGCGGCACTTTGGAGCCCTCGCCCACCACGGAGTTCTTGAGCTCCACGTGCGTGCCGGCCTTGGCGCCGCGAAGCAGGTGGGTGTGGCCGCGCAGGTAGGCGCGGGGCCCGCAGTTGACGTCGTCGTCGATGGCGGAGTCGACAATCACGGTCTCGTCCACGGTGCAGTTGTTGCCCACCGTGGCGTCCTCTAGACGGCTGTTGGGGCCAACGGTGCATGCCTCGCCCACGGACGTCTTGCCCCAGAGGAAGGTCTGGGGGAGAAGGACGGTGTCCTTTCCAACGGTGGCCTCGGGGCCAACCCAGACCTGGTCGGGATCGAGCATCGAGACGCCGGAGCGCATGAGGCCCTCGTTGATGCGGCGCTGCATGATCTTGGTGACCTGCGCCAGCTGGACGCGGTCGTTGACGCCCAGGAGCTCCTCGTAGTCGTCGCAGTGGACTGCCGAGACGGGCTCGCCCATGCCCACGTAGATGCCTACCATGTCGGTGAGGTAGTACTCGCCCTGGGCGTTGTCGTTGGTGACCTTGTCGATATTGGTCGAGAGGCGCTCGCCGCAGAAGCAGTAGGCGCCGGCGTTGCACTCGAGGAGAGTGACGCGCTGCTCGGGCGTGCAGTCCTTGTCCTCGATGATGGCGCGCACGCCGTCGTCCTCGATGAGCACACGGCCGTAGCCAGAGACGTCCGGCGGCGTCATGGTGAGCAGCGTGCAGGCGTTGTGGTCAGCGCGGGTGGCATCTACCAGGGAAGCTATGGTCTCGGGGCGAACGAGCGGCAGGTCGCCGTTGAGAACCACCACGGGTCCGGCAAAGCCGTCCAGGGCGTCGCGCACCACGCGCACGGCGTGGCCGGTGCCCAGACGCTTGGTCTGCTCGACAAACTCCACGTCCTTCTCGTCCGCAAAGTACGAGCGGACCTCGTCGGCACCGTTGCCCACCACCAGCACGATGCGGTCGACGCCGGCCTTGCGGGCGGCGTCGACAACCCACCAGGCAAGCGGCTTGTCGAGGACCTTGTGCATAACCTTAGGGTGGTGAGACTTCATACGCGTTCCCTCGCCGGCGGCAAGGACGATCGCGGTGACGGGCATGGCTGCCTCCTGTGTTCGCGGTGACATGGGGCGTGCGGGCCGACCGGCACTCGCCGGGCGGCCACATACCAACTCATGATAGCTCAGGCATGTGCAGGGCCCGAGGGCCGCGGCTAGTTGCGGGAGTGACCGTTGGTCTTTGCGCCAACGACGGCCGCAAGTGCCACCACGGGCAGGCTCACCGGCGGGAAGCACAACGCAAGCACGCAGGTGCTGAGCAGCCACTTTCCCGTGCTAGCTCCCACGAGGGCACCCGTGGAGAGCGCCACCGCGAGCATGGGGTCGCCTCCGGTGATGATTGCGACGGCATAGCCGGCAGCGACCCCGCAAAAGATGAGGGGGAAGAACTCGCCGCCAATCCAGCCGGTCTCCTCGCAGAGCTGCGTGAGGGCAAGCTTTGCCACGCAGGTTGCAAGCAGCACCCCGGCACCCATGGCCTGCCAGCCGTCGAGGAGGTCTCTCGTGCCGGACTGCCCCGAGAAGAGCACCTCGGGCAGAGCCAGGGCGACAAGCCCCAGGACAACGCCGCAGAGAATGGCCTTGGGGACGGTCTTCATGCGGCCACACGCAAGCTGTGCGGCCTTGCCGGCATATGCGGCGAGACGCGCGAGAGCCCAGCCGAGGGGAAGCGCGAGGAGCGCCCACAGCGCGCTCGCATTAAGCCCCAGGTAGTCGATGCCGTCAAAGCGGGGGAAGCCCGCTCCGGGCCCAAAGAGGCGAGAGATTCCGAGCGCGCCAAACACAAACCCCACGGCCGCCACAGCCCAGAGCAGGATGCGGGGTCCGCGCGCGTAGCGCCTGCCCTCGTCGCTCGCGGCGGGGGAGAGCGCCTTCCAGGCGGCCGCAAGCGGGTGCGTAGTGTTGCGCGCCACCGCCACGCCCGAGCGACGCATCCCGTGCATGGCCATGGTGCCTAGCGCCGCGGTGAAGCCCGAGACGCCCGCCTCGGGGCCAACGGCACCGCCAAAGGCGATGGGAAGCGCAAAGAGCACCAGCGCCCATGGCCAGCTCTTCACCTGGTAGCCGCCCTCGGTGCGGCAGTGGCCAACCACCACGCCAAGGGTGTCAAGCGAGAAGCCCGTGTGGCTGGTGGCAACGCCCACGAGGACGCCACCCAGGGTGCAGAAAAGCACCGGTGCCACTGCGCCCAGGGGCTGGGGGAGTGCCTCGGCGATGCCCTCCCAGACAACCTCCTGGAGCAGATCGACCGCCTTCAACGTGGCGAGGCAGCCTGCGCCCACTACCACTCCCGCCAAGAGTGCCCAGAGCAGCAGCACAAGGGACGCGCGCAACAGAGCGACGCCGCGGGGGGCCTCCTCCGCGGCGTCGATGATCCTCTCGTGTGTTTTGGGCTTCTCGTCCGGCATGCGTCTAGACCTCGGAGTGACCAGCTGCGCCCTGCGAGACCGAGTTGTTGGTGTAGACGTTGTAGATGCAGGTTGCCAGGGGCTCGGCGATGCTGATCTGCTTGATCTTGGAGCCGGGCTTGTTGGCGGCCTCGCAGGGGATGGCGTCGGTGACCACGCACTCGACGATGGGTGCGTTCTGCAAGCGCTCGACGGCCTGGCCGGAGAAGATGCCGTGGGTGGCAGAGACGTAGATGTCACCCGCACCCATCTCCTTGAGCTTGTTGATGGAGCCCACGAGGGTGCCACCCGTGTCGATCATGTCGTCGTTGATGATGCAGGTCTTACCCACGATGTCACCAATGACGCCCATGACCTCGGCGGCGTTGTGCTTGGGGCGGCTCTTGTGGGCAATGGCCACCTCGCAGCCAAGGTAGTCGGAAAGCTTCTTGGCAACCTTGGCACGGCCCATGTCAGGCGAGACAACTACGGTGTTGTCCCAGTCGAAGTCCTTGGTCTTGAAATAGTCGCCAAAGTTGTAGAGGGCGGTGAGGTGCGTCACGGGGATGTCGAAGAAGCCCTGAATCTGGCCGGAGTGCAGGTCGAGCGTGATCACGCGGTCAACGCCGGCGGCCTCGAGGAGGTTTGCCACCAGTCGGGCGGTGATGGGCTCGCGGCTGGAGGCCTTGCGGTCCTGGCGTGCGTAGCCGTAGTGGGGGATGACCGCCGTGAAGCTCTCCGCGCTTGCGCGGGTGGCGGCGTCAGCCACGATGAGGGTCTCCATGATGAGGTCGTTCACGTTCTTGCCGGCGATGGTCTGGATGAAGAAGACCTCGTCGCCGCGGACGGACTCCTCAAAACGGGCATAGATCTCGCCGTTGGCGAACTTCTCAATCTTGAGACCCTGAAGCTTGAGGTGGAGGATGTCTGCGATGTCCTGGGCGAGCTTGGGGTTGCTGGTACCGGAGTAAAGCTTGATTTCCTTCTGGTAGGTGGTGGGCTTGCTCAGGTCTTCGTACATCGACTGCCGTCCTTCCGTCTGGGACCTATCCCGGCTATTCAGGCTGTTCGTGCCGCAACGATGATAGCGCAGCCAAAGCGCTTGCCGCCACATTACACGCGCGTTTCATGGGTATCCCAAGGCGAGGGGCGTCACTCTACCGTTCGCGGAGAATTCAATGCATCCCAGCTTTTGTACCAGGTGAAGGCAAATGCGAGAAGAAAAATGGCTGGGGTAGTAGGATTCGAACCCACATTCCAGGCACCAAAAACCCGTGTCCTAACCGTTGGACGATACCCCAGTGAGCGTGCCACCCGCTAAGCGGGCTTCTCGGCTAGTGTATCAGAGTGTGGCCGCGCGAGGCGCCGTGCGCTCTCGTGCCGAGAGGGGGATCACATCATGATGAAGGCCATCCAGCGGTTTGGCGGCGCGCTCTTCACGCCCGCCATGCTCTTCGCCTTTGCGGGGGTCGTGGTGGGTCTGGGAACGCTCTTCACCACCGAGTCCATCATGGGGCCCATCGCGGCGGCTGGCACCACCTGGACCAAGTGCTGGACCGTGATTCTCGACGGCGGTTGGACGGTCTTCAACCAGCTTCCGCTGCTATTTGCCGTGGCGCTTCCCATTGGCCTTGCCAAGAAGCAAGCGGGCCGCTGCTGCCTCGAGGCGTTTGTCGCCTACCTCACGTTCAACTACTTTGTGAGCTCGATGCTCTCTGCCTGGGCGCCCGAGTTGGGCGTTGACTTCTCGGCCAGCGCCGGGAGCGCGGAGGGCATCGCGACCATTGCAGGCATTCGCACGCTGGACATGGGCATTGCCGGCGCACTTCTCATCTCTGGCGTGGTCATCTCGCTCCACAACCGCTTCTTCGATACGCGCCTGCCAGAGTGGCTGGGGGTCTTCTCCGGCTCGACCTTTGTGTACATGGTCTCGTTCATCGTGATGCTGCCGATTGCTGTCGTGGTGGTGCTGGTATGGCCCAAGGTCCAGGTGGGCATGCACGTATTTCAGCAGGTCATCCTCGACGCCGGCACGGCGGGTGTGGGAATCTTCGTCTTCCTTGAGCGCGTGCTCATTCCGTTTGGCCTGCACCACCTGCTCTACGCGCCCTTCTACTACGACAACGTGATTGTGCAGGGAGGCATCTACGCTGCCTGGGCAAACGCCCTGCCGGGCCTTGCGGCCTCCGCGCGCCCGCTTGCGGAGCTCGCGCCGTGGGCGTCACTCACGGCCACGGGCTGGTCAAAGCTCTTTGGCATTCCTGGCATCGCCGCCGCGTTCTACGTTACCGCCAAGCCCGAGCGCCGCAAGCGCGTGCTGGCGCTTCTCGTCCCCGTGACGCTGACCTCGGTGCTCTGTGGCGTGACCGAGCCCATCGAGTACACCTTCCTCTTTGTGGCGCCCCAGCTCTTTGTGGCCCACGCGGCGCTTGCCGCCTGCCTCTCCATGACGATGAACGCTTTTGGCGTGGTAGGCGTCTTCTCGGGCGGCCTCATCGAGATGTCCTCGCTCGACTTTGTGCCCCTCTCCGCCACACATGGTCAGACCTATCTTGTGGCGCTGGCAATTGGCCTGTGCTTCACGGTCATATACTTCCTGGTTTTCCGCTTCCTCATCCTGCGCTTTGACTTCAAGACGCCCGGAAGGGCGAGCGACGAGGAGGTACGGCTGCACACGCAGGACGAGTACCGAGACGCCCACGGGATGCCGCGCGCGCAGGACGGCAAGCGCCTTGGGGTCGAGGGCGAGAAGCTCGACGCCCACCAGGAGGACGCCTATGCGCTGCGACTTGTGGAGCTTCTCGGCGGCGCCGAGAACATCGAGGGCATTACCAGCTGCGCCACGCGTCTGCGGGTGGGCGTGCGCGATCCCGAGAAGGTCGCGGAGAGCGATGCCTTTGTGGACGCTGGCGCGAGGGGTGCCGTGTGCACGGGCCGTGCGGTCCAGGTGATCGTGGGTCTCAATGTGACGCAGGTGGCAGAGCGCGTCGAGAAGGTCCTGGGCATCGATGGGTGAGGGGCACCCCTGAGAACGCGACCTTGTTGGAAGTTTAAACAAGTGGTTGAATGACAAGGTAGCAAGTTATTTCGGCGAAGATGCGGTGTTGCTGCCGTGCCCGTCCGTACTCCGCCGCTTGGAACGAGAGGCTTGGGACTAACGTGGCCGAGTGCGTGACGGCGTTCTTCGATATCGATGGGACCCTGGGGTGGACCGACCCGGTTGCCCGCGAGCACATGAGCGATACGGAGCGCAAGCTCTCGCCGGTTCCCAGCCCTATCGTTGCAGATGCCATCAGGCGCTTTGTGGCAGCGGGCAACCGCGCGTTCATCTGCTCGGGGCGCTCACCGCTCGACATTCACCCCAAGATGGCTGCCCTGCCCTTCTCGGGAATGGCGTGCCTTGCGGGTGCCTACGTGAAGGTAGGGGACGTCGTACTTCGCGACGTAGCCCTGCCACCCGAGGTGCTTGCCTGCGTGGACGAGGTGCTTGCTGAGACGGGCATGGGTGCGCTGCTGGAGTCTGTGCGTGGCTCTGTTGACGTGCGCGGGGGCACGGCTGGAACGCATTGGCCTTCCCCAGCGAGCGTTGCGGAGGCGCTTGAGCGCATTCCGGGTGGACGTGCGCACAAGGTCGTGCTGCCCACGCCCACGGCAAAGCTTGTGGTCAGCCGGCTTGCCGGAGCGGTGGGCCTCTCGATCATGGAGCTCGAGCTTGGCAACAGCGAGGTCGGCCTTGTGGAGAACAGCAAGAGTGGTGCCGTGAAAGCCATTCTCGACTATCTGGGGGATGCGGGCACCACCTACGGCTTTGGTGACTCCGAGAATGACCTCAGCCTGTTTGAGCAGGTAGACGTGCCCGTTGCCATGGGTAATGCGTCACCGGTGGTAAAGGCTGCGGCCTCGATGGTGACCGACACGGTAGATAACGACGGCGTGGCAACGGCCCTTGCCACGCTGGGCCTCATCTAGGTCCGTCGGATTACCGACGCGATGACGGGAAAGACGCACATTGCTGTTGGGGCCGCGGCCGCGCTTGTGGTTGCAAAGTACGTTCCTGCGGCGCTGACGGCAGGGGTGCCGACGATTGCCGGAGACGCTTCGGCGCTCGCCTGTCTTGCCGCTGGTGCGGCGGGTGGCCTTCTCCCCGATACCGATGTTTCGACGAGCGAGGCTTCGCGTCAGCTGAGAAGGGCGTGGTGGCTTCTCGTTGCTGTGATAGCCGCGACGTTTGCGGCGGATGCCCTGCTGGGGCTAGATCTGGGTGCGCAGACGGTGGCGTTTGTTCGCGCTGCGGGCGTGTATCAGGTTGCCGGCATTGCCGTTATCATTGCTGTACTTGCTTGCGGGCGGGCCTCCGGACATAGGGGCTTCTCGCACTCGCTTGTGGCTGCGGTGCTGTTCTTTGGCGGGGCGTACCTTGCGGTGCCGGAGATTGCCCTGGCATTGACGGTGGGGTACTTCTCACACCTGGTGATTGACCTTCTCAACAAGATGCCGGAGCGGCTCTTTTGGCCCGTTGCAAAGGGGCAGTCGCTGGGGCTGTGCAAGTCCGCCGGCGTGGTGGACGGTGCGCTTCTCGTCTTGGGCGTTGTCGCGGTGGTTGCCCTGCTCGCGGGGTGGCTGTAACCGTCACGCAGAGATGTCCCGGGCGCGCTTGGCGCGCTGGGTTGGCGCCACAAGGGCCGTCGCAGCAGCAAGTGCGTACGAAACCCTCGCTGTGGCGTTATCCCTACGATGCGGGCGCGCCGCTACCTCCTCGACACGGTGGTGAAGCAGAAGAGCTCCGGGTGGTGCCGCACCTGCGTGTACTCGAACATCACGCCGTCGGAGTTGTATGACTGGCTCTCCACCACGGCAACGCAGTTGTAGGGGTCGAGGTCCATGTAGCTACAATCCTCGTCGGTCGCCAGCTGCACCGTGATGCGGCGCCGGCTCGTGAGGATGCGCATTCCCAGGTTGTGCTCGAGATAGCTGTAGACGGACTTCTCGGCCTGCTCTGCGGTAAGCCCGGGAACGGCGGAGGCAAGGAAGTAGTCGTGGTCAATCTGGCGCGCGACGTCGTCCAGCGTGCGCACGCGCACCACGCGCACAAGTTCGACGCCCTCGGCAAAGCCGGTGCGCCGTGCCAGGCCTGCGCCACAGGTGACATGTTCAAATGACTTGACCTGCGTACCAGGCACAAAGCCGTTCCTCCGCGCGTACTCGCCAAAGGATTCCACGCCCTCGAGGGATCCCTGGGCGCTGTGTGCCTCTCGCTGCCAAATCACGCGCACGCCGCGGCCGTGCATGGGCTGCACGTAGGCGTCATCTGCAAGCATGGAGACTGCCCTGCGCAGCGTGTTGCGCGAGCACCCATACTCTGCCGTGAGCTCGCCCTCGGAGGGAAGAAGCTCCTGGTACGAGTAGGTACCCTCTTGAATCTTGCCCTTGAGGTCGCGGTAGATACCCTCAAAGATCGCCTTAGGCATGTGGTCTCTCCTCGCTTGCGGACCGCCGGGCCCAGGGGGCGTGGCGGGAGCGGAACATGTGCGGTACCAGATATCCTAGAACTCCTGAAAGCTATTTAGACGAGTAACCGGTGGCCGCTTGCGCCAATATAGCAATCTACCTGCGAAAACAATAGATGTATGACAACTCATACCTACCGTTCACCACAAAATAGATACCGCTCAGTCAAAACTTGTTTGAACAAGAACTCCGTCACGCTATTCTCATAGGTGAGAAACGGGGCGGTGCCTGAAAAACCTCGGCAATCGGCCCCGCACAGGTGCAAGAACGACGGGATACGTCGTTCAAGCAGGAAGCAACGGGAGGATCACGATGGGGAACATTTCGAGGAAGCAGTTCATCACGCTCGGTGCGGCGTCGGCGGCGGTCCTTGGCCTCGCTGGCTGCGGTAGCAGCTCCAGCAGCGACGGCTCCAGCTCGTCTGACACCAGCAGCTCCAGCACTGATGACCGTTCCGGCAACGTCTACTGGCTCAACTTCAAGCCCGAGCTTGATGAGACCGCCCAGGCCCTCGCCAAGACCTACATGGAGAAGTACCCCAACGTTAAGGTCAAGGTTCAGACTGCCGCGTCCGGCACCTACGAGCAGACCATGACCTCCGAGATGGACAAGACTGACGCCCCCACGCTGTTCAACATTGGCACCACCGCCGGCGTCAAGGAGTGGGGTTCCAGCGCCATGGACCTCTCCGGCACCGATATCGAGAAGGCCCTCTCCACCACCGACTACACCTACAAGGATTCCGATGGTCGTCTGGTCTGCGCCGGCCTCTGCTATGAGACCTATGGCATCGTCGTGAACGCAGACCTGGTTGAGAAGGCCGGTCACAGCGTTGATGACATCAAGGACTTCGACTCCCTGAAGGCTGTCGTCGAGGACATCCACAAGAACGCCGCCACCCTCGGTTTTGACGCCTTCGCTGCCACCGACCTCGATGACGCCTCGTCCTGGCGCGTGACTGGCCACCTTGCCAACCTCGAGTACTACTACGAAGAGAAGGACGACGGCGGCTGGGACGCCACTCCCGCCACCATCAAGGGCACCTACCTCCCCAACTACAAGAAGATCTTCGACCTGGCCATCAACAACTCCGCCGAGGACCCCACGACCCTCTCCACTGGTGGCCACGATCCTGCGACCGAGTTCACCTCCGGCAAGGCCGCATTCTTCTTCACCGGCTCCTGGGACTACGCCACCATCGCGGCTGCCCAGAAGAACACCACGATGATTCCGTACTACTGCGGCGTGTCCGGCGAGGAGAAGGCCGGTCTCAACAGCGGTACCGAGAACCGCCTCGCCATCAACGACGCTGCCTCCGATGAGGACAAGAAGGCCACCATGGACTTCTGGCTCTGGCTCGTCACCGACCCCGAGGCCTCCAAGGAAATGGTCGCTCAGCTTGGCGTCCTTCCCTACACCGATGCTGCCAAGGGCGACAACGGCTACCTCAACAAGGCCGAGGAGCTCTCCAAGGCTGGCAACTACACCATGGACTGGGCTACCAACTACCAGCCCAACGTTGACCAGTACCGCAAGGGCCTGGTGTCCGCGCTCAACGCCTACACGGCGGATCAGTCCGACGCCAACTGGGATACCTTCAAGACCGCATTCGTCGACGGCTGGGCTCAGAACTACAAGACTGAGAACGCCTAGTCTCATCTGACCTCTGACTGGCATACGGGGGCCAGGCGTTATTAGGGCGCCTGGTCCCCGTTCCTTTTCTCACGCGGGAGTGGAAAAGCATGAAAAGCAAAGCCATAAAGCAGAGCTCCCAGATAAAATCGACTAGACGCTTCTGGTGGCTCTTTCTTTTGCCCGTGACGGCCGCGTTCTGCATTGGCTTCGTGTGGCCGTTCTTCCAGGGCATCTACCTTTCCTTCTGCAAATTTAAGACCATTTCGAGCGCCAAGTTTATCGGTCTTTCCAACTACGCCTCCGCCTTTGCGGACGAGTCCTTCCAGCACTCCTTCTGGTATACGGCGCTCACTGCCATCGTGTGCCTGGTCCTCATCAACGTGATTGCGTTCGCCGTTGCCTACGCGCTCACGCAGGGCATCAAGGGCTCCAACATCTTCCGTACGATTTTCTTCGCGCCTAACCTCATCGGCGGCATCGTTCTGGGCTACATCTGGTCGATGATCTTCGATGGCATCCTGCAGCAGTACGGCACCTCGGTGGTCCTCGAGACCAAGTATGGCTTCTGGGGCCTGATTATCCTCATGTGCTGGCAGCAGATCGGCTACATGATGATCATCTACATTGCCGGCATCCAGGCCGTCCCCGAGGATATGATCGAGGCCGCCAAGATTGACGGCGCAACCAAGGCGCAGACGCTCTTCAAGGTGATCATCCCCAACGTCATGCCGTCGATCACCATCTGCACGTTCCTCTCGCTCACCAACGGTTTCAAGCTCTTCGACCAGAACCTCGCGCTTACGGGAGGCCTGCCGTACGAGCAGCTCGCCGATGGCTCGACCATCAACACAACCGAGATGATGGCCCTGAACATTTACAACACGTTCTACTCCGGTACCGGTGCATCACGTGGCGTTGCCCAGGCAAAGGCAGTCATATTCTTCATTCTCGTGGCAGCCATGGGCCTTGCGCAACTCTCGTACACCCGTAAGAGGGAGGTGCAGCAGTAATGGCAAACCAGCAGCCACAGACGCTCGCATCCGAGGCGCGTCACAAGAAGATTCTGACCATCGTCTTTACCATCATCTGTGTCATCTGGGTCCTGCCCGTTGTGTGCGTGGCGATCAACTCCTTCAAGCTGAACACCTTCGTCAAGACCGAGACCTTCGCCCTCCCCACCGAGGAGAGCTTTGCCGGCTGGTCCAACTTCATCACTGGAATGACCTTCGGCAACTACCCGTTCTGGAGCGCGTTTGGCTACAGCGCCCTTATCACCGTGCTCTCCACCGCGCTGATCCTTGTCTGCTGCTCTATGGCGGCCTGGTACATTGCCCGTGTGGACTCCAAGTTCTGCAAGGTCATCTACACGCTCTGCATCTTCTCGATGGTCGTGCCCTTCCAGATGGTCATGTTCACGCTGTCCAAGACGGCTGACACCCTGAAGCTCAACACGCCCTGGACCATCCCAATTGTCTACCTGGGCTTTGGTGCGGGCCTTGCGATCTTCATGTTCGTCGGCTTCGTGAAGTCCATCCCGCTGGAGATCGAGGAGGCCGCCGCCATCGACGGTTGCGGCCCGGTGCGCACCTTCTTCCTGGTCGTGCTCCCCATGCTTAAGCCCACGCTCATCTCCGTTGGCATCCTCGAGATCATGTGGGTCTGGAACGACTACCTCCTCCCGTACCTGGTCCTGGACATCAACCAGTACCGCACGATCCCTATTCAGATCCAGTACCTCAAGGGCAGCTACGGAACGGTCGACCTGGGCGCGACCATGGCAATCATTCTCATGGCCATCATCCCCGTCATCGTGTTCTACCTCTCCTGCCAGAAGTACATCATCAAGGGCGTTGCTGCCGGCGCCGTCAAGGGCTAGGCCAACGACCGGGCACGTCTGAGTTCGCCCCCTCTTTCCCACTCTCTTCGCGGGACCCATCCTGGGCCCCGCGGAGGGGGGACCTCCTCAAAGACATGCAGCCTATCGTGGGGACGCGGGCCCCGGCTGCGACCTAAGGAAGGAATCCGAGAACCATGGCAGAAGTCAGCCTTAAGCACATCACCAAGATCTATCCAAACATCGAGAAGACCAAGAAGCACCACTTTGGCAAGAAGGCCGCCGAGCCCGAGAAGAAGAGCAACCTCAAGGTCACCGACGAGGGCGTCGTGGCTGTCGAGGACTTCAACCTCGACATCGCCGACCGCGAGTTTGTCGTCCTTGTCGGCCCCTCCGGCTGCGGCAAGTCTACGACGCTGCGCATGATTGCCGGCCTCGAGAGCATCTCCGGCGGCGAGCTCACCATTGACGGTAAGGTCATGAATGAGGTGGCCCCCAAGGACCGCGACATTGCCATGGTCTTCCAGAGCTACGCCCTGTATCCTCACATGACTGTGTACGACAACATGGCCTTCCCGCTGAAGCTCCGCAAGGTCCCCGAGGACCAGATTGACCAGAAGGTCCGCCAGGCGGCAGAGACCCTGGGCATCACCCAGTACCTTGACCGTAAGCCCAAGGCCCTCTCCGGTGGCCAGCGCCAGCGTGTCGCCATCGGCCGCGCCATCGTGCGTGACCCCAAGGTGCTCCTCATGGACGAGCCCCTCTCCAACCTGGACGCCAAGCTCCGCAACCAGATGCGCGCTGAGATCATCAAGCTTCGCAAGCGCATCAACGCCACCTTCGTCTACGTCACGCACGACCAGACCGAGGCCATGACCCTTGGTGACCGCATCGTGATCATGAAGGACGGCGTGGTGCAGCAGGTGGGCACCCCGCAGGAGGTCTTCAACGAGCCCGCCAACCTCTTCGTGGCCGGCTTCATCGGCGTGCCGCAGATGAACTTCTTCGATGGCCACCTCGAGAAGACCGCCTCGGGCTACGTGCTCGACGCGCTCGACACCAAGATTGCCATCTCGCCCGAGACGGGCAAGGCCCTTGAGGCAGCCGGCGTCACCTCGCTCGATGTCACCGCAGGCGTGCGTCCCGAGCAGATCCAGCTTGCCAATGCGGACGAGCCGGGCGCCATGTCTGGCACCATCGACGTCTCCGAGCTCATGGGCTCGACGGTCCACGTGCACGCGAGCGTCGAGGGCTACGACTTTGTCCTCGTCATCCCAACCATCGACTTCGACGGCGCCCTGGGCAGGTCCTTTGCCGATGGCGCACCCATCTCCTTCAAGTTCGAGCCGAACGCTGTCCACTTCTTTGACAAGGCGTCCGGTAAGAACATCATCAAGCCGTAGCCTTCCCTCCCTCCCGCGACATCGGCTTGGTGCGGCCCCGGCCCGCTTTCTCGGACGGGTCGGGGCTCTTTTGCGGGAGCGACATCGATGACGGCCTGCGCGTGAGCGCAGAACGAGAGAAGGAGAGAAACATGGAGAGAGCAAGCGGCGTTCTCATGCCCGTCTCGTCGCTTCCGGGTATTGTGGGCATTGGCACCTTTGGTCGCGAGGCGTATGACTTCGTGGACTTCCTTGCCCGCACCCACCAGCGCTACTGGCAGGTGCTACCCCTCACCACCACAAGCTTTGGCGACTCGCCCTACCAGTCCTTCTCCGCCTTTGCGGGGAATCCGTACTTCATAGACATCCAGGATCTCGTTCGCCTTGGCTACCTCACCGAGCAGGACCTCGTTGTTTTGCCCTTTGGAGACGATCCAGAGAATGTCGACTACGGCACGCTCTTCCGCGGACACAGGGCTCTGCTCGAGCGTGCGCTCCCGAGCTTCTCGGCAGCGCCGCCCGAGGACTTCGGGGAGTTCTGCGAGTCGAACGGCTCCTGGCTCGAGCCTTACTGCGAGTTCATGACCGTCAAGGAGGAGTTTGACCTCAAGGCGTACTACGAGTGGCCGCAGCAGTACCGCAGCCGTGGCAAGGCGAGCGCAGCGCTCTGCGCCAAGCACCCCGAGCGCATGCGCTACCACCAGATGACGCAGTACTTCTTCTATCGTAACTGGAAGAGCCTGAAGGACTACGCCAACGAGCGCGGCGTCCTTATCATTGGAGACATCCCCATCTACGTCTCGCGCGACTCTGTGGAGATGTGGGCCACGCCGGAGCTCTTCCGCGTGGACGCCACGGGCAACCCCACGTGCGTGGCCGGTACCCCGCCCGACCAGTTCTCCTCGACCGGTCAGTACTGGGGCAACCCCATCTATGACTGGGCGGGCATGGCCGAGGACGGCTTTGCCTGGTGGGTCGAGCGCCTGCGCGCTAGCCTCGAGCTCTACGACATCCTGCGCATCGACCACTTCCGCGGCTTCGAGTCCTACTGGTCCGTGCCCTTTGGCGCGCCTGACTCGAGCTTTGGGCGCTGGGCCAAGGGTCCCGGCAGCGACGTCTTTGACGCCGTCGCCGAGCATCTGGGCGAGCTTCCCATCATTGCTGAGGACCTGGGCTTCATGACGCCAGAGGTCATAGCCATGCGCGAGCACACGGGCTTCCCCGGCATGAAGATCCTGCAGTTTGGCTTTGACTCCGAGGGCGATTCCCTCGACCTTCCGCACCACTACGTTGCCAACACCGTGGCCTACGTGGGCACGCACGACAACGAGACTGCCATGGGCTGGTTCAAGGACACCGCCACGCCCGACGTGCGCGAGAAGACCATGCGCTACCTGGCCCTTGGGCCCGGTGAGACCGTGGCGCAGGGCTGCAACCGCGCCATTGCCGCCTCGGTGAGCGACACCTGCATCTTCCGCATGCAGGATCTTCTCGGGCTGGATAACTCCGCTCGCACCAACACCCCCTCGACCGTGGGGAAGAACTGGCGCTGGCGCATGCTGCCCGACGCCGTGACACCCGAGGTCGAGGCAGAGCTCTCTGATCTGACCACCACCTACTACCGGGTCCCCGGCACGAAGGAGCCTGAGCTTCCCGAATAGGGGGAGTGCGGGATGCCGCATGGCCACCGTCCACTCTGTCATGTCACCGCGACACTTGGAGGTATCGCAACACATGAAGATCGATCTTGAGGCACGTTCCCAGGAGAAGTTTGGCCGTCCGCTCGCCGAGCTCGATGACACCACCATCTGCACCATGCTTGAGGACATCGTCCGCGAGCATGCGGCGACCATGCCCCTCAACGAGGGCAAGCGCCGCCTGTACTACCTCTCGGCCGAGTTTCTCATTGGCCGTCTGCTCACCAACAACCTCATCGAGCTGGGCGTGTACGACGACGTTAAGGCGCAGCTCGCTGCCGCCGGCCATGACCTGGGTGCCGTCGAGGAGCGCGAGGTCGAGCCGTCCCTGGGCAACGGTGGCCTGGGCCGCCTTGCCGCGTGCTTCCTGGACTCCATCGCAACGCTTGGGCTTCCCGGCGACGGCGTGGGCCTGAACTACCACTACGGCCTCTTCCACCAGCGCTTTGTTGACCTGCAGCAGGCCGCGGAGCCCGATGGCTGGCTGGACCGCCAGGACTGGCTCGTGAAGGACGAGAAGGCCTCCACCGTCGAGTTCGGCGGCTTTACGGTGAAGTCGCGCCTGTACGACATCGACGTTTTGGGCTATGGCCGCACCACCAAGAACCGCCTGCGCCTCTTTGACCTCGAGAGCGTTGACGACTCGCTGGTGCCGGTCAACTCCATCGACTTCGACAAGGGCGAGCTCGCCAAGAACCTCACGCTCTTCCTTTACCCCGACGACTCCGATGACGCCGGCCGCCTGCTCCGCGTGTACCAGGAGTACTTCATGGTCTCCAATGCGGCCCAGCTTATCCTCGACGAGGCCGTCGAGCGCGGCTCCAACCTGCACGACCTGCCCGACTACGCCGTGGTGCAGATTAACGACACACACCCCTCCATGGTCATCCCCGAGCTGGTGCGCCTGCTTGTGGACGTTCATGGCTTCGAGCTCGACGAGGCCGTCTCGGTGGTGCGCCGCATGGTGGCCTACACCAACCACACGATCCTTGCCGAGGCGCTCGAGAAGTGGCCGCTCGAGAGCTTGAAGACCGTTGCCCCGCGCATCGCGGAGATCGTGGTCAAGCTGGACGAGCTCGAGCGCGCCGAGAATGGCAGCAACGACGCCGTGGCCATCGTGCGCGACGGCGTGGTGCACATGGCACACATGGCCATCCACTACGGCTTCTCGATTAACGGCGTGGCCGCGCTGCATACCAAGATCCTCGAGGACACCGAGCTGCACCCCTTCTACGAGCTCTATCCCGAGAAGTTCTCCAACAAGACCAACGGCATCACCTTCCGCCGCTGGATCATGGATGCCAACCCGGCGCTCTCTGGCGTGCTCGACGACGTCCTGGGCACGGGCTGGCGCACCTCCTGTGACCTCTCCGGGCTTCTCGCCTTCAAGGACGACGAGGCAGTCCTCGCGCGCCTGGACGACGCAAAGTCTGAGGCCAAGGCCGGCATGCGCGAGTTTCTGTGGGAGACGCAGGGCGTGCGCATCCCCGAGGACGCCATCATCGACGTGCAGGTGAAGCGCATCCACGAGTACAAGCGCCAGCAGATGCTCGCGCTCTACATCATCTGGAAGTACCTCGACATCAAAAACGGCAACATTCCCGCACGCCCGCTCACCATCGTCTTTGGTGGCAAGGCGGCGCCCGCCTACACCATCGCGCAGGACATCATCCACCTTATCCTGCTGCTCTCCCGCTGGATTGCGGCAGATCCGGTTGTCTCGCCGCACCTGCAGGTGGTCATGATCGAGAACTACAACGTGAGTGCTGCCGAGCGTGTGATTCCCGCCGCCGACATCTCCGAGCAGATCTCTCTTGCCTCAAAGGAAGCCTCGGGCACCTCGAACATGAAGTTCATGCTCAACGGAGCCGTGACCCTCTGCACGCTGGACGGAGCAAACGTCGAGATTGCTGACCTTGTAGGCGACGAGAACATCTACACCTTTGGTACCTCCTCCAAGGAGGTCGAGCGGCTGTACGCCGAGCACGCCTACGACGCGCACGCGCACTACCTGCGCCCGGGTGTGAAGCTCCTGGTGGACTTCATCACCAACCCCGCCTTCCTTGCGCTGGGCAACGCAGAGCGCCTGCACCGCCTGCACGACGACATGGCCTGGAAGGACTGGTTCATGGCGCTTCTTGACATCGAGGAGTACATCCAGAAGAAGGAGCAGGTGCTTGCCGACTACGAGAACCGCGATGCCTGGCGCAAGAAGTCGCTGGTGAACATTGCGAAGGCGGGCGCCTTCTCGTCCGACCGCACCATCCGCCAGTACAACGAGGACATCTGGCACCTGTGAGACAAAGGGAGTTTCCCTTTGTCTCACAAAAACGGCCTCGGAGCGAAGTTGCTTCGGGGCCGTCGTTATATGAGTTGCGCCATGAGACAAAGGGAAACTCCCTTTGTCTCACATCCCTTCGAACGCGGCACAGATGGCGTCGAGCAGCAGCACAGCGTAGGTCTGGGCATCACTGATTGTGAAGGTGCCCTCGAAGTTGGGGCCAACGGGCAGCTCAATGCGCACCACGGGCACCGTCTCGCGCGAGCTCTCAACGGCCGTGCGCAGGCGTAATGGCAGCGTGTCGACGTCGTCCATCACCACGTTGGAGGTGGTGGTGCCATCGGGCAGAGGAGCGGCAGAGAGCACGAGCACGGCCTGGGCTTCCTTGCAGGCGTCGGACTCCGCGGAGTCCACAAGCTCGAGGCCCGAGGCGTTTGTCGTGGCGCTTGCCAGGTTCCAGATGCGGCCCGCGACGTTTCTCGAGATGGGGTCCTCGCCGGTGATGCAGAGCTTCACGACCTCGAGCACGCCTGCGGCGCGGGCAAAGCCCATGCCGCCCTGCGGATGCGGACCAGCAGCGGGGTTGCCGCCCCACACGTGCTTCAGGCGGTCGATGGCATCAAAGGTGTCGGGGAAAGCCATGCCGTCTGCCAAAAGGCCAACGCTCTCCTGAAACTGCTTGACCGCGGCCTCGGTGTGGGCGCCGTACTGGCCGTCGACCGCGCCGCAGGAGAAGCCCAGGACGTTGAGGCGCTCCTGAAGCTGGCGCACATCGTTGCCATGGAAGTTTGGGAGGCGCAGGTAGAGCGTGCGGTCACCAAGCTGGTAGCACTCGTCCACCAATGCGGCCCAGGTAGCAGTATCAATGACGTCGCCCAGCGACAGACCGTGGTCGAGCCTAAAGCGCGCGACGGCGGTGGCTGTCGAATGGCCAAAGGTCTTCTCGGCAGTCTCCTTCTCGTCGATCTTGTATCCCAGCGAGCCCAGGCGCTCCTGGATGTCCTCCACGGCGGCGCCCGACGCGCCTTCGCGAATTGGTTCCATACCCTAGTTCCCCTCGATATCGTGGGCGTGAGGCAGCATCCGGACTAGCCCCTGCGTTCCACAAAGAAGTCTGCCATAGATTCGAGAACGGCGTGTGCGTCTCCTGCGAGCTCGACGCCCTTGAGGCTTGCCTTTGCGCTGCGCGCGAGCCCATGGGCGTAGCTGCGCACTGCGTCGATGGCCCCCGCATCCTCCATGAGCTCTACCGCGCGGGCAAGTGTCAACGCGTCCGTTGTGTGCGACGAGAGGATGTCGAGAAGCTCGTCCCTCTCGATGCCTGTCAGATGCTCGAGCGCCCAGCACACGATCATGGTGCGCTTGCCCTCGGTGATGTCGCTCCGGAAGTCCTTGCCCTGGGCCTCGGCGTCGCCAACGAGGTTGAGGAGGTCGTCCTGCAGCTGGAAGGCAAGGCCTGCGTCTATGCCAAAGGAGCCAAGCGCCTCCACCTGTGCGTCCGTTCCGCCGCCGCAGATGGCGCCAATGGAGAGTGGCGAGGCGGCGGAGTAGAACGCGGTCTTGTGCGTGGCCATCGTGAGGTAGTCACCCGTGGTGACGTCCCAACGCTCGTCGCGCGCCCAGCCGAGGTCGAGCGCCTGACCCTCGACGGTGCGCTGCTCCATCTGCGCAATCTCCTCGAGCACGCGCAGCTTGGTTGTGCCGTCGAGTGATTCGTCCTCGAGCACGCCCCCGAAGGTGCGAACGATGCCGAGGTCACCAACGTTGATGGCCACGCCAACGCCTTCGGTGCGGTGCACGCAGGGCTGGCCACGGCGCATCTCGCCCTCGTCGGCGATGTCGTCGTGGATGAGGGCTGCGGACTGGAAGTCCTCTATTGCGGCCGCGGCCGAGAGGGCGCACGAGGCGTCTCCGCCAACGGCCTCGCAGCCAAGCAGCACCAGCGCGGGACGCGTGCGCTTGCCGCCCGAGCGCGTGAAGCGCGCAAATGGGTCGTAAAGGTAGCGCGAAAGGTCATCGCCCGCGTGCGTCTCGTCGGACAGGGGTGCGGGCGCGTGTCCGACGAGGTACGCCTCGATGGCGGGGCGCTTCTCGGCGAGGTATTCCGCGAAGAGCCTGCCCCCGTTGTCCGTGTCTGTGGCGCTGCCTGCTGTCATGGCTAGCCCTCGTAGCCGTTGGGGTTCTTGCACTGCCAGTTCCAGGAGTCGCGGCACATGTCGTCGATCGTGTACTTGGCCTCCCAGCCCATCTCGCGTTTGGCCTTGGAGCAGTCGGCGTAGTTGGCGTCGACGTCGCCGGGACGGCGCGGATCGATCTGGTAGGGGAGGTCCTTGCCGCAGGCGCGCGAGAAGGCCTTGATGATCTCGAGGACCGAGGTGCCCTTGCCGGTGCCGAGGTTGAAGATCTCCACTCCGGTGCGGCCGTTCATCCAGTTGAGAGCCGCGGCATGGCCGGTGGCAAGGTCGCAGACGTGGATGTAGTCGCGGACGCCGGTGCCGTCTGGGGTGTTGTAGTCATCGCCAAAGACGTGCACGCATTCGCGCTTGCCAATGGCCACCTGTGCGACGTAGGGCAGGAGGTTGTTGGGGATGCCCTTGGGGTCCTCGCCCATGAGTCCCGAGGGGTGCGCGCCGATGGGGTTGAAGTAGCGGAGAAGCACGACGTTCCACTCTGGGTCTGCGGTGTGGAGGTCGGTCAGGATTTGCTCGATCATCCACTTGGTCCAGCCGTAGGGGTTGGTTGCGGGCTTCTTGGGGCTCTCCTCGGTGAGCGGGAGGCTGTCCGGGTCGCCGTAGACCGTAGCGGAGCTGGAGAAGATGATGTCCTTGCAGCCGTGGTTGCGCATCACGTCCACGAGCGTGAGGGTGTTGCCCAGGTTGTTGGTGTAGTACTCGATGGGCTTGCTCACGGACTCGCCCACTGCCTTGAAGCCGGCAAAGTGGATCACGCGGTCGATGTGGTTCTCGTCAAAGACGGCGTTCATAGCCTCGCGGTCGTTGACGTCAGTGCGGTAGAAGGTGAGGTTCGCTGCCGCTGCGTCGCCCACGATGGTCTTGATGCGGCCGATGACCTTCTCGGATGCGTTGGAGAGGTCGTCGACGATGACTACCTTGTAGCCGTCTTGCAAAAGCTCGACCACGGTGTGGCTGCCAATGAAGCCGGCGCCGCCGGTGACGAGCACGCAGGTGTTCTGGGGGTCTTTTGCTTCGCTCATGGGTTTCCTTTCGGGTCTTGTGCCAAGGTACCTCGCGGCGAATAAGCCAAGAAGACAGTATACGTTGCCGATGTGTACGCGGCGTTGGGGTTGGTGGGCGCCGAGAACCCCGCCGGCAACGTGGTTGCTGCTACAACGCGCCCCCGGCGTCATTTCTGCGCCGGAGGCGCTCCCTCTCCGCATCGACTGCCGAGGCGCTCCCTCCGGCGCCGGCGGCGCGGAGCTCCACCTCCTCGAGCATCTCGCCGTAGCCACGGAGGGCGGCAAACGGGATGAACTGGCGCCCCCGCTCGGGGGAGGCCATGGCACGGCGCGGCCCGTCCTCAACAATGCGCTGGACAATGCCTCTAAGCACCGCTTCCCTGCGCTCCTGCTCGCGCTCGCCTATGTCTGGCCACGAGGATGCCAAAGGTAGCCGGCCGATTTCTTGGCGCACGTCCTTACGCACGGTGGCCCCCGATCTGCAGGTTGCGTTCACGGGCGTTGGCGGCGGGAAGCAGACTCGTGCCAGAAAGCACGGTGTTGGGCCCAAAGCGCCGTCGCGCGCGCATCACGGCGCCGGCCAGCCGTGCCTCACGCGCGTCTGCCGCGGGGTTGTCGAAGAGCGTGGGGGCTGCGATGGCCGCCGGGACAACGCCGCCCAGCCACAGGCACACGCGGCGTATGGGCACGTTGCGCGCAACCGTCTGGTCGTAGAGCGCGAGAAGTGCGTCTGTCACCTCTCGCTCGCCGGCTGTTTGGTGTCCGAGGCCCCTCTGCCCGCCGCCGTGCCCAAAGAGCTCGGCCTGACCCGAGTAGCCCACGTAGAGCCCCACCGTGTCGCACGCGAGTGCCTGCTGCCGCAAGTCCAGGCAGCTCTGCCAGGCCATCTCGCGCAGCACCACGCGCGCCTCGCCAAAGCCGTAGTCGCGCATGAGCACCTGGCCGTTGGAGAGCGAACGCGCCCTGGGCACGTACCCGCGGGCGTCCGCAATGGAGCAGGGCTCGAGCCCCCAGGCGTGGTCGATGAGCCATTCGGCGTTGCGGCCAAACTCCCCGCGCAGCCACGTTGGGTCCGTGGCGCAGATGCCCGCAAGGTCGTAGACGTCCGCCCGAGCGAGCCTGCGCGCAATGCCGGGCCCTATGCCCCAGATGTCCGTGATGGGATGGTGGAACCACACGTCGTGGCGAAAGGTCTTCTCGTCCAGCTGTCCTATGCCATCTGCGGCGTGCTTGGCCATGAGGTCGAGCGCCACCTTGCAGAGAAACATGTTGGGGCCTATGCCCGCCGTTGCCGAGACGCCCGTCTCCTCTCGTACCGTGGCGATGATGCGCTTTGCGAGCGCCCGTGCGTTGGGGCCATAGAGCGCCTGGTAGGGCGTCACATCGAGAAAGGCCTCGTCCACGCTGTACGGCCAGGCGTCCTGACTGGACACGTAGCGCAAGTAGATGGCGTACACCTGCGCGGAGACCTCCATGTAGCGGTGCATCCTGGGCATGGCGGTGATGTAGGGGATGCCCTGGGGTATCTCGCGCACGCGGCAGCGGTTCCTGACCCCCTTGGCCTTGAGCGCGGGGGTTATGGCCAGGCAGATGGTGTTGGGGCTGCGCGTTGGGTCTGCCACCACAAGGTCCGTGGCGAAGGGGTCCAGGCCCCTGTCGGCGCATTCCACACTTGCGTAAAACGACTTGAGGTCGATTGCCAGGTAGGTCTTCTCGAGTGCGTGCGCATCTGGTGCCATGGCTCCTCCATTCCATCTAAGAACACATGTTCTAACTCGCATAAGGTTATACGGCGTCCGCGCGACACAAATAAGCGCGTTCCGCTCGGAGAATTCACTACTCGTTCGCTTGTCGAGAGGGAACACATGTTCTACTCTCGGGTCATGGAATATCGAACGCTCACAGACGGGACGCGGCGTCGTGTGCACCGCGAGTACGTGGATGTCATCGCGCGCTTTGGGCGTGACGGCTCCCTGGAACCCGTTGCGGTCATTTGGAAGGATGGGAGGAGCTTTGCAATAGACGAGGTAACGGAGGAAGGTACGTTTGGCGCTGAGGCACGCGGGCGACGGCAGGCCTGCTACCACGTGCGCTTTGGTGGGCACGAGACGGAGCTCTACCTAGAGAGACGCAGCGCCGTTCCGGCGGTGGGGCAACCCGAGGAGCTGCGCTGGTGGGTCTTTGCCTACGACCAGACGCGCTCGCGCGAGGCGGGCTAGGTCACGCCGTCCGCGCCATGCCTGCGCTGCCGTCCGAATCACGTTTGCGCCGTCCGCGCCGCCTGTGACCCGCCCACCACCTTTTCCATACTTTTTGTTTGGACGGCGTTATAGTTTGTAAGCAAGAACGCCGTCAGCGGACAGGCACCACATCTGTGGCGGCGAAGCCCACAGGCACCACATGGGCAGCAC
The DNA here is from genome assembly GCA_000752675.2 of bacterium OL-1. Classification (GTDB taxonomy): domain Bacteria; phylum Actinomycetota; class Coriobacteriia; order Coriobacteriales; family Atopobiaceae; genus Tractidigestivibacter. Next base: position 430,439 of record LM994625.1, on the reverse strand, counting down.
GCAAAAAGCATCGCACCAGAGATGCGCCCCAGGCAGGCATTACACCGAGGGAAAGGAAGGCACCATGGCAGGCACCAGCATCACCAGGCGGTCGTTTGCGTTGGCGGCGGTCATCGCGGCAGGCCTTGGATTGGTGGCGTGCGGAGGCACGCAGTCCCAGTCCGCAGACTCGATGGCGGCAGACACCGCGTCCGCGGCAGAGACAAAGACGCTCGTCGTCTTTGCGGCGGCCTCGCTCACCGAGTCTCTCACCGAGGCGGGCGACCTCTTCAAAGCAGCCAATGACGGCGTGGACATTAGCTTCAACTTCGACTCTTCGGGCACCCTCAAGACACAGATTCAGGAGGGGGCAGACTGCGACGTCTTCATCTCCGCCGGCCAGAAGCAGATGAACCAGCTTGATGCCAGCGCCACTTCCGGCAACGACGAAGGTCTCGACTTCATCAACCACGATACGCGCTTTGACATCCTCGAGAACAAGGTCACGCTCTGCGTGCCCGACGGCAACCCCAAGGCCGTCCAGGGCTTCGATGACATGGCCAAAAAGCTCCAGGCCCACGACATCCTGCTGGGGATGGGCAACTCCGACGTGCCCGTGGGCCAGTACACCCAGAAGATTCTCGCCTACTACAACCTCGACGAGACCGAGCTGGCAAACGCTGGCTGCATCACCTACGGCACCAATGTGAAGGAGGTCACCTCGCAGGTAACCGAGGCGGCCGTCGACTGTGGAGTCATCTACAAGACCGACGCCACGTCGGCAAACCTCACCATGGTGGACGAGGCAACGGAGGAGATGTGCGGCCGCGTGGTCTACCCGGCTGCGGCCACCAAGAATGCCCTCCAGCCCGAGCTCGCCGCATCCTTTCTCAAATTCCTCAAGACCAAGGATGCCGGTGACTGCTTCGAGAAGGTCGGCTTCACGCCGCTTGCCGAGGCGTAGCGCGGCATGGACTGGTATCCGCTTCTCAACTCGCTGAGAATAGCCGCCATCTCCACGGCGGTGGTCTACCTTCTCGGCATCTGGCTCGCGGACGTGGTGGCGCGGGCGCCCCGGGTGGTGAAGGGCATCCTCGACGTGGTGCTCACGCTGCCCCTGGTGCTGCCACCCACCGTCGTGGGCTACCTCCTGCTGGTGCTTCTCGGGCCTAGGCGCCCCATCGGCTCATGGGTGCTGGCTACCTTTGGCGTGAAGCTCACCATGACCTGGTACTCGGCCATCTTTGCCACCGTGGTGGTGAGCTTCCCGCTCATGTACCGCACGGCGCGCGGTGCGTTCGAGGGCTTTGACCAGAGCTTGGCCGACGCCGGCCGCACGCTGGGAAAATCCAATACCTGGGTGTTCTGGCGCGTCAAGATGCCTGCCTGCCGTCAGGGCATCATCGCGGGCTCGGTCTTGGCCTTCGCGCGGGCGCTGGGCGAGTATGGCGCCACCTCGATGGTCGCGGGTTATACCCCGGGCTCTACCGCTACCGTCTCCACGACGGTCTACCAGCTCTGGCGCACGGGCGAGGATGGCCTTGCCTTCCAGTGGGTCCTCGTGAACCTGGCGATAAGCGCCGTGGTGCTTCTCGCCATGAACATGCTCGAGGCGCGTTCTCGCTCCGCCCGCGCGAAGGGGGCGGTCGCATGACGACGCTCGAGGTCGACATCACCAAGCGGCTCGGATTCTTCTCGCTTGACGTCTCGTTTGCCATCGAGCGCCCGGATGAGATCATGGCGCTGCTCGGCCCCTCGGGCTGCGGCAAGTCCATGACGCTCAAGTGCATCGCCGGCATCGAGCGCCCTGACTCGGGGCGCATCGTGCTGGGGGGCCGCACGCTCTTCGATTCCAGCGCGCACGTAGACCTACCGCCGCAGCAGCGCCGCGTGGGCTACCTCTTCCAGAGCTATGCGCTCTTTCCCACCATGACCGTCGAGCAGAACGTGCGCGCCGGGGCGGCTGGCGCCACGCGTGAGGAGCGCTCGGCGCGTGCGGCAAGGGAGATTGCCGCCATGCGCCTGGAGGGCCTCGAGCACCGTAAGCCCGCTCAGCTCTCCGGCGGCCAGCAGCAGCGCTGCGCCATGGCGCGCATCCTCGCAAGCGACCCGGAGCTCATCCTGCTTGACGAGCCCTTCTCGGCGCTCGACGGGTACCTGCGTTGGCAGCTGGAGCTCGAGCTGACGGATGTCCTGCGCGGGTTTCCCGGCGGGGCGGTCTACGTCTCGCACAACCGCGACGAGGTCTACCGCATGTGCGACACGGTCTGCGTTCTTGACCGCGGTCGCTCGGACGCCAAGGTGGGCGTGCGCGAGCTCTTTGCTTCTCCGGCAACGCTGGCGGCGGCCCTCATCAGCGGCTGCAAGAACGTGAGCCGAGCGCGGGTGGCGGGCCCCGGCCTGCTTATGTGCGACGACTGGGGCGTCACGCTGGAGACGTCGCTTCCCGTGTCCGAGGGCGTTACGCACGTGGGCATACGCGCGCACTACTTCCAGGCGCATGCGGCAGGCGACGGCGCTGCGAGCGCCGCTGGCGGGAATGCGATTCCCTGCACCGTTGAGCGGGTGATAGACTCGACGTTCTCGATGATCGTGATGGCCCGCACGCCCGGTGGCGCCTCACTTCGCTACGAGTGCGAGAAGGACGCCTGGGCTGCGCTTGGCAATCCCGTGCAGCTGGTGCTTGTGGCGCCGCCCCAGACGGTCATGCCGCTTGTCTCGGCGGGTAACGGCGAAACGCCTGACGCAATTACTTTGGACAACACAGGGAAGGGAGGCGCGCCTCGTGCGTGACGATTACGGCCGCGACATACGCTACCTGCGCCTCTCGGTGACCGACCGCTGCAACTGCCGCTGCGTCTACTGCATGCCCGAGAATGGCGTGCCCATGCTCTCGCACGCAGACATCCTCTCCTTTGAGGAGATGCGCGACATTGTGGCCGCGGCTGCGTCACTGGGAGTGCACAAGGTGCGCCTTACGGGTGGGGAGCCCCTGGTGAGGCGCGGCATTGTTGACCTTGTGGGCATGGTTGCCTCTGTGCCGGGCATCGAAGAGGTGGACATGACCACCAACGCCACGCTGCTCGCACCCATTGCTGGCGACCTGTGCGCCGCGGGGCTTACGCGCCTCAACGTGAGCCTGGACACGCTTGATGCCGCGCGCTACGAGGCCATCACGCGGCGTGGCTCGCTTGCGGACGCACTTGCCGGCCTCGAGGCGGCCCACGCCGCAGGCTTCACCAACACCAAGATTAACTGCGTGCTTGTCGGCGGCGTGAATGACGACGAGCTGCGACCGCTGGCCGAGCTTGCGCGCGACCGCGACCTCACCGTGCGCTTCATCGAGCTCATGCGCATGGGGGAGTGCGCCGACTGGCCCAGGGGACGCTTTGTCTCGGCAGACGAGGTCCTCTCGGCCGTGCCGGAGCTTGCGCCGGTGGGCGGCCAGGGCGTCTCGGAGCTCTACCACGCGCCGGGATGGAAGGGCAACGTGGGTCTCATCCGGCCCATGACCCACCGGTTCTGCGGCAGCTGCGATCGCATACGCGTGACGGCGGACGGGCGTCTCAAGCCTTGCCTGCACTCCGCAACTGAGGTCAACCTGCGCGGCCTTGTGGGCCAAGAGCTGGTCGATGCCATGCGCGCGGGCATTGCGGCAAAGCCGCGCGGGCACAGGATGGATGACGGGCGCGCAAGCGATTCGCTGCGCGCCATGAACGAGATAGGGGGATGAGCCATGGGGCTCACGCATTTCAACGAGGAGGGCCGCGCCCGCATGGTGGACGTGTCCGATAAGCCAAAGACCCAGCGGGTGGCCCGTGCCGCCGGCAAGGTCCTCATGCGTCCGGACACGCTGGAGCTTGTGCGCACGGGCGGCGTGCGCAAGGGAGACGTGCTTGCCGTGGCGCAGGTTGCGGGCATCATGGCTGCCAAGCGCTGCTGGGAGCTGGTGCCCATGTGCCATCCCGTGCAGCTCACGGGCGTCGACGTCTCGTTTGAGTACGAGGAGGACGGCATTGCCTTCACGGCAACAACACGCTGCTGCGGTGAGACGGGTGTCGAGATGGAGGCGCTCACGGCGGCCTCCGTTGCCGGCCTCACCATCTACGACATGTGCAAGGCCCACCAGCGCGACATGGTGATTACCGAGGTGCGTCTGCTCGAGAAGGACGGCGGCAAGTCCGGGCACTTCGTGCGCGCCGAGGGGGACAACCCCACGGCGCCGCTGGATGCGTCTGCGGCTGCGGCGCCCGCCGCGTCGGAGCTGCCGCACGGCACCGTTGTCGCCACCTGCATCTCGGAGAAGAAGGGCACGCGCAAGCACCCCGTCGACTCCATCGAGCTTGTGGTGGGCAAGGGCATTGCGGGCGACGCCCACGCCGGCACCTGGCACCGCCAGGTGAGCCTGCTGGCAAACGAGTCCGTGGACCTCATGCGCGCAAAGGGCATCGACCTTGCGCCCGGAGACTTTGCCGAGAACGTGCTCACGCGCGGGATTGACGTGAAGAGCCTGCCCGTGGGCACCACCGTGGCCGTGGGGCCCGCGCGCATGGTGGTGACGCAGATTGGAAAGACCTGCCACAACGACTGCGAGATTCGCCGTCTTACCGGCATGTGCGTCATGCCCACCGACGGCATCTTCTGTGTGGTGACGCGCGGCGGCATCGTGCGCGCCGGTGACGAGGTTCGTGTGATGGGGGAGGACGAACTGGCATGAAGCTTGTGAGAACCGAGGACGCCATCGGGCACGTTCTGTGCCACGACATGACGCAGATTCTGCCCGGCGATGGCAAAGGGTCGCCGCGTTTTAAGGGGCCACGCTTCAAGAAGGGGCACGTGGTCACCGCCGAGGACGTGCCCGTGCTGCTCTCGATGGGCAAGGAGCACCTCTACGTGTGGGAGGCCGGTCCCGGCATGCTGCACGAGGACGACGCGGCGCGGCGCCTGGCAGCGCTCTGCCTTGGGCGGGGGTGCGTTGCCGCCGGAGAGCCCCGCGAGGGCAAGATCGGCATCAAGGCGGAACATGACGGCGTGTTTCTCGTCGATTCCGAGCGCCTTATTGCCGTGAACGACTGCGAGGAGGTCATGGTGGCCACCCGCAAGGGCGGCTTTGCCGTTTCTGCGGGCGACGACCTGGCTGGCACGCGCGTGATTCCGCTCGTGGTGAAGGAGTCCGTGGTCGAGGCGGCGGAGCACGCGGCAGACGTCGAGAAGAACGGGCCGCTCATGCGCGTGGAGCCGTGGCGCCTCAAGACGGCAGCCATCATCGCCACGGGCTCCGAGGTGGCCAAGGGCCTCATCGAGGACCGCTTCACTCCCGTGGTCGAGGCAAAGCTTGCGCTCTACGGCGTTGAAACCACCTGGCACGCCACGCCCGGTGACAACATGGATGCCCTGGTAGCGGCCATACACGAGGCGCTCGCGACCGGTGTCGACATGGTCGTGTGCACGGGTGGCATGAGCGTTGACCCCGATGACAACACCCCTGGCGCCATCAAGCGCGCAGGCGCGCGCATCGTGACCTATGGTGCGCCGGTCCTGCCGGGTGCGATGCTCCTGGTAGGCTACTTTGACGAGAAGGACGCGGAGGGCGAAGCCCGCACGGTGCCCGTGGTGGGGCTTCCGGGTTGCGTCATGTACAACGCGGCCACGGTCTTCGACCTGGTGCTGCCTCGCCTTGTTGCCGGCGTGGAGGTGCAACGCCGCGACCTGGTGCAGATGGGCGAGGGCGGGCTGTGCCTGCACTGCTCGCCGTGCACCTTCCCTGTGTGCCCGTTTGGAAAGTAGGAGACATGAGCCCTAGCGAGACAAACAAGCCGCAGGTCACAGAAGGTGAGGCCTACACGGCAGCAGTGATTACCGTGAGCGACCGCTGCTCGCGTGGCGAGCGCGAGGACGCCTCTGGCCCAGCGCTCGCGGAGCTTCTCGGCGAGAAGGGCTACCGCGTTGTCTCTACGAGCGTGGTGCCCGACGAGCGTCCTCAGATCGAGGATGCCATCCGCGGGGCTGCGGCCGCGGACGTGGCGCTCGTTCTCACCACGGGCGGTACGGGCTTCTCGCCGCGCGACGTGACGCCCGAGGCCACTGCTGCCGTGTGCGAGCGCATGGCACCAGGCATCCCGGAAGCCATGCGAGCCGCGTCGATGGCCATTACGCCGCACGCCTGCCTTTCCCGCGAGACGGCGGGCATCCTTGGGGGCACGCTCGTGGTGAACTTGCCCGGTAGCCCCAAGGCTGCATGCGAGAACATCTCTGCGGTGATTGGGCCCATCGCGCATGGGCTGCGCATCCTGCGTGGCGGGCCCGCCGACTGCGCCGCGGAGCGCCGATAGCCCGCCTCCTTGGCGGCCCTTCCTTCCCTCCTCTCCTCCCTCCCCTTCTTTATCGGTATTTGTGAATTGCGATGCTCGCCAACTGGGCAAACGCAGGTCTCATTTCTCAATAACCGCTAAAGAACGGAGGGGGGGAGGGAGGCAGAGACGAGAGGGGCCTACTTACAGGCTCCGGACGTCTTCCCTGATGAACGTCCCCTCGTCGAGGTCGCGGAAGGCTTGCCGCAGCTCGGCAGTGCTGTTCATCACGATGGGCCCGCCCCATGCTATGGGCTCGCGCAGGGCAACAGAGCTCATGAGCAGCACCACCGAGGGCTTCTCGTCTGTGGCGGTGATGCCCACGCGGTCCCCTTCCACAAGCTTGACCGCGGTCTTCTCGCCCAACGGCAGGCCGCCGATGAGCGCGGGCCCCTCGAGCGTGAACGCCAGGACCGAGCGGTCCTCGTCTACGGGAATCTCGACACTGTGGCCCGCCTCCACGGTGAGCTCGTAGTAGTCAAGTGGAAGGTGGCTGCCAACAAACCCCTGGTGGGACTTGCCATTCTCGTCAACATAACGCCCGGCGAGCAGTCGCAGCACAGCGCCGTCAAGCGGCACGGACTCGATGGCGTCGCGCTTCACGGCGTGGTAGGTGGGTTGTGCCATCTTCTCGGCTGCCGGGAGGTTCAGCCACAGCTGTACGCCAAGCAGGCGTCGTGCGGCTGGAATGGTCTCCTCGTGCTCCACACCCGAGCCGGCGCACATCCACTGCACCTCGCCCGAGGTCACGGTGTCCTCGAACCCCATGGTGTCTCGGTGGTGCATCGCGCCTTCGCGCAGGTAGCTTACGGTCTCGATGCCGCGGTGGGGGTGAAGTGGGAATCCTGCGGTGTAGTCATCCGGGTTGGTGCTGTCAAACGAGTCCAGCATGAGGAAGGGGTCAAAGTCGCGTGCGGTCTGGTCACCCAGTACGCGTACGAGGCTCACTCCGGCACCGTCCTGCGTGCGGTACCCCTTAACGACGTTGGCTGCATGTCTGAGCATGGGTTTCTCCTTTGATTGGCCGTGGTGTGGCTTTGGTCATCGGGGGCCTTATACCCTACTTGCACAGTAGCATTTACGAGAACCGCGAGGGTGGACGTCGCAGGAGGATGGGTGCTGCAGGTGAGGCCCGCCGCCGGAATCCGTTGCCGAGAAGGGCCCGCTAGCCCCACAGCGTATTGGCGGCAAGCCGAGAGAGCACCGCGCGAACGCGCGCGAGGTCTGCCACGGGAACGTGCTCGTTGGGCTTGTGGGCAACCTCGAGGCTTCCCGGCCCGTACGAGAGGCACGTGGGGTTCCCGCAGGTACCCGCCACGACGGCAGAGTCGGTGTAGCCGGTGAAGACGTCCGTCGCCGGCGTCTCGCCCCAGTCCTCCTCGCTTGCCCGCGCAAGGGCTGTAAGCAGCGGCGACGCCGGGTCAAGCTCGATGGGCGGCCTGTCCCCGGTGCAGCGCACGTCCGCATGGGTGCCAGGCACGGCTGCCTCTGCCGCGGCGCAGGCATTGCGCACGATCTTCTCGGCGTCTGAGGAGCCCGTGGGCGGCACCAGTCGCATGTCGATGGTCACGTGGCACTCGTCGGGCACCACGTAGGGGCTGTAACCACCTTTGACCTGCCCAAACGTGACGGTCGAGCGGCCGAGCTCGGGGTGGGTGGGCAGTGCCGCAACAGCTCCGCGAATCCGGCAGACGGCCTCCGCCATGGCGGCAATGGCGTCTGCCCCACGCCAGGGCGTGCTGGCGTGCGCGGTGACGCCGTGCATGTCGATGACGTACCAGGTGCGTCCCTTGTGCGAGCCGCGCGCACGGCCATCGGTGGGCTCGGTGTCGAGGACCCAGCCGGTGGCGCCCAGCCAACCTGCGCGGATGGCGGCCTCCGAGCCGCGCATCTCGTCCTCCTCGTCCACGGTGCACACAATCGCCAGCGAGCGCCCGGGCAGGCTCCCGCGCCGACCAACCTCGTCAAGCGCATCCGAAAAGGCGAGAAGCGCGCAGGCCAGGCCGCCCTTCATGTCGCACGAGCCGCGGCCATAGAGCTCGCCATCGCGCAGAACGGGCGAGAAGGCCGGCGTGTCCTCGCTCCAGCCGGCACCCACGCGCACGGTGTCCAAGTGACAGAGAAATGTGAGGTCAGCGGGACCGTTAGCGGTGTCGCTCGTCCCTGCCGCGGGAATGAGCGCTCGCAGGCAACGGCGTCCCGGCAGCGCCTCGAGCTCTTCGATTTGTATGGACCCGGCAAGGCTGCCGGCGCGCATGCGACGACCCTGCAGCCATGTGTGTACAAATTCTTCGATGGGCCCCTCGAAGGCACCGGGATCCGTGCTCTCTGTGCCCACGAGCCGTGACGTGAGCTCTGTTGCCTCGTCGTCAGTGTGTCGCTCGCCGGACATGTACCTACTCCTTCTTCTGCGCCTTGGCTTCGTCCATGTAGCTGTACAGCGTGTACTTCGAGATGCCAAAGTAGTTGCAGACCTTCTGGCCGGCCTTGGTGATGAGGAAGGCGCCGGAGTCGTTGAGGAAGCCTATTGCCCTGACCTTGTCTTCCCTGGTCATGAGTGCCACCGGCTTACCCACCAGCCGCACGCTCTGGTCGATGAGCTCGTCTAGGAGGTCATTCACGTTGTGGGGAATGACCTCCGGCTCGTCTGTAGCGGGGCTGGCAAGCGCGGTGAAGCCCTTGAGCATGTTCTGCAGCGCCATGATGGGCGTGGAGTCATAGTTGATGGCAAAGATCGCCACGGGCTTGCCCGTCTCGTCGCGGAAGAAGACCGTGCTCGAGCGTAGCTCGCGGCCGTCCTCGGTGCGCGTGTGGTAGGCAAAGTGGTCCTGGAGCTTGTCCGGATCGGAGCTCAGGGCCTTGAGCACTACGTTGGAGGGACCATCGCCGAGCTTTCTGCCAGAGACGTGGCCGTTCTCTATCGCAACGATAGTGCTATCGGGGTCATCGGACTCAAGGTCATGGACAACGACCTCGCAGTTGCTTCCAAACTGGGCGGCAATGCCCTTTGCAAGGCGAGAGAGAAACTCGACCTCGGACTTCTTCATGATTCCTCGATCCCTTTCTGGCGGGCCCGCTCGGTCGAGCCGCGTGCGTTCTCAGCGCACGGGCGCGGGCTGCATGGCGCACTTATCTATATGGGCGGGGAAGCCAACAGTTAAGAAATACTAGCACCACGAGGGGCTTATTGAATGTAAGGGAACGCCTGTTTCAACGTAAACGCTTGCGAACGCGACATGGTGTTGTCCAAGCACGGCGATATATCGTCCTTCCGCTCATTACCACCATGGGTTCCTCTGCCGTTGCGCCATAAACAATTCCCAGCTCATTGGTATTGTTTTCTCAAAAAGGCGTGCAGACTTGGTGACCGGCGCGTCTACGTTAGTTTTCTCAAAATATAACGTTACCGTCCACACCGGCAATCGACCGTACGCCGATGTTCTCCAGACCGGGACGAGCCGGACGCCAATTTGAAGCAAAATATTTGTTAGGTTGTATTACAAGAAGTGCGAAGATTCGCCAATACGGTGATTTGCAGGGAGAGGCCAACGGGGAAGGACCTTGTACCTGCGCTTCGTTTGCAGCTGGGTAGTCGGGTGCCCATGCGGCGCAATCGCGTTCGCGCAACGCCCGGCCGTCGCGGCATGAGAGGGCCGCGATGAACACAGGTTGGGCCGTAGCTGATCTGCGGCATGTAGCAAGGAGGAGAGGTCCTATGCTACTTGTTGGAAACGGTCGGGTCGTAACCAGGGATCCCCAGGTGCCCTTTATCGAGGACGGTGCCGTTGTCATCGACCACGACAAGATCGTGGCAGTTGGCACGCGTGCCAAGATGGATGCCGCCTACCCCACGGCAGAGTTCATCGATGCCCACGGCGGCCTTATCATGCCCGGTCTTATCAACTGCCACACCCACATCTACTCCGGTCTGGCGCGCGGCCTTGCCATCAAGGGCTGCAACCCCACCAACTTCCTCGAGAACCTCGAGCAGCAGTGGTGGAACATCGACCGTCACCTCACGCTCGATGGCACGCGTGCCTGCGCGTACGTGACCATGATGGAGTCGTTCCGCAATGGCGTGACCACCATCTTCGATCACCACGCAAGCTTCCGCGAGATTCCCGGCTCCCTCTTTGCCATCAAGGACGTGGCGCAGGAGATGGGCATGCGTGCCTGCCTGTGCTATGAGGTCTCTGACCGTGACGGCAAGGAGAAGCTCGATCAGTCCATTCAGGAGAACGCCGACTTCGCCCGCTGGGCCGCCAGCCAGGACTCCGACATGATCGCCGCCATGTTTGGCGGTCACGCCCTCTTCACGCTGCCGGACGAGGCGCTCGACCGCATGGTCGAGGCGAACAACGGCCTCACCGGCTTCCACATCCACGTGTGCGAGGGCATGAACGACGTCTACGACTCGGCCCAGAAGCACGGCTGCACGTCGATCCACCGCCTCCTCGACCACGGCATCCTGGGCGAGAAGACCATGCTCGGCCACTGCATCCACATCACCCCCGCCGACATGGACGTTGTTGCCGAGACCCACACCAAGATCGTCAACAACCCGCAGTCCAATGCCAACAACGCCGTGGGCACTGCCCCGGTGCTCGAGTTCTTCAAGCGTGGCATCACCGTGACCATGGGCACCGACGCCTACACCCACGACATGCTGCAGTCCCTCAAGGCCTTCGTGCCCCTGCAGCGCCTCAACTCCGCGCTGCCCAACGTGGCCTGGGGCGAGGCCATGACCATGCTCTTCAAGAACAACGCCGAGGTCGCCAACATGTACTTCGCCTCCAAGCCGCAGGGCAAGCCCCTGGGCGTGCTTGCGCCCGGTGCCGCCGCGGACGTCGCCGTGTTTGACTATCCGGCGCCCACGCCCATTGGCGCGGAGAACATCGATGGCCACATCCTCTTTGGCGTCGAGGGTCACGACTGCCGTACCACTATCGTGAACGGCCGCGTGGTCTACCATGACCGTGAGTTCACGGACATCGACAAGGATAGGATTGATGCCTTTGTGCTCGACCAGTCCAAGAAGCTCTGGGGAGAGCTCAACGACCGCGAGTACTAGGCACCTTCCCGGCAGCGGCGCTCCAAGGTCGCCGCTGCCACGACGTGCGCGGATCCCGTGGCGCCGCGCACGCCTCACGTCCCCACGGAAATGCGTTTCTGGAGAGGAATCGCAATGAGCGACATCATGCGTCCCATCCCGTTCGACCAGCTCATGGACTGGATCCTTACCGAGAAGAAGACCCAGGGAACCATCTTTGGCGAGTCTCGTCTCGCCAAGCTCGGCGGCCACGCCCGTCCCATCTTTGGCGAGAAGGTCGAGTCGCCCGTTGGCCCGGCTGCAGGTCCCAACACCCAGCTCGCGCAGAACATCATTGCCGCCTACGTCACTGGCGCTCGCTTCTTCGAGCTCAAGACCGTCCAGAAGATGGACGGCGCCGAGCTCTCTGCCTGCGTGAACAAGCCCTGCATCCTTGCTGCTGACGAGGGCTACAACTGCGAGTGGTCCACCGAGCTCACTGTGCCCGGCGCCTTTGACGAGTACGTCAAGGCGTGGGTTGCCTGCAAGCTCCTTGCCCAGGAGTTTGGCTTTGGCGACCCCGATGGCTTCGTCTTCAACATGTCGGTTGGCTACGACCTCGAGGGCATCAAGGGCGAGAAGGTCGACACCTACATCAACAACATGAAGGACGCCTCCAACACCCCTGTCTTCCAGGAGGCCATTGCGTGGGCCAAGGCCAACCTCGACCGCTTCCAGCACGTTGACGCCGCGTTTGTCGACTCCATCTCGCCGTGCGTCTCCCGCTCCGTCACTGAGTCCACGCTCCACGGCTGCCCGCCGGCCGAGATCGAGCGCATCGCGACGCACCTCATCACCGAGAAGGGCCTGAACACCTACATCAAGTGCAACCCCACGCTCCTGGGCTATGAGTACGCGCGTAAGACGCTCGACTCGCTGGGCTTCGACTACATCGTCTTCGACGAGCACCACTTCAACGAGGACCTGCAGTGGGTCGACGCCGTGCCCATGCTCAACCGCCTCATCGCGCTGGCAAAGGAGCGCGGCGTCGAGTTTGGCGTCAAGCTCACCAACACCTTCCCGGTGGACGTCACCCGCTCCGAGCTACCCAGCGACGAGATGTACATGTCGGGCCGCTCGCTTTACCCGCTTACCGTCTCGCTTGCCAAGCGCATTGCCGACGAGTTCGACGGCAGCCTGCGCATCTCGTTCTCCGGTGGTGCGGACGCCCTCAACGTTCGCTCGCTCGTCGACGCGGGCATCTGGCCCGTCACCGTGGCAACCACGCTCCTCAAGCCCGGTGGGTACCAGCACCTTGGCCAGATTGACGAGGCCCTCGCCGGCATCGACGAGAAGCCCTTCTCGGGCGTTGACCCCGCCAAGGTTGCCGCCATCGTGGACGACGCCCTCACCAACCCGCGCTACCGCAAGCCCGTCAAGCCTACGCCCGAGCGTCACGTGGGCCACGAGCTGCCCCTCATTGACTGCTTCACGGCTCCCTGCCGCGAGGACTGCCCCATCGAGCAGGACATCCCTGGCTATCTTCGCGCCTGCGAGGAGGGCCGCTACGCCGATGCCCTCAACATCATCCTCGAGCGCAACGCGCTTCCCTTCACCACGGGCACCATCTGCCCGCACACCTGCGGAAACTCCTGCATGCGCAACTACTACGAGGAGCACGTGCACATTCGCGAGTTCAAGCTCCTGGCTGCCGAGAATGGCCTGGCAGAGGTCCTGCCCACGCTCTCCGCGCGTGGTAGCGTGACTGGGCGCAAGGTGGCCGTCGTGGGCGCTGGCCCTGCCGGTCTTGCCGCGGCGTCGTTCCTCTCGCGCGCCGGCGTGGACGTCACCGTGTTCGAGCGCACCGGCCAGCTCGGCGGCATCGTTCGCCACGTGATTCCCGGCTTCCGCATCTCTGACGAGGCCATCGATCACGATGTTGAGCTCTGCTCGGCATATGGCGCTACGTTCAAGACGGGCGTCGAGGTAACCAACGCGCGCGACCTTCTCGACCAGGGCTTCACCGACGTCGTGGTGGCAATTGGCGCCTGGGCGCCGGGCCGTCCGGCCCTGCGCAGCGGCGAGGCGCTTGACGCCATCGACTTCCTGCGCGACTTCAAGGAGGACCCTGCCCAGTGCAAGCTCGGCTCTGACGTGGTGGTCATCGGCGGCGGCAACACCGCCATGGACGTGGCGCGTGCCGCCAAGCGCGTGCCCGGCGTGGAGCACGTGCGCCTGGTCTACCGCCGCACCCGTCGCTACATGCCCGCCGACGAGGAAGAGCTTGTCATGGCGCTCGAGGACGGCGTGGAGTTCATGGAGCTCCTCTCGCCGGGCGACCTTGCCAACGGCACGCTGACCTGCGAGGTCATGCGCCTTGGTGCGCCTGATGCCTCTGGCCGTCGCGCCCCCGAGCCTACGGGCGAGACCGTGGGCGTGCCTGCCACCGCAGTCATCACTGCCGTGGGCGAGCGCATCGAGCAGGGTCTCTACCAGGCCACCGGCTGCGAGCTGGACGAGAAGGGACGTCCCGTTGTCTCGGACTCCCTCGAGACCAGCGTGTCGCACGTCTTTGCCGCCGGCGACGCCCGTCGTGGTCCGGCCACCGTTGTTAAGGCCATCGCCGACGCAATGACCGTCACAACGGCCATTGCGGGTGCTTCCTTCGACGCCAAGGGCGAGGCAAACGTCGACCCCTGCTACGAGACACCTCTCGCGTCCCGAGGAACCCTCGAGGCTGACGTCGCGTCGCTCGTCCACACGCGCTGCCTTGGCTGCGCCACCGTGTGCGAGACCTGCTGCGAGGTCTGCCCCAACCGCGCCAACGTTGCCATTCGCGTGCCCGGCATGCGCGAGCGCCAGATCGTTCACGTGGACGGCATGTGCAACGAGTGCGGCAACTGCGCCGTGTTCTGCCCGTACTCCGAGGGTAAGCCCTATCGCGATAAGCTCACCCTGTTCTGGAGCAGGGAGGACTTCGACGACTCCCAGAACGAGGGCTTCCTTCCCGTCGAGGGTGGCATGCTCGTGAGGCTCGACGGAACTACGGCAGTCTACGATGTGGACGACGTCGCCTGCGGCCTTCCCGAAGCGGTCCGCGCGACCATCGTGGCCGTGCGTGACGACTACGGCTATCTGCTCGCCAGGAAGTAGGCACCAGGCGCCTTCGCGCCTCGAAGATCACACTGGCGGGGCGGCCGTGCGGCCGTCCCGCTGTAGCTCATATGGGGGACCGAGTTATGGCACGAAAAAGAGACATGGTTGCGGTGGTGAGGTGCGCCGGGGGACCCGCGCCCGACCGCTGCTCAGAGGGTTGTATCGGCTGCGGCTCATGCGTTGCCGCCTGTCGCATGCATGCAATCGAACTTAATGAGAACGGCGTGGCGCATGTGAACCGCGAGGCCTGCATTGGCTGTGGCCTGTGCGCTCGCATGTGCGAGCAGCACATCATCGATATTGTCCCGCGCCACCAGCGCATCCAGGTGCTCTGCTCCAACCACGAGACTGGCTCTGCCGCACGCGCGGTGTGCCAGGTGAGCTGCATCGCCTGCGGCGCCTGCGAGCGTGCCTGCACGTCGGACGCGGTCCACGTGACCGATAACCTTGCCGTCATCAGCCAGGAGGACTGCATCTCCTGCGGCATGTGCGCGTCCAAATGCCCGCGTGGGGTCATCCACGATGCGTTCGGCATCATTGCCAAGGACTTCTAGGGAGGAGGAGAGATGGCAACCTACAGCTTCTTTGTAAACGGTCAGGAGATCACGACCGAGGAGAACAAGTCGCTCCTGCGCTTCCTGCGTGACGACCTACATCTCACCTCCGTGAAGGACGGCTGCTCGGAGGGCGCCTGCGGCACCTGCACCGTGGTCATCGACGGCATTGCCACCAAGGGCTGCGTCATGACCACCAAGCTCGCCCAGGGCAAGCACATCCTCACCGTGGAGGGCCTTACCCACGAGGAGCAGGAGGCGTTCGTCTACGCCTTCGGCGCCGTGGGCGCCGTGCAGTGTGGCTTCTGCATCCCCGGCATGGTGATGAGCGGCGCCGCCCTGGTGCGCCAGAACCCTAACCCCACCGAGGAAGAGGTCAGGTGGGCCATCCGCGGCAACGTGTGCCGCTGCACGGGCTACAAGAAGATCATCGAGGGCATTCAGCTCGCCGCCGCAGTCCTGCGCGGCGAGGCGCAGATTGACGAGGACCTCGAGCATGGCGACGAGTACGGCGTGGGCAAGCGTGCCTTCCGCGTAGACGTGCGCCGCAAGGTCCTGGGCTACGGCAAGTACCCCGATGACCTGGACGATCGCGACTTCCCGGACATGGCGTACGCGTCTGCCGTGCGCTCCAAGTACCCTCGTGCCCGCGTCCTCAAGATCGACGCATCCAAGGCAGAGGTCCTGCCTGGCGTTCTTGGCGTCCTTACGGCCAAGGACGTGCCGGTGAACCAGGTTGGCCACCTCATCCAGGACTGGGACGTCTTCATTGCCGAGGGCGACATCACCCGCTTTGTGGGCGACGCCATCTGCCTGGTTGTTGCCGAGGACGCCAAGACCCTCGAGCGCGCCAAGCGACTTGTGCGCGTTGACTATGAGCCCCTGGAGCCCGTGCGCAACATCGCCGAGGCAAAGGCTCCCGATGCCCCCATCATCCACAAGAGCTTTAACGCCTTTGGCAACCTCGTCGAGCTGCACGACAACGTCTGTCAGAGCCGCCACGTCACCCGCGGCAACGCCAAGGAGGCCCTCGCCCACTCGGCGCATGTGGTCACGCACACCTTCGAGACCCCCTTCACCGAGCACGCCTTCCTCGAGCCGGAGTGCGCCGTTGCCATTCCCTACAAGGACGGCGTGAAGATCTTCTCGACCGACCAGGGTGCCTACGATACGCGCAAGGAGGTCGCCCACATGTTTGGCTGGGACAAGTCCCCCGAGCGCGTGGTGGTCCAGACCATGCTCGTGGGCGGTGGCTTTGGTGGCAAGGAGGACGTCTCGGCCCAGCACCTTGCCGCGCTTGCCGCCTACCGCTTCAAGCGTGCAATCAAGTGCCGTTTCACGCGCCAGGAGTCCATCGACTTCCATCCCAAGCGCCATGCCATGCTGGGCACCTTCACCCTGGGCTGCGACGAGAACGGCAAGTTCACCGGCCTGGACTGCGAGATCAACTTCGACACCGGCGCCTACGCGAGCCTCTGCGGCCCGGTGCTCGAGCGAGCCTGCACCCACGCCGTTGGCCCCTACACCTACCAGAACACTGACATCCGCGGCTACGGCTACTACACCAACAACCCACCCGCCGGTGCCTTCCGTGGCTTTGGCGTCTGCCAGAGCGAGTTTGCCCTCGAGTGCCTTATCGACCTCCTCGCCGACGAGGTTGGTATCTCTCCGTGGGAGATTCGCTACAGGAACGCCATCGAGCCTGGAGAGGCACTGCCCAACGGACAGATTGCCGATTGCTCCACCGCCCTCAAGGAGACCCTGCTGGCGGTCAAGGACGTGTACGAGAAGAACGCCGACCACGCCGGTCTCGCCTGCGCCATGAAGAACTCCGGCGTGGGCGTGGGCCTGCCCGACGCCGGTCGCGCCAACATCCGCGTCGAGGGCGGCCGCGCCGTGATCTACTCGGCCACCTCTGACATTGGTCAGGGCTGCAACACAGTCTTCCAGCAGGATGTTGCCGAGGCAACGGGCCTTCCCAAGTCTGCCATCGAGAACGGCGAGTGCTCCACCGAGGCCGCTCCGGACTCCGGCACCACCTCGGGTTCGCGTCAGACCGTCATTACCGGCGAGGCCGTGCGCGGCGCCGCCTTCCTGCTGCGCGACGCCATGCTTGCCGTCGAGCGCGGCCAGGAGGTTCCTGCGGCCCCCGTGTGCGCCCATGGAGACGGCGCCACCATCGAGTACGACGATGACACCCCCTACGTGGACAACCACCCGGGTGATCTCACGGCCGGCCACGCCGTGGTGCCCCAAGACCCGGTTGCGGCGCTCGCTGCGCTCGAGGGCCACGAGTTCCGCTACGTCTACTTCGAGCCCACGGACAAGCTGGGTGCCGACAAGCCCAACCCCAAGAGCCACGTGTGCTACGGCTACGCCACCACCTGCGTGATTCTCGACAAGGACCGCCGCGTGAGCGAGGTCTATGCTGCCCACGACTCGGGCAAGGTCGTGAACCCCATCGCCATCCAGGGCCAGATCGAGGGTGGCGTCCTCATGAGCATGGGCTATGCGCTCACCGAGGACTTCCCGCTCAAGGACTGCGTCCCCCAGGCGCACTATGGCACCCTGGGTCTTCTCCGCGCCAACCAGATCCCCCACATCGATGCCATCTACGTCGAGAAGGAACACCTGCTCCCGGTTGCATACGGCGGCAAGGGTATTGGCGAGATTGCCACCATTCCCACGGCACCCGCCATCCAGAACGCCTATCACCGGGTCGATGGTGTGCTTCGTACCAAGCTTCCCCTTGAGGGGACGCCATATTCCCGCAAGAAGACGGCTGGCAAGGAGGCGGAAAAGTCCCGGTAACACGCGGATGCAACAATTCGTTTGCTCAACTGACGGTTTGATAGCGTTTGTCGGCGAAAGGCGGTAGGCATGGCCGAGTTGCTGAGAATGGAGAACATCAGCAAGCGCTTCGGTTCGTTCTACGCGAACAAGAACGTGACCTTCGACGTTCAGGAGGGGGAGGTGCACACCCTCCTGGGCGAAAACGGCGCAGGCAAGTCCACGCTCATGAACGTCCTCATAGGGCTTTACCAGCCCACCGAGGGCAAGATCTTCATGCACGGCAAGGAGGTGAGCATCTCCTCGCCGCGAGTGGCCGTGGGGCAGGGCATTGGCATGGTCCACCAGCACTTCATGCTCATCGATGATATGACGGGCCTCGAGAACATCATCCTGGGCGACAAGCGCCACAACTCGCCGCTTCTGCAGGAGGGCGAGGATCGCAAGACCGTTGAGGACATCATGGACCGCTACGGCCTTGAGATTGACCTCGACGAGAAGGTCGGCGACATGTCCATTGGCATGCAGCAGCGCGTTGAGATTATGAAGGTGCTGTTCCGCGGGGCAGACCTGCTTATCCTCGACGAGCCCACGGCCGTCCTCACCGACCTTGAGGTCGAGGGGCTCTTCGACATCATGCGTTCGCTCACTGCCGAGGGCAAGGGCATCGTCTTTATCTCCCACAAGATGCGCGAGGTCATGCGCATCTCCGACCGCGTCACAGTGCTTCGCCGCGGCGAGACGGTCGAGACGTTGCGCGTTGCCGACACCACCGAGCAGGAGCTCGCGGACCTCATGATTGGCCAGAAGTTCGTCGAGAACACCTACGAGAAGGTCACGGGCGCCACCAAGGACGAGTTCGTCCTCCAGAACGTCTCGTATCACCCCGAGATCAAGCATGGCGGCCTGAAGGACGTCTCGCTCACCATCCACAAGGGAGAGATCCTGGGTGTCGCAGGCATCGACGGCAACGGCCAGACGCCCCTGGCCGAGGTCGTGACTGGCCTGGTGAAGCCGGACTCCGGCAAGGTCATCGGCCCCGATGGAACAGAGATTGCGGTCTTCTCGCCCGAGACCTTCATCGATGCCGGCCTGGGCAACATCCCCGAGGACCGTAACAAGATGGGCCTTGTGGGAGACATGACCATCGCCGAGAACCTCGTGCTCAAGCAGACAGAGTCCGACCAGTTCTCCCTCGGCCATGGCAAGTGGCTCAAGATGGGCGAGATTCACTCCTACGCCGAGCGCCTGCGCGAGGAGAACGACATCCGCTGCACCTCCGTTGACCAGACGGCCCGCAGCCTCTCCGGCGGCAACCAGCAGAAGGTCATCCTTGCCCGCGAGCTTGAGGGGCACCCCAAGCTTCTTGTGGCGGTCTATCCCACCCGCGGCCTGGACATTGGCGCCACCGAGTTCATCCACAACCAGATCGTGGCCCAGCGCGACGCCGGGTGCGCGGTGCTTCTCATCTCGGCAGACTTCGACGAGGTGCTCAAGCTCTCCGACCGCATCGTGGTGCTTTTCGAGGGCCAGATCATGGGCACGTACCCGGGTGCGAATCCTCCCATCAAGGAGATTTCGCTCGCCATGGCAGGAAAGTAGGAGGGGGTTAACGTGGCAAAGAAGGCTCTGAGCCCGGAGGAGCGCAGCGAGAGGCGCCTGATGATCCTCACGCCGGTCGTCGCCGTGCTCCTGGCTCTGATCATTGGCGCAATCATCATCGCATGCCTGGGGAAGAACCCGCTCGAGGGCTATGCGGCCATGATCCAGGGTTCCCTGGGTGACGGCGCAAAGTTGAGCAAGACGCTCGAGCGCGCCTGCCCGCTCATCTTCACCGGCCTGTGCGCGGCGTTCGCCTACAAGTGCGGCGTCTTTAACCTGGGCGGCGAGGGACAGTTCATCATGGGTGCCTGCGCCACCGCAACGTGCGTGCTCGGCTTGGGGCTCGAGGGCCCTGCCGGCCTTGCGCTGGGGCTTGTCGCCGGCATCGTGGCTGGCGCCATCTGGGGGCTCCTGCCGGGCATCATGAAGATCACTCGCGGCCTCAACGAGATGATCACCACGATCATGCTCAACTACGTGGCCATGTACTTCATGGAGTACATCTACAAGAACGTCTACTCCGATAACGGCCTGCCCAAGACCATCGCCATTCCGCAGTCCGCGCGCCTGCCCGAGGTCTTTGGCACGCACGTGGGCGTCATTCTCGCCATCGTGCTGGGCATCTTCATCTGGTACGTCATCTTCCGCACGTCCTTCGGCTTCAAGATTCGCGCGGTTGGCATGAACCCCATTGCCTCGAGGGTCAACGGCTTCCCTGTGCGTCGCCTGGTTCTGCTCGCCTTCATCCTCTCGGGCGCCATTGCGGGCCTGGGCGGTGCCGTCGAGCTCCTCGGCAAGACCCCGTACCGCCTGGCCGATGGCTTTGGCTCGGGCTTTGGCTTTGACGGCGTGGCAATTGCCCTCATCGCTCAGCTCAACCCCATCGCTGCCATCTTCGTGGCGTTCTTCTTTGGCGTCCTCTCCACTGGCGGAACCATGATGCAGAGCGTCATTGGGGTTCCCACCGCCATCGTCGAAATCATCCGCGGCCTCATCATCATCTTCGCCGTCGCCGGCATGGCCGCCGTCAAGCTCCCCAAGATCAAGGCCTACGTCGCCGCAAGGCAGGACGCTAAGGCCAAGAAGGCCGAGGTGAACGCGTAATGGACTTCATGACTGCACTTCCCACCATCCTCAAGGCCATGACCATGGGCGCCGTGCCTATTCTGTTGGCGGCGCTAGGTGAGGTCTTCTCCGAGCGAGCCGGCCTCGTGAACATTGGCCTCGAGGGCGTTATGGCCATTGGCGCATTTGTGGGCTTCGCCGTTGGAAAGATGACCGGCAACCTTTGGGTTGGCCTTTTCGTTGCCATGCTCGCGGGTGTCCTCATCAACATGCTCTATGCGTTCTGCACGGTCACGCTCTGTGCCGACCAGGTGGTCACCGGTATGGCCATCAACATTCTGGCGCCGGCCATCGCGCTCTTTGGCTACAACCTCTTCGTTGGCTCCAACTCGGCCAATGCCACTGGCGACCAGATGGCGAGCATTGCCATTCCGGGGCTCTCGAGCATCCCCTTCATAGGCAACGCGTTCTTTAACCAGACGCTTCTTGCCTACCTGGCGTTTGTCCTGGTCCCCCTGGTGCGCTACTTCTTCAAGCACTTCCGCGCCGGTCTCTCCTTCCGCTCTGTGGGCGAGAACCCCCACGCGGCCGAGACCCTTGGCATCGACGTCGTGCGCGTTAAGTACCTGGCCTGCATCGTCTGCGGCGCGCTCACCGCTGCCGGCGGCGCGTTCCTCACCCTGTGCTACACGCCCATCTACACAGACGGCATCGTGATGGGGCGCGGCTTCATCGCCCTGGCAACGGTCATCTTTGGCCGTTGGAGCGCGCTTGGCGTACTGGGTGCCAGCCTGCTCTTTGGCTTCTTCGACGGCCTCAACGTGGCGCTCCAGGCCCAGTTCCAGGCTGCGCCGGTCATGTTCTTCAAGATGATCCCGTACATCTTCACCATCGTGGCACTCATCTTCTTTGGCTCCAAGCACGCCGGCCCCAAGGCAAACGGGCAGCCGTACTTCCGCGAGCAGCGCTAGTCCACAGCGGCACCCGGCCCGTCACCGAGGGGTGGGTGCCGCTTAGGTTACTCTGTGGTTTCATTCCCCTTGCGTACGAGTAACGTTCAGAGGGGAGAGTTTGAGATGAGGGGCGCACCCTGCGCCTCTCGTAACGGAGGAAGGAAAGGGCACATCATGAGTGAAAACAAGAAGTCTCTGTCCGCCGCTATGCTCGACAGGCGCCAGGCCATCGCCCTGGGACTCGGCAGCGTGGGTGCGCTCGCCCTTGCCGGCTGCGGTGGTTCTGGCTCCAGCTCCAGCTCGTCCGATAGCTCCGCCTCTGGGTCCGATTCCGAGCAGAGCAGCTACAAGGTCGCCATGATTATGAGCGGCATCATCACCGACGGCGGCTGGGATCAGGGCCACTATGAGTCCCTCAAGAGGGCCCTGGAGTCTCACCCCAAGTGGACCATGCTCGAGCCCAAGGAGAACACCGCTGACGCCGACGCTGCAACCGCGGCGCAGACCTACGTCGATCAGGACGTCGACCTCATCATCGGCAACGGCAACCAGTTTGCCTCCGACTGGGCAGAGGTTGTCGCCGACGCGGCCGACAGCCACCCCAAGGTTCACTTCCTGATCACCAACACCGACCCCACAGCCGAGATGACCGACTACGAGACCCTCGATCCCGTCGAGACGGTTCTTCCCGACTTCAAGCAGACGGGTGCTCTCGCCGGCGTGGTGGCTGGCCTCATGACGCAGACCAAGAGCATCGGCTTCATCGGCGGCATGAAGCTCCCCTCCACGATTACCAAGTACTCCGCATACCTGGCGGCTGCTCAGAAGATTGACCCGTCGATTCAGGGCCAGTACAACTTCGAGGCCGGCTTTACCGATGCGTCTCTCGGCACCAACCTCACGCAGCAGTGGATTGCCTCCAACAACGTCGACGTCATGTGGGGTGACGCCTCGGCTGTCGACAACGGCGCACGCCAGGCGCTCGAGGCCGCCGGTGCCGACACGCACTTCGACATCGCGCAGCCCATCGACATCGTGGGTGCCGACCAGCCCACCGTTGTGACCTCCACCGTCACCGACTGGATGATTGGCCAGGCCATGGACGAGATCGAGTCCGGCTCCTTTGGCGGCGGCAAGGCCATTACCGGTAACATGGACAACGGTGGCATCACGCTTGGAAAGTTCTCTGACAAGGTCTCCCAGGACGTTCAGGACAAGATCAAGGAGTACTCCGAGCAGATCAAGGCCGGCACCTTCGTCACCGACGATGAGGTCTCTGCCATCCAGAACACGCTCTAGGACGTTCACCGCATCAGGGGCCGCTTCCTTCGGGGGCGGCCCTTTTTTGGCTGTATACTCCTGTGAAAGGTAATACCAATCGGTTCATTGCTTCGAGCCGGAGAGGAGTAGGGGGCATGGCGCGCAAGGAGTTCTCGCACGGCGAGGACGTGGCACTGCTGAGAAGGGCCATCGAGGTCTCCAAGAGCTCGCGCGAGCACGGGAACACGCCGTTTGGGGCAATTCTCGTCTCGCCCGAGGGCGAGGTTCTTCTCGAGCAGGAGAACGTCGAGATCAAGACGCACAAGTGCACTGGGCACGCAGAGACGCAGCTCATGGAGCGCGCGAGCCAGCAGTACGAGAAGGGCTACCTCTGGGACTGCTCTCTCTACACGTCTGCCGAGCCCTGCTCGATGTGCTCTGGCGCCATCTACTGGGGAAACGTGGGGCGCGTGGTCTATGCCATGACCGAGCGCAGGCTCCTCGAGCTCACGGGCTCAAACGAGCAAAACCCCACGTTTGACCTGCCGTGCAGGAAGATCTTTGCCGCTGGCCAGAAGCCCATCGAGGTCGTGGGGCCGTTCCCCGAGCTTGAGGCCGAGGCCGCGGCTGTACATGCGGGGTATTGGGACTAGGGCAGGCACAGGGAAGCCTGTCCAGGAGAGGGAGGTACCAATGGCAGCAAACGTTACGCGCAGGGATGCCATCTCGCTTGGCCTGGGAGGCGCTGCGGCCGCATGCGGGCTTGCGCTTGCGGGATGCGGGTCCTCTTCAAGTGGGTCTGGCACGGACGCCACCGAGAAGACCAGCTACAAGGTGGCAATGGTCATCAGCGGCCCAAAGAACGACGGTGGCTGGGGCCAGGGCCACTACGAGTCTCTCACCAAGGCTATCGAGTCTCATCCCAATTGGGAGATGCTCGAGCCCAAGGAGAACACCGCCTCGGCGGACGCGGCATCTGCGGCGCAGTCCTACGTTGACCAGGACGTCGACCTCATCATTGCCGCTGGCAACGAGTTTGTCTCGGCATGGGGTGACGTTGTGGCCGAGGCGGCGGATTCGAACCCCAACGTGCACTTCCTCATGACCAACACCGACCCTGCCACCGACCTGGCAGACTACGAGACCCTCGAGAAGGTCGAGACGGTTCAGGTGAACCTCAAGCAGACCGGTGCCCTTGCCGGAGTTGTGGCTGGCCTCATGACCAACACGGGGGAGATTGGCTTCATCGGCGGGATGCGGCTCCCCACCACGCTCACCAAGTACGCCGCCTACCTCGCGGCCGCGCAGAAGGTGAACCCCAAGGTCGAGGGCCATTACAACTTTGATGCGGGCTTCACTGACGCGTCCTTTGGCACCAACATCACCAACCAGTGGATTGCATCGAACAACGTCGACGTCATGTGGGGCGACGCCTCGGCTGTCGACAACGGCGCGCGCCAGGCGCTCGAAGAGGCCGGCATCGACACGCACTTCGACATCGCGCAGCCCATCGATTCGGTGGGGTCGGACAACCCCAGCGTGATCACCTCGACCGTCACCGACTGGATGTTTGGCCAGGCCATGGACGAGGTCGAGGCTGGCTCCTTTGGAAATGGCGTCGTGATAGAGGCCAACATGGGCAATGGCGGCGTCTACCTGGGCAGCTATTCCAATAAGGTCTCGCAGGAGGTCCAGGACAAGGTCGCGGAGTACACCGAGCAGATCAAGGCGGACTCCTTCCTCAGCGATGACGAGGTCGATGCGATAAAGAACACGCTCTAGGCGCATGACGCCCAAAGCAGCGTTTCTGCAGGTAGTTGAGCACTGCGGGCCTTCCGGCGAGATTTTGACGCCGGAAGGCCCGTTTGTGCAGGAAGTGCAACTTATTCCTTCTCTGCGGCGTGGCCTCGCTCCGTGCCGCTGGAGCCCCCAGAGTTAGCTTGTCACTCATTCGGATGCGAACGTGTGACCCCCGCAGGTCGCTACAGATTCGAGCGACGATTGTGTGGTGTCGCTGCCAGGGACCCCGCAACTAGCCCTCCGTTAGGTACCTATATGCATAACGGTTAATCAATTTCGAAAGAATATGCAGCCGCTTGCGGAGTAGTGCCTACCGCCTGCGGGTGTGATGACACCAATCTGAAATGCTTACTTAATATCGACATTACAAAAAAACAAATAGTGCGATAACAAAACTTGTTGGTAGGTCCCGAGCAACACGGCACGACGATGGCGCAGAGCAATGCCCGCCATCACCCGTTGAGACGAGCAGCCCTCCCAACAAGCAACTTACTTCGAATGTCAGTTCAACCGCGCACCTGCCGGCAGTCACGATGGCTGCATGAGCGAGCCCCGATGGCTCGCCAAGAGCGCGGCACCTTCAGACACACATCAAGCGTGGAATCAACCCGCAGACGCTGCCAAGGCCGTCTGTGGGCAGTACCTGTTGGTATCCAACAACGAGAAAGTGGTGTGTGACATGGAGAGTGCACTTGATAAGTTCTTCCACCTCAAGGAGCGTGGAACCACCGTAAGGACTGAGCTTCTCGCCGGCCTTACAACGTTCATCACGGCGGCGTATATCCTTGCCGTGAACCCCTCGGTTCTCTCGGCCACGGGCATGCCGCAGGACGCCCTGTTCACCGCGACGGTCCTCATCTCCACCATCGGCACCCTGATGATGGCGTTTCTCACCAACTACCCCTTCATCCTGGCGCCGGGCATGGGCATCAACGCCTACTTCGCCTACACCGTGTGCTTGGGCATGGGCTACTCCTGGCAGACGGCGCTCACCGCGATCTTTGTCGAGGGCATCATCTTTGTGATCCTCTCGCTTACCAACGTGCGTGAGGCCATCTTCAACGCCATCCCCATGAACCTCAAGTACGCAATCACCGCCGGCGTTGGCCTGTTCATCACGATCATCGGCCTCAAGAACTCCGGCCTGGTCATCTCCAATGAGGCCACGCTTGTCTCGATGTTCTCGTTCCATGGCTCTATCGAGGCGGGCACCTTCTCGACCTCCGGCATTTCGGCGCTGCTTGCCCTTATCGGCATCATCATCACCGCAATCCTGGTGTGCAACAACGTGCGTGGCAACATCCTGCTTGGCATCCTCATCACCTGGGGCATCGGCATCATCTGCCAGCTCACCGGCGTCTACGTGCCCAACCCCGACGCCGGCTTCGCAAGCCTCCTGCCCGACTTCTCGCGCGGCCTCTCGGTTCCCTCGATTGCACCCATTGCCTTCAAGCTGGATTTCTCCAACTTCTTCTCGGTTGGTTTTGCGTCGGTAGTCTTTGCGTTCCTCTTCACCAACCTCTTTGACACCATTGGCACGCTGATCGGCTCCGCGTCCAAGGCAGACCTTCTCGACGAGAACGGCAAGCTTCCCAACGTGAAGGGCGCCCTGCTCGCCGAGTCCCTGGCCACCACGTTTGCCGGCCTCATTGGCACCTCGTCTACCGCGACCGCCGTCGAGTGCACCGCAGGCATCGCCCAGGGCGGACGCACCGGCCTCACGGGCATTACCACGGCCATCCTCTTCCTGCTGTCGCTGTTCCTCTCGCCGATCTTCCTTGCCATCCCGTCGTTCGCCACGGCGCCTGCCCTTGTCATCGTGGGCTTCATGATGTTTGGTGCCGTCACGCAGATCGACTGGGGCACCGCGACCGAGGCCGTGCCTGCGTTCGTCGCCATCGTGGCCATGCCCTTCATGTACTCTATCGCCGAGGGCATCTCTCTGGGCATCATCTCCTACGTGGCAATCAACGCCTGCTCGGGTGCTGAGAACCGCAAGAAGATCTCTGGCGTGATGTGGGTTCTGTTCGTGCTGTTCTGCATCAAGTATTTCTTCATCTAGTCGGTGGCACACGCGCTGTGCGCCTTACGTGAGGGGAGTACGTCATGAACGAGAACACATTTGCAATCAAGGGCGACATCGTCTGGTCGCGCCACAACCACACGCTCTCCTGGGCAAAGGACGGCTACCTGGTAGTTGTTGATGGTGTTGTCCAGGGCGTCTACCAGGAGCTTCCTGCCGAGTACGAGGGCATTCGCATTGTTGACCACACGGGCAAGCTTGTCATCCCTGGCATGAACGACATCCACGTCCACGCCCCGCAGTACAGCTTCCGTGGCATGGGCATGGACCTCGAGCTCCTCGAGTGGCTTAACACCCACACGTTCCCTGAGGAGAGCAAGTACGCTGACCTCTCGTACGCCGAGCGTGCCTACGACATCTTTACCGACGACCTGCTCCACTCGCCCACCACGCGTGCGGTTGTCTTTGGCACCATGCACGTGGAGCCCACCGAGCTCCTCATGGACAAGCTCGAGGCAACGGGCCTCAAGACCTATGTGGGCAAGGTCAACATGGACCGCAACAGCCCGGATTATCTATGCGAGAAGGACGCTGCCACCTCGCTTGCCGACACGGTGCGCTGGCTCAACGACGTCGAGGCCAAGGGCTACGCCAACACCAAGCCCATCCTTACGCCGCGCTTCACCCCCACCTGCTCCGACGAGCTCATGGAGGGTCTGGGCAAGCTCAAGCAGGAGAGGGGCCTGCCCCTGCAGTCGCACCTCTCCGAGAACCTGTCCGAGATTGACTGGGTGCATGGCCTGGCGCCGTGGTCGACCTGCTACGGCCAGACCTACGAGCACTTTGGCCAGCTTGACGGCGAGGGCAAGACCGTGATGGCCCACTGCAACTACTCCACGGACGAGGAGATCGCCATCCTCAAGAAGCACAACGTCTTTATCGCAACCTGCCCGCAGTCCAACATGCAGCTGTCCTCGGGCATCGCTCCCATTCGCCGCTACCTGGTCGAGGGCATGAACGTTGGCCTTGGCACCGACGTTGCGGGCGGCGCGTCGCTTTCGATGTTCCGCGCGGTGGCAGACCTGGTGGGCTGCTCCAAGCTTCGCTGGCGCCTGGTGGACCAGAACCTCAAGCCGCTCTCTACCGCCGAGGCGTTCTACATTGCCACGGTTGGCGGCGGCGCGTTCTTTGGTAAGGTGGGCACCTTCGAGCAGGGCTATGACGCAGACGTCCTGGTCCTGGATGACTCCGGCCTGCGTACGACGCTCGAGTGCAACCCCGCCGAGCGCGTCGAGCGCTACATGTACCTCGCCGAGGAGGGCGGGCGCATCGTCGAGAAGTACGTTGCGGGTACGCGCGTGCTGTAGGTTGCGCTGGTGTTGCAGCGCCGGACGCCCCTGCGTCCGGCGCTTCTTTGCTCTAGAGGGCGTTGCTTTTTTACGTGAATAACGCCCAGCTCAGAGGGTATGTGAGACGATTGCAGATAGATGAACGGTCGGCAGCGGTTTGTGACCATTCGCCGCTGCCTCACCGCGGCCCCTCGCGGGGTCACTAACATTTTGTTATGCAGCAATACAGGTTTCTAGGAGAGGGAGCTTGTCATGGAACAGCTGAGGGAGGTCGGACGTCCCGTCAAGCGCGTCGATGCATACGACAAGGTCACGGGACGTGCCATGTTCACCGACGACCTCTGCCCCAAGCCCTGCCTTGAGGCGAGGATTCTCCACTCGACAATCGGCAACGGACGGGTGCTTTCGATCGACACCACCGAGGCCAAGAAGGTTCCCGGTGTGGTGGCGGTCTTCACCTGCTTTGACGTGCCCGATAGGCCTTACCCAGTGGCGGGTCACCCTTGGTACGCCGACAGCCACGCCGAGAAGCGCGACCTTGCGGACAGAAAGCTCCTCGACGACCGCATTCGCATCTATGGCGACAACATCGCCGTGGTCGTGGCCGAGGATACCGTGGCCTGCGATCGCGCCTTGCGCAAGATCAAGGTCGAGTACGAGGAGTGGCCGGTCGTCTACGACCCCAAGGAGTCGCTCAAGGGAACCGAGCACCCGGTTCAGGACATCAAGCCAGACAACCTGGTGGCCCACACCTGCGCGCTTACCAGCCCTGAGAACCTCGCCAAGTACGGCTACAAGACGGTGGACGACGCCATCAACGATCCGGCGTACCACCACATTGCCATCCACACCGAGACGGGCGAGCAGTCCCAGGTCCATATCGAGACCTGCACTTCGTTCTGCTACATGGAGGGTGGCAAGATCGTCTGCGTGGCCTCCACCCAGATCCCGCACATCATGCGCCGCGTGATTGGCCAGGCCCTGGGCATCCCCTGGGGCGATGTGCGCGTGATCAAGCCCTACATCGGTGGTGGCTTTGGCACCAAGCAGGACATCCACTACGAGCCGCTCAACGCCTGGATCTGCCAGCAGCTCGGCGGGCGCTGCGTGCGCCTTGAGCTCTCGCGTGAGGAGCTCTTCTGGGACACCTCGGGCCGTCAGCCCAAGTCCTTTGACGTCGAGGCCTCCTACGGAGACGACATGCTCCTGCATGCCCGTTCCATCCGTGGCTGGTCCAACACCGGCGGCTACATCCACCACGGACATGCACTGGTGCTCAACTCGGTGAACTCGTTCCGCTGGCTCTACCACACCAACGAGGTGGCCTCCAGAAGCGAGGCCTGGACCGTCTACACCAACGGCCCGCACACTGGCGCCATGCGCGCCTACGGTGTGCCCGAGGGCGTCTGGACGGCCGAGTGCCTCATGGGCGACATCGCCCATGACAACGGGTGGGACGGTGTCGAGTTCCGCCTCAAGAACTGCATCCGCGAGGGCTTCGTGGACGAGTTCACGCCCGGTGGCGCCGTTGCCGCCCACACCTGCACGCTTCCGCAGTGCGCGGAGAAGGGCAAGGAGTGGATTCACTGGGACGAGAAGAAGCGCGAGTACGCTAACCAGACCGGCCCCATCCGCCACGGCGTGGGCGTCGCGTTCTTTGTGTACAAGACGGCCGTCGCGCCGTTCGCGCTCGAGACGGCAACGTCGCGCGTAACGCTCAACCAGGACGGCACGGTGCAGCTTCAGATGGGCGCCACCGAGATTGGCCAGGGCGCCGATACGGTCTTCTCGCAGATGGCTGCCGAGGCCATTGGCGTCGACACCGAGGACGTCCACATCGTATCGTTCCAGGACACGGACGTGACCCCGTATGACCCCGGCGCCTACGCGTCGCGCCAGACCTACGTCTCTGGTACGGCCGTCAAGAAGGCCGGCCTTGAGCTGCGCGAGAAGATCCTTGCCTTTGCGCACCGCCTATACCCCGCCGCCGGTGAGAACCTCGACCTGCGCGACCACGCTATCTGGGACGCCACCGGCCGCCAGGTATGCACGCTTGCCTCGCTCGCCCTTGAGGCCTACTACAACGTGGACGCCAACGACCAGCTGAGCGCCTATGCCACGGCCAACGTCCACACCAACGCCATCGCTACGGGCTGCACCTTTGCCGACGTCACGGTGGACATGCCGCTCGGCAAGGTTACGGTCAACAGGATCATCTCCGTGCAGGACAACGGCCGTCTTATCAACCCCAAGCTCGTGGAGCAGCAGGCACACGGCGGCATGGGCCAGTCCATTGGCTTCGCGCTCTCCGAGGAGGTCCAGGTGGACCCCAAGACCGGGCGCGTGCTCAACGATACCCTGCTCGACTACAAGATTCCCACGATGATGGACCTGCCCGACCTCAAGGCCGAATTCGTCGAGTCCGATGACCCCACGGGCCCCTACGGCAACAAGGCCGTTGGCGAGACGCCCATCATCTCCCCGGCGCCCGCCATCCGCGACGCCATTCTCAATGCCACCGGCGTGAAGTTCTATCACATGCCCATGACCCCGCAGCGTCTTGTTGAGGGCTTCAAGAGGGAGGGGCTGATCTGATGTACGACATTGAATCCCTGTACGAGGCCACGAGCGTCGAGGACGCCTGCCGTGCCCTGGCCGAGGACCCCCAGGCCATCGTCATTGCTGGCGGTACCGACGTGCTCGTAAAGGTGCGCGGCGGCAAGCTTGCGGGCGCACACCTGGTCTCGATT
Source organism: bacterium OL-1 (assembly GCA_000752675.2). Classification (GTDB taxonomy): domain Bacteria; phylum Actinomycetota; class Coriobacteriia; order Coriobacteriales; family Atopobiaceae; genus Tractidigestivibacter. The sequence goes on along the minus strand of LM994625.1, from coordinate 399,779 downwards.
CACAACCTGCACGACGAGCTGGATGGCGTGACCCTGGCCGACGACGGCACGGTCGAGATTGGCCCCATCACGTGGTTCCACCACGTCACTACGAGCCCCGTCATCCAGGCTACGGTTCCCACGCTGGGCGAGGCCTGCGACACGCCGGGTGGCCCGCAGCTGCGCGTCTCGGGCACCATCGGTGGAAACGTGTGCAACGCTGCCACCTCGGCAGACAGCGCCTCGACGCTCTTTGCGTACGGCGCCCTGCTCGACGTGGTGAGCACGCGCGGCAAGCGCACCATCCCCATTGAGGAGTGGTATGCCGGCCCTGGTCGTTCCTACAGGGAGCGCGACGAGGTGCTGGTCAAGATTCGTATCCCGCGTGACCACTATGAGGGCTTTACCGGCCATTACTTCAAGTACGGCAAGCGTCGTGCGCTCGAGATCGCAACTATGGGATGCTGCTGCCTGGTGAAGCTGGGCGCAGACAAGTCCACGATTGATGACATACGCCTCGCCTTTGGCGTTGCCGCTCCCACCCCCATGCGTGCCACGGGCGCCGAGGACGCGGTGCGCGGCCTTCCCGTTGCCGAGGCGGTCGAGAAGATCGGCGAGCTCGCCCAGGCCGAGACGCACCCGCGCGACTCCTGGCGCGCGTCGAAGGACTTCCGCCTGCAGCTTATTGGCGAGATGTCGCGTCGCTCGCTCATCGAGGCCGCGCGCAAGGGAGGGGCTGATATCTAATGGCAATGCGCATTCTCAAGTGCACCATCAACGGCAAGCCGGTGGAGGTTGGCTACGACCCTCGCGAGTCGCTGCTCGACACGCTGCGCGACAGGCTTCACCTCACGGGCACCAAGCGTGGCTGCGAGGTCGGCGAGTGCGGTGCGTGCACCGTCCTCATCGACGGCGTGGCAACCGACTCCTGCCTCTACCTCACGGACTGGGCACAGGGCAAGGACATCCTCACCATCGAGGGCGTCCAGAAGGCGGACGGCTCGCTTGACCCGGTTCAGCAGGCCTTCATTGACGAATTTGCCGTTCAGTGTGGCTTCTGCATTCCTGGCATCATCATGAGCGCAATCGAGATGGAGCGCACGGGCAAGACCTACACCCGTGACGAGATCCGTAAGCAGCTCTCGGGCCATCTGTGCCGTTGCACGGGCTACGAGAACATCGTGAACGCAGTCGAGAAGGCTGTCGACGTGCTTGACGGCGTGATGGGCGAGGACGCCTAGTGAGACAAAGGTAGTGAGACAAAGGGACAGTCCCTTTGTCTCATCTGAGGGCGCGTCACACAATCGGAGACGAATGTGTGACGCGCCCTGCTTGTTACAGAATCGTGCGACGAATGTGTTGCAAAGTGAGGCCATACGGACGGGCATTGATGCTCTGGCAGACGATGCCCAACCGCAAATTCGTGCCAGGGTGGAGGAGACCCCCGCTCGCTTCTAGCCCCAGCTCACCACGACGGTGCTGTTGTCATGCACGCCCTCGGAAGCAAGCTCCTCGCCGGCCTTTACGTCATAGCCGGCTCGGCGCAGGCGTCGCAGGAACGCCACGAGCTTGGCGTTGTACTCGTTGAGCAGGCGCATCTCCTGCAGGGGAGAGATGAGCCCCTGAGGCCGACCGTGGATAATGCTCGAGATGGCATCGGCTACCAGGACGTTACTGTTTGCGAGAAGATCGTTGTAGAAGGCGTTGCCAGCACCAGCGCAGTCCGTCTCGCCAGGTGCAAACTTGAGCATCACCGATGTCCTGCCGTACATGGCGTACGTGCGAATGCGCGTGCTGGTCTGGCCCTCTGCGTTGCGCATGGCCCACCGCAGGGCATTTGTGGCAAGGGTGTCCGCCTCGGCCTGAGATCGGCCCGGCTTGGCAGCTGCAGTGAGGGCGCGGGCGTCTTCTGCAGAGATGAGCTCCGTTGGCTGCGGCATGTTGGCGTTTGTCTCGTTCATAGTTTCTCCGTTCTGGCGTCTTGTCGCATGAGGCGTATCTGGCGGTACGCAGGGTTTGTTGAGCCGATAATACCGCGATGTGCCTCTGCGCAAGGAGCAGTTCGCTTGGGGGCGCATGTTCACCGTTCGCCGAGCTCTTTGGGCGCTCTTCGTTCTTATGGCACCGTTCGTCTGCCATACGCCCAATAGATATTCAGGAAACCTTACAAACTGTTATGATGAAACAGCACCACCGATAGTCACGAGAAAAGATAACGGTGGACGCCTAGAGATTGCCCGTCAGGGCTGGGTTGGCGTAAGGACGCCCCCAGGCGGGTGCAGTGCTGCAGTTATGTGGGTCTCTCGCAAGGTTCTGCCTGGACGTGAGGACGTCGGCCATGCGTGGACGCAGGAGAGGAGTCACCATGGCAGACGAGTACGACTACCACAAAATGTGGGGTGATCTGGGCATGGACGTCGAGGCGCACGATGGCCTTCTGGGCGTTGTGGGCGAGATGTACCAGACCATGTTTCTCACGCAGAAGAACCGACCGGCGTCCACGTCCTACCTGGACGGCGTTGCCGCAAACCTGCACTCCGGCCGCATCCGCGAGATGGTGGACGGCCGCAGCGAGGGCAACCCCAAGAAGATCATCGGCAGCTTCTGCCTCTACGTGCCCGAGGAGGTCGTGACTGCCGCGGGCGCCGTGGAGGTTGGCCTCTGCGCTGGTGCCGAGTGGGCGCCCGAGGATGCCGAGAGGTACGTGCCGCGCAACACCTGCCCGCTCATCAAGGGCTTCATGGGCTTCAAGCTGGGTCGCGTGTGCCCCTACATCGAGAGCGCCGACCTTGTGGTTGGCGAGAACACCTGCGATGGCAAGAAGAAGGCCTACGAGCAGTTCTCCAAGCTCAAGCCCATGTACATCATGGACGTGCCGCATGTCCGCAACGAGGACACCAAGCTTCAGTGGCGTCACCAGGTCCACGCGCTTGCCGCGCGCATTGAGGAGGAGACGGGCCAGAAGATCACCGAGGAGAGCCTGCGGGCATCAATCAAGCTTGCCAACGACAAGCGCCGTGCCCTGCAGCGCCTCTCGGCCACTCGCGCGGCGGATCCCGCGCCCATCTCCGGTCTGGACTCCCTGCTTACCGTGCAAGCTGCCTTTATGGATGACTCGGCGCGTCTGACCGGCGCAATCAACCAGATGGCCGACGAGTGCGAGAAGCGCGTGGCAGAGGGTATTGGCGCTGCACCCAAGGGAGCCAAGCGCATCCTCTACACCGGCACGCCAATGGCCGTGCCCAACTGGAAGCTCTTCAACATCATTGAGAAGGCCGGCGGCGTGGTGGTAGGCGAGGAGTGCTGCACTGGCAGCCGGTACTACAAGGACCTCGTGCCAGAGGACGGCGCCACTGTCGACGAGATGCTCGACGACATCGCAGACCGCTACCTCAACATCCAGTGCGCCATCTTCACGCCCAACCAGGGTCGTCGCGACGACGTCATCCGCATGGCGCGCGAGCTCCACGCCGACGGCATCATCGACGCGTCTCTCTCGTTCTGCACCATCTACGAGATGGAGGCGTTCGACATGGAGAAGGCCGCGCAGGAGGCTGGCATTCCATACATGCACCTCTCGACCGACTACTCCGCGGAGGGCGACGGCCAGCTCACAACGCGTATCCAGGCCTTCCTCGAGATGATCTAGGGTGGCTTGGCCCGCACGGGGCCACGTCTTCAACAACATACTTCTGAAACTCTGGGCTCCGCCTGTGGCGGGGCCCGATGAAGGGATATTCTTCATGGCTAACGTAAAGATCAATGCAACCGAGGTCAGCCCGCACAAGGTACAGCGTCTGGCCGAGAGCTACTACAAGGGCGGATTCTTCTGCGACGAGGCCGTCATGTGCGCCATCCGCGACTGCTTCAAGCTCGACGTCCCCGAGCAGGTCATCGCAATGGTCTCGGGCATGTCCGTGGGCGTGGGCAAGTCCGGCTGCATGTGCGGTGCCGCCAATGGCGGAGTTGCCGCGCTTGGCCTGCTCTATGGCCGCACCACCCAGAACGGCCCTACCGATCCTGCCGTCCTGAAGTGCATGAGTCTCACCCATGAGCTGCACGACTGGTTCCGTGACGAGAACGGCAAGCATGCCCTGTGCTGCCGTGTTCTTACCCGCGAGTTCGACATGGGCCATGGCGAGCACAAGGAGCAGTGCATCTGGTTCACCGGACTCTGCGCCTGGAAGGTCGCCACGATCGTCTGCCGCGAGGAGGGCATCAAGAACCTCGACGAGGGCGTCGAGGGTGGCGCCGAGCCCCTGCCCCGTCGCAAGATCGATGACGTTGAGCCCATGAAGAAGGAGGACTTCGTTGCTTAAGAGGGTTCCCCTTCCCATTACGGGCGCCATGCTTGGCTGTGCGGCGCTGGGCAACCTGCTCCAGAGCTACAGCGAGGGCGTTCGCCTTGTCTTTGGCGTTATCTCCGCGCTGCTCGGCGTGCTTTTCCTGGCTAAGCTCGTCGGCGACTTTGGGTCTGTGCGTAAGGACATGCAGAACCCGATGCTTGCGAGCATCTCGGGCACCTTCTCCATGGCATTGCTGCTTCTTGCTGCGTACGCAAAGCCACTGTCCGAAGGCTTTGGCGTTGCCCTGTGGTGGGTTGGCCTTGTCCTGCATATTTGCCTGATTGTGTGGTTCACGGTCAAGTATGTGGCGCACTTCAACCTCAAGCAGGTGTTCCCTAGCTGGTACATTGTCTATGTGGGCATCGCCGCCGCGTCTGTAAGCGCTCCGGCATTTGGTACGGAGGCCGTTGGCGCGGCGTGCTTCTGGTTTGGCCTGGTGACCTTTGTCGTCCTGACCGTTGCAATCATCTGCCGCTATGCCAAGGTGGGGGAGCCGCCCGTTCCGGCACGCCCGGTGTTCTGCATCATGACCGCACCGGCGAGCCTCTGCGTGGCCGCATACGTGCAGTCCGTGACGCCCAAGGTGCTCCCGCTGCTTGTGTGCCTTGAGATCGTTGCAACTGTCCTCTATGTGGTGGTTCTCACGCAGCTGCCTCGCTTCCTCAAGGTCACCGCCTTCGCGCCGAGCTACGCGGCCTACACCTTCCCGTTTGTGATCTCTGCCATCGCGCTTAGGCAGACCATGGCCTGCGTGGCAAAGCTGGAGGCGCCCGCGCCCTGGCTTGCACCCATCGTACTGATTGAGACAATCATCGCGACCGCGCTTGTGCTGTACGCGCTGATTCGCTTCCTCATGCACATCTTTGGTGGGGAGAAGGCCCAGGAGCACAAGGCCTAGGCGCATCGCATCGCGCGCCAAGGGCCTAGGGCACCGCCGTTTGCTGCCAGGGAACGCTGAGATGGAGTTGTTCCATCCGGTGTTCCCTGGTTTTCTGTCCAGATGTGGGCATTCATCGTCAGCCGAACAGTCTGCAGATTTTGGAATCCCTGCTTGTTGGTCCTTCGCAGTCTCGTTCGACTATGCCGCTGACGGGAGGATTCCTACCGTTTAGGTACTCCAGCCGATTGCCAAACAATTTGTATGGCAATCAGACTAATAATTTGTCGCGGCCAAGCGAGCTGTGGCACGCTTGAGCACGTCAAGGACATCCGACGGGGCGCAGGGGCGCTCGGGGGAGGCTCACATGGCAGTGCGGGCACAGGCAGAGCAGGAGCTCGACGAGTCGCTCTTTAAGCGGGAAGGACTACCGCCGGTGGGGTCGCTCGTCCCCATGTCCCTCCAGCACGTCCTCGCCTCCTTCGCCGGCGTTATCACGCCGGCCATGATGATAGCCACCACCTGCGGGTTTACGCAGGAGCAGGAGACCGCCATCATCCAGGTGGCGCTCATCCTCTCGGCCATCGACACGCTGCTCCAGCAGTTCCCGCTCTTCAGCCGCATCGGCGCGGGGCTCCCCATCCTTACCGGCGTCTCGTTCGCGTTCCTGCCCGCGTTCCAGGCGGTGGGTGCTCAGTTTGGCTTCTCGGTACTTCTCGGCGCAGAGCTGGTGGGCGGCATCGTCGCCATTCTCTTTGGCATCTTCTACAGCAAGGTGCGACGGCTCTTTCCGCCTCTGGTAACCGGTACCGTTATCTTCACCATCGGTGTTTCGCTGTACCCCACGGCAATCAGGTACATGGCGGGCGGCGCTGGCTCGGCCAACTTTGGAGGCATTTATAACTGGATCGTTGGCCTCATAACCTTTGCCGTGGTCTTCGCCCTGGCCAACTTTGGCAAGGGCGTGCTCAAGCTCGGCTCGATCTTCTTTGGCATCATCATTGGCTGCATTGTTGCCATCCCGTTTGGCATGGTCGACGGCTCAGAGGTGCTCAGCGCTGGGTGGTTCTCCCTGCCGCGATTCATGCCGTATGGCATCGAGTTCAACCCGGCTGCCTGCATCACGCTCGGCGTGGTCTACGTGATGGTCAACGTTCAGCTCATCGGCGACCTCTCCGCGGCATCCGCGGGCTCGCTGGACCGCATGCCCAACGAGCGCGAGATTGGCGGCGCCATCAAGGCCCAAGGTATGGTGAGCATTATCTCGTCCTTCTTCGGTGGCCTTCCCACCTCGGCCTTTGGCCAGAACGTGGGCATCATCGTGAGCACCAAGGTCATCAACAAGTGGGTCTTTGGCGGCGCGGCGTTTGTGTTTCTCGCCGCGGGACTCTGCCCCAAGCTCTCGGCGCTCTTGCTCATGATTCCCCAGCCGGTCATTGGCGGCGCCACCATTAGCGTCTTTGGCACCATCACACTGAACGGCATCCGAATCCTGGTGAAGGACGGCCTCACCCCGCGTGCCTGCACCGTCTTTGGCATCTCGGTGGCATTTGGCATTGGCATTGCGCAGGTATCCGGCTCGCTGGCCGGTCCCGGCATGCCCGAGTGGATCTCCACGATCTTTGGCACTTCGGCCATCACGCCCTGCGCCGTCATGGCAATCATCCTGAACAGCGTCCTGCCGCCCGAGGACAATACGCCCGAGCAGCGCAACCTCAAGCCGCTTGATGAGACAGAGGGAGTTACCCCTTCTCACATCGATGAGGATAAATGAGATAAGGGAAAACTCTCTTTTTTACTTGTCGATGACGCGCCTGCCCTGCACGTAGACCTGGCGGATGTTGTCCGGTGTGGCAAGGTAGAGGATGCGTGCCAGACGGTCTTCCGGGGCGTCGAAGACGCCAAAGCCGGTGAGATTGGCGTACGGTAGGCGCGTGTCAATAACCTGCAGGTCAAAGGCGCGTCCTGGCTCAAAGGTACCCACGGGCAGCCCAAGCGCCTCTGCGCCGCCTGCCGTTGCCAGATAGAGCGCCTCCACCACAGAGATGCGCGCATCTCCGCTCCCGCGCTCGGCCTCGGGCCGCTGCGCATCGAAGCCCGTCTCGAGCATGCGCGATGCCATGACCGCCTGGCGGATGTTGTCGTACATGTTGGGGCTAAAGCCGCCCGAGATATCGGTGCCCAGGCCAATGTGCACGCCCTGCTCACGCAGACGCTTCACTGGCAAGACGCTGCTCGCAAAGTACGCGTTCGAGATGGGGCAGTGAGCAATCCCCGCGCCCACCTGCGCAAAGAGCTCGCCCTCATCCGGCGTGAGGAAGGTGCAGTGCGCCATGATTGAGTGCTCGCGGAGAAGGCCAAAGTCGCGCAGCGCGTAGGGGTCCTCCTTGCCAAAGCGTGCCAGAACCGTGTCATGCTCCCACTGGCCCTCGTTGCAGTGGCTCTGGACGTAGGCGTCGTGCTCCGCGGCAAGGTTTCCCAGGCCGCGAAGAACTTCATCGGTGCAGCTGGGAATGAAGCGAGGCGTGATCACGGGCCAGACGCCTTGGGGTGCATCCGGGCGCATGGCTTCGACCTCGCGGATGAGTTGGGCGGTCTCCTCGACGGCCTTCTTGGGAGACGCGTCGCGGTAATAGTCTGGGTTCGCCGCGGGGTCATCCATCACCGTCTTACCCACAAGGCCTCGCTGACCTGCGTCAACACAGGCGCGGGCAAGCTCGATCGAGGCCGCAAGGTGCGCGCTGCCGAAGTAGACAACGGTCGTGGTGCCGCGTGCCAGGAGCTGGCGCACGAGGTCCCGGTAGACCGTGTGGGCAAACTCGACGTCCGCGAACTTGGACTCCAGCGGGAAGGTGCGCTCGAGAAGCCAACGGTCAAGCGGCTCGTCAAGCGCGATGCCCGCCTGTGGCCACTGGCACGCATGCACGTGCAGGTCAACAAACCCGGGAAGTCCATAGCGTCCCGGCCCCAGCTCTACAAGGATGCCGGACTCCCGGTAGGCGCGTGCCAGCTCGTCGTGACGTGGGTCGCTTGCGCGCACGACGCGCACAATGACGCCACCTGCGTCCACCTCGACAAGCGCGTCCTCGAGGTACTCGAACGAGCCATACGTGGGTGTGTGGAAAAACGAGCCGAGAAACGCCTGCCGTACGTCTGCTGCCATGCCGCCGACCTCCCGTTTGCTGCCCTGGTGGCCCCAGTCTAACGGGTTGGAGCGGATGAGACAAAGGGACTGTCCCCTTGTCTCATCCGTCCAAAGCCTGCGACCAACCTTTTGCCGGAGGGGTGACAATAGCCCTTGCAATGTGCTTTGGAAGTGGTGTAATTGATGTGCTAACAAAAAGTTTGGCTGTAAGACACTTTTTCTTATCTGGTCCAGCAAGCGTCGGGAGCCGACGCAGAGAGAGGGGAGCACCATGGAGCCTAAGTTCAAGTGGGTCACCAATCACATGCCCAAGAGCGAGGACAAGAACCTGCAGGTCATGAGCCTGGAGAACGTTGCCAAGGCCCGCGCGTTCCACAAGAGCTTCCCGCAGTACTCCGTGACCCCGCTTGCCAACCTCTCCGGTATGGCTAACCGCCTTGGTCTGGGCGGCCTCTACGTGAAGGACGAGAGCTACCGCTTTGGCCTCAACGCGTTCAAGGTCCTGGGCGGCTCCTTCGCCATGGCTCGCTACATCGCCGAGGAGACCGGCCGCGATGTGGCGGACTGCGACTTTGACTACCTCACGTCCGACCAGCTCGAGCATGACTTTGGCCACGCGACCTTCTTCACCGCCACCGACGGCAACCACGGCCGCGGCGTTGCCTGGGCCGCCCACCGTCTGCACCAGAATGCCGTGGTGCACATGCCCAAGGGCTCCACGAAGACCCGCTTCGACAACATCGCCAAGGAGGGCGCCAAGGTCACGATCGAGGAGCTCAACTACGACGACTGCGTGCGCCTTGCCGCCAAGGAGGCCGAAGAGACCGAGCACGGCGTGATCGTGCAGGACACCGCCTGGGATGGCTACACCAAGATTCCGTCCTGGATCATGCAGGGCTACGGCACCATGGCCGCCGAGGCGGCAGACCAGCTGCGCCAACTTGAGGTCAACCGTCCCACCCACGTCTTTGTCCAGGCCGGCGTGGGCTCGCTCGCAAGCTCCATGGTGGGCTTCTTCACTAACCTCTTCCCGAGCAACCCGCCCAAGTTCGTGATCATGGAGGCCGGCGCCGCCGACTGCCTCTACCAGGGCGCCGTTGCGGCTGATGGTAACCCGCGCATTGTGGGTGGCGACCTCCAGACCATCATGGCCGGCCTTGCCTGCGGTGAGCCCAACACCATTGGCTGGGACATCCTGCGCAACCACGCGGACGCCTTCGTGAGCTGCCCCGACTGGGTCTCCTCCAAGGGTATGCGCATGCTGGCCGCACCTGTGAAGGGCGACCCGGCGGTCACCTCCGGCGAGTCCGGCGCCGTGGGCATGGGCGTCATCTCCACCCTCATGACCGACCCTGCCTACGCCGAGCTGCGCGAGGCCCTCGAGCTTGGCCCCGACTCCCAGGTGCTGCTCTTCTCGACCGAGGGCGACACCGACCCCGTCCGCTACCGCCAGATTGTCTGGGACGGCGCGTGGCAGAGCGAGAAGGCCGAGTAGAACCACCCCAACGCCTGCGGGCGTCATTGCAAAGGACGAGCCCTGCCTCCCAGGGCCATGGCGGCCGGTGCGCGCATGCGTGCCGGCCGCGTCCTTCTCGATGCTAAGATTGTCCGTACGAGATAACCAAGTCTGGATGCGGAGGGCGCGATGGCCAATCTCTACCTCGTTGAGGATGACCCCAGCGTGCGCGAGCAGCTGTCGGTGCTTCTCTCAAACGCTGGCCACCACGTCCAGTGTGCCACCCGCTTTGACCACCTGGTCGAGGACATCACCGCCGCCTTGCCCGATGCCGTGGTGCTTGACCTGGGCCTTCCCGGGACCGACGGCCAGTATGTGGCGCGTGCCCTCAGGCAGAGGAGCGACGTCCCCATCATGGTGCTCACCAGCCGCACCTCCGAGCTTGACGAGCTCATGAGCCTCTCGATGGGCGCCGATGACTTTGTGGCCAAGTCCGCAAACCCGCAGCTCATCCTTGCGCACCTTGAGGCGCTGCTGCGCCGCAGACAGCCGAGCAAGGCTTCCCGTGTCAGCGCGGGTGGCCTGAGCCTCGACGTGGTGCGCGCAGAGGCAAGCTACGGCGGCAAGACCGTCGAGCTCTCCCGCAATGAGCTGCGCATTCTCGAGTGCCTCATGCGCCAGCCGGGCGCCATTGTCTCTCGCGAGGACCTCATGGAGGCTCTCTGGGCAACCGACGCCTTTGTGGATGACAACACCCTTACGGTCAACGTCACCCGCCTGCGCCAGGCGCTTGGCAAGGTGGGGCTGCCGCACGCCATCACAACGCATCGCGGCATGGGCTACTCGCTGCGGGTCGATAACGCATGAGCCCTCTTACGTACCTTCGCAGCCACGCGCTGCGGCTAGTCTGCTCCGTGGCAGTGGTTGCCCTGCTCGCCGTCATGCTGCCTATGGTTGGCGTGGAGGCGGGCGCCACTCAACTCGTGGTGCTTCTCGTTGCTGTGCTTGAACTGGTGAGCATTGTGTGGGAGTGGCTGCGCGAGCGTTCGTTCATGCGGGGACTTGCGCGGCTGGCCGAGGGCGAGGAGGACGTGCTCGATGCCGCCGACACCCTGCCGGAGCCCAATTACCCCGAGGGCGAGCTTGCCTGGGATGCGCTGCAGAGCGTGGCCCAGGCCTCGCGCCGCGGAGGGGCCCAGCTCGAGGAGGAGATGCAGGACTATCGCCGCTACGTCGAGCTTTGGGTCCACGAGATCAAGACCCCGCTTGCCGCGATGAACCTCACGCTGGCAAACAGCCGCGGCGAGGACGCTCGGTCCCTCTCGCGCGAGGTTGCCCGCGTGGAGGCGGACGTGGAGAACGCCCTCTACTACGCGCGCAGCACCTCGGTGGCCGAGGACTACCTCCTGCGTCGCTGCGAGCTGACGGACCTGGTGCGCGAGGCCGTGAAGTCCCGCGCACGCGCGCTCGTCGAGGCGCGCATGGCCGTTGACCTGGGTGGCCTTGAAGACGAGAAGGACCTCTGGGTCTTCTGTGACCCCAAGTGGATGGTCTTCATCCTGGGGCAGCTCATCGACAACGCCGTGCGCTACCGCGCCGTGCCCGAGCACGACGGGCGAGAGGCGCGACTGAGCTTCTCGGCACGCGTCGAGGGTGCCGGCAGCGCCAGCGAGCGCGTGGTGCTCGACGTGGCCGACAATGGGTGCGGAATCTCCGAGGCGGACCTTGGCCGCATCTTCGAACGCGGCTTTACCGGCACCAATGGCCGGTCGCACGAGCGCTCTACCGGCATGGGGCTCTACCTTGTGCGGACGCTCTGCGAGAAGATGGGCCTTGCCGTGGGGGCCACAAGCGCCGTAGGCGTTGGCACAACCATGAGCATCGCCTTTCCCAGGGAGCGGTCGCGCGTCGTGTAGCAGGCGCTTCTCGTGCCGTGCGAGACGTGACACAAACGTAAGGTTGTGTCACGGCAATCGATGGCAGCCCAGACGGTTGCGGTCCACCATGTATCTCGCAATCACAAGGCGGGTGGCCGCAACGGCCCGCCCGCACCAACACGAGAAGGAGCCACACATGGCACGCCATATGGACAGCGGCAGCGCGAGCATGGCCCACGGCGCCCCGGCGCCCGTGCTCGAGGTTCGTGACGCAACAAAGACCTACGGCGGTCACAGCGCCACCACGCACGCACTCAACGGCATCAACCTCACCATCGCGGCGGGAGAGTTCGTCGCCCTCATGGGCCCCTCGGGATCGGGTAAGTCCACGCTGCTCAACTGCATTGCCACGATCGACGCGCCCACCTCGGGCACCATCATGCTTGCGGGAACGGACGTCTCGCGCATCTCCCGTTCGCGCCTGGCGGACTTTCGCCGAGAGAAGCTCGGCTTCATCTTCCAGGACTCCAACCTGCTGGACAGCCTTACCGCGCGCGAGAACATCTCGCTGCCGCTGACCATTGGGCGCGTGCCCGCCGCACAGATTGAGGCCGACGTGGTTGCGGCAGCCACCTCGCTGGGCATCGAGGAGGTGCTCGACAAGTATCCCTACCAGATGTCCGGTGGCCAGCGCCAGCGCGTGGCGGCGGCTAGGGCGCTTGTCACCAGCCCGCAGCTGGTGCTTGCCGACGAGCCCACCGGTGCCCTTGACTCCAAGAACGCCAAGCTCCTGCTCGAGAGCCTCGAGTCCATGAACCAGTCGAGAGGTGCCACCGTCCTCATGGTCACCCACGACGAGACCGCCGCGAGCTACTGCCGCCGCGTGCTCTTCATTCGTGACGGGCGTGTCTTCACCGAGCTCGACCGCGGCAGCGACTCCCGTCACGCCTTCTTCGAGCGGATCATGCAGGTTGTGGCCGTGCAGGGAGGGGTCGACGATGCTCGCTAAGCTTGCCTTTGGCAACATGCGCAAGCTCCTGCATGACTATGCCGTGTACTTCCTCACGCTTGTGCTGGGCGTGGCCGTGTTCTATGCGTTCAACACCATGAGCGTCCAGGGCGACTTTCTCCGCGGCGACGTGGGCGAGACGCTCAGCCAGGTGGGACAGATCCTCGATGGGCTTACCGTCTTTCTCGCCGTGATCCTTGGCTTTCTCATGGTGTACGCGAACAACTTCCTCATGCGCAGGCGCAAGAAGGAGCTTGGTCTCTACCAGGTGTTGGGTATGCGTACGGGGCAGGTGAACGTGGTTCTTGCGCTGGAGACGCTGCTGGTTGCCGCAGTCTCGTTTGGCGTGGGCATTGCCCTGGGGGTGCTTGTCTCGCAGGTCCTGCTCTTTGTCACGGCTCGCATGTTTGCGACGACCGTCCAGCACTTCTCGTTCTTCTTCTCAACGGACGCGTTTATGCTCACCCTGGCGTGCTTTGGCGTGATCTTTGTTGTGATGATGCTCTTCAACTGGATAACGCTGCGCCGCGTGAGGCTCATCGACCTCATGAGCTCTGCGCGACAGAACGAGAAGCAGTTTGTGCGCAGGCTGCCGCTCTCCATTGTGTTGACGGCGGCGGGCCTTGTGCTCATGGGCGTTGCGTACTGGCGCCTTATCAGGGACGGATTCCCCATGGATAACTCCATGCAGGGGGGCTTCATCATCACCACCATCATGGTCGCAGTGGGCACGTTCGTCTTCTTCTATGGCCTTGCAGGCACGCTTACCGCGCTGCTCACGCACATGAGGGGCTTCTATTGGCGCGATCTCCACATGTTCACGACGCGACAGATCGCCTCTCGCGTGAACACCACAGCGCTCTCCATGGGGGTCATTGCGCTCATACTCTTCCTTGCCATGACGGCCATGACCACGGGCATGAGCATCTGCAACACCCTCAACGCCATGGTCGAGAAGGGAACCCCCTACAGCGCGTCGATCTCGGTGCTCCCGACGGACCCCGTTGCGGATCCCATAGACCTTGAGGCAGAGGTTGCAAAGGTGGGCATCGACCTCTCTGCGGTGGGAAGCCACGCCACGGTGAGAATTGCCGTCATCCCGTCCGAGCTTGAGGGCGCCACCTCGACCTTCCAGCGCATCTCGGAGCTTACTGGGGAGACCATCCCCAAGGGGTTCGAGCACGCCATGGTGGGGGAGGTCGTGAGCCTCTCGGACTACAACGCCGCCCGTGCGTTGCTGGGAATGGAGCCCGTTTCGCTTGCGGATGGCCAGTACCTCCTGCTCTGCAACATGGACCAGGTGGAGCCGTTTGTGAACGGGGGGCTTGAGAAGGGCTTCTCTGTCACGGTGGGAGATGTCACACTCACGCCGGCGCGCGCCACGGTGATTGACGACGCCTCGGCCGTACTCCAGGACAACGGCCTGGGGGCCAATCCCGGCACGTTTGTAGTGGCAGATGACCTGGCGGCGAGCTTGCCCACGTACCAGCAGGTGATTGACGTCATGTACGCTGGCCCCACCGAGGAGGGCGACGCTGCGCTCAAGGGGTTGGAGGAGAGACTGAGCGATAGCCTGGGCGAGCGATCGGCGCTTACGACCGTCGACACCGTCACGAGCGTGCTTGCCGATGGCACAACCACAACGGGGCTCATCTCGTACATGGCCATCTACATTGGATTTGTGCTGGTCATTGCCTGCGCCGCCATTCTCGCCATCCAGCAGCTCTCCAACGCGAGCGATTCTGCGGGCAGCTATCGCACCCTCTCTGAGCTGGGGTGCTCCGAGCGTCTGATCTTTGGGTCGCTGCGGGCACAGGTGGCTATTGCCTTTGCGCTGCCGCTTGCCGTGGGATTGGCGCACTCGCTCTGCGCAATCAGCGTGTTGAACGAGCTTGTGAGCGCCTTTGGGTACAGCGACGCGCTTGACGGGATGACCCTGGGGCTGGTGCTGTTTGCGCTGGTGTACGGCGGGTACCTGGCACTTACGTACCGGATGGCCCACGGAATTGTGCGCTCCGCCGTGCGCACCACGCGCCGCGCGCTGTAGGTGCGGTCGGCGCTGCGGAAACTCACTCTCCGGCGTCATTTTTGCGCCGGAGAGCCTCCTTTCGATGGGATTTTGTACGAGGCGTGCCTTCCGGCGCCAACGCCCCGCATCCTTCTCGTCCCATGCGCGGAGAACAGCTCCTTTTCTTAATCGGCGGCCGCATTCCCGCAGGTCGGCGATTCTGCTAGTAAGAAGAGGAGCTAAACTCCGGCAAATGTTCGGCGGTCTGCCCGGCGGGCGTCCAACAAACTTGGTTACAAAGGTGAGTGCGACTTCCGCGAACGCCGCGCAAGAACGTACAATAAAATGCACAAGTGTCGACCACACCCCAACGAAGGGATTTGCCATGGCTTGCTTTGTCGTACCCGCCGCCGAGGGCGCCGTTGTGAAGGTCATCGAGCAGAAGGCCAAGAAGAGCAGCGAGAACACCGAGGCATGCGCCCGCCGTGTCGAGCGTCTCGGCTGGCTCTCCAAGATGCTTTGGGGCGGCAGCGCCCTTCTCGCCTTTGAGCACGTCTGGCATGGCGAGGTCGTGCCGTTCTTCCCGTTCCTTTCTGCCATGGCCACGCCTGCGGACGCTGCGGCGATGTTCGGCGAGATGGCGACGACCGGCGTCGCGATGGCCGTCGTGGTAACTGCCGCCTGGGGTGGCCTGTGCGCCGTCGCGAACGCGATTGAGCAGCGCGCCGCCTCCGAGCAGGCCCCGGCGCTTGAGGTGTAGCCGATGACGCTTGCCATCACCGTCCTGGTGGCTGTCGCCTTCACGCTTGTGTGGTACTTGCGCCGCGACAACGACCTCTGCTTGGGTCTGCCGTGCCTCATGTTCTGGGGCGCGTCGCTCATGTGGCTGGTCGACGCGGTGGCCGAGTATCTCCAGGAGGGCGTGGCTATCTTCCAGCCGTCTGGCGAGCAACTTTCCAACGACGCGTTCCTGGGTGTTTGCGTGGTTGCTCTTGGACTGGTCATCTGGGTTGTGACGCTTCTTGTGAAAGACCCGCGCGGTCGCGTGCGCGCTGCGGTGACGCACCGGCGATAGCGTCTTTGGAGCGTCTATCGAGAAGAACGTGGGACCTTGGCCCCGGCGGCATTTGAACTGCCTCCCATTTCTTGGACAAGTAAGTAAAGTCCGAGAAATGGGAGGCAGTTCAATTTCGTCGCCGGGGCCTTCTTCGTAGCCGGCGGCGACTTTCGCCGCCACGCTCCGAGGTGCGTCGATCTCCGCACCTACATCATGATGTCGAGAGAGAACGTTCCATCCTCTGCACGGGCCACCAGCGCGCCGCCGTAGCGCTCCGCTATCGCGCGCATTGAGCGCATGCCAAACCCGTGGTTGGCCTTGTCCGCCTTGGTCGTCTGCGGCAGGCCGTCTTCAAAGGTGGGCTGGGCGCCCAGGTCGTAGTAGTTCTCGACGCTTACGGACGTGACTCCCATCGTGCGCCGCACTACCACGGAAATCGACCGCCGACTCGCCCCGCGAGCGGCCTCGACGGCGTTGTCCAGGGCGTTGCCAAAGAGCGCGTAGATGTCTGCCGGCGCCATGAAGTCGAGTGCCGACCCGTCTGCCACGCAGGTGAGCGTGATGCCCTCGCGCTGGCAGACCAGGCTCTTCTCGGTAAGTATTGTGTCCAGGGCCTCGTTGCCCGTGTGAACTGCCGCATCGTACACGTCGACCTCACGCGCGACGTCTGCTAACGCGGCCGGATCAACCACGGCACCCCCGTCTGCCAGCGCTCGTATCTGATGGCGCAGGTCGTGGCACTTGATGTTGATCGCCTCGATGCTCTCGCGGCTCTGCTCGTACTGGCGCTCGCGCTCGGCGAGCACTCGCTCGGTCGTGTCCTTCTCGGATGCGAGTTTGCGGTTGACCAGCAGCTCGTATTCCATCCAAACCGTGAACACGCAGATGAACCCATGCACAAACCGGAGCATCAGCGCGTATGCTACTGGTATGCCCATCTCGCAGAGGCTCTTGATCACCAGGTCAAACCCAATGACCATGAGCATGACCACGGCCATCATTGCGATCATCGAGCGGTCGCTCACCTGCTCCAGGCCGCGGCGGCTCAGCCGACGGGTTATCAGCAGATATGCAATCGCGTACGTTGCAACGGTGACTACTAGGGTGATGAGGGCGAACGTCCCCAGTGGCACTTCTCGCCCCCTGGCCGCCTCCGGTCCGGTTCCCTCCATGAGCAGCCATGCCGCCTCGCCCACGCCGGAGGCAAGGTTTTGGATGGCATATCCCGCCGAGCAGCAGAAGAGCGCCGTCCAGATGGAGGCGTCAAAGAGGTAGGTCACGGCGACGGAGCATGCAACGAGCAGTGCGGAGAAGAACACCTCCTCGCCGGCATATGCCTGAGTTCGGGAGATGCCGGGCAGCATTCCCTCGAGGCAGAAGAGAAGCGTCAGGGCGGCGATGCACAGAATCGCCGCAAGAGCGAGCCTCCTGCCAAAGTGCTCTCGCGGCTCGAGGGCAACTGCAAACAGGCCAATCCCAAAGATGACGCGTGCGAGAAGGAACGTGGTGCTCAGGGCTGCAGTTGCGACCTCGCCCATTACGCGCTCCTTCCCACGTATGCCGTGAGGCGCTCGAGCGCCGCCTTTCGCTGCGACCTGCTAAAGAACAGCTCCGTGCCGTCCGACATGACCACCGAGGTCGCCCGTATCCGCGCCACCTGGGCCATGTTGATGACGCAGCTGGCGGCAATCTTGAGGAAGCCCTTCTCGGCAAGCTCCTCCGCAACCTTGGTGATGGTGCCGCGCACCCGCAGGGGGTTGGGCTCCCCGGCAAGGTGGTAGTGCAGGTCGTGCTTGACGATGTCCACGTAGAGCACGTCATCGAGGCGCACCACGCGGATGCCGTCGGGCGTTGGGATGGCAACGGTGCCCTTGGACGTCCGCCTGACCATGCGCATGGCACGGTCCATGCGAAGGGAGAAGTCATCGTAGGCGACGGGCTTCACCATGAAGTCGAGGGCGTCCACCTGGTACCCCTTTATGGCGTACTGTGCCAGGTTGGTCACAAACACCAGCGGCGTCTGCTCGTCGTAGCCGCGAAGGATCTGTGCCGCCTCCATGCCGTTGATGCCAGGCAGGTCGATGTCCATGAAGATCAGGTCCGCCGGGTGGCTTGCGTTCACGAACTCCACCGCCGAGGAGAGCACGGTCACGGCAAACGAGAGACCCCTCTCTGCTGCATAGCGGTCTAGATGCCCTCGCAAGACGTCCGCCTCTGCGGGGGAGTCTTCCACGATAAGAATTCGGTACGCCACGGTTGCCTCCCAACTAAGTCGTGGCTCTCACCCGATTATGACAGCAGCCCCCAACCTGCGGGCGTCTTGACCACCATGGGGCCATCTGACGGAACCCCCACCGCGATTATGCGGCGGGAAGGCAAGATCCCAGGGGAAAGGGGAGAGATGGCAGACGAGAAGGACAAGCAGGCCAAGCCGACCAAGTCGGTAAAGCGTCCAAAGAAGGCGCTGTTTGTGATCATGTGCATCCTGTCGGTGCTCGTGGTTGCGGTGACGCTTGTGGTGGGCATCGTGGTGTCTCCGTACTTTGACCTCGTGACCACGTTCACTACCAAGCCGGACATGGCATCCACCGAGGTGCGGCAGGCAAGTCAGGCCACGAGCGACATCACCGAGGAGGTGGAGGCGGAAGGCGTCACGCTGCTCAAGAACGAGAACGACGCCCTGCCGCTTTCGGGCGTGACCAAGGTGAACGTGTTTGGCTCGACGGCTGGAAACAATTTCAGCTATGGCGGGACGGGCTCCGGAGCTGGCGACACCAGCAAGAACGTGACCTTCTACCAGGGACTTGAGGACGCGGGCCTCTCCGCGAACCCCAACCTTGAGCAGTTCTACGAGGAGAACGCAACTGCTGCCAAGGACATGGGCATTGTGGGCACGGACTGGAACCTCTACGAGCTGCCGCAGTCCAGCTACACCCAGGACGTCATCGACGACGCAAAGACGTACTCGGACACGGCGATCGTGGTGCTCACCCGCAAGGGCGGCGAAGGTTTTGACCTTCCCACGGACATGGCCGCCTATGAGGGCTCCGAGGCCGGCCGCAGCTACCTTGAGCTTTCGCCCAACGAGGAGGACCTTCTCGCCATGGTCGAGGGCAACTTCGATCGCGTGATCGTGGTGCTCAACAGCCCCAATGCCATGGAGCTTGGCTTTGTTGACGCCCCCCAGGTGGACGCCGCCCTGTGGGTGGGCACGCCTGGCGCGACGGGCTGCGACGCCATTGGCAAGGTGCTCACCGGTGCCGTGAACCCAAGCGGTCGCACCGTGGACACCTTCCCGTACGAGGCGGAGAGCGCACCTAGCTACTACAACTTTGGCGCGCACGACTACACCAACGTGCAGCACACCAACCAGTCCCTGTTCGCGGGCTCTGGTGATGCGACTTCCGGCACCGAGAACGTCCACTTTGTTGACTATGCCGAAGGCATCTATGTGGGCTACCGCTACTACGAGACCGCGGCGGCAGACGGCTACATCGACTATGACGCAACGGTTCAGTACCCGTTTGGCTACGGCCTCTCGTATACCACCTTCGACGAGAAGATCGCGGACTTCTCGGACGACGGCACCACCATCACGATGACCGTCGACGTGACCAACACTGGCGACGTTGCGGGCAAGGACGTGGTCGAGGCCTACTACAGCGCTCCCTACACGCCGGGTGGCATCGAGAAGAGCGCGGTTGTTCTCGCCGGCTTTGACAAGACTAAGCTGCTTGAGCCTGGGGAGACCCAGACGCTCAAGATCAGCTGGACGCACGAGGACATGGCGAGCTACGACTACACCGGGGTCAAGGCCCCGGGTGGTGCCTACGTTCTGGAGGCTGGCGACTACCAGGTGAGCTTGCGTCGCAACTCTCACGACGTGGTGGACACCCGCACGGTGACCATCGACCGTGACTACATCTACAACGACGCCAATGACGGCGCTCGCTCCACTGACGGTGTGGCTGCGACCAACCAGTTTGACGACGTGAGCTTTGGCGGCGGCGTCACGTACCTCTCGCGTGCGGATTGGGCCGGCACCTTCCCCACGATGGCCCCTGCCGAGAAGGAGGCCCCTGCCGAAATCAAGGACGCGCTGGACAACCCCGCGCCAGTCGAGAACCCCAATGTCGACGACGTGACCTATGGCGCGAAGAACGGCCTTACCCTGGCCGACATGACCGGTCTGAGCTATGACGACCCCCAGTGGGACAAGCTCCTCGACCAGATGACGCTTAACGAGCAGAAGATGCTCGTCTCCAACGGCGGCTGGATGACCTTCTCGGCCAAGAGCGTGGGCAAGCCCGCGATTGTCGAGTGCGACGGTCCCAACGGGGTGAACAACATCATGGCGAGCTACAACGGCACGCAGCTCACGGGCCAGAGCGTGCTTGGCTACACCTGGAACAAGGAGCTCGCGCAGCGTGTGGGCGAGCTGTTTGCCCAGGAGGCAACGGCGCTCAAGGTCGGCGGCCTGTACGCTCCCGGTGCCGACACGCACCGCTCGCCCTTTGGCGGCCGCAACTACGAGTACGTGAGCGAGGACGGTCTGCTCACCGGCGAGATCGTTGCTGCCGAGGTCCGCGGCATCCAGTCGCAGGGCGTGTACTGCTACGTCAAGCACTTTGCCCTTAACGACCAGGAGACGCACCGTGGCGATGCCGGTGGCCTTGTGACCTGGGCAAACGAGCAGTCAATGCGCGAGATCTACCTGCGACCGTTCGAGCTTGCCGTAAAGGACGGCGGCGCCATGGCGATGATGAGCTCCTACAACCGCCTGGGTGCCACGCCCACTGCCGAGAGCCACGCGCTGCTCACCCAGGTGCTGAGGAACGAGTGGGGCTTCCGCGGGTCTGTCGTGACGGACTGCGTGCTTGCCGCTGACACCTCGAACATCAACCGGGCGCTGCATGCGGGCAACGACCTCTACCTCGCGTTCCTTCAGGACAAGATGCTTACCAGCGACACGCTGGACACGGCCGCCGGGCACCAGGCGCTGCGTAACGCTTGCCACAACATCCTCTATACCGAGGCGAACTCCTCGAGCACGTTTACGGTGGGGATGTTTGGGCAGAGTCCGCTGATCACCGCGGTTGAGGTTGTGCTTGCGGCAATCATCGTCCTGCTGGCCACGTACTTCGTGCGTCGCCACATGAAGATGAAGCGCTGGCGCGCGCAGCAGTAGCACTGCCGAGAATAACGTGGGACCTTGGCCCCGGCGGCATTTCGTCGCCGGGGCCTTCTTCGTGGCCGGCGGCGACTTTCGCCGCCACGCATTCGGTCCCCGAACCTGTGGCGTCCTGCGCGGGATACGCAATCGGTCACGAACCTGTGGCGAGCCGACACGCATTCGTCGCCCGAACCTGTACCGTCCTGCGCGGGATACGCAATCGGGTCCGAATGTGTAGCGCCACGCCCCGAGCCGCCCCGCCCCAACGTTTGCACGGGGAAGAATCGCTCCTCCGCGCTCACCGTCCACCGCGTCAAAAAGACCGTCTGCGAGAAAAGTGAACAGTTTGCCAAAGGCCCTTGAATTCCCTCTCGCACGTGCTTTAATTAGGTCAACCAAACAAAAAGTTTGGTAAGCAGACTTATTGTTTACGGCACCAAGTCAGCAAGAACGTTGCCCGATGCGAGGAGGACCCAATGAAGGAACTCGACTACGACAAGATCAAGGAAGCGGCGAAGGCCTACAACGCGGACATGACTGCGTTCCTGCGCGCCATGATCTCCCACCCCAGCGAGTCCTGCGAGGAGGGCGACGTTGTGGCCTGCATCAAGGCCGAGATGGAGAAGCTCGGCTTTGACGAGGTCAAGGTTGACGGCCTGGGCAACGTGATGGGCTTCATGGGCACGGGCGACAAGATCATCGCCATCGACGGCCACATCGACACTGTTGGCATTGGCAACCGCGACAACTGGGACTTCGACCCGTACAAGGGCTTCGAGGATGACCAGCTCATCGGCGGCCGTGGCGGCTCCGACCAGGAGGGCGGCGTTGCCTCCGCCACCTACGCGGCCAAGATGATGAAGGACATGGACCTCATTCCCGAGGGCTACAAGATCATGGTCGTGGGCAGCGTCCAGGAAGAGGACTGCGACGGCATGTGCTGGCAGTACATCTACAACGTAGATGGCATCAAGCCCGAGTTCGTCATCTCCACCGAGCCTACCGACGGCGGCATCTACCGTGGCCACCGCGGCCGCATGGAGATCCGCGTCGACGTGAAGGGCGTCTCCTGCCACGGCTCCGCGCCCGAGCGCGGTGACAACGCCATCTACAAGATGGCCGACATCATCAACGACGTCCGCGCCCTCAACAACAACGGCGCCGACGAGTCAACCGAGATTCGCGGCCTCGTCAAGATGCTCGACCCCAAGTACAACCCCGAGCACTACGAGGACGCTCGCTTCCTGGGCCGCGGGACCTGCACCGTCTCTCAGATCTTCTACACCAGCCCCTCGCGCTGCGCCGTGGCTGACTCCTGCGCCATCTCCATCGACCGCCGCATGACCGCCGGCGAGACCTACGAGTCCTGCCTCGAGGAGGTCCGCAACCTCCCCGCCGTCAAGAAGTGCGGCGACGACGTGAAGGTCTCCATGTACATGTACGACCGTCCCAGCTGGACCGGCGAGGTCTACGAGACCGAGGCATACTTCCCCACGTGGATCAACAAGGAGAGCGCGCCGCACGTCAAGGCACTGGTCGACGCCCACAAGGCCCTCTTTGGCGACAAGCGCATCGGCTGCGAGAAGTCCATGGACAAGCGTGAGGGCAGGCCTCTGTGCGACAAGTGGACCTTCTCCACGAACTGCGTCTCCATCCAGGGCCGCTATGGCATCCCCTGCGTTGGCTTTGGCCCCGGCGCCGAGTCCCAGGCGCACGCGCCCAACGAGGTCACCTACAAGCAGGACCTCTCCACCTGCGCCGCGCTCTACGTTGCGGCCGTGAACCTCTATGACCCCAGCCAGGCAACCGGCGACGCCACCGAGTTCCGCGCCAGCCTCACCGGCAACGACATCAAGTAGTTATCTGCGTCCCGGTCGCGGCGCACCGCTGCGACCGGGTCCTCTGCACGTAGACCCAGCGGTCACCGGGAAGACCCAGTCACACGTATCAAAGAAAGGGAAACGAATGGACGCCATATTCCAGAACTACCTCGACCAGCTCGAGAAGCTCGACTACTCCAAGATGTACAACAACGACTTCCTGCACACGTGGGATAAGACCACCGACGAGCTCCGCGCTCTTTACCTGGTCGCCGACGCCCTTCGCAACCTGCGCGAGCGCAACATCTCCACGCGCATCTTCGACTCCGGCCTTGCGGTCTCCAACTTCCGCGACAACTCCACCCGTACGCGCTTCTCGTTTGCCTCTGGCACCAACATGCTGGGCCTGCAGCTCCAGGACCTCGACGAGTCCAAGTCGCAGATCGCCCACGGCGAGACCGTGCGCGAGACCGCCACGATGATCAGCTTCATGGCTGATGTCATCGGCATCCGTGACGACAAGTTCATCGGCGAGGGCGACGCGTACATGAAGGAGGTCTCGGAGTCCGTGGCGCAGTCCTACGCCGACGGCATCCTCGACCACCGTCCCACGCTCGTCTCGCTGCAGTCCGACTCCGACCACCCCACGCAGTCTTCGGCCGACCTGCTCTACCTCATCAACGAGTTTGGTGGCCTTGACAACCTCAAGGGCAAGAAGGTCGCCGTCACCTGGGCCTATAGCCCGTCCTACGGCAAGCCCCTCTCCTGCCCGCAGTCGCTCATCATGCTGCTCACCCGCTTTGGCATGAACGTCACCCTGGCTCACCCCGAGGGCTACGACCTCATGCCCGAGCTGGTCAAGCAGGCCGGCGTCTTCGCTCAGGAGTCTGGCGCCACGTTCACCCAGGCCCACTCCATGGAGGAGGCCTTCGAGGGCGCTGACATCGTGGTTCCCAAGAGCTGGGCTCCTTATGCGGCCATGGAGAAGCGCACCAAGCTTTACGCCGCCGGCGACTCCGAGGGCATCGACACCCTGGAGAAGGAGCTTCTCGCCCAGAACGCCACCCACATGGACTGGCACTGCACGCCCGAGCTCATGGCCAAGACCGCAAACGGCATGGACACCATCTACATGCACCCGCTGCCGGCCGACATCGAGGGCGTCTCCTGCGAGCACGGCGAGGTTGCCAACGAGGTCTTTGACGCCCACCGCGACGGCCTGTACAAGGAGGCCAGCTACAAGCCGTACGCCGTGGCAGCCATGATCTTCCTGCAGAAGGCCAAGGATCCCGTTGCCATGCTCAAGGAGCTCGAGCAGCGCGGCCGCAGCCGCTGGCTCGAGGCCTAAGCCGGGCATCGGGGCGACTGGCGCAGTACCCACAGGGGAACGCGCGGGCTGGTCGGGCCGAGCCTGTGAGCTCGGTTGGCCGGCCCGCGCTCTTTTTTCACACGACAAGGGGAGAACGGAGAGGAACGCATGGGCAAGAGAATCGTCGTCGCACTGGGCGGCAACGCGTTGGGGAAGAACCTGCCAGAGCAGATGGCGGCCGTGAAGCACACGTCCAAGGCCATCGTCGACCTTATTGCCGAGGGCAACGAGGTCATCGTGGCGCACGGCAACGGACCGCAGGTGGGCATGATCCAGGAGGCCATGACCCAGCTCACGCGCTCTGATCCCGAGAAGTACATTCCCTGCCCGCTCTCGGTCTGCGTTGCCATGAGCCAGGGCTACATTGGCTACGACCTCCAGAACGCCATCCGCGAGGAGCTGGCCAACCGCGACATCCACCACGGCGTGACCACGGTGCTCACTCAGGTCGAGGTCGACCCTAACGACCCTGCATTCGAGAACCCCACCAAGCCCATTGGTGCCTTCATGACCAAGGAGGAGGCCGACCGCATGGTGGCCGAGCGCGGCTACACGGTGGTCGAGGACTCCGGCCGCGGCTGGCGCCGTGTGGTCGCAAGCCCCAAGCCCCAGGCCATCGTCGAGCTTGACACCATTCGCTCGCTGGTCGAGGCCGACCACGTGGTCATTGCCTGCGGTGGCGGCGGCATCCCCGTCTACCACACCGAGGGCCACCACCTGAAGGGCGCCGCTGCCGTCATCGACAAGGACTTTGCCGCAGCCCGCCTTGCCGAGCAGCTTGATGCCGACGCGCTTGTCATCCTCACAGCTGTCGAGAAGGTCGCCATCCACTTTGGCAAGCCCGACCAGACCGAGCTTGACGAGCTCACGCCCGAGACTGCCCAGCGCTATATTGAAGCTGGCGAGTTTGCCCCCGGCTCGATGCTGCCCAAGGTCCAGGCGGCGCTGCAGTTCGCCCAGTCCGGTCCCGGACGCATGTCGCTCATCACTGAGCTCGACCGTGCGGCGGACGGCATTGCCGGCAAGACTGGTACCATCGTCCGTGGGTAGCATGTAGACATCGCAACGGCAATGCGCGCGAGGTGAGGGCCATGGAACCACGGGTCTTTTCGTTCCTCATTGATGAGGATGGCGGGCGCTTCTTTGGCCCGGGTCCCATGGCCCTGCTCGCTGGCGTTCGCGAGATGGGTAGCCTCTCTGCCTCCGCCAAGGCCATGGGCATGAGCTACACCAAGGCCATGCGCATTCTGCACGATGCCGAGCGTGCCCTGGGATTCCCGCTTACTGTGCGCTCAATTGGTGGCGAGAGGGGCGGAAGCTCGAGCCTCACGTCCGAAGGGGAGGACTTCCTACACCGCTACGAAGCCTGGCGCCAGGGTGTCACCGCTGCGGCAGACGCGGGCTTCTCGGCAGCGTTTGCCGGCGTTGCGGGGGTGCCCCGGCTGGGCTGCGTGGTCATGGCAAATGGCGAGGCTACGCGCTTTGGCAGGCAGAAGCTCGTGGAGCCGCTGCGTGGCCGGGCGGTGGTCTCGCACACGCTTGACGCACTGGTGTCACCGCGCCTGGACGTGGTGGTCTCCACAAGGTGGAATCGCGTCCGTGCCGTGTGCGAGGCCAGGCACGTGACATGTGTGGAGCCCGCAGGCGCGCTGCAAAGCCAAACGCTGCGTGCGGGCATCGAGGTGCTGGGCAAGCGCGCGGGCTACCTCTTTGTGCAGGGCGACCAGCCGCTGCTCTCTGGCGCGAGTGTCGAGGCCCTGCTCGACGAGTTTGCCGCGCATCCTGCCTGCGTAGCGCGTCTCGCGTGGCAGGACAAGCCGGGGAGCCCCGTGATCTTTCCGGGCTACCTGGCAGACGCGCTTCTCGGCCTTGAGGGAGACGTGGGCGGAGGCGAGCTGCTGCGCAGGAACCCAGATTTGGCCGCCGCTACGCGGCTTGTCGAGGCGCGCTACCCGGCCGAGCTAGATGACATTGACACCCCGTCTGACCTCGAGCGGGTTGCCAGCGAGCTGGTGGCTGTGCGCGAGGCCATGGAATCCGGGCAGGACATATGGCCCGCTGCGGGCGAGAAGGACAACGCCCCCGGCGAGCTGGGCTCTTCTCTGTAAGGGGATGGTTGTATGGTCGCACAGGCACGCAAGGTCCTGAGGAACGGCCAGCTGGTCACGCCAAAGGGAGTCTTTCTCGGCGACGTGGTCATCGAGGGCGACAAGATCGCGGACGTTGTTCCCGGTGGCGTCGACGAGGCGCAGCTTGCGGACGCTGAGGTCTTCGACGCCACGGGCTGCTGGGTCTACCCGGGCTTCATTGATGCGCACACACACATGCAGTGCTGGACGGGCATGGACTGGACCGCTGACAGCTTCGAGACGGGCACGCGCGCCGCGGCCTGCGGCGGTACCACAACCATCGTGGACTACGCCACGCAGGACAAGGGCATGACCCTTCACCGGGCGCTCGACGAGTGGCACAAGCGCGCCGATGGCACCTGCACGGCTAACTATGCCTTCCACATGGCCATCGCAGATTGGAACGACCATACCCGCGAGGAGATCGCGGACATGCGCGAAGCGGGGATCACGTCGTTCAAGACGTACTTTGCCTACGACCACCTGCGCCTGGACGATGCCCAGACCATGGAGGTGCTCGAGGCCATCAAGCCCTTCGATGGCATTCTCTGCGTGCACTGCGAGAACGGCACGCTTGTCAACGAGCTGCAGCGTAGGGTGCTTGCCGAGGGCATCACAGGGCCCGAGGGACACCCACTGAGTCGCCCGGCTGAGTGCGAGGCCGAGGCTATCAGCCGACTGATGTACCTCTCCGAGCTTACGGGCGCTCGCGTGAACGTGGTGCACTGCTCTACGCGCCTGGGCCTTGAGCAGGTGCGTGCTGCCCGCGAGCGCGGCGTGCGCGTGTCGCTCGAGACCTGCCCGCAGTACCTGCTGCTGGACGATACCCGCTACCTGGAGCAGGGCGAGGACGGCTTTGCCGGCGCCAAGTACGTGATGAGCCCGCCGCTGCGCAAGCCCACGGACATCGCGGCGTTGCGCGAGGCCGTGGCAGACGGCGAGGTGGACCAGATCTCGACCGACCACTGCTCGTTTAATCTGCATGGCCAGAAGGATCGCGGCCGTGGCGACTTCACTAAGATACCCAACGGGGGACCTGGCGTCGAGCACAGGCCGGCTCTCATCATGACCACGTTCGAGGGGCAGCTTGGTCCCATGGACTACCTGCACCTGCTCTCCGAGGGCCAGGCGCGCGTGTTTGGCATGTACCCGCGCAAAGGCGCGCTTGCCGCTGGCTCCGACGCGGACATCTGCGTGTGGGATCCCTCGGCACGCTGGACCATCAGCGCGGCCAACCAGCACCAGGCCGTCGACTACACCACCTACGAGGGCTTTGAGGCGCACGGGCGCGCCAAGCTCGTCTTTGTGAACGGCACGCTTGCCGTGCGTGACGGCGAGCCCACAGGCGAGAAGCCCGGCCGCTACGTGGCTCGCTAGGGCCGTGCGCGCCGCGGGCAGCGAGCTCCGCGGGTTTATCGGCCCCGTTTTACTTATCCATTGGCCGTCCGCGTATGCGGGCAGGAAGTGAAGGAGTTTCTCATGAGCAAGACCGCCATCGTCACCGACAAGGCCCCCAAGGCGCTTGGTCCCTACTCCGCGGGCGTTGTGTCCAACGGGTCCATCAACGTGTCCGGACAGCTGGGCATCGACCCTGCCACCGGCAAGCTCGCCGGCGACGACATCCAGAGCCAGACCCGCCAGAGCCTGACCAACGTGAAGAACATCCTCGAGGCCGCTGGCGCCTCCATGGCCGACGTGGTCGAGACCACCGTCCTTCTCGCCGACATCAACGAGTTTGGTGCCATGAACGAGATCTACGCCGAGTTCTTTGAGGCCCCGTATCCCGCGCGTGCGGCGTTCCAGGTGGCTGCGCTCCCCGGTGGCGGCAAGGTCGAGATCAAGGCCGTCGCGAGGGTGTAGGTCTGGTCCGTTCAGTAGTATTGCTCCCCAAGGCGGGCGGTGCTGGCTGGTGCTGGCGCCGCCCGTTTTTCTCGGCGTACGGGACGGCCGCGGTCGCGGAAAGTGACAACGAGAATCGCGGAATCCGACAAGATAGCAGCTAGAGAGCACTTCTGCTGACCAGAGCTATTATCGGGATGTTGCGAGGTTCTCTAGGCGATACTCCGCGATATCTGTTAGGGGAGGCCATTGTGGATGCCATTGCGTTTGAGCAGATGAGGCAGGGGCACGCTCTCATGGCTGCGTGCTGTGCCCTGTATCTTGCCTGGTGGGCCATCTTCTTCTGGCCCAAGGTGAGCGGTGGCTCTGCACACGGAGCGTTGAGGACCATCGGCATCGTGGCCATTCTCGGCGCGGTGGCGTGCGGCGTCTTTGGGGCCGCGCGCATCTGCGGAGGAGCGGCCGAGCTTGCGCCCACGAGGGTTGTGGTTGGGTGCCTGGTTGGTGCCGTTGTTCTCTACCTGGTGCTTCTCGGCATCACGCAGCGCATGTTCCAGCGTCAGCCCACCACCGAGCTGGTGCTCTTTGTGGCGTGGCTTGGCATGGAAGCCTGCTGCGCGCTGGCGCTTGGGGGCGCGGGTCAGACCGGCGTGGCGGCGCTGGTAGCGGTGCTTGCCGTGGTGGGGTTTGTCGTGAGCCTGGTGTGCTACGTGCTCTACTACAGGCTCGAGCCGCTGCCGTCGTTTGTCGACGGGTGCGTGCCGCTGGCGCTTATCGGTGTCGTGAGCATCGTGATTGCGTGCTGTCTGCCCGCCGGGGCATAGGCTCTTTTGGGTCCCGCTGGATCTTTGGCAGGGCTTCCCGCTGCGTCCGAAGCGCCGGCAGGCCGGAGCTCGCGCTACACTAACTCCAGGCGGTGCTCGCGCACGGAGCCGGCAGTGACGGGCGTCTCGTCCCCGCACGCGCGCAGCTCGGCGGCAAACCGCACGGCAAGTTCAATGCCAGCCTGGTCATCGGCCTGGTTCACCACAATGTTATCTGCGTGTACCACGCCAGCTGCGTGCTCGTTGGCCACGAAGCGCGCGTACAGCTCGGGCGTGCACTCGTCGCTCGCGGAGCAGCCCACGGCCGCACACATGAGCTCCGGTCGATGAACAACCTCACCCACGCGCCCGCCAAAGCCAGACGCGCCCACCACTTGGATGGTCTGGCTGCTCTCAGCCGGAACCACGGGCTCGTGCGCGGCGTGCGCCTTGTGGGGCAACCTGCGTGCACCATCGGCCTCCACCAGCACGCGGTCGGCAAGTACGGAGAGCGTGCCAAAGCCAAGCGATGGCGCGCACAGCTTTCCGGCATCGCCCTCTGCACCGGGCGCACGGGTCCCCACGCAGACCACGCGGGTGTACCAGAGCGCTTGTTCCACGTCGAGCTCCGTGGGATCAAGCAGGAGCGGGCAGCCCTCAGGTGCCAGCATATGCGTAGACGTGGCTATGACCACGGTACATCCCAGCTCGCGTGCCAGCTCGTTAACGAGGGTGGATTTGCCCCCGCTCCCAACCACTGATAGAACGCCGCTATCCGTTCGCAGCAAATCAGCAAGATTCATGAGGAACCCTTACAAAAAGTCATATGCTCTACTAGAGCCGAAAGGAATGAGACAAAGGGAGTTTCCCTTTGTCTCATAGAGGGAGTTTCCCTTGTCCAATAGCATACCGGATGGGACAAAGGGAAACTCCCTTTGCTACTTCCTTTCGGCTCGACGTTATACACTCATGTGGTTAACGCCCGACGACGCCCCGGCACCAGTCGCGGCGCTCCGCCGGCAAACAGATTGGAGTCACCATGAAGATCGACGCACGCAACCTCACCTGCCCCAAGCCCGTCGTGCTCACGCTGGAGGCTCTGCCCAAGCTCGCTGCTGGCGAGTCCCTCGAGGTCGTTGTCAATGATTCCGTTGCCCTTGGCAACCTCACGCGCCTGGCGGCCGAGAAGAACTGCGACCTTACCACCACCGCGTCCGGCGACGAAACCACCCTCACGCTGACCCCGCGCGGCGAGGTGAGCGCTTCCGAGAACGCCGCCTCTGAGGCTCAGGCCTTCTGCGACCTGCCCGCTACCGGCGCCTCCGTCATTGCCGTGGACACCGACACCATGGGTCGCGGTGACGAGAAGCTCGGCCACATCCTCATGAAGGGGCTCATCTACGCCCTGGCGCACGGCGAGTCCGTCCCCAAGAAGATGATCTTCTTCAACGGCGGCGCGCACCTAACCTGCGAGGGCTCGGAGTCGCTCGAGGACATCAAGGAGCTCGAGAGCCGCGGGACGCAGATCCTCACCTGCGGCACCTGCCTGGACTTCTACGGCATCCGCGAGAAGCTTGCGGTGGGCGGCGTGACCAACCTGTACGAGATCGCCAAGGTCATGGCCGGCGAGCCGGGCGTCACTACGCTGTAGCGACAAGGCCTGCGCCATGATCTACCTCAACTGTGCCGCCACGTCGCACCAGCGTCCCGAGTGCGTGGTCGACGCCGTCGCGGACGCCATGCGAACCTTTGGCTCGTGCGGCCGCGGCGCCCACGAGTCCGAGCTTGCTGCGGCCCGCTCCATCGCCCTCGCGCGGGAGCGGGTCTCGGCGCTTCTCGGCTTTGGCCACCCCGAGCGGCTGGTCTTTGCCGCCAACGCCACCGAGGCGCTCAACCTGGCCATCCTGGGCACGGTGCCCGACGGTGGCCGCGTGGTGGCCACGGACTGGGACCACAACTCCATTCTGCGGCCGCTCTACCGCCTGCGGGACGAGAGGGGCGCGACGCTCAGCTTCGCGGCGGCAGACCGCCGCGGCGTACTGGACACAGACGCCTTGGTAAACGCCATCGTGCCTGGTACGAGCCTCGTGTGCCTCACGCATGCCTCGAACCTCACGGGCAACGTCCTCTCACGCGAGGAGCTGGCGCGCGTGGTCAAGGCGGCGCATGGCGTGGGGGCGCCGGTGCTTCTCGACTGCGCGCAGACGGCGGGTGCTCGCCCCATCTGCATGGACGAGCTGGGCATTGACCTCGTGGCCTTCACGGGGCACAAGGCCCTCATGGGGCCGCAGGGCACGGGTGGCCTAGCCGTGGCGTCAGGCGTGGACGTTCACCCGGTGCTGCGCGGCGGCACGGGCGTGCTCTCCTTCGAGGAGGGCCAGCCCGCGGGCTACCCCGAGCACCTGGAGGCAGGCACGCTCAACGGCCATGGCATCGCGGGCCTCTCGGCTGCGGCGGCATGGATCGCCGAGAAGGGCCTCGACACCATCCACGCGCACGACCTCGTGCTCGTGAGGCGTTTCGTGACCGGTGCGCGCCGTACGGGCGCCACAGTCTACGGCGACTTCCCGGCAACGGAGGAGGCGCTTCTCGCCCCCGGCTTTGACCACGCGCCGGTTGTGAGCGTGAACCTGCCGGGCTGGGACTCCTCCGAGGTTGCGGACGCCCTCGGCCACGACTACGACATCGCCGTGCGTGCGGGCGGCCATTGCGCGCCGCGCATGCATCGGGCGCTGGGTACGCAGGATACGGGCGTCGTGCGCTTCTCGTTTGGGTGCTTTACCACTGAGAAGGACGTGGATGCGGCGCTTACCGCCCTGGCCGAGCTGGCCGCAGAGGGGGAGGGCGACGACGATGCCACGTCATAGGCGCGAGCCACGCGTTGTGGCGTCGTTTGACTCGACGCACGAGGCGCTGGCCTGCGAGGCTGCCTGCAAGGAGGCGGGCGTCGCGGGAAGGATTATCCCAACGCCCGTGAGCATTCGCGCGGACTGCGGGCTTGCCTGGTCCATGCCGCCGGAGGCGCGCGGTGACTTCGAGCGGCTCGCAAAGGGCCGCTTTGCCTGCGCCGGATTGTACGAGCTGGAACTCTAGGGGCGTCTGTTCCTAGTTGGACTGAGGGGGAGACATGCTGGTTGTTGTGAGAGGGGCGGGAGATATTGCCTCGGGCATTGCCGTGAGGCTCCACCGCTCGGGGGCGTCCATCGTGATGCTGGACGTGGCGGTGCCAACCTCGGTGCGCCGCACCGTGTGCTTCTCGGAGGCCGTGCGTCTTGGCGAGGCCGAGGTCGAGGGCATCCGCGCGGTGCGCTGCGAGAGCGCGTCCGAGGCGGCCAAGGTCGCGGCCACAGGTACCATTGCCGTGCTGGTGGACCCCAAGGGGGAGAGCATCCCCAAACTTGCGCCCGAGGCCGTTATCGACGCCATTCTCGCCAAGGAGAACCTGGGGACCACCAAGGACATGGCGCCCGTGGTGATTGGCGTGGGGCCTGGCTTCCACGCGGGCGAGAGCTCCAACGCGGACTGCCATGCCGCCATCGAGACCAAGCGCGGCCACTACCTGGGGCGCGTTATCTACGACGGCTCGCCCATCCCCAACACCGGCGTGCCGGGAAACATTGGTGGCTACACCACCGAACGCGTGCTGCGCGCGCCGGCAGACGGCCCCTTCGAGCCCATCGCAAAGATTGGCGACCAGGTCAAGAAGGGCGACCTCGTGGCCAAGGTCTCTGGCGAGCCCCTCTACGCAACCATCGACGGCGTGCTTCGCGGCCTTCTCCAGGAGGGCTGCCCCGTCACCAAGGGCATGAAGTCCGGAGACATCGACCCGCGCTGCAAGGTGGGGCACTGCTTTAGCGTCTCTGACAAGGCACGCGCCGTGGGCGGTGGCGTCCTTGAGGCGCTGCTGCACTTCTCGCACAGACTGGAGGGATAGCAATGGCCGAGAACAACGTGACATCCGCTGGCGGCAACGACGTCAAGCTCACCAAGCTCGCCGAGTGTGCCGGCTGCGGCGCCAAGGTGGGTGCGGGCGAGCTTGCCAAGCTCCTCAAGGACATCAAGGTCCAGCGCGACCCCAACCTCCTGGTTGGCTTTGACAAGTCTGACGATGCGGCGGTCTACCGCGTGACCGACGACGTGGCCATTGTGGAGACGGTCGACTTCTTCCCGCCCATCGCCGACGACCCCTACACCTATGGTGCCATTGCCGCCACCAACGCGCTCTCGGACGTCTATGCCATGGGCGGCGAGCCCAAGGTGGCGCTCAACGTGATGGCCGTGCCCGAGGACATGCCCTCCGACGTTGTCCATGAGATCCTGCGGGGCGGCTACGAGAAGGTCTACGAGGCCGGCGCCTCCATCGTGGGTGGGCACAGCATTTACGACGAGGAGCCCAAGTACGGCCTGGCAGTCACGGGCTTTGTGGACCCGCACCGCATGCTCACCAACTCGGGTGCGCGCCCAGGTGACGTCCTTGTGCTCACCAAGGCGCTCGGCGTGGGAGTCATTACCACTGCCGAGAAGGGCGGCCTGGCAGACCCCGTGGACGTTGCGGCTGCGGAGCGCCAGATGATGTGCCTCAACCGCTGGGCTCGTGACGTGATCGTGCGTCACGACGTCCACGCGACTACCGATGTGACGGGCTTTGGCCTCATGGGCCATTCGCTGGAGATGGCACAGGGCGCAGGCGTTCGTGCGGTGATCGACGCCGGTGCGCCGGCGCTTCTCGCCCACGCGCGCGACTGGGCGCGTCTGGGCATTCTGCCTGCGGGAATGTATCGCAACCGCCACTTTGCCGAGGCGTCTGTGGACGCAACGGGCGTGCCGCAGGACCTTGCCGACCTCCTCTTCTGCCCGGAGACCTCGGGCGGGCTCCTCGTGGCGGTTGCGGCGGACGATGCGGACTCGCTGCTGGCCGACCTCCTCGCCGACGGGCGCGTTCCGGACGCGCGCNGGGGGAAGGTACCGCAACCGCCACTTTGCCGAGGCGTCTGTGGACGCAACGGGCGTGCCGCAGGACCTTGCCGACCTCCTCTTCTGCCCGGAGACCTCGGGCGGGCTCCTCGTGGCGGTTGCGGCGGACGATGCGGACTCGCTGCTGGCCGACCTCCTCGCCGACGGGCGCGTTCCGGACGCGCGCGTGGTGGGCCGCGTGGAGGCCTATGACGGCGGCCCGCGCATCCGCTTGGGCTTTGCCGGGTAGAAGCGTCTTGACACATCCAACGCCAACCAAACGAATGGCAGGTAGAACCCTATGACAGACTCGCACGAGACCCTGCGTGACATCGCGTTTGTAGGACGCCTTCTAAGGGAGGCCGAGGAGGGCCGGGCCTTTGCCCTCGCAAGCATCCTTGCCACACGCGGTTCCATGCCACGTGGCGCGAGCGCGCGCATGGCGCTTCTCGCCGATGGAACCTGGCTGGGCACTATTGGCGGCGGCCGCATAGAGCAGCAGATGCAGGAGAGGTGCCAGCACGTGCTGGCAGGCGAGGAGCCCAACCAGCTGGAGTGGATGACGCACGCCAAGACGGGTATGGCTTGCGGCGGCGACGCCCTGGTGGGCGTTAAGCTGTGGAAGCCTGCGTTTGCCAAGAGCGTGCTGGGTGACCTGCTGGAGCACCTGCGTTCCGACAAGCCTTTCGTGATCACCGAGCACTGGGCGGACCTCTCGGACGTGACCCTTGAGCTTGCCAACCTCGACGAGCTGCCTCAAGGTGATCCCCGCTCTACCACGGAGACAACCCTCTGGGACGAGGAGAGCAAGATCTACGCTGAGCCGGCCGGCCCCGACCCCATTGCCTACATCTTTGGCGGCGGACACGTTGGCCGCGCCCTCACACCGGTGCTTGCTAGCGTGGGCTTTAGGGTGGTGGTCTTCGACGACCGCGAGGGCGTTGCGGTCTCTGGAGACTTCCCGGCGGCGGAGCGCGTGGTGCTCGGCGACTTCACGAAGCTCGATGAGAAGGTGCAGGTGACGTCGCGCGACTACGTGGTGGTGACCACGCACGGGCACGCATGGGACATCGACGTGCTCGAGCAGGTTGCGCGCGTGCACCCCGCCTATGTGGGCTGCATTGGCAGTAGGGGTAAGGCGGCCTTTGCGCGCAAGACCCTGAAGGAGCGCGGGGTCGACCCCACCTGGGTCGACGAGGGCATTCACCTGCCCATTGGCGACCCCATCCTTGCGGTGACGCCCCCCGAGATCGCCATCTCGATTGCGGCGGAGATGATTCGCTGCCGTGCGGAGCTGCGCCCCGCTTCCGAGCGCCCGCACCAGCACTAGTAAGACAAAGGGAAACTCCCTTTGTCTCATTGGCCCCAAAGCCCTTCTCGGCTTTGGGGCCTTTTGCTGTCCGATGGTACTTAGACCAGTTTGGTGCCGAGCGCCTCGACCTGTTTGCGCAGGGCCGGGGTTGGTTTGTCGGTGATGAAGGCGTCAAAGTCCTCCATCCGCGCGTAGACGTAGTTGCCATCGGTGCTGAGCTTGCGCGCGTCTGCCACGAGGTAGCTGTGGCTCGCGTTGGTGACGACGCGCTTCTTGAGCAGGCCGTCATCCACGTCGAATGTGGTGACTGCATCGTTTTCTAGGTCAACGCTCAGTGCGCCAATGAAGGCCTTGTCAAACCTGATGGGCTCGACCATGGCGAGGGCCGTGGCTCCCAAAAAGCCGTCGAACTCCAGGTTTACGTTGCCGCCCGTGCAGATGGCGGTAACCATGGGGTTTCGCGCCAGGATGCGCAGCACGTCGATCATGTTCGAGACAACCGTGAGCCTCTTGTTCCCGGTGGCGATGAGCTCTGCCAAGGCAATGTTCGTGGTAGAGATATCCAGGAACACGAGGTCGCCGCTTGAGATGTATTCGTATGCCTTCTCGGCAATGATTTTCTTCTCGGCCACATGGGTGTTGAGGCGCTTGCTAACGTCTCGCTCCGGCGCGATGGTGGTGCCAATCGCGCCACCGTAGACGCGCTTGAGCAGCCCCTCGCTGTCAAGCAGCTTGAGGTCCTTCCTGATGCAGTCCTCGGTCACGTCAAAGCGCTGCGCAAGGCTCGTGACCGTCACGCGGCCTTCTGCCTTGACGAGGGCGGCTATGGCATCTTGTCGTTCCTTGGCAAACATGGGTACTCCCGTGGCGTGTATCTGGTTGGCAAGTATTCACTTAATGATACGAAATAAGACAAAACCGGAAAAAGACTCTAGCCGTTTGACGACGGCCAAGTTGTATTCGACCACGCAGGTTTGAGAATTCCGATTGAATACGACAAATCAATAATAATATCTTGTAGAACAATACTAAACAAGATACAATCGTCGCAGGCGGAGGGGGAGGTGCCCCGGCTTACGGGTGCCATACAAGGAGGTCGCGATGCTCACCACCAGGACGCAGCACATAAAGGACAGCCTGTTTGCCCAGCCAAGGCAGATCTCCATGGAACGGGCGACGCTCTTCATGGAGAGCTACAAGGCAACCGAGGGAGAACCGCCCATCATTCGCAGGGCTAAGGCATTTCGCCACGTGCTCGAGAATCATCAGATTGTGATAGACGAGTGGGACCTGCTTGTGGGCAACAGAAGCGCTACTCCCAGGGCTGGTGTGGTTTCTCCCGAGATGAGCCCCTATTGGATTCTTGATGAGCTCGACGCCTTCCCCACGCGTCCACAGGACACCTTTGAGATTAGCGAGGAGGACAAGGCGTTCTTTCGCAACGTCCTCTATCCCTTCTGGCAGGGCCAGACGCTCAATGACTGGTATACCGCCCATCGAGGGGATGACGTGACAGCAGCCGAGAAGGACAAGGTGTTCGCCGTCGCTCAAACAGACAAGGGACAAGGACATATCATCTGCGACTTTGCAGAGGTGCTCACCCGTGGTATCGGCGCGCTCCAGCAGCAAAGCAGGGACTTTCTCGCGAAAGACCCCACTAACAACTTCTACCAAGCCTCGTGCATTTGCATGGATGCGCTGTCTGCCTACGTCTCTCGCTACGAGCGCATCGTGCGCTCTGCTGAGGAGGGGGAGGCGCCGGCAGATGCTTACGCCACCATTGCGCTGCCCCATACCCCCAAGCGTACAGCCGAGCTGCAGCGTCTGGCCGACATACTTGCGCACATCGCCACCGAGCCCGCGCGCGACCTCTACGATGCGCTTCAGCTTGTGTGGATCGTTTCCGTCGCCCTGCAGCACGAGTCAAACGCTAGCTCGCTCTCGCTCGGACGCGTGGATCAGTACCTGCTGCCGTACTACCGTGCCAGCAAGCGCGCGGGCGCCTCTGACGAGAAGATCAGGGAGCTTCTCCAGTGCTTCTATCTCAAGTGCAACACCATCGTGGCAGTGCGCTCCACCGAGTCTGCCCGCTTCTTTGCAGGCTTTCCCATTGGCTATAACCTTGTGGTCGGTGGCGTTGACGCAAGCGGCAACGACGCCTCCAACGAGCTCTCGCTGCTCCTTCTCGATCTTCAGCGCGACACCCGCCTTCCTCAGCCTAACCTGTCGCTGCGCATCCACAAGGGAACTCCGGACAAGCTTCTGCACAAGGCAGCTGAGATAATCCGCCTGGGTGATGGCATGCCGCAGTGCTTCAACGACGAGGTGAATATCCCCGCCTTCGAGAACCGCGGGGTGTCTATCGAGGATTCACGAGACTACGGCGTGGTTGGCTGCGTTGAGCTCTCGATTCCTGGCAGGATGTACGGACTGCACGACATTTCGATGTTCAACATGCTCAAGTGTCTCGAAATTACCATGCACGCCCACAGAGAGGGCTTTGCCTCGTTTGACGAGCTGGTTCATGCCACCGAGGACACCATTCGCCACTACGTGGGCCTCATGGTCGAAGGCTGCAACACCTGCGACCTCGCTCACCGGGAGACCTCGCCCACGCCGTTCCTCTCGACGCTCGTGCACGACTCGCTCGAGAAGGGCGAAGACATCACCGCCGGTGGGGCACGGTACAACCCCTCGGGCGTGCAGGGTGTTGGCACGGCCAACCTCGCGGACTCCCTCTACGTGATCAAGAAGGCAGTCTTCGAGGACAAGACCATAACCTACCAGGATCTTCTTACTGTTCTCGACCGCAACTGGACTGGCGAGGGCGACGAGGTCCTGCGGCAGCGCTTTGTCAACCGCTACCCCAAATACGGCAACGACGTCGACGACGTGGACCTTCTCGGCAGGCGCTTCCTCGAGTTCTACGGCCACTGTGTGGAGACCTACGAGAACCCCCGTGGTGGCAAGTTCCAGCCCGGATCCTATACCGTGAGCGCGCACGTTCCCCTGGGCGCGGTTGTGGGTGCGACGCCAGACGGTAGGCGTGCCGGCGAACAGCTTGCGGACGGCGGTCTTTCTCCCATGGTTGGCAGGGACCAGCATGGTCCAACCGCAAGCCTGCTCTCCGTCTCAAAGCTCGACAACTTCCTCAACTCAAACGGATCGCTGCTCAACGTTAAGTTCTCGCCATCGACGCTGGCTGGCGAGGACGGCCTCCAGAAGCTCATGGCGTACCTGCGCAGCTTCTCAAAGCTGGGGATTCAGCACATCCAGTTCAACGTGGTAGATAGAAAGACGTTGCTTGATGCGCAAGCCCATCCCGAGAAGCACAAGAACCTCGTGGTGCGCGTCGCCGGGTATTCGGCGCTCTTTGTGGAGCTCTCTAAGGCGATTCAGGATGACATTATCAACCGCACCGAGCACGTGCTGTAGGCAGGCGAGAAGAGCGTGACCACCGCAACCATAACTAACGTCCAGCGCTTCTCCCTGCACGACGGGGGCGGGATTCGCACGGTCGTCTTTGTGAAGGGCTGCCCCTTCCGTTGTCCCTGGTGCTGTAACCCCGAGAACCTCTCGCCCAAGCCCCAGGAGGTCTGGCACAGGAGCCTGTGTATCAGGTGCTCCATGAGGGCGGGAGAGTTCTCGGCCGAGGCGTGCTCCAAGAGCGCCGCCGAGTGCCCCACGGGTGCCAAGGAGCTTCTGGGAATCGAGCGCTGTGCAGAGGAACTTGCGGAGGAGTGCCTGCGTGACTCAGTCTTTTATGAGGAGTCCGACGGTGGGGTGACGCTCTCGGGCGGGGAGTGCCTCTCGTGCCAGGGGTTTGCCGAGGAGTTTCTCCAGTACTGCAAGGAGCGTGGCATGCGCACGGCAATCGAGACCACACTTGCCGTTTCCCTTGCGGATGCAGAGAAGCACGTTGCCTGCTGCGACCTCTTTCTTGTCGACTTCAAGATTGCCGACAGGGAGCGGAGCATGGAGACTACGGGCATAGATCCTGACGTGCGCGACAAGAACCTCCGAAGGATTATTGGCCTTGGTGCCAGGGTGGTTGGACGTATGCCGATAATTCCCGGCTTCACCGACAGCCGTGGCAACGTCTCCCAGAATGTGGCGCGCCTGGTTGAGCTTGGCATAACGCGCGTCGACGTGCTTCCGTTCCACCAGCTAGGGAAGGGCAAGTACGATGCAGCGGGAATGGATTACGCTCTCAAGGACATGCGACAGCTGTCCGTAGACGATATCGAATGGGTTATCCATCTCTGCGAGTCTGCAGGGCTTCACGCAATGGCAAACGGGGGGTGAGCCTTTCCGCGCAGGCTTCACGCATAGCAAATACCGGGCACATGATGGAATCGACTACAGAAGGATGATGAACAATGGAACTTTTTCTCGACACCGCTGACGCACAGGCGGTCAAGGAGCTGAGCGAGACGCTGACCATCGCCGGCGTCACGACCAACCCCACGATCATCACGCGCTCGGGCAAGACCCTCGAGCGGGTCATCGACGAGATGTGCAAGACCCTTGCTCCTAGCCAGAAGAGCTTCTTCCAGGTTATTGCAACAGACTTCGACGGCATCCTCGAGGAGACTCGCAGGATCTGCGCGCTGCGCGAGAACGCCTATGCGAAGATTCCCGTCACGCCGGTTGGCCTCAAGGCAATCAAGGCCGCAAAGGCCGAGGGTCTGAATGTTCTGGCAACCGCCATTTACAGTGCTGACCAGGCATTTCTTGCGGCGATGAACGGCGCGGATTACCTTGCGCCCTACGTCAACCGCATGTGCAACTACGGCGACGGTGTGGGTCAGGTAGCTGACCTGGTGAACATGCTCGCCACCAACGGCCTGCCGTCCAAGATTTGCGCTGCGTCCTTCAAGAACACCGAGCAGGTGCACGACGTGATCTGCGTGGGCGCCCAGTCTGTGACGGTTGCCCCTGACATCGTTTGGACGATGGTCAAGCACCCCGGTACCGGCATTGCGGTGGATGAGTTCAACGCTGCATGGGAGAACTCCTTTGGCCGCAGGACCATGTTTGGGGAGTAGCTGGGTCGAGTTGGTAACGCTATAGGTGCGCTTCTGCCTGATTGAATCCCCCGCTCGTATCGTTGGTGATGTACAAGCGGGGGATCATAGCTTCTAAAAGCAAGGAGCAACCATGCGCATACGTCTGGCAGCATCGGAAGATCTCGACGACGCCATTGAGGTCTACAAGAGCGCACGTGCGTTCATGCGAGAGGCCGGCAACCCCAACCAGTGGGGTGACAGCTTCCCGCCGTGCGAGCTGGTAGAGCAGGACATCGCCACGGGCGCTCTGCGCGTCTGCGTGGGCGAGAACGGCGACGTCCTTGGCTGCTTCGCGTTTCTCCCTGGTCCGGAGCCCGACTACGCGCGCATCTACGAGGGTTCCTGGCCAAACGACGAGCCCTATGACGTGGTGCATCGCTTCGCGGTCCTCCGTCAGGGCCAAGGCGTCGGCGGCACGATGCTCGACTGGGCGTTGGAGCACGGGCGCAACCTTCGCGCGGACACCCATCGCGACAACAAGCCTATGCAGGGGCTCCTCGCCAGCAGGGGTTTCTCGTACTGCGGCGTCATCAAGCTGGGCCGCAACGGCGACGAGCGCCTGGCCTACGCATGCTGCGACCCCAAGGCACGGGAGGTCCCAGAGCGATGAGGCACGAGTCGGTTATCCAATCCGGGCACCTCTCATCAATCGTCGAGTTTCGCGAGAGGCTGTCCTGCGGTACCCGCCACGTCGTCGACGCCATCGTGATGGCTGGGCTCCTTGTGGTCGCGACGGCTGTGGGCATGGGGTTTGATTCCCTCGGGATGGGTGCTGCGTCAATCGTTGTGGTCTACGTGCTCTCCGTACAGCTAGTTGCGCTCTTCACAAACAGCCGCCTCCTCAGCGTGATTTCTACTGCCGTCTCGGTACTCGCGTTTAATTACTTCTTCACGTCACCGCGACTCTCCTTTGCGGCATGGGGCAGCCAGTATCCCGGAGAGTTCATCGTCATGTGCATAGTCGCGTTCGTCTCGAGCGAGCTTTCCGTAGAGCTGCGTCAGCGGATTCGAGGAGAGCAGGAGACCTCAAGGCTCCTGAGAGTGCTCCTCGAGACCGATCACATGCTCCAGGGGCTCGAGGGCCCCACGGAGGTTCTCGAGGCGACAGGAGCCCAGCTCGCTAAGCTCCTCGACCGGGATGTGGTCTGGTATGAGTCAACGGGCGAGAAGGTCGAGCCTCGACGGAGCTTCACTCCTGCTGGGGAGAGCCCGGCCTGG
Organism: bacterium OL-1; assembly: GCA_000752675.2. Classification (GTDB taxonomy): domain Bacteria; phylum Actinomycetota; class Coriobacteriia; order Coriobacteriales; family Atopobiaceae; genus Tractidigestivibacter. The sequence continues at coordinate 358,340 of LM994625.1, read as the reverse complement.
GGTCTTGATGTGCTAACCGAACCGTCGGTCGCGATGTGCGCCTTCGAAAATGGCGAGCCGGCGGGAGAAGGCACGCCCCGCTTCTCCTCTGCCTCCGGACTCTACTTGCCCGTAGGGGACAAGCGACCGCCTGAGGGCGTCATGGGCATCCTCATGGGCGACCGGCCCCTCGAACCCAACGAGAGAAGTGTCGCCTCGGCCGTCATTGGTGAGGCGACACTCGCACTGGGTCGTATTCGAGCGCTTAGGGAACGCGAGGAGGCGCAAATGAGCGCGGAGAAGGAACGGCTCCGTGCCAATCTCCTCCGCTCCATTTCGCATGACCTGAGGACGCCTCTGACCTCGATCATCGGTAGCGCCGACATTCTTCTCGACAGGGATGGGTCTCTCGATGTCACTGAGTCCCGTCGTCTCCTCGAGGGCGTGCGGTCTGATGCAGCCTGGCTCAGTGAAACCGTGGAGAACCTCCTGGCGATAACCCGCCTAGAGAATGGGGGGATGCGTCTTAATACCAGCCTCGAGCTCATGGATGACGTAATCGAGGAAGCACTTCGCCACGTGGACAGGCGCGTCTCGGAGCATTCGCTCGTCGTTGAGCCTTCGGATGGCGACTGCCTGGTAGACGTGGATGCGCGTCTCATGGTGCAGGTGATAGTAAATCTGGTGAACAATGCGGTAAAGTACACGCCAACTGGCTCGCACATCACGATTGCCCTGCGGAGAGACGGCAGCTGGGTGAAGACCAGCGTATCGGACGATGGTCCGGGGATACCACCTGGGGATCGTGATGGGGTCTTCGATACCTTCTATACTGTGGGCCATGGTCTCGCCGATGGTCGTAGGAGCTTCGGCCTTGGACTTTCGCTTTGCAAGTCTATAGTTGAGGCTCATGGTGGCTCGATTCGCCTTGATTCCGCTAGGCCGCATGGGTGCGTGTTCACCTTTACGCTTCCCGCGCGGGACCTGTCTGGAGGGGAATGCCGGTGACAACTGTCAATGGCCAGCCCAGAATACTCGTAGTCGAGGACGACGCAGCAGTGCGCAACCTCATCGTGACCGCTCTGGACTCATATGGTTACGCGCGCGTCGTCGCCATCACCGGTCGCGAGGCAATAGCGCGGGCAGCAACGGACAACCCAGATCTGGTTCTCCTTGACCTTGGACTTCCCGACATCGATGGCGTGGAGGTCGTGCGCTCAATACGCGGGTGGTCGCAGATGCCCATCATCGTCGTGAGCGCCAGAGCGGAAGATGCCGACAAGATTGACGCCCTGGACGCCGGTGCCGACGACTATGTGACAAAGCCCTTCTCGGTGGGGGAGCTTCTCGCCCGTATTCGCAGCGCTCTGCGTCGGCTGAGCTATGCCGGGGCAGCCGCTGCTGAGGCCACCCCCAGCCCGTCTGTCTTCGAGGACGGCGACCTTCGCATCGACTACGACGCGGGAATCGTGACGCTGGCTGGCAATGAGGTGCATCTCACCCCCATCGAGTACAAGCTCCTCTGCCTCCTATCGCACAACGTCGGGAAGGTCCTCACCCACGACTACATCCTCCACGAGGTGTGGGGAGATGGCCAAGGGAGCGACCTTGCCTCGCTTCGGGTGTACATGGGGTCTCTCCGCAAGAAGATCGAGGCCGACACCGCCCATCCTCGCTACATCCAGACGCATGTTGGCGTTGGCTACCGCATGGTTGGCATGGGCCAGGGTGAGGGCGCCACGCGCGACGTCTAGCCCAAAGAGGCTTGGGATGGGTAATAACGCTTCCGGGCTGGCTCTCACGCAATAAGGAATAATAAAATAGATCACATATACTATTACCTGCGGCTTTAATGGCATCTTTATCGTTGACTCATTAGTTTTTTATGTTGCAGGTATGCTGAATTTGGCCGCGCTCTCAAACTTGGTGTCGGGATGTGCCGCCATGGATAGGCTTTCCTTTGCGTCGGCGTCATCGTCGATGCCATGCACTCCGCCCATGTCGGGACGGCGTGCACCTAGTTGAAAGGAGGGCCTTCGTGGAAGCTCCCAAGCAGGTTTCGTCCTCTCCAATCGAGGAGATAGCGAAGCTCACGCCTGACAAGGTCTTCTCTGCGATGGGAACGGCCTCGGCTGGTCTCGCGTCCAACGAGGCGGCAAGCCGCCAAGCCAAGTACGGGAAGAACACCATTCAGGCAACCAGGAAGAAGTCCCAGGTTGTCGTCTTTCTCTCAAACTTCACGCACCTTATGGCCATACTGCTCTGGGTCGCCGGCATCATTGCCTTCATTGCCGGTATGCCCGAGCTTGGTGTGGCAGTTTGGTTGGTGAATGTCATCAACGGGTGCTTCAGCTACTGGCAGGAGCACCAGGCAGACAAGGCGACCGAAGCGCTCAAGAAGATGCTTCCTTCGTTCGTGAACGTCATTCGCGACGGTCACGAGCAGAAGATCCTTGCGGAGGACCTCGTCCCTGGTGACGTGATGCTCCTCGAGGAGGGCGACAAGATCTCTGCAGACGGCCGCGTTGTTCGCGCGAGCGACCTACAGGTAGACCAGTCGACGCTCACGGGCGAGTCCAACCCCGTGCGCAAGACCTCCGATGCGGTGCTCGACGAGGACCTTACGACATCCGAGACCCCCAACCTCGTGTTTGAGGGGACCTCCGTCTCTGAGGGCAATGGTCGCGTGGTCGTTACGCAGATCGGCATGTCGACCGAGTTTGGTAAGATCGCGAGCCTTACCCAGAACATGGGTGAGAAGCAGAGCCCCCTCCAAAAGCAGCTCGATCACCTCACCAAGCAGATCACCGTATTTGCGCTGTGCATGGGCATCGTCTTTCTCGTGCTTGACGTGGCGTTCGTTCACAACAGCATCGCTGCGTCCTTCATCTTTGCGCTTGGGATGGTGGTTGCCTTCATACCCGAGGGCCTGCTCCCTACGGTCACGCTTTCGCTTGCAATGGCCGTCCAACGCATGAGCAAGCGCAACGCCCTCGTCAAGTCGCTGTCCTCGGTCGAGGCCCTGGGCTCGACGAGCGTCATTTGCACCGACAAGACGGGCACGCTCACCCAGAACGAGATGACCGTAAACCACCTGTGGACTCCATCTCGCGAGTACGAGGTCACGGGGGTCGGCTACGCACCCAAGGGCGAGGTCCGCGCGGACGGGCGCAGCTTCTCTGCTTCAGACGACGATGACCTTCGCCTGCTTCTCGTTGGCGGCGCGTTGTGCTCGAACGCTCGTCTGCTTGCCCCCGAGAAGGAGGGCGGCCGTTATACGGTGCTTGGGGACCCAACCGAGGCGTGCCTGCTTGTCTCGGCCCAGAAGGCCGGCGTTGACCTCGCGGAGGTGGAACGCCACATTCCCCGCGTGCGCGAGCTTCCCTTCGAGAGCCGTCGCAAGCGCATGTCCACTATTCACCAGCTTGAGCGTCCCCTCGACGGGGCTACCCGCGTGGCGTTCGTGAAGGGCGCCCCCAACGAGGTGGTGCGTCTTTCGACGAAGGTTCGCGTGAACGGCGAGGTCATGGAGATGACCGACTCCCTGCGCGAGAAGATCATGCACGCCAACGACGGGTATGCGGAGGACGGCCTGCGCGTGCTTGCGGTTGCCTATCGACCGATTCATCGTGACGAGAAGGGCGTCCCCACCTCTGTGAGCGAGTACACCCCCGACGTCATCGAGCATGACCTGACCTTCGTTGGCCTCGAGGTAATGCAGGATCCCCCGCGTCCCGAGGTTGCCGCTGCAGTCGCTGAATGTCGTCGCGCTGGCATCCGCGTCATCATGATTACTGGCGACTACGGTCTGACTGCAGTCTCCATCGCCAGGAAGATCGGCATCGTGAAGAGCGCTCACCCCAAGGTGTTCTCCGGCCCTGAGCTCGAGAAGACCTCGGACGAAGAGCTGCGCAAGGCCCTCGAGGGCGAGGTTGTCTTCTCTCGCATGGCTCCTGAGCAGAAGCTCCGCGTTGTTGAGAACCTCCAGGCAATGGGCGAGGTCGTCGCAGTGACGGGTGACGGCGTCAACGATTCCCCCGCGCTCAAGAAGGCCGATATCGGCGTTGCCATGGGTGTTACAGGTACTGACGTCGCCAAGGAAGCTGCCGACATGATTCTCACGGACGACAACTTCGCCTCCATCGTGAGCGCGGTCGAGGAGGGCAGGGCCGTCTACGCGAACATCAGGAAGTTCATGCTCTACATCCTCAACTCCAACGTGCCCGAGGCTGTCCCCTCCGCTGTCTACCTGTTCTCTGGCGGCGCCGTGCCGCTCCCTCTCACCACGATGCAGATTCTCACCATCGACCTGGGTACCGACATGTTCCCTGCCCTCGGCCTGGGCTCCGAGCCCCCGGAGAAGGACGTCATGAACCGTCCTCCGCGAGACCCCTCCGAGCCCCTGCTTACGGGGAAGGTCATGCGCAAGGCGTTCCTGTGGTACGGCATTCTCGGCGCTCTCTCCTCGCTTGGTGCGTTCTTCTTTGCCCAGTGGGCGGCGGGCTGGCGTCCTGGTGCCACGATGTTCGGCGTTGGTGCGGACCTCGACCCCACGTACGTGAGGGCAACGACCATGGCGCTCGCGGCCATCGTGTTCTCGCAGATCGGCGAGGTCATGAACTGCCGCACGGAGCTTGCTTCTGTCTTCTCGGTGGGCCTGTTCTCGAACAAGCAGGTCAATAAGGGAATACTGTTCGAAGTGGCACTCATCGTGTTCATCACCTTGTTCCCGCCGATTCAGGACGTCTTCCACACCTGCCCGCTCAACGCATGGGACTACCTCTACCTCGTGCTTCTGCCCCCTGCGGTACTTGCGCTCGAAGAGGCGAGGAAGGCCATTGTCCGCAGGCAAGGCCACTATGATCGCAACGGCGTCCGCATGGACACCCAGAGTGAAAGGTAGGACGTCATGAACGTTATTATCGTTGGGCTCGGCCGCATGGGCATAGGGCTCGCGAGGAAGCTTGATCGCCAGGGGCACAACGTGTGCGCCATCGACCAGAACCCCGAGCGCCTCGAGGAGCTCGGCGAGGGATACACCGGCCGCAAGCTCGCAGGCGTCGGCTTCGACCGCGACGTCCTCGCGAAGGCCGGCATCGACCGCGCCGAGGCGGTCATTTCCTGCACCACCTCAGACGAGGCGAATATCGTGATTGCGCGCATCGCCCGCGACTCCTACAGGGTTCCGCGCGTCATTGCCCGAATGTACGACGTGACCAAGGCCGATACATATCGCCGATTGGGCATCCAAACCATCTCGACGACCGACTGGGGTGTGCGTAGGGCTTGCGAGCTTCTTACCTATCACCAGCAGGACTCGGTATTCGAAGTGGGCACGGGTGAGGTGCAGATCGTGCGTGCCGACGTGCCGTCCCTGCTTGAGAACATGCCAGTCAGAGAGATCACGGTAGTCGGTGAGATCAAGGTCATCGCGCTCTCCCACAACAACCAGACCTTCATTCCAACGTCTGGGACCCTTTTGGGCCACGGTGACGTGGTGTATGCGGCAGTGGCGAGCGGCTCCTTGGAGAAGTTTGCTTATATTCTGGGCAAGACAGAGTAGGGGGGGATCTCTCATGCAGATCATCATTGTGGGCGGTGGTAAGACGGGGGCCTACCTTGCGCCCATCCTCAAGGACGACGGTTCCTCTGTCACCGTCATTGAGAGCAGAAAGGCGGCTGTCCAGAAGTTCCGTGCTGCCCTGCCCGACCTGGACATCATCTGCGGGAACGGGACGAGCCCCGAGATTCTCGAGAAGGCTGGCGTCCTTAATGCCGACGTGGTCATTGCCGCAACGGGAAGCGACGAGGTCAATCTTGTTGTCTCGACCCTCTCGAAGGTCGAGTACCAGGTCCCTCGCGTTGTTGCGCGCGTTAACAACCCCAAGAACGCGTGGATGTTCAACGAGTCCATGGGTGTCGATGTGGGCATCAACCAGGCAGACCTCCTTGCGCGCTCCGTTCAGGAGGGGCTCGACATGGAGGACGTGTTCACGATCATGCGCCTGGGCAAGGACAACCACGCGCTCGTGCAGATCGAGATTCGCCCAGGTTCCAGCGCAGACGGCAAGCGCGTGAGCGAGCTGCAGCTTCCCGACGAGACTGTGATTATCGCAATCGACCGCGCCGGTGACGTCATCATCCCCAAGGGGGACACTGGTCTCTGCGAGGGCGACAACATCCTTGCCTTTGCGAGCGAGAAGGCTCGCGGCGTGCTTCGCCGCGCCTTCGCTTAGGTGGCTCCTGTCACCAAGACACCTTTTGCGGTTTGATGCCGTCCCGGATGCCGCGTTCAAGGTATCCGGGGCGGCTTGCTCTAAAAAGACTACGCTGCAAAGAGGCTGGATGGACATGCTGCGTTAAAGTCTGCACGTCTCTCGTATGATACTAGAGCCCAGTCATATGAGTTGGGAGATAACCGCCATGCGCGTGATCGAGCACCTGCCCCTTCAGACGGAGCGGCTCATGCTACGCCGTTATACGCTTGCAGATGCGCCCGCCATTTACCGCATCAACTCCAGCGAGGAGGTCACGCGGTACCTGCCCTTTGGGCCAATGATGTCCGAGGAGGACGCAATAAACCAGCTGGAGCGCTTCTTCCTGCCCGCATACGCGCAGGCAGATGCCGGCCAGACGGGGCCAGGCGGTCTGCCGCTTGACCTCAAGTTTGCCGCATGCCTCAAGGACACCAAAGAGCTTGTGGGAATGGTTTTTGTTGAGACGTCCAACGGCTCGTGCGAACTGGGCTACACGGTCGATCCCCGCTGGTGGGGGAGAAGCATTGCCACCGAGATGTGCCAGGCCGTGGTCGACCTGGCATGCACGCTGGGCCTTGGTCGCCTTACCGCTACGGTTGACGTGCGCAACACGGCGAGCGAGCGCGTACTTGCCCACGTAGGAATGAAACCTCGCCGTCCTGCCAAAGATACCTGGCAGGACGGCGAGAAGAGCGGATGCCGCTTGTGGGAGCTTGAGCTTGAGCCCTAGTGGTGGAACAGCCTCAGGCCCGTGAAGCACATGGCCATGCCGTAGCGGTCCGCGACCTCGATAACGTTGTCGTCGCGAATGGAGCCGCCGGGCTCTGCCACGTAGGTCACGCCGGAGCGGTGCGCGCGCTCGATGTTGTCACCAAAGGGGAAGAAGGCGTCGGAGCCCAGTGTCACGCCGGTCTGCTGGGCGAGCCATGCGCGCTTCTCGTCTTCCGTGAGAACCTCGGGCTTCTCGGCAAAGATGCGCTGCCAGGCGCCGTCGGCCAGGACGTCGTCGTGCTCGTCCGAGATGTAGAGGTCGATGGCGTTGTCACGATCTGGACGGTGGATGCCGTCAACAAAGTGCAGGCCAAGTACCTTGGGATGGCGACGCAGCCACCAGGTGTCGGCCTTGCTGCCGGCAAGGCGCGTGCAGTGAATGCGGCTCTGCTGGCCGGCACCAACGCCAATGGCCTGGCCGTCCTTCACGTAGCACACGGAGTTGGACTGCGTGTACTTGAGGGTGATGAGGCTCACGATCATGTCGATCTTTGCTGCCTCGGGGATGTCCTTGTTCTTGGTCACCACGTTGCCGAGAAGGTCGCGGTCAATCTTCGAGAAGTTGTGTCCCTGCTCGAAGGTGATACCAAAGACGTCCTTGTGCTCGACGGCGGGGCAGACGTAGTTGGGGTCAATCTGGACCACGTTGTACTTGCCGTGCTTCTTGGAGCGCAGGATCTCGAGCGCCTCCGGCGTGTAGCCCGGCGCAATGATGCCGTCCGAGACCTCGTGCTTGAGGTAGAGGGCGGTACGCTCGTCGCAGGTGTCAGAGAGGGCCGCCCAGTCGCCAAAGGAGCTCATGCGGTCCGCGCCGCGCGCACGGATGTAGGCGCAGGCAATGGGCGTGAGCTCGCCCTCGTCATCCACAAAGAAGGCCTTCTTGTCCTCCTCGGAGAGCGGCGTCCCCACTGCGGCGCCGGCAGGCGAGACGTGCTTGAACGACGCGGCCGCGGGCATGCCGGTTGCCTCGCGCAGCTCGCGCACGAGCTGCCAGGAGTTGAGGGCGTCGAGGAAGTTGATGTAGCCCGGCGTGCCGGAGAGCACCGTCACGGGTAGCTCGGAGCCATCCGCCATGAAGATGCGTGCAGGCTTCTGGTTGGGATTGCAGCCGTACTTGAGTTCAAGCGAGTTCATGTGTTTCCTTTCTCAAACTAGGCTCTTCGTCTCTTGTCTGCTGCTCAAACAGCGCTTCGCGAACTCGCCGCAGACAAGAGACGAAGAGCCTGGGGCGAGAAGAAAGACCTTGCGTGACGTAGTACGGCTGCAAGACCATCAGCCGTGACACACAAGCAACCCCAAAAGAGTTGCAACTACATCAGGGGGTGGAGCCGACGAGGACCGGCGGGCGCACGGCATGTCTTTCCTGCGGCGAGTTCGCGAAGCGCTGTTTGAGTTCGCAGGAAAGATATGCCGTGCTAACCCTCCACCGGCCCTAGTCACCGAGGTTCTTGTTGAAGATGCGCACCTCGCCCTCCACGTTGGTGTAGAGCGAGACCTTGTTATCGGGATTGAGCGCCGCCCAGACCTCCTCGGGGCTCCCCATTCCCACGTGGATGGGCTCACCCGCAAAGCTGGGAAGCGGGTTGCCGTCTCCCTGGTAGGTGCTGATGAAGTAGCCGCATCCGCCATCGGTGCCCTCGTACGAGAAGAACTCGCGGGCGCAGCGTCCGTCACGCGCGCGCTTGAGGATGGAGAGCTCAAACGAGCCATCGGAATGCAGTACCGAGCTGATGCGCGGCGTGTAGTTGGGTTTGTCCGGCTCGTACTCGCGCGCCATGCAGCCGGCGACAAAGTCGCCCTTCTCGACGATGGTGTCGGTCTGGTCGCCGTTGGTCACCACGAGGTCCTTGCCCATGGTGCGAACGGGGTGGTAGATGATGAGGCTGGGGTCCTCGAGAAGCGCGGGGTCGTGCGCCTCGGTACGAATGCCGTCCTCGGTCTTCACAAACACGCGGTTCCGGCTGTTGGAGCTGCGTCCCATGATCCAGTAGTAGACGCAGTGGCTGCCAACCACAATGCCGCGTCCGGGATAGGGGTTGTCGCGCAGTAGCTCGAGCAGATCCTCCATGGGTCCTCTCTTCTCTCGTGCGCACGCGAGCGGGCCCGGCCCTAAAAGACAGCAGCGGGCAAGCACCCACTCAGGTGCGCTTGCCCAGACGGTCGGCGGGTTGTGTTCACGCTGCTTCCCCGTGGTGTCCCACGATTATCCGTCAGTAACAGCGCGTTTTCCTGTGGCTTCACTGTATCACGCCGAGAGGAGCGCAATGCCTTGACATCAAGAATGCCCAGTTTTTCAAGCGAGGATGCCGGAATCGCCCCTGCCTCATTCGTTTGTGGAATAGCTGCGACAGCTCGTATCAGGTGCATTGTTTGGCTTGCTTGGGGCAAGCTACTTCAGTTACACCCGCGCCGCTTGCGGCGAAGGAACTTGAGGGGGATTGTTTTGGCTGCTCGACCAACTGACAAGAACGACCGCGCGACCATCCGTCGCACGCTGCACTACTTCTGGGGAGTCACGCGCCAGAAGATGGGCGCCTTCGTGCTCTCCATCGTGAGCTCGGTGGGCTACATTGCGCTTCTCACCTTTGCGAACACCTACGTGATGGGCCTCATCGTGGACCGCGTGCAGGCCTCGCCCGTCTCGGCAGACCAGGTGCTTCCCGTGTTTGGGCCCTACGTGCTTGCACTTCTCGTGGTGAACGCCGTAGGCCAGACGCTCTCGAAGCTCCAGGACTACTCGGTCTACAAGCTCGAGATCAACGGTGACTACCAGCTCTCGCGCCTGTGCTTCGACACGCTTTCCAACCAGTCGATGACCTTCCACAACAGCCGCTTTGGCGGCAGCCTAGTAAGCCAGACCTCGCGGTTTGTCTCGGGCTACTCTGGCCTGGTGGACGTGGTGACGTACTCGCTGTGGCCAACGCTTGCCTCCATCGTGCTCACGGTGGGTATTCTCGCCCCCATAGCGCCGCTCTTTGTGGCAATCCTTGTTGTGATGCTCGTGCTCTACGTGGTCATTGCCTATGGCATGTACCGGCGCATACTTCCACTCTCGGCCGAGGCCTCGCGTGCGCAGAACAAACTCTCCGGCGTGCTCTCTGATGCCGTGACTAACATCCTTGCCGTCAAGACCTACGGCCGTGAGGACTACGAGCGTGGGCTCTTTACAACGGCGGATCGCGAGGCAATGGCGGCCGAGAACGTCAACATGCGCGCAACCATGCGTCGCGGCTTTACCACGTCGGCGCTCATCACTGCCATCATGTTTGTGGTCTCGATCTTTGTGGTGGGTGGCAACGCCTGGTTTGGTATTAGCGCCGGCACATTGGTCATGATGTTCACCTACACATACAACCTCACGATGCGCTTCAACTACTTTAACTCCATGATGCAGCGCATCAACCGCGCTCTTGGCGATGCCGCCGAGATGACGCGCGTGCTTGACGAGCCAACGCTCGTGGCAGACGACGCAAACGCAAAGCCGCTTGCCGTCACCGAGGGTCGCATCGATTTCGAGAACCTGCGCTTCCGCTACCCGGACGCGCCCAAGGATGACTACGTCTTCGAGGACCTCAACCTCCACATCCCCGCTGGCCAGCGTGTTGGCCTGGTGGGCCGCTCCGGCTCGGGCAAGACCACGCTCACCAAGCTCCTTCTGCGCTTGGACGACGTGCAGGAGGGCCGCGTGCTGGTGGACGGGCAGGACGTGAGCCACTGCACCCAGCAGAGTCTTCGCCGTCAGGTTGCCTACGTTCCGCAGGAGGCACTGCTCTTCCACCGCTCCATTCGCGAGAACATCGCCTACGGCAAGCCCGATGCTACGGACGAGGAGGTTCGCCGTGCCGCCGAGGAGGCTAACGCGCTCGAGTTCATTGAGCGGCTGCCGGACGGCTTCGACACCATGGTGGGCGAGAGGGGCGTCAAACTCTCGGGCGGCCAGCGACAGCGCGTGGCGATTGCCCGAGCCATCCTGGTCGATGCACCAATCCTGGTGCTCGACGAGGCGACTTCCGCGCTTGACTCCGAGTCCGAGGCGCTCGTGCAGGGCGCGCTCGAGAACCTCATGCGCGGACGTACGTCCATTGTGGTTGCTCACCGCCTCTCCACGGTTGCCTCGCTCGACCGCATCGTGGTGCTTGCACACGGTGAGGTCGTGGAGGATGGCACCCACCACGAGCTGGTTGAGCGTGGTGGCGAGTATGCGAGCCTCTGGAACCGTCAGACCGGCGGCTTCCTGGAGTAGGAGGAAAGATGCTGGTAGGAGAGGTCATCAAGGAAGTCATTGCGTATTGTGGCAACCTGGCGTTTGATACTGGCCTGCCGATAGACCCCGCCACCACGCGAGACCGCGTCACGTATGGAGAAGGCCGCCTCGGCGTGGAATGCACGGGCATCGTGACGTGTATCTGGCCAACGGTCGACGTCATACGGCGCGCCAGGGAGCTGAGGGCAAACCTCATCATCTCGCACGAGGCCCTGTTCTGGAACCATGGGGATCGTAGGGACGTCTTGGCCCACAACACCGCGTTCCAGGCCAAGCTTCGCCTCTTGGACGAGTGGGGAGGGACGGTCTGGCGCTGCCACGACTACATTCATGCAGGTATTCCGCTTGCAGACGGCACATGCGCCGATGGCATCTTCTATGGGTTTGCCGAGAAGCTCGGATGGACCGGCTTTCGCGTGGGTGACACGTTTCGCTGTCTTGACTATGAGCTTCCCACTGCGATGACTGCGCGCGAGTTGGCGCAACACATCGTGAAGAGGCTTGGGCTTGGCGGTACCCGGCTTGTTGGCGATGCTGCGGCGCCCGTACGTCGCATGCGCGTTCCCATGCACGTTCTGGGAGTGTCCGAGCATGACACCGCAGAGATAAACCGCATGGACGCCGAGGGCGTGGACGCGCTCGTGACCATGGAATTCATCGACTTTACAACCAGCGAGTACGTGCGAGACGCTGCCATGCTCGGGCAGGGCAAGTGCGCCATTACCGTGGGACACTTCAACCTCGAGGAGCCGGGAATGCAGTACATGGTGCGGTGGCTTCCGCTGGCGCTGGGTGCCGCCTGTCCTCGCGTGGACTTTGTGCCCATGGGCGACACGTACCAGTACGTGTTGTCCGCCTGAGCGGCCATGCGGGTCTCTCACACCTGCCGTTTGCGTAGTTGATTTGAACATATTTCAAAAATTGGAATCATCTCGGTTGTATTGGGGGATGATACTCTTTATTCCAGCCGGGCACCGAGCGCCATGAGTGGCGAAGGTGCAAGCGGCCCCACGAGAGCGGTTATCCGCAGGAGAAGGAGAGGCTCATGCCCGCGTTTACGTCCATCAAGGCCAAGGCCATTGGCATCGCTGTTGACCAGGGCGTCAACATGCTCTACGACGACTTCGATGGCAACCTGCCCAAGGTTGAGTCTCTCATCAACAAGTTTGCCGGCTCCGGCGATTCTATCAACGACGCCCAGCTCAGGCTCTTCAACATGGTCATGGGCTACATGAAGGACCCCACCAACAACTGGCGTCGCCTGGTCGACAACATCATCAACAACGTGGACAAGGACGTCGTCAAGACCTTCGTGCACAACTTCTTTGTGAACTCCGTGACCATTGGCGGCGCTCGCCAGCGCGAGGTCAACGACACCGAGGGCTGCAACTGCCCCTGGGCCATCCTCATGGACCCCACCACCCGCTGCAACCTGCACTGCAACGGCTGCTGGGCGGCAAACTACACCAACGCCAACCACAAGGACCTCACCTTTGAGGAGCTTGACTCCATCATCACGCAGGGCAAGGACCTGGGCACCTACATCTACCTCTTTACCGGCGGCGAGCCCATGGTGCGCAAGAACGACCTTATCCGCCTGTGCGAGAAGCACCCGGACTGCTTCTTCTCGGCGTTCACCAACGGCACGCTGGTGGACGAGAAGTTCGCCGACGAGATGCTCCGCGTGAAGAACTTCATGCCGGCCTTCTCCATCGAGGGCTTCGAGGGTGCCACGGACTCCCGTCGTGGCAACGGCACTTTCGAGCGCGTGACGCATGCCATGGACATCCTGCGCGAGCGCAAGCTGCCGTTTGGCGCGTCCATGTGCTATACCAGCGCAAACTATGACTCCATCACGAGTGACGAGTACATCCAGTTCCTGGTGGATAAGGGCGTCCTCTTTGCGTGGATCTTCACCTATATGCCCGTTGGCCTGGGTGCTCCCGTGGAGCTTCTCGCCACCGCCGAGCAGCGCGCCGGCATGTACGACAAGGTGCGCAAGAACTGGCGCAACAACGTGCCCATCTTCTTTGCGGACTTCTGGAACGACGGCGAGTACACGGGCGGCTGCATCGCCGGCGCTCGTCGCTACATGCATATCAATGCAGCGGGCGACGTGGAGCCTTGCGCGTTCATTCACTACTCCGATTCCAACATTCGCGAGAAGACCCTGCTCGAGTGCTACAAGAGCCCGCTCTTCAAGAGCTACCAGGCGCACCAGCCTTTTAACTCCAACATGCTGCGTCCGTGCCCGCTGCTGGATAACCCCGGCAAGCTCTCTGAGATGGTGCACGAGACCGGTGCCAAGTCTACGGACTACGTGCACCCCGAGGACGTCGACGAGCTGGAGAGCAAGACGAAGGCAGCCGCTGCGGCATGGGCCGAGAAGTCCGCGCCTATCTGGGCTGCTAGCCCCAAGGGCAGGCTGTCCGATCGTCTCGCCAAGGAGACCGGTGACCCCAACGCCTGGGTGAAGTACTAGGGGTCGTGGTTCTCGCCAGGCGAGAGGCGGCATGTAGTGCAGCTCCGGCGGCACGTCTTTCTCGCATTTTCCGAGTGGTTGGGGTGACCTAACCGCTCGGTTTTTTCATGCAGAGAATGCGTTTGACGCGTCTCTGCATTTTTCGATTGGTTAAGCGGGCCTAACCGATCGAAAAATGTAAGCGAGGGATAAACCTGCAAATATCGATCGGTTAGAGGCGGCTAACCAATCGAAATTTGCACCTTGCATCCAGTCCCATGCCACGGGCTTCTCGTCAGGCGGCGCAAGGCGTTAAGATATGGCCTGCTTGAAAATGGCTGCGGCTGCTCAGACGGCTAGCGGCCCTCCCGAAAGGAACGAACATGATTCGCGAGCTCTGCAAGGACGACGCCGTCCTCTCTAAGAAGTGCCAGTGCGCAACGCCCGAGGACGCGCCCCTGGCGCAGGACCTCATCGACACCCTCCGTTCCGTCGAGGACGGCGCCTGCCTGGCGGCCAACCAGATCGGCGAGACCAAGGCCGTGGCGGTCTACCTCGACGACAACGGTAACGCCCACGTGCTCTACAACCCCCGCATCATGATGGGTCTCAACGCCACGCGCACCGTCGAGGGGTGTCTCTCGCACGACGAGCTTTCCAAGGTCACCCGCTACGGCAAGGTCAAGGTCTCCTACGATGAGCTGGTCGACGGCAAGTTTGTGTCACGCCGTCGCGACCTCACCGGCTGGGAGGCCCAGATGGTGCAGCACATGGTCGACCACTGCAACGGCAAGCTGGTCTAGGGGGCAATCGTGGCGGACGAGAAGAACGTCATCGACCTTGGGCTGCCGGCGGGCAAGCTCATTGCGCAGTACCCGGACCTTCCCGGCCTTCTTGCCGAGATGGGCATCGAGGACGTTGACGCCGAGAAGACCCTGCCCGAGGTTGCAGCGGACCTGGGCGTTGAGACGAGCGTGATTGCGTTTGCGCTTGAGGCCTCTGGCTACGACGTGCAGGGTCTCAAGGCCGCAGACGACGGCTACAAGAGCCCGCTCACTGACGTGATGAGCGTGCTGTTTGACAACTCCTTCCACGGTGAGCCCCTGCCGGATACGTCGTCTTCCGGCCCCATGCTGGCGCACATGGAGATGGCCATTCGCCGCGCCCAGGACGAGGGCAAGCTCCCCAAATGAGACAAAGGGACAGTCCCTTTGTCTCATGAGGCACCGGAGCTGTGATTTTCTGCAGCGGTGCTGACGGTTTTCTCGCCGTTGGCGCAAAACGGGCGCCCGAAGGGGCCTTGTCGACAGGATTTGCTCAACAGCGTGCCCTCCGGCGCCAATTGACGCCGGAGGGCTGATTTCATTCGGCTTGCTTCTTGCGGTGGAGCGTTGCGGCAGAGCACACGTGAAGAAAACATTCTCATCCGCTTGTCGCTTCCTCTGGGTATATGTTACTCACATGTACGTTGTCTAACATGTGGTGATTTTCTTCCAGGCTTCAATTAGTGTGCGTGCACAGAAGAACTTCGGGCCAAAGCCGGCCATATTTCGTTCGGACTTGTACACTAACAATGTCATTTGTTGCGCTTGGAGGGAGCACATATGGCAGAGAAGGGCATGAACAGGAACGCGCAGCGCTCCAGACGCCTGCTCAAGGAGGCGTTCATGGAGTTGCTGGCCGAGAAGCCCTACGAGAGCATCACGGTCTCCGATGTTGCCCGTAAGGCAGACCTCAACCGCGGCACGTTCTACGCGCACTTCGATAACGTGGACGACCTCATGAGGTCCGTGATGGCAGACACTGCAGACACCATCTCGGAGTTTCTCTCGCAGGCGGTGGAGAGCGGCTTTCTTGAGGACCCCCTGCCCGTGCTCACGCAGGTGGGAGAGTATCTCGACCAGAACCGGGAGCTTACGCGCAAGCTGGTTGAGTCGAGAAGCATCGAGTCCTTCGTCTTTGCGCTCGAGTCCCGCTTCCGCGAGTGGGTGCAGCAGCGCATTCCCGTGAACACGCAGCAGGAGAAGAAGGCCTGCGCCATGCTTACTGACTACATTGCCGGCGGCGTGCTGCAGACCTACCGTTCCTGGCTCGTGGGGGACTACCCAGGCGTGGAGATCGCCGAGGTCAACAAGTACCTGAGCGAGTTCGTGCGCACGACGGGCAAGGTGCTCCCCGAACTGCGCGAGGGGAAGTAGCCGACAAGGACGCAGCGCGCGCTCCTTTCCGCCCCGTTCGCGAGGTCTTCTCGCTCTCTCTTCCCGCTCGGGAAGAAGGCCGGAGCAATGGCGCACAATAGACGCATTGGGAACTCGAGACGGAGGCAACATGGAGACCAAGGACTTCACCCTGCACCGTGAGGGTGTCGACGGGGACTTTGACGTGACGCAGTATGGCACGGCCGGTCGGCCGGTCATCGCGTTTCCCGAGGGCGACGCCTCGTGCGCGAGCTGGGGGGAAGGTGGCATGGTCGACGCGCTGGCGGGACTCCTCGATGCCGGGCGCGTGCGCCTCTTCTGCGTTGACTCCGCCGACGATGCCAGCTGGTATGCGGGCTATGCCCCAGCGGACTACCGTCTAACAAGCCTTGGCGGGTACTTTGACCTGGTCGAGAACGAACTTGCCCAGCTTGTGCGCAACGAGGCGCCCGATGCCGGCGCGCCCATTGTTGTCGGAGCGGGCCTGGGCGCGCTCAACGCGACCATCGCCATGCTTCGCAAGCCCATCCTCTACGGTGGGCTTCTCGCGCTTTCGGGTACCTACGACGCCGAGTGGGTTGTGGGGGATGCCATGTCCGACGCCTGGAGGGCCTTCTCGCCCGTGGATCTGGTGCGCGGGCTTGGTGACAACCCACTGCTGGTAAAGGCCCTGTCTGGACTACAACTGGCTTTTGTGTGCGGGACGGGCGCCGGCGAGGAGGGCGGCCAGACCCAGCGGACGCTCCAGGGCGAGCTTGAGGCCGCTGGTGTTGGCGCAACGTTTGAGTACTGGGGCGCAGATGTGGACCACAGTTGGGGATGGTGGCAGGAGGAGGCACGGCAGCTGCTTCCGTGCCTGCTTGAGGAGGGTGGTCTGCAGCGCAGGCACGCGGCGTCCGTTGTGGGAGACGCGCGAGCGGCTGCACAGAGCGCCGACGCGGACCTCGCTGGTGCGGGGGAGCGGCTTGAGCAGGCAAAGGAGCATCTTGCGCAGGCGCACGACGCGTTGGCTGCGGCCGAGGAGCGCACCAAGTTCGAGCAGCAGTCCGTTGCCGAGCACGCCAAGGAGGCCGAGCGCCTTGCCGCTGTCGCGTACGATGCGTGGGCCGAGAAGGACCGCATTGCGGCACTGCTGGAAGATGCCATCCGCAAGGGCAACGAAGCCCAAGTAGAGGCCGATAGGGCTGCTGCCGAGCTCTCCTCGGCCCAGTGGATTGCGGGTGAAGCCGAGGCGGCTGTTGCTAGTGCGAAGTCCGATCAGGCGGCGGCCGAGGGTGAGGTCGCGCGGGCAGAGGAGGCCGTCG
The DNA here is from genome assembly GCA_000752675.2 of bacterium OL-1. Taxonomy (GTDB): domain Bacteria; phylum Actinomycetota; class Coriobacteriia; order Coriobacteriales; family Atopobiaceae; genus Tractidigestivibacter. Next base: position 341,106 of record LM994625.1, on the reverse strand, counting down.
AGGCCGCACTCGCGCGAGAGGCAGAGGCAAAGGCGCAGCTGCAGGCCGTGCTCGACGAGGCATCGGCAAAGGAGCCGTCAGCTGCGGCGCCGGCGAAGAAGCCAGCAGCTTCGGCCAAGAAGACTGCGGCGACCGTGAAGAAGCCGGCAACGAGAAAGAAACCCGCGACGAGAAAGGCAGCCACCGGTACTAAGCGCACTTCTCGGACACGCAAGGCATCTGGCGGCCAGGGCGCAGCACGCTAGGCAGCGACTACAGCAGTGGGTCAAACGCGCGGGCGTACTGGGCAAACAGCCGGTCGAAGAAGTACGTGACCCCAAAGGTCGCGTAAATCCGGTGGAGCGACGAGCCCTCGTCCGCGTCTTTGCCAAAGGCCAGCACGTCGTCGAAGATGGCGTGCAGCGCCGGGTCCTCGCTTGCTGTCACAATGACCTTGTAGGCATGGCACCGCTCGATGACCGTGCGCTGCCTGCGGGCGAAGCCGTTCGACGTGGTCACAACAATGAGCAGGTCGTTGGGGGTGAGGGTGTCAAGCATCGCGGTGCTGGGAGAGTCCTCGGGCACCAGGTGGACGGTCTTGTCCTCCACAAGCATGGCCTGTTGGAACTCGCGTAGCGCCAACGTGGAAGACTCCGTCGAGAAGATCACGATACGCCCGCACGTGTTGAGCGAGTTCACGATTGGTAGTAGCTCACCTCTGGCGACAAGCCCGTCTATCTCGGTGTATATGGCGTCAAGGTCGCGATGCAGGTTGCGGTGCTCGTCCCTCTCGGCCCAGGCGTAGACCAGGTAGTGGCGGCGCAGCGCGTTGAACTCGTCATCGGAAAGCTCTCCCGCCTCCTTGATGTGGAAGCCAATCTCGCTCATGCTGCCTCCTAGCTGCTGGGTCGCCAGCTCGTACGGATGACAACAGTCTACGCAACGCGTACGTCGTATGCGTCCGCTCACCCGAATGACCCCGCGAGCGTATGCATCGGCTAGGACGCCTCATGAGAAAACCTGTTGGTGCCCAGCGAGAAAGAAGCCGGAAGCGTTGGCGATGGTCCCGTCGGCGGTCGCGTGCACAAAAATTGCGGTTGCCGGCCCATTTTCGGAGAATCGCCGAGTACGAAGCCTCTAACTTTTTGCGGAGCCGCAGGTAGGAAAATGGCACCTGTCGGGTGATACTAAGCAAAACTCCCAAAATGGGCCGGCAACCGCAATTTTTGTGCAAAGGGCCTCTGGTGAGCATAAAAATATCAAAGTTACTAATGCTTGCGACGGTCGAATGGCAATATCAGGTTCCGTTTGCCGGGAGCTGCAGGCATTTACATGGTCATCTCTCCCGCTGACCGCCAATACCGTGCTATCGATTGGCCGCACTGGGTATCAATGGGGCTGGCGCCTGTTTGCACGAGAAGGGAAACAGCATGTACAACTTCACGTTTCACGTTCCTACTACCATCCACTTTGGCAAGGGCCAGATCTCGCACCTCGACGAGCTTGCCCAGTACGGCAAGAAGGCCCTGCTCTGCTATGGTGGCGGCTCCATCAAGCGCAACGGCATCTACGACGAGGCCCTGCGCATCCTCGGCCAGGTAGGCGTGGAGGTCGAGGAGCTCTCCGGCGTGGAGCCCAACCCCCGCATCGAGACCGTCCGCCGCGGCGTCGAGACGTGCAAGACCACGGGTGTCGACATGGTCCTCGCCATTGGCGGCGGCTCCACGATCGATTGCGCCAAGGTTGTCGCGGCCGGTGCCCGCTATGACGGCGACCCCTGGGACCTGGTGATTCATCCCGAGAAGATTACCGCCGCGCTCCCCATCTTCTCGGTGCTCACGCTCTCCGCGACCGGCTCGGAGATGGATCCGTTCGCCGTGATCTCGGACATGACCAAGAACGAGAAGTGGGGCACTGCCGCCGAGTGCATGAAGCCCACGATGTCCGTACTCGACCCCACCTACACCTTCACCGTCTCGCGTCGCCAGACGGCCGCCGGCACGGCGGACATGATGAGCCACACCTTCGAGAACTACTTCACCATGGAGCCGGGCGCCTATGTCCAGCAGCGCATGGCCGAAGGGCTTCTCCGCACCATGATTCACTACGGGCCCATCGCGCTTGAGGAGCCGGATAACTACGAGGCCCGAGCCAACCTCATGTGGGCTGCCTCGCACGCGATTAACGGCCTGGTCAACGCTGGTGCCGCCAACGCCTGGTGCGTGCACCCCATGGAGCACGAGCTCTCTGCCTTCTATGACATCACGCACGGCGAGGGCCTGGCCATCCTCACGCCTGCGTGGATGGAGCACGTGCTCTCTGTCAGGACCGCGTCCATGTTCGCAACGTACGGCCGCAACGTCTGGGGCCTGCAGGGCACCGACGACATGTCCGTGGCACGCGACGCCATTGCCAAGACCCGCGAGTTCTTCTTTGTGACCATGGGCATGCCGGCCAACCTGCGTGCCGTTGGCATCGATGACGAGAAGAACTTCCGTGTGATGGCCGAGAAGGCCGCCGCTGGCAGCAAGGGTAGCTTCGTGCCCCTCACGGCCGACGACATCGTGGAGATCTACCGCGCGGCACTCTAGCATCATCCGCGCGACCTGCCTGTCCGTCAATGCGCCCCTCTCGACACGGTCGAGAGGGGCGCTCTTGTTGCTACGCCAGCGGCGCCACGTGCGCCGGCACGCCGCCCACAAACGAGAGTGACGGCTCGCCGGCAATGAGCGGACGGGCGTAGCGCAGGTAGGCCTCGGTTACGCCCATGCCGTCCTCGCGGATCATCTCCGCTGGTACAGCCTTCACGGCGTTTGCCACGCGGTTCACGTCGACCAGCTCGTAGCGAACCTCGTACGGGGCGTCGGATACGCGCGCGAGCGCACTCATGACGCCCGAGGCGCCGTCTAGGGCTGCGTTCACGCCGCGGGCACCAAGGCCGGCCGCCTCGGTGAGGTCAGCCTGGCTTGCCAGGTGGACGGCGCAGCGCTGCGTGGTGCACAGCTCGACGGCACGGGTCTTGCATCCCAGCTCGCGGCGAGCAAGGTCTGCCAGGTAGCGGCTCGTGCCCGAGAGCGCTGCAGCGTGCCCAAAGGCGTCGATGCGCGCCGTGGAGCCCGCGCGCTCACAGATGAGCGTGACATCCGCCGTGCGCACGCCCTCGCTCACGGCCACGACCACGGTGTTCTTCTCGCCGAGAAGCCCTAAGAGCCTCTGGAGGAGGACCTGCTCGTCAAGCGGCACCTCGGGGAGGAGCACCAGGTCGGGCGCGTGGCCGCCTGCCTCACCGGCAAGGGCCGCAGACGCCGCAAGCCAGCCGGCATCGCGACCCATGATTTCCACAAAGGTGACGCTCTTGAGGTCGTAGACGTCTGCGTCGCATGCCAGCTCGTCCACGGTGACGGCAATGAACTTGGCAGCGCTGCCGTAACCGGGCGTGTGGTCGGTGAGGATGAGGTCGTTGTCGATGGTCTTGGGTACGCCCACAAAGCGGATCCGAGAGCCCGTGGCCTCGCCGTAGCGAGAGAGCTTGGCAATGGTGTCCATGGAGTCGTTGCCGCCAATGTAGAGCACCGCGCGGGCACCAAGCTCGGAGAAGCGCTGGAAGAGCGTGCGGTAGGGCGTCTCGTCCGTGGAGGGGTCCGGTAGCTTGTATCGGCAGCTTCCCAGGTAGCTCGACGGCGTGTGGGAGAGAAGCTCGAGCTGGGAAGGACCCGCTAGGCGCTCATCGAGGTCCACGGTGCGGCCGTCGAAAAGCCCCTGGATGCCGTAGCGCATGCCCACCGTGTGAAGACCGGCTGTGCGCGCGGCGCCAACCACGCCCGCCAGGCTCGCGTTGATCGCCGCGGTTGGTCCGCCAGACTGCCCTACCAGCACGGTATTGCCCAAAGCCATGTGTGCCCCTCTCGATGCGCCTCCACCTGCCATGAGGATAACGCAGCGCATGCGGTGCGTCGTGTGGCATAGCAGGTTCGTGAGCATGTTAGGAGAAGGTAATTGTGTCGTTCTCGCGTGGTAAGGTAGCACGGTCCCAATATCAGCTGAAAACCCTGGGAGTTGCATAATGTTCGAGGCGCTAGCGAATTTCTTCTCGCTTATCGTGCAGCCGGCCTACGACCTCACCGGTAGTTGGTGGGCGGCAATCTTTCTCTTCACCCTGTTCTCCAAGGTCATCCTCATGCCGCTCTCGGTATGGTGCCAGAAGAACAGCATCGTGATGGTGCAGCTCATGCCCGAGCTGTTCCGCATTAAGTGCCGCTACTACGGTGACCGCGAGACCATCGAGGAGAAGCAAAACGAGCTCTATCACGAGAAGCACTACCATGCGCTTCTCTCGCTCATCCCCCTGGCCATCCAGGTGGTCATCCTCTTTGGCCTGGTTGACGTCATCCATTCCATCACGGATTCCGGCGCCCCCGGCACCGAGTTTCTCGGCCTTGTGCCCATCGAGAACGGCGGCGCGTCGCTCGTCATGCCATTGCTCGCGGGCCTCTCGGCCGTGATCATGGGCTGGGCCTCCAACCACATCAACCCCCTGCAGCGCGAGCAGTCCCGCGCCGAGAAGAACATGACCAACGGCCTCTCCATTGCCCTTTCGCTCTTCCTGGGCTTCTACGTGGTGTGCGGCATGGCCTTCTACTGGGTGTGCTCCAACCTGCTCTCGATTGTGGTGCAGGTGCTGTGCAACGTGATCGTGAAGCCGCGCGACTACATCGACTACGAGGACCTCAACGCCGCGCGCGACGAGTTCAACGCCATCGAAGAGGCCACCAAGGGTGACCGCAAGTGGTACCAGCCAGACCCACTGGCCCGTCGCGCCAAGGCGGACTACAAGCGCTTCTTCAAGGTGGACGGCAAGCACCTGGTGTTCTACTCCGAGAGCTCGGGCTTCTACAAGTACTTTAGGGGTGCTATCGAGTGGCTGCTCAACAACTCCGACGTGCGTATCCACTACCTTACGAGTGACCCCAACGACCAGGTCTTTGACATCGCCAAGCGCGAGCCGCGCCTCATCCCGTACTTCCTCGACCAGAAGCGTCTCATCACCCTCATGATGAAGATGGATGCCGACGTCGTGGTGACCTCGCTTGGCGCGCTCGACGTGTACTACATCAAGCGCTCCTACATCCGCAAGGACATCGAGTACATCTACATGTGCCACCACATGACCTCGATGCACATGACGGGCACCAAGCAGGAGTACGACAACTACGACACCATCATGTGCGTTGGCCCTCACCAGAAGGCAGAGATCCGCGGCATGGAGAAGGCCTACCACACGCATAAGAAGAAGGTCCCCGAGATTGGCTACGACCTTCTCGACCGCGAGATGGCAGACTACGAGAAGATGCCTCACGAGAAGCACGAGCGCCCCATCATCCTTATCGCGCCCTCGTGGAACACGGACAACATCCTCGACACCTGCATCGACGACATGCTCAGCCGCCTGCTTGGCCACGGCTACCACGTGATCCTTCGTCCCCACCCCGAGTACGTGAAGCGCTACCGGCCTCGCTGGGAGGCGCTTGTCGAACGCTACTCCAAGGTGAGCCCCGACGAGCTCACGATCGAGGCGGACTTCTCCGGCCACGGCTCCATCCTCGAGTCCGATGTGCTGATTACCGACTGGTCGACGATTGCCGAGGAGTTCTCGTTCACCACGCTCAAGCCGTCGCTCTTCATCGACACTCCCATGAAGGTCATCAACCCGGACTACGAGCAGGTTGGCATTACGCCCACCGACATCACGCTGCGCAACCAGATTGGCCACTCGCTTGACCCCAAGGACCTCTCCGAGCTCGAGGGTGTCATCGACGACATGGTCACGAACTCCTCGTCCTGGAACGACAGGATTCGCCAGATCCGTGACGGCTTCATCTACAACCTTGGCCACGGCGGCGAGGCCGCGGGCGAGTACATCCTCGGCGAGATTCTCGCAAAGCAGGAGGGCAAGGACATTACCGCGGCTGGTGCGTTTGGGACGGGGAATCAGGGCGACAATGATGACTAGCCGCTCCCAAAAGGGTGCGCACCGCATTGCTGGGCGCCTGCTGGTCCTTGTGTGGGACGTCCTTGGCCTTGCTGCGATAAGTGCCTGCCTGCTCACGGCGATGGCCACGCCGGCCCTCGCGTACGTGGACCCCTCGGTCATGACCTACACGATCCAGGCGCTGGCCGCCGTGGCGG
>LM994625.1:330722-334870 GCA_000752675.2 bacterium OL-1 | reverse complement strand
GGCGTCCCCTGGCGCCGCCGCCTCGCGCTCTCGCTTCTTGCCAGCGCGCTTCTCGCCTTTACCGTGCTTGTGGTGGCCCCGCTCGAGCTTGTGGCAGGCAGCTCGAGCAGCCTGCTCTTTGGCGTACGGCAGATCTGGCAGTTGGTGGTTGTTGCCGGTCTCCTCATCGCACTTGCCTGCGGGTTTGCGCTCACCGTGCTCCGCGGCCGCGCGTTCGACGTGGTCGTTGCCGTTGTGGCCGCCCTGGGCGTGGGGGCATTCGCCGAGGTCATGTTCATGAACTCGAGCCTTCCCGTTGCCGACGGCAACCTCGTGGACTGGACCCAGTACAACCGCATCACCTTCGTGAGCCTTGCCGTGTGGGTTGCCATCGTCGCTGGCCTCGTGACGCTTGTGGTAAAGCGCCCGCGTGTTGGCAGGGCCGTCGTTGCCGTGGCGAGCGTCGTTCTCATCATTGTGCAGTCTGCCGGTGTCGTGGACATCGTGGCAAAGGCGGAATCAGAGCCCGAGGCTATTACCATCACCGAGAAGGGCCTCTTTGACGTATCCGCCAAGAAGAACGTGGTCTGCTTCGTTCTGGACATGACGGATACTGCGGATGCCGAGAAGGCGTTTGCCGACAACCCCGCCATGCTCGATGGGCTTGATGGCTTCACCTGGTATCAGAACAGCGTGGGGTCGATGATTCCCACGCGCTACGGCATTCCCTCTCTGCTCACGGGCGTGCGGCCAAAGCCGGGCGAGGACGCGGCCGACTTCCTCGCGAACATGTACACGAGCAGCTACTTCCTGGATGACGTTGCTGCCCAGGGATACACGACGGGCGTCTACTCTGATACCGCTGGCTGGATCGACGGCTGGGATGGCTATCTGGGACAGCGCGTCGAGAACTTCGAGTCAACCTCCGAGGTTGCGAAGCAGACCCTCGATTGGCAGGGCACGCTGAGCATCCTGTACCGTTGTGCGCTCTATCGCGACCTCCCTTGGGTCTCCAAGCCGTTCTTCTGGTTCTATACGGACCAGATCAACCAGGGCATGGTCTCGAGTGCCAGCGCCTCGTCTCCTGACGTCACCCCCTACGCCATGGACGACCCGGCATACTTCGCGAAGCTCAAGGAGAGTGGGCTCACCACGAACGACGAGGACGCCTCGTTCCGCTTCATCCACCTCATTGGCACGCACTGGCCCTACATCATGGATGCCGACGGCAACAAGGTCCCGGAGTCGAGCGACTGGGAGTCCCAGATGGTGGGAGCCTTCAAGATCGTGCGCACCTATCTCGACGAACTCAAGCGCCTGGGTCTCTACGACAGCACCACGGTGGTCATCACCGCGGATCACGGTACCTGGTACCTCACGCCGGACGAGATAAACGGAGTCACTACCCCCATCATCTTCGTGAAGCCGGCCCAGTCTGCCGAGGCAGACTCGGTGCCCTGCCAGATCTCGCAACAGCCCGTAAGCCACTACGACCTCCAAGCAACGATGCTCAAGGGCATGGGCGCCTCGCAGGACGTGCTCGACCACTACGGCGAGTACAACAAGGCCATCGAGGACCGCAATGACCCAGCTGATCGTCTGCGCTACTACCTCATGACGACGAGCAACGGCAAGCTGGACACCAGCTGGCGCGAGTACGAGGTCTCGGGTGATTCCCAGGACTTCGCGAACTGGCACCTTGATGGCAACGACTGGATCATCACCGATGACGATGCGGAGCGAATCTGGCACTGACGTCGGTTCGAGTTTGGAAGGAACGAAACCTTGAGAGGCAAGAACAGAAGGCTTGTCCCGGCGCTCGCGCTCCACGACGGGCTCTACGCCGCCGCCCTCGCGGCCGTGTGGGTGCTCGTGCCCGCCACGCCGGCCCTCGCCTACGTGGACCCCTCGGTCATGACCTACACCATCCAGGCGCTGGCCGCGGTGGCCGTGGCGCTCTCGGCGGTGCTGGGCGTGGCCTTCAGGCGGACGCGCAGGGCGCTCATGAGGCTTCTTCACATCGACGAGGACGCGGGCCGCGTGGTCGAGCCCGCGGTCTCCCGCATCGACCCCTCCTCGAAGGCCGCGGCCGACGCTGCCGCCCGCGAGGCGCTCTCGGCCGCCGGGGCCCCGGCGCATAGCGAGGGGAGACGCGCAAACAAGGAGACGGTCAAGTGGCCAAAGAGGCTTCTGCTCGCCCTTCTCGTCTCGGTCGCGCTGGTGATTACGTATCTCGTCGTTGCTCCGTTCGAGCTGCTTGCCGCCAATACCGCGGACTTAACCTATGGCCTCGATACCGTTTGGCCGGTGCTCGCCCGCACGGCAGTGCTGATCGCTGTCGTCGCAGCCCTCGTAATCTCCGTTATCCGCGGTCGTGCGTTTGACGTTGTGCTTGCGCTTGCTGCCGCCGTGACGCTTTGCGGTTATCTGCAGGCGATGTTCCTCAATGGATCGCTCCCCATCACTAATGGCAGTCTTGTCGACTGGGGCCTCTACAAGGGGCCAATGGTTGTGAGCGCGGCTGTTTGGGCCGCTTTGATTGCGCTGGCAGTAGTCATAGCCGTTTGGAAGCCGTCGGTCTCCCGCTTTGCGAACGCCGCGCTCGCAGGGGTGCTCATCATCGTCCAGGCGGTTGCCATCGCGTCGATCTGGCTCAACCCCACTACGGCCCCCGTTCCCAAGGACGAGGGAAACGTGTATACGGAGCAGGGACTCTTCGACGTCTCCGACAAGAAGAACGTCGTGGTCATTGTCCTTGACATGACCGACACCCAGTATCTTGAGGAGGTGTACGCGAACAACCCCTCGATGTTCGATTCGCTTGATGGGTTCACCTGGTATCAGAACTCGGTTGGGTCCCTTGCGCCCACGCGCTATGGCTGCTCGTACCTTCTCACTGGCCAGCTTCCGCAGGAGGGCGAGGACTTCCAGGACTACGTGAAGTCGTCTGTGAGCAACAGCACGTACCTTAGGGACATCAGTGCACTGGGGTATGACATCGGGGTGTATTCGGATGCGGGCTCTACGACCCATGGCGATCCGAATGCCTTCGCCGGGCTTGCTAAGAACGTCCATCCCCTTGATGACGGTGGCATGAGTGGCCTCGACGAGACAGGTGCGGTACGGATCATGTACAAGGCCGCGCTGTATCGTGACCTACCGTGGATGGTCAAGCCTTTCCTCTGGTACTACACCGACGAGCTCAACCAGCGGATGTCCACTCCCAAGGAGGAGGCGGATGACCTTGGTGATGTTCCCTACAACTTTGACGACCCGTCGTTCTACGCGCAGCTGAAGGCGAGAGGCCTCTCCATCAACAATGACGGGGAGGCGGGGTCGTTCCGCTTCATCCACCTTCTGGGTGCCCACTTCCCGTACACGATGGACACGCAGGGCGAGCGGGTGGACGGCGAGACCACCTATGAGCAGCAGGCGCTCGGATCCTTCAGGATCGTCTCGACGTACCTCGACGACCTCAAGGAGCTTGGCGTCTACGACAACACGACGGTCATCGTGACTGCCGACCACGGCAGGATCGACTTCATGTCAGACACCCCCATCGAGAGGCCGACGTCTCCGATTCTGTTCGTGAAGCCTGCGGGGGCTGCGCATGGGAGCCTTTCCATCGATGCGACGACTCCCGTCTGGGCGCCCGATGTGCTTGCGACCGTTATCGATCAGGCATCCGACGGCGACCAGGACTTGGTTGCAAAGTACGGGACTCCGGCGTATGACGTTGCAGCCACGTTCGACGACAAGCGCGTGCGCACATTTGATGCTCCAACGTGGGACGGGAACTACACGCCGCACATGTACCAGTTCAGCGTGATTGGCCCTGTGGAGGATTGGAACTCCTGGAGCCTCACGGGCGTTACTTGGGAGACGAACGAGCGCTAGACAGGATGCGCGAGAGATGCCAGCCGATGCCGTCTACTTCTCGGCGGCTTGCGCCAAGCGCATCTGGCGCTGACGCCGGTGGGAACGTAGGAGGAATGAGAACATGAGAAGCACGAGAAATGCGCTCGCGCTCCACGACGCGCTCTACGCGTTTGCCCTTACTGCCGTGTGGGTGCTTGTGCCCGCCACGCCGGCCCTCGCGTACGTGGACCCCTCGGTCATGACCTACACCATCCAGGCGCTGGCCGCGGTGGCCGTGGCGCTCTCGGCGG
>LM994625.1:0-330011 GCA_000752675.2 bacterium OL-1 | reverse complement strand
GGGGCCGCCACGGGCCACCCGGCGGGCGTCCCCTGGCGCCGCCGCCTCGCGCTCTCGCTTCTCGTCTGCCTGTTCGATGCATTTACGGTTCTCGTCGTGGCTCCTTACGAGCTCGTTGCCGCAAACCCTGCGTCGCTTGTCTTTGGCCTGGACAGCGTGTGGCAGCTCATCCTCGTGGCGGGGCTTCTCGTTGGCGTTGTCTGCGCCCTTGTCCTCTCAGTGTTCCGCGGGCGAGCGTTTGACGTGCTTCTCGCCCTGGCGCTTGCCGTTGGCATTGGCTCCTACGTGCAGACGCTCTTTCTCAATGGGGGCCTTACGGTTGCCGACGGCAACCTCATCGACTGGAGCAAGTACACCGGGGAAATGGTGGGGAACCTTCTCGTTTGGGGAGCCATTGCTGCTGCCTTGGTGACGCTTGCCGTTACGCGCGAGAAGGCCGGTAGGGCAGTTGCGGCTGTGGCGAGCGTTGCTCTCGTGCTTGTTCAGCTGGTGGGCGTGGTGAGCCTGTGGGTCTCGCCCCCGGATGGCTCGAGCATCCAGACCCAGAGGATTTACACCACCGAGCAGGGCATGTTTGATGTGTCGAAGAACAAGAATGTTATCGTGCTTGTCGTTGATACCGTTGACTCGCTCAAAACCAAGGCCGTCTACGACAATTACCCCGAGATGCTCGACGAGTTCACGGGCTTCACGTGGTACCAGAACAGCACCGGCTCGATGATACCCACGCGATACGGGATTCCATTCCTGCTCACGGGCTCTTATCCAAAGGCAGGGGAGACTTGGAACGACTTTTTTGGCCGTATCTACTCGGGTAGCACATTCCTGGACGATGTTTCCGCCCAGGGCTACTCGGCGGGCATCTACACCGATTCCCTTAGTCCCGATTATGCCAAAACGCGCACCATCAACGTGCATCCCCTTGATGCATCGAAGGCGCTCGACAAGCGGGGCACGCTCGAGATTCTCTACCAGTGCTCGCTCTATCGCGACATGCCATGGACACTCAAGCCCTTCTTCTGGTACTACACGGACCAGATCAACAATGCCATGTTCTCGAGCGAAGCTGAGAATGACCCCTCAAGCACGCCCTATGTCATGAATGACCCGGCGTACTATCAAAAGCTCAGGGAGCGAGGCCTCTCCATCAACAGCGAGGACGCCTCGTTCCGCTTCATTCACCTTGTGGGGACGCATACGCCCTACACGATGGACGCGCAGGGCAACCTCAACGAGGAAGGCACGAGCCTTGAGGACCAGACGCTCGGTACGTTCCACATCCTCTCCGAGTACCTGAGACAGCTCAAGCAGCTTGGGGTCTATGACCAGTCTACGATCATTGTGACGGCGGACCATGGCGAGTGGTACCTCACGGACGAGCCCCTTACCGAGCCCACCTCGCCCATCATCTTCGTGAAGCCTGCACAGGACGCTGGCGCCGACGCAGCGCCTTGCGCAATCTCCCAGGAGCCGGCCAGTCACAAGGACCTTCAGGCCACCATGCTTAAGGGCATGGGCGCCTCGCAGGACGTTCTCGACCACTACGGAGAGTTCAACGTGGCGCTTGAGGACCGACATGACCCCGCGGATCGCCTGCGCACCTACTGCATGCTTACGCACGACGGCAAGCGTGACTATGACCTGCTTGAGTATCAGATAGTTGGGGACGTCTCCGACTTCAACAACTGGCATCTCGACGGGAACGATTGGCGCAACGAGGAGGCCTGGAAGCAACGCGACGCCGAGAGGTAGCCTAAACCTCTAGGGCCAAGTTCGCGTAATCTGGGTTAACGGGGCGCCGTCGCTCGGAACGAGCGACGGCGCTTGTGGCACAGCATGATTGCCTGGTCGTGCAAGTGGAAGGGGCTCTCGATGGCGGGGTTTGGACATGCGAGAAAGGCGATGGCGAGCGACTTCGATGGGACGCTCTTCTTTGGGATTGGCGGTCGCGTCCATCCGCTCCATCGCTTTCTCCCTCGTGACCTCGCCGCTATCGAGGAGTTCCGAGTGGAGGGCGGCCTCTTTGGCGTGTGCACGGGACGCCCGCTCGGTGCCGTTCTCGACGATGCGGGGAACGCCCTCAGCTTTGACTTCGCCGTCACGAGCAGCGGAGCGTGCGTGAGTGATGCCGAGGGAAACACGCTGTTCTCGCGAGAAATACCTAATGACGACGTGCGGGCGGTCTTGGACGTTGCGCATGGGCAGACGTCGCGACCGTCATTCCTGGCTGTGAAATCAGGCTATCTTGTTCTTGGGGAGAGCAGCATTCCCGGGCTGCCCAAGGCGTTTCTTAAACGGCTGAGGGTCGTGAGCTCCGTTGATGAGGCGCTCTCGGTTGAGCCAGGGGAGCGCGGCGAATCGGTCCAGGTTGTCTCGCTGGGCTTTGCCAGCCAAGAAAGGGCTGCGAGCTTTGTTGCCGGGGTGGGAGAGCGGCTTGGCGGGAGGGTTGCGGCGTTTCAGAACCTCAACTCCGTGGACGTGGTGCCTGCGGGGTGTTCGAAGGGCACGGGGTTGGCAATCGCACGGGAGCGCTTTGGGCTGGGACTGGTTGGTGGCATAGGGGACTCGTTCAACGACCTGCCACTTCTTGGTGAGGCAGATGTGGCGTACACGTTCAACCGTGCGCCAGAGGTCGTTCGGGCGGGTGCCGATGTGCTGGTGGATGACGTTGCCGAGGCTTTGGCGGATTTCGAGCGGCGGCAGATGGTCACGATCGGTGCGAATTGACGTGAGATAGTTGGCGTCGAATCGGAGCCCCTCCCTCCGGAGATTGAGCAGATAGGTGCCTCAATGATTGAAGACCATCTGAGAATTGTGGTCGCTGATCTCAGGCGGTGGGACTTGGACTCGCTGCCGGCTTAAGTGCTGTTTGTCGAAAGCGTGGGACAAACCCTGGTTTGCTAGAGCCCTTTTCCCGAGCTTCCAGAAGAGCTGGCGTCGCTGCCTGTTGCCTTGAACTCGAAGCGATCGCCGGGAAATCTTTTTATGAAGACGCCAAAGGGCTTGCCGTCCATAAGGTATCCCACCTCTTCGACCTCGAGGAGTGGTGTCCCATATTCGAGCTTTAACCTTGCCCTTTCGTCATTTGTTGACAATACCGAACGTACGGTCTTCTCGAAGCTCCCAACAGGCACTCCAGAGTGCTTCGTAACCTCAGTGGTGACATCTCCGCCGGCAGCGGCCAGAGAGAGACTGCCAACAGACTCGATGGGAAGATAAACATATTCCATGCAAGTGGGTAACGGTCCATTGCGGTGCATGCGCGTCACAAAGTACAAGAATGACTGCCCGTTGATTCCCAGCAGACGAGAAATTCGGGATTCTGGCCTAATGACATTGAAATCAATGACGTCGATGGAGTCATTGCTTGGCATCTTCGCTGCTCTCGGGGCAATTTGAACAACTTGGTTGGGAACCTTCCAGCCTATCGAGCTGGTCTCAATTGCCTTGACATATATGCCTGATCCTTGCCTGCGCGATATCAAGCCCTCATCAGACAGAGTTTGGAGCACTTGATTGATGGTGCTTTTGCTGACTCCGTATGCAGAGCAGAGCTCTGTAACGGGAGGAAGCTTCGCATACGGCTTAAGAGTGCCATCTGCGATGCATTCCTCGATGTCCCGAACGATCTCTTCGTACTTGTACATGATTCCTCGTCGATACTTAAGCGCGGATATAGCAAGCGGCCCTTCCACACACTTTAGTATTCTTCCGTGCCTTCCCCCGTTTCGATACCGCTTGCAGTCTCGAAACGACCGTTAAACACAATCGAGACACACGAGAATTGTATCGGGACAATAATTAACACTGTTCCGGGTGAGTGCTATTGCTTGGCCTCAGTGAAGGGAGAAGTTAACGTGAGATCGGTAACCATAAAGAACGGAATGCTCCTCTCGCCAGTTAATGGCCTAATGGGCGAGCGCGGAGACGTGATTCTCAGAGATGGCAGAATTGCCAAAGTTGGAGAGGGCCTTCCTGAGGAAGGCGAGGTAATTGATGCGTCTTCGCTTTACGTCACCCCAGGATTCATCGATATTCACACTCACGTCTACCCAAAGTCATTCCTGGGGCTGGAGCCCGATGTGCTTGGGCTTGAGCGGGGGGCCACTACGGTTCTCGACGCAGGCAGCAGCGGATCCGATACGTACGATGACTTCAAGAGAAACTATATCGATAAGGCCCAGACGAAAGTCTTCACCCTTCTCAACATCTCTAAGGAGGGAATTCTTCGAGGCCACGAGCTCAACGACCCATCAAAGATTGATGTCGAAGCCTGTGAACGAGTTGCGCGTGAGCATGCCGACAACATTGTGGGCATCAAGGCACGCGCATCATCGAGTGTTGTGGGGGAAGAGGGCCTGCGTCCGATAGTCGTCGCCGCACGGACTGCCCATGAGCTGGGACTTCCGCTCTTCGTCCATGTGGGCAACTTCCCACCTGCCCTCTATGACGTTCTTGATCTTCTTGAGAAGGGCGATGGAATCACTCATACGTACCACGGCAAGCCCGGTGGCATTGTTACGGAAGAAGGCACAATTCTTCCTCAGGCACTGCATGCACGTGCCCGTGGAGTTCGGTTCGACGTTGGCCATGGAATAGAGAGCTTCAGCTTCAAAACATATGAGAAGGCACTTGCCCTCGGCTTCGACTGCGACACGATTTCCACCGATCTTCATGTTGAGAATTACGAGGGTCCCGTTTACAGCATCGCCGCTGTTATGAGCAAGCTCATAAGCCTTGGAGAGTCTTTCCCTGACGCCGTAAGGAAGGTTACGAGCGCCCCCGCCGCACAATTCCATCTCAAGGGGCTGGGCCAGCTCAAGCCGGGCATGATTGGCGACGTCAACATTGTCTCCCTCACTGATTCAGATGATGTGGTCACAGACTCAACCGGAGACACCATCTCCCTTAAGAAGAAGGTCGAGGTTATCGAGAGCGTTTATTCAAAGGGGGAGGACATTGAAAGATACCGCCACTAAATCCACTCCTGTGGCCTCCTATAAAACGTTTGATTTGTCCTCGACGGTCGATCGTGTCGAAAGCTTCCTATCGTCTCAGGGCGTTGTTTTCGATGACACGCAGGAGCCCATGTTCCGCAACCACATTGATGCCCTGAAGCGTCGAATAGAAACGGGTGAGTTTACAGAGGGTCTCGAAGACGCTTTCGGAGAGGTTTCTTCCCATGCGTTCGACCTTGCCCGTGAGGTAGCTCGACTCGCCTATGGAGACGAGTCGAAGGGGATTAGCGAGTCGGAGATTTTCCTCCTTGCTACTCATATCGAAGTTGCGTTGAGAAAGGAAGGCATGCAATGAGCGAAGAAAAGCGTCCTCTGGTTGTAATTGGGCACAGGCTTGGAAAGGGCCAGGCCGTAGCCCGCGGGGTCGAAAAGGCTGGCGGAACCGCCTACGTTATCCCCGGCATGGCCGCAGACATGAAGCTTGGCGATGTGATGAACGAGAAGGGCGCCGACCTCGGCGTTAGCTTCTGCGGGTCTGGTGGCGCTGGCGCTCTGACCGCTCACACCAAGTATGGATGGCCTGCCGTTTCCGAGCTTCGAAGCACCGATGCTGCCTATACGGCCGTGAAGGAAGGCAACAAGGTCATCGGCCTAGGCTTTCTGGATGTCGAGGAGCTTGGCGAGAAGATAGTCCAGGCATGGCGTGAGACCCATGACGAGTAAGGAAGACGCGGTTCGGGCTGCCGGCAAAGTCATGGATACCGTGTTCGAGAAGGGCGTTGATGAGGAGCTGGGCGCACTTGAGGGAGAGGAACTCCTGGCAGAGGACGTTCGCACGATACGGGTTCATGCCCAAGGTGAGACCCTTGTCGATGCCTCCAACGATTTGTTCAAGGCGCTACGAAACAAGGTCTTTTCGGAGATTGAGGCTCCGATAGTCCAGATGACCGCGGAAAGCGTGGTGTTCGACCGAGTCGTCAAGAACGAGTTCACTGAGCATTTCTTGGGAGTGTTTATGCCTAGGGAGAGAACGCGCTATGACGTCACGGCAAGCATAAAGGTGAACGTAAAGTACTTGAAGTTCGAGAGGGGCGAGGTCTAATGGTTGAAATCGTTATCTATTCAATCATCATCGGAGCCATTGGTGGCGCTTGCATCGCAGCGGGTGCTTCCCGCATGTTCCATGCTCCAGAGGTTCAGTCAATGGGTTCGTTTAGAACTCTCGGCGAGATGAACGCATGCGGTGGGGATCCCGTTGCGCACTTCTCATTTGGCCTGGGATTTCTCTTCTCCTCTGCAGCTTCTGCTGTTGCAGCAGGTGCGCTTACCCAGGACGTCATGCACCGCATCATTCCTAACTGGGCAGCCGGTATTCTCCTGACGAGGAATAAGAATGTCGAAGAGACCGTTCAAGATCCCGGCAAGATGGCAATCGCCGGCGCTGGCGTAGGTGCGGTTCTCGTTACCTTCCTGAACTCCCTGTCTTCGGTTATTCCTCAGAAGCTCTCTGACGTTGCCTCTGGAGTTCTTGTGCCCGCAACTACGTGGCTGATCAACCCAGTCATGCCTGCGGTGTTCTGGCTCGCGGCGCTTGATGGTGGTAAGAGCACCGGAATCTGGGGAACCGTCCTCGGTGGCATCTCTGCGCTCGTGAGCGGCAACGCTATTCCTGGAATTGTCCTCGGTATTCTGATTGGCAAGACTGCAGATGAGAATGGCTACAAGAGCAATGTAGTTAAGATCCTCATCGCAATCGTTGTCGTGATGTTTATCGCAATTGCCTACTTCCGCGGCTTCTTCAACAACTTCTAGAAACGGAGGATCTGACTATGGCAAACGAAGAAAACGACCAGTCGGTCGCTGAGGCGCCAAAGATGTCTGCATTTAGCAAGTTCATGATGAAGGATTCAACCTTCATTCTCCTGGTTATGGGTGCTGCAGCGGCGATTTTCGCCGGGACCTTCATGTACCTCAAGTTCCACACTGGAGCCTTCAACGAGGTGTCGATTGTTGCAATGCTCCAGGGCGGTATCGACACAGGTGACTTCACTGCCGCTGCAGGTTTTGCCGCAGGATTTCTAATCGCCCGCATCCTCGAGGGTCCGCTGGTCGGCCTGATGGATATCGGCGGCTCGCTCATGACAGGCGTAGGCATCGGTCTTCCTGGTCTCTTCCTCTCTATGGGATGGGAGCTTCCGTTCTCGAACTTCTTTATTGCCCTGATTATCGGTGCGATTATCGGTGCTGCGATTGGTGCCGTGGTCATTCTGATTCGTAAGTTCATGCCCGAGGGAGTTGCAGTTGGCGGAACCGGAATCATGATGGGCGCAGGCAACACAACCGGTCGTTACCTCGCTCCCCTCATTATGATCTCTGCTGCTTCTTACAACGTGTATGCGGGCATTGGCGCAATCATTGGCGCTGCAATCTTCTACAAGATGGGCAAGGAAATGACCGGTGGAGCCATTCTCGGTGCGATGATTCTGGGCGCTTTGCTCGGTTAGGAGGTTTGATTTGGGAATCTACCAGGACCTCGGTCTTAGGCGTGTTGTCAACGCGTCCGGTAGGGTGACGGTGCTCGGGGTCTCGGCCTTCAGCGACCGGGTCGCCGAGGCAGCGAAGGAGGGCGGCCAGTCCTACGTGGTCATCGAGGACCTTATGAAGCGCGCCGGCGAGCTCATTTCCCGGCATACCGGCGCGGAGGACTCCTGCCCCACTTCGTGCGCCTCGGCCGCGATAGCGCTAACGATCGCGGCGCTCGTTACGCGCGGCCGTTGGTCGGACATGATGCGCTTGCCCGACTCGTCCGGCCTGCAAAACGAGGTCGTCCTCCAGAAGGGGCACTCGATCAACTACGGTGCCCCCATGACAACGATGATCAGGCTCGGTGGAGGCGTGCCCGTGGAGGCTGGCCAGGCCAACGAGGTGAGGCCTGAGGACATAGAGGAGGCCATCTGCGACAGGACCGTGGCGCTCCTCTACGTGAAGAGCCACCACTGTGTGCAGAAGGGCATGGTCGCCCCTGAGGTCATGCGCGACATCGCGCACGCCCACGGACTCCCCTTCTTGATGGACTGCGCCGCAGAGGAGGACCTCCGAAAGTACATCGCACTCGGGGCGGACGCCGTGACGTACAGCGGCGCCAAGGCCATCGAGGCGACGACGTCCGGATTCGTGACCGGGCGGGCAGACATCGTGGACAATGTCCGGAAGCAATACGCGGGCATCGGTCGCGCGATGAAGGTGGGCAAGGAGCAGATCGTCGGCCTCCTCGCAGCCCTCGACCAGTACGATGCCCGTGACCACGAGGCAGAGGCTGCAGCCAATGAGGCGAAGGTCGACTGGCTTGTCGGCGCTGTCAACGGGATTCCCGGCCTAAGGGCCGAGAAGGTTCGGGATGAGGCGGGCCGAGCGATTTACCGTTGCCGCGTGTCCCTCGGAGAGGGGGCTCCCGCCGGGATCACCATGCAGGCAGTCAACGAGAAGCTGCGTGCGGGCGACCCAATCGTCTGGGCGCGCACCGAGTTTCTCAACCTCGGGCTCCTGGACCTCGACCCACGCCCGATGCTCGACGGCGACAAGGAGCTTATTGCGGAGCGACTGAGAGAGATCATGGAGGGATAAATCATGGCAATCAACTACTATAACGACCGCGTCTGCCTTAACGTCCTGGGCGGGAGCCTGGAGAACGCTCGGGAGATATACGAGGTCGCGGAGCACCACGTCGAGGTCGGCGTGCTCACCGCGGACTACCCGGACGTCCCCACGTGCGTTGAGGACATGGGGCGCTATATGGAGGTTCTCGATGGCAACCTCTCGGTAGGCCTGGGTGGCGGCAACCCCAAGCAGTGCTACATGGTCGCCGAGGTCGCGAAGAGCGTCAAGGCGAACCACTTCAACCAGGCGTTCTGCCAGGTCAGCGCGACCCGCACGAACGTTGGAAATGACAAGTGCCACATCAATGCGATGTGTGCGCCGTCTGGCATACCCGGCCTCGTGAAGGTCTCGACAGGCCCCATTTCCAAGGAATCCAAGGCGCCGGCGCTCGTTCCTGCCGACACGGCCATCGACATCGTCCGCGAGATGGGCGGCAACTCCATCAAGTTCTTCCCGATGGGCGGTCTCCGCTGCGAGGACGAGCTGAGGGCGCTCGCGGAGGCATGCGCGCGCAAGGACTTCGTGCTCGAGCCCACGGGCGGCATCACCCTCGACAACTTCGACGAGATCATGCACGTCGTGCTGGACGCCGGCGTGAGGAAGGTCATCCCTCACGTCTACAGCTCGATCATCGACAAGGAGACCGGTCTCACCAGGACCGACGACGTCCGCGCCCTGCTCGCGAAGGTCAAGGCGCTGGTGTAGGAAGCTCTAGATTTCGTTACGAGCATTCATAGAGCGCGGGGGGCGAGGCCATTGCGGCCTCGCCCCCCACGTGCGATATTGGCGCCTGAGATGCGTCTCCTACGCGCCGGCCTCAAGCTCCTCGCGGATGGCGAGGATGAAGTCGCGCGTGTTGAGCGTGGTCGGGTTCTTCAGCGTTGTAATGCGTGCGAGGTCACCGGTCATGCGGCCATCATCGATGGTCTTGACGGTCGCGCGCTCCAGGCGCTTTGCGAAGTCGACAAGCTCAGGCGTTCCGTCCAGCTCTCCACGCTTTGCAAGCGCGCCGGTCCACGCGAAGATCGTGGCCACCGAGTTGGTCGACGTCTCCTCTCCGCGCAGGTACTTGTAGTAGTGGCGCTGAACGGTGCCGTGAGCAGCCTCATACTCGTACTGGCCATGGGGCGAGACCAGCACCGAGGTCATCATGGCAAGCGAGCCAAACGCGGATGAGAGCATGTCGCTCATCACGTCGCCGTCGTAGTTCTTGCACGCCCAGATGAAGCCGCCCTCGCTCTTCATGATGCGAGCAACGGCGTCGTCGATGAGGGTGTAGAAGTACGTGATGCCGGCTGCCTCGAAGCGCTCCTTGTACTCGGCCTCGTACATGTCGGCAAAGATGTCCTTGAAGCGGTGGTCGTAGATCTTCGAGATGGTGTCCTTCGAGGCAAACCACAGGTCCTGGTGCGTGGAGAGCGCGTACTCGAAGCAGCTGCGCGCGAAGCCCTCGATTGAGGAGTCCACGTTGTGCATGCCCTGGATGACGCCGGGCTGGTCAAAGTCGTGGATCAGGCGGCGCTCCTCGTGGCCATCGGCATCTGTGAAGACCAGCTCGGCCTTGCCGGCACCGGGCACGCGGTACTCGACGTTCTTGTACACGTCGCCGTATCCGTGACGGGCAATGGTGATGGGTCGCCTCCAGCACTTGACCACAGGCTCGATGCCCTTGACCACGATGGGTGCGCGGAAGATGGTGCCGTCGAGCATAGAGCGGATGGCGCCGTTGGGGCTCTTCCACATCTGGTGCAGGTGGTACTCCTCCACGCGCTGGGCGTTGGGGGTGATGGTTGCGCACTTGACAGCCACGCCCAGGCGCTTGGTGGCCTCGGCGGAGTCGATGGTCACCTGGTCGCCCGTCTCGTCTCGGTGCTTAAGGCCCAGGTCGTAGTACTCGGTCTTAAGATCGACGTACGGGCAGATAAGCTCGTCCTTGATGATCTGCCAGATGATGCGGGTCATCTCGTCGCCGTCCATCTCGACGAGCGGGGTCTTCATTTCGATCTTCGACATGCGTGCCTCCAGCGGGGTGTTGTTACGGACCTTCGTTGCCTTTGCGGCCCAAGCCTAGTCTGTGGTTCCAGTCTAGTCGACCAAGGCTACAGGACGATTTCCGGCGAGAGCCATGCGGACTGGTCACGGCTCACTACGCGCGCACAAGCATACGCGCGCGGCAGCGAGAGGATCGCTGCGCCACGGTATGCACCGGACGGCATGAGCTCAAGCGACATGGCGCAGTCGGCCACGCCATCGTCCACCAGGCAGAGCGGCAGCAGGAGCCGCATGGTACCAGTGGCGGGATCAAACGCCGGCGCTGCCATGCGGAAGCTTGCCTGTGCAAGGCGCAGCGAGAGGGACGTGGCATCCTGCAGTGCCCTGGCCATGCGTCGGTAGAGGCTGGGGTCTGCCTTTATTGCACGCGCCAGGTCCCTGCATGCGCCCCGTCCCAGACGGCCGCTGCCCGCGTCCACGCCCTCGCGCAGGAGGCGAGACGCCTCGGGGCTGTCGGCAAGTTGGTCGGCGAGGAAGGCGCGTGGCAGGCGCCCGACCTGCTCGCCGAGAAGTGCCTCGGTGTCCAGGATGAGCATGCGACCGGGCTGGCAGACGACGTCCTCAACGCGTTCGAGGTAGCTGGCCGGCTGGGGCAGATCGGGAAGCGTCGCCACAAGGCGGGCGCCAAGCTCGCCCGAGCCTGCCGTGGCAAATCCGTCGAGCTTCCAGGCAATGTCACCGACGTTGGGCGAGAAGACCGCGTAGACGTCCTCGCCAAAGGGAGTGAGCAGCCCCGTGTCAAACGCTGCGAGCGAGCCGTCTGCCGCCGTGGCAACGCGGTCCTGCTCAACGACACGATGGAAGGTTACGGTGAGGTACTCGCGCAGGACGCCATAGCGGGACGGCGCGCCCACGCCCTCGCCGGGGAAGTTCCAGCGCTCGGGCGCCACCATGGTGGCAAGCGTCCCCAGGGTGCGCTCCCAGGAACCGATAACCGCAAACTGCGCAAACTCGCGAAGCGGGCTAACGATGGAAGTGCCCACGCCCTGCAGCGACGCACCAGAGAGGTCGCTCCACGCGCCCTCGTCGGCCGCGGGAAGGCCCTCAAGGCCAACCTGCTCGTGGACCATGCCGGTACCGTCGTCACCATCTACCAACGCAAGGCTCCACTGCTTGCCGGACAAGGGTCGTGACGTGCGGCGGATTGTGACCTCCACCGGGCCGGAGCCATCCTCGTGGAGGTAGCGGAGCGGGAAGGTGACGCGGCTCCTCGTGCCCGAGAGGGTCCCGGTCGAGCGGGCAACGCGCCAGTCCTCATCGAGCGTGCGGGTGACGTCGGCGTCGATGGGGAGCTTCTGGTAGAGCACGCGGAGAAGCTCGTCCTTGCAGTGGACCTCTGCCGAGAAGAGCTCGGGGAGGTTCTGGTGGGGGAGGGGCTGCGTGGCTGGGGCGGGTCCAGGGGCGGCTACCGGTGCGGGGGCCGGTGCCGGAGCGACGGGCGCCGGGGCTGCAGCCGGTGTTGGCGCCGTGGGCTGTGCTTGGGCAGCGGCTGCGAGGTCCGCCTCCATGTCCTCGTAGGGGTCATAGGTGATGGTGAGGTTGATGCCAGAGCTGGCGGACGTCTCGGGCGCCGGCTGCTCGCGGATCTCGGCTCCAGTGGCCTCTGCCTGTGGCTCGTTTGGCTCTTTGGGGGTTTCGTCGGCTGGGGAGGGCTGCGGCGTCGGCGCAGGTGCTGGCGCCGGTTCGGGTTCCGGCACGGTTACGGTTTCAGGCTCCGGCTCCGGCGCGGATGCCGGCTCTGGCTCGGCCGGAGCTTCCGGTTCCGGTGCGGGCTCCGGCTTGGCCTCGGGCTTCTCAACGTGGCGTGGCTTTGTCGGTTTGGGGTCGTGCGAGCCCTTGCGACGCTTCCACGGCTTGCTCTTGCTTCCCTTCTCTCCTGCGTTGCCAGAGCCAGACTGTCCCGCGCGCTCGAGGTAGCCGTCGTACTCCTCGTTGGGCACAATCGTTGCGTAGACGCGCCCCTTTTTGAAGACGGTGAGCCGAACGAACTCGGGAAGCGCCTCCATAAGCGATTGAATGTCCTCCTGCCCAAGGTCCTGCGGCGCAATGCCGTCCTCCAGAAGCACCTCCTCGACGCGCGAGAGAAGTGCCTGGTGGTTGGTCCCAAGGGTGGACGAGAGAAGCTTGTACAGGTAAAGCCTGTTTCCTGGTGTGATTCTGGGCATCGTTTACGGCCTTCCTTTAAGAGCTCCTGGGTGGGAGCCTGAGTTTGCAAGTTTCTACAGTATCACCCGCGGGTGTCGGCGCACAGCGGATTCGGCGCGGATGGGGCTTGCGCCGACGAGAGCGGAGAAAATCTTCTCTCGGGCGAGAAAACGGCGCCGGGACGTGGGTTTCAGACGGGATTCCGTACGAGACGCGCCCTCCGGCGTCAAAATGGCGCCGGAGCGTGAGTTGTCGCAGGGATTCCGTACAAAAGGGCCCCTTGGGCGCCGCCGGGCGAGGAGCGCGCCGCCTGCCAGACCGCCGGCGGCCGACGGCACCACCGACCCTCCTGCCAGCTAGCATCAAAGATGTGCGGCAACCCCGGTGTTAGGAGGAACCCGTGAAACTCAATGTGCGCAGGACTGTCCTTATCGGCTTTGCGTTCTTCTCCATCTGCGCGTTCTGGCAGATGTACAACAGTGTGATTCCGCTCATGCTCACGAACACGTTCCACCTAGACGAGACCTTCTCGGGCATGATCATGGCTGCCGACAACGTCCTTGCCCTCTTCCTCCTGCCGTTCTTTGGCTCGCTCTCGGACCGCTGCCACAGTCGCCTGGGCCGCCGCATGCCCTTCATCCTCGTGGGTACGGCGCTTGCCGTGGTTGGCATGATCTTCCTGCCCATCATCAACAACGCGTACTATGCGGACGGCTCGGGCGCCCTTCTCGCCGCATTCATTGGCGTTCTGCTCTTTGTGCTTGTTTCCATGGGCACCTACCGCAGCCCAGCCGTAGCGCTTATGCCCGACTGCACGCCCAAGCCGTTGCGCTCGCCCGCAAACGCGATCATCAACCTCATGGGTGCCGTGGGCGGCATCATCTACCTGGGGATTGCCTCCGTGCTCTACAACAAGGGCCGCACTGCTGGCCTCGATCACGTGGACTACCTGCCGCTCTTTGTGATTGTGGCTGCCATCATGGTGGTCTCGGTAGCTATCGTGTTTCTCACCGTAAAGGAGCCCAAGCTCGAGGCCGAGGTCGCGGCATACGAGGCAAAGCACCCCGAGGAGAACCTTGTCGAGAAGGACGCAGCCACGGGCAAGGAGGTGCTCCCCGCGCCGGTTAGGCGCTCGTTGGGCTTCCTTCTCGCGTCCATTGCCCTGTGGTTCATTGGCTACAACGCCATGGAGACCTGGTTTACCACGTATGCGCAGGCGGAGTGGGGCATGGCGCTGGGCGAGGCAAGCCGCTGCCTCATCGTGGCCAACGTGGGCGCCATTGTCTCGTACATTCCCGTGGGGGCCATCGCCAGCCGCGTGGGACGCAAGCGCACCATCCAGGGCGGCATTGTGCTTCTCGGCGGAGGCTTTGCGTTCTGCGCTGCCTGGACCTTTGCCGGCATGGGCTTCTCGCCCGCGCTCTATGTGGTGATGATCGTCCTTGGCATGGGCTGGGCCGGCATCAACGTGAACTCGCTGCCCATGGTGGTCGAGATGTGCAAGGGCTCCGACACAGGCAAGTTCACGGGGCTCTACTACACCTTCTCGATGGCCGCACAGACTGTCACGCCCATCGCTGCGGGTTGGCTCATGCACAACGTGAGCTACCGGTCACTCTTCATCTACGCCACGGTGTTTGTTGCCGCAAGCTTCGTTACAATGCTGTTCGTGCACCACGGAGACTCGAAATTGGTCGAGAAAAGAGGGCTCGAATCGTTCGATGTCGACTAGCGTGCCGCCAGCTCGGCGTGCCTGGCGTTGTCGACGCCTGGATGGAGGATTGTCGATGGCAAACTGCATCATTCGCAAGCATCCGGCGCTCTTCGCTGCTGGAATTGCCGCAGGTCTTGGGGCTGCTGCCGTGTATGGCATGGCACCCCGTACGGGCAACAAGACGGTTGACGAGCGCTGGAACGAGTTTGCGCGCTACCGCTATGCACACCGCGGCCTCCACGACGACTCCCTTGGCGCCCCCGAGAACTCGCTTGCCGCCTTTAGGCGCGCCCGCGAGTACGGCTTTGGCGTGGAGCTTGACGTGCACCTCACCGCTGACGACCGCCTGGTTGTCATCCATGACTCCGACCTCAAGCGCATGACGGGCAAGGAGGGCACCGTCGAGGAGCTTACGCGCCCGCAGCTCGAGGAGTACCGCCTCAACGGGACCGACCAGGGCATTCCCACGCTTGGCGAGGTCCTGCGCATCTTCGAGTGGGACGGTAGGGGATCCATGCCCGCGCCGCTCATCATCGAAATCAAGACCTACTGCGAGAACGCTGACCTTCTCACCAGTCGCGTCATGGAGTGCCTGGACACCTTTGACGTGCGCTACTGCATCGAGAGCTTCGATCCCGCCGTGCTGGTGTGGCTGCGCCGCAACCGCCCCGAGGTCATCCGTGGGCAGCTCTCGATGGACTTTCTCGCGGACGACGCCGGTGCAAGCGCCAAGGCCCTGCCGCTGCCGCTGCGCGTGGGAGCAACCGCGCTTCTCGGCAACGTGGCCACCAAGCCGGATTTCATTGCGTACCGCTTCGACGACCGCGAGCAGCCCGCGGTGCGCCTGGTGTGCGGGACTCTCGGCGGCAAGCTCGTCACGTGGACTATTCGCAGCGAGCGAGACATGCTGGCTTCCGAGGCCGAGGGTGCGCCGGTAATCTTTGAGGGCTTTGTGCCCGCGCCGCAGTCCTGCGTAGCCGCACACTGGGCCAGCCCCACGGCATAAAGGCGCCAAGGATACGGACTTCTAGCTGCGCCGCCTTGCTTGCTGCAGGGCGGCGCGTTTCTCGTTAGTTGGCCTTTTCGCCACTGCCAGCAGTCCCGCTGCCCTTGTGGCCCTTTGCCCAGAGCTTTGCCTCGCGGTTGCGCATGTTCCACACTGTGGCCTCCATGCCCAGGGGCACGTAGTCGAGCTTCTCGAGATCCTGGGGGAGGTATTCCACCAGACCGCGCTGGGGAGTGGGCGAGAAGTGCGCGGGTTCTGGTCCGGGCGTCGCCTCCAGCGCGAAGACCTTGGCGCCGTTGGCAGCAAGGCGTTCCTCGTAGCCGCTTGTGGGGTCGTTGGGGAAGTCTGCGCGCGCGTCCTCGCTTGTCCAGAGCACCTGATAGCCTGCGGCGGCAAGCTCCTCGAGCGTGAAGAGGTAGAGGGGGCGGCTGTCCGTCTTGAGCCGCAGCGTGCCGTCCGGTGCAAGAATGCGGCGGTACTCCATGAGGC
Source organism: bacterium OL-1 (assembly GCA_000752675.2). Lineage (GTDB taxonomy): Bacteria > Actinomycetota > Coriobacteriia > Coriobacteriales > Atopobiaceae > Tractidigestivibacter. The sequence goes on along the minus strand of LM994625.1, from coordinate 313,990 downwards.
AGGTGGCATCCGTGAGGCGGCGGCGCGCTTGGCGCTTGCGCGGGAACGGCGTGGGGAAGTTGAGGTAGATGCACGAGAGCTCGCCGGGGGCGAAGGCCTCGGTTACGCGATGGCCGTCCCAGGCGAGGAAGACGACGTTCTCAAGGCCGCTCTTTGCGGCAAGGCCACCGGCGTAGGCCATGCAGAGCGGTTCGCCGTCCATGCCGAGGAAGAGCACGTCCGGCTCGCGACGGGCGGACTCCACGGTGAAGGCGCCCTTGCCACAGCCCAAGTCAAGGCGGACCTCGCGAAAGCGCCCGGCGCTCGCCGCTCCGCCTGCTGCGGAGGTGCCGCCCAGGGGGTAGCAGGCCTCCGCCCAGCGGCCAGCATAGTCTTGTGGTGCAGGCTCGATGAAGTCCGCGTAGCGCTCGAGGCGCTCCTCGAGGACAAAGTGCTTGGGTGTGCGTGCGTGCATGGGGCCTCGACTATTCTTTGCTCGTCTCGGTGCTGGATGCGGACGCTGGCGGCTCGGTGGATGCAGCGTCCGCGCTTCGCCCGCCGCCCAGCGTGAACGTGGTTGCGGCGTGCAACATGTTGACCTCTGCCAGCTCGAGTTTGCCGTCGATGTAGGGCTGGTACATGGCGCCGATCGAGCCCACGCCCATCGAGCAGCCGCTGCACTGCTCGCACGAGCCGTCGCCGCAGAAGCTCAGCCCGCGGCGCACGATCTCCTCGCGTTCCTCTCGCGTGGTGTCCTTGATGAGGACGCTCTGTGCCATGGCAACCCCTTTGGTCGAGTGATTTCTCTTGGGAGTATAGGCCGCGGGGGTCGAGTTGGCACGCCGCGCGAAGGCTTAAGATAGACAGGTCGTGTAAGTGTCCTCGAATGTCAAAGGAGCCAAGATGGCTGACGATGCAAAGCAGCACGCACTTGACGCACACAGGGAGTGGCACGGCAAGATCGAGGTCGTGAGCAGGGCCCAGATCAGCACGCCGGAGGAGCTTGCCGTGGCCTACACGCCGGGCGTCGCCGTTCCCTGCCTGGAGATCCAGAAGGATCCGAGCCTCTCGTACGAGTACACCCGTCGCTGGAACCTGGTTGCCGTTGTGACCGATGGCTCCGCGGTTCTCGGCCTGGGCAACATTGGCCCCGAGGCGGGCATGCCCGTCATGGAGGGCAAGTGTGCCCTTTTCAAGACCTTCGCCGACGTGGACGCCTTCCCCCTGTGCATCCGCTCCAACGACGTGGATGAGATCGTGCGCACCGTGCAGCTGCTCGCCGGCAGCTTTGGCGGCGTGAACCTCGAGGACATCTCCGCGCCGCGCTGCTTCGAGATCGAGCGTCGCCTCAAGGAGACCTGCGACATTCCCGTCTTCCATGACGACCAGCATGGCACCGCGGTCGTGACATGCGCCGCGCTGATCAACGCGTGCCGTCTCACCGGTCGTGATCTCGGCGACGTCAAGGTGGTCTTCTCGGGCGCCGGCGCCGCGGGCATCTCCATCGCTCGCCTCATGAAGCGCATGGGCGTGAAGGACATCATCATCTGCGACCACACGGGTGCTATCTACGAGGGCCGCGATGGCCTGAACCCGGTGAAGCAGGAGGTTGCCACCTGGACCAACACCGAGAAGGTCCAGGGTTCGCTCGCCGACGCCCTCAAGGGTGCGGACGTCTTTGTGGGCGTCTCCAAGCCCAACCTGGTCTCGCAGGACATGGTGCGCTCGATGGCCAAGGACCCCATCATCTTTGCCTGCGCGAACCCCGTGCCCGAGATCATGCCCGACGAGGCGCTGGCAGCCGGCGCGGCCGTGGCGGCAACGGGTCGCTCGGACTTCCCCAACCAGATCAACAACGTTCTGGCGTTCCCCGGCATCTTCCGCGGTGCGCTTGACGTGCGTGCGAGCGACATCAACGACGACATGATGGAGGCCGCTGCCTACGCTATCGCCGGCCTGGTGGACGACGAGCACCGTGCGGCGGACTACATCATCCCCGGTGCCTTCGACAAGCGTGTTGCGCCCGCCGTTGCTGCAGCCGTGGCCGACGCTGCGCGCAAGAGCGGGGTTGCGAGGATTTAGCTTCGGGCGTTCGAGTACTCGAACGAACGGATTTGAGAGGGCGGGCCTTCGGTCCGCCCTCTTTTCGTGACGAAGCTGCACGTTATTCTGGCGGAGGTGTCTCTCCTTGGGTTACGGAGTCGCCATTCTCGTCTGATGGCTGCATCGAACTGCCCTACGTTACACATCGAGAGGATTTCGTGCGCCGAACTGCCCTTCGTTGCACGCCATTTCGCGGACCCCTTGAGTAGTCGTCTGCTGCGCTGCATGAAAATCCGCAGGTAGAGCCATGCATAAACTATCAAAGTAAATTGCCAGACGGGCATTTCCTCAGAATTGGCGTGCAACGAAGGCTAGTTCGATGCAATCGCGGACCAATTCATGTAACGAAGGCGAGTTCGATGCAATTGAAGATCGCCACGTTGCTCATTCATTCGTTTGCCGGGGCTACAAGTGATTCCCGAGGACAATGTGGGAGTCGCGCCGGCGAGGCTCAAGCGCCTACCCCATGCTTGCCATTACGCCTGCAAACAGTGGCGTTAGGGTCATGTTGTCAATGATGAAATAAACGAAGGGTCGGTCTAGGATGACCTCCCGGACCTCGGGTTCGTCAGGCGTTGCCGTTGAACAGGACACACCAATTGCGGTAACCGCTGCCGCTTTTGTGCCTGTCTCGTTTACGTCGATGAAGGTCTTTTGTAGCACGGTGCTTATGGCAATGTTGCCGTCCTTGAGGGTAGCCATGCGCGAGAAGTCGGCGAGCTTTGGATCGAAGGCATCGCGAACGCCCATGGCTGCCAGCTGGTCGTTGAGCGTGGTCTGGTAATCAAGCGAGAACTTGGGGAGTCCGGCGGAGACCTCGATGTTGGAGATTGGGTTCGCAATCAGGTCATGCAGGGATGTGCCGTCTAGCGACACCACGAGGTCTGCGAGATGCACGCCCTGCTTGGGGAGTAGCGCGACAAAGGCAAAGCTGTAGTTCTTGTAGGGCTTCAGGAAGCCCTCTGCAAGGTTGTTCTCGAGGTAGGTCGTCTCGTACGAGTGCATCATGCGAACGCTCTGCTCGTCGCCTTCCTCGGTCGTGAAGGTGTCGCCCTGGACGTCTCCTTCCTCATACGGTTCTTGCCAGGCATCGTCAAAGGCCAGGGCGTTAATGAGAAAGAGCTGATCGTCTGCGGTGATGCGATCCACAAGCTGGTCAATCATGCCATCAGTCTTGGAACTGACCCAGGTATTGATATCGTCGGCGGTGGTGGAATCGAACGGTGCCGAGAACGCCTGCGCGTTAAGGGTGCCTTTGCAGGTGGCGAGGTAAACATCCGAGACGCTGAGGTCATCTGACGACCTCAGCCAAATGGAGTTAGCGCACTTAAGGGCAAGGACGTCGCCCTTCTGCTGCGTATCGTAGAGGTCCTCGCCAGAGATGCGACGGGCGTAAGCACCTAGATAGGTCGCAAGCGAGTCGATATCCATGCCCGTTGCGGTCTCTAGCTGAGAGAGCGTATCGCCTGCGGCACCGGTTTCCGCGAGGGCCAGGGCAAAGAGCGCCGAGAGGGGAGAGACAAGCACGTTTGTCTGCTGGTCTGTGGGATAGGTGCCCTGAAGCAGGCGAGAAGTGAAGTCAAAGAGTGCGTGCGTTGTCGTTTGATCTGTAAGGGCATTAGCGATGGGCTCTTGCGTGAGCGCAGCGTCCTTTACGTCTGCAGTGAGGTCCGTGGCAGAGATGGCTAGCGCGCTATCCTGCGCGTTCTTGCTACAGCCCGTGAGCACCGAGCCAAGCGAGAGCGCTGCGGGCATACCGAGGAGGGCGAGGGCAGTGCGTCGTTTAACGAGGCGTTCCATGGGGACTCCCTTCGCATTGCGTAACTCAATTATACGTAGAGAAGTCCCAGGGAATCGCCTGCGAGCCGGCGAACGGAAGGGTTTGTACGGGTTCGGAAGCTGGCCCCTAGTGCTTCTCGCTTCCGGGGGTGCTCGTTGCGCTCCCGGCACGTGCGCCCACGCGGTTGACTACCACAATGCCGGCGCTCACCAGCACCAACGCGCAGATGGAGCGCACGGGGTCAACCTGCTGGTACTCGCCGAGAAGCACCGCAGAGAGCACGAAGCCAAACACAGGGTTCATGAACCCATAGACCGAGATGCGCGAGACCGAGTTCACAGAGAGCAGGAGCGACCATACGCTGTACGCTGCAGCCGAGATAAACGCCATGTATGCGAGAAGGAGCAGTGCGCTTGGCCCCGTCGGCGAGAGCGTTCCGCCGCCTGCCACACCCATCGCCATGAGGCCAAGTCCGCCCACCACAAACTGCCACCCACTGAGCAGCACCGGGTCGTGCCGTTTTGAGAGCCGCTGGATAAGGCATGATGACGTTGCCGAGCAAAGTGCGCTGAGAAGAATCATCCCCTCGCCGTCGGGAGAGAAGGAAAACGAGAAGTTGCCTAGGCTCCCACCAAGATTGATGAGGACCACACCCGCAAATCCCAACAGGCAACCCGCTACCTTTTTGCCGGTAAGCCGCTCCTGGCGAAACGCCAGCGCCGAGAGCAGAATGGCAAAGAAGTTGGCGCTCGCCTCGATGACCGAGCTCGTGGTTCCCGCAGCATGCGCAAGTCCCAGATAGAAGAAGGCGTACTGGCCGAAGGTCTGGAAAAGCGCAAGCAGGCAGATGGCGCCTACGTCTGTGCGCTTTGGCGCCAGCGGCCTTCTCCGGGCAATGCTCACAAAGACGATGACCATTGCCCCGGCAAGAAGGAAGCGCGTTCCCGCGAAGAGCATCTGGGACGCGGTGTCGGTGCCCGCGATTCCAAACAGCGCATAGCCAATCTTGATGCAAGGGAACGCCGACCCCCAGAGAAGGCAGCAGAACGCGGCCGCGAGCAGGGCTCCCCACGTGCTCGTAAGGAAGCGTTCCTGCCGCTCGCCCATCCGGAACTCCGCGCTGTCTTCTCGTGTCATGCTGCTCCTCTCGCGTAGTCGGCGAACCAGTATACGCGGCGTACTTGTCGTTCGCAGACAGCGCGTGCAGGGCCGTGGGGCCGAAATTAGACGTTTTGGGGCCGATAAGGGGGGTGCGGACTCGAAGTTGGACCACGGGGTGGTCCGGGACTGGAGGTCCGCATGTATAGCAGGGACGACGTGGAGCTCGCGCTCTACGCCCTCGAGGAGGGCATGGGCGCGAGGGGGGCGGCCGAGCTCGTGGGCTGCGGCGTGACCGCCGTGAGGGAGTGGTCGAGGGGGCACCTCCCCCACTCGGTCGCCGGGTGTGGTAGCCTGCGTGGCGGGTGCGCACGCTCGCGCCCGGGACGACGCACGGAGGCGGTTGCCATGGCGAGGTCGGACGAGGCCGAGGACCGCGGCGCGGGGCTCTACGACGCACCCGCCACCGGCCCGCTGTCGGGGCTCAGCCCCGACCAGGTGGAGAACAGGCTGCTCAGGGCGGTGTTGGACGACCTAAAAGCGGGAGGCTCGCTCCCGGGTTTGACCTCCAACAGGAGCAAGGCAGAGCTCGGCGAGAGATTGAGGCGGGAGACAGGCCTGCCCCTGCGCCCCATCGCCCGCTTCCTGGGGATATCGAAGAGCTCCTATGAGTACTGGGGGCGCAGGCTCGCCGACGGCTCCGCCTGCGCCCCCGACGAGGCGGACGAGCTGGGCGGGGAGGTGGAGCGCGTCTTCCGCGAGGAGGGCCGCTGCGCCCGCGGCTACCGCTTCGTGCACGCCAGGCTCGCCGAGGAGCTGGGGAGGCCGGTCTCGGAGAAGGTGGTGCGGGAGGCCATGGGGAGGCGCGGCCTCAGGCCCGTCTACCTGCGCCGCGGGAGGCGCTACAGCTCCTACGCCGGCGAGATAGACGACGCCCCGGCCAACCTCCCCCTGCGCGGCGACGGCACCCACGACTTCTCCCCGGCGTCCCCGAACGCCCTGTGGGCGAGCGACATCACCGAGTTCAGGCTCCCGTGCGGCGCGAAGGTCTACCTGTCGCCGGTCGTCGACCTGTTCGACTCCAGGCCGGTCGCGTGGGCCATCGGGGCCCGGCCCACGGCCGCGCTCGCGAACGAGTCCCTCTCCCGGGCGTGCGCCGCGCTGCGGCCCGGGGAGGCCCCCGTCGTGCACACCGACCGCGGCTGCCACTACCGGTGGCCGGGGTGGAAGTCGATCTGCGGGGAGCACGGCCTCACCCGCTCGATGTCCAGGAAGGGCAGGTGCGCGGACAACGCCGCGATGGAGGGGTTCTTCGGGAGGCTGAAGAACGAGTTCTTCCGCGGCAGGGACTGGTCCGGGGTCCCGGTCGGCGAGTTCGTGCGGAGGCTCGACCGCTGGATGGGGTGGTACCGCTCCGGCAGGCTGAGGGAGTTCCGCGAGGGCGGCGCGGTCGTCTGGGATACCATAGACGGCAGGAGGGCGAGGCTCGGGCTGGCGGTGTAGCCGGTCCAAGAAAACGTCCGCACCCCCTAAGCCCGAGAAAACGTCCAGATCTAGCCCCGCAGCCTCCGGAAGCTCCGCCAGACACGTCAGCAGGTAAGGAAGCGACCCCCGGAGGGGCCGCAGCCGGCCTCCCCCAAGGGTCGTGTCCTTGATGTTCTTCGACCATCGGGGGAGGCCGGCTGCGGTAACCCCCTCTGGCTGCGCTTATGCGAAGTAGCTCACACCGCCTTCGAACAGCGGCTGATACGCGTTGCCGGGCACGTTCTTGTAGAGGCCCGCGCCACTGCGCTCGGTGTGGCCCATCTTGCCCAGCACGCGGCCGTCGGGCGAGGTGAGGCCCTCAACCGCCATGAAGGACCCGTTGGGGTTGGAGCGCAGGTTCATGGACGGCAGCCGGTCGGCGTTCACATACTGCGTGGCAATCTGTCCCGCCGCCTCAAGGCGCCCCAGCTCCTCGGCGGTGCACACAAAGCGTCCTTCTCCGTGGCTAATGGCGATGTTGTGCACGTCGCCCACCTTGCACTTGGAGAGCCACGGCGAGATGGTCGACGCTACGCGTGTGCGCACGAGGCGGCTCTGGTGGCGCCCAATGGGGTTGAAGGTGAGGGTGGGGGAGTCCTCGCGCGCGTCCACGATGTCGCCGTAGGGAACGAGCCCCAGCTTGATGAGGGCCTGGAAGCCGTTGCAGACGCCCAGCATGAGACCGTCGCGAGCCTGGAGCAGGTCGCGCACCGCCTCGGTGACGGCGGGGTTGCGGAAGAATGCCACGATGAACTTGGCCGATCCGTCGGGCTCGTCGCCGCCGGAGAAGCCGCCGGGGATGAAGACGATCTGGCTCTCGCGAATGGCGCGCACCATGGCGTCGACGCTCTCGGAGACCGCCTGCGGCGTGAGGTTGTTCACGATGACCGTCTTTGGCACGGCGCCCACGCGCTCAAACGCTCGCGCGGAGTCGTACTCGCAGTTGTTGCCCGGGAAGACGGGGATCACCACGCGCGGCTTGGCGAAGCTGGCGCCGGCCGTGTGGCGCGTGGGCGTGATGCCGGCCTTCTCGGCATCAAACGAGATGGGCGCGCACGCCGGGCCCTCGGCCTTGCCCAGGTACGGATACACGCCAGAGAGCGCATTCTCCCAGGGCTTCTGCAGGTCGTTCAGGATGGACATACGCTCGCCGCAGGCGTAGAGCGCATACTCCGCAAGCGTCTGGCCAAACGCCGCAACGGTCACGCCCTTCGGTGCCTCCGGCAGGCTGGCGCCCTGCGCAAGCTCGATCACAAAGCTGCCGTACGCGGGGTTGAGCAGTGCCTCCTGGGTGAACTCGGGGCGCACGCGCAGGCCAATGAAGTTGCCCACGCACATCTTGAACATGGCCTCGGCCATGCAGCCGTAGCCTGGCGCGCTCACCGCGCGCGCGACGCCGGAGCCAATGAGCTTCTCGACGTAGTCAAACGCGGCGAGAAGGGACTCCGCCGTGGGCGTGATGCCATCGTCGGCGTACTCAGGCACCACAACGATCACCTGGTCGTCGGCGTGCTTGAACTCCGGCGAGGTCACGCGGTCGACCTTGCCCAGGCCGGTGGCAAACGAGACAAGTGTGGGCGGCACGTCGAGGTCCTCGAACGAGCCGGACATGGAGTCCTTACCGCCAATGGAGCCAATGCCCAGGTCGAGCTGGGCCATGAGCGCACCGAGAAGTGCGGCCGTGGGCCTGCCCCAGCGCTTGGGGTCGTCGCGGAGCTTCTCGAAGTACTCCTGGAACGTGAGGTAGAAGTTCTTGTGCTCGAAGCCCATGGCCACGAGCTTGGAGACGGACTCAACAACGGCCAGGTAGGCACCGGTGTACTCGTCCTCGCTCATGAGGTAGGGGTTGTAGCCCCACGCCATGCCCGAGCACGTGGTGGTCTCGCCGTCCACGGGGAGCTTCGCCGCCATGCCAAGCGCTGGTGTGAGCTGCGTCTTGCCGCCAAACGGCATGAGCACGGTCGCGGCACCAATGGTGGAGTCGAACCTCTCGGCCAGGCCCTTGTTGGACGCCACGTTGAGGTCGCTCACCAGCGAGACCATCTTCTGCGCAAAGGTGTCGCCGGCCCACTCGTGGTGGTACTCGTGCGGTGCGCAGACGCGCACCGAGGTGGACTTGGGCGCGCCGTTGGACGAGAGGAACTGGCGGCTCACGTCCACGATGGTCTTGCCGCGCCAGGTCATGCGCAGGCGGGGCTCCTCGGTGACCTCGGCGACAACCGTGGCCTCGAGGTTCTCCTCGCGCGCGTAGCCCAGGAACTCGTCCACGTCCTCGGGGGCCAGCGCCACGGCCATGCGCTCCTGCGACTCGGAGATGGCAAGCTCGGTGCCGTCAAGGCCGTCGTACTTCTTGGGCACGCGGTCAAGGTCGATGAGAAGGCCGTCGGCAAGCTCGCCAATGGCAACCGAGACGCCGCCGGCGCCAAAGTCGTTGCAGCGCTTGATGAGGCGGCACGCGTCGCCGCGGCGGAAGAGGCGCTGCAGCTTGCGCTCGGTGGGTGCGTTGCCCTTCTGGACCTCGGCGCCGTCCTTCTCGAGCGACTCCACGTTGTGCGCCTTGGAGCTGCCCGTGGCGCCGCCGATGCCGTCGCGGCCGGTACGGCCGCCGAGAAGCACGATCTTGTCGCCCGGGGCAGGGCACTCGCGGCGCACGTGGTCCGCGGGCGTGGCGCCCACCACGGCGCCGATCTCCATGCGCTTGGCCACGTAGCCGGGGTGGTAGAGCTCGGAGACCTGGCCAGTGGCAAGGCCGATCTGGTTGCCGTAGGAGGAGTAGCCGGCGGCAGCCGTGCGGCAGATCTTGCGCTGCGGGAGCTTGCCGGGAAGCGTGCTCGAAACCGGCGCCGTGGGGTCGGCTGCGCCGGTCACGCGCATGGCCTGGTACACGTAGCTGCGGCCCGAGAGCGGGTCGCGGATGGCGCCGCCAATGCAGGTGGCCGCGCCGCCAAAGGGCTCGATCTCGGTGGGGTGGTTGTGCGTCTCGTTCTTGAAGAGGTAGAGCCAATCCTCGTCCTGGCCGTTGACGTCGACCTTGGCCTTCACGGTGCAGGCGTTGATCTCCTCGGACTCGTCGAGGCCGGTGAGCTGGCCCGTGTGCTTGAGCCACTTGGCGCCGATGGTGCCCATGTCCATGAGGCAGACGGGCTTGTTATCGCGGCCAAGCTGGTGACGGATGTCCATGTAGCGGCGGAACGCGGCCGCTGCCTGGGTGTTGTCGAACTGGATGTCGGTGAGGGCAGTGCCAAAGGTGGTGTGGCGGCAGTGGTCGGACCAGTAGGTGTCGATCATGCGAATCTCGGTGATGGTGGGAACGCGGCCCTCGCGCGCAAAGTAGCCCTGGCAGAACTTGGCATCCGCCACGTCCATCGCCAGGCCGCGGTCGCGCACAAAGTCCTCGATGCCCTTATCGTCCAGGTCGAGGAAGCCGTCCAGGACCTCGACGTCTGCGGGCTCCGGGTACGTGGTTGCGAGGGTCTCGCGCTTCTCGAGCGACGCCTCGCGCGCCTCGACCGGGTTGATCACGTAGTGCTTGATGGCTGTAAGGTCGTCGTCGGTGAGTTCGCCCTCCAGCACGTAGACCTTGGCGTTTCTCACCGTGGGACGCTCGCCCTGAGAGACGAGCTGGATGCACTCGGCCGCCGAGGCGTCGCGCATGTCAAACTGGCCGGGCAGGGACTCCACGGCAAAGACGCGCGCGCCCTCCGCAACCTCGGGCATCTCGCGCGTGGCTCGGTCGGTCTGGGGCTCGGAGAAGACAACGGGCACGCACTGCTCGAAGAGCTCCTCGGAGATGCCTTCGACGTCGTAGCGGTTGATGATGCGCAGGCCTGTGAGCGACGAGATGCCCAGCATGTGCCGCAGCTCGTGGCTGAGTGCCCGCGCCTCCCCGTCGAATCCGTCCCTTTTCTCAACGTAGATGCGCGAGACCATCGAGGCCACCTTTCATGCTGGGTGTGGGCTGGGTGCGCCGCGGGTGCGGCGCCAAAGGACCACTCACCATTCTACGGCAGCCGGAGCACCGGCGCCGGAGGGCGGCGTGCCCGACACACACTCGTTGCTGAACGTGTAGCCCGCGGAGGTTGATACACATTCGGGTGCCGAGAAGGACCTCACGCCGAGAAGGGCCTCGCGCCGAGAAAAGCAACCGCCCCGGTCGCCAGCATATCGGCGGCCGGGGCGGCATCAAGTGCAGGCGAGAATTGCTAATCGTCCTCGTCGATCTTCTGGAGCGTTGCCATGATGGGCGGGATGATTTGCTTCTTGCGGCTCACAACGCCCTTGAGCAGCGCCATTCCGTCCTTGGGCGTGACGTCAAAGGCCTGCGCCACCACGTCCTCGGCGCCGTTGCCATAGATCATGAGGTCGGTGCTCTGCGACTTAACGTCGGTGAACATGTAGAAGATCATGGGCAGCTCCTCGGCCTTGGCGGCCTCGGCGAGGAACGGCCGCACGAGGTTCTCGGCAGCCACGCGGCTATTCTTTGTCATGTAGCTGCCCTGGCCCACGCCAAACTTGGCGTTGCCGCGGCTGAAGACCTTGAAGTCCTGGTGGAAGACCTCCTCGGCGGTGCGACCTGTGAGGTCGGCGCCGGCCTCGAACATCGAGTCGGCGTACGTCTCGATGTCCTCGCCGCAGATCTTGGCCAGCTCCTCGGCAGCGTGACGGTCCTTGGCCGTACAGGTGGGGGAGCGGAACGTGAGCGTGTCGGAGAGAATGGCCGAGAGCATGAGGCCCGCAATGTTGGGCGGAATCTCCACGCCGGCCTCGGCGTAGGCGCTGTAGATGATCGTGCAGGTGCAGCCAACGGGCTCGGCGCGGTAGTAGACGGGTGCGTTTGTCTCGATGGTGCCAATGCGGTGGTGGTCGAGAATCTCCATGATCTCGGCCTGGTCAAGGCCGTCCACGGCCTGCGAACGCTCGGAGTGATCGACGAGAATGACGTGCTTGCGCTTGATGTTGATGAGGTTAGGCGAGCTCACCAGGCCAAAGTAGGAGCCGTCCTCGTCGATGACGGGGAAGAAGCGGTGACGCGACTTTGCCATGATCTTGCGCGCGTCGTCCACGGACGTGTTGACCGAGAACTGCAGGATGCCCTTGCGCAGCATCTTGGCGCGCACCGGCACGGACATGCCGATGAGGCGCGCGGCGGCGAAGGTGTCGTACGGAGTGGTGATGATGGTGCAGCCGTGGCGCTCGGCGGAGGCAATGACGCGCTTGGACACGTTGGCACCACAGCAGATGACCAGGCACCCGGCGTCGCACTCGACGGCGAACTGCTGTGTCTCGTAGCGGTTGGTGACCAGCACGATGTCGCCGGCCTTGATGGTGTCCTCCATCATCTCGGGCGTGGTGCCCACGCGCACGTTGCCCTTGGTCACGCGGCCGTTGGGGTCACCCAGAAGCAGCGTGCCGTTGAGCGTCTCGATGATGTTCTTGTAGGAGGTCTGGGCCTCGGAGAGCATGGCGGTGTCGAAGATGTCCATGTTCGCGTTGGCAACGTCCTTCACCGCGATGAGGCCTTCGAGGTGCTTGTCCTCATCGGTGATGCAGAGGGTATCCACCTTGGTGTCCTGCATCATGTTCCAGGCGGCGAAGAGGCTCATCTCGGCGTCGATGCCAGGCTGCTTTTGCACCACGATGTCCTTGATCTGCGGCGTCACCGAGGTGATGAGCGGCGGCTCCTCGAAGCCAAAGTGCTTGAGCACAAATGCCGTCTCGCGGTTGAGGGCGCCTGCGCGCCTTGCCTCGTAGATCGGCTCGTCGATCTGGTTCTTGAGGTAAGCGTAGGAAATGGCGGCGCAGATGCTGTCCGTGTCCGGATGCAAGTGGCCGATAACGTTGACCTTGCGGATTGCCTCTGGCATGAATCCCCCTCAGTTCTCTTTGCACCATGCCCGCCGCCAGAGCGGTCGCGGCCGTACAGGTGTATCCCATCCCCCTCGATTGTGCCACCGGTAGTAACAGAAAAGATGCACGCATGGGCGAAACCGCAGGTTTTGGGCATGCAGCGGCATCCGATTGTGCATAAACGTTGAAGGGCGCGGTCCTGCGCGCCGCCGTCCGCGGGGCCGCCCGCACGCCCTCCCGTAGAATGGGGGCACACGCACGCCCGTGGCGAGTCCTTCTCGCCGCATGTGGCACCCCCCACCCAAGGGCACGTTTGGCCCCAGACAGGAGCAGCAATGGCAGAGTTCGTGTACCAGATGTACAAGGCCCGCAAGGTCGTGGGCGAGAAGGTCATTCTCGACGACGTCACCGTGGGCGTCTATCCCGGCGCCAAGATTGGCGTGGTTGGCCCCAATGGCATGGGCAAGTCAACGCTTCTCAAGGTCATGGCCGGCCTCGAGGACGTCTCCAACGGCGAGGCCCGCCTCACGCCGGGCTACACGGTGGGGCTTCTCCAGCAGGAGCCGCCCCTCGACGAGGACAAGACCGTGCGCGAGAACATCGAGATGGCCTTCTCGGACGTGATTGCCAAGGTCAACCGCTTCAACCAGATTGGCGAGGAGATGGCCAGCCCGGATGCGGACTTTGACGCCCTCATGGCCGAGATGGGCCGCCTCCAGGACGAGATCGACGCCGCCAACGGCTGGGACCTGGACTCTCAGCTTTCGCAGGCCATGGACGCCCTGCAGTGCCCAGACCCGGACGCCCCGGTGACCCAGCTCTCCGGCGGCGAGCGTCGCCGCGTGGCGCTGTGCCGCCTGCTGCTCGAGGCGCCTGACCTGCTCCTTCTCGACGAGCCCACCAACCACCTGGACGCCGAGAGCGTGCTGTGGCTCGAGCAGTTCCTGCACAACTATCCCGGTGCCGTCATGGCAGTCACGCACGACCGCTACTTCCTGAACGACGTGGCGGGCTGGATCTGCGAGGTGGACCGCGGCCAGCTCTACCCCTACGAGGGCAACTACTCCACCTACCTGGAGAAGAAGGCCGCCCGCCTGGAGGCCGAGGGTCGCGAGAACGCCAAGCGCGCAAAGAAGATGCGCTCCGAGCTCGAGTGGGTGCGCCAGAGCCCCAAGGCGCGCCAGGCCAAGAACCGCGCGCGCCTGGAGCGCTACGAGCAGATGGAGGCCGAGGCAAGGGCCACCAAGAAGCTCGACTTCTCCGAGATTCAGATTCCCGTGGGCCCGCGCCTGGGCGCCAAGGTGCTTACGGTGGAGCATCTCACCAAGGCGTTTGGCGACCGCGTTCTTATCGACGACCTCTCCTTTGACCTGCCCCGCAACGGCATCGTGGGCGTGATTGGCCCCAACGGCGTGGGCAAGACCACGCTCTTCAAGATGATCGTTGGCCAGGAGCAGCCCTCCTCGGGCACGCTGGAGCTGGGCGAGACGGTCAAGCTCTCCTACGTGGACCAGATGCGCGCCGGCATCGACCCTAAGAAGAGCGTCTGGGAGGTTGTCTCTGACGGCAACGACTACATCACCGTGGGCGACACGGAGATCCCCAGCCGCGCCTACGTGGCGACCTTTGGCTTCAAGGGCACGGACCAGCAGAAGCCTGCCGGCGTGCTCTCCGGTGGCGAGAGGAACCGCCTGAACCTTGCCCTCACCCTTCGCCAGGGAGGAAACCTCCTGCTGCTGGACGAGCCCACCAACGACCTCGACACCGAGACGAGCGAGAGCCTGGAGGACGCCCTTGAGCGCTTCCCCGGCTGCTCGGTGGTCACGAGCCACGACCGCTGGTTCCTCGACCGCGTGGCCACGCACATCCTGGCCTGGGAGGGCACGGACGAGAACCCCGGCAGCTGGCACTGGTTCGAGGGCAACTTCGAGGCCTACCAGGCTGACCGCGAGCGTCGCCTGGGCCCGGAGGCATCCAAGCCCCACCGCCTGCACCGCAAGCTCACCCGCGACTAATGAGACAAAGGGAGTTTCCCTTTAGTTTCCCTTTGTCTCATGCGCGGGCTGCCAGAAGGGCGGTTCCCCGACTCATTCAAACATGTCGGCGAGCGGACGGTCGCGAGGCCGCCCGCTCGCTTTCTAGTGACGTATCATTTCCCCTTGGTGAGTAGTTGCACAGTAGTTGTCCGTCCATCAAGGAGGAAAGCAATGTCCATTGAGAAGCCATACCAGACGCGCAAGGTTGTCATTATCGGCGCTGGTCGCGTTGGCAGCCACGTTGCACTGTGCCTGATGTTTCGCCACCTCGTGAACGAGATCGTGTTTCTCGACGTGAACCGCGAGGCCGCAGAGGCCCAGGTCATGGACCTCGAAGACCTTGCCTCGGGCATGGGCGACTCGTTCACCATCCGCGTTGGTGACTACGCCGACTGCGCGGACGCCCACTTCATCGTCCTCACCGCCGGCCGCAGCCGCAGGCCCGGCGAGACGCGCCTCGACATGCTCGGCGGCACCATGAAGGTGCTCGAGGGCATCGTTGGCCCCGTGCGCGACTCCGGCTTCAACGGCATCGTGCTGAGCGTCTCCAACCCCGCCGACATCGTGACCGAGTACCTGTACCGCAACCTCGGCCTGCCGCGCGAGCACGTCTTTGGCACCGGCACCGCGCTCGACTCCGTGCGCCTGCGCCGCATCCTCTCTGGCATCATCGACGTCGACGCCAAGCAGATCCAGGCCTTCTGCATGGGCGAGCACGGTGACTCGTCGTTCATCCCCACCTCGCACGTGACCGTTGGCTCCATCTCGCTGCGCGAGTACCTCGCGATGGACTACCACTCCAACACCAACATCGACTTCGACGAGGTCAAGCGCATGGTCAAGGAGTCTGGCAGCAAGATCGTGGGCGGCAAGGGCTGCACCGAGTTTGGCATCGCCTCGGTTGTCGCCGAGATCATCACCGCCGTCCTGCACAACGAGAAGCGCATGCTGCCCCTCTCGGTACACCTCGAGGGCGAGTACGGCGAGAGCGGTATCTCCGCAGGTACGCCTTGCATCGTGGGGTCCAACGGCATTGATGCCGTGCTCGAGATTGACCTCTCCTACGACGAGCGTCGCGCGATGCGCAACTCCTGCTCGATCATCCGCGGCTACGTCGACCAGGTCATGCCCGAGGTTCCCGCGCAGGAGTAGGGAAGGGCCTCTCGGCGCCTGGCGCTGCGCTGGATGACGTGTTGCGCCAGGCGCGCGGATACAGATTCGCACCCGAATGCGTGATAAGCCGAATGCGTGACAGACGGGCCGGCCGTGCGGGAATCCCGCGCGACCGGCCCAAGCCATAACGATGCCGATAAAAGCCTCGCGCCGAGAAGTGCCGACGCCCTACGCCAGGGTGCGCCGGATGCTCTCGAGCGCCTTCATGCGGTCGCTCCTGTAGCGGTTGGCCTCGTCCTCGTCCATGGACGAGCAGCGCACGCGGTCGCAGTCGCGAAGCGCCTGCACAATGGCCTCCATCACGGGCTGCGCCTGCTCGGTAGGCGTGACCAGGAGTAGCCTGGTCTTCGCTGCCCCGGTGGCCGCGATGGCACTGGGGGCCGCGGCAACAACGGCCGCAGCCTCGTCGCCCGCATCTGGGCGCTCTACGCGCGTCTCCACGGTGACCAGGCGCTTTGACTGCAAACGCTGCAGCGTACGCGCCAGCTGGAGCGTAGAGAAGCCGCAGTAGTCCGCCAGCTCCTCTCGGCCCGAGAAGACCGTGCCAAGTCGCACAAAGGCAAGGAGCCGCACATCACGTGGGGTGAGGTCAAACCGCGCAGCCACAAGCTCGAGGTTCCTCTCGACCAGCTTCTCCTCGAAGTACAGGCCGAGAAGCGTATCGGCATCCATCTCGGGGTTCACGTAGACGGGCACGCGCTCCTCGCCCAGCTTGGCCGAGCGCTGCCACGGCATGATGTCACCGTCGCCGGCGGACTCTATGTAGAAGCGGTAGATGTCGGGACGGCGCGCGCGGTAGTCCTCCTCGTCAAAGACCTGCTTGTAGAAGTCGTTGTAGTACTCAATCACGTTGAGCTTCATCTGGACGACCTTGGCGGGGTTGGCGCCCTGGCTGGCCAGCGAGCCCCTGGTTCGCACGTAGTAGTAGACGGGCACCTGCAGCGGGTAGATGCGCTTGCAGTGCAGCTCGTACTCCATGTTGAAGATGAAGTCCTCGCACCAGCTGAGCGTGACGTCCATGCGCAGCTGGTACTTCTCGATGATGTCGCGACGGTAGAGCTTGTTCCACACCACGCCAAAGTAGAAGTCCGAGGGGTTCTGGATCATGTAGTCGCCAAACTCCTCGCGCGAGAGGACGCCCTCGGCGTCGATGTCGCCCTTGCGCGAGACCTTGCTGCCAATCACG
Organism: bacterium OL-1; assembly: GCA_000752675.2. Lineage (GTDB taxonomy): Bacteria > Actinomycetota > Coriobacteriia > Coriobacteriales > Atopobiaceae > Tractidigestivibacter. The sequence continues at coordinate 297,264 of LM994625.1, read as the reverse complement.
CGGTAGAAGTCCGCGATGACCATGTCGCAGTCGTTGTCCTCCATGGCGCGCACGAGAAGGCGCGTTGCCTCGGGGGCAATCCAGTCGTCCGAGTCGAGAAACTGCACGTAATCGCCTTGCGCGGCATCAAGCGCCTTGTTGCGCGTGTCCGAGACGCCGGAGTTTGCCTTGTGGAGCACGCGCACGCGGCTGTCCTTCTCGGCGTACTCGTTGCAGAGGGCGGGCGAGGAGTCCGTGCTGCCGTCGTCTGCCAGGATGAGCTCGAAGTCGCGGTACTCCTGCCCCAAGATGCTGTCGACGCACCTCCGCAGCGTCTCCTGGGCGTTGTAGACGGGAACGATGATGCTTACCTTGGGCATGACGCCCCTCTCGACGAGACCGTTGCGTGGTGAGCGCCCCGTGGCGGGCGCGCGGGCTTCAATTGTAGACTACGGGCTTTGCTATCCTTTAAGGTCGAGAAGGCCGGGTTGGGCGGTCTCGATCGGATTGGTGATGGTTCATGGCAAACAGGGAGAACAGCTACAAGGGTCGCGGGGGGCGAGACAGCATTCGCGTCTCGCACTACGTGCCGGAGCAGACGGGCGAGAAGGGCCCTGGCAACGATTCAGCGAGCGACGCCCAGAGGCGCGCGCAGGAGCGAGGCCAGCGGGGCGGCCAGCGTCGCCGCCAGTCGGCGAGCGACGTGCGCGTGCTGCGGCCGGGTGTTGTACCTGGCACGCAACCTCCCGCCAGGGCAGAGCAGGCCCGCACCTACGCCGAGCGCCACCGCAAGGAGCAACGCTCGCGCACCGTGCGCCGCGGGATTCTCATCGCCGTTGCCTGCGGGGTTGCCCTTGTCGTGGGCATTGTGGCTGCCCGCGGCGGAGTGGGATCCTTGCTCCCGGATAACGCCGGTTCTGTCAGCGGCAATGAGCCCGCGACCCAGGGAGCGAGCGGATCGCAGGGTGCGGAGCAGGGTGCCCGGGCCACGGGCGCCCAGAACGACGGCAGCATCGTGATGACGCTGGGCGGCAGTGCAGACACCTACGTCAAGCGTGGCGAGGGCTACGTGGACGGTGGTTGCTACGCGCACGACCGCACGGACGGCATGATCACCGACAAGGTCACGGCTTCGGGGGAGGTCGATACCACGACGCTGGGAGACTATACCGTGACGTATACCGTCGAGGACTCCGCGGGCATGGTGGCCACAGCCACGCGGACGGTGCACGTGGTAGACGACGTTGATGGCGGCTGGGACGACGACGGCATTTCGGTCTTCATGTACCACGACGTCTACGATGCGGCAAACCCTCCCGAAGGTGCCTCGAGCGACCAGAACCTCATCTCGACCACCCTGCTTGACCAGCAGCTTTCCTGGCTCAACGAGAACGGCTACTACTTCCCGTCGTGGGCCGAGGCGCGTGCCTACATCGAGGGTGGCCACTCGCTGCCGGCAAAGTCGGTGGTGCTCACCTTCGACGACGGCTCCGAGGGCTTCCTCACCTATGCGATTCCGCTGCTCGAGAACCACAAAATCCCTGCTACCTCGTTTGTCATCTGCAGCGACAGCGACATCCAGGACAAGCTCTCGAACTACGCCAGCCCCTACGTGGACTTCCAGTCGCACTCGTACGATCTGCACCGGGCGGGCACTTCGGGCAAGGGCCACGGCGGGCGCATCTACGACCTTACTTCCGACGAGGTCGCCGAGGACCTCAAGCAGTCCGCAGACATCCTCAAGACGAGCGATGCCTTTGCCTATCCGTTTGGCGACGTCTCCGACGCGGCGCCTGCAGGGGTGGAGCAGGCCGGTTTCCTTCTCGCGTTCACTACGCAGTACGGGCAGGTGCATCCGGGTGACGATCCCATGCAGCTCAAGCGCATGCGCGTGTTTGGCACCTACGAGCTGGGAAGCTTCGAGTACCAGGCGGCGCATGGCATAGGGTAGCGTAGCGCCTCTCGCGTGCCGGGGGCTTTCAAGCTACATGTCAGTGTGTCGGAACTTACGTGGCGACGGGTTGCCGGGTCGGGGCGTCTCGGTATCATCAGAGTGCAGGCGGCGCGCCCTTCTCGGCGCGTCGCATCGTTTGGGGCCAGCTGCCCCGATGGGGGCGGGGGTCTCTCATGGCGTTGTTTGACAGGAAGTCAAAGGGTGCTCGCGCGACCTCCGGAGCCGTGCGCGTGCCTCCCACGGCATCGCGGCATGATGGCAACACGGCCGGTCGCGATGGGCGTCGACGCGCGGCGAGTGCGTCGCCCGCTGCGTCTGCGGAGCGCCAGGCTGCTCCCGCCCGGCGCGTGTCAACAGGGTCTCCGTACGAGACAGGCAGCTACGGTGCGGTTGACGCGCGCGATGCCGAGGCGCAGGTCTACGCACGACGCCGCCGCGAGCAGGTGCGGCGCGACGCGCTGCGGGTTATGGCGATTGCTGCTGTGGCCGTGGTGGTGCTTATCGTTGTGTTGGTGGTCGCAGGCGTGCTGGGGTAGGCGGCCGTTAGTCGAGTGGGCTTCTCGGCTAGTGGTGCCTGGCGAAGGAGCTTGCCGTGGAGGGCTGGGCCAGAAACGTCTGTGACATGGCGGATATGGCAACTATTACCAACGCGCAGGCCACAATGATGAGCAGCACGTAGACGAGGGTGCGGTTGTCGACGTGACCGACGTTGGACACCAGCTGAGAGAAGTGCGACGGCTTGTGCTTTGATGCGGGGGATGACGCGGAGTCCTTGCCCTGGTCAGCATGCATCTGGCTCTCTGTTTCAAGCCCCATCGTGACTTCCTCATCCCCCTGAAAAATCCCCTTGGGCCACAGTGTGCGACAAATGAGCTTTCAGCTGCCTTACTCTTTCAAGTTCTCTTGGGATTCTCACGGAGGTCGATGGCGGAGGGCGGCCGAACTGGGGCGGGTTCCGATGTCCCGGTCATCGGCGCGGAATACGTGCCAGCCGTGTGTTCTGCCGGTCTAGCGCGCTTCTCGTCCAGTGCGGTTCTCGGCCAGTGCGGCGCTAGATTATTGCGCGAAAAGCTGGCTTGTTGAGAGTTTCCGCAGTTGAGGTTTTTTCGCCCAGGAATAACGTTCAATAATTGCGGGCGAGAGCCGTGTTCCAGAACCGCTGCCTAGAGGTTGTGGGCTAGGACTGCGTTCCAGAACCGCCGCCGGCGCCATGCGGCAACCAAAAAGGTACGGGCGTCGTGTAAGGGAAACAACCAGTTAGCAAGAGGGACGCGATCGTCGCGCCTGCGAGACCCTACGCTGCGAGGTTGCTAGCGGAGCGGCTCCCCGCAAGGCGACGGCTGGTCTCCACAGAACCGCGGCGCTTGCCGGCAACCTCGCAGAAGATGGCGCCACCCAGTATGAGCACCGTGCCGGCAACGTTTGCGGGCGTGAGGGCCTCGCCAAGGATGAGCACCGAGAGGATCACGGCCGAGAGCGGTTCGAGGTAGCCCCACACCGAGACGCGCTGCACAGGCAGCTGACCCATGGCGGAGAAGTACAGGTAGCAGCCAAGGCCCGTGTTCACGAGGCCCAGGCAGAGAATGGCAGGCCAGTTTGCCGAGAGGGGCACGGCCAGCTCGGAGCCATGGGCGACAAGCGCAAACACGGCGACGGCGGCAAAGCTCGCAACCAGCTGGATCGCAGAGGCCTCAATACCGGCTACGGCGTTGGATGCGCGCTTGCTGCAGATGACCATCACCGCGTACATGACGGCCGACATGCCACCGCACACAAGCCCCCACGGCGAGAGCGCCACGCCTTTGCCCTGCGCCACCACGAGAAACGCACCGCAGATAACGGCCGCAAAGCCCAGCAGCTTGGCGGGGGTGAGTCGCTCGTGGAAGAGGACCGGCGAGAGCGCCATCACAATGACCGGCCCACAGTAGTAGGCAAGAGACGCAATGCCCACGCCAATGAGCTTGTATGCCTCAAAGAGGAAGATCCAACCCACGCCCAGCGCCGCGCCGGATGAGGCAAGGTAGGCAGCGTCGTGTGGGTGGTCGAGAAACGCGGGACGCTTGCGGGCGCCCAGCACGATGAGGGCAAGCAGCGTGCCGCCAAGGAGGGTGCGGAGCAGGACAATCTGCCAGCTGGGAAGCGAGATCTGGCTAGCAATGATGCCGTTTGAGCCAAAGACGAGCAGTGACAGCAGGTACTTCCTTGACGCGCGCGACATGCATGACCTCCCATGGCACCTCAATTTCCTCAAACACTTTCGCAGAATGTGTATGCTGAGAAAAGCGAATGTTTATCATGAAATACATGATGATTTGTCATGCAACCGGCGGCGGGATCACCCGCCATCGCGTCGTGAGCCGCAAGGGAGCTCCATGGACGCAAACATCCAGAAGTACCAGGCATTTGTCGAGACCGTACGAACGGGTAGCTTTACGCGGGCAGCGCGCTCGCTCTCGTACACACAGTCCGGCGTGAGCCGCATGATTGCCGACCTCGAGCGCGACTGGGGCATGACGCTTCTCGAGCGCAGCCGCGCGGGTGTGACGCTCACCAGCGAGGGGCGTGCGGTGCTGCCCTTCGTGGAGGGCGTGTGCGACGACTACCGCCGCCTGGAGTCGCAGATAGATGACCTCAATGGGCTTGCCGCGGGCAGTATCCGCATAGGGACCTTCTCGTCTGTGGCCACACACATCCTGCCCAAGGTCATCGGCCGCTTCCAGAAGGACTACCCCGCCATCGAGTACGAGCTGCTCATGGGCGACTACACCGAGATTGACGGCTGGGTGGCGTCCGGCCGCGTGGACTTTGGCTTCCTCCCGCGTGCGCCGCGCTACTCGGGACTCGCCGAGCGCGTGGTTGAGCGAGACGAGCTCATGGCGGTGCTCCCGGTGGGCCACCGGCTGGCGGGGGAGGCGTCCGTGCCCGTCTCGGCGCTCTGCGAGGAGCCGTTCATCGTGCTCGAGCGCGGCCAGGACGACGAGATAACCCCCATCTTCGAACGCGCGGGCCTCTCACCCAACGCACGCTTTTCCACCTGGGACGACTACGCCATCATGTCGATGGTCGAAAGCGGCCTGGGCCTCTCGATCCTGCCGGCGCTCATCCTGCGGAGAAACCCCTACGCCATCGTGACCAAGCCGCTCGAGCCGGCCACGTACCGCGACATTCGCGTGGTCTGCCGCGAGGGAGCGCTGCCACGAGCCGCGCGCCGCTTCCTCGAGTACCTGTGAGCGGGGAGGGGCGGGCTTATGCTCCCCTTACCAACCGCCTGACGGCAAACGCAACCAGCAGGAGTGCGATTGCCACAAGAACTATGGTGCCGCCCGGCCGCAGCCCTAGGTAGTAAGAGGCGACAAGCCCAAGTGCGCTGGCCAGCACGCCGGCAATGCTTGAGAGTAGGCATGCCTGCCGCCAGCTTCGTGCCAGCTCCAGGCCACAGGCAACGGGAACCGCCATCATCGATGAGACGATAAGCGAGCCCACCGTGCGCGACGCCACGGCCACTATCAGGGCAACCACCACCATGAAGGCAAGGTTGACCGCCCCCACGGGCACGCCCACCGTACGCGCCTGGCGCTCGTCGAAGGACATGAGGAAGAGGCTTCTCCGCAGGGCGTAGCAAGCTACCACGGCCACGGCGCACACCGCGATGATGGTTGTGACCTCGACGTTGGACATGGTGAGAATGCTGCCAAACAGGTAGCTGTTGAGGCCCGAGGCGTTTGGCACAAAGCCCGAGAGCACACCCGCGATGCCCACGCCCGCCGCCAGGATGATGGCTACGGCAAGCTCGGACTGCTCGCGCACCCGCCTGCGCACACCCTCAATGCAGAGCGCTCCCACAAGACATGCCACAATAGCCCCGGCAACAGGGCTTACGCCGCCTACCAGACCGGTCGCGACGCCCGCAAGCGATGCATGGGACAGGGCGTCCCCAATCATCGAGAGCCTGCGCTGGACAACCGTCATTCCTACCAGCGGAATGACGGCGCCAAGGAGCAGCCCGGCGAGAAGGCCACGCTGCATGAAGGCGTACTCGAGCATCCGCTACGCCTCCCTTCTCGCAATGCGGCCATCCTCCACAAGAAGGATGCTGCCTCCAAGGCTTCCCAGAACGCGATGGTCATGCGTGACGAGAAGCACCGCCAGCCCGCGCTCGGCATGCGCGGTGGCCACCAGGGAGCAGAGCGCCTCGCGGCTCTCGCGGTCAAGGCCGTTCGTTGGCTCGTCAAGAACGAGAAGCTCCGGCCCGTTTACCAGCGCGCATGCCAGACGCACGCGCTGGAGTTGCCCTCCCGAAAGCTCGCGCACCATTCGCGCGGCGTAGGAGTCCATTCCCACCTGCCCCAGTGTGTCAAGGCTCCTCTTGCGGCGTTCTGTGCGCGAGAACCGCCGGCCCCGCGCACCTGCGCCCTGGAAGGCGCTCACAAGCTCGAGCGCCGTGGCGGGGAAGCGCGATACGGTCTCCGGTGGGAGTTGCGGCACGTAGCCTACGAGGTTCCATCTGCCAAAGTGCGCGAGGTTCTCGCCAAAGAGGCGAACGGTTCCCGCTGCGGGCACAATCTCGCCCACGGCGAGACGCGCGATGGTCGACTTGCCGGCGCCGTTGTCTCCCACTATTGAGCAGATCTCGCCCGGGCCAACTGTCAGGTCGATGCCATGGAGCACCTCCTCGCGACCATAGGAGAAGCGTACGTCTCTCAACTCAATTGGGGTTGCGACTGCCGCTGGCGAACCTTGTCCCGCGGCCATCACGCCAGCGCCTCCCTCATCGCCGAAAGGTTCTTGCGCATCACCGAGAGGTAGTCCTCGCCGGCTGCAAGCTCCTCGTCTGAGAGCCCCTCGAGTGGGTTGAGCTCCTCGACCGTGGCTCCGGTCTCGCTGGCTATGGCCTGGGCGACCTTGGGACTCACCAGCTCTTCGGAGAAGATTGTCTTCACGTTGTTCTCACGCACGAACTGGGCAATTTCGGCCATCTGCTGTGCGTTTGGCTCGCCTTCGGCGTCGATGCCCGCAATTGCCACCTGCGTGAGTCCGTAGGCGTCGCAGAGGTAGCCAAACGCCTCGTGGGACACCACGAGGTTCCTGCTCGAGAGGTTCGCATTCGCAAGGCCCTCAGTGAACTCAGCGTCGAGCTTCTCGAACTCCGCCGCCCATCGCTCGTAGTTTGCATCGTACGTCTCGTGCCCGTTAGGGTCGAGCAATCCGAGCGCGTCGCGGATGGCTTGGAGCTCGCGCTTGGCGTTTCTCGGCGAGAGCCAGACGTGCGGGTCGGTGCCAGACTCGCCTTCATCCGCCTCGCTTTCGGGCAGCTCGCGCAGGTCAAGGCCGTCGCTTGCGCACACAAGGACGGGCTTGTCGCCCGAGAGGCCGCCTGCCACGTCAGAGACCCAGTGCTCCATGCCCGCGCCGTTGTAGACAAGCATGTCGCAGGTAGTGATGGTGCGGATGTCCGTGGTTGAGGGCTCCCAGTCGTGCGGCTCGGTGCCCGCGGGCACCAGGCAGGTGACGGTTGCGCGGTCACCGGCGACCTTGCTCGCGAAGTCGTACATGGGATAGAAGCTCGCGCAGATTGAGAGCGCGGACGTGCCGGAATCGTTGCCGGTGGCGTTCGAGCAGCCCACGAGGGCCGCCCCGGCCGAGATGGCAAGAAGCCCAAAAAGGGTGCGCCGCCTCATCGCGGGGTTGGTGCGCAACGCCATGCGGTTGTCCATGGAAGTGTCTCCTGGTCTCTAGTCTGAGATGCTATGCGGATTGCGAGATGAGGCAGTCCGCTCCCATCAGATGTCGAGGCGGACCCCCAGGGAGACGGGGGAGGAGGCGACGAGAACAACGCTAGCAAGGGGCGTTATCCGCGCGATCTCGAGGCGCGAGGAGGAGATGCGCGGTGCCTGCGGTGCGGCTGCCGAGTTGCGGCCAACTACCTTCGCCGCGCCAACCATGAGACGGCAGACAGGGCAGTCATCGCCCGTGCACTGGTGGTGGACCTCCTTGCCCAGCGCTATCGCCGAGAGGAACGTGCCCACGGCGAGAAGCGCTGCCAGCGCAAGTGTTGCCACCCGGAGGGCGGCTGTTCGGCGGACCGTGTGGCGTATGGCATCATGCATGGGTGGCGACCTGCCCCTTCGCGCAGAGGGGACAGCGACCGTAGAGAACGGTCCGGGAGAGGTCGATGGCAAAGCCGTGCACCGTGCGCACGTGGTGGGAGAACTCCTGAAAGGCGTCGCAGTCGATTGTCGAGACACGACCGCATTCCACGCACACCAGCTGGCCCGCGTCCTCCTCACCCTGGTTTACCAGGCGATAGAGGGCAACCTCGCCACGCGGGGCAAAAACCTTTGATGCCATGCCCTCGCCTGCGAGCCCCTCGAGGGTGCGATAGATGGTCGAGCGGCCAATCTCGACCCTCTGGGACCTCAGAGCGTCGAAAACGCCGTCGACGCTCGTATAGCGGTCGGTGTGCGTGGAGAGGTAGTCGAGGACGGCCTGGCGCTGGCGTGTGTTGTAGGTGCCCCTGGTGGCCACGTGTGTCTCCCCGTTTCCCGACACTGCCATAAGGCGGCAGCAGACTTGCCCAAAGAATTGAAATTGAACTTCAATTTCAAATTTAGCCTACAGTGAGAGACGGGGTACGTCAAGCTGAACGTATAAAGAGATGCCCTCGGAGCGATGATTCGTATCTGGCTAGCGACTAAACGCGTCTTCTCCTGCCGTTTACAATGGGGGGCAGCATCTCGGGATCTGATCCCGTTCGTTTTGACACTTCGACCATGAGGATGCTGCAAAATGCAAGCATGGATGTCATGGGTTCAATGTAGACGGGGTATCGCTCGGTTTGCCAGGTGGGAAGGAGAATGAACTCGTCCGCCATCTTGCGCAGCGGGTGCGCTGCGGTGTGAGAAATCATGACGGTATGAGGTCGCTTTTGGGATGACATTTCCTGAATAACGTTGAGTAGCATGCGCTGTGTGTCGTTTTTCGACGAGAAGATCACGATTAAGTCGTCTGGGCTTGCAACGTGCATATAGATCATCTCCTGTCCACTTTGCATGCAGCAGCAGGGGACCTTGTACTTGAGTAACTCCATGGAGAGCATGAGTGCAGGGGGTGAGCTCAGGCCGGCGCCAGCGGTGTAGACGGTCCTAGACGAGAGTATCCGATCCGTCAATCCGGCAATGACGTCCTTGTCGAGGGCGTCGTTTGTGGCCCTCATCATGTCACAGAGATAGTCGATAGGCTCTTGGCTTTCCCGCTGGTTCGACGTAGGCGTGCTGCTCGAGAGCGAGAGCATGAGGTTCATTCTGAAGTCGCCAAAGTTTTCATAGCCAACCTTTTGGCAGAAGCGGCTGACCGCACTTTGAGAAACGCCAATCTGCTGTGCTGCCATCGTCGTAGTGCTTTGGAGAATTCCCTCGGGGTTGTCCATGACAGCATCCAGCACCCTTCGCTCGGTAGGCGTAAGGTCCTCGGCGTGCAGTCTCATCTGCTCGAAAGCGTCCATGTTTTACTCCAGAACGATGAATGAACTATCCATTCAGATAATATAGCAATGCTTCGATATCAAACATCGAGAAAGTGATGTCCAGAAAGATACTGCAGAACAGTCACGCTTACCGGCGCAGTTCTACCGCTTGTAGTGAATCATCCATACAACGACGAATGGATGTTTCCATCAGCATAGAATGATTCATGCAGTAAGCAGATACATACTGGGCACCGCAAACAAGATGCGCCGAGGTGGACAGGAGGCACCATGAACATTGTTGCAACGAGGGTTGACGAGCGTCTGATACACGGGCAAGTCATGGCATCTTGGTCAAAGAGGTTGCAGCTAGCACGCATTGTCGTTGTGGATAATCAGATTGCCAAGGACGACTTCATGAAGACAGTGCTCTCGATGTCGGCGCCTGCTGGAATGCAGATTGACATCCTGTCAGTGAAGGGTGCGGCTAATACGGTGAAGTCGGATGCGGATTCCGCAAACACCATGCTGCTCTTCAAGAGGATATCCGCAGCTCTTGAACTTGCACGCGAGCTTCAGGGCAGCTCCTCCAAGATGGCTGAGCTCAATCTTGGAAACCTCGGCTCCGTACCCGGTCGTGTCCAAGTGACAAAGAACATCTTCCTCTCAGAAGAGGAGCGGACGCAGATTCGTGAGCTGCAGGACCTGGGGGTGAACGTCTTCCTGCAGATGCTCTACACCGATCCCAAAGTGCCGGTCGATGACGTCCTCTAAGCAAATGTGGTAATGACTTAGGAGTGTGACAGTATGTTGGCATTGCAAGCGCTCATTATCGCGCTCTGCACATGGTACGCTGCAACAGCCTGCCCAATGTGGCTGCGTTGGTCTGTGTACTTTGGTGCCCCTCTGGTCGCGGGCTTGGTCAATGGCCTGCTTCTTGGCAACCTAACCTATGGCCTGGCAGTGGGTTCCAATGTGATGATGGCCTATATCGGTATGGTTGCCATCGGCGGATCCCTTCCTAGTGACTATGCACTTGCCGGTTACCTTGGCGTGGCCATGACCATGCTCGCTGGTGCGGACCCCTCGGTGGGACTAACCATTGCGGTGCCCCTTGGCCTTCTCGGGCTGCTTAGCTTCAACGTCAAGATGTCGCTCAACTCAGTCTGGGTGCATAAGGCAGACAAATTTGCTGAGCAGGGCAATGCCCATGGCGTGGTTGCCATGAACCTCTTTGCCTCTCAGATTTTCCCGTTCATTACGTATGCGATTCCCTCGTTCCTGTGCGTTCTGTTTGGCTCCTCCGCTCTTGAGTCGCTCATGGCGGTGATTCCTTCTCAGGTGACTTCGATTCTCTCTCTTGCAGGTCACTTGATTCCCGCACTTGGACTTGCCATGCTCATGAGCGTTCTCTTTAAGGCGTCGCTGCTCCCGTTCTTTGCAATTGGATTTGCCCTTGCTGCCTATCTCCAGCTTGGCACTATGCCCATTGCCATCATCGGTGCAGCGGCAGGCGTGCTGCATCTCATCTACACCTCTAAGGAGGGCGTGAACGTTTTCGAGGGATTCTCCTTCGGCCCTGAAGAGGTGTCTGACATCGCTGATGAGGCTGCTGCAGGGCAGAAGCGCCTGAGTAAGAGGACTCTCCGCAAGTCCTGGTTCATTTGGCAGAGCTGGGGACAGATTTGCTACAACTACGAGCGCATGATGGGTCTGGGTTTCTGCCATTGTATGGTGCCGGTCCTAGAAGAGCTCTATGGTGATGACCGCGAGGCAATTGCTGCGGGCCTCAAGCGTCATCTTGCATACTTCAACACCGAAAACACCTGGGGCTCCATCATCCCGGGCATCACCGCGGCAATGGAGGAGGAGCGAGCGAACGGCGCCGATATCGACGACGACATGGAGAACAACCTCAAGACTGCACTCATGGGTCCCATGGCAGGCATCGGCGACTCTGTTACCCAGAGCCTCGTCAAGGTGGTTCTCCTCTCGATTGCAATTGGCCTTGCATCTCAGGGAAGCGCGCTTGGCCCCATCCTGCTCATCGTGCTCTTTAGCATTTATGCTCTTGGTGTTGGCTACTTTTGCTACAACGCGGGCTATCGTTTTGGCAAGAACGCTGTTACTAAGCTACTCGCCGGTGGTCTTGTTAAGCAGCTCACCGAGGGGCTTGGCGCTATGGGCATGATGGTACTCGGCTGCCTGGTTGCCACCGTGATTCCCATTACCTGCCCGCTCACCTTTGAGCTTGCTACAGGAACTATCGAAATTCAAACAATCCTCGATACCATTCTCCCCAAGCTGTTGCCGCTCATCTCGTTCTTGATTACCTATCACTTCATCAAGAAGGGGACCAAACCCACGACCATCATCATCGCGATGTTTGTAATCGCCATCATCCTCTCTCCGCTCGGCATCCTTTCGTAGCGCGGGGTGTGGCGTAAACATCGATTATCAAAGAAGGAGCAAAGCATGTCCTCGCTGATGGAAAAACACCTCGAGACGTTTGGGGTACCTAGGCCGATCATTGGATGTCTGCACATGCAGGCTCTGCCTGGCACCCCTTATGCCGATGACAAAATGACTCTTGAGGAGCAGATTCGTCGTCTGAAGCAGGATGCGCGTGTCTTGCAGGATGCAGGATTTGATGCCCTCGTGTTTGCGAACGAGGGAGACAGACCTTACCTCACCCCCGTTGGTCCCGAGACGGTAGCAAATTACGTGCGAATTGCTACAGAAGTTGCATCTGAGATACGCGTTCCCTTTGGCTGTGGTGTACTGATTGACCCTATCGCAACGCTTGCTGTTGCAAAGGCGATTGGCGCAAAGTTTGTGAGGACTTATGTGAGCGGTTCCTATGAGGGATTGTTTGGGTCCCAGAAATTCAATCCTGGCGAGATATTCCGTTATCAGCGTCGCGTTGGTGCCGATGATGTAAGGGTGTATACATACTTTGAAGCCCATGCGGGAACATGTCTAGATACGCGCTCGAGTGAGGAGATGCTTGAGGCGGGGGTTGCCAACATGCCTATCGCGGGAGCGCTCTTTGGTGGGGCACACGCTGGGCTTCCGCCGGAGGAGTCCCACATTGTCCACCTAAAGGAGCGTTTCCCCGAGGTGCCTATCATCATCGGTAGCGGTGGAAGGGTGGATAACATTGGGGATCTTCTTCCCCATGCGGACGGCGTTATCGTTGGCACGAGCATTAAGCGCGACGGCATTCTCTGGAACAACGTGGATGCAAGTCGTGCCCAGGCATTCATCAAGGCAGCTAAGGGATAGCTGGTTGCCCTGCCTTTCGTGAAGGCCCCGCACCCACAGGCAAAGTTTGAGAGCCTTGCGGGTGCGGGGTTCCTCTTATGCAACGCTCTTGGGATTCCTGCTCCCTACTCACCCGTCACGTCGCGAAACTCCTGCGTGCCGGCATCGGACCAGGAGGTCTTTCCAGATGCGATGACCTCGCCCGTCTCGTGCACGTATGCGTACTCGTCGAGCAGCGCCGCCTCTTCGATCGACCAGCTGCCATAATCCTCCACGGGGCAGCTCTCCAGCGCAAAGAGCGCGCACGCGCCGTTGGCGGACTCGCGGTCGTAGACGAGAATCACGACCTTCTCGCTGTCCTGGGAGAGAATGACCTGCTCATCACCCTTGGCGTTGTACGTCACCTGGTAGCCGTAGCCCTGCGACTTGAGCGCCGCGTCGTAGACGGCTTTGTAGCCCGCGTCTATCTCCTCGGCCTCCTGCTGAGCGACCTCGGAGGATGCCACCCCGCCATCGGTTGGCGCGGCAGGCCCGTCCGTCTTCGCGTCCGGCAGCTCGCCCAGGCTCTCGTCCGCTGCTGCCCGACCTCTCGAGACGCTTCCGTCAAAGCCCATGGTCACAAGCTCGTCGCTCTGTTCGGACCCCTTAAGGCGCACCTCGGCGCCCGAGTTCTCCCAGCTCACTTGCCAGCTAGTGGTGCGCACCTGTCCGCCGTCATCCGCGATGCTGGTGTCCACGTGTGAGACTTCGTAGCGGCCCAGCCTGAGGACAAGGCGCGCATCCGCCGGCGAGAAGAACAAGGGCTCGCCAACGGCCTGAAGCTCAAGCGTGAACCTGCCGTCCGGGGAGGTTGACGTGTCCACGGTGCGGACGGCGTAGTTCAGCTCATACGCCAGCGCAACCAAGAGTACCGCCAGCACAACGGTGATTCCGCCGATAACGGCAAGGACGGTCTTTATTACGTGACCGGCTCGGTGCTTTTTGCCGTGGTCGGATGCCATGCTGCCTCCCTCTGCGTTGCGCGGTTACGCACGATGCTAGCAGGTCTTTGCTGCGTGATGGCGAACGCGGTCGTTTGTCTTGGGATAGAGTGTCCTTGAGAGGAGGCACCATGGAGGACAAGTTTCTCAAGCTTGCGGGGCTGGCCCTTGTGGCGTTCATTGCCATGGCCGTCGTCTTCCAGATTGCCGAGCAGCTGGGCACCTTCGCCCGCGGCATCGCGTGCGCCGCGGGGATCGGCGTGATGGTCGGCCTTCCCATCTGCGTGCTGCGCACCTTCTTTGGCGCCGATGCGCGCCCCCGGCCCGGCACCTGGAACGGGCTTGTCGCCGTTGTTGCCATCTTTGCGTTCTCGCTGCTCTTCTATGGGATGTCCGGTCAGCTCGACGGCAGCGCCGCGGCAGCCATGATCTTGCTTCCTGGCTTTGTCACACTCTTGGGCATCCTGCGGGGCTGAGCAGAAACCCGTGCGACGCGGCAGGACATTCTCTGCATTGTGCAGAGATTTTGACTGAACTTGACGGAAATTGATTGAAATTGCGAGATAATCATGCCACGCGCGAGGCCCGTACGACGATTCATTGGGGGAGCGTGCGGGTCTCGCGCCTGTATTGCATTACCATGCTGAAAGAGTGGTCTACCAGCTCTGACAGTGCTTCTTGTTTAGCGAGCCGTGGGGGTGGCGCGCATGCTTGCGCGTGAGCGACAGGACATCATCGTTCGGCTCGTGCACGAGCGTGGATCTGTCACCACGCAAGAGCTCATGGCCATGCTTGGCGCCTCCGAGTCGACCATCCGCCGTGACCTCGAGATTCTCGACGAGCAACACCAGCTTGTCCGCGTGCGTGGTGGTGCCACGGCCGCGGTCTCCCGTGCGCGTCTCGTCCTCCATGACGCATCCGTTGCCCAGAAGCGCGACGTCAATACCGTTGCCAAGCGCGCCATCGGCGTCCGAGCGGCCTCGCTCGTTGGTCCGGATGACTTTGTCTACATCGACGCGGGCACCTCGACCATGCAGCTTGCGGAGGCCATCACGCAGACGGAGGCAACGTACTTTACCAACTCGATTCCCCACGCGCAGCTTCTTCTCGCCAAGGGGTGCAAGACCTACCTCCCTGGCGGGATGGTTAAGCCCCTCACGGAGGCGCTGGTGGGGGAGGCAACCATCGCCTCGCTTGAGAATCTCCACTTTACGCTGGGCTTCTGGGGTACCAACGGCATCTCGCGCGAGGCTGGCTTCACAACGCCGGAGTACAGCGAGGCCAAGGTCAAGGAGGTCAGCATGGTGCATACTCTGCGTCGCTACGTGCTGGCCGACCAGAGCAAGTTCGACCAGGTCTCTCTCGTCACCTTTGCGTCCTTCGAGGACGCGACCATACTCACCGACCGGCTCCCGCAAGGCGGGAGCTTTCAGGATGCAGACAACGTCGTGGAAGTGGGGAGCAGCTTATGATCTACACCGTAACGTTCAACCCGTCGCTCGACTACATCGTTCGTCTCGACGACCTTCGCCTGGGCGAGATTAACCGAGTGAACTACGAGCAGGTCCTGCCCGGCGGCAAGGGGGTCAACGTCTCCATTGTGCTCTCCAACCTGGGGCACAAGTCCACGGCGCTGGGCTTTGTCGCCGGCTTTACGGGTAGGGAGATTGAGGCGCGCATGAGCGCCTACGGTGCCACCTGCGACTTTATCCAGGTCAAAGAGGGCATGAGCCGCATTAACGTGAAGGCAAAGGCCAAGGAGGAGACGGCGATCAACGGCCTTGGGCCTAAGATCACGCCGCAGGATATCGACGCGCTCTACGCAAAGCTTGATGCCCTTCAGGCCGGAGACCTGCTGGTTATTGCCGGTAACGTACCCTCGATGCTGCCCTCCGACATCTACGAGCGCATCATGAGCCGCCTCGACGGGCGTGGCATCGACATTGTGGTGGACGCTGAGCGCGACCTCCTTGTGAACGTCCTGCCGTACCATCCGTTCCTGGTAAAGCCCAACAACCACGAGCTGGGCGACATCGTTGGCGCCACCATCACGCACCGCGACGAGGTCGAGCCCTACGCGCGCATGCTGCAGGAGCGCGGTGCCAGAAACGTGCTGGTCTCCATGGGCGGCGAGGGCGCCGTCCTGGTTCCCGAGAATGGCGACGTGATCATGAGCGAGGCGCCCAAGGGGACCATGGTCAACACCGTAGGCGCGGGCGATTCGATGGTCGCCGGGTTCCTTACCGGTTGGATTGAGAGCAACGGAGACTACGAGACGGCCTTCAAGATGGGTGTCTGCACGGGCTCTGCCAGCGCGTTCTCGGATAACCTGGCAACGCGCCCCGAGGTCGAGGCCCTGCTTGCAAAGATGACGTCTGTTGGGTATGCCAAGTAGGCTAGGCGATAGCGTTTTCTGGTGGGCGGCCGCCCGTCGTGGCCGCCCACTTGCATCGAAATCCCCCTCGTTACACGATTTTCCTAAGTTTTGCGCTGAATTGCCCTTCGTTACATAGGGTTTGGAGAGACTCCGAAGTATCGAGGTGTCGCGATACTCATCATGTTGTGGTTAGGTTGACCACGACCACAACATGCATACCTCTCTACTTCGCCATCCTTCGAAACTACGTGTAACGAAGGGCAGTTCAGCGCATTTGTTCGCGAATTTGTGTAACGAGGGCGGTGTCGATGCAGGTGGAGCTGTACATCACATTCAGACATCTGAAATTCCTTGCCCCGCTCGTCCAATAGTCGGCCGCACCTCGAGTCCGTCGGTGTAACATCGAAATTACGTGAATTTATTTGCTTTCGAGCAATTTACTTCGAAAGGTGGGTACGGTGGATAAGAACTCCAGCATCTGCATCGTCGGCGGTGGCCCCGCGGGACTTTCGCTGGCCATGTACCTCGAGAAGAACGGTTACAACAACTACCGCATCTTCGAGCGCGCGGACCACGTAGGCGGCAAGGCATTCTCGCCGCTCATGAAGGTCAAGAACGCCAACGGCGAGTGGGAGGATCGCACCATCGAGATGGGCGCGGTCATGGGCTGCGACACCTACTTCGCCGTCCACGAGTGCGAGGAATTTGGCGGCACCACGCACGAGGATGGCCCCAAGATGGGCCGCAAGTTCATGAACACCGACGGCACGCCACTAAAGTCAAAGAAGATCGACCTTCTCAAGAAGGTCATGAAGATGAACAAGCTGTCGCGCCTGCTCGACAAGAAGTACAAGGGCTACGACGTCAACGGCCACCGTGGCGTTGCGCAGGGTCGCTACGAGGGTCCGTGCCCCTCGCCGGAGCTCAAGCTCGCGCACATCGAGGGCGAGAACCCCAACCTCAAGGATCTCTCGATGCCGTTCTCGGAGTTCCTCAAGAAGAACGGCTGCGAGGACGCCGAGCTGGTCTGGAAGGGCCCCTTCACCTCGTTTGGCTACGGCTACTTTGACGAGATTCCCGCAGCTTACGTCCTCAAGTACCTCGACGCCTTTACCGTGAGGCAGTTCCTCTCCACCGGCAAGCTCTGGACCTGGAAGAACGGCACCCAGTCCATCTGGCAGGGCGTGAACGACCACCTCAAGCACCCGGCCGAGCTCAACAGCACCATCACGTCCATCCGTCGCACGCCCGAGAAGGTCTACGTCACCGTGAACGGCGGCGAGGAGCAGGCCTTTGACAAGCTGGTCATCTGCACGCCGCTTGAGCTCTTCCTGGAGTACGGCGACGCCAATCAGGCCGAGCATGAGCTCTTCTCCAAGATCGTGCACAAGGAGTACTTCACGATGGCCGTGCGCACGGACGAGGACAAGGCGCCGGAGATCTCGTACTACTACTTTGACAACATGACGCCCGAGACCCGCGGCCACCTCATGGTCTTCTACCACCGCTGGCCGGACGCCGGCCCGCAGCCGCTGGTCACCTTCACGCTGCGCAACCACGAGGGCATGGAGGACGTGCCGTTTGACGAGGCACGCGACACCACGCTTGCCGACATGGCAAAGTCCGGCCTGCCGGTGACCAAGACCGAGCGCATCGACGACTGGTACTACTTCCCGCACGTGAGCTCGAAGGACTATGCGGACGGCTGGTACGACAAGGTCGAGGCCATGCAGGGCGAGAACAATACCTTCTATGCCGGTGAGGTCATGGCCTTTGGCGACATGGAGGAGACGGCCGAGTACTCCCGCGACCTGGTGAGAAGGTTCTTCTCATAGGGAGCGCTGGGGAACGAAGCGCGGCGGCGCCGGGCTCCATTGGGGCCTCGGCGCCGCTTTTCGTAGGGGTTCATGGGCGCGAGGTTCTCGTCATGCGTGTTCTCCGGTGCTTCTCGGCACGCGAATTACGCACGGTCGAGTGCAGTGCGGACAAAAGCCCAGCACCACACAAAGCTGAATCGCGACCGTGCGTAGTTTGACGGGCGATTAGGGGCCCCCGTCGGTTGTGGAGGCCGCTACCCGCGGCTTGAGGCATTGCCGTCGCGCCAGGTGGCGTAGGTAATTGCTGCCGCAATACCCATCGCAAGCAGGTCGGATATCCCCGCGTTCACGGTGTTGAGCACGCCGCCGCCTACGTAGCCCAGAATCGAGAGGAAGCTCGACGAGCCCATGATGTAGGCCGTTACGTGCGTTGCGCCCGCCCAGACCCCGCCGACAAACCCGCCCACGGCAAGGCCGATGAGCGGCCGACGATAGCGGAGGCCCAGCCCGTACAGCGCCGGCTCCGTGACGCCTCCCACAATGCCCGAGACAAAGCAGCCCAGCGCCACCTTGCATGCACGGCGGACTGGTCCGCGCGCGGGAGCTGCTGGGGAAGGTATCGAGGGCTGTTTGGTTTTGGCCATGCGCGCTTACATTCATTCCGCTTGGGATAACAACGGACACACTATACGCAATGTGTTCGAGAGGAAGCGGCCGGCAGTGTTGTATGTGGCCCTGCCGTACCATACGGTGCAGAAGCCAAGGAAAGGACCCAAGCATGTCTCGCAGCAACTCCGCTCCGCGCGCCATCGAGGTCCGCGGCGCACGCGTGCACAACCTCAAGAACGTTGACGTATCCGTGCCACTTGGCGAGCTTGTGGGCATCGCCGGGGTCTCCGGCTCCGGCAAGTCGAGCCTGGCTCTGGGCGTGCTCTATGCCGAGGGCAGCCGCCGCTACCTCGAGGCGCTCTCGACCTACACGCGCCGCCGCCTCACGCAGTCCACCCGCGCCGACGTCGACCTGGTCGAGCACGTGCCCGCCGCCCTCGCACTGCGGCAGCGACCGGGTGTGCCCGGCGTGCGCTCGACCTTTGGCACCTCGACCGAGCTCTTGAACGGTCTGCGGCTGCTCTTCTCGCGCGTTGGCTCGTACACCTGCCCAAACGGGCACCGCTGCCCGCCCACCATGAACGTGGCACTCGAGCAACCCATCGTGTGCCCCGTCTGCGGCGAGAAGTTCTATGGGCGCGGGGCCGAGGAGCTGGCCTTCAATTCGACGGGTGCCTGCCCTACCTGCGGCGGGACGGGCGTGTCTCGCGTGGTCGACGAGTCCACGCTCGTGCCAGACGAGAGCCTGAGCATTGACCAGGGGGCAGTGAAGCCCTGGGGAAGCCTCATGTGGAGCCTCATGGCGGACATCGCTCGGGACTCGGGGGTTCGCACGGACGTCCCCTTCCGCGACCTCACGCCCAAGGAGCGCGAGTTTGTCCTGCATGGCCCCGCCGAGAAGCACCACCTTCTCTACCACAACGAGAAGACCAATACCGCAGGCGAGATGGACTTTACCTACTACAGTGCCGTCTACTCCGTGGAGAACGCGCTCACCCGCGTGAAGGACGAGAAGGGCATGAAGCGCGTTGCCAAGTTCCTACGCGAGGGGCCGTGCCCGGACTGCCATGGCACGCGCCTCTCGGCAGCCGCGAGAGACCCGCAGGTACGTGGCATCAACCTGGCCGAGGCCACGGCGATGACGCTGGACGAGCTTGCGGCATGGCTGCCCGGCGTGGCGGCTACGCTGCCGGCCGAGGTCGCGCCCATGGCCGAGCAGATCGTGACATCCATGGCCGAGCCCATCGCGCGCCTGCGGCAGCTGGGCTTGGGCTACCTGGCGCTCGACCGCGCCAGCTCCACGCTCTCCAACGGCGAGCGCCAGCGCGTGCAACTTGCCCGCGCCGTGCGCAACCGCACGACGGGCGTGCTCTACGTGCTTGACGAGCCATCCATTGGCCTGCACCCCTCGAACGTCGAGGGGCTTCTCGGCGTTGTGGACGACCTTCTCGCCGACGGCAACTCCGTTGTGGTGGTGGACCATGACGTGCGGGTGCTGCGCCATGCGGACCACCTCATCGAGGTGGGGCCGGGCTCGGGCAAGAACGGCGGCACCATCATCTGCCAGGGAAGCGTCTGCGAGGTCGAGAAGGATGGGGCATCTCGCATAGCGCCTTTCCTCTCGGGCGAGTGCGTGATTCGCACCCGGCAGCGCGCCGAGAGTAGCACCATGTTTGACCTGGGTCGCATTCACCTTGAGACCGGGCGGATCCACACCGTGCGGCCGCTTTCCGTGGACGTGCCACAGGGTCGCATGGTGGTCGTGACCGGCGTCTCTGGCTCCGGCAAGACGACGATGGTGCTCGAGAGCCTGGTGCCGGCGCTTAGGGCGGGCATCGAGGGCGAGCCTCTGCCCGCTTACGTGCGTACCTGCGATGCGCCGGGCATCCGGCGTGTGTGCCTCATCGACTCCACGCCCATCGGCGCAAACGTGCGCTCTACAGTGGCCACGTACTCGGGCGTGATGGACGACCTGCGGCGCGCCTTCGCGCAGACCACTGACGCCAAGGCCCGCGGACTGCATGCGGGGGACTTCTCGTACAACACGGGGTCGCTCCGGTGTCCCACCTGTGACGGAACCGGGACCATATCGCTTGACGTGCAGTTTCTTCCCGACGTCGAGATTGACTGCCCAGACTGCCACGGCTCTCGCTATGCGCAGGCGGCATGGGAGGTCCGCCGGCACACCACGCGTGGCGCGGGTGGCGAGAAGGACGACTACGTGAGCCTGCCGCAGCTCATGGAGATGACCGTGGACGAGGCGCTGGGGCGGCTTGGCCGGCTGCGCCGCGTGGCCGCCAAGCTGCAGACGCTCTCGGACATTGGCCTGGGCTACCTCACGCTGGGCGAGGCCACGCCGGCGCTCTCCGGCGGCGAGGCGCAGCGCCTCAAGCTCTCGAGCGAGATCGGTCGCAGCCAGGAGGGCACGCTCTTCGTCTTTGACGAGCCCACAATCGGCCTGCATCCGCTGGATGTGGAGGTGCTTCTCGGCGTGCTGCAGGGGCTGGTGGAGCATGGCGCCACCGTGGTGGTGATCGAGCACGACTTGGACATGATTGCCAACGCCGACTACGTGATTGACATGGGGCCGGGCGGCGGCGAGGCTGGCGGGTGCATCGTGTGCGCCGGCACGCCGGAGGACGTGGCCGGGTGCGGGGCCTCGGTGACGGGACGGTACCTGGCCGAGGAGCTGGGGGCGTCTTCTCGTAGTTGAGTGCGCACCCGCGCGATACACGTTCGGGACGCGATTGTGTATCGACCTGGGCGCGATACACATTTGAGTACGAATGTGTGGCGGGCTCATGGCGAGAGACGCGCATCCACCGGTCGCGGGGATGCTGCAGGCGCAAGTGGCAGTGCTGCTAAACTCTCCGCAGGTAGAGGGCGCGTAGCCAACACGGGACGGTGAGGTCATGGACATCCGGCGCATGCTTGCGGGCAGGCTCCGAACGCACGAGCGGCAAGACCCGCTGCCCCTCTGGACACCTTGGGGAGAGGGGCTGCGTACCGACGGTGAAGACGCACCTGCGCCTGTCACCCATCCGCATCCCCAGTTTGGCCGCGACGCGTGGGGGAGCCTCAACGGCTGGTGGGAGTGCGCGTTTGCCTCCAACCCCGGCGGGCCCGCGCCGGAGCGCACGACTGCCGTACCTGCGGAGTTCCCCCAGCGCATCCGCGTGCCCTTCTCGCCGGAGGCTCTGCTCTCGGGCGTGGGACGCCAGCTCAAGCCGGACGAGCTGCTGTGGTATCGGCGCACGTTCGACGTGCCTGCGCTCGAGGCCGGCGAGCGGCTGCTCCTCCACTTTGACGCTGTGGACTACGCCTGCGCCTGCTACGTGAACGGACGCCTTGCCGGTACGCATGCCGGCGGCTACCTGCCCTTCTCGTTCGACGTAACAGACCTTCTGCTGCCTGGCGAGAATAACGAGCTTGCCCTATGCGTTCGAGACCCCAGCGACACCGAGTCGCATCCGCGCGGCAAGCAGCTGCTTCAGTGCGGGACCATCTGGTACACCGCGCAGAGCGGCATCTGGCAGGACGTGTGGTGGGAGCGCGTGCCCGAGAACCACATTGAGGAGCTGCTCATTGACGCCAGCCCGGATGCCGGTGACGTCTCAGTGAGCGCACGGATAGTGCGGCCGGGCGAGGAGCTGCGCCTGTCACTCCTCTCGGCGGAGGGCGCGCTGCTCGCCCGCGGCGCGATGGTGGCGACCGAGAAGAGCGTGGCCGTGCGAATTCCCGTTAAGGCGCCACATCTGTGGTGCCCGGAAGACCCCTATCTCTACGGTCTGCGCATCGAGTACGGCGAGGACGTGGTGGCGAGCTACTGCGCCTTTCGTACTGTTTCCGTAGAGCCGGACGCCGAGGGCGTGCCGCGCTTCTGCCTCAACCATCAGCCGCTCTTCCTGCGCGGCCTTCTCGACCAGGGATACTGGTCGGACGGCCTTCTCACGGCGCCCTCGGCAAGCGCGCTGGAGGCAGACATCAAGGCTGCAAGGGACCTTGGCTTTAACATGCTGCGCAAGCACATCAAGGTTGAGCGGGACCGCTGGTATTGGCTCTGCGATCGCTTGGGCATGCTTGTCTGGCAGGACATGGTAAGCGGTGGCACGGCTCCCTACAACATGTGGCAGGTCAACCAGAAGCCCACTATTTCACGCTTTGCCTGCGGGCATTTCCGCGACGACACCGCATCTCACCAGGTGCGTCTCTCCTCGGCAGACCCTGCCTTCCAGGAAGAGTGGATGCGCGACTGCGAGGACACGGTGCGCTACCTGCGCAATCACCCCTGCATTGTGACGTGGGTCCTCTTTAACGAGGGCTGGGGGCAGTTCAACGCGCGCGATGCCGTCCGTCGCGTGCGTGCAATCGATCCTACGCGGCCCATCGACGCTACCAGCGGTTGGTTTGACCAGGGCTGCGGTGACTTTGTGAGCGAGCATAACTACTTCCGGAAGCTCCGCGTGCACCTTCCGCGTGGCTCGTCCCGCGCCTTTGTGATCTCTGAGTTTGGCGGGCTGACCTGGCACGTTAAGGGCCACAGCTCGTTTCTGGAGCCGTATGGCTACGCTGGGTTTACCAGTTTGAGGGAGTGGCGTCGCGCGGTGCGGGCGCTTCTCGACAAGGTAAACGCGCTCGAGGTCAAGGGGCTTTCTGGCTACGTGTACACGCAGCTCTCGGACGTGGAGGAGGAGACCAACGGACTTCTCAGCTATGACCGTCGGGTGAACAAGCTGCTGCTGTAGGTGGCAGGTTGCCTCACGTGCGCTGTTGAGAAGAAATTCGCCAGAATGGCGCCTCCACACGGCACAAAACGTCCGAATAGTTCTCAACAGCACCAGGAGGCATGTCGGGGGATGCCGAGAGGGGAGAAGTAGCCATGGCAGACAAGACCGGACCTACCGCATTGCGTGACACCAGGCCCACAATATCTCGAACTACCTGGCTGGTCATCGTGCTTCTCGCCTTTGTGGGGCAGGTTGCTTGGGCGGTCGAGAATAACTTTCTCAACCTGTTTGTCCAGGACTCCTTTGGAGCATCGCTGCAAGACGTTGCTCTCATGGTCTCTGCCTCGGCGCTTACGGCCACGCTGACCACGCTGTTTGTGGGCGCGTGGTCGGACCGCGTGCGCCGCCGCAAGGTCTTTGTGGTGGCGGGAGCGGCTCTGTGGGGCGTCTCGATCATTGGGTTTGCGGCAATCCAGGGAATCTCGGACGCGCTTTCGCCGGATGCCGCCCAGGCGGCACGCATGGGCGTCACTCTCACGATTATCTTCGACTGCGTGATGACGTTCTTTGGAAGCCTTTCCAACGATGCGGCGTTCAACGCTTGGCTCACCGGCGTGACGGACGAGACAAACCGCGGGCGTGTGGAGGGTGTGAACTCTGCGATGCCGCTCATCGCGATGCTGGCCGTCTTTGGCGGTGCGATGGCCCTCATGCACGTGGGTGATGACGGCACCGTGACGTACGACTACCCGTCTCTCTTTGTGGCCGTTGGCGTGCTGGTGGGGGCGGCTGCGGTGGTGGCCGGCGTCCTCATGC
Source organism: bacterium OL-1 (assembly GCA_000752675.2). Lineage (GTDB taxonomy): Bacteria > Actinomycetota > Coriobacteriia > Coriobacteriales > Atopobiaceae > Tractidigestivibacter. Next base: position 273,279 of record LM994625.1, on the reverse strand, counting down.
GCGATTCCCACCCGGCACCTACGGTCGAGCAGGCCTGGCTGCACGGGGTGGCGCGGGGTTTCTCGCCTGCGGCGATGCGTGAGAACCCGGTGCTCTACCTGGTGCTTCTCGGCTACTGCATCTTCTCGACGGCACTTCAGGTCTTTATGCCGTACTACGTGCTCTACCTGCGACTTCCCTATGTGCTTGGCGAAGGATACGTATTTGTGATGGCTCCGGGCATTGTGATTGCGGCCGTCTTCACCATCTTCTACGGCAGGCGCCTGGACCGGCTGGGCTTTGAGCGCGCCGTGCGCCTGCCGCTGGCGCTTTTTGTGGCGGGCTGCCTGGTGCTCACGCTTCTCACGAGCGTTGCGGGCGTCTTTGTGGGCTCGGTCCTCATGCTGTGCGGGTATCTGGGGGCCGTGGCCTGCTTTGCGGCCGAGGTGCGCAACAATACTCCGGCCGACCGCGCGGGGGTTCTCCAGGGCGTGCGCATGTTCATGGTTGTACTGGTCCCCATGCTTGTGGGACCGTGGATTGGGTCGGCGGTGAGCTCCGGGTCTGGCGCCATTGGCGGCTTTGGCGTGGTGGGGGATGGGTTTACTCCCTCGTCGCTCATCTTCTTGGCGGGGGCGTTGGTGTCGCTGGCGGTTGTTCCCACGCTGGCGGCAATAGGGCGGCGGCGGACTGGGGGGCGTTGACGACCCGCCTTGTACTGATGAGAAGGAATTCGCCAGAATGGGGCTTCCACACGGCTTAAAACGTCCGAAAAGTTCTCAACACCATCGGCCGGAAAGCACGATAAGAACTCTCAGCCCAGGACTATTGACTCAGCGATTGTTTCGGGAGCCATAACTCGTTTCGCTTGTGCTGCGGCTATGTTGCAGGTGGATATAAACGCGCAGTTCCATCACGTCGCCTGCCACGAAAGTGGCAGGCGACGTGATGGAATGCTTCTTGTCGACTTTTTAATATGCAAAACCAAGGAGGAAAGATGCGAACCATCGAGCTCATACAAACACTGCTTGATGACGGGGGTGATTCCCTTGAGACGCTCATGGAACGTTTCAAAGTGAGTGCCCGTACAGTGCGTTCGCATGTCCATGCGGCAAACCAAATGCTTGAAGATATCGCTCTCATTCGGTTCTCGAGAAAAAACAATGTATATGAACTCGAGGTCCTTAATGAAGATGCATTTCAAACTTGGCTTGATCGGGGCAATAAAGTCGAACAGGAGCAGGCTGGTTCGGTCAGGCGCGTGCCCCGTATCCTCAATTACCTTCTACTTACCGATGGCTGGGTGCGAGTCCCAGATCTGGCCGACCGCCTCTTCGTTTCGTCTCAAAGCGTTTCCGTGGACTTGCATGAGGTTGAAACTGAACTCTCCAAGTTTGGGCTTTCGCTTGTAAGGCGTCCGCGGTATGGGATTCGTGTCGAGGGGCCAGAAATCAACAGACGTACATGCCTTGCTTCGGTCATCTCGTCCTCTCTTGTTGGTGATACCGAAAATACTGAGGCGTTATCTAATCGAGCGCAGACAATAGGGAAGACCGTCGAGCGGGTACTTGGAGAGAATAACTTCTCTATCAGCTCTACCGCATTTCAGAATCTTGTGGTGCACCTTGTGGTTGCGGCCGAGCGAATAGAGCAAGGTTGCTATGTTCCTATGGATGTCGAGCAGAGAGAACGCCTTATGGCGTTGCCCGAAAACGTTACTGCGCAACGACTTGCCCAGGCCATCGGGAATGACCTTGGGATAGATCTCCCAAGTTCAGAGATTGCTTTCATTACTATCCACCTTGCAGGGAAGCATTCCATCGATGCTCTTTCCCAAGAGGTTGATACGGATGGCACCGTAATCAGCGGTAGTGTCTGGGATATTGTCGGTGAAATCCTTGATGCCGTTCGTCTTACTATGCGGATAGACCTTCGAAGTGACCTAGAACTGCGAATGAACCTTGCTCGCCACATTGTGCCGCTCTCAGTGCGGCTTCGATATGGAATGCCTGCAAGGAATCCATTGCTCGAAGAGACTAAGCTGCGCTATCCGCTTGCATGGACAATGGCGCTTGAGGCGGGGAAAGTGCTTGAGCGCCACTATGGTGCAATGCCAAATGAGGACGAGACTGGTTTTCTCGCTCTGTCATTTGCGCTTTCGCTGGAACGTCGGCGAACACCAGCCCGAAAAATGCGTGTGCTAGTGGTGTGCGCCTCTGGAATGGGGAGTGCGCGTTTGCTTCGCCAGCGCTTTATTTCAGAGTTTGGTGAATTGCTCGAGCGGTGCGATACATGTGATGCCGCAAGTGTAGCCGGAAAAGATCTTTCCGATGTCGATTACGTCTTCTCTACGGTCCCGCTGCCAGATCTTCCAGTGCCAGTTTGCCAGATTAGCTACTTCTTCGATAGGGATGCTGGAAATGGTATACGACGCCTTTTGGAGAGGGCAGATGCAAACGATGCCACATCATTGTTTTCCCGTGAGCTGTTCTTTCCCCACGTGAAAGCGAAGGACAAGAACTCGCTGTTGGACATGATGTGCTCATCGATCGTCTCTGCAGGATTTGCAGATTTGACGCTACGTAAGTCGGTGGATTTGCGAGAGCAGGTGGCACCTACGTGCTTTGGGAACCAGGTGGCTCTTCCACATCCCGTCGAGGCAAAGGGAAGCACAACGGCAGTGGCAGTCGCTCTTCTTGATGAGCCTCTGTCTTGGGATGAGTTCAATCACGATGTTCGTGCTGTTTTTCTCGTTTCTTATGCACGAAGTGGCAATGACGTAGCAGACGCATTTGCGTCTCTAGCCGATTTGTTTGTGAGCAAAGAAGCGATTTCCGAACTAGTTAATACGCAGACATGGGAGTGTCTCATCGATTGTCTTAGGAAGGGGAACCAATCATGCAGGGGATGAGTGATGTGCCGGAAGCACCTGGGTCTTCAGAAGAAGTATCGTTCGAAATCATCGCGTCCGCGGGTCAGGCTCGCAGTTTAGCTTTTGAAGCGCTCGGATATGCGCGAGACAATAATTTTATAAAGGCCCGCGAACTTATTGAAGAATCCAAGAAAGAAAGTCTGCTTGCACACAGGTGCCAGACGCGCCTTTTGACTCAAGAGGCATCTGGTGATCATGTTGACGTTGACGTGCTGCTCGTTCATGCCCAAGACCATTTGATGACAGCACAGTTGGCAAGGGAATTAATTGAGGAAATTATCAATTTGTATGAAATCAAGGCGGACAAAGAGATTGATTTGCGAGGACGGTGTTCCAAGTAGATTGAGGTGAATGGGAGATGAACGGGAAAATGCTTTGGGGATCGGCAACGGCTTCCTATCAGTGCGAAGGCGCATGGAACGAAGACGGAAAAGTCGAATCGATGTGGGATCACTATCTTCACCAGGAAAACCTTGAGAATGGAGATGTCGCTTCCGACCACTACCACAGGTTTCGTGAGGACATTAGACAGATGGCTGAGGGCGGCCAGAATGCCTATCGCTTCTCACTCTCCTGGCCAAGGATCATTAAGAATGAATCCGGGGAAATTAACGAGAAGGGCTTGGACTTCTATCGGCAGATGATCGACGCCTGCCACGAGAACGGAATTGAACCGTTCGTTACCTGCTATCACTGGGATCTTCCGCAATACCTAGAGGAGAAGGGAGGTTGGCTCAACAAGGCGACAGCGGCTGCTTTTCAGCATTATTGTGAAGTTGTATTCAAGGCGTTTAACGGCCTTGTCGATCACTGGACAACCTTCAACGAGCCTAAGTGGTTCGTTTTCTCGGGATACATGTCGGGCAATTACCCTCCTTGTCACAAGAATCCACAGGAAGTAGTAAATGCCGCATACAACGTCATGTATGCCAACGCTCTTGCAGTTAAATCCTTTAAAGAGCTTGGCATTCTGGGTTCGATTGGTATCGTGACCTCATATCAAACGATTTATGGAATTGATGACAGCGAAGCGTGCCAGCTGGCATTCCGCAACGCTGATAACTACTGCAATAACTGGATTATCGATACCGCCTGCTCTGGGGCATTCCCTTCCGACATGGTTGCGAAACTGGCAGCTGAGGGCTTTGATCTCTCGATTGCTCAGCCCGAAGAGTTGCAGCTCATCAAAAACAATACGGTCCAATTTTTGGGCATGAACTACTATTCGCCTCAGTTTGTTAAGCCATATACGGGTGGTGAGACAGACGTCAAAGTTAACAATCTTGGCAAGAACTACAAAGGCAATATGAGAACCGTCGTAAAAAACTGGTTTGAGGTTGCCAACGATGACATGACGGAACTGCCTCGGAATGACTGGGGAATGATCATATATCCTCAGGGGCTCCGCGAAGGCCTAAGACGCAATTCAGCAAAGTTCTCAGGGCCAATCTATGTCACCGAGAATGGATTCGGGAACTACGAGGATATCCATAACGGACCAGTTCACGACCAGTATCGGATTGAATACATCAGAGAGCATGTCCGCTACCTCTTGAAAGCTCAGTCAGACGGTGTTGACGTTCGCGGGTACTTTGTGTGGTCACCCTTTGACCTGTATTCATGGAAAAACGGTTGCGAGAAACGTTATGGGCTTGTTGCCGTTGATTTCGACCACGGGTGTAAACGCATTCCAAAGGACTCCTATTACTGGTATCGGGATGAAATAGCAAGCAACTGGCTGGACGTTCGCTAGAGGAGGTTTCGATGAAAAAAGTTGTGCTGGTGTGTAATGGCGGCCTATCCACATCAATTATGGCAAAGAAGCTAAACGATATGGGTGGTAATGATTACGACGTCTATGCATACGGAGAACAGGAATACGAGGAACATTTGGATGGGGTTGATTGCGTACTAATAGGTCCTCAGATTCGATATCTCCTTCCTGGAATACAAGCAAAGGTTGGCAATGATGTCCCGGTGGAGGTGATAGAGCCCCGGACATACGGCACCATGAACGTAGCAAAGGTCGTTGAACAACTCAACCGTATGACAACGAAATAGCTGGTTGGAGGAGGAGGTTCTTCTATGGAAGCTTTTATCGCATGGATTGAAAAGAATATCATGCCAGGCGCGAATAAGCTTGCAAGCGAAAGACATCTAAAGGCCATACGTGATACTTTTATGACCATACTGCCTCCAATTTTCTTTGGCGGCATTATTGCAGTCATTAATTCTGCTCCAGTAACCGATGACACGACCAACGGAATACTGTTGGCTTGGGCGGCTTTCGACCAGCAGAATGCCCTCGTTCTGGGTTGGCTCAATCAGGTTACCCTTGGGTTCCTCTCTCTTTATGTTTGTATTGGTATTACCTATTACCTCGCCAAATCGTATGAAATGGAGGTGTTTCTTCCAATCATTATTTCTCTTGCGGGATACTGCATGCTTGTAATTGATCCGCAGGAAATATCGTTTGGGAATGTGCTTGGCCTGCTGACTTACTTTGATGGCAAGGGAATCCTGGTTGCCCTCTTTGTATCCATTATGACTGTGGAGCTCTATCGTGTTCTTTATGAGCACAAAGTCGGATGGATTAAGATGCCAGATTCCGTTCCACCCGCTCTGATGGTTTCCTTCGGTTCTCTTGTCCCTTGTCTCATTGTTCTCGGAATTGATTCGGTCATCTTTATACTTTGCAAGAACATTGCGGGAACTTGTTTCGCGGCAGTTGTTATTGGGGCACTCTCGCCTGCGGTTGAGGCGACCGATAATATGGCGTTCGCCATTCTTGTTGCATTTCTGCTCAATTTTGGGTGGTTCTTCGGAATACACGACACGGTTTGGTCTGGATTCCTTAGCCCTATTGAGTACGGTACTCTCTCCGTTAATGCTGCTGCTCAGGCGGCGGGTACAGCTTTGCCTCATGTCTTCACTGTTTCGTTTTGGTGCTATTTTTGCATTATCGGGGGTTTGGGAAACTGCCTTGCTCTAGGTCTGCTTTGTCTTCGCTCTAAGAATAAGGAAGTCAACCTTGTTGGAAAACTCGGCATCGTCCCTGCCTTTTTTGGCATTTCTGAGCCAATAACGTTTGGACTTCCAATCATGCTGAACCCGCTGCTGTTCATTCCCAGCATTGTAACCAGCATCGCTAACGTTATCATTTCTTATTCACTGATGTCCGCCAACATCATCGGGAGAACCTATGCGATGCTCTCATACAATATGCCTTCAGTTTTTGGTGCGTACTTTTCGACCGGAGACTGGAAAGCAGTATTGCTCATCGTCGTATTGATTATGCTTGACATGGTTATCTACTTCCCATTCCTCAAGGCATACGAGCGTTCTATGGGAGAGGAGACGACCGAGGCGAACGCGGCCGTTTAGAACTAGCGATTCAATTTCTAAAACAATGCAGGGAAGGGCCGATGCATTTGTATTGACGAGGCCGACCGTGAGGTCGGCCTCGTTTTTCTGGAAAAGGGATTCTTTTCAATACTGTCTCAATCAAAATGTTGAACTAGTCAATTTGAAAGGCTGTGGGGATGTGAGCAGCACTAACACGAGTGACAAAGGCACATTTTCCCGAGTACTCGATGCGAGGACGGTTGTTTCAATAATCGCTTCGGGTAGTCTCGCCTTCTGTGCGATTGGATTGTGTTTGAGACTTCAACAAACGTTGCTATTCCGGTCATGATGTTGGAGCTAGGGGTTGATACGGCGACAATACAGTGGATTACATCCGCGTACCTACTCGTTTTGTCGGTGACGATTCCCGTATTCCCTGTACTCAAGTCACGCTATTCCTTGCGTCGTCTTTTTGTCGCTTCAACACTTTCCTTTACAGCGGGAACGCTGCTTTGCTGTACCGCAGCTACATTTCCCCAGCTCCTGTTTGGTAGAGTTATTCAGGGGTTGGGGACTGGCGTTGCGATGCCGCTTATGTTCAACGTTGTAATAGATCAAGTACCCTTTGAGCACATGGGCATGATGATGGGCGTTGCGTCGCTGATAATTTCGTTGGCACCGGCAATTGGGCCTGCTTATGGTGTAGTTGTGCTAGAAGCGTTTGGGTGGCATGCGATGTTTTTTGTTTGCGGTCCCCCTCCTTGCTGTGGCATTCGTTGCAGGAGTTGTCTGTCTACGACAGACAACGGAACTGGCTATACGCCCATTTGACGCGACGGGGGTTCCTTCTCGTTGCATTTGGTTTTCTCCTAATTGTGGTGGGGGTGAATCGACTCTCTAACGGTGGGCTCACTGTTCTTGTTGCAACTCTTCTGATTGCCGGTCTCATTTTTCTTGTTCTATTTGTAAGACACATAAGACGTGCCAAATATCCCCTAGTGTCTCCTGAAGTGTTTTCCTCAACTCGGTTTATTGCTTCAGTAGCTGCAATCTCGAGCGCGTCATTCGTATGCCTCGGATATGCGTGGTTGATTCCCAACTTCATCCAGGTAGCTCTTGGTATGGGGGCAAAGGTTTCTGGCTTTGTGATGGTCCCAGGTTGTGTGGCGACAATGCTGTTCTCACCGGTTGCTGGTCGACTCCTTGACAGAAAAGGATCGCGCGCTCCCATTGCAGCAGGTGCAGCACTGTTGGTATTGGGTGCCATTCTGATGTGCGTCCGCTCATTAGACACCGCCTGGGGATTGGCAGTGTGGTACCTGCTATCAGGAATGGGGCAAGGACTGCTGTCTAGCCCCTCAATGACTTACGGTCTTTCTTCTCTTGACGATGGCCTGCGGGCTGATGGAACTTCGGTTTGCAACTCTCTTCAACAATTGGGTGGCCCAGTAGGGGTGAGCGCTGTTACAGCGGTTGTGGCATCTGCCCAAACTTACAATACTGAAATAACAGCTGGTATGGTACTTGATGGACAAGCTGCCTTTGTCGTGCTGGCAATCGTTGCTGCGGGTGCACAATCGTTGCTGCGGGTGCAGCAGCTTTCTCGTTGATTGCTCTGCGGCTTGCTAAGTCCTGATTGACCCTGCGAGCTCACCCCGAGTGGGCGAGCAACACACCAAACAGTCCTCACTACCCGGCCGTTTGGTGCTGTTGAGAAGAAATTGGACAGAATGGCATCCTCGGGCGGCCCAAAACGTCGAATTTGTTCTCAAAAGCACTCGGTGGTGCTGGCCCTGGTGCCAAGAGGGCTGCTCGATATAAAGAACGGGGGACGGCCGCCAGGCAGCCGTCCCCCGTACGTGCGTCTATCGCGTAACCGTCCTACATGTGCTCGTGGCAGGTGCGCGCGATAACGTCGAGCTGCTGCTCGCGCGTGAGGTCGATGAACTTCACCGCATAGCCGGAGACGCGGATCGTGAAGTTGGCATACTCGGGCTTCTCGGGGTGCTCCATCGCGTCCTTGAGCTTCTCGACGCCAAAGACGTTGACGTTCAGGTGGTGCGCGCCGTTGGAGAAGTAGCCGTCAAGCACGTTCACCAGGTTGCCAACGCGCTGCTGCTCGTCGGTGCCAAGCGCGCCGGGGTTGATGGTCTGCGTGTTGGAGATGCCGTCGAGCGCATACTCGTAGGGCAGCTTCGCCACGGAGTTGAGGCTTGCGAGCAGGCCGTTCTTCTCGGCGCCGTAGCTGGGGTTGGCGCCGGGCGAGAAGGGCGTGAACGCCGCACGGCCGTCGGGCAGTGCTCCGGTTGCCTTGCCGTACACCACGTTGGACGTGATGGTGAGGATGGACGTCGTGGGCTCGGAGTTGCGGTAGGTGTGGTGCTTCTTGATCTTGGTCATGAAGGTCTTGAGCAGCCACACGGCGATGTCGTCGGCGCGGTCGTCGTCGTTGCCGTAACGGGGGAAGTCGCCCTCGGGCACGTAGTCGACGACCAGGCCGCTCTCGTCGCGCACGGTGCGAACGCGGGCGTACTTGATGGCCGAGAGCGAGTCCACCACGTGGCTGAAGCCCGCGATGCCGGTGGCAAAGGTGCGGCGCACGTCGGTGTCGATGAGGGCCATCTCAGCGGCCTCGTAGTAGTACTTGTCGTGCATGTACTGGATGAGGTCGAGGATGTTCACGTACAGGCTGGCCAGCCAGTCCATCATGATGTCGAACTTGTGCATGACCTCGTCGTAGTCGAGGTACTCGCTCGTGATGGGGGCGAGCTCGGGGCCGACCTGCATGTGGTTGCCCTGCTTGTCGGTGTACTTGAGGTCCTTGCCGCCGTTGATGGCGTAGTTTAGGCACTTGGCGAGGTTCGCGCGGGCACCAAAGAACTGCATCTCCTTGCCGGTCTGGGTGGCCGAGACGCAGCAGCAGATGCTGTAGTCGTCGCCCCACACCGGGCGCATGACGTCGTCGTTCTCGTACTGGATTGAGCTGGTGGTGATGGAGATCTTGGCCGCGTAGCGGCGGAACGCCTCGGGCAGGCGCTTGGAGTAGAGCACCGTGAGGTTGGGCTCGGGCGCGGGACCCATGTTCTCGAGCGTGTGCAGGAAGCGGAAGTCGTTCTTGGTCACCATGTGGCGGCCGTCCTGGCCAAGGCCGGCCATCTCGAGCGTGGCCCACACGGGGTCGCCGGAGAACAGCTCGTTGTAGCTGGGGATGCGCGCGAACTTGACCATGCGGAACTTGAGGACCAGGTGGTCGATGAGCTCTTGCGCCTGCGTCTCGTCGAGCTTGCCGGCCTCGAGGTCGCGCTGGATGTAGATGTCCAGGAATGTGGAGATGCGGCCCACGGACATGGCGGCGCCGTTCTGGGTCTTGATGGCGGCCAGGTAGCCAAAGTAGAGCCACTGCACGGCCTCGTGCGCGTCGCGTGCGGGCTGCGAGATGTCGTAGCCGTAGAGCTTGGCCATCTCCTTCATGCCCCTGAGGGCGCGGATCTGCTCGGCAATCTCCTCGCGCAGGCGGATGACGTCGTCGGTCATGGTGCCGTCGCCGCAGTTGAGGAGGTCCTCCTGCTTCTTGGCGATGAGGAAGTCGATGCCGTAGAGCGCCACGCGGCGGTAGTCGCCCACGATGCGGCCGCGGCCGTAGGTGTCGGGCAGGCCGGTGATCACGTGGCTGTGGCGGGCAGCGCGCATCTCGGGGGTGTAGGCGTCAAAGACGGCCTGGTTGTGGGTCTTGCGGTACTCGTTGAAGATCTGGTCATACTTGGGGTTGATCTTGTAGCCGTAGCTCTCGGCCGCCTGCTGGGCCATCTTGATGCCGCCGTAGGGCATGAAGGCGCGCTTCAGGGGCTTGTCGGTCTGGAGACCAACGACCTTCTCGAGATCCTTGAGCTCGGGGTCAATGTAGCCGGGGCCATACGCGGTGAGGCCCGAGACAACCTCGGTCTCGCAGTCAAGCACGCCGCCGTTGGCGCGCTCCTGCTTCTGGAGCTCCTGAACCTTACCCCAGAGCTTGTCGGTGGCCTCGGTGGGACCGGCGAGGAACGACTCGTCGCCGTCGTACTGGGTGTAGTTGCGCTGGATGAAGTCGCGGACGTTCACGTCGTCCGTCCAGTGACCCGCCGAGAAGCCCTGCCATTCTTCACGTAGTGCCATGCGTTCCTCCTGTAGTTGCTATGCCTGCGGAAGCCCCGACACGGCTGCGCCGAGGATTCGTTCCGCGTTTTCCACACGTTCCTTGCTGGGCGGCTGGGTGTCGCGCAGCGTGTAGGGTATGCCGAGCTCGTCCCACTTGTATACGCCCAGGCTGTGATAGGGGAGCACGTCCACGCGGCGAACGTTCGAAAGCGTCCTGATAAAGTCTGCGGTGCGGTGGAGGTACTCGTCGTTGTCGGTGATGCCAGGGACCAGCACGTGGCGGATCCACACGGGAACGCCTGCGTCAGAGAGCCAGCGCAGGGCGTCGAGGATATTCTCGTTGGAGTGGCCGGTGAGGGCGCGGTGCTCGGCGGGGTCGATGTGCTTGATGTCTGCGAGGACCAGGTCACAGGCCGCCATGATGCGCTCCCATGCCTGATAGAAAGGCTGCTGGCGGGTGAAGGGCGCAAGCGAGGTGTCCAGGCACGTGTTGATGCCGCGGGCATGGGCAGCTTCGAAGAGTTCTGCCACAAATTCCGGCTGGAGCAGCGCCTCGCCGCCCGAAACGGTGATGCCACCCTCACGCCCCCAGTAGCTGCGGTAACGTTCTGCCTGGTCAAGCAGCTCGGCCGGCTCCATGAGGGTGCCGCGGTCAAGTGCCCAGGTATCGGGGTTGTGGCAGTAGCGGCAGCGCATGGGGCATCCCTGGAGGAAGACAATGAAGCGCACGCCCGGGCCATCCGCCGACCCAAACGACTCCGTCGAGTGAACGCGTCCCTGCATGGCTTGCCTCCGCCCCTTAGCTAGCCTCAACCAACTCTGCGCGCTCAAATGTAAGGTGGCTGTGCAAATGTTTCCTTGATTGAAATCAAGTAAATGAGAAATCACGTGATTTGAACAGCCGCATGGAGCCGGCGGCGGCACGACGAGAGAGGGCGGGGAGCCCTGGTGCATCGAAGCGCCCTTCGTTACACAGAAATGCCTGCGGCTGCGCCGAAGTGCCCTTCGTTACACCTGCTTTTCGTGCCTGATCGGACTTTTAACTATAGTTAAAGAGTTGATAACGCTCCTATCTGCGCTTTTTCGGTCTCGCAATGGTTCGCTACTTTAGGTGAATCATCAACTACGTGTAACGAAGGGCACTTCAGCGCAGCGGAGAGAAAAATTGTGTAACGAAGGGCACTTCGATGCACCGCTGACGCCTAAAGGGGCCTTTCGGCAGCCTCAAAGGCCTGTGGTGCTCGAAGTAGCGTGCAAATGCCGGCTTGTCTGCTTGTCCGTTTATCTGAGACAGCGCATCCTGTTCCGGTTGACAATGCGTAGGCGTCCGCGGCCCACGCGCTCGACCAGCCCCTCCTTGGCCAACGAGGAAATGGTGCGAGAGACGGTCTCGGGCCGCAGCCCTACCGAAGCAGCGATGTCCTCCAGCCCCAGGTGAATCTCTGCGCCAATGCAGCGCTCGTCGCGAAGCAGCAGGTACTGCGCCACACGTCGCCGCGGGTCGCGGATGCCCAGCATCATGGCCTTTTCTTCCGCGTCATCCAGTTCGGTGCACACCATGCGGATGAGCCCCATGGCGGCGTCGGGGTGCTCCGAGAGCATGGCCTCGAAGTCCGTACGATGAATGGAGCACAGTTCAACGCGGGTAAGGCAGCCCACAGAGTAGTGGTAGACGTTGTCCTCGAGGAACATCCCGTGCCAGATTGCCTGCCCGTCGTGCAGCACGTCGAGCACGTACTCCACGCCATCGGGGTCGATGCGGAAGGTCTTGATCCGCCCAGACCGCACGATGAGGACCGAGTCGATGGGGTCGCCCTCGTGCACCAGGATGTCACCGCGCCGGTGGGTTGAGCGCACGGAGCGGGCGAGAAGATCGCGCTTCGCGTTGTCTGGCAGGCCCGCGAACAGGCGAATCCTGTTCACGCAGGTGCCGTTTGCCGCCTTGAAGCCGCAGTCCTCGCATTGCTGGCAGGGTATGTCGTCCTCGCGGGCCACGGCGCGCCTAGTCCCGCGATGCCAGCTTGAAGCCGGCAAAGGTAAAGCCCGGACTTACCACGCAGGAGGCCAGCGCATCCTCGTCAGAGGGGATCGTTCGCTGCCAGACTCCAGCGGGAACGACCAGCTCGCCACAGGCGTCGTGCTTGTCCACGCACAGCGTTGCGCGCTGGGCGTCGTGCTCGTTGGGTTGCTCGCCGTCACCGCCAAGCTCGAGAGTCACCGCACCGGGCCCATGCCAAAGCCACAGCTCGTCCGCGTCAACAACGTGCCACGCGCTGGCGTCACCCGCCGGTAGCAGGAAGTATATGCACGACGCAAGCGGGCGATCCCCGGTGGCGTCCGCTGCCAGTGCCGACTGCCACGTTCGGCGGTACCACCCACCTTCGGGGTGCGGCGCCAGCCCCAGCTCGTCGATGACGTGCCGTGCATAGTCGCTGAGCTGTGGTGTTACATGCGCGGCAGTGCCGTTGTCATCCCTGGTCATCATGCGTCTCCCGTGAGTAGCCGTTTCGTGCACAGGCCTCCATCTTAGCCGCGTCGCTTGCGCAACGCCCGCCTCGCACCTGCGCGGGGGTCTTGCCAAAGCGCTCGCGAAACAACCGATGAAAGTTGCTGGTCCCTTCATACCCAACCATTGCCGCGACCTTTGCCACGGGAAGCCCCGTGTCCGTAAGTAGCTGATAGGCACGAAGCATGCGCTGCTCGCGAACGAGCTGCGAGAAGGTCCGACCGCACTGTTCGTGAAGCAGTCCTGACAGGTAAGTGGGGTTGTACGAGAAGCGCTCGGCCAGCCCCTGGAGCGTGACGCTCTCGGGATGCGCGGCAATTTCGGTGAGAAGCAGGGCAACAAGCTCGTCGGGGCTTCGACGCCCAGGACGCCGGCGAATCGCGGGACTTGCCAGCGCGATTGCCGCTGAGGCAAGGCCATCTATCACCAGCTCCCATTCCTCTCGGCGTTCGACGTAGGTCACTACCATGAGCGAGAAGATGTCCTGCAGCATAACGGGGTCAACCTTACCCGCCTTCGCAATCTCCGTTGTGGCCGACTGCTCTTGACCAAGGTTGTCGACCAGTACCTGGAAGAAGCGGGACGAGGAGGGCGCGAGGGCCATGAGCACCCGGTCTAGCCGCTGCTTGCCGAGAAAGGCATAGACCATGATGTCGTTTGGCCTGGGGCGACGATCCAACAGCAGATGCGCCGGGTGCTCCGCGTCGTAGGTGGTTCTCAGGATGTGGCAGGGCACCGAGCTGGGAATGGCCGGCATATCGCGCAGCCGGTACGCAACGAGGAGTGTCCCCAAGCCCGGCTCCAAGTGGTCCTGCTGCTCTGCGAGCAGGGTGTCAAGCGCGCGCTTGAGCCTAGCTTCGTCCATGGGTCCTCCCTCTTTGGCGCCTTGAGACCTGCCTGCATCCTTATGGTACGCCAGAATTTCTGGTACATGATGCTGGGTGTTCAGGTGTGGCCACCGTGGTGCAACCGGGACGTTTCCCCTGTTTTAGCTTGAATGTCAGCAAGATTTAATGATGAATGTCGCTCTGAACCCACATGCCCTGAGCGACAGAACTTCAGGCATAGGTATGGGGGGATCCAATGGATGCGCAGAGAATAGCGTCCACGGAAGGCGCAGAGGACGTCGCGCGCGGGCTGTGGGCAAGCATGTTTCGGGGGAACTGGCTGCTCTTCTCGGCAAACGTGGCACTGTATCTGGCGCAGGCCGTCATCACGCTTGCCTTCGCCTACATACTCAAGCAGACCTTCGACGCCGTGGCCGCGGGGTCTCTCGGACTTCTTGTCCAGACGGGTCAAGTTGTCGCCCTGCTGCTGGCTGCCGAGCTTGCAACCGATCTGGCCGTGCGCGCCTCGCTTCCGGCGTTTCTCCGCCGCGCGGTGAGCGGGTATCGGCATGCCGTCTTCGACCGGCTGCTGGGCAAGGGCATTGGCGCCTTCGACGGCGGCGGGGCGAGCCGCTACGAGTCTGCGCTCACCAACGACGTGACCACCATAGAGACGACCTACCTCGAGAAGTTATTTACGATGGTTACCGAGGTTGTCTCGCTGGCGGGCTCTGTTGCCATGCTTCTGGCCCAAAGCGTTCCACTGGCCGTGGTGGCAATTGTGTCTGCACTGGTACCGCTGGTGATTGGCCTTGCGTCGGGCAACCGACTTGCCTCGCGCCAGCGCGTGGTCTCCGATGCCACGGGGCGCTTTGTGGGCACGGTCCACGATCTCGCCTGCGGCTTCCCGCTCATCAAGAGTTTTTGTGCCGAGCCCGCCGCGCGCGAGCGCTTTGAGGCCGCTAACGGCACGCTTGAGGCAGACAAGCGCCTCCGTCGCCGCACGGAACTGGGAATACGTGCGCTGGCCATGACTGCGCAGAGCATTTCTCAGCTTTCTGTCATGTTCTTTGGCGCGTGGCTTGCGCTTTCGGGCCGAGGGATGACGGTGGGCGGCATCCTCATGGCAACGCAGCTCATGAACAGCATCGCCCAGCCAATCCAGGACCTACCGTCCATCTTTGCCGCGCGTCGGGCGTCGTTGGCGCTGGTGGGAAAGCTTGCCCAGATGCTTGGCGAGAACCGCGAGCGCTCGGGCGGTACGGCACTGCCCGCTACGCTTGCCCAAGGCATCTCGCTTTCAAACGTGACCTTTGGCTATGACGAGAACCGCCCTGTTCTTTCTGGCCTGAGCGCGGAGTTTGCTGCGGGCGGTTGCTATGCCGTGGTGGGGGCGTCGGGCAGCGGGAAGTCGACACTTCTCTCGCTACTTATGGGTGCGCACTCCAACTACGGTGGCCAGATTGCCTTCGATGGGTGCAAGCTGCGCGACGCGAGCCTTGAGTCGCTTTGGGCCACGGTGTCGCTGGTGCGGCAGGATACCTTTCTTTTTAATGCCACGCTGCGTGAGAACGTCACCATGTTCGCTCACGTTGATACCGCTGAGTTGGAGTCTGCCGTGCGGCGGGCGGGCCTTGCCAGCATTGTGGCGGCGCATGGTATGGACTATCCGTGCGGAGAGGGAGGCTCCAACCTCTCTGGCGGTGAGCGGCAGCGGGTGTGCATCGCACGGAGCCTGCTTCATGGGGCAGGGGTGTTGCTTCTCGACGAGGCTACGTCGGCCCTAGACCAGGAGACTGCCGACCAGGTCACTCGCGCGGTGGTGGCGCTTGAGGGGACTACGCGCATCATGGTGACGCACCGTCTGGACGCCGGGCAGCTGCGGCTCTTTGACGGCATCGTTGTGCTGCGCGACGGCCGCGTATGCGAGCAGGGCACCTTCGACGAGCTCATGGCCGCGCCGGGTGGCTACTTCCGGGCGCTCTATACGGTGGGGGAGTAGGGCGCCGGGGGCCGTGCCGACTGAGCGGCGCTACGGCTGGCGTCCCCGGGAGGCTGCCGCAGCCAGCGCTCCCGGGCTGTTTTCAGATGTTTTTCTCTGCACGAACGGTGTAATGTGTCGAGTATTGGCCCCGCAGCGCTTGCATGTTGGGGCCAATGCCGCCGACAGCTTCAATCTGGGGGGTAATGCCTGCTATGGATTCGGATGAGCCGGTCAGGTCTGCGAGAGGGACCATCATCCTCTTCCTTGTGGTTACCTTTGCGCTGGACTGGGTGAGCTGGATTCTCGCTGGTGCTCAATCGGGATGGGCCATCGACGAGTCGAGTGGTGTATGGGGCCCTCTGCTTGCCGTCTCTATGTTTGGGCCACTCGCTGCCGCAATTATCGTCCGTGTGACGAGAAAAACCACCGCCGACGCCGGTTGGCGGCCTTGCCTCAAAGGTGGCGTACGCTGGTATCTGCTTGCGCTGGCTATCCCACCAGCCCTTACGCTTGCCGGCTCCGTGGTGTACTTTCTCTTCATCTCCGGGGACTTCGATCCGGAGGCATCGCGCTTCTCCGCTGCCGCCATCGCCCAGCTTGGCGTAGGCGCCGACCAGGTTCCGGCAATCTTTGCCGTTCAGGTTGCCAATGCTGTGCTTTTCGCCCCATTCATCAACATGCTGCTGGCCGTTGGTGAGGAAGCAGGCTGGCGCGGGTTTCTCTATCCCGCTCTGGGGGAGCGGATGTCGCACCGCCGCGCGGCAATTCTCACTGGAGTTGTATGGGGCCTCTGGCACGCGCCCCTCATTGCCATGGGGTACAACTACGGCACCGATTACCTGGGATTTCCTGTGATTGGCATTGTTACCATGACCATCTTTTGCATGGCGTTTGGAACGTTTCTCTGCTTTCTCCGCGAGCGCTCAAGAAGTGTCTGGCCTTGCGCACTTGCCCATGGATCTCTCAACGCCGTAGCCGGGCTGGGCATGTGGTTTAGCCGCGGTGGAAGCGGCATTTTGGGACCAATGCCGTTGGGGCTTCTCGGCTGTATCCCGACGGCGCTGCTGGCGGCCTGGCTGCTGGGGCGCCTTGGCGCCCCGAGCGCAGACGTCGCTAGATAAGGCAGCTCACCAGGAGAATCGCAGGCAGAAGGCCCTGCTTGAGGATGATCTTGGGGTCGCTGGTGGCAGCTCCGTATGCCGCGACGACGACCATCGACGTGCTCAAGGCAATCACCGCCGCCTTGCTGGGAACGGCCAGCGCAGCCACAAGCAGCAGAATCGCAAGGACGCCGTTGTAGACGCCCTGGTTCTTGAAGAGCGTGCTCACGGAGGGACGCGAAAGCTCATCGGCGGTCATGTTGAACGTCTGTGCCGTACGTGCCGAGGTGGTCGCGACGGTCTCGAGGTAGAAGATGAAGAGGAACTCCGCCGCAACTAGCACGGCGAGGACAGTAGTGATGACGGACATGGTAACTCCTATCGCTGATGTAGCAATTTTCTGTCGGTGTCTAGTCTAGGGGCGTTCGTTTTCTCTTGCTGGCCGCTCTGGCGAGAAAAATAAATTGTACACAATTGAAATTTGGGTTTGGATGGGGGCGAATCGTGTTTCGGAGGCCGCGAGCTTCTCGCCGTCCCCAGAGCTCCGAACTACGCACGGCTGAGTCTATCGTCGAGAAAAGCCCAGCAACACACGAACCTGAATCACGGCCGTGCGTAATTTCGGCGTGTCGGCTGCTACGACAGGGGTTGGCGCTGACGGCGAAAAGAACGTCGACGAGAGCGGAACCCCGCGGGAACGCTACCATGGGGCGTACTAATTACGACGGAAAGGGTGACGAGATGGACTACCGCATGAGCATCGACGAGGCCGTTGAGTCGCGGCATGCCGTCAGGAGCTACACCGAGGAGCCCATCTCGGCGGAGGAGCGCGCGGCGCTTGAGGAGGCCGTTGCCGCAGCGAACGCCGACGGCGCGCTTCACCTGCGCCTGGTCTACGATGATCCGGAAGTGTTCTCGAGCACGCTCGCCCGTCGCGCTGGCTTCGAGAACGCCAACAACTACCTGGTCGTGGCTGGTCACGAGAGCAACAACCTTGATATGCGCGCAGGGTACTTTGCCGAGAGGGTCGTGCTTGAGGCTCAGCGGCTGGGCCTCAACAGCTGCTGGGTTGCCGGTACCGCCAAGCGCCGGGCCGTTCGCCAGACGCTTGCTCAGAAGGACAAGCTCGTGGCCATTGTGGCTCTGGGCCACGGCGCCACGCAGGGAGAGCCGCACCGCTCGCGCACGATCGCGCAGGTATCGCGCCCGGTCAACAACGTTCCCGAGTGGTTTGCGCGCGGCGTTCGCTATGCACTGCTCGCTCCGACGGCCTTGAACCAGCAGACCTTCTGGGTGCAGATGCTGAGAAAGACCAACGCAGACGGGCTGCCGCTTGTTGCCCTGAGCACCAACGGTGGTCCCTGCGCCCGCGTTGACCTGGGCATTGTGAAGCTGCACTTTGAGCTGGGCGCCGGCATGGAGAACTTTGCCTGGGCAGACCCGGTGGTGCACTAGCGTCTGGTTCCGGCCGCCACCCGCGGCCAGCTGTCGTTACAGCACCTGCTCCATGCAGGTCTTCTGGATGCCCATGCCCATTGCTTCGTAGAACTTGCGTGCGCCGGGGTTGCACTCCCACACGTTGAGAGTCACGTTGTGGAACCCACCCTCGCGTGCGAAGGCAATGATGTGCTGGTAAACCGCGGTTGCCACGCCGTGACCGCGCGCGGCCTCGTCCACGCAGATGTCGTCGATGTAGAGGGTGCGAATGGGCTGCAGGTTGTTTGAGTGCGTGTGGTCCTCCACCACGCAGAAGCCGTAGCCCAAGATCTCGCCGGGTGCGGCGTCCTCGTTCACGGCGACAAAGACGGGCCGGTTGTCGTCAGCGATGATCTGGCGCAGCTCGTCGTCGGTGTACTTGCGCGTCCCGGAGCGAAAGAGGTCCGGCCGCCCCTTGGCGTGCACCTCGAGCACCTGCGAGAGGCAGTTGTCGATTCCCGGGATGTCTGCGTCTATGGCCCTTCTCACCTGCATGTATGTGGCCTTACCCTTCTGTGTGATCGTTGTTCTCGCCAGCGTTTGCCTCCGAGAAGCCCTCGGGCGCGCGCTTCTGTACATAAGCGATGAACTCCTCGCGCTCCTCCTCGGTGCGCACGCGTGCCACGTACATGTGGTTGCCCATGTCGTCCGAGAGAACCCTAGGCACACGCCTCTCCATCATGATGCTTCCGCCCCAGCGCGCAAGAATTTCGCGGTGGCTGTGCGCGTAGGTATGGTTGTCTCGCCGACCGGCGTACACGGCGAACCAGTTGTCGTGCGCGTCGTGCAGGCGGCGCTCGCCAAAGCACACCATCTCAGCCCAGATGCGATAGACGTCGGTGGAGTGCGCAAAGTTCATCATGTCTGGCGTGTAGCCGCCGGCTGGGCGGCAGTTGACCTCAAGGCCCACGTAGTCGCCAGCGTGCCCCAGGCCCTCGCGGTCCTCGGCGAGACGGAAGAACTCAAGGTGGACGAAGCGTGCCCGAACCCCAAAGGCGTGCACCGCCGCATGGCCCAGGTCGCGCAGGCGGGGGTCGATGCCAGGGCAGCAGTAGTACGAGAGGTCAAGGCCCTGCCGCGCGACGTCGGACATCGACGGCGGGAACTCCTCCTGGTTCTCGAAGACCGGCTTGCCCCAGGGGTCGATGATCGCGTCGTAGGCGGCGATGCCGCTGGCGGGGACAAACTCCTCAAGCACGTAGGGTGCTGCCCCCTGCCACGAGCAGCGGCCGACAAGGTCTCTGAGCTGGTCGTCGTTGTCGATGCGTATGGCGCCGCCGGCACCCACGCCGTACTCGGGCTTGGCGAAGGCGGGAAAGCCACCCCATTCCCACACGGCGTGGCGGGCCTCGTCGAGCGAGCCCACGCGAACCTGCCTGGCGGTGGGCACGTTCCCCGCTGCGTAGAGCGGCTTCATCTGGGCTTTTGACTGCCACTGGTCGATGGTCGCCAGACTGGCGCCGGTTGTGACGTGGAAGTCGTCGCGAAGCCGGGCGTCGAGTGGCAGCCAGTGCTCGTTCATCGACTCGATCCAGTCCATGTGCCCGTGCTTCCAGGAGAGGTACGCGACGGCACGAAACACCTGGTCGTAGTTCTCAAGGGAATCAACGTGGACGTACTCGTCGAGCGCGCGGTGCAGCTCCGACGAGATTGCCTCCGCGGGGGTGTCGCCAATGCCGTAGACCGAGGCGCCGCACGAGCGCAGGCGATCGCACCACAGCCAGTAGGTCTCGGGGAACTGAGGCGAGATGAAGACGAAGTTCATGTTGCCCTCCCTGCTGGTGGGGTTGCGGTTGGAGCTCGTGTTTCCAAGGCTTCATGATAAGGCCATCTGGATATTCGCGGCGCACCTGGAGTTTCCCAGAGCTTCTTTCGAGCTTCCCGGAGCTCCCTCCGGGCTTCTCGGCAGGCAATTGTTGAACGAAAATACTGGCATTAAGTAGTGACAACTGGCCAAACACAAAGGATTGTCGGAAAAACGCGCAATAATCTGAGAGATGCGGGGAGTGCGTACGAGGATGCTGCAAAACGCTCCTCCGGAAAAAGATGGCGCCCGAGAAGCCCCTTTGCACGTAATCCCTGCCACAACGCGTCATTGGGGAAGGCCTGGGCTATGTGCGAGAAGCCCGATTGCACGGATTCTGGCTGCGTTTCGTGTTTCTTGTGTCGGATATCCTGCGAGGCTGTGAGAGTTGGATACAGTGAGCGCATCTGTACATGTGCGAAAAGTACCTAAAGCCGGGAGACTGCATTTTGGAACTGTTCTCGCTGCATTTCCTGCTGTTCCTTGCAGCATCTCTTGCTGCCTACCATGTGGTGGGGCACTTTGCGCGCAAGTATGCNCGTTCTTCGACGGGGCAGACTCCATCTGCGCGCTCTTCCCGTGGGGCTACAACCACGTGGAGCTTGACGCCGAGCACATCGCGACCAACTTCAACGACCGCGTGAGCGGCACTGCGCCCGTCCAGGCGGCAGAGCGCGTCATGGACGGCTGGACCTACTATGGCAACGGCTACGGCAACTACGACGGTGTGCTCGACTACTCAACGGCGCGCGACCACCTTTCGGTGACGGAGGATGGACCGGCTGACTTTGACCAGCAGGGCCTCGACTGGATCCAGAACATCTGCGACCTCTGCCGCGAGCACGGCGTGCAGCTCGTGGTTGTGGTGACGCCGCGCCCGGCGTTCAACGTGCTTGTCTACGGCGAGAAGTACCCCGAGCAGATGTTGCGACTCCAGCAGGTGGTCGAGCGGGCCGGAGGCACCTTCCTCGACGCCAACCTTGCCAAGGGCGGCTGGTACGAGACGCGCGATGAAGACTTCTACGACGGCGAGCACCTCAACCACAATGGCGCCACGCGCTTCTCGCAGGCGTTTGCAAGCGCGCTCCAGGCGCTGGACGCCGGTGGTTCCACCTCAAGCCTCACCTACTCATACGACCAGTGGGACCAGTACCTTGCATCGATAGACAACATCTCGGCCGTCACTTCGACCTCCTACATGGAGGACAACAACACCGTCGTCAACGCCATTGCCTACGCTGGGTCCAACGTGCCGGTGGAGTATCGCTTCTCGCTTGTGGCCGATGACGGCACGACGACGCTCCTCCAGGACTGGAGCACGAGCGATACCTGCACCATCCCGCAAGACAAGATCTCCGAGGGCTCGTCACAGGTGGAGGTCTGCGTGCGCCGGGCGGGTACGACCGTGGGCTACGAGCGCTACTGCATGCAGGACATTTCGGGCTAGGTTTCCTGGCTCAGGGAAGGAAGCGGACATGAGAAACGTAATCGAGTGGCTTGAGGCTACGGCCGTGGCGACGCCGGAGCGCGTTGCCGTGGCGGACCCAGACTCGAGCCTCACCTACGGCGAGCTGCGGCGAGAGGCCCAGGCAGCCGGCACGTGGCTTGCGGCGCGCACTCAGCCCCGCCAGGCCGTGGCGCTCTTCCTCGAGAAGAGCTGCGGCGCGCTTGCCTGCATGCTGGGTGCCGTCTATGCGGGCGGGTTCTACTCGGTGATCGACATCCGTCAGCCGGAGGGCCGCGTCCACGCCATCGTCGAAGCGCTGGCGCCGTCCTGCGTGCTCACCGACGCCGCGAACGCGGCGCGGGCGCAGGAGCTTCTCGGCGCCACGGGCGTCAAGATTGCGCGCATCGAGGACATCGTGGGCGGCCCCGTGGACGAGGCGCTTCTCGCGCGCAGGCGCGCCCAGGCGCTGGACGTGGACCCGCTCTACGTGAACTTCACGAGCGGCAGCACGGGCATGCCCAAGGGCGTGGTTGTCTCGCACCGCTCGGTCATCGACTTCATTCCCACCTTTGACCAGCTCTTTGGCATTGGTGAGAGCGACGTGATTGCCAACCAGGCGCCCTTCGACTTTGACGTCTCGGTGAAGGACATCTATTCGGCACTGCGCTGCGGCGCCCGGCTGCAGCTAGTGCCGCGCGAGTACTTCACGCAGCCCACCAAGCTCATGGACTATCTGGCGGACTCCCAGGTCACAACCCTCATCTGGGCGGTCTCGGCCATGTGCTTCGTCTCGATCATGAACGGCTTCGACTACCGCGTGCCCACAACGGTGCGCCGCGTGCTCTTCTCGGGCGAGGTCATGCCGCCCAAGCAGCTGGCCGTGTGGCGCCGCTACCTGCCAGACGCCACCTACGTGAACCTCTATGGCCCCACCGAGATTACCTGCAACTGCACGTATTACGTGGTTGATCGCGAGTTTGGCAAGCACGAGGTCATCCCCATGGGCAAGGCCTTCCCCAACGAGCGCGTCTTTCTTCTGGACGAGAACAACCAGGAGGTCACGGCCCCGGGCGTGGAGGGCGAGGTCTGCGTCTCGGGCACGGCGCTGGGGCTGGGCTACCTGGGAGACCCCGAGCGCACCGCCGCGGCGTTCACGCAGAACCCGCTCAATGGCCGCTGGCTCGAGCCCATCTACCGCACCGGAGACCTGGCGACGTACGACCAGGATGGCAACCTGGTGTACTCGTCGCGCAAGGACTTCCAGATCAAGCACATGGGCCAGCGCATCGAGCTGGGAGACATCGAGGCGGCCGCGCAGGCCACGGACGGCGTGGATCGCGCCTGCTGCACCTACGACCAGCGCCGTAAGCGCATCCGCCTCTACTACGTGGGCACCATCGACGAGAAGGGCCTGGCAGACGCCCTTGCGGCGGTGCTTCCGCCCTACATGGAGCCCAACCATGTGCGCCGCGTGGACCAGATGCCGCTCACCAAGAACGGCAAGATCGACCGCAAGACGCTCGACGGAATGGGGAGGTAGTCATGACCAACGAGGAGCTTCTCGCCTGCGCAACCGAGCTGGGCACGCCAACCTACGTCTTCGATACGCAGACCTTTGGCGCTCGCCTGGACGCCGTGCGAGAGATCTGGGGGCCCAAGGTCGACCTCTGCTACTCGATTAAGGCAAACCCCTTCCTGGTTCCCACGGCCTTGGCGCATGGCTACGCGCTTGAGGTCTGTAGCCCCGGCGAGCTGGCCATCTGCGAGCGCGACGGCGTGGACCCCGCGCGCATCGTCTACTCCGGCGTGTGCAAGCAGGCCAAGGACGTGCGCGAGGCCCTGCGCTTTGGCGCGGGCACCTTCACGGCCGAGTCGCTGGGGCAGCTGGCCCTGGTGGACGCCGAGGCCGCCGCTGCCGGCGTGCGCGTGCCCACGCTCCTGCGCCTGAACGGTGGCAGCCAGTTTGGCATGAGCCGAGAGGACCTCGTCCACGCCGTTGACCACCGAGACGAGCTTGCCGGCTGCGAGCTGGTGGGCATCCACTACTTTGTGGGCACCCAGCGCGCAAAGCTCAAGTGGCAGCAGCGGGAGCTGGCCATGCTCGCCGAGCTCATCGACGAGCTGCGCCGTGACCACGGATGGCGCGCGCAGCGCCTGGAGTACGGCCCCGGCCTCGCGGTGCCGCTCTTCGAGGGGCAGGACTTCTCGGACACGCTTGCTCCCGCGCGCGACATTGCGCCCGGGCTTGCAGCCATTGCCGACCGTGTTGAGCTGCAGGTTGAGATGGGCCGCTTCCTGGCAACCGAGTGCGGCTACTACCTGGCGCGCGTGGTGGACGAGAAGGACAACGAGGACACGAGCTACGCCTTCATCGATGGCGGCATGAACCACGTGACCTACTTTGGCCAGATGATGGGCATGAAGGAGCCGTGCATCCGCAACCTCTCGCACGACGAGCGCGTGCGGGCTGGGGAGGCGACGGGCGAGGCCCGTGACTGGGCGCTCTGCGGGAGCCTCTGCACCGCGGCTGACGTGCTTGTGCGCAAGGCGCCCTTCGCTGACCTGCGCGTGGGCGACCTTCTCGCCTTCGAGAACATTGGCGCGTACTCGGTGACCGAGGGCATCTACCTGTTCCTGAGCAGGACCATGCCCGCTGTTGCCCTGCGCGATGGCCGCGGGGTGCGCGTTGTGCGCGAGCCCATGGAGACTTGGCAGAACAACTGCTGCTAGGCATTACGCGCGTGCATACTGCGATAGTCTCTTATCGAAATCGACGAAATGTGCTGGACATTTTGGAGGTAGCCATGGATGACGATTTGACGCTCGACCACATGATTGAGCTGCTTGGGGATGTCAAGGGTAACGTCGACTACGAGAACTGCACCACGCTTGTGGACGACCGCGTGCTGGATTCCTTCGACATCCTCTCCATTATTAGCTCCATCAACGACGAGTTTGACGTCTCGGTGCCTGCCAAGGACATTGTCCCTGACAACTTCAACAGCGCCCAGGCAATGCTCGACATGGTGAAGCGCCTGGTGGACGAGGAGGGCTAGGAGCCGACTCTTGGATCTACTCTCACTTTCGTTCGTTCTGTTCCTTGCGGTGTCGCTTGCGGCCTACTACCTGGTAGGCCGCATTTNGGCCTTCCGCCGCGCGAACGAGGCCCTGCGCGTTGACGCGGAGGGCCGCGCGCACCGCGTCCTCTGCGTCGCGCGCACCTTCCTGGTGGTCAACGTGGGCTGGTACTTCGACCGCATCTACGACTTCGGCGACAGCCTGCTCTGCCTGCGCAACACGTTCACCAACTTCGACGCCGGTGCGTTTCTCGTCACGCTGAACGAGGACGGCCTCACGATGCTCGACCTGCAGTTCCTGGTATTTGCCGCGTTTGCCTGCCTCATCGTCTTTGTGGTGAGCCTCGCGCAGGAGCGCGGCGTGGACGTGTCCGAGCGCATCCTTGGCTGGAACTGCGTGGCGCGAGCCGCCCTCTACTTCCTCGTCCTTGGCCTCATTGTCATCACGAGCTTCCTCACCCAGAACGTCGCCGGGGGGTTCATGTATGCCAACTTCTAGCGAGAAGGTCAGCACGGCCGAGAAGCCCAAAGCCACCGCGCCCACTGGCTCCCCCGCTGCCCACAGACCCCGCGCACCGCGCCACGGCTGGCGCCGCGCGCTCGAGGTCGTTGTCATTGTCGCGCTTATCATCGGCGCAAACGTCCTCATCACCTTGGGCTTCGAGCTCTACAGCTCGCTGGCAAACGTGATGTGGGACGAGTACCGTGCGGCGGCAGGGGGGAGCATCGACACCGTGATCGTGGGCTCGTCGACCGGACAGCGCTCCTTCGACCCGTCGGTCCTCGACGCTACCCTGGGCACTACCACCTTTAACATGGCCACCCCCGCGCAGGAGCTCGACGACTCCTACACCGCGGCCAAGCAGGCTATCGAGGACCACCACGTAAAGCGCGTGATTCTCGCCCTAGACTACGAGTCCATCTCCACGGTCAAGTGGCCGGGCTCGCACGTGGCCTTTGCCCGCGCCAAGATGGCAGAGGAGTCCTTCCCCCAGGCCGTGGCCGACTACTGGGGGCTCCTCACCAGCTCCTCGTTCTTCGACGGGGCAGACTCCATCTGCGCGCTCTTCCCGTGGGGCTACAACCACGTGGAGCTTGACGCCGAGCACATCGCGACCAACTTCAACGACCGCGTGAGCGGCACTGCGCCCGTCCAGGCGGCAGAGCGCGTCATGGACGGCTGGACCTACTATGGCAACGGCTACGGCAACTACGACGGTGTGCTCGACTACTCAACGGCGCGCGACCACCTTTCGGTGACGGAGGATGGACCGGCTGACTTTGACCAGCAGGGCCTCGACTGGATCCAGAACATCTGCGACCTCTGCCGCGAGCACGGCGTGCAGCTCGTGGTTGTGGTGACGCCGCGCCCGGCGTTCAACGTGCTTGTCTACGGCGAGAAGTACCCCGAGCAGATGTTGCGACTCCAGCAGGTGGTCGAGCGGGCCGGAGGCACCTTCCTCGACGCCAACCTTGCCAAGGGCGGCTGGTACGAGACGCGCGATGAAGACTTCTACGACGGCGAGCACCTCAACCACAATGGCGCCACGCGCTTCTCGCAGGCGTTTGCAAGCGCGCTCCAGGCGCTGGACGCCGGTGGTTCCACCTCAAGCCTCACCTACTCATACGACCAGTGGGNAGCGCGCCGCCGCGCCGGACCGCGCCGCGAGGAGGGCCGTGAAGGCCGCCTGGGCCAGGCGCCGCAGGACGGTGCTGGTGGCGTCGCTCCTCGCATGCTTCGGGATACTGGCCTACCTCAAGTACTGGAACGTGCTGCTCTACGAGGTGGGGCTGGCGGCCTCGCCCGCCAGCCTGGGGCTGCTGCTGCCCCTGGGCATCTCCTTCTACACCTTCCAGTCCGTCTCCTACGTGGTCGACGCCTACAACGGCCGCTTCGAGCCGCAGGGGAACTTCCTCAAGCACCTGCTCTTCGTGTCCTGGTTCCCGCAGGTCATCCAGGGGCCCATCAACAGGTACGCGCAGCTCTCCCCGCAGCTCCTGGAGTACCACGAGGCGCGCTCGGTTCGTTATGACCGCGCCATCCTGCGCTTTTGCTATGGCGCCCTGAAGAAGATTGCCATCGCGAACATGCTGGTGGGGGTCATTGAGGTCATCTTCTCAAACGTCACCACGGGCATCCCCGGCAGCGTGGTGGTCTTCGGCATCCTGCTCTACTCGGCCCAGCAGTACGGCGACTTCTCCGGCGGCATCGACATGGTGGAGGCCGCCTCCTCGCTCTTCGGCGTGGACATGGCCGAGAACTTCCGCCGGCCGTACTTCTCGGTCTCCCTCGCCGACTTCTGGCGCCGCTGGCACATCACCCTGGGCACCTGGATGCGCGACTACGTGTTCTTCCCGTTCGCGGTCTCGCGCCCCATGCGCGCGCTCGGCGCCAGGGCCTCCCGCCTGGGCGAGCACCTGGGCCGCACCCTTCCCGCCTGCGTGGCCAACCTCCTCGTGTTCCTGGTCGTCGGCCTCTGGCACGGGGCGGAGCCCCACTACGTCGCCTGGGGCCTCTACAACGGCCTGGTGATAGCGCTGGCCGACCTGCTGGCCCCGGCCTTCCGCCGCGCGAACGAGGCCCTGCGCGTTGACGCGGAGGGCCGCGCGCACCGCGTCCTCTGCGTCGCGCGCACCTTCCTGGTGGTCAACGTGGGCTGGTACTTCGACCGCATCTACGACTTCGGCGACAGCCTGCTCTGCCTGCGCAACACCCTCACCAACTTTGCGCCCCAGCAGTTCTTCCTGTGGCTTGCGCAGGTGGGCGTGCGGGACTCTGACCTTAAGTTCATGGTCTTCACGGCAGTGGCCTGCGCCTTCGTCTTTGTCGTGAGCCTCCTGCAGGAGAATGACGTGGACGTCGATGGGCACATCCTGAGATGGAACTGCGTGGTGCGCGGCCTGTTCTACTCTGCAGTCCTTGGCCTCATCGTCATCACGAGCTTCCTCACCCAGAACGCTGCCGGGGGGTTCATGTATGCCAACTTCTAGGGGGAGGCGCTCCGGCGGGGAAACGCGTGACGCCGCTCCTCGCAGCTGGCGCAGGAAGGTCGTGGAGACGCTCGTCGTGCTTGCCGTTATCGTTGCGGTAGACGCGCTCTGCTCGTTTGCCCTCGAGCAGTACGGGTCGCTCTCGAGCGTCATGTGGAGCGAGTACCGCGCGGCGGCAGGGGAGAGCATCGACACCGTTGTGGTGGGCTCCTCCACGGCGCAGCGCGCCTTTGACCCTGCCGTCTTGGACGCGACGCTGGGCACAACCACCTTCTCAATGGCCACGCCCGCTCAGCCGCTCGACGACTCCTACACGGCGGCAAAGCAGGCCATCGAGGACCACCACGTGCGTCGCGTGATTCTGGGCGTGGACTACGAGTCCCTCTCGAACGAAAACTGGGCAGGCTCGCATGTTGCCTTCGCCCGCGCCAAGATGGACGGCGAGTCGCTTTCCCAGGCCGTGGCAGACTACTGGAAGCTGCTTGTGAGCCCCGCCTTCTTTGGGCGGGCGGACTCGCTGTGCGCGCTCTTCCCGTGGGGCTACAACCACGTGAAGCTCGACCCCGGAAGCGTTGTGGCAAACGTGCGCGAGCGCCTGAGCGGTGACAGCACGCTAGAGGCGGCGGCGGTCGTGAACGGCGGCTGGACCTACTATGGCAACGGCTACGGCAACTACGATAACGTCATCGACTACTCCCTGGCGAGAAAGGACACCTCTGTTGCCATCCATGGCCTGGGCGACTTCAAGGAGACCTGCCTTGACCAGGTGGCCTCCATCGCCCGGCTCTGCCGCGAGAACGACGTACAGCTCGTTGTGGTGGTGACGCCGCGTCCTGCGTTCAACGTGCTTGTCTACGGCGAGAAGTACCCGGAGCAGATGGCGCTCCTGCAGCAGGTGACGGAGCAGGAAGGCGTCGCCTTTGTGGACGCCAACCTGCTGCATGCCGAGACGTACAGCCCCCAGGACGCCGACTTTGGCGACGGCGAGCACCTCAACCACGACGGCGCCACGCGCTTCTCACAGGCATTCGCGGGGGTGCTCCAGGCGCTCGACGCGGGGCAGGACGTGGGGTCCCTCTCGTACTCCTATGACAGCTGGAACCAGTACCTGGCCTCGATTCACCAGATCTCTGCCGTGATGTCGCGCCTCGACGTGAGCGACGGCGGCGCCGCAACGGTCACGGCGCAGGCCTACACCGGAACGGACGTGCAGGTGGAGTACCGGTTCCTGCTGGTTGACAAGGATGGCGGCACGACGGTCCTCCAGGACTGGAGCAGCTCGGACAGCTGCGACGTGCCCCGCGGGTCGCACGGTACGGTTATGGTCTGCGCGCGGCAGGCGGGCTCGGCTTCGGACTACGAGCGCTACTGCGTGCAGGAGCTGCCACACTAACTGCGCTGGCGACCGTTGCCTGTGCTGTCTGTACGTGCCGGAGGAGGCATCTAGTGACATCGAGAAGGGCGGATAATGGCACCCCCAAGCGGCCGCGGAGCGTGCTGCGCCGCGTCGTTGAGACCCTGGTCATCGTTGGCATTGTGGTTGGCCTGGACGTGCTTCTCGTCTACGCGCTCTTTCCCTTTGGCTCCACGAGCGAAGTCGTTTGGTCCGAGTACGCTGCGGCAGACAATCAGGACATCGACACCGTGATCGTTGGGTCCTCGACGGGACAGCGCTGCGTCGACCCCAACGTGCTTGACAGTGCGCGGGGCACGAGCACCTTCTCGCTCGCGACGCCCGCCCAGCCGATAGAGAACACCTACCTGGCCGTGAGTGAGGCTATCTCCAGCCACCACGTTCATCGGGTGATCATGGGCGTGGACTACGAGACCATGTCGCTTGACCCCTGGGACAAGGGCACCGTCACCTTTGTTCAGGCAAAGGCTGCCCACGAGTCGCTGCCCAAGGCGATTGGGGACTACGCCTGGCTGCTCACGACGCCTGGATTCCCCTCCACAACGAAGTTCCTGGAGGTTCTCTTCCCTTGGACCCTTGCGCACGTGAAGGGCGGGCTCGGGTCGATTGCGGACAACGTGCGCATGCGCCTTGACGGAACAACCACCATCGAGGCGGCGGAGGTCCGGGACTCTGCCTGGACCTACGTAGGGAAGGGGTACGGCAACTACAGCTACCAGCTGGACACGAGCAAGGCTGGGGAGGCCATGTCTCCCACCAAGCACGGAATTGCAGACTTCACCGACGCGAACATGGCGACGCTCCAGAAGATCGTCGACCTCTGCCGCGAGAACGACGTGCAGCTTGTGGTGGTGGCCACGCCGCGGCCTGCCTTCAACGTGCTGTGCTACGGCGAGAAGTACCCAGAGCAGATGTCGCGGATGCGCTACGCGGTCGAGTCCGGAGGTGGCGTGTATCTCGACGCGAACCTCCTCAAGGCCAGCTATTACGCACCGGCGGCAGAGGACTTTGCGGATGGCGAGCACCTTAATGCCACCGGCGCGGAGGGCTTCTCGGCAAAGCTTGCGGATTACCTGGGGCGCCTTGATGCTGACGAGGACGTCTCGGGGCTGTCCTACTCGTATGACGACTGGTCCGAATACCTGGCATCCATCGGCTACATCTCGGCGGTGACGCTTGACGGAAGCGTCGAGGATGGGATGGCGACGCTTTGCGCTACGCCGTACACGGGAACGAACGTGCAGGTGGAGTATCAGTTCTGCCTGTGCGACGCGGGCGGTAACGTGACGGGCGTGCTGCGCGACTGGAGCAGCGACGCAACGGTGACGTGCGCTGTTCCGGCGGACGGGAGCCTTACGGTGCGAGTGAACACGCGGCAGGTGGGGTCCAGCGCGGACTTCGAGCGCTACTGCATGTGGAGCTCGGCGCACTAGGACGCCGTGGGCACCCTGCAAAGCCGGAGGGGCCGTTGCCGCGGCAATCCCGTACGAGATGACCGCGTGCCACAGGCCATTTTGCAGAGAATAGCTCCTTTTCTTAAACGCCCGCCGCGTTTCCGCAGGTCGCCGTAATCGGTTTAAGAAATGGAGCTATTCTCTGCGGGGAGAGCTCCATGTACGGTCGTTGGGGCCAGGGGCGAGAACAACGAGGCATACGAGAAAGGCGAGGCAGGAGAAATTCCTGCCTCGCCTTTATTGCGTGCGATGGTTGTGGGACTAGCGGGTCGACTTGCGGGTGCGCTTCGTCTTCTTTGCAGCGGGCTTTGCGGGCGCGACCTTCTTTGCAGGTGCCTTGGGGGCCGTGGCGGGCTTTGCAGCGGGCTTCTCGGCGGCCGCCGGCTTCTTGGCGGGTTCAGCCTTGGACGCAGGCTTGGCTACCGGTGCGGCCTTGGGTGCGGGCTTGGCTGCGGGCTCGGCCTTGGGTGCGGGCTTGGCTGCGGGCTCGGCCTTGGCTGCGGCCTTGGGTGCGGGCTCGGCCTTGGCTGCGGCCTTGGGTGCGGGCTCGGCCTTGGCTGCGGCCTTGGCTGCGGCCTTGGCCTTTGCCGCGGGAGCTGCCTTTGCCGCAGGCGCGGACTTTGCCGCAGGTGCGGCCTTTGCCGCGGGAGCCGCCTTTGCCGCAGGTGCGGCCTTTGCTGCAGGCGTGGCCTTCTTCGCAGCAGGTGCCTTCGCGCGAGACGTGCGCGTGGCCTTGGTTCCCGCGGGCTTCTTGGCGGTCACGGGCTTGGCCGGCGCGTTCTTTGCGGTCTCGGCAACCTCCTCGGCGTGGTACTTCTCGGCCTCGTCCAACACGTAGGGGAGGAAGTACTGGACCTGCTTCTGCCACCAGGGCCAGTCGTGGTCCACGTCGGTTCCCCAGTAGTCGCACCAGGCGTTCACGCCCAGCGCACGGAAGGCGTCGTCCACGATGTGCTCGGTGCGCAGGCCCTCTTCCTCCCAAGCGCCCTGGCCGCAGCACAGGGCGATCTCGCGCCTGTTGTAGAGGTCGATGTAGGGGTGGTCGTGCGGGGTGTTGGGCAGGAAGTGAACGGGGGAGTTGAAGTACAGGGTGGTGTTCATCCAGTCGCCAAAGAAGAACTGCGCGTCGTATCCGCCGGAGAGCGCGATGACGCCCTGGAAGAGGTCCGGGCGGCGCAGGAAGGCGACAAGGGCGTGCGTTGCGCCAAGCGAGCAGCCCATCGTGAGCGGGCGCAGGTCAGAGCCGTTGCGCTCGTGAACGAAGGGGACGACCTCCTCGCATACGTAGTTGTAGAACGCCTCAATCACCTTGACGCGCAGCACGTTGTCACCGCCGCGGTCGGACCAACCCTCGGCGTCGACGGAGTCGAGGACAAAGAGCTGGACCTTGCCGCCCTCGATGTAGTCCTTCATGGCGTCGACCATGCCGAACTGCTCGTAGGAGTCGCTCATCGCATCCTGGATGGGAAAAGCGACGATGGGCCATCCGGACTCACCATAGACGCGGACGCTCATGTCCTTGCCAAGATTCTTGCTGTGCGCGGTTACCGTTTCCCGATTCATCTGACCGCTCCCCTCAATTTATTGCTCAAGGTTGCAGCTTTATGGTAGCAAAACTGCGTTTCGTGCGGTTTTCCAATCTGATGAATGCAGAACCATCGTTATGCTATCCATTTGTGCGCTGCGCGCCAGGAGGACGTAACATCGTCCACCCAAGCCGGTTGACCGTCGAACCTTGCGTTTAACGCCGGCATCACGGGGCCTGCTATGCTAAAACTTCATGCGGGCAGAGCTCGCTTCTGTGCGTTGGGGCTCAGGTAGGGGTAAGCGTTGCGTTTGCGGAGGTTGTCTCATGGTCAGGACCCTTGTTCTCGTGCGGCATGGTAAGGCCGAGAAGGCACCGGATGACTCGTCGGATCTATACCGCGAGCTCACTCCAGATGGCAGGCACGCCCTAGAGATTGCGTATCCGCGCACGTTCTCTCTGCTCGAGGACTATGACGACGTGAACGTGTGGTCAAGCCCGGCAATTCGGGCCATGCAGACGGCGCAGGTGGTCGCAAACGTGCTGGGCGTGGATGGCATTGAGGTTGACCAGACCCTCTACGACCAGAACGTGGACGCCATTTTCGCGCAGATTTCCACCACGTCCGAGGACACCGTGGTCATTGTTGGCCATGTGCCCTCGCTTGATGCCATCGCGTCGCGCCTGTTGGGCATGACCATCAGACTGAACAAGGGTGCCGCGCTGGCGCTCGAGCTGCCGCAGCCCGAAGCTGCGGCGGAGGGCGAGGTGGCCACCCCGGCACCCGCGTCGCTTCTCTGGTTTGTGGATGGCCCCAAGCCCAGCGTTTGGGGGTCGCTCGTCTCCATCGAGGGCGAGGTCACCGCATCTGCCGGTGAGCTTGCGGCCAGCGCCGAGCGCTTCTTCAGCAACCCCGATGACACTGACGCCCTCTGTGACTTTCGCATGGCCGTCCGTAGGCTCCGCTCGCTTGTCTCGTTCCTCTCCCCCTGGGAGTCCAAGAAGCAGGCCGAGCGTGCCGACAAGATCCTGCGAAACCTGCTTGACGCCACCGCGCGCCTGCGTGGGATAGACATCTTCTCCCAGACGGTCGACGACCTTGTCGAGGCAGGCGAGCTGGGCGAGAACAGCCTGCTTCCCGTTGCGTGCGCCCACGAGCGCAAGCTCGAGCGGAGCTCGTTCATGGAGCTGGTGCGCAAGAAGAGCCTCGTCAAGAAGCTCGACGCGCTGGTGGAGGAGCTCTCGAGCTTTCGCTGGAAGAAGTCCGTGCTTGCGCGCGGCCTTAGCGAGGAGGACCTCAGGTCTCGCTTTGACGAGGAGCTCGATGCCCTTGACCAGGCGCTCTTTGGCCTTGACCTCTCTAGTGCCAATGCGGTCTACGACGCCCGTCGCGACGCGAAGGAGCTGCACTACGTGGCTAACCGCCTGGGCGTGGTGCTGGGCGACGAGCGCGCGCAGATGAGCCAGTACATGGACGAGATTCAGCGCGACCTGGGTGCGCTCTGCAACGCGCGCACCAACGCGACGCTGGCAGACGAGTTTCGCCACAGCCCGCGCTTCCGCGGCGTGCGCGCAGACCTTGGTGTTGCCGGGCGCGACCAGAGCGAGGTCGTCTCGGCGATTGTCTCGGGCATGAAGCGTCGCGAGGCAAGCGACGAGGCCGCGGAGGAGGGTGCGCTGTCCGAGGAGGCGCCTGCCGCGGACGCCGCTGAGGTCGAGAGCACCGCCCCCACCGAGGACGCCACGACCGAAACCCCTGTGGAATAGGAGACGCAGCGCATGGAGTATCGCCGCGAGCACGACTCGATGGGGGAGGTCCTTGTCCCCGCAGATGCCCTTTGGGGCGCCCAGACCCAGCGAAGCCACGAGAACTTCCCCATAGGGACCGAGCGCATGCCGCAAGAGATCATCCGCGCGTTTGCGGTGCTCAAGAAGGCCGCCGCGCTGGCAAACGCATCGCTTGGCCGCATGGACGAGAAGGACGCCGGGCTTATTGCCCAGGTGGCGGACGAGATCCTTGCTGGCAAGCTTGACGGGCAGTTCCCGCTGGTGGTGTGGCAGACGGGGTCAGGCACGCAGTCCAACATGAACGTCAACGAGGTCATCGCCAACCGCGGCAATGCCCTTGCCGGCGAGCGGCGCCTGCACCCCAACGACACCGTGAACATGAGCCAGAGCTCCAACGACACCTTCCCCACGGCCCTGCACATCGCGGCCGCCACGGCCATCACGCAGGACCTTCTCCCCGCAATAGACCAGCTTGTGGCAACGCTGCGACAGCTTGAGGAGAGAAGCGCCGGCATCGTGAAGTGCGGGCGCACGCACCTGCAGGACGCCGTGCCCATTGCCTTCTCGCAGGAGGTCTCTGGCTGGCGCGGCCTGCTGGAGGACTCGCGCGAGCAGCTCGAGGCAACGCTACCAGGGCTCTACCGCCTGGCGCTTGGCGGCACCGCCGTAGGGACCGGCCTCAACGCGCCGGCGGGCTTTGACACGTCCGTCGCCGCCGAGGTGGCCCGTCTCACGGGCATGCCGTTTGTCTCGGCTCCTAACAAGTTTGCGGCGCTCTCGGGTAAGGACGCCGTCGCATTTGCGCACGGCGCGGTACGAACGCTGGCCGCCAACATGATGAAGATCGCCAACGACGTGCGCTGGCTGGCGTCTGGCCCGCGCTGCGGCTTGGGCGAGATTCGCATCCCCGCCAACGAGCCGGGCAGCTCCATCATGCCGGGCAAGGTCAACCCCACGCAGTGCGAGGCCGTGACCATGGTAGCGGTGCAGGTCATGGGCAACGATGCCACCATTGGCTTTGCCGCCAGCCAGGGCAACTTCGAGCTCAACGTGTTCATGCCGGTCATCGCCTACAACTTCCTGCAGTCCACGCGGCTCTTGGCGGATGCCATCCGCTCCTTCGACGAGCGCTGCGCAACCGGCATCGAGCCCATCTGGGAGCGCATGGACGAGAACCTCCACCGCTCTCTCATGCTGGTGACCTGCCTCAACCCCTACATTGGGTATGAGAACGCGGCTAAGGTTGCGCACAAGGCCTTCGACGAGGGCACGAGCCTGCGCGATGCATGCATTGAGCTGGGCTTTCTCACCCCGGAGCGCTTCGACGAGGTGTTTCACCCAGAAGAGATGGTGTGAGCGCGAGCGACCCTCGCGCGCACGGCAGAAAGGAGTTCTCATGAGCGAACAGAGCATCGAGACCCGCTGTGTGCAGGCGGGCTACACGCCGGGTAACGGCGAGCCGCGCCAGGTGCCCATCGTCCAGTCCACCACCTTCAAGTACGACACCTCCGATGCCATGGGGCGCCTCTTCGACCTGGAGGACACGGGCTACTTCTACACGCGTCTCCAGAACCCTACAAACGATTACGTAGCGGCCAAGATCGCCTCGCTCGAGGGTGGCACCGCGGCCATGCTCACCAGCTCTGGCCAGGCGGCCAATTTCTTTGCCGTCTTCAACATCTGCGAGGCAGGCGGCCACGTGGTGGCAAGCTCTGCCATCTACGGAGGCACCTTCAACCTCCTTGCCCACACGCTGGGCAAGATGGGTATCGAGTGCACCTTCGTTGACCCCAACTGCACGCCGGAGGAGCTAGACGCCGCGTTCCGCCCCAACACCAAGTGCGTCTTTGGCGAGACCATCGCCAACCCGGCGCTGGCGGTTCTCGACATCGAGAAGTTCGCTACGGCGGCCCATGCCCACGGCGTGCCCCTCATCGTGGACAACACCTTCCCCACGCCCATCAACTGCCGTCCCATCGAGTGGGGTGCGGATATTGTGACCCACTCCACCACCAAGTACATGGACGGGCACGGCGCGTGCGTGGGTGGCGCCATTGTGGACTCCGGCAAGTTCGACTGGATGGCCAACGCGGAGCGCTTCCCTGGCCTCACGACTCCTGACGAGTCCTACCACGGCATCGTCTATGTCGAGAAGTTCGGGCAGGCAGGTGCCTACATCACCAAGGCAACGTCGCAGCTCATGCGCGACTTTGGCAGCATCCAAAGCCCGCAGAACGCCTTCTATCTGAACCTTGGCCTCGAGAGCCTGCACGTGCGCGTGCCGCAGCACTGCAAGAACGCCCGCGCCGTAGCCGAGTTTCTCTCCACAAGTGACAAGGTGGCGTCCGTGCGCTACCCGGACCTCCCTGGGGACCCGTACCACAAGCTTGCCGAGAAGTACCTGCCCAACGGTAGCTGCGGCGTGGTGAGCTTCGAGGTTGCCGGCGGTCGCGAGGCGGCGGAGCGCTTCATGGCTGGGCTGCGCGTCTTTGCGATCGAGACGCACGTGGCCGACGCGCGCAGCTGCTGTTTGCACCCGGCGTCCTCGACGCACCGCCAGATGACCAACGACGAGCTGGTAGCGGCCGGCATCTCTCCTGCAATGGTGCGTATGAGCTGTGGCATCGAGGGCACCGACGACCTCGTGGCAGACGTGGAGCAGGCGCTGGCCCGCGTGTAGGGGCGCCTGCGTTCCTCTCGCCACTGGTATCTGCAATACATCCACACGGCGACAAGAAAACGCCGTTCAGAGGGGTGGGCCTGAGCGCCCACCCCTCGCTTTCTACCGTTTGCGGATTGACGGTTGGCGTGGCTCCGTCAGCCGGGAAACTTGAAATGTTATGCGTCTGCCTGGGTGGGGACCCAGGCCGGGCGACCAAGACAAGGAGAGGACCTTATGGCTAGGCTTCATGTGATGCAGCGTAGCGAGGCCCAGGCTGTCATGGACAGCCTGCACGAGGCGCTTGGTCGGCGCCTTGCGGTAAGCTCGCTCGCTCCCTGCCCGGTGGAGTTCACCGCGGCGTACGTAAACATGTGCGCCACGCAGAGCTGCGGCAAGTGCACGCCCTGCCGCGTTGGCCTGCGCGCGCTCTCGGACCTTTTGAACGACGTCCTGGAGAACCGCGCGGACGAGCACACGCTCGACCTCATCGAGCGCACGGCGCGCACAATCTACCTCTCGGCCGACTGCGCCATTGGCTACGAGGCCGGCGACATGGCGCTCACCGCCATCCGCGGCTTCCGCGATGACTTCGAGCACCACGTCCAGAAGCACGCCTGCGGCTTCACACAGAGCCAGCTCGTGCCCTGCGTCTCCGGCTGCCCGGCGGGCGTGGACATCCCCGGCTATATCAGCCTGGTGGAGGCGCGCCGCTACACGGATGCGGTCCGCCTCATTCGCAAGGACAACCCGCTGCCCCTGGTCTGTGGCTATGTCTGCGAGCATCCCTGCGAGATGAACTGCCGTCGCGGCATGGTCGACGACCCCATGAACATCCGCGGACTCAAGCGCTATGCCGTTGACCACATGGAGACGGACTACCGTCCCAACATGGCCGAGAAGACCGGCAAGCGCGTTGCCGTGGTGGGCGGCGGTCCCGCGGGCCTCTCGTGCGCGTACTACCTCTCGGTCATGGGACACGACGTCACCATCTATGAGGCGCGTCACAAGCTGGGTGGAATGCTCCGCTACGGCATCCCCAACTACCGCCTGCCCCACGAGCGCCTCGACGCCGAGATTCAGTGGATTCTCGACTGTGGCATCCAGGTGAAGTGCGACACCAAGGTCGAGAACCTCGCTGTGCTGCGCAAGGACTACGACGCGGTCTACCTAGCCATTGGTGCGCACCTGGACCGCAAGCTGGGCCTTCCCGGGGAGGACTCGGTGGGTGTGCTTTCCGCCGTCGAGATGCTGCGTGCCCTGGGTGATGAGGTCCGCCCGGACTTCTCGCACGAGCGCGTCTGCGTAATTGGCGGCGGCAACGTGGCCATGGACGTGGCACGCTCCGCCATTCGCCTGGGCGCCAAGAAGGTCACCATCGTTTACCGCCGCCGCGTCGCCGACATGACGGCCCAGGACGAGGAGATCGCGGGTGCCAAGGCCGAGGGCTGCGAGCTTCTCGAGCTCCACGCGCCCATTGCCATCGAGTCCCAAGACGGCTACGTCACCGGCCTGCGCGTGCAGCGCCAGATCATTGGCGGGCTCTCGCGCGGACGCTTTGCCCCGAGGCAGGCTGATGCCCCCGAGGAGGTCATCCCCTGCGAGCGTGTGGTGGTGGCCATTGGCCAGGCCATCGAGTCCGGGCCCTTCGAGGAGCAGGGCGTGCCCTGCAAGCGCGGGCGCATCGAGGTGGGGGAAGATTCCGCCGTACCCGGCATGGATGGCGTCTTCTCCGGCGGCGACTGCCAGGGTGGTCCCGCCACGGTCATCCGCGCCGTCAACGCAGGCAAGGTCGCCGCAGGCAACATCGACAACTACCTGGGCTTCAACCACCAGATCACGCTTGACGTGGACCTGCCGCCCGTGCAGTTCAAGGGCAAGACGAGCTGCGCCAGGTGCGAGATGACGCTGCGCGAGGCCGAGGACCGTAAGCGCGACTTTGACCTCATCGAGAACGGGCTCACCGAGGAAGAGGCCCACCAAGAGGCATCGAGGTGCCTGAGGTGCGATCACTTTGGCTTTGGTGCGTTCCGCGGGGGGAGGATCGAGCAGTGGTAACCCTTACTATCGACGGCAAGCAGGTCACGGTCCCGGAGCACACCTCCATCTTGGACGCGGCCAGGTCCGTGAACATCAACATTCCAACCTTGTGCTTCCTGCGCGACATCAACGAGATTGGTGCGTGCAGGGCGTGCGTGGTCGAGATCGAGGGCATCGACCAGCTGGTGGCGGCCTGCAACAACACCGTGCTCGATGGCATGGTGGTGCGCACAAATAGCCCCAAGGTGCGCGTGGCGCGCAAGGCCAACGTGGAGTTTCTCCTCTCGCAGCACGACTCCGAGTGCACGAGCTGCGTGCGCTCCGGCAACTGCACGCTGCAGACGGTCGCCAACGACCTTGGCATCACGAGCCTGCCCTACACCAAGCATCTGCCGCACCAGCCCTGGAACCAGGACTTCCCGCTCATCCGTAACAACGACAAGTGCATCAACTGCCTGCGCTGCATCCAGGTGTGCGAGAAGGTCCAAGCCGAGGGCATCTGGGACCTCACCAACCGCTCGAGCCACACCTGCGTGGGCGTTCGCGGCGGCGGCCTGATCGAGGACTCCGACTGCGCCCTCTGCGGCCAGTGCATCACCCACTGCCCCACCGGAGCGCTGCGCGAGCGCGACGACACCGACCGCGTCTTCGATGCCCTGGCGGACCCAGACAAGATCGTGGTGGTGCAGGTGGCGCCCGCCGTGCGCACGGCCTGGGGAGAGCCCTTCGGCCTGCCGCGCGAGAAGGCCACGGCGCAGCGCCTGGTCACCGCGCTCAAGGGCATGGGCTTCGACTACGTGTTTGACACAGACTTCTCGGCAGATCTCACCATCATGGAGGAGGGCTCCGAGCTGGTTGAGCACCTAAAGCACCCCGAGGGCGTGAAGTTCCCCATGTTCACGAGCTGCTGCCCCGGCTGGGTGCGCTACTGCAAGGCGCGCCACCCGCGCTTCACCGACCAGCTCTCCACCTCAAAGTCGCCCGGCCAGATGTTTGGCGCCATCGCCAAGAGCTACTATGCCGAGCTTCTGGGCGTGGACCCGCACCGCATCTTCTGCGTGGAGGTCATGCCTTGCCTGGCCAAGAAGGCTGAGGTCGACATCCCCGTGATGAACGACGCCTGCGGCGATCCCGACGTGGACGTGTCGCTCACGGTGCGCGAGGTGGACCGCATGATCCGTGCCGAGCACA
The DNA here is from genome assembly GCA_000752675.2 of bacterium OL-1. Classification (GTDB taxonomy): domain Bacteria; phylum Actinomycetota; class Coriobacteriia; order Coriobacteriales; family Atopobiaceae; genus Tractidigestivibacter. Next base: position 233,606 of record LM994625.1, on the reverse strand, counting down.
TCGACGTCTTCTCGCTTGCCGAGACGGACTTTGACCAGCCACTTGGCACAGCAACGGGTGCCGGCGTGATCTTTGGCGCTACTGGCGGCGTCATGGAGGCTGCGCTGCGCTCGGCATACTACCTGGTCACGGGCGAGAACTGCGACGCCGACGCTTTCAAGGACGTGCGCGGCCTCGACGGCTGGAAGGAGGCCAGCTTCGACATTGCTGGCACCACCCTTCGCGTGGCTGTGGCGAGCGGGCTGGGCAACGCCAACCGGCTGCTCAACGCGCTCGAGGCCGGCGAGGTCTCCTACGACTTTGTCGAGATCATGGCATGCCCCGGCGGCTGCTCTGGCGGCGGCGGATTGCCCATCCACGACGGCGAGGAGCTGGCAGGCGTTCGCGGCGACGTCCTGTGGGGTCTTGACCGTGTGGCCAAGCTGCGTCGCAGCCACGAGAACCCCTCCATCCAGGCGGTCTATCGCGACTACCTGGGTGCGCCTCTCTCCGAGCGCGCGGAGGAGCTGCTCCACACCAACCAGCACGCGTGGAAGATGCCGAGAGAGGCATAGGCGCTGCGGCTGGGCTGCAGGGTACTTCACGGCTTTTACGGCAACTCGCCCTCTGGCGTCAATCCGGCGCCAGAGGGCGAGCTATTGCGGGGTTCTCGTACGGAGTGTGTCTTTGGGCATCGTGCGCTGCCGCCGGGCGTGGCGAGAACTACTCCTCCACCTCGAGGAGCTCAATCTCGAAGTTGAGGTCCTTGCCGGCCATCTCGTGGTTGAGGTCGAACGTAATGTTGGTGTCGTCCTTGGCTGCGACCAGGGCGGGGAAGGGCTGGCCAGAGGGGGTTGCCAGCGTCACGCGGTCGCCCACCGAGAGCTTCTCGGCTCCGGGCATCATCGCGATGGGCAGGGTCTGGACAAGGTCCTCGCGCCTCTCGCCGTATGCCTCGGCGGCGGGGATGTGGACGTTTCTCGTCTCGCCGACGGTCATCTGGTCGACGGCGGCGTCAAAGCCCTTGATCATCTGGCCGGCCATGCACGTGAAGGCCAGCGGCTCGTTGCGGTCGCGGGACGAGTCGAACTTGGTGCCGTCGTCGAGGGTGCCAACGTAGTGCACCTTGACCTTCTTGCCTGCGTTGCTCATGGGTCCTCCTTGGGGCGGCCGCGCACGGCCGCTTGTGGCTGCAATGGCAACAACTCTACGCCACAATACCTGCGGCTGCGAGTGGCATACTGGTTCCATGCAGGTATCGTGGGGAGGAACGCATGGCGGAGCAGGACAAAGGTTTTGTGGGGGTGTTCGACTCGGGGGTGGGCGGCCTCACGGTGCTGGGGTGCCTTGTCGCCGAGCTGCCGCACGAGCGCTTTGTCTTCTTTGGCGACTCTGCCCATGCGCCCTATGGTGACAAGCGTCCCGAGGAGGTCCTGGAGCTCTCGCGGCGCATTGCCGCCTCGCTCGTAGACGAGGGTGCAAAGGCGCTGGTCATTGCCTGCAACACCGCCACCTCCGTAGCCGCACAGGCGTTGCGCACGGAGTACCCCACCATTCCCGTGATTGGCGTGGAGCCGGCACTCAAACCGGCAACGCTCGCGCCGCAGCACCGCCGCATTCTGGTGATGGCCACGGCAGCCACGTTGCGGCTGGGCAAGTTCCAGCGTCTCGAGGACCGCTGGGGCGCGGATTCCGAGGTCATCGAGGTGCCGTGCGTGGGGCTGGCCGACCTCATCGAGAAGGGCGACCCCGCGTCGCCCGCAATCCACGAGCTGCTCGAGCGCTACCTTGGCCCGTGGCGCGGCAAGGTCGACTCGGTGGTTCTCGGCTGCACGCACTATCCGCTTATTCGTGAGCAGATCCGCGAGGTCATGGGCGACGTGCCGCTCTTTGATGGCGGTGAGGGCACGGCCCGAGAGACGCACCGGCGCCTTGAGACGGCGGGACTTCTCGCCTCGAATTCCCAGGTGGGGAGCGTGGAGCTTCGCTCGAGCATCGATACCCCGGACGAGCTGGCGCTCTACCAGCGGGTCTTCGAGCTGGCGCGACGCTAGGGGCCTGCGTACGGCGAGGATGCCTCTTCCAACGCCCCTCTCTGCAACTTGCACAACGTCCTTCTCTGCAGAGAATAGCTCCTTTTCTTAAACTGCCGTTGCGTTTCCGCAGGTAACGAGCACCGGTTTTAAGAAAGGGAGCTAAACTTTGCGGCTGGAAGTTATGCCCGGAGCAAGTTTTGGCCACCGCTCGTTGTTATTGCGCGATATTTCTCACGACTCAAGTATTCGCCCAGTTGAGTATCTCAACATCAAGGAATTTCGCGCAATAATTTCTGCCGAGAAGGCCCGATGCCCCGAGGCGAGGCCACGGACGAAGCTGCGGGGGCCTCACCCATCCATCCGCCCAGTCGTTCTTTAGCGGTTGTTGAGATTCGAACGTGACGTTTCCGCAGGTCGCAGTCAGCGCGATTCTCAGATACCGATAAAGAACGGGAGATGGGAGAGTGGGGGAGAAGGGGAGAAGGAAGAGAGGGCCACGGTAAAGAAAAAGGCCGGCACCCAGAGGGGGCCGGCCGCGATGCGGTTCTCGCTATGTTCTGGCTTCTAGAAGATGCCGAGGAACCCGTGCACGAAGAGCGCGGCCACCGTCGCGCCCACAAATGGCGCGAGGCCTGGAACGGTGAGGCCGTACTTCCAGTTGTTGTCGGCCTTGTTCTTGATGGGCAGCACCTGGTAGGCCATGCGGGGGCCAAGGTCGCGCGCCTGGTTCATGGCAAAGCCGGTGATGCCGCCCATGCCCATGCCAACGGCCCACACCAGAAGTCCAACGCAGATGGCGCACAGCAGCAGGTTGTCGCCGGCGTAGTGCGCGATGGCGAGAATGCCAGAGATGAAGAAGAACGTGCAGAAGGCCTCGCAGAAGAAGTCGTGCGGGAGGTTGTTTCTGGTGGGGTTGGTCGAGAAGATGTTGCGCTGGGCAATGGGGTCAACAACACCCTCGGAGTCCTTGAATTCGTCCTTGTACATGAACCATGCGGCAACGGCGCCCACAAAGCCGCCGAGCATCTCGGCAATCACATACGGAATGAACATGCTCCAGGGCACCAGGCCAAGGATGCACTGCGCAAGCGCCATGGCGGGGTTCATGCAGATTGAGCCGCCAAAGATGAAGAGGCACACCGAGATGCCAAACGACCACGTGGTGATGGCGAACATGTGACCGGAGCCCTGGTACTTGGTCCCCTTGAGCACGGTGTCGCAGTGGACGCCAACGCCAAAGATGATCATGAGGGCGGTACTCCCGAACTCGGCAAGGATGTTGTAGGGCATGGGGGCTCCTTCTCGCTGTGCTGCCTATGATAGATGTGGGGATGAATCTGCCGTTCGCAGAAAGAATCATACCGGTTACAGAACAAAATGAGGATATTTACTTTTTTCTGCGAGAGAAACGCATAAGTCGCGCGGCTTTGGACAGGCAGCCGCTCGAGGTCCGCCGCCCGAGAAGCCCCACCCATAAAAAAGGACCGCCACCCAACGGTGACGGTCCGAAAAACCAGGCAGTGCCGAGAGGCGCGAGTCTACTTCTTGAGGGACTCCTCGACGGCGACGGCGCACGCAACGGTGCAGCCGACCATGGGGTTGTTGCCCATGCCGATGAGGCCCATCATGTCGACGTGCGCAGGCACGGAGCTGGAGCCAGCGAACTGCGCGCTGGAGTGCATGCGGCCCATGGTGTCGGTCATGCCATAGGAGGCGGGGCCGGCAGCCATGTTGTCCGGGTGCAGCGTACGGCCGGTGCCGCCGCCCGACGCCACGGAGAAGTACTTCTTGCCGGCAAGCACGCGCTCCTTGAAGTAGGTGCCCGCGACGGGGTGCTGGAAGCGCGTGGGGTTGGTGGAGTTGCCGGTGATCGAGATGTCGACGTTCTCGTGCCACATGATGGCAACGCCCTCGCGGACGTCGTCGGCGCCGTAGCAGTTGACCTTGGCACGCGGGCCGTCGGAGTAGGGGATCGTCTCGACGATCTTGAGCTCGCTCGTGTAGTAGTCGAACTGCGTCTTCACGTAGGTGAAGCCGTTGATACGGGCGATGATCTGGGCGGCGTCCTTGCCAAGGCCGTTCAGGATGACGCGGAGCGGCTTCTTGCGGGCCTTGTTGGCGTTGTTGGCAATGCCGATGGCGCCCTCGGCGGCAGCGAAGGACTCGTGGCCGGCCAGGAACGCGAAGCACTCGGTGTCCTCACCAAGGAGCATGGCGCCCAGGTTGCCGTGGCCAAGGCCGACCTTGCGGTCGTCAGCGACGGAGCCGGGGACGCAGAAGGCCTGCAGGCCCTCGCCGATGGCGGCGGCAGCCTCGGAGGCCGTGGTGACCTCGCCCTTCTCGGCCTTCTTCAGCGCGATGGCGCAGCCCAGGGTGTAGGCCCACTTTGCGTTCTCGAACGCGATGGACTGGATGCCAGTGGTGATGTCATAGGGGTTGAAGCCACGGTCGGTGCAGAGCTTGAGGGCCTCCTCGAGGTCCTTGATGCCGTACTGCTCGCACGCCTTGTTGATCTGGGCGATGCGGCGCTCGTAGCCTTCGAACGTGATGGCCATGTGCTGTACCTCCTTCTCTCTACTCGGAGTTACTCGTGGACGGGGAACGTGGACTCGGTGCTGTGGGTCTCCTCATCGGTACGAGGATCGATGAACTTCACAGCCTGATCCCACTGGCCGTAGTGGCCCATGGCCTTCTGGACGGCCTCTGCGGGATCGACGCCAGCCTTGACCGCGTCGGTGAACTTGCCGAGGTTGAGGAACTCAAAGCCCACGATCTCGTCGTTCTTGTTGATGGCCATGCGGGTGACGTAGCCCTGGGTGAGCTCGAGGTAGCGCGCGCCCTTGGCTGCGGTGCCGTACATGGTGCCCACCATGGAGCGCAGGCCCTTGCCGAGGTCGTCGAGGCCGGTGCCGATGGGCAGGCCGTCCTCGGAGAATGCGGTCTGGCTGCGGCCGTAGACGATCTGCAGGAACAGCTCACGCATGGCGACGTTGATGGCGTCGCACACGAGGTCGGTGTTCAGGGCCTCGAGGATGGTCTTCTTGGGGAGAATCTCGGCGGCCATGGCGGCGGAGTGGGTCATGCCCGAGCAGCCGATGGTCTCGATGAGGCACTCCTCGATAACGCCGTTCTTGACGTTGAGGCTGAGCTTGCAGGCACCCTGCTGCGGGGCGCACCAACCAACACCGTGGGTGTAGCCGGAGATGTCAGTGATCTCCTTGGCCTGAACCCACTTGCCCTCCTCGGGGATGGGCGCCGGTCCGTGGTATGCACCCTTGGCAACCGGGCACATGCGCTCCACTTCTGCCGAATACTGCATGTGTTCTCCTCTCCGAACTCCCTCGCCGATGCCCCTTGCACCGACGCGATCGTTGCCGGCCATGCCGGTTAGAGCTCTGGTGCCGGAAATCCTCCAGCGCTTTCAAGTTTACGGCATGCACGGGGCTGCGGAGACGAGCGTGAGAAAAATCCCTGCGCTCGCTATGTGAGACCGTTCTCGGGTCGTATAATCGCCCGCATGCCAAACACGCGTGACATACGAACCGCTCCCATGTGGGCATGGAAGATCGGGATGCTGTCCTGCGCCGTCATCTGGGGCGCATCGTTTGTCATCATCAAAGACACTCTGGACGTTGCTCCCGCATGCTGGCTCATGGCCGTTCGCTTCTTTATTGCTACTGTGCTCATGGCGGTTATCTTCTGGAAGCGTCTGCGTGACAACTTTGATTGGAGCCACGTTCTTGCGGGAGGGATCCTGGGCGTTCTGTACGGCGCGGGGTTTGCCATCCAGAACCTCGGTCTTGCCTACACGACGCCGGGGAGAAGCGCCTTTCTCACCGCCACCTATTGCGTGCTGGTGCCCTTTATCAACTGGGCGGCCGTCCGCAGACGCCCGGGCGTGTCGAGCCTGGTGGCGGCGCTGCTGAGCATTGTGGGCATCGCGCTCATCTCGCTGGGTGACGACATGCGCCCGTCGTTGGGGACTGGCGAGTGTCTCACGCTCCTCTCGGCGGTGTTCTTTGCCATCCAGATTGTGTTTGTCGACAGGCTCTCCAGCTCGCACGACATGACCACCATCTCTGTGGTGCAGCTGGGCTTCATGTCTTTGACCTGCGCCGTGTTCTCGCTGGTTCTGGGCGAGCAGGCACCGGCGCTATCCGGGCTTGGCACCTCGTTCTGGCTTTCCCTTGCCTACCTGGTGATTCTCTCGTCCTGCGTGACAACGCTCATCCAGAACGTGGGACAGACCGTTGTGCCGCCGGCTCAGTCTGCGCTGCTCCTCTCGCTTGAGAGCGTGTTTGCGGTCATCGCGAGCGTGATCTTCTACCACGAGCAGCTCACACCCCAGCTGGTCCTGGGGTTCTCGCTGGTGTTTCTCGGCGTGCTCGCGAGCGAGCTTGGGCCCATGCTGCTGAGAAGGACTGCGACCAAGCGGGCGTGAGCGCGGCTCGGGGATGCGGTGGCGTGGTGGCGCGGGGTCGCGCGCCGTCCTTACTCGGCGGCCACAGCCGCGATGCCAAAGGCGCCTGGACCGGAGTGGCTTGCAATCACGCAGCCGGACTTGACCCACTCGATCTCCTGTGCGCCGTAGTCGCGCAGGATCTTCTCGACCAACGCGCGGATGATGGGGTCGGGAGCGTTGCCCACCGTGTACGTGAGGTTCACGCGCGAGAGGTCCATGGGCTCGCGGGTCACGAAGTCCTCAACGAGCTGGCCAACGCACTTGACCATGGCGCCGCGGCGCTTCTTGGTAGCCACGAGCTTGCCGTCGAGCACCTCGACCGTGGGCTTGATGCGCAGGAGCGTCGCGCCGAGAAATGCAACGTTGGAGAGGCGGCCGCCCGCGCGCAGGTACTCGAGGTCACCGGGGATGAAGGCAAAGCGGATGCGGCGAACCTGGCTCTCGACAAATGCCTTGACCTCGTCTTCCGTGGCGTCGGGGTTGACCTCCATCATGCGGGCGACGTTGGTGACCACCAGGCGCAGCGCGCAGGAGACGGACTTGGTGTCCATCATGGTCACGTAGTCGCGGCCCTCCGCGGCGAGGTGCGCGCTGCGGTAGGAGACTGTGGTTGCGGCGGAGTAGGCCAGGTAGAGGATCTTGGCCGTGGGGTACTTCTCGTGGATGCGGTCAAATGCTGCGGAGAAGTCCACAGGTGTGCAGCCCGAGGTCTGCGGCAGCTTGCCCGTGGTCTTGTAGTACTCGTAGAGCTCCTCGGGCGGGAAGGAGTCGTCGTCGCGGGAGACCTCGCCAAAGTTCACGTGCATGGGAACAACCACAATGCCGTGGCGGCGTGCGGTCTCCTCGTGGATGTCGGAGCCGGTCTCGGTGACAAGGATGTAGTCTGCCATGGTTGCCTCCGCAGCCTTGGTGGTGATATTTCAACGCATCTCATAGCTATTGTAGGGGTATCTTGGCGCATGAGACAAAGGGACAGTCCCTTTGTCTCATCGGGGAGGAGCTGGCGTGATCCAGGAGACGGGCAAGGCGTACGACAATCACTTCGAGCCCAAGGGGGCCAAGGCCGAGAGCTACGTGCTGCACTACCGCGACCGCTCGGCGCTTGTGCGCGTGGTGGCTGCAGGTGAGCGTGGCGCAGACGAGTTCTCCTCGGGCGAGATGATCGAGCTGCCGCGGCTGGCGGACTATCCCACGCCGCCGGAGCGCACCGTGTTCGCGTTCCGCATTGGCGAGGACGACTTCTTCCTTGCGCTGGACGAGGACGTCGCGGCGCCGGCGGGCTTCACCTACGAGCGCGTGGGGTGGCTGCGCGGCGTGGGCCCGGCAGACCTTGCGTTTGCCGCTGCCGTTGGGTCTCAGCTTGCCTCGTGGTACCGAGACAACAGGTTCTGCTCGCGCTGCGGGCATGCTATGGAGCTTGCACCGCGCAGCCGCGAGATCGTGTGCCCCAACTGCGCGAAGATCGTCTACCCCAAGATCCAGCCGGGCGTGATTGCCGCCGTGACGGATGGCGAGAGGATCGTGCTCACGCGCTACCAGGGACGCGCGCTCAAGCTGTGGGCGCTTGTCGCCGGGTTCACAGAGATTGGCGAGTCAGTGGAGGACACCGTCCGCCGCGAGGTTATGGAGGAGGTGGGGCTGCGCGTGCGCGACCTGCGTTTCTACAAGAGCCAGCCCTGGCCCTTCTCGGAGACGCTGCTCATGGGGTTCTGGTGCCATGTGGACGGGAGCCGGCGCATCCGCACCGACCACCAGGAGCTTGCCGAGGCGCGCTGGTTTTCGCCGGAGGAGATTCCGCTGGAGCGCGCCAACGACCACGCTAGCCTTACGGGCGAGATGATCGAGCTCTTCCGCACGAAGGGCGCCACGGGGCTGGGACTGTAGGGGCGGCGCAACTGCTACCAGAGGCCGTCTGCGGAGGGATGCTTCTTCTCGTTTGTTGCCACGGTGAGGCCATAGCCAGCGTTTACACAGCCGGCATCGCAGAGGACGTCAGTGCCCATGAGGTAGCCGCAGCGCTCGTCGGCGATGCTCACGATGAGAAAGGCCAACTCTTCCGGTTTGGCGCCGCGTCCTGGGCCGGAGTAGGAAAGCAGAATATCTGTAGCCTTGCCTTTTTCCTTCTCAGTCATGGGGGTCTCAACGTAGCCAGGACTTACTGAGAGCACGCGGATACCTCGACGGCGCATGTACTTGAAGGCGCAGCCTGCAGCGTACCAGCGTGCGAAGTTCTTCGAGATCATGTAGGCCATCTGTGGGTCTACGTCCTTGTTGTGCATGAGAGATGCACGGCGGACGAGGCGCTTTACGAAGGCGTCCTCGTTGGTGAGGGCGAGGGGGTACGCGCGGCGGGGAAGCATCGCGCTCGGAAGCATGTAGCCAGAGTTGGAAGCGACATCCACAATTACGCCGCCGTCCATTACCTTGTAGAACTCCTGGTTCACGTAGACCGTGCCGAGAGCGTTGATGCGAATGATCTTCTCGGCGTCCGCCATAGAGCCCGATATACCTGCTGCATGAATGACCTTTGTGACCTGGCCAAGCTCTGCCGAACGTTGGGCGAGGGAGTGCACCTCAGTGCGGTTTGAGACGTCGCAGGTGAGGGGGATTGCATGGTGGCCTTGGGCGTTAAGTGCGTCGGCCGTGTGTTGCAATTTTGCTAGCGTCCGGCCGGTGATAATGACGGTTGCCTCCTTGGGCAGAGCCTCTGCCACCGCGCAGCCAATCCCCGAGCCTCCGCCAGTAACCACAAATACCTCATCCATATGCTCTCCCTTGCGACCACCGAGCAAACCGTGAGGAGGATAGAGGCAATTGCTTTGGATTGATGTCATATTTGTCGTTATGTTGAGTTGTCTGTCATTCCCGCTCGTTGAGTTGAGTTCGTGTTGCCGTTCTCTATCGGTATCTGAGAATATCCCCGGCGTTTCCGCAGTTAGATTATCTGATGAGTCTCAAAAACCGATAAAGAATGGAGAGGGAGGACGGAAGAGCTCTGGGGTCGGCTGTCTGCAGCATCGAACTTACCTTCGTTACACAAAAAATGCCTTTGCTGCATCGAACTTACCTTCGTTACACGTACTATTTAGCATAGCTGAAGTAGCTGGCTCAAGATTATACAAGATTAATGTATTTACTATAATAGATATCCAAAATAATGGAATTCATACTCGGCAGCTTGATGAAAGTACGTGTAACGAAAGCCAGTTCGATGCAAACAACTCAGAATTCGTGTAACGAAGGGCACTTCGATGCAACGCGGATGATCTGGCAGTCGAGAAGACCATTCAACGCAGCACACCCGCGCAATGTTTCCGTTCGGCTACCGCTCGCAAAACTCCGGCGCCCGTTCCATGTCGCTGTGCCACAGTAATCAACACCGGCTGCAGTCAGCAGCCTCGGCCAGGAGGGGAGGGAACATGCGCATGAATCACCAGGAGCTGCCCATGGACCTTCTCGCCCTCGATCTACTCGGCCTAGAGCTTACGTGCGCGAGCGCACGCTAGGTCCGAGGTCCAGCAGGTATCATTAGACCCAGCTTGCGTTCGCGTCCCGCCTTGGGACAGCGGCAGCTGGGTCTTGTCGTGTGTCATGCCACCATCCCAAGGCAACCTGGTACCAGTCACTGGGTCCATATCCAATGGAGGTAGCAATGACCCGCAAGATCGCCATCTTCGACACCACCCTTCGCGACGGCGAGCAGTCGCCCGGCGCGTCCATGAACACCGAGGAGAAGCTCGTCATCGCCCAGCAGCTGCTGCGCCTGCACGTGGACGTCATCGAGGCGGGCTTCCCCATCTCCTCCCCGGGCGACTTCCGCTCGGTGCAGGAGATCGGACGCCTCGCCGGCGACGACGCTGTGGTGGTTGGCCTCACGCGCGCCGTTGACAAAGACATCGACCGCGCGGCCGAGGCGCTGAAGACCGCCAAGCGCCCGCGCATCCACACCGGCCTGGGCGTCTCGCCGCAGCACCTGCGCGAGAAGCTCCGCATCTCCGAGGACGAGTGCGTCGAGCGCGCCATCCACTGCGTGAAGTACGCCAAGCAGTACGTCGAGGACGTGGAGTTCTACGCCGAGGACGCCGGCAGAGCGGACCAGAAGTTCCTTGAGCGCGTGATTCAGGCCGCTGTCGACGCGGGCGCGACCGTGGTGAACATCCCGGACACCACGGGCTACCAGATGCCGGATGACTTTGGCGCCCGCATCAAGGGCCTGGCCGACAACGTCTGCGGCATCGAGAACGTCACCATCAGCGTTCACACCCACAATGACCTGGGCATGGCAACCGCGCTTGCGCTGGCCGGCGTCAAGAACGGCGCCACGCAGATCGAGTGCACCATCAACGGCCTGGGCGAGCGCGCCGGCAACACCGCGCTCGAGGAAGTCGTCATGGCCATCAAGATGCACGGTGACGAGCTTGATGCCTATACGGACGTCAACACCCGCGAGCTCACGCGCTCGAGCCACCTGGTGAGCCGCATCACCGGCATGAACGTGCAGGCAAACAAGGCCATCGTGGGCGCCAACGCGTTCGCGCACAGCTCCGGCATCCACCAGGACGGCGTGCTCAAGGCGCGCGACACCTACGAGATCATCAACCCCGAGGACGTTGGCGCCGCAGGCTCCGAGATCATCCTCTCCGCGCGCTCCGGCCACGCAGCCCTCAAGCACCGTCTTGCCGAGCTGGGCTACACCTTCTCCACCGAGGAGTATGACGACATCTACAAGCGCTTCCTTGAGGTTGCGGACCAGAAGAAGGAAGTCTACGACGAGGACCTGGAGTCCATTGTCCAGGAGCGCCAGCGCGAGGTTGCGGCCGTCTACACCCTGGACGCCCTGCAGGTCTCTTGTGGCGACCCCCTCGTGCCCACCGCCACGGCCACCATCACGGATGAGCTGGGCGTGAGGCACGTGGTCTGCGCCACCGGCACCGGTCCCGTCGATGCCGCGTACAAGGCCGTCGACCAGGTGGTTGCCGTCCACGGCGACCTCGCGGAGTTCTCGGTCAAGGCCATTACCCGCGGCATCGATGCCATCGGCGAAGTCACGGTGCGCATCACCGCCGAGGACGGCAGAGTCTACACCGGCCGCGGCGCCGACAACGACATCGTGGTCTCCAGCGCAAAGGCCTACGTCAACGCCATCAACCGCATGATTCAGACTACGCGTTCCAAGGAGGGCAAGTAAATGGCACGTCCCATGACCATGGCCGAGAAGATCCTCGCAGCCCACGCGGGCCTTCCCGAGGTTGTGCCCGGCCAGCTCATCGAATGCGACCTCGACCTCGTGCTCGCCAACGACATCACGGCGCCCATCGCCATCAAGACCGTGCGCGAGATTGGCGCTGGCGTCTTTGACCGCGACCGAATCTGCCTGGTGCCCGACCACTACAGCCCCAACAAGGACATCAAGAGCGCCGAGCAGACCAAGGTCACGCGCGACTTTGCGCACGAGATGGGCATCACACACTACTTCGAGCAGGGCTGCATGGGCATTGAGCATGCCCTTCTCCCCGAGCGCGGCATTGTGGGCCCTGGCGACCTGGTCATTGGCGCGGATTCGCACACCTGCACCTATGGTGGCATCGGTGCGTTCTCCACGGGCGTTGGCTCCACGGACGCTGGCGTGGGCATGGCGACCGGTCGTGCGTGGTTCAAGGTGCCCGAGACCATCCGCTTCGAGATTGACGGCAAGCTGCCCGCTGGCGCCAGCGCAAAGGACATCATCCTCTACGTGATCGGTAAGATCGGCGTGGACGGTGCGCTCTACTGCGCCATGGAGTTTGCCGGCTCGACCATCCGCGACCTCTCCGTTGAGGGGCGCCTGACCATTGCCAACATGGCCATCGAGGCTGGCGGCAAGGCGGGTCTCTTCGAGGTGGACGACACCGCGCGCGCCTGGCTGGAAGGCCGCACCGAGCGCCCGTACACCGAGTACCACCCCGACCCGGACGCGACCTACAAGCAGGTCATCAAGATCGACGCGGCAGACGTCGTGCCGCAGGTCTCCTGGCCGCACCTCCCTTCCAACACACACCCCGTTGCTGAGAGCCGCGACATTACCATCGACCAGGCAGTTATTGGCTCCTGCACCAACGGGCGCATCGAGGACATGCGCGCTGCGGCAGAGGTGCTGCGTGGCAGGACCGTCAACCCCAACGTGCGCTGCATCGTGATTCCCGCGACGCAGGCCGTGTGGCTGCAGTGCGTGCACGAGGGTCTCATGGACGTCTTCATCGACGCTCACTGCGTGGTCTCGACGCCCACCTGCGGCCCGTGCCTGGGCGGTTATATGGGCATCCTGGCGGCAGGCGAGAAGTGCGTGAGCTCCACCAACCGCAACTTCGTCGGCCGCATGGGAGACCCCACGTCCGAGGTCTACCTGGCGAGCCCGGCCGTGTGTGCCGCGTCGGCCGTGGCCGGCCACATCGCGCTGCCGTCTGACCTGTAGGCACAGGGGGGTGCGGCCTTTCTTCCCGTGCTCAGACAGCTTGGCTGCGCCAAGAACTCGCATAGGAGAGAAAGGCCGCACCCTTGGGTCGCAAGACAGTCGCAAGCCCGCAGCCGGCCACGGGCGCCCCACCGGCCGCGCTCTTTGCTTCTTTTGTTTTTACCGGGGTGGAGGTTCCGTCAGGGCTCTGACGCGAAAGACGGTTCCTCTCGCCTGCGTATTTGTTTCAACTCCGGGGCAGCGGCCACCCTTGCCGCTCCGCGAGTTCCGCAGCCGCGCCTTTTGCGGCGAGGACTGTCCGAAGCGGGAGGCAAGGGTGGCCGCCGCTCCCGAGTAGAAAGGAAACCCATGCAGTTCCGAGGAACCGTCTTTCGCTACGGCAGAGACATAGACACCGACGTCATTATTCCTGCTCGCTACCTCAACACGTCGGATCCCGCCGAGCTTGCCAAGCACTGCCTTGAGGACCTCGACAAGACCTTCGTCTCTCGCGTGAAGCCGGGCGACATCATCGTGGCCGACGAGAACTTTGGCTGCGGCTCGTCTCGTGAGCACGCGCCCGTGGCGATCAAGGCGGCGGGCGTCTCGTGCGTCATCGCCAAGAGCTTCGCGCGCATCTTCTACCGCAACTCGATCAACATGGGTCTCCCCATCCTGGAGTGCCCCGAGGCCGCGGACGCCATCTCTGACGGCGACGTGGTGAGCGTCGACGCCGATACCGGCGCCATCACGGACGAGACCACGGGCGCCGTCTTCCACGCGCAGCCGTTTCCGCCGTTCATCCAGGACATCATCAACGAGGGCGGGCTTGTCGCGCGCACCAAGCACGTGCTGGCCGAGAAGAGGGGCGAGTAGCAATGGCTAAGGCAATCTATCGCGTGTGCACACTGCCGGGCGACGGCATTGGCCCCGAGATCATGGCCGAGGGCAAGAAGGTCCTGGCAGCAGTGGGCGAGAAGGCCAATGTCGACTTTGTCTGCGAGGACCACCTCATTGGCGGCGCTGCCATCGATGCCTGCGGAAGTCCCCTGCCCGACGAGACGCTCAACGCTGCCAAGGCCTCGGACGCCGTCCTTCTCGCCTCTGTGGGCGGGCCCAAGTGGGACTCTACCGACCCAAACGCCCCTCGTCCGGAGCAGGGGCTTCTCGGCATTCGCAAGGGCCTGGGCCTCTACACCAACCTGCGCCCCGTCAAGATCTACGACGCTCTGGCGGGCGCCTCGACGCTTCGTCCAGAGGTCATCAAGGGCGTTGACCTGGTGATTGTACGCGAGCTCACCGGTGGCCTGTACTTTGGGCGCCGCGAGCGCTTCTACGACGAGGAGGGCGCGGGTGCCAACGGCGGCCGCGGGCAGCGTGCCTACGACACCATGGAGTACCGCGAGTACGAGGTCGAGCGCATTGCGCGCAAGGCGTTTGAGGCTGCCCGCAAGCGCCGCAACAAGGTCACGAGCGTCGACAAGCGCAACGTGCTGGAGACCTCCCGCATGTGGCGCGAGGTTGTGCATCGCGTCCATGACGAGGAGTTCCCCGAGGTCGAGCTTGAGGACCTGCTCGTTGACAACACCGCCATGCAGCTCATAAACAGGCCAGCGGACTTTGACGTCGTCGTGACAGAGAACATGTTTGGCGACATCCTCTCCGACGAGGCCGCGCAGATCACGGGTTCGCTTGGCATGCTCGCGAGCGCGAGCCTGGGCGACGGCGTCTCGCTCTTTGAGCCCTCCGCTGGCTCCGCGCCGGACATCGCCGGCAAGGGAATCGCCAACCCACTGGCGCAGATCCTCTCGGTGGGCATGATGCTCACCTACGCCCTTGACATGACCGGGGAGGCTGGCTGGGTCGAGTCTGCCGTGGAGCGCGTCCTCGACGACGGCTGGCGCACCCGCGACATCGCCGATGACGCCACGCCGGCAGACCACGTGCTGGGAACCGCCGCGATGGGCGACAAGGTCGTGGAGTACCTGTAGGGGCGCCGCGCCGCCGCGCGGTCACCATGCGCTTCTCGGCGCGCCGCGTTTGTCTCAGCAGCGTCGCCGGAAGGCCCATTTTGGCGGCATTTGCAACAAAGCAAGCCCTCCGGAGACAAAATGTCGCCGGAGGGCTCAATTCTGCGTGCATCCGCAACAAAACGCACTCTCCGGCGACACGGATAGCCGGAGAGTGCGTCTGTGCCGCTACAGCGACGTCTGCACCAGCGTGGGGTCGAAGCCTGCCTTGTGGATTGCGTCCACGATCTGCGCCTTGTGCTCCTCGCCGTACGCCTCGATGGTCACGCGCAGCTCGACCGCCGCGTTCCTGTTGGTCGAGACAAACTGGTTGTGCTCGAGCTTGATCACGTTGCCGTTTTGCTCGGCGATCACGCTGGCCACGCGCACCAGCATGCCCGGGCGGTCGGGGAGCAGCACGCTCACGGTGAAGATGCGGCCGCGCTGGATGAGGCCGTGCTGCACCACGCTCGACATGGTGATCACGTCCATGTTGCCGCCGGAGAGGATGCACGCCACGCGCTTGCCCTCGGCGGGCAGGTGCTTTGCGGCGGCAACCGTGAGCAGGCCGGAGTTCTCGACGATCATCTTGTGGTTCTCGACCATGTCGAGGAACGAGACAACAAGCTCATCGTCGTCCACGCAGATGACGTCGTCGAGGTTCTGCTGCAGGTAAGGGAAGACCTTGTCGCCCACCTCGAGCACGGCCGTGCCGTCGGCGATGGTGTTGGCGCTGGGGAGCTTCACCACGTGGCCGGCCTCGAGCGCCGCCGTGAGGCTTGCCGCGCCGGTGGGCTCCACGCCAATGACGCGGATCTTGGGGTTGTAGAGTTTGGCGAAAGTCGAGACGCCGCAGGCCAGGCCGCCGCCGCCCACAGGCACGAGGATGGTGTCGACCAGCGGCAGCTCCTGGATGATCTCCATGGCGATGGTGCCCTGGCCGGTTGCCACCGTGGTGTCGTTGAACGGTGGGATGTAGGTGAGGCCCTGCTCCTCGGCCAGCTCCACGGCGCGCTGCTTGGCGTCGTCAAAGACGTCGCCGTAGAGGATGACCTCGGCGCCGTAGCCCTTGGTGCGCTCGACCTTGATGAGCGGTGTGGTGGTGGGCATGACCACGATGGAGCGTGCGCCCGCGTGGGTGGCGGCGTACGCCACGCCCTGCGCGTGGTTGCCGGCACTTGCGGTGATCACGCCGCGGTCAAGCTCCTCCTGGGAGAGCTTCGAGATCTTGTAGTACGCGCCGCGCAGCTTGTAGGCGCCGGTGCGCTGCATGTTCTCGGGCTTGAGCCACATGCGGTTGCCGGTCGCCGCCGAGAGGTACGGGCTCTCAATGAGTTTCGTCTCGAGCGTGACCTCTTTGACTTTCTCGGATGCCTCCTCGAAAGCCTCAAGTGTGAGCATCTCTGGCATAGGGACCCCTATCTGCGCAAAGGACGTGACGGCGTGTTACAGCGCGTCGCCAATCTGCCGCGAACGCGCACGTAATGCTTATAGTAGGTCTGTACGACACCCCAAGTGGTGGTGCGTTTGTGTGAAGTTACACCAAGGAAAAACCGGGAGACCGCATGCAGGGCGAGAAGAACGCCGGCGACAATACGCCGCTCTTTGCCATCCACGACGCCAGCGTGGTGAGGGCGAGCAAGACCATCCTCCACGTGGACGACTTCACGCTGCACGAGGGCGAGCACGTGGCGCTTCTTGGCCCCAACGGCGCGGGCAAGTCCACGTTCATACAGCTCCTCACCAGGGAGGTCTTTCCGCTCTACCGAGACGAGCCGCCGGTACGCTTTCGCGGCAATCCGCGCCCGCAGCTTACCGACGTGCGTCGCGCGCTGGGCGTGGTGAGCTCTACCATGCACGAGCAGATCCGCGTGCACCTGCCGTCCGTCGACATCGTGGTGGGCGGGCTCTTTGGCACGCTGGGGCTGCCCAAGCAGGTGGAGGTCACCGAGCGCGACCGCCAGCTGGCGCTCGATGCGCTTGACCGCCTGGGCATCCCCGAGGTGGCCGATTGCGACGTGATGACCCTCTCGACCGGCCAGGCCCGCCGCGTCCTGGTGGCACGCGAGCTTATCCGCGACCCGCAGGTGCTCGTCTTTGACGAGCCGTGCACCGGCCTTGATCCCGAGGGCATGTACCACGTGCGCGAGACCATGAGCACACTAGCCGCCGAGGGCCGCTCGATCATCCTGGTCACGCACTACCCCGAGGACATCATCCCGGCCATCGGGCGCGTGATGCTCATCAAGAATGCAGCCATCTTCGCCGATGGCCCCAAGGAGCAGATCCTGTGCGACAAGGTCCTCTCCGATCTCTTTGACGTGCCGCTAGTGGTGGACGAGCACGACGGCTGGTACTCGATGCGCGGACAGTACGGGGCGTAGACGCCGGTGGAGGGCCTGGTTGTAGAGGTTGGCGCAGGAGGGGATGCGGCGCGGGCGCAGGAGCTTGCGGTGCGCCTCGGCGTGCCCGTGGGTACCAGTGCTGCTGTGGGTGGGCTGTGCCTTCTTGTGGGCGAGAAGGGTCTCTCGCTCGAGGGTGACGGCATGTCGCTTGCCGCGGACCTCTCACGCATGGTGCCGCGCCTTCGCGCGGGCAACCTCAACCGCGAGCTGGTGGTGCGCGCGGCACGCATTCGCGGGGCGGCCGGTCCGCTCACGGCTGTGGACGCGACGGCCGGGATGGGGGAGGACTCGCTGCTTTTGGCTGCGGCGGGCTTCTCGGTGACGCTCTTCGAGCGCGACCCCGTGATCTGCGCGCTTCTGGGCGACGCCCTGGCACGTGCGGCGGCGGACCCGGCGCTGGCGGAGGCGGTCTCACGCATGGAGCTTCGCGGCGAGGACTCCGTGCCGGCGCTTCCCGCGCTGGGCTTCTCGCCTGACGTGGTCCTTCTCGACCCCATGTTTCCCGAGCGCCGCAAGAGCGCGGCCGTCAAGAAGAAGCTGCAGCTCATTCAACGCCTGGAGCGGCCGTGTGACGACGAGCGCGGCCTCATGGACGCCGCTCGGGCTGCGGGCCCTCGCCGCATTGTGGTGAAGCGTCCGGC
The DNA here is from genome assembly GCA_000752675.2 of bacterium OL-1. Classification (GTDB taxonomy): domain Bacteria; phylum Actinomycetota; class Coriobacteriia; order Coriobacteriales; family Atopobiaceae; genus Tractidigestivibacter. The sequence continues at coordinate 215,644 of LM994625.1, read as the reverse complement.
CAAGGGACCATGGCTTGCTGGAGAGAAGCCCAGCTACACCGTGGCCGGCAAGGCCATACGCTACGACTGCTACGCGCTGTGAGCGCAGGCGGCGGGCTGAGAGCTGCACGGCTGCCACGTGCCGCGTTGCTCTCTGCCCCTCAATCTCACCACACGTATGCCCTAGACTCTTCCAGTTCACCAGACACGTAGCCAGCGTCTCGCGCGCCGGCAGAAGGGGGCACCCATGCCCACGAAGGACACCACGACTCCGGTCAAGATCGTCATGCTTACCGGTTACCTGGGAGCGGGCAAGACCACGCTCCTCAACCACATCCTTGCCAACGACGAGGGCATTCGCGCCGCCGTCATCGTGAACGACATCGGCGAGATTAACGTTGACGCAAGCCTCATCAAGAACGGCGGCCTCTCCGCCACGGACAGCCTCATCCCCATGAGCAACGGCTGCATCTGCTGCACGCTTGCCTCCGACCTGGCGCAGCAGCTCACGTCCATCGCCGAGACCGGCGACTTCGACTACATCATCATCGAGGCCTCTGGCATCTGCGAGCCCATCCCCATTGCCTACACCATCTCGTCCATCTGCGACCAGACCAAGGGCGGCACGGCTCCGCTCGACCTGGACAACATCGTGGCCGTGGTCGACTGCGCCCGCATGTACGACGAGTTCAACGGTGGCCACGCCCTTCTCTCCGACGACATCGAGGAGGACGACGTCGAGAGCCTTCTCATCCAGCAGATCGAGTTCTGCACCACGCTCGTGCTCAACAAGTGCGACCGCGTGACGCCCGAGCAGGTGGCCGAGCTCAAGGCCATCGTGCGCGGCCTGCAGCCCCACGCGCGCATCGTGGAGGCCGTGAACGGCAACGTCCCCATGGACGAGCTACTCAACACCGGTCGCTTTAGCTTTGACGAGGCGTACGGCTCGGCTGCGTGGGTGGATGCCATGGAGCACCCCGAGGAGCACGAGAACCCCGAGGTCCTGGAGTACGACGTCTCCACCTTTGTCTACCAGCGTCGCCAGCCCTTCGACTACCACTCGCTCTCCGAGTTCGTGAACAACTGGCCCGAGTCCGTGATTCGCGTCAAGGGTCTCATGTGGGTCAACAACGACCCTGACATGTGCTACGTGTTCGAGCAGGCCGGCCAGCAGTTCACGCTCACCGAGAACGGCCAGTGGGCGGCGCTCATGCCTGAAGACGAGCTCAAGCGCAACATGGAGGAGATCCCCGAGCTGCGCCGCGACTGGGATCCCAAGGTGGGCGACCGCATGGTTCGACTCTGCGTTATTGGCCGCCACATGGATCGCGAGGCTGTCGAGCGTGGCCTTGACGCCTGCCTCACCACGTGGGAGGGCGAGGCGCCTGCCGTCGACGGCCTGGAGTAGGGCTACATGGACGAGAGCGACAAGACGCGCCTGATAGGCGGTGGTTCCGGGGTCGAGAACGATGCGACGCACCTGATGGGTGGTGGCGCCAGGGTCGCGGGTGACCCCGACGCCACGGTGTACGCTCGTCCCGGCGAGAACCCCGACGCCACGGTGTACGCGCCGCCCGTGGCCTCCCGCACGGCTGCGGCTCCCCGGCGTGCCCCGGAGCCTCGACGTGCCCCGGAGCCCGTGCGCAACGCCGTTCCCTCTCCCTCGCAGACGAGCTACTACGGCTATGGCTACGATGGCGCCGCCGGCGGCGATGGGCGCGGTGCTCACCGCGGCCCCAACCTCAAGCGAATCACGCTTGTGCTGGTAGGGGCACTTGTCGCCCTCATCGTCTTTGCGGTGGTGTCAAGCTGCGTGAGTGACGCCGTGTCGAGCGTGGCCGCCGGTGCCTCCAGCGGTACTGCGCCGAGAACCACCACGACGGGCACCACCAACCCCGAGCCCACAAGCTCCACCTCTGGTACCGACACGGACCCCGACCTCGGAGGGATTGCGGACACCCTGGGTGACGCCGCCACCACCGCGCGGGAGGTTGCCCAAAACGTGGGCGGCGTCGCAAAGGACCTTGCTTCCAAGCTTCCCTCCCAGGTCAAGGGGCTTCTCTCCTCTCGCTAGGTTGCGGATGGACCCGCAATTGCCACTGGCGCTTTGAGATCTTGCAGATTTCGATCGGTTAGCGGTCCCTAACCGATCGAAATTTGCAGCTGGGCAGCAGTGTTGCAGATTCCGATTGGTTAGCAGCCCTTAACCGATCGGAATCTGCACGTTTGTCTCGCTGTGCCCTCCATCCTGCATTTTTCGATTGGTTAGCGATTCCGGCGTTCGGTCTGCGACCTTGCGCGCGAACAGCCTGCACACCGAGCAAACCTTTGCGTACCGCTCGCAGAATTGTTGCTGCACCGCAACACAGGGCTGGTAACGTTTTGACAATTTAAAAGTCGGGCGTCGAGAGGGGCTGTCATGCTCAATCGCTTCTGCAAGAGTCCACTGTGGGAATGCAACCGTACGCTCATCCGCGTGGCGCAGGGACAGGAGCCCGCTGACCTCGTCATTCGTCACGCCCGGCTGGTAAGCGTCACCACGCACGAGGTCCTTGAGGACGCAGACATCGCCGTTGCCGCAGGGCGCGTTGCGTACCTGGGCATTGGTGGCCACACGGCCGAGCACTGCATTGGCGAGAAGACCACCGTTATCGATGCCGCTGGCCGCTACGTGGCGCCGGGCTTCATGGATGGCCACATCCATGTTGAGTCTGCCATGGTGGGCCCCTCCGAGTACGCCCGCGCCGTGGTGCCGCACGGCACAACCGGCATCTACTGGGACCCGCACGAGGCCATGAACGTCGCTGGCCTGCCCGCGTTGAAGGAGCTCATCCGCGACTCCGAGCGCGTGCCGCTCAAGTGCATGGTCACGCCGGGCTCGTGCGTGCCCGCGGTGCCGGGCTTCGAGGACACCGGTTCCAAGATTGATGCCAAGGACATTCGCGAGACCATGGGCTGGGACGCCGTGGTGGGTCTTGGCGAGATGATGAACGACCCAGGCGTCCTTTCCTGCGACGAGGGTCCGCTCTCCGAGATGGACGAGACCCTCAAGGCCGACAAGACCCTGACCGGCCACTTCACCGTGCCAGACACAGACCGCCAGCTCAACGCCTATATCGCCTCCGGTATCTCCTGCTGCCACGAGTCCATCACGCGCGAAGAGGCGCTCGCCAAGCTCCGTCTGGGCCAGTATGCGCAGCTGCGTGAGGGTTCCGCCTGGCAGAACCTCGAGGAGCTGGCGCACGTTATCACCGAGAACAACATCGATACGCGCCACGTGAACCTCGTCTCTGATGACAACCACCCCGAGACCCTGGTCTCCGAGGGCCACATCGATCGCATCCTGCGCAAGGCTGTGGGCTATGGCATCGATCCCGTCTCGGCCATCCAGATGGTCACGATCAACGTGGCAGACTGCTTTGGCATGTCGCGCGACCTGGGCTCCGTCACGCCGGGCAAGTGCGCTGACCTCGTGATTCTCGAGGATCTCAAGGACTTCCGCGTGACGCACACCTTCATCGACGGTGAGCTTGTGGCCCAAGACGGCGCGGCGCTCTTCTCGCCAGAGCCCTACCCCTGGCCCAACTTCATGTTCAACTCCATGCACGTGGCGGCGGACATCAAGCCCGAGATCTTCCGCATTCCCGCCGTTCATGCGGACGGCTCGCCCATCGCGGGTGACCGCGCGCTGGTGCGCGTGATGACCTCGAGCGCCGGCTCCACCATCACCAAGGAGGAGCACCTCGAGGTGCCCGTGGTCGACGGCTGCCTGGAGGGCTCGCCCGCAGACGACATCCTTAAGGCCTTTGTCTTTGAGCGCCACCACAACACGGGCTCGTTTGCCTACGGCTTCGCCAAGGGCTTTGGCATCCACGGCGCGCTTGCGCAGACTGTTGCCCACGATGCCCACAACCTGCTGGTCATTGGCGACAACGATGAGGACATGGCCCTGGCGGCAAGCCTCCTTGTGGACTGCGGTGGCGGCGAGGTTGCCGTTGAGGACGGCAAGGTGCTTGGCCAGGTGAAGCTGCCCATTTTGGGCCTCATGAGTCCCAAGAGCGTGGAGGAGGTCGCCGCGGAGGTCCGCGGCGCCGAGGCCGCTTGGGCAAAGATGGGCTGCACGATGCCCTCGCCGTTCATGACCATGGCGCTTCTCTCGCTTGCCTGCATCCCTGACCTGCGGCTTACCAACCGAGGCTACGTGGACTGCCACACCTATCAGTTTGTGCCAGTGGTTGTGGAGTAGGACAAGATGGCCGCGCGTGCCGGGGCGCCCGGTCCGCGCGGCCGTTGTTGCGCTGCGTGCCTAGAGCAGCTGGTCGAGCGTCTTGCCGTAGCTGGGGAGAAACTCTGTCACAAAGTCCGCGACCTCGGGCATCTGCGCGGCCATCTCGTCCACCTTGGCGTGGATGCCCTTCTCGGCGGTCTTGAACTCGGCGTTTCCGGACTGCGCCTCGTCGACGCACTTGATGAGTGCCGAGATCTTGTCGGCGGCCTTCACCAGGCGGCGCAGGTATACGTCATCCTCGTCTGCTGGGTCGCCGCGGAAGATTGCCTCGTAGGTGGGGCGCAGGTCTCCTGGCAGCGTGTCGAGTAGTGTGTCCTCGGCATTACTCTCCACATCCTTGTAGGCATCGCGAATGCCGCGGTTGGCGTACTTCACGGGCGTGGGCATGTCGCCGGTCACGATTTCTGTGGTGTCGTGGAAGAGGCCGATGAGCGCGGCCTTCTCGGCGTCAAGATGTCGTCCGTAGCGGACGTTGCCGAGCGTGGCCAGGCCGTGTGCGATGGCCGCTACCTCGAGGGAGTGCTCGGAGAGGTTCTCCGGGCGGGCGCTGCGCATGAGCGCCCAGCGCTCGATGTACTTCATTCTCGAGACGATAGCGAAGAACGTGGACTGTTCAGTCATGGCAATCCCTCCTCCCAGAATGGTACGCTCGGATGAGACAAAGGGACAGTCCCTTTGTCTCATCCGAGAGGGGGAAGCACGTGAAGGTCCTAATGCTCAATGGGGGCGTGAGCCCCAAGGGAAACACCGGCATCGCGCTGGCGGAGGTGGCAAAAACGCTTTCCGAGCAGGGCATAGACACCGAGGTCTATCACCTGCCCCTCACGCCCACGCGTGACTGCGTAAGCTGCGGCAAGTGCCCCAAGCTTGGTCGTTGCGTCTTTGATGACGACGGCGTGAACGAGTTTGTCGAGAAGGCCGCCCTGGCGGATGGCTTTGTCTTTGGTGCGCCCGTCTACTACGCGCATCCCGCCGGCCGCGTGCTGTCCTTCCTCGACCGCGTCTTCTACAGCGAGAGCGGCCAGTTTGCCTTCAAGCCGGGCGCCTGCGTGACCGTGGCGCGCCGCGGTGGCTGCACCGCGTCGTTTGACGTGATGAACAAGTACTTTGGCATTGCCAACATGATCACCGTGGGCTCGTCGTACTGGAACATGGTCTACGGCGCCAAGACCGGCGAGGCCGCGCTGGACGTCGAGGGCATGAAGACCATGCGTAACCTGGGGCGCAACATGGCGTGGCTGCTCAAGAGCATAGAGGCTGGTCGTGCCGCCGGCGTGCCCGCGCCCGAGGTAGAGGGCGGCTCCTGGATGAACTTCATCCGATGAGACAAAGGGAGTTTCCCTTTGTCTCATCCTAGCGCGACGAGGAGGGAGACCATGGCTGCCGTGGCCGCAAAGGCCACGGCGTCGCGCGCGCCAAAGTGCAGCGGATGCCAGTGCGAACGCGTGCCGCCGCTCTCGTAGCAGCGCGCGTCGAGGGCGCGCGCGAGGTCGTCGGCGTGGTGCATCGAGCTTGCCATGAGCGCCACAAGCACCGAACCAACCGCGCGAAGGCGCCGGCCCAGGCTGCCGCGTGCCACCTCGCCACCGCGTGCGACCTGCGCGTCCATGATTGCCGAGGCGTCGTTTGCCAGCGTGGGGATAAAGCGCAGCATGAGCGAGAAGACCATGGCAAGCTCGTGGCCGGGAAGGCCCAGCCTGGTGAGCGGCGAACACGCGGCGTCGAAGGCGTCGCCCAGCTCGGTGGGCGTGGTGGTGAGCAGGAGCAGCGCGCCCACCACGATGGCGGCAAACACGCGCACCGGATAGAGGACCGCAGACCACGCACCGCCCGTGGTTATCGTGATGGGTCCGGCGGCGAGAAGCACGCTGCCATCGCGAATGAGCAGCAGGTTGAAGACCGCAAGGATGAGGAGCACCCAGAGCACGCCTTGCACGGACGAGAGAACCTCGCCCGCCGGGACGCGCGCCGCAAGAAGCAGCACGAGCACGCTGGCCGCAAGCACCGCCAGCCCAAGCGGCGTGTGCACGAAGAACGTGGCAATCATGAGCGCCAGGGCGCAGGCCGCCTTGGTACGGGGATCTAGCCGGTGGATGGGGGAGTCTGCGGCGTAATACTGGCCCACGGAGATGCGAAGTGCCATGGCTACTCGTCCCTCCCGTTGGCCGCGGGCACGCTGGTTGCGTCGGCGATGGCGTCTGCCAGGGCCTCGTTGGTGAGCGGGTCTCCCAAGGGATCGCAACCGGCATCCTCCAGAGCCCGCGCAAACGCAAGCGGGTGGGGCGTGCCCAGCCCCATGTCGTGGAGCTTCTCGGCGTTCTCTGCCGAGAAGACCTTGTCCGGCGTGCCTGCGAGCGCCACGCGCCCGCCGTCGAGCACAGTCACGAGGTCTGCCCGCGCGGCGTCCTCCATGGCATGCGTGACCTCTACAAGCGTGGTACCAGCGGCGTTGAGGCCGTCGAGTATGCGCCGCAGCTTGCGGCGGCCCCGCGGGTCGAGGCCGGCGGTTGGCTCGTCCAAGACGAGAAGGTTGGGCTTCATGGCCAGGATGCCGGCAAGCGCGCAGAGGCGCTGCTGTCCGCCGGAGAGCTGGAACGGCGAGGCGTCGTCCTTGCCCGCAAGACCCACCAGGTCGAGCGCGCGCCTCACGCGCTGGTCCACCTCGCTGGGAGAAAGCCCCAGGTTAGAGGGGCCGTAGGCCACGTCTTGCGCCACAGTCTCCGCAAAGAGCTGGCGCTCTGGGCGCTGCATCACGTAGCCCACACGGCCATGGAGCAGGCGCCGTTCGCGTCGGTCTGCCGTGGAGATGCCGTCCACCTCAATGCTGCCCTGGTCGGGCACCTCGAGCGCCGCAATGAGGCGCAGCAGCGTGGACTTGCCCGAGCCCGTCTGCCCCACCAGCGCAACGTGCGCGCCACGCGGCACGTCGAGCGTCACGCCGTCAAGGGCTGCGGGCGCGGCGTCAGCGCGGCACCGGCGGCGGGACTGCTCGTACGAGAAGTGCACGTCCTCCGCGCGCACCACAGGCGCTGTGCCGACGCGAGGCGCATAGCTCGGCGCAGCGGCAACGCGTCCAGCGCGGCAGCCGCTCGTTCTTCTCGCCAGCTCGGCGAGAAGCGCGTCCTCGTCGCAGGTCCATGGGATGTCCAGCCCGCGCTCGCGCAGCTGCGAGGAGAGGCGTCCGGCGAAGGGCTCCTCCAGTCCCAGGCTGCGCACCTCCTCAACGTGCGAGAAGACCTCCTGCGGCGTTCCCACCAGGGCAACGTGGCCGTGGTCGAGCACCACCACGCGGTCGGCGCCCAGGGCCTCGTCCATGAAGTGGGTCACGTGGACCACGGTGCAGCCAACGCCGCGGAGCTTCTCGACTACCTTCATGACCGAGCGCCTCCCGCGCACGTCGAGCGAAGACGAGGGCTCGTCGAGCACCAGCACGCGAGGCTCCATGGCAAGCGCGCCTGCGATGGTCACGCGCTGACGCTGGCCGCCGGAGAGTCGCGCCGGGTCCGCCTTTGCGTAGCGCTCCATGGCAACGCGGTGCAGCTCGCGGCGAACCAGGTGCTCGATTCTCTCGGGCGGAAGGCCCAGGTTCTCGGGGCCAAAGGCCACGTCTTCCTCGACCACGCTGGTCACAATCTGGTCCTCGGGGTTCTGGAAGACCAGCCCCAGCTTGCGGCGGGCGCGGCGGTAGGCATCAAAGTCCGCGATGCCGGCCGTAAAGACCTTCTCGCCCACAAGCGTGACCTCGCCAGCGTCTGGGGCGAGAAGCCCACAGATGACCGAGGCCAGCGTTGACTTGCCGGAGCCGTTGGCACCCAGGACACAGAGGCGCTCTCCCTGGCGCACGTCGAGCGAGACGTTGTCGAGTGCCCGCAAGTCTCCATAGGAAAGCGTCACGTGCGCGAGCGAGACGATGGGCGCCTCGCTCGCGTTTGCGCTGGCGGCTGAGGTTGTGGCTGGCTGCGCCATCTAGCGGGCGTCTCCTGCGTTGCTCGCGCCGGGAACCTCGACACCCATTGCCTTGAAGGCGGGCCTCATGATGAGGACAAACACGACGCAGTTGATGACAATCTTGATGAGGTTGAAGGGCAGCAGCGCCGGCACGATGAGGGCGATGACCTTATCGAGTGGCATTCCGGTGTAGAACGGCGTCACGATGAGGTTGCCCACGATGCAGGCAGCCAGGCAGACGAGGCCGCCAACCACAAGACCAAGCACTGCTCCGCGCATGGTGCACTGCCTGCGGTAGATGAGAGACGCGGGCATGACCAGCGAGAACGTGGCGAGGATTGCCATGATCATGCCGTAGACGCCGCTTGCCGTGGCAACGTGCACCAGGTACGGAATGACCGAGACCACGGCTCCCGTGGCCGGTCCAAACGCAAAGCCCGCGATGAGCGCTACGATGCCCGAGGGATCGTACTTGAGCCAGGTGACGCCGGGCAGGATGGGGAACTCAAGCAGCAACGTGCAGACGGCTGCCATGGCGCAGAGAAGCGCGGTGACCGCGATGCGACGGGTATCCCAGCCCGAGGCCGCATGCGTGGAGTGGCTTGCGTTGCGTGGTGAAGTGGGTGCCATAATGGCTTCTCCGTTTCTTCCATCCGGACTGTAACCGTTGGTCCTGGAATCTCACCAGGTCAGCCGCCTTTTTAGCGGGTCGCGGACTCCGCGCGGTTGCGCGTCACCACCAGTGGGGAATCTCACCCCGCCCTGAAACTGTCAGAGGAACTATAGCACGTGAGAAGGAGCCCGCAAACGGAGGCAAGGAATCATTCGCGTTTGAGGTGTCGGGAGTGTAAGCGCAGGATGAAGGCACGCGCGCAACATCCAACATCGTAGCCCACCTTGCTATACTCAAGAGCCAAGCGCGTGCATGCAGCGCGCAAAACCCAAACTGAGGAGCAAGATGTCCGAAAGTGGCACTACCGGCGACGACCACTTGCAACCGCTCGCCTGGAAGCTTCGCTCGATTGTTGGCGAGGACAACGTCCTTGTAAACGAGCCCATGAGCGAGCACACGTCGTTCGAGATTGGTGGTCCGGCCGACCTCTATGTGATTCCCGAGGACTTTGACGAGGTCCATGGTGTTATCGATGCCTGCAAGCAGGCGGACGTGCCTTACTTCGTGCTGGGCCGTGGGTCCGATCTACTGGTTGCAGACGAGGGGTACCGCGGCGTGATTGTTGCCGTGGCCGACGGTCTCGTGGGCGTGAGCGTCGATGACGACGAGATGTGGTGCCAGGCGGGCGTGACCCTGCGCGAGGCCTCCGAGATGGCGTGCGAGCTGGGGCTTTCTGGCCTCGAGTTTGCGTGCGGCATTCCCGGCTCCATTGGCGGTGCCTGCTTCATGAACGCGGGTGCGTACGGCGGCTGCATGGCAGACGTTCTCAAGAGCGTTTACGTGCTGCATCAGGACGGTCGCGAGGAGACTATCCCCGTTGACGAGCTTGACCTGGGCTATCGCCACAGTCGCATTGCGGACGAGGACATGGTGGTACTCTCGGCCACCTTCAACCTTGACCCGGCCGATCCCGAGAAGATTCGCGAGACTATGGACGAGCTTACGCGCCGGCGCGAGGAGAAGCAGCCTCTCGAGCTGCCCAGCGCCGGATCCACGTTCAAGCGCCCCGAGGGCTACTTCGTGGGCAAGCTTGTGACCGACGCCGGTTTGCGTGGCTACCAGGTGGGTGGCGCTGCCGTCTCGAAGAAGCACGCTGGCTTTGTGGTCAACTTGGGTGGAGCGACGGCGGCAGATGTTCGTGCGGTTATCGCGCACGTCCAGGACGAGGTCGAGCGCCAGTTTGGCGTGCGCCTGGAGCCCGAGGTACGCTTCCTGGGGTAGACAGGCGCCTTCTGGGGAGCTCCCAGCCGTTCTTCTCGCATGCTCTTCTCGTGCTCAAAACCTCACACGTGATGTTTCTTTTTCTATAATCGCTATTACCCATCAGGGATTTTGTCGCTGAATATAAGAAAAGAAACACCACGTGTGAGGTTTGGGCAAAATGAACGCCGCGACAGGGTTGGTGTCGCGGCGAAAAGCCTTTCGGCGAGAAAACTTGCGACCCTAGTTCTTCAGGCTGTTGAGCGGTGCGGGGAAGCGACCGCCGCGATGCGCCAGCACGTTACCGGCAAAGCGGTTCACGCTCATCACCGGCGCGCTGCCAAAGAGGCCGCCAAACTCCAGCATGTCGCCCTCCTTGTGGCCAATCGCCGGAATCAGGCGCACCGCCGTGGTCTTGGTGTTGATGACACCGATGGCCATCTCGTCGGCGATGATGCCGGCGATGGCCTCCACGGGGGTGTCACCGGGAATGGCAATCATGTCGAGGCCCACGGAACACACGCTGGTCATGGCCTCGAGCTTCTCGATAGAAAGCGACCCATCCTCGGCGGCGCGAATCATGCCGGCGTCCTCGGATACGGGGATGAAGGCGCCCGAGAGCCCGCCAACGCTGGAGCTGGCCATGACGCCGCCCTTTTTGACGCAGTCGTTGAGAAGCGCAAGCGCGCAGGTGGTGCCGGGACCGCCGCACTCGCCCACGCCGATGATCTCTAGGATCTTGGCAACGGAGTCGCCAGCGGCAGGGGTGGGTGCCAGCGACAGGTCGACGATGCCCTTCTCGACGCCCAGCCGGCGCGATGCCTCGCGGCTCATGAGCTCGCCAGCGCGCGTGATCTTGAACGCCGTCTTCTTGATGGCCTCGGCAACCTCCATGAGGTTGGCGTCGTCGGGAAGCTGCTCAAGCGCGGCGGCCATCACGCCGGGGCCAGAGACGCCCACGTTGATGACTGCGTCGGCCTCGCCGGTCCCGTGCACGGCGCCGGCCATGAACGGCGAGTCCTCCACCATGTTGGCAAAGACCACGAACTTTGCCGCGCCGTAGCAGTCGATGTCGGTGGTGCGGCGCGCGCACTCGAGGATCGTCTGTGCCGAGAGAAGCACGGCATCCATGTTGATGCCGGCCCTGGTAGACGCAATGTTCAGCGAGGAGCACACGCGCTCCGTGGTGGCGAGCGCCTCGGGCACCGAGTTGATGAGGCGACGGTCGGCGTTGCCGATGCCCTTCTGCACCAGCGCGGAGAAGCCGCCCATGAAGTCGATGCCCAGCGTCTGCGCGGCGCGGTCCATGGCGTGCGCAATGGGGGAGAGGTCCTCGTCTGCGCAGCACGCTGCCACCTGTGCCACCGGCGTCACCGAGACGCGCTTGTTCGCGATGGGAATGCCGTACTCGGCAGCAAGGTCGTCGGCAACGGAGACCAGATGCTCCGCCTGGTGCGCGATGCGGTCGTAGATCTTGTCGCACATGCGGCTCATGTCCTCATCGGCGCAGCCTGCAAGCGAGATGCCCATGGTGATCGTTCGGAGGTCAAGGTTCTGCTCCGTTACCATGGCAAGCGTCTCGGATACTTCCTGCGGCGTGATGTCCATCTGGGCCCTTTCGCTGTGGCTGCTGGCTTCGTCACGCCATTATAGGTGAGCTAGCACGACGCCCGCGCCGCAGTGCGCAATAGGAAAAGGCCTCGCAAAGTTGTGAAGCCGCGGTTGGCTTTACAGGTCCAGCTCCGCAAACGACGAGAAGTGCTCGTCTGCGGCCGGCAGCTCGTGCGGCACGCAGGAGCCCGTGAACCCAAACGTGTAGATGCCAGCTGCCTGCGCCGAGGCAACGCCTGCAGGCGAGTCCTCAAACGCCACGGCCTCCGCGGGCGCCATGCCAAACGCCTCGAGCGCACGGGCATACGGCTCTGGGTCCGGCTTGTGGTGCTCCACGTCGTCCCCGCCAATTACCAGGTCAACGAGGCTTGCGAGGCCAATGCGTTGGAGCGCAGTTGCTACGAGTGTGTGCTGCGTGGTCGAGACCACGGCGATACGCGCGCCATCCGCGTGCAGCCGGCGAATGACCTCGGCAGCCCCAGGCGATGCCTTGATGGGAAACTCCTGGTAGATGATGTTGTTTGGACGGCGATGCGCAAAGAATTCCTCGGCGCTTACCTCCATGCCGTACGCGCGAAAGAGCGCTGGGACCGATTCAGAACCATCAGTGCCGGCAAGCGAGGCCTTCTCGGCAGGTGTTGGTTTGATGTCATAGTAGGCATAGGCCTCATCGTCCAACTCGATGCCAAAGCGCTCGGTGTCTGCGAGCGTGCCGTCGAAGTCGAAGAGCGCTGCCGCGATGCGCGCTGGCCGGTGCGACTTCTTCATGCTGCCTCCTGTGTCTTGAGGGCGTGCCGCCATATTGCAGTGCCGGGTTCGATATTCTGGCAGAGATGGCCTTTCGAGTTGTGCAGAATGGTGCCACGGTTCTGTTCGCGACGTTGGGAGCGACATGGGCAAGAAGCATGGCGGCAAGGGTGCCAAGAAGGATATCGTTTGCGGCTGTAAGCACGTGACCAGGGAAGACGTTGAAGCGGCGGTGGACGCCGGTGCAACGAGCATGGCTGATGTCAAGCGCATGACCGGTGCGGCAACCAAGTGCGGCAAGTGCAAGGGCCGCGTGAAGGAGTGCCTGGAGCAGGCGCTCGAGGCAAGGGCCGCGGCGAAGGAGCAGCCAGCTGCGGTTGAAATGCCGACAGTGCCGGAGCCCGTGCCGGAGCCCGCTACCGAGAACCTCCTCGTCATCCATGGAATCTACCGCCACTTCAAGGGCGACTCCTACCTCGTCGAGGACGTTGCGCGCGACTCCGAGACTGGCGAGGAGGTTGTGGTCTATCGCAAACTCTACGGAGACGGCTCGCTCTGGGTGCGGCCAAAGGCGATGTTCCTCTCGCCCGTGGATCGTGAGAAGTACCCGGAGGCAACACAGCACTGGCGCTTCGAGCTGCAGCACGTCGAAAGTGTTGCGAGAAGAGCGTAGGGGACAACGCGACAACCTTCGACGTGCCGGAGCGCCCGAGCTTGCCGTCGCCACTTGGCCGCACCACGAGTTTGTGCGGGATGGGGTGTTTATGGAGCATCGCCATGCGCCAAGGGAGCGCGGATTAGTGCTCCGCAGCGTAGGCGCTCCTGTCATTTGCGTCTACGGGGCAGCTTTTCGACACATAACAACGATTCTTGATTCAATAACGTACGATTTCTGCCCCGCGGCCCCGCTGGACGCCTGCGCGCGAGGCTGCCTGGACGCCAATGCCAGCTTGCGCGACTTTGCCGAGCCGTATGTCGCCGAGCTTTTTCTCGACGCACGGACCCCCTTGGCGTAAGGTTGGCTTATGGACAAGAGACTCACATACCAGGATTACGCCAGTTTTGCGCGGCTGAGCCTGGCGGAGCTCGCCCGCCAGTGTGAAGCGGAGGCGTTTCGTGCCACTGGCCCGGGAGGACAGGGTGTTAACACCACCGACTCTGCCGTGCGCATGCGTCACATGCCTACTGGAATTATTGTTGTAAGCAGGGAATCTCGCAGCCAGCTCCAGAATCGGGAACGCTGCCTAGAGAAGATCCACGCAGAGCTGCTTCGGCGTTCGCGTCGGCCAAAAAAGCGCCATGCTACCAAGCCCACCAGGGCATCTGTGCGTCGTCGCCTTGAAGAGAAGGGTAGACGTGCGGCGGTGAAGCATCTGCGCCGGCGTCCTGGCATGGACGAGTAAAGTTAGGGCATCGGGAACGCATCCACGTCTCGCTTTGATCGGTTTCGGGGCAACGCGACGCTGCCTCTCTGCGTAAAAATGGGTTATCGAACAGAAATTTCTCTGTCGCTGCACAAAAATGCTCTATCGGACGGTGCTTCGAGTTCGCTTACATCAAGATTCTTATTAAGTATGAGTACGATTGCATATTGTGTATATTATATGCATAAATATGTAATTTAAATTTGATTATTGATAACAAGTGCAGGCAAGAGCCGTCCGATAGAGCGTTTTTATGCAGCGACTACGAAAAAACCGTCCGATAGAGCGTTTTTGTGCACAGTGGTCTTCCGGATTGGGCTGGCGAGACGTCTTCGAGGCCAGAGCTAGGCCTCCCAGACTGCAAACGCCTGCCGCCTACTCCTGCTCCTCCGCAAGAAAGTCAAGCAGGCGAACAATGCGCAGGTCGGGGACAATCCATAGCAGAAACGCGATGACTATCGCCACAAGTGCAATGTGAGAGCTTGGCAGTACCAGTGCAATGACCAGCCCGACCGTCTCAAGTCCCAGAGTGAGGCGCTCCTTGAGCAGCGACCGCTTCTCCACCATCGCGCGGCGCTCTGCCTCCCTCTCGCTGGCGGGGTTGGGCGGGCAGGACTGGCTCAGCTCGCGACGAATGACGCGCTCGAGGTTCATGTACGTAAGGGACACCAGCATGTTCACAATCACGTAGCAGGTGGTGGGCAGCGCCGCGAACCCCGTCTTCTGCATCCAGTCCGTGGCCAGAGGGAAGAACGAGAGCACAAAGAGGAACGCGAGGTTCGACCAGAGCATGCGCCCGTTCACGCAGTTGACCAGCTTGAGCAGGTGATGGTGGTTGTTCCAGTACGTCCCCACGCCAATGAAGCTCACCGCGTATGCGGCAATGGCCGGCAGCAGCCCCAGCAGGTCGGAAAGCCCGGTACCATCCGGTGCGGCAATCCCCAGCACCATGATGGTGATAATGATGGCAATCACGCCATCGCTGAACGCTTCCATCCGGCCCTTGTCCATGTGGCTCCCTCTCGTTGCAAGCTCGGCGTACCTAGGATAACGCGAGAAGGACGCGTCTCGCGATGACGCCTTTGGCTCCTCCGGGTGCTACCCTAGAGGCCTATCCAGAGAGGGGATGCCATGACAGGAAACGAGAGCCGCAGCGGGGTCGTCGATGCAATCCTCCAGCGCTACGAGGACCTTTCGGATGCCGAGAAGGCCGTTGCGGATTTTATCCTTACTCACAAGGGAACCGTCTCATCCCTCTCGGCAGTGGAAATCGCCCGCCTTTCCGGCATCTCTAACACAACCGTCTCGCGCTTCGTCCGCTCTCTGGGCTACGCGAGCTTCGCCGACATGCGCTACGCCCTTGCGCGCGAGGAAACTGCAAGCAAGGAGCGTTCGTTCGATGACTCTCGCGGCATTGGCCTCTCCGACGTCCAAGGCTCGCTCGACTACGTTATGGAAACCAAGATCGAGGAGCTGAGAAGCACGTTTGCCGCCCTCAGCGAGGAAAGCGTCACCAAGGCAGTGGGCATTCTCTCTTCCGCGCGTATCGCGATGCTTGTTGGCGTGGGCAGCTCCTTGCCCGTCGCGCAGAGCGCCGCCATTAAGTTCTCGCAGGCGGGCGTCAACGCCATCTCTCCCTCCACGAGCGACGGCGCTATGATTACCGCCTCGCTTATGCAGTCGGAGGATTGCCTGGTAGTGATTTCCAACTCCGGACGGTCTGACCGGTTGCGCAAGATCATGAACAACGCAATCGACCGCGGCGTCTCAACCATCGTGATCACGCGCAACGAGGAATCGCCCCTCGCCGAGCGCGCGGACGTTGTCCTGAAGGTGGTCTCGCGCGACCACCTGCTTGTGAACGACTTCGACTTCTCCCACAACTCGATCAACTACGTGTTGGAATCGCTCCTGTTGCTCCTCTTCCACAGCTCGCGAGACGCAAACGAGTACAACCTCGAGCTCTTCAACCGTACTATCGCAAGCGAAAAGCAAGGCTAGCGAGAAGGACGAACCCCAGGTTCTTGAGCCACCAACGGGCGACGCTTCCTCTCGGGGGCGTCGCCCGTTGGTGGTGTCGTGACATAGAAAAACTATGCCGCATAACGCGCTTGCAGCCTTGCGCATACCGTTGACGGAAAATCGTTTTCACAAAATCTTTCAGATATGGCATCGTTTTTTACAGCAAACGGCACGGATGCCGAGAAGGCCGGCCGCACGAGGGGTCGCGGGGGCGACCGCCAGAGTTCGGCCAGCGATCACGCAGTTGGAGGGAGCAATCGGATGGGGATAGAACAGAAGCAGGTCACGCGTCGCGGTGCTGTTGCCCTTGCGCTGTCTGCCGGCCTCGGGCTGACGGGCGCACATGGCGTCGCTGATTCCTGGAGAGGGACCATCGACTCTGCGCTGGGGACGACAAGTACCGAGCAGACCGCAGACGACAAGTTCACGCCGAGCATCGCTTCGACGGACGACCTCGTGAAGGCCCACGAGGACCTTGGCCGTCGCGTTGGCCAGGAGGGCACCGTCCTCATGAAGAACGAGGGTCAGGCCCTTCCGCTTGCCAAGGGGGCAAAGGTCACGCTCCTGGGCATGGGCTCGATGTATCCCTTCCTGGGTGGCAAGATGGGCTCTTCGATCACCACGGAGGACGCCGTCGACCTTGTCTCGGCGCTTGAGCAGGGCGGCTTCGATATCAACCCAACCATGACCAGCATCTACGAGACCCTGGGCGCCGTTGAGGACACCTCGGCGGTAAACCCCACGCCCTGGATGCAGTCGGTTGCCTACAAGTATCGTCCTGCCGGGTTCGCGACCCCGTACGTGCCCAACGAGCCCTCCTTTGACACCTATGTGACCGAGGGCGGCGCGAGCGAGGACTTTGCCAGCAGCTTCGCCGAGTACGGTGACGCGGCAATCGTGGTGATCTCTCGTCCCGGCTCCGAGGGCAGCGACTACTACCCCGGCGCTGCCGGCATCGACGCCGAGACATACGGGACAAAGAACCCGCTTGGCATATGCACCAACGAACGTGCGCTCATCCAGCTTGCCGAGGAGAACTTCGACAAAGTCATCGTGATGGTCAACAGCGGCTCGACCATGGAGCTTGGCGACCTCAAGGATGACCCCAAGATCGCGGCGATCCTGAACATCGGCTTCCCGGGCGCCTACGGTACGCTGGGAATCGCGGATATCCTCAACGGCACCGTGAGCCCCTCTGGCTGCCTGGCGGACACGTATGCGGTGGACACCGCCATGGCGCCCAGCTCCCAGAACTTTGGCTCGATCAAGGTCGCCGATACGAGCATGGTCACCTGGCCAGACTCCCTCATGGGTGCCATGGGCACCGATATCGCGGGCGGTTTCCTCGGCGGCGAGAACAGCACCGCCTCGGCCTACTACGTCGTTGAGGCGGAGGGCATCTACACGGGCTACAAGTACTACGAGACCCGCTACTACGACTCCGTCACGGGTTCCGGCAACGCAACCGGAGCGGCCGGCGCCTCCAACGGCGCGTCGTCGTGGAACTACGACGACGAGGTCGTCTACCCGTTTGGCTACGGCCTCTCCTACACCACCTTCCAGCAGACGCTCGACGACGTCCAGGTAAACGCGGACGAGAAGACCGTCACCGCCAAGGTCACCGTCACCAACACCGGCTCCGTTGCTGGCAAGCACGTGGCCCAGCTCTACGTCTCTGTCCCCTATACCGACTACGACAAGAAGGCTGGCGTCGAGAAGTCCGCCATCCAGCTGATTGGCGTTGCCAAGACCGACGAGCTCAAGCCTGGCGACGACCAGCAGCTCACCATCACCGCCGACCTCTACGACATGGCAAGCTGGGACTCCTCCGCCAAGGGCGGCAAGGGCGGCTGGATCCTCGATGGCGGCGACTACTGCTTCGTGCTTGCCGAGGATGCCCACGACGCCGTGAACAACGTCCTGGCGGCGCAGGGTAACGGGGCTGCGGGAGACGCCTCCCTGGTGAGCATCAAGCCCATCGGCTCCGAGGGCACGGTTGACGAGTCGACGCTCGCCAAGTCCAAGAACGGCACCGAGATTGAGAACCAGCTCGCAGATGCCGACGTGAACTACTACCAGCCCGGCTACGCAACGCCTCTCTCGAGGAGCGACTGGAACGGCACCTTCCCGCGCACCTACGACGACCTCACCATTGGCGGAGACAGGCAGGAGGAATGGGTCAGGAACCTCTGCTGTGAGGAGTACCAGATCACGAAGAACGGCGAGGTCACAGACGTCAACGGCGCACCCGCTGGCCTCACGCTCTCCAGTCTTGCGGGCGATGACAACATCGACGATGCCCAGTGGGACAAGCTCGTCGACGAGATCCCCGTGGACACGCTCTTCGCGAAGATCATCAAGGGCGGCAGCCAGTCGGACGTCATCCCCGAGATCGAGAACCCCGTGGTCTACCAGAACGACGGCCCCAATGGCTTTGGCACCACGCTCGCCGGCCGCGGCCTGCACACCGACGACGCCAACGCCAACTACGTGCTCAACACCATGGCTAACGAGACGACCATCGCTAGCACCTTCAGCGAGGACATCGCCAAGAGCTGGGGCGAGCTTCTCGGCAACGACGGCCTCTGGAGCGGCAACTACCTCCTGTGGGGCGCTGCGGCGAACCTGCACCGCTGCCCCTACAACGGCCGTAACTTCGAGTACTACTCCGAGGATCCGGTGCTCTCGAGCCTCATGTCCGCGCGTACGGTCGAGGGCGCGCTCGAGTACGGCATCATCATCGGCCCCAAGCACTTCGCCTTCAACGACCAGGAGACCAAGCGCGCCGGCGTTGCCCCGTACATGACCGAGCAGAAGGCCCGCGAGGGCGAGCTCCGCGCGTTCCGCGCCTCCTTCGAAGACTCTGGCGCCCTCGGCATCATGACCGCCTTCGGCAGGGTCGGCGCAACCCCCGTCAACGGCTCCTGGGGGCTTCTCCGCAACATCCTGCGAGGCGAGTGGGGATTCAAGGGCCTCATGTCGACCGACATGGTGAACAATCCCGGCTACTTCCGCCCCGAGACGTGCATCTACGGCGGCGTCACGATGATGGCTGACTTCTCGACCGACGAGACCCTCACCGATGTCCAGGAGAGCTGGCCGTACATGACCCACGACCTCATCGCCAGCGACGCGACGCTCGTCGAGTATGCCCGCCAGAACATGAAGTACCAGCTCTACGCATTTGCCCAGAGCGCTGCGCAGAACATCAAGACCGTGCGAGTGACGCCCTGGTGGGAGATGGCGCTCAACGGCGCCACGGTGGCCGGCTACGGACTTGCCGCAGTGTTTGGTGCGCTCTACGTCCGCGATGCCGTCAAGGGTGCGCATGACGCCACGGAAGCCAAGGAGGAGAAGTAATGGAATCTGCCAAGAAGTCCATGGGTGCAGCCGGCGTCTTCAACGCCATTGTTTGCCTGCTGAGCATCGTGACGTTCGTGCTCTATGTGATGAACGCGACCCGCGCGTACTACGTCGACCTCAACTCGGTCATCGCCGCCCTGCTCGTTGTTGCCATTGCGGCGGAGGTCATCGTCCTTGCCCTTGGCCGTGGCAAGGAGGGCTATGCCCTGGCCATTGTCTCTGACGTGCTGCGCGTTGCCGTGCCCTGCTGCCTTGCGGTTGCCGGTGTGATGTTCATCTCCGCCCGCGTCGAGTCCCTGGCGCAGGTCTTTGGCTCGAACCTCGAGCTGGGCAACGTCGAGGCGCACGAGGCGGCCACCCAGGCCGTTGCGGTTATCGTCATCTCGCTGGTGACCTGGCTCTTCTCCGTGATTGCCGCCTTCCTGGGCCACGGCAAGAGCACAAAGTAGCCAGATCTTGGCCGGCGGCCGCGCGTCGGCGAGAATTGACCGTACTGGGCGGGCAGGGGATGCGTCCCGTGCCCGCCTTTCTTTGAAGTGGGGGATTGCATGCTGAAGCTACGGCGTTTTGCCTGCGAGGGCCTTGAGACCGGTTGCGTGACGGACGAGGCGCGCCCTCGCTTCTCCTTTGTCTTCGAGAGCGACCGGCAGGGCGCGAGCCTGCGTGAGGTAACGCTCGAGGTCAACGGCTGGACCTGGCGAGGCACCGGTCGGGCCTCGGTGCGCTACGATGGTGCCCCCCTCGCGCCCTGCACAACGTACCAGGCACGCGTTTGCGCGACCGACGACGCCGGCGAGTCCGCCGAGGGCACGCTGGAGTTTGAGACGGGGCTTCTCGGCGGCTCGTGGGAGGCAGAGTGGATCAGCGATGCCGCCTACCGCTTTGACGAGAAGGGCGTGGCACCTGTGCCCATGGTCTTTAGGCACGCCTTCGCGCTTGGAGGCACGGTGCGTCGCGCCCGCGTCTATGCCACGGCGCTGGGCATCTACGACATCTCGCTCAATGGCCAACGCGTGGGAGAGCGCTACTTTGCGCCCGGCTTCACCTCGTATGGCTCGACGCTCCAGTACCAGACCTATGACGTAACGGACCGGCTTGGAGCCTCGAACGAGCTGGTGGTGACCGTTGCCGGAGGCTGGGCGGTGGGGCCCTTCTCCTACACGCGCAAGAACCGCGTCACCGCGGACAGGCAGGCCCTGCTCCTCGAGGTGCGCGTGGAGTATGCGGACGGCTCGACGCAGGTCCTGGGAACCGGCGAGGACTGGCAGGTCACCGAGGACGGGCCGTGCCGCATGGCCTGCTTCTATGATGGCGAGACGTACGACGCCCGTGTGAGCCTGGACAATGCCGCCTGGCGCCCGGCCATGCGAGAGACCCTGCGCGTGAGCCCCGCGCTTGTCGCCGAGGACGGCGCACCCGTGCGTGCCCACGAGGTGATGAGCCCTGTGAGCTGCACAAAGGTGGGCGACGAGCTGGTCTATGACTTTGGGCAAAACTTCGCCGGAGTGGTTGACCTGGTGGTTAACGGGCACGAGGGCCAGACCATCACGGTGCGCCATGCAGAGATCCTGAAGCCAGACGGCACGCTCAACACTGACTTCCTGCGCACGGCCAAGGCAACCCTCACCTACGTGTGCCGAGAAGGGCGCCAGGAGTTCTCGCCGCGCCTCACCTACATGGGATTTCGCTACGTTGCGGTGAGCGGAGCGAGCGAGGGCGAGGTCGAGGTCCGCGCGCTCGCGCTCTACTCGGACCTGCGCACGACCGGCGAGTTTGCCTGCTCGGACGAGCGCCTCAACCGCTTGCAGGAAAACATCGTGTGGAGCTCGAAGTCCAACCTCATGGACATCCCCACCGACTGCCCGCAGCGAGACGAGCGCATGGGCTGGACCGGTGACATCGCGGTCTTTGCCCCAACGGCCTGCTACAACTTTGATATGGGCCGCTTCCTGCGCAAATGGCTGCGCGACGTGCGCTCGGAGCAGTACCGCACGGGCGGCATCCCCGTGACCGTGCCTGCGCAGGGCTTTGGCTTTCCCACCACCATCCCGCCCATGGCGGTGGACTTCTGGGGAGACGCCTGCGTCCTGGTGCCGTGGGCGCTCTACCAGGCCGAGGGGGACGTGGAGGTCTTGCGCGAGAACTTCGAGACCATGAGGCGCTACGTCGACGCCTGCCGATTCTGGGCGGGCTTTGGCGTGGGCGACTACCGCTACATATGGCACACACCGGCGGTGCTCCACTTTGGCGACTGGGTTGCCCCCGACGTGCCCAAGATGGGCCAGTGGCAGGCGCGCAGCAAGTGGACGGCAACGGCAAGCCTCCAGCACACAAGCGCACTGGTGGCCCGCATTGCAAAGATCCTCGGCGAGAAGGACGCCGCCGAGAAGTACGGCCGCCTGAGCGCGCGCGTTGCCAGGGCGTACCGCAACGTCTTCACCAACGGCCACGGTAGGCTCAAGCAGGAGTTCCAGACCGCCTACGTGCTCCCCATCCAGTTTGGCATGCTCAAGGGAGACGAGCTGCGCGCGGCGGTGAAGCGCCTCTCCCAGCTGGTCGAGCAGGGCGGGTATCGCATTGGGACGGGCTTCCCCGGCACCCCGTACATCCTCTTTGCCCTGGCAGACAATGGCGAGAAGGACACTGCGTTCCAGATGCTCGAGTGCACGTCGTGCCCCTCGTGGCTCTACGAGGTGGTTCACGGCGCAACAACCATCTGGGAGCGTTGGGACGGCCTGGACGAGAACGGCAACTGTCCCATCGGCGATGACGGCACGGACATCATGATTTCGTACAATCACTACGCGAGCGGTGCGGTGGGAGACTTCCTCTACCGTCGCATTGCCGGCCTTGAGCCGCTTGAGCCGGGATACCGCAGGTCACGGGTGCAGCCGCTTGTTGGGGGAGGGCTTTGCTCCGCCCACGGTGCGGTCGAGACGCCCTATGGGCGGCTTGCCAGTAGTTGGAAGCTTGATGGCTCGTCCTTCTCGCTTGAGGTCGAGGTGCCCCTGGGCACCACCTGCGAGGTCGTGCTGCCCGACGGAAGCACGCGCGAGGTGGGGTGCGGTTCGTACGCGTTTTCATGCGAAGTGGAGGGTGCGCGATGAAGGGTCTTTCGTTTAACGAGGGATGGCAGTTCAGGCGGATTGCCCTTGAGGGCGAGAAGGACGAGCCGTTCGAGGAAGTCACGCTTCCCCACGACGCGATGATTGGCGAGACGCGCAGCCCGCAGGCGGTCTCGGCCCAGAACAGCGGCTGGTTCGAGGGACGCGACTACGAGTACGTCAAGACCTGGACCCCGCCAGAGGAGCTTGGCGGTAAGTCCCTCCTCCTCGAGTTCGAGGGCGTCTGCCACCTGGCCCAGGTATGGATTGACGGCACGCTTGTTGCGGAGCGGCCGTACGGCTACACGAACTTCTACGTGGACCTTGCTGGGCTTGTGGAGCCCGGTAGGCCCTGCGAGCTGCGCGTTGTTGCCAGGAACTCCGACCAGCCCAACAGCCGCTGGTACTCTGGCGCCGGCATCTACCGTCCCGTCACGCTGTGGGTAGGCGAGCCGGTTCACCTGCGGCCCAATGGCATTGCCGTGCGGACGCTCTCGCTGGATGGCAGCCGTGCCTGCGTTGGGGTCTCGCTCGAGGCGAGCGGACATGGGCTGGCAACGGTCGAGCTTCTCCCCGAGGGCTCCCAGATGCCGGTGGCAGCCGGTAGCGTCGAGCTGGGCGAAGACGGAACCGGGGCGATGACGCTCGAGGTGCCGCAGCCCCGCACCTGGTCGCCGGACCATCCGGACCTCTATCGTTGCCGTGTTGACCTTGCGGCAGGGGGCAATGCCGTCGATCACGGCGAGACGCTCTTTGGCATCCGCACCCTTGCGTGGGGCGATGACGGGCTTCTCCTCAACGGTGACCGCATCGTGCTTCGGGGCGCCTGCATCCACCACGACAACGGCGTGCTGGGTGCTTGCGCCTTTGCCGATGCGGAGTGGCGCAAGGTCCTGCTCATGCGCGAGCAGGGCTACAACGCCGTGCGCTCTGCCCACAACCCTTGCTCGAAGGCGCTGCTCGACGCCTGCGACCACCTGGGCGTGCTGGTCATGGACGAGTACGTGGACCATTGGTACATCCACAAGACGCTCCACGACTACGTTGAGTACTTCGATGCGTGGTGGCGCCGCGATCTTGCCGACATGGTCGAGAAGGACCGCAACCACCCCAGCGTGCTGCTCTACTCGATTGGCAACGAGGTTGCCGAGACCGCCCAGGAGCGAGGTGTCCTTCTCACCCGCCAGATGGTCGAGCACCTGCACGTGCTTGATCCCACGCGTCCCGTCACCTGTGGCGTCAACATCTTCTTTAACCTGCTGAGCTCGCTTGGGTTGGGGCAGTACTCCGACGAGAAGGCGCGGCGCGAGGCCGAGCAGGCCGCGCACCAGGGCGCAACGCCGCATCGCGCGGTGGGAAGCGAGTTCTACAACAGATTGGCCGGGCTTCTCGGCGCGGGCTTCATGAAGAAGGGTGCCGCGCTGCCCGCATGCGACCGCGTCACGCGGGACGCCTTCGCCCAGATGGACGTTGCGGGCTACAACTATGGCATCGACCGCTACAGGCACGACCTTCGCGCATACCCGCACCGGCTGATCCTGGGCAGCGAGACCTTCTGCTCCGACGCCCAGCGATTTGCCGAGCTGGCCAAAAAGGAGCCGCGGCTTGTTGGCGACTTTGTCTGGGCCGGCATGGACTACCTGGGCGAGACGGGCGTGGGTGCCTGGGAGTACAACGACTACGCGCCGCGCGAGAGCGGGTTTGGATGGCTTACGGCGGGGTCTGGGCGCGTGGATCTCACAGGCAAGCCGCTTGGCGAAGCACTCTACACGCGCGTTGCGCTTACCGGTGAGACGGGCCCCTACCTGGCTGTCTGTCCCGTGAATCACACCGGGGAGCGCCACTCGCCAAGCGCCTGGAAGATGTCGAGCGCTATCGAGTCGTGGAGCTGGGACGGCTGCGAGGGGAGAGCTGCCAACGTCGAGGTATACGCGCATGCGCACGCGGTGGCGCTGCTCCTTAACGGGCGCGAGGTGGGGCGGAGGCTCCTCAAGGGTTCTTGCGTTGCTCGCATGTCCTGCCGCTACGAGCCGGGGACGCTTGAGGCCGTTGCCTATGACGAGGACGGTCGCGAGCTGGGCAGGCGCTCGCTGAGAAGCGCGAGCGGCCAGACGGAGCTTCGGGCCGAGGTGGAGTATGCCGGCGTGCCGGGTGGGTTCGCGCGCCGCGACGTCTGGCACGAGGGCGCGGCAGCGGGGCCCGCGTGCGTTGGGGCCGGCAGGCTGGCCTTTGTGCGCGTGCGCTACACCGGGACAAACGGCGAGACCCGGTCGCTTGCAAGGGGCGTGCTGAGGGCATCGGTCGAGGGCGGAGACCTTCTCGGCTTTGGATGCGCCTCTCCCTTCAACGAGGGGAGCTTTGTCACGGGAGAGACGCAGACCTACTTTGGCGAGGCGCTGGCGGTTGTGCGGCCGGTCTTGGATTCGGATTGCGTGCGCCTCTCGGTCACCGATGGTGCGCTCTCGGCATCGGTGGAGCTGCCCGTCGCGTAGCTGTAAACCACGGCCGTCTTGCTGTTGGGGCTGCGGTCTTGTTGTTGGAAGCTGCGGGGCCATTTTCCGACATTTTGCGCACCACGAGGTGCCCATTCTGTCGAGAATTGGCCCCGCAGCCTTATGCGTTTGCTTGTGTCGGAGGCCCTTCTCGCGCAGGCCCTTCTCACGGTGAAAAATAACCCCTCCGGCAATTGATTGCCGGAGGGGACGGGGAAGGGAGGGACTTGTTCAGGTGGCAGATGGGCGGCTTGGCTGCCGCCCGCGGGACCTACGCGCGCTCCGCCTCGGGCGCCGCGCCCTCGTTGCGCTCCTTGAGGGCTGCCTGCTCCGCCGGGAGGTTCTTCTCGACCGTGAAGAAGAGGAGCAGGACTCCGCAGATGGCAAAGGCAACGGTCTCCACCCAGATGTAGCAGCTCGCGATTGCTGTCTGCGCGGCGGCGGTCTGCGCCGCAACGCCCAGCGCGACGTTGGCGGCCTGGTCGTAGCCAACGCCAGCAAGGATTCCCGAGAAGACCGCGTTGCAGATGGGCGTGGCGGCAACGGCGATGCAGCTGTAGATCGACATGGTGAGGCCGTCGGTGCGGATGTGGTTCTTGTACTCGATGTGGTCGATTACGTCGGCGAGCATGGCAAGGATCATGTAGCCAAGCGGCGCGGACCCAAGGCACTTGATGGCAACGCCTGCGGCGACGGGCACAATGCTGCTCCCGCCAAGCCCGGCGATGATGCCGCCAATCACGCCCACGATCATGCCCACGATGCACACGCGCTGCTTGCCAAACTTGTTGCACAGCGGGATCACAAAGAGGATGGCCGCCGCCATGGGAAGCGCGCCCATGATGCTGAGAAGCGACTGTGACGCGCCCCAGGCCTCCGCAGTGCCAAAGTAGCTGTTGTCCAGGACCCACTTGCAGAAGTACACCATTGAGCCGTTCTTGAAGGCGCCGCTGAACTGGTAAAGCAGATAGGCAACGATGATCACCCACCACATGGGCTCGTGTGTGACAGAGGACAGCTGGCGCGCGAGGGACGGCGCTTCCTTCTGCTCGCCCTCGGTCTGCGAGGCGCTTACCTCCTCGGTAATGCGCTCGCGCGTGAAGCGAAACTGCAGGTAGACGGTAATGAGGGTGAAGAGGGCGATGGCTGACATCGCAAGGAGCCAGAGGTTCTGGTCCTCCTTAAGGAAGAACGAGACGAGGATGGGGAAGACCATGGTGCCGGCGCCCATGACGCCAAAGCCCGCGATGTTGGTGAAGGAGGCCATGGTCCCGCGCTTCTCGGTGTCGCGCGTGGAGACGGCGACGAGGGTCGAGTTGGCGGTGTTGTAGATGGGGTAGGCAACCGAGTAGTACAGGTTGAAGGCGATGGCGATCCACACCATGCGCGCCATGCCCTCAAACGGCACAAAGAACATGAGGACCGTGGACACGGCAAGCGTGAGGGCCGAGAGCAGAATCCACGGGCGAGCCTTGCCGGCAAGGCAGTGCGTGCGCTCGATGAGCTGGCCCACCATGAGGTTGGCTATCACGATAAGAACCGTCGAGACAAGCTGCAGCGCCGTGAGGAACGAGAGGTCAAGGCGCAGGACGTCCGTGAAGTAGTTCTGCAGCTGGCTCGTGAAGATGCCGGAGGCGAGAAGCCCGCCAAAGGGGCCGAGGAAGTACCCAAAAATCACCTCGGGTGGCGTGACCCGGTCACGCTTTGCAAGCGAGCTGGTAAATGGGCTTTCCCAGAGCCCCTTGCTCTTCTGCGGGGCTGTTGCTTTCTCGGCCATGTGATCCCCCTGTCAGGCTGTGGACCAGAGGTCCAACAATGATGACGAATTCGACAGATACTTGTTATGGGATATGTTAACAAGATTCTAGGTAAACGTGAAAACGATTTGCAGACGGTCGGGTTCTCCCGGTGACAGGTTTTCTGGAGAGGAGCCTCATGCCGATTAGAAAACAATTACCAACGTTTAGCGGAATTTTGGGATGAATTACCAAATTCCTGCTTGGAAGCCGGGAACAGGCAGGTATTGTAGACGCCAACAGGGGGGCTAGACCAACATTCAGGGAGGCACCATGGCTTCGCGCCATCTGGCAATAGACATTGGGGCGTCAAGCGGTCGCGCCATCGTGGGCGAGCTTGACGAGACGGGCCGCCTGCGGCTCACCGAGGTCCACCGCTTTGAGAACGGCCTTGTGCAGCGCGCGGGGCATCTGTGCTGGGACATCGACGCCCTGTGGGAGAGCGTCCTTCACGGCCTCACTGCCGCGCACGAGCAGGGCCTCACGCCCGCAACCGTTGGCATCGACACCTGGGGCGTGGACTTTGTCCTGCTCGACGCCCAGGACCGCCGCATCGGCGAGGCCGTTGGCTACCGCGACGCGCGCACCCAGGGCGTTCGCGAGGAGCTTGAGCGTACGGGCGTGCTGCCCTTCTCGGAGCACTACGCGCGCACGGGCATACAGTACCAACCGTTCAACACGGCCTACCAGCTCTGCGCCCTCAAGCACGAGCACCCAGAGCAGCTTGCCGCCGCCCACGCCTTCCTCATGGTGCCCGACTACCTCAACTTCCTGCTCTGCGGCGAGAAGGCCAACGAGTACACCAATGCATCCACAACCGCGCTGGTGGGGGCCACGTCGCGCGACTGGGACCGCGAGCTTCTCGCCCGCCTGGGCCTTCCTGCAGACATCTTCCTGCCCGCTTGCATGCCGGGCTGCTCGCTGGGTCACCTGCGTCCCGAGGTCGCCCGCCGCGTGGGCTTTGACTCCGAGGTGGTACTTCCCGCCACGCACGACACGGGCTCGGCCTTCCTGGCCGTTCCCGCGCGAGACGACCATGCGGCCTTCCTCAGCTCCGGCACCTGGAGCCTTCTGGGCACGGAGCTCGCGGCGCCCGTGACCACGCCCGCGAGCGCGGCGGCAAACTTCACGAACGAGGGTGGCTACCAGGCACGATATCGCTACCTCAAGAACATCATGGGCCTCTGGATGATCCAGTGCGTGCGACGCGAGTCCGCGCGCCCGGACGGCACCCTTCCTAGCTGGGGCGAGCTTGTCTCTGCCGCCGAATTCGCCCACAGGCAGGGCTTCCGCGCGCTTGTGGACGCGGAGGACGCGCGCTTCCTCTCGCCGCGCTCGATGGTGGCCGAGGTCCGCTCCGCATGCTCGGACGCCGGCCAGCCGGTGCCCGCGACGACGGGCGAGGTTGCGTGCGTGGTCTACGATTCCCTGGCCGCAGACTACGCGCGCACCGTGCACCAGATGGAAGGGCTTACCGATACCTCGTTTACCAGCGTGAACATTGTTGGCGGGGGCTCCGCTAATGCCTACCTCAACCAGGCCACGGCCAACGCCTGCAACCTTCCGGTCTATGCCGGTCCCACCGAGGGCACAGCTCTTGGCAACCTCATCGTGCAGATGATCCACGCGGGCGAGCTTGAGGACCTCGCGTCCGCCCGCGCGGCCATAGCAAGCAGCTTTGACATCAAGGAGGTACTACCCCATGAGTGACGCAGGTATCACCGCCTACGAGGCGGCCCGCGCGCGCTATGCAGCCTACGGCATTGACACCGAGGCCATTCTCGCACGCCTGGCGGCAAAGCCAATCTCCATGCACTGCTGGCAGGGCGATGACGTGCAGGGCTTTGACCAGGGCGACAACCCCGCCTCGGGCGGAATCATGACCACGGGCAACTATCCTGGCCGCGCCCGCAACTTCGAGGAGCTCACGGCGGACTTCGCCTACGCCGCGAGCCTCATCCCCGGCGCCAAGCGCGTGAACCTGCACGCCAGCTATGCGGTCTTCTCGGACGAGAACCCCTGGCACGACCGCGACCAGCTCACCTACGAGGACTTCCGTCCTTGGGTCGAGTGGGCGCGCGAGCAGGGCTTTGGAATCGACTTCAACCCCACGTTCTTCTCGCACCCGCGCGTGAACCACGGCCTCACGGTGAGCTCGCCGGACGCGGAGACCCGCGAGTTCTGGATTCGCCACGGCATCTGCTGCCGCCAGATTGCCGAGAGGATCGGCGAGGAGCTGGACGACGAGGTCCTTCTCAACTTCTGGATCCCCGACGGCCTGAAGGACACCCCAACCGACCGCTACGGCCTGCGCAAGAACCTGGTGGACGCCCTGGACCGCATCTACGCCGAGCCCGCGCCGCACGTGGTGGACGCCTTCGAGCAGAAGGTCTTTGGCCTGGGCGTCGAGGGCTTCACGGTGGGCGACCAGGAGCTCTACGAGGGCTGGGCCGCGCGCCACGGCGGGAGCGCCTGCGTGCTTCTCGACACCGGCCACTTCAACCCCACCGAGGACGTGGCGGACAAGCTCTCGGCGCTGGCGCTCTTCTTTGACCGGCTGCCGCTGCACGTGACACGCCCCATGCACTGGGACTCGGACCACGTGACCCTCTTCAACGACGACCTGCGCGAGCTTGCCGGCGAGATTGTGCGCGTGCCGGGCGCCTGGGAGAAGTCGATGATCGGCATGGACTTCTTCGACGCGGCCATCAACCGCATTGGCGCGTGGGCCTGCGGCATGCGCTCCATGGAGAAGGCCCTGCTCTTCCAGCTGCTCCAGCCAAACGACCAGCTCAAAGAGATGCAGGACACCTTCCAGGACTCGCGCAAGATGATCGTGCTCGAGCAGTTCAAGTGCATGCCGTTTGGCGACGTCTGGGACGAGTACTGCCGCCGCGAGGGCGCGCCGCTCGAGGGCGAGCTTTGGGACAAGGTCAAGTCGTACGAGGACAACGTTCTAAGCGCCCGCGCATAGGTGCCGGCGAGAAGGGAAAACACTCATGGCAATGGTTGATCTGGACTTTGTTAAGGCATACGTGCGCATGTGCAACGACGGCTGGCTCCAGGGCTGGCACGAGCGCAACGGCGGGAACCTCACGTATCGTCTGAGCGAGAAGGACGTCGAGGCGGCGCGCTCGTTCTTTGGCGAGCCCCGCGAGTGGCACGAGATTGGCGTTGCCCTGCCCAACCTGGCGAGGGAGTACTTTGTTGCGACGGGCTCGGGCAAGTACCTGAGAAACGTGGCGCTTGACCCCGAGGCAAACATTGGTATCTGCGAGTTGGACGAGAAGGGCGAGCGCTGGCGCGTTGTGTGGGGCCTTCCTGGCAGCGTCCCCACGAGCGAGTTCCCCACGCACCTCATGAACCACAGCGTGCGCAAGCGCGTGACCGGCGGCACCAACCGCGTGATCTACCACTGCCACGCCACCAACGTGATTGCGCTTACCTACGTGCTGCCGCTCACCGACCGCGACTTCACGCGCGCGCTCTGGCAGAGCGCCACGGAGTGCCCGGTGGTCTTCCCCGAGGGTGTGGGCGTGGTGCCGTGGATGGTCCCCGGCGGCGTTGACATTGCGCGCGCCACGAGCAAGAAGATGGAGACCTACCAGGCCGCAATCTGGGCCATGCATGGGCTCTTCGTGAGCGGGCCGGACTTTGACACCGCGTTTGGGCTTGCGCATACCATCGAGAAGAGCGCCGACGTCTACGTGCGCGTTCTCTCCTGCGGCGGCGTGAGGCAGACCATCACCGATGACGACCTGCGTGCCATTGCGCGCGACTTTGGCGTGACGCTCAACCCGGCGATGCTCTAGGGGTTTGGCGCCCGGGGCCGCGCGGCTCCGGGCACCCGTTTCTCTCGGCGCCGTTGCTTTCCTTCTTGGCGGCGCTCCCCTCGCTACTGCGGCAAACCTGCGGCTTAATAGCAGTCACCGAGAAGCCTGCAAGCCCGCTACCTGGGGTTCTTCTCAGCAGCGCCCTTCTTGGACTGCAATTAAGCCGCAGGTTTCTGTTAGGCCGACATGAGTCGAGGAGTGCCGACAAGCGCCGGCATGCGCCGACAAGCACTGGCATGTGCCGGCACGCATCTGTATGCTGCCTACTACGCCCCGTGCGAGAAGTCGGAGAGCAGGTGCCGGATGCGGTAGATGATCACGCGCTCACCGTCGATATAGTAGAAGACCTTGAAGTTGTACACGTTGACTGACCTGTACTCGTGAAGCGTTGGCAGCGGTGGCTCAAATTGGTAGACGGGGTGCTGCTCCGCCTCTTGGAGCAGGCGCTCGAAGGCGGAGAAGAACTCGTCCTCGAGGTGCTCGACAAACACCTCGTCCTGGTAGGTGAGCACGTAGTTCTCGAGCTTGCCAAGGTCCCTCACGGCATCATCGGTGAGCAGGTATTCCTTGCGCTTCACGACGATCGCCTCGCCTTGAGGGCGGCTCGCGCCTCCTTCGCGCTCAGGAGGGTGAGATTACCCGTCGCCTCGCGCCGCTCAGTCTCTCGAATAGCCTGCGAGAATGACCTCTCCTGCGCGCTTGCTGCG
Source organism: bacterium OL-1 (assembly GCA_000752675.2). GTDB lineage: Bacteria > Actinomycetota > Coriobacteriia > Coriobacteriales > Atopobiaceae > Tractidigestivibacter. The sequence goes on along the minus strand of LM994625.1, from coordinate 184,457 downwards.
GCGTTCCAGGTGTCGTAGTCAACCATCGCCCACTTGGGACGCCCGTTCTGGGTGAGAACAACTACCTCGCCCTCGTCGGTGAACTGGGAGACGGACTTGATGTCTGCGCGAAAGTCACTTACGGGAACGATCCTTGGCATGGCTCTCACCTCACTGCAATAGAAGAAATTTCTTCTATTGTAGCAATTGAAGCCTAAGTAGGCTGTCTGTGGACAACGCCCCCGTTCTTTAGCGGTTTTTGAGAACCGAGACCGACGTTTGCCCAGGTCGCGAGAAGTGCTTTTCTCAGATTCCGCTAAAGAACGAGGGTGCGTCGCGAGAGGAGGGCGCCGCTAGAGCGGGGGGCGTCGCAAGAAGGGCGGTGTGCTACTCGCCAAGGCGCTCCATTACGTCGTGGCGCCAGTCAAGGAAGCTGCCCACCGAGCACACAAGCAGCGTTATCCCCAGCGTCACGGCATACGCTGCGAGCATCTCCTGGGGTGCCACCAGGACAAACGCCGCCGAGAAGCCGAGAAGCACCGCCATCGTGGCGTTGAAGGCAACGGAGGTCCCGCCCCGCGTCCGTGCCGCCGCCTTCTGGGCGTACGACCAGGCTGCCGCCCCCAGCGAAATGCCAAAAGCCAGGCTCGCGTACACATAGAGCGCGTCGGGCTTCACCAGCGTGAGCACAAAGACGACAAGGGCGACGCCAAAGGCAAAGATGCGGGGTCCTTCTCGGCGCGTGTTCCAGCCGCTTGCCCTGAGGCGCGCCAGCATCTCAACAAAGAGTGCAATTACCCCACAGAACATAGCCAGCGTAAGTGCCAGGGGAATGGCAATGCGGTTGAGCATGATGAGAAGGACGCCGCCCGCCGCAAGCTCAAGGCAGTGGGCAAGGCCGTTGGCAAAGAGCCAGCGAAACGAGGGCGACGCGCCAAGTGCGTCGGACACGCTGCCGAGAAGCGCGCGCAGCGGCAGCTTTGCTGCAGCAGCCTTTGCGCTTGGCCTCGAGCCAACGATGCCGGCAAGGATCGTGGGGAGGCTGTCGGAAAGCGACGAGGTAATCTGGGAGGTGCTTGAGCCGGCGCGTTCGATGGCGTCAAAGAGGTCGTCGACGAACTCCTGCCTGCCGGCGAGAGAGACGTTGTCCATCCACTCCCTAAAGACGCTGGCAAACCAGTCGCTCTCCCGGTCCGGCGCGTCCGCCGTGGCAAGGCCTCCGTCAGCTACCTGCCAGGTCATGAGCTCGTGCTGCAAGATGCCGGTCTCGCTGCTGCGCACCACAATGGGGCGAACGCCAGGCTCGAAGAGCCTCCCCATGACGCTTGAGGTGGGGATGATGCGGACCACCCGCTTAACCCACTCGGCGCCGGGCGGAATGGGCTGGACGTCTCCACAGATGCCGGGGCCGTCCAAGAGGTAGATGGCGTCGATGGCCGCAAGCTCGGAGTCGGTGAGCGAGGATGTCGCATATTGGGCAAGGTTTGCGCCCTTCGAGTGTCCGCCCACAATCACGTGCCTGCCTTCCGTGGCCGCTCGCGCAAGCGCGTCTCGCAGGTACCTCTCGGCCTTCTCCTGGGCCGGAATGCGCCGATAGCCCAGCTCGAAGTCCTCGCGCCAGCCAAGGACGGTGTCATCTGTTCCCCGGAAGGCAACAAATACCGGGCCATCTGGGAGCACATATTCGGTTGCCGAGAACTGCGTGTCGTCGTCATAGGGCGTGGCATCCACGTAGCAACGGGCGATGACACTGCCAAAGCGTGCCGTGGATGCCGCCTCGTCAAAGAACCCCTCGCCGGCGTCGCCCGGCCCCTTGGGGTGGATGTCCGAGACAAGGGAGGGGCACTTCGCCAGCGTGATTCCCTGGTCTTCGGCTGCCTCGGCGATGCGCGAGAGGTCAAAGTAGGCAAGCTTGCAGAGAACGAGCGCATCCGCATGGTTCACAGCCGCATGCGAGAAGGGCACGTCGCCTCGCCAGCGAAGGTACGACTGGATGTTCTCGCCAAGCTCCACGTGGGCCTCCCGAGACCAAACGGGGCCTTACTGCTTGTCGCCACCCTTGCTGTTGGACGCACGGCGCGCCATGTCCTCAAGCTCGCCCGCGGCGTCGTTGGCCTTGCTGCGCCACTCGGCGACCTTGACCTTGTTGTGGGCGTTCTCGTACTGGGTGGCAATGAGCAGCGCGAGCCGCATGCGCTGCTGCGGCCCCTTTGCCTCCTCGTATTGCTTCTCCATCTCGGGGATGTGGCTCGTGTCGTTCTCGGCGAAGATCTCCCACATGAGGCGCGACTCCTCTGCCACGGGCTTCTCGGCGGTCTTCTCGATCTCCTCGAGCAGCGGCTTTGCGTCCTTGTAGCGCTCGTGCTCCATGTAGAAGCGGTAGGCCTTCACCACGGCCTCGCTGCGCTGGTTCTTGGACGAGCGCATGGTGAGCAGGACGTCGAACTGCCGAGAAGCGCCCTCGACGTCGTCCTTCACGAGGTAGGCGTTGAGCTTCATGTACTCCCTGTTGAACGGCGGGTAGAGCCACTTTGAGCTGGGCTTGTCGAGAAGCTCGAGCGCCTCGTCGCAGCTGCCCTCGCGCAGGAGCAGCGCAAACTTGTTGAGGCGGGTGCTGCGCATGATTTGCTCCACGATGAAGTAGGCGGCGGCAATGGCGATAAGCGCGATGGTGATGGGGTTGAACTGCATGGGCTCTCCGCACGACGTCGGGATACTGCACCCACCAGTGTAGCCCTGCAATGAGACAAAGGGACAGTCCCTTTGTCTCATTGGCTCCCAAAATTGGGAGCTTGGCTCGCAAAATTGGGAGGTAGGATATACTGCTCTACATTGGCCGTTGCAAAGGAGCTTCCATGTACCAGCGCAGCATAGTCGCCACGCTCTCCCAGCGCATGTCAGAGCCGCGTCGCTTCCTGCAGATTCTCATCGGTCCTCGCCAGACGGGCAAGACAACTGCTGTAACCCAGGCGCTTAAGCAGATTGATATCCCATATCTCTACCGAGAGGTGGGGGAGCACGGCGAGTCGCCTGATTGGATACGTGCACAGTGGTATCAAGCGAGGTCCCTGGTGAACGATGCCAACGCCTGCGCGCTTCTCGTGATAGATGAGATTCAGTACGTCAAAGGGTGGGCCGATGCGGTAAAAGCGTTGTGGGACGAGGACGCTCGCACTGGTATTGACCTGCGCGTTGTTCTTACCGGTTCGTCGGCTACCCTGCTCAAGAGTGGGATGGACGAGTCGCTTGCTGGCCGCTTCGAACTTATCCGCTGCACGCATTGGACGTATGGCGAGTGTCGCGATGCCTTTGGCTTCTCGCTTGACGATTTCTTGTTCTTTGGTGGGTATCCCGGAGCTGCAGGGCTTCGCGAAGACGTGTCGCGTTGGGCTTCATATGTCACTGACGCGATCATCGAGCCGTCGATAGCAAAGGACGTGCTTGCGCTTGAGGACGTGCGCAATCCCGCCCTGCTGCGACGCCTGTTTTATCTTGGCGCTCCTTATTCGGCGCAGGAAGTGTCGTATCGTAAGCTCCTAGGACAGCTTGATGACCGTGGCAATACCGCGACCATAGCCCACTACCTGGAGCTTCTCGCTCAGGCTGGCATGATGTCAGGTATCTTGAAGTACGATCCAAAGCTGTTGCGCGAGCGCTCTAGCTCTCCTCGTCTGCTTGTCCACGATACGGCTCTCATGACAGCTGCGTATGGATCGCGCAGAACACGATTGCTAGAGGATCCGGACCTAAAGGGGCGCCTTGTCGAATCGGCTGTAGGCGCATACCTTATCGCACGGTCCCAGGTCGAGGGCTTCTCGCTCAATTGGTGGCGTGACGGGTCGAATGAGGTCGACTTTGTCGTGAGCAACGAGCGACAGGTCCTGGGCATCGAAGTTAAGAGTGGGAGAATCAAGTCGACTGGTGGACTGACCGCGTTCGTCCTTCGGTACCCCGAGGCACGGACACTCATTGTTGGGTCTGCCGAGTGCACGCTTGAGGACTTCCTTCTTGGCCGGGTTCCTCTATTGGAGGGATAACATGGCAAAGGTGACGCTCAAGGACATCGCGCGCGAGGTGGGGCTTTCGCCCGCCTCGGTGTCTCTCGTTCTCAACAACCGACCGTGTCGCGTGAGCGAGGAGAACCGACGTCGCATCAAGGAGGTCGCGCGTCGCAAGCACTACATCCCCAACCAGATCGCCCGCAGCCTCGTGATGCAGCAGTCGCGCTCGTTTGGGCTGGTCGTGCCCAACATCCAGAGCCGCTACTTTGCCTCGCTTGCCAACAACCTCGAGATTCTCTGCCGCGAGAGGGGATACCTGCTGCTCATCACCAACTCCGTTGGTTCCTCCGAGAGCGACGCCGAGCTGGTCCGCCTGCTGGTGAACCGCGGAGTGGATGGCATCTTCCTTGTGGTCTCGGACGAGTTCACCACCGATAAGGAGCTGATGGACGATCTCACACAGCTGCCCGTTCCGCTTGTGATGGTTGACCGTTTTATCGACGGCGTGAGCTGTGACCGCGTGCGCTACGACAACGAGCTTGGCGGCTACCTGGCCACGGACCACCTGCTGCGCCACGGCCACCGACGCGTGGCGTGCATCATCAATCCAGATTCCAATACCGGCCGGTTGCGCCTCGCGGGCTATCGCCGTGCCTTAAGCGAGCGCGGCATTTCGTTTGATCCCGCGCTGGTCTTTGAGAGTGACTACTACATCCCCGACGCCTGGCAGGCGGCCGAGGGGCTTCTCGCCACGGACGCCACGGCAGCATTTGCGAGCAGCGACAACATTGCGCTGGGGCTGCTCAAGCGTGTGTACGAGCGCGGCCTTCGCGTGCCGGGCGACCTCTCGGTGGTGAGCTACGACAACAGTGCCGCCGACTCGCTCTTCGAGCCGGCGCTCACCTCCATCGAGCAGAACGTGCCGGCAATCTCCGAGGTCGCGGTGCAGATGATGCTCGCACGGGTAGGGGAGCGCGCCGAGGACGCAGACGTTGCGGCGCCGGTCGAGCGCATGCTCACTCCGCGGCTGGTCGAGAAGGACAGCGTTCGGGCGTTATGAGGTCGTCGAGTGACGGTGATGCGCGGCCTGTTGGCATGAATTGACGGTTGGGCTAGGGTTTTCTCGGTATCCCAAAGTATCAGGCGATTCGATATTTGATAAACCTCAGGTCAGAGAATTGTCCCTTCAACAGGGACGTATAAGGGACTTAACCAAAACTCTGCGAGACAGGTAGGAGCGGGGTCTCGACAGCAGGCGTATTGCATGACGTAGCGAATCGCCCGGTCCCCAAAGGCGCGTTCTCACGACGATTTCGTGCGAACGGGCTTCTCAGGCTCCTTTGTTTGCCGCAGCTCCGCACCTCCAATTGTGCAGAACTTGCGGCGCAGCCGAGAATTCCCGTTCCTTCTCGTCAAGGTAAATCGTTTTACCAACTACACTCTAGTTCGAGCAACAAACAACAAGTAGGCGAGCGGTGCCAAAGGGCCGCTCGAGTGGCGGTGCCGAGGGCCCGCCAGTGAGAGGAGAGAGAATGGCTCAGCCTGTGTTGGGAACTCCCTGGAAGAAGCTCAACGGCCCGGTGAGCGAGGACGAGATTGCGTGGGTCGACAAGTACTGGCGCGCCGCCAACTACCTGTCCGTTGGCCAGATCTATCTGCGCTCCAACCCCCTCATGCGCGCGGACTTCAAGAACCAGGACGGCCCCGACGGCTTCACCCGTGAGGACGTCAAGCACCGCCTCGTTGGCCACTGGGGCACCACGCCCGGCCTGAACTTCCTCTTTGGCCACGTGAACCGCCTCATCCGCGACCACCAGCAGAACGCCATCTTCCTCATGGGCCCCGGCCACGGTGGACCTGCCGGCACCGCGCAGTCCCTGCTCGACGGCACCTACCGCGAGATCCGTCCCGACATTACCGATGACGAGGCCGGCCTCCAGAAGTTCTTCCGCCAGTTCTCCTACCCCGGCGGTATCCCCAGCCACTACGCGCCCGAGACCCCCGGCTCCATCCACGAGGGCGGCGAGCTGGGCTACGTGCTCTCCCACGCCTACGGCGCCGTGCTCGACAACCCCAGCATGCTCGCGGTTGCCGTGGTTGGCGACGGCGAGGCCGAGACCGGCCCGCTTGCCACCAGCTGGCAGACGAACAAGTTCATGGACCCGCTGACCGATGGCATCGTCCTGCCGATTCTGCACCTCAACGGCTACAAGATCGCGAACCCCACCATCCTCGCCCGCATCTCTGACGGCGAGCGTGACGAGTTCTTCCGCGGCATGGGCTACCACCCCTACAACTTTGTTGCCGGCTTTGACGAGGAGGACCACGCCTCCATCCACCGTCGCTTTGCCACGCTCCTCGAGGCCGTCTTCGACGAGATTTGCGACATCAAGCGCCGCGCGGCCGCCGGCGAGGCGTCCCGCCCGTTCTATCCCATGATCATCTTCCGCACCCCCAAGGGCTGGACCTGCCCCAAGGAGATCGACGGCAAGAAGACCGAGGGTTCCTGGCGTGCGCACCAGGTGCCCCTGGCGTCCGCCCGCGACACCGAGGCCCACTTCGAGGTCCTCAAGGGCTGGCTCGAGTCCTACGAGCCCGACGGTCTCTTTGACGAGAAGGGCGGCATCCGTCCCGAGGTCACCGAGTTCATGCCCGAGGGCGAGCTGCGCCTGGGTGCCAACCCCAACACCAACGGCGGCAAGCTCCTCGAGGACCTCAAGCTCCCCGAGACGTCCAAGTACGAGATCGACGTCAAGAACGGTGGTCACGGCTTTGGCGCCACCGAGGCCACGCGCGTGCTGGGCGAGTACACCGCCGAGCTCATCAACAACAACCGCGACAAGTTCCGCATCTTTGGCCCCGACGAGACGGCCTCCAACCGTCTGCAGCCCAGCTACCAGGTGACGGACAAGCAGTGGTTCAACGGCGACCTCAACGACGACCCCGCCAACGACGAGCACCTCGCGCCCGTGGGTAACGTCATCGAGCAGCTCTCCGAGCACCAGTGCGAGGGCCTTCTCGAGGGCTACATCCTGACCGGCCGCCACGGCCTGTGGTCCAGCTACGAGTCGTTCGTGCACATCGTCGACTCGATGGTCAACCAGCACTGCAAGTGGCTTGAGGCCACCGTGCGCGAGATCCCTTGGCGCAAGCCCATCTCCGGCCTCAACATGCTGCTCTCCAGCCACGTCTGGCGCCAGGACCACAACGGCTTCTCGCACCAGGACCCCGGCTTTGTCGACGTGCTTCTCAACAAGACGTTCAACAACGATCACGTGGTGAACATCTACTACCCCGCCGACGCTAACCTGCTGCTGGCTGTGGCCGAGCGCTGCTACACGTCCACCAACTGCGTGAACGCGGTCTTCGCCGGCAAGCAGCCCGCCCCCACGTGGGTCACGCTTGACGAGGCCCGCGAGGAGCTCGCGGCTGGCGCCGCCGAGTGGAAGTGGGCGTCCAACACCGCCGACGGCGAGGAGCCCGACATCGTCCTCGGCTGCTGCGGCGACGTGCCCACGCAGGAGACCATGGCCGCCCTCGAGCTTCTCGACAAGCTGGGCGTGAAGTGCCGCCTGGTCAACGTGGTTGAGCTGCTCAAGATCCAGAACGCCTCCGAGAACGACGAGGCCCTCTCTGACGAGCAGTTCACGGAGCTCTTTACGGCCGATAAGCCCGTGCTCTTTGCCTTCCACGCCTATCCCGGCACGGTTCGCCGCCTCATCTGGGACCGCCCGAACCACGACAACTTCCACGTCCATGGCTACGAGGAGCAGGGCTCCACGACCACGCCATACGACATGCTGCGCCTGAACCACATGGACCGTTGGGCGCTTGCCGCCGACGCGCTGCGCATCCTGGATGCCGAGAAGTGGGCCGACCAGATTGCCGAGTGGGAGCAGTTCCGCCAGGACGCCTTCCAGTTTGCCGTCGACAACGGCTACGATCACCCCGCCTTCACCGACTGGGTGTGGCACGACGCCAAGGATACCGCCGCGGCGATCAGCGCTACCAAGGCCACTGGCGGCGACAACGAGTAGTAGCAGGCTGCGCGATTGTCACGGCAGGCTGCGCGCTCGTCGCGCTTGTCTCGCGCGCCTCGCATAGCCCACGCTTTAGGGCCCGTCGGCACGAAGCCGGCGGGCCCTTTCTTGTGGGACGCTTGCTGTTGTCTGCCGTACTGCGGCTAGTCCTCGAACTCGTAGACCGTGGTGTAAAGCGGGTCCTCGCCCTCGTGTACCTCCACGATCTTCTCGACTTCCTCGGGCACGTCTGGCGTGGGGCAGGGCGCAGGTCCCGCATACCGCACGCAGGTGCCGCAGCTGCTGCTGAGCGAGCGCGGCACGGGGCACATGCGGTTTTCCCAGCCGGCGCCTTTGAGTAGCTTGGCGTAGCGCGTGGCGCCAAAGTGCGAGTAGAACAGGGCTATGTAGCTCTTGTAGGCCACGGCTCTGCCTACGCCTTGGTGAGGGTGAGCTTCCACCCGTCCTCGGTGTCCTCCACGGCCACGTCGTAGCCCTGGCTCTTTCCAAACCTCGTAACGTTCTCGCGTGCGGCCACGGCGTCTACCAGTACAATCACACCCTCGGGGTTCTCCTTCACGGCGTTTCTCGTGAGCACGACCGGCTCCGGGCACGAAAGCCCCTGTGCGTCGATGGTCTTCATGGCTACTCCTTTGCGGTCTTGAGGTTGGTGAGGGCGATAACGGCAACAACGACGATGCCAATGACAACGGCGATCATGCCGTTGACGGTGGGGCCGTCGCCGCTGGCGGCGAGGCCAAAGTTGTGCGCGAAAGCCGCGCCAACAAAGAGGCCGAGGATGGTCACGGCGCTATCGGTGTTTCCCTCGCCGGAGAGGATGAGCTGGCGCACCGGGCAGCCACCCAGGAGCACGCAGGCAAAGCCGGTGAGATAGAGGCCCAGGAAGTTCCACAGGCCGTCGCTGTGGGCGATGGGCTGGTTCTCAAAGCCAAGGTTGAAGTACGAGGTTCCGGTGGTGGCGGAGAAGATGAGGTTCATCACCAGCGCGGAGACGAGCACGGCCACAAAGCCCAGGAGCAGGCGATTCTCGCGGAAGAGGATCATGTCGCGGATGCCGCCCACCATGCAGAAGCGGGTGCGCTGGGCAAGCGCGCCCACGATGATGCCGGCGATGAGCGAGATGGCGAGAGGCGCGTGCATCGAACCGGGGCCCTTCTCGCTAAAGAAGATGAAGGCGGGCGCGGCAACGAGCAGAACCAGGAAGACGAGGGCAATCACGGGAAGGATGCTGCCCTCGGACTTGGAGACCTTGCGGGTGCGGTTGAGCGAGTAGCCGCGGTTGAGGAAGAACACGCCGGTTGCGATGCCGCAGACAAAGCCCACAAAGGCCACGATGGCGTTGAGGTCGCCGCCGGCGATGCGCAGAATCATGCGGAACGGGCAGCCCAGGAACATGAGGGCGCCGATCATGGCAAAGAAGCCCAGCACAAAGCGGGTCATGGGCGCAGAGCCGCCGCGGGGCGAGAACTCCTTGGTGGCCAGGGCCGCAAAAAGGCTGCCAAAGATGAGGCCTATAATCTCGGGCCTGATGTACTGGACCACCTCGGCGCGGTGAAGGCCAACGCCGCCGGCGGTGTCACGCAGGAAGCACGCGATGCAAAAGCCCATGTTCTTGGGGTTCCCAAAGAGCACGAGCGAGGCGCCTATCACGCCCATGATGACGCCGGCAATGATCGTCATCGCCTTCTCGTTCTTGCTAAGGTTCATGTGACACGTTCCTTTCCTGACCGTCCGTGTAGGGCTGGGGACTCATATATAATTGTTTGGATTCATGAAAATTTGTTTGTTATTAGGCGAAAGGTACTGGTAGACCGATGAACGCGTATTTGGATAACGCCGCCACTACGTTCCCTAAACCAGAATGCGTGCCTCGGGCCATGTACGAGTTCATGACCACATGCGGCGCAAACGTGGGGCGAGGCTCGTATGCCAGCGCGTTTGACATCGAGGGCGTGGTGCTGGAGACCAGGGAGGCACTCGCCTCGCTCTTTGGCGCGCCGGATGCCCGGGACATCGTCTTCACCCGAAACGTGACCGAGTCGCTCAACCTCTTGATAAAAGGCCTTCTCCACGAGGGCGATCACGTGATTGTCTCGTCCATGGAGCACAATGCGGTCATGCGACCTCTTGTTCAGCTTGAGTCGCGTAGTGTGAGCTTTACACGCTGCCCGTGCGACGAGACGGGCATGCTCGACATCGATGCGCTTGCTGGGTGCCTGCGGCCCAACACGCGCGCCGTTGTCATGCTGCACGCCAGCAACGTGACGGGCACCGTGATGCCTGTGGCCAAGGTGGGGGAGTTCTGCCGTGCGCACGGGTTGGCGTTCATTCTCGACTCAGCGCAGACCGCGGGCGTGCTTCCCATAAACATGGAGGTCATGGGCATAGATGCCGTGGCGTTCACTGGCCACAAGGGGCTTCTCGGCCCGCAAGGCATTGGCGGCGTGGCGCTCACGGAGGAGCTTGCGCATCGCGTTGAGCCGCTGGTGGTTGGGGGTACGGGCTCCGTGAGCGACAAGGAGACCATCCCTCGCTTCATGCCGGATCGGCTTGAGGCTGGCACGCCCAACCTGCCGGGTATCGTGGGGCTGCATGCGGCGCTGGAGTGGCGCGCTGCGCAGGAGGGCGGTGCTGTGCTTGCACACGAGCTTGGCCTTACGCAGCGGTTCCTCGACGGCCTGGAGTCGCTGGAGCGTGCCGGGCACGTGCGCGTGTGCGGGCGCCATGACGTGGAGCAGCGCGTGGGCGTGGTCTCTCTTGCCACGCCGGGGCGCGATGAGGCCGAGGTGGCGACCCTTCTGGACGAGCTTTACCACATCAGCGTGCGCGTTGGGCTGCACTGCGCGCCCTCTGCGCACAAGACCATTGGCACCTTCCCCACGGGCGCCATTCGCTTCTCGTTTGGGTGTTTTAACTCGGAGGACGACGTTGACTATGCGCTTCGCGCACTGGCGGAGCTTCTGGAGAGGCGCTAACAGTTGGGGGCAGCACCCCGGTGGCAACGTGCGTGTAGAACCGTGTGATTATCCAAGAGAGGCCGGGGTGTAGCTGCGGCGATGCGCTCTTGCCGCGCTCCTGCCGTGCTCTTGTCGCAGTCTTGCCGTGCTCTTGCCTCAGAAGAGTAGGGCGTCTCGCTTGTTACCGGGACGTGGGATCCCCTCTGCGTTTCCGCAGGATTTTGCCGAGAGGCGCGACGAGCCGGTAAGAACGGGTGCGGCGCGGAGCGGCAGCGCGCCACGCTCCACGCTCCGCGCGTGCAAGCACTTCTCACTGCGCACTTCATCCCATTCAAAGCAGGCGTAATATCGCGTGTAGTTATGCAAGATTGGCTGCTTCGATGCAGGGATTTTCTCGTCATTGCCGTATCATTCTTGCATGACCGCATGAAAGGAACCCTGCATGGCGCGAAAACTGACCGACGTGGAACGTATGAATCTTGATTATCTGAGGGAGACCCTCTGCCAAGTTCTGGAGCCCTCGCAGAAGAACAAGGCTGCGTCCGTGGCGAGCGCGCTGGTGCGCGTGCGGGGCGACGTTGTGACCGACGAGGACATCAAGCGAATCGTGGGCAAGTATGGCAAGGAAGCCCAGGTAGCGCTGACTGCGGCGGTGTGCTCTGAGGCGCTCGACCCCGTGGAGGGGCAGGAGGGCGTCTACACGCTGCGCGTTCCGTCGCAGGTGGAGGGCGCTGACGGCGCTGGCGAGAAGGCCGAGGGCGACGCGGGCACGGCTGGCGCTGTGGACGAGAACGAGCCCGCGCCCGAGGTCGTCGATACTTCCGAGACGGTCGAGGAGCCTGCCGCTGCGGACGGTACCACTGCAGCCGAGGACCCCGCCGCTGCGGACGGTACCACTGCAGCCGAGGAGCCCGCCGCTGCGACGGACCCCACGCCCGCCGACGCCTCGAAGCCCGGCGACGCTCAGGTGCCCGAAGCATCTGCACAGCCCGGTGATGCCGCACAGCCCGCGCCCCCCGCGCGTGTCGAGAAGCCCGGTCGCTCCTCCGCCCCGCGCACCCAGCGCGGACGCCTGCGCCGGGTGGGGAAGGGCAGTCCCTCTCATCCCACGCAGCTCTCCGAGGTTCCCTACGTCCGCCGCGGCGGCCCCGCCGAGACCGAGGTGCGCGCAAAGATCCTCGAGCTTGACCAGCGCTTCTGGATGAACGGTTGGCTTCTCAGCCACCCCGGCGCGTACACGCTCTTCGAGCGCCAGCTCACGGCCATCAATGACGCCCTGGTAAACGGTGCGCTCCCCGGTGACATCACGCGTCGTCAGCTTGCCTACCAGATGGGCGGCGACGAGAAGTTCTTTGAGTACGGCTCCGACGGCCACAAGCTGCTGCGTGCGATGGGCATGGAGGACGTCATCCGCCACCGGCCCATGCCCAAGCCTGACCTTCTCTACCACGCGCCGCGTCGCAGGAAGCACATGCGCGTGCTGGTGACCGAGAACCTCGATCCCTGGCTTGACGTGCACGACCTCATGTACGAGGAGGGTCGCACAACCATCCTGGGCGAGCGCATCCATGCCGTGGTGCTGGGCGGGGGCACGCCCATCCTCGAGCACAACCGCCTTGCGCTGCTCCTTGACACGCTGGGCGCAGACTCCGTTGAGGTCCTCTACTGGGGCGACATCGACCGCGCGGGCATCGACATCATGGTGCGTCTGCGTGACGTTTTGGGCGAGCACTACCCCTTTGCGCCCTTCACCCCCGCCTACCAGCTCATGATTGACAAGGCTCAGGAGCGCTATCCGGATCCCGCTGACAACGAGCAGACCTGCCAGGTGAACCTTGGCATGCCGGACATGTCGCTCATGTGCGATGACCTCACCGAGGAGGCTGCCGCCTATGCGCGCAGCGTTGTGGAGGGCTGCCGCCTGATCCCGCAGGAGATCCTCACCCGCCGCGACCTATGAGACAAAGGGACAGTCCCTTTGTCTCATGCGAACACGAGGAGAACATCGTGAACAAGCTGCTCTTCATCGAGTACCCCAAGTGCTCTACCTGCAAGCGCGCCAAGAAGTGGCTGGACGAGCATGGCGTTGCATATGCTGACCGTCACATCGTGGAGGAGAACCCCACGGCGGCGGAGCTCGCGGAATGGCAGGCCCGCTCCGGGCTTCCCGTGCGGCGCTTCTTCAACACCAGCGGGCAGCTCTACCGGCAGATGGGCGTGAAGGCTCAGCTGGATGCGGGGATGAGCGACGCGGACGCCTTCGACCTTCTCGCCACCAACGGCATGCTGGTCAAGCGGCCTCTGGTTGTGGGAGAGGACTTCGTGCTTGTCGGCTTCAAGGAAGCCGAGTGGTCGGAGCGCCTCCTCTAGGTGGGATTGATTTACCGGGCAACGGGATTCCGTTACCGGGCGAATAAATCCCATCACCCCTGCCGGAGGATTTTCTCGAGTGGACGTCCCTTGGCCAGCTCGTCCACCAGCTTGTCAAGCACGCGCACCCGGTGCATGGTGGGGTCCTCCACCGCTGCCACGTCAATGCCGCAGACCTTGCCGCTCACCAGTGCCGCCGCGGGATTGTACGCCGGCGCGTTATCAAGCCAGTCGGTAAAGCTCACCGCCTTCAGGCGGCTGTCGCAAAGCTTCTCGGGAGCGTAGCCGAGAAGCCACTCAATTACGGCGCACAGCTCCTCTCGGCTCCGACCCTTGCGCTCAACCTTGGCGGCGAGAAGGTCAACGTAGCGCTTGGCCGGCCCGTCCACCTGCGCACAGACGAGCGTGACATCCACGCCCTCGCCCGGCCCCTTGCCAATGGCAGCGCGGATGTCCTTGCGAATGCCCAGCACGTAGTCGCGCCCGCCGTCGTCGCGCTTGAACGCAACTACGCTTCCGTCGTAGGGCGCGCCATCAAAGGTTGCGTGCACCTTGATTCGCCCGGCGCCAAACACTCGCGGCACGTCGAGCGGCACCCGCACGAATGCGCCGTCGATGCCCTCGACCTTCTCGATTGGCGCGCTAAAGCTGTAGGTCTTCACGTCTGCTCCTCTCGGTGGCCTTGTGAGAGCATTTGGTCCCGCGAGAAGTATACGCATGCGCCGGTGCGTCGGCTCCTCGCTGTTCCCGCGGCCCATCGCCGGTGCGGCGGCTCTCGCGGGTCCCATGTTTTCGTCGTGCTATCCCGCTGGGTCAAGTTTGTTGCCATGCGCCACGCGCTGCTATGCGGCAAGCCCGCGCGTGCTATATCCAACGCATCGACGAGAGGGGAGCAACCATGGCGTTCCAGCCGCCGGTCTATCACCACCCTGATTTCTCTGCGCTCGGCTTGGACGACGCACCCAACGTGAGGTGGGGGACCGTCGAGCAGAACGGCGTGATACCCGAGGGATTCCATAGCACGTCAATGTACCCGTAGTATTTCAAGATTGATGGCAGCTGGAGGCTGGCGTCCTCTTCTCGCATGGATGCCTGCATCGTTCTAAGAGACGACGGCACCCTCCACGTGGTCACGGGTCGCCACCTCAAGCAGGGGGACCTTGTCGCGCTAGGGCGAAGCGAGGACGGCTCCGAGGGAATCTACGTCCACACGGACGGCTTCGACGATCCTACTGCGTCCAACGGCGAGAAGTTCTCCTTCCGCCAGGGCCGCAGCCGCGAGACCGCCTACACGCGAGACTACGATGACCTTATCGAACTGCTGAAATACGAGCGCGACCACGGGTTCATCGAGTGGGTGATGGGCCCGGCGTTTGCGTTTGACGCGGATTCTCGTCACGCCATGCAGCGGCTGGTCGAGGAGGGCTACGTGGGCGCGCTCTCTGGCGGCAACGCCCTTGCCACGCACGACCTCGAGGGCGCCATGTTCCACACGGCGCTTGGCCAGGACATTCGCACGCAGCAGAGCATGCCAAACGGCCACTACAACCACCTTGACACCATCAACCGCGTGCGACGGTCCGGCTCGATTGCGCAATTTGTTGATGACTACGACCTGCACGACGGCATCATGTACGCGTGCGTGAAGAAGAACATCCCCTTTCTGCTGGCGGGGTCGATTCGCGATGACGGACCGCTGCCCGAGACCATCGCGGACGTGTACGAGTCCCAGCACCAGATCCGTGTGCTCGCGCGCAAGGCTACGACGGTCATCTGCATGGCTACGATGCTGCACACAATTGCGACCGGCAACATCACGCCCAGCTATCACGTCGACGATGACGGCACCGTGCGGCCGGTCTACATCTATGCCGTGGACGCCTCTGAGTTTGTCGTCAACAAGCTGCACGATCGGGGGAGCCTCTCGGCAAAGACGATTGTCACCAACGTGCAGGACTTCATCTTCATCGTGGCCAAGGGCCTTGGCGTGCTCTAGGGCCGGCCGGGGAAGGCCGCGGCTCTAGGGCCGTCGGGCTCTGCGGTAGGCAGGGCTCTAGGGCCGTTCGGGCGCGGCTGCCCTAGAGCACAAACTCAATGGCATGGCCCTCGATTGCCTGGCGCGGCTCCAAGTACTCCTTTGCCATGAATTGGCGCATGTACTCGATGCCGGGCTTCCAATCGAGGAGCGCCCAAATGAGGAGCTGCCGCTTGGCGCAGACGGTGGGGGAGGCGAAGGCCTTCCGACACATGGAGAAGTCTTGGTTCGAGAAACGCTCAGTGGCACTCATGACCTGTTGCATAAGGGTGTCGAGGCCATGGTTGTCGAACAGGTCTTCCATCGTGGCGTTGACAATAACCAAGCCTCGCGATGCAAGCTCCCGCGTCCGGCGCACGTCGTCGACGTACTTCTCGCGCACATGGTCCTTCTCGCCGGCAACCTCTTCCTGCAGATGGACGTTGCCCGGATTCACGGTTGCTGCAATGGCGGCTGCGACAATGCGGTCCAGCTCAAGGTGGCCGCCGCCTTCGTAGTTGATGCCAACGGGCGTAGCGGGCACCCGCATGTCCGGGACTCGCGACTCCTTTGCGTTGCCAAGCGCGTTGCCGTCATGCGCGGTCGACCGCTCGTTGAGGATGAGCGTGCCAATTCCGTACCCCAGGCGCTCGATCGGGAGCGCGGCTATGGCGGCAATGAGCGATTCTGTGGGTGACCATGAATTGTCTGATACATACTTTATGCATTCCCTTGCAGAGTAGAGCCCCGGAATGCCGTGGCATCGCGCGATGAAGTTTTTGATTTTCTCGACAGTTGTAAGCGGTGGTATTCCGTAGGTGATGGGGCCAAGCCTCGGACTGTCTGCGTCACGCGAGTATCTTCCGGTGAGCTCGTAGCCGAGAAGTACCAGCACCTGGGGAATCATCACGGTTGCGAGCTCGACAAACAGGAGCTCGGGCGACGCAACTTGGATTCCGTTGCCAATGTCCAGGAACGCGTCATCTGGAAGCCCGGCCGAGTAGATAGTGCACGAGAAGAAACGGGCGCGAACGCGGCTGGGGTCAGACGGTACGGCAACATGCAGCGGTGCGCGTTGGGTTGGCTGGGGCATGCCCAGCCAGGTAAGGTGGGCGGCCGCTGGAGACCAGCGCTTCCTGCCGTCCGGACGTTGGGATGAGCGGAGAGGGGCCCTTGCCATGCGGGCTATGGGCCGATTAACCTGCGGAATCTTTCCACATCTGATTGCCCTGAGCGCTCGAAGCGCAGATTGTTTGTTAAGCGACAGCTGCATGACCTACTCGCCTTCGGCCGATGGTTGGCGAGTAGTATACGAATGCGCTGCTGTCGCGAGGCGCTAATATTCAGTGAATTTTATTTTTAAACTATGCATTGTCATCCTCTGTCACTTTGGGTTACGTGATAGGGACTTTTTCGAGCTCGTTTGCATCCACGGGGGGCAGCAAGACCTGGTTTTCTCCCCTTTGTCAGCAGCCAGATTGTGCTGCTGCATGGTGCATGCAGCTTGCTGACAAGGACCTTTCAAGGTTCTGACCAAAATCTGTCATAAATTCTGGGTTTTCCTCGCGTGCGGAAATGAATAGAAAAGTTCTGGCTTGCCCCGCGCTCAGGCCCCCTATGCCTTCCCTGCTCCCCAGCCCCTATGGCACCAACGTTGTTACCGGCTCGGCTTGGGATCTGATTGTTTTCCCAGGTAAGGTTTGATGGAAACTGCAAGCCGGTAACAACACCCGCTGCCCAATTGCCGTTGTTACCGGCCCGTTTGAGATTGCGCGTGCCAACTGGACAAATGTGCGAGCCTCATGACTGGTCGGTAACAACAGCCTTGCTGACTGCAGGTATCTCGCCCGCTTGTTACCGGCTCGTTGTGTGAGTGCTGTTGTTATCTGGGGCAATTCTCAAGTGTGACGATGGCCCGGTAACAAGAGCTGCGTGCCTATCTGCGCGCCCATTGGTGTTGTTACCGGCCTGTTGGGAGGTGGCATCCATCAACTGGGCAAATGTCTGAGTAACGCGACACGCCGGTAACAACGCAGTGTCCTAGGAACAGCGCAGCGCTCTTGGTGCCGGGACCTTTGGCTGTTCCAACGTCAGCGCTCCACAATGAGACAAAGGGACTGTCCCTTTGTCTCATTGTGGAGCGCGTGTGACACTTGGGCAGCGGTAGACTTGCCGAGAAATAACTACTCACACTGTGCAATACTTCACAAGGCGTGAAATAGTACTCACTGTGTGAAGAAATGGGGGCCAGGGCTTGAGCCAAACCGTCAGCGACGTTTCGCCGGCAGCACGCGACGTCCAGCGCGCCGCACGCGAAGTCCAACCGGCCGCGAGCGATGTCCCGCAGGTCACGGACCGTCGCACGCGTCGCACGCGCCTCGCGCTCCGGGACGCGCTCGCGGAGGAGATAGCCGCCACGGGCGACCTCTCCCGCGTCACGGTGACTGCCGTGACCAGCCGCGCCGGCGTCACACGTCGCACGTTCTACTCGCACTACAGGGACATCCCGGACCTCGTGAACTGCATCGAGAAGGAAACGGTCGCGGAGCTCCGTCCGCTGGTGGCGCAACTTGCCAGCGTGCATCTCGACCAGCTCGCGGATGCCATAAACCACCAGGAGCCCTGCCCCGGCTCGCAGGAGGTGCTCTCCTACTTCAAGAAGCGCGGCTCGTACCTGCGCCCGCTTCTGGGGGAGGGCGGAGACCCGGCCTTCTCGCAGCGCATCCGCTCCATGGTCCACGAGGTCGTGGCCGGCCGCGCGCTCGACGGCATCGACCTGCGCGCCTTGGGCGCCTTCTTTGACTACTACCTCACCTTTGCGATATCTGCCGAGGTCGGCGTGCTTCTCCGCTGGCTCGAGGGCGGCATGCGCGAGAGCGTTCGCACCATGGCTCGCATCATGACCGCCCTCATGTTCGTGCGCCCCGGCGACCTGTACGACAGCCCCATAGAGCTCGACCTGCCCAGCTTTGCGCTGGCAGTCATGCTTCCCGACGAGGAGGACAACAACTGATGACCGAGAACAACGCAACTGCAGAGCCGCTCGAGCTCACCGAGAACGGCGCGGAGCTCTATCCCGCAACGCCGCAGGACTTCACCGGCGCCGACCTGCGCCTGGGCATCGACGTTGGCTCGACCACGGTCAAGCTCGCCGTGATTGACGCCTCGGGGAACCTGGTCTACGCCAACTACGAGCGCCACCACACCGACATCCGCGCCACGGCCAAGGAGCTCTTCGCGGGCGCCCAGCGCGTGGTGGGCAACGTCCCCATGCGCGTCTCGATTACCGGCTCCGGCGGCATGCTGCTTGCCAAGTGGCTCGACCTCGAGTTTGTCCAGGAGGTCATCGCGTCCAAGCGCGCCGTGGAGGCCCTCATCCCGCAGACCGACGTCGCCATCGAGCTGGGCGGCGAGGACGCCAAGATTATCTACTTTGACAACGGCATCGAGCAGCGCATGAACGGCACCTGCGCCGGCGGCACGGGCGCCTTCATCGACCAGATGGCAACTCTCCTCAAGACCGACGCCATGGGCCTGAACGAGCTGGCCAAGGGCGCCACGCAGATCCACCCCATCGCCAGCCGCTGCGGCGTCTTTGCCAAGTCCGACGTCCAGCCGCTGCTCAACGAGGGCGCCCGCCCCGAGGACGTGGCCGCCTCCATCTTCCAGGCCGTGGTCACGCAGACCGTCTCGGGCCTGGCCTGCGGTCACCCCATCAAGGGCTACGTGGCGTTTCTCGGCGGTCCCCTGCAGTACCTCTCCGAGCTGCGCCGCCGCTTCTACATCACGCTTGACCTCGACGAGGAGCACCGCGTGGTTCCCACCAACGCGCACCTCTTCGTGGCGACCGGCGCCGCGCTGGCGGGCGAGTCCGACAAGCGCGTGACCTTTGCCGAGGTCATCCGCTCGCTCGAGCAGCTGAAGGACGTCCAGGGCTCCGAGGTCCAGCGTCTGGACCCGCTCTTTGCCACCGAGGAGGACTACAAGGAGTTCAAGGAGCGCCACAACAAGGAGGTCGTGCCCAAGGGTGACCTGGCCAGCTACCGCGGTCGCGTCTTCATTGGCATCGACGCTGGCTCCACCACCATGAAGTGCGCCGTGGTGGGCGAGAACGGCGAGCTTCTCTACACCTGGTACGGCAACAACAACGGCGACGTCCTGGGCACTGCGCGCCACATCATGGACGGCATCTACGACGCCATGCCCGAGGGTTGCACCATTGGCCACGTGACCACCACGGGCTACGGCGAGGGCATCCTCATCGAGGCCCTGCGCGCGGACTCTGGCGAGATCGAGACCGTCGCCCACCTGCGCGGCGCGAAGGCCTTCGTCCCAGGCGTCGAGTTCATTCTCGACATTGGCGGCCAGGACATGAAGTGCCTCCAGGTGCGCAATGGCGTCATCGAGCACATCATGCTCAACGAGGCCTGCTCTTCGGGCTGCGGCTCGTTTATCGAGAGCTTTGCCAAGTCCATGGACATGAGCGTCCAGGACTTTGCAAAGGTCGCCGTGACCGCAAAGGCCCCTGTTGACCTGGGTAGCCGCTGCACCGTCTTCATGAACTCCCGCGTCAAGCAAGCGCAGAAGGAGGGTGCGACCATTGGCGACGTGGCCGCGGGCCTCTCGTACTCCGTGATCAAGAACGCCCTCTTCAAGGTCATCAAGCTGCGCGACTTTGACGAGATTGGCAAGTACTGCGTGGTCCAGGGCGGCACCTTCATGAGCGACGCCACCCTGCGCGCCTTCGAGCTGCTCACTGGCCGCCAGGTCATCCGCCCCGATATCGCCGGCTGCATGGGCGCCTACGGCGCGGCGCTTCTCGCCCGTGACCGCGCGGGCGCCACGGGTACCTCGACGGTCCTCTCGCGCGAGGACATCGACAACCTCAAGGTCAAGCACACCAACGTCCACTGCGGGCGCTGCGCAAACAACTGCCTGCTCACGATTAACGACTTTGGCGGCGGCCACCGCTTCATCACGGGTAACCGCTGCGAGAAGGGCGCGGGCCGTTCGGGCAAGACCAAAAACGACGCCCCCAACCTCTTCGAGTTCAAGAACAAGCTGCTGTTCGACCGTCCCTGCCTGGATGCAGAGACCGCGCCGCGTGGCACGGTGGGCATCCCGCGCGCGCTCAACATGTACGAGAACTACCCCTTCTGGCACGCGTTCTTCACCAAGCTGGGCTTCTCGGTGATGATCTCTGACCAGACGTCCTCGAAGACCTACGACGCCGGCATCGAGTCCATGCCCTCCGAGTCCGCGTGCTATCCGGCAAAGCTGAGCCACGGCCACATCATGAATCTCCTTGCCAAGGACCCGGACTTTATCTGGATGCCCTGCATCCGCTGGGAGCGCAAGGAGGACGACACCGCCACCAACCACTACAACTGCCCCATCGTGATGAGCTACCCGCAGGCGCTGGGGCTCAACGTGGACGAGCTCTCGGACCCCAGCGTGGAGTACCTTGCGCCCTTCGTTCCGTATGACGACAAGCGCGAGCTCAAGCGCCGCCTGTACGAGATCATTTCGGTCCAGCGCGAGCAGGACGCCGCCAAGGGCAAGGGACGCTTCCACGGGCAGCACATCACCCGCGCAGAGATCGACGAGGCCGTGAACGTTGCCTGGCAGGCCGACATCGACTTCAAGAACGCCATGCACCGCGCCGGCGACGAGGCCCTGGCCTGGATGGAGGAGCACAACGCCCACGGCATCGTGCTGGCAGGGCGCCCCTATCACAACGACCCCGAGATCAACCACGCCATCCCCGAGCTGGTTCACTCCTTTGGCTTTGCGGTGCTCACCGAGGACTCTGTGGCGCACAAGATGAGCCCCGAGCGCCCCATCCGCGTGGTTGACCAGTGGATGTTCCACAGCCGCCTCTACCGCGCCGCCCGCTTTGTGGCCACCCGCAATGACCTCGACCTCATCCAGCTCTTCTCGTTTGGCTGCGGCCTTGACGCCCTCACCACCGACCAGGTCCAGGAGATCCTCGAGGCATCCGGCAAGATCTACACGGTGCTCAAGATCGACCAGGTCTCCAACCTTGGTGCCGCCCGCATCCGCATTCGCTCGCTGATGGCGGCCCTGAAGGAGCAGCAGGAGCAGCTCGAGGAGAAGACCGCCGAGGGCGAGGCCAAGGAGGTCGAGCCCGTGGGCGTGCGCCTGGCCGACGGCTCGCTCGAGCGCGCCCGCAAGACCGACCTCTCGCGCCGCACGCCCGTCTACCGCGAGGCCAAGAGCGCGGCCTTCCAGAAGGTGCGCTACACCAAGGAGATGCAGGACGCGCACTACACCATCCTCGCGCCGCAGATGAGCCCCGTGCACTTTGAGCTGGCCGAAGCTGTCCTTCGCGACTATGGCTACAACCTGGTGCTTCTCCCCTCGGTTGACCAGGGCGCCGTTGACGCGGGCCTGAAGTACGTGAACAACGACATCTGCTACCCGTCCATCCTCACGGTGGGCCAGATCATGGAGGCAATCGAGAGCGGCAAGTACGACCTCTCGCACACGGCCGTCCTCATCTCGCAGACCGGCGGCGGCTGCCGAGCCACCAACTACATCGCCCTTATCCGCAAGGCACTGCGCGAGAGTGGTCACCCTGACATCCCCGTGATCTCGATCAACATGGCCACGGGCCTGGACGAGGACAACCCCGGCTGGTCCATCAAGGACCCGGCCCTTCTCACCAAGGCCATCTACATCCTGCTCTACGGCGACCTCATGATGCAGTGCGTCTATCGCACGCGTCCGTACGAGGCCGAGAAGGGTTCGGTTGACGCGCTGCACGACAAGTACATGGCCCGCATGAAGGCGGCCGTGCACACGCTCAACAAGCGCAGCTTCGAGCGGATCTGCCAGGAGACCATCACTGCCTTCGATCAGGTGCCGCTCGTGAACGACCGCTCCAAGCCGCGCGTGGGCGTGGTGGGCGAGATTCTCGTCAAGTTCCACCCCACGGCCAACAACCAGCTGGTCAAGGTCATCGAGGCCGAGGGTTGCGAGGCCAACGTGCCCGGCCTTGTCGACTTCTTCCTCTTTGGCCTCACGAGCCCCATCAACATGAAGGGCGAGCTTGGCTCCAAGGCGTCCAAGCGCCTCACGCACATGGCGGGTATCAAGCTCATCGAGGCCGCCCGCAAGCCAATGGACCGCATGCTGGCGCAGTCCTCGCGCTTCGAGCCGTACGAGGACATCTTTGAGCTTGCCGACAAGGCCGAGCAGGTCCTCTCCCTTTGCAACACCATGGGCGAGGGCTGGCTGCTCACGGCCGAGATGGTAGACCTCATCGAGCACGGTACGCCCAACATCGTGTGCGCGCAGCCCTTCGCGTGCCTGCCCAACCACGTGGTGGGCAAGTCCGTGATCAAGCGCCTGCGCCAGATGCACCCTGAGAGCAACATCGTGGCCGTCGACTACGACCCCGGCGCCTCCGAGGTGAACCAGCTTAACCGCATCAAGCTCATGATCAGCGTGGCCAAGGAGAACTACCGCAAGGATCACTCGCGCGGGTTCCACCTTGAGAACCCCAACGACCCCACGGTGAACGACGCCGTGGCGCCGTACGTGGACGAGTCGCGCTACCACCACGACTCCATCGTGAACGAGGGCGGCGTGGGCCACGGCGCGCCGGCGATTCACCTCTCGGACGAGCAGCTCGCCCAGATCGAGGACGCCAAGCGCCGGGCTGGCGTGATCAAGTAGGGAAGGGGCCCGCGGGCGATGGAGCTTCCGTCGCCCGCGGGCTTCTCTGACTCCTCTTCTACCAGAACAGCCCCGTCGTCACACATCCGTTCTCGATTGCGTGATGACGGGGGACGATATTGGCGCACATGGCAGACTGCTGACGTAGGACGCCGGATCCGAATCGTTCGGTCCGGCGTCCTTGAGAATGATTGCAGAGAATGTTGTGAACAAATTGTAATTACAAATTAGTCATGCTACATTGGTGTCAATCGAAGGAACCTCAAGGGAGGGCACGAAATGAAAAACGACAAGAGCGTTGCCGAAATCGTTGAGGTAAACAAGAAGGTCCCTTGCGAGAAGCCCGTCCACCAGCAGATTGACATCATGGAGGCGTATACAGACACCCATCGCGCAAACGCCTCCTCCTCGACCGCGCGAAGAGAGATGGAGTGCCTTAAGGTGCTCTATCCTGTCACCTTCCGTCACGTTGAGGATGAGGATCTTGTCGTTGGGCGCACTGACGTCCTGCCCGTGGGCTTCGGTTGCGTCACGTCGGTTGGCGGGGTAGGGCACTATTGCAGCTTTGCCAAGCTCAATGCCCTTCGCTCTCAGACCGATGACCCCAATGACCTGCGTCG
Organism: bacterium OL-1; assembly: GCA_000752675.2. Classification (GTDB taxonomy): domain Bacteria; phylum Actinomycetota; class Coriobacteriia; order Coriobacteriales; family Atopobiaceae; genus Tractidigestivibacter. Next base: position 160,775 of record LM994625.1, on the reverse strand, counting down.
CATCGATAATATCGAAGCGTACTGGGACAAGAATGACACCCGCTCGATCTTCTACGAGCAGGTGCTCACGCCAGATACCTTTGGCAAGTTCGTCGATGGCAAGTATGGTGCCGTTGTGACCGCACGTCTATCCGGGACCATGCTCGACTACGAGTCCCTCGTCTCCCTCGGTATACCTGGCTTAAGGGACAAAATCGAGCGTTGCCGTGTCGCCAGCCCCGGTAACAACGAGTTCTTCGACATTATGGGAGAGTGTCTTGATCTCCTCGCTAAGACCATCCGCTGCCACATAGGCCTTTGCGAGGCAGCCAAGCAGGGCAAGTCCCAGTGTCGTGTGGCCGAACTTGATCGCATCGAGGATGCGCTATCTGGCATTCTCGTCCACAAGCCCGAGACCCTCATGGAGGGCATTGAGCTCTGCTGGCTCTACACACTCATGGCTGGCGTCGTCAACTACGGCCGTGCGGACGTCTACCTTGGGGAGCTGCTGGCGCATGATCTCGATGCTGGGGTTCTCAGCGAGTCCGATGCCCTCGCCATCATCAAGTCCTGGTTTAAGCTCATCGACGCTCGCCACTCCAACGTCAATGGCCGCATCATCGTTGGGGGACTTGGCCGCAAGGCGCCCGAGGCATCCGACCGCTTTGTCCGCATCGCAATCGAGGCCGTCCGCCAAAACCGCACTGTGGAGCCTCAGTTCACTCTGCGTTGTTACAGGGGCATGGACGAGAGCATCTACCAGCAGGCGCTCGATTGCATCGGCTCGGGTTGCACGTACCCGATGCTGCTCAATGACGAGGTTGTGGTTCCCCAGGTCATGAGCGCCCTCAACGTTGACGAGCGTACCGCGGAGGACTACGTGCCCTTCGGCTGTGGCGAACTCGTCATCAACCACGCAAGCGTTGGGACGCCCAACGCCCTCATCAACGTGCTTAAGCTCTTGAATGTCTCCCTCAACAAGGGGATTGACAACTATGACGGCGTCGATCGCTCCAACGGAGTCAGGCTGAAGGCACCAGAAGAGCTCAAGAGTTTCGATGACGTCTTCGAGCAGTACGAGCGCTTGCTGGAAAAGTACTTCTCCGACTGCGCACGCATCCACTGGTACTCCTACGAGCTCATGCGCACCCAGTGCGACTTCCTCATGACGTCGCTTCTCACAAATGACTGCCTCGAGCGCGGCCGTTCTATTCTCAAGGGTGGCGTTCGATACCTCGGAGGAACTGACGAGACCTATGGCAACATCAATGCCTCCGACTCGCTTGCCGCAATTAAAAAGGTTGTCTTTGACGAGGGGCGCTATACCCTTCGCGAGGTAGTTGACGCTACCAACGCCAACTTCGAGGGTTACGAGGCACTGAGGCATGACCTGCTCGCCGCTCCCAAGTACGGCAACGATGATGACTACGCCGATGACATTGCCGTGTGCCTCCATGAGTTCATCTGCCGAACGGTGAGGAAGACCGGCGAGGAGGTTGGCTTCCACAACTACGGAACCGTGCTGATCAACAACCAGGTGAACACTGAGTGGGGTAGGAAGACTGGCGCGAGTCCCGATGGCCGCCTGTGCGGGATGTTCATGAACAATGGCAACAACCCACAATCCGGCGCCGACCATAACGGTCCCACGGCGATGCTCAACTCGCTGGTCAAGCTTGACGTCAATGACCATGCCGGTTCGGTTCAGAACATCAAGTTCACGCATGACATGTTTGTGTCCAAGATGCCGGTGCTGCGCGCGTTAATCAAGACCTACTTCGAAAACGGAGGATGCCAGCTCATGGTGTCGGTCGTGGACCCCGGCGAGCTCGAGGACGCCATCGCGCACCCTGAGCTTCACCAGAACCTCCTCGTGCGCGTCGGGGGTTTCTCGGCTCGCTTCGTCGCCCTCGAGAAGGATGTGCAGCAGGAAATCCTGGCGCGTACGTTGAACGGATGATTCTCATGCCCACCGTTTTTGACATCCAACGCTTCTGCGTGAACGACGGGCCAGGCATTCGCACGACGGTCTATCTCAAGGGTTGTCCGCTCACGTGCCCCTGGTGTCATAACCCGGAGTCTAATAGCCCTCTACCACAGCTGGCCTTTATCGCCGAGAACTGCGTTGGTTGCGGCCGGTGTGCAGAGGTGTGCGAGCAGGGTGTCCATGACTTTTCGTCAGGTGCGCACGTGGTCGACTTCTCGCGATGCGTAACCTGTGGCCGCTGTGTTAGAGCATGCCCGCATGATGCGCTCAAGCTCTACGGCCGCGAGATGAGCGTTGAAGCGATTGTAGATGTCATCGCTCGTGACGAGGCATATTATGCTGCCTCGGGCGGAGGCGTCACAATCTCGGGGGGTGAGGCCATGAGCCGCTACGCTGACACCCTCGCCATTGCCCGGGCAGTGAAGGAACGAGGCTGGCATCTTGCACTTGAGACGAGCGGATTCGGGCCTACGGCGCACTTCGTTGAAATTGCGCGCTTCGTCGACCTCTTTCTTCTCGACTACAAGGTGACAGGGGAGTGCCGTTACAAATCGGTTGTTGGCATGCCCGAGAGTATGGTTCTCGAAAAAATCGAAGCTCTTGGTGCGGCGGGCTCGCAAATTGTTCTGCGCTGTCCTATCATCCCCGGCTTCTCCGATGACATTGAGCACTTCAAGCGAATAGCCGATTTAAGTAGACGTCCCGGCATCGATCACGTGGAGCTGCTTCCCTACCACGATTTCGGCATTGGCAAGGCGAAGAGCATAGGCTCACATCAGTACCTTAAGGACGTAGCGGTGCCCACTGCCAATGCGACGGCAATGTGGATTGCGAAAATTGAATCGTTTGGCGGACGTGACATCCGTAAGTCATAATGGGTAACAATCAACTTGTATGTACAACCCATCGACTTGAGGTCCGTCATGAGCAAGCACGACGCGGTCTACCGTGACCTTCGCAAGAAGATTCTTGATGGGACCTACGCCTCGAGAAGTGCCCTCGAGAGCGAGGAGGTCCTCTGCAAGCGCTACGAAGTGAGTCGGCCCACATTGCGTAAGGCGCTCGATGCCCTTAAACAGGACGGCCTCATCCACAGCCGCCAGGGCTCGGGCTTCTTCGTGAACCCGCCCGAGTTCTTCATCGAGAACAACCTCACGACCCTTTCGGAGCGATACGCTGGGCAGCACGTTAGCATCGAGAGCCGCGTGCTTGAGCTTGAGAATGTCCCCGCGGGCGAGATGGCAGAGCAGTTCCAGGTGTCGGAGACGGACTCCCTCATTCACTATCGGCGCCTTCGCATCGTCGGTGGGAAACCGCACGCCCTCGAGAACACCTACATGCCTCTCTACCTCTTTCCCGGGTTTTCGGAGAAGGCCCTCTATGGCTCCATGATTCACTACATCGAGGACGAGTGCGGCTACTCGATTAGCCATGTCAACAAGCGCATCTCCGCGATCAGTGCCAGAGGCGACGTTGCTGAGCTCCTCAACGTAAAGGCGGGTACGCCGCTCCTCCAGGTGAACCATATGGTCTACCTGCTCAGAAGCGTTTTCGTGCAGTCTACCGAGGAAATCACGCTCGACAGCGGCATAACAATCACATCTGTTCGATAACGCAGCGTTTGGGCCAGCGGATCTGGCCTGCCACCTGCGTCTTTCGCGGTCCAAGATGGTACCGCCCGCCGTCGGAACTACATTATCAGCTCAAATTAGTATTGACAAATAAGTAAATAGAAACGACTATATCAGCATAACGGAGGGGGGACAGGTCGCCCTCCCGATAATTCGCCTAGTGGTGAGGAGAGAAGATGGGCAAGCGGGTAGTGGCTATCACGTCGTGCATCACTGGTATCGCGCACACCTATATGGCCGCAAAGGCGCTCGAGAACGCAGCCGAGGAGCTTGGCTACGAGATTAGCGTCGAGAAGCAGGGCGCTTCCGGTGCTGAGGATGTGCTGAGCGCCGAGGACATTGCTGCAGCCGATGCGGTCGTTTTCGCGACCGACAAGGCCGTTGACGAGTCCCGCTTCGTTGGCAAAGACGTTCTCATAATTTCTTGCGATGCGGGTATCAAGGACCCCAAGGGTGCCATCGAGAAAGCTGTCTCAAAGACCGGGACCGTCCGAATCTCTGGCGAGGAGCAGCCCGCCACTTCAGTCGAGGTGACAACTACGGGTTCTTCGGCCGCCTCGGGTGCGTCGACCATCTTCAAGCACATCATGAACGGCGTCTCTCACATGCTGCCCATCGTTGTAGCGGGCGGCATCCTGACTGCAGTGAGCTATGCGTTCGGCAATGTCCTGAGTGACTCCGGAATCGTATGGGCGTTTGAAGCCGAAGGAACGCTTCCCTACTACATCAGGCAAGTCGGCGCCACCTTCGGCCTGGGGATGATGGTGCCGGTCCTCTCCGCCTTCATTGCTGACTCCGTTGCTGATCGTCCCGGCTTCGTGCCTGGTCTCATTGGGGGCCTCATTGCGGTCCAGATTCAATCCGGCTTCATCGGCGGCATCCTTGCTGGCCTCTTTGCGGGCTACCTCACGTACTGGCTGAACAAGGCCATCAAGCTCCCGCCAGCGTTCACCGGCCTAAAGCCGATTCTCATCCTCCCACTGCTCTCAACGACCATCGTTGGGCTTGGTATGTACTACGTTATTGGAACCCCGGTTGCTGCACTGACTGCTGCCATTACGAGCTTCCTGAGCTCGCTCAACGGTGCCGGCAATGTTGTGCTCGGTATCGTGTGCGGTCTTCTGTACTTTGACCTTGGCGGCGCGGTTTCGAAGGTCCTCTATGCCTTCGCTATCGGCGCGCTTGACGCCGGCGTCTATGGCCCCATGGCCGCCGTCATGCTGTGTGGTATGGTGCCTCCTATTGGCGTTGCATTCGCGACCTTCTTCAAGAGGAGCCTCTGGACCCAGGAGGAGCGTGACTCCGGTAAGGCTGCTATCCTTCTCGGCTTCTCCTATATCACCGAGGGTGCAATTCCGTTTGCGACAAGCTATCCGCTGCAGGTTCTGCCCGGCTGCATGATTGGTGGCGCCGTGGCTGCGGTGATGTCCCTGCTCATGGGAATCGAATGCACGGCTCCGCACGGTGGCATCTTCCTTCTCTTCATCCCCAACGTTATTAACAACATTCCGGGATTCCTCATCTGCCTCATCGTGGGTTCGCTCGTCTGCGCAGCGATTGTCATTGCCCTCATGACGCTCAGGCAGAACAAGGGCAAGGCTGCCGGAGGACAGCAGACCGCTTAGAACCTAGGGAAACGATGATTAATGCGGTCAGGCGGAGCCGCATCATCCGGACCGCCGGTGCTCGGCAGATGCTGCCAGAGCCTGCATATAATGCCATCTACCTGCGGTTATACTATAATCTGACTATGCATCGCGCAGCACGACCGGGAGGCAGGCATGGGCAGCCAGATGAGCTTCGGGGACCTGGAGTCGCAGGGACAGAGGCGAAAGACCAGGCGGGAGGAGTTCCTCGAGCGGATGGACGCGATCGTGCCCTGGGACAGGTGGTGCGCCCTGGTGGGGCCCAGCTACCATTCCCAGGCGCGCGGCAGGCATGTGCGCGGCGCGGAGACGATGCTCAGGATGTACCTGCTCCAGGTGATGTTCGGCCTTTCCGACGAGGGCACCGAGGATGCCGTCCTGGACTCGCGGGCGATGCAGCGCTTCATGCACCTCGACCTCATGCAGGAACAGGTGCCGGACGCGACGACCCTCGCGAAGTTCCGCCATGTCCTCGAGAGGGAGGGACTCGGCAGGGCCATACTCCGCGATCTCGATGCCCAGCTCGAGGAGGCGGGGATCATGATGCGGGGCGGCTCCATCGTGGATGCCACCTTCATCGAGGCGCCGAGCTCCACGAAGAACAGGGGCCACGCACGCGATCCCGAGGCGCACCAGTCCAAGAAGGGCAAGAACTGGCATTTCGGATACAAGGCGCATATCGGCGTCGATGCCGGCAGCGGCCTCGTGCATACCGTGGAGACGACCGCCGCAAACGTGTCCGACGTGTCCATGGCGCATGCCCTCGTGAGGGAGGACGACGCGTTCTGCTATGCGGACTCCGGCTACACGGGCGTGGCGAAGCGCCCCGAAGTCGCCTCCGATCCCCACCTCTCCTCGATGCGCTGGACCGTCGCCAGGAAGCCCTCCACCATAAAGGGCCTGGACTGCACGCTTTCGGCAGAGAAGGGCATCGAATCCAGGAAGGCATCCGTCCGCTCCAAGGTGGAGCATCCCTTCCTCATCGTGAAGCGCCGGTTCGGGCATCTGAGGACGCGCTACAGGGGGACCGGGAAGAATTCCTGCATGCTCTGCGTATCCTTCGCCCTCGCGAACCTGGCCATGTGCATCTCCGCAGGCAGGTCCCTCGCCTCCCGGCCCGAAGCTGCCTGAGAGGCTCCGCTCCGCCTGGCTGCATGCACGGCGCCGGCAGGGCGGCCGGGGAAAGGCGGCCTCTGCCCGGGCCGGACGGGGGCCCTGCCCCCATGCCCGGCAGCGTCAGCGTTGGCAGCCGGGCTGCCGCGGTGCTGGAAGGGCATTAATCATCGTTTCCCTAGAGGACAAAGACGTTGCCTGACAAGCCGGTCGCGCTCTTTGCGCGTCCGGCTTTTCTATGGATGAGCGTGAATCCAATGCGATGAGTCTCTTCGCGCGCAGCACGAGTTGCTCGAGTATCATGGCACTGGATTTTCAGTAGGAGAGGAGAGGTAGTGCTCAAGCTCGTCTTTGTCGATATGGATGACACGTTCCTTACGCCCGAGAAGACCATCACGCCGCTCAACCGCCAGGCCCTCGACCTTGCGTACGAGCGGGGCATCCAGTTTGTGCCGTGCACCGGCCGCAACCACACCGGTCTTCCGGAGGAGTTGGTGCGCCATCCCAGCGTGCGCTATGCCGTGTGCTGCAACGGGGCAATCGTCCGCGACCTGCGCGAGAACCGCAACCTGCGTGAGGTCACGCTCGACCACGCACTTGTCCACGACCTCTGGCACGAGCTCCAGGACCGAGAGGTGACCTTCGACCTCTTTGCCGACGGCGGCGTCTTCACGGCGCGCGACCGCTGGCACATCATCGACGAGATGGACGTCTCCGAGGCCACCCGCTATGTGGTGACCTCCGTGCGCACCTGCTGCGACAAGAGCGTGGACCAGATGATTGACGCGGTGGGCTCCATCTGCCGGGTGAACGTCTTCTACCTCAACGAGAATGACAAACGCGCCGTGTGGGAGGCCGTGGACGCGCGCCCGGAGCTCACGCGCGCGTCGTCGCTGCCCTGCAACGTCGAGATTACCCACGCGGGTGCCGACAAGGGCGCAGGCCTCACATGGCTCTGCCACTACCTGGGCTTCTCGACCGCAGATGCCGTTGCCTTTGGCGACTCGTCAAACGACATCGCCATGCTGCGCGCCGCCGGTGACGGCGTGGCCATGGCAAACGCCACCCCGGAATGCCTGGCCGCGGCGGATCACGTGACGGCAAGCTGCAAGGACTCCGGTGTGGCGCGCTACCTCATGAGGGAGGGGGCTCCTCTCTCCGCAAGGGTGTAGACTTTCGGCTGGTGAGCAAAACGGCCCGCACGCGGCGGGCCACCACACGGCAATCCGAAAGGAAGACCGCATGAGCGACGTTCTTGAGCGCTTCCTGCGCTACGTGCAGGTTGATTCCCCCTCCGACCCGGACAACGAGGAGGAGGTGCCCTCGAGCCCTCTGGAGCACGGCATGGCGCGACTCCTGGCGGATGAGCTTTCCGCCATGGGCTGCCAGGACGTGAGTGTGGACGAGCACGCCTACGTGCTGGGTACCGTTCCCGCCTCCGCTGGCGCCGAGAACCTCCCTGCCCTCTGCCTGTGCTCGCACCTTGACACCACGGCCGACGCCCCCTCCCTGGGCGTGCGCCCGCACGTGGTGCGCTACGAGGGCGGCAGCCTCGTGGCGGGCGTCGTTGACGGCCAGATCATCGAGACCACGCCCGAGCAGGTGCCGGATCTCGCGGGCTTTGTGGGCAAGGACATCGTGTGCTCCGACGGCTCGACGCTCCTCGGTGCGGACGACAAGGCCGGCGTTGCAGAGATCTGCTCGCTGGCGGCTCGTCTCCTCAAGGACCCGAGCATCCTGCACCCCACGCTCAAACTGGCCTTTGTTCCTGACGAGGAGATTGGCCATGGCGCGGCTCTGCTCGACCTTGAGAAGCTCGGCGCGGCCTGGGGCTATACGGTTGACGGCGAGGCGCTGGGCGAGTTCAACTACGAGACGTTCAACGCCGCCGAGGCCCTGGTGCGCGTGCGTGGCGTGATGGTGCATCCGGGCTCGGCCAAGAACGTGATGGTGAACGCCATTACGGTTGCTGCCGAGTTCGATCAGCTGGTGCCCGCTGCCGAGAGGCCCGAGCACACCAGCGGTCGCGAGGGCTTCTTCCACCCCACGGTGATTCGCGGCACGGCGTCCGAGGTCACACTCTCCTACATCGTGCGCGACCACGACTCGCGGATCTTCTCGCAGCGCCAGCAGACGCTCAAGGACATCGCCGCGTTCCTGAACAAGCGCTACGGCGAGGGAACCGTCAGCGTGACCCTGCACGAGCAGTACCGCAACATGGCCGAGGCCTTTGGCGACTGCCCCTTCCTCATCGACAATGCCCTTGACGCAAACCGCGAAGCGGGCGTGGAGCCGCAAGTCATCGCCGTGCGCGGTGGTACTGACGGCTCGCAGCTCTCGCTGCGTGGCCTGCCGTGCCCCAACATCGCCACCGGTGGCTACAACGCGCACTCGGTGCGCGAGTTCATTCCCGTGTCTTCGCTCGAGATCACGGTCGACATCCTGCAGAACCTTGTCGCCAAGTTCGCCGTGCCGCAGACGGCCGGCAAGCAAGCGGCCGGCCAGCAGGTGGCGCGATGAGCCCCCAGGTGGCAGATCTCTTCTCGGTGGCCGCAGCCGTGCTGCCCGTGCTTGCCTGCCTTGTCGAGTGGGCTGGCAGCGTTGGCATCTCGGAGCGCCACCACAGCCACCACGACACCTACGTGATTTCTTCGGCGCTCTCGCGCTCGCTGGCGTTTGCGATGGTGCTCATGGGGGCCATTGGGCTCATGCTGGGCTGGCTCTGCGACGTGGGAGGCTTTGACGCCAGCGCGGACGTGGTGGTGCCGTTCTTCTCGTCCTTCGTGGTCGTGGTCTTTGTGCTGTGGGCGTTCATGCGGCGCTACCGCGTCTCGCTCTACGACGACTTCATGGACGTGCGGCCCTACATTGGCCACATGCGCACCGTGAAGTACGACCAGATTGAGCGCATGGAGTGGACTGGTGTGCGCTGCGGGACGGGCTTTAGGAGCCTCGTGATCTACCCAGCGGGGGAGCTCCCAGTGAAGCTGCCGGGCGTGCTCGACCTGGAGCACATCCTCGTGCGCATCGATCGCGACGACGCGCTGGTTGGTGGCATGCCACAGCGGCGCTAGCTGGGGGTCTCTCGCCTGCGCGCGGCGCCGCCCCCATGGCGGCAGCTTTCGCGGAGCTTGCCTGAACCTGACGTATGACATTCGCCCTGCGGCTTCGTGCCCCTATGATGGTACGTAGCCGCACAACTGCGTTTTCCGGGGGTTATCGCCTTGATCAAGCTCGTTCTCTCTGACATGGACAACACGCTCATCCCGTTTGGCGCGCGCCACGTCTCGCCGCGCACGCTCGAGGCAATCCACGACGTGATCAACGTCGGGATTCACTTTGGCCCGGACACTGGGCGCGACTACGTGGAGCTCATGCGCTTCTTCCACATGGACGAGTCCTGCTTCATGACGGGCATCATGTCCAACGGCAAGCGCGTGCGCGTGGACGGGCGCGACGTGTGGACCTACTCGATACCGCACGACTGGCTCCAGCGCGTAGCTGACGCGCTCAAGCCCGAGCGTGGCATGTTCCTTGTCTGCTTCCCCCTGGACACCAACCTCTTTAACCCTGGCTACGCGGTGGGTGCCTCCGAGGAGGAGATGAGCAAGTACGAGAGGCTCGTCCACTTCAACGGCGGTCGCGTGGAGGACGTTCCCAACATCGACTTCATTGCCGCAGCCATCGCCTGCAACGGTGACGAGAAGCGCCATGCCTACTGCCAGCAGCTCGTTGCCGAGGCATGCCCCGAGGTGGAGACCATCATGTCGGTTCCCAACTGGTTCGACGTGCTGCCGCGTGGGGTCAACAAGGCCTCTGCGCTCGACACCATCCTCGATGCGGTGGGCGCCACGCGCGACGAGGTAGTGGTCTTTGGGGACTCGGGCAATGACGTTGCGATCCTGAGCGAGGTCCACTACTCCGTCGCTGTGGCAAACGCGACGGACGAGGTCAAGGGAATCTGCAACTTTAGCTGCGGCGCGTCTGCGGACGAGGGCGTGGCGGACGCACTGTTCGAGATTGCCCGTGCGGCGCGTGCGCATGAGGTCCCGGCGTTCCTAAGGGAGGGCTAATGGTACGGCTGATTGCGGCTGACATGGACGGAACCCTGCTCGACGAGAACTCGCTGCTCCCCGAGGAGACCTTCGAGCTCATCGAGAAGCTGCGCGACCGCGGGGTCATCTTCTGTGCAAGCTCCGGGCGTAGGTACGAGACGCTGCGTTGGATGTTCGAACCGGTTGCCGACAGGATGGACTACGTGGGGTCCCTTGGCACGCAGGTCTATGCCGACGGCGTGCTTCTCGACCGCGAGGTCTTCTCGACGCGCGCGGTGCTGAGGCTCTTCCGCACGTGCCAGGAGTTCGACTGCTTCCACCTGGTGCTCTATGATCGCACGCACACCTACCTGCTTAACGACCAGAGCAGCTATGTGCGCGAGCTGGACAAGGACCTTCCCAACGCCGAGCGCGTGTACGACCCGCCGTCGCCGGACGTGAGCATTATCAAGGCAGCCATCTGTTACGACCGCCCGCACGAGATCATGGACATGGTCTACGTGCTCGAGCGCGAGCTGGGCGATGTCTTCTCGTTCATGCCGTCTGGTAACACCTGGATTGACGTCACGCCGCGCGGGATAAGCAAGGCCACGGGGTTGGAGGCGCTGCTTGGCTATTACGGCATTGACCGTGCGGACGTGGTGGCGTTTGGCGACTCGATGAACGACTACGCGATGCTGCGCTACGTGGGGCATCCGTACGTGATGGGCAACGCGCGCTACGCGGTGAAGCAGATTGCCGAGAAGGTCGTGGGCACCAACGTCGAGCACGGCGTGCAGGCGGAGATGCGCAGGATCCTCGAGGAGCTGGGGTAGGGCGACTGCGGCGTCTCCTTGCGTGTCTCGGCGCACTTTTGTCTTCTCTATGGAGACGCGCTGCGGTGTTGACCGAGAGTGGGCTTGAGCATATAGTTACTTCTTGCGCTGAGGCGCAACCCATTGCGGGGTGGAGCAGTTTGGTAGCTCGTCGGGCTCATAACCCGAAGGTCGCAGGTTCAAATCCTGCCCCCGCGACCATAAATTCAAACCCTGACCTGCGAAAACAGGTCAGGGTTTTTGCTTTGAAGGCCGTTGATTCTCGGCGACAGTAACAGTATTGGAAACAGTATTGCGGGCGTGACATGCCCAACATCAGGCCGATATCCGACCTCCGTTCTTACACGGCAGTGCTCGACGAGGTGGCGCAGGGATCGCCGGTGTTCCTCACTAAGAATGGGCGCGGGCGCTACGTCATTCAGGACATCCCCGACTACGAGCGCAATGAGGCCGAGAAGACCCTCCTTGCCCAGCTCGATTACGGCAAGCGCGTTGCTGACGAGCGTGGGTCTCTCACGACCGAACAGGTTAAAGGCATCTTCGAGGGGCGCTTTGCGCAGGAGGCCTAGATGGAACTCGTATGTTCGCCCGTGGCGGTGGACGATCTGAACGATGCAGCCGATCGTTTATTGGGGAAGCCAATGGCTAGCGCTAGCGCAGTGATGCCAGGCTGCGTGACATAGGCTCATAACCGGGCAACTCAATCACGTTTGCACCCGTCCGGCTCACTCGCCCGTTGTTACCGGCCCGTCTTGTCAGCTGGCTGTTTTCGCAGGTGAGGTCTGGCGAAAGCTGCTGGCCGGTAACAACCGCCACGCGGCCATTGCCGTTGTTACCGGCTCGTTGGGGGACTGTGCTGTTACCTGGGAAAACGCTCGGGCATCGCGACGGCCCGGTAACAAGGCCCATCAACGCAGCTCAGTTGCCGGGCAACTCAACCCCGCTCATCTTGAGGGCAGTGCTTTGGCGCTGAAAAAGTTTCTGTGAAGGCTTCCGACCATGACGGTGGGAATGTCTCTCTCGTGGCTTTCTCCATTATTATATGGGGGTATCTGGGCAGTGACTTGACCTCACGCCGCCACACCAACATCCTGCGGAGAATGACATGGGTTCCAATTGGGTTGTTTGCTCTACTGCTGTGACCTTTGGGCGCGGTTCGGACGAACCCATCGAGCGTCTTAAGGCTGCCGGCTGCGAGGTTCGACTCAATCCCTATGGGCGTCCGCTGACAAAGGCGGAGATGTTGGACTTTGCGGGAGATGCCAATGCCATCATTCTCGGCAACGATGACCTGCCCGCTAGCGTTATCCGGCGGCTCAAGAAGCTAAAGATCATCGCACGCTACGGTGTCGGCTTTGACGGTGTGGACGTGGCTGAGGCCCGTGACCTGGGCATCGAGGTCACGTATGCCCCTGCGTCTAACCGCGAGGAGACTGCGGACTTCACGTTTGGGCTCATTCTCGACTTGGAGCGGCACATCTCGCAGATGGTCATAGACACGCGGTCGGGCGGCTGGACCAAGCTGACGGGCACGAGCCTATACGGCAAGACCATCGGCATCATCGGCGTCGGGCAGATTGGATGCGCCGTCGCCCGCAGGGCCATGGGTTTCGGCATGGACATCCTGGGCTACGACATTGTGCAACGCAATGAGGCAACGGTTTATGGCGTTGTCTACACCACACTGAATGACCTGCTGAGAAGATCAGACATCATTACGATTCACCTTCCGCTTGATGAGTCGACGAAGAACCTCATTGGTGCACGCGAGCTTAGGCTTGTGAAACCGGGTGCCATTCTCATCAATACCGCCCGCGCGGGGATCGTGCGCCATGGCGCGCTTGACAGCGCGCTCCAGTCGGGGAGGCTTGCAGGCTTTGCGATAGACGTCTTCTCCAAGGAGCCGCCAGAGCACCAGCCCTACTACGACTACGACAACGTGCTCGTTACCCCGCACGTGGCGGGCAATACCTACGAGAGTAGCCGCCGGATGGGCAATATCGTCGTGGACAACATCCTTGCTGTTAAGTCTGGCGTCGAACCACCGGATCCCATAACCCCCCAGCACCTGTATGAGTCCATGATGGTGATGGGACAGTCGGCAGATAGCGAGTAGGGCATGGTGCCATGCTCTTGAGGAGCAATGCACAAGCGCCGGAGGGCCTCCACTCCGAAGAATTAGGTTATTCACCTTCATAGTAAAATTAATCAATTACTCGCAGACATACGTGTGTCTGGTGAGCAAAATTATATGTAGAAACTATGTAGTAATAATCGTTCATAAAGAAAAATATACATATTAAATTTCAAACACGCAGTTAAAATGCCACAAATACCCCTAATTAAATACAAATAATGCCTTTTCTAAAACACTGCTTGTTAATGTGATGAAACTATGTTCAAATATGAGCAACAAGCAAGATAAATACATTCCTAGCTTGCATCACAAATATCGAAAGCAGGAGGGAAGACGTGATAGACCTCAGTCTTACAAAGTTTCCCAAGGTGACGGTCATTCTTCGCGGATACAACTACGAACAAGTTCGATGCGTTGTGAAGAGCATGGTCGGAACCAAGCTGGGCGCCGTTGAGGTTGCGATGAACACGCCCGGTGCGGCCCAGACCATCGAGAAAGTCGCAAATGAGTTTGGCGATGACGTTCTCGTCGGCGCGGGAACCGTCATCTCTACTGCGCGTGCTTACGCGGCCGTCGAGGCGGGGGCTCGCTTCGCGCTCTCCCCAATCTGCTTTACCGAGGAGATCTTTAGCATCTGCAAGGCAAACGGCCTTCTAACCGTTCCCTCGGCCTTCTCGCCTTCTGAGGTCTGGAACATGTTCGAGATGGGCGCGGACATCGTGAAGGTCTTCCCCGCAGGCACGCTTGGCCCAAAGTACATCAAGGACATCCAGGCCCCTCTTAATCCCATGCCAATCATGGTTGTTGGCGGCGTGAATGGTGACAACTGCCAGGAGTTCTTCGACGAAGGTGCCTCATATGCCGGCATCGGGTCCGGCATCTTCGATCCCAAGCACATCATCGAGATGGATGAGGGTGCGCTTAAGGCCGACATTGAGGCGTTCGAGCAGAAGGTCCGTTGGTAGCGGGTAGGGAGGCTAAGTTCCGATGGTACTCAATCTTTTTCCAGAGGACATTCTCCTCAACATTGACGCAGAGAGCTGCCAGGAAGTTCTTCACCTGGTATCAACCCACCTCTTTGGCGAGGGCAAGGTTAAGCAATCCTACGAGGAACATCTGGTGAGCCGGGAGAGGGAATATCCGACGGGGCTCGCCCTCGGAAGCATCAACGTCGCAATTCCCCACACCGACTACCAGTACGCAAATACCACTCAGCTGCTGGTCGCAACGCTAAAGAAGCCAGTCGAGTGGCACAACATGGAGGACTCTGATGAGTCGATTCCGGTAAGCGTGGTTGTTCTTTCCGTGTTCGATAAGCCCGAGCACCAGCTTGAAGCCCTTCAGAAAATTATGGGTGTCTTGCAAAACCAGGAACTCGTTGCACAAATCGCTGACGCCGATTCCGCGCAACAGGTAATAGAGCTATTCAATTAGGAAGGGTAAAAGCATGGAGAAAAAGACGGTTATCGTGTGCTGCGCCTCATCGATGATTACGTCGACTATGGCGGTTGCCAAGGTGAAGGAAATTGCCGCTGCTTGTGGTGCGCCTGAGCCTCGCATTATTCAGTGCAAGTTCTCCGAGGTTCAGGGCAACCTCGCTTCGAATCACGTGGATTTCATTGTTCCTACGGGCAAACTCAAGGGTGTGGAGACGGGAGATGCGCCCGTAATTAAGGGGACTGCCTTCGTCACGGGAGTTGGCGAGGATAAGGCAAAGGCCGAAATAGAGGCTCAGCTTAAGGCGTAAGCGAAAACTGCAACCTAGGAGGTAGACGCAATGGACTTTGTGGTAACTGGTCTCCAAACCATCGCTTCGATGGGTCCTATGGTCATGATGCCAATCATCATCTTGATTCTCGGCCTCATCTTCCGTGTGAAAATCAATGTTTTACTAAAGTCTGCCTTGCTGGTGGGTATTGGCTTCGCGGGCGTCAACATGGTGATCAACTGGTTTGTTGCCCAGGTCGCCGATTCCGTAACCAACATGGTTGCGAACTGGGGAATCCAGACCTCCATCATGGATGTGGGATGGCCCGCTAGGGCCGCTGCGACCTGGGCGTTCCCCCTTGCCGCAATTGTTGTCTTCGTCGTTCTCGGCGTGAACGCCCTCATGTTGATTACCAAGACGACCAAGACGGTCATGGTCGACTTCTGGTCTTATAACCACTTCATTTTCACAGGCGCTCTGGTTTGGTATGCCACCAATGGCAATCCCTGGATTTCCATCATCGCCTCTGCTGTTGACTTCATCATCACAATCAAGATTGCGGACTGGACCACTCCTGTCGTCGAAGATTACTTCGAGCTCGAGGGTGTCAACTTCCCGACCTCTAACTCCGCAATCTGGGCTCCGGTTGCATACGCGCTGAACAAGCTTTGGGATGTCATCCCCGGCATTAACAAGATCGACATCAACCCCAAGGGAGTTCAGGAGAAGTTCGGCTTCGTCGGTGAACCCATGTTCATGGGCTTCATCATCGGCGCGGCAATCGGCCTTCTGGCAGGCGACTCGATTGACAAGGTCCTTATCGTTGCCATGAGCACCTCCGCAACGATGGTCCTCACCCCCAAGATGATGCAGATTCTCATGGAAGGTCTCCTTCCTTTCGCAAACGCCGTGAAGGAGATTCTCCAGAAGCGCTTCCCCGGTACCGACTTCGTAATGGGTATCGACGCTGCCCTGACCGTCGCCAATGAGTCCGCCATCACGGTTGGAATCATCATGGTTCCTATCACGCTCCTGCTTGCTGCAGTCTTGCCCGGCAACAAGCTTCTCCCCATCGCCGATATTGCTTACCAGGCGATGTGGCTCGCTGCGTGGCCTGTTGCGTTTGGTAAGGGCAACATCTTCCGTGGTATTCTCTCCACGACCATTATTACCTGCATCGTGCTGTGGATTGCTACCGCCCTTGCGCCGGTTCATACCCAGCTCGCGATTGCCGGCGGCTTCGTACTCCCCGATGGCATGCAGTTCATCTCCACCGAGGACGCTGGCGAGCACCTTATCGGCTTCTGCCTGCAGTGGCTCGCAGGCTTCCTTGCCTAGTTCCCTATACACGCAGTACCCGCATGAGGGGCGGAGCATCACGCTCTGCCCCTCTCTTTCCAACGAATAGCGAGGATGGCAATGAAGATCACCGGAGTTCAGATTTACGAGGTAAAACCAAGATGGATTTTCTGCAAGGTCGAGACAGACGAGGGTGTCAGCGGGTGGGGAGAAATGGTCTCAGGGACCAAAACGCGAACAGTCGTCGAGGGAGCAAGGGAGCTTTCCCAGCGAATCATCGGTCGCGATCCCTTCGAGATTGAGAGGATTTGGCAAGAGCTGCACAGATCCTTCTTTCGTGGTGGCCCGATTAACGGGACCATTGTTTCTGGACTCGAGATGGCGCTATGGGACATCAAGGGTAAGGCTCTCGGCGTCCCAGTTTGGCAGCTTCTGGGAGGGAAGGCGCGCGACCGCGTGCGGGTATATTCCTGGATTGGCGGGGACCGGCCGTCTGATGTCGCGAATGGCGCCGCGGACAGGCTGGCGAAGGGTTTCCGCGCCGTGAAGATGAACGCAACGGAAGAGCTTCATTACGTTGATACCTACGACAAGGTTCAGCAGGTTGTCGACAGGGTAGAGTCAATCCGGAGTGCTTGCGGGAACGAAATCGAAATCGGTATCGACTTCCATGGCCGCGTCCACAAGCCAATGGCAAAGGTTCTCGCGTATGCCCTTGCCCCGTATCACCCCATGTTCATTGAGGAGCCTGTTCTTCCGGAGAACTGGGAATCGTTTGATGACATCTCCCGGGAGGTACCCATCCCTATCGCCACGGGAGAGCGCCTGTATTCGCGCTGGGAGTTCAAGCGCCTGTTTGTGCAGGGGGCAGTTGATATTATCCAGCCAGACGTGTCGCTCTGCGGGGGCATCCTCGAGATGCGTAAGATTATCGCGATGGCCGAGGCGTTCGATATGGCTGCTGCACCTCACGCTCCCTATGGGCCCATCGCTCTTGCTGCAACCCTTCAGGTCGATGCGTGCTCACCCAACGTGTTCATTCAGGAGCAGAGCTTAGGCATCCATTACAATCAGGGCTTCGATCTTCTCGACTTTGTTAAGAACAAAGAGGTCTTTCAGTATTCGGACGGATACGTTGATGTTCCCAGCGGGCCTGGGCTGGGACTGGAAATCGACGAGGAGATAGTAAAGGCGGTTTCTGCCGAGGGCCTTGTCTGGAGAAATCCCAGCTGGAAGAACTATGACGGAACCATAGCGGAATGGTAGGTAGCCATGATCAACACCGTCCTCGGAGAGATTGACCCCCAAGACCTGGGGACAACCTACATTCATGAGCACCTCTACGTCTCTCCCGACGAGCTCGAATGCTACTACGATTACACTCTCGACGTGCCCTCGAAAAGCATCGAGGAGGCCGAGCTGTTCAAGGCGGCGGGTGGCTGCACCATCGT
This sequence comes from bacterium OL-1, assembly GCA_000752675.2. GTDB lineage: Bacteria > Actinomycetota > Coriobacteriia > Coriobacteriales > Atopobiaceae > Tractidigestivibacter. The sequence continues at coordinate 142,954 of LM994625.1, read as the reverse complement.
GGACATGACGCCACTTGCATATGGTCGAAATCCCGAAGCTCTCCGCTTGATATCTCAGCAAGCTGGCATCAACGTGCTCTGCGTCACGGGATTTCACAAGGACCTTTGGCTTCCGCGTTGGTTTGACAGTCTGTCTGATGCAGAGATTGCTCGCGAGCTGACACGCGAGATCGAAGAAGGAATAGGCTTTTCGAAGGTCAAGCCGGCGGCTGTCAAGATTGGCACGTCCTTGGGAAAGGTCACGGAGCGGGAGAGGCGGGCGATTAGAATCGCCGCCCAAGTTGCGTCCAGGCATCATCTCCCAATTATTACGCATTGCGACAAGGGCACGATGGGCATGGAGCAACTCGACCTGCTTGAGGCTGAGGGTATGAACTTGGCGCACGTGTGCCTCTCGCACACGGACCTAACTCTTGACCCCGCCTACATGAAAACCTTGATGAAAAGAGGAGCGTTCCTCTCCTTCGATCATGTTGGTAGGGATTTGGTGGGGCATGACTCCGTCCGGGTGTCGCTACTGAAGGACTTTGTTTGCTCTGGCTTCGGCGGCCAAGTTTGCCTAGCAGGAGACATGGGCAAGAAGAATTACTTCAAGTCATATGGTGGTACGCCCGGCCTTGACTACATCCTCACAGGCCTCAAAGAGCAACTCCTCAAGGAGATTGACGAACAGGACTACTGGCGGATGCTCGTGGAGAATCCCATGCACGTCCTAGATTGGTCGTAATCCCTCCGAAAAGCACTTCCTTGCTCTCATTGTCTTACAGGAAAGGGAAACCATAATGCAACGTAAGATCGATCAGCTCGAACCATTCCAGAGGGCCATATCAAAGGCGCACCTTGCGTCGGCAGGAATTGCGATTGACTCGCTGGAGGACCCCGATAAGCCGCTCATTGCGATCGCAAACAGCTGGAATGAGGTCTGCCCCGGCCACGAGCCACTCCGACAGCTTGCTGCCGAGGTTAAGAAGGGCGTGCTCGAGGCCGGTGGGGAGCCAATAGAGTTCAACACTATTGGTATGTGCGATGGTGTTGCCCAAGGGCATCCCGGTATGCGCTACTGCCTGCCGCACCGCGACCTCATCACCGACTCCTGCGAGGCCATGATTGTGGGAGAGGGGGTCTTCGACGGAGTCGTCTACATGGGATCATGCGACAAGATCATCCCGGGTATGCTCAACGCTGCAGCGCGTATTAACCTCCCCTCCGCCATCGTTACCGCAGGACCCTGCTATGACGAGATAAAGCCCTCGCAATCCAAGGTTCTTCGTGCGGCGTTTCTGCGTGGTGAGGCTTCGGAGCGCGACGTGATAGAGGGAACGCTCAAGTACTACACCGGGCCTGGCATCTGCCCGTTCTTGGGCACCGCGAACACCATGGGATGCCTCTCGGAAGCGCTTGGTATGATGCTTCCGTACGGTGCCCTCTGGCCGAGCTCAACAAGTCAACGGAGATTCAGCGCACGGCAGACCGGTGCGCGTGTCGTCGAGCTTGTCCGCAAGGGGATATGCCCTTCCGACATCATGACCCAGGGGGCGCTTGACAATGCGGTAAAGCTCCTTGCCTCTATCGGCGGGTCCCTCAACGCGATGGTGCATCTTCCGGCCCTCGCGCATGAGCTTGGACTGGAGGTCACCTGGGACAAGGTTGCCGACATCACTAGCCACGCTCCCGTCGTGTGCAACGTCGTCCCCAATGGTGACATCAGCTGCATCAACCTCTACAAGGCGGGCGGAGTTCCCGCTGTGCTCAAGACCATAGAGGGGGACCTCGACACCTCGGCGATGACCGTTACTGGACGGACGCTGGGTGAGAACCTCGACAGGGACGTTCCTGTTGACCGCTCGGTCATCCGGACGCAGGATGATTCAGATTCAGTTTGCAATGGAATACAGGTGCTTTACGGGAACCTTGCTCCCGAAGGTGCACTCGTGAAAACCAGCGCCGTGCCGGCCGAGCAGCATGTTTGGACAGGCAAGGCCCAGGTCTTCGAATCTGAGGAGGAAGCGTTTGCTGCGTACAATGCGCATGCCATCAAGCCTGGCACCGGTGTAGTCGTGCGTTACGAGGGCCCCAAGGGGGGACCCGGAATGAAGGAACTGCACCGCGTCACCGAGATAATGAAGGGCATTCCGAATTCGGCAGTTATTACGGATGGTCGCTTCTCAGGCGCTTCTGGCGGCCTTTCGGTGGGATATCTCTGCCCCGAGGCGTTTGAGGGAGGGACAATCGCCCTCGTGAGGGATGGCGACGAAATCCATGTTGACCTCAACAAGAACCTCATCGAGCTGAACGTCTCAGACGAGGAGCTGAGTGCACGTCGCGCATCGTGGGAGCCGGTTATTCACGAGAACGGAGGACATCTGCTCGAACGTTACTCGAAGCAGGTGGCTTCTGCGAAGACCGGTGCTGTGTTGAGCTAACTATTGCAATTCTTGCGGTGGGAAACTCCTTTGAGGTACCGTTCGGCTCTCGACGCCGTTCGGTACCTTGTTATTTAGTTTAGAAACTTTCCAACCACGTTCGCGGATGTTCTGTCGTTTTCGGAGAAGGCATCGCTGTGGATGTCCATCGTGGTAGAGACTTTGCTGTGTCCGGCTTGCTTGCTGGCGATTCGGAAGTCCACGCAGTTTGCGATCAATAGCGAGATGCTCGTGCGCTGCAGCTCGTGGAAGTGGGGCCCGACGTAGTGTCTGCACACCCGCCTGCGCCTGTTGCTGCGGGAGCAGGGCCTCCCGTCGTCGTCAACGGGGATGCTGCGCTCGTTCAGCTTGGTCCTCTTCACTGCTAATGTGATTGCAGCTTTTATCGGCGTAGTTGGGAACTTTGGCAGATTGGATTCCTCAAATCACCCAGTAGCATTTTCTGCATCTAACTCAATTGTCGGGCAACTCAATCCCGTCGAGCTTCTACGTCGCGTCCAGTGAGTTCGGTCTTTGGGTGCGTCCATATCGTGACGGACATGCCCGCGGATCACCATCCCATTTTTTTGTGAGTCTGAAGCAGAAGCGCTCCGGGAAGCGGTCGGGGTTCCTCGTGACGGCTTGGTTGAGCGTTCTGGTCTCCACGCCGTACAGCTTCGCGAGGTCGCTGTCGAGCATGACCTGCTCGCCGCGAACGGTGTAGATCATGCTTTTGATTCGGACGTCGCTCACGGCGAGGGAGGGTCTTCCCTCCTGAGAGAGGTCGATGGTCGTGCGGTCGCTGGAATCTTTGCATTTCTCGTCCATGGGCGCTGCCCTCCTCGGAGGCGGTAGAGGAATTGTATCAGTGGCCACGGAGGAGAGATAACGTCGCAATCATCAGTCGCTTAGTCCGCTTATGCAACTCCGTTGCCCGGCGATGGAATCCCATTGCCGGGCAAAGTTATCTCGCCCCCCGCCTGGGGCATCCCAGTCCTAAATAACGGCCAGCCTTTGTCACAGGGGCTGCGACAAAACCACTCTTAAGGTGTGGATTCGATGATGGGATACTCAGGCAAGTCCAAGCGGAGCACCTCAATTTACTGGCCGTCGGCTGGGTGAGGCCATGTGGAAGGGGAGGGGACATGCTCTTCACTCGCGGAAACATTCTCGGAACAATTGATGTGAAAACCCAGGAAGAGGTTTTCGAGAGGCTCGCGGAACGTGCGGTGAGCTTGGGGCTTGCCCACGATGCGCAGGCAATAGTGCGTGACTACAAGGAGCGAGAGGAGGAGGCATCGACTGGCTTTGGAGGAGGCATCGCCATTCCTCATTCCAAGACTGATGATGTCTCTGAGCCCACGGTGCTCTTTGCGCGGCTGTCCCAACCTGTCGAGTGGAACTCGATTGATGGCAAGCCGGTCCAGACCGTTATCTCCATCCTGGTTCCCAGCGGGGCGAACTCTGAGCACCTCCGGCTGCTCTCATCGCTTAGCCGCAAGCTCGTGCACCCCGAGTTCGTAGAGATACTCAACAAGGGCACTGATGATGAGGTATTCGAGGCAATCGATGGAGTGCTTTCGGGCAACGCCTCCTGAGGACGAGGGGACGGGGCTTATCTGAATGGCGTGCCGACCGTTGTCGGCCAGTAGAAAGGAGCGGGCAATGTCCAAATCGATCGTTGCGGTGACCAACTGTCCAGCTGGCATCGCGCACACCTACATGGTGGCGGAGGCGATTAAAACCAAAGGTGAGGCCCTCGGCTACGAAGTTCACGTCGAGACCCAGGGTGCCAATGGTGTCGAGAACCAGCTGACCAAGGACCAGATTAAGGATGCCGACTATGTCATCCTCGCCCTTGGCAAGGGTATGGACGAGGATGACCGTGTGCGCTTCGATGGCAAAAAGGTCATCGAGCTCCCGGTGTCCGAGGCCCTGAAGAACATCGACTCCGTGATGGGCAATCTCGAGGGAGAGGCAAAGCTGTATCGAGCCACCTCGGTTGACCTCGGTGGTCGTAATGGCACCGGCGCTGTGACCGGGTTCATGAACCACCTGATGGCTGGTGTTTCCGCTGCTCTGCCGTTCGTGATTGGCGGCGGCCTTCTCATGGCCATCGGCTCGATCATGATTCAGTTTGGTGCCCCCAACATCGAGCCGGCCGATGGCCAGGTTGCATCCATAGCGTGGGTGCTCAACACCATTGGTTCGCTGGGCTTCTCCTTCATGGTTCCCGTCATGGGCGCGTGGATTGCACAGTCCATTGGCGGCAAGCCCGCACTCGCCCCCGCGTTCATCTGCTCCTACCTTGCGAACAGCGCTGACCTGCTGGGTACCCAGACGGGTGCCGGCTTCATTGGCGCGGTGATCATCGGCATCCTCGTTGGCTACTTTGCTAACGCCCTGAGGAAGATTCAGCTTCCTAAGAACATGCACGGCCTGATGGGTTTCCTTATTATCCCGTTTGTCAGTCTGCTCGTCTTTGCGCTTCTGACCTACTACTTCATTGGACCCATCGCCGCTGCCCTTATGAACGGCCTGGTCGTCATGCTTTCGAGTATTCCTGAGGGTGCAAAGCTTGCGGGTGCCTTCCTGGTTGGCGCCATGCTTGCCTTCGACATGGGTGGCCCTGTCAATAAGGCTGCGTGGTTCTTCTCCTTCTCGCTGGTTGCTTCTGGCGTCTACGACTGGTATGGCATCGTTGGCGTTGTGACCATCCTGCCGCCCATGGCAGCCGCCATCGCAACTTGGATTCGTCCTTCCCTGTTCACCGAGGGCGAGCGTGACGCTGCGATTCCTGCACTTATCGTTGGCGCTACGGTCGCAACCGAGCCCGCCATCCCGTATGCACTTGCCGCTCCCCTGCCAATGATTTCTGCGAACGTCATTGCCGGTGGCGTTGCTGGCGCAATCTCCATGGCACTGGGTGTGCAGCGCATTGCCCCCGGGATTGGCATCTTCGATCCTCTTCTCGGACTGATTTCTCCTGCGTGGGCCTACTACATCGCAGTCGCAGTGGGGCTTGTGCTTAACGTGGCTCTGATCATTATCTTCAAGTCAATCTGGCTTAAGCGCCAGGCCGAGAAGGCGCAGCAGGCCGCATAGGACGTCATCTCGTGATGTAACTGATTGCTGGTACGCTGGCACCTGTCCTGTGAGGCGGGTGCCAGCTCGCCAATGAAATCAAGGGGGTCGAGCGCAATATGGACTTCAATGAGGTCATTGACAGGCATGGAACCTATTGCACACAGTGGGATTACGCTGCAGACCGTTTTGGGTCTTCAGACGTGATTCCCTTCTCCATTTCCGATGCTGACTTTTCGGTTCCCGATGAGATTCTCACCGCCATTAAAAGTCGTCTCGACCACCCCATACTTGGCTATACGCGTTGGAATCACGATGGGTTCAAGCAGCCCATCGTGGAGTGGTTTGACCGCAGGGGAGGGGCACGCGTCAATCCCGAATGGATTGTCTACAGTCCTAGCGTTATCTTTACGGTCGCAACGCTGATCAGGCTCAAGTCAAACCCTGGGGATGCGGTTGTAACCTTCTCCCCAATGTATGATGCGTTCTTTGGCGCTATCCGCGGAAACGGGAGGGTACTAGTTCCTGTTAGCCTCTCGTCTGCCATGGATGACTACCAGATTGACTGGGATGGTCTCGAACGGGCATGCACTGATCCCCTTGCAAAGGTGTTTCTCCTGACCAACCCCCACAATCCAACTGGCAAGGTGTTCACGAAGGCCGAGCTGCAGAGAATTGCCTCGATATGCGCTGAGACTAACACCTTCCTTATCTCAGACGATATCCATCGCGACATCATCATTGGCGATGTGCCCTATACGCCTATCACAGAGGTTACCGAGAAGAACACCGCGCTTGCCTGCTCGTCATCGAAGACGTTCAACACCGCTGGGCTTATTGGGTCGTACGCGTTCTTTCCCGAGAAGGGCCTGCGTGAGGAATTTCTCTTTGAGCTCAAGCAGCGCAACGCGCTATCTAGCACGAGCATCCTGGGAATGTACGCTCAATCGGCAGGTTATCGCAAGTGCGACCAGTACGTCGACGACCTGCGCTCCTACATTCGTGCGAACATGGATGCCATTGGGGAGTTCCTCTCGACGAACATTCCGGAGATTAGGTTCTCGGTTCCTCAGGGGACGTATCTTGCTTGGATGGACGCCTCGGCACTTGGCGTGAGCGCTGCGCGTTTGCAGGACGCGTTGGTGCACGTGGGGCATGTTGGCATCATGAACGGTGCTGCCTACGGCGATGACAAGTACCTGAGAATGTGCGTGGCATGTCCGCGGTCAAAACTAGAGGAGGGTCTCAAAGGCCTTTTGGCGGGGGTGCGGAGCCTATGAGGTTCAGCGGTCGAGAACGCTCTATAGTGCTCGCGCTGCGAGAGGGACCGGCATCCGGCGCCGAATTGGCCACTCGCCTAGGCGTCTCTAGGAGGACGGTACTTCGTGACATAGCACGGGCGAATGACATCTTGCGGAGGACCGGGGCCGGACTTATCGAGGCCGAGCCAATCTACAGGCTCTCAATCCAGTCTCAAGACGCCCTCGATGCACTTCTCTCCTCGGTCTTCGATGATGAGACGGCTATGCTGCTGGCAATCCTTAGCTCTCCTCGTCCTACCGTGATGGACGTCGAGGAGCGCACGGGGCTCTCGAATGCCACCGTGAGGGCATGCGTTGGTTCCGCAAACCGTCGATACTCCCGCACGCTCTCTATCGAGATGAAGAGTGGGCGGGGTATAGAGGTTGTGTTCGAGAAGTCTTCACCGGCAGACTTTGTCGCAGCGCTCGCTGCCCGCGATCGTGCAGTGCTCACTGAGCTCCAGACGCTTGCTGGTCCCTGGATGACTGCCGCCGGGCTTATGTCACAGGAGATAGAGTCCTTCCAGCAGGAAATGGAGCCCTGGCTGACGCTCCAGGAAGCACGCACGCAGGTCTATGCGGCAATCGTCACAGCCCCGTTCGAGCTTGGAGAGCCCCTCTCGCTCACTGTTGCGCGCGCGTCAATCGACAGGCTCATCTCGAGGAAGCGCGACCTCCACTCGTGGCTCCTTGCGCATCGCTACGAGTTGATTGGCAGAGCTTCCGATCTTCTCGCCTCACACGGTATGAGGGTATCGCGGCCCGACCTTCCCACCGTCATGTTCGAGCACATTGCCCGCTCTGCAATGTTCACCACGCTCATGACAGATGAGTTTAGAACTCAGGTTAACCGCATTCGCATAGATCATCCCATTGAGTTCGACTTTGCCCAGGACCTCTGCGAGTACCTTGAGTCACTGCGCAAGGACGTGTTCTTGGAGCACGAGCTCTGTGCCCTCTACGTGATAGGTACAGGGCTCTGCTCGACAGGACAGTCCCTTGCGATTCTGCTGCTCTGCGGGAGAAGGTCACTTGAGTCAGTGAACCGAGCCATGCTCGAGAATACGTTTGACAACGTGACGGTTACTTCCGTGTATGACGTTCAATCGGCAGAAAGGGAGTATGGCACGGGTGCGTACTCGATACTCATCAGAGACGACTCCTTCGCGGACAAGGGCCTCGAGAGGCTCCCTTGGAATCTTGTTTGTCGGGGGATTCTGAGCGATGCAGACTTGGCAGCTCTAAAGCGCGCAGTTACGGACTCACAGTACCGTACGTCGCTTCCAGACATTCTCCCCGAAGTCTCCTTCGCGGAGATTGGAGTTGCCGGTGACGGATATCTTTCCATGCTCTCTTGCGGCCTCGAGCTTTTCCTCGAGAGGGGAGTTATCCGAAAGGAAGAGGTCGCGTCCATAATGGCGCGAGAGTGTCAGGGCCAGTGTCTGCGCTTCAACGGCGTTGCGGTACCGCATTGCATTACCTTAACGCCGGCAGACAGGCCACGGCTACTTGCGCTCACGCTTGACACACCTGTCAAAGTCGAGGATGAACCCATTAGCCTGATTATCGTGGTGCTGGTTAGCAAGCGCCAGGAGGATAAGAGCTCGATATTCTCGTACCTCTACTCAATGCTTGGGACCGTTGCCTCTCCCCATTCCGGCATGAGGTATCAGGAACTACTTGAGGTGCTGGAGGGAAACTCTGATGGCATCAAGCAAAGAGTGCATTAGTCGTTTTGTTGACAACAACTGGTCGGCGATTGTTGCCGACATCGCAGAGCTTGTCAGCATTCAGAGTATTGGGGATTCGGCCACTGCAGGGCCCGATGCGCCATGGGGCAAGGGACCGCGGGATGCCCTCAACTGTGCGCTGAGAATGGCGTCGAGGCTTGGTCTCCAGGCTCACGACTGCGGCGGGATTATCGGCTTTGCCGATGTTCCGGGCGAGCGTGATGGCCAGGTGGCGACAATCGCGCACTTGGATGTAGTGCCTGCGGGTCCTGGATGGAGTTCGGATCCCCTCGCTCTGCAACGGCGCGAAGGCTATCTTGTGGGAAGGGGAGTGCTTGACGACAAGGGACCGGCTGTTCTGACGCTGTGGGCAGCACGCTTCCTTTCGACGCACGACTGTGCGGCAGATCGAAAGGCCGTCCGCATCCTGCTTGGAGCGAACGAGGAAACAGGAATGGATGACGCGCGGTGGTACGTTCGCAACTATGCCGCGCCAGACTTCCTGTTCACTCCGGATTCTGCATGGCCCGTGGTTTGTGGTGAGAAGGGCTCTCACAATGCCGAGCTTGCCTGGAAGTGCGATTCACAGGGGAAGATCGTCGAGATCGCCGGAGGGACGGTTAGGAATGCGGTTGCCGCGTCTGCCAGGGCGATTGTCCGCGTGAGCGCTGATGAGCTTCCGGCAGAGAAAGGCGTTACGGTGAGGGCAGCCGGAGCAGGGCTGTCTGAGGTTCTGGCACGGGGCACGGGTGGACATGCAGCGGAACCCGAAGGCACCGTGAGCGCAATTGGCGTGCTGGTGAGGTACTTGCTGCAGAATGGCGTTGGCTCAGTGCGCGAGCGGCGATGGCTCGAGTTCGAGAACATTGTCTTCTCGTCCACGGATGGCTCGGCGTTTGGTATCAACGCGACGGACGACCTATTCACGCCGCTGACCATCATTAGCGGGACAATTGAGACAAGGGACGGGCATTTCGTACAGACCACCGACTGCCGATACCCAAAGTCGACTAGCCCTGATGCCATCTCCGCTGGTATCGAGAAGGTGTGCGTGGAGTACGGAGTCGAGTATGCAGAGGTACATAGGGGCTCGCTGCTCTACGTTGATCCCGAGAGGCGCGAGGTGCAAGTGCTTTTAGACTGCTACGCGGAGTGGTTTGGCGATGCGGCCAAGCCTGTAACTCTTGGCGGCGGAACCTATGCGAAACGCTTTCCGTACGCCGTGGGATTTGGGCCGATTGGCGACCCCGATGAGAGTACCCCGTCTTGGGTCGGCGGGATACACGGACCAAACGAGGCGGCATCTGAGGGGTCGCTAAGGCGGGCGCTCTGCACCTACATCAGTGCCTTGGAGCGGCTGTCGGTGCTGCGGGATTGAGTTACTCGGCAAATCAATCCCGCGTGATGCAACGCTCTGGGGCGCCGCCTGCGATTACTACCCCTCTGTCTTATCGATGCTAACCACCTGGGACCAAGGTACAGATATCTCGCTTCCGTCATCCAGGCGCAGTGTGAGTCCCGGGCGACGGTCTCCTGGCTTGTCACCTCGGCACCTGCCCACGCCCACAATCACACCCACGAGCGACTGGCCCTCATCCAGCTCAACTGCTACGCGTACGCCACTTTTCTCAAACTTGACCCATTCCGAGGACCCGTGCATGTCGTCGCGGAATGCGGGTCCCTCGGGACGGAAAACGTATCCAGCCTCGCTGAGACGGTCAGCGAGCTTCTTCTTTGCGTAGGCACTGAGCTCGCCATATGCCATGTTTGCCAAACGTGCTGCCAGCGTGGCGTGAGGGTCGCCCTCTCCGCAGGCAAGCTCGTACTTCTTGAGGGCAACGAGCATAACGTAGACTTCGGAGAGGTTGAGCGGCAGCATGATGGGATGCACGGACGACTCGAATGAACCACCGTAGCCAAAATCGGCTTGCACGCACATGTCCCCAATGCGTACGCCATCGCGAAGGTCAGACCTGCGCTGTCTAGCCGTGTTCTCGCTCGACCTAAGGACTCCGAAGGCCATGTTCAACGCGACTCCCTTCTCCACGGGATGCACTTGGTGTCCCGCCGATGGCAGGACACCAAGTGTATTCGAGACTTGCCTGACGCTGAGGTCACATTAGACGGCAGCCGCCCAGAGGGCCTCTCGTGCATTGCTGTCCGCGCAGCCAAGGGCATCTACTGCCGCCGAGACCTTGGACGTGAGGTCCTTGCCCCATGCATCGACGACGTGGCCGGTCTCGAGGGAGTGCTTGTAGCTCTGGACGGTCTTTCCAACAAGGCGTGTGAATGCCGGGCACAGGCCGGGCTCCTCGTCGAGGAGCTTGGCAAGTCCGCAATGGCCAAAGTCCGCGAGGTCCTCTGCCTGGCGCTCGAGGGCCTCGTAGCCGTGTCCCTCCAGATTGCGTCGGCAGCAAGCGGCTAGCCCGCGGGAGAGGGGCTCGCGAACGTCGTCAGGCTTGATGCCGAGCGACAGCGCGTGGACGAGGGCCTGGCAGCAGGAGTAGGTCGGCCGGAAGACAAGGTCAACGCTTGCGTCGGACGGCAAGGGAGTGCCCACAGTCACGGGGAAGGACCCATCAGGCAGCTGGAAGGCCACAATTGCCTGGATTGACCCCATGAGGTCCGAGTCGGACTCAATGCCATTCAGTGCGTATTCGCGAAGCTTGGCCACCTCCGCGAGCATTGCTTCCGTGTCGATGTCCTTGCAGTTCTCCGATACTTCAAAGCGCTTGATTTGGATAGCCATGGCGTTTCCTTTCTGTTGTTGGTTCTCCTTGCCTGGCAATTTCAATTTACTTTTCGAAGGCAATTGGGAACATCAAGCCCGGCTTGCTATTTAGGGTCGAACCTGGAGGCTAAAGCCCCCAAGCCGCAATCTAGCCATGGCTTAACGTGCGAGAATGGCGTAGACAGTTTCCAAGCGCTAGCCGGCGGAGTAGGGCAGACCTCCCGCATCTGTCCTGTTGTCCCGGGGTGAGCCGTCTACTGGGGGTGTGACAGGAATGGACAGGCTGGCTGCGTTCGAAGAGATGCTCGCGGACGTTCAGAAACAAGCGGCGTTCGAGCAGGCCGAGATGGACAGGCTCAAGGCGGAGGGCAAGGTGAAGACGGTCACGTACCGCCAGTACTTCTCCAACCGCATGTTCTACAAGATGATGCTCGACAAGTACGCGCAGTACGGCCTGCTGGATACGTAGGCCGTACTGCGCACTCATGCAATCGATGCAATCAGTTTGCCGGGCAACATAATCCCGTTTGCCCCGTCCGGCTTACTCGCTCGTTGTTACCGACCCGTTGGGGGGCTGTTGTCGCCCACCCTTGAGGTTTCGTCTGGCATGGAGCCGCCCGCGAGATCTATTGGCTCGTGCCAAGTAGCTCAACAAGCGCATCTACGTCCTCATCCGCAGTCGCCCAGCTCGTGGCCAGGCGCACGACGGTGCGGCCGTCGGCCAGCTGCTCCCAGAAACTCATCTCCACGCGGGCAGAAAGCTGTGCATAGAGCTTCTCGTCAAGTGCGACAAACACCTGGTTGGTCTCCTGCGGGTGCATGAGCTCGCAGCCCGCGGCCTTGAGGGCCTGGGAAACTCGCTCTGCCTGCGCTACTGCCTGAGCGCCAATCTGCTGGTAGAGGCCATCGTCGAGCAGCGTCTCAAACTGGATGCCCGTGACCATTCCCTTGGCGAGAAGCGCTCCGCGGCGCTTCATGAGTGTGAAGAAGTGGGGGCACGTCGACGGCTTGGGGAAGACCATCGCTTCGCCGAGAAGCGCGCCGCATTTGGTGCCGCCAATGTAGAACGCGTCGGCCAGACGCGCCAGATCGCTCAACTGTACGTTGTTTCTCGGCGCGGCAAGCGCGTAGGCAAGGCGCGCGCCGTCAACGTAGAGCTTCATTCCGTGCGCGTCGCACGTGGCGCGCAGCGCGGAAAGCTCGTCCAGCGAGTAGAGCGTGCCGTATTCGGTTGGCTGCGAGATGTAGACCAGCCCCGGCATGACCATGTGGTCGTGGTTCTCGTCTTGCTCCCAGGACGTAGCCAACGCGTCAACGTCTGCGGCGTTCAACTTGCCGTCTTTCTCGGGGAGCTGGATGACCTTGTGTCCGCACGCCTCGATGGCGCCCGCCTCATGGATGCTCACGTGGCCGGAGTCCGCGGCGACGACGCCCTGCCACGGGGCAAGAAGCGCGTCGATTGCGACGGCGTTCGCCTGGGTGCCACCAACCAGGAAGTGCACCTCTGCCTGCGGAGCGTTGCATGCCGTGCGGATGAGCTCGCGAGCGTGCTCGCTGTGAGCATCCGTGCCGTAGCCCGGGTTTGCCTCCATGTTAGCCGCCGACAGCCGCTCGAGGATGCGCGGGTGCGCGCCCTGCTGGTAGTCGGATGCAAACGGCAGCTTTTTCTCGACAGTCATCGTCGATCCTTTCGCAACGACGCCCAGACCTATGCGGTGGCGTCTTGTGCTTCGACACCGTGCTCTTCCACTGTTGGAAAGCTATTCCTGATATGCTTTCAGAATGCCACTACCGCAGACGACAGACCGAGGGAGCTCCTCATGTTCATGATTATTCTTATCGTCCTTATTGTGGTTCTCGTACTCTCAACGGGCTACGTTGTGCGCCAGCAGCACGTTGCCGTCATCGAGCGCCTGGGCAAGTTTCACGGGTTCGCCGGCCCCGGCTTCCACGTGAAGTTTCCCTTCATTGACGTCACGCACGACGTGAGCCTCATGACCGAGGACGAGCACATGACGTTTGACGCCAAGACCTCGGACAACGTGACTATTGAGCTGGACGTCTCGATTCAGTATCACGTTGACTACGGCGACGTTGAGAAGGGCGCGGATTCCGGCGTCTACCGCAGCTTCTACACGCTGCAGGATCCCGTGGGGCAGATGCAGGACTACCTGGCCGACGCGCTGCGCTCGCAGATTCCTGCGCGCACGCTCGACGAGGTCTTCTCCGAGAAGGACGCCATCGCCCACGCCATCGATGAGGTTGTTGCCGCCAAGATGCTCGACTACGGCTACGTGCTGGTGACCACCCTCATTACGCGCATCAAGCTGCCGCAGGAGGTTCAGGAGTCGATGAACCACATCATCGCCTCGAAGAACAACCTCGAGAGCGCGACCAACGACGCCAACGCTGCCAAGGCGAAGACCGTCATTGCGGCGCAGGCCAAGGCCGAGGCCATGGCGGCGGAGGGCAAGGGCATCGCCGACCAGCGCGTTGCCATCGCCCGCGGCATCAAGGACTCTATCGATACCATCCGCGAGTCCGGCGTGACCGAGGAGGAGGCCAACCGCCTCTTTGAGTTCACCCAGTGGACGGACATGATGAACAACTACGCGGCGAGCGGCAAGGCTACAACGGTGCTGCTGCCCGAGGACTTCGACCAGAGCGGCGTCTTCAAGAGCATCGTTGCGGGAAAGAAGGCAGCGGAGCAGTAGATTGCGGCCTGAATCGCCGATTGAGTCCAGTGTGCCCGGCCGCGTGGATTGCGCGACCGGGCACACTGCATCGAACGTGCCTTCGTTACACAAAATTTGTTCGCTTTGCGCCGAACTGCCATTCGTTACACCTAGTTTTAAGAACACCATGAGTATCGAAGCCTTGGGAACAGCAATATGTTGTATCAAGTGCTTCGATAGGCACAATATGTAGACTCCGATACTTTGGATACTCCGGAAACTGGGTGTAACGAAGGGCAGTTCGGCGCACGGAAAACGAAAATCGTGTAACGAAGAGGAGTTTGATGCAGCAGGGAGTCGGAATGCCCCCTAGCCCTGCCTCAAACGGCGCTCTAGGCGCTTGCTTACGGCAACGAGCACCATCACAATCACGTAGTAGATGACGGCAACGGCGATGAACGGCTCGAACGCGCGGTACGTGAGCGCCTGTACGCTCTGAGCCGCGCGCATCATGTCCATGAGGCCGATGGTCGCTACGAGCGATGAGCTCTTGAGCACCGTGATGACCTCGTTGACCAGCGCAGGGGCCACCGAGCGCAGTGCCTGGGGAATGACGATCTCCCACATCATGAGGTGATAGGGGAGGCCCAGCGCACGCGCGGCGTCGTATTGGCCGCGGTCAACGCCCTCGATGCCGCCGCGCACGGTCTCGGAGACGGTGGCGGATCCATTGAGCCCCAGCGTGAGCACCGAGGCAGCAAACATCGAAATCTTGTACCCCGTGAGCTGCGGCGTTGCAAAGTACGCAACAAACAGAAGCACTATGAGCGGGATGCCTCGGAAAATCGACGTGTAGAAGTCTAGTACCACTCGCAGCGGCTTGCACGGCAGCACCTTGAGCACTGCGATGAGAAATCCCAGCGCAAACGCCAGGACCAAAGCGGCCCCCGTCACCTCAAGCGTGACGGAGAGGCCGCTTATGAACATTGGCGCATATGGTTCGATGACCGAGAAGTTCATGCCGCTCTCTCGCTAGTTTGCGCTGGTAGAGCCCACGCCCTCGGTTGCAGAGCCGGAGGCCGAGAAGTTCCCGCCCCATTCGAAGTCTGGGCCTACGTAGGTGCCGATGAACTGGTCGATGGTACCGTCCTCGAGCATCTCGCCAATGCACTGGTCAAAGGCGGCGACAAACGACGCCCCCTTGGTGGCCATGATGCGGTAGACGCCCACGTAGTCCTTGGTCTCGTCGCGGCCGAGAAGGCCAAGCACCAGACCCTCGTTGGCGTCGCGCATGGACTGACCCTCGGCACCGTCGCACACGTAGGCGTCGATGCGGCCGGCGAGAACCTCCTGCAGGCACTGGTCGCCACCGTCGTAGGTGTGGACGTCGGCATCGGGCAGCACGGCAGTGACAAACTTGTTCTGCACCGTGCCCGTGGTGCAGGCAATGCTCTTGCCGGCAAGGTTGTCGACGCTCGTGATGGCGTCGCCGCCCAGGGTGAGCACGCCAACGAGCGGCTGATAGTAGCCACGGGTGAAGTCGTAGGTCTGCTCGCGCTCCGCGTTTGAGGACATGGCCATCGTGAAGGACGTGTCGCTTGCCTGGACGGAGGCAAGCGTGGCCGCAAACTCCTGCGGCTCGAAGTCGTACGTGAAGCCCAGACGGCTGGCCATCTCGTCTGCCACGGCGATGTCCAGGCCGACTACCTTCTGGGTGCCGTCGGACTGCATCTCGATGTAGCGGTACGGCGCAAATGCGTCATCGCCCACAAAGGTGAGGTGCTGGCCGGAAAGGTCGGTCGTCGAGGCGCTGCTCGTGGCGGTTGCGTCCGCGGAGCCGGTTGAACTGTCGCTTTGCTGCGCGCTTCCGCAACCAGCGAGAGCAAGCGGAGCCAGGGCTGCCCCCGCTGCCATCACGCCGAGAAAAGACCTGCGATTCATCGAACCATAAAGATTGGTGCTCATCTGCGATTCTCCCATGTCCGTATGCAGTGGCGCCCATTGTAGCCCACTAAAATCCCAGTTGCTTAGTGGGATACACACTGGTAGCTTTTTCGGAATGACGCTGCGGCCAGGACGCCAGCTTGGGCTGGTCCACGCAAAGGCGGCGCCCGGACAAAGCCGGACGCCGCCTGGGGTGACGGGAAGCGTGTCTCTCTTGCCCTAGAGCTCCTTGCGCAGCTGATCGACAAGCTGCGAGAAGTATGCAAGCGCATCCTCGACGGGCTTGCTCGTTGCCATGTCCACGCCGGCACCGCGCAAAAGCTCGATGGGAGGCTTGCTCGAGCCGCCCTTGAGGCAACCCAGGTAGTCCCTCACGGCGGGTGCGCCCTCGCCGAGGATGCGGTTCGAGATGGCGATGGCCGCCGCGTAGCTCGTGGCGTACTGGTAGACGTAGTAGCCGTAGTAGAAGTGCGGGATGCGCGCCCACTCAAGGCGGATGCCGTCGTCAACGGTCACGGCGTCGCCAAAGTACTGGGCGTTGAGCTCGCCCCAGCGCTCGCAGAGGGCATCGGCCGTGACGCCACGGCCGTCGGCGTTCATCTCGTTTACGTCGCGCTCGAACTCGGCGAACATGCACTGGCGGTAGAGCGTCGCGCGGAAGGACTCCACAAAGTTGTTGAGTACGTAAGCGTGAGTTGCGGGGTCTGTGGTGTGCTCGAGCAGGTAGTGCGAGAGCAGTGCCTCGTTGCAGGTGGAGGCCACCTCGGCCACGAAGATGGGGTAGTCGCAGTAGGTGGGCGACTGCGCATGGCACGAGAGGTAGGTGTGCACGGAGTGACCCATCTCGTGCGCCAGCGTGAAGACGTCGTCCAGGCTCCCGTCAAAGCTCGTGAGGATCACGGGGTTGGTGCCATAGGAGCCCGAGGAGTATGCGCCGGAGCGCTTGCCGGGTGTCTCGTACACGTCAATCCAGCGCTGCTCAAGGCCCTTGCGCACAATGGCAAGGTATTCCTCACCCAGCGGCTCGAGCGCCTTCAGGATGAGGTCCCAGGCCTCCTCGTAGGTGAAGGTGAGGTCCACGGAGCCGACAAGCGGCACGTACATGTCCCAGAAGTGAAGCTCGTCCACGCCAAGGGCGTCCTTGCGCAGGCTTGCGTAGTTGTGGAGCGCTCCAAGGTTCTTGTGCACCGCGTCCACGAGGTTGTCGTAGACCGAGGTTGGGACCTCGTTGGCGTCGAGGCAGTACTCCAGGGCGTCCTTGTAGCGGCGCGAGTCCGCAAAGAACTTGAGCTGCTTGACCTGGGCGGAGAGAAGTCCGGCGCAGGTGTTGCGGTGCGCGCCGTAGCTCGCGTAGACCGAGTCGAAGGCAGACTTGCGCAGCGCGCGGTCGTGGTTGCGCTCGAGGCCAATGAAGCTGCCGTGGCTCACGGGGTGCTTCTCGCCCTTTGAGTCCGTGGCGTCGGCAAAGGTGAGGTCGGCATTGTTGAGCTGCGAGAACACGCGCTCGGGCTGGGCCGCCGCGTCACCGGCGCGTGCGAGGATGGCCTCCTCGGCAGCCGAGAGACGGTGCGGGCGCATGCGCAGCTCGCGGTCGATTGCGCGGCGGTAGTGCTCAAGGCCGGGCTCCTCGGCAAAGAAGGCGGCGAGCTTCTCGTCTGCCATGCCAAGGAGCTCTGCCGAGAACCACGAGCAGGCTCCCTGCGTCTCGACCTCAAGGCTCATGACCTGGTCGGAGTAGACCTGGTAGCGAGCCACACGGGTGTCGACGTCTGCCTGGCGGTCGGCGTAGTTGCCCAGGCGGTTGAGGGTCACGTTTGCCTCGTCCAAAAGCTGCAGGTAGGCGAGAAGGTCCGCCGCCGAGGTGCTCACGCGCCCCTTGTACGCCGCAAGCTTTGCGGGGAGTGCCTTGGCGTCCTCGAGCTGGCGCTCGAAGTCCTTGTCATCCGCGCACATGGACGAGAGGTCCCAGCGATACTTCTCGGGAATCTGGTCGCGAGACTGGTATTGCATACGTGCTCCTTAGGGTGGAGTGTTTTCAGACTTCCCCATGGTACACGCTGCAACGCGCTGCGGTACGCGCGCCCTGCTCGCCGGCTATGCGCGAGCGGGGAGCTGCGCCACGGCCTCAACCATCACGTGGCCTTCCATGGCATGGAGCAGCTCGTTGAGCCAGAAACCCTCCCTGAGCTGAGGTGCATTGTCCAGCGCGTAGACGCGCAGCGTGTAGGTGTGGTCGCGGTCGGGTGGCTGCGGACCGTTGTAGCGACAGGTGAGGAGCGGGTCATGGCTACCCACCAGGCGCGAGGCAGAGGAGTTCTTGCCCTGCACCATCCCGGCGAAGCGCTGGTTGGAGGCGTCCTCAGGGAATTTGGTGACGCTCGCGGGGATGTCGCAGGCGCACCAGTGAATCCAGGGAAAGCCGCACACGGGAATGGAGTCGATGTCGTAGAAGACCACGGCCAACGTGGCCGTGCCCTCGGGAACGCCCGTGACCTCGAAGGGGAACGAGCGCGTTGGCGTGCCAGCGTACAGACCGCTCCTGTCGGCGTACTTCGCATAGGCGTCAGGAATGTAGCCGTTCCCGTCGAGCTTCACATGCACGTCCATGGTTGCCTCCCGGTGTTGGAATGCCACGTGCCTCTCGCCTATTGTATCCGCGACTTGCGAGGGCGTCAGTTGGGTGCGATGCCACATGTTCGAGCTGCGAATGTGTGGCGAGAGGGTACAGGTTCGTGCCCCGAACGTGTGGCGACCTGCACGGGTCACTCTTTCGTTGTCGAACCTGTAGCGGCGGCGGGCGAGGCGGCGCCGGCGGGGGCCGCGCGAGCCGAGGGGTGCATGCTAGAATTACCTCGTCTGACGCGAGGCCCGCTGGGGCCAGACGAAAGGCTCCCATTACCGGTCGCACGCACGCGACCCACCACAGACGAGAGGCGCTTCTGCGACGCCGACAACATGTGAGGAGAAACCATGCTCAAGGACACCAGCATCACCCGTCGCCAGGCGCTCGCCGCGTTTGGCTCCATCACCGCCGGCCTTGTGCTCGCGGCCTGCGGCACCAGCCAGACGCAGTCTACGGATACCACCTCTACCAGCGATTCCTCGTCCTCCTCGGACGCTTCCGCCGCCACCGAGGACGTGACCGTTCGCGTGGCCTCCCTCAAGGGCCCCACCACCATCGGCCTGGTCTCGATGATGGACACCACCTCCGGCGTACCCACCGAGGACGCGCCCACCGAGCCCGTCGAGGGCTCCACGGGCATCACCTACTCCTATACGATCTCCGGCGCGGCCGACCAGGTGCTCCCGCTGGTCATCCAGGGCGAGACGGACATCGCCCTCGTGCCTTCCAACGTGGCCTCGGTCCTCTACAACAAGACCAGCGGCGGCATCCGCGTGATCGACGTCAACACGCTGGGCGTCCTCTCCGTGGTTACCGGCGACACCTCCGTCCAGCAGTTCGAGGACCTCGCCGGCCACACCGTCTACCTCTCCGGCCAGGGCGCCAGCCCCGAGTACACGCTCAACTACCTGCTCGACCAGGCCGGCATCAAGGACCAGGTGACCATCGAGTTCAAGAGCGAGCACAGCGAGTGTGCGGCCGCCATCCAGGCCGACCCCACGGCCGTCGCCATCCTGCCCGAGCCCTTCACCACGGCAACGCTGGCCAAGGACTCCTCGCTCTCCGCGCCCGTGAGTCTCACCGATGTCTGGGATCGCTACGCTGGCGGTTCGGGCAGCCAGTTCGTGATGGGCGTGACCATCGCCCGCTCGGAGTTTGTGGACGAGCACCCCGCGGCCATCGCGGACTTCCTCTCGCGCCACGCCGAGTCCGTCGACACCGTGAACGGCGATCCGGCCGCCGCGGCGCCGCTGGTGGTGAAGGCGGGCATCGTGCCAAGCGAGGCCATCGCCGAAAAGGCCATCCCCAAGTGCAACATCGTGTGCACCACGGGCGAGGACATGCGCTCGGCGCTCTCTGGCTACCTGCAGGTTCTCTACGACGCCGACGCCTCCTCGGTGGGTGGGACCCTCCCCGGCGACGACTTCTACTACGAGGCCTAGGCTGCAACCAGGGTGTCTGCCGAGAACAACAAAGCTTCCGTGACCCCGCGCGACGCGCTGCGCCGCGCAGGTGCCGTGGCATTCTGGCTTCTCGTGTGGCAAACGGCGAGTATGGCCGTTGGCTCCGAGCTCCTGCTTGCTGGTCCCGCTGCGGTGCTTGTGCGCCTGGCACAACTTGTCCCCACGGCAGCCTTCTGGTCCACGGTGGGCTTCTCGCTGGCGAGAATTGCCGCAGGCTTTGCCGCAGCCTTCGTGCTTGGCCTGCTGCTGGGTCTCGCCGCGCACCGCTGGCACGCGCTGGCCGAGCTTCTCGCCCCAGCGGTGAGCTTTCTCAAGAGCGTGCCCATCGTTTGCGTGATTGTGCTGTTGCTCATGTGGGTGGGTTCGGTGCGGGTCTCGGCCATCGCGGTCTTTCTTGCCGTGTTTCCCGCCATCTACTTCAGCGTGCTGGAGGGGCGCTCGGTGGCGGACCCCGGCCTGGGCGAGCTGCTTCGCGTGATGGGGGTGCCCGGCTGGCGCCGCTTCCTGGCAGACACCTGGCAGCAGCTCCTTCCGTATCTTGTGGCAACGTGCAGGAACGCCTGCGGCATGGCTTGGAAGGCAGGCGTAGCCGCTGAGCTCATCGGCAGCCCGCGCGGTTCCATGGGCGAGCGCATCTACCAGGCAAAACTCCTGCTAGAGACCGGCGACCTCTTTGCGTGGACCATCGTGGTGGTGGCACTTTCCTGGGTGTGCGAGAAGGCCTTCCTGGCGCTCCTGCGCGCAACCGCTGACTGGGCGCTTGCAGCGAGTGTGCCGAGGGCTGCGGCGGCGCAGCGCCGGCAGCCAGTGCCCGCGCCCGCGGGAATCTTGCTCGACGACGTGATCCTGGGCTACGACGGCGCGCCGGTTGCTACCTGCAACCTTGTGCTGGCTGCAGGCTCGCGCACGGTGCTCGCCGACCCCTCTGGCGCCGGAAAGACCACGCTGGTGCGCACGGTCTGCGGACTTCTCGCCCCGCTCTCGGGGCGCGTGCAGGTGCCGGGAGCGGGTGCGCTCTCCGTGCAGTTCCAGGACGCCCGGCTGGTGGAGGCAATGACTGCCGAGCAGAACGTGCTGCTTTGCTCGGCGGGCGCGCTCTCGGAGGACAAGGCGCACGCGCTTCTGGAAGAGTTGCTGCCTAAAGACGCGCTGGGCAGGCCGGTCTCGGAGCTCTCCGGCGGTCAGCGTCGTCGCGTGGAGCTAGCGCGGGCGCTCGCGCATCCCGGCGCGGCCGTTGTTCTCGACGAGCCCTTTGCCTCGTTAGACGCCGCCTCGCACCAGGCAGCGGCGGCCTTCGTGCTGCGTCACCTGGGCGGCCGCACGCTCCTTGTGGCCTCGCACGCCCCTGGTGACGTGGAACTTCTCCGCGCGACTCCCGCGCGTCTGGGTGACGCGCGCGGTGAGGGGTAGCAAAGTATTCTCGAAAGAATAATTCGTGCGAGAATACTCGCCCCTGTCGCCGAGACGTGCCTACTTCGAGTACGCCGCCCGCACGCTGACGCCGGGAATGGCGCCGATGCGCCCGGCCAGCGCGGCGATGGCGTCTTGCGGCGCGTCGACCGCCACGGAGATGATGTTCATGTGCCGCTTGGGATAGGGGATGCCCATGCGCCCGATGATGATGCCGGCGCTTTCGTGCAGCACCTCGTTGAGGTGCGCGACCGAGTCCGGGTCCTCCACGATGATGCCCAGCACCGCTACGCGCGTCTCCATGTCTGCCTCCCGTGGCCTGCGTTTCTCTCCGCCTCAACCGACAGAATACGCGCCTTGGGCGCGGTGATGTCGCCGGAAGGCTCCGGATGTTGCAAATCGCGCCATAGGGGAGGCTCCGGCGACAAAAAATCGCCGGAGAGGGGGTTTCTGCGACAATCTGCGCAAAACGTGCCCCTCCGGCGACAAACGCCCGTGCCGACCCCGCGCCCTACCGCGCGAGAAGCGGCGTCAGCGCTCCCTGCGACACAATCGTGACCTCGTGCATCGCGCGGCTGATGGCGGTGTAGAGCCTGCGGCGCGCAAGCGGCGTGTCCGGGTAGACCTCGGCCTGCGCATCGGGTACCACCACGTGGTCAAACTCGAGGCCCTTCGCCAGGCGCAGGTCCATCAGTACCACGCCGGTCGCCGGCATGAGCGAGTTGCGGTCCACAAGCTGCACGCGCTCACCCAGCTGCTTCGAGAGCCAGTTGGCGCGCGCGGCGTCGGCTGCAACGATAGCGGTGAGGCCCTCCTCGTCTGCTGCCTTCTCGGCAATGCGTGCCAGCTCGGCCACGTAGTGCCCCGCATCGCCGTCCGCCACCTCCACAACGCGCGGCAGCGTGCCCGCGCGCTGCACCGAGGTGAGGCGCGCACGCTCGTCCAGCGGCAGAAGGCTCGTGAACAGCTCTGTTATCTCGGGGCTCGAGCGGTAGCTTGTGAGAAGCTCGCAGGTTTCGACCTCGCCATGCGTTGCCGAGAAGATCTGGCGCACCTGGTCGAAGCTCGCCGTGCCCTCGCGGATGGCCTGGTGCTCGTCGCCCAGCAGCATGAAGTGGGCGCGCGGGAAGTAGCGCGCCAGCACCATGAGCTGCGTCACGGTGTAGTCCTGCACCTCGTCCACCATCACGTAGCGCGCGGACTTCTCGCCACCGTCCATCACCAGCAGCTTGAGGTAGACCCACTCGGCCGCCGTGAGCGCGCTCTTGCCCAGCACGCGCATGCCGATGCGGTCGATGCGCAGCCAGTTGCCGCGCTCGATCTCGTCGTGAGCGCCGCTAAAGAGATGTCGCACGTAGGCGAGGGCGTAGGCGGCGCACTCATCGTCGTCGGCGGGGCTTATGGTCTGGCCAAAGACCTCGACCTGCTCCTCCACGTCCAGGCCCAGCATCTCCTCCCAGACCTCCTCGCTCTTTGAGAGCGCCGCGAGCTTGCGGTCAAGGCGGTCGTGCAGCTCATCCTTTACCAGCGCGGTGAGGCGCGGGCCAACGGGGATCTGCGAGAACTTGGCCACGGCACCCGCCACCGAGGACGCCTTGAGCATCACGCGCTCGCCGCAGCGGACCTCGCGCAGGTCGTCGGGCTCGAGCGTCATCGTGCGCACGCCCTCCTCCAGGCGCGCGAGCTCCTCCGGGTCTCCGTCGCGCCCGTCGCCGCGCTCGGAGAGGCCCAGGCTGGCGAGAAAGCCGCGCCACGTGAAGATGCGCGGGTTCTTCTCGCCCATGCTTGGCAGCACCGTGTCAATGTAGTGGCGGAAGACGTCGTTGGGCGTGAAGAGGAAGATCTGGTCGGCCGAGAGGGTCTTGCGCTCCTGGTAGAAGAGGTATGCCACGCGCTGTAGCAGCACTGAGGTCTTGCCCGAGCCAGCGATGCCGCTCACGAGCAGCACGGGCACGTCCTCGTGGCGGATGACCGCGTTCTGCTCGCGCTGGATGGTCGCGGTGATGGCCGCGAGCTTCTCGGAGTGGTGCTTCTTGAGCGCGCCGAGAAGCAGTGAGTCCTCGATGGCCACGGTGGTGTCGAAGTAGGAGTTGAGCACGTCGCGCGTGATGTCGAACTGGCGGCGCAGCAGCAGGTCGACGGTGCGGGTGCGGCCGTCAACCTGGTAGGAGGTGGGACCCATCTCCTGGTTGTAGTAGGTCTCGGCCACGGGGCTGCGCCAGTCCACGATGAGCGGGCGCTTATGCTCGTCGGTCATGCCCGCGGCGCCAATGTAGACGTCGCGCGGTGGGCGGCCGGGGCGCATCTCGAGCGTGACCTTGGCGAAGTAGGGCTGGCGCAGCAGTAGGAGCACGCGTTGCAGCTTCTCGACGGTGAAGTCGTGGTACTGGTTGTACGTGTCGATGACCGAGTTGAGCGTCTCGATGGCGGCGAGCGTCTCCATGGTCTCGTCGGTGCCGCCAAAGTCGGGGCGAATCTCCTCGCTCATCTCGCGGAGGTCGTCCGCGGCGCCCTTGTGGCTGGTCTCTATCTCCTCGGTGAGGGTGTCGCGCAGGTCGCAGAGCTGGGCGTATATCGTGCTCAGGTGGTCCTGCTCCTCACGGAACGTTGCGTCGTGCGTCTCGTCTGCCATGCGTCCTCCCAGTGCCCGGCACGAAAGCGTGACGGACTATTGTAGCGCGAGAGGAGCGGTCGACGCGACGCCGGCGCGTCACGCGCGCGACGTCCGCACGGGGAGCAGGACCGCGTGCGCTAGGCCGTTGCGTCCTTGCCGGTCACGATGCGCACGGTGCAGGAGGGGAAGCCCCCGGCGTTCGAGTACGTCACGGTGCAGGGAACGCGGTTGGGGAGCGCCTTGGGGTCGAGGCCTGCTCCCAGCGCCAGCGCGCCCATCTCCTTTGCGTTGATGCGGCCCACCAGCTCCTCAAAGACCTGGCAGCGCCAGGTGGAGCCAATGCCCAGCGGGCCCTTCTCGCGCACAAACTCCCCGGGCGCCGAGGTGACGGAGTGTTTTGTCATCTCGAGGCCGGCAGCAAGGACCATCGTGGTGCTCTCAAAGACAAACTCCTCGAGCCTCTCGGGCTCGCGCCTACGTGCGGACATGCGTGTCTCCTTGGTGCGTTGGTGTTCTCGATGCGGGCGTCGTGCGCCGCCTAGTCGCAGGCCTTCTCGATACGATGGCGCAGCTCGTCGATGCCCAGGCCGGTCTGCGCGGAGGTGAGCAGCATCTGCTCTCGCGGCACCTCGAGCTGCCGCGAGAGAAGCTCCACCTGGCGCGTCTGCTTGGGTCGACTGAGCTTGTCGGCCTTGGTGAGCGCGACCACAAAGGGCAGGTTGTTCTCGCGGAGGAACGCGAGCATGTCCTGGTCGAGCTTCTGCGCCTCCAGGCGCACGTCGACAAGGGCAATGACCAGGTTGAAGCTGCGCTCCTGGGCAAAGTAGCCCGAGATGAGGTTTGCCCAGCGCTGGCGCTCGGCCATCGAGACGCGCGCGTAGCCGTAGCCCGGAAGGTCCACAAAGCTGATGCCGTCCGCCTCGAAGAAGTTCACGTTTGCCGTCTTGCCCGGCTGCGACGAGACCTTCGCGAGCGCCTTGCGCCCCAGCAGCTTGTTGAGCAGCGACGACTTGCCCACGTTGGAGCGGCCGACAAAGGCCACCTCGGGCGTGGTGGGGGCGGGGAGCCCGTCGACGGTGCCGTATGAAGCGATGAAGCGAGCGTTCTGCAGGTTGAGCGCCATGGTTTCCTCTTTTCGTGATGCCTTTGGGTGACGATTCTACCCGAAGCCGGCGGTGCCGCCGCAATTCTCGGCGTCGAATCCCTTGCTGCTTGGACTTCGCGCTCGCGACGCTCCCGTATTCCCCTGGATCTCGCGCTCGCGACGCGGCCGTGCGTAGTTCGGGAGAGCCGTGAGGAGCTCGGAGGGAAGTCGGGGGGGGGAGCCGAGGGTGAGGATTCCGCCGCCCGGAGTGCGTTTCTGACCCCCTGCCACTCGGGGTAGAATGTCGCCGTAACGCGAGCAGACAGGGAGGTGCGGCAGCGTGAGCGAGGACCCCAAGGACCAACAACCGGACGAGCAGCCCCGGCGCTCTATTCTCGTCACGCTCCTCATCGCGGCGACAATTGCGCTGCTCGCGGGCTTCCTCGCCTGGGGCGTCCCCCAGATGCTTAAGGTTGACGCGCGCGATGACGCGCAGGACACGGTCGCAGCCCCGGGCGCCGAGCCTGAGCTCCAAGGCCCAGACGAGCGGCCCGCCGCAGAATGAGACAAAGGGAAACTCCCTTTGCCTCACGTAGTTTTTCGCTGAATGCGGCGTGGCGGCGCGCCACGCTCCGTGCACCCCCTTCATCATTGACTAAACGCAACAAATGCAAGCACGCGTAGTCGCCGCCGGGCGGCGCAAGGAGGGGGAACTGTGGATCTTCTCGAGCTTCTCAAGGCAGCGATCTATGGCGTGGTCGAGGGCATCACCGAGTGGCTGCCCATCTCGTCGACGGGGCACATGCTCCTTCTCGAGCAGTTCATGCCTCTCAGTGTCTCGAAGGACTTCTGGGACATGTTTCTCGTGGTGATCCAGCTCGGCGCCATCATTGCCGTGCTTGTTGCCTTCTTCCACGAGCTCAACCCCTTCTCGCGCTCCAAGTCCGCCGACGAGCGCCGCTCCACCTGGACGCTCTGGGCCAAGACCATCGTCGCCTGCATCCCCGCTGCAGTGGTGGGCCTGCCGCTTGACGACTGGATCGAGGACCATCTGGGCAGCCCCTTCGTGATCGCCGCCGCGCTCATCGTCTACGGCATTGCCTTCATCGTGATCGAGACCGTCCGTGAGCGTCGCGCACAGCGCCTGATGGCCACCCCTGCCGCAGGCTCCACCGTTGCGGCAAGCGCGACAAGCGCGACCGGTGCGTACCGCCCGCGCCACTTCTCCGGCTCCGACAACGGCGCGTCACAGCCGCAGCAGGAGCTCACAATCTCGCAGGTGGCAGACGCGGACGCCCGCATCCAGAACATTGACGACCTCGACTGGAAGACGGCCCTGGGCATCGGCCTCTTCCAGGTGCTTTCCATTGTGCCGGGCACCTCGCGCTCCGGCTCCACCATCATCGGCGGCCTCATCCTGGGGTGCTCGCGCACCGTTGTGGCGCAGTTCACGTTCTACCTGGCCATCCCCGTTATGGTGGGCGCCTCGGGTCTGCGCCTGGTGAAGTACTTCCTCAAGGGCAACACGTTCTCCGGCACCGAGGCGGCCATTCTCCTTACGGGCTGTGTCGTAGCCTTTGTGGTATCGCTTGCGGCTATCCGCTTCCTCATGGGCTTTGTGAAGAAGCACGACTTCAAGCCCTTCGGCTGGTACCGCATTGTGCTGGGCGTTGCAGTTATCGCATACTTCGCGCTGGTGGCGGCCTAGGCGCTGGCGCAGACGCCAGCGCCGACGCTGCAACGGCCGGCAGGCGAGAAGAACAAACGGCCGAGAGGAGCGCGCATCATGCTCAAGGAGCGCGAGGGTTACATTCCCTTTGCGGGATACCAGACCTACTACCGGGTGGCGGGGGAGTGCCAGCCGGGCAGGCTGCCCCTTCTCGTCTTGCATGGCGGTCCGGGTGCCGCGCACTACTACCTGCAGTCCCTTGACGGCATTGCCGAGAAGTATGGTCGCGCCGTTGTCTACTACGACCAGATCTCCTGCGGCCGCTCCAAGACGCCGCCCATGCCGGAACGCTGGGGCTGCTCGCTCTTCCTCGACGAGCTGGCCTGCGTGCGCACCTACCTGGCCACGACCTTTGGCTGGGACCGTCTGCACATCCTGGGTCAGAGCTGGGGTGGCATGCTGGGCATGATGTACGCCATCGGCGAGCCCTGGCACGAGCACGGTCACGAGGGTCTTGCCTCGATGGTGGTGGCCAGCTCGCCTGCGAGCATGGACCTGTGGCTTCACGAGGCAATACGCCTTCGCCACTACCTGCCGCGCGAGATGGACGAGGCCCTCGCACAGGCCGACGTTGACGGTGACTATACCCGTCCCGAGGTACGTGCGGCAACGGCCGAGTATTACCGTCGCCACGTCTCCAAGGTTCCGGAGGACGAGAGGCCCGCTAACCTCCACAGTCCCGAGCCGGACCCAGTTGGCGACGAGTGCTACCACTTCATGCAGGGCATGAGCGAGTTTGTGGTTACGGGCGCGCTCTCGCACTGGAGCGTGGTGGACCAGCTGCCCACGATCGACGTCCCCACCCTCGTGACCTCCGGCGCTGCAGATGAGTGCACGCCGCTCGTGGCCAAGCAGGTGGCAGACGGCATCCCCGGCGCCCGGTGGGAGCTCTTCCCCGATGGCACGCACTGGGTGCACGGCGAGCAGCCCGAGCGCTACAACGCCGTGGTCGAGCGCTTCCTCGAGGAGCACGAGTAGCGCCCGCTGCGCCGGCCGTGCCCGCAGCGTCCGAAGCACCGGCCGCGGCCCAAGTCGCCCCAGCTACGACGCCATCTTTGTGAGCGCGTAGAACGTTCCCGTGGAGGCGCTGGCGAGCGTCTCTGCGTCCCAGGTTCTGGAGGTCACGTCGCTTGAGGTGGGGTCATGAACGGTGAAGGTGCCGTCGGAGCCCTTCTCGACCACGAGGATCCAGTGGTCATAGGGGGTGAGGCTGTCGGCCTTGATCTCCATGGCAACCACGGTTCCGGACGTTACCACCGCCGAGATGTTGTCGGCCGAGGTGTCGTAGGCGTGGTAAACCACGCCCAGGGAGTTGGACTCGGTGGTGAAGAAGTCGCCGCTCAGGCTTGAGTCACCGTTGGCCAGGCCGTCGTTCTCGGCCAGCGCCGCAATGGTCGCGGGCGTGTTGTCGGTCGAGCCAGTGAGGCCGATCGTCGCCATGGCCATCACCGTGGGGCCAGAGCCCGTCACCGCGAGTGCACTGCCGGCATAGTCCACCGTGCCCCAACGGGAGTCCCAGTCGAAAAGCTGCGGGTAGCTGCCAACCGAGGCCTCTTCGCCGTAGGCCTGCGCCGTCTTGTCGGACTCCAGGTAACCGGCGACAAGTGAGATTGCGTCCGGCTCGTTGAGTGCCAGCTCGACCAGGCGCTCGTCGGGGTACTGGTCCGCGTTGCTCGCAATCTGGGCTATCTGGTCGTCCTGGTCCAGACGCGAGGTGAGCGCCTGCGAGAGGCTATCCGAGATGTCCGTGGCAACGCGGGGCTTCTCCTCGGCCTGCTGCTTCTGGGCGGCGTTGTTGGACACGCAGCTCGAGATGGCAAAGACGAGAAGCACCACGGCAACAATGCCCAGCACCAGCGCCGCGATCATGCGCGCATCCGGCCCGCCCGAGCGCTTCCCGCGTCCCGCACTCGCAAAGCCGATGCTGCGGTTGCGGAGCTCGTAGCCGCGCTGCTTGCCCCTTCCGCGCGGTCCAGAAACCAGCGGCCTCTGCTGGCGGGGGCGGCCGGACCTGCCGTGACGGGCGCGTCGGGAGCCGCTTCCCTGTCGTGACTGGGGCTCTCCGCCGCGTGGGCGAGAGCTGCGGAGGCTGTCAGCGCCTCGCTGGGACCTCTGGGACCTGTCGTCGGAGTACTCCATGACCCCTCCTTGCGTAGTGCGCGCGCAACGATGCGCATGCGCACTACGGTCGATGCAACTTAACGAATGACATGAGAGCAAGTTTGCCCTGCATGGCAAATCCCACCTGTCTTGCATGCACTATAAGACAGTGTTGCGTTTTGGACGCGCGGGAGTCCCCTCAGCGGTGCCAATGCTCTATAACACCGCCTCAAGCGGCGCTGTATTGGGCGTTGGAAGGAAAAGAGCGCACCTGCGTATCGGTATGGTGCTTGCGTGACTAAGCCGCGTCGCATTCAATTGTCACACTTTTTATACGTATAATCCGAGGGAAGTATTCACCCTTTTATGGGTGGACCAAATGCTCGATCCGTTAGTTGAGAGGCGTCACGTGGCTAAGCAGAGAAACGACAGGCAGGAAGCCATCAGGCAGATCATTCGCGACAAGTCCATCCGCACCCAGCGTGCGCTTGTGGAGGAGCTCCAGGCACAGGGTTTCTCGTGCACACAAGCCACGGTCTCGAGAGACATCACCGAGATGGGCCTGCGCAAGCTCCCCGAGGGCATCTACGTGCTCTCCGAGGACCTGCACCTGCAGCGGATGCTCTCCGAGTTTGTGGTGGACGTGCTGCGTGCCGAGAACCTCGTGGTCATCAAGTGCCAGCCTGGGACTGCCTCGGGCGTTGCCGCGGCAATCGACGGCGCCGCGCTCTCGCACGCGCTGGGCTCCGTTGCCGGCAACGACACGGTGCTGGTGGTTGCCGTTGACGGCCAGCATGCCGCCGACCTGCAGGCGCTCGTGAAGAAGCTCGGCAGCAGCTCGAAGTAAGGCATCGCTAAGCGTATGTCCGCGCGGGCACGCCGCGCGGACATACGAGACACGCAGACAGCACGCACAAGAGAGGGGCCCCGGCGCACTGCCGAGGCCCCTCTTGCTCTCCAGCGTATGGAGGCACGCTTCCCAGAGCCGCTACTGGGCTGGTGCTCCTCCGGTGTTGGTGCCGGTATTCGTTCCGGTGTTTGTCCCGGTATTGGTACCGGTGTTCTCGCCCGGGTTGGTGCCGGTGTTTGTCCCAGTGTGGGTACCCGTGTTCTCGCCGGTCCCGCCGTTGCCGTTGCCACCGTTGCCGCCAGTCCCGCCGTTACCGCCGGTACCGGTGCCGGAGTTGGTCTCGGTGCCGTTGGTGTTGGTCTCGTTTGTCTCCGTGGTGGTGGCGTTGGTCGTATTCTCCGTTGTGGTAGTGGTGGTGCTGTCGGTGACAGTGTTCCATGATGAGCTCGAGTTGGTGGAGGCGGGGGTGCCCACAAAGTCCCAGGAGCTGTTGTCCTTGTAGGTCACGGTCTCGGTGGACTTGGGGAACTCCTTGCGGTCCAGGCCCTTGAGGACGGTGTTCATGTAGTCCGTCCAGATGGGCTGCGCCGTGGTAGGCGTCGAGGCGAGCGCTCCCTTGTAATGCGCGGCTTGGTTGTTGTCGCGGTTGCCGCACCAGACCGTTGTGGTGAGCTGCGGGGTGAAGCCGCAGAACCAGAGGTTGTCGGCCTTATCCGAGGTACCGGTCTTGCCGCCCACGGGCTGGTTGGCAGTGAAGTAGCGATGCACGTAGCTCGTGGTGTAGCCCGCGTCCACAACGCCCTCGAGGACCTCTCGCGCATCCTGGGCCACGCCCTCGTCGATGACCTGCTCGGGATCGTTCTCGTGCTCGTAGACCGTGTTGCCGTTGCGGTCCTCGATCTTGGTGATGGCGATGGCGTCGCGGTGCACGCCGTTGGTGGCAAAGACGCTGTAGGCCTCGCACATCTCGAGCGGCGTGACGCCCGAGGAGCCAAGGACCAGCGAGGGGACGGACTGGAGGTCCGAGTCGATGCCCATGAGGTGGGCCGTCTCGATGAGCTTGTCAACGCCAACGGCCATGACCACCTGCGCGTAGCCGGTGTTGGACGAGAGCTCGGTCGCGCGCGCAAGGCTCACGTAGCCGTACTGTGCGTTCTCGTAGTTGTGCGGCGTCCAGGTGGACGTGATCTGCATGGGGGAGTTGCAGTTGAGAATCACCGACGGGTTCATGCCGTCGACCATGGCGGCCATGAGCATGAACGGCTTGAAGCTGGAGCCTGCCTGGCGCTGGCTTATCGCGAGGTTGATGGAGCTTTGGCCCTTGCTCTGGTCGTATCCGTAGTTGGTGCCGCCCACCATGGCCACGATGTGCCCGTTGGTGTTGTCAATGGAGACAAGCGCCGCAGAGAGCTCGTCGTTGCCAGAGCTGGAGACCAGGCTGTTCACCGCCTCGTCGGCGGCGTTCTGCTTGTCGGGCTCGAGGGTGGTGTAGACGCGCAGGCCGCCCTTGAGGATGGTGTCGTTGTCGAAGTCGTTCTGGAGGAGCGTCTTTACGTAGTCGGTGAAGTAGGGGTATGAGCCGGTCGTCTCGTCCTGGAGCGAGCCGGGGTTGAGGGTGAGCTCCTCGGTGGTGGCCTCGTTGTACTCGTCCTGCGTGATGTCGCCCATCTCGAGCATGTTGCCCAGGACCTTGTTGCGGCGCTCGACGCAGGCGTCGGGGTTCACGAACGGGTCGTAGTAGGAGGGCGAGTTGGGGATGCCCACAAGCGTTGCTGCCTCGGCCAGGGTGAGCTCGCTCGCGTGCTTGTTGAAGTACGTGACGCTTGCGGCCTCGATGCCGTAGGCGCCCTCGCCGTAGTAGATGGTGTTGAGGTACATGTTGAGGATCTGGTCCTTGGAGTACGTCTTCTCCATCTGGATGGCGATGTAGGCCTCACGCACCTTGCGCTTGAGGGTCAGGTCGAACTGCTCGGACGAGAGGACCGTGTTCCTCACCAGCTGCTGGGTGATGGTGGAGGCGCCCTCGGAACGGCCGCTGAGCTGGCTCACGATGGCGCGCAGGATGCCCTGGGGGTCAACGCCGTTGTGCTGGTAGAAGCGCTCGTCCTCGACGTCGACCGTGCCCTTCCTCACGTAGTCCGAGATGTCGTCCAGCGTGACGGAGCGACGGTTCTGGAGGTAGTACTCCGCAATTTCGGTGCCGTCGGCAGCGTAGACGATCGTGGGCTCTGCCACGAGGTAGGCGTCTGCCGACTCGTAGTCGGGCAGGTCCTGGAGCCAGGAGTCGACCACGGCGCCCAGGGAAAGGGCGAGCGCCAATGCAAAGAGCGCTATAAAGCCAAACACGCCGGCGATGCTAAAGCCGACGGCGTGCGTACTTGCGTGCTTGCGAGCCCTGCGGGTTCTGATGCCCATGGAACCTCCTCGTGTGGACACAATCAAATTCATTATAGAGAATGGGCCTCGTGAGCTTGTGTCCGTTCTGCGTGCACACAACCAATGAAGGAGTTGGCCAGCATGTGTCGTCCGGCGGGCTTGAAACGGAGGCAGTGCGTCTCCGATAGTCTACCCGACCACGCGGTACAGCCGAATGTTATTGTCTTTGTAGACAAGCTGGAAGCCCGGGGTGTTTTCGTCTATGGACTCGATGCCAGCCCAGTCTTCCGAGTGATAGTAGGCGTTGGACTGCTGGGTTCTTCCCGTAACATCCATCTGGAGCACCCAACGTATGCCCCGGCGCTCGACCTCCGCGCGGACGCTCCCGTTGGATGCTATTTGGTCGAGGCAAGTGCGCACGATTTGCGCGCCATCTGTGTCCAGGGGTCCTTGCGCGTTGACCATTCCGTCGTTAGTCCTGTACAGCACTCGGATGTCGTTGGTCCCGTAGAGATACAGGCTTCCATCGTAGGTAGAGTTTGCAACGGTGTCATTCCCCACGATTTCTTTAATGTCTTTCAGGTCGTTGCGAATTGTCTCGTTGTTAAGAGGGTTCCAGTGGCCATAAGCGCCATCTATTTCGTCGCGCGCATAATTGAGAGCGCCATAGTAATGGACGGGGACAAATGCTTCGACTGAAACAAGGACAATCACGATAAATGCGGGGACTGCGGCGGTCTTGTTGACTGGCGGCCACTTGGGCGATTTCTTCATTTGCGTCTTGGCAAAGCAGTAGATTCCTGAGACACCCTCCGCGGCGAAAATAATCGCGGGGATGACCAGAAACGCGGCAATTCGGTTGGAGTCTGTGTACCAGAAACCGGTCATGAACTGTCTGACAGGTCCCTCTACGGAACTTGCGACAATGCTCATGACTTGGAGCATTATGTACGACGCCACAAGACCAGGGCGGTGATGCCTTATGATGTCGGTTATTACTCCAATAGCAGCAAGGGCAAAGAGGAGCGGCTGGCCCTCTTTTGGTCCGTAGAGATGACTGCTGGTAATCAGAAATGCCTGGTTGCGGATGGCTTCGGGGAGGCTTTCGTAAGTGCCCCAGTAATTGCTGATGACACCCTGAAGGAACGGTGCGTTATAAAGGGCAACCCAGGCCGCGATTGCCGCCACTAGTACTCCTGCGGCCATTGCCCAGGCGCGTGCGAAAGAGGCATCGTGGTGGCACTGCGTGCGAAATACGTGTACCGCAATGGAAGGCACGGTAAGCACGCCAAGCGAGAAGTCCGCGTTGGGATGCACAAGTGCAAGGGCGACAACGGTGACGAGGAGGGCGCCTGCGTAGAACGCACGCCTTCCCCTCTCGCCATGCATAAGCCCAAAAACCAACGCTACGCCCAGGGGCAGCAGCGCGAAGGCAAAGAGGTTGGGATAGAGGGGCCCAAAGACGACCAACGCATAGGGCATAGCAGGGAAGAGGCAGCACAGTACTGCCCCGGAAAGCAGTGCTGCTTTATCGTCCCGGAAGACCTCGGAGATGCAGAGCGCCATGGCAAGGGGAAATACGATAGAGCCTGTCACGATGATGGAGGCGTTGATAGCCATTGGGGCAGAGACCCCCGCCCAGAGGACTACGAGTGCACAAAGCCCGTGGAAGACTGCTGGGTAGAAGCTGAAAATGTCGTCCGGCCCGCCAAAGGGGTTGGCGACGGCGTCTGCTGCGGTAAGGTAGGGGCTTACGCGGAGCGATGACATGGTCTGGGAATCGGCAAACGCTCGGATGATACTCAGATGAGTGTCGTTATCCCACTGTTGGATAAAGCTACCTGTTGCAGTGTCTCGAGAGACAAAGACGAATAGGCATACGGCGGCTCCCACGGCAATGTAGAGCAGGGCGACTCGCAGGGTAAGCCCCTTGCCAAGTTCTGCCCGCTTATTGTTCCGGCGCGTGAAAAGAATAGCCGCAAGTAGGCAGGCAACGGTCAGGGGCACAAGCACGGTCAGGGGGTTCGCTGGAATTCCTACGAGCGCATATACAACCCCTGCAACTCCCAGCCATGCCGTCACGACGATGGGGGACAGGGCGAGAGAGGCACACGTGGGGATTCCCGCGGCGACAAACGCGAGGGATCCGGGCACAAAAAGCATAAGAAGCATGACGAGAACAGCGATGAGCATGAAACCTAACCTCACAAAGCGACAGCTGGTTGATGCCGTTTGTACGCTACCACTGTTGGTGCCACAATCGTGCTTTTCGTAGGGGGTTGTGTTCGTTCGGTGCCGGCAACATCACAAAGACCCTGCGCTTTTGGCTATTCTGTGACAACATGCTTGAATTCTGTTGAAGGGCCCACATTGTCTGCATCCACTCATATGCGTCTGTACTTCGAGGACGTTCTCAATGTCTTGTCGTGCTTTGCTGTTGTGGCACTGCACTGTTCGCTTACCGTCTTCGGCAAAGGTCGCGGAAGCGAGTGGGAGCTTGCGCTTGCACAGCAGGCGGCATTCATTTTCGCCGTTCCCGTGTTCATGATGCTGAGCGGGGCAAATCTTATGGAGTACCGCAGCCGCTACTCGACGTATGAGTTCTTCCGCAAGCGAGTCCTTAGAGTGGGCGTGGCCCTTCTCGTGGGAAGCGTTGCCTGCTACCTTGCATACGGCCTCTTCCCAGACTCCTTCTGGGGTGCGCGAGACGTTGTGAAGGACTTCTCCCTTGGGGAATTCGTCCATGGGTTTCTCGGCAACACGATTAACAACGTGTACTGGTTCTTCTACGCGATCATCGGGGTCTACTGCGTGACGCCGCTCCTCTCGCTTGCGGCAGACAGGCCTCGCCTTCTGCGCGGGCTTCTGGCTGGCGGGTTCCTTCTCGCCTTTGTGGTGCCAACGCTCACCTGGGCGCATCTTGTGATGCCGGAGGACGTGAGCGCCATGCAGGGGTGGCCGCTTCTCACGAGCACGGCTGTCTTCTACTTTCTTTTTGGCTACTACCTGCGCGAATATGTGCCAGACACCCCGGCGGTCCGCGCGGCGGCGGTTGTCGCAATGGTTGCTTCCCCGGTGCTCATGTACGCAATTGGGCATGCCGTGAACGTTGCGTCCACACAGTATGACTCGTTTCCCGTAAACGCATTCTTCCCGCTTGCCGCCACGTATGCGGCTGGTCTGTTCTGCGTGGTCCGCATTCTGGAGCCGCGCCTTAGGGCGCTGGGCAAGCGCGCGAAGAGCGTTCTCACCGCGCTCTCCTCAGCATCCTTGTACGTGTACCTGTTCCACATACCCGTCATCAACTGGCTTGGGGTGAACGTCACGCCCGATCTGAGCGGCCGCTTTGTGCGGCATCCGCTCTACGAGGCGGTTATCGTGTTTGTGCTTGTTGGCGTTCCGAGCGTTGCGTATGCGGCGGCTAAGCGGACCGCCAAGCGCCGTGCGAGAGAGACGGCCTTCGCGCGGTAAGGTGCTTTGACGGGCTGTTTCCTGCGGCGGGCGAGAGGCGCCAACCTGCGCTATCCTTGTGCGTGCGCGGTCGCACCGGGCGCGGTCCGCGAAGACATACGAACTCACACGGAGGACAGAGCTTTGCTGCCAGTCGAAGAACAGCTGAAGGTCATTACGTCGGGCACCATGCAGATCGTGCCCATGGACGAGCTTCGCAAGAAGCTTGAGCGCGGGGTGCCGCTTAACGTCAA
Source organism: bacterium OL-1 (assembly GCA_000752675.2). Classification (GTDB taxonomy): domain Bacteria; phylum Actinomycetota; class Coriobacteriia; order Coriobacteriales; family Atopobiaceae; genus Tractidigestivibacter. Next base: position 107,134 of record LM994625.1, on the reverse strand, counting down.
GCTGGGCGTGGATCCCACCAGCCCCGACCTTCACCTTGGCCACGCCGTCCCCCTGCGCAAGATGCGCCAGTTCCAGGACCTGGGCCACAAGGTCACGCTCATCATCGGCAACGGCACCGCCCTTATCGGCGACCCGTCCGGCCGCGACTCCACCCGCCCGCCCCTTACCGAGGAGCAGGTCGAGGCAAACGCCAAGACCTACGTGGCGCAGGCCATGAAGGTGCTTGATCCCGAGAAGACCACCATCGTGCACAACGGCGACTGGCTGAAGCCCCTTGACCTCTCCAAGATGCTCAAGCTCATGAGCCAGTTCAACGTGGCCCGCATCCTCGAGCGCGAGGACTTCCACAACCGCTACACCAACGGCCAGTCCATCGCCCTGCACGAGTTCATCTACCCCGTGCTTCAGGCATACGACTCCGTTGTGGTGAAGGCGGACGTCGAGATGGGCGGCAACGACCAGATCTTCAACCTCCTTGCCGGCCGCGACCTCATGCGCGCCATGGGCATGGAGCCGCAGGTGGCGCTTACCGTGCCGCTGCTCGTGGGCACCGACGGCGTGAAGAAGATGTCCAAGTCCTACAAGAACTACGTTGGCCTCACCGATCCGGCGGACGACATGTACGGCAAGATCATGTCCATCACCGACGAGCTTGTGCCGCTCTACTTCCGCCTGTGCTCCACGCTTCCCGTGGACGAGATTGACGCCATCGACGCCCAGTTCAAGGATGGCACGGCCGACCCGTACGCCCTCAAGCGCGAGCTTGCCCGCAACATCTGCGACCTCTATCACGGCGCGGGCGCGGGCGATGCCGCCCAGGCCGCCTTTGACGCCACGTTCAAGAAGGGCGAGGTGCCCGAGGATATTGCCGAGTTCCCTCTCTCCACGGTCCAGGTGAACGACGAGGGCAAGGTCTACCTGGCCAAGCTCCTGGTGGACGTCAAGATCGCCAGCGGCACGGGCGAGGCCCGTCGTCTCATCGACGGCGGCGGCGTCAAGATCGACGGCAAGGCCGTGGAGCCCAAGTGCTACAACGTGGACCCTGCGCTCTTCTCGGCGGGCACCGTGCTGCAGAGCGGCAAGAAGCGCTGGGCTAAGCTGGCGTAATGGAACCAAACTCTCGCAGCAATCGCTGCGTGTGGTGGGCCATCACGGGGCTTTGGTCCCTTCTCGTGTGTGTACTCCTCGAGGTCGGCACCCTTATTGGAGCGCCGGCCTCGAGCCCCTTTGTCCTCGCTGAATGGCGTCCCACGCGCATGCTCGTGTTCTTTGTACTGGCGCTACCGCTTGTGTCCTGGGCGCGCAGGCGCCTCGCTGAGCTGCGCGAGGAGCACGAGCGGAGAAGGCAGCTGCCATCAGGCGAAGATGCGGACTCCAGGCACGTAACACCCCGCATGCTGCTCTGGCGGTCGCCCGAGTACGTCTTCCTCGCAATGTCTCTCTGTTCGGGCATCCTGTGCGCCTTTCTGCTTCCTGCATACACCTCGTCCTCATGGGACGGCTTCACGCACTTCGATTACGCAAACGCGATTTCGTACGTTGTTGACGCGCAGTACACGGGCGCCGACGCCCTCATGGCATCGAGCAACGCTTTCGTGTGGTCCCAAGCAATCGAGGGACAAAACGTCTTTCCCACAAAGAACGATGCCGCCGCGCGCGAAGTTGTCTACGACACCCTTGAGGACGCCGAGGAGAACGATGCCCTCGTTGTCTGCGAGGGGACCAGCGCGTTCACCGGTGACACGTGGATTTCCGCCTCTCACGTGGGAAACATCCCCAATGCCGTGGGGCTTTGGGCGGGCAGGCTACTGCACCTGGGGTTTGACGGTCGCTACCTCATGGGCCGCATTGCGGGTGTGCTGTTCTACTCGCTGACAATGTTTCTTGCCATGCGCCGCATGAAAAGCGGAAAGCTGGCGTTGGGGGTCTTCTCGCTTTTCCCAACGCTGGTGATTCTCTCTGCTAGTTATACCTATGACACCCGGTCGGTATCGCTCATAGCGTATGCCTTTGCGGCGTTTGTGGGCAACTGCCAGAAAGGGGAGTGCGAGCTCACCCTTCATGATGCCTGCGCTCCTCTTGTTCCCTTTGTCCTGGGGGCGCTTGTGCGCGCAGTGTACTTCCCCCTGCTTGTGGTGCTTCTCGTGCTTCCCGCGAAGCGGTTCTCGTCCCGGCGCGACAGCGCGTTGTACCGTGCGCTGGTGGTGCTTGCAGCAGCGGCGCTGCTCGCCTCGTTTGGGATTCGCTTCCTCGTTGCGCCCGGAGGCGGAGATCCGCAGGGGTCTGCCGACGTCTCGCAGGGCAATCAGGTTGGCTTCATCTTGGCGGACCCCATCCGCTACGTTGGGGTGATGCTGGCTACCACGGGGCACGTCCTCGCCCCTGATCGCCTGGTGGCTTTCGAACCGTTGGCGTTCTCGGCGCCGTACGTTGTTGCTCCGTCTGTCCCCCAGAGCTCGGCAATCAATGGGCTGCTTTTGGGTCTGGTTCTTGTCGTGTGCGTCTTGGACCGCACGCAAGATGACCTTGTGCTTGCTCGCCCGCTGGTTAAGGCACTTGCGACGCTGGGTCTGGCGTGCGGGTGGGGGCTTGCCATCACGGGTCTGTACGTGTCCTTTACTGCCGTGGGGGCGCCTTTGGCGGAGGGGGTCCAGGTACGCTACCTGCTGGCGCTTCTTCCCCCGGCGGGGATGCTGCTTCTCGACTTTGCCGCAGTTGCTCGCAGGGACCCAGGCAAAAAGCTTCGCTGGCTTGCGCCTATCGCCGTGGTGGGGTCCTGCGCGCTGCTCGTGGCGGCGCTGCTCGTTACCTTTGGAGTTGCATAAGTCGCATTCGACACATTCGTGCGTCTCGGCGCAAGCCTTGGCTCAGAGAATATCTGAATATCTGCGCCTGCCACTGCGCAGGGGGGTGCATGTTTCTATGATTGCACTGCAGAATCCTCGGCCGGGGATGTTCCCCGCGTTGCATTTGAGTGACAGGGAGAAGAGTTTGACCACTTCAAGGGGCATAGAGCTCCTGGCGCCCGCCGGTGGGCCAGAGGCGTTCAACGCCGCGCTGGCTGCCGGTGCCAACGCCATCTACTGCGGTTTGGGCAACAATTTCAACGCCCGCCGCGGTGCGCACAACTTTACCGAAGAGACCTTTGGCGAGGCCTGCCGCCGCGCACACCTGGCTGGCGCGCGCGTCTACGTGACGGTGAACATTGCCGTTGCCACGCGCGAGATTCCGCAGGTGCTCGAGCTTATCCGCCGCGCCTGGCTGCTTGGCGCGGATGCCTTCATCATCCAGGACTGGGGGCTTCTCGCCGAGGTGCGCCGCAGCTGGCCGCAGATCGAGTGCCACGTCTCAACCCAGGCAAACGTGCACGATGATCGAGGCACGGCCTGGTGCCGTGAGCTGGGCGTTGGCCGCGTGACGCTCTCGCGCGAGCTATCGCTCGACGAGATGCGCACTATCGCGCAGGAGGGTGTTGAGCTTGAGGCCTTTGGCCACGGGGCCCTGTGCTTCTGCTATTCCGGCGTGTGCATGATGAGCTCGCTTGCGGGCGGCCGATCGGCTAACCGCGGCCTCTGCGCGCAGCCGTGCCGCCTGCCGTACGACCTGGTGGACGAGGAGGGCCACGCAATCGAGGCCCCCGGCCGCACGCGGCCGCTCTGCCCCAAGGACTATTGCGTTGTTGATGACCTTCCCCAGCTTGCCGACGCGGGCGTGGCCTCGCTCAAGGTCGAGGGCCGCATGAAGTCGCCAGACTACGTGTACGCCGTGATCTCTGCCTACCGCGGAGCGCTCGACGCGCTTGCGGACGGCGGCGAGAAGGACGCGCGCGCCGACGCCGCACGCCACCGCACGTTGCGTCGCGTCTTCAACCGCGACTTCACGGACGCCTACCTCTGGGGCCGCTCCGGCGACGAGATGATGAGCTACGAGCGCTCCAACAACCGCGGCGAGCTGGTGGGCGAGGTCGTCTCGTCCCGCAAGCTGGAGGACACGCTCGTGCGGCGCGGCGGCTCGGACGGCGGGCGCGAGCGCATGCGGCGCCTCACCCGCGCGGACGTGGAGATTCGCCTGGACCAGCCGGTGGGGGAGGGCGACCTGCTCGAGCTGCGGCCGGTGGAGGATCCCTCCCAGTTCCTCACGGTGCGTGCTGAGCGCGCGGCCGCTGCCGGCGAGACGATCACCTGCCGCGCTTCTCGGCCCATCCCGGCGGGTGCGGTGGTGCGCGTGATTCGCTCGCAGGCCGCGATGGACGCTGCGGCGCGCGTATCTAGACTGGACGTGCCGCGCCGCCGCCCCGTCACCGTGAGCGTGCGGGCGCGCCTGGGCGAGCCCTTCTCGGTGACACTTGCCTGCGCGGACGGGAGCGCCGCTGCCACGGCAGAGGGCTTTGTGGTGGAGCCTGCCCGAACCAAGCCCGTGACCAGGGAGGACCTTATCGAGCACGTGGGTCGCATGGGGCAGAGCCCCTTCGAGCCCGTCTCGTTTGAGGTGCAGATGGACGAGGGCGCAGGCATGGGCTTCTCGGCAGTGCACAAGGTGCGCGCGCAGGCATGCGAGGCGCTTGAGCAGCAGATTCTTGCTCCGTACGAGGCGCGCGCGGAGCGGCTTGCCGTTGCGCCCTCGGCACGCGGCGTGACTGGGCGCCTGGTAGAGGTGCGCGAGAAGGACAGCCTTGCCGCGCCGGACGCTTGGACGAGACCCGCGCCAGAGGCATGCGCCCTGGTTGCCACGGCCGAGGCAGCGCGCGCCGCGTTTGATGCCGGTGCCAAGCGCGTCTACGCGACGGCAGACGCGCTTGCGGATGGATCCGCGTGGCCGGAAGGCGTGATCCCTTGGCTTGACGAGGTGTGTCGCGAGGGCGACCACGCCCGCCTGGACCCGTGGGTGCGCGCCGGGCAGCCCGTGGGTGTGGGCAACGTCTCCGAGCTGGCGCTCGCCGCCTCGCGCGGGGCGCTGGCCGAGATTCGCACCTGCATTCCCGTACACAACGAGAGCTGCCTTGTGGCACTTGAGGAGGCGGGGGCAGCGGGCTTCTGGCTCTCGCCCGAGCTCACGCTTGAGGAGGTCTGCGCGCTGGCGGGGGCTGCCTCCGTGCCGGTAGGACTTGTGGTCTCCGGACGCGCCCGCGCCATGACAAGCGAGCACTGCGTGTTGCAGGCGGCCGGCCGCTGCATCCACGACTGCCCCAACTGCGAGCTGCGCCGCCGGCGCCTCTCGCTGCGCGACATCGACGGCAACCTCCTGCCGGTGCGCACGGACGTCCATGGACGCTCGCGCATCTGGGCGGCGCACCCGCTGGATGCAACGCCGCAGGCAGATGCCCTTGTCGCAGCCGGTGTCACACGCCTTATGGCAGACGCCACGCTCCTCTCACCCGAGGAGTGCGCGTTTGCCGTCGAGCGCGTGGTGCGTGCGATTGCCGCCGCGAGCGAGGGGAGGCGGCCTGCTCCTCGTGTGCAGGGCGCAACCTCCGGGCATCTTTTCACGGGCATTGGGTAATATGTCACCTTGTAACCCATCATTGCGCTAGGAATTCGCACACCGTGAGTTCGAGCGATACTACAGGCGCGGGGGCACCCGCGCGGGAGGAGAGGACCATGGCAGAGAACGAGACCCCCAGCACCGAGCAGACCGCTGGCGATACGGCCGCCGAGGCCAAGCCGGTGCTCAACCGCAAGCTTCTGTCCGAGACCATCGACATCATCCGCCAGAGCCTGCAGGCCGACGGCGGCGACATCGCCCTTATCGACTGCACCGACGACGGCGTGGTGACCCTCGAGATGCAGGGCGCCTGCGCCGGCTGCCCGCTCTCGACCTACGACATGTCCGAGGGCATCGAGCGCATCCTCAAGGAGCACGTGCCCGGCGTCACCCGCGTGCAGCCTGCGGTTCTCTAGGCCAGGTGCTGCCCCGTGTGGCTGAACGACTTCTACCATTCGCTCAACCCTATCGCGTTTACGCTCGGACCCTTCCAGGTGCGCTGGTACGGCATCGCGTACCTGGCGGGGTTCGTGTGCGCGGGGCTGGTGATTGCGCGCGTTGCCAAGCGCTGGAAGCTTGACCTCTCCACCGATGACGTGCTCTCGGTGATGATTGACATTGCCGTGGGCGTGATTGTGGGCGCGCGCATCTTCTACGTGGTCTTTTACGGCGCGGGGTACTACCTCGAGCACCCGCTCGAGATCTTCGCCCTCAATCAGGGCGGTATGAGCTTCCATGGCGGGCTGGTGGGCGCCATTGTCGGCGGCACCATTGCGTGCAAGCGCTGGAAGCTCTCGGTGCTCACGGTGGCCGACCTCGCGGCCATTGGCGCACCCATCGGTCTTTTCTTTGGCCGCTGCGCAAACTTTGTGAACGGCGAGCTGTGGGGTAAGGAGACGTCGCTGCCGTGGGGCGTGATGTTCCCCAGCGGCGGCGCGGTGTACCGGCACCCCTCGCAGCTCTACGAGGCCCTGCTCGAGGGCGTGGTGCTGTTCTGCGTGCTGTTCGCGCTGTCGCGGAGGCGTCCGCCCCGGCCGCAGGGCACCTTCATTGGCACGTTCCTCATGCTGTACGGCGTGTTTAGGTTTCTTATCGAGTTCGTGCGGCTTCCGGACGCGCAGCTGGGATACCTTCTCGGCACCGGCTGGCTCACGATGGGCCAGGTCCTGAGCCTGCCGCTCGTGGCGGCGGGGATTGTGGTGCTGGTGCTGGCCTCGCGGCACGACCGCCCGCAGGTGGGGCACCTCGACGCCGAGGAGGCGTAGGCTGCAGCTAGGGCGTGACACGCAAAATCTGGGTTGGGCTGTCCTCAGGTTGTCGCTTTTGTAGTTGCCGGTAATGTTTGGCGCCAGAACTGCACAAAAATGCTCTATCGGACGGTTTCTGGCTGCTCGCGGCATAAAAATGCTCTATCGGACGGCGGTCGTTCTGGATGCTCATCAACTATTTAATCAATATTGCAGTTCTTTGAATATTATTAAGTTCATATACATAAATGTGCAATTATAGTTGTAATTTTGATTTCCTGTGTCAGAAGCGACCGTACGATAGAGCATTTTTATGCAGAGACTTCGGAATCGCCGTCCGATAGAGCATTTTTGTGCAGAGTAAAAGTTTCAGGCTTAAGATTCCCGTGCTGTGACCTGTGCGCGGCACACAATCACAGCCGAATGTGTTGCGCGACGACGGCGCAGCGAGAAGTGCCGACGGCTCTCGTCTATACTTCAGACAACATTCAAACCGAGGGCACGGTTTGGGCAGCTGTGAGGCCTGCAAATGGATCCCGGTTCTACTCCGGGTCAGCAACCAGAACTGTGCTCAGATGCGCGCGCCGCGCTACCGCTGGTGCTGCGCCGTGAGGCTACCGTCGCCACTCGACGGCCCTGCCTGCCCTCGATGCTCCCAAGGGAGCAGATCACAGGGAGGCGGGTATGAAACCCACAAAACCCACTGGCATGTCTGGGCTGTGTCTGCGTGACCGCATTCTGACGGTGACGTTGTCGCTGGTCACGGCGGCGTCGATGGTGCCCACGCGAGCGCTGGCCGAAGTCATGGCGGATACATCGTCAGCGACGACGGCAGCCGCCCTGGCCGCGGCAAGCGCCTCCGATGCCGCGTCGGCAAGCATCTACTCCACCTACCTCACCACCAGCGCAAGCTCCACGGGTGGCACCTACGCCTACGCCGCCTCGGACACGCTGTGGGCGTGGGCGCGCGAGAAGGGCGCCAGCGCCCCCATCGACCCCGCCTCCCTCACCTACCAGTGGCAGGTCAGCTCTGACAACTCTACCTGGGAAGACATCCCGGGCGCCACCACGCAGTCTCTCCCGCTGGCAAGCTACGCCGGCCGCTATGTGCGCTGCACGATAACCACCGCCGACGGCAGCTCCTCTCGCACAACACGCAGCCGCAACAAGGTTGCCGCCGCGGGTTCGGTCAACCTCGTAAGCGTGTCGCTGAGCAACACCGGCACGCTCGCCCCAGGCGACACCCTCTCTGCAACGGCCAAGGACGCAAGCGGCGCCGACGCCACCTCAAACGCCAGCGTCACCTGGTCCTGGTACGCCAGCGACTCGGCGTACGGCACGGGCGAGAAGATCGCCGGAGCTACGGGTCCAACGCTTAACGTGACCTCGGACCTTCTCGGCAAGTACGTCTACGCGAGCGCAGACGGCGGTTACGGTGCAGCCAAGAGCTCCGTGGCTGGCCCCGTGCAGGAGGCCGGCGCCGTCACGCTGTACAAGGTGACCGTCGACGCCTCTGGCCGCGCGACGGTTGGGCAGACCATCACCGCCACGGCCTACACCGGCTCCTACACCCAGACGACCTCCGCGGACGTGGTGCACTACCAGTGGCAGTGGGCGGCAAGCAGCACGACAGATGACTCCGCGTTCACCGACATCCCCGGTGCCACCTCCGCCACCTTTACCGTTCCCGAGCAGACCACCGACGGAACGTCGCTTCTCGGCATGTACCTGCGCGTCAAGGCGACGAGCAGCAACTCCGTGGTCTCCACCAGCGTGCCGTCCTACTACGGGACCAGCACGCAGGACCCCGTTGGCCCCGTAGCGCTTGCGGGCGGCTATGACGTCTCGAGCGTGAAGCTCTCGTCCTCTGTCACAAACGCGCAGGTGGGGGCCACGCTCACGGCGCAGCCCCAGTACCAGGAGGCCTCAAGCTGGGGCACGTACGAGACGGACCTCCCCTCGGACGCCAAGCTCGCGTGCACCTGGTATGCGGCGGACGACGCGGCCGGCACCAACACGTGCGAGCTCACTGCAGAGGACGGCGCCACCGGAACTACCCTTGCGCTTTCCTCGTCACTCGAGGGCGCGTACGTGTGGGCCAGCTGCAGTGCCCTCATGGCATCTGCCACGAGCGAGAAGGTCCAGGTCAAGGCTGTGGGCAGCTATGACCTCCACCACGTCCTGGTGTCGCCAACCTCGGGCACGCTTCTCACCGGCTCCACCGCAACCGCGACGGTCTACGCCTCGCAGCTCTCGGGCAGCAACGTGGAAGTTACCGGCAAGGATGGCGTGACCCTGCAGTGGTACGTTGCCAACGCCGCCGACGCATCGGCAGAAGACTGGCAGCCGCTTGACGGCTGCACGTCGGCCAGCATCGAGGTTCCGCAGGCAGCTGCGGGAAAGTACCTCAAGGTCGTGGCAACGAGCGGTGCCACCTCCGTCTCCAAGGCCTTCGACCAGCCCGTTGCGGATAGCGCCACGCTCGCGGGCGCCATCGCGCGCCTCCAGAACGAGAACTGGCGGCCAACGCTCAAGTACGGCACGGATACCAACGTGAACGACGTGCTTCTCGCCAAGCTTGCGGAGGAGGGCGTGGACACCACGGGCCTCGCTGTGCGCGTGACCAGCGTCTCGTTCCAGGACACCAACAGCAACGCCACCGTGGGCATCTCCACCGCAGACGCGGACAACGGCGCCATCACGTACTTCTCGTGTGACACGAGCAAGGTCTCTAACTGGAACATGTCCTCGCTCCAGACGGTGAGCTCGATTACGTTCGCGCTCACCCGCGGCGACGAGACCGCAACGTTCACCCCCAACCGCACCTTCCAGGTGCCTTGGGACGAGAACGCCGCGCGCGCCGTGCTCCAGGCCAAGGCCGATGCCATCACGCTGGGCTTTGCCGATGGTGACTCCGCAGATTCCGTGACGCAGGCCTTCACGCTGCCGGCAAGCCTGAGCGGCGCCAGCGCATCGTGGACCGCGAGTGACAGCTCCGTGAAAGTGACCGGCGAGAGCTGGGACAGCACCCTCACGGCAACGCCCACGCGCGGCTCGGCCGACACGCCGGTGACGCTTTCGGCAGCCGTGTCCTTCACGGGCTACGGTATGCCCGATGTCACGGTTACCAAGGACTTCCCAATTACTGTCAAGGCGGACCCCGAAGCCGTTGCCGCAGCTCAGGCTGCCCTCGCAGGCAAGGTCGAGGCGGGCTTCACCTACGACAAGGTCAAGGCCTTCTCTACCGGTGCCGCCGTGGACCAGACTGCGGTCTCGGGCGACCTCCAGCTTCCCACCACGCGCACGCTTGGCGTGGACGGCAAGTACTACACCGTCTCCTACAGCAGCAGTGACCCCCTCGTTAGCTTCAACGGCTACCACGCCACGGTCGTGCGCCCGCTGGGCACGGCGCGCACTGTTGCCATAGCCTGCACGGTCACTGACAAGTCGAACCCCGAGGTCACGGCCACCAAGACGCTTGAGTTCACGCTCTCGCCCGTGAGCGAGCAGGAGATAGACGAGGCGGTCTCGCTCATGCAGGACGCCAAGGCGGGGTATGCCCTGGCGCTTCTCGACGGACAGAGTGCCGCCAACGTGACGGGCAACCTGCGCCCGTTCTTGGGCGCCTATCGTGATGCCTCCGGCAACCTTGCCTGGGCGCACGACCGCGACACGCAGTCCGCGCACCCCGGCATTGTGCTGGTTGACCTGCCCGGATACAGCGACATGGGCGGTATGTCCTGGCGCACCTTCAAGTCAAGCCGCCCGGACGTGATCTCCCACGAGCTTCTCACCTACACCAAGCCCACCGACAACACACGGGTTACCGTAATCTCGCGCCTTGCTGACGAGCGCTTCCAGGCCTACTACGAGTTCTACAAGGACGACCCCATGGTGAGCGACCAGCTCAAGGCAAAGCTGGCAAGCCTTGTGAACCAGGATGTCTCGGCCACGTTCACGGTGGCGGGCACCTCTGGCCAGGACGCGCCGGAGCAGGTTACCGCTAGCTGCGCGGTCATTGGCCCCAACGCTTCCGGGGCCAGTGTCAGCTGGGCGCCAGAAACCTCGCTTGCCGTCGAGCCGGGCACCACCGCGGCGGATCTCACCAAGCAGGTCCTTGACGCCAACGGCATCACCTACGACGCCGACCTCTACACCTTCACCAAGGACGGCACTTCGCTTGGCTATGACGCCGCAACCGGCAAGTGGTGGCAGCTCTTCATCAACGGCAAGTCCGCAACCGTGATGGCCTCGAACTACGTCCTCAAGGAGGGCGACAAGGTCGTCTGGTACTACTCCGCCTGGGGCGACTCTCTGCCGGGACAGGTCACGGGCTCGGTCAAGGTGATTGGCAAGGACGCCTCGGGTCTCGATCAGGTGTGGGCGGACACAACGTCTCTCACCCTGGTGGAGGGCTCCACCGCCGCCGACCTCTCCGAGGCGGCGTTTGCCGAGAAGGGCCTCACGCACTCCTCGTCCACCAGCACCTGGGGTTACTACCTGAGCACCATCACCTCGCCCGTGGACGGCCGCGAGCTGGGTTGGGACTCCACGACGGGTGCATACTGGCACCTGTTCGTGAACGGCGCTGCCTCGCAGGTTGGTGCCAGCAGCGTGAACATTGCCAACGGCGACGAGGTCGTGTGGTACTACTGCACGGATTCTGACAGCCTTCCCAAGAGCGACGCCCTGGTCATTGACCCAACGGCCACGCGTCCTACCAGCTTGAGCGCAGCTTGGCCCGGCTACAAGGGTACAGGCGAGACGGGTGTGGTTCGCGGGCTCTCGACGCCCGTGCCTGGTTCCGGCACCTACGCCAAGCTCGACTGGGCGCAGTCGCGCCTCACGACTGCCATGTACGTCAACGCGAGCGACGCGATTATCGTGAACGGCGAGGTATATGACGCCGCGCAGACACGGCTCTATCGTCGTGACGCGTCCACCGGCGTGGTTCTCGACGAGGCTCGCCTGGCCGCAAGCGTGGACTCCACTGCGCGCCTGCAGTACGCCGACGGTCTCATACTTGTGCCTCTGCACGGTGGTCGCATTCAGGCGCTCACCGCGGACATGCTGACCACGCTCTGGGTCTCTGCGGCGTTTCCCACCTCGACCAGCTCGAGCGGCAAGGCCGTTGACCAGCAGCTCCTCTCGTCCATCACCGTGCGTGACGGCAAGGCGTACTTCTCGACCGTGGCCCCTGACGGCAGCGATTCCTGCGGAGGCTACGTGGCCTGCGTGAGCTTGGCTGACGGCAGCCTTGTGTGGTCGCACGAGGGAACGGACGCAGGCTACTACTGGACGGGCGCCGTGCCCACATCCGCGGGCGTGCTCACCGCCAACGACGCCGGGCGGGTCTCGCTGCTTGACGCGGCAACGGGGCGCGAGGTCTCTTCGGTCGATCTGGGCACGCGCTGCCGCGCCCAGCTAGCAGTAAGCGGCAACGTGGCCTACGCGGTCACGACCGATGGCGTGCTGCACGAGCTCTACCTGCGTGCTGACGGCTCTCTGACGGTCGGCTGCAGTGTGAGGTTTGGCTCGTACTCCACCTCGTCGCCCACCATCTGTGACGGCCTGCTCTACGTGGGCGGGTCCTCCTCCGCAGACGTGACGCGCGGCGCGCTCTTTGTGATTGACCTTGCGTCCATGAGCGTCAAGCACGAGGCCCTGGTGCCTACGACCAGCGTGGAGGGTCAGGTTGGAACCGGCGACGTGAAGAGCGCACCGCTGGTGAGCGTAGCCGCCGACGGCAACACCTACGCGTACTTCACCTGCAACGGCAAGCCCGGCGGCGTGTACGCATACCGCCTTGGCGACGCCGAGGCAACCACGCTCTACCAGCCCGCAAACGACCTCTGGCAGTACTGCATGAGCTCCATCGCCTGCGACGCAAGCGGCAACCTCTACTTCTTCAACGACTCCGGCACCCTATTCAAGCTGGACGCCGGCGCCACCACAACGGTGCCGGGCGAGAAGGGCCAGGGCGGCCAGGGCGGCAACGGCGGCTCCGCAGGCGGCACCGGCGCTCAGGGCGGCAACGGCGGCCAGAGTGGCTCGAGCTCCACGGGCGGCGCCGCCGGCAGCGGCAACGGCGCAGCTACCGGCAAGGGTGGCGTCAGCGGCAACGGCGCAACCAGCACGCCTGCCGCCAGCTCCGCCACAACTGCCAGCACCTCCTCGTCAGAGGACGGCTCGCTTCTGGGCAGCTATACATCCGAGGACGTGACAAGCGTCACCTCCGTTGGTGACAAGGACGACGCGGTTACCGGCGAGGTGCCCGCAACTGACTCGGCGGCGCAGGCGGGCCCTCCCATCTGGCCCATCGTGGGCACCTGCGTGGGTGCCGCGCTGCTTATCCTGCTGCTTGCCACGCGTCGCCGCGACAAGAGCGATGTCACCGAGGGGAGGCGCGGCTAGATGTCAGACAACGGCACGCCGACAAACGGCCAGCAGTCAGCTGGCGGCAAGCGCACTGTCAGGGTGATCCTTGCGGCTCTCGCTGCAGCACTCATCGCATTCTGTGTGTGGGCAATGTCCGTCTACGCACAGGGCGGCGACCCGCTTGCCTGGGCAACGGGCTCTGCAGCGTTCCAGACCACTGCAGACGAGACGGACCAGGCTACCAGTCAGGACACCGCCTCCTCGCAGGAGGCGCCCCAGACGGCCACCGTCACCACGGACGACGTCTACGCTGCACTCGCGTCGCTCCAGTTTGACGGCACGGACGTCTCTCTCGAGAAGGACGCCGCCCACGTGGTTCTCTCTGCGGATGGCATCTGGGTCGAGGAAGCAAGCGCGGACGCGCCCACAGACATGGCTCTTGCCTGTGCCCAGCGCTCCGCGGCCCTTGCCACTTGGGCCTCCGAGCAGGACGTGGGCATCCCCAGCGTCACCTGGATCTGCGAGGACGGCTCCGGTGCCGTGCGCATGGCCGTGACCATGCCCACGGACAGCGCCCCTACCACGGGTGGCTTGGCCACGCTTCTCTCGGCAACAACCGGCTACGGCATCTCTGGCAACGCGTATGCCCAGCTGGACACCGGTGACGTCTCGCAGTTTGCGGGCACCGCACCCACACTTCCGGATGGCACGGCCGTCTCCATCGACGCCACTGTGACATCAGCGGGCGAGAACCTCTCCGCCTCGGACGTCGCAGCGCGTCAGAAGGACGTCAGCTCCGGGACAGTGGGCGTTACCGGGTCTGGTACCAGCACCACTTCCGGCACGGGTGCTTCCTCCTCGGGCTCTAGCAGCTCCTCGTCAGCAATCGGCACGCAGTCCGGAAGCGGCTCCTCCAGCTCCGCCGCACAAGACGCCAAGGTTCGCGTCACCGTGACCATCGACGCCCGCGCCGACGGGGGCTCGTCCAGCTCGTACGCCGTCTCGCTCAACCCAGGCGCCACGGCATACGACGCTCTGGTGGCAACAGGTGCCAGCGTCAACGCGCGCAGTACGGCCATGGGCGTCTACGTTGCTGCCATCAACGGGTACGCCGAGAAGGACCAGGGCGGCGAGAGCGGCTGGAAGTACGCGGTCAACGGCAGCTACCCCAGCTACTCTGCCGGCGCCTGCACGCTCTCTGATAGCGATGCGGTGACGTGGGTCTACGTCACGTCGGCATAGCGTCAGAGATCGGAAAGTGCGTCATACTCGTCACATGCTGACCATGCGAGACACACATACCGCCTTCGACACCTGCCACCCGGCCGTGCCGGCAGCCTACTTCGCCGGCACCATCCTCATCGCCATCTTTGCGATGCAGCCGGTCTGTGTGGGCATCTCTCTCATGGGCGCGCTTGCGTTCTCGTTCGCCGCGCGCGGGTGGCGACGCACGCTTGAGGGTCTTCGCTGGCAGCTCCCCATGGTGGCCCTTGTCGCCGTGGCCAACCCGCTCTTCTCGGCATCTGGCTCCACGCTGGTGGCGCAGCTTGGGCCCATGGCTATCTACCAGGAGAGCATTGCCTACGGCGCCTGCGCCGGAGCGCTTCTGGTGGCGGTGGTCCTGTGGTTTGAGGACGCTGCCTGCGTACTCACGCAGGACCGGCTGCTGCAGCTGGGCGCCCGCGCGCTCCCCACGGTGACGCTCGTGACCTCGATGGCGGCGCAGCTGGTGCCGCAGCTCATGCAGAGGTCTCAGTCCGTGCGCGCAGCCACGCTTGCCACCACGGCAGCCGCTCCGCAGGGCTCGCGCGACCGCGGCGTGCGTGTGGCGGACCAGCTCATGAGCTGGTCGATGGAGGACTCCATCGAGCGCTCCGACGCCATGCGCGCACGCGGCTGGGGCGCCACGGACCGCCGCAGCCGCTACCTGCCGGATTCCTTTCGCACGTCTGACGCGCTCGCGCTTGCAGGAATTGGGCTGCTCGCGGTAACCAGTGCAGTTCTCGTCTACGTTGCCTGCTCTCAGTGGCGCTTCTATCCCACCATGCCCCGTCTGGTTGCCTGGTGGGGCTACGTGCCGTACGCCGCGCTGGCGCTTCTCCCCACGGTGCTTGACCTGGGGCAACGCGTGCGGTGGGGGAGGGTCGCATGAGCGCGCTCGAGTTTAGGGACGTGAGCTTCTCCTATCCCGCAACAGACACCGAGCCCAACCCCGCGCCGGTCTTGGATCACGTCTCGCTTGCCGTGCCCGAGGGTGCGTTTGCGCTGCTCACAGGCAGTACGGGCTCCGGTAAGTCGACGCTTCTGCGCCTTGCCAAGCCAGAGGTGTCACCTACAGGTACGCTCGTCGGTAACGTGCTCGCTTTTGGCAAGGATGTGCGCGAGTTCTCTCCGGTGGAGTCCGCCCAGACCGTGGGCCTTGTCTTCCAGAGTCCTGACAGCCAGATTGTCTGCGACACCGTGTGGCACGAGATGGCCTTTGGCCTGGAGAACCTGGGAACTCCCGTACCCGAGATGCGCCGTCGCGTGGCCGAGACCTGCATGTTCTTTGGCATGGAGCCGTGGTTCCGCCGACAGACGGCAAGCCTCTCCGGCGGCCAGCGCCAGATGCTCGCCCTTGCCGCAACGCTTGCCATGCGTCCGCGCCTGCTGCTCCTGGACGAGCCCACCTCGATGCTCGACCCGGTTGCCGAGAAGGACTTCCTTGCCATGCTCTTCCGCGCAAACCGCGAGCTTGGGGTCACCGTTGTGGTGGCAACGCACGCGCCGGGGCCCATGCGCGACGTGGCCACCTGCGCCTTTCGCGTTGAGGACGGCCGCGTGCGCGAGCTCTCGCTCGACGATGCGGTTGCTGCCTGCGCGTTTAGGCCAGAAGACGTGGCACCCGCAGGCAGCAAGCCTGCCGTCAGCGGCGAGAAACCTGCGCTTTCCCTTCGCGACGCATGGTTCCGCTACGGACGCGATGCCGACTGGGTCCTGCGCGGGCTGGACCTCGTGGCGCCCCAGGGCGAGGTGACGGCCATTGTGGGCGGCAACGGTTCGGGCAAGACGACCCTCTTGCAGCTTGCGTGCGGCGCGCTTGCACCGCAGCGCGGGCGTCTCTCTCGTCCCCATGCGGCGTCCCAGGCGTACCTGCCGCAGAGCCCGCGCGCGATTCTCTCGGCACAGACCGTCCGCGAGGAGCTCATGCTCTGGTCAAAGGGTGCGGGCTACGGAGAGGCCCAGGTCACAGCCATGATGGAGCGACTGGAGCTCACCGCCGTGGCAGCGAGAAACCCGCTCGACCTCTCCGGCGGCCAACAGCAGCTCGTTGCGTTTGCAAAGCTGCTGCTCACGCAGCCAGACCTGCTCATTTTGGACGAACCCACCAAGGGGCTCGACGCGGCGGCGCGCACCAAGCTTGCACGTCTTGTGCAAGAGCTGCGGCAGGAGGGGAGAAGCGTTCTTCTCGCCACACACGACCTTGCGTTTGTCTCTGCCGTGGCAGACTCGGTGTCGCTCCTCTTTGACGGGGCCGTCACCTGCACGGAAGGACCCGACGAGTTTCTCGCCGGGTCCTGGCTCTACCACGCGTAAGTTGTGGGCTGCATGCCGTCAGCCGCGCCGTCAGTGCGGCGTCAGCTGCTGGCTAGAAAGTGAGGAACGGCTCCTCCATGCCCTCCTCCTCGAGGTCATCTTCCGAGAGGCCGTCAAGCTCCTCCATGTCCTCGAGCTCAATCTCGTCGCCGTCATCCTCACCCCAGCCGTATGCGCTGGCAGCGAGCTCGTCCACGCTCGTGTCGGGAAGCGCGCTGGTCACTGAGCACAGGCCGTCGATGGCGGGCACGATCTTCTGCCACTGGGTGATCACCGGATCCTGCGGAACGCCCTCCAGCTCCACAAGGGAGTCGAGATAGATCTCGCTTGCGCCCTCAAGCAGGTCAGACTCGGCGCGAACGCTCGCGAACTTTGACGCAAACTTCTCCAGGGCCTCGTCCGCCGAGTCCGCCTCAACCACGCACGGCATGAGACAGTAGTTGTTTGCCTGGTCCTTGTCATCGTTGTAGCTAAAGTTTCCAACGTAGAGCATGGGGCCTCCTCCGGTCGATGGGTGCGGCACATGCCCATCTTAGGCAATTCGGCGCAGCTTGGTGACGGTTTCCCGCAAGCGGGCGGTCGTTGTGTCATAGAGTGTTGCATGTTGGGCTGCAGTCGGCAGAAGGCGAGAATCATGACAGCGAGCACCACAGGCACCAAGCGACAGCGCGTCTTTGCCGCGCTCGAGGTGCCCTCGATTGTCGCCGTTCCGGCGGTGCTCGTGGCGTGTGCCGTAAACGGCGTGCAGGCGGCCGCGGGGCTCACGCTTCTGTTGGTAGTCCTTTGCGTAGGGCTCTTCCTTGCCAGCTACGAGGCGTCGCGGCCGGCGCTTAGGCAAGTCATGCCTACCGCCACGCTCGCGGGGCTTGCGGCCGCCGGTCGCATCCTCTTTGCGCCCATCCCCGACGTCAAGCCCGTCTCGGCCATAACTATCGTGGCGGGGGCCACGCTGGGCCGGCGCGAGGGCTTTATGGTGGGTGCGCTGGCGGCGCTGGTCTCGAACTTCTTCTTTGGCCAGGGTGTGTGGACGCCCTGGCAGATGTACGCGTGGGGGCTCGTGGGCTACCTTGGTGGCGTGCTGGGGGAGCACGGCCTCCTCGAGCGGCGCGGCGCGCTGTACGTGTACGGGTTTCTCTCGGCGCTCATGTACGGGGCGATCCTCAACGGCTGGTACGTGATTGGCTACGTGGAGCCCATCACCTGGCCGGCCATCGTTGCGGCGTACGCGGCGGGCCTGCCGTGGGACTGCCTGCACGGAGCGGCAACGGTGGGCTTTCTCGCGGCGATCTGGGTGCCGTGGGGCGCGCGCATCCGACACGCCGTCGCCAAGTACGGCTTGTAGCGAGTGGCTTGTCGCGAGGCTCGCCGATACACATTTGGGCGGCGAATGTGTATCCGCTCGATACTCGTTCGGACCCGAAACTGTATCCCGCGCAGGTCGATATACGTTCGGGCCCCAAATCTGTATCCGCCAGCCCCCCCGCGGCCCTGCCGTCCGCACCCCCGCCCCGCGCCGCGACGGCCCCAAATGTGAAGAAACCCGGACTTCGGCCCAGCGTCACCAAACGTCGTGCTAGCTTCCCCTTGCGCCAGCGCCGGCAGAGAGTAAAATTTCATAGGTTCAATGGGTATCGACCGCGCTCGCAGCCACCGCCGCCCCGCAAGGAGCGCCCGGCCACGCGCTCTCGCGCCCGCAGCAAGCAAGAAGCGCGGACGCGTGCCCGCGCGCCGTGTGGATAGGAGACTCAATGTCCGGACACTCTAAGTGGGCTACCACCAAGCACAAGAAGGCGGCCATCGACGCTAAGCGCTCGTCGCTCTTCTCCAAGCTCTCGCGCAACATCACCGTTGCCGCCAAGATCGGTGGCGACCCCAACCCGGACAACAACGCCACCCTCGCCGCTGCCGTCCAGCGCGCCCGCATGGTCTCCATGCCCAACGCCAAGATCAAGGCGGCCATCGACAAGGCCTTTGGTGCCGGCGCGGACGCAGCCGTCTACGAGGAGATCACCTACGAGGGCTATGGCCCCGCGGGCGTGGCCGTCTACGTTGACTGCCTGACCGACAACAAGAACCGCACCGCCGCAGACGTCCGCTCCGCCTTCACGCACGCTGGCGGGAACCTGGGCACCACCGGCTCCGTCGCGTTCCAGTTCGAGCGCAAGGGCTCCATCGCCGTGGAGAAGGTCATCCACAGCGACGAGAAGAAGGTCCCCGATCGCGAGAACGCCGTGGACGAGGACGAGTTCATGCTCGCCGTTGCCGAGGCTGGTGGCGAGGACTACGAGGACGCCGGCGAGGAGTGGATCGTCTACACCGCATACGACAAGATGCAGGACGTCCAGAAGGCGCTCGAGGACCAGGGCATCGAGGTCAAGGGCTCCGAGCTTACGATGGTGCCCACCACCCCCACGGACGTCACAGTCAACGACGCCAAGAAGGTCCAGCGCCTCATCGACCGCCTGGAGGAGCTTGAGGACGTCCAGAACGTCTACAGCACCATGAACGTCACGGACGAGATCGCCGAGGCCCTCGCGGAAGACGAGGACTAGCGCATCGAGAAATAGCGCACCTACCGGCGCCGGGAGCCACGAGCTTCCGGCGTCGTTTTTCTTTGGCAGCGTCTTGCGTGCGAGAAGCAACGTCCTCTAAGCCCGCTCCGGCAGGCTATCTCATAGCCGACCGGAGGTCCCGTCGTTTTGCTCAAGTACACTTTAGTCATGTGTACTTGAGCAAACCCACGCCTTGGACTTCAGACGTTTGGTATCTGAATCCCAGGGGATAACGTAGAGGTTGAATCCTGATCTCATATGCAACCGTCGCCGGGCATTTGGGATACATCTTCACCGCTCCAATTGCTGTAAATCATCTGAACGTACGGTGCTCCCATCGACGCCCTGGCATGTATGGGCAGGCAGTGCGATATCATTAACTACAAATCAGGGTTAGCTTGTGGCGAGAATTGCCTCCGGGGGGGTCGTGGAAGAGACTGCATTACAGCGCGAGGACGCAGGCGTCCTCGTTTTTTCTGGCGCGTTGGTACGTCCGGTTTCGGGTGCAGAAGACGCAACCCCTTTCACATCACAAAGTAAATCATCTCGCCCAGGCTCCGCGGAGTTTGCTCACGAGCGGGAGCACTAGATGAATCAGATAGTAGTGGCAGTTGCCACGCATAAGCCGTACAAGATGCCGGATGACCCAATCTACTTGCCCCTGCACGTGGGAGCAGAGCTCCATCCGGATGTGCTGCCTGATATGCAGGGCGATAACACAGGAGACAACATCTCTGCCCTCAATGCTAGCTACAGCGAGCTCACTGGCCTCTACTGGCTCTGGAAGAACTGCGATGCCCAATACAAAGGACTAGTTCACTACCGCAGGCTTCTGGGAAGTGCGGACAAGTCAAAGCAGCATCAGAAGGATCCGTACGAGAAGCTCGTGGATGGCCCAGAGCTGCTCACTCTCCTGAGCAGCAAAGATGTGGTTCTTGCCAAGCAGCGCAACTACTACATTGAGACGGTCTACGACCACTACTCACACACCTTGGATGGTTCGCAGCTCGACAAGATGCGCAACATTCTTTTCGAGCGTTGCCTGGAGTACCTTCCGGCATGGGATGGCCTCATGAAGTCGACACGTGTGCACGTGTTCAACATGTTTGTGATGCCGGCAGCCACGTTTGACGCCTACTGCGCATGGCTATTCCCCCTGCTCGACGAGCTTGGCCATAGGATTGACACAAGCGAAATGGACTCCTTCGCTGCACGTTGGCCTGGCCGTGTGAGCGAGCGTATGCTAGATCCCTGGCTTACCACCAATGGCATCACGTATTCCGAGCTTCCGGTGGTGAGTCCAGAGCCAGTGGACTGGGTTAAGAAGGGCTCCTCCTTCTTGGCGGCAAAATTTCTTGGCAAGAAGTACGAGAGGAGCTTCTAGAGCCGCTAGATATTACTCTGGTTGGACAGTTTAAGTTCTTCCCCATGGTGTGATGACTGTCTGTGGTATTCATAATTATTTAGGAATACAGGAATTATTATGCAACAGATAAAAAACGGTAAACGTGACATCCTCGTAAGTGTGATTATCCCTGTATTCCAAACGGATTCGTCTCTCTTTGATGACTGCCTGTCGAGCATATCGCGCCAGTCTCTTTCACCGAGCCAGCTCGAAGTTTGCATAATCCTTGATGGTGATCAGTGTCCTGAGGTGAATAATGTCGTCAGTCGGTGGCGGTCATCTCTTTCAATTCAGTGCAAGACTATTGACCATGCTGGTGTTTCAGCTGCTAGAAATGCTGGAATTGATGCTTCGCAAGGTAAATGGATTCTATTTGTTGATGCTGATGATACGCTGCCGGGTGGCTGTTTGGCTGACTTTATCGCTTTCGCTAATCGAGAATCGTGCGACATTGCGTTTGGCGATAGCGTTGCCCTATTTGGAACTACACAGGAGGAGCGACGCTACGGAGAGTCAAACATTGGCCGTTCTTCTGAGTTGGCGAAGACCCTTCGGCATGAGGTACTTCTCGCGACCAAATCGATAGGCGTTTCCTGGGGAAAGATTTACCGCGGAGATTTCCTACGCCAGAGTGGTATCAGATTCAACATCCATCTGGCGATGGGCGAAGACTCTGACTTTGTTTTCCGTTTGCTGCAGCATACTGACAACGTTGGCTATTTCCATCATATTGTCTATGAGTACCATAGGAATACGCAGTCTACCGTGCTCCGTTTCCGTGAGGACTATTCTGCGAGAATACTAAGCACCTTATTGGAAATGAGGAAGACTATCGATGGTCTTCCAGATAAAGAAGTCTATATCGAAGATTACAATAATTACGTTCTTTTCCATTTGCTTTTAATGGTTGCTCATTATTTCTTTAATCCTAATGCACCGTGGGATGACCGGCAGCGCAGGGAACGCTACACAAGTGTCCTTTGTAGTTCCCCGTATCGAGAGGCTCTTGAGAGCAATGCAGGAAGGGACTTTTCTCTCGCCCGCAGAATCACTCTCTTTTGCCTCCGTCATTACTATTACTGGATGAGCAAGATGATTGGCACTATTCGCTACCGTCAGTTTGGCGACTGAGTGGACGGCATTGATACTAGATTTCGAAGGACGACTTCTCTGGGAAGCGTCGTTCGAAATCAGATGCCAAGATCTGGTTCTTCTTGTAAAAATCTTCGCTGCTTACACCGGGAACATCATTAATGCAGATACATTTTGCCCTTGAATTACGGGATGATCGGATTAACTCTTCTGAAGAATCCTCATATGTGCAATAAACAATCTCCCGCGGATCTCGAGGCTCGAAGGTTCCGCTAGCGAGTTGCCAATAGCGCATGAGCCATACCGATAAGTCATCGGATGTGCGAAAACGTGCGTGCTGAGTCTTAGTAAGCCAATCGCATTCCGCATCCCAGACATCCTTGAAAGTCTGCTTTCGATACGCAATCATTCCATGATGGTTTTCGAAACCGAGCACATGGGGCCAAGCAGACACGCCAAGGCTCAACAGTGCTTTTTTCCCATAAAGAGGTGAGAAGAATTTACTGCGGTTACCGGCTAGTATTTGCCCCTTGGTGAAATGCCGGTTCAGCGCAACCATGTCGTTGAATGGGATAACGTTGAAACGAACGTCCGGAGCTATTGGGTGAAATATACCAATGTCGAGAGGCAGGTTGTCTATAGAGTAAAAGTCTTGTGGTGATACAGGATTGGGCAGGAATATATCATCATTAAACGAGACAAAGCAATCAGACAATCCCTGAATCCTATGCATTCCGACTTCGATTGCATTGGAGTTGAAGACCGGAAGTGCATCCTCTGGAAGAAAGTCCTCATGATTTACCAACTGAAGCTTATTAGCATTGGGGTTAAGCCATGAAGGCTGTTGATGGTCTGTGACGAAGAATATCCGATGCACCCAAGGGGCATTCTTCTCAATCATTCGGAACATATATCGCAGAAGGCCCGAATCGCGAAAGCGAACAGGATTGGCTGGGGTCGTGGCATAGCGGTTATAGCGCATCAACCAATTTAAATCTGAGCTGTTAACCCAGGTGATTACAAAATCAATATCCACAGTGTTCCGCCAAACAAGTTCTATGGGGCCCAAAGCAACAAAACGACGACCATTTTATTGCAATAGTAAGACTAAACTATGCTACATCTTCCTGAAATCTTTCTATGAGCATCCCCGAAGTGTCGTTGGATTGTGCTCAAATTTACTACTGGAGGGTGAAATGACAGAGTATTTTATTCGCGAAATGCCTGCTGGGGTATCGGGGAAATATAACGCACGAGGAAAAGCGCGAGAGGACATGGAGCGCATCCTCGTTGACGAGCATATTCTGCCAGTCGATATCCAACCACTCGAAGGTAACCGCGAGCATTTGTCTGTGGGGGGGAAGCTACGCGCCCATCTCGAGCTCGCCGGACGTTGGCGTGACACGTTGTCCACACTTCAAGCGGACGATATTCTCTTCATCCAGTTTCCGGTAGTGAATCACACCATATCTTTTGGGCGTATCATTGCCGATGCCGTTAGTCGGGGCGTAAAAATTGTTCTAATAATCCATGATATCGACTACTTGCGTTACATAAATAACTCCTCTTTCTCCTCATCAATGCGCATCAACCGCGAAGAGGTCCTAGCACTTAAGAACTGCAGCTGTGCAATTGTGCACAACAATTCGATGCGAGATACCCTTCTTCAGCATGGAGTAATTCAGGCGGATAGAGTTATAGTTTTGGGCTTATTTGACTATCTTCTTCCGCGAGCCCCTGAAGTGTTTGGCAAAAGAGGCCTCGAGTTTCCTGTTGCAATTGCAGGTAATTTAACTCGCTTTAAGGCTGCCTATCTTTATCAATTGCCAGATCAACAGTCCTTTGCGCTGTATGGAGCCGGCTACGAGGGTGACCCACGCCCAAATATAGAATACAAGGGTGCTTTTCTCCCGGACGAAATCCCCCAAGACTTTGACGCCAGCTTTGGTTTGGTGTGGGACGGTGATTCCACTTCCACATGTTCAGGAGAGTTCGGAAGCTATCTCCGCATAAACAACCCACACAAAGCTTCGCTGTATCTCGCGATTGGGCTTCCCGTCATTGTTTGGCAAGAGTCTGCGCTTGCTCCTCTTGTTGTTGATAGGGGTGTGGGAATGTGTGTTTCGAGCATCGACAGTATTCCAGATAGGATTTCTGAGCTCACTGCCTCTAGCTATAGGTCAATGTGCGACAATGCAAAGGCAATTGCTTGCGACTTGCGTTGCGGGCGCTTCACGCACACCGCCCTCGCGGAGGCAAGGAATCATTGCTGTAGCCAGCAATAGGTTTGTAGCAATAGTAGCTCCACGCAAACGATTGGCACTATTCTCCCAGGGCAAATGCGAAGTATATGGAGTGGATGAGCTAGAGATTTCTTAGCACGCGGAGCAACTTCATGTGAGTTGGACTGGTACCAGCTCGGGCCTTAGCGGGGTTATCCAACGCATAATACGTAGGATGTTGCTTCAAAAAACATCAACCGGGATGGAGAGTGATGGTCGAGTAGATGAAGCTCGAGTTTCCAGTTGCTATCGATGGTGATTTTGCCCTCTAGCTGGCATCCTATCTAGCGAGCTTAGGAAATAGCTTTCTGAACTGGCGATTGTTCGTTCCTCGGCAATAGATAAATGCGATGAAAACATAGAAAATTGCTCCAATTAGAATCTCACTAATAAGTGAAACCGCCTTTGGAACAGACATTGCTGCGAAGACCACGCTGGTTGCTCGAATGAGCAAAAGCATGCCAAACCCTATGAGGACGAATGGAATCACACCTCGAAGTTCCTGTGCTATGGGTAGCTCGCCTCGCACCAACCAAGCTTGGACGATTAGGACTGTTGTTTCCGCCGCGACTGTTGCGCAGGCTGCCCCCATGGCTCCAAAAGCTGGGATGGCGAAGATGTTGATGAGAATATTGACAAGAGCGCCCGCAAGGACAGATGCCGTAAAGCCGCAATCCCTATGGGAGGGGACGAGGTATTGAACGCCAATCACGTTGGTTGCACAAATCAGCGGGATCACTACCGAAAGAGCCCCCATGAGCGGGATGCATGGGTCGTATCCGACACCAAAGAAGACGGGCACGAATTCTGGTGCAACTGCTGTGATTCCGAAGGCGAGCGCCATGGCGCATGCCTCCATAAACCACGTGGTTTCGTGTACGAGTTCCTTGGCTTCTTGAGTGCGTCCGGAGGAGATTACTTCCGTCATTTTTGGTAGAACTACTGCCCCGAGGGCAGTAATAATTGCCATCGGCATCTTAGATATCTTCTCGGAGTAATCGTAGAAGCCGGTCTGCTCCATGCCGGCCATATTTCCGAGCATCACTTTATCGAGAAGCGTATAGAGGCTTGTTGCGATAACGGGGATGAATAGCATGAGGTTGGGCTTAAGATGCTTGAGCATCTTATCCCACGAGGGCTGTACGTAGTCGACGTAGCGCCGGACAAAAGGCCAAACCAGAATCGCATTCAAGAAAAATGGTGCGGAAATGGCAAATACATAGGCCCACGTGTCGTTCTCTGTATGCACGAATGCGAAAATGAAGAACATCCCTGCGAGTCGCGTACAGAAGTTTCGTACCATGGGGATCTTGAATTCCTGGCAGCCGTTGAGAAGCCAGGTGACGTCGACGACGGAGCCAATCACCCAGAGGCTCCAGATCAGAGAAATGAGGAGCTGGTTGGACCCCATTGTAAACGCGTATAGAAAGTACACCGCAGTTACTACGATGCCCACAACGAGGTTCATTGAGAACAGGTTCCAGAACGTTTCGGAACGACTCTCCCTGTTGTCTCTGCACGAGGCTATTTCGCGCACCCCATAGTTTGTTATTCCAAGCTGGGCGAAAAGCACGAAGTAGTTTGCTATTGACTGAGTGTAAGTAAAGACGCCGTTGCCGCTTGCGCCAATCGTCCTTGAGAGATACGGAGTGGTGATGAGAGGGACGATGACGTTGAGCATCTGATACGCAGAATTAAACGCGAAGTTCTTTTTAATTGAGTTGGGCATGTCTCTACAATTCGTCAATACAGCTATCTAATAATAAACTATCCCAATGTAACCAACACGGTTTTTTTACATTGGCATAGTCAAAGCCTGTAGATTTACAGAATAGATAAATGATAAGAATTTTGCACTGTTGTTTTTCTGTCGCATGCGTATTTCAAGCATAGATATGCTATTTCCGGTGTCTTTGTTAGTTGGAAGAAAGATGGAACAAGTATCTACTTTCTAGGTGTCATAATACAAGTAACTGAGTCAAAGAGTATTCGGATTCCACCCTTCCGTCTGGTGGAGTCGTCATTGTTTGGCGTGGCCATTGCTGAAAGAGAGAATCATGTTGCTGGGAATCTTGACCATTGCTCAAACTTTGTTGCTTATCGCATCTCTTATGCTGTTTGATCGAGAGATAGCAAATCCATCATTTGTTTATTGTTCCGGTTTTCTTCTTTCGGCGATTTGCGCGTTCCTGTTCGCTAGTGCGTGGCAGTTTACGCTTCACCTTCAGACATTCTTTGTGATACTGGGTGGAAATGCCTGCTTTATTGCTACTTGTTATGTCTGCAAGTTGCTATACCGAAGGCGGATGGCTGTTGAAGTCAGAAAGCCGGTGTGTCATCGCCAGAATGCCCAGAAAGCGCAGCCTTCATTTCTGCCGGTGTGCGTTCCGCTGATTGCGGCATACCTGATTCTAGGTATCGTTGTGATTTCATGGACACTTGTCGCAACGGCCCAGCTTTATCCCGCTGAATCACTCTCTGCGTCCATTGCGGCCCGAAAATATGCGGCAACTTTTACCACTGACGATGGGTCTTTTTTCTTTCCTTTAAACCAGCTGCGCTCATTATTCTCAGCGGCGGGATATGTCGTGACATATCTAGTGGCACAAGAGTTTGCCAGAAAGCGCCTTTCTAAATGCATGCTGTTGCCCATTTCATATGTCACTCTGTTTGCGTACATGTTTACCGCCGGAGCCCGAACTGATATTGCAAATAACCTTGCTGTACTTTTCATCTGCTACCTCCTTATCGTCATTCGCGGAGGAGAGCAGGATATGCGAAGGTTCTCGAAGAAGACCGTCGTCGTACTTGTTTGCGCGATAGTCGCTTTTTTGTTTGGATATCAGTTTCTTGCTATTGGCAGAGGTCCAGGAAGTTTTTCTTTAGATAATCTCGGAGCTTATCTTGGGGCAGAGATTAGCAACCTTGACACGTTTTTACAAACATCGGGTCAGCAGGATACTGGTATTTTTGGAAGAATGACGTTCGTTAGAACTATTAACTATCTAGGTGGGAGGCTTGGAATCGAGAGCTGGGTATATCCGCTCGACCTGCCTTATCTCACTTCAAATGGTCATTGGATGGGGAATGTTTACGGTACTTACTATGCCTTCATTTATGACTTTGGCTACGTTGGCGTTCCGATTCTTACGGCAATAATGGCCTTTATTTCTCAAGCGGCCTACGAAACGACTCGCAAGGGACTTGGCAGTACATTTGGTAATGCTCTATTCGATATCGCATATGGATATATGGCATGCAACCTGCTATTTTGTTTCTTCTCTAACAGATTCTATGAAAATGTAATATCAATAAATTTTCTTAGATTTATTACCTACGTGGTCGTTAGCCTCCTCTTCTATCTATATGTGCCCAAGATTGCAAAAGCAATTCATAGAGGGCTTCCTGCCAAGCACTTGAAAGCCGAGTGATTGTTACCGATGAATGGCGCTATATATGTCAACCTAAATGCTAGGGGCGATAGAGCGCATATGTGCAGCCCGCGTAACTAAACCTTTCAGTGGCTTGAGGCTTTGGCCATAATAATGGTTATCGATGACCATGTAGGCAGCAGGGTTGGCATTCTCTCGAGCATCTTTCCGTACGACTCGTTTTTCATGCCGATGCTCGTTTTTATCTAGGGCTATTTCTTTAAAAACAGAAGTGTAGGAGAGGGGATACAGCATAAGGTGCTTAATCTGTTAGTCCCCTATGTAATATGGTGCCTTGTTGGCGATGCCTTGGCATATGCCCTATTTCATTATGGTGTAGTCAACTGGTACTCGAATCCGTTTGATTTACGAATAATGCAGAACCTCCTCTTCTTGGGGCCGCCATCCTCTATCACCGGGGCGGGATGGTTCGTGATAATGCTCTTCTGGGTTGAGGTTGGCTATCTGGTTCTGAATCGCCTATTTTGTCTGGGCAAACGCAAAAAGGACTACGCACTTCTTGTCCTTCTGGTAGTTATCGGGTTCGTCGATTTGAAACTATGCATGGATGGGCTGCCCGGAGCTAAGAGAATCTATCGCTTCGTGCTCAGAAGTATCTGGTATTTACAGTTTTACCACATGGGAAGAATGTTCCGTCTCTATTGGGAGAAGCACATTGAGCAATGGAGACTTCTCTATGCCTGCGGAGCTTGCTGTGCGGTCAACGTGCTACTCATATGCGTGTACGGCGATAACGTGAACTTCATTGCAACGAGTAATATGAGGAACTTCAATTCCTGGTGGATGCCTCTCTGTACCTCCATCACCGGGACCCTGTTTTGGTACAAGGTCATGCAGATGATGTCCAACCGAATCGGACAGGTTAAGATTGTCGACTTTGTTGCCGAGAATACTTTCACAATCATGATGTCTCACCTGCTGTTCGTAAACATTCCTAATTTCATTGTTTACTTCCAGATTCTTAGAGGAAGCACGGCATTCAGTGACTTTCCAGCAAAGGACTTTGTTGCTGGTGCGTGGGTTCGTTATAGCCCCTCAACTCGACTTGCCGGCTTCTTCTGCGGGTTGCTCGGAAGTTTACTGGTCGCTTGGGTTATCAATAGGGTTAAAGAGCGGATTGCTGGATTGAGGCATGCTAGCCATTAGCAGGGAGTTGGTACGTTACGCTCTTGAACCTTCGAGTTTCTTTCTGGTCTCGGAACGGCTTTCTAAAGCAGTCAGCTCCCCTTGATAGCAGTCAGTGCTCCTACGAAGATTATTTATAGAATTCTTCGCATGCCAGGTATCTTTCGCATGACCCATATCACAACCGCTGATTCGAAGAATGCCACAGCCCACATGCTTAGCTCAAACAGCACAGGCGGCGCACTCCATGGCCCTAGCCCAAGCGCCTTGTATGCAATGTTTAGGAAAATGGGATGTAGGACGTAGATGCCAAAGCTATACGAAGAGGCGAAAGCGACTACGCCTTTTGGGCTATACGGCTTCTCGCAGTAATCCTTGAAGAGAAGAAAAACCATCAACGAGAGTCCCGCAACAAATACCGAGGAAGGTGAACGTACCCAGTCACCATAGTCTCCTGAGGTGACATATGAAATCTGAGCGAAAGAGCCCAGTACTACGAGGGAAATGCAGACAGATAGTAATCGGGGGGGGGTTGAGTCTATGTAAGTGAAGGCATAGTAGCCAAGCAGAAAGTAGAAAAGATAAGACGGTATCCAAATCAAAGTGTCGACGGCGATGAACAACGCGCTATTGAGCGAAGGGATGCACACCGTTAGCACGAAAAGGATGATAAGAAAAATCCTCAAATCCTCTCGACTGATGCTAGTCGTATAGGCTTTAACCATAGGCAGGAGCACGTAGATGCCCATCATGGCATAGAGGTACCAAAGGTGAGACCAGCTTCTGCCGGAAAGCAGATTGAGTGCCGAGACTCCAAAGAGTTCGGGTGAGAGCTGATGTGTTCCGGCATATTGTTCCATCAAGCAGAATACATAACCGAAAGTAGCAAGTACGAGTGCTATGCGTCGCTCATATCTCCAAATGTCTTTCCAACGAGTCTGCTTTTCGGGATTGAGCAATAGCGCACCAGAAATCATCAGAAAGACGGGGACCGCCCAGCGAGTTAGAAGGAACTGAGTTACGGTCCAGATAATTGCACGGGATTCTCCGATGGCGCTTATGGGGTAGTTTGACATGATTCCCTGTGTGACATGAAGAAGTACAACCATTGCAGCTGAAAATCCTCGAGCCCATTCGAAGCAGAGAATGGTCTTTCGCGGTTTGGATTTAACGGCTGTGCCCATACCTGGTATCTCCAATAGTCACTAATACAACTGAATGAAATAACTATGCATGAAATGGCTTTATTGTAGTGAACATTCTCAGGGGGTCCGCTGTCCTTTGGCGCGGTATTGAATATCGCATTCTCCCTAACCATGTCATTACCGTTATGCTTTTTCTAGGTGTGAGCTCTAGTTTCTGCCTTGCTTAGATTTCTCCGATGTGGACCTAGATGGTGTTGCGGATGTTCGCGTCAGCAGACATGCCCTTGCTCAGGAGCAAGTGCCAGCTCTTACGCTTGTGCTGGGTGGAGAATATGGGCGAAGCGATTACCCGCCATAGCTCGTGATTTTCAGGATGAAGCAGCGTGCCCCCTACATGGATCTCCCTAGGAATCGCTCGTCCATTACTTGGACAACGAAGGCACCAAGTGTTCTGCTGAGTCCGTTCTTGGCAATCATGTAGTGTACCCCCAATGCCCGCCTCGTCGAAATTGAGCTGGGGCTCAAGGGACGCGGAGACCGGCGCTAGATAGCAGAAACCTCTGGCATCCCCCGCAGTCGCACTCTCTAATCATCTCTCCTTACTGACATCTGACGTGGCGCTGCAAAAGTGGAGCAAGGGCTGCTGGGGTCGAGCTTGTCCTGGAGCCACGCGTACACCATCACGACCGTGTGGCGTTGCCTGCACCAACTCCCGCAGCTGTCGCACTAGGAGCTTATCGTTTGATCGATTATCGCGATGGCCTCGCTCTCCGGCTGCTTCCTCATTGGTGGCTCGGGCGAAAGATGGCCCATCATCGCGTATTGCTTGATCATCGGCTCCGACGTGCCGGCCGCCCTGTCGATCGATGCAATCGTCTCGCCCGCACTGGCGCTCCCGTGCATGTTCTCCGTCTTGTCTGCACCGTTCGTTCCTCTCCGGCCCTTTCTCCCGAGATCATTACGTCCGGAAGCATCGGGGCCGGCGGTGGTCGACGTTGCCACATGCCCCCCTTGTTGCTCCTTGCGCTGATTGGAATGCGAAAATGGGTGAGCAGCGGTAACGCGATGTAGGCATGGGAGAAGCATTCATGGAGGGCATGACGAAAAAGCAGCACTATGTCCCCAGATTCTATCTAAGGCACTTCTCCGGGGACAGGGGAAGTTTGTGTGCATATAGGCGCCCTGAAAATCGGTACTTCAAAACAAAGCCCGAGGACATATGCAACGAACGATTCTTGTACGAATCGAGAATAGGAGAGGGCGATAATTTCTTTAGGACTAACCACATCGAGCACAAGCTATCCGAGAAGGAGTCGGATTTCTCGAAGTACCAAGACGTCCTTCTTAAATGCTGCAGGGAGCAAGATTTCACCAGCAAGAGTTTTGAAGAGGGGCGTCTCAGCATCTGTGATTTTGTTGCAAACCTTATCTCTCGAAACCCGTACTTTCTTAAGAAAGATAGGGCTCTGGCAACTGATGTTGCCGAAGACCTTGCTCGAAGCGAGCAGCTTGCGGAGACTGATTGGATGCTGCTCAATTGTATTGGACTTGAGGGTGGCTTGGAGCCCCTTGCGGATGCTGCCATCATGAATTTCACCCTATTGTCAGGAGATTTAAAGGCGCCTGCGGCCCAGATTAAAGAAACTCTTGCAATGAAGAGGATGAACATATTGCAGGCGTCGAGTGATATGCCATTCGTGTCTTGCTCAATGCCCATTACATTTATTGATATTAATGACGATTGTAGCGATTTTGATATTGCCTTGCTGCCGCTTTCAAGCAGATATGCCGCGCTCTTTGATAGAAAGCAGAGTGACGGGGAACTCGAGTTGCTCACCACGGAGATGACTGTTCAATTTAATGCGACGATACTGGCCAGCAACGAAATTTGGTTGACTGCGTTCGGTTGTAATGAAGAGGCGTTGCGAGCTGCCGTGGACCTTATTGAGAAATACAGACAGATGCAGCGCTGATTTGCGGGGATGTGCTTACCAGAGGTATGCAGCAGTTGCCGCAGAAGTCTGCTAAGTCTCGAGACGCGGCTGGAGGCACTGCGAGTGCCATTTTGCCGAGGCAGTCTTTTTCCTGCCGACCGGCTTGAACAAGAGACACACATGACAAGGCATATTCGGTTGGAATATGGGCCCGAGTCACTCATAGATGAGCTAGCATACCAATGCACATGTGCCTCCCGAGAAGCCATTGCTTGGATATCTGGAATGGAATGCAAACGCAGGGCTGACGTTGGTCAAGAAGCTCTTGGTACCATGCGGATAGTAATGGTAATCCTTTGGTCAGGACTGTCGTATATATTCTATTTTTATGCAATATATATATGATTCGATACGTCTTCAACGATGTGGTGATAACATGTCCTCGGTTGCGGTGGGGTCCGAATTTTGGATGTGCTTCGCATCCACAAAGGGATTGGTCTCGCATTGCGTGCTGCGTATCGATTGGATTATTAACTCGATTCGCTGCCTATTTGTCATCCGGAAGGGGCCTCACCGTGGCCAATGATTGTGCAACACAACTGATCGATTGCCACACCAACGCTGAGCTTGCTGCTTGGCTCGGTATTTCTGTAAAAAAGCTGTTCTACCTTGCGTATTCGATGCCTGATGGCAGATACATCACTCTAAGAATTCCCAAGAAAAGTGGCGGTCTGCGGATTATTCATGCACCAAAAGGTGATTTGAAACTAGTTCAGAGAAAGATCGCTCGGGCTCTTGCGCATGAATATGTTTCGCTGCCTTGCGTACATGGTTTTACGAACGGCAGAAGCGTCGCAACTAATGCAAGCGAACATACAAAAAAGAAATTCATCCTAGCGCTCGATTTAAGGGACTTTTTTCCTTCGATTTCGGCGGGGAGGATACATAACCTTTTTACTAAATACTTTGGCTTTTCAGATAAGGTAGCTAATACACTTACTGAACTTGTATGTTACGAGCAAAGCCTTCCCCAAGGTGCGCCCACCTCACCCATACTCAGTAACATCGTATGCTTTAAGATGGATAGGGCATTCCTAAGCTTCGCCTCTAGAATTCATGTTACATATACGCGATATGCAGACGATCTGACTTTTTCAACGACGAGTTCCATTGCTGCTTCGCGTCTTTGCGATATGACGATGGATGGGGCTGGGAAAATAAACCCCGAAATTGTGTCAATTATCAAATCAAATTATTTCAATATCAATGATGAGAAGACTCATATGGTATGGCGTGGGTCTCGGCAACTTGTCAACGGTATTGTAGTTAATGAAAAATGCAACTTTCAAAGGAGCGTCTATCGATCTCTAAGAGCGCTCTTCAATATATGGCAGCATGAAGACTATATAGCGGCGCTTAATGCTTATGTTGAAAATTCACCAATATATAGGAATCGTCTGCTCACCGATGGTGAACCATGCTCAGAGGAAGTCTTTGCTCGGCATATTCGGGGTCGTCTTGAATACTATTCGATGGTGATTACTGTAGACGGCAAAACTAGTAGTCCACTTGAGAAGCTCTGGACTATGTTTCATGACATTACAAAACAACCGGTTCCATTTGTTACGCCAAACCGATACGGCTTAAAGATGGAGGCCTGCATTGATGTGCCGAGTGAATCAAATGATGATGGGTGTGTAGTCTATTGCGGGACAGCCTTCAAAGTTGACCACTATGTCATAACCTGCTGCCACTGCTTACCCCCTTGTAATACAGAGGATGATGCAGTTGTAGAGGTGAGTGACGGGTGCTGTGACAGAGGCAATATTTCAGTGAGTAGATTCACTCGGCTTGAGATATTTGACTTTGCTTTTGCTCCGTTAGGTGAAGAGGATGACTCCTGTATTACCGATGCACCATGTATCAATAGGGTCAATCTTGGCTACAGCCTCCAGCTCGGCGAGCCTATTCTTGCTGTGGGGTTCCCTGGTGTCAACAAAAAGCCATATGTTGTTATGGGAAATGTGACGGGAATGGGATCAGGCGGATTAACGTTTCTGATTGACCGTCCATTGATTCAGGGTATGAGTGGGGGCCCTGTCTTTAACTCTCGTAGAGAGTTGATTGGTATCATCCAAAAAGGTAGTTCTGAACATTCGTACGAAAGGAATGGGGAATTCATTCCTATTAAATCTTTGGCTAAGCTCGAGCCCTTCAATACTTTAGGGACCTAAACCAGGGAACAGTAGCCACTCGCGACATAAGCTGGGGTTTCTATGACTCGTTTGTGCAAGACCGTCTTGCCAAAGGCGTTTTGAAGAAGCTTCCTGTTTGCGATAACGGAGGTCATCGTTCGAAATAGGAGACCTGCCTGCCGTTGAGCTTGCATCCCCTGCCCAACGTCAGGTGGCGCTTGCCCGCTTGGCTAGAATCCGTACCAGATTTCTAGGGGTCCGGGGCAGTTCCTTGGCGGACGCACGCAAGTCTCTATCTCCTTCGTGCGCTCCATTGCCTTCTGGTATTAGCTTTGAACCGTCAGAGAGTTCCCATCCGCGAAGATGGCTGGTTTCACCACCTATGTCCCCCACGGGAAATAATTTCCTCATATCCTAGGTAGTCCTCGAGGCTTTTGAGGCCTACTCCACCTGTGGGAATAATCAGGTGACCACGAAGGACGCGCGCACTGCTCTGACGGTCTTAATTCTGTCATATTGCTTTTCGAGTATGAACATCGTCATACTCAGCCTCGAG
The DNA here is from genome assembly GCA_000752675.2 of bacterium OL-1. Lineage (GTDB taxonomy): Bacteria > Actinomycetota > Coriobacteriia > Coriobacteriales > Atopobiaceae > Tractidigestivibacter. The sequence goes on along the minus strand of LM994625.1, from coordinate 72,713 downwards.
CTGGCTGGCCTGCCCCCGGTTATCTCTGCGGGCGTCTCGTACTGCGTGTCCACCGTGTTCAACTACGTCGCGTCCATGCGCTACGTGTTCGCGCACCGCGAGGGGCTCTCGAGGACGCGCGAGTTTATCATCTTCGTCACGCTCTCCATCATCGGCCTGGGGCTGAACGAGGCGATCATGTGGCTGGACGGCCGCCTTGTCGGCGACGAGTGGTACATGCTCACGAAGGTCGTCGGGGGATGCGGACAAAAAGTTGGACCGAGGAGGTCCGGGACTGGGGGTCCGTATGTACAGCAGGGAGGACGTCGAGCTGGCCCTGGAGGGGCTCGCCGAGGGTTGTGTTTGATAGCCTCCTAATTGCACAAAAGAGCAGAGCGGCTTTTCACTCGTGAGCATGAAATAGTTTCACAGATAAGCAAGAGGGACACGTCCTGGCACCGCAAACATTGCCATGCTCGATTCGCAGGGCCCAACCCACGGATCGAGAGGCAGGAAAGGAAGATGCTGGACATGTCCCAGATAGAGAGGATACGCGACATGCTCGCGGATGGCTATACGCCGACGGAGGTGAAGGAGACCCTCGGCGTGTCGTACCCAACGATCAGGAAGTATGCTCAGGAAGACGACTTCTCGCCCCAAAGGCCCAAGGCCTCGGAGCGCCCGAGCAAGCTCGATCCCTACAAGGCCCTCATCGGCGAGATGCTCGAGGAGGACCGCCACTGCTACCACAAGCAGCGCCACACGGCCAAGCGCGTCTTCGAGAGGCTGCGCGCAGAGCATGGCTTTAGCGGCAGCTACTCCACGGTGCAGCGCTACATGAAGGAGATTCGCTCTAAGGGGCCGAGGGACGAGTCGGTGAGGCTCGGATGGGACCCGGGCACCATGCAGGTCGACTTCGGGCAGGCCGACTTCGATTATGCCTTCGGCGGCGGCAGGGCAAGGATGCACTACCTGCCGATGTCCTTCCCGTACTCCAACCACGAGGTGTGCGAGGTCTTCGCGGACGAGAAGGACGTCTGCGTCTGCCAGGGGCTCAAGGACTGCTTCGAGCACATCGGGGGCGTTCCCCCCGTCATCGTGCTCGACAACGCCACCGAGGCCGGGAGGAGGTGGCGCGACGTGATCGTGGAGTCCGACCTCTTCCGCCGGCTCAGGCTGCACTACGGCTTCACGGCACGCTTCTGCAACCCGAACGCCGGCAAGGAGAAGGGAAACGTCGAGGGCAAGGTCGGCTACACCAGGAGGAACTTCTTCGTGCCCGTGCCCGAGGTGGACGACCTTCAGGACTACAACCGAGGGCTTGCCGAGACGCTTGATGCCCACTCCGAAAAGCGGCTCCACTACGAGAAGGGACTCAGCTGGGCCGACCTCTTCCAGGCTGACAAGGCGCATCTTCTGCCTCTTCCAAAAAAGCCCTTCGACGTCGTCAAGTGGGCGTCGTGCACGACCGACGGCTACGGAAGGATCACCTTGGACGGCTGCCATCGCTACCTGGCGTCACCCTCACTCGCATGTGTTTCGCTCACGGTGGGCGTGCGCGCCTTCACGGTGGAGATAGACGCCCCTGACGGGACGCCGCTAAGGACCTACCGCAGGCGCTCCGGCAAGCTCTTCACCTCCGACGAGGACCCGCTGGCACTGCTCGAACCGCTTTCGATGAAGACACGCGCCTTCACGCAGTCCAGCGTGTGCGCGCTGTTCGACGAGGATGTGAGGGACGCCTTCGGCTCCATGGCGACCGACGAGCTGAAAGGCCAGGTCAAGGTGATCTCGAGGCTCGCACAAGCCTATGGCATGGGGATCACCGCCCAGGCGTTCTCCGAGGCGCTGCGGGCCACCCGCAAGATGCGCCCCGCTGATGTCGAGATGTGCTGCGCCAGGATCCGCGCGCAAGGCACCGGAACCAAGGCAGCGCGTGAGCTGGGCACCAGGCTCGCCGACTACGACGTCTTCATGCTCAGGGGAGGCGATCGGGATGGCCAGGCTGCCGCAGAAGGTTGATGCTCGCTACGAGAGGCTGAAGCGCGCCGAGCGCGAGGGTGGCTCCATCCTGCTGTCGAAGGCGACGATGCGCCACGTGGCCGAGACGGCCACCGATGGGCAGTTCGCGTTCTTCGAGGATGCGCTCGCAAGGGAGTACGCGCTCAGGCACCAAAGCCGGATAGCGCGCCTCAAGCGGCAGGCGAACTTTCCCTCGCAGAAGGGCTTCGATGGCTTCGAATGGTCGGGAATCGTGTTTCCCCGCGGCTTCACGAGGGACGACATGCTCTCGCTTGCCTTCATCGACGCCCACGAGGACCTGGTGCTCTTCGGAGGATCAGGCAATGGAAAGACCCATACCGCGATAGCGTTGGGGCTGCTCGCCTGCGGTGAGGGCAGAAAAGTCGCGTTCTGGTCGACGGCGGAGCTGGTAAGCGAGCTGAGGCGTGCGAATAAGGAGGGGACGACACAGGACGCGCTCAGGAGGCTCGACAGGTGCGACCTCATCATCCTGGACGAGTGGGGGTACCTTCCCACCGATCCCGACGGGGCAAGGCTCCTGTTCCGGGTGGTGTCGATGTGCTACGAGCGGATCGCGCTCATTCTCACCACCAACATCGAATTCTCCAGATGGGGTGAGATCTTTGCCGACGACGACATGGCCAAGGCGATGATGGACCGCATCGTCCACCACGGCAGGCTCATCACCTACGACAGGGAGTCGTACAGGGTCAAACACGCGCTCATGCGCGGGGAGTTGTAGGAGAAGAAAGGATTGGTGCCAGGGCGACGCTCGTGCGTGAAGAATCTTCACGCTGACGTGTGAAACGAACGGATGCTGTTTTGTGAAACGAGAGGTTGACGAAACACAAGGGTATGGGCGTCCGCGAGGTGAGCGAGATGGTGGGGTGCCGCGCGTCCATCGTGCGGGGCTGGGCGGCCGGGAGGCTGCCGCGCTCCTGCACCGGCGCGCCCCCGAGGGGTAGGATGGCACCGTTGCCCGGCGAGGGCGGGGAGGGTGCCGTGACGGACGGGGAGAGGGCGGCCTACGAGGCCGCGATGACGGTGTGTTTGATAGCCTCCTGTTTACGGGTTGGGGGTGGTACCGCTTTTCCGTACCGTTCTCGCTAGGCTGCAAGGGCTAGGCCTTGCCTGTATGCCAAGGGGCTCATCGAGCCCAGCGAGCGCCTGATCCTCTTCGTGTTGTACCACTCTATGTAGTCATCGGTCCTCTTCCCGAGCTCCTCCAGGCTGACGCCCTCCCAGTCCCTTCCGCAGAACATCTCGTTCTTCATGGTGCCGAAGAAGCCCTCCATGCGGGAGCTGTCGGGAGAGCGGCCCTTCCTGGACATCGGGCGGATGATTCCCGCCTCCTCGCAGACCGATATCCACCCGGGCCACCGGTAGTGGCATCCGCAGCCGCTGTGGACGATGAGGCGGGCCCTCTCGCTGGGCCTGGCAGGCCCGATGGCTGCTTCCAGCATCGAGCTGTCCATCTCGGCGTTCGGCGAGGCCGACGTCGTCCAGCTCACGATGGAGCCGCCGGAGCAGTCCAGGACAGGGGAGAGGCAGGGCTTGCCGGCGGGGATCGAGAACTGCGTCACGTCCGCGGGCCACAGGAAGCTGGGAAGCCCCGCCGCGAAGTCCTGCCTGACCTTGTTTCCCGGATGTTCCGTCATCTCGCCCGCGTAGGAGCCGTGGCGCCGCTTTGGCTTCGTCCTGCCCCGGGCCTCGAGCCCCTCCTCGGCCATGATGCGGGCGATCCTGCGCTCCCCGATGGTCTCGCCCCCCGCCTCGGGCTCGTCGTGGATGCGGCGCCTTCCGTAGATGCCGTCATTGGCGTCGAAGACCTCCGAGATCCTTCTGCGGGCCTCCTCGTCCCTGTCGGGGGCGCGGAGCGCTCCCTGCTGGTACTGGTAGCTCGACCGGGCCATCCCGAGCGCCGAGAGGAGCTCGCACAGCCTCCATCTGGGACGCAGAGACTCAATCAGCAGGGTCTTCTCCCTGTTCGTGAGCTCGTTTTCCGGGTCGGCGCCCGTCCCTTTTCCCAGAATCTCGAGGGCGCCCTCCATGATGTCGCGCCTGAGCTCGAGCTCCTCGAGCTCGGCCTCGAGCTCGGCCTTCCTGGCCTCGAGAGCGGCGATGTCCGCCTGGGTCGCAGGCGGCCTTCCCCGCGTCCGCGCAGGCTTGCTGGGGCGGTCTTCGGACATCGGGGTCTCCTCCCTAAGCAGCTCGCGCTTCCACTTGTAGAGCGCGGATCTCGTACATCCTGCCAGGTCGGCGACCTCCTGGGCGGACGATGACCGAGATGCCAGGGCCTTGACGGCAGCGGCCTTCTCGGACGCGTCGAACACCCTGGGCTGCGTCGCCCTTCTCTCGCCGGGTGCATACTCGTCGATCCACTCGGCGAGCTTTGCCGTGCACTTGGGGTATCCAAGCTCGCGCCTGGTGAAGGCGTTGCACCTCCCATGGGTGAGGTAGTGCCTGACCGCGGCCCTCTTCTGCTCCAGAGTGTAATGCTCGAGGCTGCGGTCCGTGAGCCTTCCTCCGTTCTCCTGCCACTCCCTGTGCCAGCTCACCAGCTGTGCGCGGCTGGGATATCCGAGCTCCCGTATGGCTGCCGTGGCCTTGAGGCCGTACTTGATGTAGAGCTCGACCGCTCTTTTCCTCTGTTCAAGTGAGTACACGCCGTCCTCCAAACGTCATCGTTTGGTACGGATTTCCGGTACCACCCCCAACCCGTAAACAGGAGGCTATCAAACACACCTTCGGCAGTCGGCGTTGCCGCATGCCCAAACTAGAAACTATTTCATGCTTGGGACCGCAGCCATCTCACCCTCAAGCCAGTAAGAGATAAGTTAGCGAATACTAATACAGGGGAGGTATTGGAAAAGATGGCGGCCGAGGTGGGTAGGGACTTCGGCTGTCTAAGGACGCAGGCTAATTGGATTCTGTCGCGGAACCATGTCGACGAGGCCGAAGGCCGGAGCTATCTAGGGAAACGATGATTAATGCGGTCAGGCGGAGCCGCATCATCCGGACCGCCGGTGCTCGGCAGATGCTGCCAGAGCCTGCATATAATGCCATCTACCTGCGGTTATACTATAATCTGACTATGCATCGCGCAGCACGACCGGGAGGCAGGCATGGGCAGCCAGATGAGCTTCGGGGACCTGGAGTCGCAGGGACAGAGGCGAAAGACCAGGCGGGAGGAGTTCCTCGAGCGGATGGACGCGATCGTGCCCTGGGACAGGTGGTGCGCCCTGGTGGGGCCCAGCTACCATTCCCAGGCGCGCGGCAGGCATGTGCGCGGCGCGGAGACGATGCTCAGGATGTACCTGCTCCAGGTGATGTTCGGCCTTTCCGACGAGGGCACCGAGGATGCCGTCCTGGACTCGCGGGCGATGCAGCGCTTCATGCACCTCGACCTCATGCAGGAACAGGTGCCGGACGCGACGACCCTCGCGAAGTTCCGCCATGTCCTCGAGAGGGAGGGACTCGGCAGGGCCATACTCCGCGATCTCGATGCCCAGCTCGAGGAGGCGGGGATCATGATGCGGGGCGGCTCCATCGTGGATGCCACCTTCATCGAGGCGCCGAGCTCCACGAAGAACAGGGGCCACGCACGCGATCCCGAGGCGCACCAGTCCAAGAAGGGCAAGAACTGGCATTTCGGATACAAGGCGCATATCGGCGTCGATGCCGGCAGCGGCCTCGTGCATACCGTGGAGACGACCGCCGCAAACGTGTCCGACGTGTCCATGGCGCATGCCCTCGTGAGGGAGGACGACGCGTTCTGCTATGCGGACTCCGGCTACACGGGCGTGGCGAAGCGCCCCGAAGTCGCCTCCGATCCCCACCTCTCCTCGATGCGCTGGACCGTCGCCAGGAAGCCCTCCACCATAAAGGGCCTGGACTGCACGCTTTCGGCAGAGAAGGGCATCGAATCCAGGAAGGCATCCGTCCGCTCCAAGGTGGAGCATCCCTTCCTCATCGTGAAGCGCCGGTTCGGGCATCTGAGGACGCGCTACAGGGGGACCGGGAAGAATTCCTGCATGCTCTGCGTATCCTTCGCCCTCGCGAACCTGGCCATGTGCATCTCCGCAGGCAGGTCCCTCGCCTCCCGGCCCGAAGCTGCCTGAGAGGCTCCGCTCCGCCTGGCTGCATGCACGGCGCCGGCAGGGCGGCCGGGGAAAGGCGGCCTCTGCCCGGGCCGGACGGGGGCCCTGCCCCCATGCCCGGCAGCGTCAGCGTTGGCAGCCGGGCTGCCGCGGTGCTGGAAGGGCATTAATCATCGTTTCCCTAGAGCCATGGCCGCAATGCCAATGAACATGAGAGAAGATCTAGCTAGCTGAGAATTGGACTAATCGCGTCGAAAATCGTGGTGTACGAGTGGGAGAGGAGAAGACCACCGCCTGTCCTAGAATGTCGGTTCGCCAAAATTAACAGGTAGGACGACAACGATGGTCAACGGCAACAGAATACCCCACACGGCGACCCCGAGCTGAGGGATGTCCTCATGGGCTTCCTGGACAGCGCCTCGAGCCTGTGCGACATGATGAACACCACCATGGCGGCTGTCCTCAACGAGATCATGTCCATACAGGCCGACGAGGCGTGCGGCGCCGAGTACGGTGCCCACACGGAGGCGCGGGTCAACAGCCGCAACGGCTTATGCACGCATGCGAGCCTTGATCTCACGCACTCGCCCCATTGCCTTCTCGCATTCGCTTTGGACCGCCGAGAAGTTTCCATCCGAGAAGAGGGTGGGCTTCACCATCCACGTTCCTCCGCAGGCAATAACTCCCTTATATCCCAGGTAGTCCTCGAGGTTATCGAGGTTTATTCCACCCGTGGGCATAAACCGGTGCCCAATGAAGGGTGCGCACAGTGCCTTGATAGTCTTAATTCCGCCATATTGCTTTGCGGGGAAGAACTTCGTCACCCCTAGTCCAAGGTTGACGGCTGCTGTAACTTCCGAGGGAGTAACCGTGCCTGGTAATACGGGAACGCCCAGCTCAATGCAGTGCCGTACAACCGCTTCTGAGTAACCGGGGCTAACAATAAACTTTGCGCCGGAGTCGATTGCCCTGTCACACTGCTCGATGGTGAGTACCGTACCAGCTCCCACGCAAATTCTGGGGCACTTGGCTGCCACCTCGGCTATGCAGTCCGCCGCGGCGGGGGTGCGGAATGTTACTTCTGCTGACGGCATGCCACCTGAAACAAGCGCGTCCGCCAGCGGTAGAGCATCCTCGACTCTCTCAAGTACAACGCATGGCACGATAGCCAATTGCTCGAGCTGCTCATAGAACATCTCATACATAGACAAATCCCCCAATGATGCCCCTGTGCCACCTGAGAACTCGCAAGCCAAGTCGTATCGAAAGCCAGGAATGCACATGCGTAACGACTGACGTTTCTTACCGCTTGGTTCCCGCAGAATGCAATGCGAATGACTGCTGCGATACGTTACTGTACTGCAATTGATAATAACCGTACCGATTTAATCAAATTAGTTTTCCGACTCATAGAGATACCGTTTAACAGGAAAGCAGCTACCGTTTGGAGTAGTGATTTGCTTATTTGTTACGTTGCGTTTCTCAAACGTATCGGTTTGAGCTAAAAGTATTCCAGTACGCATTTAAAAATGTTCTGATATGAGTGTAAAAGCAATTCGATATCGAGTTACAAATCACAAGGGGAGCGAGTGCAATGTCAGAAAGCAATGCGGAAATACTCCTGCTGACACATGGGGGATGGGGGATGTCGCTCGTCAAGGGAATCGAGATGCTCCTTGGCAAGGTTGACTTTGTCCACGAGATTCCCCTCGAGCCCTCCTACACCCTTCCCGAGTACATGCAGATGGTCAAGGAGCACGCTGAGGCTATGACCCCTGACTCTCTCATCCTCACCGATCTCATCGGCGGCACGACTTCAAATGTCGCTGCAGTAGTTGGCAACCAGACGGGCATCAAGGTCTTCTGCGGCCTCAATGCGCCCATGCTCCTCGAAGCATGTGTCGAGCTCCAGAACGATGGGGCACTCGACTTCGACGCAGTTCTCGCTGCTGGTCAGGGCGCCTGCATGGATGTTGTAGCAGCCGTCAGAAGCACCATGGCCCAGAAAGCATAAGGGAAAGGAGGTTAGCTATGGGAAAGATTGTTCTTACGCGTGTCGATTCTCGCCTTATCCACGGGCAGGTAATGACCAAGTGGGTGAACCAGGTTCAGGCGAACAAGATTGTTATCGTGAGCGACGAGCTGGCAAACGATGAGTTCATGAAGAGCATCTATCTGCTGTCTGCCCCAGCGGGAATTACGGTTGACTGCCTTACCGCGGCAGATGCCGTTAAGTCCTACAAGGATGACGTCTTTGGCGAAGGAAGGATTCTCCTTCTCCTACCGAGTCTCCAAGTGTTGGAGACCATCTTTAATGCAGGAGTGAAGGTCGACTCGGTGCAAGTCGGTGGTCTGGGTGGAGGTCCTTCTCGCAAGGTTGTCTTCCAGAACATCACGCTGGATGACGCCGACGCTAAGGTCTGCGAGGATCTTAGCGCTCAAGGGGTCTCGATTGTCTTCCAGACAATTCCGGAAGATGCCCCTCAGGACGTCGCGACCATCCTCAAGAAGTACCGCGGGTAGTTTCTCCCGACATTCAGCTCGCTCTGCTAGTGAACTAGGAGATTCCGAATGAGTACTCTCGGCATTGCAATTTGCATGGGTCTCTATTACTGGATAGCAAGACTTCGTTTTGGTTACACGATTTCGAGTGCCCTTCTCCAGCCCACAACCATCGCAGTCTTCGTTGGCCTTATCACTGGCCAGATGGCCCTCTCGATGGAGATTGGTGCTGCGCTTCAGCTTGTCTACCTCGGCGTCACGTCGACCCCTGGTGGCAACGTCCCCAACGACCCCGCACTTGCCGGCACCATCGCCATCCCGCTTGGCGTCATGTCTGGTATGACCCCGGAGCTCGCCGTTGCCCTGGCCGTGCCCTTTGGCGTCATCGGCGTGTTTGTCGACCAGCTCCGTCGTACCACCAACGCCTTCTGGGTGCACATGGCCGACAAGTACGCTGAGGAGGCCAACATCGCTGGAATCATGCGCTGCGCCTACCTCTTCCCCGCGCTGATGGGCTTTGTGATTCGCTTCCCGTTCGTCTTTGTTATCGACTACTTTGGCGCCGATTGGGCCAACGCGCTCATCAACGCGCTGCCTGACGTGCTGCTTCACTCCTTTGAGGTCATGGGTGGCATTCTTCCTGCCCTCGGCTTCGCCCTCACCATCATGGTTATTGGCAAGAAGGAGCTCATCCCGTTCTTCTTCCTGGGCTACTTCGCCGTGGCGTACCTCCAGATTCCCGTCATGGGCATGGCAATCTTTGGTCTCATTATCGCCATCGTCATGCGCATGATTGTGTTCCCCGACACCACTAATGTGAGCATCTTCGCTGATAAGACGGCGGTGGAGGAAGAGGCAGAGAAGCAGCACATACTCTCAAAGGCCGACGTTACCAAGTCTTTCTGGCTCTACTACTTTGGTTGCGAGGAGTCCAACTCCTACGAGCGTCTTCAGTCTCTCGTGTTCTGCGCTTCCATGGCTCCCGCGCTCAAGAAGCTCTATCCCAACAAGGAAGACCTTTCTGATGCACTGAAGCGTCACCTCGTCTTCTTCAACACCGAGGGCACCCTCGGTGGCATTATCCAGGGCATTTCACTTGCCATGGAGGAGGAGAAGGCAATTGAGGGCAAGATTCCTGGATCGGCAATCACTTCTATCAAGACCGGCCTCATGGGCCCGATTGCCGGAATGGGCGATGGCATCGTGTGGGCAGTCGTCATGCCCGTCATCTTTGGTATCTTCATTCCCTTCGCAGCCGAGGGCAACCCAATCGGTGGCATTATGCCTCTGATTCTCTGGCCTGGCGTGACGATTATCATTCAGTACTTCATCACCCACTATGGGTATAAGCTGGGCCGTGAGTCCATCACGGGCATCCTTCAGTCCGGCATGATGCAGTCCATCATCTACGCCGCCAACATCCTTGGCCTCATCATGATGGGTGCCCTCTCCAGCTCCTACATCACCATCACCACTCCGCTTGCCTTCACGATGGCCGCTGGCAACACCATCGAACTTCAGTCGATTCTCGATGGCGTTATTCCTAACGTTCTGCCCCTGGTCGCAGTGTTCGCCATCTACTTCTACATGCAGAAGAAGGGCCCGCGCTACAACAGGATTCTCCTGGCGATTATCGTCATCAGCTTTATCTGCGCTGCACTCGGAATTCTCTAGTCGATAACGGCAAGGTTTGGTTGGCCCGGTGCCCAAAGGTGCCGGGCCAACTCTGGAGAGGGAGACATGGGCATTTATCAGGAATTAGGTCTAAAACGAGTAGTCAACGCATCTGGGCGCGTGACGGTTCTTGGTGTATCGACCTTTAGCGACCGAGTTGCCAAGGCAGCTTGCGAGGGAGGGCAGTCCTACGTCGTCATCGAAGACCTCATGACTCGTGCAGGAGAGATCATCTCCAAGCACACGGGCGCAGAGGCCAGTTGCCCAACTTCGTGCGCGTCTGCGGCAATAGCCCTGACCGTCGCTGCTCTCGTGACCAAGGGCCGCTACACCGATATGATGCGTCTGCCAGACTCGACAGGTCTTGCCAACGAGATCGTTCTCCAAAAGGGTCACGCCATTAATTACGGCGCACCAATGGATACGATGATTCGCTTGGGTGGAGGCGTCCCCGTCGAGGTTGGACAAGCAAACGAGGTCCATCCAGAGGATATTGAAGAAGCCATCAACGAGAAGACAGTCGCGCTTCTCTATGTGAAGAGCCATCACTGTGTTCAAAAGGGCATGGTCGGCATCGAGGAAATGCGAGATATCGCCCATGCTCACGGCCTCCCGTTCATGATGGACTGCGCCGCTGAAGAGGACTTCAGAAAGTACATTGCCTTGGGCGCAGACGTCGTTACCTACAGCGGGGCCAAGGCTCTGGAGGCTACAACTTCGGGCTTTGTGACGGGCCGTCGTGAAATCATCGACAATGTTCAGAAGCAGTACAAGGGTATTGGCCGCGCCATGAAAGTTGGCAAGGAGCAGATTGTGGGGCTGCTTGCTGCTCTCGATCAATACGAAGAGCGCGACCATGCGGCGGAGGTAGCCGCTAATATAGCAAAGGTCGATTGGCTGGTCGAGCACATTAATGAGATTCCCGGTCTGCGTGCCGAGAAGATTCAGGATGAAGCTGGCCGCGCAATTTTCCGCTGCCGCGTGACATTTGAACCGAATGTGGAAGCCCCGATTTCAATGGCAGAAGTCAACGAGCGTCTGCGTTCCGGTGACCCCATTGTGTGGGCCAGGACTGAGTTTTTGAACCTTGGGAAGATCGATTTCGATCCTCGCCCGATGCTCAATGGTGATAAGGAGCTCATCGTTACACGTCTGCGCGAAATTATGGAGGGATAAGGAATGGGGATTAACTACTACAACGGCAGGGTCTGCCTTAATGTTCTTGGTGGGAGCCTGGATAACGCGCGCGATATCTATGAGGCAGCGGAGCATCACGTTGAAGTTGGTGTGTTGACTGCAAACTACCCAGATGTTCCGAGCGCTGTCGAGGATATGAACAAGTATATGGATGTCCTCGAGGGCAATCTGTCCGTTGGTCTTGGCGGAGGAAATCCCAACCAGTGGCGGGCAGTTGCAGAAGTGGCAAAGTCCATCAAGGCAAACCACTTCAACCAGGCATTTTGCGCTGTAGGATGGACGCGGGCCAACGTCGGTAATGACGAGTGCCACATCAATGCAATGGTTGCGCCTTCTGGGACGCCGGGGCTGGTCAAGATTTCGACTGGTCCAATTTCCAAGGATTGCCCCGAGCCTGCGCTCGTTCCTGTCGACACCTGCATTGCTATGGTGAAGGAGATGGGTGGCAACTCGCTGAAGTTTTTCCCGATGGGCGGACTCAAGGTCGCCGATGAGCTGAAGGCGGTTGCAGAAGGATGTGCTCGACAGAACTTCATTCTTGAGCCTACGGGCGGAATTTCACTCGACAATTTCGAGGAAATTATGCACATCATTCTTGATGCGGGCGTCGAGAAGGTCATTCCTCACGTGTACAGCTCGATTATCGATAAGGAGACCGGCTGCACGCGTATCGAGGACGTCAAGGCCCTTCTCTCCATGGTGAAGCAGCTGGTGTAAATTAGAATCATTCTGTAATCGTGAAGCCCAGTGGGTATACGCTTCATGAAAGTTTTTCTGGTAGGCCCGGTTCTTCCGGGCCTACCTTAGACTGGTGGGGATTTGTCGACGCTTGAGCAGGAATTTGGGAACTGGATGCCAAAGTACAAGTCCATCGTAAAAGAGCTGGCTGATGCCATCCGGCGCGGTGAGCTTCAACCCTACGATCAGCTTCCGACTGTCGTGGAGCTCTGCGAGCAGTATCACGTAAGCAGGAGCACCATCGAACTGGTCATGGACGATCTTGAGCGGCAGGGGTACGTGTCCAGAAAGCGTGGCTCGGGCGTCTATGTGAAGAAGGTGCCCAAGGGTACGGTCGGAGGTCCTCTCAACACAATTACGCTTTCCGATGGAGCGAATGTTGATATTCAGAAGAATCCGGAATGCAGAGTTCACGAGTTCACAATTGTAAAGCCAGACGACAGGGTCATTCACCTCCTGGGCCTCCATGAGCACAGCTTCACGTACTACGTGAGCCGTTCGCACATCTACGAGGACAGCGTGCTGGACATCCAGTATCTCTACTATCCCGTTGAGATATTCAGGGATATCCGGCTGACTTCCGCGGAAACCTCGATTAGAGAGTGGATTGCGGAGAACTACGAAGTCACCCCCGACACCTATCACAAGACGTTGAGAGCTGTTTGCCCTACAGATAAAGAGGTTGAGCTTCTAGGGGTAACCAAGGGTGATCCACTGCTAGAGATCGAGCAAGTGGGATATCTGGATGACGGCAGGCCATTCGAATACCTGGTGGCTCGTTTCCCGGGGGACCTTGCTGTCTATCAGACAGTCGATTCGGAATCGCTGCCTGTCTAGAGACGCTTTTGGTGCCCCATCTCGCGATCCCTGCCATTGAGGAGGACGCCATGGTTGACGCTGCGATTTTCGATATGGATGGGCTCATGTTTGACAGTGAGCCCATTTGGACTGATGCTTGGAAACTATCCTTTGGCAGGAGGGGTCTCGCACTCCAGCCGGGAATGATAGAGAGCTTTTACGGTGCCAGCAGGGATAGGGTTCTTGCTGAGGTAAGACGGCGCTACCACCAAGATCCCAACGCTATTGCCGCGGCAGAAGATCACTACGCAATTGCGAGACAGCGGCTTCTCAACGAAGGGGCTCCACCGAAAGAAGGCCTTCTCGAGCTACTTTCTTATCTGCAGAGTCATCATGTCCCATGCGCTGTGGCAACTTCTTCTGGGCGGCCCATTCCAGAGGCAATGCTTTCGCATGCAGAGGTCAGCCTTTCGTTCGATGTGATTGTGACCGGCGATGATGGATTCCCTTCAAAGCCAGCCCCTGACATTTTTCTCGCCGCGGCAAAGCAATTGGGGGTGGAACCCTCAAGGTCTGTCGTGCTAGAGGACAGCGAAAACGGAATTAGGGCTGCCGTTGCAGGTGGGTTTATGTCTGTGATGGTGCCTGACGTTGTTCCGCCAAGTGATGAGGCGCGTTCCCTTGCAGACTGCTGCTGTAGGAGCTTACTTGAGGTTAGGGATTTGCTCGAGCGCGGCAAGCTTGGCTAGTCGGACGTGCGCTGCCTGCCGTGTCAATGCATTGGACGGCCTGGAAGGCGGAAGGTGGAGTGAAAGCCGCAACGTTGAGCTGAGGTTTAACAGCACTTTTCGCAGTTCTATCCCCATCAATACGCGTACGGACTGAAGTCGCTCAGGAGCGCCTGGCCGCTCTGCTCGTCAGTGGGCAGGACCAGCTTCCCGTCCATGCCGCTTGTCATGAGAACGTGGTTGTCGAAGGACCTTCCGTCGGTGCCGTGGAGGGAAACGGCAAAGTTGGGGTTGAACTCGCCCGCGCTCGCCTGGATGAGCACAGGCTCGCCGGTATCGGACGCGTAGATGGTGTCGCCGGCCTTCTCGGACCACTGTCCATCGTCAGTCGTGGAGTAGAGCCACTGGCACACGCTCACCGAGTCGCCGGCGTGGGCCGGCACGATGCAATATATGTCGCTTCCCTCGGTGACGGCCTTTGCCGTGACGTCTGCCATGAAGGGGTACTTGGTGAGCAGGGGAGTTCCGTCCTGGTAGGAGAGGGCGGAGAGCCACGACGAGAAGTCGCCGGACGCGATGTCCCCGTCGTACATGCCCAGGTACCACACGGCACCCATGGTGCCATCGGACGCGATCTCTTCTCGGACAGACGCGAGGTCGGCCGACTCTTCTGGCTGAGCGGGCTGAGCGGGCGTCTCGGTTGACGAGGTTGTATCGGTGGACGGGGCATCCTGCGTTGCGGTGGCCTCGGACTGCGTCTGCTCTGGCTGGGAAGTTGGGGTGGTGACGGTGGTTTCCCCTGCGCAGCCCGCGATGAGCGCGCCAGTGATGAGGACGGGCAGAACTGCTGCAAGGCGCTTTCTCATGACGCTCTCCCTGTGTCGGGCAGAGGGACGGGGTTGCGCGCGCGGGACGCACGGCGCCCCGTTCCCTCCGGTATGGCATTTGGGTTCCTGACCAGAGATTGCATCGTTAGGGCGCGTTTCGTCAAGGGGCTTTCCGAGGGCGGGGGTGGCGAGGGGGCGGTAACGACCCGGGTTGACTCCCTATGGGGACGAGCTTGTGCGCGCTCTGGCCCCTCTCTGGCAGGAATTTGCGGTTGGGCTACGGTCTTTCGGGGTTACCCCGAGTACAAAATGGTTCGATGTTTGTTGAACCGCGGGTCAGGGATTTGCTCCTGTGGCTGTGTCACATAAGGAATTGAACGGAAACTGCCGCCAACCGGGAGTTTGTCTTGGAGAACCGCCCGCTGAAGGCTTCTCGACGGCGTTGCCACCATAATTCAATGACGTTACCCATCGAAACCGTTGTTACGCCATCGACACGTCCTCCCTTTGGTCTGCGTATACTATCTTGAAAGTAATCTACGAAAGTCCATCTAATGCTTTGCGCTTGTGTAGGGGTGTTGTCATGAAGTTGCCCAGATTTGCCCGCCGCCTGTTGCTCTGGGCACTCGATGTTGCCTGTGTGATGGCATCACTCTACATTTCCCTCACCATGCGCTTTGGCCAGATTGGCCTCAGTGGGGCCGAGTCCCGCGTGGGCGACTACATCGTCCTCACCCTGCTGCTCCTGGTCACCTTCCTTAACTTTGCCGTGCACCGCAACCGCGGCTTCATGAAGCGCACGGGCTCCCAGGAGTTCGGAGTCGTGCTCAGCTACAACGTCTGGCTACTCGTAGGCATTGCGGTGCTGGTTGTGCCGCTGCACGTGCAGCCGAGCCCCTCTCGCCTAATGCTTCTCTACTTCGTCATCGTCAACGTGATCATCATGTCAGTCATGCGCGCCATCGCCAAGACCGCCGCCCGAGCGCTGCTGGCGGGGGAGCGCCTTGGCGCCTCCATCGTGATGGTGGTCGAGCAGGGCCAGCGCGAGCGCATCGAGCGCGTCTTTGACACCGGCGCAACGTACTCAATTGCCGGCTGGCTTGAGCTTGCCGACGGTCGCGTTTCCGGTACCGTTGCCGATAAGGACGTGACCTCGGAAATCGAGGCCCTCCCAGAAGCCTTGGGCGACACCCGCGTGGACGACGTCTTTGTCTTTGCCCCCACCGCGCCAGAGCAGGAGACCTCTGCCCTCCTGGATGCGGCGGAGCGTATGGGGTCCAACTGCCACGTTGCTCTCGCCCTTCCGGACCCGAGCCTCCAGGGCGCTTGCCTGGACCTCTTTGGCGGCTTCCCAACCGTGAGCTATTCCGGCCGCGGCAGCAGGTTCTACCTGGTCTTCCTTAAGCGCCTCATCGACATTGTCGTGAGCCTTCTCGTGATTGTCGTCGCGTTCATCCCCGGCGTCATTCTCGCCATCGTAATCGCACTGCAGAGCAAGGGCGCGCCGTTCTACTCGCAGGAGCGCCTGGGCCTTGGCGGCAAGCACTTCAAGCTGCTCAAGTTCCGCTCCATGGTTGCGGACGCTAACGACGTCGAGAAGTACTTCACGCCCGAGCAGCTGCGCGAGTGGCAGACCGAGCGCAAGTTGGACAACGACCCCCGTGTGACCGGCATTGGCCGCTTCCTGCGCAAGACCTCGCTTGATGAGTTCCCGCAGTTCATCAACGTTTTTAAGGGTGACATGTCCATCGTGGGGCCGCGCCCCATTGTAGACGAGGAGATCTCGCATTACGGAGACCGCGCCAGCGAGTTCCTAAGCTGCAAGCCCGGCATCACGGGCTGGTGGCAGGTCGAGGCGAGAAACGACGCCGACTACGCGTCTGGCAGGCGCCAGGCGCTGGAGCTCTACTACGTGCGCCACGCATCCGCGACGCTGGACTGGAACATCTTCAAGCGCACATTTGGCGCTGTCTTCCACGGTACCGGCAAGTAGGGAATGAGACAAAGGGAGTTTCTCTTTGTCTCATTCACAAATAGGCTATTTATATAAATAAGAAGGCAAGCATAGGTTTCTAATTTATACTTTTGGCTCAATCTAATAAATTAGAGGTGAGCTATGGCCTACAAATCGTTGAAAAAGCTCTTCTACATGGATTCCTCCAGCGAGAGGTTTGCTAACAACAAGCGCCTTGCCGCCGAGAGGCTCAATGCCGAGTCCACGTTTCGCACGGGAATGATCACCGGGGAAGGTGAGCTCTTTCTTGCCGTTCCGCATGAGCTTTCTGTTCTCAGCGAGCAGGTCCTTCGCAAGGAACGGGTTTTGCAGACCCTCCAGACCTCTATTCCCAGGATTGCCCGCGGGGCGCTTGTGCGCAGCCTGGTTATCGATGAGGTCGTTGGCACCAACAGTCTCGAGGGAATTCACAGCACGCGGGGGCAGATCAGCGAGCTTCTGGAGACGGTCCCTCCAACCAGCAACGAAAGCGACAAGCGATTTCGTGAGCTTGCGATGCTCTACCTGGGTCTTTCCAGCGGCCAATCGGCCTCCCCAAAGTCACTCCAGGATATCCGCGCCATCTACGACCAGGTTATGGCAGGGGAGGTGCTGGGGCCAAACGCGCCAGACGGCAAGCTCTTCAGGCAAAACGCCGTCGAGGTGATAGGGGATGGCGGGAAAACCCTCCATGAGGGAGCGCAGACGGAGGCAGAGATTAGTAGTGGCCTTGGGATCATGCTCGCGCTTGTCTCGTCGCCTGATGTTCCGGAGCTGTACTCGGCGCTCATGTCACACTACATCTTCGAGTACATCCACCCCTTCTACGACGGTAATGGCCGCACGGGTCGCTATCTGCTGGCGCTATACCTGAGTAGGCCTCTCTCCACGCTCACCGCCCTCTCGCTCTCCCGAGAAATCGCAGAGAACCGGGGCCCTTACTACAGGACATTCCAGGAGACGGAGCATCCCATGAACCATGGCGAGCTCACGCCGTTCGTGCTGCAGGTGCTTCAGTATGTCTCCGCCGCGCAGGACCGGATGATAGGTGATCTTTCTGACAAGAGCCACCTGTTGGAGAGGGGCGAAACGGCGCTGACGGCTGCCCAGAAGACCCTGGGCCTTTCCAAGGGCGAGCGCAACCTGCTGTTCTTCCTTGTCCAACACGACCTCTTTGCGGCGTTCCCGGATGTACGTTTGGACGATGTCGATGGATACATGGGCATGGGGCGTCAGTCCGTGCGTAAGTACTTTGGTCGTCTGGTTGAGAGGGGCCTTGCCAGCCAGGTTGGCGGTCGTCCCCTGCGGTTCGAGCTGAGCGCTGCTGGTCGCGCTCTGCTGGAAGGGGAATGAGACAAAGGGACAGTCCCTTTGTCTCATTCCAGCTCGCGGGTGCCGGTCCAGAGCTGCCAGTACTCGCCGCGCTGCGCGAGAAGCTCTTCGTGCGTGCCGCGCTCCACGATGCGCCCATGCTCAAGCACCATGATTGCGTTGGCGTTGCGCACCGTGGAGAGCCGGTGCGCAATCACGAAGACCGTGCGGCCGCGCATGAGGGCGTCCATTCCGCGTGCGATAAGCGCCTCGGTGCGCGTGTCCACGCTCGAAGTTGCCTCGTCCAGGATGAGCACGGGCGGGTCGCTTACGGCTGCGCGGGCAATGGCGATGAGCTGCCGCTGCCCCTGGCTGAGGTTCGCGCCGTCTGCCGTGACCGGCGTGTCGTAGCCGTGCGGCAGGCGCGAGATGAACGAGTCCGCGTTGGCCACGCGCGCGGCGTGGCGCACCTCCTCGTCGGTTGCGTCGAGCTTGCCGAAGCGGATGTTGTCGGCAATGCTCCCGCGGAAGAGGTGCGTGTCTTGGAGCACAATGCCCAGAGACGAGCGAAGTGACGCCTTCTTGATGTCGCGCACGTCGATGCCGTCGTAGGTTATCTTGCCCGAGCGCACGTCGTAGAAGCGATTGATGAGATTCGTGATGGTGGTCTTGCCTGCGCCCGTGGAACCTACAAACGCAATCTTCTGCCCCGGCTTGGCAAAGAGCGAGAGGTTCGCAAGTACNGCGACGACGCCCGCCGCGTAGATGGCGGCGGTGAGCGCGACAAGGTGCACGAAACGCGTCCAGTCGCCAGCGCCCACGGCGTCGACCACGGGCTTGATCATGTACGTTCCGGCGAGGTTTGCCCCGCCTGTCACGCAGACCAGCACGGCCACGGCCAAAAGCTGCCAGCGGGCGTGTCCTAGGTATGAGAGAAACCTTCTCAGCGTGTGGCGCAGGTCCTTGGGACCTGCGGGGGCGCCTCCTCTACCGGGCATCGGTGACCTCCTTTCGGGTGGTTGCGGGCGTGCTTGCGGGCGCGGTGGGGCCGGTGGGCGCGGCGGGGCCGGCGGCGCTGACGACGGCGCTCGTCTCGGCGGTGCCGCCCACCTGCGACTCGTAGAGCTCGCGATAGATGTCGTCCGTCTGCAGCAGCTCCTCGTGCGTTCCCGTAGCGTGCACGCGCCCGTCCTCGAGCACCACGATCTGGTCGGCGTCCATGACGGAGGCCACGCGCTGCGCAATCACGACCTTGGTGACGTCCGTGAGCTGGGCGAGGTTCTCGCGTATGCGGGCGTCGGTCGCCATGTCGCACGCCGAGGTCGAGTCGTCGAAGACCAGCACGCGGGGGTGCTTGAGCAGCGTGCGGGCAATGCAGAGGCGCTGCTTCTGGCCGCCGGAGACGTTGCCGCCACCGTGGCCCAGGTCTGCGTCAAGCCCGCCAATGCGGTCTAGGAACTCGTCCGCGCAGGCCAGCTGGCAGGCGCGGAGCAGCTCCTCGTCCGTCGCCGCGGCGTTGCCCCAGCGCAGGTTGTCGCGGACGGTGCCCGTGAACAGGACGTTCTTCTGGAGCACAATGCCCACGCCATCACGCAGCGCCGCAAGGTCGTACTGGCGCACGTCGTGGCCACCTACCTCCACGGTGCCAGAGCTTGCGTCGTAGAGGCGCGCCATGAGCTGCACGAGCGAGGTCTTGCCGGAGCCCGTGGCACCCAGCACGCCCACGGTGGAGCCGGGGGCAAAGTGCAGACTCACGTGCGAGAGCACGTCCTTCTCGGCCGTGGGCGAGTACTTGAAGCTCACGTCGCGGAAGGCTACGTCGCCGGTCTCCACGCAGTCGATGCCGTGCTCGGGGCTCTCTATGGCGGGCTTCTCGCGCAGCACCTCGCTCACGCGGTGGACGCTCGTGACGGCGCGCGCCAGGAGGAGAAAGACGTTCGAGATCATCATCAGCGAGTTCATGATGAGCAGGACGTAGCTCATGAATCCCGTGAGCGTGCCCACGCCCATCTCGCCCGCCATGATCATCTGGCCGCCAAACCACAGAAGCGCCACGCTGGCCACGTTCATCGAGAGCGTGAAGACGGGCGTGTTGATCACGGCGGTCCTGAAGGTGCGCGTGGCGGCGTTGGCAAGGCGCGCGTTGACCTGCTCGAAGCGCTCGGCCACGTAGCCCTCGCGCACATAAGCCTTGATGGCGCGTATGGCCACGAGGTCCTCCTGCAGTGCGTCGTTGAGCTGGTCCATCGCGTGCTGCATGGACCCAAAGAGCGGCGCCACGTGATGCACAATAAGTGCTAGGGCGCACGCCAGCGCGGGCAGGATCACAAAGAAGACCACGGCCAGCTTGGCGCTCATGGTGCAGGCGATGATGAGCCCGCACACGAGCATGACCGGGCCTCTCAGCATGGGCCTAAAGCCCATCACGAGGGCGTTCTGTATCACGGTGACGTCGGTGGTCATGCGCGTGACCAGGGAGGACGTGTCAAAGTCGTCGAGGTTGGAGAAGGCGAAGTCCTGCACGTGAGCGTACTCGGCCTCGCGCAGGCCGGCGCCAAAGCCCATGGCAACCTGGGCCGAGAAGTGCGCGTAGCCCATGCCCAGCGCGCCGGCGACGGCGGCCAGCGCAACCATGCGCGCGCCGAGCGCAAGGACAAGGCCCATGTCGCCGGTTGCCACGCCCACGTCAACGATGCTTGCCATCACGAAGGGGATGCAGAGCTCGAGCGTGGCCTCGGCGAAGGCGCAGAGCGCGGCGAGAACAAACTGCCTGCGGTAGGGCTTGAGGTAGCGGGAAACGAGGGTAAGATCACTCATCGCGCGCCTCCTTGGGGGTTGCCGTGGGGCGCTGCGGGGTGCGGCGCTGGTGCCGGGGCCGCCGGGTGCGCCGGGGCGCTGGCGGTTGCGAGGTTCTCGTGCACGCGCTCGAGCAGCGCGGCGAGCGTGGCGCGCTCCTCGGCCGAGAGGCCGGCGAGCATGACGTCCTGCTCGTTGTCGCAGACGCTGTCCCAGGCAGCAAGCGCGCCGTGGCCCGTTGCCGTGAGCTCCACGGTCTTGGTGCGGCGGTCCTGCCCGCGCGTGGTGCGGACGAGGCCCGCCTGGCGGAGCAGGTCGAGCATGCGCGAGATGGCGGCGTCGTCCACCTCGAAGAACGCGGCCATCTCGTGCTGGGTGCTTGTGCCGTGAACGGCCAGGTAGGCGAGGAGCTTGGGCTGGCCGGGGCCAAGGCCCAGCTGCGCCATGCGCGGCCGCAGGTAGTTTGTCTGCGCGTGGTAGGCGCGGTAGAGCAGCATGTGCATGTCCTCGAGGGAGCGTCCCTCCTGCTCCATGGTTGTCACCTCCGATGAGACAAAGGGACTGTCCCTTTGTCTCATCGAGACAGGGGAAGCCCCGTATCTTGACGTATCAAGTAATCCTCTTCAGCGTATCTCGCGGCGGTATGGGGACAGTCGTCGCAGTGGGCCATCACAAAGTTGACGCATCAAGGGTTCACGAGCGGGGTATGCGCCCGCGCTATTGGCCTCGCGCGTGGTAGGGTATGGGCGCACTTCTCGCCCTAGCGCCGGCCGGCGCCGTCTGCAAGGAGAACCCATGCGCACACCCAAGCTCATTGCCAGCGACATCGACGGCACCATGCTCGTAAACTGGGCGCCGCGCTTCTCGCCGCAGATGCTGGGGCTTGTCGAGCGCATTGTGGACGCGGGCATCGTCTTTGTGCCCGCCTCGGGCAGGCAGTACACCAACCTGCGCCGGCTCTTCTCGCCCGTGGCCGACCGCATTCCGTATGTGTGCGAGAACGGCTCGCTTGCCATTCTCGGCGACGAGCTGGTCTACCGCGCCACGATGGATGACGGTCTTGCGCGCGAGGTCATCGAGGACATGCTTGCTGACCCCGGCTGCGAGCCGGTGGTCTCGGGGATGCGGACGGTCTACGTGCGCGCTGGCGCCCCCGAGCTGGTGGACCACCTTGTGAACGTGACGGGCTACAACGTGACCGAGCTGGATGATGTCACGCGCATTCCGGAGCCGTTCATGAAGGTCTCGGCGTACTGCACCGACGGCGTTCCGCGCGAGCAGCACTGGCACGAGCGCTTTGGCACTCGGTGCACGGTCAAGGTCACGGGCCTACAGTGGCTCGACCTCATGCCCAATGGCGTCGATAAGGGCGTTGCCCTGTCTGCGCTGGCCAAGCGCCTGGGGATTGCGGCCGAGGACTGCATGGCGTTTGGCGATGCCGAGAATGACGTGGAGATGCTCGAATGGGCGGGCTGCCCCGTCACGATGGAGACGTCGCAGCCTTCGGTGCTGCCGCTTGGTCGGTACCGCACCGACACCGTCGAGCACGCGTTCGAGCGGATCCTCGACGGTCCCGGGTTCGACTGGTAGCACGGTGGGGCGAGGTGTCCGGCGCGGCGAGCGGAGGAAATTGCCCCTCCGGCGTCTAGCGCGCCCGGCGAGAACGCCGCCCGCCGCGACCCGCGCCGCGACCCGAATCCCGCACCCGCGGCCGCTCCGGCCTCACCAGGCACTTTGGTCCGTAGCCGATAAGGTCCTCTCGGTGCGCGCGATGCAGCGCCTCCACCACCAGGTCGTAGTTCTTGGGGTCTCGGTACTGGATGAGCGCGCGCTGCATGGCCTTCTCGTGCGGGTTTGTGGGGCAGTAGACGTGCTTCATGGTGCGCGGGTCAAGCCCGGTGTAGTAGATGCAGGTACTCACCGTCGACGGGGTGGGGTAGAAGTCGCTCACCTGCTCGGGGTTGTAGCCCAGGTCGCGGCAGAACTCGGCCAGCTTGACGGCATCCTCCATCGTGGACCCCGGGTGCGAGCTCATGAGGTAGGGCACCACGTACTGCTCCTTGCCGCACGCGCGCGAGGCCTTCTCGAACTCGTGGACAAAGCGCTCGTAGACGTCGTTTGAGGGCTTGCCCATCACGCGCAGCACGTCGTCGCACACGTGCTCGGGCGCCAGGCGCAGCTGGCCGGAGGTGTGGTACTCGGCCAGCTCACGGATGAAGGTGTGGTCCTTGTCGTATAGCGCGTAGTCAAACCGGATGCCGCTGCGGATGAAGACCTTCTTGACGCCGGGAATCGCGCGGAGCTTGCGCAGCAGCCCTACGTAGCGCTCGTGGGTTACGCGCAGGTTGGGGCAGGGCTCGGGCGCAAGGCAGCGACGGTCCACGCAGGCGCCGGCCTTTGCCTGCTTGGGGCAGGCGGGCTGCATGAAGTCTGCCGTGGGGCCGCCAACGTCGTTGATGTAGCCCTTGAAGTCGGGGTCGTGCGTCATGGCCGTGGCCTCGGCAACCAGGGACTCGTCGCTTCTCGCCTGGATGATGCGCCCCTGGTGGAAGTTGAGCGCGCAGAACGAGCACTCGCCCAGGCAGCCGCGGTTGCTGGCAAGAGAGAACTTCACCTCGGCGATGGCCGGGATGCCGCCTGCAGCGTCGTACATGGGGTGCGCGGCGCGGGCGTAGGGCAGCTCGTAGACCTCGTCCAGCTCCGGCGTGGTGAGTGGCTTAGCAGGCGGGTTCTGAATCACGTAGACGCCGTGCTCGTACTCCTCGACTAGCGGGTGCGAGAGGTACGGGTTGAGGTTTCTGCACTGGATGCCAAAGCTGCGCGCGTACTCGGTCTTGTCGGCGCGCATTGCCTCCCAGGTGGGGAGAACCACGGGGTCAACGCACTGCTCGGTGGTTCTCGCACGGTAGACCGTGCCGGCAATCCAACTGATGTCGTGGACATCCACGCCGCCGTCGAGGGCGTCGGCGATCTCGATGATGGAGCGCTCGCCCATGCCGTAGGAGATGATGTCGGCGCCGGAGTCCAGAAGTATCGAACGCTTGAGCGAATCCGACCAGTAGTCGTAGTGGGCAAGGCGGCGCAGTGATGCCTCGATGCCGCCCAGCACGATGGGCACGTGCTTGTACGTGCGGCGGATGAGGTTGCCGTAGACCACGTCCGCGTGGTCGGGGCGCAGGCCCATCTTGCCGCCGGGGGAGTAGAAGTCCTTGGGGCGACGGTGCTTTGCCACGGTGTAGTGATTGACCATCGAGTCCATGTTGCCGCTGCACACGAGAAACGCCAGGCGCGGCTCGCCCAAGACGGTGACGCTTGCGGGGTCGCGCCAGTCGGGCTGCGCGATGACGCCCACCTTGTAGCCGTGCGACTCCAGCACGCGCGTGATGATGGCGCAGGCAAACGAGGGGTGGTCAACGTAGGCGTCGCCGCTCACAAAGACGAAGTCGCACTGGTCCCAGCCGCGCGCCTCCATGTCCTCGCGCGAGACGGGGAGAAAGGCCGAGCGGTCCGGGCCGCGGTGCGCCTGCGCCGAGACGGGCTTGCCGCCGTGGGCNGCCCGTGGGCGCCCTGCGTGCCGTGGGAACCGTGGGCGGTGCCGCCGCGGCCCTGCGACCCGCGCCGCGCGCCGTGCTCGTTATCTCCACGCTGCCGTGTCCCGCGCGTCTTCTCGTCCATGCGTCCTCTTTTCTCTGCGTATCCGCAACAAGTGTAGTAGAAAGGCCAGCTCAAGCGCCCGCGGGTACCGGTGGCGCCACGTCGCGACATTACGTCATGAAATTGGCAGCGGAATGTCAGTAACGTGTAACCTGCCAGCGAGAGCGCCATATTTGGTTGCATCAGGTATGATGCTTGCGCAAACAATCGAAAGGTAACGCCTACATGGTCAGCTTCTCCCAGTTTGTCGCAGCCGTCCAGACCAATCCGTTCCTTGCTTTGGTCATGGTCCTGGTCATCGGGACCATCTTCGTAAACGGCGCGACGGACGCCGCGAATGCCATCGCCGAGCCCGTGGGAACGCGCGCCATTGGCGTCAACCAGGCCATCGTCATGAGCGTGATTTGCAACTTTGTGGGTCTTATTGGCATGACGCTCATCTCCACGGCCGTGGCCAACACCATGAGCGGCATGGTCGACTTTGGCGGAGACACGCACGCCGCCCTTATCGCTCTGGCCGCCGCAACCGTGGGTATTGTGACCTGGGCTTCTATCGCCTGGGTCTTTGGCATTCCCACCTCCGAGAGCCACGCCCTTATCGCCGGCCTCACCGGTGCCGCGCTCGCCGTGCACGGCGGACTCGAGGGCGTGAACATGGGCGAATGGGTCAAGGTCATCTACGGCCTGGTGCTCTCATCGGTTCTGGGATATGGCGCTGGCTGGATTATCGCCAAGGTCATCCCCATTATCTTCCGACAGGCTGATCGACGCCGAATGAATAGCATCTTCAAGAAGTGGCAGGTCGTGGGCGCCGCCGGCATGGCTACTATGCACGGTGCGCAGGACGGCCAGAAGTTTATGTCCACCGCCATGATGGCCGTGCTTCTCTCGCAGGGCATGTCCGTCGACGGCGCGCAGTTCCCGTTGTGGATTGAGGTCATCTGCGCCGCGGCCATGGCCATTGGCACCGCCATCGGCGGCAAGCGCATCATCAAGAAGGTGGGCATGGAGATGGTCTCGCTCGAGCAGTACCAGGGCTTTGCCGCCTCGGTGAGCGCCACGGCGTCGCTGCTCATAGCCACGCTCACGGGCCTTCCCGTCTCGACTACCCACACGTCGACCGCCGCCATGATGGGCGCCGGCGCGGCAAAGAACGTTCGCTCCGTCAACTGGGGCGTTGCCAAGGAAATGGTCCTTGCCTGGGTCTTCACGTTCCCCGGCTGCGGCCTCATTGGATACCTGCTCACCAAGCTTTTCCTCGTCGTTTTCTAAGGAGAACCCATGCCCCGTGCCAAGAAAGAGGACATCTTCTACACCCTGCTCAAGGACTTTGCCTCGCGCATCGAGGATGCGGCCGTGGAGTACGTGAAGGTCATCACGGACTTCCCCGAGACCACGTCCGAGATTCCGCAGATGAAGGTCTACGAGAACAAGTGCGACGAGAAGGTCAAGCACATCATGGAGGAGCTCTACTCGTCCTTCGTGACGCCCATCGAGCGCTCCGACATCAACGACCTCGCGCTTGCCATGGACGACATCGTGGACTACATGAACGCCATTGCCTCGGGGCTGGACCTCTTCAACGTGAACGAGATGCGCAAGGAGGGCCCGCAGATGGCCAACCTCACGCTGACGGCCGTCAAGGACATCCACGTGATGATCGATCACCTGCCCGACTACAAGAAGGACACGCTTGTCATGGAGAAGGCCATCGCCGTGGGCCACATCGAGGACGAGGGCGACCTTGTCTATCAGAATGCGCTGCGTCGCCTCTTCCTGGAGGAGCCCAACGGCCGCTATACCGTCACGTGGACGCGCCTTTTCGACCAGATGGAGAACCTGCTAGACGCGTGCGACAACACCGCCGGCGTCGTGCGCTCTGTGGTGCTCAAGAGCGCGTAGGAGAGGCTCCCATCGGCGTGTCCGGTGGCGTGAGCGCCGAAGGGCAAGTTTTCACAACAAGTGTGTACGTAATCGCGCCTTCCGGCGACGGAAGGCGCGTCTCGTACAGAGTCCGTTGGAGACGCTGGCTTCGGTGCCTCCCTATTTTTGGACAAGCGTCTTTCTGTGACCCCCGGGCTGCATGAAAACGCTCTATCGGACGGGATTTTCTCATCCGTCGCATAAAAATGCGCTATCGGACGGTCTGTTAAGAGCCTCGACATCAATCGTTGAATTATACTTACACATAGATGAATAAATCACATAACATATACAAAGTTATGTAACAGTAGTTTCATTACTGATGTAATCTCTCAAGAGGCGCCGTCCGATAGAGCGTTTTTATGCAGAGCTTTCGGAACCTCCGTCCGATAGAGCATTTTTATGCGTGGGGCGACGCGCCGCCCATATGCCGGAGTCGTTGTATCTAGTGCCAATGGATTTCTGAGTACCAATCAGGCGACTTGTGCACTCGTGCAGCCGTATCTGCGAAGTTCTCTCACCGGAATCAAGCCGGTGTCCGTATCCGAGCTCTTGTAAAGAGCGGGCAAAGGAGCCCTTCGTGCGCATCCAGGAGACAAGGACGTTTCCTGGGGCTTGCGCCTACCGTTATGTGCTTTCAAGAACTGTCTTGTCAGATGGCAAGACAGAGTGCCATACTGTCGCCCCAGTGGCCATGCCAACCAAAGGGGAGCATCGTGGAGGAAGACCAAACTGGGCGCAGGGAAGCGCTCGCCGAGAAGGTCGAGCGGCTCAAACGCGAGAGGGACGCCGTGGTTCTTGCGCACTACTACGTTCCCGCCGAGACCCAGCGTCTCGCGGACTACGTGGGTGACTCGTTCTACCTGGCTCGCCTTGCCAAGACCCTCGATGCCCCGATCATCGTACTGTGCGGTGTCTCGTTCATGGCCGAGAGCGTGAAGCTCCTCAACCCCGCGCGTCGCGTCCTCATGCCGGAGCCCGCCGCGGATTGCCCCATGGCACACATGGTGCGTCAGGAGGACGTGGACCGCGTGCGCGCCGAGGTCCCCGACCTTGCTGTCGTTGCCTATGTGAACACCACGGCCGAGGTCAAGCGCTGGGCGGACGTCTGCGTGACCTCCTCGAACGCCATCAAAGTGGTGCTCGAGCTGCCCGAGAAGAACATCCTCTTCATTCCCGACATGAACCTTGGTCGATACGTTGCCGAGCAGGTGCCCGAGAAGCACGTAATCTTGAACCGCGGCTACTGCCCCACGCACAACAAGATCGGCCTCGCGCAGGTCGAGGCGCTGGAGCTGGCGCACCCGGACGCCCTGATCCTGGCGCACCCCGAGTGCACGCGCGAGGTGCTCGACGAGGCGGACTTCATCGGCTCCACCAAGCAGATCATCGAGCGCGTCGCCACGGGCGAGGAGCGCGAGTTCATCGTGCTCACGGTGGTGGGCGTCGCGGACCAGATTGAGCGCCGCACTGAGGGCCAAGGCAAGCGCATCTACTTCCCCGAGCCCGCGCCCGCGTGCCCCAACATGGCAATGGTTACGCCCGAGAAGCTCCTGGCCTGCCTGGAGAACATGACGGGGGAGGTCGCGCTGCCTGCAGAGCCGCAGCGCGCAGTCGAGCCGCTCGAGCGCATGCTCGAGCTGGCGGGGAGATGAGCGGCATGGCACCAACTGCCACAGTGGAAAGGCCTGCCCAGTCAGGCGAGAAGGCCGCGGCAGCGCAGCCGCGAGCGCTCACGAGCGACGTCGTTATCGTGGGCTGCGGCGTGGCAGGGCTCTACTCGGCGCTCAACCTGCCGCGCGGCTTGCGCGTGACCATGATCTGCAAGGAGGACCTGGAGAGCTGCGACTCCATGCTCGCGCAGGGCGGCATCTGCGTGATGCGCGACCCCGACGACTACGACTCCTGGTTCGACGACACCATGCGCGCCGGTCACGGCGAGTGCCGCGCGCAGAGCGTGGACACCATGATCTGGTCGAGCCGCGACGTGATCCGCGACCTGGTGCGCCTGGGTGTCGACTTTGACCGCACGCCTGAGGGCGGCTTCGACTACACCCGCGAGGGCGCCCATTCGCGCCCGCGCATCCTCCACCACGCCGACGTCACGGGCAAGGAGATCACCACCAAGCTGCTCGCGCAGGTGCGGCGTCTTGCCAACGTGGAGATCCACGAGCACGTGTGCATGGACGATCTTCTCGTCGAGAACGGCTTCTGCGTGGGCATTGTGGCGCACGACGCGTGCGGCCGGCGCCTTGAGCTGCGCGCACGCGACGTCATTCTCGCCACGGGCGGCATCGGCGGCCTCTACGAGCGTTCGACCAACTTCCCGTGCCTCACGGGCGACGGCTGCCGCGTAGCGGCGGCGCACGGCGTGGCGCTCGACCACATGGACTACGTGCAGATTCACCCCACGTCGCTCTACACCGAGAAGCCCGGGCGCGCCTTCCTCATCTCCGAGAGCTGCCGCGGCGAGGGTGCCATCCTGCTCAACGCCGCCGGTGAGCGCTTCTGCGACGAGCTCCAGCCGCGCGACGTGGTCTCGAAGGCCATCTACGACCAGATGGAGCGCGAGGGCTCGCGCTACGTGCGCCTCTCGTTCGAGCGCGTGCCCGAGGACGTCATCTGTGGGCACTTTGCCCACATTTGGCAGCGCTGCCTGGAGGAAGGCTACGACATCCGTCGCGAGCCCATCCCCGTGGTGCCCGCGCAGCACTACCTCATGGGCGGCATCCACGTGGGCGCAAACTCTCAGACCAGCCTGCCGCATCTCTACGCGGCGGGCGAGACAAGCTGCAACGGCGTGCACGGCGCCAACCGCCTGGCGAGCAACTCGCTTCTCGAGAGCCTCGTCTTCTCTCGGCTTGCCGCGCGCGACATCGTACGAGAAAGGCATGCCGCATGAACTCGGTGACACTAAAGTTGCAGGCAGAGCCACTGATTCTCTCGGCGCTGCGCGAGGATATCACCAGCGAGGACGTAACCACGGCGTCGGTGATTGGCGAGAACGCCACGGGCGAGGTGCGCCTCATTGCCAAGGAGGACGGCGTCATCTGCGGGCTGGACGTGTTCGCACGTACCTTCGAGCTGCTTGACCCCACGGCCACCTGCGAGTTCTCGGTCGAGGAGGGGGCCGACGTCACCGCCGGCCAGGACCTTGGCTGCGTACGCGCCCACGTGCGGGCGCTTCTCTCGGGCGAGCGGGTGGCGCTCAACTACCTGCAGCGCATGAGCGGCATCGCCACGGCGGCGCGCCGCATGTCCGCGCTCTTTGCCGGCACGCGCACGCGGCTGGTGGACACGCGCAAGACCTGCCCCAACATGCGCGTCTTCGAGAAGGAGGCCGTCCGCGTGGGCGGCGCGGGCAACCACCGCTACAACCTCTCCGACGGCGTGCTTCTCAAGGACAACCACATCGACGCCGCCGGCGGTGTTGCCAAGGCCGTTGCCGCCGCGCGCGCCTACGCGCCTTTCGTGCGCAAGATCGAGGTTGAGGTCGAGACGATCGAGCAGGTCAAAGAGGCCGTCGACGCCGGCGCCGACATCATCATGCTCGACAACATGGACCTGGATGCCATGCGCGAGGCCATCCGCGTGATTGACGGTGCGGCAGAGGTGGAGGTCTCGGGCAACGTCACGATGGAGAGCGCCGCCCGTCTCGCCGACCTGGGCGTGGACTACGTCTCTTCCGGCGCGATCACCCACTCCGCGCCCATCCTCGACCTCTCGCTCAAGCACCTCACCGTGACTTCGAATCCATGCTAGGCTGAGGTGCATGAGCGGAGAAGATCGCAGGGCAAAGATCGTGGCGCGCCTCGGCGATGCCGGGGAGCCCATTTCTGGTGGCCAGCTGGCGCGCGAGCTTGGCGTGAGCCGGCAGGTCATCGTGCAGGACGTGGCGCTCCTCAGGCGCAGCGGCGTCGAGCTGGAGTCCACGCACCGTGGCTACGTGCTGCGTCGGCACACCATGCCACGGCGCATCTTCAAGGTGCACCACACCGAGGATCAGATAGAAGACGAACTCAACCTTATCGTTGACCGGGGCGGCACCGTGGAGGACGTGGTGGTGAACCATCGCACGTACGGGGTCATCTCTGTGCCTCTCAACGTCTCCAGCCGGCGCGACGTGGAGCGCTATCTGGCCGACATTGCGTCGAGCAGGTCGACGCCCCTCTCGCGCGTGACCTCCGGGTACCACTTCCACCACGTGAGCGCCCCGTCCGAGGAGGCGTTGGACGAGATTGGCGCGGCGCTTGCCAAGCGTGGCTACCTGGTGGACCGTCTGCCGTACGAAACCGTGGAGTGAGACAAAGGGAGTTTCCCCTTGTCTCATTCCACGCCGTGTTGGTCCTCTGTTGGCTTTGTTACAAGCTCCGCAATGATTGCGACCAGCTGGTTTCAGCGTCCTAATCTGGTTGAACGCACGCTCGCGCCTGCGCGCGATACGGATGAGAGGGGAATACCAATGGAGAAGAAGGACATCGACTGGGGTAGCCTCGGTTTTGCCTACATGCATACCGACTACAGCTACGTCTCGAACTACAAGGACGGCGCCTGGGACGAGGGCACGCTCACGCCCGACCACACCGTCACGCTCTCCGAGTGCGCAGGGCTTCTCCACTACTGCCAGGAGGTCTTCGAGGGCCTCAAGGCCTACACTACCAGGAATGGCGACATCGTTTGCTTCCGCCCGGATCAGAACGCTGAGCGCATGTACAACTCCGCGAAGCGCATCTGCATGCCGCCGTTCCCCAAGGATCGCTTCGTGAAGGCCGTCGAGGAGGTCGTCAAGGCGAACGCCGCCTACGTCCCGCCCTTTGGCTCTGGCGCTACCCTCTACATCCGCCCGCTCATGTTCGCGACCGGTGACGTCATTGGCGTGAAGCCTGCCGACGAGTACCAGTTCCGCATCCTCGTGACGCCCGTTGGCCCGTACTACAAGGGCGGCGTCAAGCCCGTCAAGCTGCAGGTCTCCAAGTTCGACCGCGCGGCACCCCACGGCACCGGCAACATCAAGGCCGGCCTCAACTACGCCATGAGCCTCTATCCCAGCGTCGAGGCGCACAGCAAGGGCTACGCGGACAACATGTTCCTCGACCCCAAGACCCGCACCTACGTTGAGGAGTCCGGCGGCGCCAACATCCTCTTTGTTAAGGAGGACGGCACCCTCGTCGTGCCGCAGTCCTTCACCGACTCCATCCTGCCTTCCGTCACGCGCCGCTCGCTGGTCGACGTGGCCGAGAAGATGCTGGGCATGAAGGTCGAGCAGCGCCCCGTCAAGTTCCAGGAGATTCTGGACAACGAGTTCGTCGAGGCCGGTATGTGCGGCACCGCTGCCGTCATCTCGCCCGTGGGCGAGGTCGACAACGACGACGTCCACTACGTCTTCAAGAGCGGCATGGAGAACGTTGGTCCCGTCATGAAGAAGCTGCGCGAGACGCTCACCGGCATTCAGTCCGGCGAGATCGAGGACCAGTTTGGGTGGGTTCACAAGATCTGCTAGTCACTAGGTACGTGTAGGCCGGAGGCCGGTTTCCTACGAGAAGTGCGCTGCTGAGCGTAACTTCTCTCCGGAAACCGGCCTTCGGCGTATCGATGAGACAAAGGGACAGTCCCTTTGTCTCACTGGGACCCTGCGTGGTCCCTACCTTCTCGCGATTCCGACTGTCTGAGCACTGTGGGGTACGACCTCGATAGATAACAGCGTTCCTAGGCGCGAAAATGTCGAATTTGTTCCCGTTACTGCATGGTGAGGTACGGTCGCCCTTCTCGTCCGCGGGATTAAGT
The DNA here is from genome assembly GCA_000752675.2 of bacterium OL-1. Classification (GTDB taxonomy): domain Bacteria; phylum Actinomycetota; class Coriobacteriia; order Coriobacteriales; family Atopobiaceae; genus Tractidigestivibacter. The sequence goes on along the minus strand of LM994625.1, from coordinate 40,687 downwards.
TGTCCGGTAAATCAATCCCGTTGCTCGGTAAATCAATTCCGCGGCACAAACAATCCCCCGGCGACGAGAGCCGCCGGGGGACACTAGGCCGCACTAAAAGCCCAACTTACTTCTTGGCCTTGCCCTGGTTGGCAACGGCGTTGATCTTTGCCTCGATGGTGGCGGGATCGCCGATGTAGTGCTTGTCGAGGATGTTCCAATCCTTGTCAAAGGTGTAGGAGCAAGGAACGCCCGTGGGAATGTTGACCTTGAGGATCTCCTCGGGGGTGAGGTGCTCAAGCTGCATCACGAGGGCGCGCAGCGAGTTGCCGTGGGCGGCGATAAGAACGCGCTTGCCGCTCTCGAGCTGCGGCTTGATCTCCTGCTTGAAGTACGGCCACGCGCGGGCGATGGTGTCCTTCAGGCACTCGGTGTAGGGGAGGTCCTCCTGCGGCACGTCGCGGAACATGGCCTGGACGTGCGGGTCACGCTCGTCGCCGGGCGTGAGCGCGGGCGGCTGGACGTCGAAGGAGCGGCGCCAGATGAGGACCTGCTCCTCGCCGTGCTCCTCGGCGGCCTTGGCCTTGTTGAGGCCCTGGAGCGCGCCGTAGTGACGCTCGTTGAGGCGCCAGGTCTTGTGGACGGGCAGCCACGCACGGTCCATCTGGTCAAGGACGATGTTCAGCGTGTGGATGGCGCGCTTGAGCAGCGAGGTGTAGCAGACGTCAAAGTCGAAGCCCTGCTCCTTCAGTGCCTTGCCGCCGGCAGCCGCCTCCGCGCGGCCGGTGTCGGTAAGGTCGACATCGGTCCAACCGGTGAAGAGGTTGAGCTTGTTCCACTCGGACTCGCCGTGACGAATGATCACGAGGTGCATGTTCTGGTCGTCAGCCATGGGCTTCCCTTCTCTTGGGCTTTTTCGTGCGCTTCCGCACACCTGTGGATAGTATGACGCAAAAGGGTATAGTTGACATAGGTTAACTTGAAGCTTGCATGAGGGAGGCAGCTATGAATCCCCTTGATGTTGTCATTGTCCTTGCGGTGGCCGCAGTGGTGGCGCTGTGCGTGCGCTCGATTGCCCGTGGTGAGACAAGCGAGTGCAGCACCTGTGGTGATGCCGGCTGCACGGCGCGCTACACCGGCGGGCACTGCCGTGCCGCTGACGACATGCTCCGCCGTGCCAACGAGGCGCTCGACAAGCCCGCGCACCCCAACGCTGGATAGTTCGCCAAATAGGGGCCGCTGTGGTTGCCCCAACATGTCTCCCACGTCATAATTCCCTCCGATGGGAAGGTGGAAACAGGCACGAAATACGGTTGTGGGAACGTAGAAGTGATTGAGAAGTACCTGCGCCCGTGCCGTCGGGAGGAGACCCATGAGCACCGAGAAGGACATTGATTTCGTTCTACGCACCGTTGAGGAGCGTGACATTCGCTTTGTGCGCCTGTGGTTCACAGACGTGCTGGGCACGCTGAAGTCGTTCGCGATCTCGCCGGAGGAGCTCGAGGAGGCGTTCGAAGAGGGTATTGGCTTCGACGGCTCGTCGATTGACGGCTTTGCTCGCCTCGAGGAGTCGGACATGCTCGCCTTCCCCGATGCCGAGACGTTCCAGCTTCTGCCTTGGCGCCCCACGGAGAGCGGCGTGGCGCGTGTGTTCTGCAACATCTGCACGCCTTCGCGCGAGCCGTTTGCCGGCGACCCGCGCGGCTGCCTCGAGCGCGTCTTCGAGCGTGCGGACCACGAGGGCTACGTCTTCAACGTTGGTCCCAAACTCGAGTACTTCTACTTCGACAACGATGTGGACCCCGTGCCTCTCGACACCGCCGGCTACTTCGACCTCACGCCGAGCGACGTGGCCAACGACCTGCGCCGCCAGACCACGCTCACGCTCGAGAAGATGTCCGTCCCCGTGCAGTACTCCTTCCATGGCGGCGGCCCGTCGCAGAACGTCATTGAGCTGCGCTTCACCGAGGCCGTGAGCTGCGCCGATAACATCATGTCTTCTCGCCTGGTCATCAAGCAGGAGGCTGCGGCCGAGGGGCTGTTTGCGTCGTTCATGCCCAAGCCCCTCTCGGATGCGCCGGGCTCCGCCATGTTCCTGTACCTCTCGCTCTTCGACCACGACGGCGAGAACCTCTTCTGGGCGCCCAAGACCGAGCACCCCGCGCACCTCTCCGAGCTGGCGCAGCACTTTGTGGCGGGCCTTCTCCGCTACGCGCCCGAGTTCACGCTGGTCACCAACCCCACGGTGAACTCGTACAAGCGCTTTATCACCTCCGGCGAGGTCCCCAACTACGCCACGTGGGGGCGCAAGAACCGCTCTGCGCTGGTGCGCGTTCCTACGCACAAGCCCGGCAAGCACGTGGCAACGCGCGTCGAGCTGCGCAGCGCCGACAACACCGCCAACCCGTACCTTGCGCTGGCCGTCACGCTGGCTGCGGGCCTCAAAGGCATCGAGGACGAGCTTGTGCTTCCCGAGGAGGCCACGGTCGACACCTTCTCGCAGAGCGAGCGCGAGCTTGCCGCCAAGGGCATCGAGCGTCTGCCGCGCACGCTGGGCGAGGCGGTCGATCGCTTCGAGGAGTCAGAGCTCATGCGAGAGACGCTGGGCGAGCACATCTTCAACTACCTCCTGGAGAGCAAGCGCCGCGAGTGGGAGGAGTTCTGCACTACCGTCACCGACTGGGAGCGCGTCCACTACTACGGCGGCGTGTAGGCCGAGGGCTTCTCGCCGAGAGCTGCATTGCGCATTGCGGCGCCCGCCGGAAACCCGGTGGGCGCCTTTTTCGTGAGACAAAGTGGCAGTCCCTTTGTCTCATTTTCACTGCCGTTTTCTTGATCGCGGGCAGGCTTCTGTAGCTGGATCGTACGAGAAGGACATTTTGGGTTCCCGGTATCCCGTCGGGGGCTTCGACCCGTCCTCTCAGGACTTGGGCTGCCTCCCTTCTCTCCTTCGTCGACGTCTCTGACGCGGATTATTGCGCGTTATTCCCGAGAATTCATTGCTCAACTGGCCATATGCCGCTTCCGCGAGAAATAACGTGCAATAAATTCGAAGGATGGGGCTGATTGCGTGGGTTGAGCGACAGTGCTGGCGGTGCGAGATGCGCCAGCTCTTGGATTTTCCAATCACCTTCGATCGGAAATCAGCTCCCTTTCTTAGAACGGATTCGTGGCAACTGGGCAAACATCGAAGTCGTTTAAGAAATAGAGCTAAACTCTGCGGGCATGCGGCGCAAGCTGGAAGACGGTGGCCGACAGCGGCGTTGTTTGATAAGTGAGAGGGGTGCGGCGTCTCGGCTCGTCTCAGCACTTCCGGTTGGCAGCAGTTTTGGTTGAAACCCTCATGTGACCGTGCGAATATAGCAATTCGCTGACCTGCGGTTTATCAATACTCGAACTACTCGATACTCGGGGGTATCTCGAAAAACCGTACCCCAATCGTCAATGTCTGCCAACTCGACCACGCGGGCTCAGTGGAGCTTCGTAGCTCCTGCCGCCCCACACGCCAGCCCAAAGACTCCACCTTATGCGCTTTGTTGCATAGGAATTCAATGACCCATACAGATATTGGTCAGAATATTCCATAAATTGGCATAACAATAGACAATAATGCATTAATTGTCGAAAAACAGCAGCTCACTCTTTGTCAATCTTGTTAAGAAACCGCGCTGCGCCGCCGTTCGCGGAGCCGTTGAGCCAAACTACTTGACCAACGGAGGGGTGGTATCAAGGCCGTAATGTTCCCCTCACGTCAGAGAGAAGAGCATCTCATGAAGCAGCTCGCGTCACTCACGCGCCGCGACTTTCTCGCGTGCGCAATGGCAGCCATGGGCACGGCGGCACTCGCCGGATGTGGCTCCGCGTCGTCCTCAACGGGCACCTCTACCAGCGCATCAACAACCTCAGCCTCGCAGGACACCTACACCCTGGTGAAGGATGGACAGCTCACCATTGCCTCCGACCTCGCCAACCCGCCGCTTGACTACACCGACACCTCGACCAACGAGCCCGCGGGCTTCGAAGTCGAGCTCATGCAGGCCATCGGCGAGAAGCTCGGCCTTACCTCGGTGTACCTTGCGCCCGTGAAGTTCGACACCATCATCCCCACCATCAAGCAGGGCGGCACCGCCGACGTGGGCGTCTCCAACTTCACGATTACCGACGAGCGCAAGCAGGAGATCGACTTCACCGACCCCTACCTGGACTCCAACCAAGGCCTCGTGACCGCAAAGACTGCCACCAAGACAACGCAGGATGACCTCAACTCCACAGATGTCAAGGTGGCCGTGCAGGCCGGAACTACCGGCGAGTCCTGGGTCGAGGAGAACCTCCCCAACGCCACCCTGGTCTCGCTCGACGACCCGGTCGTGGCACTCACGGGCGTCCAGTCCGGCCGCTATGACGCTGCCGTGGCCGACCTCCCCGTGGTCCAGTACCTCGTGAACAACTCCTTCACAGACTGCCAGGTCTCCATCGAGATCCCCACGGGCGAGCAGTACGGCATCGTTGTCTCTAAGGACAACCCCGCGCTCACGAGCGCGATCAACGACGCGCTGGCCCAGCTCGACGAGGATGGCACGCTGAAGGACCTCAAGACCAAGTGGTTTGGCTCAGACCTGTAACGGTCCGTGTCCACCGCCTGTAACGTAGTGCGGTAACAATGGGGGACAAGCACTGCCCGTCATCGGACGGGAGGGGAAGGAAGAAGGGAACACCATGAAGAATTCCATGAGCAGGCGTCAGTTCATCCTCGCCGCGGGCGCCCTTGCGGGCAGCGCGGTGCTCGCGGGTTGCGGTGGCAGCTCCACGAGCAGCTCCAGCACGTCTACCAGCACGGACTCGTCCTCGAGCAGCGCATCCTCGAGCGACGACTCCTACACGCTCGTGAAGGACGGCACCCTGACCGTTGCTGCTGAGCTGGGCTTTGCCCCGTTCGAGTACATGAACGACCAGACCGGCGACCCCGAGGGCTTCGACGTCGACGTCATCAACGCCATTGCGGACAAGTTGGGCCTTCAGTGCGAGTACCTGCCCAACCAGAAGTTCGACACTCTGGTGCCCCTCATCAAGCAGGGTGGCAAGGCCGACGTCTCCATCGCTGCCATCACGATCACGGACACGCGCGAGGAGTCCGTTGACTTCTCCGAGCCCTACCTCGACTCCAACCAGGCCATCGTTGCCCTGAAGGGCTCCACCGAGACCGAGGAAACCCTGAACGACGCCTCCAAGAAGGTTGTCTGTCAGAGTGGTACCACCGGTAACGACTGGATCACCGAGAACCTCCCCAACGCCACGTGCGTGCCCACCGACGACGTGACACCTGCTCTTACTGGAGTTTCGACCGGTAGTTACAACGCCATGGTCGTCGACCTCCCCGTGGCCAAGTACATGCTCACCAACTCCTTCTCCGACCTGGACATCATCGAGGAGATCGCCACGGGCGAGCAGTACGGCATCGCGATCTCGAAGGACAACCCCAACCTCACGAAGGCCGTCAACAAGGCGCTCGAGGACATGAAGAGCGACGGCACGATGGACTCCATCGAGACCAAGTGGTTCGGCTCGACCATCTAGCAGGCACTATCAGGCACGGAAACGACGGCGGGGCCACACGGCCCCGCTTTCCAGTCAGGAGCAATTACCTTGTCACACATGCATGAGAACGCCATGACGAGAGGGGAGAGCCACCACACGCGGCGCGTGCCCGCGCTCGCCCTTGTGTTTTCGGCTGCGCTTGTCCTTGTCGCCACCCTGGCGCTTCTCCCCGTGAGCGCGCTTGCCATGACCACCAACAAGGCCACGGCGCGTCCCAACGAGGATGGCGGCTCTGGCGTCATTGGCGCCATGGACACGCGCCTTACCTGGGAGGGAACGGTCGGCGACGACGAGGAGGTCTCCTCGATTACGCTGAGCCTCCCCGAGGGCGCGACCTTCGACCACGCGAGCACCCGCATCACCGTGCTCGACGGCCTCAACCGCACGAGCATCGACGGTACCGCCACCTCGTCGGGCAACTCGGTGGACGTGCAGTTCTCTGAGAGCATTCCCGCGGGCTCGCTCGTGCGCCTTGAGATTACGAACATGCAGTTCCCCGCCGACGGCGGTGACTACGTGGTCTCGGGCAGCTACACCACCGCAGACGGCCAGTCGCACGCGCTCGACGATTCCGCCGCCATCACGGTGATTGCCAACACGCCGCTCCAGGCGGCCGTGGGCTGGCTCGACTCGCAGGAATGGGTTGCCGCTTGGAACTCGGTGCCGTTTCTCGGCATGTTTCTTAAGCCCCAACTGCTCCTGACGTCGTTTGCCTCGCTCTTCCCCGGCTGGCTCGTCTGCCTGGGTATCGTTCTTGCCTGCTACCCGTTTGCAATCGTGCTTGGCCTGGCCTTTGCCATGCTCAAGACCAGCCGCCACAAGGTGCTGCGCGCCATCGCCATCTGCTACATCAACATTTTGCGCGGCACGCCGCTCTTCCTACAGATCTACATCATGTTCTTTGGCCTGCCCATGGTTGGCATCAACATTGACAACAACGTCCTGGGCGTAATCGTGATGGCCGTGAACTCCTCGGCGTACCTGGCCGAGATCTTCCGCGCGGGCATCCAGTCTATCCCGCAGGGCCAGTACGAGGCAGCGGCCTCCCTGGGCATGAACGGCTTCCAGACCATGACATCCATCATCCTGCCGCAGACCGTGCGCCGCGTCATTCCCACGGTTACCAGCGACTTCATCACGTCCTACAAGGACACGTCGCTGCTCTCCTCGGTGGGCGTCATGGAGCTCATGATGTTCTCGAAGAACCTTACCACCACCTCGGGCAACATCACGCCGTACATGGCTGCCGCCATCTACTACCTCATCGTGACGCTGCCGCTCATCAAGATTGTTGGCATCATCGAGAACAACATCGCCCGCTCCGAGCGCGGTGGCGGCCCCAGACCCAAGCGCCGTGCCGTGGCCGGCGCATCTCAGCAGGCCTCTAAGGCCGAGGATGAGCTTACCGCCTCTGCCGAGGTCTCCCACGCCGAGGCCACCAAGCCTGCCACTGACGTCTTTGCGGCCCTCTCCGCGCCGTTTGTCTCGCATCCCACTGTCGACCTTGGAGGTGTCGCAGATGGCGAATAAGCACCGTCATTCGCGCGAGGACGTGCCCGTCGTCCCCGATGCCCTCTCTGCCGAGGAGGCGGCCAGCCTGGCCTTTGCCTCGGACAAGACCCTCACCAAGCACCACTTCACCGAGGGCGAGCACCCCATCGTGCGCATCGAGCACCTCAACAAGTCCTTCGACGAAACGAAGGTCCTGCGCGACGTCAACTTGGACGTGTGGCCGGGCGAGGTCGTCGTGGTGCTGGGACCGTCCGGCTCGGGCAAGTCGACGATGCTGCGCTGCATCAACCTGCTGGAGACGCCCACGGCCGGTCACATCCTGATCGAGGACCAGGAGATCACGGGGCAGAGCAAGACCGACGTCAACAAACTGCGCCGCGAGGTTGGCATGGTGTTCCAGTCGTTCAACCTGTTCCCGCACCTCACCGCCAAGCAGAACGTGATGATTGGCCAGACCAAGGTCCTCAAGCGCTCCAAGGAGGAGGCCGAGGCCGAGGCCATGAAGCAGCTCACGGCCGTGGGCCTGGCGGACCGCGCGGACTTCAAGCCGCCCCAGCTCTCCGGTGGCCAGCAGCAGCGCGTGGCCATCGCGCGCGCCGTGGCTATGCATCCCAACGTGCTGCTTTTCGATGAGCCCACGAGCGCCTTGGATCCGGAGCTGGTTCGTGGCGTCCTCGACGTCATCCGTGACCTTGCCGAGAACTCCGGCATGACCATGATCGTGGTCACGCATGAGATGGACTTTGCCCGCGAGGTCGCCGACCGCGTGGTCTTCATGGAGGACGGTGTGGTGGTCGAGCAGGGCGTGCCCGAGAAGGTCTTCGACCATCCCGAGAACGCGCGTACGGCCGAGTTTTTGGGTTCCATCGGCTAGCGGAGGGCTCGCACCGCGGCTGTCGTGGCCTGCTAATATTGATGTTTTAGGGACGATGTTTGCCTTAAACTGTCCCAAAGATATGTGCACAGTTTGTGGGTTGGGGGCGTCGCATCGGCTGCAGCCGTGTGCGGCGCCCCCTTCTAGCTGCGTCTCGTTTGGATTTTGTTGAGGCTCGCTAGCCACGTGCGCGGCTGTGCTACTCTGTTTTCTGGACTATGAACAAGCTGCAATAGCTTTGACCAACCGGCAGGGGGCTAGAGTGCATCACAAGAACATCCTGCTCATATCTGGTACCACGCGCCTGCACGACCGCATGCGCGAGCTTTCCCACGCCATCGACGTCTCCATTGCCCTTGCAAACGAGGAGACCTTCTCGCAGGCAGTTTCTTCTGGGCACGAGTTTGACCTCGTCATTCTCGACGCGGACGGTATGTCCCAGGACACCCTCAACGCCGTGGATTCCTTTGTTGCCGAGAACGGCTTTATCCCCATGCTGCTGGTGCAGGACCCGGACAAGCTCTCTACCATGCGCATGCCCACGCAGGGCAAGAATGACTTCATCCTCTCCACGGCCGGCGTCGACGAGCTTGAGGTTCGCTGCTCGCTTCTTCTGTGGCCGGGCGAGGAGAGCGCTCCCGCGGACATCGTGACCGTGGACAACATGACCATCAACCTGGCCACCTACCAGGTCTACATTGACGAGAAGCCCGTTGACCTTACGCTCATGGAGTACTCGCTCCTGTCGTTTCTGGCCACGCACCCTTCGCGCGCGTACTCGCGCGAGACGCTGCTGCACCGCGTGTGGGGCTTCGAGTACTGTGGCGGCACGCGAACCGTCGACGTGCACATTCGTCGCGTGCGCTCCAAGGTTGGCCCGCAGGTTGCGGCGCACATCGTGACCATCCGCGGCGTGGGGTACCTCTTCCGCGTGTAGGCTTGGTTGCCTGGGGATAGATTGAGTTGCCAGGGGCTGCCAAAGGGCGGCCCCTTTTTGGTGCGAGCCCGCGTCCCTCGGCGAGCCCGCGACTCGCCGAGCAGTAGCTTGTCTCGTCTCAAGTTATTGCGCGATTTTTCTAGTTAGAATTGCATTTAACCAGTTGACACTCTGTTCATAAAGTAATTTCGTGCAATAAATTGCCGAGCGGACCTACTGTTTGATGGGGGAACCTCGCAATTTGCCGAGAAGACCTGCCAGCTGGCGGGACCCGACACCTTGAGATGACGCTGCGAGGAGAGCCGGATTGCTCACCCCACTTACCCCCAGCCGTTCTTTAGCGGTATTTGAGAACCGGACTCGCCATTTCCGCAAGTCGCTAGAATTGCCGTTCTCAAATACCGCTAAAGAATGCAAGAGCGGATGCCACAAGAAGGCAGAGAGGGACAAAGTTCCTTGCCAGGAGGGGCTTTCAGGAACACAAAAGACTTGTTGCGCAGGCGTGGCGATGCCGCGCCCCGAGCGGCACCCTTGTCGTATCGGGGTACATTCACAGACGTAAGCAGGACGGCCCGGTGGGCCGCCACAGAAGAAGGGTGGGACGTTTCCATGGCAGACTATTCCACGGGCGAACCTGGTGAGGGCATGACCGGCGCCGGCTCGACCCCTCAGCAGACCCAGGGCGCCGAGCCCACACAGGCTCAGCCCACGCAGAGCTACGACTACGCAAACTATGGTGGCAAGGGTGCGGCGTACTCGCCAAGCGCCGGCTACGTCAACGCTAACCAGCAGCAGGCCGGCTCGCAGCCGGGGCAGACTACGCAGCAGCCCCAGCCCGTGCAGCCCGCAGCGGGCGGCAACGGCGGCTCGGGCAACGGCGGAGATAAGCCGAGCAAGGACAAGAAGGCCGGCGTGAGCAAGCCCATTGTTGCAGGTGCGATCTCTGGAGTTGTGGCAGCGCTCGTCGTGGTGCTCGTGCTGAGCCTCACGGGCTTCTTTGGCAAGCCCTCCACAACTGCGGGCTCCAGTTCCTCCTCGGGTAGCTCCAGCTCGAGCAACGGCACCATCAACATCACGTCGAGCGATACCGACGCGTCGACGGCCGAGGCCGTAGCCGCAAAGGCCATGCCCTCCGTGGTCTCGGTGAATGTCACTACCGACAGCGGTGAGGGTCTTGGCTCCGGCGTCATTCTCGACACGGACGGCGACATCCTCACGAACTACCACGTGATTGACGGTGCCACCTCCGTCAGCGTGACCATCAGCGGCAAGAGCTACGAGGCCAGCGTGGTTGGCTCCGATTCCTCCTCCGACCTCGCGGTCATCAAGGCCGACCTCAACGGTGACTCCGTGACCCCCATCGAGCTGGGCGACTCCTCCCAGCTCAACGTTGGCTCCTGGGTCATGACCATTGGCAGCCCGTTTGGCCTCGACCAGTCCGTCTCCGAGGGCATCGTCTCTGCGCTGTACCGCAACGAGCTCCTGCAGTCCAGCTCGGGCGACACCATCTACACCAACCTCATCCAGGTTGACGCTGCTATCAACCCCGGCAACTCCGGTGGCGCGCTCGTGAACGATGAGGGCCGGCTCGTGGGCATCTCCACGCTCTACTCGTCCTCGACTGAGTCCTTCGCGGGCATCGGCTTTGCCATCCCCGGCAACTACGCCATCAAGATTGCCGACAAGATCATTAGCGGCGAGGAGGTCACGCATGCCTACATCGGCCTCTCGATGCAGACCGTGAACGCCCAGAACGCCCGCTCCAACGGACTCTCCGTGAACCAGGGCGCCTACGTTGCCGAGGTCGTCTCTGGTGGCCCTGCCGACCAGGCCGGCATCCAGAAGGGCGACATCATCGTTGCCATGGACGGCGAGGCGATCACCTCCGCCGACGGCATGGTCCTTGCGGTGCGCTCGCATGACATTGGCGACACCGTCACCGTGACCGTCGTGCGTGGCAACGATACCAAGGATCTCACGGTGACGCTTGGCTCCGACGAGGCTCTCCAGGCTCAGCGCGAGCAGGAGAACTCCTCCTCTAACAGCACCACCGGGAACGGCATTGGCCTGAATGGCGACGGCACCGGCCTGAACGACAACAGCAACGGCAACGGCACCACGCAGGACGAGCTTGAGCAGTGGATCGAGGAGCGCATGCAGCAGCGCCAGAACTCCACCGGCTCCTACACCACCGGCAGCGGCGCGAGCTACTCGACCGGTGCCGAGGCAACCACGCTCTCGGCTGAGGGCTGGGCTGCCTAGGCCAGCATCTGCACAAGCACCGCCACACCGCACGCGGCGAGGGCCTCTTGGCTCCCGCCGCGTTTCTTTGTCTCGCTTTGTGCGGTCGTACGGAGTTCCTTGAGGCTGCTGTCGCAAGTGTTGTTACCGGGCCGTAGGGAGAAATCCTTGGGTCCTGCGGAAACTTCCCCGCCTGTCTACGGGCCGGTAATAAGTGGTGGCCAGTTGCCCCCGTTGTTACCGGCACGTTGAGCGGTGCGTGTATCTGGCCAGTTGGCGAGAGAAGCTTGCCACGCGCCGGTAACAAGGAACAAACCCCTTCCGCTCGTTTTTACCGGGCCGTTGAGCGGTGCGTGCATCTGGCCAGTTGGTGCGCGCAAAGGAGAACGCGCCGGTAACAAGCTGCGGATCCTGCCATGCTTCTCTGTCTCGCTAAATAATGTCGCGCGGGCCGTGTACCCTTTATGCAGGAACATCGCCAAAGGAGGTCCCATGGCCGAGATAAAGTGTCCCAACTGCGGGAAGGTCTTCCAGGTGGACGAGGCGGGCTACGCGCAGATTCTGCAGCAGGTGCGTGACGCCGAGTTCAAGCGCCAGCTGGACGAGCAGCGCGCCCTCATGGAGCAGCGCGAGGCTGCCGCTGTGGAAGCGGCGCGCGCAAAGGCCGAGGAGGCCCTGCGTGCGGAGGTTGCCAAGCTCTCCTCGCAGCTCGAGCAAGCGCAGGCCGAGGCCAAGGTACAGCAGGCAACTGCCGAGAAGAGCGCGCAGGAGCGCCTTGCACAGGCGCAGGACGTGGCAGCGCAGAAACTTGCGGCCGCACAGCAGGAGTCTGCGGAGCAGCTTGCCCAGAGAGACGCCAGCATCGCGCGCCTCACCGAGCAGTTGCGGGCGCAGGAAGAGCAGGCAAAGGGCGCTCGTGAGCTTGCCGTGACGCGCGCCACCGCCGAGCGCGACCGCCGCCTGGTCGAGCTGCAGTCGCAGGTGCAGGAGGTCTCGGCCAAGAAGGACCAGGAGATTGCCGTTCTCAACCAGCGTCTGGTCGAGCAGGAGAAGTACAAGGACCAGGAGATTCGCGACCGCGATGACGAGATAGAGCGCATCAAGAACCAGCGCTCGCGCCTCTCGGTCAAGCTCATCGGCGAGACCCTGGAGCAGCACTGCGAGTCCGAGTTCAACAAGGTGCGCATGATGGCGTTTCCGCGCGCGGAGTTCCACAAGGACAACGACGTGGTCGATGGCAGCAAGGGAGACTACGTCTTTAGGGAGTGCGACGAGTCTGGCACAGAGATCGTCTCGATCATGTTCGACATGAAGAACGAGGACGACAACTCCGTCAACCGCAAGCGCAACGAGGACCACTTCGCCAAGCTCGACCGAGACCGCCGCAACAAGCACTGCGAATACGCCGTTCTCGTCTCTACGCTTGAGCCCGAGAGCGAGCTCTACAACGCGGGCATCGTGGACGTCTCGTATCGCTACCCCAAGATGTACGTGGTGCGCCCGCAGTTCTTCCTGCCAATCATCAGCCTCCTGAGAAACGCCGGCCTGAACGCGGTCTCGGCTCGGCGCGAGCTTGCCGAGGTACGTCAGCAGAACCTCGATGTAACCAGCTTTGAGGAGAAGCTCGAGAAGTTCAAGCAGGGCTTTGGACGCAACTACGAGCAGGCCTCCAAGCGCTTCTCGGAGGCAATAGAGCAGATAGACCGCTCCATTGCGTCGCTGCAGAAGGTGAAGGAGAGCCTCACCAAGTCCGAGAACCAGCTGCGGCTTGCCAACGACAAGGCGGAGGACCTCACCATCAGGCGCCTCACCCGGGGCAACAAGACCATGAAGGCGGCGTTTGAGGAGGCCGCGCAGGCGCGGGCGGGGGAGGACGCCTCCGGCCAGGATGCGAAGGCTTTGGCGCACGACGAGGGAGACCCAGCCAACGCCGTCGAGCCGGACTCGGTGGAGTAGGACGGTTTGGGCCGCGCGGGAGTTGGGGACGCCGGCGGTACGTGCGCTACACATTCGGGTCCGAACATGTGACCCGTGCAGGTCGATACACAATCGGCGTCCGAATGTGTAGCGGCCGCAATCCCGCTATTCTCGTTTGACTAGTACCCTAAAGGGGTATATCCTGTCGTAACGAAAGATGCCCCAGGGGAGTATCTATCCCCCAGCACGTACAGGAAGGAAGGCCAGCATGGAGACAACCGCGCAGAACGGCTCCGAGAAATGCGCTGAGAAATCCGCCGGGACAAGCGCCGAGACGTGTGTTCACATGAAGCAGACGCCCCGCTCCGAGGAGCTCAAGCACGATGTCACCTGCCGCATCAACCGCGCAATCGGGCAGCTCAACGGCGTCAAGGCCATGGTCGAGGAGGACCGCTACTGCGGAGACGTCCTGACTCAGCTTGCGGCGGTGGAGTCCGCAGTGAAGGCTGTGAGCCGCGAGGTCATGCGGGACCATCTCGAGACCTGCGTGGTTGAGCGCATCCAGGCGGGTGACACCGAGGTTGTCGACGAGGTCATGCGCCTCTTCAAGAAGTTCATGTGAGTCCCGCCCACCGCGGGGCCAAGCACTGCACCTCCCTGCTCCCAGGGACGCAACAGCGAAGGGAACATGCACTATGAAGCAACCGTTCGACATCACGGGCATGACCTGCGCGGCCTGCTCGGCACGGGTTGGAAAGGCCGCCTCGGGCGTGCCCGGCGTCAGCGAGGCAAACGTCAACCTGCTCAAGAACTCGATGGAGCTCGACTACGACGGCAACCCCAGGACCGCGCAGGCTGTGGTCGCGGCCATCGAGAAGGAAGGCTATGGCGCGTCTCCGCGGCAGGAGGCAAGCGGCACCGCCTCGCACAGCTCGTTCGTCGACCCCAGGGAGGGCGCCCAGAAGGCGATCGAGGCCAAGAAGAAGCAGCTCATCTGGTCCATCGTCTTTGGCGTGCCCCTCTTCTACCTGGCCATGGGTCCCATGCTTGGCTGGCCGGAGGTTCCCGGCCTTGCCGGCATGCAGGGTATGATGGCCTCCGCGGTGACGCAGCTCCTTCTCGCCACCTGCGTGCTCTTTGTCAACCGCAGCTACTTTGTCATGGGGTTTAAGACCCTCTCGCACCTCTCGCCAAACATGGACTCGCTCATCGCCATTGGGTCTGCGGCGAGCTACGCCTACAGCCTGGTGGGGGTCTACCAGATGGCGCTGGCACTTGGTGCCATGGACCTCGAGAGCGCCCACTACGCCATGATGCACTCGCTGTACTTTGACTCGGCCGGCACCATCCTTGTGCTCATCACGCTGGGCAAGTACTTCGAGGCCCGTGCCAAGGGCAAGACGACCTCTGCCATCAGCGCACTCATGGACCTTGCGCCCAAGACGGCGCGCGTGCGTCGTAACGGCCAGGAGGTCGAGGTGCCTACCGACGAGGTGCGCGTGGGAGACATTGTGGTGGTGCGTGCCGGGGAGTCCGTACCGGTCGACGGCATCATTCGCGAGGGTTCCGCCTCGATCGACGAGTCCGCCATCACCGGCGAGCCGGTTCCTGCCGAGAAGGGCGTGGGCGACCGCGTGACCGGTGCCACCGTGAGCCAGCGCGGCTGGTTCGCCATGGAGGCCACGGCCGTTGGTGATGACACGGCGCTTGCAAGCATCATCCGCCTCGTGGACGAGGCCACCAGCTCCAAGGCGCCCATCGAGCGTCAGGCCGACAAGATCGCCGGCGTCTTTGTCCCGGTGGTCATGGCGATAGCGGCCGTTACCTTCCTGGGCTGGATTGCCATCTTTGCCCCTGGTGACTTTGCAACCGCGTTCAACCATGCCGTCTCGGTGCTGGTTATCTCGTGCCCCTGCGCGCTTGGCCTGGCCACGCCCACGGCCATCATGGTGGGCACGGAGCGCGGCGCCAAGGTGGGCATCCTCATCAAGAGCGCCGAGGCCCTGGAGGGCGCCTGCGATCTGGACACCGTAGTGCTCGACAAGACTGGCACCATCACCGAGGGCAAGCCGCGCGTGACCGACGTGCGCCTGGCTGCCGGCGTGGACGAGGTCGAGCTTGCGCGCGTTGCCGCCGCGCTCGAGCGCAAGAGCGAGCACCCGCTTGCGCAGGCCATCTGCGACTACGTGGACGAGACACATGCAGGCGCTGATAAGGACGTGGACTCCGCAGGGTTCGAGCAGGTCGCCGGCGGTGGAGTGCGTGCCCAGGTCGACGGCGCTCCCGCCATCGCAGGCAACGCCCGCCTCATGGCGTCCGCTGGCGTGGACGTCTCGGCGCTCGCCCCGCAGGCAGACGAGCTTGCGGCCCAGGCAAAGACGCCGCTCTACTTTGCGCTCGGTGGCCGTGCGCTGGGACTTCTCGGCGTGGCGGACGTGGTGAAGGAGACCTCCGCCTCGGCCGTGGCACGTCTACGTCGCATGGGCGTGCGCACCATCATGCTCACGGGCGACCAGGCCAAGACCGCCGAGGCCGTGGCACGTCAGGTGGGCGTCGACGAGGTCGTGGCCGGCGTGCTTCCAAGCCAGAAGGAGCAGAAGGTCCGTGAGCTGCAGGGCCAGGGCCACAAGGTGGCTATGGTGGGTGACGGCATCAACGACGCCCCTGCGCTTGCCCGCGCCGACGTGGGTATTGCCATTGGCGCCGGCACCGACGTTGCCATCAGCTCGGCAGACGTGGTGCTCATGCACTCCGACCCGGCAGACGTTGCCACCGCAATCGAGCTGAGCCACGCCACCATGCGCGACATCCGGCAGAACCTGTTCTGGGCGCTGTTCTACAACGCGATCTGCATCCCCGTGGCCATGGGCGTGCTCTCGCCCCTGGGCGTGACGCTCAACCCCATGGTAGGGGCGGCGGCAATGGGCTTCTCGTCCGTGTTTGTGGTATCGAACGCGCTCAGGCTCTTTGCCTGGAAGCCCAACCAGGCCAACGAGGATAACGTTGCGCCTGTTGACACCAAGGTAATTCCGGCCGTCGCGGAGCGTGATGACGCAGCCACGGCCGATGTCAGGAATGCGGCCGCCGCTGGTGCGGCCACTAACGAGAGGAGCAACAAGATGGAGAAGAAACTTAACGTCGAGGGCATGATGTGCGAGCACTGCGTTGCCCACGTGACCAAGGCCCTCGAGGGCGTCCCGGGCGTGAGCTCGGTCAAGGTCTCGCTTGCAGACAAGGACGCCGTGGTCGAGGCGGCGCCCGAGGTCACCGATGAGGCACTTGTCGCTGCCGTGAAGGATGCCGGCTACGAGGCAACGGTGGCGTAGCACATCGCGTCGCGCACATGTGGTGTTTCTCGGCAGTAAGTTCATGCCGTTCAAGGGTCTCGCTGGTATTCCGCCGCGAGGCCCTTATTCTGTAATGCAGATATGTCTAGCTTGGCAGACGCCCGGGATGCGCCTGTCGGCGGACGAACGGGGGATGGCATGGCAAGGATTGGCGCGCTTGAGGCTGGCGGAACCAAGATAGTCCTCTCCGTGGGGACGCCCGAGGGAGAGGTCCTCGAGCGCGAGGAGATCCCTACCCAGGGCCCGCATGACTGCGTCGACCGCATGGTGGAGTGGTTTGGCTCGCACAATGTCGACGCGCTTGGCATTGGCGCCTTTGGTCCCACAGGTGTGAACCCCGCGCTGCCCAGCTACGGCAAGATCCTCGAGACGCCCAAGACCGCGTGGCGTCACTTCGACTTCCTGAGTGCCTTTAGGCCGCTGGACATCCCCATGGGCTACGACACTGACGTCAACGTTGCCTGCCTGGGCTAGGTCACGTACGGATCGTGCAAGGGGCTCGACACCGTGATCTACCTCACGGTTGGCACGGGCATTGGCGTGGGCGTCATGGTGAGCGGGCAGCTCCTGCACGGCATGCTGCACCCCGAGGCTGGCCACATCCTGCTTGAGGTCCAGCCGGGTGACGAGGGCAACTGCGTGTGCCCGTACCACGACCGCTGCTTTGAGGGCCTGGCAGCTGGGCCCTCGATCGAGCACCGTTGGGGCAAGAAGGGCTTCGAGCTGGCTGACCGCCCGGAGGTATGGGACCTTGAGAGCACCTACCTGGCCGAGGGCATTGCCACCTACGTGCTGTGCTACTCGCCTCAGCGCATCGTGCTCGGCGGCGGCGTGATGAAGCAGACCCAGCTCTTCCCGCTGGTGCGCAAGAAGGTCTTCGAGAACCTGAACGGCTATCTCGTGACTCCCGAGCTGGCAGACATCGACTCCTACATCGTGGAGGCCGGCTGCCAGGGCGACCAGGGCGTCCTTGGCTGCATCGAACTGGGCCGTCGCGCGCTGGAGGCCGCCGGCGCCTAGGGGCACGAGTTTCTCGGCACGTTATCGGGGCCGCGCCCTTCTCGGTGCGGCCCCATTTTCGTCCTCCGTTTGCGCTACCCTTGCTTGGTGATTGCCGGGTACGAGAGGGGACAGCATGGCTGAGAAGACCAACAGGAACAACACGGACGCGGCTGGAATGCAGGGCTCGCTCTTTGGCGATGCCGACGCGCCGTCCCTCTCGGCCCAAGAGCCTGCTGAGAAGCCCGCCGGTCCCGCTCGCACGGCGCGCGCCCGTGCCGCGGAGCTCAACCGCATTCTCAACCACGCGGCCTACGCCTACTACGCGCTTGACGCGCCGGAGATGACAGATGCCCAGTTCGACCGCTACCTTCAGGAACTTCTCGCCCTTGAGAAGGCCAATCCCGAGCTGGTCACGCCGGACTCCTACACCCAGCGCGTGGGCGGTTATGTCTCCGAGCAGTTCGAGCCAGTTCGCCACGCCAGCCGCATGTACTCCATCGACGACGCCATGAACCTGGACGAGCTGGACGAGTGGCTTGCCCGGACCGACGAAGCCCTAGGCTCAACGCCGGAGAACCCCGTGGCCTACACCTGCGAGCTCAAGATCGACGGCCTGGGCGTAGCGCTCACGTACACGGATGCCCAGCTCGTGCGCGCTGCCACCCGCGGCGACGGTACGACGGGCGAGAACGTCACGGCCAACGTGCTCACGATCCACGACGTGCCTCGCGCGCTGGCACCCGAGGGCCTCAAGCTTGTGGCCGACGCCGGCCTTGGCCGCTCCATCGAGGTGCGCGGCGAGGTCTACATGCCCAAGCACTCGTTCGTCCGCCTGAACGAGGCGGCGGACGCTGCAGGCCGCGAGCCCTTTGCCAACCCGAGAAACGCCGCCGCCGGCAGTCTGCGCCAGAAGGACCCCAAGATCACAGCCCACCGCGACCTCGAGACCTTCATCTACGCCGTGGCGGACGAGTCGCCGCTCTCGGTGACCAGCCAGTGGGAGTTCTTGCACTGGCTCTCTAGCTGCGGCTTCCACGTGAACCCCAACGCCCGTCGCTGCACCTGCGCCGCCGAGGTGCATGACTTCTGCGCCACCGCGCTCGCGCACAGAGAGGACCTCGACTACGACATCGACGGCGTGGTGGTGAAGGTCGACTCCTTTGCCAGCCAGACGGCGCTTGGCTTCACCGCTCGTGCGCCGCGCTGGTCCATCGCGTTTAAGTTCCCGCCCGAGGAGAAGCGCACGGTCCTTCGCGACATCCGCATCCAGGTGGGTCGCACAGGCGTGCTCACCCCCGTCGCAGAGTTCGACCCCGTGAGCGTTGCGGGCTCGACCATCGCGCGCGCCACGCTCCACAACATCGACGAGATCCGCCGCAAGAACGTGCGCGTGGGCGACACCATCGTGGTGCACAAGGCCGGAGACGTGATTCCCGAGGTCGTGGGCCCCGTGCTCGAGTTGCGCCCCGCGGACTCCAAGGAGTTCCAGATGCCCACGCACTGTCCCAGCTGCGGGAGCCCCGTGGTGCGCGAGGAGGGCGAGGTTGCCTACCGCTGCGTCTCCATCGACTGCCCGGCGCAGGCCGTCGAGCGCCTCATCCACTGGGGGAGCCGCAACGCCATGGACATCGACGGCCTGGGCGACGAGCTGGTGGGCCGTCTGGTCGAGAATGGCACCTTGACCGACGTCGCGGACTACTACGACAAGCTCACCGTTGACGCGCTTGCCTCCACACCCACGGGTCGTTCCTACGAGACAAGCACCAAGGACCACACCGAGGGCGAGGACATCCTCGTCGGACGCACCATTGCCGAGAAGGTCATGGCGCAGGTTGATGAGTCCCGCGGCCGCGGCCTTGCGCGCGTCCTCTTTGGTCTGGGCATCCGACACGTGGGAGCCAACGTTGCCACGGTGCTGGCGCGCCACTTTGGCTCGCTCCAGGCACTTATGGCCGCAGGCGAGGAGGACATCGCCACGATCGACGGCATTGGTCCCAAGATTGCGGCATCGGTGCGCGAGTTCTTCTCGGTGCCCGAGAATGTCCGCGTGCTGGAGCGCCTGCGCGAGGCGGGCGTTGTGCTTGAGGAGGAGATCACGGAGCCGGAGCGCCCGCAGACGCTTGCCGGCCTCACCTTTGTCCTCACGGGTACGCTTGAGCACTTCACGCGTGATGAGGCGGGCGCGCAGCTCAAGGCGCTGGGTGCCAAGGTCTCGGGCTCCGTGTCAAAGCGCACGAGCTTTGTGGTTGCTGGTGCTGCTGCTGGCTCCAAGCTCACGAAGGCGCAGTCGCTTGGTGTGCCTGTGCTGGACGAGGCGGCGCTCGAGCGCATTCTAGAGACGGGGGAGGCGCCGCAGACGCAGTAGGCCATTCGGCGGTATCTCCACCGGTTGCTTAAGCTCCCCCTGGGCGTCATCTGCAATCTCAGGGGGAGCTTTCCACTGGAATCTGAACGAAGCGCCTGCTTTTGTGCCGCCTTGACGCCCGAAGGAGCGTTCCCGCGGCCATTGCGTATGAACGGCTTTCTCGGGCACCATAATCTTGCCCGAGCGAAAGTTTCAGCTGGGATTGGGGGGTGACTTCCCCATTCTCACACCAATTGCTAAGTATCCCATCTCTGGAATGCTTCTGCACGGCTGCGTCCGTCGCGGACGATAGAGGACCGTCTGCGGCACAGGTGCGCCTCGAGGGGTTTAACGCCTCCCGGATTGGCTATAAAGATAGTGACTAAACGGAGTCGCCCAGCAAGGACGACCGAGGTAGGAGGTGCATTCCGATGGGCAGTGACGAGAGTTCAACCAAGCGCCTGCCTTTGGATGCATGAATTCACCCCAGAGGCGGTGGCAGATCCCTCGCAACGTCAAAGTCGATACGGTGGCACCGCGAATACGCTGATTAGACAGCGACGTGAATCATAAATAGGGCAGGCGCATCTTTTTTCTCCGGTCGGTGAAGAACCGACACCCCCAGACAGGTTCCTAACACCACGAGAGGAACGGAGAACGGGTTCGCACCAAGCGAGCCATTACCGATAGCACGTGCTTATCACCTTTGTCGCATCCCGTGCGGGAGCGACCTCCCTAAGGGGGAGAGTCCAAAGTATCACGTAGGTGGGCGGGCGCCCGGAAGGGCGTCCGCCCTTTTGTGTCTTCGATTGATGCCCGTTTTGCTCGATGCGATGCATTAAGGCCTTGGCTGGGCCATTCCTGCATCGAAACCTCCTTCGTTACACAAATTGCCAATCTTGTGCGCCGAACTACCCTACGTTACACGTAGTTTTGGCATGACCCCGAGTATCAGTTACAACATATTGATTAATATGAGCATTCAAATACCATATATAGTATACAGATGGGCCTCGCTACTTTGTCGGACCGAAAAACCATGTGTAACGGAGGGCACTTCGGCGCAGCGAGGATCGAATTTGTGTAACGAAGGGCGGTTCGATGCACTTCCGCCTGCAGCACTAGCCATCCGTGACAGCCCTTCCGGCGTTTCCCCTGCATTCTAAACACCGAGAAGTTCGCGGAGAACCTTCTAACCATTCCGCTTGGGCCGCGGGCCTCCTGTTTCCCACCTGCGGTATCCTTGGTGGTCGCGACGGGCCCGCATGGGGCGTGCACCGCCGCGCCCCAAGGAATGCGAGGTCACATGCTCAGGATCGGTCACGCCATACTGCACGTCTTTGACTTCGAGAGCGGCAGCACGTTCTTCTCCGAGCGCGAGCTCGACCTCGACAATCGCCAGACCCGCTCCTACGTCACGCGCCGACTGCGCCGCATCCGCTCGAGCGCCGAGAGCAAGCACGGCACCTTTGCCCCCGAGAGCAACTTTGCCTCGGGCCTCAAGGAGTACCTTGCCAGCCAGGTGCCGTTCGTGGACTTCTCCGTTCAGATAGCCCAGTGGTTCTGGGAGGAGCTGCGCCGCGCCGAGGACCTCGAGCAGTGCGACCTCCTCGTGGCGGATTTCACGGACACCGGCGAGATGCGCGCCTCCGAGAACGCCGACGAGGACAAGGTCTCGGATGCCTACGAGTCCGAGGGAACGCGCCTCTTTGCCGTGGTGCTTCTCCCCAGAAAGCAGGCGTTCATCCACGAGGTAGACGAGAACGGCAACGAGATTGCCCGCCAGGACGCCACGCTTCCCAACCCCACGCAGAAGGTCGACACCTACGTCCTCATTGACGCCGACACCCTCGCCATCGACTTCCACGACAAGGAGCGCAGCGTGGCCGGCGAGTCACGCCAGATCATCCCCGAGCTCTTCCTGCAGTGCTCGCAGGAGGCGTCGAGCCACGAGGTCATCGACGAGGTCACGAGCATCGTGGAGGACCTCTCCGAGGAGTACGGCCTCACGCCGGCGGTCGAGGTCTCGCGCGCGAAGGCGGCGCTTGCCCGCCACGCGGACACCGACGAAGCCATCCAGCCCGCAGACGTGGGTCGCGAGGTCTTCGAGGACAACCCCGAGATGGCGCAGCGCTTCGAGGAGCGCACCCGCGAGCGCGACTTGCCCGAGGAGGTGCCGGTGCGCCGTGGCGCGGCCAACCGCCTCACGCGCACGCATCGTATCCGCACCGACACGGGCGTGGAGATCGCCTTTCCCTCCGAGCTGGCCGAGCGTCCGGGCTACATCGAGTTCTCGCACCAGGAGGACGGCAGCATCTCGATCGTGATCAGCAACGTGGCGCGCATCGAGAACCGCTAGGGAAGTGCTGGTCGCCGCGGTGCCGTCGGCCGCTGGCCGTCTGCCCCATGTGTTTTTCGTCCGTCATGCGGTGAACGGGTAGAATGGCATGCGTGACCTTTAACGTAACCCATCCGTACTCTAGGAGGCCCCATGCAGACCAGCGGCACCAGCAGTCGGCGTGCGTCCAACGCACTCGCTCCCGCGCGTACCGTCACGCGCAGGGATGCCTTCAGGCTGCTCATCGGCGCGGGTGTGCTCGCATTCGCCAGCCCCGTCGCCGCCTTCGCCACCTCTCAGTCGGACATCGACGCCGCACAGTCGGACGCCGATGCCGCGCAGTCCCAGCTCGACCAGATCAGCCAGGAGGTATCGGATCTCTCCGCACAGCTCTCGGACACCGTCGGCCAGATCGATGACGTCTCCGCGCAGATTGACCAGACCCAGGCGGACATCGACGCCAAAGAGGCAGACATCGAGGAGAAGCAGAAGGACATCGACACCAAGCAGCAGGAGATCGAGCAGAAGCAGGAAGTCTTGGGCCAGCGTATGTCCTCTGCGTTCAAGTCCGGCAATGCCAGCACCCTCGACCTGCTGCTCTCCTCGGCGTCGTTCGAGGAGCTCACGTCCAACATCTACTACCTCGACAAGGTGTCCGAGCAGGACAATGCCATGATTGATGAGGTCAAGAGCCTCAAGGCGGACCTCGAGACGCAGAAGGCGCAGCTCGAGGACGACAAGGCCGCCCTTGAGTCCAAGCAGGCCGACCTCACGTCCCAGAAGGACCAGCTCAGCCAGCTCAAGAGCGAGCAGGAGTCTCAGCTCGCCGACGTCCAGGCCAAGCAGGACGAGGCCCAGACCCTTGTCGACCAGCTCAACTCCAACGTCCAAAGCCTCATCGACCAGCGCAACGCCGAGCTTCTCGCCGCCCAGGAAGAGGCCCGCCGCATGGCCGCCAGCAGGAGCTCAAGCAGCTCAAGCAGCCCGGTTACGATTGTCTCCGGCGCATCCGGCTCCCAGGCTGCCGTCATCTCCGCCACGTACAGCACCGGCTCTACCGGCGCGGGCTACTGCGCCGCGTGGGTTTCCAACGTCTTTGCCAACGCGGGCGTGGGCTCGTTTGGCGGCAACGCTTGCGACATGTACTGGTCGTACTGCTCGAGCTCGGACAAGTCATCCATCAAGCCGGGCATGATCATTGCCGTCCCCACCGAGCCCTACTCCGCCGCTGCGCGCCTGTATGGCCACATTGGCATCTACGTGGGGAACAACACCGTCCGGCACTGCCTGAGCGGCGTGATCACCACGCAGAGCCTGGACTCCTGGATCAGCCAGTTTGGAGTTTCTGCCACCCCGCGCTGGGGCTGGTTGGGTGGCGTGGCTCTTGCGTAGCACGGCTGGCGAGAGGGACGAGGTAGCCTCGGTCCCGCAGACCCCCGCGCAGGTGACGCTCGGCGTCGTCTCGGCCGTCATGGCCATTCTCGGCGCCGTGGTGCTGCTTGCGGGCGGGCTGGTGCTCTTTGCTGCCGTGACCGGCCAGGCAGACGCCTCGGATTCCGGCCTCACCATTGCCGGCATCACGCTCTCTGGGTGGTCTCCCATGGGCCTTGCCATTGTCACGCTTGCCGCAGGAGCGCTGCTCTGCCTCACGGCATGGCTGGGCTTTGCCGCCTCGCGCGACTCCGGGCGCGTGGGGCCGTATCGCTTCCTCTGCTACCTGGTTGGCCTGGTGCTTCTCGTTGCCATCCTCTGGAGCTGGGGCTCTGGCACCATCCTCATCTTTAACCCCGTCGTGCTCTCCACCACCATCACGTACGTGGTGGTGTGCTCGTCGCTTGCCGACCGCGTTCAGCGCGAGCACGACGAAGGCGTGCGCGGCGAGTCCTTCATGCTTGACGGCCACCAGCGAGCGCTGAGGCTCATCTCGCAGGTCATGATCGTGACTGCGGTGCTCAACGCCGTTATTGCCCTGGTGCTGTGGTATGCCGTCTCGAAGATGGACCCCGCTGCGCAGCTCAACCTTGCCAAGGCGCACTACACTGCCGGGCAGCTCTCGGGGAGGGTGCTCGCTTGGGGCCTGTCGTCTGCGACGGTCAACCTTCTTGTAGGCCTCCTCGGCCTGCGCGGTGCCAACCAGCCCGAGAAGATCCGGCCCTTCCTGTGGGTCTCGGCAATCTCCTTTGGCTACGCGGCAGTCCAGCTGGTGCTGGGAATTGTGACCTCGGGCAGTATGGGAAGCGTGCAGTCCAGCTCCATCACCGACGCCCTCTTCTACGGCACCTGCACGTACCTCAGCGTAAAGATTCGCCGCCAGCCGCACGACCGCGAAGGTCAGGCAACTGACGGCGAAGCGGGTAACCAACCGCTTGGTGCCAACTAGGCCGTGGGCTCGGTGAGCTCCAGCTCCATGAGCCGCGCGATGCTCACGATGTAGATCTTGAGCGCGCGGCGCAGGCTCTCCTCCGAGACTGCCTCGTCGGGACCATGCTCGATGCCCACCCACGAGGGCTCCTTCGCGTACGGCTCGTGCGGGCCAAAGGCGCAGGCGCGGCGGAAGTGGCGCGCGTAGGTGCCGCCGCCAATGGTGAACGCCTTGCCCTCGCGGCCGGTGTACTCGGCATAGGTCTCAAGCAGCGTGGTGATCTCCGGCGAGCTGGGATCGATGTAGAAGGGCTCCACGTCGCGGCCCTCCTCGAAGTTCGCGTTGAAGCGCGTGGCAAAGCGCCTGAGCTCCACCGTGATGCGGCTGCCCGAGGTCGAGGTGGGGTAGCGCGCGTCGATGGTCTGGACAAAGCGGTCGCCCTTCGTGCGCACGGTGCCGCCAATGCAGGTGAGCTCGCCAAACTTGTCGTCTGCGGAGGCGATGCCCAGCGGCTTGCCGTCGCTGGCGTGGCAGACCTCGTGCTCCAGGTGCAGCCAGCGCTTCTCGGTGTCCGTGAGGCCGGGGACGTTGGCGAGAAGGTAGTCGGCAAGCACGCAGATGGCGTTCACGGTGCCGGCAGGCATGGAGGCATGGCCGCCCTTGCCGTGTGCCGTCACGCGAGCAAGCCCCTCACCTGCAGGCTCGACGCCTACGTGCGCTGCAGCGGGGAGCTCCTCGGCGTCAACGCGCACGAGGGCCGTGGCCTGGCCGGGGATCGCGTTGGAGACAGTGCCGCCGTCGAGCTCCTCGATCACGCGGCCCATCATGGGCTCGGAGGTAAAGCTGCCGCCAAAGAGGCCCTTCTCGCCGCAGATGAGCGGGAAGTCGGCGTCGGGCGAGAAGCAGAAGGCGGGCTCGGGGCAACGGTCGAGGTAGTGCTCGACGTCCGCCATGTTTGTCTCCTCATTGTTGCCAATGATGCAGCGAAGGGCGTAGGGGAGCGACTCGCCGGTCTCCTTCACCTGGAGGGCAAAGAAGTGCGCAGCCCAGAGCGAGAGGACCAGGGGGCCCTTGTCGTCGAGCACGCCACGGCCCATGAGGTAGCCCTCGCGTCGCGTCACGTCGAGCGCGGGAACAGTCCAGCCAAGGCCCACGGGGACGATGTCAGAGTGGGCGATGGTCGCCACGTAGGGTGCGCCCTCCCTGCCGGTGACCTCGCCGTAGCCAATGCAGCCGTCGAGGTCCGTGACGGCAAGGCCAAGGCGGCTGGCAATGCCCTCGGCTGCCACCAGGGCCTCGTTTGCCTTGGGGCCATAGGGCTTGCCCGGCTCGGCGGCCGAGAGATCCTCGACTGACTCGATTCTCACAAGCGTGCGGATGTCTTCGACAACGTCCTCCCAGACCTCGTCGACGTATGCGTCGACCTTGGCCTTGAGCTGGTCGTCGTTGGTCTGTGCCATGCTTCCTCCCAATGGGTTGGTAAATCGTGCCCCACCATCTTAGACGCTTGCGCTGGGGCGTGGCGGCGGGGTCGCTCGCGGGGTAACCTCGCGGCGCTGGGGGTAAGTGGTGTCACAATGGCACATGATGCTGCGCGGCGCCCACGCAGCGCCGGAGGTGCGGTGTTGACCGGAGGAGGTTTCCGTGGCTGGTGACGAGTGGTACAAGGACGTGGTGTTCTACCAGATCTGGCCGCGCAGCTTTGCCGACGGCAACGGCGACGGCATTGGCGACCTCTATGGCGTCTACGAGAAGCTCAACTACGTGAAGTCGCTGGGCGTGGGTGGCATCTGGTTCTCTCCGCTGTACGTCTCGCCTAATGCCGACTTTGGCTATGACATTGCGGACTACCGGCGCATCTCTCCGGACTATGGGGACGAGAAGATCTTCCGCCGCGTGCTTGACCGCGCCCATGAGCTGGGCCTCAAGGTCATCATGGACCTGGTGATAAACCACACCTCCATCGAGCACGAGTGGTTCCGCAAGGGCATCGACCCCGCAAGCCCCTACCATGACTACTACATCTGGCGCGACCCTGCGCCGGACGGCGGCGTGTCCAACAACTGGCAGAGCATGTTCGGCGGTCCCGCCTGGACGTACAACGAGGAAAACGGCCAGTATTACCTGCATCTCTTCTCGGCTGGGCAGCCCGATCTCAACATGGACAACCCACGTGTGCGCGACGAGGTCAAAGACGTCATGCGCTACTGGCTGGACATGGGCGTCGACGGTTTCCGCGAGGACGTGATCACGCTCATCTCCAAGGCAGAGGGCCTGCCCAACGACCGTGGCCCCCTCTCGCTTCCCAAGGGCAGGCAGTACTACGACTGTGGGCCGCACCTTGCGGACTACCTGGGCGAGTTCCGTCACGACGTGCTGGCACAGCACGACTGCTTTGTGGTGGGCGAGGCGCCCTTCGTGGACGTGGAGAAGGCGCGCATGCTCACGCAGGGGCCGCGCGAGAGCCGCTTGCTTGACATGGTCTTTAGCTTCGAGCACATGGAGGCAGACTGTCTCTTTACGGAGTACATCCCGCTGCCGTTTAGCCCCAGGCGCCTGATGCGCGCGCTTTCGCGCTGGCAGGACGGGCTGCACGGCGTGGGCTGGAACGCCCTCTACCTCGAGAACCACGACCATCCGCGCGTGATCAGCCGCTACGGGAGCGAGCGCTACCGGCGCGAAAGCGGCTCGATGCTCGCCTGCGCGTACCTCTTCCTCGAGGGGACGCCCTTCGTCTACCAGGGACAGGAGATTGGCATGACCAACATCTCGCTGCCGACCATCGAGGACTACCCAGACTGCATTGCGCAGGCGAACTACCGCTCCTACGTGGGGAAGATGGGGGAGGAGAAGGCGCTCGCCCGCGTGCGGCGGGCCACGCGCGACAACGCCCGCACGCCCATGCAATGGGACGCCACCCCAAACGCCGGCTTTAGCACGCACGAGCCGTGGTTTGCCGTGAACCCCAACTACCGCGAGGTCAACGTGGCCGTGCAGGGCAATGACGAGAACTCGCTTCTCAACTTCTACCGACGCGCCATCGAGCTTCGAACCAAGAGTGCCGCCGTGCGCTGGGGAGAGTACCACGAGTTCCTCCGTGCGAACGGTAGCGTGTACGCGTACTCGCGCGAGTTTGCGGGCGACGACGAGTACGAGGCCGAGACGCTGCTCGTGGTGTGCTGCTTTGGCAAGGGTGGGCACCGCGTGGGGCTGCCGGGTAAGTTCCGGGGCCGCCCGCACGAGGTCCTTCTCGCCAACTATCCCGTGGAGGATGCCAGCGCTGACTCTTTTGTCGCGCGGCCGTATGAGGCGCGGGTGTATAGGGTGCAGTAGGACGGCGCGTGTGCGACCGGCGCGGCGTGCGTGCCGCCTGCGCGCGGTGCGGCGCCTTCGCGAGGCCTCCATGCCTTCCGACTACAATGCCACCTCCTGCTACCGACACGTAAGGGAGGTCCCGGGCAATGAAGGTCGCCATGAGAAGGACCGTGCTCGTCGCCGTCATCTGCTTTGCCGTCGCGCTCGTCGTGAGCGTTGCGTTTCTCGTCTGGTTCAACGCCGACCCCGACACGAACATCACCGCGATTCTCTCCAGTCTGCCACTGAGCTACCTATACGCGATTTCGTCCGGCCTTGCCGCGTTTTCCGTTGGAGCGCTAGTCGCGCTTGTGGCGGGGTCTCTCGCACACCTGCGTATGCCCAACCTGCCGCGCGTGATCTTTGCCGCGCTGGGCTGGGTCGTGCTGGGCTTCCTGCTCCTTGCACCTGTCATTGCGACACTGGCCAACAACTCGGCCGCTATTGTGTTTGCATTGGTCGTGTACGCCGCAATCAAGGTCCCCGTGGTCTTTGCGGCGTTTGGCCTGCTCCTGGGCCTGGGCTTTGCCGAGAGACGCGACGCCCAGCAATAGCACTGCCGGCAGCGCAACCGTTCTCTAGCGGTATTTGAGAACGACGCCTCTTATGACCTGCGGAAACAACGCGGTCGTTTCTCAGAAACCGCTAAAGAACGGAATAGCCAGCTTTGCAGCGCGGCCGAGTGCCCGCTCGTCTCCCCTTATGGCCTTTTTTGGTGTCAGGGCTTCTCGGCGCTATTTATTGCGCGAAATTTCTTGATGAGATGACCATCAACTGGGTAAACGCATGTCTGGTCGAGAAAATCGCGCAATAAAGGCGAGCACAACGACCAGACAAGACTGGCGCCTGGCATGACTGCCGGCGGTACTGCCGGCTGTAGGGCGTGGCTGTTGGCTAGGAGGCTGCCGGGCTGGGAGCTGCGCCGGGCCGGAAGCGGCAGCCGCGAGGGGCGCCGCAGCTCCTACGCCTCGCAGATGAAGCGAACCACCTCGTCGATGGCGTGCGAGAGCCACATGGCCTCGCCCACCACGTGCGCCCCCTCGCCAAGCGTGACCAGCCGCGCGTGGGGGAACTCCTCCGCCGCGCGCCGGGCGTCATCAAAGGAGCGGTGGCTTCCGTCCTCGCTGCGGCACACCAGCACGGGTCCGCGGAAGCGACGCATGTCTCCCCAGATGCTGCCCGCGTCCTGACCATCGCCCGTGGTGTGCCCGGCAGAGAAGTCAGGCGAGAGAAGCACCAGACCGGACACGTCATGGGGATGCCGGGCTGCCGCAAGCGTCGCCACCACGCATCCGTGCTCAGCGCCGGCGAGAAACACGCGGCAGTTGTCGATCAGGTCCAGGCGCCCCACGGCGTCGGAGGCGGCCTCGAGGTCTTCGAGTGCCCGCGACACCTCCGGCACCGTGCCGGCAGCAGGACCGCTATCGCTCACCACGCAGCTTGCAACGCCGCGCGCCGCCAGCTCCTCAAGCGGCAGCTTCACTGCCACGTCGTCCCCGCCTGCCCACATGATCGCCGGCAGGGGACCGGGGTCGTTTGGGGCAAGGAGGCGCACCCGCACCTCTCGCCCGTCCCGCTCGCAGCGAACGGGCAGCTCGTGCCAGCCAACGCCGCCAAGGACCTCCTCGGCCTCGCGCTCCGCGCGCTTTTCTCCGTGCCTGAAGATGCCCATGTCCACCTCGACCGTCCTTCTCGCCGCCCGTTCGCCTGCGTCTGTGAACTCGTCGCTCCTACGCGTCCGACCGCGCGAAGCGGTTCGCCATGTGCATGCTGCGCTCGTAGAGCACCTTGGCGAGAAGCTCGTCGGTCTTCTCGCGCGCGTAGTCTGCCACGTGCTGGTTGGCCTCCTCGAGGAGGTCCTGCGCCGCCTCGGCGCCAAGGCCCTGCTTGGCCACGAGCGCATCCGTTGCCGCCAGCATGCGCTCGCCCTCGGAGCCAAGATCAAGCTGGTAGGCCTCGATCGCGGGCACGCACTCCGCGTAGTTGGCGTCTGCCATGGCGGCGATGAGGCGGTTTGCCCAGTAGAAGCTCTCGGTCGAGACGCGCTTGGGATCGGTCTGCTCGAGGTAGGCGGGCGTCTGGCTCACGCTGGCGTAGAACGGCAGTAGCGCGTTGAACGGGTTGGAGCCAAAGGCCAGCCACTGCACGCAGCGCGTGGCCTCGGGGCCGTACGGGCGCGCCTGCAGCACGGAGAGCTGGCTGTTGCGGTTGATGCCGATGGGGCGGTAGTGCCCGCGCGTGGCCTCTGTGCCAAAGCTGCCGTACGGGTCGTAGGCGGTTCCCTGGTAGTGGAGCGAGAGGACGTACTTCACGTCCTCGATGGTCACCTTACGCTCGGGGACGCTCGCCCAGGGGAGGTCGTTCGCCTCGGGGCCCATGGGCGCCTCGGGAGAGTCCCAGCTCTGGGCGTGCGGGTTGAGGAAGCGCTGCATCGACCAGGCGCGCGGCGTGTTGTAGAGGTGGTCCTCGTCGGAGTGGCTGCCAAAGGTGTCACGCGGGTTGAAGACCCTGTCGTTCTCGCCCTCCGTGCGCAGCGTGAGGTCAAGGTGGTGGGCGGCCATCCACTCGGCAAGGTCGGGCGAGCACATGTGCTCGGTCTGCTCGCCCAGGGCGTCTGCCAGGTCAAAGGAGTCAATCCCCAGCTGGTTGGGCATCGTGACGTAGCAGTCATCGGGCACGCGCTTGGCGATCCAGTGATGGCCGCCCACGGTCTCCAGCCACCAGATCTCGTTGACGTCCGAGAAGGCAATGCCGTTCATCTCGTAGGTGCCGTAGCGCTCGAGGAGCTCACCAAGGATGCGCACGCCGTCGCGTGCGGAGCGCGCATAGGGCAGCACCAGCGTGACCATGTCCTCCTCGCCAATACCGCCGGGCTGCTCGGGCTCATAGTCGTCGCTACCGGGCGTCCCCTTGGCGGGCCGATAGACGACCATGGGGTCCGCGCCCAGGACGCGCTCGTTGGAGGTGAGGGTCTCGGTGGCGCTCATGGCAACACCGCGTGCCGAGAAGCCCGCCTCCTCCCAGAGGCCCTGGGAAAGGTCCGCGTTGGGGACGGCCGTGTAGCGCACGCCGTCCTCGGCAGGCAGCGGCACCGTGAGGTGCGAGATCTTCGAGGTGTAGCTGGTGCGTCCCTCGGGGTCTACGACGCAGAAACGCTTGGGGTTGAACTCGCCGTTGGCGGAGTCCTCGTTTCTGGCGACGATGGTCGACCCGTCGTAGCTGGCCTTCTTGCCAACCAGGATGGTGGTGCAGGGCATGGTGCCTCCTTGGTCTGGTGTGTGGTGCCGGCATCTCGCGCCGGCGCGTTCTCACATGCCATAGTATGCCCACCTGCCGCGGCACCTGCATGCAGGCTTGTGCGCATGTTACGGAAGGCGCACGAGTGGGCCGTCGCCGCCGTGTTCCGGGCGAAATCCCCGTCATACTGTGGTGGCACAAAACGCGGCCTCCCTGGTGGCATTTCTTGCCGGGTACGCCGCCTGCGAGTTAGACGAGAGGAACCACGAACAATGACCATGACCTTCAAGCGCCGTCTGCCCATCCCCATGGAGATCCGCGAGGAGATGCCCCTCTCCGCGGACATGGCGGCGAGAAAACCCGCCTTCGACGCCGAGGTGGCGGCGATCATTCGCGGCGAGTCCCCGCGCCGCCTGCTTGTGATTGGGCCCTGCTCGGCCGACCGCGAGGACTCGGTCCTCGACTACGTGACGCGCCTTGCCAAGCTTGCCGACGAGGTAAAGGACAAGCTCCTCGTGGTGCCGCGCGTCTACACCAACAAGCCTCGCACGCGTGGTACCGGCTACAAGGGGCTTCTCCACAACCCCGACCCCGAGGCGCCGGCAGACCTCCTCGAGGGCGTGAAGGCCATCCGCCGCATGCACTTGCGCGTTGTGGAGGAGACCGGCATGTTCACGGCGGACGAGATGCTCTACCCCGCCAACTTCCAGTACCTCATCGACCTTCTCGCCTATGTGGCCGTGGGCGCGCGCTCGGTGGAGAACCAGGAGCACCGCCTGGTGGCGAGCGGCGTCCCCATGCCCGTGGGCATGAAGAACCCCACGGGCGGCTCCACGGCCGTGCTTCTCAACTCCATCTACGCCGCGCAGGCGCCCCAGACCTTCATCTTCCGCAACTGGGAGGTCGAGACCACTGGAAACCCGCTGGCGCACGCCGTGCTTCGCGGCTACGTTGGGCCGGACGGGGCAACGTATCCCAACTACCACTACGAGTACCTTGAGCGCCTGGCCGACAGGTACGATCCCGAGAAGTTCGAGTTCCCGGCCGTGGTCATCGACTGCAACCACGACAACTCCGGCAAGCGTCCGCTTGAGCAGGCTCGAATCGTGGACGAGGTGCTGGACTCCGTGCGGCGTTCCGAGCGCATCGCGGGACTCTTCCGCGGCTTCATGGTGGAGTCCTACCTGGTGGACGGCAACCAGCCCGTAGGCGGTGGCGTGTACGGGCAGTCCATCACCGACGCCTGCATTGGCTGGGAGGGCACGGAGCGCCTGGTGCGCGACATGGCCGAGCGCCTGTAGTGGCGCGGCGACGCGCGTGGCGTGTCGCGTGTCGCCAATAGCCTCCATTTGGAGCGTTTTGCAACGCAGAAGGCCTTCCGGAGACAATTTGTCGCCGGAAGGCCATTTCTGGTGAGTTTTTCAACAGTATCGGCCCTCCGGCGATAATGCGTCCCCCCGCGGCTTTCAGAAAACCCCAACTTCTTATTAAGTTCCCGTCGAGCCTTGCGCTCCCTCCGTGTGGCTTGGACCACTTTGGGTCCCTTAACGCCCCTGCTTCAGCGGCGTTTAAGCCCCGCGTCATACCTTGGAATTCAAGGTAGCTGAACGAGGAGGGGTCACCATGAGTCTCACGAGAAGGCAGTTCTTCCGGGCCGGGGCCATCACCTGCGCGTCGGCGGCGGCCATCGCGGCAGTTGGCGCTGCGGACCCCGCTTCTGCAACCGAGACTGGCCCCACACTGGTGTCCCTCGCGGACGCCGCGCCGGTCGACGAGGGAACGTACGGCTCGCTTGTCTCGTCCTTTGCGGTCATAAGCGACACGCACGTGGACGATGACGCCCCAGACTACGACGACAACCTCGGGAACGCCCTTGGGGACATCGCCGAGAACTGGGATGCCGTTGACTCCGTGGTGGTCAACGGAGACATTACGAACAACGGCTATCAGTACCAGTACGACATCTTCGAGCGGCGCGCCCAGGCGGCGGGCTTCTCGTTCCCGGGTTCCTTTACCTGCGTGATGGGCAATCACGAGCAGATGGGCGACGGCACCCACACACGCGAGAGCGTCGAGAGCCTGCACGCCAACTTCCTGGAGAGGACCGGTGCCAGCTCCGTCTACTATGACCGCTACGTGGGCGGCTCGCACGTTATTGCACTTGGCCCTGACGAGTACGTCTCGCCCTACGACGTCTCGACGACAGACACCTTCAAGCTCAGCGCCGCGCAACTGTCGTGGCTCTCTGGCCTTCTCGACGAGGACCAGGCCGCCGGCGTGCCCTCCTTCGTCTTTGTCCACGAGCCGCTGCAGTATACCGTCACGGATTCCTATCCCGGTGGCTGGGGATTCGAGAACTCACTCGAGGATGACGCCGACCTTCGCTCTGTGGTCTTTTCCCACGCAGGTGCCATTCTCTTCACAGGCCACACCCACGCCTACCCGGACGTCGTGCAGCGCAACCGAGGAGGCAACCTCTTCGTGGGCACGGGCTCTGTTGCCTACGCGTACGCCCAGGGCGAGACGTACCTCACCGACGACGGCAGCTACGACTCCTTTGGGTGGCTCGTTCGCCACCACGAGCGGGCCGTCGAGTTCTGCATGCGCGACTGTCTCAACCACGAGTGGGTCAAGGGTTCGCACTACCTGTGCCGGCTGGGACCGCGCTAGGTGCGCGTACACAGGAACTTACGTGGATATCAACGTACGGTCGTAGCCCACTTCCTCTCCACTGGTAGACCACTGCGCCCAAGGATGCCCTCGCAAAAGTAAACTTAGGCTTGGCAAGCGTCGGTTGGGACCTTGTTGGGGGGTATCAAATGCGGAAAGAACTGGAGGAGAAGGCGCTCTGGCTCACGCGGGAGCTTCTCAGACGCTTCTGGCAGCTTGACATCGAGTACGCCCTGTCGCTCTGCGCCAACAACGTGATGTGGGTGGCGCCCGAGCAGAACCGTTACATGCGCGGCATCGATGCGATGCGCGCGGACCTCGAGGAGAACCTCAAGGAGCTTGTGCCCTGCCGTCAATCGCAGCAGGAGTACACCGTTGTCCAGAACTGCGGGCGAGCCCTCTCGATCATCGGCCGCTACATCGTGACAACCGACGCCGGAGCGTCCGTCTTTGCGCGGGTGCAGCAGCGCATGCAGATCATCTGGGAACTCATTGACGGCGAGCTCCGCATTCGCTCGCTTTACATCTCGCACCCCAGAAACGAGCTGCCCGTCGCGTCCGGGGAGTCCTTCTGCAACGTTATCGGTCGCGCTGCCAAGCGCTACCTCGATGACCGCACTGCCGATAAGACCGACCAGCATCGCGTGGAGATTTACGACCGCGAGGGCACGATGCACCTTGTGGCACCCATGGATGTCACTCTCGTCGAGGCGGTGGGCAAGCGCTCCCGCTTGAGCCTGGCGTACGGCTCGTTCGAGACGCGCGCCTCGTTTGGTGAGGCGGTCGCCGTCTTTCCACACCTCATGAAGGTCCACCGCAGCTACGCCGTGAACCCTGAGCGTATCCATGCCGTTGACCAGACGTCCATCATTATGGAGGGCAACGAGCGAGTCCCGCTTCCCAAGGCGCGCCGCGCAGAGGTCATGCAGCGGATTCGTGCCCTTGCGGACGGTGAGCTGGACTAGAGCAGTCTGCCCCGGGTGCTTCTGTGTCTCTCGCTGGCTGGTCGCCCTCGTTGGCATCCGGTGAAAACGCGCGCGAGAACACCCGGCCAAAGACTGCTGCGAGGAACTGGTTGAAGAGCGTCCCCGTCATCACGGGGAACATGGTCGCCGCGGGGAAGTACGCCTGCGCGATGACGGCGCCGGCCGAGATGTTCCTGAGCGCCGAGCAGAACGTGAGCGTCACGGCCTGCTCGCGCTCCAGGTGCATGAGGCGCGTGGCGGCAAAACCCCAGAGGTAGCCCGACGACGCCATGGCAGCAATGAACACCATAACGCCGGCGAGCTCCGGCGTGAGGTTGAACATGAAGTCGTGCAGGCTCGTCGAGTTTGTGGTGATGACGAGAATCACAAAGATGCGGGCGAGTGGCGCTAGGGCGGGGGAGAGCGTCGCCTTGACGCGGCCGCGCGTTGCCTGGTTGAGCGCGGTGGCGGCGAGCGCTGGCAGCGCGATCATGATGAGCATGTCAAAGAACATGCCAGCCGCGTCAACCTGCACCGTTGCGCCCACCAGGAGCCTCAGAGTTGCGGGGATGGTCACGGGCGAGATGAGCGTCGAGATGAGCAGCGTTCCCAGAGCGAGCGACATGTCGCCAGCGTAGATGCCTATCCACATGGTGGACGTCACCGCGATGGGGACCGAGTACTCAAGGACAATGCCGGCTACGATGTTTGGGTCCGAGAAGAGAAGCCCGCCCAGCACCCAGCCCACAAGTGGCATGAGCACCTGCGAAATCGCAATGGCAACGAGCATGGGGGCGGGCCGCTTGAAGGTGCGCGCCAGGTTGAAGAAGTTGTTACCCAGAGAACCTTGGAAGGTCACAAAGGCAAACATGGGCGTGACCAGGGGCTTGAGGACAGCGAACGCGTCGGGTGCGCAGACGCCAAACACCAGGCAGAGAGGTACCAGAAACACCATGTTGTGGGCGATGACCTCGCCCAGGCGCCTCCATGCCGCCATGTGGCTCTCCTTCTGCCCGCGAGGCGTGCCCACGGGGTCTGCCGCCCCGAGGCCCGCGTCGTGGCCTGCCGCCCCGAGGCCGACGCCGGGGGCCCGCACGCCTTCCTGCAAAAACTCTGAACAGCCTAGGCGCCGCGTGTTTCTCGACTGCTTCGGGGCTGCTGTAGGCGGCAATAATGCGCAAGAACAACACGCGCATGGGGGTGTTGCCGTATGTCCGGTGGCGTGCCTGACTTCCTCGGCTGGCACGCGCGATTCTCGGCTGGAGCGCGCATGTCTCTCTCGGCTGGCACCCGCGCATCTCTTGGCAATTATTGCGCGTTATTCCTGGCGAGAAGAACGTTTCCCCAGTTGAGTTCCAGAATGCCAGGAAAAACGTTCAATAATCAGGCCTTGGGGACAACCCTGACGGACCAAATCAGGGGAGGACCACTTTTCCGGTCCGCTGCGGTTTCAGCGGTGAGCCTCGGCTTCGCCGCTAGTCATTCTCGCCTGTGCGATCGAGCAGCTTCTCCAGGCGCTCGCGGTTGATCCACACGTGCGCCACCAGCAGCATCACAAACAGCAGGCCAACCAGGGCGTGTACGTGCGGCTCTGCATGCCCCGTCATATAGCTCCCAACGAGTAGAACCGCCAGGGCAATGTCGATGCCGAGCTTGAGCGTGCGCTTCTGGGTGTCCATGCATGCCTCTCTCTGCTTGCCTGCGCTCACCGCGCGGGGTCGGTGCTCCGTCACATGTAAACCAAGGCCAACAATTGACAGGGCGCATCCCCCAGCGTGGTGCCGTCTACAAGAAAAGAGAAAAAACCTGCAAAATGCCTTTGGGATGAGAACCCCCGACTTTGGACTTCTCTACCCCCCGGATCTTGGGCTTCTCCTCCACCCGGCTTTGAGCTACCCCCGCCCTTTGCGCGCAAACCTACTCCATCTCAGGTCCACCATCGCCCAGCTGCGCGCGAAGCGCCGCCACGAGGAACTCTGTTGCCCCCACGCCCGCACGCGAGTCGTAGTAGTCGCGGAACCTCTCGTCCGCGAGGTACATCTCGCCAAGCGCCAGGTGTGCCTGGGCAGAGTAGCGGCCTTCGCCCCAGTAGCCGCAGATCCAGCGACGATGCAGGACAACCAGCTCCTGCGCCGCGTCTCCGGCGGGGTCGCCTGTCGCCATGGCGGCCTTGAGCTGTCGGATGATGCCCTGCTCAAGCTTGCGCATCTCGTTCCAGTCCTTCTCGCTCATCGCCCGCACGCGCTCGTTGGCCGCGTTCACCGCGTCGTCGCCGTAGCGCTCGCGCGCCTCTGCGCCGTAGGCGTTCTCGTTTGTCTCGATAGCCTGCTCCTTGAGGCCGCGGAAGCGTTCCTCGTTGGTCATGGTCTGCTGTCCCCTCATCGTCGCAATGGTCATTTCAACCGTCTCTACCAGTGCCTCGAGCTCCCGTTGACGCACACGCAGGGTCTTGAGGTGTCGCTCGAGGGCCAGCGCTGCGTCGTAGTCGGGGCTCTCCAGCAGCTCACGAATCTCAGAGAGCCCCATTCCACACGCGCGGAACAGGAGTACCTGCTGCAAGCGCTCGACGTCCTTCTCGCCATAGCGCCGGTAGCCGTTCTCGCCGCGCGCGGGCGAGAGAAGCCCCAGGTCCTCGTAGTGGCGGAGCGCCCGCTCCGTTGCACCGGATATGGTTGCCAGCTCTCCTATCGTGTACGTGCGGTCCGCTGACAGTGCGTCTCCCATTGCCGTCTCCTCTCGCGTGCCGAGCAGACGATAAACCCTCACGTAACGTGAAGGTCAAG
Source organism: bacterium OL-1 (assembly GCA_000752675.2). GTDB lineage: Bacteria > Actinomycetota > Coriobacteriia > Coriobacteriales > Atopobiaceae > Tractidigestivibacter. Next base: position 3,230 of record LM994625.1, on the reverse strand, counting down.
GGCGGCGTGCCACAAGTTTCAGACCCGCCGGGCCCCGCCCGCAACACATTCGTGCCACGATTGTGTGACCACTCCAACCGTATCCGACATCCAACAATCTGCACTTGGCAGCCGGATACACTATGGTCGAAGTGTTTCCTGGCGAGACGGGCCAGGCACCGAGAAAGGCAGGCGATACGCACATGAAGAAGATTCTCCTAGACATGGACGTGGGCATCGACGACTCCGTGGCGCTTGCGTACGCGATGGCTAGCCCAGACATCGACCTTGTTGGCGTCACGGCCACGTTTGGTAACGTCCACGTGGGACAGAGCGTCTGCAACGCCCGCTTCCTTCTCGACCTTCTCGACGCTCGGGACGTGCCGGTAGAGGCGGGACTCTCGCACCCGCTGGGCGCTGAGAAGTTCCTCCGCAGCAACGACGTGGTGAGTATTCACGGTGCGGACGGCGTGGGAAACATTGGCGAGAAGTACGGCGTCTCCGTGCCGGACAAGGACCAACTAGACGCTTCCGGCCGCGGTGTTGACTTCATTCTTGATGCCGCGCGACGCTACGGCCAGGACCTTACGCTTGTGCCCACGGGGCCGCTCACCAACATTGCGGCTGCGATCAGGCAAGACTCCCAGACCATGGCAGGCATCGGCGGCATCGTGATGATGGGAGGCGCACTCACCGTCACGGGCAATGTGACCGAAGCGGCCGAGGCCAACATCATCGCGGACCCCCTTGCGTGCCAGGAGGTGTTCGAGAGTGGTGTCCCCGTGACCATGGTGGGCCTCGACGTCACCATGCGCACGCTTCTCACCAGCGAGAACACCGCCGCATGGCGCGCCACGGGCTCGAGGGCGGGTGCCTATCTCGCGGACATGCTCGACTACTACATAGACCAGCATGTGGGGATGTACTCCCTGCACGGTTGCTGCTACACGCACGATCCCTCCGCTGTGGTGTGCGCGCTTCACCCGGAGTGGTTCCGAACGCTGCGTCTGCCGCTCGCCTGCGTGACCTCTGGTCCCGATGCAGGGCGCACCACCTGCCCAAGCCAGTGCGTCGAGTACTCCGCGTCTGCAACTACGCAGGCGTGCGTGGATGTCGACGCACCCGCGGTTGAGCGCGACATCAACCAGACGCTCCTCTCGGGCTTGTGAGACAAAGGGACAGTCCCTTTGTCTCATTCGCCTCTCCCTAGGTGGTCAATTTGCGTAGGCCAACAATTTCGTGAAAATGCGGCCTGCGTTGCCGCAATAATGGTTTGCTTCTAAAGGAAAAGGTGTGGCAATTCCCAGCCTACGGGCACGGACTTAAGGGGCTACGGCCCTCACATCACGCAAGACAGGAGAAATTAGTACATGGCCACAAGAGCAGAGATCATGGAGAAGCTCGGCGAGGTCCAGCACATGCTGAACATTGCTCGCCACAACCGCAAGGAGCAGGAGGAGGCCACCGACGCCAACGTCGCGCGCGTGCTTGCGCTCCTGCGTCTCAAGAGCGAGATTTCCGTCGAGGAGATGTCGACTGTCCTCGGCATTGGTGCAGACGCACTCGGAACCACGCTTGGAAACATGGCTAACGATGACCTCGTCGTTGTTACCAAGGACGAGGATGACAATGTCCAGTCCGTCACCCTTGGCGAGAAGGGCCAGGAGGAGCAGCCCAAGCCGCGCGACCTCCAGAACGTTGCGCTCGACGGCTTCACGGACGACGAGGTAGATGTGCTTGCCTCGTTCCTCGACCGCATCGAGGCTGGCGTTGCGACGGAGATCGGCGAGGACTGGAAGGAGCGCGAGCAGGAGCGCCTTGCCAAGAAGCGCGATGATCGCGATGACCGCAAGCCCTTCGACCGCGGTGATCGTGGTGACCGTGGTGGCCGCGGCGGCTTCCGTGGCGGCAACGACCGTGGCGGCTATCGCGGCGGGAACGACCGTGGCGGCTACCGTGGCGGCAATGACCGCGGTGGGTACCGTGGCGGCAACGACCGCGGTGGGTACCGCGGCGGCAATGACCGTGGCGGCTACCGTGGTGGCAGCTCGGATCGCGGCGGCTACCGTGGCGGGAACGATCGCGGTGGGTACCGCGGCGGTAACGACCGTGGCGGCTACCGTGGCAATTCGGACCGTGGCGGCTACCGTGGCGGCAACGATCGCGGCGGCTACGGACGCAGCTTCCGCAACGAGGACTAGTTCCTTCTCGCACGCTCTTCGCACTATATAGGTATGAAAAAAGGGGGCAACGGGTTTTCCGTTGCCCCCTTTCTCTATGTAGGGTATGCCGTTGCGGCGTTGTCGCGGATATCGAACGGTTGGATGCCGTTAAACGGTGGGTACAGGCGGCATCAGAGAAGTACCGCAGATTCCGAACGGTTAAGTCACTCTAAACAGCGAAATGGCGCGGCATCTCAGTGATGCCGCAGAATATAGACGGTTAGACCTCCCTAACCGTTCGGAAAATTCCTAAACAGCGAAATGGCGCGGCATGGGCGAGCAGGGCCAGCCGGCTTTTCGCTGGAGGGCAGGCGTATCTCCGGAGAGCGCTATTTGATTGCAGCTCTTGCTAAAGGGGACCTCCAGCGACGGCGAACTCTCGGAGAGAGGTTCGTGAGTACGAACGGGCAGTTCCTAAAACCGGGTATCAAGGATCCAATGTGCGGGAGGCATATTACCCAGACCCGTGACCTGCGATAACAGTCCACTTATGTAGGAAACATGGAGGAAACAAACGAGACTTCCCAGGCGGGTATAAGGCNCCTAAAACCGGGTATCAAGGATCCAATGTGCGGGAGGCATATTACCCAGACCCGTGACCTGCGATAACAGTCCACTTATGTAGGAAACATGGAGGAAACAAACGAGACTTCCCAGGCGGGTATAAGGCGCGTATATTACTTCCTCGCGCGGCGCACGCCCCACACGGACGGACGCCGCGGGGCACCCTGAGAACCGGATACCGTGTCCGAGAGATCGGACGACGAAGGACAGACTAGCGATGCTCGAATGCCGTGCGAGAGCACGGCGCCGAGTCGATTCCAGTGAAGTCCGAGATCAGCGTGGTCTTGGAGTGGGACCCGGACGTCCATTTGGAGACGTGACGCCGCAGCGATGCGGCGCTCCGAACGGAGAGTTCGATCCTGGCTCAGGATGAACGCTGGCGGCGCGCCTAACACATGCAAGTCGAACGGCCGGACCCACCTCGGTGGGCGAGGCAGTGGCGAACGGCTGAGTAACACGTGGGCA
>LM994624.1 GCA_000752675.2 bacterium OL-1 | reverse complement strand
AGAAGCCAAAGGCAAGGGCCTGCATGCGGTCGAACGAGACAGGAACCTCAACTGCAAGGCACCAACGCCACCAGGCGCCACGCAGGTCGGACTTAGTCAGAACAGAATCGGTCTTCTCAGAAGCGTCGTCAGAGACGCCCCCCCCCGAGTCATTTCCGTGTTCTCGCTAGTCATTGAGAGCAACCCCCTCGTCATCGGTCTGAACAAACAGCGACACGATCAGTGCGAGGCAGAGGCCGATTACCGCACCGGTAAGCATCGAGTACCCAGCAATGGCATAGGTAAAGAAGCCGAGCACAAAGAACGGCAGGTACTTGTCCTTGCCCATGACAACGAGCGTGAGTGCAAAGCCAAGGGCGGGAAGCACGTTTCCTGCATTTGCGAGACCGGACATGACCCAGTCGGGAATCGCATTGATAAATGCCTGGACGACAGCGGGTCCAAACAGGGTTGCCAGGAAAACAGGAGTGAAGTAGAGGACGCCGTTAGTCAGCCAGGGCAGCAGGAAAGAGAACGTCGAGAGAGCATCGTAGTTACGCTGCTCCACGAACTGGTCGGCCTTCGTGTTGTAGAACGAGTTGATAGTGCGGCGCACGTTATTAATGAGGACGCCCAGGACGCCAAACGGAACCGCAAGCGCAACTGCAGCGCTGGGATCGAGCGAGTTAGTCAGTGCAGCAGGAATAGCGATGCATGCCGCGAGGCCTTGATCGGACGGAATGTTGCCTCCCGCCTCAATGCCGCCCATGTACATTAGCTGAATAGTTGCACCGACAAGCAGACCCTGCGCAACGTCGCCATAGATGAGGCCAATGACCACACCAAGGACGACAGGTTTTCTAAATGCATACGAGAAGTAGTACCAGGCACGACCCATTGAAATCCAGTAGGTCAAGCCAACGAGCACTGCGCGCATTATATCCATGCTCTGTCTCCTTTCCACGGCAGGGTCGCGCCGGCCCCGCCATTAACTGGCCGAATTAGAACTTCGCTGCAATTTCGTCGAGCGTTGCCGACGGATAATCGGGAGTCGTCTGGAAATAGACCTCAACCCCCTTGCTCTGGATTGCCAAGAGGTCATCAAGATCTTTCTGATCGAGCGTGATGGCATTCAGAACTGCCTTGCGGCCGGCGCCGCCACCAAGGCCGCCAATCTGTACGCTCTCAAGCTTCAGGCCGGCATCTACTGCCTTCTTAAGCTCCGCAACATTCTTGAAGAGGACAATGATCTTGCCCTTGTCGAAATCACCGTTCTGCTGGGCTTTAACGGCCTGGTCGACGTCATAAACCTTGATGCGAATTCCCTTAGGTGCGGCCATCTTGAAGACATCCACCATAAAGGGGTCTTTGCTGGTAGTAGTGTCAACGGTGACAATCTCGTTAGCACCGGTCTGGGTAAGCCACCTAGTCATGACCTGACCGTGGATAAGCCTGAAGTCAACGCGCGTGAGAACAACACCCATCTTCCTAACCGCCTCTCTCCAGAAACCGACAAACAGAAAACGTCTGTGAAACAGATTATCTTCTTGCCATAAATTTGCTTCATTGCCAATCTTATGTACTTTGTGAGCGGTATTTATATACGTATTAACGGGGTTATCTTAATGATTCAAACAAATCCTTTTAGAATTTATTCATGAATGTATTTTTATGATTAGATCAATCAGAGGAACGCATTGAAAAACTGGTAGCTTTTTTTATCAAGGAGGTATGGGCTGCGTTGCCACTCGCGTCTATCCGGCCGGCCACCCAAAAACGGGCTGGAATCGACCGGGCTCTCATGCGCAGTCGTTCATGATGGCCATCTCAACAAAATGGGTTATCGCATCCTGTTCAACGACCTTTGGCCGCTACGCGAAGGAACCGATAACGCGACTCGTGGAGGCGGGTTGTGTTGTCAAGATGAACCCTTACCAACGCCAGCTGTCGCGCCGAGAGTTGGCGGCTCTGGCGGCTGATGCAGATGTGCTTGTTGTTGGAAACACCGTCATCGACGGCCCACTCCTTAAGCACATGCCTAATCTCAAACTTATCGTCCGTAATGGTGTTGGAGTCGAGAACATTGATCTAGTGGAAGCCGGAAAGCGCGGAATCACGGTGGCGAATGTGCCAGGTGGTAATCGCGACGAGACGGCAGATCTTGTATTTGGCCTTATCATTGGGCTCGAGCGACAGCTCTACACCAACGTCTACGGCGTGAAGCACGATACGTGGCGAAAGTTCCCCGGCCACACATTAAGCGGTCAAACGCTTGGCATCGTTGGCGTTGGGTCTATCGGTATGGCGGTAGCACGACGTGCCGAAGGCTTTGGAATGAAAGTCCTGGGCTATGACATCGCAGAGCGCGAGCTTGCAACACTGTATGGTCTGGAGTTCACGACGCTCAATGATTTGTTGAAGCGCTCCGACGTAGTCTCCCTTCACGTTCCACTGACAGATGCGACTGCGAACATGATTGGCTCGAAGGAACTACGGATGATTGGGCCCAAGGGTTATCTCATCAATACAGCCCGAGCGGGAATTGTAAGAGAGGCGTCGCTTGAAAAGGCTCTTCTTTCTGGGGGACTCGGGGGGTATGCGACCGATGTCTACGAGAGAGAGCCGCCCCGCCACAGCCCAATATTCGATCTTCAGAATGTGCTCGTTACGCCCCATATCGGTTCATCAACTTTTGAGGCAAATCTGCGTATGGGCGACATTGTCGCTGACAATATTCTTGCGGCAATGGCAGGGGATCTGCCGCCGAATATTGTTGACTCTCGCTCGCTTGCAAATTCACTCCTCAGATAGCGACACGCAGGGGGTACCCCGTCACACTCCGCATGGGCTCGTTTAGGTAGAATGTCCTCATCACGGCCAGAAAACCAAGCCACAAACGCACAACGAGGAGTCGCCGTGGGCAGCATCAACCCCACACAGAGCGCCGTACGGCCGGTCAAGCCCGGCTCGCGCGCCATCCCCGAGGAGACGCTCCTCGGACGCTACCGTGTGCTCGCGCGGCGCGGCGCCGGCGGCTTTGGCACCGTGTGCACCTGCTGGGACACGCGTCTGCAGCGTCGAGTCGCAATCAAGCGCATACCCCTTCTAACCAGCGATGATGTGAGCGGCGCCTCCGCCTCCACTGCCGACGAAGCCCTGGCCGAGGCCCGCACGGCCTGCCTTCTCGCCCACCCCAACATCGTGACGGTCTACGACTTTGAGACCGACGGCACCCATGCGTACCTGGTCATGGAGTACGTCGACGGGCTCAACCTGGCCGAGCTTCTTGCCCGCGTGGAGGACGGCGTCCTCACGCACGAGGAGTGCGCCCATGTGCTGCGCTCGGTGGCGGCCGCGCTCACCTATGCACACGAGAACGGCGTGCTCCACCTGGACATCAAGCCCACGAACATCATGATTGACCGCCAGGGCACCGTTAAGCTGGCAGACTTTGGCATGGCAACGCTCGCCTCGGCCGCTGGCTATGGCGGAGCGCGCGGCGGCACCGTTGGCTACATGCCGCCCGAGCAGATCCAAGGCCTTCTCGTCGACGAGCGCACGGACGTCTTCTCACTTGCCGTTGTAACTTGGCAGGCGCTCACGGGGAGAAGTCCGTTTGCCTCCGCGACGCCCAAGGGCTCGCTCGATGCCATTATCCGCGGCCCCAAGCCGCCAATCTCCAAGCTCGATCTCGACCTCGCGCCGGAAGCCGAAATGGCCCTGCTCCACGCCTTGTCCCCCACCGCGGCGGAACGCACCTCGTCCGTGAAAGAGTTTGCACGCGGCATTCTTCCCGTTCTGGGCGACGGGGCCGCAGGCGCAGAGTCGCTTCGCGAGCTGGTCGACCAGTCCGAGAATGACGACCCCTCGGTTGCCTCCGAGCCCTCCGACCTGCCCGCACACGTGCGGCTACCCTGGCTTGCCCCCGCGCTCGAACGGGCAGCATCCGCCGTGTGCACGTTCTTCGCGATGTACGCCACGCTGCCCGCGCTGCCCGGCGCCACAGAAGCGTTTTCGCTGATAGGTGCTCTTGTCTCTGCAGCGGCATGCGCCGCCTGGCCACCCATTGGCTCGGCACTCGCCGGGGTATCCCTGGTGGTTGCCCTTGCAACGGCAAATGTCACCTCGGCGTCGTTCCCGCTTGCCCTGGCAGTTGCGACGTGCCTTGCAACGTGGTGGGTTACTTGCGGACACACCGACCACGTCTCCACCGCGGCGGCTCTTGCCCCAGCATGCCTCCACTCACCAGCAGCGGGGGTTGCGTTGGCAGGCTATGGCATGGATCCACTGCCCGCGGCTGCAACAGGTGCCGTAGGGGCGCTCCTCTCGCTCGTAGCTGGCGCCGCAGCGTCCAGCGGATTCTCGGCGCAGACCACCATCGCGGCGCTGACTCCCCTGCTCGCAAGTCCCGCCACCTGGGTCATTGTTGTGGGGTGCGGCATCTCGGCACTCGTCGCCTCCGCCGTGGCCATGCGCGGGAGCGTTGCCTCGGGAATTGTTGGCCAGGTTCTGGGCGCCGCTTTCATCACCTTGTTTTGGCTTCTCGCCTGCAGGATGGAATCTAGCGGGTATTGGTTTGGCCGCATATTGGACGGCTGTGGCCTTGCTGTATTCTTGAGTGTGTTTTTGTGTGTAGAAACCGTCCTGAGAGGTCCTTTAAGCCAGGACCAGGAAGGCGAGGACTCAGATGAGCTTTCTCAGTGATTTTGAGGGCCGAATAAGCTCGGTCTTCGAGTCTGCCCCACAGGGCTATGCAGAGCCGTTCTCGTTCAAGAAGCTCGCAAAGCATGCTGCCCGCAAGATGGAGAGCGAGACGTACCGCATAGATGGCGTGGACACCGCGCCCGCTCTCTACACGGTGCTGGTTTCGGCCGAGGACGACTCTCTCATGCGCCCGCTCTACGAGCGCATTGACTACGAACTTGGCGAGTTCATCACCGAGTCCGCCAACAAGAAGGGCTACGCCCTGGTAGGCAGGCCGCTCGTGCGCTTCATGGTGGACGAGTCCCTCAAGTCCGGCAAGTTCTACGTCGACGCAGAGAACGTCAACGAGCAGACCCTCGCTCGCCTTCGCGAGGAGGAGCGCGCATTTCTCGGCGGTAACTCCAGCATGGGCGGCGCTGCGGCCATGGGCAGGCCTCGTCGTTCGTCTGCCGGCCACCTTAACCCCATCCCGCAGCCCGTGGCGCCCGCACCCGCCCCTGCCCCGCAGGCAGCCCCCAGCGGAACCGACGCCGGGCTGGACGTTATGCCCATGGACTATGTCGAGCCCGCCGGCGGCGTGATTCCCGCGGTGGCCTCACCTTCCTCGTCCACGCCCATGCCGGTGCCCTACGTGGACGCCAGCCCATCACAGGTCGTGGCACCCGTCGCCGTGCCGGTTGCGACTCCCGCCGCCGGCGTGCAGCCGGTGGTCCAGCCTGTCTCCCCGGCGCTTCAACAGCGAGCCCAGGCCGTCATGGAGGCAACGCCCCAGCCGGCCAACTTCCCCACGCCCGCCCCGCAGCAGCAGGCAGCACACCAGGCGCCTCGCGCCGTGCCCGACACGCGCCGACGCGGCAACGCCCCCGCGCACGCAGCCGCACCCCAGCAGGCCGCAACGCGTGCCGCAACCTGCATGCTCATCGACCGCCAGAGCGGTCGTACCTACGCCGCCCAAGCGCCTTCGTGCCTCATTGGCCGCGAGCGCTCGCAGTGCGGCATCTACCTGCGCGATCCCAACGTCTCGCGCCGCCACGCCGAGCTCTCCTATGACGGGAGCAACTGGCACATCGTGGACCTCAACTCCACCAACGGCACGCTCGTCAACGACGTCGACGTGGACGAGTGCGTCCTTCGCGACGGCGACCTCATCACCGTTGGCCTCGTAAACCTCGAGTTCAGGGAGAGCTAGGCCATGATCGACCTAATCCTCTTCGCCGGGCGAATCATCCTAGTGGTCCTGCTCTACGTGTTCCTCTTTGCCGCTATGCGTGCCGGCGTGGGTCTGGTGCGCGGCCAGCGCAGAGACACCGCCATCTGGTGCGTGGACGTCGAGAAGGGCTCGCGCGCCATGCGCGGTCTGCACGTGGACGTGCTTGGCCCCGTGGTTGTGGGGCGTTCACCCTCGTCCGACATCGTGATTGACGAGCCGTACGTCTCGGCCACACACGCACGCTTCACTATCCAGGGGCCTGCCCTCGTCCTGGAGGACCTTGGATCCACCAACGGGACCATGGTCAACGGCCATGCCATCGATCAGCCCGTTACCCTTCGTGACGGCGACGAGGTGCAGGTTGGCGATACCGTCATGCGAGTGAGCCGCCAATAATGGCCGTCGAGGACCCACAGACCCCGCTCAGGGCCGCGCCGCTTGACACGGCCGTGCCCAGTGTCCCCACCGCAGCCGTGGTGGGCAAGCACGCTGCTGCCGAGCAGTCCGTGCATGCTGCCGCAGACCAGCCCGCCCCAAGTGCAAGCGCACAGACCGCGAGCAACACCGACCGCGATGAGGGGTCCGCAGACACAACGCAGCCCCAGGAGCCCGTCAATGCTCCCGGACGCGCGACCATCCCCGTGGAAGGCCGTGCCGGGGCCGATGCCACCTGCGGCAAGAACGCGTTCATCTCATGGGGCGCCCGCTCCGACGTGGGCCTGGTAAGAAGCCATAACGAGGACTCGTTCCTCATTCGCACGCCATGCTTTGCCGTATGCGACGGCATGGGTGGCCACGCCGCCGGCGAGGTAGCAAGCTCTATCGCCGTGGAGACCATTGGCGAGAAGGCCCCCGCAACCGCAGACGACACCCTCCTGGGCGCCGCAATTGAGGCCGCCAACCTGGCCGTTATCAAGGGGGCCGAGGAGGGCCGCGGCAAGCCCGGCATGGGCTGCACAGCCTCGGCGGCACTCATCGATGGCAACCGCATGGCCATTGCCCACGTAGGCGATTCTCGCATCTACCTCCTCCACGCAGGCACGCTGGTACGCGTTACGCGCGATCACTCCTACGTCGAGGAGCTTGTGGACGCCGGGCAGATAACCGCCGACGAGGCCCGCGTGCACCCCTCGCGCTCAATCATCACGCGCGCCCTGGGATCCGACCCGGATATGTACGCTGACCACTTCTCCATCGAGGTGGCCAATGGCGACCGCGTGATCATCTGCTCCGACGGACTCTCCAGCATGGTCCCCGACAGCGAGATAGAGTCGGTGGCCGTCTCGAGCGCCACACCGCAGCAGGCCGCAGACAACCTGGTCTCGGCCGCGCTTACCGCGGGCGGCGCCGACAACGTGACTGTCATTGTGGTCGACATCCTGAATGACGGCGTTGCAGCGGCGGCACGCAAGCACTCGGTGGGCTTTGCCCTTCGCGTGGTGGTGGCCATGGTGGTAGTGGCCGTTGTTATTCTCGGCGGCATCTTCGCCTTTGCCAAAAACGAGTGGTACCTGGGGGTCGACGGCGACACCGTGGGCATCTACCAGGGTATTGACGGGGAACTTCTTGGTATTTCGCTCTCTAACCTGGTGCAGACCACAGCGGTGGAGGTAAGTGACCTGCCCGCAAACGTGGCTACGCAGCTTGAGAACGGCGGCTTGCGTGTAGACAGCGAGGAGGAGGCCCTCTCCACCGTGGAGTCGTACCGCTCGCAGATAGACGCCGAGAAGACCAAGGCTGCCGAGAAGGCCGCCGAGGTCACGGCCGAGGGCAACCCCACAGGCGAGGCCGCGCCAGAGGGCGGCGCCCAAACGGATGAGTCCGGCGCAGACTCTGGCACAGACTCTGCAAGCGGAGATTCCGCGACAAGCACCGACGCTACTGGTACTACTGGGGACACGACGCAGACAAACGGGGGTGAGTGACCGTGGCCAACGAGAGAATCCGCGGTGGCAACCGCAGGAACATGGAGCTTCTCTTCCTCTGCCTGGCAGCCGTGCCGGTGGTCCTGCTCTACGCCCTCTACATCGTGAACGACAATGTTGCTCTCTCGCTGGGCACGCTCGCCGTACCCGTGGGGCTCTTTGTGGCGTTTGCCGCGGCCCACGTTGCCGTGCGTATCCTTGCACCCGACGCAGACCCCGTGATCTTGCCCGTGGTCTTCTTGCTCTCGGGCATAGGCATCGCCTTTGTCACGCGCCTTGCCCCAGACTTGGCCGAGAACCAGGTCCTGTGGCTCTTCATATCAGTTGCAGCCATGATTGCGACGCTCTTCTTTGTACGTAACCTCGATAAGCTGGCGGACTACAAATACACGCTGGGGCTTGTGGGCGTGATCTTGCTCATCCTGCCCATGGTCATTGGTACCGAGAAGAACGGCAGCAAGCTCTGGCTCACGTTTGGCAGCTTCTCGTTCCAGCCGGGCGAGTTGGCCAAGATTCTCATTGTTCTCTTCCTGGCCTTCTACCTTGCCTCCAACCGAGAGGCGCTCTCCGTCACCGCGCACCGCGTGGGGCCGTTCCGCATTCCGCGCTTCCGCATGCTGCTCCCCCTCTTCATCATGTGGGGCATCAGCCTGCTCATCGTCATCTTCGAGCGCGACCTGGGCAGCGCGCTTCTCTTCTTCATGTACTTCGTGGTCATGCTCTACGTTGCCACCGGTCGGTGGAGCTACGTGTTCATTGCCATTGGCCTTCTCGTCATTGGCTTCTTCTTCTGCTACCACTTCTTCTCGCACGTGAAGATCCGCGTGGACATCTGGCTTGACCCCTGGACTGATGCCCAGAACAGCGGCTATCAGATCGTGCAGTCGCTGTACTCCATCGCCGACGGCGACCTGGTGGGCAGCGGCATTGGCAAGGGCATGCCCACCCTCATCCCCTTTGTCGAGAGTGACTTCCTCTTCTCGGCCATCGCCGAGGAAATGGGCCTTTTGGGCGCCAGCGCCGTCATCATCCTCTACATGCTCTTCTGCGTGCGCGGCTTTGCCACCGCGGCACGCGCCAAGTCCGACTCTTCCGCCTTTGCCGCGGTGGGTCTCACCACGGTCATCGGCTTCCAGGCGTTCCTCATCATTGCCGGCGTCACCAAGCTTTTGCCCCTCACGGGCGTGACGCTTCCCTTCATGAGCCAGGGCGGCAGCTCGCTTCTCTCGAGCTTCATCATCGTGGGCCTGCTCCTGCGCGCTGGCGACGAGGGCACGGGCCGCGAGGCACAGCTTGTGGCCAGCACGCCCGAGAGCGGCATCGGCCGCGTATCGCTGCTGGGCGCCCAAGCGTCCGCCTTTGTCCACGGCTCGCACGCCCGCGCCCGCTTTGAGGTGCAGGGCGAGGAATCCGGCATCCTTGGCCGCGTGGCCTTGGGCAAGCGGCTCACCGCGCTCATCACCGCCTTTGCGGTGCTCTTTGCGGCGCTTATCGCCAACCTCACCTACCTGCAGGTGATCAACGCCAGTACCATCCAGCACATGCCGTCCAACAACCACACCATCGCCAAGAGCGCCTACGTGCAGCGCGGCGCCATCATTACCTCCGACGGCGTGACGCTGGCTGAGAGCCTGCGCCAGGAGGACGGCACCTACCTGCGTTCCTACCCGCAGGGTTCGCTTGCGGCGCACACGGTTGGCTACATCTCCACGCGCTACGGCACCTCGGGCATCGAGTCCACCATGAACGACACGCTCACGGGTAGCTCCAACTACTCGGATTGGAAGAATGCGCTCTACTCGCTGGCGGGAGTCCAAGAGCCCGGAAACACTGTGGCACTCACGATCAACTCCCAGATGCAGCGTACGGCGGAATCTGCCCTCGAGGGCTACACGGGCGCCGTGGTGGTGCTCGACCCGTCCACGGGGGCCGTTCTCGCCAAGGCCAGCGCGCCAACGTACTCCTACGACCAGCTGGATGACATCATGAACTCCGGCGGGGCGGGCTCGCAGCTGCTCGACCGCACCACGCAGGCGCTCTACTCGCCCGGCTCCACCTTCAAGGCGGTCACGCTCTCTGCCGCGCTCGACACCGGCACCACTTCGCTCGACACGGTCTATGACGCCGAGCCGGCACTGACCATCGGCGGCGCCGAGGTAAGCAACTACGGATACAACGACTACGGCACCCCTACCCTGAAGGAGGCCTTTGCCCTCTCGTCCAACACGGTCTTTGGCCAGGTGGGCGTGCAGGTTGGCGCCTCCAACCTGGTGAAGTACGCCGACGCCTTTGGCTATGGGACCAATATTGGCCAGGACTTCAACACGCTGCCTTCGCTCATGCCCGACCCCTCCGAGATGACCGAGTGGGAGACCGCATGGGCGGCGTGTGGGCAGCCCGTAGGCCAGCACCCCAGCCCCGCCGGCCCGCAGGTGACCGTGATGCAGAACGCCATGGTCGCCCAGGCGGTCGCTAACGGCGGCGTGGTCATGAATCCCTACCTGGTCGATCACGTGCTCTCCCCCGAGGGCGCAGCCATCTCAACCACGCAGCCCAAGTCCCTTGGCCAGGCCATTTCGGCCGACACAGCCTCCAAGGTAAAGGAGGCCATGCTCGGAGTCGTAGACCACGGCACTGGCAGAAGGGCCAAGGTTCAGGGCGTCCAGGTTGCCGGCAAGACCGGCACCGCCCAGATCGAGGACGGAAAGATCAACTCGTTCTTCATCGGCTTTGCGCCGTACGACAACCCCACGCTTATCATCTCGGTCGTCATCGAAGGAGCAGATGGCACCGACGTCGAGGGGTATGCCGCCGGGGTCGCGGGGCAGGTCCTTGCGAGCTGCCTCAATATCCAGGCACTTGGCGCAAGCTGATGAGGGAGGCACGGCCGTCGCACGTGATGAGTTTCTTGTAACGAAAACGAACCGCAGAGCACTTCAAACGTAGACGCAAGACGCGGTGTTGCCGCTTGGGTGATAGGAGAGGCAGATGGCAGACAGGGTCCTTGGTGGAAGGTACCAGGTCCTCGACAAGGTGGGCACGGGAGGCATGGCCACGGTGTACCGTGGCATGGACCGGGTTCTGGGGAGGACCGTCGCCATCAAGACGATGCTGCCCCAGTACGCAACGGACCCCTCGTTCGCCGCGCGCTTCAAGCAGGAGGCGCAGGCAGCGGCAGCGCTCAACAGCCCGTACATTGTCTCGGTCTACGACTGGGGCAAGGACGGCGACACCTACTACATCATCATGGAGTACCTGCGCGGCACCGACCTCAAGAGCGGCATCCGCAAGCATGGCGCGCTTGACTGCAAGAAGGTCGCGCAGATTGGCTCGCAGATCGCTCAGGCACTCTCCGTGGCCCACAACCACGACATCATCCACCGCGACATCAAGCCGCAGAACATCATGGTGCAGCCCGACGGCAACATCAAGGTGATGGACTTCGGGATCGCGCGCGCAAAGAACAGCCACCTCACCACCGATAACTCCGTGCTTGGCACGGCGCACTACGTCTCGCCCGAGCAGACCCAGGGCAAGCCCCTTGGCCCCACCACCGACCTCTACTCCCTAGGCATCGTGATGTACGAGGCCGCCACTGGCCGCGTGCCGTTTGACGGCGACAACGCCGTGACCGTGGCCATGAAGCAGGTCACCGAGCAGCCCGTGCCACCCAGCCAGATCAACCCCAACGTGGACCCGCAGCTTGAGGCAATCATCCTCAAGTGTATGCAGAAGGACCCCAAGGACCGCTTCCAGACGGCCGACGAGCTCTACCACACGCTGCATGACTATCTTGCCGGCCGCATGCAGGCGGTTAACAACGCCACGGCTATGCTGCCCGCCACCCCCACCACCCCGCTGTCGCGTGGGAACGGCTCCACGCAGAGCCTACCGCGCACGCAGAGCACCGGCAGAATGCGCCCTCAGTCCGCCACCGAGCAGGCGGCGCAGGAAGAGGAGGAGCGCCAGAAGAAGCAGAAGCGCAACCGCGTGCTTGCCATCGTTGGCGCCATCGCCGGCATCGTGGTTGTGGCGCTCATCATTGCAAGCGTGCTGGGGTCTGGCTCCAAGGCCTACTCGGTGCCCAACCTCCTTGGCCTCACGCAGGACGGGGCCCAGGCCCAGCTCGACTCCGACGGTCACGGCTTCCAGATAGGCAACGTGTCCGAGCAGTACTCCCCCTCCGTCGAAGAGGGCAAGATCATCGAGCAGACCCCCGGAGCCGGCAGAACGGCAACCGAGGGCTCGAGCATCGACATTGTGGTCTCGAAGGGCGAGGAGCCAGCGGCGTCGGTCACGGTGCCAGACCTCACCAACTGCACGCCTTCAGAGGCGCAAGACCTGCTCAACAAGTACGGGCTCAAGGGGCAGGCCGGTGACTCCGTCTACAACGCCGACGTCGAAGTTGGCCACGTTGCCGAGCAGGAGCCTGTTGCTGGGACCTCCGCCAAGGCCGGCGATACCATCACCTATCACCTCTCGCAGGGCGCTGAGCAGGTCCCCGTTCCCAACGTGGTGGGCGAGTCCCAGTCCAGCGCAACAAGCGCGCTCCAGAGTGCGGGCTTTGAGGTGAGCGTCACCCAGTCCTCCTCGTCCAGCGTCGAGAAGGGCAACGTCATTAGCACAAACCCCTCCGCCGGTACGAGCGCCGACAAGGGCAGCACCGTAACCATTACGGTCTCCACCGGCCCGTCCTCCGTCTCGGTGCCCAACGTCTTGGGCGAGGACCAGTACTCCGCCGAGAGCGCGCTCAAGAACGCAGGCTTTGGTGTGACGGTGACCACCGAGGCGAGCAGCTCAGTTGCAAAGGGCAAGGTCATCTCGCAGTCTGCAACCTCCGCGACGGCGGGATCGACCATCACGATTGTGGTTTCGAGCGGGTCCGGCAGCTCCAACTCTGGCACCAACAACGGATCGAACAGCAATAGCAACTCGTCGACCAACAACGGCGGAACTAACTCGGGCAACGGCGAAAACACCAACTCCGGCTCGACAACCAGCGGGACATAGGGAAGGCTGGCAGCAGGACAAAGCCCCGGTCGCAGCAATGCGGCCGGGGCTTTGTTGTGAGGGCAGGACAGGGTCGCACACTAATCGAGGCGCTACTCTAGCTGTATGCTGGTTTGGCTTTTTCAAACGCTCCGCTGCTAGGACTTCTCGTACCGGAGGCACCCGTGGACAAGAACGGCCTTCCATACAACCCCACAAAGATTGAGTCAATCGTCGAGTACGCAGGGAATCTTGTGGGCCACACCCTGCGTGAGAAGACAAGCGCACCCGAGCTCCAAAGCCCAAAACGTCGGCGAGGTTCATTTGGAAATGCCCTCGAGGAGTACTACTTTCGCTATAGCCCAAACAGCGAATCTGCACCGGACTTTCCTGATGCCGGGCTCGAACTAAAGTCGACTCCGTTAAAGCATAACAAGAGCGGCGAGCTAGTCGCTAAAGAGCGCCTCGTTCTCATGCAGATCAACTACATGACTGTGGTACACGAGACGTTCGAGACCAGTCACCTCCTCAAGAAGGCAAAAAAGATTCTTCTCATCTCCTACGTCTGGGAAAAGGACGCCGACCCACTTGACTACAAGGTTGAGATGGCCGAGCTGTGGGGTCTCCCTGAGGAAGATATGCCTCAATTCAAGATTGACTGGGAGACGGTGGTGAATAAGGTTCGGGCGGGACACGCAGAGGACATTTCGGGCTCCGACACCCTCTATCTTGAAGCTTGCACCAAAGCAGCCAACTCTGCAGTGAGGACCCCGCAGCCGTATTCCAACATCGAAGCGAGGCCTCGTGCGTGGGCGCTCAAGGCTTCCTATATGACTGCAGCAGAGAACAAATTGCGCGAAAAGCGCCAGGCGATTGCGCGAACTGAGGACGAGAACGGACTTGGCCTCCTCGCACTCGTACGCAAGCGGTTCAAGCCCTACTTTGGCATGACCCAAGAAGAGCTATGCCGGAGGTTCAGCATTGGGATGTCGGGAAAGAATCTGCCAAAGGATTCCTGCGCGCTTGTGACCAAATCAATCCTTGGAGTTGCCAAGGATGCCGAGATTGATGAGTTCGCTAAGGCAGGCATTCAGCCAAAAACAATACGTCTCAAGAAGAACGGACGTCCGAAGGAGGCCATCTCCTTTCCACCGTTCGACTACTTCAAGCTCGAGAAGACACCTTTTGAAGATTCGGACTTCCTTGGGTACCTTCAGCAGATGTGGCTCCTCGTTATCTATCGAGAAGGTTGCGACGGAATCTACAAGCTCTCAGACGTGACGTTCTGGCAGATGCCTGAGAGAGACATCCCGGAGGCACAGCGCTGCTACGAGCAAATGCAGACAAATGTGCGCCGCGGACATGCAGAGATTTCGGTTAAGGCAACCGAAAACCGCTGCTGCCACGTACGCCCACATGCACGCAATGCGCGAGACACTCGGCCCCAGCCTCACGGTGCTCCAGTAGTTAAGAAGTGCTTCTGGCTCAACGCGTCATACATGCAGAAGGAAATCGACGGAGCGTTGGGCACAGATAGCCACAATTAACGCCACGGGGATCGGCTATCATGATCGCCTAGGAATTAGTCCACAGACAGCGAACGGAGAAACGTGGACCAGCAGATTACGGTAGCCGAGCTCTTCGCAGGAGTCGGTGGGTTCAGGCTTGGCCTTGAGGGTTATAGCGATAACGCAAAGGGCTGGCAGCTCCCTGCAGCCGGTCCATACAAAACCATATGGGCAAACCAATGGGAGCCAGGCTCCGACAAGAGACAGTTTGCTGCTCGATGCTACGAAGACCACTTTGGAAAGGGCTCTGTAGTAAACGAGGATATTGCTCTCGTTCTCGACGAATATGACGCCGGTCGGCGAGCTATTCCAGACGTCGATATGGTGGTTGGCGGATTCCCCTGCCAAGACTACTCGGTTGCTCGCCCTCTCTCGCAAGCTGATGGAATCGAAGGCAAGAAGGGCGTGCTGTGGTGGTCAATTTATCGCTTCCTGCGCATCCAGCTCGCCAAATCTTCCAACAACGCCCGCTGGTGCATGTTCGAGAACGTGGACCGGCTCCTCAAGAGCCCGGCGAAGCAGCGCGGCCGCGACTTTGCGATCATTCTCTCTTGCCTAGCTTCGCTCGGCTACTCGGTAGAGTGGCGCGTTGTCAACAGCGCGGAATACGGTTTTCCTCAGCGAAGGAAGCGTGTCTACATACTTGCCGAACGCAACGTTGAGTGGGACCTCAAGGAGAGGCTTCTGCATGGTGCGATGGCGAGTGCTTTCCCTATGGAGGCGCCCGAGACAGTCAGCTATGTCGATATCCCGGCTGATCCCTATGTTGCCTCCCAGTCCTTCAACTTGGGCGGTAAAATCTCACCCTTCTCGGATGCGGGTGTCATGGTTTGGAACAGGGCAATTACCTGCAGGGTGTTGGAGGCCTACAACGGCCCTCGGAAGACCCTGGGGGACGTTCTGGTACCCAAAGCGGAAGTACCCGAAGAGTTCTTCGTTCCCGAATCACAGCGGGAGAAGTGGGAGTACCTCAAGGGTTCCAAGAAGGAGAAGCGCACCAACAAAGCCACTGGCTTCGAATACAGCTATTCCGAAGGTGCCATGTCCTTCCCGGATCCAACGAACAAGCCTTCTCGAACAATTCTTACCGGCGAGGGCGGTCGAGGAGCGTCTCGATTCAAGCATGTTGTGCAATGCGAGGACGGGCGGCTCCGCAGACTAGTTCCGGATGAGCTCGACCAGCTCCAGTGTTTTCCAAAGGGTTGGACCAATACGGGGATGACCGATGGCCAGCGCGCATTCTGCATGGGCAACGCACTTGTCGTTGGCATACCGCACCGCATAGGTATCGAAGTGGCAAAGGAGCTCTCGTCCCAAGAGAGAATGAATTAGCTAGCCGTCCCGTCGCCAATCCCCATCAGCAAGGAACTACGCACGGTCTAGGACGAGACGAAAAAGCCCAGTTGTCTGCGAGGTCAGCGCTCGACCGTGCGTAATTCTCGCTCGGGCAGTTATCCGGCAAGTGAGCTAGTCGTGCTTCACCCAGAAGCTTCCCAGATTGCAGAGTAGCAAGTTCCACAGTTGCAAGGCTTGTTGCTCCACAATTGTAAGGTACGTTGGCTCAACGTTTCGCCAACCAAGGCGGCCACGCAGGCAACGTGAGCGAAACGCCGTCTTGGGTCTCTCCTCTATCGTTCCGCATTGGTGCTGAGCAGCGCGTTTACCAACTCCACGTCCTCGGGGTCGGGCGAGCCAAGCGGCAAGCCGCACGCCTCGAAGAAGTGGCTTCCGGCAAACTGGCGCGCACGGAACGTGTCGTGTGCGCCGTCGTCGAGATAGCGGATGCGTGATATGCAGTCGGTTGTCGCGCAGTACAGCACACCATAGCATGCCGCGTAGTTGAGGTACGTCTCATTTTTCGACCACAGCGTAACCCCGGCCATGTGCTCGAGCTCATATGCCACCGCGTACTCTCGCCAGGACAGCCCGCGCAGGCGAACGTAGCGATCAAGCAGAGACGCCATTCTCGTCACACGACGGAGCGTGGCCGTAGCGTCCATCAGGCGCGCATCTGGCCGCGGCGAGAAGAGCGTGCGTTGGGAGAGCGATCGCAGGGCCTGCTCGCGTTCCTCCCCCGTGACCATTACGGCGGGAACCGAGAGCTTCATTGACTCGTTGGGGAAGAGCTCAATGGCCGAGTGCGCAACGACCGTCTCGTCCCTCTGCGACGTTCTAAATACCAGACTATCGTGCGCATGCTGGACGCGGCAGCCAATCCCATAGCACTCAAAGGCCGCGCGCATTGCGGCGGCTCCCTCGTTGATGCTCGTGCGCGAGTTTGCCTCGTCCTCCTCCGGACCGAGTCTAAAGAGGTACAGGTCAAAGAGGGCAACGGGGTCTGTCGTGTCATCCGCCATGGGATAGTAGACCGTGCGGCGGCAGAACCGACGCACGTCCAAGCGTCGGCTTGTCGCGCGATCGTAGAGGTCGACCAGCGCCGTTCCGTCCGCCGGTCCCGAGGTTGAACCCTCGCGTATCTCGACGATGCCGTCGGCAACGTAGGGCGGGAAGTCCCCCTCATCCACGCGCACCAGGATTACGCCATGGCTGTCATCCGAGGGATCCGCTAGGAAGCGGACCTCAAAGTGGGGCGCAGGCGAGACGTGGCGGCGACAGAGCTCGCCAATCACCTGACTAACGTCTGCGGCGCCTCGAGGGACGGGTACGACCTCGCGAGAATCGTCCGCGATACCAATCACCAGCCATCCGCCGCGCGAGTTTGAGAACGAGGCCACGATCTTGGGGATCTTCCTACGCACGCTGGGCCCAAAGGTCTGCTTGAACTCCAGGGCAAAGCCTTCCTCGAGCTCCGAGAGCTGGGACAGATCCTCCCAGGTCACATCGGCGATTGCCTTTGGACGACCTTGGTCATCGCGAAACGGGCTGAACATGACTTCCCCTTCGCCAGCGGTTGCGGGGCAACGGCCAATGGCCGCAACCTGAGTGTAGCGCTCATGCGGTACCAGCCGTAGGGAGGCGCATGACGCCGAAGGGGGTTTGCCCACGTCCTCCTGCGGAAACTCACTCTCGAGCGAGAAAACGGCGCCGGAGAGAGTGTTATCGAAGCAATCACGTACAAAACGGCCCTTCGGGCGGCAAAATCTCGCCCGAAGGGCAATTCCTACAAGTGGAAGATGGCAATTCCCCGCAGGCGTACTTCTCGCACGGCTTCGCACCTGGCACGCCACCACAAAAGCAAACAGGCCAGAGCCCCCAAAGGCCCTGACCTGCAACGATTCGTGGTGCCCCCGGGCCGATTCGAACGGCCGACACCAGGTTTAGGAAACCTGTGCTCTATCCCCTGAGCTACGAGGGCGTGCGAAAAGACATTCTACCATCGAAAAACGGCATATGCCACGGTACGCGCGCTACTTCTTCTTGTTGGCGCGGCGCTGCTTGGCCGCTTCCTTCTCGGCCTGACGCGCGGCATCGGCAGCGTTTTCGCGGCGGCGCTGCTCTTCGAAGAGCTCGGCGAGCTTCTTGTCGCTGTAGCTAGCAACTTTACGCTCAGCCGCCTTGCGAACGGGACGACGCACGCGCCAGTCGTACACAAACGCGCCGATAATCAGGCCGTACGCAAGCACCAGCGATGCCACGGACGCGATGCCCACAATGGTCTGGTAGTTCGTGCTGTCAGCGGGGAACGCCCACACAAGAATCAGCGACACAATGGTCATGCCAAAGCCCACGCCGATAAGAATCCACCACGTGCGGTCGGTGCGACGGTACTCCTCGTTGGAGCGAAGGATAAGGTCGTAGCCACGCTGGCGGAAGTCCTCCTCCTCGCGCTGACGGCGCTTCTCCTCCTTGCGGGCCTCCTTCTCGGCAGGTGTACCGCCACCGCCAAAGAGACCGCCGCCCATTCCGCCCATGCCTGCGGAGGAGCTGGAAGAAGCCGCACGAACCGTTGAGGCCGCCTCGCGGCTGGGCTTGGCGCCGGCCGCGGAGCTGTGATAGCTCCTGGTGGTCATGGGGTCGCGCTTCTCGGCCTCGTCCTTGCCGGGCTTCTCGGCCTTTGCGCCACGCTCGGGCTTCTCGGCCTTGGGAGCGGCGGACTTAACGTTGCCGGTCAGGCCACCGGCCTCCTGCGCCTCCTTACGGGCGCCGTCGATGGTATCACGCAGTGACATGGGACTCCTTCATGGGCTCGAACTCGTGGCCGGTGATGATCTGGAACGCCTCCTGGTAGCGGCTGGACGTTCCCTCGATGACGTCTTGGGGCAGGTGGGGCGGCTCGCCGGTCATGTCCCAGTTTGCCTTGAGCCAATCACGCACGTACTGCTTGTCGTAGCTGGGCTGCACGTGACCGGGCTGGTAGCCATCAGCAGGCCAGAAGCGGCTGGAGTCCGGCGTGAGGCACTCGTCGATTAGCGTGAGCTCGTCGTCGATGAAGCCGAACTCGAACTTGGTGTCGGCGATGATGATGCCGCGCGTGGCCGCGTACTCGGCTGCCGCCTTGTAGATGGCAAGAGAGGCGTCACGCAGCTGAGCCGCAGTCTCCTCGCCCACAATCTGGGCGCAGCGCTCAAACGAGATGTTCTCGTCGTGATCGCCCAGGGCCGCCTTGGTCGACGGGGTAAAGATGGGCTCGGGAAGCTTGGAGGCCTCCACCAGACCATCGGGCAGCTTGATGCCGCAGACGGTGCCGTTGGCATCGTAGGTCTTCTTGCCGGAGCCAGTGAGATACCCGCGCACGATGCACTCGATGGGGATGGTCTTGGCCTTCTTGACCAGCATGGAACGGCCAGCCAGATAGCTGGCGTAGCGGTGGTACTCAGCCGGATAGTCAGCCACGTCCATCGAGATCATGTGGTTGGGCATGAGGTCGGCAAAGCGCTCGAACCAGAAGGCCGAGATGCGCGTGAGAATCTCACCCTTATAGGGAATCTCGTCCGGAAGGATGTAGTCGAACGCGCTGATGCGATCCGACGCAACCATGAGCAGGGCATCCCCGCAGTCATAGATGTCGCGAACCTTGCCATGGGAATCCGGGCGAAGCTCGATGTCTGCCACGATAGACCTCGTTTCCTGTTGATAATGCGCCCGCTAGTCAGGCACACAGTGAGTAGTGTAGCGCACGGCCGCAGGACTCGAGCACATCAGGGCAGCTGTGTCGCAGTACCCCTACTTCTCCTGCTGCTTCTCCTGCAGCGCCTGCTTGAGATTGCGGCGGCCACGGTTGAGCGGCACGCGGATGGTAAACGTGGTGCCCTTGCCAAGCTCCGAGTCGACCGAGATGGTGCCGTTGTGCCGGTCCACAATCTCCTTGGTGATCGAGAGACCCACGCCCAGGCCGCCAGAGACGCGCTCGCGGCTCACGTCAGAGCGCCAGAAGCGCGAGAAGGTCTGCGGGATGTCCTCCTTGGCAATGCCAATGCCCGTATCACGCACCGAGATGATGGCGTCCGAGTGGTCTGAGCCCACCGAGACAACAACCCAACCGTCCTCGTCGGTGTAGCGCATGGCATTGCTCATGAGGTTGACCACAGCCTCACGAATGAGGTCAGGATCCACGTCTGCCTGGCACTCACCATGAGCGGTATCGTCCTTGAAGCGCAGGTGCAGGCCCTTCTCGTGGAAGAGCTGGTGCTGGGAGCTCACAAGGCTCTTGACCAGGTAGACCACGTCGGTTCGCTCGACCTTAAGCTCGGTCGTGCCGTTCTCGAGGCGCGAGAGCTTGAGCATGGCGTCGACAAGGCGAGAAAGACGGCGCGTCTCTGATGCAAGGGTCTCAAGGTGCTCGTCATCTGCCGGCAGCACACCATCCTGCATGGCCTCGACGGTTGCGAGGATGGCCATGAGCGGCGTGCGCAGCTCATGCGCAACGTCGCTGGTAAGACGGTGCTCGAGCTTGAGGTCCTTCTCGAGCGACGTTGCCATGTCGTCAAAGGTCTCGCCTAGCTGGCCAATCTCGTCCGTGCCGCGCACGCCCGTACGGGCAGTGAGGTCACCGTTCCTGATTTGCGATGCGGTGCGCGTGATGCGCTGGATGGGCTTGGTGAGCGAGCGCGAGACAAAGTAGCCAATGATCACCGCGAGCACAACCGCAATGGCGGCAGCCGCGGCGATGGCGCCGTAGGAGCTCTCGCGGAACTTGGCGTCCGAGGAGGTGAGAAGCGCATCCGAGCCAAAGGCCCACAGCCGCACCGTTCCTACCGTTTCGCCCTCGGAGTCAACCACGCTGGCAGTGACCACAGACTCCGATGCCGTGGGTACCGTGGTTGTTCCCGTGGTGACGCCGGAATCGCCGTGGCGAGACAAGCCCACCGAGTCGTCGTAGAGGATGTTGCCGTCCTCGTCCAGCACCTGGAGGCTCACGTCTGGTGACGAAGCCGAGAAGGACGACGCGTTGGCGATGACCTCTGGCGTCCAGGAGCCGGCGGTGTCGTACCCAATGGCAAGCGTGTCCGCCGCCGACTGGGCGAGCGACTGCATGTTGCTCCTGGTATAGGCCTTAAACTGGCTCTCCCACACAACAGCCAGGACCATCACGAAGATGGCTGCCGTCATGACCGCGGTAAGCGCAAACGAGATGGCCATCTTGGTGGAGTAGGTCCAGCTGTGCTTGGGATCCGGCTTTATCGTGTTAAACGAGCCGCGGCCCGTGGCAGTATCAAAGCCGCCATTGGCCGCGCGATCGTTGCTTGGTTCATGCGAGGCCACGCTGGCCTCCTACTCGGCTTTGGCCTTGGCCGCCTTGGCCTTGTCATCGGCCTGGGGAGCCTCGAAGCGATAGCCCACGCCGTGAACGGTGTAGAGCCAGCGCGGATTGCGTGGATCGTCTCCCAGCTTGGCGCGCAGGTTCTTGACGTGGGAGTCGATGGTGCGCTCGTAGCCCTCGAAGTCGTAGCCAAGGACCTTCTCGACCAGCTCCATGCGGGTGTAGACGCGACCGGGATAGCGTGCAAGCGTGGTGAGGAGCTTGAACTCTGAGGCCGTGAGGTCGACCTCCTTGCCCTCGACCATGACCTTGTGGCCAGAGATGTCGATGACCAGGTCGCCAAAGTCCAGGACCTCGAGCTGGGGCTCGGTCTCGGTGTGGGCGCGGCGGAGCAGCGCGCGCACGCGCGCGATGAGCTCTCGCGGCGAAAAGGGCTTGATGAGATAGTCGTCGGCACCAAGCTCGAGGCCAATGACGCGATCCTCGACCTCGCCCTTTGCGGTGAGCATAATGATGGGCACGTTGGACGTCTCGCGGATGGCACGGCACACGCGCTCGCCAGAGAGCTTGGGAAGCATGAGGTCGAGAATCACGAGGTCAAACGAGTGCTTCTCGAACTCCTCGACGGCGCTCTGACCGTCGCCGACGCCACGCACGATATAGTTCTCGTGGTCGAGATAGGCAGCCACGACGTCCCGAATTGCCTTCTCGTCTTCTACCAGCAGAATCTTCTTCTCGTCCGAAGCCATGCGGCCTCCTTTAAGCTTAGATGTACTCGGTGATTAAATAAACCCACCGTTTCCATACTAGTTCCATAGTAGTGTACCCCACTAGCCCCTAAGTCCAACCAAGCTATAGGGGGAAGGTTCTCACAATTACGGAAGCGGGGTAGCCGGTAGTGGCGTCCTTGACCGACGAGAACGTCACAAAGGTGTTGCACTCGCCCACGCGCGCCGGGTACTCGCCATAATCCACGCTTCGGTCGACCGACGAGAGCACGCTGTACGTTTGGTCCGCGGCGTTAACCACAATGTATGATGAACGGCTCTTTATGAAGTAGACGCCATTCTTGCCGGCAGCAGCGCATTCGAATGGCTCGCGGGAGAGGTAGAGGAAGTCACTGCCATCACTAGAGCCAATGTAAGTGCCCATGTTGCCGAGGAGACCACCCGAGCTGTAGTTAGCCTCGACGGAGACCACGAACTTCTCGCCCATGCGGCAGGCGCGGAAGGGTTTTACCGAGGCAGGCATCACGAGCTGGTCGACCTTGGTTTTGAGACCGTCATCGATGGTGTAGGCAGTGACGCCGTAGTAGGTCCCCTCGCTTGCGCGAACACGGGGAGTGAGAACCACCCAGTCCCCGCAGACGGTGGGCGCTGTGGCAAAGCGTCCCGGAGACTCAACAACCGCCTGGGCGTCTGAGGCGCCAACGGTCCACAGATAGCAATAGGAGCTCTCGGCAGTCTTTGAGCCAGAAGAGGAGGGCTGCACTTGCCAGATGACCGAAGTGCCGCTGCAAGCAACAAGCGCGGGATCCCAGTCTGAATCTGCCTGCCAGAGGGTCTTGGTCTCACCCGTGAGAGCGCCACTCGAGAACGCGGAGGCAAAGAGGCTCCACTCGCGGGTGATCATGTCCAGCTCGACCCAGGCATAGACCGAGTCCGAGCACGCCACGCTGTAGATGACCGAGGTTGTGGTACCCGTGACGGTCTTGGTGACCACCTCCTTGAGCTCGCCAGAAGAGGTGGAAAACACGGAGGCGATCACCATGGGGGTGGCGGAGGCCCCTGCCGTAGTGACGGGAAGCCACACGCCCTCTGCCGGGTGGAGGACGTTGCCCAGAGGCAGCGTCCACTGGTTGCTCGCAGAGTAGGGCAGGTTTACCGAGGTAAAGGCGTCGAGGATGCTCGTGCCCGTGTCCTCTGAGACGTTGACGGGCTCGGCTGTGTCCGCAGTGTCCTCGGCGGAGTTTGTACAGCCCGCAAGGACGCCTATGGCTGTAGCGGCCGACGCGGCCGCAACGCCCGTCTTGAAGAACGAGCGGCGCGTGAGGCCCGCATGGCGAGATGCTTGCGTGTGGCGATAGCCCAGCACGTCGAGCCCCTAGACACGCGCCGCAGCCTGGGCCTCGCGCAGCGCGTGGCTCAGCTGATCTGCACAGGAGGTGCGGCGAGGGCCGCAGGTGTTGCCGTCAAGAATGTTTGCGATCTGGTCGACGGGCTGGCCCTTGACCAGCTTGCCAATGGCCTTGAGGTTGCCGTTGCAGCCACCATCGAAGGCTACGCCCTCGATGATGGTGCCATCGTCGCTAAGGTCAACGTGGATGGCCTGCGAGCAGACACCCCGCGGCCTGAAGTCGTAGTGGAACATGGGTCCCCTTCTTGTTGGTCATGCGTAATGCAGGTGGCGCCAATCTGGCAGCCTACTCGAACTCCAGCTTCTCCAGGCGATCGAAGACTACGTCCTTGCGCACAAGGAAGCTCTGCGGGTCGAAGATTGCACCCAGCTGCTGCGAGGTAAGGGTGCAGCGACTGTCTGCCGCAAGCTTGTCCTTTAAGGACGTGCCCGGCGTGCAGTCCTGGACTTCGTGCCAGGTAGCCATGGCGTCATCCTGCACGATTTTGTAGGCCTCCTCACGCGTGATGCCGGTCTCGACAAGAGCGAGCAGAACCTTGCTCGAGTAGATGAGGCCACGGGTCTTGTTGAGGTTGGCGAGCATGCGCTGCGGATAGAGCAACAGACCGTCCACGATGCGGATGAGGCACTGGAACATATGGTCAAGCGCGATGAAGCTGTCTGCCTGAGCCACGCGCTCGGCAGAGGAGTGCGAGATGTCGCGCTCGTGCCAGAGGGCCACGTCGTCAAAGGCAACCTGGGCATTGGCCTTCACGACACGAGAGAGGCCGCAGACCTTCTCGGCGGTGATGGGGTTGCGCTTGTGGGGCATGGCCGAGCTGCCCTTCTGACCCTTGCGGAAGGGCTCCTCAACCTCGAGGGTGTCGGTGCGCTGAAGGTTGCGGATCTCTGTGGCAATGCGCTCGCAGGTGGCCGCCGTGGTGGCAAGGACGCCGGCAAGGTAGGCGTGGTGGTCGCGAGAAATGACCTGCGTAGAGAGCGGATCATGCACCAGGCCAAGGTGCTCGCAGACGTACTCCTCGACAAAGGGGTCGATGGAGCTATACGTGCCAACCGCACCAGAGATGGCACCAAAGGCCACGTTTGCGCGGGCGTCCTTGAGGCGATCGTAATCGCGCTTGAGCTCCCAGGCCCAGCTGCCAAACTTCATGCCAAAGGTCATGGGCTCGGCGTGAATGCCGTGGGTGCGACCAACGCAGAGGGTCTCTCGCTCCTCGAAGGCACGACGCTTGCAAATCTCACCGAGCTTCTTGCAGTCATCAAGAAGAATGTCCGTTGCCTGGACCAGCTGGTAGCACAGCGCAGTGTCGCCAAGGTCCGAGCTGGTCATGCCAAAGTGGACCCAGCGGCTAGGCTTTGGGTCGCCTTCGGGGACGTCTGCGTCGATGTGACGGCCCATATCCGTGAGAAAGGCAATCACATCATGGTTGGTGACGGCCTCGATGGCATCGACCTCATCCTTGTCGAAGGCGGCGTGGTTGCGAATCCAGGCGGCCTCCTCCTTGGTGATGCCAATCTTGCCGAGCTCGGCTTGTGCCTCGCATGCGAGGACCTCGATCTCTTGCCAGATGGCGTACTTGTTCTCCAGCGAGAAGATGTGGCCCATCTCGGGACGGGTATAGCGATCGATCATCTGCGTTCCTTTCGCAGCGAGGTCTTTGATGCTTTGATTCTACCGCGGCGGCTTACTTGGATGTGGAGGCACGGTGCCGCTTGACGGCTCCACGCGCGGCAGATCCCGCCCCACGCACGGCCGATCCCACCACCCCTTGGGCCTTTGACACGTAGCCCGTAAGGTCCGCACCGGTAAACAGCTTGATGAGCCAGAAGTAGAGCAGGAGCACAGCAAGGGGCACCAGGCAGGACGTCACAATACTCATAGCCACGGCGTCAACAAGACTGTTGAGCTGCTCTCCCACGGCATTGGCAGCATCCGCCGCACCGGAGGCCAGCGCATCGACCCCGCTGGATATGGCAGACCCCAGCATCTCAAGAATGTTCTGGCTCTCCTCGGTGTCTTGGTTGGTGTTGTCCTCGTAGACGGTCTCGCTCGTCTGGTTGGCCTCTTGGCTTGCCTTCTCTGCCAGCAGGGACGTCTGGTACTGGATGGTGATGTTTTGGGTGATGCCCGTGCTAACCGGCACAAGCGTTACAAGTGCCAAGGCCACAACCAAGAGCTTGACGCCCCAGACAAACAGAACCCGGCTGGGGCTCCACCTCCCGCGAAGCCACATCCACAGGCACAGGAAGAGGATCCCGGCGGGCACGAACCACCTAAAGGCAATGAGCCCAAAGGTGGTAAGGAGGAACTTCTCGAGGTAGATGATGGCGAGAACCACCGCAAGCTTGCCCGAGAGGTCTGCCAGCTGGTTGGCAATGGGCGTGCCCACGTCATCTGGGATGGCTGAGACCGCCACCGATGCCGTTGTGGCGGTTGCGACAAGCCCAAGAGCGGTGCTCTTCTGGCTGTCGAGCGTCTCGTTGACGCTCGTGTATGTCTCTGGGGCCGAGAAGTGCGTTGCCACGGGAAACGCCGAGACCAGTGCCAGCACTGCGAGCACCACCGTCACAATCACGCGGGCACGCCTGCTCATCCAACTTGGTCCAGGACCCATCTGAGATGGTGGCAGGTAATCAGGCTCTTCAACCTCAAGTGGTTCTGTTGTAGGCAAAACCTGCCGCATCCTTCCGTTGACGTAATGGCTATCCATGCGTCCCCCATTCTGCAGACGGAAAATAGAACGTTTGTTCTCATAGTTCATACTACAGCACATCGTCGACAATACCAGCTGGACGGCTTGGTTTTCCGGCAAGCGGCACCGGATTGCCCAGAGCCACACGCGTTAGCCAATTGCCGACCAGCCCTCCCATTATCACGCTGGTAGAAAACGCAAGTCGGCACCCCTGAAGAGCGTTTATAAATACTTGAATAAAAGCACTGGTTTGGTAGCTCAGGCAGCATTTGGGAGACACGACCAATGAAGATGAGAAGGAAGCCGCGAGCAGAGCGCGCCACAGGCGCCAAGGGTAAGCACCGCCTCAAGAGGGGGCTCCTCATAGCCCTTGCCATCTTTGTCTTCTTATGTGTTGTTGGCGCCATCGCAGGTGGCGGGACCCCGCAAGACACCAGCTCCGCCTCCCAGCCCACGCAAGCATCGCAGGAAGCGCCGAGCACGGGAACGCTCGCGCTCGCGGCAAGCAGCGACCAGTCATTTGACACTACGGGAGCCAAGGCTTGGGCCACCGTAACCAAGGACGGTGGAGAGCCCCAGACCTTCGAGCTTTCCTTCTCAGACGATGTCACCAAGGATCTTGATGCCGGCAGGTATACCGTAACGCCCGCCAGCCATTACCTCTTGGCTCAAGACGGCACGCTCATCGAGAGCGATTCTAGTGCTACCGTCACGCTCGATAACGGAGCATCCGCTAACGCAGACGTCTCCTACGCGGCAAGCGACCTCTCTGCCATGAGTGACGCGGACATAGATGCCGCCATAGAGAGCGCCGCCTCCTTCATGTCCCAGCACATGGATGCCAGCGAGGTTGATTCCCTCAAGGCGGCGGCGCTTGCCAAGAAGCCCGTACCTCAACCTGCGGGGCCGCTCAAGGCGCACTTTATCGACGTTGGCCAGGGCGACTCCGAGTTCATCGAACTTCCGGACGGCAAGACTCTTCTCATAGACGGCGGCCCCACGGACGCCGGCGAGAAGGTCCTCTCATACATCAAGGGTTTGGGGTACTCAGGCATTGACTACGTAGTTGCCACCCACCCCCACGAGGACCACATTGGCGGTCTGACCACGGTCATCTCGTCTCTTGACGTGGGTGAGCTCTGGGCACCTGACGCTTCCACCAACACGGAGACCTTCGAGAACTTCCTCGACGCCATCGAGTCGCGCGGCATCGAGACCCACGGCGCGTCCGCCGGCAAGGCCATTGGCGACAGTGACTTGTACTCGATTCAGATCCTTGGGCCGCAGGGCGGCGCCTCTTACGACGACCTCAACGACGCCTCTGTCATCGTGCTTCTAACCTACGGGCAGAACAGCTTCCTCTTCACGGGCGACGCATCCTCAAGCCTTATCTCGCAGGCATGCAACACCCACGTCGACGTGCTCAAGGTGGGCCACCACGGGAGTAGGACCTCGACCAACGCAGGCCTGGTGGCAAGCCTGAGCCCAACCTGTGCCGTTATCTCCTACGGCATTGGCAACTCATACGGTCACCCAACTCAAGAGGCACTCGACGCGCTCTCGGGCACAACGGTCTACGGAACGGGTGCCAACGGAACCGTGACCATCGAGTCTGACGGGACAAGCCTCTCTGCCAGCGCCGAGAAAGAAGGAACCGTTGTAGCCGGAAATACGGACTCCGGCAGCGAGTCCAGCGATTCCTCAGGCGCTGCTGCCACAGGTGCCGCGGCCGCCGGAGCAACCAGCAGCCAAACCGATGCCGGCGACGGCTCCGACCCCACCGTCTACACAACAAAAACCGGAGGAAAGTACCATCGTGAGGGTTGCAAGTACCTTAGGAAGAGCAAGATTCCCATAAGCCTTTCCGAGGCCAAGGCGCAGGGACTCGAACCTTGCTCCAAGTGCCACCCGCCAACCTAGGCCGGGACCATCCGCTTGATCCGCGCAGAAAGGAGCGTCGCATGGAACGAGTCATCGTGGACCGTTTTGAGGGCAACGTCGCCGTTGTGGAGGCGGGTCTGGGTCACATGCGCAATGTGCCGCAATCGCAGCTTCCGCCGGGAACCCGCGAAGGTGACGTTCTCATGTTTGACGGGCGCGCATACCATAAGAACGCTGAGGCCACGGGCGAGAGAAGCGCCGCGATGCGCTCGCGCGCGCACAGGCTCTTCGGGGACTAGCGCGCTATTTCAGCGGACCACAACGTCCCGTTCGATAGTGCGTTTTCGGGCAGACACAGCAGTGGGGCGGGCACGCACGAGCGCGTCCGCCCCACTTTTGTCCGGTCTAGGCTGCCCTACCGGCCTCCGTCGGCCGCCAGGCGCTCCTTGGCCTCGGCAAGCTGCACGCACACCGCTTTCTCACCCGTACCACCATAGGTCACGCGGGCATTGGCAATGCCTGCGGGGTCAAGGTCCTGGGCAATGTCATCCCCAAAGAGGGGGCTCGCCGCCTGGAACTCCTCTGCCGTCAGGTCCTCAAGGCCCTTGCCGTGCTTCTCGCAGTAGAGCACCAGCTTACCCACAACCTCATGCGCCTCGCGGAAGGGCATACCCTTCTTGGCCAGGTAGTCGGCAACATCCGTGGCGGCGGTGAAGCCCTTGCCTGCCTGCGCAAGCATGGTGCTGGCGTTCACGGTCATGGTCTCAAGCATCCCGGAGGCAATCGCCATGCAATCGAGCAGAGTCTTGGCAGCATCGGCCGGCCCCTCCTTGCACTCCTGGAGGTCCTTGTTGTAGGCAAGCGGGAGCGACTTCATGGTGGT
Organism: bacterium OL-1; assembly: GCA_000752675.2. GTDB lineage: Bacteria > Actinomycetota > Coriobacteriia > Coriobacteriales > Atopobiaceae > Tractidigestivibacter. The sequence goes on along the minus strand of LM994624.1, from coordinate 203,488 downwards.
GAGCAGCTCCATGAGGTCACCGTAGACGCGGCCAGTCTTGCCACGTGTGAGCTCAGCAAAGTCTGGGTTCTTCTTCTGCGGCATGATGGACGAGCCGGTGGAGTAGCTGTCCGAGAGCGTGATGAAGCCAAACTCCGTGCTGCTCCACAGGACGATCTCCTCGCACAGGCGCGAGAGGTGCATCATGCTTACTGCACAGGCGTAGCCAAGATCGAGCAGGTAGTCGCGGTCCGAGACGGCGTCCATCGAGTTGGGAATCGCATGGTCAAAGCCCAGGAGCTGGGTGGTGTAGTCGCGATCGAGCGGATAGGTGGTGCCGGCGAGCGCCGCTGATCCCAGCGGGTTGGCGTCGGCCGCGGTACGAGCGGCGACAAGGCGCGTATAGTCGCGCGAGAACATCCAGAAGTACGCCAGCATGTGGTGCGAGAAGAGCACTGGCTGCGCGTGCTGCAGGTGCGTGTACCCCGGCATCACCACGCCCAGGTTCTTCTCGGCAACGCTCAAGAGGGTACGACGCAGCTCTACATTGCCCTCGAGGAGCTCCTCGCAGAGCCGCTTGACATAGAGACGTATGTCGGTCGCCACCTGGTCGTTGCGCGAGCGGCCTGTGTGAAGGCGCGCGCCAGGCGTACCGATGTCTGCGGTGAGGGCCTTCTCGACGGCCATGTGGATGTCCTCGTCGTTAACGTCCCAGGCGAAGGTGCCGTTCGCAATCTCCCCCGAGATCTTCTCCAGGCCAGCGTCGATGGCCGCGGCATCGTCGCCGGAGATGATACCCTGCTTGGCCAGCATCTTGGCGTGCGCGCGAGAGCCCTTGATGTCCTCCTGCGCCATGGCCTTGTCGTCCTCGAGCGATGCGCCAAACTCCTGCGTGAAGGCATCGACGCCCTTCTCGAACCTACCACCCCACAGTGCCATGCGTGCCCCTCTCGATACCGTGCCAGTGTGCCTGCTAGCTTACCGCAACAGCTCGCGCATACGAGCTGGTAGAAAAGCCGCCGCCGGGAACCCCGACGGCGGCATCGCTTTCCACGTGCTTCTCGGACAGGCCGAGTCTATCCCGCCCGATAGCGAATCTACTGCAGCTTGGAGCCGGGGCCCTGGACGCGAGACCAGGTCTTGGACTGCAGGCCGTGGATGGTGATGAAGCCCTTGGAGGCCGTGTGGTCAAAGGTGTCGCCCTCGTCATAGGTGGCCAAGTTGTAGTCGTACAGGCTGTACGGCGAGCGCAGGCCGTCGACGAACAGGCCGCCCTTGCAAAGCTTGATGCGCACCTCGCCGGTGACGTACTTCTGGGTGTAGGCGTTGTACGCGTCGATGGCCTCGCGGTTCTGCGAGTACCAGAGGCCACGGTAGACCGTGGAGGCCCATTCAACATCGAGCTTGGCCTTCTGCTTCAGGGTCTCAGCGTCGAGGCACAGGGTCTCGAGCGACTGGTGGGCCTGGATGAGCAGCAGCGCGGCGGGGCACTCGTAGCACTCGCGGCTCTTGATGCCCACGACGCGGTCCTCGATCATGTCGATGCGGCCAAAGCCGTTGCGACCGGCAATCTCGTTGGCCTTGATGATGCAGTCGAGCAGCGACATCTTCTCGCCGTTGATCGAGACGGGCAGGCCGCCCTCAAAGCCAATAACCACGGTCTCGGGGTCGGCGGGGCAGTCCTCGGGGTTCTTGGTCATCGTCCAGATGTCCGCGGGCGGCTCGTTCCAGGTGTCCTCGAGCACGCCGCACTCGATGGCGCGGCCCCACAGGTTGTCGTCGATGGAGTAGGGCTTCTTGTGAGTGGTGGGCACGGGCACGCCATGGGCCTTGGCCCACTCCATCTCGGAGTCACGCGTGGTGAGGTCCCACTCGCGCACAGGCGCGATAATCTCGAGGGACGGGTCAAGCGCACGGATGGAGGTCTCGAAGCGCACCTGGTCGTTGCCCTTGCCAGTGCAGCCGTGAGCGATGTACTTGGCACCGTACTCGTGCGCGATGTCCACGAGGTGCTTGGAGATGATGGGGCGAGAAAGCGCGGAGAGCAGCGGGTAGATGCCCTCGTATTTGCCGTTTGCCCAGATGGCCTTGGAGACGATTGTCTCGGCGTACTCCTCGCGCATGTCGACGGCCTCGGAGGCGATGGCGCCCATGTCAAGGGCCTTCTGCTTGATCCAGGAGAGGTCCTTCTCGTCCTGGCCTACGTTGCCGCAGATGGCGATGACGTCCATGTTCTTCTCGACCTGCAGCCACTTCACGATGACGGACGTGTCCAGACCACCGGAATACGCGAGGACGACCTTTTCCTTCTCAGCCATGTTGGTGCACCTTTCTGTTGTTGGGCCCTGATACCCCTTGCAGACATGCAAACGAACGAGCGCCGTGGTTGTGCCGCGACGTCACGAAGAGCCCCCGATCGTGCCGGGCGCTGCTGGGTGCCTTGTCTAGAACTGTCTGTGACGAGAGAGACGACAAGAACCTATGCCAGCGCGCGCGACATCGCGGGGCTGATTCGTCGGTTCTGGCGTCGAAGGGAGACCATGCCATGGCTGCGTGCGGTGCAAATCATGCGTTGGTCACCCCTTCAAAAAGTGGCGCGCGATATCTCGCGCGGCTGTCGTTGCTATGCGCGACTATAGGCCCGCATGGGGCAGGCTGGCAAGCACGATCGAGAAAAGATTTCTGCTTGAAACAAACGGGGGTATGGGGCAAGGCGTCAGGCAGACGCGCTACATACTTGGCGCACCTGTTGGCGCACTTTATTTGTCTAAATAAAAAGGTCAACGAGATATGCTCGCTGACCTTTGTTTTTACTGGTGCGCCCTGAGGGGGTCGAACCCTCGACCTTGGGATTAAAAGTCCCCTGCTCTACCAACTGAGCTAAGAGCGCATGCTGTGGCCAAAGCCACGGTAGCAGCGCAATTCTACCACGTGCCGGACACGGGACTGGTCCCTACTCCCACGGCCACTGGCCGTTGATGAAGACCGGGGTTTCGGTGCCGTCGGCGGAGACGCCCCAAATATTGAGGTCGTCGGAGCCAACCATGAAGTCCACGTGCGTGTGGCTCTGATTGACGCCCGCAGCCATGAGCTGGTCCTTGTCCATCGAGAGACCATCCTTCACGCACTCGGGGAAGCCCATGCCAAGCGCAAGGTGGCAGCTGGCGTTCTCGTCGTACAGGGTGTCGTAGAAGAGGATCCCGCTCTGGCGAATGGGCGTGTTCTTGGAGACGAGCGCGACCTCGCCCAGGCGCACGGCATTCTCGTCCGTCTCGAGAATATGCTGCAGGACGTCCTTGCCCGCTTTGGCACCGTAGTCCACCACGGCACCGCCCTCGAAGCGCAGCCAGAAGTCGCGCACGGTCTGCCCGTTATGCACCAGCGGCAGCGCGGAGTACACGATGCCGTCAACGCGCATACGGTCTGGCGAGGTAAAGACCTCCTCGGTGGGGATGTTGGGGAAGAAGACCGTGCCGTCCTGGAGCTTGCCGGCACCACCCTCCCAGATATGACCCTCGGTGAGGCCAACCGTAAGGTTGGTGCCGTTGGAGGACTCGTAGCGCAGCGCCGAGTAGTGCTTGCGGTTGAGCATGCGTTTGGTCTGCTCGAACGAGGCGTTATGCGTCTCCCAAGCACTCTCGGGATCGTCGCCCTCGGCACGAGAGGTCTCGAGGATGGCCACCCACAGACGGTAGACCGCCTCGGTAGGCGAGAGCTCGGGGAAGACCTCGCGCGCCCATGCCGTCACGGGAACGCCGGCAATGCACCAGGCGTTGCGGCCAAAGTCCATGCCGTCGCGGAACGACTTGCACTGCTCGTTGCGGGCGCGCGATGCGGTGGCCGGCTTGGCGGGGTCGATTCCCTTGAGCGACGACGGATCAGATCCCTCGAGGAAGAGAAACGCGGCGCCATCCTCCGCCAGGGAGTTGAGCTGCTCGCGCTGCCAAGAGGGAACGGTCTCGAACCACGCAGTGGGTACGTTCTCGTAGGTCAGACGAGTCACTTGGTCGTCGTGCCAGATGACCGTCACGTGGCCTGCGCCAACTCGGTACGCCGCGCGGACGACTCTGCGCGCGAAGTCCGCGCGCTCGACAGGCGCAGAGAGCACCAGCTCCTGCTCGGGATGAAGAGCAACGCCCTTCTTTACCAGCAGGCTTGCGTAGCGGTCGAGCTGCTCTGAGATGGCCTCGGTTGCCAAGCGGCATTCTTCGTCCGTCATGGGGATGGCAGTCATGGTGGTTCCCTTCGGGTTTGGTACGTGCGCCCATGTCCGGGCGCTTACTCTCATATAGGCTGGTACCCATAAAAAGGGCCCCCGAAGGGGCCCGGCGTATTCTGGAGCGGGCAACGGGATTCGAACCCGCGGATGATGGCTTGGGAAGCCATTGCCTTACCACTTGGCGATGCCCGCATGCGTGGTGATTCTATCACAGCCCACGGCCGGGGTGGGCCCACTCCACAAGTTGGCCTTTTGGACCTGCACAAAGCGCCGCTGGACCGAGGGAACGGCGGCTGCTTGGACTGCTGCGATTCACACGCCTACAGGTAGACGTCTGCCTCTTCGCGGCCAAACTTGTGCAGCAGCTCATGGCAGGGCTTGCAGGCCGCGCAGTCGCAGAACTTGGCACCGGCCTTCTTACGCTCCTCGGAGTGGGCCAGCATCTTGGCGGCACCCTCCTCGCCAAAGACTTGCTTGCCCGTATCGGACCCTGCAAAGCCGATAAGGTCGTCGATAGTGGTCTGGTGCGCGCTGATGGCGTCGAGCAGCGTGTTTGTGGCGGCATCTGCGTCGTCGCCCTTGGCGATGGCGTCCTTCCAGGCCTGCGCAGCGTTCTTGGTGTCTGCCGAGGCCGACGGAGCGGCAAGCATCTCTTCGACCTTCGATGCGGTGTAGTCAAGCAGTTCCTTATCCATTCTGGTTCCCCTCTCTCGAGACGTTGCGGACAATGGCACGCGATAGATATACCCGTCGCCACAGAAACTTTCTCGCTACGAGCTTTGGCGGACCGAAGACCCCTTAAGACGAGCAAGTTTTCCCTGTTCAGACGCCTCAATTGAAAGAACGGTGCCAGCTGTGTGACAGCCAGGTGCTAGCCGGGGGTCAAGTTGGTGCAAGCCCCTCTCGGTAGCCTTGGCCTCCCTGATTTGGCCATCAACGCGCAAGGGAGGACGTATGAGACAAGAGCAACGGGTACGAGAACTCGAGAGGGGCGAGCGGCGCGCTCATGTGAGGGGTGACGCACCGCGCTCAAGGCTCATTGGTGGAGACAAGCTGCGGGGAGGTCCCCACGTGGGACCAGGCCATGCCGGGAGGCGATCTCTATGGCAGGGGGTTCTGGCTATCGCCTTGGCGGCCGTCCTCACCGTCGAGCAGCTCCTGGGTGGCGGCACCGCGCTCAACGGCATTGCCCTGGCTCAGTCGCCCGCTGCGGGCAACAAGAACATTGGGTACCTACACAATCCCGATGGCAGCAGGTACATCAGCGACCTTCTCGGCGTTACGCGGCAGCAGGTTGTGGACGAGCTCACCGCACACGAGCATGACAGCTACTACCTGGGGACTCCCTACAAGGGAGTCCAGGAGACGGGCAGCATGCCCCGACCCAACGGCGACCCAGGCGCCTACTCTCCCGGCATGCAGTGCAACGGGTTTGTCGCCTACGTGCTCAACAAGGTGGGAGGAACGCCATACCAGACCTTTGTGAACGCCAACGGTCACCGCGGCAACTGGACGTCGCTGCTCAACTGGTTTGCCGTCTGCAGCAACAACGACGTGGTCTCATACACGTTCGACTCGAAGGAGGAACTGCTGGCGTCGGGCCTGCTTCAGAAGGGTGACATCATCTGTGCGGTTCCGTACTCATCTGTGCTGCAGGCCGGGAAGGACGCCTACGGCAACACCGCCGACGACCACGTAGGGTTCTTCTGGGGCAGCTCCGCCGGCGAGGACCTCTTCTGGCACTCCGCGCACCGTTCAAACGGTATAAGTTCTGGAGAGTCGCTCATCAACGGAAACCAGATCTCTGCCATCTCGCCCAAGTGCTATCCGTCCTGCTGGGTGCTGTTCCCCATGGGACCAGCAAACGGCCGGGTAGAGCTTGTCAAGCAGTCGGCCAACAGGTCAATCACAGATGGCAATGGCAGCTATTCGCTCCAGGGTGCGCGCTATGGCCTCTACTCTGACGCCCAGTGCACTCAGCTGGTGCAGTCTGCGACAACAGACGAGAACGGCCATGCCGCCTTCGCAAGCGTGCCAACGGGCAACTACTACGTGCATGAGATTCACCCTTCGAAGGGCTATCTGCTCGACGAGCAAATCTACCCCGTCTCCGTGAGCGCGGGATCAACAGCGCAGGTGCATGGCGCACCCGTCGAGGAGGTGCCGGCAAGCGCACCGGGCGGCGCCATCGTGCAGAAGCTCGACGCCAAGACGGGAGGAGCGGCACAGGGCAACGGCTCGTTGGCAGGGGCGCAATTCACCGTCTCCTACTACGGGAACACCACGGGGGATGTCTCTGGCAACCCGCTTCGAACCTGGGTTTTTGCGACAGACGAGTCTGGCGTGGCAACCTACAGCAGCTCACAGCTCGTTTCCGGCGACCAGCTCTTTGCCAACTCGCAGGGAGAGGCAGTCTTCCCCCTGGGCACCTATGGCATCACAGAGACCAAGGCACCCGAGGACTATGCACTCACGGACTCGTCCACACACGTAGCCGTAGTCACGCTCGAGAATGGCACTGCCATCTGGAAGTCCCTCGACGGGTGGAACAACACCACCGCCGTGAAGGACGTGCAGGGCAGAGGCGTGAGTGACGAGGTTCTTCTCGGGTCAATACATGTGGGCAAGATAGATCACCAGCTCAAGAAGGAAGTTGCACAGGGCGACGCCACCCTGGCAGGAGCACGCTTCCAGGTACGCAATGTCTCTGATCACCCCGTATACGTGGGCAACGCTACCTATGCCGTTGGAGAAATCATCTCCGGCCTTGAGTTCGTAACGGATGCCAACGGTACGGCAACAAGCGAGAAGATTCTTCCCTACGGCACCTACGAGCTGCGAGAAGTCCAGCCGCCGGAGGGCTACGAGCTCAACTCTAGCTGGGTGGGCGTTGCTACGGTTACCGGGTCGAAGGACCCGGCCGATGCCGGCACCGTAGACGAGACCGTCGAAAGGCCCCACACGCCTCCCATGGTTAAGGTGGATATCAACCTGGGCTCGGATGGCCCGCAGGGAGATGCCACCTTCGAGGGAACCGAGGTAAGCATTACCAACGCTTCCGAGGGGGACGTGGTCTACAACGACATGGCCATTGCTCCGGGAGAAGTGGTGTGCACGCTCGCCGCCAACGCTGAGGGTAAGTTTCCCATCATCCAGCCCCCCTATGGCACGTACGTCCTCCGGGAGACAAAGGCTCCCAAGGGCTACCTTCTCAACGAACAGTGGACCAAGACCATCGTGCTCCACGAGGAGAGCGAGGAGACCGTTGAACTTCCGGACACACCCATCGCTGGAGGACTCTGCCTCGACAAGATCGACCGAGAGCTTGCGGCGGCCGACCCCCAGGGAAATGCGTCGCTTGAGGGGGCGCACTTCCAGATAACAAACGAGTCCAAGCGTCCCGTGGTAATTTCGGGCGTTGCCTACGCGCCAGGCGAGGCCATTACGAGCATCGACCTTGTCACCGACGCTCACGGCCACGCAACGACAACGGCCAACCAGCTGCCCTATGGCAGGTACACCGTGCGTGAAGTCGCGGCGCCAGAGGGATACCTGCTCAACGAGACTTGGAAGGCGGATGTGAGCATCACCGAGAACGGGACGGTGGTCTCAGCACAAAGCCCCGTCGATGATCAGGTAATCCGTGGCGGCGTTCGTGTTGGCAAGGTCGACCGGGAGACACTGGGCAACGTTCCACTTGGCTCCGCAACACTTGCAGGGGCCACGTTCACGGTGACCAATGACTCCTCGCATCCTGTTCTTGTCGGCGATGCCACGGTAGACCCAGACGAGGTTGCGCTCACGCTGACCACAGATGAGAACGGCACTGCATATACCAGTGCAGACGCGCTTCCGTATGGGACCTACACCATTCGAGAGACCGCCGCTCCGGCGGGATACCTCCTGGACAGCGAGGCTAGGCTCTGGTCGGCAACGTTCCAGGTTGAGGAAGACGGGAAGACCATAGACCTCACGAAGCCCGAAGATGCGGCACACGACCAGGTTGTGCGCACGGACATTCGCCTTGTGAAGCGGGACGAGAACTCCCAGAAGCCCATGGCCAATGTTGCGTTTCTCATCACCAGCCTTACCACGGGAGAACGGCACGTTGCGGTGACGGATGAGAACGGCATCTTTGACTCCTCCGTCTATGCCCTCGAGCAGCGCACGAACGCAAACGATGCGGTACTTAGCGAGAGGGGTGCAGACTCCTCGGTGCCCTTGGTGGACTCCACCAAGCTCGACTCCTCGAACGGCGTGTGGTTTGGGGGTGTTGCGAATGCCAACGGAAAGGCCATCGAGAGCCTCGCAGCATTCCCGTATGACCGCTACGAGGTACAGGAGCTACGGTGCGACGCCAATCGCGGGCGTGAGCTCGTCTCCTTCCAGCTCACCACCGAGCTCCCCCAATCGCGTCACAACGCCGTCCTTGACCTGGGTACCATAGACAACCGCGAGGAGAGCGTGCCTTCCATCCAAACAACCGCAACAGACGAGAAGACCGGCAGGCACGAGGGCGAGGTCCAGGAGAGTACAGGCATCGTGGACGTTGTGGCCTTTGAGGGGCTTGCACCCGGTACAAGCTACGAGCTTCACGGCACACTCATGGACGCCGAGAGCGGCGAGCCGATCCTCGACGCGGAAGGAAATTCCGTTGAGGTGACGCAGCAGTTTGTCCCCGCAGAGGCAGACGATACTGTCGCCATGCCGTTCGAGGTTGCGGGCGCCGCTGTCGACGGGAAGAGGGTAGTTGTCTTCGAGACCCTCTATCGCGATGGGCAGGAAGTTGTATCTCACAAGGATCTGAATGCAGCGAGCCAGACCGTGGACTATCGCGAGGAGGTTCCGTCGAGCGGGTCGGAGTCCAAACAGTCCAACGGCAAAACCCAACGAGAAGTAGGCGGCATCCCCCAAACGGGAGATACGACTGCCCGTGTAGCCATCGGAGCCTGTGCTGCACTCGGATGCGCCGGAATCATCCTTGCTCTCTGGCGCAGGAGGAAAGGCTGACGAGATAGAGCGGCATCCCAGTGCGAACGGGTGCGGGCGCGTAGAAAAAGCGCAAAAGGGGGCCGGCAATAGCCGGCCCCCTCGGGCTCGAAAACCTCGTTGGAGAGTGGCGCAAATGCAACTACGAGCGGCGAATCATCTCCGTGACCAGCTCGGCGACGGAGGCAGCCTGGTCACCGTCAACGTTCTCGGGCGCATCCTGCTCGGTGCGCGAGAGGGCAGGCAGCCCATTGTCGCCCATACCCATGACCGTGACTGCACGGACGGACGTACGCATGGCGACGGAGGCATCGGTGTCCGCCCAGTCGAACGGCTGGGTCTTGAGGTTCACGTTGAGGTCAGATGCCGTACCGGTGAGGAGCCTGAGAAGTCTCCTGTCCGCACGGCGGGTGGGCTCGAAGCCCTCGTGCGTCAGGAGCGAGAGGTCGCCAGCGCCCACGCAGTCCAGGTTCACGAGGAATGCACCGCGAATGGCAGAGCGGTGCTCAGAGAGGAAGGAGCGCATGCCGGCGTGGTCAAGGTTGGAGGCGCCAAGGGCGACAAACCAGATGTCGTGGCAGACCAGCTCGTCGTCACCCATGTGAAGCACGGCGGCACGAAGGTCATCCTCGGTGGGAACGTCAGCAGGCACGTCGACGGGGGGCTCATCGTCAGCAACGGGCTCGGCGGTCACGTCAGAGAGAGGTGCGGCACTTGCCTGGTCGCCCTCATAGGGAGGCTCCGGCGCCTCGGGAGGAACATCCTCGACAAGGCGAAGGCCACTTCTCGTGGTGGCGCCGCCCTTCCAGGGGTCAGAATCAGAGTTCTCGTCCCAGTTCTCGGGATCCTCGCTCAGCCAACTGCCACGGCCCTGACCGCGGGAGCGTCCACCTTTGTCCTTGTTGCGGTTGAACAGGCCAAAGCGGTGCTTTTCGGCAGGATGCTCGGGGGCTTCCTCCTGCATCCCCAGGTCATCCGCGCTAATGACATCAAGGCCGTCCTGCTCGCCACTGGCAACGTTTTGTGCTGGCGCCGCGGCTGTGGTACCAGGGGTAATCACAGGCACCTCCACCTCGGTTGCGCCGCCGCGAATGCGTTGGGCGTTCCTGTCGTTCGCGTCGCTCAGCAGGTTCCCCATGCTCCTCCGGGAAGGAGTTTGAGCTGGATGGGCTGGCGCAAGCTGAGTTTCATCGGAATCGGACGCAAGGGGGTCAGACAGCCCAGAGGGGTCAGGAAGGTCAAAGAGGGCCGCGCGACGTGCCACGTCAGAGATCTGGGGCTTGAAGCTCGACTTGCCCCAGTTAGGGTCATCGGGCTTCTCGGGACGCTTGCGCGGGGTCGGGGCCGTTGGACGTGTGGAGCCAAGGTCGTCGTCAGGCGTAGCGGTAAGACCGGAGTCATCCTTCTCACCAACGCCGCGGCTCTCGAAGCGATCGAACATGCTTGCAAGCTTCTTGCGGTCAAAGAAGTGAGTCTTCTCGGGCGTGGCGGCGGTTGCGTCGGCGCCTGCAGAAGCGTCGATAGGGGCAGGTGCGGTGGCCGTGGAGTCTGTGCTGTCCGTAGGAGCAGCAACAGGCTCGGCGCTCGCGTCTGTAGTGCGGGGAGCCGAAGACCTAGGGAGGCTCTCAGTGGAGTCCGCAGCGGCAACCTCGGTCTGGGCGTCGATGCGGGCGCTGGCGCGCACGGGGCTGCCGGGAAGTTCACTGGTCTCGTCGGCATCAATCGAGGACGACCTCATGCTCTCGGAGGAGTCAACATACTCGATGTCGCAGTCAGCAGGAAGAATGCCAAGGGCGGCAATGATGTCCTTGCCGTGACGGACGCCGACGATCTCCTCGGCCTGCGGCGCTGGCGCAGGGGCAGGCACAGGAGCCTGAGCGGCTGCAGCTGCCTGCTCGGCCTCGGCCTGGGCCTGAGCGGCCTCCTTCTCATGCTGCTCCCTCTCGATGGCGCGCTGGGAGACAGGCTTCTCTCCAGAGGGACGGACGTTCTCAAGGATGCCGAGAAGCGCCGCAACAGAGGACTTGTTGTCATTAGAGCCCAGCGAGCAGGTGGAGAACCTCTGGTAGATGCCATCCGCGCCAAACGCTACAAGCGGAATGGCCAGCAGGATGCCGGCAACCCAGAGAACCGAGCGAAGGGGTGCGGGCAGGAAGGAGAACGCCTGGAGCAATGCACAAAGGGTGACAGCGGGAACAAGCCACTTGAGCGCCTTGCGAAGCATGGGGATGTAGCGGGAAAGCGGGCTTCCATACAGGAAGCTGTCATGCGGGGAATCGTAGTGGGCAACAACGACGATTGGCCTGTTGCCCTTGGCGACCAGCTCGCCCGTGGCATGGTGCACGGCGACCACGTTCTGGCTGCGTGCCGCAGGGCCAAGCTTGGAGAGAAAGTCCCCACCAACTCCAAGGACATCAAGAATGAGCAGGACGCCCGGAACCAGCGCCAGCACAATCCCCAGGACAGAGATGCCCGTACCCGAGAGGATAACCCCTACAAACATCAGAACGAGAAGCACGCACCGCACGAAGCGCCCGCTGCCGGGAGCATCGAACTCCTCGACGTTGACGTCGACGTCATGCTTCTTCATGAGGTCCGCAATAGTCTGAGCCGCCTGGAGCTCCTCCTGGCTGTTCGCAGGGGAGATGCCAATCTGGTCCTCCAGGTAGTCCAAATAATCATGTGTCATGGCCATGCTGTACGTCCTCCGCTGGTCACGCAGCCGTTTAGGTCGCGAGAATGCGCATATGCGGTATTGAGTATACGTCTTGAGGGACAGCGATATCACCCCGGCGCCCCCTGGACGGTCGTCTGCACGGCAATTCCCCCACAACGAGACCACATGCGGCACCGTTCATCGTGGTGCTCGGGTCCTGCATATTTCTCCGCACGCACAACTCGCCGGGTTCCCTCCTTTCGACTATCGTCTACACGTGATGGCGCACACGCAACGGCATGGGCCACGCGTCTACGTGGGCCACCAAAGTAGAAGCGGGAGGACCGGGTTGGACGAACGAGAAGGCTATTCGGCGCTTTCGAAGGATGACGAGCAGGCAACGAGGATTGCCTCGCTCGCACTTGCCTTCATGAGCTCGGACACCATAAGCGATGACACCATCTGGCACTCGTTCTATCCGGACCTCACCAAGCCAGACTCATATCGCACTGCCTTTCGACGGGATAGGGCTGCGCTCGCCGAATGCGGCATTATGGTGAGCCGCGCTGACGGCCCGGAGGCGCTCTGGTGCGTAGATAGTGCTTCGTTCGTCGAGAGCACCGAGCTCTCGGACGAGGACGCCATGGCCCTTGACGTTGCATGTCTCCCGCTTGTCGATGATCCGGACTTCCCCTACGGTGCCGAGCTTCGCATTGCGCTCTCGAAGATCGATGACGCCTTCGACTATCCCGCATCGGTCTCCCTACCTGCAGAGGAGAGAACGCCCAGCCGACAGCTTGCGACTCTCCAGGAATGCAGCCTCTCCAGGCTGGTCGCGCAGATAGACTACGTGCGCGCCGATGGAACCACGGTCAAGCGTCGGATAGCTCCCTATGGCTTCTTTGGCATGCGCGGTCACCTCTATATGGTGGCACCATCTATTGACGAGAGCGGCGCGGTCATCGAGGGCTCAGCACACACGTATCGCATCGACCGTGTTCGACGAGCTTCCAAGGTTGCAGGACCGTCCTTCGAGATTCCGGAGGACTTCGACGTTCGTGACTGGCAGAAGCTTCCTTTCCAGATTGGGTCAGTCACATGCGAGGGAGTGTTTGCCGTGCCGGTGCAGGCGGCACAGGAGTTTTCCAAGGTCACGCTTGGCAAGGGCACGTTCCTCGAGCCTGATGACACCCTTGGCCCCGATGCGGCTGCGGTTACGGAACAGTCTCCCGCCTCCATCCTTTGGCGCGTCGAGATAAGTAGCGTGGAGGATGCCGCTTCGTGGGCCATTGCGGAGGATGTCACGCCCATTGCGCCGCCAGAGCTTGTCTCTGCCTGGCGCGCCAAGCTCAAGGGGGTCGTTACATATGGCTAGTCGCAGGCAAGGAGCCGGACGCAAGGGAGGCCTGCAGGAGGCCCGCGAGCTTGTCGCCATCATCTCATCGCTCGACCACGCGGGAGACAGCCTGGACGTGGAGACCATAGCTGGTCGTCTGGGAATCAGTGAACAGAACGCACGCCATCGCATGGACCTCATCCTTGCCGCGGGCGGCGAGGGCGCGGCGGTTCTCCCGCTCTCCGAAGGCCAGGACAACGACCGCCTCACGCTCGAGGGCAGCTCAGGCAGCCACGTAAGAAGGCTTCGCCTCACCAAGTCCGAGACCGTCGCTGTTAAGGCGGCTCTCGATCAGATGGAAATCCCAGCAGACGCCCCATTGCGCCAGAAGATCGCGGCGTCGCTCTCTTCCCAGCACTCCACCGAGGCCCAGGCGCCGGCGCCGCCTAGCGAGGGCGGCGACGAGTCGGGCAACTACTGCACGGCCGAGGCCCTACTCCAGTGCTCCAAGGCCATAGCCCAGCTCGGCATGCTCGACTTCTCGTACCAGGGCGTGGCTGACAAGGCGCCGCGGAGGCGGCACGTGGATCCGCGCGGGCTGCGCAACGCGGACGGCGTCTGGTACCTTGACGCCTACGACCCCTCGCGCCAGGGCGAGCGCGTCTTTCGTCTTGACCGCATGACGGATGTGCTCATTGCGTCGGCAGAAGAGCTTCCGCCAGAGCCACAGCAGACCAGTCCCGAGCGCGAGGTGCGCATCTCCTTTCGTGACAGGCACTACCTTGAGCTTCTCGCTTGGCCTGGCCTGCACGTAGAGCGCGATGACGGCTCCGTTGTCGTTACGCGCATTCCCTACTACGGCGGGGAATGGTTACCGCGGCGCATTGCGGCCTGTGCCGGCGCTGCATTCACAAGCGATGGCGAGGTCAAAGCCCTCGCCATCGCCTATGCCCGCCGTAAGCTGGGAAAACAGTAGCCTGCGCTTCTATCGCTCGTGCGTCGAGCGCCACATCTCTATGTAGCGGCCCACGTTCTGCGTCTCGAGCGTGGTCACGCTCTTAGAGGGCAGCGACCCGGTGAACGCCCGTCCGTAGCGCTTCTGGACCACGCGCGAGTCTGCAAGCACCAGCACGCCGCAGTCGCTCGACGTGCGGATAAGACGACCCGCAGCCTGCTTCACCGAGATGACCGCCTCGGGCAGCGAGTAGCGCCACCATGCGCGGTCCTCGCGCAGGTCGCGCTCGCGCACGATGGGGTCGTTGGGACTTGCAAACGGCAGCTTAGGGATGACCACGCACCTCAACGTGTCACCTGTGGCGTCAAAGCCCTCCCAGAACGACCGCAGCGCGAGAAGCGACGTGCGCTTCTCAGCCAGAAACTGCTGGCGCAGCCGTCGCGGAGAGGAGCCACGCTCCTGGCACACCAACGCCAGCCCCACCTTGGTCAGGCGCGGCTCAAGCGCGGCGTACACACGCTCCATGTCACGCCTATTTGTGAACAACGTGAGAACCGAGCCATCCATAGAACGATGCACGCTGTAGAGAAGCTCAACAAGTGCGTCCAGGTAGTTGCTATCGTTTGGCGCGGGCATATCTTTGGTCACAATGACCGACATACTCTTATCGTAATCAAGGCTTGAATCAAGACGCACGTCTTTGTGCATGCTTGCGGGCGGGCGGTCGAGACCAACCGCATGGTCAAAGTGCGAGAAGTCATCCCTCACTGCCATGGTTGCCGAGGTGAACACCACACTCTTCATCTCGGGCAGCCAGTTCTGGGCAAGATCCGCACCCACGTCGAGTTTCTCGGCAAGGAGCTTCTCGGCGCCAATGCGTCGCTTGGAGCGATACAGCTCCGCGGAGTACACGTATGTCTGGTCCTCTCCGCCCAGGATGAGGCGCAGGCTCTCGAGCAGCTCAGACACAAAGCGCCCGGACTCCGTGAGGTCCGCGGCAAGCTGCGGCGCAACCTCCGCAAGCTTTTCCTCAACCTCGCCCAGGTTCTTTGCCGCCTCATCAAGGTGCGCCACGGCAGCAGACCCAGCCTCCGCAACGGCACCCCACTGCGACGTCTCCCGGACCTTATCATCAATCCAAAGGGTCACCATGTCATAGCCGCCATCGCCTCTGGCAAGCGTGCCGAGCTCGTGCACCGCCATGAAGAGGTCGGCCGTAGAAACTGCCGCGCGCGAGACGGACGCCGCGGTCTTGGTGAGCAGCCCCTGCACAAGCGTGGCCCCTTCTAGCTTGGACACCGAGGCGAACGTCATCACCGTGTGCAGCGCACCGCTCTTGGTACCGCCAAGCAGCTCAAACGCTGCACGAGCCGCGTCACCAGAGACCTCGTGCGCCCACTGGCGGCGAGCTTCGCTATCGAAGGAGTGGGCCTCATCAATCACCCAGTGGCGAATGGGCGGCAGAATCTTTCCCTCAGCAGCAACGTTGCGCAGCAGCAGCGAATGGTTGGTCACCACCACGTCGCCGCTGGCGGCACGACGGCGCGCGCCATGGACCAGGCACTCGTTGGGAAAGTACGGGCAGCGCGTGCGAAGGCACTCGTTGGGGGTAGTAGTGAGCATCTGTCGCGGCACATACCGCCAGCGGATCCCTAGCGCGTCCAAATCGCCGTCAGGAGACTGGCAGGCATACGCATACGTCACGGCAATAGCGGTGAGCATGTCGCCTGCGATGGCGTTGTCCGAGCGCCCGTCGTTGCGTGCCAGCTCAAGCGGTAGGTCCTCCACGGCGGCGCGGTCTAGCCGGTGCAGGCACGGGTAGTGCTCGTAGCCCTTCAGGCTGTGGAAGGTGAGCCCCTTTGGCAGCGCGCGGGCCAGCGCCGGCAGCTCGTGGGAGACAAGCTGGTCGGTGAGGGCGTTGGTCTTTGTCGCAATGCCCACGGTCACGTTGTTGCGCTGGGCAAAAAGGACCTCGGGCAGCAGGTAGGCAATGGACTTTCCAACGCCTGTACCAGCCTCTATCGTGCGGTGCGTCGAGGTGGCAAGGGCGTCTCGCACCTCGAGCGCCATCGAGACCTGCTCCGGGCGCGTCTCGTAGTTCTCGTACATGTGCCCAACAACACCCGCAGGCGTGAACTCGTCCCTAATGGCCTCAGGGGTTGGGGCGACAAGTGCCTCGTCACTCTCGGCGGCGTCCGCGCGCTGGTGCGTCTCCTCGCGGGAGACCAACCCGTGACGAAGCGCCTTGAGCGAGAAGGGCTCTGGGCCCCTCTCGGCGGCAAGGTGCGCAATGACAGGCCTAGACGGCCACTCTACCTCGGGGTGCATCTCAGAGAGCTTGCCCAGGAGCCCCGCCGGCAGGTCAGAGAGGCCAAGTAGGATGATTCGCCACATGCCGCAGAGCGCGTCGACGTCATCGCCCGCACGGTGCGTTACAGAATCGCAGCCAAACGCCTCCGCCATGTCCGAGAGCCGGTGGGATGAGAGGCGCGGGAGTGCGATGCGAGAGAGCGCAAGCGTGTCAATCCAGGTGTCAGACACCTCGGAGCCGCCGCGCACGCCCTCGATGAAGGTGCGGTCGAAGGTGGCGTTGTGCGCCAGCACAGGAGAACCGCCTACAAAGTCCGCCAGGGCGCTCACGGCTTCCTCGGGGGTGGGTGCGCCAGCAACGTCTATGTCACGTATGCCTGTAAGGCGCTGAATCTCGGGCGGGATTGGCCCGCCAGGATCAACAAAGGTCTCAAAACGCTCAACTGCCTCGCGGCCCGAGATCCTTGCGGCAGATATCTCTATGAGCTCGCAGTCCTTGAACGAGAGGCCCGTAGTCTCCGTATCGAGCACCACGATATCCTCTTCGAGCAGGTCAAACGCATGGGTGCGTGCCCGCTCGGCAAGACTTTTATAGTTGGCACGAATGTCCTCGGGCGTTCCAGGAAGAAGCAGCCGCTCGAGGGCGGCTGCAGCTCGTTCCATGTTCTTGTCTCGCTCGCCAGCACCGGCAAGAGCCATGCTATTCCTCCGACTTCCCGTGAGCTTCAAGCGCATACTCCACAAACTTCTTGCAGAGCTCGGGGAACTCAATGCCGCCGTGGCGGGCGGAATCGGGCAGGAGGCTATTCTCGGTCATGCCAGGAATGGTGTTGGTCTCGAGAATCACCGGAGTGCCGTCCTCGCGCACAATGAAGTCGCTACGCGAGGCACCCAGGCAGCCAAGGGCGCGGTGGGCGCGAACGGCCAGTTCCTGGGCGCGGGCGTAGACGCCAGCCTCCAGGCGAGCAGGAATCACGTGGTGCATGGACGAAGGCTCGTACTTTACCTTGAGGTTATAGAACTCCGCACCGGTCACGATCTCGACAATGGGCAGAGCCTTGGGGTCATCATTGCCAATCACGGGAACGGTGATCTCGGTGCCGGTGACGCACTCCTCGATGAGAACGCGGTCTCCGCCGGCCGATGCCCGCTCGACGGCCTCACGAAGCTGAGAAGCACTGGTCACACGCGTGACGCCGTAGCTCGAGCCGTTTGCCGCAGGCTTCACAAAGAGCGGCAGCCCAAGCTCGTCCACGACGCGGTCGATGTCGTCATCTGTGAGCTTTGTGCCGGCTGCAACGTCAGTTCCGCGCGGCGTGGGGATGCCCGCCTGGCGATAGAGGGTCTTGGCGACCTCCTTCTCGGTGCTCACGGCGCTCCCAAGCACACCCGAGAAGGTGTAGGGCATGTGCAGAATCTCGAGGAGGCCCTGGATGCAACCGTCCTCACCGTAGCGTCCGTGCATGGCGACAAAGGCCACGTCGTAACCGCCGGCAACGAGCTTTGACACAAACTCGCCATCTGCGGCATCAAGCAGGTCAACGCCCTTGAAACCCACCTCGGTGAGCGCCTTCTGGCACGCGCGCCCAGAGTCCAGGGAAATTTCCTTCTCGTCAGACCAGCCGCCGGCGATAACGACAACCTTGAGGCCCAACACGTCCTGACTTGTCATGTGCTCTCCCTCGCATCTCTCCGCCGTGCGGTAGACTCAACTCACACGGAGACAGTAACCCAAAGAGGATACTCCACCACACCATACGACAAGGGCAAGGGGCCAGAAATGCAGACGGAAGACGTCAACCGAAACAACGAGAAGCTCGACCTAAGGAACTGTACGCGCGGCCAGCTTGAGACCCTTCTCGCAGAGCTGGGCCAGCCCAAGTTCCGTGCAAAGCAGATCGAGGACTGGGTGTGGGTCAAGAACGCCACCTCACTCGACCAGATGACCAACCTGTCGAAGGCGCTGCGAGCCGAGCTTGCGGACTACGTCACGCTCGGAGGCGTCGAGGAAGTAGCACGACAGGTCTCGCAAGACGGTAGCCGCAAGTACCTGCTTCGCTTTCCTGATGGTGTTGCCGTTGAGTGCGTTGGCATGCCCTCGAAGAACCGCCTTGCCGTGTGCGTGTCCACTCAGGCAGGCTGCGCCATGGGCTGCGCGTTCTGCGCAACCGGCGCCTCGGGCCTTACCCGCTCGCTGACGGCTGGCGAGATTTACGAGCAGGTCATGCATGTGCGCGATGACTTCAACACGCGTGTTACCAGCGTGGTGATGATGGGGCAGGGCGAGCCCATGATGAACTATGACGCTACGCTTGCCGCGCTGCGACGCCTCAACTCCCCTGAGGGAGCAGGCATTGGCGCGCGTCACCTTACGGTGTCCACCTGCGGCGTTATCCCCATGATTAAGCGTTTTGCTAATGAGCCCGAGCAGTTCACGCTTGCCGTCTCGCTTCACTCCGCCAACCAGAGCACGCGCAACATCCTCATGCCTGGTGTCAAGAAGTACTCCCTCATCCACCTCTATGACGTGATGGGCGAGTATGTTGACAAGACTGGGCGCCGTCCCACCTATGAGTACGCGCTTATCCAGGGCGTCAACGACAACGAGGACGAGCTAGGAGCCCTATGCGACTTCTGTCGTGGCACCCTGGCGCACGTGAACATCATTCAGCTCAATGAGGTTCCCGGCTCAAAGCTCAAACCCGCTAGCCCCGAGCGAGCCGAGGAGTTTGTTGCTCGTCTGGCTTCCGTTGGTGTGGAGGCTACCATCAGGAACTCCCGCGGCGCTGACATCGACGCCGCGTGCGGTCAGCTTAGGCAGCGTATGCAGGAGCTGTAAGCTGTTTAGAGCTTTACTTGAAGGGGAGGTGGTCACTCATGGTGATCGCCTCCCCTTTATTAGAACATATGTTCTTAATTTTATCTTCTTACCGCTTCCGCAGATTCCCTAGTATCCAAGGTCTTTCCATTGCTGCATGGTTGTCTGAACGTTAGGTAGAGGTCCATCGTCTGGCATAACGTCACCTCTCACCGAGTTAATAACCTCGTTTATGCGCTCGTAGGAGGTCTTAACCGTTTCCACCATCTTCTTAATATTCTGCTTGGCCTCGTCGGAGAGTACCTCTTTGTAGACCACATAGCCAACACCAGCAGCAGTCGCGATGACAACCGCACTGCGAAGTAGCTTCTTCATTCCTACTCCTAGTCCCTCGTGAGAAGGTCAACAAGGTGGGCGAGTGCTTCCTCGTCCTCAAACTCAATCTCCACCTTGTTCCTTCCTCGGACGGTCTTAACCTTCACGTTGGTATCCAGTGCTAGCCTCATCTGTCTTGCCGCACGCTTGAAGGACTGGGGTACAGGCTGGCGATGAACTGGCTCAGCCTGACTGTTGTCAGAAAACAATGGAGCAAGGGTTTCTGTCTGTCGTACCGACAAACCCTGAGCAACGACTTTCTCTGCAAGACGAATCCGTCCCTCCTCAGAGGGGACAGCGAGGATTGCTCGCGCGTGCCCAGCGGTCAGCTTGCCCTCACTCATAAGCTGTTGGACTTCGTCAGGAAGGTCAAGCAGTCGAAGTGTATTAGTTATCGCAGACCTCGACTTTGAGACGAGACGGGCTACCTCTTCCTGGGTGAGCCCATTACTGTCAAGCAGCTGTTTGTATCCCTGTGCCTCCTCAATAGGGTTGAGGTCTGAACGTTGGAGGTTCTCGATAAGTGCGAGTTTGAATACGTCCTCATCACTAATGTCTCTGATGACGACGGGCACCTCATCTAGACCTGCAAGTTTTGCTGCCTGGTAGCGACGCTCGCCTGCAACTATCTCGTAGGTAGTTCCTATTTTCCGCACGATAATGGGCTGAAGTATGCCATTCTGCTTGATGGAATCGGCAAGCTCAGCAAGCTCATCAGGATTGAAGTTCTTTCGTGGCTGCCCTTTGTTTGGCTTGATCTTGCTAATTGGCAACGTTGAATCTGCAGCTGGAGCGCCTACTTCTGCATTTGCTTCGCCCATCAGTGATTCTAGTCCCTTGCCCAGCCCTGATTTCTTAGCCACGACGAATCACTTCCTTAGCAAGTTTTGTATAGGCAGACGCGCCCTTGCTCACTCGCGCATACATTGTTACCGGCAGACCATGGCTTGGCGCTTCAGCGATTTTGACATTGCGAGGTATGTAGGTCTTAAAGATCTGTTGCCCGAAATAGTTCTCGCACTCTTCTACCACCTGGTGAGAGAGCGTTGTGCGTGTGTCATACATTGTCATGATGACACCAAATATCGAGAGAGAAGGATTAAGACGACTCTTAACCATTTTCATTGATTCAATGAGCTTTGTGACTCCCTCTAGGGCGTAATACTCGCACTGGATAGGGATCAGCAATTGATCCGATGCAACAAGTGCATTGATTGTAAGCAATCCTAGCGATGGTGGGCAGTCGATAAAGACGTAGTCAAAGTTCTCTTTTATCTTTTCGACAACGTTTTTGAGAATGCTTTCACGAGCCATTGCTGATACGAGCTCTATTTCTGCACCAGCAAGTTGAATTGTCGCAGGTGCTACAAACACCCTGTCCTCAACTGTATCGACAATTACATCCTCGATTGGGAAATCTTGGAGCAAGACATCATACATATCGTGCTCAAGATCCTCCTTCTCGATGCCATATCCACTTGTTGTGTTCCCCTGAGGGTCCAAATCGATGACAAGTACCTTCTTCTTAGCCTCTCCAAGCGCTGCAGAAAGGTTTATCGCCGTCGTTGATTTTCCAACACCGCCCTTTTGGTTGATAATCGCTAAAATTTTCGGGTCTCTATTGGTAAATCCGCGTTTTACGTCTTGAAAGCCCACGAATGACCCCCAATTGCCGAGTATGTTTACGTCTAAACTGTGTTTGCTCACCAATGTGGTGTGTGACAATCATAGGGTATTGTTTCACGTGAAACTGCGAGAATCTTTATCGAATCACCTATGTTTTATATTGTGCTTATTCGAATTCGCTGTTTCACATGAAACAGCGAATGACGATTCAGAAGATATCATCGTTTTTATGGTTTCCAGCCGTTTCACGTGAAACACTACAGGCTAATAGTTTTCATTTGAGCCCATACACAGATTACGAACGTTCAATGCTTGAGATATATGACAAATATCACTAGCATCAAGCTGTTTCACGTGAACCAATCACAATCTGTTATTGCCGACGTTGATTCAATCAGACAAGTAGAACATTCAATTAGTAATTAGACCTGCAAGAAAGCGGTTTCACGTGAAACGGCGATGATCTGTCGTGTCATAGAATAGTGGCTCTCATCGAAGCAATTCGATGAGAGCCATATCAGCTACGTCGACGAAGCTGAGAAACAAATAATTACCTACGTGGGTCTTACTGAAGTCCAAGGGGATTCTTCTTTGCCATGCCATTCTGGCGAGGAAGCTTGATACGAGGATTGCCAGTCTTTGTATATGCAAGAATAGTTCTATGTCCAAGGTCATGAGGAAGTTCATATTCAAACCGCCCTGATGCCTCAAGCCCACAAATCCTAGCGGCACGAGAAGCAGCTTGAATCTCTTCATCGCTAGGGTTTCCCTTGCCAACAAGAAGGGTGCCGTTCCTTCGCAAGCAAGGCGAAGCATATTCAATGAGAACATTCGTTTGGGCAACAGCTCGAGCAACAACAACATCAAATCGGGAGTGACAAAGTTCGGGAACTTCCTCCGCTCGAGCATGCAGAGACGAAACACGATTAACGAGCCCCATCGCATCAGTAAACTCTTCCACAGCATTGACCTTCTTACCGACAGAATCAATGAGCGTACTCTGGCAACCACTCACAATTGTGAGAGGCAGCCCTGGATAGCCAGCTCCAGTACCAACATCTAATAGCTTCTCGTCTGGTCCCAATACTGTGGGCTTATGAGCAATAAACAACAGAGAGTCGATAATATGGAGGACGATAGCCTCATGTTCGTTGGTGATCCTTGTGAGATTTATCCTTTTGTTCTTCTCAACTACGAGCTCTAAATGTTGAATTAGTAGCTCTGCCATTTCCGGGGTCACAGTAATCAACGAAAGGTCAGCATCGGAGGCGAGAAGCTCAAGCAGCTCTTCCGTAAGAACCTCATGGGAGTTTTGGTTCATCTTCACTCCTTATAGCAAGACATACGATTCCATAGAGTGTTACATACTGCCAAAAACTCTCGAATCAAAAGATTTTGGCAAGAAAAAAGGAGGGTGAGTATCTCACCCTCCCAAACTGTAGCGCATGTAGAACCAATGAGAGATGGACTACAGCTTAACCGGCGTAACCACGACGTACCGGTCAGGATCATCACCCTCAGAGTGTGTGGTGACCTCAGGATCATCTCGCAAAGCAAGGTGAACCAAACGACGGTCGTACGCATTCATGGGAGCAAGCTTAACGCTGGAACCATGGCTCTTGGCACGAGAAGCAGCGTTGAGAGCCATCTGCTCAATCTTCTTCTTTGCACGACTACGGTAGCTCTCGATGTCAACAACAATGGGATAGTAGAACTTGAGACGGCTGCTCACGAGCGTGCTGATAACCGTTTGCAAGGCTTCCAGCGTGCGACCGTGACGGCCAATGAGGACGGCAAGGTCTCCACCGCTCACATCAAGAATGAGCTCGCCCTCATCGCCATCGTACTCATCAATGGAGGAGTGTGTCTCACCAAAGAGATTGAGAATGCCGCGCAGGTATTCAACGGCAACATCGGCAATGCGGTCGGTCTCGTCATCAGTCAGAGCAACGCCAGCCTCATAGTGCTCACGAATCTGCGCAAACTCATCAGTAGAGGAGTCCTGTACAT
Source organism: bacterium OL-1 (assembly GCA_000752675.2). Lineage (GTDB taxonomy): Bacteria > Actinomycetota > Coriobacteriia > Coriobacteriales > Atopobiaceae > Tractidigestivibacter. The sequence continues at coordinate 180,215 of LM994624.1, read as the reverse complement.
CGGCATCAGCCGATATAACCTCCTCAGACTCGACAACCTCGTCGAGGATTCCTTCCTCCATCACAAACCTCCTAAGCAGGTAGGTATAAAGTACAAAAAGTACTATCTGTTATGCATATTTAAAGCATAATCTTAACGTTTACCGAATAATCCAGGCTATAGCTAGTTCTTCTTGTGCGGGCGGGGCTTCTTCTCCTTGCGCACGACATCAACAGTGACGGGGGACTGGTTCTGCATGCTCTGCTCAGCCTCTGCCTTGGCCTTCTCCATGACCTTACGCGTCACGAAGTACTGCTGCACAATGCCCCACAGCGCAGAGGCATTGTAGTAAAGAACAACGCCTGCGGGGATGGTCCAGCCAAACCAGGCCATCATCACGGCCATGATGGCGCCCATACCAAGCTGCTGCTTGCGCTGGTCCTCGGAGACCTGGCCAGAGTTAATAGCCATCTGCAGGAACGTGAGGACGCCAAAGAGAATGACGAAGAAGATGTAGATAGCAGCGGGACCCCAGCCCTCGGAGCTGATCATGCCACCTGCAGAACCAGCAAGTGAGGGGATAATGCCGTAGAAGCTTGCGTCCGAGGGAATACGGTCGCGAGCAACGGTGAACAGTGCAAAGAAGACCGGCATCTGGAGTAGCACAGGCAGGCAACCCATAACGGGGTTGAAGTGGATGTCAGAGTAGAGCTTCTGCATCTCCTGAGCCTGGCGCTCGGGGTCATCGGCGTACTTGTTCTGCAGCTCCATAATCTTGGGCTGTGCGGCCTGCATGCGAGCCGAAGACTCAACCTGCTTGTTCATCAGCGGCATGATGAGCACGCGGATGATAACGGTGAGGATGATGATCGCGAGGCCCCAGTCCCCGCAGAATCCCTCAATGCCCGCGAGCACGCCGGCGAGAAAGTCAATAATCCAATCCCACATGGTTCCTCCGTGTGTGTCCCCAGACTGTTAGGGAACGGGGTCGTATCCACCGGCGTGGAAGGGATGGCACCGCAGGATGCGCCTCACGGCAAGCCACCCACCCTTCGCCAGACCGTACTTGGCTATGGCCTGTCGAGCGTACTCCGAGCAGGTTGGCGTGTAGATACAGTGCGGCAGGAACAGGGGCGAAATGCGCCGCTGATAGAACCTAATGGCTCTTGCAGCAGCACGCGAAAGAGCAGACTCCCCCTTGGCCTCAGCCACACACCACACCGGCCCTCTCGAGCAACCTCTCAAGGGACGTCGCCACGCGCTCGGGGGAGCTGTCATGGGTCTTGTCGGTCGAGAAGAGGATTACGTCGTAGCCGTCACGCGGTAGCGAACAAGCGCGTGCTGCCTCTCGCAGGACGCGCTTGCACCTATTTCTGTAGACGGCGTTTCCAAGCCTTTTTGGCGCAACGAAGGCGACCTTCGGCAGGTCGCCTTCGCTCGTTGGCACCACTCGAATGCGCAGTAACGCGTCGTTGTAGCGCTTCCCGCGCGAGAAGACCCTCTCAAATTCGGCACGCGATTTGATGGTCTCCATGATGCTGTGTTAGACGGTGAGCTGCTTGCGGCCCTTGGCACGACGACGTGCGAGAACCTTGCGGCCGCCCTTGGTGGCCATACGGGCACGGAAACCGTGGGTCTTGGCGCGCTTACGCTTGTTGGGCTGATACGTACGCTTCATGATGTATTCCTCCCATACGGGTCTAATGTCTTGAGCACTAAGCCTAGAGATTGTAAGGGTCTCTCCGTCAAGATGTCAATTTAATGCAGAATAACTGCACGGATTCTCGGTGGGTTGTCTCATGGTAATGCTCGGCGCCAGCCGCTTCCCTGCGGAAAAGCTTTGCAAGAAATCTTCCATGGAGCGAAAAGACCGTACCAACCTGCTGACAACTTTCTTCCTGATGCTATGATTTTCCAGCCGGTATTTCACGTTTAGACCCAGTTATCAACCATGTTTCATCCGTTGTTGAAAACTTTCGTTCACATAGAAATACGAGTGAAAGTTTTCATCCAAGGTTCAAACGAGGTTGAAAAGTCAGAGCTGGTGAAAAGAATCAAGAGGTAAAGCGGGATGGACCACGCGTTCTATCCATTCGTCGACAATACGCCCCAAGATGCGGGCGAGAGGGACGAGAAGTCCCCAGAGAGCTCCCAGGATGGCAGCAGTGACTCCCAGGGTGACCTTGGGGCCGTGCGCTATCCCGCACGCATTGCCATCTACGACGACGCGGCAGCGGCGCCTCGCGTGGTGGTCATCGAGCCCACGGACATCCGCAGCTACCTCGAGGAAATCACGGCAACCGTCAACCGCCTCGCGCACGAGCAGGGAAGTCAGATTCCCTTCACCGTGATTCGCGAGATTGTCGAAAACTTCATCCACGCCTATTTCATCGCACCCACCATTACGATCCTCGATGAGGGCAACACGCTGCGCTTCTCGGACCAGGGACCAGGAATCCAGGAGAAGGACCTGGCCATGGAGTACGGCACCACCTCTGCAACCGAGGAGATGAAGCACTACATCCGTGGTGTGGGGTCGGGCCTTCCTTACGTGCAGCAGTACATGACCGACAAGGGCGGCAGCCTCACCATAGAGGACAACATCTCCGGTGGAACGGTGGTGACCATCTCCACCAGGCCCAAGGAGGACGCTGAGAGGTGCGCGGCGCCTGGCAAGGCCGCGGGGGCCGTGCCACAGACAGCGCAACCACAGATGTCTCAGGGCTATGGGCAGGTTCCTTACCCCTCCCAGCAGGCACCAGGTGGCTATCCACAGCCCTACATGCCGGGGTATCAGCAGTACTATCAGCCAGTGCAGCCACAGGTCCAACAGGGGTTCTACCCTCAGCAGGGCTATCCACAGCCGACCTACCGGCAGCAGGCGCCCATGCCCGCATCCGCACCAGCTGCAACGCCAGCACCCTTAGCTGCGCCCGCGCCAGAGCAGCAGCCTCCCGCGTGGACGGCGGAGCTTGGCCGCATCAACCTCTCGGATCGCTCGCAGACCATTCTCGAGTACCTCTCGGCGCACGAGATGGTCGGCCCCACGGAGCTCGTGCGGACTTACGGCAGGTCTGCACCCACGTGGTCACGAGAGCTTGCCAACATGGTACAGGTGGGAGTCCTCAAGAAGGTCGGCCAGAAGTACTACCTCACGCAGCTGGGGCAGAACTTCGTGTAGGTCGCTCGGCCTTCTGTAGGCCGTTCATCCTTCTCGCCAGCCTAAACGTAGGGTTTTCAACAATTCTCGTAGTTCTCGACGCTCGCGGAGTTCATATGCCAGAGTTTTCAACATTTTCCTTATAATGGGCTATTGCACGAGACAGGGGGCGCAACATGCGCCCGCAGACGCCGAGAGGGACACACGGGCATGGAACCAGAGATCGACTCAGATACCGAGGCAGTTTGGCAGGACATGTTCGACCTGGTGAGCAAGCGCCACCTGCCTGGCTCGGTCATGGCAATGCTCCGCAGCTGCGTGCCCGTGTCGCTTGATCCCGGCGTGCTCCACGTAGAGACGCACAGCCGCACGGTAAAGAACCGCCTCTCGAAGAACCTCGACGTCATCAACGAGTGCCTCACCGAGGCAGCCTTCGAGCCAACCACACTCGACATCTCCTTTGTGCAGGATCCTGACGCGGCGCCGCTCACGACAAGCTCGGCGGTGACCCCCGAGGAGGCGCGCAGGTGGATGGCGCCGGCGCCGCAGGCAGCCGTGCCAGCGCCACTCCCAGTACCCACGCCACAGCCCCGAGCCCCCGAGGACGCGTGGCTCGACGAGAACGCCGCGCGCGAGGCCGCGGGCCATGAACGCCGCGCAGCCAACCCCCTGGTGGACGACATCTCTGAGATGGACTCGAAGCTCACCTTCGACCGCTTTGTTGTGGGCGACGAGAACACCTTTGCCTACCAGGCCGCGCTCCAGGTGGCAAACGGCGAGAACCGCACCTACAACCCCCTCTTCATCTACGGCAAGAGCGGCCTGGGAAAGACGCACCTCCTGCGCGCCATCCAGAACTACATCTCGGCGAACGACCCCACGCGCGTCTGCGTGTACAAGGACGGCTCATCCTTCATCACCGACTACACCACGGCCATGTCGCACCGCGAGAGGTCGGCGCCAGACATTCTGCGCGACAACTACTACGACATCGACGTCCTTATCATCGACGACATCCAAAAACTCGCCGGAAAGGCAGGCACCATCGACTTCTTCTTCGACGCCTTCAACCACCTCACCAGCGCCGGCAAGCAGATTGTGCTGGCGGCGGACCGCTCGCCCTCGCAACTGGGCGCCGAGGCTGCCTTTGACGAGCGTGTGACGAGCCGCCTAGACTCGGGCTTCTCGACCTCAATCCAGGTACCAAACTACGAGCTCAAGCTGCGGCTCATCACCACCTTCTGCGAGCGCATGCACGAGGACGCCGTCGAGGGGCACGTAGGGCTCGCCATCACGGGCACCATCTCGAAGGAGAACATAAGCTACATGGCCGAGCGGGCGGGTACCAACATCCGCGTGATCGAGGGCTTCTGCCAGCGCTGCCTCATCGCCGAGACCCACCGCGAGCAGCGTGGCGAGGAACTCTCGCGCGAGGACATCAACCGACTCGCCAAGGAATCGTGGCCAAACGGCGAGAAGCAATACAAGATTGAGGAGATCCAGCGCGCGGTGGAGCAGTACTTCGACATCTCACACTCGGACCTCGTGGGCGAGAAGCGCAACAAGGACATCATGAATGCCCGCCACATCGCCGTGTGGCTCTCCAAGGAACTCTGCGACGCCACCTATGCCGAGATTGGCGAGCACTTTGGCGGCAGGAGCCACGCCACGATGCTCAACAGCATCCGTGTGGTGGACAAGAAGCGCAAGGAGGACAAGATCTATCACGACCGCCTGGTGCAGATCCGCGACAACATCACCGAGAACACGTAAGTCAAAAAGATGGGAGAAAGGCGTAAGAAAACCCTCGAAAAGTGGGCGCACAATGTAGAGAGAGTTATCGACACGCCTTCGACCGTCGAGAAACGCAGGCTCAAAGAAGACGAACCAAAAGATTTGTTATGGCATCTACCAGCGAGTTTGCGAGTTCTCAACTTTTAGACAGGCCTTATTACTACTATTGCTTTTATATATAGATAAAGAACTAATAGATAAGAGAGGGCAGCCATGAGGTTCACCGTAAGTCAGTCTTCACTTCTCAAGGCACTGTCAGTCGTTGCCAAGGGCATGGGGACAAACTCAACCCTTCCCTTGCTCTCGGGCATCTACATCAAGGCCGAGGAGGGAACCCTCGAGTTCCAAACTAACAACCTCACCATCACGATTCGCCACCGCATTCCTGCAAACGTTGAGGAGCCCGGCGAGACGGTTGTCTCGGGCAAGATGCTCACGAGCATCGTGAAGACGCTGGACGATGCTGCGGTAACCTTTGACGGCGGCGAGCGCACGATCTCCATCTCGTGCGAGAAATCCTCGTTCCGTCTGAACACCCTGAACCCCGCTGACTGGCCGGCGTTCCCCGAGTACTCACTTGAAGACGCAACGGAACTTCCGAGCGAGCTGCTCTCCAGCATGGTAGACAAGGTCTACAAGGTGACCTCCAAAGAGACCACGCGCCCCATCCTGCAGGGCATCCTGCTCACGGCCTCTAACAACACCATTCGCCTTGTTGCCACGGACTCCTACCGCCTCGCCGTCTGCGACGCCTCCGCCGAGACCGGCGAGGGCGAGTTCCGCACCATCGTGCCTGGCTCCGTCTTCCACGACGTGCTTTCGATGCCCAACCTCGAGGAGCGCATCTCCATCGGCACCACCGACAGCCAGGTGGTCTTCACCTTTGGCAACACGACCTTCATCTCGAGCAAGATCGAGGGGAACTTCCCCGACTACCGCCAGCTCCTGCCGTCGAGCTGCAACACCTCGGTGCACATAGAGGTCGAGGCCTTTGCCGCCGCGCTCAAGCGCGTCTCGGTGGTGGCCATCTCCAACGCTTCCGTGCGCTTTGACATCGATGCAGATGGCAAGGTCATGCGCCTCTCGGCGTCCTCGCCCGACCAAGGCGAGTCCACCGAGCTTCTGCCCGTGGAGGTCGAGGGCCAGAGCCTCTCCATCGCGCTCAACTACCACTACGTCTTCGACTGCGTGAACGCCATCTCCGACAAGAAGGAGCTGGTCCTGGAGCTGCAGAGCAACATGCAGCCAGGTATCTTCAAGACCAACGGCAAGGTCAACTACCTCTACATGCTGATGCCCGTCCGGATGTAGCGTGGGCCTTCTCGTAGAGAGCCTGGGGCTCGAGCAGTTCAGGAACTTCCGCGAGCGCGAGGTGTCCTTCTCGCCCACGACCACGATCCTTGTGGGGAGAAACGCCGTGGGCAAGACCAACACCGTCGAGGCGCTGCAGATGCTTACGGCGGGGGCGTCGTTCAGGCACCCCACGCCGTCGCAGCTCATCCTTGCTGGCTGTGAGCGTGCCCGCATTCGCGCACGGCTTGCGGGCGACGGGCGCGTAGTGGATGTTGCCTGTGACATCACCCCACAGCGAAGGCAGTTCTCGCGCAACGGCAAGCACTGCCAGGCGGCGGACATGCCCACCTCGCTCATGAGCGTGCTCTTCTGCCCAGACGACCTCTCGCTCGTGAAGCGTGGGGCGTCCTTCCGTCGCGCGGAGTTGGATGGCTTTGGCTGCCAGGCGGCCGTGGGCTACTCAAAGCTCCTTGCCGCTTACACCCGCGCCATCGAGCAGAGAAACCGCCTGCTCAAGGACGAGAGTCCCGACCTCTCGCTGCTGAGTGCTTGGGACTCGTCCGTGGCTGTGGGCGGAGCGACCCTGCTCCAGGCCCGTGTGCGCCTTTTTGGGCGCCTTTGCGAAAAGATCCTGGACGTCTACGGGAGCATTGCCGGCGGCGAGGTGCTCACCTGCACCTACGAGAGCACCGTCTGCGACGACCCCCTCGCACTCTCGCGCGAGGAGCTTGCTGAGTGCTTCCTTGCACGCTTGGAGGAGGTACGTCCGGATGACCTGCGCCGCCAGCAGACCACGGTGGGACCTCACCGCGACGACGTAGCATTTACCATCGACGGCAGAGACGCCCGCAGCTTTGGCTCACAGGGTCAGCAGCGCTCCATCGTGCTGGCGCTCAAGATGGCCGAGGTGCTCGTCTCGGAGGACGTTACCGGCTCGCGCCCGCTGCTGCTTCTGGACGACGTGATGTCCGAGCTGGACGAGACGCGCCGGCAATCCGTGATTGAGTTTGCCCAGAGCGGCATCCAGACGGTGGTCACCACCACCAACCTTGGGTACTTCTCGGACGAACTCCTAGGGCGCTCGAAGGTGGTGGAGTTTGGTGAGTGAGGACTACGAAGGCATATCGTCGCTGCTCAAGGGCATGTTCTCAAGCCCCGAGGCGCGTCGTTCCATGAGCGCTAACCAGCGCGCGGCCTACGTGTGGCACAACGTGAACGGTGATGTGGAACGTGCGCACACCACCGGTGTCTTCCTCAAGGAGCCGCATGTGAAGGGCGCTGACCCCATACTGGGCGTCTACGTGGACTCACGCATGCGCGCCGTGGACTTCAGGGCAAACCGCGAGGTCTACAGGGCTCGCCTTTCCATGGGCGGCCTTGAGGTCTCGGAGATTGAGTTCATCGTCTCTCAGTACGGTCACGGCGCAGCGCCACGCAAGGAACACGTAAGCGGTGCCGCTGCGGCCGCGACGCCCAAGACACCGCTGCCGGAACTTACCGGAAGCGAGCAGGATGCTGTCAAGAAGCTTGCAGAATCCGTACCGGAATCTCTCAGAGGGAGCGTCTACAAGGCCATGAGCCTGTCATTTAGGCGCGAAAAGAGCAGAGACACGAACGACGGAACTTCTCGGCCCTAACACGCCTCTCCGTGGCGCTGATGCGCAGGGATTCTGTTTTAGACCCCCAAATTCTTGCGTGCCGAGAAGGAAAGTGCCCATGGAGTACACTTGACTCTGTATTTTGCTGAGCTCTGAGGGGAGTCACGTGGCAAAGAAGAACGACAACTCGTACGATGCGAGCGAAATTAAGGTCCTCGAGGGCCTTGAGGCCGTGCGCAAGCGTCCTGGCATGTACATTGGTACCACTTCGTCCGCCGGCCTGCACCACCTGGTGTGGGAGATTGTCGACAACTCCGTCGACGAGGCCATGGCGGGCTTCTGCACCAAGATCAAGGTGACGGTCCATCCGGACAACTCCGTGACCGTCGAGGACAACGGCCGAGGCATCCCCGTGGCCAAGCACCCCCAGAAGAAGATCTCGACCCTCGAGGTCGTCCTCACCATCCTGCACGCCGGCGGAAAGTTCGACAACCAGGCCTACAAGGTCTCCGGCGGCCTGCACGGCGTGGGCGTCTCGGTGGTGAACGCCCTCTCCAAGAAGATGGTGGTCCAGGTCAAGCGTGACGGCGGCATCTACGAGATGCAGTTTGCGCGCGGCAAGACCACCGAGAAGCTCAAGGAGCTGGGCAAGACCAAGGCAACCGGCACCACCATCACCTTCTGGCCCGATGACACCATCTTCGAGACGACGGTCTATGACTACGACACCCTGCACGACCGCCTGCAGGAGACGGGGTTCCTCAACAAGAACCTCAAGATCATCCTCACCGACGAGCGCGAGCTCACGCCCCGCGTGGACGAATTCTGCTACTCGGGCGGCATTATCGACTTCGTGAAGTACCTCAACGGCTGGAACGGACAGAAGTACGAGAAGGAGGTTCTGCCTGGCCTCTCGAAGCCTATCTACATCGAGGGCAAGTCAGACCCCGATGCGCCTTTCTCGCAGATGGGCGAGGTTGAGGTGGCCCTCCAGTGGAACACCACCTACTCCGAGCACACCCTCTCCTTTGCGAACGACATCTACACCGAGGAGGGCGGCATGCACCTCGAGGGCTTCAGGACCGCCCTCACCAAGGCCGTGAACGACTACGGCAAGCGTCAGAACATCATCAAGGAGAAGGACCCCAACCTCACCGGTGACGACATCCGCGAGGGCCTCACCGCCGTGGTCTCGGTCAAGCTCCCCGACCCGCAGTTTGAGGGCCAGACCAAGGCCAAGCTCGGCAGCTCCTACATGCGCACGCTCACCAACCGCATCGTGAGCCAGGGCATGGCCGAGTACCTCGAAGAGCACCCCAACCAGGCAAAGGAGATTCTGAAGAAGGCCTCGCAGGCCGCGAAAGGCCGTCTCGCCGCGCAGAAGGCACGCCAGGCCACGCGCCGCAAGGGTCTTCTCGAGAGCGCCAGCCTGCCCGGCAAGCTTGCGGACTGCTCAGTGCGCGACCCCGAGATGACCGAGCTCTTCATCGTCGAGGGTGACTCCGCAGGTGGCTCGGCCAAGATGGCGCGTGACCGCTCCATCCAGGCAGTGCTCCCCCTGCGTGGCAAGATCCTCAACGTGGAGCGCGTGCAGGAGCACCGCGCCCTCTCGAGCGACACCATCACCTCGCTCATCACGGCCATTGGTACGGGAGTCGACCAGGAGTTCGACATCAACAAGGCGCGCTACCACAAGATCGTCATCATGACCGATGCCGATGTCGACGGTGCGCACATCCGCATCCTGCTCCTTACGTTCTTCTACCGCTACATGAAGCCCATGATCGAGGCCGGCTACGTCTACGTGGCACAGCCGCCCCTCTACCAGCTCAAGCCCAAGGGCAAGAAGCACGGCAAGTACATCTACACCGACGAGGAGCTTGCCGTCGAGGCCAAGGAGTTCGAGGACTCCACCAAGTACACCGTCCAGCGCTACAAGGGCCTGGGCGAGATGGATCCCGAGCAGCTGTGGTCGACCACCATGGAGCCCAAGAACCGCATCCTCCTGCAGGTGACCATCGATGACGCCATGGCGGCCGAGAGGGCCGTCTCGGACCTCATGGGAACCCAGGTTGAGAAGCGCAAGGACTTCATCCAGACGCATGCCAAGGATGTGCGCTTCCTCGACATCTAAGGCCCCCAAGGCGCTACAAGCGAGAGATGAGAAAGGCAACTCGTGGCAGACGATAACAACAGGAATCATGGCCCCGCCGACGACGAGGACGACCTCGAGAACGGCGTTGGCCCGGACGAGGACGACGAGCTCGAGGACGACGAGCTCGACGGCGAGGACTACGACGATACCGAGGACGATGAGTCGGACGACGATGACTCGGACGACGCCGAGGACGTAGGCCATCTCGCCGGCGCGGACCTCGACCATACGATCTCCGACGAGGCGGGCACCCGCCTCGACCTCACCGACATCCATGGCGGCACGCTCAAGCCCACCGACATGGCTACCGAGATGAAGCAGTCCTTCCTCGAGTACTCGATGTCGGTCATCGTGGCGCGCGCCCTGCCGGACGTGCGCGACGGCCTCAAGCCCGTCCACAGGCGCATCCTCTACGCCATGAACGAGGCGGGCATCACGCCGAACAAGCCCCACAAGAAGTCGGCCTGGACGGTCGGCGAGGTCATGGGTAAGTATCACCCCCACGGCGACGCCGCCATCTACGACTCGATGGTCCGCATGGCGCAGGACTTCTCGATGCGCCTGCCCCTCATCGACGGCCACGGCAACTTTGGCTCCATCGATGGTGACCCCCCGGCGGCCATGCGTTACACAGAGAGCCGCCTCACGCGCGCGGCCATGGAGATGCTCGCCGACCTCAACAAGGAGACCGTCGACCTCCAGCCCAACTACGACGAGTCGCTCACCGAGCCCGCCGTCCTCCCGTCGAGGTTCCCCAACCTCCTCGTGAACGGCTCCTCGGGCATCGCCGTTGGCATGGCCACCAACGTGCCTCCCCACAACCTCCGCGAGGTCGCGGCGGCCGTCGACATGCTCATCGACAACCCCGATGCCACCACCGACGAGCTCATGACCGTGCTCCCCGGGCCCGACTTCCCTACGGGCGGCGTCATCATGGGTACCGAGGGCATTCGCGACACGTACGAGACCGGCCGCGGTTGCATCACCGTGCGCGCCAAGGTCCACGTTGAGCAGATCAAGAACGGCCGCCAGCGCCTGGTGGTCACCGAGATTCCCTATGCCGTCAACAAGGGCCTTCTCCAGGAGAAGATCGCCCAGGCGGTCAACGAGAAGAAGATCGAGGGTATCTCGGACATGCGCGACGAGTCCAACCGCAAGGGCATGCGCATTGTCATCGACCTCAAGCAGGGCGCTATCCCGCAGGTGGTCCTCAACAACCTCTATAAGAAGACGGCGCTGCAGTCCAACTTCAACGCCATCGACATCGCCCTGGTAGACGGCGTGCCCCGCACGCTCACGCTGCGCGAGATGCTGCAGTACTACATCGACCACCAGATCGACGTGGTAACCAGGCGCACCCAGTTTGACCTCGATAAGGCGCTGAAGGACGTCCACATCAAGGAAGGCCTGCTCATCGCCGTCGACAACATCGACGAGATAGTGCACATCATCCGCTCCTCCGAGACCGAGGCCGAGGCAAAGCGCCGCATGAACGAGCGCTTTGGCCTGGACGACCCGCAATGCGACGCCATTCTCGCCATGCGCCTGCGCAAGCTCACCGGTTTGGCCCGCGAGCAGCTCGCCGCCGAGATCGAAGAGCTCCACAAGCTCATCGACTACTACCGCGACCTTCTCGCCCACCGCGAGAAGATCCTGGGCGTCATCAAGGACGAGCTTGGCCAGATCGTGGAGCGCTTTGCCGACAAGCGCCGTACCAGCATCTCCTCCCAGGAGGCACAGGACCTCGACGTCGAGGACCTTATCGCCGAGGAGGACATGGTGGTCACCGTCACCCACTCCGGCTACATCAAGCGCCTGCCCGTTGCCACCTACCGCTCCCAGCGCCGCGGCGGCAAGGGTGTCCAGGGCCTCTCGCTCAAGGACAACGACTTTGTTGAGGACCTCTTTGTGGCGTCGACCCACGACTACGTGATGTTCTTCACCAACTTTGGTCGCGTCTACCGCCTGAAGGTTCACGAGCTGCCCATTGGCAGCCGCCAGGCGCGCGGCTCGGCGATTGTGAACGTGCTCTCGCTCTCCGAGGGCGAGCACCCCACGGCCGTAATTACCTGCCGCGACTTCCCTGCCGATGACTACCTCATGTTTGCCACCAAGAATGGCATGGTCAAGAAGACGGCCATGTCCGAATACGACCGCACCCGCCGCGACGGCCTCATTGCCATCAACCTCAAGGCAGGTGACGAGCTGGTCAACGTGAGGCGCGTGCGCGCTGGCGACAAGGTCATCCTGGTGACCACTGACGGCAAGGGCATCCTCTTTGACGAGTCCGACGTGCGTGCCATGGGCAGGGATACCTCCGGCGTGCGCGGCATCACCCTCAAGGGTGGAGCCTCCATGCTGGGCATGGAGATCACCAACGGCAACGGTGACCTGTTCGTAATTACCGAGAACGGCTACGGCAAGCGCACCCCGGTGGCCGACTACCCCGAGCACAAGCGTGGTGGCCAGGGCGTCTTCACCATTGCCATGACGGCAAAGAAGGGTAACCTCGTGGCCTGCCGCGTGGTGGGGCCGCAGCACGAGCTCATGATTGTCTCGGTCGATGGTGTGGTCATCCGCATCAAGACGAGCGACATCCCCAAGCTCGGACGCTCCACGCAGGGCGTGAAGGTCATGAACCTCGCCGAGAGCGACCACGTCTCTGCCGTGGCGCGCATGGTTGCCCACAAGAAGAAGGCACCCAAGCACGACGCCAACCAGGGCATGCTCGACCTTGCAGCGGCCGGTGCAAAGGATGCCGACGAGGATGAGCCCGTCGACATTGGCGGTGACGAGGAAGTCTCGCCCGACCTCCTCGACGAGGACGAATGAGACAAAGGGAGTTTTCCTTTGTCTCACTGAGTAGCAAGGGCTAACAACGCAAAGGGCCCGGTAGCCGATTGATTGGCTACCGGGCCTTGTTATTGCGGTGCGATGAAACAAAGGGGAGCTCCCCCTGTCTCATTTTTGTGGCGTGTTGTCGCCGCCGTCGGTCACGTTGAAGTCATCCGGGGTGAGACCCTCCACAAACTCGTGGAAGTCCTGCATCTCCTGATTGTGCTCTTGGTCCTCAATGGCGCCAAAGTCGGGCATGGCGGCGGTCCGAAGGACTGCTCTCTCGGCGAAGGTCGGCACATTGCAGCGAACTGCCAAAGCGATGGCATCGGAGGGACGGCAGTCGACGCGGACCTCGTGCCCACCGGCGTTGATGAGGTCGAGCTGTGCGTAGAACGTGGTCCCGGAGACGTCGGTTATCAGGACGCTGCGCAGATGAGAGCCAAGCGACTCAATCACAGACTTGAGCAGATCGTGCGTCATGGGCCTTGCACTGGCATCGGGGTTGACGCCCATGCTGATAGCCGTGGCCTCCACGGAGCCAATGCGAATGGGGAGGTTGAGCGGCTCGTCCTCATTCTGCTGCGTGGGCTGAAGAACGATGAGGGAAGAGACCGGACCCCCGCCGATCACCACCGTCTTGACTTCCATTTCTATGAACATGAGGTACCCCCTGTTGTGCTGTTGCCCGCCTATCCTACCCAAACTGCGGAAACATACAACGGTGGTCACGAAAACTGCTGCGTGACAAGACGGTGCCACAACATCTGCGACATCGTGCGAACCGGTGTCGCGGCGGCCGTTAGAACACGAGGTTGTTATTTTGCGCCAGGCCGAGGTAGGCGGCACGCGACGAAGATGCTCTGGAGTGAGTTCGAGATGCTGTTGCGCCGTCTAGTCATCGTCGCGCGCAGAGACCCCGTGACCCTCATGGGCTATGTCCCTTCCGCCTGAAGTCTGGATTGGCGAGCATGAAGCTTACGAGAAAGACGTTGTCCATCACAAAGTAGCGCTCCATGCTCTTGTTGTATCGTGTGATTCTCGAGGTGACCTTAGTCCTGTAGCCGTGGATGCCCCTGTTCACCTGGTGGTTCTGAGCTTGGAGAGGAGTCCGGTGGCTTCTGGGTGCTGAACTCACTATGAGGTCGACGGGCGGTGTGAGCAAGAAGCCGTAATGTTGCGTCCCCGCTTCTTGCAGGGGACATTCTGCAAGAAAATGCTCTATCGGACGGGATATTTCGCTCCTCTGCACAAAAAGGGGCTATCGAACGGCGTTGTTCGTCGAACTATATCAAATAGCTAACTAAGTTTTCAAAATCACGTATATAGCTTTATAAATATCCATGACATTGGATATATAGTTCAATAGTTGATGATATATCCAAAGATGACCCGTCCGATAGAGCCTTTTTGTGCAGCAACTTTCAAAAACCCGTCCGATAGGGCATTTTTATGTTCCTTGAGTGGCAAGAACGCATTCCATCAGGCGCTAAGGATTCCTCGCCGGTGTAGTTCTTTGCTGGTGAGGCTCCTCATCAGAGTCTTGATTTGAGTCCCGACAAGATTCTTCCAAATTTCTGCGATGCGCCTGTTGACCTTGGGTAGGGTGGGGTGTAGTATTCCTTCTTGCGTTGGGCCTGTAGCTCAGTTGGTCAGAGCGTCCGGCTGATAACCGGGAGGTCACAAGTTCGAACCTTGTCAGGCCCACCACCTTTTGACAATAGTCACCCCAGCGTTAGCCGAGTCGCCGCTGGGGTGATTATTTATAAGGGGACATAGCTCAGCTGGGAGAGCGCGGGCTTTGCAAGCCTGAGGTCGTGGGTTCGAACCCCATTGTCTCCACCACATGTTCGAGGGCCCTGCGGTTGTCGCTGCGGGGCCCTTTTGCAGGAGGAGAACCGTTCGCCGAAAGTTTCCCATAACTTATCTTTTTGCTATCTATTAAGATAACATCATTTTCATGAAGCACCGCCATTGTTTGAAGACGGAGGCAACCATGAAAGAGAAAAAAGCATTATTCTACCAATTATGATCTGCTGTGCCCTGGTGGGCACACCAATGGCCGCTCTTGCAAAAACCGTTTACTACAAGGGTACGGCAGTGTATTGGAATTACGGTCGTAACGCCAAGGTCTTTGGTTTCTCAGACTGTAATAGCCAAAATTATGAGCATTGCTCTTCCTGCAACGGCTACTCTTCTGGCTGGGAGCAGCCAGGGACGCTGTCGAAGGCTTGGGGTTGGATCGGGACAGCCACCCTTGAAGCGTACTGGAACTGCAGAGGCTAGAGTTTCTTTAAGAGAGTCTATCGCGATATCTCTCACCAGTTCGGGTGTATGACTTCTCAATGGCGGTGCTGTATGAAGAAGACCTGGTCTGTCACCAACCTCATTGTCATAATCCTTCTCGCCGCGTCGTCGTTTGTCAGTGCCAAGGGCATTTTGGAGATGCGCTCCATGCGTCTGGTCGAGTCTTGGCTGTCCGACAAGCCAAAGATGTATACCGCGCAGCTGACCGACAGTCAGAAGGATGAGTTTGTCGCGGTGCTGCGTGAGTTCTCCGAGGAGAGGGGCTTCACTGCGGTGAGCCGGAACAGGGAATCCCTGCAATCGGGGTCGGCGCTCTACACTTTTAGCGTGCTGGTGCCAGACTCTGCGGAAGGCGCAGATTTCGAACCCCTTGACCTTCTTGGTACCAGGGTTGTGGACGGCTCCGTGGCAAGAGAGATAAGTGCTGCAAATCCCGGCAGCTATGCGGGATATGGGAACGATGCCTTCTCACGGGTTGAGACGCTCCCCAGCATCAGAGCCGGACTCTACTTTAGAGTGGATAGGCTGGAATCGGGGTCAAGTCTCGGACGTACCTGCACGGTCATCGGACTTGATGATGGAGAATTCCAGACGCTTGTCAACGACCTGTCATCAGCCATTGGGGTGAGTGCAGATAGTCTCACCACCGAGATGTCGGGCTCGGCTACGGACATGGGCCTGATCTACTGGTTTTGCGAGGGGGCATTTGTCGTACTCGCGATAGTCCTCTGCCTGCTCACGGTGACTCACTCACTCCTTGAGCTAAGGACGCTGGGAGTACACCTCATGCTGGGCTGGAGCCGGAGGGCCTTTGCCGCTGAGCTGATAGCCAATCAAGCGGCGTTTCTCCCCGTCGTCATACCCATAGGGTTGCTTGGCTCGCTCGCTATCTTCGATGGGCTCTCCCTTGGCCCCGCCCCCATAGCCTTTGCAGCCCTGTCCGTGCTGCCGGCGGTGATGGTGGTTCTCGTCTCCTGGGGCGTCTCCATTGTCCCCCTTGCCACCGTGCACCCAGTCGACGCAATCTGTGGCCGCTACTCTCGCCGAGGCTTCTACGCGCTGGCCGTGTCGGTCTACCTCTTGTGTACAGTCGCGATATTCGGGGCCTGTCTGTATATCGACCAGCCTCTCGACATGTATGCCGCCCTTGTCCACACCCGCACCGTGTGGAGCGAATACAAGGACTGGTACGTGGTACGAGACTTTAGCCTGGACGGCTCACATTTCACGGGCGATCCTATGAGCCTTTCCAAGGATATGTATGCGTGGTACGCCTCCCACGAGAGCGACGAGGACGTCTACCTGGTGAATACCACCTACTTCGATGCTACAGCCATTACGGCATACATGAGGGGGTCATCCGATGATATGCCAGAGCCGTTCTGATATCTTGCGGCGTCTCCCTCCTATCTCGAGCAGGTGGGCATTGATGTCCCCAGCGATGTCATCGAGCGTGCCGAGCATGGCGAGCGCGTGTATCTCCTGCCAGAAACCCTGGACGCCTCTGAGGCAGAGGCAGTGAAAAGCCTCCTTGTCTCCGCCAGAAAGGTGTCCGACTCCAACATCGTCACCGCATTCATGGAGAACCCCCAGTACGAGTTCATCACCTACGACAGCAATCGCGAGCTGTTCACGTGGAGTGCGGGCGCGGACCAGCCGACCACGGCGAGCGGCTTTGTGATAGGGGTCATCACGGCCGAGAACATGGTTCCCTTCGAATCTGAGAGCCTGGTGGCTTCCGGATTGGATAGCGGGTACGTGAAGCTGGGAAACAGCGCCGCATCTCGTCTGCTTGGCGATGATGGTGCCGCCTCTTTGGGCAAATCTCTCGCCGTGCGCTTTGCCACCGTGGAGAACTACATCTCCGGCCTCCAAAAGAGTCTCATGGACCTCTTTGCCCTTTTTGGGATGGTTCTCTTTCTCCTGATGGCCACCGCGTCCGTTGTGGTAGCGTGCATCGTCGGCATTGTCAACCAGGTGAGCGCCCGCGAAATCTCTGTGAAGTACGTTTTGGGGTTTGGCGTATGGGAGCTGTATCGCCGTGAGGTCTTGTTTGTGAATGCCTCGACGATGGCGGGGATTGTCATCAGCGCCATCCTCAGATGCAACGCCGGCCTGCTGGTGGGCGCCGCCCTCTTGTGTATCTCCAACCTCGCCATCCTCATCATGTCACGGACGAGGACTGCGTCCGTTGTACTGGAAACCGTCTCAAGGGAGCAGTAATGCGTCCATACATTCAGATAGAGTCACTCTGTAAGTCTTTCGGTCAGCACAGGATTCTCTCAAACCTCTGCCTTGGGATACAGAAGGGGGACACGGTTGCCGTCACCGGCCCGTCCGGCTGCGGCAAGACAACCCTGCTCAACATACTGGGGCTGCTCGATACTCCTGACTCGGGAGAAATCTACCTCGCGGGGACGAGGTATCCCAAGATAAACAGCACTGCGGCGATGCTTATGCGCCGCGACGAGATAAACTACCTCTTCCAGTCCTTTGCGCTGATCGACTCGAGGACGGTCCGCGACAACCTCATGCTCGCCTTGCGCTACACCAAGCTGGATACAAACGAGAAGCTGTCACGCATCAGGAAGACGTTGGAGCGCTTCTCCATAGGCGACAAGCTGTCCTCTACCGTGAGTGAGCTGTCTGGTGGAGAAAAGCAGCGCGTGGCGATAAGCAGGGCCATGTTGAAGCCGGGAGACCTCATCCTCGCCGACGAGCCGACAGGTTCGCTTGATGCCCGGATGGCGGGCATCGTTATGAGGTCGCTTGTCTCGGCCACCCACGACGCAGGCAAGACGCTCGTGATGGTGACGCACGACATGTCCATGGCGGCGGAGTGCGATTGCATCCTTCACATGTCGAACGGTGTGCTCCACGAAATGCGCTGAGCCGTCGCCCCGCCCCGCTGCGGGCCGCCGCTAGCATTCTTTATCGGTATCTGGTAATCGTGGTTCTCGCGACCTGCGCAAACGCGATGCCAGTTTCACAGAAACCGCTAAAGAATGGCTATACTCAGTACATGAGTCACACTATGGGTCGCATGTATGGGGCGGGAGCCCCTGACGCCAAGGAGGTGCCATCCATGGGCGATAGTAGTCATGCTCGAGAAAACGCAAACTCAATGAGGTTGGCGCCTGCCAGAAGGGGAGACGGGCGCCGCCGGTAGCGCTGGTGCGGTCCCACCCTGTCCATCCAAGCCAATAGTGTGTCCGCCTCGTTGCCGGTTCCTGCGCAGCCGACGTCGTACTGTGTCCCTGCGTGCATCCCCGGATTGGAGGTGGCCCATGAGGCTGCTCACCAACGGGTTCCTGTCCAGGCTGACAAGGACGGGGCTTATCGCTCGTCGAGCGGAGACGCCAACGGGGAAGACGTCCCAGCTCGAATGGCTGCGTCGTGTCTCCTCGCTCGAGACGGAAGAGCTTCTCAACGAGTTCAACACCAGTCGTGGCGGCCTCTCTGCCGAGAAGGTCGAGCTCTCCCGTGCTGTATGGGGTCCAAACGAGGTAGCGCGCGCCCATCGCGACTCTGCGCCGGTGCGCTTCGCAAAGGCCTTTGTGGATCCCTTCACGGGAATCCTCGCACTTCTCGCCGTGGTGTCGCTTGTCACAGACGTGATTCTGGCCGCACCTGCCGACCGAGACCCATCGACCTTCATCATCATCTTCGCGATGATTGCCGTCTCCGGAACTTTGCGGTTCGTGCAGGAGGGCAAGAGCGACGACGCCGCGGCGGCGCTTGCCAAGACGATACAGACCACCTGCAACGTCGAGCTCGCGGGCGAGGGGCGCGTGGAGATTCCCCTGGCAGACGTGGTCGTTGGCGACATCGTGCACCTTGCATCGGGTGACATCGTGCCGGCGGACGCGCGACTCATCCAGGCGCGCGACCTCTTCCTCAGCATGTCGTCGCTCACGGGAGAGAGCCTTCCCGTGGAGCGCGTGGCAACGCCTTGTCCTGCGCCTACAGATGATACCCGCACTGCGGGGGACCTCGACAACATAGTGCTCATGGGTTCTACCGTGGTCTCGGGGAGTGGCGTGGCGGTGGTTGTCGCCACTGGCGCAAACACCATGTTTGGCGGCATGGCGACAAGCCTTGGTGCCAAGCGCGGCAAGACTGCCTATGACGAGGGAATCGCCTCGGTGAGTAAGCTCCTGCTGCGCCTCATGGTGGTCATGGCGCCTCTCGTCCTCGTTATCAACGGACTCACGAAGGGCGACTGGCTCTCGGCGTTGCTCTTCTCGCTCTCGGTTGCCGTGGGTCTCACGCCCGAGATGCTGCCCATGATTGTGACCACGTGCCTTGCCAAGGGCGCCGTGGACCTCTCGCACGACCGCGTGATCGTAAAGCGCCTCGATGCCATCCAGAACCTTGGTGCGATGGACGTTCTCTGCACCGACAAGACAGGTACCCTCACCGAGGACCACGTGGTGCTGGAACGCCACCTTGACCTCATGGGCAACGAGGATTCACGCGTGCTCCGCTATGCCTTTCTCAACAGCTTCTTCGAGACGGGCGTGCGCAACCTCATAGACTCCGCGATTATTACCCGCGCAAGTGAGGAGACTTCCCAGGGCGGGCGCGGCATCGATGCCGATGAGCTTTCTGCGAACTGGCACCTTGTCGATGAGGTCCCCTTTGACTTCGAGCGCCGGCGCGTGAGTGTGGTGGTTGAGCACAAGGACGGCCGTCGTCGCATGGTCACCAAGGGGGCCATCGAGGAGGTCCTTCAGGTTTGCACCGAGGTCGAGTACGGCGGTCGCGTGGTGCCCCTTGGCGATGACATGCGCGAGAAGGTCTTGACTACGGCCTACGATCTGGCCGACAAGGGCATGCGCGTTCTTGGCGTGGCACGAAAGGCCGACCCGGCCGATGTGGGCGTGCTCTCTGGCGAGGACGAGCAGGGCATGACGCTCATTGGCTACCTGGCCTTCCTCGACCCGCCTAAGAGAAGCGCCGCCCAAGCGGTAGCTGCTCTTCGTGAGCATGGCGTGACAACCAAGGTCCTTACCGGCGACTCGCTCCGCGTTGCGTGCACCGTGTGCGAGACCATTGGCCTCCACGTGGAGGGGACGCTTGACGGAGCCGCCGTGGCCCAGCTCTCCGATGAGGAGCTTGAGGGTAGGGTCGAGCACGTTACCGTCTTCGCAAAGCTCTCGCCCGACCAGAAGGTGCGCGTTGTGCGAGCACTCCGGACGCGTGGACACGTGGTGGGCTTCATGGGCGACGGCGTAAACGACGCTGCCGCCATGGGCGCAAGTGACTGCGGCGTCTCGGTTGACTCCGGGGCAGATGTGGCCAAGGAGGCCGCTGACATCATCCTTCTTGAAAAGGACCTGGGCGTGCTTGAGAACGGCATAGTTGAGGGGCGCCGCACCTTCTTCAACATGAACAAGTACGTGAAGATGACGGCGAGTTCGAACTTTGGCAACATCTTCTCGGTGCTGGTGGCGAGCGTGTTTCTGCCCTTCCTGCCCATGACCGCTGTGCAGCTTCTGCTCCTCAACTTCATCTATGACTGTGCATGCACCGCAATCCCTTGGGACAATGTCGATGCGCGGGAGCTGCGAGCACCGCAGGCGTGGAGGTCCGGCTCGATTGCGAGCTTCATGCGTTGGATTGGGCCGACGAGCTCGGTTGTTGACATCATGACCTTTGTACTGCTGCTCTTCTGGGTGTGTCCAACCGTGGCTGGAGGTACCTGGTCTGCCATTGCGGGAAACCCCTCTGCCGCCGCACTCTTCACGGCAACCTTCCAGGCTTGCTGGTTCGTCGAATCCATGTGCACGCAGGTACTCTTCGTGCACTTGGTTCGAACCGAGCGCATTCCCTTCGTGCAGAGCATGGCGGACTGGCGCGTGCTGCTGCTTGACGCCGGAGCCATCGTGCTGTCGCTGGTCATCCCGTTTACGGGGGTTGGGGCTGCCCTTGGCATGGCACCGCTGCCCGTGGCATTTCTCGCCGTGCTGCCCGTAGTTGTGGCCGCCTATGCAGCGCTCGTACTGGTGGTAAGAAGGGCCTACGTGCGCCGCTTTGGCCGCCTGCTGTAAAGCCCGGATCTCTTGCCCCTATTGCCAGACCCCTCCCGTTCTTTATCGGTATTTGAGAATCGCGCTACTCGCCAACTGGGCAAATGCAGCCTCCGTATCTCAGAAACCGCTAAAGAACGGGAGGGGCAGGCAGGTGGAACGGTTACCATGTGTGTGTCAGAACAACGCAGGCAACAGGGAGGCCTCATGGGTGCTGAGAACAACGGACAGGGCATCTCGCCAGAGCTGGATGATCTTTCGAGCACCCTCATGGGCCAGGCGTTCGACGTGCTTGCCGAGGGCGTGGAGCTGGACGTGATTCTCGCCGTCGAGGATGCCGCCGGCCACGTTGCCAGCTACACCTTTGCCGATGATGGCCCGGAGGAGTGCCTCGAGGGCGCCCGCAAGAAGGTGCGCGACCTTGCGCACTCTCATGGTGACGCGGGCGTCAAGCTTGGCGACCCCGTGCGCTATGCCCTTGCCTACGAGGGAGCCGTTGCCGACGAGCGCGGAGCCTACCAGGACGCGGTGCTGCTCGAGTTTGGCGAGCGCGGCCGCACGAGCTTCTCGGCCTTCTCACTTGTGGACGGCAAGGGCACGGGTGACAACTTTGCCTGGACGGACCCTGCCCCTGCAGGTGAGGTTGAGAACCTGCTGGGGTAGGGTCCGCCGACAGAAGTCCCCTTCTAGATTGCCGTACGGTCCTCGTAGAAGCCGTACGTCATGTAGTGCTGGTAGTACGAGGTCCAGTTGTCGCCAAAGGCCGCGGCGAGGTCCGCGTAGCGCGCCTTATACGTGGCGGGGTCAAAGTTGAGCGACGCCCTCACCCCGCGGGGCATGTCGTTCTGGACAAAGTAAGCGAGAACAGCGTCTGAGTCGGTGCCAACCGCGGCCGTGACCTCGGGGTGATTCTCAACGTAGTAGTTGTAGTCGTAGACCAGGCCGTAGTCGGTTTCGTCATAGTTGGACGTGTGCTTCTCGGCCTTCTCCGCGTTTGCAAAGTACCGGTTGAACCACTCGGTTCTCCAGGTGAGCCAATTGACCATGTACTGGTAGTTCTGCTCGTAGGTCGAGTAGGGCGCAAATTCGTTGCCAAAGTGGCTGATGCCAAAGAGTGCCTGGTTTGCGACCTGCGAGACTGAGATCTGGTTGCGGTAGTAGGCAAGGGAGTGGAGGTAACCATTGCTTCCAACCGCACTGGTGCCGCCAAGGACCACATTGGTCATGAGCGGGCTCAGATCCTGCTTCCAGATCTCCTGGGCGCGCTTCCAGATGGAGGGGATGCTGGACAGGTAATCCCCACCAGGGGCGGCATAGTCGGAGTACTTCTTGAAGTTGGCTCCGCCGTCATCGCTCCTTACACCCATCGAGCCGTCGAAGTCCCACAGCGGCTCGGCATAGATGACGTTGCTGCTCTTGTCCTTGTAGAAGTAGGTCGAGGTGAAGAAGAAGTCGATGTTCTTAGTGAACTCGCTCACGAGGTAGCTCTTGGAAAGGCTATCGAGGTCGAAACTCGCCTGGTCGGTGAGGTTGAACTGGTTGTTCTGCATGGCGTCGATGGCGGTCTGGAACTGCTCGGCAATGTAGAGGATCTGATTCTGAGATGTGACCTCGGGGCTCTTGACCACAAAGATGCCGATGCTCGTGTTGAACCAGCACTTCTCCTTGCGGTAGTAGGCGCCGTCCTTCTCCACCAGGTAGCCGCCCGTGATGTCCTTGGGGTCCTTCACGCCCACGGCGTACTGGTAGGTGTACTCGGTGCCGTTGTGGGTGTAGGTGGTCTGGGCGGTTTCTGCAGCGTTCGGGTCCGTGTCCTTGTTTGCCTTCTCGACATCGTCCTCGAGGTTGTGGATGTCGATGCGGCCATTCTTGATTTCGACCTTCTCACAGAGGTAGTAGCTGCCGCGGTACTCGCCGTCGTAGTAGAGGTCGACGGGCGTGCCCTCGGTGCCAGTCATGCCGAGCTCGAGGCCCATGTCATAGGCAACGGTGTCGTGGAGCAGCGTGGGGTCGTTCTCGTTGGCGAGAAGGACCCACTTCTTGTTGGCGTTGTCCTTGTTGCCGGTCTGGAGCAGATCCGTCTTCTTGTTGAGCGAGATCTGGTAGGGCTTCTTCACGCCAAGGCCCCAGGTGTTGTTGCCGCGGCCCTTGATGGTGGAGTGCTTCTCGCCGTCCTTGTTGTAGACAAGCGAGCCGTCGCTGGCGACCATCGTGATGTCGACGTTTGCCTTGGCGCTGTGATCACGGCTGGCCTCGACCCACGCGCGGTCCTGGCTAGGGTCGACGCTCGTGACAAAAATCGTGCCCACATTGCCGGACTTGAGGATTACCAACGGGTGGGTGCCGAGGTTGGTCGAGTAGTTGATGGTGGAGCCAAGGGCGCTGGAGAGGTTGACGGCGCTTCCGGCAGCTGCGACGGAAACGGTGCCCGCGGGGAGGCCGAGCTGCGCGTCAACTGCGGAGCCATTGCCCGAGAAGCTCAGCTGCACGCTGCTGACATTGGCGTAGGAGGGGAGGACAACGTACGTGACCCCACCCTTATTGGTGGAGACGGTGCTCTCGGTGGAGCCAGCCCCATCGCGGAAGGAGGCGGTAATGGTGCAGGAGGTGCTGTCAACGGCATACCAGCCAATGCCCTCCCGGCTCCATCCAATGGTGCCAAGGTACTGGTACTCGTCCTTGCTGAGCGTGTAGTGGTGCGTGCCAATGGTCACGTAGGGGTTGAAGAGACGGTAGACGGCAAGCCCCTCGTTGCCCGAAGAGTAGAAGCCGATGCCCTCCTGGCTCCAGCCAAGGGCGCCGAGCTGATCGTACTCGTCCTCGCTCGTGGTGTAGTGGTGGTCGCCAGAATAGGGGTTGTAGAGACGGTAGACGGGGGTGCTTGAGCTCTGGGGTGCCTCCCAGCCAAGACCCTCATCGGTCCAGCCGAGTGCCACGTTTGTCTTGACCTCATCGATGCTAGAAGTGAAGAGGTGCTCGCCAGACCACTGGTTGTAGATGCGGTACATCTTGACGGGCGGCTGGCTGGTGGTCGCCGTGGTGGTCGCTGCGGTTGTAGACGCGGGTTCCTCGCTGGTTGCTGCCACGCTGGTCTCTGCGGGGGTCTCCGTTGCCACAGCGTCTGTGCTGGTGGCACTGGGCTCGGTGACCGTGCTGGCGGTGGCATCTGCGTTGGTGCCGGTTGTGGCGTTCTCCTCGGCCTTCTCGCCCGTCTGGGCAGTTGTCTGCTGGGGCTCCTGCTCCTGTGCGGCGGGCTCCTGCGGCTGGGGCTCAGGCTCCTGCTGCTGGGACTCCTCGGGAGCAACCGCATCCTGTGGCTTGGGCTCCGTCACGGTTGCGTCCGTGGTGGACGTGGGGTTCTCGGTAGTGGCGGCCTTCTCGGTGGCATGCTCTTCCTGGGCTTGCGTCGCGACTGCTGCGGATTCCGCTGCCGGCGCCTGTACCTGCGGCTCGTCTGCCAGAGCGCAGACAGGGAAGAGGCCAAGGGTTGCCGCAAGGGCAATCGCCGAGGCCCGCTGTGTCAATCGAGGGGAGAGCATTACTTGCACCTTTCATTCAAATAGTTGGAGAAAAGCCAGCACGGGGCATATTGTAGTCTCGTGACTCAGGTTTGACGTACCATGTAGCAGTTTGCGTGGAACGATGCTGCGTGGGGCCCAAGTGCCCCTGCGCTGGTATAAAGTTGCCGCGAAATCCATTAGCGTTGGCGTATGTACGCTGGCGAGCTAGACGAGAGGTGCCCATGCTCCAGGAGCAGATTAGAAACATCGCAATCATTGCCCACGTCGACCACGGCAAGACCACGCTGGTTGACCAGATGCTCAAGGCTACCCACGCCTTCCGCGAGAACCAGCAGGTCCAGGAGCGCGTGCTTGACTCCAATGACCAGGAGCGTGAGCGAGGCATCACCATCCTGGCCAAGAACATCTCCATCGAGTACCAGGGCATCAAGATCAACGTCATCGACACCCCGGGTCACGCCGACTTTGGCGGCGAGGTGGAGCGCGTGCTCAAGATGGCCGATGGCGCGCTGCTGCTGGTTGACGCGGCGGAGGGCCCCATGCCCCAGACGCGCTTTGTCCTCTCGCACGCCATTGCCGCGCATCTGGCGATCATGGTTGTCATCAACAAGATCGACCGCGACGGCGCCAACCCCGAGAAGGCCCTGAACGACTGCCTCGACCTCATGATGGACCTGGGCGCCACCGACGAGGAACTTGAGTTTGCCATGGAGCACGTGGTGTACGCCTCGGCCGTCAACGGCTTTGCGCGCCTCGACCCCAACGATGGCAACATGGACATGTACCCGCTGCTTGACATGATCATCGACGCCATGCCCGCGCCCGACGTGGACCTCGAGGGGCCGCTGGCCATGCAGTGCGTGACCGTTGACCACTCCGACTACGTGGGTCGCATTGGCATTGGCCGCATTTACTCGGGCACCATCCACGCCGGCGACAAGATCCTTGTGGTTAAGAACGACGGCAGCCGCGAGATGAGCCAGGTCAAGCAGCTCTTCACCTTTGACTACCTGGGACGCAAGGAGTGCAGCGAGGCACAGGCGGGCGACATCGCGGCCGTGGTGGGCGTTGACCACACCGATATTGGCGACGTCTATACCGATCCCGAGAACCCCGTGGAGCTTGATCCCATCGAGATCGACCCGCCCACCATGTCCGTTGTGTTTGAGGCGTCCACCTCGCCGCTCGTGGGCCGCGACGGCGACATTGTTGGTGGCCGCCAGCTCAAGGAGCGCCTGATGACGGAGCGCGAGAACAACGTCACCATGCGCATCGAGGAGCTGCCCGACAAGACCGGCGTCGAGGTTGCCGGCCGCGGCATCCTGCACCTCTCGGTCCTCATGGAGCAGATGCGCCGCGAGGGCTTCGAGTTCCAGGTTGGCCGCCCGCGCGTCCTCTTCAAGGACGATGGCCACGGCCACAAGCTGGAGCCCATCGAGGAGGCCGTGGTCGAGTGCCCCGGCGAGTACTCCGGCAAGGTCATCGAGCTCTTTGGCAACTCCGGCGGCAACATGACCAACATGGTTTCGGGCGTGAAGCAGGACCACCTCGAGTTCAAGATTCCCACGCGTGGTGTGATGGGCCTCAAGAACCGCATCCTCAACGTGACCCACGGCGAGGCTGTGTTCTATCACAACTTCCTCGAGTACGGCCCCATGGAGGGCGAGCTGGGCAAGCGCCAGAACGGCGCCATGATCTCCATGTCTACCGAGAAGGCCGTGGCCTACGCCCTGGGCAACCTGCAGGACCGCGGCACGCTCTTCGTTGGCCCCGGCGATGAGTGCTACGAGGGCATGCTCGTGGGCGAGCGCTCCAAGCCCGGCGACATCGTGGTGAACATCGCGCGCACCAAGAGCCTGGGCAACCAGCGCAGCTCCACCGCAGACATCGCGGTGCAGCTCACGCCGCCGCGCACGTTCACGCTGGAAGAGGCGCTTGAGTACATCATGGATGACGAGCTGGTCGAGATTACGCCCAAGAACATCCGCATGCGCAAGCGTATCCTCTCAGAGGTCGAGCGCCGCAAGTGGCGCGTGCGTCACGGCCTGGTGGACAAGTAGTCCAGTCTGTCACAAGCTCGCAAAAGCAACGAGGGCGTCGCGGGAGAACCCGTGGCGCCCTTCTCTGTATGCTGCTTGCGATTAGCCGTTCCGTCTCCGAGCAGAGCTGCGGTTTCTTCTCGCAGAGCTCTTGGTCCTCGAGACGCGGCGGGTGATCTTGCGCACCCCGCCAGCCACGCGCGGAGCAAGGTTCACGTCGTTGGGCGAGATCACGTTGTAGTGGAGCGACCAGCGCCTAAGACCCACGGTCACCGCCACGCACAGGAAGGCGGCCCAGGGCTTCCCCAGCCAGAAGACCATGACCGTCACGTAGTAGACGGTCGAGCCAGCCAGGGCGCACAGCGCATAGTAGTTGCTCGGCTTAAAGATGCGGGGAATATCGCCGAGAAAGACGTCACGCAGCATGCCGCCACCCACGCCGGTCAAGGTGCCCATGAGGATTGCCGAAAACGGCAGGAGCCCATAGACGATGGCCTTGTCAGTTCCCATGAGCGCAAAGAGCCCCACAGAGACGATGTCGACCCACTCGATGAGGGTGGAGAACCTATCGAAGAGGCTTGGGAACAGGAAGGCAAAGATGCCCATGCCAGCGGCGGCTGGTATGGCGTAGGGGGAGGAGAGCATGTAGACCGAGTCCACCTGCATGGTGACGTCACGGATAAGCCCGCCACCCAGGCCGCAGAGCATCGCGAGGCCCACAAAGCCCACAAGGTCGAGCTTGCGCTCGCGGGCAACCAGGACGCCGGAGACCGCACCGACCATAAGTGCCGCCAGGTCGAGCCAAGCGGGAAGAGATACGGCCGCCATCTCGGGGCCAAACTTTGAGAAAAGCTCCGGCATCCGGCCTCCCTGGGGTTGGACAGGTGTATATTTTCTCGCACATTGACGCGCGCGGGCAAGAAGAACCGGTGGAGAGAAAAACGACTTCCCCTTACCGGCAAACTTACGATATACTAGCCGTCGCGGTTCCTGGAGAGTTGTCCGAGTGGCCGAAGGAGCACGATTGGAAATCGTGTATACGCCTAAAGCGTATCCTGGGTTCAAATCCCAGACTCTCCGCCAGTAAATCCAGCGGCGCCCCACTGGGGGCGCCGCTTTTCACCCCACGGAGGGGTGGCAGAGTGGTTGAATGCGGCGGTCTCGAAAACCGTTTACCCCTTCGGGGGTACGAGGGTTCGAATCCCTCCCCCTCCGCCATTTGAAGCTTAGGGCAGGTGCCATGGTGCACCTGCCTTTTTTGTTGCCGGGCTTTGGTGAAGTGGTGGCTGATGTCACGGGTATGTGGAGGAATTATGGACGCATGGAGCCTCGTTACCAGATTCTGCGGAACACTGCGGCGGCGTCTGCCGCCCCCAGGGGCGTGCGTGACAGCTGTGTGCAAGCGCGCTGCTCGCCCAGCGTCAAATTAGTGTCAGGAGCGAGCCGTACCCTTGGGGCACGGAGAAGGAGGCGCGGCGGTTGGAGATGCGCAGGCGGGGCGCGTGGTTGTGGATTTGGGCACACATTCGCAGGTCATAGGTGGTCGTGCCTGCAGGCGCTGTGATACGATACCAAATCGCATGCTTCCTGCCCTAGGCGCAAACCTTCACGACCTAGGGCCATCAGCCCAGAGGAGGTGACACCATGAAGGCTTATGAACTGCTGTTCTTTGTCGATCCCACGAGCAACGAGGAGACCCGCGCTGGCGTTATGAAGCGCATCGAGGTCGCTATCACCACTGACGGCGGCACCGTCGACTCCGTTGAGGATTGGGGCAAGCGCAAGCTCGCCTATGAGATCGACCACCTCACCGAGGGTGACTACACCCTCATCAACTTCCACGCAGATCCTTCCCAGATCGCAGAGCTCGACCGAGTCCTGCGCATCAGCGATGCCGTCAAGCGCCACATGATCGTGGCCCGTACGGACAAGGACTAGTCAGCGGAAGGCGGGCCATGCGCCCGCAGAGAGAGGTAGTGAGCAACGTGAGCATTAACAGGGTGAACATCTCGGGCAACCTCACCAGGGACCCGGAGCTTCGTTCCACCGGCGGCGGCACCCAGGTTCTTTCCTTTGGTGTCGCGGTCAACGACCGTCGTCGCAACCAGCAGACCGGCGAGTGGGAGGACGTGCCCAACTTCGTCGACTGCGTCGTGTTCGGCGCTCGCGCCGAACCGCTCTCGCGCTACCTCAGCAAGGGCTCCAAGGTCGCTATCGAGGGCAAGCTCCGCTATAGCTCCTGGGAGACCAAGGAAGGTCAGCGTCGCAGCAAGCTCGAGGTTGTCGTGGACGAGGTTGAGTTCCTCTCGTCCAGAAACCAGGGCGCCGCACCGCAGCAGGCAGCACCCGCGCCGCAGTACAACGCGCCGCAGCAGGCCTACGCGGCAGCGCCTCAGCAGGCAGCACCCGCGCAGTACCCCGCTCAGCCGGGCTACTCCGCACCCGCACCTGCCGCACCGCCTGTCTCCACGCCCCCTGCGGCAGACGTCTACGACGAGGACATTCCGTTCTAGTAACAGCAAGGCGGCCCCAGGGCCGCCGTTAGAAAGGCAAACCAGACATGGCTCAGCAGCAGAAAAAGCAAGAGTTTCAGCGCCAGCCGCGTCGCAAGTACTGCCAGTTCTGCAAGGAGGAGACCGAGTACATCGACTACAAGGATGTGCAGCTCCTCCGCAAGTTCATGACCGACCGTGGCAAGATCAAGCCTCGTCGCGTCACTGGCGCCTGCACGCAGCACCAGCACGATATCGCGGTTGCCATCAAGCGCGCCCGCGTTATGGCGCTCCTGCCCTACACCGTCCCCGTGGTCTCCAGCCGCGGCGGCCGCAACCGCGGCTAGGTGCGGGGTTCGAGAAAGAACCACTAGGTCATGACGGTGGAGAAGCGTACAGACGAGCAAACCAGGGCGCTTGCGCTCTGGGATGCGTCTAACTCCAAGGGTGCCTCGCCCGAACAGGGCGGGATTGTTCCCGCGGGGGATGGCGCACAGGCACCACGCGGCGGTTCGTCGCTCGTTGCCGGGCTCGTCATCTGCGCGCTCGGCGGTGTTATCGCCGGGTACATCCCCATGCTCGGGTGCTTTGCCATTGGGTACGGTGCGGCCATCACCTTGGCTGCGCGCAACCCATTGCAGGCGCTTGCGACGCTCGCTTGCACGTTGATGCCGGCGGCGGTCGTAGCTCTCGTGGCGCAGGTCGCCACGGTGCCAAGCGTTCTCGTTGCCTGCGTCATTGGCATCGGGACGGCATGGGCCACATCGCGCAGCAGACTGTCGCTCTCGGTTTCGTTTGCGCTCATTGGGTGCGGCACGCTCGCACTCATCGGCGTTGATGCCATCCAGCTGCAGTCGATGGACTCCTCCATTGCCGACATGATCACGCAGCTTGTGAACGAGTATGCCAAGAGCATTGGCGTTGCGTCCGTCTCGGCCGTTGCCCAGATCGAGTCGCTCCGCTCGGTGCTCCAGCTCTACTGGCCCAGCGCGTACCTCGTCGTGGCCTTGGCCGAGTACCTCTGCTCGCTTCTCGGCGCTCGCGCGTCTGTGAGGCGAGAAGGGCTTTGCGTCTCCATGCCCTCGCTTGTGGACTACGACGTGCCCGTGTGGCTCGTTGGCGTCCTTGTGGCCGACATTCTCGGCCTCACGGCGGTGAGCTTGGTCCCGCAGGCGTACACCAACATCGTGAATATGATCACGGCCAACCTCCTCGTGGCGCTCAGGATTGCCTTTGCGGTCCAGGGCTTTGCCATCATCGCCTGGCTCATCAGGACCAGGCATGTGGGGGCGTTCGCAGGCGCGTGCACCATCGTTGCCGGGCTCGTTCTCGAAGACCAGTTTTACGTCATGACCATCGTGGGGCTCGTCGACGTGTGGAAGAACTTCCGCCACCTTCCCAGGGGCGTGAAGACCACCATCCAGAGCAACGCGGATCAAGATCAGAAGTCGGCATAGCCGACTGAACGAAGGAGTGTCCCATGAAAGTCATCCTCCTGGGTGAGCTCCGGGGCAAGGGCGGAGAGGGCGACGTCGTCGACGTGGCCCAGGGCTATGCGGAGAACTACCTCTTCCGCAACAAGATCGCCCAGCCTGCCACCCCGTGCAACCTCAAGCAGCTCGAGCAGCGCCGCGACAGCATCGCCAAGCGCGAGGCCGAGCGCATCTCCAACGCCGAGGCCACCAAGGCTGTCCTCGACGAGAAGCTCGTGAAGGTCGACGCGAAGATCGGCGAGGAGGGCCAGCTCTTTGGCTCCGTCACCTCGCAGCAGATCGTCGAGGCCATCAAGGCCCAGCTCGGCGTCGACGTCGACCGCAAGCGCATCGTTCGTGGCGCCACCATCAAGACCGCCGGTCGCCACGCCGTCGAGATCAACCTCTACCGCGACATCAATGCGAAGGTCGTCGTCCTCGTGGGCGACGAGCCCGTTGCCGAGGAGCCTGCGGCGGAGGAGGCTGCCGAGCCCGAGGCCACTGAGGCTGCGGACGAGGCCGCTGAGACCACCGAGGCCGCCGAGTAACCCTCGGAGTTTTCGACCAAACCTGCCTCCAACTGGGGATTTCAACAATTCCCGCAGGTCAGGGGCGGGTGTTACCAGACTCGGTTGGCAAGCGCTCTACCACAAATTTGCCCCGCATGCACGTGTGGCATGCGGGGCAAACGCTCGAAAAATGCATTTTATGGGCCCAATTACCTGGGGAAACGCGCAAGTTCCGGATAATTAGGCCAAACCCGCTGGTTCATCTCGCACGTAATGAATATTTAAGGCGATTCTGCAAAGTGGGTTTCTCGGTTACCGCCGCACCGTTCGCCAAATTGTCGAAAACGTTGAAAAGTCTCAAAACGCCCGCTCAGCGAGAGAGGTTTTCAACATCGCGTGTAGAAGACTCTGCTGACCTCTCCCTTGCCGCAGGTAGAGGGCTTGCGATGGGCGGGCGGCTTATCGCCGTCCGCAACCGCGTGTTGCGGTAGCATCCAGAGAACAGACTGCGGCACGAAAGCAGGAGGGAGCACGTCTCGTGGCACAGGACGGCTACGACATCAATCCAACCCAGATGACTGCGACGTCGGACGTTGCGATGCCGCAGGACCCCGAGGCGGAGTCCTCGGTCCTCTCGGCCATGATGATCTCGCAGGACGTGCTGCAGGAGTGCCTCATCGAGCTGGAGCCGGACGACTTCTACATTCCCTCCAATCGCAAGATCTACCTCGCCATGCGCGAGATGTTCGACCGCAACATGGCGGTCGATACCATCTCGCTTGCGGACTTCCTCAAAAGCCAGGGCGAACTGGAGCGCGTGGGTGGCAGGCCATACCTACTGGACCTTGGCAACAACTCGCTGGCGCTTGTGGGCTGGCGACGCCACGTGGAGATGCTGCGCCGCGACTCCACGCTGCGCCGCATGATTTCTGCCGCCGCGCAGATCACCGCCCTTGCCTACGACGCCCCCGAGGACACCAAGGAGGTCGTGGACAAGGCCGAGAAGATGTTGCTCGACGTCACCAACAGGGACGTGCGCTCGAGCTACCAGCCCATTGGCTCCATCATGAGCGACCTTTTCGACCAGCTCTCGGACATGTGCGAGAACCAGACCGCCGAGCTGGGCGTCAAGACGGGCTTTCCTACCATCGATTCAAAGCTCTTGGGGCTGCGCCCTGGCCAGATGATCGTCATCGGCGCGCGACCTGGCGTGGGCAAGACCTCCTTCGCGCTCAACCTGGCCGTGAATGCCGCGTTCAACGGCGCCTCGGTTGCGTTCTTCTCGCTCGAGATGAGCAAGATCGAGATTGCGCAGCGCCTGCTCTCGGCCCAGTCTGGTGTTGGTCTGCAGGAGATTCGCTCCGCCCACATCCAGAACGACCAGTGGCCCGAGCTCATCCGCGGTACAGACGAGCTCTCGGGCCTGGACATCATGATCGACGATACGCCCGGCACCACGGTCACCGAGATTCGTGCCAAGGCTCGCCGCATGCTCCATGGCAAGAAGCTGGGCCTTGTCGTTGTGGACTACCTGCAGCTCCTCTCTCCGCCAGCCGGTATGCGCCGTGCGGACAGCCGTGCCACCGAGGTCTCGGAGATGTCGCGAGGCATCAAGATCATGGCCAAGGACCTCGAGTGCCCCGTCATCGCGCTGTCGCAGCTCTCTCGTCGCGTGACCGAGCGCACTGGCAAGCGCCCCGAGCTCTCGGACCTGCGCGAGTCCGGCGCCATCGAGCAGGACGCCGACATCGTCATCCTTCTCGACCGCTCCATGGACGAGGAGGAGGCCGCCCGCGACGACCGCCCGGACATGGGCGTCACAAACTTCATCATCGCGAAGAACCGCTCCGGCGCCCTTGGTGACGTGCCCCTCACCTTTGTGGGCAACAAGACAAAGTTCCTCGAGGTCACGACGCACTACGACGACTAGCGTGCCCCCGCGCTCCTCTCGCCATGCGCGCCGCCAGCCGCGCGAGCGCCCGGCTTTTCCGAGCAATGCTTGTTTCGCCTGTGGGATGTTTCTGACCCGGTAGCGCGGCTCCCGATAATCGCTGGCCATGCCGTATACTGGCTTGGTTAGGGGCACCGTGTGCCAAGCGCCGGTTGCCCGTTCTATCACACTCTTTTTTGAGGGGGAGCAATGCCTGCATCAGTTCTCGTGGGTACGCAGTGGGGCGACGAGGGCAAGGGTAAGGTGACAGACCTCATCTCGGGCGAGTTCGACGTCGTCTGCCGCTACGCCGGCGGAGCCAACGCAGGCCACACCGTCATTGCCGGCGGCCACAAGCTTGCCCTCCACCAGGTTCCCTCGGGCGTCATGTACCAGGGCGTCTATCCCGTGATTGGCAACGGCTGCATCGTCGACCCCGAGGTGCTTCTCGGCGAGGTCGACATGCTCGAGGCCCAGGGCATCTCCTGCAAGGACCTCAAGATCTCCGGTAACGCCCACATCGTGATGCCGTACCACAAGGACCTTGACGGAGCACACGAGAAAAAGCTCGGCAAGAACCTCATTGGCACCACCAAGCGTGGCGTTGGCCCCTGCTACATGGACAAGATGAACCGCACCGGCCTGCGCATCCAGGACATGCTGGACGAGAAGATCTTCCGCGAGAAGCTCGAGGCCGCGCTTGCCTACACCAACCCCATTCTCGAGAAGGTCTACGAGCTGCCCACCTACACCGTGGACCAGATCTGCGAGACCTACCTGCCCTACGCCGAGCGCATTCGCCCGTACATCGTGGAGAGCTCGCTGTTCCTGAACGAGCAGCTCGAGGCCGGCAAGAACATCCTCTTCGAGGGCGCTCAGGCCACCATGCTCGACATCGACCATGGTACCTACCCCTTTGTGACCTCCTCCAACTGCACCGCCGGCGGCGCCGTGACGGGCTCGGGCGTTGGCCCCACCCGTATCGACCGCGTGCTGGGCGTTGCCAAGGCCTACCTCACGCGCGTTGGCTCGGGCCCCTTCCCCACGGAGCTCTTCGACGAGGTGGGCGACAAGCTGGGCGAGGTTGGCCACGAGTATGGCGTGACCACGGGTCGCAAGCGTCGCTGCGGCTGGTATGACGCCGTGGTCGTGAACTATGCCGCCCGCGTGAACGGCCTCACGGACCTGGCCATCACCAAGCTTGACGTCCTTGGCTGCCTGGACGAGATCAAGGTCTGCGTTGCCTACGAGTGCGATGGCAAGCGCTACACCACCGTCCCCGAGCACCAGTCCGTCTTCTACCACGCAAAGCCCGTCTACGAGACCCTGCCTGGCTGGAAGTGCGACATCTCTGGCGTACGCAACTTCTACCAGCTCCCGCGCGAGGCCAAGGACTACATCGACTTCCTCGAGCAGCTGGCTGGCGTGCGCGTCTCCATCATCACGGTGGGGCCGGATCGCGAGCAGACCATCAACCGCTACTGGGACTAACTGATGCGCCGACGCGCCTGGGCTGCCCGGGCGCGTCATGCCATTGCGAGAAACGAGGGAGGACACGTGGGCGAGTCTAAGGTCGATATTCTTCTCCTGGGTGCGGGCGGGCGCGAGCATGCGCTTCTCGTAAAGCTTGCCGAGTCTCCGCGTGCGGGCAAGCTCTGGGTGGCACCTGGCAACGGCGGCATGGACACCATGGCCGAGGTTGCTGCAATCGACCAGGACTCGCCCGTGGCCGTGGCCAACTTCGCTCGCGAGAATGGCATCGGCCTCGTGGTCATTGGCCCGGAGGCGCCGCTTGTCGAGGGCGTTGCAGATGCCGTGCGCTCCGCCGGTATCGCATGCTTTGGGCCAGATGCCTCCGCAGCGCGCATGGAGGGCTCCAAGAAGTTCGCAAAGCAGGTCATGGCTCGCGCCGGCGTGCCCACTGCTGCCTGGCGCTCCTTTACCGAGCAGGAGCCCTGCGAGGAGTACGTCCGCAGGCTTGACGGTCCCTGCGTGGTGAAGGCCGACGGCCTGGCCGCTGGCAAGGGGGTCATTGTTGCCAAGGACGTCGATGAGGCGCTTGCCGGTGTGCGCGAGTGCTTCTCGGGTCGCTTTGGCGACGCCGGTGCAACGGTGATTGTTGAGGAGACCCTTGACGGCCCCGAGTGCTCGCTTCTCGCACTTACCGACGGCACCACGCTCGTGCCTCTGGCTACGGCACAGGACCACAAGCGTGCCCTCGACGGCGACAAGGGTCCCAACACCGGCGGCATGGGCGTCTACTCGCCCGTCCCCATGGTCACGCCCGAGGAGCACGCCGCCATGGTTGCCATCGAGCAGCGCGTGGTCGACGAGCTCCGTGCCGAGGGCATCACGTACTCCGGGTGCCTCTACGGTGGCTTCATGCTCACCAAGGATGGCCCCAAGGTCCTCGAGTTCAACGCACGCTTTGGCGACCCCGAGACCCAGGTGGTCCTGCCGCGCATGCAGGCGGACCTTGTCGACGTCTTTCTCGCCTGCGACAAGGGGACCCTCTCGCCGGGCATGATCTCTTGGGATGACGATTGGGCCGTCTCGGTGGTTCTCACCAGCGCGGGTTACCCTGGAAGTTACGAGAAGGGCAAGGCCATCTTGGGTATCGAGCGAGCGGAGGCGCTGGATGGCGTCACCGTCTATCACGCCGGCACCGCCATCGACGCCAACGGACAGCTGGTCACCGCCGGTGGCCGCGTGCTTGACGTGACGGCCGTGGCGCCCACCTTCGAGGAGGCCCGCCGCCAGGCGTACGCCGCGTGCGACCTTATCGACTTCGAGGGTAAGACCATGCGCCACGACATTGGTGCCAAGGCGGTTCTTCCCCGCAACAACGGGTAGCGCGGGCGCGCTCACGCAACGCGGCAGACGACGTATTTGGAGGCATGGAGCGGTGGCACGGGTGCAGGACACGGACGACGAGATGGACGAGGAGTACTCCTACGAGGGGTCGCCCACAGACGATTCGCAGATTCGTCCGCAGTACGTTGAGGCGGTTCCCACGATGGACGACCTCCGCTCGGCGACTGCGGACATGCGCTCGGCGGCCGATGACCTTACCTTTGACGGAGACCGCTCGAGCCAGGACCACGTCTCGGGTGTCCCCCAGGCCCGCGATTTGGTACTGGGCGAGAACGATCCCCGCGATGCCAGCCTGGAAGAGCATCCCGTCTCCGAGGACGTGGCCTGGACCGGCCGCATCTTCAACGTCAACCGCCTGCGTGTGAAGCTGCCGGATGGCCGTACCGCCGTGCGCGACGTCGTGCGTCATCCCGGTGCCGTTGCGGTTGTCGCGCTTACGGACGAGGGCCGTATTTGCCTGGTGCGCCAGTTCCGCACGGCGCTCGACCGCGTGACGGTAGAGATTCCTGCCGGCAAGCTGGACCCCGGCGAGGACCCGCTCGACGCTGCCCACCGCGAGCTTGCCGAAGAGACCGGCATGCAGGCCGAGAAGATGGCTTATCTCACCACCATTGCTACGTCCGATGGCTTCTGCGACGAGCTCATTCACCTCTACATGGCGACGGACCTGAGCTACCACCAGTCGAGCCCTGATGCCGACGAGTTCATCAATGTGGACCTTGTCGACCTTTCCGAGCTGGTCGACGCGGTTCTCGACGGCAGGATTGAGGACGCAAAGACCGTGGTGGGCGCCCTTATCTGCGACGCCATAGCGCATCGACTTGCGCCGGGCGAGGCCGCCGGTCCCGTGAACGACCCTGCGGGCGAGGGAGAGCTTGATGGCTAAGCCGAAAAACGAGATGGCCCGCCGCCAGACCAATGCCCTTACCGGCGACGAGGCCGAGAAGCTCTTTGAGACCGTTGACGAGACGGGCCACTCCAACGAGGAGGTTGCCCGCCGCGAGCGCAGCCGTCGCAAGGAGAAGGGCACCGGCGTCGACATTGACCCGCTTTCCGCGGACGACCCCTCTGGATCCAACGTGGGCAAGGTCATCGCAAAGACGGCCGTAGGCTTTGTGCTGGTCTTTCTCGTGATCGTTGTTGCCGGCCAGGTCATCTTTGGCGTGGTGCGCCGCTCCAACACGGCGGACCTCGCTCACGACGTGACGGTTGCCACGGTGGCGTCGGCGCTGCGCGGCGGCGTGGAGTGGGGCAACGGCTTCACGCAGTTCCCCGAGGACTTCTCGGTGCAGGAGGCAGACGAGAACACCGGTACCGTCGAAGTGACCGTGATCGACACGACCTCCGAGGACGCGCTCGAGTGCTTTGCCGGCTCGCAGGTGCAGGCCTCGGCCTTCTCGGTGAACTGCCTTCTCAACCCCAACATCAATACCGTGATCTACCACGTTAACGTGCACATGGATGAGAACGGCAAGTTCAAAACGGCCCAACTCTTTGGGTTCCTCAAGCCTACGGGCGACGTGACCTCGTTCATCACGTTTGTGTGGTCAAAGACGCAGAGCTCCACGGGCGTGAACTTCAACTGCAGCATCACGGGTGTGGATGAGACGCTCGAGGAGGAGCTGCGCGACCAGGTCACCACGTCGTTTACGCCGGTTGCGATTCTGAACGACCTCACGGGTGGTAGCTCGGAGAGCAGCGACACCTCCACGAGCGGCGATTCGACGAGCAGCGGATCTGGCAGCGGCGCAAAGTAGGGGCGGCGACGGGGGCCGCGGGTCCGTTGCAATGCCGCGCGTCTCGGTGCGAACGGGTATCTCCGCCCTGTCGCCTTATCTACTTTGCGCGCAAATTTCGATTGGTTAGGGCTGTCTAATCGATCGAAATCTGCAGGTAGGCAATCTTGTTGCAAAATCCGATTGGTTAAGACCACCTAACCAATCGGATTTTGCATGTCGTACCCCAAGCCAATCACAATCATGTAAGACATGACGTTAGAGACCGATGCCATCCGCGTCCACTCTTTTGGGTTACCCTTCTGCGGCTGGTATGGCGCCGCTCGCGGAATCCCTTCTCTACAGCGGCGAAAAACACCCCCTCTGAGCTGCGTGGAAGTTGGCTGTCAGACAGTTGTCAGAACAAGTCGCCTCCGGACTTGGTACAAGTAGCTCACAAAAAGGTTCCGGAGGGGGGCAAGCGTGAGCAGAGGGTACTGGCGCTCGGTGCAGGACGAGGTTGAGGAGGCGTTCGCGGCGGCGGAATCGCGGGGCATGTGCCTCTGCGTGAAGAGCGATCGAACGAGGCAGCTTCTCGAGCGGCGGGCATTAGCCGGAACGGTCACGGAGCCATTTCCACGGGTGTACGCAAGAGCTGACTACTGGAGGTCTCTTTCGCCGAGCGCCAGGTCGTTGCATGTGATTCGCGCCGCCGCCGCATTGCATCCGGCGTGGGTGTTCTGCGGAACCTCTGCGGCGATAGCCCATGGTCTGCAGGTCTCCGAGCCGGACCCTTCCGTAGTTCACATTGTGGGTGGAGCTTCTTGCTCTGCATCGCGGGGCAAGCACGTGGCAAGGCACCGCTCGTCCACGGGTGATGGCGAGAAATTCGAGGTCGTGGCGGGTGTGAAGGCAACGCCGCTGGACAGAACCACTGCGGACTGCCTGCGAACGCTTCCCATGCCGGCGGGCCTTGCCGTCGCGGACTCCGCGCTTCGCGATTGTGGCCTTACGCGAGAGGACCTAGTGGGCTTTGTGCGGGCTCAGCCACATGCGCGCGGTTCTCGGCAGGCACTTCAGACCATTGCTTGGGCGGACGGCCGCTCCGAGAACGGTGGAGAGTCTGTTGCGCACGGCATCATGATTGAGCTGGGATTCTGTGTGCCAGAGCTGCAGGTTCTTGTGGAAGATCCAACGCATCCCGGGTGCGAGTTCCGGGTTGACTACGTTTGGGAAACGGGTGTGGCGCGGCCGATATTTGGAGAGCTTGACGGTGCGGCAAAGTATGCGGATCGCGGCAGTGCTGGTGAGAAGGTCTCTGGCAGGGTTCTTCTCGCCGAGCGGCGCCGGGAGTCTCGCCTTACGCTCTGTAATGCTTCCATCATGCGGTTTAGCTTCGAGGAGGCAAAGAACCGGCCGTTCTTCAAGGCGTTGCTTGAGCGCTACGGTGTGCCTCGTCGAGAATAGAGGAGCCTGGAGGGTGCAGCTGATTCCTGCAGATTTCGATTGGTTAGCAGCGGCTAATCAATCGAATTTTGCAACTTCGTGATGAAGCTGCAGATTTCGATTGGTTAACCAGCTCTAATCGATCGTTTTTTGCAGGCAAGGAGTACCGCGCAAACAGGCGAGAAGCTCCGCGCAAACAGGCGAGAAGCTCCGTCAGCAAGCAAGGAGCGCGCCCGCCCGCGCCGCCGCGGCTACCGCACAAGTGCGGCAACCTGCCCCAGCAGGCTCTCGAACGAGACCCCGCGCACCTCGTTGTCCGGCTGCAGCCGCGTGACCCGCATTGCATCTCGCACGAAGTCCGTGGCAAACGCCACCGCGTCGTACACGCTATGCCCGCACATAACTGCCCCGGTAAGCGCGGAGGCAAACAGGTCCCCGGTCCCGTGCGTCATGAACGGCAGTTGCTCGCCCACAACCTCTACCAGGTTGACCTTCTCGCCAGCCACATAATTCCTGATAAGGCCGTCGCCGCGCACCACGCCCTTCACCACGACGAGGCGCGCACCCATCTCCACTAGCTGCGCCACGTAACGCTCGACCTCAGCCTCCGAGAGATCCTGCCCGTGGTACGGCATGCCGGTGAGCAGGTGCGCCTCGGTGAGGTTGGGGGTGAGAATGTCCGCCCCGGCAACCAGCTCGCGCATCTTCTCGCACAGCTCGACCGTGTACGTGGGGTACATCTTCCCACCGTCGCCCATCACCGGGTCAACCACCCGCAGCGCCGTCGGATGCTCGCGGTACAGCCGCTGAATGACGCCCACCTGTGCCGCAGATCCCAGGAACCCGGAATAGATGGCATCAAGTTCGATACCTTCCTTGGCCCAGGCGTCCAGGTAGTCGTTAAGGATGGGCGTCGTATCGTGCATGTAGAACGTGGGGAACTTGGTGTGCGCCGAGAAGAGCGAGGTAGGCACCGGGCAGACGTCGCACGCCGCAGCAGAGAGTACGGGAATGGCAATCCCCAACGAGCACTTGCCATATCCGCACAGGTCATGCACCGCGGCAACGCGCGGAATGTAAGCGCCCTCTCGCCTGTAGAGAACAAGGTCCTTTGCGTCCATGCAATACCTCTCGGGTCGTAGTTGGCTCGCATCGCGTGCCGCGGTGCCTCCCTTGCCATCTGTTGCTGTTGGTCAATGATAGGCCCCGGCGCCCAGGTTCGCTCAGCTCCATCTATACTGTGATGGTCTCTGAACCCAACGAAAAGGGGGTCCTATGGCGGATAAGCCGCTGGTGGGAATCATCATGGGGTCTAAGTCGGACATGCCGGCGATGGAGGCATGCACCGCTCAGCTCGACGAGCTGGGCGTTCCGTACGAACTGGTCATCGCGTCGGCGCACCGTGCGCCGCAGAAGGTTCACGACTGGGCCTCCACCGCGGCAGACCGCGGCCTCAAGGTGATTATCGCTGCCGCGGGCAAGGCCGCTCACCTGGGCGGCGTTGTTGCAGCTTACACCCCGCTGCCCATCGTGGGCGTTCCCATGAAGACGAGCGACCTGGGCGGCATGGACTCCCTGCTCTCCATGGTGCAGATGCCCTCGGGTGTGCCCGTGGCCTGCGTGGCCATTGGCGGTGCCAAGAACGCGGCAATCTACGCCACCCAGATCTTGGGGGCCACCATGCCGGAGTATCGCGAGAAGATCGTCCACATGAAGCAGCAGATGGCAGAGGCGTAGGAGCCCGCCGTCTGCACGCGGCCGCGCGCATCCCGCGGCCAGGGAGGAAAGCACCACATGAAGAAGGAAGAGCTGCTCGAGCAGATCAAGCTTGCCATGAAGGCGCACGACAAGGCCCGCCTCTCCATCCTGCGCCAGGTCAACCAGGCCGTGAAGCAGGTCGAGGTCGACGAGCGCCGCGACGCCACCGAGGCCGACCTCACCAAGGCGGTGAAGAAGCTCCAGAAGGTCACCGCCGAGGAGCTCGACGGCCTGCGCAAGGCCGGCGCCGAGTCCCACGCCGAGCGCATCCAGGAGCTTTCAACGCAGGCGGATGTCCTCTCCCAGCTGCTGCCGCACCAGCTCGAGGGCGCCGACCTCGAGAAGCTGGCCGATTCCCTCATCGCCGAGCTGGGCGCCACGTCCAAGCGCGACATGGGCAAGATCATGGGGGCACTCACCAAGGCAACCAACGGCAACTTCGACAAGCCCGCAGCCGCGGCGTACGTGGGGAGTAAGCTCTCCTAGTTCGCCTCGACCGAGAAAGGCAGTCACGTGTCAAACAGTCAGGGCAAGCACTTTAGCCAGCCGGACGGCGGCGGATCCGCGGCCTCCTCGCGCAGCGACGCGCCGCGCGGCTCTGCAGACGACCAGCGCTCCGCCGGCTTCATCCCGGTGGTGACCAGCGATCCGTCGGGCAAGAGCGCCGGTTCCTCTCGCCACAATCGCCGCATGAAGAGCGACAACTACCGCGAGACAGACCCATATGACCTCTCCGGCCGCCGCTCCCGCGACCCGCGAAAGCGTCGCAACCGCATCATCTCCACGGTGCTCTTCATTGTGGGCATTGCGCTTATCGTGGCGGCTGCGGGCATGTACGGCTACTCGCAGTGGCAGTACCACGAGCAGGACGTCGAGAACGAGAAGCTCGCGGCCTACGCTACGGTGGACGACCAGGGTACCTCGGCGCCCGTGGTGGACTGGGCGGGCCTCAAGGCCGTGAACCCTGAGGTCGTTGGCTGGGTGCAGATTCCCAACACCGTGGTGAGCTTCCCCGTGTACCAGGCGTCGGACAACGACAAGTACCTCCACACCAACGCCGAGGGCAACTACTCGCTGGGCGGCCAGGTGTTCATGGACTACCAGAACCAGGCGCCCGGCATGGTTGACCAGCAGACCATCATCTACGGCCACCACCTGCGCAACGGTGCCATGTTCAAGCCTATTGCCGACATGGACAAGCAGGAGGCCTTCGACTCCGTGAGCACGGTGTGGTACGTTACCGAGGATGCCACGTACGAGCTGGAGCCTCTCTTCCTCTACTACACGGACGAGAATGACACCAACGTGCGCGTCTTTGACTGGTCCAGCGACGACGAGTTTCACTCGTACCTCTCTGACCTTCTCGCCAAGGCCGTGACCAGCCGCTCTGACGCCTCGGAGCTCATAGGCAAGACGAGCCACGTGCTCACCCTCTGCACCTGCAACTACATTGATGGCTATGGCCGCACCATCCTGGTGTGCGTCCCCAAGAGCGAGGTGGCATCGTGACGGAAGCGTCGTGGACGCCGGAGCCCAGTGACGACAAGCTGCACGATGAGTGCGGCGTTTTTGGTGTGTGGGCGCCCAACCGCGACCCAGTGCGCATGGCATACTTTGGCCTGCGGGCGCTGCAGCACCGCGGGCAGGAGTCGGCGGGCATTGCGGTGGGAGACGGGCGCACCGTTCTGGTGCGCAAGGACCTTGGCCTGGTCACGCAGGTCTTCTCCGAGGCAGACCTTGCCGCAATGCCGGGCAAGGTGGCTATTGGCCACTGCCGGTACGGAACGGCCGGTGCCAAGGGGTGGGAGTCCGCGCAGCCGCACCTCTCGATGATCAACGACGTAATCATCGCGCTGGCCCACAACGGCACGCTCGTGAACTTTGACGCGCTGCGCGCCGAGCTCATTGAGATGGGCATACCCTTCCGTTCCAGCACCGACAGCGAAGTTGCGGCCAAGCTCATTGGCTACTTCACGCAGCGTGGGCATCGCCTGCGTACGGGCATCGCGCACACCATGCGCATGCTCGAGGGCGGCTATGCCATGGTGCTTGCGCGCGAGAACGCCCTCTACGCCTTCCGCGACCCGCACGGCATTCGTCCGCTGGTTCTGGGCAAGTTGGGCGAGGGCGAGTGGGTCGTTGCCTCCGAGACCTGCGCCCTGGACATTGTTG
The DNA here is from genome assembly GCA_000752675.2 of bacterium OL-1. Lineage (GTDB taxonomy): Bacteria > Actinomycetota > Coriobacteriia > Coriobacteriales > Atopobiaceae > Tractidigestivibacter. The sequence continues at coordinate 137,134 of LM994624.1, read as the reverse complement.
GCGCCACCTACGTGCGCGAGGTCGCACCCGGCGAGATCATCCGCATCTCGGACGACGGCTTTCGCTCCGAGCAGGGCGTGCCGCCGCAGCCCCGTGCAGATTGCATTTTTGAGCACGTGTACTTCTCGCGGCCAGACTCGGTGAAGGACGGTAGCTCGTTCTACCTCATGCGTCACAACATGGGCCGCCGCCTTGCGCGCGAGACCCCCGTTGATGCCGACCTTGTCATCTCGGTGCCAGACTCCGGTACGCCCGCGGCCGAAGGCTACGCCGCCGAACTGGGGCTGCCGTACGGCACCGGCCTCATCAAGAACCGCTACGTTGCGCGCACCTTCATCCAGCCCACGCAGGCCCTGCGCCAGATGGGCGTGCGGCTCAAGCTCAACCCGCTGCCCGACGTGGTGCGCGGCAAGCGCATCGTGATGGTGGACGACTCCATCGTGCGCGGCACCACGTCCAAGCAGATTGTCCAGATGCTGCGCGACGCCGGCGCCACCGAGGTCCACATGCGCTCGGCCTCGCCCATGGTCACCTGGCCGTGCTTCTATGGCATCGACACCGCCAACCAGGACCAGCTCATTGCCGCCAACATGTCGCTCGAGGAGATGCGCGACTTTATCGGCGCCGATACGCTGGGCTTCCTCTCGCCGCAGGGCCTCATCGACTGCGTGCCCCATGGCGGCTACTGCACGGCCTGCTTTACCGGAGACTACCCGGTTGCCATTCCGCGCTCGTTTTACGAGGAGAAGTTCCTGCCCGGCTACAAGCCGCACAACCTCATCCCCGCATCGCTCGAGTCGCACATGAGCATCGACCAGATTGCGCGCGAGGTCGAGCAGGACTCGGCGGCGCGGCTTGAGGCCGCTGGTGCCGCGGGCGAGGCAGGCAGAAATGCCGAGAACAACGATGCAACCCCAGCTAGGAAGGATGCCCAAGATGGCAGATAAGCCCCAGCACGTCTCGTATGCAGATGCCGGTGTCGACGTGGACGAGGGCGCCCGCGCCGTCGACGCGATCAAGGCTGCCGTCGCCTCGACCAACCGGCCAGAGGTCATTGGCGGCCTGGGTGGCTTTGGCTCGTGCTTCTCGATGGCCGCGTACAAGGACATGGAGGACCCGGTGCTGGTCTCGGGCACGGATGGCGTGGGCACCAAGCTTGCCATCGCGCAGCTGCTTGACCGGCACGAGACGGTGGGCGAGGACCTCGTGGCCATGTGCGTCGACGACGTGGTGCCTATTGGTGCGGAGCCGCTGTTCTTCCTGGATTACGTTGCCATTGGCAGGCTGCGCGCCGAGCACGTTGCCAAGATTGTGGGCGGCATTGCCGAGGGCTGCCGCAAGTCCGGCTGCGCGCTGGTTGGCGGCGAGATGGCCGAGCACCCCGGCGTCATGAACCCCAACGACTACGACCTGGCCGGCTTTGTGGTGGGCGTGGTCGATCGACCCAAGATGATTGGTCCGCACCTGGTGCACGAGGGCGACGTGATTCTCGGCCTCTCCAGCTCTGGCATCCACTCCAACGGCTACTCGCTCGTGCGCAAGGTGGCCATTGAGGGCAAGACCGTGGAAGAGCTGGAGCGCCCGCTTCCCGAGCTGGGTGGCGAGAGTCTTGCTGATGCCGTGATGCGTCCCACCACTATCTACGCCGACGGGCTGGTACGCGCGCTCAAGGCCGGCGTGCCCATCCACGCTATGGCACACATCACCGGCGGCGGCATCACCGAGAACCTCAATCGTGCGCTGCCCGCAAACGTTGACGCCGTGGTCGACCGCGGCGGCGAGGATGGCCCCGCATGGGACGTGCCGCCGGTCATCACGTACATGGTGCGCGCTGCGGGCCTCATGCCCGACGAGGCGTACAAGACCTTCAACATGGGCGTTGGCATGAGCATCATCTGTGGTCGCGACGACGTGGACGAGGTCTGCGAGGGGCTTGTTGCCCAGGGGTTCTCGCCGTTCGTGATGGGCGAGTGCGTCGCGGGCGAGGGCAAGGTGACCTATCGATGAGCATTAAGCTGGGAGTGCTCATAAGCGGCTCGGGCACCAACCTGCAGGCGCTTATCGATGCTATTGCCGCAGGTAAGCTTGATGCCAGCATCGAGCTAGTGGTGAGTTCGCGGCCAAGCGCGTACGGGCTCAAGCGTGCGGAGGCGGCGGGCATCCAGACGCTTACGCTCTCCAAAGAGATCTACGCTGACCCAATGGTTGCCGACGAGGTCATAGCCACCGAGCTGCGCCGCGCTGGTGTGGACTACGTGCTTATGGCGGGCTACATGCGGATGGTGCACGACCCCATTCTTGCCAGCTTCCCCAACCGCGTGGTCAACATTCACCCGGCGCTGCTGCCCAGCTTCAAGGGAGCGCACGCCATTCAGGACGCCTTCGACTACGGCGTCAAGGTCACGGGCGTGACGGTCCACTTTGCCAACAGCGACTACGACTGCGGTCCCATCATCGCGCAACGGCCGGTGGAGGTAGAGGAGGGCTGGACCGTCGACCAGCTCGAGGCTCGCATCCACGAGGTCGAGCACCAGATTTACCCGCATGTTGCGCAGCTTCTTGCGGAGGGGCGCGTACATGTGCGCAAAGACGGACACGTGGTGATCGACCAGGTCTAGTGGCGGTTGACTGCGCTATTTGAGGCCTGACGTTGCCCCTCCGGCCTCGACCGGAGGGGCTTTTCCGTTTGGCAGCAGTTTTGATTAAAATCCTCATGTGCTATCTGGCAGAGTGCAACTATCTGCCTGCGGTTCCATGAAGTTGGCCCACGCTTCTACTTGGGGTGGCCGAGAAAAACCATAGCCCAACCGCATATTTGTGCCATGCCGAAATGGTCGCCGGCAAGACGGGCCGCCGGGTCTTCTCATACCCCATCTCATACTTTGGAATGATGCCAGTTCTTCAGGATATCGGCATCATGCATAGGTTGAAGGCTGCGTTGGTCAGCCTACCAGCGAGTACCTACGACGCACTGGGGGTGTGGCATGGAAACCCATTTGTGGACGACCTTTATAGAACCTGAAAAACATGACTGGTGGTCGTGTCCAAGTTGCCGGTGAATGGTGCCGAATCTTCAAAATCGAGAATTTCATTCCGCATGGCATCCATTTCATTCCGTCATAAGCACGAACAATCTTATTCGTCACGTAAATAGCATAGATTTATTAACAAGCATGCACGTTGCTGTCGCAAATCTGACAGCAGAAGAGGTATCTGTCCGTTCGTTTGCGTTTCTGGTTGGGGGTCAGCTATGAGACACAGGGGAAGAACACTACTACGAGCATTACTGGCCGTCTTTGCTGCGCTCATTGCGTTTGGCGTGACGCCGGCGCTTGCCGCCGAGCCGCCTGCCACCAGCAAGACCGTGAAGAGCAACGGCGACGGCACGTACACGCTGAGCCTCAGCGTGACGGGCAAGTCGCAGGCTTCCTCGTCTTCGAGCAAGGCCGACGTCATCGTGGTGCTCGACACGTCGGGATCGATGTCGGAACGGGCAGACGACAGCCGGCAGTCGCGCCTGAGCGTGGCTAAGTCAGCCGTCAACTCGCTTGCCGAGCAGCTTCTGTCCAACAACACGACCGAGAACCCCGACTCCGTCAGGCTCTCTCTTGTCACTTTCGCTGACTACGCAACTACGCGCGTCACGGGTACGACGAGCCTCTCGAGCTTCCAAAGGCAGGTAAACCGCCTCACTGCCACTGGTGGCACTAACTGGGAAGACGCGCTGGCAACCGCGAACGCCATTCAGACGCGTGATGGCGCGGAGGCCTACGTGATCTTTGTGTCTGACGGTAACCCAACCTTCCGCAATACGCGGGGAACGAAAATCTGGTGGCAGAATCGTGATGAGTTCGAAGCTCACTCTTCAGACGGCCACAGATACTATGGCACAGGCAACTCCGACGCCTATGGCCTGAACTACGACTACGCCGAGGTCCAGGCCGTTGCCATAGCAGGTGAGGGCAAGTCGTTCTTCGCCATCGGCGCCTTTGGCACCGTTTCCAACATGCAGGACCTCGCTGCCGCTACTGGCCAGACGGGCAACTACTACAACGCTGCCGACAGCACCGCCCTTAATGCTGCCTTCAACAACATCATCAACACCATCACGAACAACCTCACGTACAGCAACGTTAAGGTGACCGACGGCATCACGGCGCTTACTGCCACTTCGCTGNTGGCCAGACGGGCAACTACTACAACGCTGCCGACAGCACCGCCCTTAATGCTGCCTTCAACAACATCATCAACACCATCACGAACAACCTCACGTACAGCAACGTTAAGGTGACCGACGGCATCACGGCGCTTACTGCCACTTCGCTGGGGGGGGGTTCTGCTGACGCCTTTGCTTACACAAAAACCAAGAACGGCGTGACAAGCGACTGGCTCGATGCGCCTGAGGCTACGTATGACGAGACAAACAAGAACGTGACCTGGGACCTCTCCTCGCTTGGCTCGCTGGAGCATGGTGTCACGTATACCGTGAGCTTCAAGGTCTGGCCGAGCCAGGAAGCCATCACTGAGGTAGCCCGTCTGCAGAACGCAGGAACTACCACCGGCCTGCCCACATACATTGTCTATGATTCGACCGCTGGTACCTATGGGATAAAGACCAACACTGCGGCCAACGTGTCCTACAACCAGACAAGCACTACGACCACCAACGTGTTGCCAACTGATGCCGTGCCGCAGGCTGACGGTACCTGGACCTCACCCTCCACCGGCCTTACCTATACCCAGGAGTCCTCGGGTCTGTATGTAGCGACTAAATCCGATACTGGCAGCGTGGCCCTTGCCGACCCCGACCCCATGACCGTGGACACTCCCACCATCACCGTGAGCAAGGAATGGGTCGACTCGCTTGACAATGCTGCCGTACGACCCTCCGGTGATATCTCGCTCGGCGTGCTCCTTGATGGCAAGGCCTTCACCACGGTGACGCTCAACGCCGACAACGGCTACAAGACCCAGGTACACGTACCGTACGGCATCGAGGTCAACGGTGAGGTGCTTACTGCCGGTCGCGAGGTGACCTTCTCCGAGCCTGCCATCGACTCCCGCTACGAGCTGAGCTACGAGCCCTTCACCCCCATGATGGTGGATGGCGTGCCCAACTACGCCGATGACGGGTCCACTACCGTAACCGCTACCAACACCCTCAAGAGCCAGCTCGAGATTGCAAAGGTCGTCACGTCTGATGGTGGCGTATACCCCACGGACGCCAGCTTCGACTTTGACGTCACCGTGACCACTCCGGATAGCTCGGACGTCTCCTATGCCATCGGTGACACCACGGGTACGCTTACAAGCGGTCAGACCACGACCCTTTCCCTCGCGGCAGGGCAGAGCATCCTCCTCGAGAACCTTCCCGTTGGCACTACGTATAAGGTTGACGAGAAGTCCTCGCCTGCTGGCTGGACCTTCTCGTCCGTGGCCACAGGCGGCGCTGGCACCATCTCCGGAGACGCTGTCTCTGGCAGCGTGGACCAGGGCAACACCAAGTACTCCGTGACCTACACCAACAAGTTCACGCCGGTTGAGTCCAGCCCTACCGGTGATGGCGACATCACCATCAACAAGACCCTCAGCCCTACCGAGCTGACGGCCGAGCAGTTCTCGTTCACGCTCACGGCGCTTGGCGATGCACCTGCGCCTGCTTCGACAACGGCGACCAATGCGGCAGACGGCTCTGTGAGCTTTGGCAACATTACGTTTAGCAAGGTTGGCACCTACGAGTACACTCTGGCCGAGACTAACGCCGGTGCTGACGGCTACACCTATGACTCTGCCACCTACACACTGGTGGCAACGGTGACGGCCAACGCCGACACCAACGCCCTCGAGGTGGCGTGGTCCGTCAAGGACAGCACCAGCAAGGCAATCACGTTCAGCAACACCTACGCCGCTACGGGTACTGCGACCATCAGCGCAACCAAGACCCTCAGCGGGCGTGACATGAATGCCAACGAGTTTGCGTTCAACATCACGAACGCCAAGGGCAATGTTGTTGCTACGGCACAAAATCCCGCTGCCGGCGACGGCCAGGCCGCAACGCTGGACTTTGGCACGTTGAACTACTCCATCGACCAGGTCAAACAGGACGTTGAGAGCGGCGTGGCACAGATTGGCTCGGCTGCCAACACCTACGTCTACCGTTACACGGTCTCCGAGGACACCGCGCATCTGCCTACCAAGGTGACCCCCGTGCAGAACACCTTCGAGGTTACTGTTGTGGTTACCGATAGCGGCGACGGCACGCTTCGCACTCAGGTTAAGTATCCCGGCGACGCCACGAGCCTGGCGTTCCAGAACGTCTACGATGCAGACGACGCGCGCCTTGTGATCTCTGGCAGCAAGATGCTCGAAACCAACGGTTTCTCTGGCCCCGGAGACATCAAGGACAAGTTCACGTTCGAGCTCAAGGACGCCTCGGGCAAGGTGATCGACACTGCCACGAACGACGCCAGCGGCTCCGTTACGTTCGATGAGATCACCTACACCGCGCCGGGTGAGTACACCTACACCATCACTGAGTCCGGTACCGTTGACGGCGTGACCAACGACACTGCCACCAAGACCGTCAAGGTCAAGGTGACCGACGAGGGCGGCTACCTGGTCGCCGAGACAGTCGACGAGAACGACAACCCCGTGGAGGGCGCGAACTTTACCTTCACCAACAGCTATAGCGCCACATCCACAACCGCTGCGATCGAGGTCGCCAAGAACCTTTCCGTACCCAGCGGTCTTACTGGTCCCGGTGACATCGCCGGTAAGTACACCTTTATGCTCGCGGCCGAGACCGCCGACGCGCCCATGCCTGAAAGCACCACGGTGACCAGCGTGGACGGCAATGGCACCCCTGCCAGCTTTGACGACATCACCTTCACCAAGCCCGGCATCTACAACTACCGCATCACCGAGTCCGGCAGTGTTGACGGCGTGACCAACGACGCCGAAGCGGCCACGGGCAAGCTCGTGATGGTCACCGTTGTCGACAACGGCAATGGCACCATGACCGCCACAACGAGCGGCACGACCATCTTCACCAACACCTATGGCGCCACGCCTGCGACCCTTGGCGGCGACGCTGCCCATCGCGTGACCAAGAAGGTCGAGGGCCACGACGCCTCCACGGGCTTCACCTTCGTACTGGCCCAGTCGAGCACGGATGCCAACCAGGCGAGCATCGCTGCCGGCGGCTCCTCTGTAACCACGGGTGCTCTTGCGGATGGCGCCGAGCAGACTCTCAAGTTTGGCGACGTGACCTTCTCCGCACCCGGTACATACAACTTCACCATCACCGAGCAGGGCGAGAGTGGCCAAGGCTGGACCTACGACACTACCCCGCGCAACGTTGCGGTCACCGTGGTCGATAACGGCAATGGCCAGCTCGAGGTGTCGTCTGTCACCGGCAACGACCCCGTCGTGACCAACAGCTACCATGCAGATTCCGTCACCCTCACCGTTGACACTGCCATCCAGGTGACCAAGACGGTCACGGGCCACGACAGCTCGGAAGCCTTCGAGTTCACGCTGACGCCGGACTTTGACCTCACCGATTCCGGCGTGACCGTTGCCAACAACAAGGCCACCACCTCCGGGACGATTGCGGATGGCGGTTCCCAGACCGTCTCGTTTGGCGACATCACGTTCACCAAGGCGGGCACCTACCGCTTCCATGTCAACGAGACCCAAGGCACTGCAAGTGGCTGGACCTACTCGACCGCTCAGCCCGACATTGTGGTCGTTGTGACCGACAACGGCGAGGGCCAGCTTGTCGCTGCGTATGGTGACAACAGCAACAACCCCACGTTTGAGAACACCTACGCCGCTTCTGGCACCGCGACCGTCAGCGCGACCAAGACCCTTACCGGCCGGGCCATGAACGCCAACGAGTTCACGTTCAACATCAGGGACGCCAACGACAACGTTGTTGCCACGGCCAAGAACCCCGCCGCCAATGACGGCGAGGCGGCGCCGCTGAACTTCCGTGCGCTCGAGTACAACTCCGATCAGCTTGCCGCTGACGTGGAAAACGGCCTTGCCACGGCAAACAACGACGGTACCTACACCTATAGGTATACAGCCGCCGAGGACACCGCCGCGCTGCCTGGAGGCGTGAAGGCCGGAGCCAAGAGCTTCACCTTCACCGTGACGGTCTCCGACAACGGCGACGGTACGCTTGCCGCTATCGTCAACTATCCCGATGGTGCCACGGAGCTGGCATTCACGAACAGCTACGAGGCTTCCACGACCACGGCTACCACGCTGTCCGCGACCAAGATCCTCACCGGCCGGGACATGACCGAGGGCGAATTCTCCTTCACAGTTGCCAACATCAAGGGCAAACTCGTGGCCACCGCCACGAACGCTGCGGCAACCGATGGCACCGCCGCCAGCCTCGCGTTCACCTATGGCGACGGCAGCGCCAGTGGCCTTACCTATACGCTCGACCAGGTCGAAAGCGACATCAAGGCCGGTATTGCCGAGGACGGTCCGGCGGATCCGGACAAGCCTGGCAGAACTGCCATCTATCGTTACAACGTGTACGAGAACACCGCCAACCTTCCTGCCGGTGTGAGCGCCGTGAAGGATACCTTCTCGATTAACGTCCTTGTGGTCGACAATGGCGACGGCACCCTGAGCGCCACGGTGAACTACCCCGGTGACGGGCTTGCGTTTGAGAACTCCTACGACGCAACCGACGCCGAGCTCTACATCAACGGCGCCAAGAGGCTTATGGTTGGCGACGAGCTTGCTGGTCCTGGTTACATTACCGGCAAGTACCAATTCACCATTACGGGCGGAGACGGCGCGCCCATGCCCGGTGAGACTACCGTTGCCAACCAGGCGGGCGGAACCGTGGAGTTTGGCCCCATCTCGTATGACAAGGCGGGCACCTACACCTACACCATCACCGAGTCCGGCCACGTTAACGGCGTGACCAACGACGCAGATGCCACCAAGACCGTGACGGTCAAAGTGACCGATGAGGGCGGCCACCTTGTAGCCCAGAAGGTCGACTCCGACGGCGTCGCGGTTCAGGGTCCGGACTTCATCTTCACCAACACGTATGGCGTGGAGGACAAGACCCTCTCCGGCGATGATGCCCTGCGCGCTACCAAGGTGCTTGAGGGTCGCGACCTCAAGGCCGACGAGTTTACCTTCTCGCTGAAGTCTGGCGAGGCCGACGCCCCCATGCCCGCCAGTGCGACAACCACCAACGACGCCGATGGAAACGTGGTCTTTGGCGACATCAACTTCAAGCAGGCAAACGTGGGCAAGACCTACCACTACTACATCTCCGAGGTTGCAGGCGACGAGGCCGGTGTCACCTACGACACCGCTGTCCACGAAGTGACGGTTGAGGTTGTCGACAACGGCGACGGTACCATGTCGTTCAACGTCACTGGCAACAACCCCACGTTCACCAACACCTACACGACCAACGAGGTCACTGTTGACCTCACCGCGAGCAAGGTCCTCTCGGGCGCTACGCTCCAAGACGGTCAGTTCGAGTTCGAGGCCAATGTTGACGGTATTTCAGTCGATAAGCACAACGATGCCAACGGCAACGTGAGCTTTGGCTCCGTCACTTACACCGTGGACGTCCTTGCCGGCCAGCCCGTGCAGTCCGACGGCAGCCGCGCCAAGCCCTTCTCGTACACGGTCAAGGAGCTCGTACCTTCTGATGCCGTGAACGGCGTGAAGGATGGTGTCACATACGATCAGAGCGAGTGGACCATCACGGTGACCGTCAAGGACGACGGCCAGGGCAACCTGACTGCCACCAAGTCCGCCACCAAGACAAACAGTGATGACACCACCGTTACCAAGGACGAGCCGGTCTTCAATAACACCTACACTGCCAAGCCCGTCACACTCACCGGCGACACGGCGCTCACGGTGACCAAGCGCGTGACCGGATTCAACAGCTCCGAGGCGTACTCCTTCAACCTTGCGCTCGCCTCTGGCGACTCCGCTGGCGTCAGCTATGCGGACAGCGCGATGACGTCCGCCTCCATTGCCGACGGCGCCACCGAGACCGTCTCCTTTGGCGACGTGACCTTCTCCAAGGCCGGCACCTACACCTTCAACGTCACTGAGGTCCAAGGCTCAAAGGATGGATGGACCTACGACAAGAGCACTCACACCATCGCGGTCAATGTGGTCGACAACGGCAAGGGCCAGCTAGTTGCCACCGTTACGGGCAACAACCCCACGTTCGAGAACAGCTACGAGGCCGCCGAGTCCGACGGCGTCACGATCACGGCCACAAAGGTGCTCACCGGTTCCCCGCTCATGGCTGGCGAGTTCTCGTTCCAGCTGATCGATGCGGATGGCAAGGTGGTTCGCGAGACGACCAATGCCGCCGACGGCTCCATCACCTTCGACCCCATCACCTATACCAAGCCCGGCACCTACACCTACAACCTCAAGGAGGTCGCTGGAACCAACGCTGGCATGGCCTACGACTCCACCGTCCACACGGTTACCGTTGTGGCCACCGATGACGGCACGGGCCAGATTCACGCCTCTGTCACCAGCCTGGCGCCCACGTTCAACAACAGCTATAGGTCCGGTGTTGACGATCCGGTGATGCTTACCGCCGAGAAGGTCCTCGAGGGCCGCAGGCTCGAGGCAGGGCAGTTCTCGTTCCACCTCTTTGACGAGAACAACCAGCCCGTGGGCGAGCAGGTGACCAATGACGTCTCTGGCTCCATCCAGTTCCCTGCGCTGCGCTACTCGCAGGATGACTTCAACGGCATCGAGCCCGATGAGACGACGGGCGCTCGCACCAAGACCGTTACCTACACGGCGCGCGAGGTTGCGGGCAGCGCGGCTGGCTACACGTACTCCCAGAACGTCGCCACCTACACGCTTGAGCTTGTCGACTCCCATGACGGCAAGATCACGGCAACGCTGAAGGAGGCCGTGAACACCACGTTCACGAACAACTACGAGGCGCAGCCCGTGACGGCCAAGTCCTTCTCGGCAACCAAGGCCCTTGAGGGTCGTGGCCTGGCCGAGGGCGAGTTCGAGTTCCAGCTCACCGCCGCCGAGGGCACGCCCATGCCCCAGGCCACAACGGCAACCAATGCTGCCGATGGCACGGTGGCCTTCTCGCCCATCACGTACCACCTGGGCGATCTTGCTGGCGAGACCTCCAAGACCTTCACGTACACCATCTCCGAGGTCGCAAATGGCAAGGCGGGCGTCACCTACGACCAGACCAAGCACACCGCCTCTGTCACGGTGACCGACAACGGCGATGGCACGCTGAGCGTCTCCGATCCGGTCTACGACGACGGCTCGGCCACCGCGCCCACCTTTACCAACACCTACAAGGCCGCTGCGGTGACCACCGCGCTGCCCACCGTCACCAAGATCGTCTCGGGTGACAAGCCCGACGCGTACCCTACGTTCACCTTTGCGCTGGAGGCGCTGAACGGCTCGATCCTGCCCGATAGCGCCGGCGAGAACGGCGTGACCACGGGCATCATCAACGGCGATGGCGCGGTCTCGCTGGGTTCGGTCACCTTTGATCAGGCCGGCACGTACTCCTACAAGGCGTACGAGGTCGCAGGCAACGCCGAGGGCTGGACGTACGACAACACCGTCTACAACGTGACCTACACGGTGACCGATGACGGCGCTGGCGTCCTGGGGACAAGCACGTCCATCTCCACCTCCGACGGAACCGCTGCCGACGCAGTGACCTTCGAGAACGTCTACACCGCGCCCGCGCCGGAGCCCGAGCCTGAGCCGGAACCGACCCCGGCGCCCGAGCCTGAGCCCGAGCCTGCGAAGGATCCCGAGCCGGCAAAGGAGGAGCCCAAGAAGCCGGCCATCCCCAACACCGGTGACGCCACGCAGACCGCCCTGCCCGTTGGTCTTGCGGTTGCCGCAGCGGCAGTGCTCGCAGCTGCCGTAATGGTGAGGAGGAGGGGTCGCCGCAGCAAGTAGCGACGCGCCCGGCACACAGTAATACGGCGTTACACGGCGCCCGCCCCCTGACCCCAGGGGCGGGCGCTGCGCTGTGTGGCGCCAACTGTTCTTGAGACAAAGGGACAGCCCCTTTGTCTCATCTTCGCACGAGCGTCGCGACGCACTCCACGTGCTTGGTGTGCGGGAACATGTCCACCGGCTGCACGCGCTCAAGCCGGTAGCCGCCCTCGCGCAGCAGCTCGATGTCGCGCGCCTGCGTGAGCACGTTGCACGAGACGTACGAAACGCGCTCGGGCCCAAGCGCGCATACCGCCGAGAGGAACTCCGGCGTCGAGCCAGCGCGCGGAGGATCCATGATGAGCGTGTCAAAGCGTTCGGCGCGCCCGTTGCGCGCTGCCGCTACCAGGTACTCCGTGGCGTCTGCCCGAACAAAACGGCAGCGCTTGTCCAGCCCGTTGGCTATGCCGTTACGTCGCGCCGCCGCCACCGCGCCGCCAACCTGCTCCACGCCCACAACCTCCACGTCCGGGCACTCGTGCGCAGCGCAGACGCCAATGGTTCCCGTGCCGCAGTACGCGTCGAGCAGCCGCATCCCGGGCACAATGCCCGCCCCGGCAATGGCAAGCCGGTACAGCACCTCGGTCTGCGCGGGGTTTGTCTGGTAGAAGCTCGTGGGCCCAATCTCAAACGAGCAGCCCAGCAGCCGGTCGTGCATGACGCCTGGACCGTACAGCGTGATGCACTGCCGGCCGAGAATCGCGTTGGTCCGGCGCTCGTTGATGTTCTGGACAATGCTTGTGACCTGCGGTTGGTTGCGACGTATGTCGTTCACGAACTTCTCGGCACGCGGAAGCCTTGGGCCATTGGTAACCACTGTGAGCAGGCACTCCTTAGTGGCGTAGCCCATGCGCACCACGGCATGGCGCAGCACGCCGCTCCCGCGGTCCTCCTGGTAGGCGGGGATGCCGCAGCGCTCGGCCGCGCGCGCCACGGCGTTGAGCACGTCTCGCGCACCAGGGGCTTCTACCAGGCACGACGAGCAGGGCACAATGCGATGCGAGCCGGCGGCATAGAAGCCACAGCGCATGCGCCCGCGCGAGCCCGGCGCAAACGGCGTGGCCGCCTTGTGCCGGTAGCTGCGTGGCTCATCCATGCCGCAGATCTTCTCGAGCGTGCCGTGATCCCGGCGCGCGGCTTGGCCCAGGACCTCCTCGACCAACGCCTGCTTGCGCTCAAGCTGGATGGGGTAGGGTACCGCGAGCCACTCGCAGCCACCGCAGGACTTTGCGATGGGGCAGGTGTAGGTGCGATATCCCATGGGTCTCCAGTCAACGAGGGCAGTTGGTGCAAGGCGTGACTCTCAGCATACACGCACCAAACGCGTTGGGTGCCCGCGCCTTGCCAACTACGTAGTCCCAGCGCAGGGGCCAATATTTCCTTGTATGTTTGACTTGGCGGGCGTATAGTTCTCTCAGATTTAAACGCAGGTCAAAAATCTGCGTACAGGGAAGCGCATTAGTAAGGGAGCACGTAATGCAGTCAAAGATTGCTCACGCGGCAGAGCGCAAGGCGTTCAGCGTCGCGCTCGACCAGATCATCAAGGCCGCCTCTGGTGATGATCGCGAGAAGAACCTCGACAAGCTCATCAACATGGCAGGCAACCTGCTCAAGGACACCGCTCCTGGCGTCACGCGCGGCCTGAAGGCTGGCCTCTATCCCGGCTCCAAGTGGGAGCAGTTCCTCTGGAGCGTCATCGACGAGACCGACCCGCACGTGCTCAAGACCGTCGTGCTCAACGGCGGCTACGAGTCCGCCTTCCGCGGCCTGCGCAACACCACGGCCAACGCCGACAAGTACCAGTGCAACGTGCCCTGGATCATCATCTTTGACCCCACCAGCGCGTGCAACAAGCACTGCATTGGCTGCTGGTCTGCTGACTACGAGAAGTGGCAGAACCTCACGTACGAGGAGTGCGACAAGATCGTCACGCAGGGCTCCGAGCTTGGCTGCCACCTCTACATGATGACCGGCGGCGAGCCCTTGGTGCGCAAGAAGGACGTCCTGCGCCTTGCCGAGGAGCACAACGACTGCCTCTTCAACATCTTCACCAACGCGTCCCTCATCGACCAGCCGTTCTGCGACGAGGTCAAGCGTCTGGGCAACATCGTGTTCTCCATCTCGCTCGAGGGCTACGAGGACACCAACGACGCGCGCCGCGGCGACGGCTCCTATGACGAGGTCATGCGCGCCATGGACCTCCTCCACAAGAACGGCTTGCTCTTTGGTACCTCCACGGCCTACACCCGCGCCAACACCGAGACCGTCACGTCCGACGAGTACCTCGACCTCATCATCAGCAAGGGTGCCCGTTGGGCCTGGTACTTCCACTATATGCCCGTGGGCGAGGGCGCCAACGCCGACCTCATGCCCACCGTCGAGCAGCGTGAGTACATGCTGCACCGCATCCGCGAGGTGCGCGGCATCACCGGCGGCAAGCCCATCTTTGCGATGGACTTCCAGAACGACGGCGAGTATGTTGGCGGCTGCATCGCCGGCGGCCGCGTGTTCTGCCACATTAACGCCAAGGGCGACGTTGAGCCGTGCGTCTTCATCCACTACTCCAATGCCAACATCAAGGATCAGGACCTTCTTGACTGCCTGCGTCAGCCCGTCTTCCAGGCCTATCGCGAGAACTACCCCTGGAACGACAACATGCTGCGTCCTTGCCCCATGCTCGAGAACCCCGAGATGCTGCCCAAGATCGTGCACGCGGCAGACGCCAAGTCCACGGAGTACATCTCGCCGGAGGACGTCGACCACCTTTGCGCGCGCACCACGCCCTACGCCGAGAAGTGGGCGCCCGAGGCCGAGCGCCTGTGGCTTGAGGAGCACCCCACCGGCAAGAAGATCTATGCAGACAAGATGTCCAACGAGAAGATTTCCCTCAAGGCAAAGCTCATCGCCGAGGAGGACGCCAAGGTCGAGGAGGCCGTCAAGCAGGACTAGCTGCGGCTGGTTTGCTTCTCGCGCATTGTGATCGCTGGCCCCGGGCTTCGTGCCCGGGGCTTCTTTTTTGCTGCGGCGCGGCGGCTGGGGCCGCGCAGGCGCGGTTCTTCTCGCCTGCGGCATCGCGCCTGCGGCGCATGCGCCCACGCTGCCCGATGCGTGCGAATCCGTCGCAGCTCGCGCGGGTAAGGTGAATCCAACGCGCGGCAGATGCCGCGCAGTGACAAAGGCACGGTGGCTTCGCCGTTGCGCTTCTCCTCGGCGATGCCGCCCTGGCATGCGGCTCGAGGAGGAACCATGGCTACAAAGGGCACTGAGAAGGTCAAGAACGTGGTCCTTGTGGGCCAAGGCGGCGTGGGCAAGACCATGCTGGCCGAGGCCATGCTGCACCTGACGGGCAAGACGACCCGTCTGGGCGGTCACGCCGGCACCAAGCCCACGCTTGATTACGACGCGGAGGAGGGCGAGCGCGGCTTCTCGATCTCCACCACCATTGCCCCCGTCGTCTGGGGGGACACTCGCATCAACGTGCTTGACGCGCCCTGCTATCCGGACTTTGTCGGCGATGCCTATGCAGCCATGAGCGCGTGCGAGACGGCGCTCTTCGTGGTTGACGCGGCAGGCGGCCTTGGCACCGTGACCACGCGCCTGTGGTACGCCGCCGAGAACCTCTCGCTCGCGCGCGCCATCTTTGTGAACCGCTGCGATAGGCCGGACGCAGACTACGACGTGACGCTCGAGGGGCTGCGCGAGCACTACGGCAACAATCTGGGCGCCGTCACCATTCCCATGGGCACCGGTGACGCGTTTGGCGGCGTCATCGACGTGGTCCACATGAAGGCGCGCCACCTCGAGGGCGGCAAGCCCGTGGTGACCAACGTTCCGGCCGAGTACAAGGACACCGCTGACGAGGCGCGCGCCAACCTCACCGAGCTCGTGGTCGAGGCCGACGACGAGCTCATGATGCGCTACCTCGAGGGCGGCGAGATCACCCAGGCCGAGCTCGAAGGACTTCTCGGCAAGGCCATGGCCGAGCGCGTGTTCGTCCCCGTCTTTGCTGGCTCCTGCGTGCGCGAGGAGGGCCTCTTCTCGCTTATGGACGCCATTGTTGGCTGGTTCCCCACGATGGCGGACTTTGGTCGCATCCCGCTGGTCAATGGCGAGCAGCTTGACATCTCACCGGACGACGACCGCCCCGTTGCCTTTGCCTTCAAGAGCCTCAACGACCCGCAGAACGGACGCCTCTCCTTCCTCAAGGTGCTGGCTGGCACCCTCACGCAGGGCATCGAGCTCACCAACGCGCGCACGCGCAAGACCGAGCGCCTGGGGCACCTCTATCTCATGTGCGGTCGTGAGACCGAAGAGGTTCCTTCTGCGGCGGCCGGCGACATCGTGGTGGTGCCTAAGCTCGAGGCCATGACAGGCGACACGCTTTCCGTCACCGGCAAGGTCGAGGCTGCGGCGTTCCGCTTCCCCAACTCTCTCTACCGTATCGCAATCGAGCCCGATAAGCGCGGCACCGAGGGCAAGCTGTACGCGTTTCTCGAGAAAGCAGCCGATGCCGACCCCACGCTCAAGGTTGAGCGCGACGAGGACACCGGTCAGACGGTTATCTCGGCCATTGGTGAGGCACAGGTGAGCGTGCTGCTTGATCGCCTCGAGGATCGCGCGGGCGTGACGGCACACACCGTGGCTCTGCGGATTCCGTATCGCGAGACCATTCGACGCGTGGCTTCTGCCCAGGGTCGTCACAAGAAGCAGACCGGCGGCGCTGGCCAGTATGGTGACTGCTGGCTGCGCATCGAGCCCAACCCCGGTAACGGCTACGAGTTTGTGGACGAGGTCGTGGGCGGGCACATTCCGCGCGGCTTTATCCCGGCCATCGACAAGGGCGTGCAGGAGACCATGCGCGAAGGCGTGCTGGCTGGATACCCCATGATCGACGTCAAGGTTGCCGTGTACGATGGCTCGTATCACCCCGTGGACTCCAACGAGATGGCGTTCAAGACGGCGGCACGTATTGGCTTCCAGAAGGCCGTTGCCCAGGCCGAGCCGGTGCTTCTCGAGCCTATGGCGCACCTGCGCATCACCGTGCCAGACAGCTACGCTGGCTCCGTGATGGGCGACGTTTCTGCTTCGCGCGGTCGCGTTGAGGGTATGTCCGCTGGTACAGGCGTTGCCGCGGGCGAGACTACCATCGAGGCAACCATCCCGTATGCCGAGGTCACGGACTACGCCACGCGCCTGCGCTCGCTCTCGCGTGGTACGGGCGAGTTCGAGATGGAGCTCTCGGGTTACGAGCAGGTGCCGCATGACATCCAGGCAAAGCTTGCTGCCGAGTACGCCGAGAAGCGCGCCACCGGGGAGAAGTAGTAGGCTCGTACGCTTACAATATTTGAACTCAGTGCCGGCCAGCAATTTGCTGGCCGGCTGTTTTGTGTGCATGCGAGGGTGTGTCACTCGTTAACGATAGACGCCGAAAGGTGGAATTCCTCCCGTGAGCTGGGCATGAAGCTCGGCGTTCTTTCGTTGCCACAACGGGTCATCCATGAATGAAGTATCTTCTCCGAGGAGCCCCCCGAGCTCTCGTCCAATCTTCTGGAATCTATGGACATCATAAATGTCTGCGCAAGTCACGTGCAGTACGGTCCAGTCATCCGGGCCTTCGTACGGCTTTGATGCGGGATCGTCCACTATTTCCAACGCGACCCTTGCTTCCGGCCAATAGAGCGCCATGGTAATTCCTCCTTACTCTTGGCTTTACGATGGTCCAAGCATAGGGGATGGCACTTGCATCTTACTGACTGTGCACATACCACTTTCTGACACATAGCTGTCACACAGTAGCATCTACCTTGTATTTTCCAAAATATTGCTTAACGAGAGATGGGGATAAGAAAAATTACTTGATGTAATTAGTGATACATTCCTCCCAAGGGAATGCCAAGGAACATCGCTAGGGGAGGGCAACATGGACACCAAGGCAATCTGTGTGGGGTCGAGTTCGGCGCTTCGCTTCTGGCGGTCAGCGCGTTCCGTGGGCGGTACCGTGCGCGAGGATGAAATCGCTTCGGCTTTTGGGTCGCGAGCTTTTGATATCACACGACAAGTCGCTCGCGCCCGCGACCTATGTCTGTGCGAGGAAAATCAGCCCCTAGATCTTGTATTTGGTGGTTCCTTTGGTCGATGCTTCGTTGCAAATGTACACATTCATAAATGGCGAGCACCTCTTGGGTCCAAACAGCTCATTGAAGCGGGGGATGGCATCTATATATGCCGAGCCCCTGTGGTGATTGCTCAGCTCGGCCTTACCCTCGATACGGTATCTCTGGCGCAAGTTGCCTGTGAGCTTATGGGGACATACGGCTTGGTTCCGTGGACAGATGAGGGCGTTGTTTGGGATGTTGACCCACTTGTAAGCTACGCTGAGTGTCGAGAATACATATCGGCTGCCCGTGCGCTCCGAGTTCGCGGGGCAACGGGAGCAAGCGACGCACTGCAAATTGCTGTCCCCGATTCAAATTCTCCTCGCGAAACCGACATCGCAATCTACTTCCAGTTGGGAAGGCCAAGCGGCGGTGCGGGCCTTGGCGGATTTGAGATGAATCGGAAATTACTCGTGCCTCAGGAGTACTGGCCCCTCGCAGGCCAGCGTTCCATTAAGCCAGACTTCTGTTGGAAGAACGCTAGAGTCGCCTGCGAATATGACAGCGACGACAACCACCTCAATTCAAGCCAAAAGACGAAAGGCGAGCGTCGTCGTGCGACTCTGGAAGCCATGGGTTATAAGGTAATGACTCTTACAAATGGCATTCTTAAGAACGGGGAAGCGCTCAATGCATTTACTGCTGAGCTCGAGCAACAACTTGGTATTCGTCGCAACCCCATGAACGCGAACATGCTCGCCCGGCGCCGAGATTTGTGCGAAAGGCTGTTCGGCACCACGATGTAAGCCTGGTCGTTGGCGGGCTAATGCTGGGGCCTTCCATACGTGCTGCGTGTGGTTCTTGCACAAAAACGCCCTATCGGACGGTCAAATCGATGCCGTTGCATAAAAAGCCTCTATCGGACGGCCGCCTTGGAGCCGAAACATCAAGCATCTAAATAAACATACATGGTTCTGGATATAATCGTCTAAAATTGCAAAATTTTGAAAATGTAGTTAATAGTTTGATTTCGAGCGAACGTTGCTGCCGTCCGATAGAGGCTTTTTATGCGGGGACAGCAAGAATTCCGTCCGATAGAGGCTTTTTATGTAACGGAGCCGAGTTCGATGCAAATCCCTCCCGCGCGTTGCGCGGGAGGGGGCGGGGCACCTGCGGTGCCCCGCCCTAGGACGCTTCGAGGATTCCTATCAGCGCTCGGTGGTCCGCTCCGCTGACAGCCACCGCTTCAAGGTTGCTCACCACAATGCCCGAGGACTTTGAATACACAAAGTGGTCGATCTCGATGAGCGAGGGAACTTTGCCGCTTGAGGGGTACGTCATGTGGAACCCCTGTCCGCTCTGTTCCCCGGCATCCACAAACGTATCACCAAGAAGCTCGCGGAAGCGCGCGTGATTCCACGTCGAGTTGAAGTCACCGCACAGCAGGTAGGCGTGGTTGTACCCAGAAAGCGACTGGATGACAGAAAGCCCCTGGCTCCACTCGCTCTGAGCGCCGCGCACGGGCGAGTTGGGGTGCACCGCCACGATGCGCACCGTTGTCTCACCCACCACAATATCGGCCGCTGGCATCGAGCTCGTGTTAATGGGGAGTAGGTTGGTGGACACATTCGACATGGGCGCCGCCGTCCAGATGCCGTTGCGCCCTCCGTTGTTGATTTCTGACGCCGCATCGGAAATCACGTGGTATGGCAGGACGGTATCGAGCCCCGCCGTGCTCAGCGCCTGCACCTCGGCATCCGTAAGCTCCTCCAGGCAGAGGACCTCCACGTTGTAGCTCTTGACCAGGGCGACGATTTCTGCCGCGGAGGCGTTTCCGTTGTACGTGTTGAGCGTCATGATGCGCGCGGCGTTATCGCTGGTAGAGGCCGACGCCTGCACACTCGTTATCGCTGAAGAGCTCACGCGCGACGTTGGGACAAAGTACCCGATGTGCCAGGCGGCAATGGTTGCGAGAGCCGCTGCGCTCACAACGAGCAAAACCCGGCGTCGCCACAGCGCAGCCAGAACCAGGCATGCGAGCACCGGCACAAAGAGAGCCGGAACAAATGAGACGAGCTCCGGCACCGCGCGACCATCGGAGTACGATGCCGGAAGGCACCTGATTGCCATTAACCCCAGGCACGCGAGCATCACCAGCCACAAGATAAAGCTCAGAAACCCGTGCCGGGCCCGTTTTGGGCGGCGCCTCGGCTTTTGAGCTCGCGCATCGGGCCTCCCGGTATACCCGGCATATCCGTTTTCGCTGGCTGTCGCATATCCGTGCTCTGCACTGGGAGAATCTCTCCGATACAGGCTGGGCTGCGTGCCATCCAAGCGGGCCCCGGGAGCAGCAACAGGCATGACGCGGGTATGTCCCGCCTCTGCGCTGGTGCTTGCTTGGTCATACGATATGGGCCCAAGTCCGTCTTCGGCGTCTCCCATCTCCATTGCCCAGTCAACGTCGGGAATGGGATCAAGCGGATCCCGCGTGCTGTCGGTGTCTTCGGCCACGGCGCTCCCTTCGCTGGTCGGCCTTTGGGCCACACATCGTACCAGCCGCATATGGCACCCTCGCGAACGCATAAAGTCGATACGAACCATTGGGTTAAGACTCGTGCGTAACTCCGCGTCCAACGGGTATTTCTTATAGAATTAGAAAACAGCCGCGGCTGCCGCCACCCGGCCTGCAGCCGCACCCGCGTCGTCCAAGGAGGTTGCGCACTCGCGCATGGACATAGCCTTATCGATTCTCGTCACGTTTCTGCTTACCCTTGTGAACGGGTACTTCTCGATGTCGGAGATGGCACTTTCTACAGCGCGGAAAGTGCTGCTAGACCATGACGCCGAGGAGGGTGACGCCAGGGCGGCCACTGCGGCAGACATGATTGAGGACCCCACGCAGTTCCTCGCCGCCATCCAGGTTGCCATCACGCTTGTTGGGTTCTTCTCGTCTGCGTTTGCCGCAACCAGCCTCTCCGAACCGCTTGGCCTGTGGCTCTCTAGCTTTGGCATGGACGTCAGCATCGCAAACGGCCTGGCCACGGTACTCATCACCCTCATCGTGTCGTACTTCTCCATCGTGGTGGGCGAGCTCGTGCCCAAGCGCATCGCCATGGCCGACGCCGAGGGCGTCTCCAAGCGCGTCGCTGGCTTCCTGCGCGGGTTCTCGCATGCCGTCAAGCCGCTGATCTGGCTCACTTCCGCAAGCGCCAACGGCATCGCGCGTCTGCTGCACGTGAAGTCCACCGAGGATCGCCAGGAGGTCTCGGAGGACGAGATCAAGTACATGGTCACCGACTCCGACGAGCTCTCCGACGAGGAGAAGTCGATGATCCACGAGGTCATCGACCTGGGCGACACCATCGCCCGCGAGGTCATGGTGCCGCGTGTGGACATGTGCGCCATGCGCGAGGACGCCACGCTCAACGAGGTGCTCTCCGTCATGCGTCGCACCGGCTTCAGCCGCATCCCCATCTACCGCGGCAACGTCGACCGCATCGTGGGCATCGCCCACATCAAGGACCTCATCTCGCCCATCATCGATGACGGCCGCGGCACCGAGAAAATCTCGCGCCACATGCGCACGCCGGACTTCGTGCCCGATACCAAGGACATCATCCCGCTGCTCTCCGAGATGCAGTCGAGCCACGACCAGATGGTTATCGTGGTGGACGAGTACGGCGGCACGGCCGGCGTCATCACGATCGAGGACATCGTCGAGGAGATCGTGGGCGAGATTGAGGACGAGTTCGACCCCGACAACAAGTACCTCACCAAGCTCTCGGACCGCGAGTGGCTTGTCGACGGCCGCTTCTCGCTGGACGACGCCATCGACCTGGGCTGGCCCGTGGAGGACAACGAGGAGTACGAGACCATCGCCGGCTTCATCACCGACACGGCCGACAAGCTCCCGCACCCCGGTGACGTCATCACCAAGGACGGCTACACCTTCCGCGTGCAGTCCATGCGTGGCCGCCGCGTGGCCATGCTCCGCGTGACGGCGCCCGAGCCCTCGGAAGAGGAGGAGCCCGCGCCTGACGAGCAGGCAGAGGCCTCCGAGGACGACAAGGGCAAGGCGCCCGAGAAGGACGAGGCCACCGCGCCTGCTTCAGAGCCCGCCGAGAAGCCCGCCCCTGCCGCGCAGCTCCAGTCCCGCGTCGCTAAATTGCGTGAAAAGTCGCAACATCAGGCCGACTCGGGCGAATCGCGCGGCGAAGAAGGGGAACAAGGCGCCTAAGGGCAGCGTTTGGCCGCGCTTTGGTTGGGCTCTACCCTGCGCGTTGCCGCCCGGCGCGCGCCGTCCGGCCATGCGCCGACGGCTCAGTCTGGGTTTTAACTACAATGGAGCCTAGACTAGACCGCCTGTCCGCACTCGCGGGCGCAAAAGAAGGGGAGCCGCACGATGGCCCAGCTCGTGGAAATCAAGAAGGTCACGGTAGGGCCGAGGGACCTCGACGCCCTTGTTGAGATGGCCCCCGATGCTCCGCTCATGACCAGCGAGGATATCGAGGCAACCGCGCGCGTCTTTCATCTCATGCCCGAAATTGCGGACCACGTGTGCATGGGTGACGCTGGTCGCCGCTTCCGCGACTCGATGGGTAACACCGAGCTCGCGCACCTTCTCGAGCACATGACGGTCGAGCTTCTCGCGCGAACCAACATTGCCGGCGACATCACCTGCGGCCGCACCTATCCCGTGCCCGGCAACGAGCGTGCCTTTGACGTGGTGTTCCCGTGCCCCGATGACGTCCTGGTGACCTCCGCGCTCTCGAGTGCCGTGTGGATCATGGAGTGGGCGTTTACCGGCGGTGGCGAGCCCGAGCCCGACGTCGACGCCATTGTCGATGGCATCGTCAACCTGGTACAGAGCGTCTCGGAGCCGGCCGATGGCGGAGACGAGGCTGCCGAGCAGGGCGCTGCCGAGGACGGCGCCCCGGACCAGCACCCCGTGCCGGATGAGGCCACGCTTGCCGAGGAACCCGTGTCCCCCGAGGAGCCCGCGCCCGCCGCAGCGCCCGAGGCCCCCGCAAGCCCCGAGTCCACGCTCGTCTCGCCCGCCCCGGTGCCCGCACCTGGCGCTCCCGCCCAGGACGAGGAGCTCGACGAGCCGGACGACATTGCTGCCGAGGCTCAGCCCGAGCCCGCGGCACCCGATGCCGACCTGCACGACCAGGGCGACTGGGACATGGACAACATGCCGCGCCCCCGTCCGGTGAGGTAGTACGCTCCAAAAGGTACTTCGCTCGCGCCACTCGCTGGCCGAACTTGTGGTTGGAAGCAAGAGGGTCGCATCTGCGTCCCAAAACGACAGGAGGATGTCATGAGCAAGACCGCTAGTTTCATCCTTGGCAGCATCTTTGGTGCTGCTGCAGGCGTCGTCGCCGGCATGATGCTGGCTCCTCGCCCCGGTGCGGAGAGCCGCGCTATGGCCGCCGACGCCATGAACGACGCGTGGGACTCTGCCGTTGACACCTACGAGCGCGGCGCGCGCAGCGTCTCGGACCGCCTGGGCGACGTCCGTCCTGGCGTCGACGCCAAGACCGACGAGCTCCGCGCCAAGGTCGACCTTGCTCGCGAGCGCATGGACCAGCTTCGCGACTCGCTCTCCGAGGCGGTCTCCAGCACGTCCGCGCAGGTCTCCGATGCCGTGAACACCGTGACCGACCGCGTCTCGAGCATGGCCGGCGATGCAGCCGCCGCCAACGAGTCCGCCGCGCAGTCCGTGCACGTCGAGGTTGTCGACAACGCCGAGAAGCCTGCAGAGTAGGCTGCTCATCTCGCTAGGCTCGCGAGAGCGGCGCATGAGTGCGTAACATGGCGGGGTGCCGGAGGGTGCCCCGCTACCTTGTTTGGTACCCGTGCTGCCGAGCGGCACAGTCACCGCGCGCCTTAGGCACACGGGCGGTAGGGGGAGAGATACCGTGACCAAGATCAGCGACATGCAGGGCAAGAAGGTCTTCATCACCAAGAAGGCCCGCGCCAAGAAGCCCAAGAAGGGCGAGAAGGCACCCGAGGGCGAGCAGAGCGGTGAGCGCCTCTCCAAGCTCGGTAAGATTCACATGGCCGTGTTCACGCCCAACGGCCGCTCTATGGTGGGCTACCTGGTGGCTCGTCCGGATGTGGCGGGCATGGTCAAGCGCGAAGACGTCTTTGTGGCGTATGACTCGCTGGCAGCCTGCGACAAGGGCTTCCGCGTTGTGGACGAGGACAAGGCCTTCGACGACAAGGCGCGCGAGCGTCTGGGCGTGGACTGGGACGCCTGCATCATGTGGGCCGGCATGGACGCCCGCACCGAGTCTGGCCGCGAGCTGGGCTACGTGGGCGACGCGGAGTTCGATGACGCCACGGGCAAGGTGACAAAGTTCCTGGTGGGCGATGGCGGCATGGCCACGGCCCTGGTGGGTTCGGTGGAGATTCCGCCCAGCATGCTAGTGGGCTACTCCAAGGGTCGCATGATCGTGAAGGACGAGGCCTCCAAGCTGGAACTCAACGGCGGCCTTGCCGCCAAGGCGGGCGAGGCCACGGCAAAGGCAAAGATCCGCGGCGCAGAGTTTGGCGAGAAGGCCGGCAAGGCCACCAGCGAGGCTGTTGACAAGGGCTCGTTTGCGCTGGGTAAGGCGCTAGGCAAGGCCAAGCGCGCCATAGACGACGCCCGCACCGAGAACGAGGAGGAGCGTGCCCGCGAGGAGGCCGAGGAGCTGCGTGCCACTGCCGAGAAGAACCAGCTTCCCGCAACCGAGGCAGCTGACGTCCGCGTGTCCGAGCCCACGGCCACGCTGAAGGCCGGTGCCGAGGAGCGCGCGGCCACGTCGTCTGGACCCACGACTTACGCCGTCAAGAAGCCTGCGGCCGGCACTGCGTCAAAGCCCGCCGCCAAGAGCAAGCCCGCCGCAACTGCCACCAAGGCCAAGAAGTCCGCGGCTAACCGCAGTGCCGGTGACGAGGCGGCCCGCGCCCTTGGACGTGGCCTCAACAGCATGGGTAAGATGTTTGGCTCGTTTAAGGACGAGTTTGATAAGGCAAGCAAGTAGGCATTGGGTCAGCCTGTGGCGGCACTGCTCGCCCCGGGCGCCCATACGAAGGGAGAGGGGAGAGCACCATATGAGCGTAGAGGAATTCTTCGACCGCGTTATCTCGGTGAAGCTGCCGGAGGACTGCGAGTCTTTGGACATCATCGACCAGACGCTTCTTCCCGGTACGGTGAAGCGCATCAACCTTCGTACCAAGGAGGAGCTTTGGGAAGCCATCAAGAAGTTGCGCGTGCGTGGTGCCCCGGCCATTGGCGTGGCCGCGGCCGAGGGGCTGGCCATGCTCGCCAACAAAATCGACACTACCGACCAGCAGGAGTTCTACCGCCAGTTCAAAGAGATTGCGGACTACCTGGCAACCTCCCGTCCCACGGCAGTAAACCTCTTCTGGGCGCTCAACCGCATGGACGCGTTTTGCCACGCCCGCCTCGACCTGCCCGTGGACCAGCTCAAGCAGGAGCTTGTCGCCGAGTCGCGCCGCATCCGCGAGGAGGACGTGCAGATTAGCCGCAACATCGGCGCCATTGGCTTTAAGGTCATGCAGCAGGTGAGAAAGCCCGGCCAGCCCGTGGGCATTCTCACCCACTGCAACGCAGGCACGCTTGCTACCGCCAAGTACGGAACGGCTACGGCACCCATGTATACGGCGCTTGAGCAGGGCTGGGCCGGTACCGACATGCACGTCTACTGCGACGAGACCCGTCCGCTGCTGCAAGGCGCGCGGCTCACATCGTTCGAGCTCTACAACGCCGGCATCACCACGACGCTCCAGTGCGACAACATGGTTTCGATGCTTATGCAGCAGAGTCGCATCGACGTGGTCTTCGTTGGCTGCGATCGCGTGGCGGCCAACGGGGACGCGGCAAACAAGATCGGCACCTCGGGCGTGGCCATTCTCGCCAAGCACTACGGCGTTCCGTTCTACGTGTGTGCCCCCAGCTCGACCATCGACCACGACACCCCCACCGGCGCGCAGATTCCCATCGAGATGCGCGACCCCGACGAGGTCACCGAGATGTGGTACAAGGAGCGCATGGCGCCCGAGGGCGTGGATGTCTTCAACCCCGCGTTCGACGTGACCGACCACAGCCTGATCACGGGCATCATCACCGAGAACGGCCTGCTCTCGGCGCCGTACGAGCTGTAGGTAGCGTGTCGGCGGGGCGCTGGGAAGCCCCAGAAAGTTGCAATTCTCACCAAATACGGCTCTCCGGCGACAATTCGTCTCCGGAGGGCCCCTATGTCGAATTTGCTGGCAAAAGGGTGCTTCCGGCGACTCGCTCGCAATGTGAGCAGCAAAGCCGCACTAAAGGCTCGACGCCTACAACCCCATTGCCTGCAGCACGAACATGATGATCGTGAGCACAATGACCACCACGATGGTGAACCATGTGAGCGCCGTCCACACGCGACCGTTCGCATACTGGCCCATGACGCGCTTGTCGCTTGCGATAAGAACCATGCACACCATGAGCACCGGTAGCAACACACCGTTGATGACCTGCGCCAGCATCATGACGCCAAAGAGGTCCACGTTGGGGATAAGCACGATTCCCGCCGAGAGGATGGTGATGCCGGTGATGATGGCGCGGTACGCCGGCGCCTCGTTCCAACTGCGGTCGACGCCGCGCTCCCAGCCAAAGGCCTCGCACACGGCGCTCGCCGTAATGCCGGGCAGCACGCACGCCGCCAGGAACGACGCCCCCGCAAGGCCAGCCGCAAAGAGCGCCGAGGCGTACTGCCCCGCAAGCGGCACAAGCGCCTGCGCCGCGTCGGCCGCGCTGTTTACGGTGACGCCTGCTGGGTAGAGCACGGTGCCGGTCGTGAGGATGATGAACCAGGTGGTGATCTCTGCCGCAATCACGCCAGAGACGTTGTCTGCGCGCTGGCCGGGGATGTCGGAGCCCTTGAGGTTCTTCTCGACCACGTTGGAGCTCACCATGAACAGCATGTACGGCGAGATGGTGGTACCAACGTTTGCCACCAGCAGCGACACGTAGCCGGGGTCGCTCGAGAACTGTGGGACCACCGTGTCCTTCAGGGCCAGGCTCCAGTCGGGGTTGGAAATGATACCGCTCACGATGTAGGCGAGGAACACGCAGGAAAGCGCCAGCAGGATCTTCTCGACGCGGTGGTAGGAGCCGCTCTGCGTGAGAAGCCACGTGGCAATGCCCGCGATGGGCACGCTCACCTGCAGTGGAATGCCAAAGAGCTCCATGCCCGAGGCAATGCCGGCAAACTCGGAGAGCGTCACCGTAAAGTTGGAGATGATAAGCGCGAGCATGGCGATGGCCGAGACGCGTACGCCAAACTGCTCGCGGATGAGCGCCGCAAAGCCCTTGCCCGTGGCGCAGCCCATACGCGCGGCGGTCTCCTGCGCCACAATGAGAAGGACGCACATGAGCGGCACGGTCCAGAGCATGCCGTAGCCGTACGTGGCACCGGTCGAGGAGTACGTCGCAATGCCGCCAGCGTCGTTGCCAGCCATGGCGGTGAGAAGGCCCGGCCCCATGGCGGCGAGAATCGCAAGGCGTCCGGCCTTCTTGGCTGTCTTCTTGGTGCTGCTCTTTGCCTCTGCCATGGGCCTACCCCAGGACGATTCCGGTCGTGCCGGTCACGGCGATGGCGACTGCGAACACCACGGCGGCGACGATCATAGAGATGAGGGCGAGCGCAAAGCCCGAGGTCTCCTGGTTCCTCTCGTCACGCTTGCGAAGAATCACCAGGTAGATGGGCGTAAGGGCGAACGAGACCAGCACCGAGACGGCCGCGGCGGTAAATCCCAGGCGAAGCGCATGTGCCAGCGCGGCGTCGGAGGCGTCCGGCAGCGCAAGGCTCACAAATGCAAGCACCAGCAGCGTGCAGATGAAGGCAAAGACAAGGCCAGTCCCAATGCTGCGCAGCGTGAAGCCAAGCGTGGAGGGCGAGTCCTCATCGTCTGGGTCATTCTCCAGGAAGAAGTTGGTGACGTAGCTCACAGAGTCGTCGGCAACCACCAGCGCAAGCGGCATGGCCGCGCAGGCGAGAAGTGCCGCCGTGAAAGTGCCGGTGTCGGTCTTGAACGCAAAGGTGATGATGGCCGTAGCCACAACCCAGAAGAAGAACCAGGCGTTGCGGCGCAGCAGCCACACCAGGTCGTGTGCGTGTTCGGTGCCATCCGCGTCAGAACTGGTGCCGCCGGCAATCTGCAAGTCCTCGGCGTGCTCCTCCTCCAGGACGTCCAGGGCATCGTCGACGGTGACAATGCCCAGCAGCTTGCCCTCGTCAGAGACAACGGGCATGGCAAGCAGGTTGTACTTGGCAATGTCCTGGGCCACGTCCTCCTGGTCGTCCTCGGGGCTGGCGGTCTTGAGCTCCGTGGTGGCAATGTCCTCAAGACGCGTGTCGGGGTCGGACACAATGAGGCGTCCCAGCGCGACCACGCCGGAGAGCTTCTCGTCCTCGTCGGTTAGGTAGACGTAGCGCACGCTCTCAAAGTCCTCGTCCAGCCCGCGCAGGCGCTCGACGGCGTCTGCAACGGTCTTGTCCTCGGGAAGCGAGACCACCTCGGAGGTCATGATGCGGCCGGCCGTGTCCTCGCGGTAGCCCAAAAGCTGGCGAATAGCCTTCTGCTCGTTGACGCCCATGAGCTTGAGGAGCTTCTCGGCCTTGTCGTAATCAAGTTCCGAGACAAGCTCGGCTGCGTCGTCCGGGTCCATCTCGGAGAGGATTCGCGACGCATCCGCCTCGTCCATGCTGCCCATGATCTGCGCGGCCATGGCGTCGTCGTCCAGCTCGGCCATGGCGCCGGCGCGCTGCTCGTCGTCAAGCTGGGCAAAGACCTGTCCGCGCAGACGCGGGTCCAGGCGCTCGATGATGTCTGCGATGTCGGCGGGGTGCATGTCGTCGAGGGTCTTGTGCGAGACCGAGAGCTTGACGTCGGAGAGGTCGCGCTCGACGAGGTCCATGTAGCTCCACGCGATGATCTTCTCGGGAAGCTGCTTGCCAAACGTGTGCGCAATGCGCAGCGCCAGCCGCTCGATGCCGGGGGAAAGCGAGCGCAGGATGCCGCGGATGCCCACCTCGGCGCCAAGGAGGCGCAACTGAGAGGAGTTGGTGTCCGAGAGCTTGAGGTCGTTAACGCGCACCACGCGCATGCCGCGGGTATCAACAATTTGCTTGTTGAGAATGTCGCGTGCGAGAAGGACCTCGTTGGGCTGAAGGTAGGAGAAGCGGATGTCGGTGGCGACGACCTTAAGGTGCACCTCGTGCTCGTCGTAGGTGTCGACGTACTTGCGCCAGCTGATCATGAACGGGGTGTGGCCGGGGCCCATGAACGCAAGGCTGGTGACGCGGGGAAAGACTTCGCCAGTGGCGATGCCCAGGTCAGAAACGGTGCCTATCTTCTCGCCGTTGAGGTCGAGAACCGGGTTTCCCAGGAGTTGGGAGAGGTAGATCATGCGTGCTCCTTCTCTGCCGGCGTGTACCCGGGTAAGGCTACGCACACGGCATATGTGGTGGAACGGCACCCCATGCGGCGGGCTGCCAATAGCACGCCGGAGGGGTCATCGACTGTGAGGTCGGGGTTTCATGGAAGCCTTTCTCTTTGACCTTTGATGACCGCGCACGATACGCTTTGCCATGCGCACAGGCCATTGTACACGAGGGCCCATGACGAGGGGTTGCTGGCCCCATCGCGTTTGCTTAACGATTCGTTAATCTCCACGTTAGGGGGCCGCGGCCTGGCGCCGGGTTGGCTCCTGGGGTCGTTCGAGGATTCGACGCTTCGCCCCCCCGCAGCAGCAAAACGCCGGTGGGGCGGCGTTACCCCACCGGCGCTAGACCTGCTATTGTCGCCGAGAAGAGGCTCGGCCGAGAAGAGGCTAGAACTTGACCTGCGGCGCCTGGCGCACGGCCTCGGACTGGACCTCGAAGCCCTGACGCTCCTTGAACTTGGAGCCAGCCACAACGTTGCCGGGGAAGGTCTCGATGGCGTTGTTGTACTCGAGCACGCAGTCGTTGAAGCTCATGCGCGCGTAGCTGATCTTGTTCTCGGTGTCCGAGAGCTCGGACTGCAGCTGCTGGAAGTTGGCGTTGGCCTTGAGCTCGGGGTAGGCCTCGGAGACGGCGAAGAGCGACTTCAGCGTGTCCGAGAGCACGTTGGAGGCGGCCATCTTGTCCTCGGGCGTCTTGGCGGACATGACGGCGGCACGCGCCTGCGTAACTGCCGAGAGCGTGCCGGACTCGTGCGCGGCGTAGCCCTTGACGGTCTCAACCAGGTTGGGGATGAGGTCGTTCCTGCGCTGCAGCTGGGCGTCGATGGTCTGCCAGGCGTTGTCGCAGCGGTTGTCCTTGCGGACGATGCCGTTGTAGATGCTCACAAACCAGACGACAAGAACAACGATGATGGCAATGATGATGATAAGAGCGATCATGCGAGGCTCCCTTCAGGCGGGCGGACCGTGGCGGACGTGCTGGAGACGTGGACGGCGTGCGGTGCTTCGTGATGGGACGCGCGAGGCGGAGGGGGAGGGATTCGAACCCTCGAGACGCAACGCGCCCGGCGGTTTTCAAGACCGCTGCAATCAACCACTCTGCCACCCCTCCGTTGGGTGCGTGGATATATCCTAGCGCATATGCTGGAAAAGTTGGGCTTGCGACTGTACAAGAGGGGCGAGGGATGGACCAAGACGAGCGGGGCAACAACCAGGACGCCGCCAAAGAGGACCTTGGGTTCATGCGCCTTGCCTTGGACGAGGCCGCTGCCGCCGCAGATGAGGGCGAGGTGCCGATAGGTGCGGTGGTGGTGTGCGATGGGCAGGTTGTCTCTCGTGCGCATAACCGCCGCGAGGAGGACGCGGACCCTGCGGCGCACGCCGAGTTTCTCGCCATGGAGGAGGCTGCGAGGGCGCTTGGCCGCTGGCGGCTCTCGGGGTGCACGGTCTACGTGACGCTCGAGCCGTGCCTCATGTGTGCGGGGCTCATGGTTAACGCGCGTGTGGACCGCTGCGTGTATGGTGCGCCCGACCCCAAGGGTGGCGCGCTCGGCACGCTCTTTGACGTGAGCCACGACCCGCGGCTCAACCATGCGTTCGAGGTGACGTCAGGTGTGCTGGCGGACGAGGCTGCTGACCAGCTGCGCGCGTTCTTCCGCGCGCGCCGCAGGAGCAGGGGCTAGCGGCGGCAAGGGCGCTGCATACGGTATGCGGTGCAAGACGGTATAAAACCGTGTAAGACGGTATAAGTTCGTGCAGAACGGTGTGGAACTGCGGGTAGGGTATGCCCAATCTGCCCAGAGTCCCTCGTAGATGACACAGTTTATAAAGCGGGCCTTGTTATCCTACTGATGTAATTCTGCAATCCCTAATGACGAATTTCACCAGCCCCAAGCGGCTATATAACAGCAGGTAAGAGTCCTACACTACCTGGAACACGAAAAAGTCCAGGTAGTGGGTCTCGGGGACGCCCCACAGGATGGGGTGGTCCGGCGCCTGCTGGCGCTCCTCGATCTGGCGCAGCTGAACGTTTGCGTTGTGCGCGGCCTCGGCAATGGCGCGGGCGAGAAGGTCGCGCGTCATGAAGTGGCTGCAGCTGCACGTTGCAAGGTAGCCTCCACGCGGAAGGAGACGCATAGCCCACTCGTTGATCTCACGATAGCCGTGGGCGGCATGGTCCACGGTCCCGCGGCTCTTGGTGAACGCTGGCGGATCCAGGACAATGAGGTCGAAGGGACCGCCCTCCTCGCGCAGGCACTTCTTGTCCGAGACAAGCGCGGGCAGGTACTCGAGAACGTTTGCGCAGGTGAAGCCCATCGTTGACTCAAGGTTGTTGAGGCGCGCGTTCTCGCGTGCCAGGTCGATTGCTGTCTGGCTCACGTCGACCTCGCGCACAAACGCGGCACCGCCTGCTGCGGCGTTGAGGCCAAACGGACCCACGTGGCAGAAGCAGTCGAGCACGCGGCGCCCGCGGGCCAACTCGCGCACAGCGCGGCGGTTGTACTTCTGATCGAGGAAGAACCCTGTCTTCTGGCTGTTCTCGAGGTCAAGATCGTAGGCGATGCCATTCTCGTGCGCAATCACACGCGCGCTCTCCGGCGCGGGGCGGCTGCCCTCGGCCCACCAGCCCTTCTCCTGCGCAAGGCCCTCCTTGAGGCGAGAAGGAGCGTCGTTTCTCTCGTAGATGCCACGGATGTCCTGACTGTCCGTGCGCAGTACGTCGAGGAGCAGCGGGTAGAGCGTGGGGCGCAGCCGCTGCATGCCCACGGTGCCCACCTGCGAGACCAGCACGTCTTCATAGCGGTCGACGACGAGGCCCGGGAACCCGTCTGCCTCCGAGAAGAGCACGCGGCAGCAGTTGGTGTCCGGCTCGCAGCCTGGCAGGGCGCGCGAGCCCATGGCGGCCTTGCGATACTCCCACGCCCACTGAAGCTTGCGCGACCAAAACGCCTCGTTGATGCGGTCGTTGGCGTTGCGGCTCACTACGCGCACACGAATCTTGCTCTGCTCGGAGAGAAGCCCCACGCCCTGCCAGGTGCCGTTCTCCTCAACCACATCCACCACGTCGCCGTTCTGGGCAGCGCGTCCGTCCGCAGGTGCGGGCTCCATGCGACGGACCTCGCCCTCGAAGACCCAGGGATGCCCGCTGGCAAGCGCTCGGGCGGCCTTTCTCGTGACGATGACCTGCGGATACGGACGCTGCTGCTTCATTGGATCCTTCTTGTGGGTGAGTCGTGACTTGCTTGTTGGTATGACGAGGGGGCCGCCGGCGCCGCTCCTAGAAGTGGCGACCGTACCTCCCGCCGCCAAAGCCGCGCCCACGGGTCTTGGAGCCCGAGAACATCGTGCGCGTTGGCTTGGTGGTCGAGCGTCCGGACTGCGGGATAATGCGCCCCTCGTCATAGGCAAAGTCCGGCAGGTCCCACACCGGCACGAGCTTCTTGGTGAAGTACTCGATCTCGCGAAGTGGGCTCACCTCGTCGGGCGCCATGAACGTGTAGGCGTGGCCCGTAGCGCCGGCGCGACCGGTGCGTCCAATGCGGTGCACGTAGTCCTCGGGGTCCATGGGTACGTCGAAGTTGACCACCGCATCGATGCCCTCGACGTCGATGCCGCGGCTCATCACGTCCGTGGCGACAAGCACCTGGACCTTGCCCTCGCGGAACCGCTCGAGGGCCTTCTCGCGCGCCTTCTGCGGGCGGTCAGCGTGCATCACGTCCACCTTGAGGCCTGCGCTCTTGAGGATCTTCGAGACATCATCCACGCGGTGCTTGGTGCGGCAGAAGACCAGCACGCGCTTCGGCTGCACGCCGGTACCGCCGCCGGTCCTGATGAGTGCCTCCAGGAGCTGCGTCTTCTGGCCCTGCGTGACGGGGCAGAGGTGCTCCTCCACGGTGTCGGCGGTCTGGCCCACGCGAGCAATCTCCACGTAGGCGGGGTCTCTCAGCAGCGCGTCGATGGTGCTCTTGATGCTGGGTGGAATGGTTGCCGAGAAGAGCAGCGTCTGGTGCTTCTCGGGCAGAGCATGCATAATGCGGCGGACGCTGGGCCAAAAGCCCATGTCGAGCATGCGGTCGGCCTCGTCGAGCACAAGCACCTGCACCTTGGAAAGGCTCACGTGGTTGTGCTCCATGAGGTCGAGCAGGCGCCCCGGCGTGGCAACCAGCAGGTCGCAGCCCTTCTCGAGCTGCGCAATCTGCTTGTCAAACTTGGCGCCACCCATCACGATGACGGCGCGCTGGCCCGTCTCCTTGCACACCACGCTCACCACGTTGTCGATCTGCGCGGCAAGCTCGCGCGTTGGTGTTACCACCAGGGCGAGCGGCTCCTTGCTAGTGGCCTTTTGACCCTGAATGAGCTGCAGCGCCGGCAGGGCGAAGGCAGCGGTCTTGCCGGTGCCCGTCTGCGCGGAGGCAACCACGTCGCGCCCCTCAAGGACAACGGGAATCGCCTGTGCCTGAACGGGAGTTGGTGTGTCAAAGCCAAGGGCATCCACCCCGGCAAGAATCTGCTCGTTTAGCCCGAGCTCGGCAAATGATGTATTCATGCTGCACAGTATGGGGCATGTACGTGCGCTTTTCCACCATCACGACAATATCGCCGCATGAAAACGGGGGACAGTCCGTGCGCTCTCCTCTATACTGTGAAGGCGTGCGTGCCAGATGGGGTGCGCGTGGCGAGAAGGACCTTGTATGAGCTGGAACAGGGCAAACATGGCTCCACTCACGGCGCGAATGCGTCGAATGCGCTAGCTGCGTCGCGACTGTCGTCGTCGGCGCACGTCCGTCTTGCCCGTTTGCACCAGCCAAGGAGTCACGCATGCCCATCAACATCCCAGACGGCCTGCCCGCCAAGAAGATCCTGCACGAGGAGCGCATCTTCGCTCTCGAAGAAGAGGTCGCAGAGCGCCAGGAGATCCGCCCGCTGAGGGTGGCAATTCTCAACCTCATGCCCACCAAGATCGAGACCGAGACCCAGATTCTGCGCCTCATCTCCAAGTCGCCGCTGCAGGTGAGCTGCGACTTCATGCGCGTCTCCACGCATGAGGCCACGCACGTCTCGCAAGACCACCTCGTGAAGTTCTACGACACGTTTGACTCGTTTGCCGACAAGAACTACGACGGTCTTATCATCACGGGTGCGCCGGTGGAGCAGATGGACTTCGAGGACGTTGACTACTGGGACGAGCTCTGCGGGATCATCGACTGGTCGCAGGAGCACGTGCTCTCCACCATGTATCTGTGCTGGGGCGCCATGGCCGGCCTCTGGCACCTGTACCGCATCCCCAAGAAGCAGCTTGGATCCAAGCTCTTTGGCGTCTTCCCGCAGCGCCTGTGCGACGAGTACAACTTCCTCACCAACGGCTTCGACGAGGTGCACTACATGCCGCACTCACGCCACGCCGCAATCGATACCAACGAGCTTGCCCGCCACCCCGAGCTGCACGTGCTCTCGGAGGGCTTCACCAGCGGTCCGGCCATCATTGCCACCGCAGACTTCCACGAGGTCTACGTGACGGGCCACTTCGAGTACGGCCGAGACACGCTCTCTGACGAGTTCTGGCGCGACTTCCACAAGGGGCTGCCCATCCGCCTGCCCGAGAACTACTTCCCGGACGACAACCCCGAGAGCCAGCCCATCTTCACGTGGCGTGCCCACGCGAACCTGCTCTACCGCAACTGGCTCAACTGGGTCTACCAGATGACCCCCTACGACCTGGACCTCATTCCCCAGACCATCCGCCAGCTCCACGCGGACGCTGATGGCATGGTCGATAAGTTCTGATGTCGGGGGAGCGGGGCGAGACTGCGGGCGGGCCCGTGCGCCTCACCGCGGAGCTTCTGGAGCAGCTGCTGGCGTCGGCGACACCGGAGCAGTACCTTGCGCGCGCTAGCTTGGAGGAGCGCTCGCTCGCGGAGTACGCAGAGGCCGTGCGAGAAGCGCACGGGCTCAAGAAATCGCAGGTCATCCGTGCGTCCGGGCTCAACCCCACGTTCTGCTACCAGATCTTCGAGGGTACGCGCCGCCCCGGTCGCGACAGCGCGATCATGCTGGCCTTTGGGCTGGGTTGCTCGCTCGTTGAGGCACAGCGCCTGCTGCGGCTTGCCGGCGCCTCCGAGCTGTGGTCGCGTAACCGCCGCGACGCCATCATCATTTTCTGTCTCGAGCACGGCATGAGCCGCGCTCAGACGGATGACGAGTTGTGGCGCCTGGGCGAGAAGACCCTGCTCGACGGGGAGGCGTAGTGGACGCGCCCACAGACACGCAGCTCATGGCTGCGCTCGAGAAGGACGAGGCCTACTGTGTGGAGCATGTGCTCGCAAGTGGGGAGGCCGGCTCGACCGAGGTCGTGAGCAGACCTGGCGCCGAGCATCTGGGCGAGGGCCCGCTGGTCCGCAAGCGCGTCAAGCGTGACGTTGCAAACGTCGAGGTCTTCTCGCGTCTCTCGTCCGCTGCCGACAAGCACCTGCCGCGCGTGGTCGAGACCTATGACCTGCCGGACCAGGTGGTTATTGTCCGCGAGTACGTCTATGGGGCGTCGCTTGCCTCGTGCGTGGCCGAGGCCGGTCGCATGGGCGAGACGGCAGCGGCGCATGTGGCCGCCGACGTGTGCGATGCGGTTACCACCCTCCACGAGCAGGGCATCGTTCATCGCGACGTGTCGCCCAGGAACGTGATTCTCTCTCCGCGCGGGGCGGTCCTTATCGACCTGGGCATTGCGCGCACCTACGTCGAAGGTGCGCCGCGCGACACCACCCGGCTTGGTACCTGGGGCTTTGCGTCTCCCGAGCAGTACGGCTTTGCCCAGACCGACGGCCGCTCCGACGTCTACTCAATTGGCTGCCTGCTGGGTTATATGCTCACAGGTGTTACCCCAGACGCCGAGGGGTATGCGGCGGCGCTTGCGGATTCCGCCGTTGTGCGGCCTGAGCTGCGGCGCATTGTCGAGAAGGCCTGCAGCTTCGAGCCGAGCGAGCGCTACCAGAGCGCGGGAGCGCTGCGCGCTGTCGTGCTTCAGGCGGTGCCAGACGCGGTCGCCACGAGTGACAGCTGGACGTCTGGCGCGGCAACCCTCCCCAACGCTCGCGGCGATAACTATCTGACTCTGGTGACCCCCGTGCAGTTGTTTGGGGCGTTTCGGGTTTCGGATGGCACACGGAAACTAGGCTCCATTGCAGTAGCGCTTCTCGGTGTGTTTCTGGGTGCGTTGTTTGTGCTTGCGGCATCCCAGGCAATAACGTTTCCAGGCCAGCAATACCCAGTTACGTTAATGCTGCTCATGCTGTTTATTGGTGCCTACCTTGCACTGCTGTGTGTGGTCGAGGCGCCCGCCGCCATACTTGGAGCCGGAAAGTATGGCGGCGGTAGACATTCAGGCGCTTCGGCGCGCCTTGCCATACTTGGCAAGTGGGCCTTGTTTGGTGCGTCGGTTCTCGGCGTTGCGTTCTTTGCGCTTCTCATTTTTGCTGTTGTTCTCAACGTGTAGTTGCGAAGCTTTTCGCCGGCTATGTTAGCAGCAAGCTAATGAAAGCGCCCCGGCGCTTTGCCACCATCCATTGCGGATGGAGGCGGACGTGGAAGATTCCTGGCATGCCATAGCGCGCGACGCAGACCTCGACGAGGTCCTGGCCTGCGCATCCTTCGACGAGCGAGGCCTCTCGGCATGGGCGTACGACCGCTTGGCGGCAGGTGGCATGCCGAGAAACGACGCCATCCACCGGAGCCGCCTTAATCAAACTTTCGCGTACCAGATTCTTGCTGGCACCAGACGTGCCTCGCGCGACAAGCTGCTGCAGCTTGCCTTTGGGATGCAGCTGGGGATTCACGATGCCTCTGAGCTGCTTGAACGTGGTGGCGTGTGCCGACTGCGTCCGGATTGCCGTAGAGACCTGATTGTTGCGTATGCGCTTTACCACGGCTTGGGTGTCGAGCAGTGCGACGATCTCCTTTGGGAGCGCGGCGAGCGGACCATCATGCCCGGAAAGCCCCGCGGCGACTGCCATTCGCAAGACCGTCCGCAGTGATTTAGCTGCCAGCTAATGAAGGCACTCTGCGGCGTTCTTAGTATCTCAAGTCATGCGAGGCCGGGTTAGGTTGCTCGGGCCAATCTGACAGTTTTGTCAGCGCCCAACGTCCACGGACCCGGCTGATATCCGTTCTGACCAAGGGAGTGACAATGAGAAAGACAACAGTTTGTGTGGCCGCGGCAGCCATGGCTCTCACGATGGCCCTTGCCGGTTGTGGGTCTTCATCCAGCACCTCAGGCTCGACAACCAGTGAGGCTTCCTCCCAGCAGGAGCAGTCACAACCTGCCGAGAAAGCGCAGACGGCAGAGCAGGACTTCTCGGTAACCATCGACAGCTGCACACAAGACACCGACTACGAAGGCAACCCAACGGTGGATATTACCTTTACGTTCACGAACAACTCTGATGAGGCCCAGTCTCTGGCAACCATGGCAAACGTCGAGGTCTACCAAGATGGCGTCCAGCGCGATATGGCCATTAGCACTAGCGTTGACACGAGCGGGTACACCACGAACGTCAAGCCGGGCGTCTCGACGCAGGCAACGCTGGTCTATTCGGTCTCGGGAACGTCTGATGTCGAGGTGGAGGTTTACCCGCTCGTTTCTCTTGACAAGACGCCCGTTGCCCAGCAGACATTCGCGCTCTCATAGATTCATGGCTCGGATGCCCATCAAGGCATGCGGAGCCAGACTGGAGTCCACATGAAGAAGATCAACAAGCCTCTGCTTATCGCCCTGATTATTGGAGCGGCGTATCTGGTGTATAGCCTGGTTTACTGGTCAGGGGCAAACGCGGGGTCGGGGAGCTCGTCTGAACAGCTTGGAGCCGCAGTTGCAACAGCTATGGTTATACCGCACCTGGTATTGGTTGCTCTTGCTGTGGTGTTCAATGCTCTCGCGACGTTTTTGAAGAAGTCGGCCTTTGCGCTTACGGCTGGCATTCTATATGCAGTGGCCATGGTGCTCTTCATCCCGTACTTCTTCTTCGTTATTGCCGAAATGATTCTGTGCTTTGTTGGCTACTCTCAGCTCAAGAAAGCGCAAGCATAGAGGAAGAGAACTATAGAAGTTCGATCGAAAACGGCGCCCAGAGCGGATCCGCTCTGGGCGCCGTTGCGTTTGCGGGTATGCGTCCGTACTACTCGTCCCACACGCGGAACTCAAAGTGGCCGTCCTCATAGACGCCATAGCTGTGAGTCCCGTCCTTAGGAATGCCAACCGAACCCGGGTTGAACACGGTGATTCCTGGGTGCGAGTCACTCGTTTGGTTAACCTTCTTATGCGTGTGCCCGTATACCAGCGCCGAACCCTGCGGCAGCTCGGGCCATACGTCGACCGAGTTGTGAATCCCCGGCCCCCACACGTGTCCGTGCGTGAGGAAGATGGTCATCCCCGCCCCGTCGTTAGCCTCTGGGTCAAGCAGGATGTTGTACTCGGCCATGCACGGGAAGTCGAGCACCATCTGGTCGACCTCGGCCTCGCAGTTGCCGCGCACGGCGATGACCTTCTCGGCAATGCCGTTGAGCATGCCGATGACCTTCTTGGGCGCGTAGTCCTCGGGAAGGTCGTTTCTCGGCCCGTGGTAGAGCAAATCGCCGAGAAGAACCACGCGGTCGGGGTTCTCGGCGCCGATGGCGTCCATGAGGCGCGCGCACCAGTCGGCTGCGCCGTGGATGTCGGATGCGATGAGAAGCTTCATGGGTACCTCCCGTGGTTGTGACTCGTTTCATTGTATGCGCGGCATGTGGGGCCGGCGCCCCCAATGTTGGGCCTTGGAAGCGAGCGGTGCGCCGTGTAGACGGTCGCGCGTTGCGCCGAACTCACCTTCGTTACACAAGAATTGGCTTCGTTGCGCCGAACTCGCCTTCGTTACACGTAATATTGGCGAATGTCCAAGTATGAAGCCATTTGACACACAACATATTGATGTTAAAAGTTTTATATAGCACAAGATATAGGAAGCCTAATTACTTCATCACAAAAACTGGGTGTAACGAAGGCCATTTCGATGCATGGAGACCCCGGTTCTGTGTAACGAAGGTGAGTTCGATGCACTTTTGGGCCCCAAAGCTCACGTTTACTTTTGCCCGCCTATCCTTTTCTCTCCAACGGCGCCGGAATCATGGCGTCAACGGTAAAGGTGCGGCCGCGTTGTCCAAACGTGAGCGTTCCGCCGTGTCGCTCTACGATCTCGCGCATCGAACGTGTGCCAAAGCCGTGCTGTTGCGAGTCGTGTTTGCTGGTCTGGGGAATCCCGTCGGAGAAGTGCGCCTCTCCAGCGAGATAGTTCTCAACATGGATAGTCGCCAAGCTTCCAATTTGCCTTACGGTCAGGGATATGCTACGTTGGCCGGGATCGGCCAACGCGCAGACGGCCTCGATGGCGTTGTCCAGCGCGTTCCCAAAGAGCGAATAGACTTCCGAGGGACTGAGCGCTACGAGCGCGCTGCC
Organism: bacterium OL-1; assembly: GCA_000752675.2. Lineage (GTDB taxonomy): Bacteria > Actinomycetota > Coriobacteriia > Coriobacteriales > Atopobiaceae > Tractidigestivibacter. The sequence goes on along the minus strand of LM994624.1, from coordinate 97,050 downwards.
GTCAGCAATAACGCTAAGAGATATGCCCTCCCGCTCGCAAAGCAGGCCCTTTTCGGTGAGAATTGTATCCAAGGCCTCGTTGCCAGTCTTTGCTTGGGAATCGTAGACTGCAACCTCGCGCTCGACGCTTGCCAAGAACTCTGGGTCGACCGCCTTGCCTCCGGTGGCCGCCTGGTGGATCTGGTGCCTGATGTCGTGGCACTTCACGTTGATTGCGTCGATGTTGGCGCGAGACAGCTGGTACTGCCGCTCGCGCTCGGAGGCAATGCGCTGGTTCTGTGCCAGCTCGAGCTCAAGACTGCGCTTGCTCAAGATTTCGAACTGCACAAAGAGGACAAAGCAGCACACAACGCCATGCACGCCGCGCAGTGCAACAAGCGCGGGAAACCCGGTGACGTTGCCCAAACTCTTTATGAGAACGTCAAACGAGATGACCACCAGTATTACCAGGATAAGTACGACAAGCATTCCGTGATCCTCGACGTTGCCCAGGCTTTCCCGCCGTGCGGGGCGGATAAATGCGAGGTATGCAATCGTGTAAACAAGCAGCACGGGAAAGAACGTAATGAAGGCAGTAGCGGGCGCATTCTCTACGTTTATTCCCGTCTGCATCGAGAAGCCCGCCGAGATTCCAAGGTAGTGCGAGAGCAGGAGCTTGAGAAACTCTCTAGTTCCGCTTGCAAGGTTCTGTATGGTATAGCCTGCGCCCGCGCAGAACAGTGCCTGCCATACGGAGGTCTCGTAGAGGGACATGGCTATGGGAACCAGAGACACAAGAATGACTACTGAACTAGCGAGAGAATAGATGCGGTTGTATCCCTCGGGGTCTGCGGAGCCCATAATGGTGAAATAGGCAAGAGGCGAGACCACAAGCGCAACCACTGCGACAACACCAAAGACAATCGCTGCGCGCCGCGCGAACGGCTCTCTTCGGGGACGCGCTGCCGCAAGCATGAGCACCGGTGCAACGATTTCTGCGACAGGAAAAAGTAACAGGAACAGCGTTGACGCGATCAACGCGGGGCTCGCGGGCATCATGCGCCACCTCCGCCTAGGTAGCGGGAGATCTCTTCCAGGCACCGACGCTTATTGGCTCGACTTATGTAGCAGACGCTCCCATCGGATAACGTGATAGCCGAGTCCCTCACACCGCGCACGTGTGCCATGTTGATGATGCATCCAGAGGAAATCTTGAGAAACGGTGTCCCTCCAAGCGTTGCCTCGGTCTCTCTCAGACTTCCGCGTACCGCTTCCGCGCTGCCATCCGAGAGCCCATAGTTGACGTCGTGACCATGCATCCAGACGCGCACCAGGCTGGAGGCGGGGAAGATGCGGAGTCCGTCTCGGGTCTGGATGGAGATTGATCGGCCCTCTCGCCTGCGTAGGACCTCCATTGCGCGATCCATCCGCAGGGAGAAGCTCCCATACGTGAAGGGCTTCACAATGAAGTCCAGTGCATTGACCTCGTAGCCCTGAATGGCGTACTGGGCAAGGTTAGTGACAAAGATGATGGGCGTCGAGCGGTCGAACTCGCGAATCTCGCGCGCAGCATCCATGCCATTCTCAATGCCTAGGTCAATATCCATGAAGATAAGGTCAAAAGCGGGTTCATCCAGGTCGATGGTGTTTCTCATCCAGCCGACCTGGAACTGCTCCGCATGCTCGTTGCCATAGCGCCTGATGGCGTCGCGCAGCGCCGCCGCGGCGTCCGGCTCGTCCTCGACGATGAGTATCCGATACATACGATCTCCCCCCCTGCAGGAATCTTAACGGTTGAGCCAAGGGGGTATCCCCGAGACGCCGCCACTGGCATACCGCTTCCGGTTTTGTCACTTGGCGCACCAAACGCGCCGTCTGTCGCGCATTGGCATGTCGCGCAATACCCTGCGCTTGTCGGAAGCCGTCCGCGGGGACGGCAAAGAAGGGGGAGGAACAATGCCACACGACAAAACGGCGCAGACCGCGCCTGCGGCCAAGGGGGCCGCAAAGCTCAAGATGTCAAACACCAAGTTCAGGGTCCTGCTCATCATCCCCATGGTGATCGTGGCGCTCGTCGCCATCCTCGCCACCATGGCGGGCGTCACGCTTGGCTCCACGCTCGATACCTTCCTGGGCAAGGGCGAGACCTACGTGGAGACGCCCAACGACAAGACGGCATGGGATTCGAGCTATTACAACGTGCAGGTCACCGAGGGGGAGGAGTAGCCGTGCGAGAGACAACGATCACCAGGCGGCAGTTTTTTGGTGCCACCGGTGGAATTGCCGCCGGTGCCGTGGCCGCCACGGCCCTTGGCGGCTGCTCTGGCGCAGCCGCCGATATGACGAGAACCACCCCGCAGACTCCTGACCCCGCACAGGCAAAGGAGGCCGCCTACAAGGTGGCGGCCCAGATCCAGGACGAGGGCACGGTGCTCCTCAAGAACTCCGGCGTCCTGCCGCTGGCGAAGGGCTCGACGGTCATGCCATTTGGGCGCGCCTACCTCAGCCCGATCTACGGGCAGCTCACCTCGGGCGGCTCGGCCAAGTGGTCGGTCGACCCCGTGACCCCCGAGCAGGGCCTCTCGGAGTTCTTGATCGACAACTCGGCGGCGGACGCCATGCGCGCCGCCGGCGACCCCGAGGCCCTCGAGGAGGCGGAGGGCGCCTCCGCCGCGGGCAAGGCGGGCTCCGTGCTGGGCGGCGACTGCCGCATCTACGAGTACGCCCCCTCCATCTACGACGGCATCGCCGAGAGGCCCGAGGCCACGGGCATCGTGTTCGTGACCCGTGCCGGCCAGGAGGGGCAGGACCAGAAGATGGACGCCTACTCCGACGGAACGCCTCACTACCTCGCGCTCTCGGGGAACGAGCGGGGCGCCATCAAGGCGGCGAAGCGCATCTGCGGCGCCGTCGTCGTGGTCATCGTCAGCTCCGCACCCATGGAGGTCGGCGACCTTATGTCGGGCGACCTCGAGGCGGACGCGATCGTCCACTACGGCCACCCCAGCGAGCGCGGCTTCGCGGAGCTCTCCGCGCTGCTCGACGGCGACGCCAACCCAAGCGGACGCACCGTCGACACCTGGCCGCGGGACTTCACGGCGGACCCCTCGTTTGCGAGCGTGGGCCTGCACACCTACGACAACCTGCCTATCAAGTCGGGAAGCCTCACCGACGGCGGGGAGCTCACGCGCACCTTCAACGAGTACCAGGAGGGCGTGTACATGGGCTACCGCTACTACGAGACGGCGGCGCTTGTCGACCCGTCCTTCTCGTACGACGACGCGGTGGTGTTCCCGTTCGGCTTCGGCCTCTCGTACACGGCCTTCTCGCAGTCGCTCGACTCCGTGAACGCCGACGACGAGCGCGTCGTCGCGCGTGTGACGGTCACCAACACGGGCTCCGTTGCCGGCAAGGACGTGGCGCAGCTGTACGTGACCTCGCCCTACACCGGGCTCGACCGGTCGGATGGCATCGAGAAGCCCGCGTGCCAGCTGGCCGACTTCGCGAAGACCGACCTCCTGCAGCCCGGCCAGTCCCAGACGCTCGAGCTCTCGCTCGACCGCGAGGACATGGCGTCCTATTGCTACACGCACGAGAACCCCGGCGGGACCGTGGGCTGCTACGTGCTGGAGGCCGGGGACTACGTGGTGAGCCTCCGCGAGAACAGCCACGCGGTGATCGGCCAGGCGACGGTCACGCAGGACGAGACCCTCTGGTACGACGGGTCAGACCCCGAGCACACGCGCCGCTCCGAGCGCGACGCCCAGTCCGCGCTGGACGACCAGGGCAACGCCGTGGAGAGGGACGGCCAGACGTACGTTGCCGCCACCAACCGCCTCCAGGAGAGCAGCGACTACATGCGCGCCCAGTCGAGGGTCCTCTCGCGTGCCGATTGGGCCGGTACCCAGCCAGTCTACGAGGCGACCAAGTCCATAGACGATAAGTTCTCTAAGGACCATGACCTCTTCGTGACCTTTGACCCCGCGACGGATGCGCGCTTTGGCAACGTCGAGGGCAGCTTGGTCTACGCGGCCGAGGCGCCCACGTCTGGCGCAAAGAATGGCCTTGTGGTGTCCGACCTGCGTGGCGCCGCGTACGACGACCCCAGGTGGGACGCGCTGCTCGACCAGATCGACTGGGACGCCGACAAGGCCGACATCGTGCGGAACTTCTCGGGTGATGCGTACGTGACCTCGGCCATCGACTCCATTGGCCTTCCGTCGACCATCGACATGGACGGTGCCAACGGCCTCAAGGTGCAGGGCTCCGACCACGGGTACGACATGACCAAGAGCTGCTCGTACGGCTACCAGCCCCTGGCCGCAGCCACGTGGAACAAGGACCTGCTCTACCGGATGGGCGAGTCCATTGGGACCGAGGGCCTGGCGCACGGCATCTCGGGCTGGTACTCGCCTGGCCTCAACCTGCACCGCTCGTTCTTCTCCGGCCGTGTCTTCGAGTACTACTCCGAGGACCCCGTGCTCACGGGCAAGCTGGCGGAGCGCGTGGTGTCCGGTGCGGGCGACAAGGGCATGTACTGCTACCTCAAGCATTTTGTGCTCAACGACACGGAGACTGGCCGCTCTCAGCTCATCTGCACCTGGGCTGACGAGCAGACCATGCGCGAGCTGTACCTCAGGCCCTTCGAGATCGCGCTCAAGGGGGCCCGAAAGACCGTGCGGTACACGTCTGACGACTCCGGCACTATTGCCGAGAAGGTCATGCGTGCGGGCACCGCGGTCATGGCGTCGCAGACCTGCATTGGCACCATGATCGGCCACTGCAACTACGCGCTGCTCCACGACATCCTGCGCGAGGAGTGGGGCTTCGAGGGCATGGTGATCTCTGACTACTGGGTCTGGAGCGGAAATAACCACCGTGATCTTGCAATGCGTGCCGGTTGCGATACCTACCTGTGCATGGACGCACCTGTCATGTGGTCCATCTCGGACTACGACAGCCCCACCGCTCGAGCTTGCATGCGGAGGGCCATCCACAACCTGGCCTACGCGGTGGTGAACTCCTCAGCAATGCAGGGCATGGTGCCCGGTGCGGTGCAGGAGACGACGGAGTCCCCGTGGTGGGGGATTATCCGCGGCGTCGACATTGCTGTCGCAGCGCTCATTGCCGGTGGCATTGCGCTTATCGCACGTCGCACCAAGGGCGAGCGCGAGCACCCCGAGCTCTACAAGCGCAGCAAGCGCAAGCAGGCAAAGCTCGATCGCAAGCTTGCCGAAAAGGATGCTGGCGAGAAGGGCTAGCGTTTCTTGTCGAGAAGACCTTCCTTTGCGGCCGTACGTCTTTGGGCGTGCGGCCGCTCTTCTCACTGTGGTGCCGATGGCGCTTCTCGCGCCCTGTATCTGCCCCGAACTACGCACGGTCGCGTTTAAGGTTTGTGTCGACCTGGGCTTCTGCATCTCTCGGCCCCCCCCACCGTGTGTAGTTTGGACACCTGTCGGACCGCCGTGTTTGGCCCCTGTGGCGGTGCCGTCCGCCCACAGCACGCCGCCGGGGGGCAGCATGGCGCAGATCTACGGTTAGGCTACGGTTTTCCAGGGGTACCCCAGGTACAAAGCGGTTCGAGGGCTGATGAACCGCAGGTCAGCGAATTGCCTCTGTGCCGCGGCCACATAAGGAGTCTCACCAAAACTGCTGCCAACCGGAAGTCCGCCCGCCGCCGGCGGGGGGCGGGCGGCCCCCCCGCGCGCTGCTGAGAAGGATTCCGACGTTTTGTGGCCTTCCCGTGCCGCATTTCGTCCAATTCCTTCTCAACAACACTGGCGGGGATGGCTGTCCGAGCGGCTGTGAAGTGTCGCCCCGACCACGTACCCATCCCTTGCGCCGAGCAACGTCAAAAAATCTCATGTATTGAGACTTAGATAATGTATAAAGTCGGACGACAGGGGGCATAAGACACAACGTACAAGAGCGAACAAAGCGCTGAGCACGGCGAATGCCGCGGCGGCGCAAAAGGAAAGGAACGTACACCATGGGCAAGATTCTCGGTATTGACCTTGGTACAACCAACTCTGCAATGGCCGTCCTCGAAGGCGGCGAGCCCACCATCATCGTGAACGCCGAGGGTGACCGCACCACGCCGTCCGTTGTTGGCTTCCGTGCCGACGGCGACCGTATCGTGGGCAAGGCCGCCAAGAACCAGGCCGTCACCAACCCCAAGAACACGGTCTTCTCGATCAAGCGTTTCATGGGCCGTCGCTATGACGAGGTCGGCTCCGAGCTCAAGACCGTCCCGTACACCGTCAAGAGCGGCACCGGCAACCGTGCCGTTGTCGAGATTGATGGCGAGGACTTCACGCCTGAGCAGATCAGCGCCATGATTCTTGGCAAGATGAAGGCTGACGCCGAGAAGTACCTCGGCGAGCCCGTCACCGAGGCTGTCATCACCGTCCCGGCGTACTTTAACGACGCCCAGCGTCAGGCCACCAAGGACGCTGGCAAGATCGCTGGTCTCGACGTCAAGCGTATCGTCAACGAGCCTACGGCCGCTGCCCTTGCCTACGGCCTGGACAAGAAGGGCGCCGAGCAGAAGGTCCTCGTCTTCGACCTGGGCGGCGGCACCTTCGACGTCTCTCTGCTTGACCTCGCGGACGGCGTGGTTGAGGTTCTTGCCACCAACGGCGACAACCACCTGGGCGGCGATGACTGGGACCAGCGCGTGATCGACTGGGCAGCCGACAAGTTCCAGCAGGAGAACGGCATCGACCTGCGCAAGGACCCCATGGCGCTCCAGCGCCTGAAGGAGGCCGCCGAGAACGCCAAGAAGGAGCTCTCGGCCGCGCAGCAGGCTGACATCAACCTGCCCTTCATTACCGCTGACGCAACCGGCCCCAAGCACCTCAACTACACGCTGACCCGCGCCGAGTTCGAGCGCATCACGCGTGACCTTCTCGATCGCTGCAAGGCCCCTGTGACCAAGGCTCTCCGCGACGCCAACATGCAGATCTCTGACGTTGACGAGGTCATCCTCGTGGGCGGCTCCAGCCGCATGCCCGCCGTGCAGGAGCTCGTCAAGCAGATGACCGGCAAGCAGCCCAACATGTCCGTGAACCCCGACGAGGTCGTTGCCGACGGCGCTGCCGTCCAGGGCGGCGTCCTTACCGGCGACGTCTCTGGCATCCTGCTGCTTGACGTCACGCCGCTGTCCCTGGGCGTCGAGACCATGGGCGGCGTCATGACCAAGATGATCGACCGCAACACCACGATCCCCACGAGCAAGACCGAGGTCTACTCCACGGCCGCCGACAACCAGACGTCCGTCGAGATTAACGTCCTGCAGGGCGAGCGCGAGATGGCTGCCGACAACAAGTCCCTCGGCAAGTTCACCCTTACCGGCATCCCCGCCGCGCCGCGTGGCGTGCCTCAGATTGAGGTCACCTTCGACATCGACGCCAACGGCATCGTGAAGGTCACCGCTAAGGACAAGGCCACCGGCAAGTCCCAGCAGATTACCATCTCCGGCTCCACCGCGCTCTCCGACGACGAGGTCGACCGCATGGTCAAGGACGCCGAGTCCCACGCCGAGGAGGACAAGAAGCACAAGGACGAGATCGAGGTCCGCAACCAGACCGACTCCCTCTGCTACTCCACCGAGCAGACCCTGAAGGACCTTGGCGATAAGGTGCCCGAGGACCAGCGCAAGAACGTCCAGGACGCCGTCGACGCTGCCAAGAAGGCACTTGAGGGCACCGACATCGACGCCATCAAGGCCGCAGGCGAGAAGCTCCAGGAGGCCAGCCACAAGCTGGCGGAGGTCGTGTACTCCAACACGCAGGAGCAGACGGCAGGCGGCAACGCGGGCGCGTCCAACGCTGGCTCCGGCTCTGCCGACGACGTGGTCGACGCCGACTACGAGGTCGTCGACGACGACAAGAAGAAGGACTAGCCCAGAGATTGGCGCCGCGGCCATGCTGCGGCGCCGCATCTCCAAGATAACCTGTCTAGGGGGCGGCCGAGAAGGCCGCTCCCTCTGGTACGCATGAGGAGGGTGACGTGAAAGTGCCAATCGAGGATGCAGACGAGAAGAAGCCTGGCACCGCGCAGTCAAGCGAGGCCGAGCCCTCGCCCGCGGGCGCTTCGGCAGCCACGGCGGGCGCGGCCACAGCCGCCGCCAGCTCTGCCCCCGGTGACATCGACCCGGACGATGACGCGGCAATGCGCGCCGCTGCCATGAAGGCTGCCGACGAGGTGCTTGAGCAGGAGGCCGTCGAGGACGCGAAGAAGTTTCGCTCCGAGCGCGATGAGCTGCAGAAGAAGCTTAGCGACATGACGGAGGACATCGAGAAGGCCAAGAAGGAGGCCGCCGAGTCCACCGATCGCCTGGTCCGTCTCCAGGCGGACTGGGACAACTACCGCCGTCGCACGGCCCAGGAGCGTCTGGACGAGCGCGAGCGCGCAGCCGAGAAGCTCGTGGTGAGTCTGCTGCCCGTCATCGACGACATGGAGCGCGCGCTCGAGCACGCCTCTGGCGTTGAGAAGGACGCCACGTCCGAGCAGTTCAAGCAATTCGTCGATGGCGTCTCGGCCGTCCACGACAAGATGGTGGGCGTGCTCTCCAAGGAGGGCGTCGAAGAGATCAACCCCGCCGGCGAGCCGTTCAACCCGCTTGAGCACCAGGCCGTTGGCCGCCGCGAGGACAAGGACGCCTACGACGAGACGGTCGACCAGGTCTACCAGAAGGGCTACCGCATGGGCAAGAAGGTCATCCGCACCGCTATGGTGACCGTGACCTACGGCGGACCCAAGCGTCCCGCGGACGCCGCGGCCGACAAGGGCTCCGACGCCAAGGACGGCGGCGACAAGGGCCCTGGCTCGGGCAATGACGCCGCAAAGGAAAAGTAGTATAACGGCGCCCGGGCCGCTCGGTCCGGGCGCATTGATATGAGAGGGGGCTCGTGCGAAACCATGGCCAATGGTAAGAAAACGTACTACGACATCTTGGGCGTGAAGCGCGACGCCACCCAGGATGAGATCCGGAAGGCATTCCGCAAACTTGCGGCCAAGTACCACCCCGATGCCGGTGGCGACGAGAAGAAGTTCAAGGAGATCTCCGAGGCATACACCACGCTCTCGGACGAGAAGAAGCGCAAGGAATACGACCAGCTGCTTATGTTTGGCGGCATTCCCGGCGCGGACTTCGGCGGCTCCGGTGGCCCCAGGCGCACGTACACCTACACCAACGTGGGCGGCAACGGCGACTGGTCCGACATCTTCAACAGCATGGGTGGCGACTTTGGCGGCTTTGACTTCTCGTCTATCTTTGGCGGAGCAGGTCGCCAGCAGGCGCAGCGCCCCGCCAAGGGCGGAGACCTCACCATGCGCATCGACGTCACCTTTGACGAGGCGCTCAATGGCGCAACGCGCAAGGTGTCGTACCGCGTTCCGTCGACGGGCGAGGAACAGACGCTCACCGTCAAGATTCCGGCCGGCGCCGTGGATGGCGGCAAGCTTCGCTACCGGGGCCGCGGCGAGTACGGTGCCAACGGCGGCCAGCGCGGCGACCTCGTGATCACCACGCATGTGGAGGAGCACCCGCTCTTCAAGCGCGACGGCGCGGACATCCGCATGGAGCTGCCGGTGAGCATGTACGAGGCCGCGCTTGGCGCGACGGTCGACGTGCCCACGCCCGACGGCACCGAGGTGCGCCTCAAGGTGCCCGCCGGCACGCAGGACGGCAAGTGCTTCCGCTTCCGCGACCTGGGCGCGCCCAACGTCAAGCGCAAGGGCACGCGTGGCGCGCTCTACGTGACCATCCGCGTGAAGGTTCCCACGTCGCTCAACAAGAAGGAGCGCGACAGCCTTGGCGCCCTCATGGAGGCCGACAAGCGAGACTACAGGAGGGACGTCGAGCGCTATGGCTCGTAACTACGGCGCATCTGAGGACCGTGGCGCACGCGGCGCCCACGACAGGGACAAGCCCCTGTATATGATTAGCGTGGCGGCGGAGCTTACGGGAATGCACCCGCAGACCCTCCGCGTGTACGAGCAGAAGGGGCTTGTCACCCCCGGGCGCTCGCGCGGCAACACCCGCCTATACTCGCAGGCCGACATCGACCGTCTGAACCTCATTTCCAAGCTCACCGACGAGGGCATCAACCTGGCCGGCGTGGTGCGCATCATGGACATGCGCGAGCGTGCCCGCGAGCGGGACGAGGAGATCGACCGCCTGCGCGCACGCGTGCGCGAGCTCGAGGACGAGGTCCACGAGTACCGCATACGCGAGAGGATTACGGCGCTTGCCCGCTACGATGGGCAGAGCCCCGAGCAGGTCATGCGAGGGCTTCTCGGAAACGGCAGCAACAACCCCGCCGAGTAGGCGGGGTTGTTTTTTTGTGGCACGGTGCACCGAGGCAGTGGCCCGTCGCGTCAGCTCCTACTGGTGCCACTGGTATTTTCAGGTTGAATCCAATTTCTGGTAACGTACTCACACACCGACGAAATTGACCGTTTGCCGCTTTGGCTTAGGTTCAGAGCCGTTATCTCCGAGAAACTCCACCCCATTACTATGCACGCTTTGGGTCCAGCCCGCCAATCGTGCGGGTCCGTCTGAGGTGGAGGCGCAACCATGACTGTAGGCACGTGCTCGGCTAAACGAACACGAGGTGGAAGGTGGTACATCTCTCTCGGAATACGAAGGGCGCTCTGCGCGCTTGCCACGGGGGCAATGATTCTCTCTGCGACGCCCGTCGCTGCCATTGCGGAAGGTACCGCTGACACACCCGAGGTACGCTCCCAGTCCTCCATGCAGATGTCTTCTGTGCCGGAAGTTGTTTACGTTAACAACATCAGCGACACAGGTATTCGCACCCAGAGCTTCAACGACAACTGGAAGTTCTACCTGGGCGACGCCAGCGGTGCTGAGGCCCAGGCCTTTGACGACTCCACCTGGGAGTACGTCACCTTGCCCCACGACTACAGCATCGACCAGGACTACTCGCCCTCCATGGAGGCAGAGAGCGCCTACAAGCCTGGCGGCGTAGGCTGGTACCGCAAGAGCTTCTACGTGGACCAGGCCCTCGCAGGCAAGCAGGTGCGCATCGACTTCGATGGCGTCTACATGGATACCACGGTATGGATCAACGGGACGCAGCTGGGCAACCACCCCTACGGCTACACGCCCTTCTCGTTTGACCTCACACCCTACCTCAAGGCGGGCGAGGAGAACGTCATCACCGTGAAGGTCAACCACCAGACGCCCTCGAGCCGTTGGTACTCTGGCTCGGGCATTGGCCGCAACGTGGACCTCGTGGTGACCGGCAAGGTCGCCGTGGCCAAGGACGGCGTGCGTGTGACCTCGCCGGACCTCCAGGCGCAGAGCAGCGGCGCCGTTACCACCAAGCTCTCGTCCACCGTCTCTAACAGCGGTGACGCAGACGTCGCCGTGTCGCTTAGCCAGACGGTCTTCCCCAAGGACGGCAGCCCTGAGCAGGCCATCGGTTCCATTACCACCCAGCCGCAAACGCTTGCTGCAGGGGAGACAAAGACCATCGAGTCCCAGCTCGAAGCAGCAAACCCCAGCCTCTGGTCCACCGAGTCCCCCAACCTCTATACGGTGCGAACCGAGGTAAAGGTGGACGGCCAGACCGTGGACACCTATGACACTACCTATGGCTACCGCTGGTTCAACTACGATGCCAACACGGGCTTCTCGCTCAACGGCCAGAACGTCAAGATCAAGGGCGTCTGCATGCACCAGGACCAGGGCGCCTTGGGTTCCGTGGATTCCCGTGCGGCTGTCGAGCGCCAGGTGAGAATCCTCAAGGAGATGGGCTGCAACTCCATTCGCACCTCGCACAACAGCCCGTCGCGCGTACTGGTCGAGGTCTGCCAGGAGCAAGGCATCCTGCTGGACGAGGAGGTCTTTGACGGCTGGACCGCGGCCAAGAACGGCAACAGCAATGACTACGCCCGCTTCTTTAACCAGACCATCGGAGAGTCACGGATCCTTGGTGCCACCGCCTGGGAGACCTGGGCAGAGTTCGACCTCAAGCAGACCATTGCCCGCGACTTCAACTCACCTTCCGTGATCATGTGGTCTGTGGGCAACGAGATGACCACGGGCTCCTCGGCGGGCTTTGACGCCGCAGCGCAGGCAAGCCTAATAAGGTGGACCACTGAGGCCGACCCCACCCGCCCAGTCACGCTTGGCGACAACCAGCTCAAGAGTGGCAGCACCGCCTACGGCCCGCAGAACATCTTCGCGGCAGGTGGCCTCACGGGCATCAACTACGCCGACGGCAGCATGTACGACCGCCTGCACCGCGAGCACCGGGAGTGGAAGTTCTACGGCTCGGAGACCGCCTCGGCCGTCAACAGCCGTGGTGTGTACAACACGCTGGGGAGCCAAACCGACGCTGGCGGTCACCAGCTGACCTCGTACGACACCTCGGCCGTCGGCTGGGGACACGTCGCTGCAAAAGCCTGGTTCGACACGATCACTCGCGACTTCGTTGCCGGCGAGTACGTCTGGACGGGCTTCGACTACCTGGGCGAACCCACCCCGTGGAACGGCACCGCCCCCGGCACGCAGGGCGGAGACTGGAGCATCGCTCCCAAGAACTCCTACTTTGGCATCATCGACACCGCGGGTCTGCCCAAGGACTCCTACTACCTCTACCAGAGCCAGTGGAACGACTCGGTCCACACCCTCCACGTCCTCCCCGCATGGGAGAGCGACATGGTGAAGAAGACTGGGAACAACGTGAAGGTTGTGGTCTACACCGACGCCCCCGAGGTCGAGCTCTTCTTCACGCCCGCCGGGTCCACCCAGGCCCAGTCGCTCGGCAAGAAGAAGTTCACCAAGAAGGCCACCGATGCCGGCTACACCTACCAGGTCTACGAGGGTGCCGACAAGAGCAACACCAACCACGAGAACCTCTACCTCTCTTGGAGCGTCCCCTATGCGGACGGCACCATCTGGGCAAAGGCATATGACGAGAACGGTCAGGAACTCTCGACCGCGGACTGGGACGGCCGCCAGAGCGTGACCACTACCAGCGCGGCAACCCAGCTCGAGGCCACTGTGGACCGCGTGCAGGTCTCTGCCAACGGCGACCTTGCCTACGTCACTGTGGGCGTCAAGGACAAGGACGGCAACGTTGTCCCCGACGCGCAGAACAACGTGAAGTTCGAGGTCACGGGCGCCGGCGAACTGGCGGGCGTGGATAACGGCTCCTCTCCCGACCACCAGTCCTACCGCGATGACAATCGCAATGCCTGGGCCGGACAGCTCGTGGGCATCGTCCGCGCCACGGGTTCTGGTGACATTACGGTCAAGGTGACCTCCGACGGCCTCCAGTCCGCGAGCGTCACGATCTCCTCCGTTGGCACGGGCGACGCGCCTGCCGAGAGGACCGTCTCGAGCCTGCGCTACTCCCGCTTCCACTACGTGAAGACGGGCACCTCGCTTGCGCTTCCCGAGCAGATTGAGGTGCGCTACACGGACGGAACAGCCGAGAACAAGGCCGTTACCTGGGACAACGTGAGCAATGAGGCGCTCTCTGCGCCGGGAACCTTCCAGGTTGCCGGCGAGGTGGATGGCATCAGGGTCTCCTGCACCGTCACCGTTCTCGACGAGGTTGCAGCTCTTCTCAACTACTCAACCACTACGCCGGTGGGAACCCCGGCGATCCTGCCGGAATCGCGACCGGCGGCCATGGCCGACGGCAGCGTTCTCAACGCAAGCTTCCCCGTGAAGTGGGCGGAGCCTGCGGCGAGTGCCTATGACGCTGCCGGCACCGTGACCATCGAGGGAACCGCCAACGTCTTTGGCAAGGACATGACCGTCACCGCCACCGTCCGCGTGCAGAGCGAGACCCTGACGATAGGTGACAACGTCGCCAATTCCGGTGCGCTCATGAGCCTCTCGCAGAGCGTGCCCGAGGGCAAACAGTCCGACACGCTCTCTGCCGTCAACGATGGCGTTACCACGCATGCCCCGGGCGACGGAAGCGCGAACCCCAGCTGCTGGTCCAACTACGCATACGCCCAGGAGGGCAACACCACATCAAGCATTACCTTCAACTACAACACGCAGCAGCGCCTGGGCCGCGCCGTAATCTACTTTGTCGACGACTCGTGGTCTGCCTGCTTCCCCGACGCCGGAACCACCAAGGTCGAGGTCTCCGAGGACGGCAAGGACTGGCGCCCGGTTGCCACGCAGGAGACCATTGGCGCCCAGAGCGGCCGCGTGAAGCCCTACGCCTACGACTTCGAGCCCACGCTCGCGACCTTTGTGAGGTTCACCTTCACCAACGTCGACAAGACGCTGGCGAGCAAGGCAAAGCCCTGCACTTGCGTGACAGAGATCCAGCTCTTCGAGGCAAAGGGAAGCTTTACGACAAACACCGCCGCTGAGCTAGAGAGCCTTTCCGTCAACGGCAAGCAGGTGAGCTCTGCGGCGCTTGCCAGCGGCAGCTACTCCACGCGCGCCCTCTCCGCAACGGTTGATGCCAGGCCCTTGGACAACGCGGCCATCACCGTTCTGCCGGCATTCCAGAACCGCGTGAACATCATTCTCGAGTCCGAGGACCACGCCACGCGCTCCGTCTTCACGATCAACCTCGCGGCGCCCGCGGAGGATGCCGGTCTTGCGCCCGAGGACGACTCCCACGACTATCCGGTTGAGAACATCACGCCCACTACTGGCAGCGCGCATGCGGGGTCTGGCAACGAGGGGCCGGTCGAGCTTGCCTTCGACGGCGAGCCCGGCACGCACTATCACTCCGAGTGGAGCCCTTTTGCATCCTTTGACCAGCTGTGGATTGCCATGGAGCTTGCCGAGCCAGCAACCGTCGAGGCCGTGCGCTACCTGCCTCGCCAGGCCAACGGCAAGAATGGCACTGTGACGGGGTACCTGGTCCAGGCGAGCGACGACGGCCAGACGTGGGAGAACGTTGGCAGCGGTACTTGGGAGTCTCCTGTGGACGCCGGTTACACCGGTGGTTGGCAGATTGCGACGCTTGACCAGCCCACCACCGCTAAGCACTTCCGTCTTAAGGCGGTGCACACCTATGGCGACTCCGGCAACGACAAGTTCATGAGCGCCAGCGAGATTCGCCTTCGCACCGCCGCCCAGACTACCGACATCTCCAAGGTTGAGAACGGCATCACGGTCGCGATCCCCGCCAGCGTGACTGTCGAGCGCGTTGACGCAGAGCATCCCGTGACTCCTACCGACCTCAGCGTCAAAGTCACAGGCGAGCAGGGCGAGCTCACCTATGGCATCGACTACCTCGTGAGCATTGCAAACGCCGCGCAGCCCGGCAAGACCACGGTCACAGTGGAGGGCATTGGCGACTACTCCGGCACCGTGGAGGGAACGACCACCATCAACGTGGCAGCGCCAACGCTGCAGGGCATTGCCGTCAAGTCTGGCCCCACCAAGAGCATCTACAAGGTGGGCGAGAAGCTCGATCCCTCCGGCCTGGTCCTCGAGCTCTCCTGGAGCGACGGCACCACGACCGAGGTGGCCTACGGGGCAGACAACGCGTCGGCCTTCTCGTTCGACCCGTCCCTGGACGCTGGGCTGGCCGAGGCGGCGAGCCTCGAGGTGACCGTGACCTACCAGGGGCACGAGGGGACTTTTGACGTGAGGGTTGAGGATGCGGCTCCCGTCGACCCCGTCGACCCTGTCGACCCCGTCGACCCTGTGGACCCCGCCGACCCTGTGGACCCCGGCGACCCGTCTGACCCAAGCAGCCCAACTGATCCCGCTGGCCCCGGCGACCCCGCGTCCCCCGAGGACTCTGGCTCGACGACCCCCGACGCCGGCAACCAGGACGTAAGCGGCAGCCCCGCTGCCTCCGGAGACAAGCCTGTACCCAACAAGCCCCAGGCCAGTCAGATTCCCAACGCTGGCGATCCCGCCTCCCTTGCGGGCCTTCTCGGCGCGCTTGGCACGTTCGGCGTGGCAGCCGGAGCCGTCGCCTGGAGAAGGCGCCGCTAGTTTCTGCCCCCCCAACCTTGGGAGGGCGCCTTTTCGGGCGCCCTCCCTTGTGACCGTTGGCTACCCCGCCATTTGGCCAACGCAATCACGTTGCTGCACCAAACCCCTGCCAGACCAGGAAGGACAGGAGCCCACATGGACAGGCATTACCAATCGCGTGCGCGCGCGGTGCTTCTCGCCTGCGTGCTTCTCGCGCTCATCGCACAGCTCGCGCTGCTTCCGGTGCGTGCGATGGCCGCTGCACCCAGCGATGACCTTGCGCTCAACAAGACTGCCGTTGCCGACAGCCAGGAGGCGGACTCTGTACGCGCCTCAAACGCCACGGATGGTGACGAGACCAGTCGCACCTCCAGGTGGGGAAGCGACCGTGACTCAGGCGGCGGGGCCCACTGGATCTACGTGGACCTTGGTGCCGAGAAGAACGTTGCGTCAGTGAAGGTCTTCTGGGAGAACCGCAAGGCCACGGCCTACCGGATTCAGTACGCAACCGGAGAGACTGCTCCGGGTGTCGCAAGCGATGCTTGGAAGAACGCCCACGTCTCCTCCGACAGACCCGCGTCGACAACGGACGTGATCAACCTCACGAACGCTGTCAGAGCCCGCTACGTGCGTCTCTACATAGACTCCTTCACCGCGACGGACCCCGACGGCGGCGTGGAGTGGGATACCGTCTCCATCTACGAGCTCGAGGTCTTCGACCACCAGCTTGCGGCGCCGCAGGACCCCTCGGCCAACGTCGCCGAGGGCAAGAGTGCCCAGGCAGACAGCGTCGAGTCCGGCACGCAGTTCACTGCAGACAAGGCCTTCGACGGCGACACCTCGACCAAAGCTAGCCGTTGGGCAAGCGCAAATTCGGACGACCCCGAGAACACCTCCCATTGGATTTACGTGGATCTGGGACAGCTTCGCAACGTTAAGACCGTGAGGCTCTACTGGGAGCAGCGTAAGCCCACCGGCTACAAGCTCCAGATTGCCACGGGTGAGACGGCCCCCGCCACCGATGACGGATGGACCGACGTCTACACCAAGGACGGCCATCCCGAAAGCACCACCGACACCATCAGGCTCGACGAGGTCAAGCAGGCTCGCTTCGTCCGCCTGCTCATCACCGGCAGCACCCACGCGGACCCCGACGGCGGTGCCGCCTGGGGTACCGTGTCTCTCTACGAGATGGAGGTCTATGGCGGCGAGCCCACTGCTACAACGGACACCGTGCAGGGCATGCTCGACGCTATCGAGGTGGAGGCACCCAAGAAGGGCGACACCACGCTCAAGGTGACCATCCCCGCCTCCGAGAAGATCGAGGCCGCCTACAACGGCACCGATTACGAGCAGGTCATAGGTGCGCAGGACGAGAGCGGCAACATCCCCATCTACCAGCCCGTTGTTGACACCCAGGTGAAGGTCTCCTTCAAGGCCACCAACAAGGAGACGGGCGACTACCAGTTCAAGGAGTTCACCATCACCGTGCCTGGCGCCTACCAGAAGGCCGCCGGCGACAACCCCGCGCCCACCGTTGTTCCCGAGCTCCGCGAGTGGAAGGGAACAACGGGCTCCTTCGCCATGGGTTCTCGGGTGCTCTACGCGGACGACTCCCTCAGGTCCACCGCCGAGGCGCTCGCGGCAGACTACGCCGACCTCTTTGGCGGCAAGCTATCCGTCGAGAGGGGAGACGCCTCCACCGCTGGGGCGGGCGACGTTGTTCTCGCTCTCACTTCCGACGAGTCCCTGGGTCTCCAGGATGAGGGCTATCTCATGGAGGTCACCGACAAGGTCGTGACCACCGCCTGCACCCAGACCGGTTCCTACTGGTCCACCCGCACCATCCTTCAGGCACTCAAGTCCTCGGGCAACGGCACCATCGCCTGCGGCACCGCCCGCGACTACCCGCTCTACAAGGTGCGCGGTCTCATCCTGGACGTGGGACGCAAGACCTTCTCGATGGACTGGCTGCGCCAGATGTCCCAAGAGCTCTCCTGGTACAAGATGAACGACTTCCAGGTGCACCTCTCAGACAACTACATCTGGGTCGAGGAGTACACCAACGAGACCATCGACCAGGCCTACTCGGGCTTCCGCCTGGAGTCAGACGTCAAGGCAGGCGGCAACGGTGGCCTCAACAAGGCCGACCTCACCTCGACGGACGTCTTCTACACCAAGGACGAGTTCCGCCAGTTCATCACGGACTCCCGCGCCATGGGCGTGAACGTGGTCCCCGAGTTCGACATGCCGGCCCACTCGCTGGCGCTCACCAAGGTGCGCCCCGACCTGCGTACTCCCACCTCGGCCACGCGCCGCGGCAACGACCACCTCAACCTCCTTGGCGACAAGTACGACGACTCCCTCGCCTTTGCGCTCTCCATCTGGGACGAGTACACCACGGGCGAAAACCCCGTCTTTGATGCCCAGACCACCATCCATATTGGCGCGGACGAGTTCGAGGCCAATGGCGACGCGTACCGCACCTTCGTGAACGACCTGTTCACCTATGCCGAGGACTCCGGTCGTACCGCTCGCGTGTGGGGCAGCCTCACCCACATCAAGGGCTCCGTGGCGGTCTCTGGCACGGGCCCCAACGGCGAGCGCCGTGAGATGAACATCTGGAGCACTGGCTGGGCGGACGCCAAGGAGATGTACGACCTTGGCTTTGGCCTTATCGACTCCCTCGACTCCAAGTACTACATCGTGCCCAACGGTGGCTACTACCACAGCACCGGGCTCGACGCCAACACCGTCTACAACGGGGCCATCAACACCATGGGCAACGTGACCATCCCTGCGGGTGACGCCCAGATGCTGGGCGGGTCCTTTGCCGTGTGGAATGACATGTGCGGCAAGCGCGAGAACGGCGTCTCACAGTTCGACGTCTACCAGCTCATCGACCAGTCCGCCGGTCTCTACGCCTCTGCGGCGTGGGGCAAGGGCTCGCGCGACCTTGCCACTGCTCGTGCGGCGGTGGCATCTGTGGGCGCGGCCCCGCAGACCGACTTTGGCTATGAGACCACAGCCAACGAGGACGGTGTGATCGCGCATTGGAGCCTGGACGACCTCTCGGATGCCTCGGGTAACGGAAACGACCTGGCCAAGGGCGCAAACGCCCGGCTCGTCACCATTGATGGCGTCAAGGCCCTCTCGCTCGAGGGTGGCCAGAGCTACGTGAGCGTGAGCGAGGACTCCACGCTCAAGACCGCCGGCCTTGGCAACGACCTGCGCGTGAAGGTCAAGCGCACAAGCCCCGATACCTCCGACCAGGTCCTCTTCGAGAGCGACTACGGCCAGATCAAGGCTGTTCAGGGCTCCACGGGCAAGGTGGGCATCACGCGCGAGAACCACGATTACTCCTTCGATTACGAGCTGCCAGTAGGCACCTGGGTCGATCTCGAGTTCAAGAACGAGAAGAACAAGGTGTCCCTCTATGTGAACGGCGAGCTTATCGAGCAACTTGGCACCGATGCCGACACCAAGCTCAAGGCCACCTGCATGTTTCCCGTCGAGCGCATTGGCAGCAAGACCAACTCCTCCAAGGGTTACGTTGACAACGTGCGCCTGACTCGCGCGGCGAGCTTTGCCAGCACCGTGGCGCTTGACCAGTCCCTCGTTGTGGCCTCTGGCATCCTTGCGGAGGCAAACGACGCCCAGCTCGCAGAGCTGGTTGCCCGTGCCCGTGAGGTCGTGGACGCCGTTAACCCCTCGGCCGACGAGGCGGCGTCGCTCAAGGAGCAGCTCGACGCCCGCATTGCTCAGCTTGACTACGAGGGTGCCAGCTATGCCCGCGTTGACGCACTTCTCGCCCTTATCCCTGCGGACCTGAACGACTACACCACCCAGAGCGTTGCCGCGCTCACGTCGGCACGCGACAATGTGGTGCGCGGTCTTCCCAAGGCCCAGCAGGCGACCGTTGACCTCTATGCAGAGTCCCTGCAAGCCGCTATCAACGGGCTCGAGACACGCACTGCGAGCGACCTCTTTGCCAAGCTCACGGGTGTGACGGCCTGCTCCGAGGAGCTCAACGGGGAGACCAGGCCCAACGGGCCTGCCGCTGCCGCCATCGATGGCGACGAGGGGAGCTTCTGGCACTCACAATGGCAGGGGGCAGCCGACAACACCATGCCTCACTGGATCGACGTGGCGCTTGACCAGCCGCGCACCGTCGATGCCGTGGTCTACGTGCCGCGCAGCGACGCGACGAACGGTCGCCTGCTCCAGTACCGCGTCGACGTGCGCACCCAGGACAATGGCGTGTCACCGGCGACAGAAGGCGCGGCTGAGCCCGTCTACAAGACCGTTGCCTCCGGGACGCTCGAGTCTTCCACCGGCGCAAAGACCATCACCTTCGATGCCCCTGCGGATAACGTGACCAACGTGCGTCTGTACTTCATCACCACCGATGGAACCAGCGCGCAGAACAGGAACAAGTTTGCGAGCGCCGCCGAGATTCGCGTTCGCTACGTGGACATCACGGTCGACATCGACGGCCTGAGCGCCCTCGTCGAGCAGGCTGGCAGCCTGGACGAGAAGGCCTACGAGGCCGAGGGCTGGAAGCTCCTGCAGCAGGAGATGGCTTCCGCCAAGGAGTTGCTGGCCTCTGGCGCACCCGCGCTCGAGGACGTAAGTGCCGCCAAGGCGTCGCTGCGCTCGGCAATGCTTGCGCTTGTTCCCGCTGGCGAGACGCCCGTGGATCCTGCCGACCCGGATGAGCCCACGGACCCCGACGCACCCACCGACCCCGACACCCCCACGGATCCCGATACGCCTGTCGATCCTTCGGATCCCGTTGATCCCGCAGGCCCGGATGCCCCGAGCGATCCTGTCGACCCCTCTGACCCCCAGGCGCCCGATAACCCTGACAACCAGGGCAACCAGAGCAACCAGGGCAACAGCGAGGGCGGTTCCTCCACCGGTACGGATGCCACCTCGGACAAGGCCGCCGCGGCCGGCACCACCGCGCCCGGAATAACGGCATCCAAGGGCTCCTCTCTGCCCAACGCGGGAGACGCCCTTCCGCCCGTGGCGTTTGTGGCGCTGCTGGTGGCTGCTGCGGCAGCACTTGTCGCCGCTGGCATCGTGATTCGCAAGAAGCGCTCGTAGGCGCATGGAAGCCCGTGCGCGCGGGATGGCCCGCTTCGTCCCGCGCGCCTCACTATGCAAGGAGAGAAGATGAGGTCAATCCATACGAGGGTGCTGGGCCTTCTCGCCGCCATGGCGCTTATTGTGCCGGGGGTCGCCCTTGCCCCCACGCGTGCGCTCGCGGATGAGACCTACCAGATCTATCCCACGCCGCACAGCGTCGTCTATGCAGGCGGCACGCAGACCCTGCGTTCGACCGTCACGACCGTTGTCGAAGACGGCATTGACGCCGAGACCCAAGCCCGCTTGGCCGAGGTTCTCGCGCTCAAGGGCATGACTGCTGCTGGTTCCGAGTCCGTGCCCACGTCACGCGGAACGACCTCGATTCTTGTGGGCGTGAAGGGGTCCGGCGGTGCCGTTGACGCCTACGTAGACCAGCTCGTCGAGACCGGCTCCCTTGCCGTAGCTGATGGTCTTTTCGACAAGACCGACGCCTACCTTCTCGCCTCCGTTCCCGCTGGCGACGGCGCCGACCAGCTGATCGTGCTGGGCAACAGCACCGACGCGGCCTACTACGGCCTCACGACGCTCTACCAGATCCTCCAGCAGACCGACGGTGCCACGCTGCGCGCGTTTACCATCTGCGACTACGCCGACGTTAAGACCCGCGGCTTCATCGAGGGCTACTACGGTGACCCCTGGAGCACCGAGGACCGCGTGAACCTCATGACCTGGGGCGGCTACTACAAGCTCAACGCCTACGTGTACGCGCCCAAGGACGATTCCAAGCACAACTCCAACTGGCGTGACCTCTACACCGAGGACGAGCTGCGCGAGAAGATCGATCCGCTTGCCAAGGCGGGCAACGACTCCAAGTGCCGCTTTGTCTACGCGCTTCACCCCTTCATGAGCAACCCCATCACGTCCTCCAACTACGACAGCTCCGTAGCCACCCTTAAGGCAAAGTTCCAGCAGGTTATGGACCACGGCGTGCGGCAGATTGCCATTCTCGCCGACGACGCGGGCAACCAGGGTTCCGCGCTCTACACCAGGCTCCTCATCGACATGACCGCCTGGATTCACGACCAGCAGAAGGCTGCCAACGAGGACGGCTCGCTTAAGTACCCCGGCCTCAAGGACACAATCATCTTCTGCCCCGTCAACTACATGGGCGCCGGCGAATCCTGGTACGGCAACCTCCCTGAGAACATCCAGGTGGTCAACACCGGCAACCAGGTGTGGGGCAAGATCGACAACGGCTTTGCCACGCGCTTCAAGGCCAACTCTGGGCGCTCGCCTTTCATGTGGATCAACTGGCCCTGCTCCGACAACGACAAGGACGCCCTGCACATGGGCGGCTACCAGAACTTCCTGGGCTCTGATGTTACCCCCGGCAGCGTCGAGGGCGTGGTACTCAACCCCATGCAGCAGTCTGAGCCTTCCAAGCAGGCAATCTTCATGAACGCGGACTTCACCTGGAACCTGTGGCAGGGCTACGGCCGAGCCGATCAGGCCTGGGAGGACTCCTACTCCTACGTCGACCACAACTCTCCCGTTGCCACCAAGGGCTCCGACGCGCTCTGCGAGCTCTCCCGCAACATGCTCCGCATGTACGGCGGCGGCACCACCTGGGAGAACGGCGAGTCGGCGGCCATCAAGGACCAGCTTACGAGCTTCCAGGCCAAGCTCTCCGCTGGCAGCGTTACCACGGATGACATCGCTGCAATGGAGAAGGTCTTCTCGGACCTCCGCCAGACCGCGCGCGACTACAAGGCAAACGCGGGCAATGAGGCCATGCTCAACCAGATGAGCCCTTGGGTCGAGACCTGGGAGGACCTCACCACCGCAGCCCTCTCCGACCTCGCGGCGCTTCGCGCACAGCTCGCTGGAGACACCACGGGGCTCCTCTCGCACCACTCTACGGCAACGGCGTCCCTGGAGGCCGCCAACGGCCACGGCTACCACTACGTGAACCACACCGAGTATGCCCGCGTGGGCAAGGCCTACGTTACGCCTACTGTCAATGCCCTGGCAGACTACGTGGCGGACCAGGCAGAGCTTGCGTCCAACCCCAACGCCGATATCACCCGCTTTGTGACCAACCGCACCGATGCCCCCGCCGGCGACACTTCCAATGCCTATGACGGAGACACCTCGACAAGCGTCATCTACAAGTCGCCCAACAAGCTCACGGCAGGCACCTACTTTGGGCTCACCAAGACGCGTCCCTTCACTCTCGAGAGCGTGAGCTTCACCCAGGGGGATGGCAAGGACTTCATGGACCACGCCAAGCTGCAGTGGTTCGATGGTACCACCTGGCATGACATCGAAGGCCACACAGACGAGACGGGCCAGGTTGTGAAGGCCGAGGGCCTGGGCATTGCCAACGCTTATGGCGTGCGCATCGTGGCGACGCAGGACAACGAGAAGGACGCCTGGCCCACCATCAAGGAGATCGCAATCAACCAGGCGGCAGACGAGGATCCGGCGGTCTACACCGGCACCGTCTCGCTCGAGAACCAGGTCGACACCGGCTACGGCAGTCCCACCTCGGCAAGTGACGCCCAAGATGGCACCTACGGATGGTTTAAGAATGCGCAGGGCAAGGACTACACCGTCGAGGGCGCTGCTGTGGTAGTGGCCTTCGATGGTGCCAAGACTATTGGGAGCATCGTCTTCAAGCAGGACTCTGGCGACGCGATTGCCTCCGGTATGGCGTACTACCAGGGCGCAGATGACCAGTGGCACGAGGTGGGCAACGTGAACGGTGACCCCAGCCAGAACATCTCGCTCTCCTCGCCCGTGGAGGCCAAGGCCATCAAAGTCGTGAACGGTGCCAAGACCGAGAAGTGGTGGAAGGTGCTCGAGCTTCATGCTACGAGGGGCGAGGCGAGCGAGTCCCAGGTAGAGGCTGCGGTCACGCTCTCCGAGGGCATGTCTCGCTATCAGAGCTACGCCGAGGCTAACGTCGTGGACGGGCAGGACGCTACGGCGCTCTGGGCAACCGGTACGGGCTCTGGCAGGAACATCGCCGCAAATGACGCGGTGACCATTACCTTCTCGCAGCCCAAGAGTGTGGGGAGCGTCCGCATTGTCCAGGGCAACAAGCCCAATGGCAGCGGTGTTGGAGACACCCTCGAGGGTGGCGTGCTCGAAGTCCAGGGCGAGGGCGCGGACACCTGGGAGAAGGTCGCAGACGTGACCTCTGCTACCAGCCAGACCCTTGAGTTCTCCGAGCGCGAGGTAAGGGCCATCCGAATCCGCGCCACGCGAGACACCAATGGCTGGTGGGTCCTGAACGAGGTCACCGCGTCAAAGGGCACGCCCACCAACCTGGGTACCATCCGCACCAACATAGAGGGCGTGTCTCTCTCGGCTTCCGCGAAGAACGGCACCGTGACGCTCTCCGACGGGACCGTTGCCTTTGCCGGCGGCTCCTTCCTGGCTGTCGATCTGGGCGCCATGCGCAACGGCGTGACCATCGACGCTGGTAAGAGCGCTATCCCCGCGGGTGCCTCGCTCGTGTACTCGCAGAACGCGCTCGAGTGGACCGAGTTCGATGCCTCCGCAGCGCCTGTTGCTGCTCGCTTTGTAGGCGTTCGCGCCACGGGGGATGCCCAGGTGGCATTCAAGGGCTTCTCGGCAAGCTATGCGAGAAAGACCGAGCCCTCGTTTGTGGGCAAGACCGGTGCCGTGGGCGCCTTCGAGGCCGCAAAGCTCTTTGACGGCAACGTGACCACCACGTACAAGAACAACCATGGGCCCAACGCGGGCGACACGGTGACCTTTGATCTGGGCCAGGAGCGAGTTATCCACTCGATTGCCTACTACGTGCCCGAGACCAGCTTCGACTATATTCGCAATGCGGTCGTGGAAGTCGCGCGGACTGCCGGCGCTGCCGAGTGGACTCCTGTCCTCAAGATCAACGGTGACGAGATTGTTCCCAACGAGTTCGATACCAGCACCGCAAAGACGGCGGCGTGGCTCACGCATGACTCGCAGAATCCTGGCAACATGTACACCGCCAACCCCAAGACGTCCGCAACGCAGGGCAACCAGAGCGATCCCAACGGCACGGACGAGCTCGATGTGACTGCCCGCTACGTGCGCATCCGCTTTACCGGCACCTACACCCAGCGCTGGGTCGAGATAGGCGAGCTGCTCATAAACGGTGGCGAGTATGTCTCCCCGTATGGCGACGCTGACGTGGTCTCGACCAGCGTCGAGCAGCCCGGCATGTCTCCCGCAAACCTCATTGACGGCAAGACCTCCACAGCCTGGGCGCCCTCGTCCGATTCTGGCAGCGTGACCTATCACGTGTCTGAGCCGCTCTCCACTAACGGTGCCCCCAAGCAGGGCGTGCGCATTGTTTCCTCCGGCACGCCGAGCAACGCCACCGTCACAGCGACGGTCTACACGAGCGACACCTACGACGACACCGAGAAGATCGAGCTAGGCCGGCTTGACCAGCCCATCGCCGAGTTCACGTTTGCCCGCGCCGCGACCGCCAGGACCGTGCCATTCTCGGCCGTGAAGGACATCACCGTCTCCTGGCAGGGAGCAAAGCCACAGGTAGCCGAAGTGTTCGTACTTGAAGAGGCAACGGCTGCCGATAAGGCAGCGCTGACGGAAGCCTACAACGCCGCTAAGGGCACCGACACGAGCTCCTGGACGTCGGACAGCAGGGCATCGTTCGAGGCGGCAATCGAGAACGCCAAGTCTGCGCTTGAGGCTGCAAACGCCACGCAGAGCTACGTCGATTCAGCCCAGGCGTCGCTTGAGAGCGCGCTTGCTGCCAAGGTCGAGCGCTATACGGGGGTCGAGCTTCCCGAGCTGGTTGCGGAGCACGTATCCAACGACGACGGAACCTACTCCATGGGGAGCTACCAGGCCTATACCGAGGCCTATGACGCGGCGGCCGCTGCCCTCGAGGCGGCGGACAATCTTTCGCAGGCGGACGGCGACGCGCTCGCCGCGTCGCTCAAGGCTGCTCGCGATGCCCTGGCCTTCGACAAGACCGGTGCAGACCGCGCCGGTCAGGCGGTGCGCGATGCTGAGGTGATCTTCTCGCCCGGAGCCTACACCACCAGCACGCGCGACCAGTACGATAGCGCGCTTGCGGCGCTCAAAGGGCTACTTGCCAACGAGGCGACTACGCCAGGCGAGCTTATGAGCGCAACTGACGCGCTTCTCGCCTCCGAGGGGGAGCTCGTTGACGCGGCGGGCCTCGTTGCCGAGCGCGGGGAGTTCGGGAAGACCTCGGCGGGCGGCTACACGGCCGAGAGCTACGCTGCATACCAGAAGGCCTACGACGACTCCGCAGCCGTTCTGGAAGCCGGAACGGCCGAAGAGGTCGCCACGGCGACTGCGGCCCTGCGTGAGGCCAAGGCGGCGCTTGTCGCGTATGACCTGGACGCGATTGTCGCCGATGCTGAGTCCCTCTCCGAGGACGACTACACGGTTGCAAGCTGGGCCCCGTTTGCCCAGGCGCTTGCCACCGCGAAGGCTGAGCACGACCCCGCCCAGAGCCGGGACCTTGGCCAGGCCGTCATTGACGCACGCGCCAACCTGGTGAGCGTTGTTGCCCTGAGGGAGGCCATTGCTGCGGCGGAGGCCGTTGACTCCGCTGCGTACACGGCAGACTCTGCGGCGGCACTTGACGCCGCGGCCGACGCTGGGCGCGCACTGCTCGACAGCGGAACCGCTGAAGAAATCGAGGCAGCTCGCGTTGCCATTGCCAACGCATTGCGCGACCTTGCGCCTGCAGAGCCTGCCGAGGGCGGGGACACGCACGCACCGTCCGAAGGCGGCGCGGACACTGGTAACGCTGGCCTGACCGTGCCTGGCAGCAACAACGACACCTCCGGCACCACTTTGGGCACGGGGACCGCGAATCCCGCGTCCAAGGGGCAGGGGACACCCAACACCGGCGACGACACCTCCCCGGCGCTGGTGTTGGGCGCGCTTCTCTCGGCGGGGGCCGTCCTTGCGGTTGCGGGACGCCTTCGCCGCAGGGCGTAGAGCAAACCGCAAGAACGTATGCGGGGCCGCAGGTTCTGCCCTGCGGCCCCGTTCTTGTCAGAGGCGCAGCGTGCCGGTGCGGTGGCATGCCGTGGCGGCAGGCTATGGCTAGAAGAAGAGCGGAACGCGGTCGCGCAGAAAGTCATCCAAGGTGCATGCTCCGGCAGAGCTTCCGCCAACGACGATGCGCTTTGCTTTGGGGTGGCGTGCAAGAAACTCTCCCATGCCACTCTGACGGGATTCTCCGCCACCCTTTACCTCGATGGCCGAGAGTGCGCCATTTCGTGAGGCAACAAAGTCGACCTCGCTCGTTCCCTCTCGCCACCAGAAGAGCTCGAAGCCTTCTTCAGGGGCACGTGCAAGGAGGCGCGCTCCAACGGCAGATTCGACAAGGTGACCCCTGCGCGCCGGATCAGATTCGTAGACCATGCGCCCAATGCCGCTCGGTGCGGTCATGAGCGCTGTGTCAAATACCATGAGGCGTGGCGAGCTCTTGCGTCGTGTGACTGGCTTGGGGTCATATTTGGGTAGTCCGCACAGCATGCCTGCCTTTCCAAGAAGACCTAGGTAGTGCGCAAGCGTCGTAGTATTCCCTGCGTCTTGGAGCTGCCCGATCATCTTGGTGTACGAGAGCTCCTGCGCGGAGTAGGCAGCGCCCAGCTTGAACAGTGCGCGCATGAGGGCGGGTTTTCTCACCTGGTCGAGCGCGAGAACGTCTTGAGAGATAGTGGGCTCCACTATCGCGTCACGCACGTAGGCGCCCCAGCGCTTCTCGTCATCCGCAAATCGCGCTGCCCCCGGATATCCTCCCAGGTACAGGTAGTCATCGAGGCTATAGCCAAACGCTTGCGAGCATTCCTCAAGGCTCCAGTGCGGCGAGCGTATAAGCTCGAAACGCCCCATGAGAGAGTCCTCAAGGCCCTTGTGCAGCAGAAGAGCTGATGAACCGCTGAGAACAACGCGAACGGGTGTATTCGTGCGGCGGTCTGCGTCGTAGAGGGACTTGACGACTGTTGGCCAGTGCGGAACCTTCTGGACTTCGTCGACAACAAAGACAACAGGCCGCGAGCCGTTCCCAGTCATGTTGCGGGCCTGCTGCCATTCCGTCTGTAGCCATTCTGGGCTGGGAACTATTGCGTCATCGGCGCTAACGAAGGAACGCTCGAGGTCTACCGACTCGAGGGCCTGGGAGAGCATGGTGCTCTTGCCGGTCTGCCGAGGGCCAACAACAACCTGGATAAGGGGGCTGCCGTCTTCGACCATGCGTGCGGCAATTGTCTGCACCTGATGCCTCTGAAACATGGTGTTCCTCCAATGCCTCTAGCTGGCACTTCTTATCTGTTGAGTAATTATACTCAACATACTGAGTAAATTTACTCAATACGTTGAGTGGCGCAGCTTGCGGCATTCCGACGAGTCTTTGCGACTTCCATCCGCATGCCGACGAGGCCCCTAAAAAACGCTTACCCAAACAGATATTGTCGAATGTGTCCAATGTGCATATTATTGTGATATCACATTGAGACCAATCGGCCCGGCACGTATGATGGAGGCCGAAGCGGAAAGGGGTAGAGATGACGTCCGAGAAACTCATCAAGGCTAAGTCGGGTTGGGCAATGCTCGTTATCACCGTGCTTGTCTTTGCGGCAAGCTGCGTGGGCTTGGTGTGGTCCATCATGCTTCTCGCCACGGCGGATGACGCGGGACTGCCGGAGCCGCCGTACGCCGGCCCCATGATGCTCGTTGGCTTCCTCTTGCTTGCGCTGGGCTTTGTCCTGAGCTCCGGGTTTATCGCCCTCCAGCCGGGCGAGGCCAAGGTCTGCCTTCTCTTTGGCAACTACATTGGCACCATCCGCGAGTCTGGCTTCTATTGGGCAAACCCCTTCTACAGCCGTAAGATGAGCGAGTCCGGTCCGGACGGGGAGGTCGCCGAGGAGGGCGGCAAGAAGGGCACCCTTACGGTCAAGGCGGCGGGCATCTCGACCAAGGTGTCGCTTCGCGCGCGCACGCACAACGGCGAGCGCATCAAGGTCAACGACAAGCAGGGCAACCCCATCGAGATTGCTACGGTTGTGGTGTGGCGCGTGTCCGACACCGCCAAGGCTCTCTTTGACGTGGACAACTACATCTCCTATGTGTCCATGCAGACCGAGACCGCACTGCGACACGTGGCGAGCATCTACGCCTACGACCACATGGAGGATGACGATGCTGCCAATACCAGCATCACGCTGCGCTCGAACATCGAGGAGGTCTCCAACAGCCTGAAGGAGGAGCTGGGCCTGCGCCTGGCGCCTGCCGGTGTGGAAGTTGACGATGCGCGTCTCACGCACCTTGCCTATGCTCCCGAGATTGCGCCCGCGATGCTTCGCCGTCAGCAGGCCGAGGCCATCATCGCCGCTCGCAAGAAGATCGTCGAGGGAGCCGTCTCGATGGTGGACATGGCGCTTACCGAGCTCTCCGACGGCGGCATCGTTGACTTTGACGAGGACCGCAAGGCAACCATGGCGTCCAATCTCATGGTGGTGCTCTGCGGCGAGTCCGAGGCGCAGCCGGTGCTCAACACCGGGTCGCTGTACTAAGGTCTGCGGAGGCTCCTGCGCATGACACGTCGTAAGCAATATCCCCTGCGTGTCGACCCAGAGATTTGGGCCGCGGTCGAGCGCTGGGCTGAAGACGACATGCGCAGCGCAAACGCACAGGTTGAGTGGATCTTGCGAGACTCGCTCCGGCGTGCTGGGAGGCTTCCTGACCGCGGTGGCGAGAACAACAAAGGCAGCGCCGCCCCGGGCGAGAAGGGCTAGCGTACCCGCCGACGGCGGCACCCAGGGGAGGCTGTGATGGCAGAAGGACGTCTGACCCCCAAGAGCGTGTTTTGCCTGGTGGGGAGCTATGCTCTGGCGTTTGCGCTGATGATCTTGGGGTCTGTTGTGGGCGGGGTCGTCTCGACTCTTGTCGCGGCAATCGCTTACGGCGCCGTGACCTTGGGCGAGGGCGTGCAGGACATGGTGAACGTCCTCGCGCTCCACGACGGTCTGGGCGCGCTGGGGCTCACGGAGGGTGGCTACTCCACCTCTGCGGCGGCGGCAATCTACACGATGGCGTCCTACCTTGTCTTTATCGGCATCTGGATTGTGTTTCTCATCTACCTGCGCGCGAGCAAGCGCGAGAGGCCCATCCTGGGGACCATCACCCGGCGGACTGCGGGCAACACGCCCGCCATGCTGGGCCTGGGGCTGCTCTTGGGGTTCGTGCTCAACAGTGCCTGCGCGCTGGTCGCGGTGCTTGGGGGCAGCGTTTCCCTCTCGCTTGTAGGCGTGAATGTGGCGGGGATTGTCGTGGTGTTTCTCGCCGTCTTTGTACAGTCCTCCGCCGAGGAGCTTGTCTGTCGCTGTTACCTCTACCAGCGGACGCTCCAGACATCGGGGAGCCACGTGGTGGCGATTGCGCTGAGTGCGGCGTTCTTCACCATGCTGCATCTGGCGAACAGTGGCGTCACGGTGCTTGCCCTTGCCAACCTGGCGCTCTTTGGCGTCCTGTTTGCACTGGTGGTCTGGAAGCTCGACAGCCCGTGGGCGGCGTTTGGCCTGCATGCGAGCTGGAACTTCACGCAGACCGTACTGCTTGGGCTGCCCAACAGCGGCGGAACCACGCCGTTTGTGGTCTTTGGCGTGGCGCTGGGGACCACGCCCGTGGCGGGCTTTGCGTATGACCCCGGCTTTGGGATCGAGGGCTCCGCGATGGCGACGGTTGTGCTGCTCGCCGGTTGTGCACTGGTCTGGTGGCTTGGCGAGCGGCGGAACGTCACGCCGACGGACATCTGGGCCGGCGAGGGTGCCGCGAACTCCAGTGGCGCCACTGCTGCCGGCGGTGCCGTACCGACCGGTGCCTCGGCTGCGGAGAAAAGCTCCATTTCTTAATCGTTGTCCCTGCCGCACGGGCGCCCTCCCCGCAAAAGTGAACACGAAAACGACCTGCCACGAATTGTCCTCTGGAATAACGCTGCTGCGTGAGTCCTCGGATTGATTTCGTGTTCACTTTTGAGGGGGAGGGCTGGCGAGGGACGCCCGGTGCTGCACGGCAAGAGGCGGCTGGGCCGAGAACCGAGAAGCTTCGGGTGCCGAGAAGCGCCACCGGGCGGCACGCCGGCCCTTCTCGCCGGCAAACCCTGCGTGCCGTCACATACGAAAATCTAATACAATAACACTTAGATTTATGTATATATCGCCCCTCAGGGGGGAATACTCAACAACGATAAACAGAATTCCGCCGCCCCTCAGGCCGTGCGGACCATAGGGAGTGATGCATATGAGAATTGATAAGTGGGCAGTCACCGCCCAGGAGGCGCTGCAGTCTGCCGTCGGCATCGCGACGGATGCCGAGGCGAGTCAGGTGGAGCCAGTCCACCTGCTCAAGGCCCTTCTCAGCTCCGGTGAGCAGAACATCAAGGCAATCGTGGAGCGCGTGGGTGCAGACCCGGCCGCAATAGAGTCGCAGGTAGACCGCGCCATCGCCAACGCGCCCAAGGTCACGGGTGACAACTCGCAGATGGGCGCTGGCACCAACTTCGTGCGCGTGGCGGACGCCGCCGAGAAGCTCGCAACCAAGATGGGCGACTCCTACGTCACGAGCGAGCACCTGCTGTGCGCGCTCGCGGATGATCGCTCCGAGGCCGGCAGCATCCTCAAGTCCGCCGGCGTCACGGGCAAGCGCGTGCAGGAGGCCTACGAGGCCCTGCGCGGCGACGAGCGCGTGACCAGCCAGGACTCCAAGCCGGAGTTTGAGGCCCTCTCCAAGTACGGCCGCAACATCACGGACCTCGCCCGTCAGGGCAAGCTTGACCCGGTCATCGGCCGCGTTGAGGAGATTCGCCGCACCATCCAGGTGCTGAGCCGCCGCACCAAGAACAACCCCGTGCTTATCGGCGAGCCCGGCGTAGGCAAGACTGCCATCGTCGAAGGCCTGGCAGAGCGCATTGTCTCGGGCGACGTGCCCTCAACCATTCGCGACAAGGACGTCATCGAGCTTGACATGAGCGCCCTTGTAGCCGGCGCCAAGTACCGCGGCGAGTTCGAGGACCGCCTGAAGTCCGTGCTCAAGGAGGTCGAGAAGTCCGACGGGCGCATCATCCTGTTCATCGATGAGCTGCACACTATCGTGGGTGCCGGCGCAACCGAGGGCTCCATGGACGCAGGCAACATCCTGAAGCCTGCGCTGGCCCGCGGCGCGCTGCACGCCATTGGCGCCACGACGCTCGACGAGTACCGCAAGTACATCGAGAAGGACCAGGCTCTTGCGCGCAGGTTCCAGCCGGTCATGGTGTCGGAGCCCAGCGTCGAGGAGACCATCTCGATTCTCCGCGGCATCAAGGACAAGTACGAGCAGCACCACCGCGTGCGCATCACGGACGCCGCGCTCGTCTCGGCAGCAGATCTTTCCAACCGCTACATCTCTGACCGCTTCCTGCCCGACAAGGCCATCGACCTCGTGGACGAGGCGGCAAGCCGCCTGCGCATGGAGCTTGACTCCATGCCGGCAGACATCGATGCCGTCGACCGCCAGCTCACCCAGATGCAGATCGAGGAGCAGGCCCTCATGAAGGAGGAGGACGAGGCATCGCGCGAGCGGCTCAAGAAGCTGCGCGGCGAGATAGCCACCACCCGCGAGAAGCTCGACGGCATGAAGGCCAACTGGCAGAACGAGAAGCAGGCCATCGACCACGTCCAGGACCTCAAGTCCCAGATCGAGGACGCCAAGGGCGAGATGGAGCGTGCCACGCGTGACGGCGACCTTGCCAAGGCCTCCGAGCTGCGCTACTCGACCATCCCCTCGCTCCAGCGCGAGTATGACGCCGCGTCCGAGGCGCTCTCGCAGAAGCAGGAGTCCGGCGGCATCCTCAAGGAGGAGGTCACGTCCGAGGAGATCGCCGACGTGGTCTCCGAGTGGACGGGCGTGCCCGTGTCCAAGATGATGCAGGGCGAGATGGACAAGCTCAAGAACCTCGAGGCCGAGCTCCACAAGCGCGTCGTGGGGCAGGACGAGGCCGTCTCGGCCGTTGCCGCGGCCGTGCGCCGCAGCCGTGCGGGTCTCTCGGACCCCAACAGGCCCATCGGCAGCTTCTTCTTCCTGGGCCCCACGGGCGTGGGCAAGACCGAGCTGGCCAAGGCGTTGGCTGAGTGCCTCTTCGACGACGAGCGCGCGCTCGTGCGCATCGACATGTCCGAGTACATGGAGAAGTTCAGCGTCCAGCGCCTCATTGGCGCACCCCCGGGATACGTGGGCTACGACGAGGGCGGCCAGCTCACCGAGGCCGTGCGCAGGCACCCGTACAGCGTGATCCTGCTCGACGAGATGGAGAAGGCGCACCCCGACGTCTTCAACATCCTGCTGCAGGTGCTCGATGACGGACGCCTCACCGATGGCCAGGGCCGCGTCGTGAGCTTCAAGAACACGATCATCATCATGACGTCCAACGTGGGCAGCCAGTTCATTGCGGGCGCCAACGCGCAGAGCGATCCGGAAGAGCTGCAGCGCAAGGTCAACGACGCCCTGCGTCAGACCTTCAAGCCGGAGTTCCTCAACAGGATCGACGACGTGGTGGTCTTCCACGCGCTCGGCCCCTCCGATATCGAGAAGATCGTGGACATCCAGCTCAAGGACGTTCGTGCTCGCCTGGCGCGCGAGCGCATCACGCTCGAGCTTACGCCCGAGGCCAGGCAGTCGCTTGCCCTTGACGGCCTTGACCCCGTCTACGGCGCGCGTCCGCTCAAGCGCCTGATTCAGCGCCAGGTTGTCGACAACGTCGCCAACCTCATCATCGACGGCAAGGTTGGCGAGGGCGACACCGTGAAGGTGGACGTTAGCGACGACGACAGGCTCTTCGCTGCCCGCGATGACGCGGCGAGCGAGGAGAGCCGCCGTCGCGCGGCCGAGGCGGTTGCTGCCGAGGCCAGCGCCGGTGCGGCCGAGTCCGTCTCGGGCGACGAGCCCGTCGAGCCCGACTCCGTGGAATAGGGCGAGAAGGACGCTGCCAAACGGCGGTGCAAGTCACGGCGTTAGCGCGGCCCCGGAGCCAGTGCTCCGGGGCCGCTTTTTTGTGTGTGCGGCTGCCGGCTCCGCGAACGGCGTTTGCGCGGCGCGATTTTCCCTGTTGGGGCACAATGGAGAGCAGCTCAGCAGACACCGTTGGTCCGGGGAGGTTGCGACATGGATGATCCAGAGCTTGGGGGAGAAGCCACGCGGGCAAAGCGCGACGACCCGGATGCCACGCGGCTTGCGGACCCGGATGCCACGCGGCTTGCGGATCCCGACGCCACGGTGCTTACGGACCCTAACGCGACCCAGCTTGCCGCGCTGCCATCGCCCGAGGGTACTGGTGACACCGCGAGCGACGATATGTCCACCATCGTGGTGCCCCACGCCGTCTCGTCCGGTGAGGGTCCCGACGGCATCGACGCGATGGACGACCCCTACGCTCCCATCAATGACGCGGACTTTACGCGCGTGACCCCCTATGCGCCCATGGCCATCGACTCACCAGTAACGGCGAACGACAAGCACCGCAGCCGCGTGCACCCGCTCGCCGTGGTCCTCGTGGTTGTCGCGCTTCTCGCCGCAGCGGCCTTCGTGGTGAAGTACACCTACGTGAACGAGTACTGGGGCGGCAAGACCCTGCCCGACGTGGTGGGCAAGACCGAGACCGAAGCCCGCTCGACCCTCTCGCCGCTTGGCTTCACCGTCAACGTCAACGAGGTCCTCTCCGACGACAACGTGGGCAAGGTCATCTCGATGGACCCTGTGGCAGGCACGCGCACGGGCGACGACCTCTCGGTGACCATCACCGTGGCGGTTGCGCGCACGGTACCCTCGGTTGTGGGCCTTAGCCAGTCAGACGCAAAGACGGCCCTGTACAACGTGGGTGCCGAGAACATCTCCATTGCATACCAGAACTCCAGCGAGGCGGAGGGCACGGTGCTCGCGGTGGATCCCGGCGAGGGTGAGGCGTTTGTCTCGTCAGACCAGATCACGCTCACGGTGGCGCAGCCCTTCAAGGTGCCAGGCGTGGTTGGTCTCACGCTCTCTGATGCCGAGAAGGCCATCGAGGCGGCGGGTCTCGCTCACACCGTCTCGTACACGGACGAGAAGGGCGAGGAGAATGCCGTGGTCTCGACCTCGCCCGAGGCGGGCACCGAGGTCTCCGAGGGCTCCACGGTCACCCTGTACGTGCCGTCGCCCAAGCTGACGGATGCGTACCACCTTGCCGAGTACTTTGACATCGATCCCGCAGACTTGGACGCGTACCTCACGAAGCAGGGCTATTCCGTCTCGTCCACGGGCGTGTTCCCCAGCGGCAATGCCTATGCGGTCTACTCCGACGGCACGGCGACCATCACCATCACGGACTACCCCGAGTCCGGCGATGCCCTTGGTGCCGGTACGGGTACCAGCTCGCTTGCGGCTGGCAAGGCCGTGGGCGGCGTGCGACTCCAGGCCTCTGCCTCGGCGGTCTCGTCGAGCGCGGCCATCAGCTCGAGCGGCATCTCGGCCGTGATGGACGCCTGCGGCCTGAGCAACCTGGTCTCCTCGTGCACGGCAGACACGGCCCAGACCACGCGCGCCATCGACAAGACCGGCCTCTCGTTCATCTGTGGCTATGGCCAGCAGGGCGATTACGTGTGGAGCATACTCATTGGGAGCCTCAACGGCTCGCCGACTCAAGCGATTGTGGCCATCGCGCCAAAGAGCCATTACGACGGCATCGACCTGAGCGACTACGGAAACGACCTGGCGAGCTACATCGCCATCACGAGCTACTACGGGAAGTGACGTGTATGGACGAGAAGAACGTCGCGCCCAAGGACGCGCGCGCGTTCAAGAAGGCGACTCCGTCACTGGCGCCTGCGGCGAAGCCCGCGCCCGCAACAAAGCCATCTGCCGAGAAGATCGACCCCGTTGACCAACCCTTTATTCGCGCGGAGAACGAGGATGACGACGGCTACGACCCGTATTCGGACCGCCAGCCACACCCCGAGCCGCTCTTTGAGCGCGACCCGTGGGACTAGCGCGGCCATGTTGTGCGACGCCGGCACCGGCGCGGCCGGCGGCTACGCGCCGGTTAGCTCGTGGCGCCCCAGTTGACCTGCATGTACTGCCATACGAAGAACACGATCACGCACAGCACCACAATGACGGCGATAAGCGCGACCACCGAGCGGATGCGCATCTTGCGCTCGCGTGAGGCAAAGATGTCGCGACGGCCCTTGGGGATCTCGAGGTACTGGCCATAGTGGAGGTCACGGCGCAGCTGTGGCATCTCTGAGCGAGACTTGCGATAGGAGCGTCCGGAGAGCACCGTGCCCCTGTTGGCGTAGTCCGAGTCGTGCGTGAACCCCTCGAAGCCGTCGGCATTTGCCTGGTTGTCGAAGTCGCTGATAGGGGCAACGGTCTTGTGCGGCGTACGCGCGCGTGTGTAGCGCTGCGGCCTGGGTGTCGCCTCGCGCGGCTCGGGTTCTAGCGTCTGTTCAAAGCCTGCGGCAGGGGAGTTCTCGCCAGAATAGTCTGCCATGACTGTCTCGTCAGGCGATGGCACGCGCCGGCTCTGCGGATTGCCCTGTGCGGAGAAGTGCGACCCCTCGGGCGCCGCCTGCGGGCGGGGAGAAACGTTGCCTGGGTTGTCCAGGTCGTTGTAGTTGTTCATGTGTTCGTGCCTCCGATTGCGGTCTGCACGGCAATGCCAATATCATAGAGCACGCATGGTTTCCAAACCACCTGCAGCGTGTCCATTGTGTTGGTGACGTGCGCGGAAACAAAATCTAAGTCGTAGACACTGAGAAAATCTTTTCTCGTGCGTTTAATAAATCGGATGTCGGGAACATATACCAGCGAACACCAAGGGCGCCGCAAAGAGGCGTCCGCTCGTCTCAAGGAGTTGAGCATCATGGCAAGCATGATTCCGTATGACAGGTACGCAAGGGCCCTTTCCAGCTGGCCGTTCGGCGCGTTTGATGACTTCTTCGCTCCGCTGGCAACCACCGACGGTGACCTTGCCTTCAAGATGAACGTCGAGGACGCGGGTGATAGCTACGTGGTCACCGCCGAACTCCCGGGCGTCAAGAAGGACGAGGTCGACGTCGAGCTCAACGAGGGCAGGCTCTCCATCTCGGTGGACAAGAAGGAGTCTGACGAGGAGAAGGGCAAGAACTACCTCCACAAGGAGACTAGCGAGTGGAGCGCTACGCGTGGCGTCTTCCTGAAGGATGCCGCCACCACGGGCATCACGGGCAAGCTTGAGGGCGGCGTCCTTACCGTGAACGTCCCCAAGCAGTCCGAGAAGGCCAACGTCACCAAGGTCTCCATCGACTAGCTGTAACCAACAGTCGGGCCGGCACCCGTCCCTCGCCGAGGCCCCAAGCACGCGCCCCGGTTTAGGCCGGGGCGCTTTTTTCTGCCGCGGGGTCCTCTCGGCACCCGTGGCCCTGGGGCAACCGGTCAGATTGCGTCCGCGCGCAGCGCCTCCACGATGTTCAGCGCGTGGCTGCGGCGCAGCGCGTAGGCAACGGAGAGCCCCAGCACCGCTACCACGCCCGCAACTGCCCCGGCCACGTAGCCCCAGGGCAGCTCGAACGAGAGGTCCACGCTGGAACTCAGCGCAGTCCAGAAGAGCCAGACCACGCCCACCGAGAAGACCAGGCCAAACCCCAGCCCGCGCAGAGCGTAACTCGCGCATTCGGCAACCAGCATGCGGCGGAACCCCTTGGGCCCCAGCCCCACGCTCTGAAGCACGGCAAACTCGCGCGTGCGAAGGATGATGCTCGTGGAAAGCGTGTTGAACACGTTGGCCACGGCGATGAGCAGGCACACCACCGAGAAGATCATCACAAGGAGCTTGAAGAGGCCAACAACGGCGTCGGTCGACTCCCTCTCGGCCACGTTGTTGTTCACATATGCCGTGGCGCTGCCGCTTATCGTCGCGTTGGCGGCCTCCTCAAGGGCGTTGCCGGTGTCAAAGGGGTCGGCGCCCTCGTCAAGCGAGAAGGGCACCACGACGCTTGTCGCGGAGAAGAGATTGGGGTGCGCCTCGAGCGCCGAGCGCGGCATCACCATCGCGAGCATCGAGGAGGACGTAAGGCTCGTGTCGCCAAGCTGCTCTGGCAGCGAGTCAAGCGTGCCCACAAAGGTGATGCTGCCGGAGTCCACGACTGCATCCTCGATGCTGGTCCGGCTCTGCGTTCCGCCTGTTCCGTTGCCCGTGTTCTCCCATGTCTGGACCAGAGCGCCGCCGCCCGAGTCAAGGAGCAGGGTCGACTGCAGGTCGCGCAACTCGTAGACCGTGGCGCTGGTGGGCGAGCCGAACGGGGCCACCGTTCTCACGCTGCTCGATTCCATCCACGCCAGTACGTTGAGAGCGAGTGCCGGCATGCTCGTGCCGTCCGCTGCCGTGGTGCTTGCGCCGGCTTTCTTGCAGAGTGCGGTCCAGGTGTCATCATCCACAAACGAGACGAGCATGGGACCTGCGTACGAACCGTCTGCACCGGCGCTCTCGTTGTCGCCGTTGTAGTCTGCGAGATACGTGCGGCCTTCGGCCGAGATGCTGCCCGCGGGAAGGGTTGCCTCGAGGGCGCCGCTCACGATGGGCGCGCTGGACGTGAGGCCATCTACCTGGCCGGATATGCCCTGCACGTCTCGCACAAGGCCCAGGGTTGCCTTGGATACGGTGCCCTGGTCGGCCTCTTGGCTGTTGTAGACGGTAAGTGAGATGACGGAGCGGTTTGTGGCGCCAAGGTCGTTGCCAATGTCCATGGTCCGTCCCATGTAGAGCGAGATGGCTCCGGAGAGCACGATGAGCACCACCGAGAGCGCAAGCGACACCACGACGGTGCGGCCCCGCGAGCTGGAGCGCGAGAGATTCCTGCTCGCCAGGAGGCCGGGTAGTCCCGCGATGCGCTCGAGCATCCGCTTTCTGGGCGCAATGCCGGTGGCCTGGGCTTTCTCGATTGCGCGTTCGGTGTGCTTGGAGAGCCGCACGTCCTGCTGCTGGCGAATGGCGTCGATTGCCGAGACCCTGCTCGCGCGCCACGCGGGTGCCCAGGCGCTGGCGAGAAGCACGAGGAAGGACGTCACCGCCATGCCCGCCACCACGGCGGGGCTTATCACCAGGGGTATCCCCTGCGCGGTCCCCGAGAGCGAGCTTCTCAGCAGTGCGTCAAACGCCCGCGCTGAGCTGCTGAGCATTGCTGCAACTCCGGCCAGTCCTGCCGCAAGCCCCACCGGTATGCCCACGAGGCCAATTGCCACGGCCTCCATGAGCACCGTTCTTCTCAGCTGGCGCTTTGACGCTCCCAGCGAGGAGAGCAGGCCAAACTGGCGCGTGCGCTCGGCAACCGAAATCGAGAAGGAGTTGCCGATCATTCCAATGGCGGCCACCACAATGACCCCGCCAACCACGGCGACCATCCCGCGCAGCGACACCATGGTGGTGCTCTCGTAGCTGGCCATGCCCTGGAACGCGAGCAGGCGCCCATGGAGGTAGTAGTCCTCCTCGCCAAAGATGGGTGCAGCCCAGCCCTTGATAGCGTCACGCGTGGAGAGGCCGTTCGTATCCGTCCACGCGCGCGTGTAGATGGGGGTCGAGACGTCGTTTGCCGAGATAATCGCGGTGGTGCCCGCCTCCTCGAAGGCGGTGAAGTCGTTTCTCTCAAAGTGCTGCGGCACGTAGAAGCCCACCACGGTGTAGCTTCGAGTGGCAGCGGGCGCGCTGAGCTGGCCGTTCTCGTCGAGCGCGGCTCCCAGGGGCAGTGTGATGGTGGACCCCAGATCGATGGGACCGTCGCTGGTGGCGCTTGCGCCCGAGCCGTCGTCCGTGAGTGTGACGCCAGAGAACGTGACGGGCAGCATGACCTCGCTTGCGGCCTCTGGCTCGCGGCCGGAGCGCACGGTGGGCATCACGGTGAGGCCGCGCGCTTGGCTCTCGCTGCCGCGGAGTACCCGTGGCGCGGTCTGGATGGCGAGCAGCGTGGTGCTCAGGTTGGCGTCGCTCGCGTACGAGGCAAAGCCTGCGACCTGGGAATCCATGGCGGCGGTCACGTTTGCGTCCGTCGTCAGCCGGCCAAGGGCCGAGTCTGCCTCGGCCGGCTGGAGATCGTCGTAGACCTGCCAGGACCCCTCGGTCTCTATGGTGCGGCCGAGAAGTGCCGCGGCAATGCTCGTGGCGGTGGCAACCACACCTGTGAGCAGGGCCGTCGAGAGGATCACGCCAACTACGGTGACCACGGTGCGCGTGCGGTTCTTGCGGAGCGACCGCAGGGTGTAGCTCGTGAAGACGCCCACGTGGCTCACCCCCTGCGCTCGTCGGAGACCACGCGCCCGTCCTCGATGGCGATCACGCGCGGTGCCATGAGGGCCACGTCCTCGTCGTGCGTGATCACTACGAGGGTCTGCCGCAGGTCGCGGTTGGACGAGCGCAGAAGCCGCATGATCTCGACCGAGTTCTTGGAGTCCAGGTTGCCGGTTGGCTCGTCCGCAAGCACAATTGCCGGCGAGTTCATGAGCGCCCGGCCAATGGCCACACGCTGCTGCTGGCCGCCCGAGAGCTGGTTGGGCAGATGGTGCTCAAAGCCCTTGAGGCCAAGGGACGAGACGAGTGCGTGCAGGCGCTGCTCGTTCACCTTGCGGCCGTCCATGCGCACCGGAAGCGTGATGTTCTCCTCAACATCCAGCACGGGGATGAGGTTGTAGAACTGGTACACCAGCCCCACCTCGCGGCGGCGAAAGACAGCGAGCTGCTCGTCCGTTCGCTTGTAGACGTCCTCGCCGTTCATGCGCACCGTGCCGGAGGTGGGCCGGTCCACGCCGCCCATGAGGTGCATGAGCGTGGACTTGCCCGAGCCGGACGAGCCCACGATGGCCACGAACTCGCCCGCCTCGATGGTCAGGCTCACGTCGTCGAGTGCCCGCACGGCGGCGGGCCCCGTCCCGTAGACCTTTGTGAGGTGCTCGATGCTCAAGATGTCCATGGCACTCCCCTCGATTGCCTGTGGTTGTGCCTCAATGGTGAGCCTGGGCCACCACGCGGCCGTGACGGGCGCGTGACTAAACCGTCACCTTGGGAAAGACCAGGTCAAAGCGGGCTCCGCCGGTGGGGCTTGCGTTGGATGCCGTGATCTGGGCGCCCTGGGCCACAAGCAGCGCGCGCGAGAGCGAGAGGCCAATGCCCACGCCGCTGGGGTTGCACGCGTCCTCGTCGCGGCGGGCGGGGTTGCTCGTGCCGTGGTAGAAGCGCTCGAAGACGTGGGGCAGGTCCTTCTCGGCAATGCCTGGTCCGGTGTCCTCCATGCGGATGCGGCAGGCAACGGCGTCCTCGTGGGCCGTGATGCTTACGGTGCCGCCGGCGGGCGTGTGCTCCACACAGTTCTTGAGCACGTTGGTCAGGGCCTCGCGGGTCCAGGCAGCGTCGCCCATGAAGGAGCAGTCCGGCTCCACTTTGGCCTGGAAGGTCACGCCGGCAAGGTCCGCGGCCACGGCCAGCGGCTCTTGCGCAGCCTTGACCAGCGAAGATACGTCCACGCGGTGGCGCTCCAGCCGCACCACGCCGGCGTCAAGGCGCGCGAGCTTGAGCAGGGACGAGACGAGCCACTGCAGCTGCTCCAGCATTCGGCCGCAGTCGCGCATGCGCTGGGCATCCTCGGGCGTGGCCGCCGCCTTGCGCATGAGCTCCAGCTCGATGCCAAGCGACGTGAGCGGGGTACGCAGCTGGTGCGAGATGTTGGCCAGGGCGTCGGCAAGCGCGTGCTTCTCGGCCTCGAGCTCCTCGTTTGCCACCACGAGCCGCGTCACGGTCTTGTCGAGCTGACTGGCGAGAATGGCAAGCTCGCCCTCGCCCATGCCCTTGAAGCTCACGTCGCGCTCGCCAGAGAGCGCGCGGTCCAGGCGCTCTGAGAGCTGGGCGATGCGGCGGTAGCGCAGGGCGGTTGTAACCGCGAAGAGGACCAGCAGGGCGGCGCCGCACGCGAGGACCCACGACGCCGCGGCTGGGCCCGCTTGCAGCCAGGCGCCCGCACAGCAGGCTGCGGTCGCAGCTGCGCCAATGCCGAGAAGCGCGATGAACCGGGGGTCGCGGGGCATGGCGTTACTCCGCCGCGCGGTAGCCCATGCCGCGGACGGTGCGGATGAGCTGCGGATTTGCGGGGTCGTCCTCGATCTTGTCGCGCAGGCGCCGAATGTAGACCGAGAGGGTGTTCTCCTCCACGTAGGCGCCGGAGTCCTCCCAGAGCGCCTCGCGCATCATGTCGCGCGTCACGATGCCGCCCGCCTTGCTCGCAAAGAGCAGCAGCAGGCGGTACTCGACTGCCGAGAGGTCAAGCTCGCGTCCGTCTTTTGTCGCGCGGGCGCGGGCGGGGTCCACGGTGACGCTTCCCAGGTGCAGCAGGTGCTGCGTGGGCTGCGAGCGTCGCAGCACGGTGCGGATGCGTGCAAGCAGCTCGCGCGGGCGGAAGGGCTTGGCAATGTAGTCGTCGGCGCCCATCGAGAGGCCGGCGACGGTGTTGAACTCGTCGTCCGAGGCGGTGAGAAAGACCACGGGCAGGTGCGGGCGGGCCTCCTTGAGCGCGCCGCACACGGCAAAGCCGTTGCCCTGCTCCAGCGTGACGTCGAGAAGCACGAGGTCAAAGGGCTTTTCGACGCGCGTTCCCAGGGCGATGGCCCCGTTTTGGCTGGGGGTTGCCTCGACGTCGTAGCCCTCGGAGCGCAGAAGCTCCGTGAGCGTGCGGACTATGTCTGCGTTGTCCTCGACGAGCAGTATGCGCATGGCGCCTCCCCGGTCGTGCGGTGGTTGGTGGTGTCGCGGCGGTTGCGCGGTCGCGGCGGTCGCGCGGTGCGGCCCCGGCGGTCGCGACTCCTGCGCGGCACGTTACCACATCACACTTACCACACCGAGAGCGGCGCGTCCTGGGCAGAGACGCAGACGGTCAGGTGGCCGTCGGGCGTGCGCGCCTCCGTGAACGTTTCGTTGGTGGCCTCGGCGCCCACGGCGGCGGCCAGCGTGCGCACCGCAACACTGGGCCGGTTGTTCTCGTGCGAGAGGTGCATACCCACGATGACCTCGGTCTCGTTGGTCACAAGGTCCTGCAGCGCGTCGGCTGCCTGGGCGTTAGAGAGGTGCCCTTGGCGACCGTGGATGCGCTGCTTGAGGTAGCCGGGGTAGGGGCCCGTGGCAAGCATGCGCTCGTCGTGGTTGGACTCGAGCGCGAGCACGCGGCAGCCGGTGAGCGCCTGGCCGGCGTCGTCGGTAAGCACGCCCGTGTCGGTGCAGTAGCCCAGGGCGTCCGCAAGCTCGCCGTTCTCGTCCGTGGTCGCGAAGCGAAAGCCCACCGGGTCCGCCACGTCGTGGCTGGTGGGGAAGACGGTCACGTGCATGCCGCACAGCTCGAGCGCGTCCGTGTGATTGATGACCTCAAACGGGAGCTGCGAGAGGCGCTCGCGCGCGGAGATGGTACCGGCCGTCGCAAAGAGCGGGCCGTCAAAGTGGTTGGCAAAGACCGGCAGGCCAGAGACGTGATCGGTGTGCTCGTGGGTGAGAAGGACCGCGCGGACGTCGCCCATGTTGACGCCCAGCTTGCTGGCGCGCGCCAAGAGCGTGCGGCGGGCGATGCCGTCGTCGATGAGGACGCTGCCAGCGGGGCCCTCGACCACGGCAGCGTTGCCCTTCGAACCCGATGCCAGGACGTGCAGGTGGATCTGTGGGGTCATGCGGCGGTTCCTCTCGGTGGTTGGTTAAGGGCGGCGCGTTTTGCGCGCCGCGGTGTTACGTGGCGGCGTTGCGCAGCGGACAGCGTAGCAGCACCGCGCCAGCCCGTCAGCGCCCCTCGCCCAAGGCCCGAAAGTGAACACGAATTCAATATCGGCTGGTATGGCTTGGAAAAAGACCTGTTGCCGAGAGGCGCCACAATGCCGCGATTGAAAACGTGTTCACTTTTTCGAGGCGGCA
The DNA here is from genome assembly GCA_000752675.2 of bacterium OL-1. Lineage (GTDB taxonomy): Bacteria > Actinomycetota > Coriobacteriia > Coriobacteriales > Atopobiaceae > Tractidigestivibacter. Next base: position 53,038 of record LM994624.1, on the reverse strand, counting down.
AGGGATCGTGGCTTGGGGCGTAGCGGCCAGTTGGGTGTAGCAGCCAGCCGGGTGCGGGCGGCAGCCTGGGCTGCGGGCTGGCTGCTCAGATGGCCCGCCGGCCGTAGCTTGCCGGCCTTCTCGCGCTCTAGTCCTACAGGCGCGTTATTGTCATCTTGCCGTTTTCAAAAGTGATGTCGTAATCCTCGATCGTTACCTCGGGCGGCTCGCATCGGGCCAGCTCTTGGCTTAGCTCCCTTCCGCGCCGTCCCGGGAGCAGGGACCAAATGAGCCGCTGGCGCTCCTCCGCAAGCCTCGGCATTCTCAGCGCGCGCCTGTGCTTTGAGTAGTCACGCTGGCAAACGCGCTCGAGAAGCGACATCGCCTGCAGCATTACGCGGTCGATCCCGCCGCGCTCGTAGAAGTCTTCCTTGGTGACGGGGAGAACCGAGAGCCCCTGCACCAGCAGGTCGCGGTCACGTCGCTTGTCAGCAACGACTGCCTCGCGCATGTTGTTGGCTGCATTGCTGTCGAGAAGCCCGGTCCCAGCCGTGCCGGGAGTACCCTCTCCAAAGTGGGGCCCGCCATCATAGTTGAAACCAACGTGGGTGCCTCTCACGAGCGAGTCAGGAACGCGGCTTCTCTTGTCCACAAGCGAAAGGAGCGACCCACGCACAATATACCTGGGATTAAGCTGCAATTCTCCCAGTTCGTATCCAAGCTCGTGCAGCGGCATGCGCGCAAGCCCGTTGAGAAGTGCCTCCTGCGGAGACCATGCCTCGTCCATGAGCCACTCTGCTACTCTGCGGCTCTGCTCAAGTCCCGCAAGATCATGAGCTGCCGAGATATACGACCGGATTTTATCGGCTGTGGTTACTGGTTTGATGCCAAACGTGGTGGTGCCGTCGCGCGGGTCGCGGGCGTCGCGCGAGAATCGCCCGCAAAGCTCGAGGCCCACGAGAAGCTGTGCGGCTGGAGACATGATGGCTCCGAGCTCAATGAAGAGCAGCTCAGGACAGGGGATTCGGACCAGGCTGCCAAGTTCGATGATGGGGTTTGTCGGCAAACCGCGCACGTACACGGTGTTTCTCGCCGATCGCGAGCGAATGCGTGCCCCTGGCCGCGGAACCATCACCTGCACACGCCCGTGCACGTTGGAAAGGTTGGTGTCCACGGATTCCAGGCACGCGTTAATCCGGCGCCGCGTCCAGTACTCACGCGGGGCAACCACGGACGCTTCGAGGCCGTGTCGATCTGCGGCGAGCGTGCGTCCCGAGCTCCGCCAGATGCGAAGGATGTGCAGGGCCGTGAGCTTGTCGAACGTGATTCTCATCCTCGCTCCCTCCGACGACGGATTGCCGGCGTTTCTCGGCGCATTCGCTACGCGCAGACGCGTGCCGAGAGGTTATGTCATCTCCCGCCCCGGGCCCGCCTTCGAAAGTGAACACGATTTCAATCGGCGGACCCCGATTTTTGGAAAAGCCCAGTTGGACAACGTGCATGCGCCACGGCGATTGAAAACGTGTTCGCTTTTCTGGTGTCAGATTGGTGCAAGTGATTTTGGGGTCAGAGGGCCAAAATTGACGGTTAGGGTGAGAAAAAGGCTACCGAGGTGTGTCTCCGGGGGCTTTTCGTGCAAGAAGCCTGTCAGAACGTAGGTCAGTGGAGGCCAGAATTTCTCGTCTGAGAGGTACTTTTGGGCGGGAGAATGACGTTATGTGACCATGCGAGAAATTACATCGTTCCGCCACAATGACACGCCCTGGCGTGCGCCATTGCCGTCGCTGTTCTACGCCGCCGCTGCCCAGCGCTGCCCAGTGAAAAAGTGAACACGAATTCAATCCAGCAGGGATGATGCGACTAAAACCCCAGTTAGCGAGAGGCGCGATGTTGTTGCAATTGAAAACGTGTTCACTTTCGAGGGGGGCCGGGCCGGGCGGTCGCCGTTGGCCGCGGGGTGCGACGGGGTAGAATCGTGCGCGTAATCGCGCCGCGCGCCCGCACCCCGCACCCCGCGCCGTCGCACGCACCGAAGGGAGGACTCCGCACATGCCAAGCGTTGCTCGCAGATACGGCTCGGGAGACGCCGGTGCCGCCAGTCCCTTCGAGCGCCCGTCCCGCAGCACCGACGACGCCCTGCGCGCGCCCGTGGTGCTCATGGTCTCTGGCGGCGCGGACTCCACGGCCCTCCTGGTGCTGGCGGCAACCTCCGCGCTCGACATCGAGGACGGCCGCGGCCGCGCCCGCATCGCCCGCGAGCGCCTCCACGTGCTCCACGTGAACCACCGCCTGCGCGGCATCGACGCCGACGAGGACGAGGAGTTCGTTCGCGACCTCGCGGCCCGCTACGGCATTCCCTGTACCATCCGCCGCGTGGACGTGGCCGCGCTGGCCGCGGCCTCGCCGGACGGCAACGTGGAGAATGCCGGCCGAGAGGTGCGCTACAGCGAGGCCACCCGCCTGGCCAATGAGCTCTCGGCCCAGCTCGGTACGCCCCGCTCGGCTGCGCGCATCCTCACTGCTCACACGGCCAACGACCGCGCCGAGACCTTCGTGATGAACGCCATCCGTGGCACCGGCGCCTCGGGCCTCTCGTCCATCCCACGCCGCCGCAACCGCGTGGTGCGCCCGCTGCTCGACCGCACGCACGACGAGCTCTGCGAGTTCCTGCGCATGCGCGGCATCGTGTGGCGCGAGGACGACACAAACGCTGACACCCGCTACCTGCGCGCCTACGTGCGCCACGAGGTCATGCCGGTGCTCGAGCGGAGAAACCCGCGCGTGGTGGCAAGCCTCTCGACCACCTGCGACATCCTCTCGGACGAGGACGCCTACCTCACCGCCGTTGCCGCGCGCACTCTGCGCGACCTCACGCGCCGCACGGGGGAGGGAGCCCTGGCCCTGGACGCCGCGCGTCTCTCGGCTTGCGAGGTAGCAATCGCCCGGCGCGTGGCGCGCGCGGCGATTCTCGCGGTTTGCCCTGACGCCCGGCTCGAGGCGCGCCACATTGCCCAGGTTCTCTCGCTTGTTGCGGCGGGCGCGGGGTCTGCGTCCGTCCCCATGGGCGTGGACGCCCGCGTGGAGTACGGCCTGCTCTTCCTGCGCGCCAGCGCGCCAAAGGCCCACGACTTTGCCGGCTGGCTCGAGGTCCCCGGCGAGCTCCCGCTCGGCGATCCCCGCCCGGGACGCGCCCCCGCGCACCTCTCGGCGCGCCTCCTCCCGGCGCCGGACGGCGCGGACATCCCGGCGCTTGCCCTCTCGCACGGCCGCGAGTGGGCCGGCACCTCGGTCCTTCTCGATGCCTCTGCGTGCGGCATTGACGCCAACCTGGGCGGCCGGCTCTGGGTTGACTCCCCGCACCCTGGCGACGTCCTGTGCCCCCTGGGCATGCACGGCCAGTCAAAGAAGGTGTCGGACCTTCTCAACGAGGCCCGCATCCCGGCGGCCGAGCGCCCGCTGGTGCCCGTGGTGCGCACCTCGCCCACCGGCCCCGTGGTGTGGGTTGCAGGAATCAGGGCCGACGAGCGTGCGCGATGCACGCCACGCACCTCACACTTGCTAGAATTGAGTCTCCGAACAGCATAGACGGCGCGCGGGCCGAGAAGTGCGGCGAGCGCCCGTCGGGAGTGGAGGATCGCAATGGCAGAGATGCATCCGGACGTGGAGAGCGTCGTCCTGAGCGAGGAGGACATCCGCCGGATCGTGTCCCGCATGGGGCGCCAGATCTCCGAGGACTACGCCGACAAGAACCCGCTCATCGTGGCCGTATTGCGCGGCGCCTTCGTCTTCACCGCAGACCTCATGCGCGCCATCACCGTGCCGTGCTCGGTGGACTTCATGGCCGTGAGCAGCTACGGCGACGGCGTAAAGAGCTCGGGCGTGGTGCGCATCGTGAAGGACCTCGACACCAAGGTCGAGGGGCGCCACATCATTGTGGCCGAGGACATTCTCGACTCTGGCCTCACCCTGTCCTACCTGGTAAAGCTCCTACAGTCGAGAAAACCCGCGTCCATCGAGATCGCGGCCTTCTCGATCAAGGACATCCCAAACCACACGCCGGCCGTCACCCCGCGCTACGTGGGCGCGCACGTGCCCGACGCCTTTGTGGTGGGCTACGGCCTCGACTACGCCGAGCGCTACCGCAACCTGCCCTACGTGGGCATCCTCAAGCCTGAGGCCTACTCCTAGTAGCGCCCCAACCTCGGAAAGCAATCGCAAGGAGACGTTTTCGTGTCAGACAACAACCCGCTCGACAAGCTCCCCACACCGGGAGGTGACAACCGCGGTCCGCAGAACCAGCGCAGCTTCCTGGTAACGCTGCTCATCATTGTGGCGATCGTGGCGTATTTGGCCTTCTCCACCGGCCAGAGCCCGCTTTCCTCCTCGGACACCGTGGACACGCTGGCAACCAACGAGTTCGTGACCGCGGTCAAGGATGACCGCGTGAGCTCGGTGACGTTCAAGACCTCGGACGGCAGCATCTCGGGTGACTACTGGACGAGCGAGGACGACTTGGGCGACAAGTCCAAGCTCCAGAAGTTCAAGAGCTACTACGTGGGAGCGGACTCGCTGGAAGAGCTCATGGCCAAGCACTCCGAGACGTCGTTCACCATCGACACCTCGGACGGCAGCGCCTGGGAGACCATCCTGCTCTCGGTTGTGCCCACGCTGCTTCTCGTGGGCGTCTTTGTGTACTACATGCGCCGCATGAGCGAGCAGAACGGCCGCACGATGGACTTCGCCAAGACCAAGGCGCAGACCACCGAGGAGGAGCGCCCCAAGGTCAAGTTCTCCGATGTGGCGGGCATCGACGAGGCGGTAGAGGAGCTCAAGGAGGTCCGCGACTTCCTGCGCGAGCCCGAGCGCTACCAGAAGATGGGCGCCAAGATCCCGCACGGCGTGCTTCTCGTGGGCCCTCCGGGCACGGGCAAGACGCTGCTTGCCAAGGCCGTGGCAGGCGAGGCGGGCGTGCCGTTCTTCTCGATATCCGGCTCTGACTTCGTGGAGATGTTCGTGGGCGTGGGCGCAAGCCGCGTGCGCGACCTCTTCAAGCAGGCCAAGGCAGCCGCGCCCTGCATCATCTTCATCGACGAGATCGACGCCGTGGGACGCCAGCGCGGAGCCGGCCTGGGCGGTGGCCACGACGAGCGCGAGCAGACCCTGAACCAGCTGCTGGTAGAGATGGACGGCTTCGAGGACAACTCGGCCGTCATCCTCATTGCCGCAACCAACCGCCCGGACATCCTCGACCCGGCGCTGCTGCGTCCCGGCCGCTTTGACCGCCGCGTGACCGTGGACCGCCCGGACGTCAAGGGGCGCGAGAAGATCCTGCGCGTTCACGCGCGCAACAAGCCCTTTGACAGCACGGTGGACTTTGCCGCAATCGCCAAGATCACGCCGGGCTTCACCGGCGCAGACCTCGCAAACCTCATGAACGAGTCCGCACTTCTCGCCGCGCGCAGGCACAAGGAGAAGATCGGCCAGGACGAGGTCGAGGAGGCCATGGAGCGCGTGATTGCCGGCCCCGAGCGCAAGAGCCGCGTGATCACCGAGAAGGAGCGCCGCGTCATAGCGTTCCACGAGAGCGGCCACGCGCTTGTCGGCCACGTGCTCGAGAACTCCGACCCGGTGCACAAGATCTCGATTGTGAGCCGTGGCCAGGCACTGGGCTACACCATGCAGATGCCCGAGGAGGACCACTTCCTCGAGACGCGCGACGGCATGCTCGACCAGATTGCCGTGCTGCTCGCCGGCCGCACGGCCGAGGAGCTCTTCTGCGACGATATCACCACCGGCGCGAGCAACGACCTCGAGCGCGCCACCAAGCTGGCCCGCGAGATGGTCACGCGCTACGGTATGAGCGAGGAACTGGGCACGCAGGTCTTTGGCGAGGCGCAGCACGAGGTCTTCCTTGGCCGCGACTACGCCCAGCACAACGACTACGCGGCCGAGACCGCAAAGCGCATCGACGACGAGGTCGAGCACATCATGCGCGAGGCCCACGCCCGCGCCCGCGAGGTCCTGGAGGCGCGTCGCGCCCAGATGGAGACCATGGCCGAGGTCCTGCTCCAGCGCGAGACCGTCGAGGGCGAGGCCGTGAACGCGCTGCTTGACGGCACGTGGGACGAGTACCTGGCAAAGCATCCCGAGAAGGCCGAGAAGCCCGCGGATGGTGCGGCCACCGAGTCCGACGCCCCCGCGCCCGACGCCCCCGAGCAAGACCCCACAGAGAGGAACACCAATGACGATTAACGAGAAGAACTACGCCTACGGGGCGTCCAAGTCGTCCATCCGCGAGATTGCCGCCTACGGCGCCGCGCGCAAGGCGCAGATTGGCGCTGAGAACGTCTTTGACTTCAGCCTGGGCAACCCGTCGATCCCCTCGCCGGACGCGGTCCGCGAGTCCATCGAGCGCTCGCTCCAGCTGCCGCCCACGCAGCTCCACAGCTACACCCCGGCCGCTGGCCTGACCTTTGTTCGCGAGAAGCTCGCCGCGTCGCTCTGCCGCCGCTATGGCGAGAACACCGCTGCCGCCGACGACCTCTACCTCACCTGCGGTGCGGCGGCGTCGCTCTCCATCAGCTTCCACGCGGTGGTCAACCCCGGCGACGAGGTCATCGTGATTGCCCCGTACTTCCCCGAGTACCGCGTGTGGATCGAGACCGCCGGCGCCACCTGCATCGAGGTCATGGCGGATTCGGAGACCTTCCAGATCGACACCGAAGCCGTGCGTGTCGCCGTCACGCCACGCACCAAGGCCGTGGTGATCAACTCGCCCAACAACCCCGTTGGCTCGGTCTACTCGGCGCAGAACCTCGCCGCGCTTGCGGACGTCCTGCACGAGCGCGAGGACGCCCTTGGCACGGCCATCTACCTCGTGGCCGACGAGCCCTACCGTGAGATTTCCTACGGCGTGGAGGTGCCCTGGGTCCCGGCAATCTACGACCGCACGCTGGTGTGCTACTCGTACTCCAAGAGCCTCTCGCTTCCCGGCGAGCGCATTGGCTGGGTGCTGGTGCCGCCCACCAACCCCGACCACGACCGCCTGGTCTACGCAATCGCCGGTGCCGGCCGCTCGCTGGGCTTTGTCTGCGCGCCCGCGCTCTTCCAGCGCGTGGTTGCGGACTGCTGCGACGTGCCGTCGGACGTCGAGGCCTACACGCGCAACCGCGAGGCGCTCACCCGTGGCCTCTCCGAGCTTGGCTACCACTACATCGAGCCGCAGGGTGCCTTCTACCTGTGGGTCAAGGCCCTGGAGCCCGACGCCAACGCCTTCTTCGAGCGCGCGAAGGCCCTCGAGCTGCTGCCCGTTCCGTCCGACAGCTTTGGCTGCACGGGCTGGGTGCGCATTGGCTACTGCGTGAGCTACGAGACCATCGTGAACTCGATGCCCGCGTGGAAGAAGCTGGCCGAGAGCTACAAGTAAACGCCGCGGCGGGCGCGCTCCCACGTTGGGTGTGCGCCCGCTCGGTCAAATCTGCCGGGAGGGGAAAGGCATGGCGTCTCGCACGTCTGGAAACACCTGCGGAGGCTGCATCTTCTTTGGGGAGCGCACGGGCATCGTGCGCACGCGCAACGTGTGCGAGCGCCCTGGCGAGAAGATGCGTGCGGTCGAGAAGGACAGCGCCGCTTGTGACGCCTACCAAGCCTCGCCCCGAACGTCGTTTGGCCTTGTCCGCCCGAACGCTGCCGCGCCGGCGCCGGCAACCGCGCAGGCCGCTGCCCCCGTGGCGCCCCGGCCCGTCTCCGGCAGGCAGATCCTCTGCGACACGCACTGTCACACGCTCTTCTCGCGCCACGCGTACTCGACGCTCGAGGAGGACGTGCGCGCCGCGGCCGCCCAGGGGATGGAGCTTCTCGGCGTCACGGACCATTACTCAAGGATGCTGTTTGCCCAGCAGACCGTTCAGGACTGGCAGTACTTTCTCAACCTGTGGGCGTGGCCGCGCAGGTGGCATGGGGTGCGCCTGCTTCGCGGATGCGAGGCGGACATCATCGACCTCGACGGCGACATCTTTGGGCATGACATCTTCTTCGAGAAGGGTATCAACGGCAGCGCGTACCGCCGTCCGCACAACCTCAAGAAGATGGCCTTTGAGCAGTGCGACTATGTGATTGCGAGCGTCCACAACAAGGACTTCACCGAGGGTGCCTCGCGCGAGCAGGTCACGCGCATGTACCTGCGCGTTCTTGAAGACCCCAAGGTGCTTATCCTGGGCCACATTGGCCGCACCGGCCTAGACTTTGATATAGACACGGTGCTTGGCGCCGTGAAGGAGCACGGCAAGCTCATCGAGGTCAACGAGTCGAGCCTTATTGCGCAGAAGCGCGCGGGCTCCTACAAGCGCTGCCGCCAGATTGTCGAGCGCTGCGCGGAGCTGGGTGTGAGCATCTCGTTTGGCTCGGATGCGCACGTCTCGTCGCTCGTGGGCCATCATGAGGCAGCAGATGCCCTGCTCAACGAGGTGCACTTCCCGCAGGAACTCGTGGCCTGCCGGGACGCCGCTACCTTTGCCGGCGTTGTCGAATCCGTGATTGGCCCCATGGCGGAGTAGGAAAGACCTTCTCGACAGTGCATGCGCTCTCTAAACGGGGTAAAGTTAGCCTAAACAGACTGAATGCCCCAATCGGCCGCATGGCGCCCACGCCTGGCGGCTATCGCAAGGAGAGATATGACACTCGACGCGCTCGAGATCGGCAAGGACGCCATCGTCAGCTCGGTGGATTGCGAAGAGAAGTCCCTGCGCCAGCACATCTTTGATATGGGCCTCACGCCGGGCACCGAGGTCACCATGGTCAAGTACGCGCCTATGGGTGACCCGCTTGAGATTCGCCTGCGCGGCTACGAGCTCACCATCCGCGCGGCGGACGCAGCCCAGATCTCGCTCGAGAACGTCCATGATGCGCACGAGAAGGTCCGCCTGCAGGTGGCGTCTGGCGTGACGAGCCACCCGGCCATTGGCGAGAACAAGCTGCGTCCCCGCGCGGCAGGAGGGGTGGTGCCCGCAGGCAAGCCCCTCTCGTTTGCGCTGGCAGGCAACCAGAACTGCGGCAAGACCACACTCTTCAACCAGCTCACAGGCTCCAACCAGCACGTGGGCAACTTTCCCGGCGTCACCGTGGACCGCAAGGATGGCCAGATGCGCAGCCATCCGGAGGCCACGGTCACAGACCTGCCGGGCATCTACTCGCTTTCGCCCTACACGGGCGAGGAGGTCGTGAGCCGCCAGTTCATCATCGACTCCAAGCCCGATGCGATCATCAACATTGTTGACGCCACCAACATCGAGCGCAACCTCTACCTCACCACGCAGCTCATGGAGCTGGACGTTCCCATGGTCATCGCCCTCAACATGATGGATGAGGTCACTGAGAACGGCGGCTCCGTGGACGTGAACGCCCTGGAGTCCTTCCTGGGCGTGCCGGTGGTGCCCATCTCGGCCGCCAAGGACGAGGGCGTAGACGAGCTGGTGGAGCACGCCATCCACGTGGCCCGCTACCGCGAGCGCCCGGGGCGTATCGACTTCTGCCGCCCGGACGGACCTGACGGCGGCGCCGTGCACCGCTGCATCCACGCCATTGGAGAGCTTGTCTCCGATCACGCCGAGCGCGCTTGCCTGCCCGACCGCTACGCCGCGACCAAGCTCATCGAGGGCGACGAGCTGGTCATCAAAGCACTTGGCCTCGAGAAGAACGAGCTTGACGCCATGGAGCACATCATCTCCCAGATGGAGGAGGAGTCCGGCTCCGATCGCCTTGCGGCTCTCGCCGACATGCGCTTCTCGTTCATCGAGGCCATCTGCGCCCGCTGCGTCAAGAAGCCGCAGGAGAGCCGCGAGCACGAGCGCTCCTCGCGCATCGACCGTGTGCTTACGGGGCGCTTCACCGCCATCCCGTGCTTCATTGGCATCATGATCGTGGTGTTCTGGCTCACCTTCGACCTCATTGGCGGCAACCTCTCGGACCTCATGGCCACAGGCGTGAGTGCCGCTTCCGACGCCATCGACTCCGCGCTCACCGCCGCCGACGTGAACCCCGTGATCCACTCGCTGGTCATCGACGGCGTGATAACCGGCGTGGGCACGGTCATCTCGTTTCTGCCCATCATCGTGACGCTGTTCATCCTGCTGTCGATCCTCGAGGACTCCGGCTACATGGCGCGCGTGGCCTTTGTTATGGACAAGCTGCTGAGAAAGATTGGCCTCTCCGGCCGCAGCTTTGTGCCCATGCTGGTGGGCTTTGGCTGCTCGGTGCCGGCCATCATGGCCACACGCACGCTGCCCTCGGAGCACGACCGCAAGATGACCATCATGCTCACGCCGTTCATGAGCTGCTCTGCCAAGCTGCCGGTCTACACCCTGCTGTGCGCCGCGTTCTTCTCAAAGGGCGCGCCGCTCGTGATGGTCTCACTCTACGTGATTGGCATGCTGGTGGGCGTGCTGGTGGCGCTGGTCCTCAAGCACACGGCGTTCAAGGGCGAGCCCGTGCCGTTTGTGATGGAGCTGCCGAACTACCGTATGCCCAGCGCCGCAACCACGCTGCGCCTGGCGTGGGACAAGGCAAAGGACTTCCTCACCAGGGCGTTCACGATCATCTTCCTGGCCAGCGTTGCCATCTGGTTTCTGCAGACCTTCGACGTGCGCCTCAACATGGTGGCCGATCAGTCACAGAGCCTGCTGGCAATCATGGGCTCGGCCATCTCGCCCATCTTTGCACCGCTTGGGTTTGGCGACTGGCGCGCCTCCACGGCACTGGTGACTGGCTTTGCCGCCAAGGAGTCCGTTGTGGCCACGCTCACCGTGCTTGTGGGCGATACGCCGGCCGCCCTGGCCACGCTCTTCACGCCGTTCACGGCCTTTGTGTTCCTGGTGTTTGTACTGCTCTACACGCCGTGCGTGGCGGCCATCACCGCAGTGCGCAACGAGCTCAACGGCCGCTACGCGCTGTATGTGGTGCTGCTCCAGTGCGGTGTGGCATGGGTGGTCGCGTTTATCGTGCACGCCATTGGGATGATGCTGGGCCTGGCGTAGGGACATGGCCTGGCGGCGGGGCTGTCCGGCTCGCCGGCGCCCTGTTCGTCTCTGCATGCGCCGACGGGCTAAAATCCGACACATAACCGTGTAATTCACAGGAAAAACGTCTGAAATTAGCCCGGCAGCGCACGCAAGTTGGAGCGACGACGTACCCAGAGCCAGTGCCGGCCCTACAGCTCCAACTCAAGTTCGATGGGGCAGTGGTCGGAGCCAAACACGTTGTCGAGAATGGCCGTGCCGGTCACCTTGGGCATGAGCTGCGGAGAAACCAGAAAATAGTCGATGCGCCAGCCAATGCCCCGCTCGCGGGCGCGCATGCGATAGCTCCACCAGCTGTATGCGCCGGCCAGATTGGGGTGGCGCTCGCGGAACGTGTCGACGAGCCCGCTCTCCAGCAGCTTGGTGAAGCTCTCGCGCTCGGCATCCGAGAAGCCCGCGTTCTCGTGGTTGTCGTCCGGGCGGGCAAGATCGATCTCCTCGTGCGCCACGTTAAAGTCGCCGCAGGTCACAACCGGCTTGTCGCGGGCAAGCTCGGCCAGGAAGTCGCGGTAGCGCGCGTCCCACTCCATGCGCTCGTCCAGGCGCGCAAGCCCGTTCTTGGAGTTGGGGGTGTACACGTCGACAAACCACAGATTGGGGAACTCGAGCGCGCACACGCGACCTTCGTCGTCCGCCACGGGCGAGCCGATCTTGCACACCACCTGCAGCGGCTCCTCTCGCGTGAAGACGGCTGTGCCCGAGTAGCCCTTGCGCTCGGCATAGCTCCAGTACTGGTGGTAGCCGGGGAGGTCGAGCTCGACCTGCCCCTCCTGGAGCTTGGTCTCCTGCACGGCAAAGATGTCCGCGCCCAGCGTGTCGAAGATCTGGGTGAAGCTGGGTTCCTTCTTAAGCACGGCGCGCAGGCCGTTGACGTTCCATGAAACAAAGCGCAGGCTGCGGGTGGTGTCTGCCATGATGCGTCCTCTTTTTTTCGATACGTGCGGCGCATGGCCGCACGGGTTTGTCTGGTAGCGTAAATGCTTCTCAGAGCGTAGCACATATGGGTAGTACGGCTGGTGCAGCGCAACGTGCTATACTGTCTAACAATCTAGATATTGGAGGTGGCGTATGTCAAACACCGCGGTATCCGTGCAGGTCAACGTCCGCATGGACAAGCCACTGAGAGATGCCGGCGATGCTGGTCTGGCAGCTATGGGCGTGAGCCCAACCCAGGCAGTGCGCACCGTGTGGAGGCTTGCGGCGTCTGGGCCTGCGGGTATCAGTGCCCTCGAGAAACTCTTCGCCTCCAGCGCCGCATCACCGGCACATGCAGGAGCAAGTAGCGGCGAGAACCCCCTCAATCAGGGATGGGGACTCTTTTCGGCTGCCTGCACTCGTTTGGGCCTGGATGCTAGTACTTCTATGGTGAACGTCGTCCCGCGCAGTTCGGATGAAGAGCTGCTCGAGAAGGAGCTGCTCGAGCGCTTTGGCGGCGATGCTCAGTGAGCGCATTACCACACGCACTATTGCTGGACACCAACGTCTGGCTCGACAATTACCTGCCGTTTAGGACGGGGCATGAAGATGCCACGCGCCTGCTCACGTATGCCCAGCAGGCGGAGGTCCATCTGCTCTATGCGATGGGCTCGCTCCAGGACCTTGCGTACGTTCTGCAGGCAAGCGCAAAAGAGCAGTTCAGGCGTATAGGACGTCAGGTGGACCAAGAGGCCGCGGCCGTTGCTAGGGCTTTCTCGCTGGACTGCTTGGCAAACCTGCGAACCATTGCCACGGCTGTTGGGGCAGATGAATCCGACCTGTGGCTTGCCGAACGCTACCTGCGTGTCCACCACGATGTCGAGGATTGCCTGGTCATGGCAGCGGTAACTCGTTCGAAGGCAGACTGGCTCGTGACTTCGGATCAGGCTCTGATCCGCCACGCCCCCGTGCCGGCGCTGTGCCCGGCAGATCTGCTTGCCCTTGTAGGCGCGGAGGACGCCTAGCGTCGACCCCGCCCTGCTATCCGCGGAGCCACTCCATCATGCGCGGGAAGTCCCTCTCGGCCTGCTCGTGCCCCATGGCGTAGGATTCCTCGAGCTTGGGCTTGTCGATGGTGGTGGAGCGCACGGGCATCACGTCTGGCCTGAAGAGCCACGCGCGCCCCTCGCGCTCGAGGCGCTCCAGGTGGTCCATAGCGTCGTTGTAGCGCTGCCAGCGCGTGGCAAGCGCTGCCTCAACGGCCTCGTTGCCGTGCGAGATAACGTGGTAGACCCTCAGTTCGCGGTTTGTGGGCGCCACCTTGCGGTAGCCTGCCGGCCGTGTGCACACCATGACCAGGCGCTCAAAGCCCGCGTCCTCGGCCATGTGCGTGGGGAGTCCCGCGCCCTCACCCAGGCCGCCGTCATACATCACGTGGCCGTCTACCTCGATGGGCTTCATGACGCCAGGAAGCGTCGAGCTGGCGCGCACGTGTTCCATCATAGGGATGGCCGCGCCCATGACGGACTTGTCCCACACCACGGACTTGCCCGTGTCCGCCTCGAAGCTCTGGATGGCCAGCCGCGCGGGGTTGGCCGCGAAGGTCTCAAAGTCAAAGGGCATGTAGCCCTCGAGCGCCGCACCCACGTAGTCGTAGTCTGCGTTGAAGTAGCCGTGCCCCATGAGCATCGAGCGCACGCCGCCCGCCTTGGGTCGCTGGTCGGCCAGGGCGATAAACGCGTCGCGCACACGTGCCTGATCGCGACTCAGGTAGTCCACCGTGTGGCTGGCGCCCGCCGAGATTCCGCAGACAAAATCAAAGTACACGCCATTCTCGAGCAGGACGTTGGCAAATCCCGCGGTGTAGCTGGCGCGGTAGCCGCCTCCCTCAAAACACAGCGCGCAATCAAAGACGTTGCTCTCAAGCTCCATCAGGACCTCCCGTAAGACGTTTTATCGTCTGGATTATAGGGGGAGGCCAAAGGCAGTCGGGCGAGAAGCCCGCCCCAGCAGGGCGAGAACCCCGCGCTGCCTGCTGGGACCCCAGCGCTACGCCCTACTCGCCAAACAGGAACTCGCGCCAGCGCGGCAGCTCGGCAATGCCCTGCTCGTGCCCAAGCAGGTAGGCGTGCTCAAGCTCCTTGACGTCGCGTGTGGTGCGCGAGACAGGCATCTCGCGCGGCCTCACCACCAGCGCGCGGCCGGACTTCTCCAGCTCCTCCAGGTGCGCAAGCTCCTCGTTGTAGCGCTCGGGCCGTGTGAGCATGGCGTTTCTCGCGTAGGGGTGGTCCTTCATCATGTGGATGACGCCGCGGCGCCTGACGGCCGAGAGCTCGCCCTTACGGTACCCCGCGGGGCGAGACGTGATGACAAAGAGCTTCTCGAAGCCGTCGTCCTCGGCGATGTGGTTGGGAAGGCCAGCACCTGCGCCCAGCGACCCGTCGAGCATGACCTGGCCGTCGACCTCGATGGGCCTCATGATGCCCGGCATGGTGGAGCTTGCCCGCACGCACGCCATGAGGTCCTCGAGCGTCTGCATGTGGTCGCGTCCCCACACAACGGTGCGCCCGGTGTCGCGCTGGAACGCCTGGATGCGCACGCGCGCTGGGTTGGCCTGGAACGTCTGCCAGTCAAACGGCATCGAGCCATCCTCGATGCAGCCCAGGTAGTCGTAGTCTGCGTTGAAGAAGCCGCGACGGTTGAGGAAAGACTTTAACCCGCCCATCTGGGGGTTTGCCGCAAAGTCGACGAACGAGCGCTTGGTGCGCACCATGTCGCGCGAGACGTAGTTGGTGGCGACGGTCGAGCCTGCCGAGATGCCACAGACGTAGTCAAAGTAGATGCCCTGCTCGAGAAGAACGTTCACCAGGCCCGAGACGTAGCTTGCACGCATGGCGCCACCCTCGATCACCAGGGCGCAGTTGTGCACGTTGTTCTCGAGGGGTGCGAGAGGGGCAGCTGGCTCCGGCGTCGTCTCGCGCACATCCGCGATCCCGCCCTCGGGCTGGGTGGCCTGGGGCTTCTCGGCCACGTGCTCGGCAGTATCATCCTCGCGTTGCGGCTGGTCGGTCATGGAAACCACTCCTCTCGGTGCTAGCATCGGAACTGTTCTTCTACCCATTCGTCGAGGGAGTACGCCATGTCGGGTGCAAAGGTGATCTCTGATGCGCGCGAGGCAGCCCAAGAGCTGGCCGAGAGGGTCAGGTGTGCCAAGCGCGTGGTGTTCTTTGGCGGGGCGGGGGTCTCAACGGCGAGCGGCATCCCCGACTTCCGGAGTGAGGACGGCCTGTACCATCAGAAGTTCAAGTATCCGCCCGAGGAGATGCTGAGCCACGAGTTCTATCTCACGCACACCGAGGAGTTCTTCGATTTCTACCGCACGCGGATGATTGCCCTGGGAGCCAAGCCCAACCAGGCGCACTACAAGCTCGCCGAGCTCGAGCGCGAGGGCAAGCTTACCGCCGTGGTCACGCAGAACATCGACGGCCTGCACCAGGCGGCGGGCTCCAAGCGCGTCTACGAGCTGCACGGCTCGGTGCACCGCAACGTGTGTCAGCGCTGCGGGCACGTGTACTCGGCCGAGTGGATCATGGGCACCACAGGTGTGCCACATTGCGAGGAGTGCGGCGGCCGCATCAAGCCCGACGTTGTGCTCTATGGGGAGTCGCTGGATGAGAAGACCCTGATCGGCGCGGCCGAGGACATCCAGTCCTGCGACATGCTCATTGTGGGCGGGACCTCGCTCGTGGTGTATCCCGCGGCTGGCCTTGTGCAGTACTTCCAGGGCGATGACCTCGTGATTGTGAACAAGCAGCCCACACCGCAGGACGGTGCCGCAAACCTGGTGTGCGCCTGCGACATTGCAAAGGCGTTCGACTTCTAGGGTGCTCGGCGCGCTCCGGGGCCCGGCGGGCCTTGACGCCCGACCGCGCCCGGCAGCGCCGCCGCTGGTGGGGTTATTTCCCTCTCGGCCCGGCCGTCCGCAAGGGGTCAAAGCCACACGCTACAATATCCTGAATGCGGGGCGGCGCGTGCTGCCCCCGTCGCGCTCTCGCGCGGCGCCGTCAACGGGAGGTCGATGTCTGTGCTCCGAGAGAACTATGCAACCTGGCTCGTCGGCTCGCACGAGCTCTCGCTCGCGCGCCCGCGCATCATGGGCATTCTCGACGTGACCCCAGAGGCCTTCCCGGACGGCAAGGGTGGCGTCGACACCAAGGCCGCCGCCGAGCGTGGCCTCGAGATGCTCGACGAGGGCGCGGATATCATCGACGTGGGCGCTGCGCCAGTGGTTCCCGGCCAGGAGCCGCTTGCCTCCAACGAGGAGGCCGAGCGCGTGGTGCCCGTGATTCGCGCGCTGGTTGCCGAGGGTGCGATTGTCTCGGTGAGCACAACCCATCCGGACGTCGCCAAGATGTGCGTGCGCCTTGGGGCCTCAATCGTGAATGACGCCACTGGCTTCACCAACCCGGACATGGTGCAGGTTGCTGCCGAGACCGACTGTGGCTGCGTTGTCATGCATTGGGAGCATGCGGGACTTGGCTCGCACGCGCCGCGCCGCGAGGTTCTTCTCGACGACTCGCGCCCCACGCGCTCGGTAGCGCCGCGCCCCATGACCTCGCAGCACCGCTTCACGCTGCCGGACGAGGCGCCCATCATGCGCCAGGTGATGGGTTTTCTCGGCGACCAGGCGCGCACCCTCATGCGCGCGGGCGTCGCACATGACCGCATCTGCCTTGACCCGGGCGCGGGCTTCGACAAGTTTGCCGATGAGGACGTGGTCATCCAGCGCGCCACGCGCTCCATGGTCTCGATGGGCTACCCGCTGCTTGCGGCGGTCTCGCGGAAGAGCTTTGTGGGGGCCATTGCCGGCGAGGCGCAGCCGGGCCAGATGGACCCTGCCACGTACGGCATCTGCATCTCCTCCATTCAGAACGGCGCACGCATCCTGCGCGTTCATGACGTTGCCGGCACGGCGCAGGCCGTGAACGCGTTCTGGGCCGTCTCGCACAAGGACTCCCGCCAGGGCTTTGTGGCACTTGGGTCAAACGTGGGCGACCGTCTCGCCAATATCACCCGCGCGGTCCAGATGATCGACGACATCCCGCTTACCTGCGTGGTCTCGGTGAGCCATGCGTAC
This sequence comes from bacterium OL-1, assembly GCA_000752675.2. Lineage (GTDB taxonomy): Bacteria > Actinomycetota > Coriobacteriia > Coriobacteriales > Atopobiaceae > Tractidigestivibacter. The sequence goes on along the minus strand of LM994624.1, from coordinate 35,935 downwards.
GAGACGGAGCCTGCCTACGGCATAAAGACGCCGGTTGCGGACGCCGTAGCCGAGATTCGCACCGAGCTGCACCCCCTGGTGCTCATGGGGCAGCTGCTTGCCGTGGAGGACGCCCTGGGCCGCGAGCGCAACCCGGAGGAGGCTGGCCACGGCCCGCGCACCATCGACTGCGACCTGGTGTGGGTCGAGGGCGAGACCCATGCGGGCAAGCGCCTCACGCTGCCGCACCCGGGCCTTGGTGAGCGCGACTTTGTGCTGGTGCCCATGGAGGACCTCATGCACGACCCCGTGCGTTTCCTGCGTCACTCCGGCGTGAACGTGGTTGACCCGGACGATCGCGTTGGCCATGTGACGGATGACCTTGGGGAGATCGTATGGGAGTAGCTGCCGAGCAGGCCTTGGGGCGTGCGCGCGAGGGAGCGTCGCACGGCGAGCTCTTCTCGCATCGCGAGGAGGGGGAGCTTGAGCTTGCCTGCGTGCTGCGGCCGCAGGTGGGCATGGGGAGTCTCTCGGGCGTGCCCTACGTTGCGGCGCTTGGCGCCTGCGAGGGGCTTGAGCAGCTTGGCGTTGCCGGCGTGGGCGTTGGCTGGCCGGCGGACGTGGTACGCGAGGACGGCGCTGGCCTGGTTGCGCACGTGCGGACCAGCGCTGGATACGCCGAGGGCATGTTCGTGGTGTGTTCGCTCTCGTTCGACGTCGCGGGCGGCGCGCACGCGGATGCGCTGCCGGCAGACGAGCAGGTCGCAGGTGCCGTATGCAGCGCCATCCTCGCCCGTGTGGACGCCTGGGCCGCTGCCGTGGGCGCTGGACGCGCCGTTGCGGGCCCGCTTGCGCCGGTGCTCTCGGACTACTTTGATCGCGTGACGCTCATGGGCAAGCCCGTCGAGCTGGTGTATCCCAACGGCCGCGTGGCCATGCGGGGCACCCTTGCGGGCGTTGACGTGTGGGGGCGCGCCACGGTGAGAAACGAGCTTGGCGGCGAGGTCGAGGTCTCGCCCGAGCAGGCGTCCATCCGCGCGGCGCAGTAGAGGCGGGGTCTCGCCCCGACGTGGGCTGCTGGCGGTCGCTAGTGCTGCTGGTGGAGCCATATCTCGCGGATGCCACGCAGCGTGAGGTCAGGGTCGACGGCCGAGAAAAGGTCGGTTGCGGCGCTCACGGTGCGTGCAAGGCCACCGGTTCCCACCACGGGCGCATTTGGTATGCCCAGCTCGCGCTTGATGCGGGCAACCAGGCCTTCTGCTTGCGCGGCCGCGCCAACGACTATGCCCGATTGCACGGCGGCCTCGGTTGTCTCGCCCAGTGCGTGGGCGGGAGCCTCGATGGGCACGCTGGAGAGCTTGGCCGCGCGCGAGAAGAGCGCCGCTGCCGAGAGCATGAGGCCCGGCGAGATGGCACCGCCACGGTAGGAACCTGCGGCGTCGACAACGTCGATGTTGGTTGCCGTTCCAAAGTCCACCACGATGACCGGCGCGCCGTAGGCGAGGCGTGCGGCCACGGCGTTGGCGATGCGGTCGGCGCCAACCTGGGTGGGATCGGGCATGTCGATGCGCATGCCGGAGTCCGTCTGGGGAGTCACGACCAGCGGCTCTGTGCCCGTGCGGTCGAGCAGGCACTTGTACCATGCGCGGGTGAGCACAGGCACCACGCACGCGATGCCCGCGGCAGTGACGCGTGCCTGGTCCAGACCGTCCTTGTTGAAGTACCCGTGCAGGCGGGCGTCGATCATGTCCGAGGTGTCCGTGTGGCTCGTCGCCATGCGCCAGCCGTGCGCCACAGTGCCGTCCTCGTCAAAGAGGCCGAGCGTGGTCTGGGTGTTGCCAACGTCAATCGCGAGAAACATAGGCTTCCTTCCTGGCAAGAGCTGCTGGGGCGGCGGCGGGCACGTCTCGGCCCGCGGTACGTTTGATCTCAGATGTCATTAGAACACACACGGGGGCGGTCTGCTCGCGATTGCCCTGGCGCGCGGTGCCCCCCGGCGCGCTGCGGCGCACCCCTCGCCGTCTGCACTCGCTCGTCCTTGCCCCTCGCCGTCTGCTCCCGTCCCTTTCCCCTCGCCCAAAAGTGAACACGTTTTCAATGAGCGCCCCGCGGCCCCTGGGGAAACGTTGCAGCGGTGGACCGCGAATTGAAATCGTGTTCACTTTTGGAGGGGCGCCGTGGAGGAATCTCGACTCGGAGGTATCGCCCCCGCTCGCTGGTCCCTTCGCTGCGGAGTTTAGCTCCATCTCTTTAAATCGATGCGAACTACCTGGGTAAATATCGGACCAGATCAAGAAAAAGAGTTATTATCCGCGCACGGGAAGGCGAGAAGCCCGGTGCCGCGGCCGCGCGCTGCGCGTGGTCAGCGATTCTCCACACACCGTCGACGTGCAATTTGTTATACTCCGAGAGCTTGACCGTCTTGGACGGAGCAATCCGCGCCAAGACATCACCACCCCTGTCCTGGTCGGAAACCAGGACCGACAAAAGGAGTCCTGCAATGAAGCAAGGAATTCATCCTAACTACGTGGAGTGCACCGTCCGCTGCACCTGCGGGAACACGTTCAAGACGCGTTCCACCAAGCCCGAGCTCGTCATCGACCTCTGCGACAAGTGCCACCCGTTCTACACCGGCCAGCAGAAGCTCGTCGACACCGGCGGCCGCGTCCAGCGCTTCGCCAACAAGTTCGGCGGCGCCGCGCAGGCCAGGCTCGATGCCGAGAAGGCCGCCAAGGCTGCCAAGGCCGCGAAGGCCGCGGAGCTCGAGGCTGCTCGCAGGGCCGCCAAGGAGGCCAAGGCTGCCGAGAAGGCCAAGCGTGCTGCTGAGTACGCCAAGAAGGCCGAGGCAGAGGCTGCCAAGGCTGCCGCGAAGGCCGCTGAGGCTCCCGCAGAGCCCGAGGCTGAGGCCGCTGCCGAGGCTCCCGCAGCCGAGTAGCACTCGCTCATAGCGCAAGAAAACGGGGAGGTCGACGTCAGTCGGCCTCCCCGTTGCGTTACTGTAGTCGGTGCCGGACGCACGCTACACGAGTTTGAGCCCAGAGCTGCCGTTCGCGTCGCTGCCCGCAGGGCTGTCCTTCTCGGCCGCGCTGGCCGCCTTGCGCAAATTCGTCCGACGAATTGGCATCTCCCTCGTGTACGTCTAGATTACCTCAACCCCCGTACGCGAACACTCGAGCTTGAATTCGTCGGGCATCTCGTCATCCCCCACTACCAGGTCAATATCGTCAAGGTCAACCGCCTTGAACGTGGTGCGCTTGTCGACCTTGCTCGAGTCCATGAGGGCAATCACCTGGCCTGCGTTTTTGGCAACCTGCCGCTTGATGGAGGCCTCCTCATCCGATCCGCAGGTAAAGCCCGCCTCAGACTGATAGGCAGTGACGCCGAGAAACGCCTGGTCAAAGCTAATCTGCTGCAGCATGGTAAGCGTGTGGCTGCCATTGAGGTTGAGCGTGAAGGGACTCATTCGCCCACCAATGACGAAGACATTCGACTTGGGGGAGCGTGCCAGCGCAATTGCGTTGGAAAGGCTGCAAGTAAAAATCTGTAGCGGCATCCCCGCGATATTGGTACAAAGCTCCTCGCAGGTAGTTCCAGAGTCGATGAAAATGGTGGTGTTTGGCCTTATCAGGTCAATGGCCTTCTTGGCCACAACCTCCTTGGAGGCAGCGTTACGCATCCTTCTCTCGGGGTTCACCTGCAACCCGTCGGCACCCACGACGTACTCGACCGACCGTGCACCGCCATGTATGCGGATGATTTTGCGATCTTGGTCAAGGCTTTTGAGATCTGTGCGCAGTGTCATGTCTGAGACGTCGGGGAAGGCCTTCTTAATTTGGGCGAACGAGACACTTCCCTTACGGTTGATTAACTCTGTGATGGCGTTGCGCCGCTCGGCCATCTCCATGGAACGAGCCCCCTTACAGTCTTCGAGAGCAAGATGCCCTCACATTGTCCTTTCAACAGCTAGTATTCACCGCTTACGGCAATTTACACCTCACATTCTTGAAAACCTCATCTGTAACTATTGAAACAACAACAACTTCGCCGTAATATTTAGCGAAACAACAGCAACAGTTGTTGTAAACAAAGTGCATGTTGCTCTTGGACGGCAGCTTAGCCAGAGTGCGGAGAGGACAGGAGAGGGGCATGGATCTTGGACTTGAGAAGAAGGTTATCATCGTCACCGGTGGTGCCCAGGGCATAGGCGGAGGAATCAGCCGTGTGCTCGCGCAGGAGGGTGTCTCGGTTGTCATCGCCGACTACAACGGTGATCTCGCCAAGAGCTACGCAGTTGAACTTGCTGAGGCAACGGGCTCTGACGTTACTGCGGTGCAGTTTGACGCAACCAGTGAGGAGTCCGTGCACAAGCTCTTCCAGACCGTGATTGCGGAGAGGGGTGGGGTCGATGGCCTGGTGAACAACGTTGGAGGCGGCATCGCCTTTAAGTCTCCGCGTGATATCACACTTGAGGAGTGGAACCGCGCCAACACCATCAACATGACCAGTATGTTTATGGCATCCCGTGAGTTTATCGTCCACTGCGAGGACGCTGGTAAGTCCGGTAGGGCGGTCAACGTTATCTCCAAGTCCGCGGTTTCGTCCGGTCACAAGAAAGGCTTCGACTACGCCACCTACAAGGCTGCAGGTATCGGCTTTACTCGCTCGATATCCAAGGAGGTCGCGGACGAGGGCATTGTCTTCAACGGCATCATGCCTGGCTATGTGGCAACCAACAAGACCCATTACGACGACCCCACTCCCGAGAATGAGGCGCGCCGTCTCAAGCTCCCCAGCAAACAGTTCACCAAACCCGAGGACCTCGGTAACATCGTTGCCTTTTTGCTCTCGCAGAAGTCTTCGCAGATTATCGGTACGACGCTGGACACCACTGGTGGGCTTCTCCTCTAGGGGGGTGCAATATGGCACGCACGGGCATACTCCTTGTTTCCCATGGAACCGCCTGCGAGGGAATCCTTGCCTCCACCCAGATGATTCTGGGCAAGCTCGACAACGTGCGGGCGCTCCCTCTTGTCGAGGGGGCGACGCTGGAGGATTACGAGAGAGATAGAGCTCTTTATTGACATCTGCGGTGGCAACTGCCTGATGTTGGTTGACCTCCAAGGCGGAACGCCGTTCAACACAGTGATGAGCATCGCGAGAGGGCGTCAAGTCTACGCAATTACGGGCATGAATGTCCCGGCACTCATCGTTGCGGCAAGCGAGCGCGACGAAGTGCCGCTGGATGTCCTAGAGCGCGACGTCGCAAGCGCTGCTCGGGAAGGGGTCGTGTGCGTGGGCGACCTCATCAAGGACCTGAACGCAAGCACCTACGACGAAGACGAGGATGAGTAAATATGGCAGACGTTATCGCTAACCGTGTGGACTACAGGCTCTTGCATGGCCAGGTCATGAGCAAGTGGGTCCCCATCCTTAATATCAGTAAGATCTACATCATTGATGACGAGACTGCCAATGACGAATGGCAGAAGAACGTCCTGCGTCTTACGGCGGGCGACAAGAAGGTTGTCTTCCGTACGCTTGCCCGAGCCCTCGAGCTCTGGAAGGAGAAGCGTTTTGGCACCGGAAGGGTGCTCGTGCTATTCAAAGACATCGAAACGGCACGCGCAGCCTACTTCGGCGGCTACGAGTTTCCCGAGCTCGTGGTTGGGCAGGTGCCAGGTGCGCCAGACCGAAAGATTGCCCATGTTTCCATCAACGTATCCGACCATGAGCTCGATTTGCTCAAGGAGCTTGCCGACGCTGGAGTCAAGGTGACCTTTCAGCTCGTTCCTGACGAGACGCCCGCTGATCTCGCTCCCATCTATCGCAAACTCAAAGCTGACTTTGCAGCTGGCAAATAGCTAGTAACCTATAAATTATCGCTTCGCAAATCATACTTAGTATATTTACGAAGCTTTGCTTATGATACTGTTGAAACAACAGTAAATCACTTTCGAAACAATAAATATTGCATGATTACTCGCTTGATATCAGCGCTTCAAGTCACTTTGGAAGTTGGGATTCAACAACTGCGGCAGGGGGGTAGTCACGTCGGCGCAGTTCGACACCATGCTCGTTGAGTTATTGCAGTACGCACGAATAAGGAGGGGAACAATGAATCCAGTTCTAGACGCAACATTGATTGCTCTGATCTACTACCTTGTTAACCTTGATTGCCCACTTCTCATGATGTGCCAAGCCCCGCTGTTCCTCGGCGGCCTATTTGGCGCAATCTATGGGGATCTCACTACGGGTATCATGCTTGGCGCGGCACTCGAGACCATCTATCTCTCGGCGGTTGCCATCTATCTCTCGGCGGTTGCTGTTGGCGCAAATATGCCCTCTGACCAAGCGCTTGCCGCATGCATTGCAATCCCCATCGCCCTCAAGACGGGCATGGAGATAAATACCGCCGTGGCCCTTGCCGTTCCCTTTGGGATTCTAGGTGCCTTCATGGATAACGCCCGTCGCACCATCAACGCTGTGTGGTGGCACCGTGCTGAGAAGCACATCGATGAGCTCAACTGGAGAGCAATAACCTTTGATGCCATCTGGGGCCCAGCACTCGTACAGCTCGCCGTGCGCTTCATTCCCGTCTTCATCGTTGCCTATCTGGGCGCTGACGCCGCCAATAGCTTCCTTGCTGCCATGCCCGAGTGGCTCACCCATGGGCTGTCTGTCATCGGCGGTATGCTTCCCGCCCTCGGCTTCACCATGGCTATCTCCATCATTGGCGATGAGAAGCTCATCCCGTTCTTCGCACTTGGCTTCTTCATCATGAAGGTTGCGAATCTTCCGTTGGTCCTTATGGGGGTCTTCGCGGTGGTTCTCGCCGCGCTACATATCCAGTACGCAAGGAGCGGAATGCTGCAGCCCCAGGCGTTGCAGAGTCCTGCCGTTGACGAAGACGACGACGACTAACCAGAAGGGAGACCTGATAACAATGGGACAGGTTTCAAGAAGTGCGCACATCAAGGGCTGGGCTCGCCAAGCATTTGTCCAGCGCTTCTCCCAGAACCTCGAGAGCCTCTACGGCCTTGGCTTTACTTACTCGATGATTCCCTCCCTCCGCGATGCCTACGGCGATGACAAAGAGGGTCTCAAGGAGGCCCTGCATCGCAGTATGGTGACCTACATTACCGAGCCCTACTACGGTGCCGCTATCAATGGTATGACCGTGGCCATGGAGGAGGAGAAGGCCAACGGCGGCGATATCGACAGCGATCTCATTACCAATACGAGACTCGGGCTAATGGGCCCCTTTGCCGGCTTTGGTGACTCATTCCACTGGGGTACCATTCGCCCGATTGTCCGAGCCATGTTCATCCCCATGGCAACTAGTGGAGTTCTCTTCGGAATCTTCGGCGACTGGATCATCTGGATTTCGGCCATTGTCATATCTTGGTTCACCTATTGGTTGGGTTACCGCTCCGGCAAGACGGCCATTCTGGACCTTCTCCAAAGTGGCCGCATCAAACTCGTGACTGCTGCGGCTGGCGTCGTGGGCATGTTCATGATGGGTGCCATGACATCCAACTATGTAGCGCTTTCTACCACGCTCTCCCTTGGCTCAGGTGACGGCGCCATCCTGCTCCAGAGTGTGTTCGATTCCATACTTCCGGGCCTGCTCCCTGCGCTGCTCGTGCTCTTCTCATACCTTTACCTCAAGAAGCGTGGAAAGTTCCTCAACTTGCTGATCATCTACTGCGTTATCGGCGTTGTGGGTGCCCTGTTCGGCATTCTGTAAGTCACTCTTGGCCGGCTCACGCAACCTGGTTGGGCCGGTCTTTTTCGCATCCGTTCATCGCAAGAGTAGAGAGGGAGAACATGAAGGCAGTATGTGTGCTTGCTGGCGTTCCCGTTATGCAGGAGATGGCGGACACCATGGTCGCGGCAGCAAAGCTTATGGGTGCCGACGAAGTTGTCTCCGGCGATTGGTTGGCCGAGGACGAAAACTTTGCCACGCTTGCCAAGGCCGTCGAGGACAACCAGCATGAGCTGGGAGACAAGGAGGGGCGCCTAGACTCATTTGCCATTCCAGAGATTCTGAAGAACAATCTTGATGCGGACGTGCTCTTTGTTGCCTTCTGTCCGGTCTCGGCCAAGCTCATGGATCAGATGCCCAATCTCAAGGCCATCTGCGCCTGTCGTGGGGGCATCGAGAACGTGGACATTGCGGCTGCAACCAAGCGTGGCGTCATCGTGGTCAACGCTGCGGGGCGCAACGCCAACGCCGTCTCTGACTTCACTGTTGGCATGATGCTGGCATGCGTGCGCAACATCGCTCAGTCCAATTACAACATTAGGAACGGCGAGTATTCGGCTCCGCTCGCCAATGCTGACAACATGCCCGACATGGAAGGCAAGGTCGTTGGTCTGGTTGGCTACGGTCACATTGGCAGCTTAGTTGCCAAGAAGCTCTCCGGTTTTGACGTCAAAGTGATTACCTACGACCCCTACATCCCCACAGAGGCACTTGCCGGCACGGGCGTCGAGAAAGTCGAGAAGGATGAGCTCTTCAAGACCGCCGACATCATCTCGGTCCACGCGCGCCTCACCCCTGACAACGTGCACATGATTGGTGCGGCTGAAATTGCCCTTATGAAGCCCACCGCCTACTTTGTCAACACTGCGCGCGCCGGCCTCGTTGACTACGATGCCCTCTACGATGCTCTCAAGGAGCACCGCATTGCCGCTGCTGCGCTTGACGTCCATGAGGAGGAGCCGCTGCCTGCGGATACCAAGTGGCTTGACCTCGACAACGTTGTGCTCACCGGGCACCTTGGTGGCGTCACTGCTGACGCTCAGCGCAAGTCTCCGATTATTGCTGCAAAGAAGGCCATCCAGTACAAGGAGACCGGCAACAAGCGCCTGCTCATGAACCCGGCAGTTGCGGAGTAGGGAAGAGGAGGAAGACACATGCTCAACTTTGAGTATTACTGTCCAACGAAGTTTGTCTTTGGCAAGGGCCAGCAGGCGCATGTCGCCGAGTATGTGCGCGAGTTTGGTGGCACCAAGGTGCTCATCCACGGCTACGGCGAGTCCTATCCTGCCTACAACGAGCTCCTGGCGGCAGTTAGGTCCTCGTTCGAGACCTCCGGTATCGCGTATGTAGAGGTGAGTGGCGTCGAGCCCAACCCCAAGCTTGGCCTTGCCCTCAAGGCCGCCCAGGTCGTGCGTGACGAGAAGTGCGACTTCATCCTTGCCGTGGGCGGCGGCTCCGTGATCGACTCTGCAAAGTGCGCAGCAGTTGCCGCGCGCTACGACGGTGATGTGTGGAACGATCTTTACATCGGCCAACAGGACTACCCCACGCCTGTCCCAGTGGGTGTCGTGCTCACCAGTGCGGCAACCGGCTCCGAGTCTTCGCCCGGCTCGGTCATTACCAACCTCGAAACGCACCAGAAGAAGTTCATCTACCGCGACGTCAACCGTCCCAAGTTTGCCGTGATGGACCCGGAGATTACCTACACACTGCCTCCCTACCAGACGGCCTGCGGTGCCATCGACACCGTTTCCCACTTCACAGAGCACTACTTCACGTCCGAGCACGACAACTACCTCACCGACATGCTTAACGAATCCGCAATCCGCGCTGTGAGACGCTTTGCCCCCATCGCGATCAAGGACCCCACCAACTATGAGGCTCGCGCAAACCTCATGTGGGCAGCATCAATGGGCATGAACGGTTATACCGCCGTGGGCCGCATGGATGACTCAGCCGTTCACAGTATTCAGCAGGAGATTGGCGGGCTCTACGACTCCGCGCATGGTGCGGGCGTGGGTTGTGTGACCCTGGGCTGGTTCAAGTACTGCTACAAGAAGGATCTCCCCAGGTTCTATCGCTACTTCACCGAGGCGTGGGGCGTTGACCCCGACCCCATGAATCCCGAGGCCGTGATTCTCGAGGGCATAAACCAGTACCGCATCTTCCTTAGGCTCATCGGTATTCCCACGGATTGTCGCAAGTTGGGCGTGCGTGAGGAGGACCTCCAGCGCATCGCCGACGGCGCCGATTGCAATCCTCGTGGCAAGTGCGGCAACCTGACGATGCTCGATTCGGAGGACATCATCAACGTTCTTAGGCTCTGCATGGAAGGAGAAGAGTAATGCTCGTAAATATTAGTGAGATTCTTGGCAAGGCAAAGGATGGCCATTATGGCGTGCCTGCGATCCTCGCATGCAACCAGCTGAGCGTCATGGCGTGTATCGACGCCGCTGAGGAGACCGAGTCACCGCTTATCATGCTGTGCGGCGGCGGCCAGACCAGGGATATCGACTACCTTGGCCGCATGATGACTGACTATGCCAACAAGGCTTCGGTGCCCGTAACCATGATTTTGGACCACAGCCCCAGCTTCGAGGACTCAATGAGGGGCATCCACGCTGGTTTCAGGGCAATCATGGTAGACCGCTCCCAGCGTCCATTCGAGGATAACGTTGCCGAAGTCTGCGAACTTTCGCGAATTGCACACGCCGCTGGCGTCGAGGTAGAGGGTGAGCTTGGTCACGTTGGTATGGGTGACAACTACGAGCACGACGGCCACAATGCCTTCACGGTGCCCGACGAGGCCATTGAGTACGTTGAGCGCACCAAGGTCGACTGTCTGGCAGTTGCAATTGGCACAGCCCACGGGGTCTACAAGGGTACGCCCGAACTCCACTTCGACCTGCTCCAGGAGCTAGCCGAGAAGGTGCCCGTGCCACTGGTGCTTCACGGCGGTTCTGGCTCTGGTGATGAGAACCTGGCGAAGGCTTGCAGACTCGGCATCGCCAAGGTTAACATCGCCAATGACGTGCTGCGAGCCTCGTATAACAAGCTCGTAGAGAACGGCATGGAAGGTAACAATATCTACGGTATCTTTGATTTGATGTATGCGGGCTATAAGGAAAAGTCCATGCATCTCATGGAGCTCTTCGGTAGTGCCGGCAAGGCTAAGTAGGTAGACGCTCTGCCTGCCTTTGCTATAGGCTCATCTTGAGTGCAATGAGAACGGAGGGGGGATGGCTCTCGGGTTGTCGAGAGCCATCCCATTCGCCTATTGGCGTCAACGCCCAACAAAGATGCTCACTTAGACGAGCTTGAGCCCAGAGCTGCCGTTCGCGTCGCTGCCCGCAGGGCTGTCCCTCTCGGCCGCGCTGGCCGCCTTGCGCGCCAGCTCCTCTCGGTGCTGCATGACAGCCGCCACCTCGCCCAGGCGCTTCTTGGCCTCGGCCTCGGTCTCCTGCACGTAGGTGCAGTTGCACTCGGACACCACGGCCTCGAGGGCCTTGGCGCGGCGGGCGGCATCGATGAGTTGGTCCATTTGGCCTGCCGCCTTTGCGCGGGCGATGAGCGCCTGCGCATCGGTGGGGGAGAGCTGCAGCAGGTGGGGGAGCTCGGTCCCGTCGACTTTGATCTTCTTCTCGCTTGCATAGGCGTCGAGCGCCGCCTCGTGCTCGGCCTCCTTCACGGCCTCGCTCTGGAGCATCGAGTCCAGCTGGTCGGGTCGCATGCCCATCTGTGCGAGAACCGCCTCCACCGGCTGGCCGGTTGTGGCGATCTGCTGCGCAATGTCTTGGAACAGCGCGTCTTTCACCTGCGACACCTGTGCTGCCGGCACCGACTGGCACAGGCGCTCGGCGAGCGCGTCGAGACACGCGTTGGCCTTCTGCTCCTCTGCGGAGTCCTCGCTCAGCGAGCTGAGGTATGCGCGGGTCTGCTCGCGCAGGCGCTGCTCGTTCTCGAGGCCGTCAAAGTGGCTTGCGACCCACGCCGGGTCTGCGAGGTCCTTCTCGGTGCCGCCCGCCTCGCGCACCAGAGTCTGGATGGCAAGCTCTACCTCCTCGTCTGTGGTGCGGACAACGTGCACCTCCACGTCTACCGGCCCGTACGAGGTAAGGGTGTAGAATGCCTTATTCCCGATCACAAGCGGCTCGGGCTTCTGGATGGTCATGAATCCTCCTGACTGCGCGGCTGGCTCGTGCGCGCGGCTGACTTCTGGCCAGTATGCCCAACTTTTCAGGCCGGCCTTGCGAGAACGGACCTTCGGGCGACAATTTGGCGCCCGAGCGAGAGTTTTATGCACACTTGCTGCGATAGCGATCCCTCCGGCGTCGGAATGGCGCCCGAAGGCTCCTTTCGTACGCGCTTGCTGCCAAAACGTACCTTCCGGCGCGAGAGCGTGTCACATCAAAGACTTCAGTCCCCAAATGGGGCAAAATGAGTACGCAAGGGACGCGCCCACGGTACGGGCCCCTTGCGGAGAGGAACAAGGGGAACATGGCAGACACAACCACTACCATCCACACGGACGTCGCGATTGTTGGCGCTGGTCCGGCCGGCATCTTCACCGCGCTCGGTCTTATCGGCAAGGGAGACACGCGTTCCATCACCATCGTCGAGAAGGGACTGCCTGTCGAGAAGCGCAGCTGCCCCAAGGCCAAGGTGGGACACTGCGTCAACTGCCAGCCGTGCCGCATCACCACGGGCTTCTCGGGCGCAGGCGCCTTCTCGGACGGCAAGCTCTCGCTCTCGCGCGAGGTGGGCGGCGACCTGCCCGAGCTCATCGGCCACCAGTTCGCGCAGGACACCATCGACCGCGTTGACCAGATGTACCTCGACTTTGGCGCCGACCCGCACGTCGAGGGCCTTGGCCACGCCGACGAGGTTGCGGAGATTCGCCGTCGCGCCATTAGCGCGGGCCTCAAGCTCGTGGACTGCCCCATCCGCCATCTTGGCACCGAGAAGGCCCAGGAGCTCTACGCGCGCATCGAGAAGCACTTGCTTGACGCCGGCGTGAACATCCTCTTCGAGACCGAGTGCGAGGAGGTCGTGATCGAGGATGGCGTGTGCAGCGGCCCCGTGGTGCGCAACCGTGACGGCGAGACGCGCGTCGTTGCCGGAGAGACGATCGTCGCCACGGGTCGTCGTGGTGCAAGCTGGTTCGACTCCATGTGCGAGGAGCACGGTATTGGACACGTGGCAGGCCCCGTTGACGTGGGCGTTCGCGTGGAGGTGCGCAACGAGGTCATGGAGCGCGTGAACGATGTGCTCTACGAGTCAAAGCTCATCGGTTATCCCAATCCGTATAAGAACAAGGTGCGCACCTTCTGCCAGAACCCCGGCGGCTTTGTGAGCCAGGAGAACTACGACGGTGGCCTGGCAGTGGTGAACGGCCACTCGTACAAGGACCGCAAGAGCCCCAACACCAACGTGGCGGTGCTCTGCACGCTTAACTTCAAGCACCCCTTCAACCAGCCCATTGCTTACGCGCAGCGCGTAAGCGAGCTCATCAACATGCTGGGCGCCGGCCACATCCTTGTGCAGCGCTTTGGTGACATTCTCGACGGCAAGCGCACTTGGCCCAAGGAGCTTGCGCAGTCCAACGTGGTGCCCACGCTCCCCGACGCTGAGGCCGGCGACATCACCGCCGCCATGCCCATGCGCCCCATGGTCGAGATCATCGAGTTCATCAAGGCCGTCGACCGCGTGGTTCCGGGCTTTGCCTCCTACGAGACGTTGCTCTACGCGCCCGAGGTCAAGTTCTACAGCAACCGCGTCCAGATGGACGAGAACTTCGATACCAACGTCCAGCACCTCCACTGCCTGGGCGACTCCTCCGGCTGGACCCGCGGCCTCATGATGGCCTCGGTGATGGGCCTGCTCATGGGCGAGAAGCTCGCCGACCGATGAGACAAAGGGACTGTCCCTTTGTCTCATTCGCCGCCACGTTGCTACCGTCTGCCGGCGGGCAGCGTGGCGGTGTTTTTCTCTGCCTTAACTGTATTAAACTAACTAGTACAGTTAGCACGGATAATCGCCGCTAGCAGCACGAGTGCCCGGCGGCAGGCCCGGCCGCTCACCCAAGGGATGGGAGGTGCCGTGATCCAGATAAGCTACCAAGACCCGCGTCCCATCTACGAGCAGGTGCGCGACGCCTACCGACAGCAGATCCTTGCGGGCGTGCTCGTCCCGGGAGAGCAGCTTCCCTCTGTGCGTGAGCTCTCGTCCCGCCTTGCCGTGAACCCCAACACCATCCAGCGCGCCTATCGCGAGCTTGAGCAGGAGGGCTGCATCTCCTCCGTGCGGGGCAAGGGGAGCTTTGTCGCAGACGTGTCGGGCGCCGCGGAGGCGCGCCGGCGCGAGCTTCTGGAGCAGTTTGACCAGCTTGTCCAAGAGCTCGAGTCCCTGGGCATGACGCCCGAGGAGCTTGGGCGAAGAGTTGGGGGAGGCGAGGGGTGATGGCATCGGCCATTGAGGTCAGAAACCTGCGGAAGGTCTTCGACGGCACGCCTGCACTCGACGGGGTGAGTCTCACCGTTCCCGCGGGCGCGGTCTTTGGGCTTGTGGGGCCAAACGGCTGTGGGAAGTCCACGCTCGTCTCTCACCTATGCGGCGTCATGCGTCCCACTTCCGGCGACGTCTTTGTCTTGGGCGAGAAGGTCTTCGAGAACCCCAGCGTCAAGGCACGTATCGCCTGCGTTCCCAGCGAGCCCTACTTCATTGGCTCCGAGAGCGCGGACGGCATGGCGGACTTCTACCGCGCGGTGTTTCCCGGCTTTGACCTCGCGCGCTACTTCGAACTGGAGAAGCACTTCGAGATCGACCACACAAAGCCGCTTCGCAAACTCAGCCGAGGCATGCGGGCACAGGCGGCCATCTGGCTAGCGCTCTCCATCCGCGCGGACGTCCTGCTGCTCGACGAGCCCATGGACGGCATCGATCCTCTCGCCAGAAGGCGCATGTGGCGCCTGGTGCTCGACGACGTTGCGGAACGCGGCCTCACGGTGCTCGTGACCAGCCACAACCTGCGCGAGCTCGAGGGCGTCTGCGACCATCTGGGCATCATGGACAAGGGCACCATGCGCGAGGAGGTCGACCTCTCCCAGCCCTCGGAGGGCGTCGCAAAGGTGCAGGTTGTCCTGCCCGAGGGCGCAGTCCTGCCCGCTGGCCTCAGCGTAATCCAACAATCCAACGAAGGTCGCGTACTCACGTTGCTTGTGCGCGGAAGCGCGGGCGAGGTGCGAGAGACGCTTGCCGCCCTGCACCCGTCCTACCTCGAGGTCCTGCCGCTCTCCTTGGAGGAGCGGTTCATCTGCGAGCTTGGAGGCGATGACGATGGCATCATGTGAGATGCAAGAGGGGCGCCGCGCTCCCTCGCCGGCGCTCGGGCTCTTTCTCGACACCTGCCAGCGGTGCCTGTACCTTGGGGTGGGCTACCTCATCGTCTGGCTGTTCTGGCTTGTTCCGTTGGCGCTGAGAATTGCCGGGCCAACACCGCCCGCAGATCCCGCGTATGAGCTTGCGAAGTCTGGCATGGCTGTCGTGGTGCTCTCGGCGGTCGTCTCGTTTGCGGCGGTTGGCTGCGTGTTCTCCTGGATGTACGACCGCAGGGCGGTGCAGCTCTACGGCATGATTCCGCTGCGGAGAAGGTCCATCTTCCTTGCGACCGTCCTTGCCGGCGTGATTCCGCTCCTTGTTGCCGTGGGCATCGCCGGCCTTGTCTTTGCCGCGGCGCTCGGCTTTGGACGGGACGCGGCAGCGATTCTTCCCTGGATGGCAGGACACGCCCTGGTCATCGTGACCTTTGGCGGCATCGATGCCCTGTGCGTGCAGCTTGCGGGCAGGCCGGTCTTTGCGCTGCTGTGCTACCTCCTCGTCAACTTCTACGCGTTTGCTGCGCGGCAGTTCGCGGAGGCCCTCTACAGTCTCGTTGCACCATCGGTGTCGTTGGCGTCCGTCGCAGAACTTTGTGCAAGCCCGCTCATACGCCTTGTGCAGCTCGTCTCCTCCTGGGCAACTGCCTTTCCCTTCCCCGTTTCCAATCTTGAAGCTGCCCTGACGCAAGCCCTTGTCATCTATGCAATCGTGGGCCTTGCTTGCGCGGTGCTGGCGATGCTGGCCTTCTCACGTCGCAACCTTGAGCGAGCGGGCGACGCATACGTGAGCGCCACCGTGCGAACCGTGGTGAACGCGCTGGTCAGCATACTCATTGGGCTTGCTGCCGCGAAGCTTGTGCTTTCGTGGTCGCTTTCGAACCGCTATGGCATCCCCGCACGGATGGCCGCGGTGCTCTATGGCGTCTCTCCCCAGCTGGCATGCGTCTTGCCCGTGGTCTTCTCGGCGCTGGCCTTTGCGATTCTCGAGGCCATCATGGGCCACGGCGTCAAAGCCCTGCGCAAACGCGTTCCGGCCCTCGCGGCAACAACAGGCGTCGCCCTTGTGGCGAGCATTGCCTGCGTGGGCTCTGCCGCAGATGCTGCAGCCTACGTGCCCAACCCCGTAGACGTCCAACGCGCAGCCGTCTCCTGCGTCTCCGTACCCTTCGAAGACGAGAAGGGCGTGGAGCGCGTGACCCAGCTGCACAGCACACTGATGGGCTCCCCCTGCTCCGGCGACGAGCCAGTGCCATCAAACATCTACTCAGAGATGATTTCGTACCAGATGAAGGACGGTACCAGTATTTCTCGCCAGTACGCCATTCCCCTCAACAGTGACGGCGAGCCAAGCGCTGGCAGTAAGGCTGCTCAGGCACTCATGGATTTCGCCCGCGACCCTGCAACCGAGGAGGCGCTCCGCTCCCAGGTTGACGCGGTCCTTCTCGACGCAGGCCTGTCGTCTGTGACGATTGCCTATGAGGAATACGCGCCAGATTCCCAGGAGGACGCTCCCTGGCGCAGCGAGGAGATCTTGCCTGCGGACTACGCTGCCCTCCGCAATGCGCTCAACCAGGACATTGACGAGCATGGTGCGGCGTGCGTGGTGCCGCAGTACCAGCTGGCAGCCGGATTCTATGATTCAACGGGCACCTACCAGCACCGGACAAACATGAGAGACCTCTCTGACGCAGAGGTTGGAGAACCCTACTTTGCCGATATAAGCCTCTACCCAACAGCGACGCCCGACGAGGACTCCGTTGGCACGACCATCTACCTCAGCGAGGGCGCTACGCCTCATACCGTTGCCTGGCTGCGCTCCCGCTACGGCTACGAGTTCGTCGCGCGATGAGACAAAGGGACAGTCCCTTTGTCTCATGTGCGCCGCGCGTGTGGGGCGTGCCCGCCTGAATCGAAACACCCCTGCGGTGGTAGACTTTGCAATGCTGACTAATCATGCCGCGTCACCGCACGTCCACCGTGCGCCGCGGCCCACCTGCAAGGAGAACTGCCATGCGCGACAAGCTCGAGAAGATCATTGCCGCGTACGAGGAGCTGGAGCAGAAGATGGTCGACCCGGCCGTCGTCTCCGACCCCAAGGAGTACGCGCGCATCGCAAAGGAACACGCTGACCAGGCCGCCCTTGTGGCCAAGGCGCGCGAGTACCTCCAGGCCCTCGATGACATCGAGGCCGCAAAGGAGATGCTCCACGAGGCGTCCGACGCCGAGGAGAAGGAAATGCTCCAGGCGGACATCTCCGATAACGAGTCCAAGCTTCCCGCCCTCGAGGAAGACGTCAAGTACATGCTCATTCCCGGCGATCCCAACGACGAGAAGGACACCATCGTCGAGATCCGCGCGGGCGTGGGTGGCGACGAGGCGGCCATCTTTGCCGGCGACCTCTTTAGCATGTACCAGCGCTTTGCTCAGTCTCGCGGCTGGAAGACCGAGGTTCTAGACGCCAGCCCCGGCGAGGCGGGCGGCTTCAAGACCATCGAGTTCAAGGTTACGGGCGAGAAGGTCTACTCCGTCATGAAGTACGAGAGCGGCGTCCATCGCGTTCAGCGCGTGCCCAAGACCGAGAGCCAGGGCCGCATTCAGACCTCAACGGCCACCGTCGCGGTGCTGCCCGAGGCCGACGAGATCGACATCGAGATTAAGCCCGAGGACCTGCGCATCGACACGTACTGCTCGTCCGGCCCCGGCGGCCAGGGCGTCAACACGACCTACTCGGCCGTGCGCATCACGCACATCCCCACCAACACGGTGGTGCAGTCGCAGGAGCAGCGCTCCCAGATCCAGAACCGCGAGGTCTGCATGCAGATGCTGCGTGCCCGCCTCTACGAAGCCGAGCTCGAGAAGCAGCAGGCCGAGCAGGGCGCCGAGCGCCTCTCGCAGATTGGGCACGGCAACCGCTCCGAGAAGATCCGCACGTACAACCAGCCGCAGGACCGCGTCACGGACCACCGCATCGGCTTCAACTCCACGTACAACGGCGTGCTTCTCGGCGATCAGCTGGGCACCGTGATCGATGCCCTTGCCGCGGCGGACCGCGCCGAGAAGCTCGCGCAGGCGGTGTAAGGCAAGGAATGGCCAACGAGGCGTGGACCGTAAAGCGCATCCTCGAGTGGACGCGCGGGTACCTCGAGCGCAAGGGCGACGAGCATCCGCGGCTCTCTGCAGAGTGGCTGATAAGCGACGTCACCGGGCTCTCCCGCGTCCAGGTCTACATGAACTTCGACAAGCCGCTCACATCGTCCGAGCTTGATGCCATGCACGACGCCGTGGTGCGTCGTGGTCGCGGCGAGCCGCTCCAATACGTGACCGGCGAGATGCCCTTCCGTCACATCGTGCTGCACTGCGAGCGCGGGGTGCTCATTCCGCGCCCCGAGACGGAGGTTCTGGTCGACGCTGCCCTTGAAGGCGTTGATGCGGCCACGCTTACCTTTCCCGCAATCCTGGGCGAAGTTCCCGAGCCCGTCCAGGACAAGGCAGCGGACGAGAACGCCGAGGGCGCCTTGCCCCAGGACGACCTGCCAGTCGAAAAGGACGACACCCCCGTGGGGGAAGACGTCGAGCCCGCCGCACCCGCCGAGCCTCCGGTGCTGGTTGAGCCTGGCTGCCGCGTGCTGGAGATTGGTACCGGCACAGGCTGCATTGCGCTCTCCATCGCGAGCGAGCGGCCCGGAACCCGCGTGGTGGCCACGGACCTATCGCCCCAGGCGGTGGCGCTTGCCACGCGCAACCGCGACGCGCTGGGGCTCGAGCACGCGGTGAGCGTGGTGGAGGGGGACCTGGTCTCCGCCGTGGACCCGGAGCTCATGGGGACCTTCTCGGTCTTGGTCTCGAACCCGCCCTACATCCCCTCGGCCGTGGTGCCCACGCTTCCGCAGGAGGTCATTGGCTATGAGCCTGGTCTTGCGCTCGACGGGGGAGAGGACGGCTTGGACGTTTTCCGCCACATCCTCGAGCTGGCGCCGCGCGCGCTGGCGCCGGGCGGCATGCTCTGCTGCGAGCTCTTCGAGGACAACGTGGGGACCGCCGCCGAGCTGGTGCGCGCCCAGGGCGGCTGGGCCAGCGCCGAGGTGCGAGAGGACCTCACGCACCGTCCGCGCGTCCTCGTCGCCGTCCGCGAGGGGTAGTATGACTGTCGGGCAAGTCTGCCGGTACGTCCAGCTGACCTGCCCCGCCCGGGCGACCTGTCGTCTTGGTGAAGTGCTGTCGGGCAAAAATCAGACGTTTTGGTGCGCTCGGAAGCTAGAAAACGTCTGATTTCTGCCCGTTAGCCAAAGAACTGGTGCCGGGGCGTTGCCCTGCGTCGGTGCTTGTTCGGTTCTCGGGGGTCCTCTTCAGGGGCTTCGATCCAACATGTCGTTACCGGGAGGAACCATGGGTCGCGTGATGCAGGTAAGCCAGGACAACCCCACCCCAGAGGCGCTCGACGCCGCGACCAAGGCCCTCGAGGCTGGAGGCGTCATTGTGTCTCCCACCGATTCCGTCTATGGTCTCGTGTGCGCGGCGACGCCCCACAACCCGGCCCACCAGCGCATATTTGAAATCAAGAATCGCCCGGCCACCCAAACGCTTCCGCTGTTCGTGGCGGACCCCGAAGACCTTCCCCGCTACGCAGCGTCGGTTCCCGCCTGGGCGCTTGCGCTTGTCGGCTCGTTTTGGCCGGGTGCGCTCACCCTGGTGGTCACCGCCACGGACGCCCTGCCGGCCGAGTACCTTGCCCCCACGGGCACCGTGGCGCTCCGCTGCCCCAACTCAGCTCTTGTGCGCGAGCTCGCGCGTCGTGTGGGTGCCCTTGCCCAGACCAGCGCAAACACGCACGGCGAGCCCTCGGCCACCTCGGGTGCCTCGGTCGAGCCCCAGATAGTCGATGCCGTTGACCTCACGCTCGACGGAGGTCCTGCGCCCTTGGCGATTGCCTCAACCATCGTTGACTGTACGGGCGCCGCGCCGCGCGTCCTTCGCGAGGGAGCCATTGCCGAGAAGGACATCCTGCGGGTAGCTGGGGCCTAGCCCCTCTCGCCATCTGTCCATAAGGTTGCCGTTCCGCACGGGCGTGTTTCACGTGGGCGAAAGGTGGCCGCGGGCGGTCCCCTCGCGCGGTATCCTCATGACAAGGTGCTGCATACCGGCACCTGCACAGGGGAGAGAGGAACCCACATGCGCGTTGCCATTGCCTCTGACCACGCCGGATTCGACCAGAAGGGCCCCATCGTCAAGCACCTCCGCGAGGAGGGCTACGACGTCATCGACCTTGGCCCAAGATCGGGCGAGCGCTGCGACTACCCGGACTTTGGCGACAAGGTCGGCCGCTATGTCGCCTCCGGAAAGGCCGAGCGCGGCGTTGTCATCTGCGGTACCGGCCTCGGCATCTCGATGACCGCCGACAAGGTTCCCGGTGTCCGCGCGACTCCCGTCCAGACGGTCCAGTTTGCCCAGCTCGCACGCGAGCACAACAACGCCAACGTTATCGGGCTCTCCGGTCGCTTCGTTCCGCTCGACACCAACGAACAGATCGTCGACACCTTCCTCACCACCGAGTTCGCCGGTGGGCGCCACGCTGCCCGCGTCGAGAAGATCATGCGCGAGGACGACCCGTCGTTTGCGGGCTTTCCCGAGGAGTTTGGCCTATAAGCTCACGCATGTAGAAACCGTCAGTCACCCGTCACCGTAAGCCATCCGGCCCAAAAAGGAGAAAGCCATGTATCTCGAGCACCTGAGCGCCACCGACCCCGAGCTTGCGTCCGCCATTGGCGACGAGCTCACGCGAGAGCGCAACTCCATTGAGCTCATCGCATCCGAGAACTTCGTCTCGCTTTCTGTGATGGAGGCCGTGGGCTCCCCGCTCACCAACAAGTACGCCGAGGGGCTTCCAGGCCATCGCTACTACGGCGGCTGCTGGGCTGTCGATGAGGTCGAGAACCTCGCGCGCGACCGCGTGAAGAAGCTCTTTGATGCAGCCTATGCCAACGTCCAGCCCCACTCTGGCGCCCAGGCCAACTACGCCGCAGAGGCCGTCTTCGCGAAGCCTGGCGACACTATCATGGGCATGGCCCTCGACAACGGCGGCCACCTCACCCACGGTTCGTCTGCGAACTTCTCGGGCAAGCTC
The DNA here is from genome assembly GCA_000752675.2 of bacterium OL-1. Taxonomy (GTDB): domain Bacteria; phylum Actinomycetota; class Coriobacteriia; order Coriobacteriales; family Atopobiaceae; genus Tractidigestivibacter. The sequence continues at coordinate 14,694 of LM994624.1, read as the reverse complement.
TACAACGTTGTCTCCTACGGCCTTGACCCCCAGACCGAGCGCATCGACTTTGATGACGTGGCGGCAAAGGCCGAGAAGTACCAGCCTAAGCTCATCATCGCCGGTGCCTCCGCATACCCGCGCATCATCGACTTCGAGCGCTTTGCCCAGATCGCCCACGACAACGGCGCTGCCCTCATGGTGGACATGGCCCGCATCGCCGGTCTCGTTGCCACCGGCCGTCACCCCTCGCCGGTGCCCTACGCAGACGTGGTGACCTCCACCACGCATAAGACCCTGCGCGGGCCCCGTGGTGGCATCATTCTCTGCAACGACCCCGCCATCTCCAAGAAGATCAACTCCTCGGTCTTCCCGGGCACGCAGGGCGGCCCGCTCGAGCACGTTATCGCCGGTAAGGCCGTGGCCTTTGGCGAGGCGCTGCGCCCCGAGTTCGCCACCTATACCGACGCCATTCTCGCCAACGCCAAGGCGCTTGGCCGTGGCATGGAGTCTCGCGGCTTGAGGCTCGTGACGGGGGGCACCGACAACCACCTGCTGCTCGTTGACCTCACGCCTGCCGGTGACGTCACCGGCCGCGACGCCGAGACCGCGCTCGACGCCGTGGGCATCACTGTCAACAAGAACACCATCCCTGGCGAGCAGCGCTCTCCCTTTGTCACAAGCGGCATCCGCGTTGGATCCGCGGCGGCCACCACGCGTGGGTTTGACGAGGCGGAGTGCGAGCGCATCGGTGAGCTCATTGGCGACGTCGTGACCAACCTCGGTGATGAAAACGTCCAGGAGCGCGTTGCCGGCGAGGTCAAGGAATTCCTGCAGGCGCACCCCCTCTATCCGGAGCTCTAGCGAGGAATGAGTCAGAGGGAGTTTCCCTCTGTCTCATTTTTTGTCTCATCCCCAAGTGCTAAGGTCTTGCGGGGAAGTTCTTGAGGCAAAGGGGGTTTCCCTTTGTCTCATTACGAGAAGGGACGCACATGGCAGATTACGACGAGAGCAGGCTCACGGTTGTCGACCACCCCCTCGTTCAGCACAAGCTGAGCATCCTGAGGGACAAGAGCACGGGCACCAAGCAGTTCCGCGAGCTTGTCACCGAGCTTGCCATCTTTGAGGGTTACGAGGCCATGCGCGACTTCCCGCTTGAGGACGTCGAGGTAGAGACCCCGCTCGAGAAGACCACCTGCAAGCGCATCTCTGGCAAGAAGGTCGCCATCATCCCAATCCTTCGCGCCGGCCTGGGCATGGTCGACGGCATCCTCACGCTTGTGCCCTCCGCGCGCGTGGGGCATGTGGGCATGTATCGTGATCCCGAGACCCACATCCCGCACCAGTACTACTGCAAGTTCCCGCCCGATGTCGAGAACCGCACATGCCTTGTGGTAGACCCCATGCTCGCCACTGGCGGCTCGCTTACCGCTGCCATCCAGTTCCTGCGCGAGGCGGGTGTGAAGGACATCCGCTGCCTCACCATCGTTTCTTGCCCCGAGGGCGTCAAGGCCGTTCTCGATTATGATCCCGAGGTTCGCCTCTTCACGTGCTCCGTCGACAGGTGTCTCAACGAGAACGCCTACATTCTGCCTGGCTTGGGCGATGCCGGCGACCGCATCTACGGCACCAAGTAGCATGACCCTTCTGGTTATCCTGGGCGTGGCAGTGGGACTTCTCGCTGCCACGCCCGTCCTTTTCGTGCTCCATCAGGCGGCAAGCACAAATAGACCCTCCATGGCGGCGGGGCTTGGCAGCATCTTGGCGTCATTCTTTGGGATTCAGCTTGTCATTCTTGCCGTTCACGTAGCAGACGCTACGGTCACCCTACCGTTTGGCGCTGCCGCTGCGATCTCTTTTCTGGTTGTTACGACCATCGCCGGACTGGTTGCGTGGCGACGGGCGCCCCGGGGGTAGGAGCCTTGCGTACGCCCTGGCGAGAAAAACGGGTGCGAATTGTGTTGTCGATGCGAATTTGATGATGCTGCAGCCAGGCTTAACAAGCCGTTGACTAAATGAGACAACTGACGTTTCCCCAGCTACATAAAGAAACTCTCGTTGTTTATTGAACCTTGTTCAAAAATATGCCTGAACTTGATTCCCGGGTACTCCCAAAGTGCTAATATCCCTCCATGCTTTTTGAACAACCGAATCATCGCCTTGCGAAGGAGCGCGCTCAAGAGCCACCAATGCGGGTCTCTGCTCATTGCCGTACACGGGAGATGCGAATGGCTTCCTGCATGGAGTGGGTAGAATAGGGTTCGTGCGCGCAGCCAGGGGCATCCCAGAAGGTTGTCACTCGGCTGTTCGGGGACGAAGTGTGGAAGGAAGGACGAATAGTGGACGCGCTTTCCAAGTTGCCCGATGCGATGGATGAGCTGCTTGACGGCTTCATGACCCATGCCATCGTCGGAGACACCACGGTTGGTCTCACCCAGTACATCTTCTGGATGTTCGTCGCCATTGCGCTGCTCTTCGTGGTGATGTTTGTCTTCAAGAAGAAGCAGGCGCAGAGCCTCGTGCCGCAGGGCTTCTTCGTGAACGGCATGGAATACCTCGTCGAGTTCACCCGCGATGACATGTGCAAGTCCATCCTGGGCGACACCTGGAAGAAGCACTTCCCCTTCATTGCCGCGCTGTTCTTCTTCATCCTCTTCAATAACATCGTGGGCATCATCCCCGGTTGTCACCCCGGCACCGGCACGATTGGCGTCACTGCTGCCCTTGCCCTCGTCTCGTTCGTCTACTTCATCGCCGTGGGCATCAAGCGCATGGGCGTCCTTGGATACCTCAAGAGCTTTGCCCCCAAGGGACTTCCCCTTCCCATGGCCATCATGGTCTGGGTCATCGAGCTCTTCTCGACGTTCCTTCGCCTCATCACCCTGGCCGTCCGACTCTTCTGCAACATGTTTGCCGGTCACGTGGTCATGGGTACCTTCGCCATCCTGGCATCGCTCTTCTTCGAGCCGCTGCTGCAGAGCTTCTCGGTGGCGGCGCTCGGCGGGGCGGCGGTCTCGGTCTTCTGGGTGCTCATCCTCATTGTCATCTATCTGGTCGAGATTCTGGTCGCTGTGATTCAGGCATACGTCTTCACGCTTCTCTCGGCCGTCTACATTCAGCTCGTCGAGGAAGACGAGTAGCCAACAGGGCAACAAGCGGAACACGACCGCTTCTGCATAGCACGACGTCAGAGTTCGCCTGGGTCCAGGCGAGTGACAAAGGAGGAATCGTGGGAGTCATTGGTTATGGTCTCGGTGTTATTGGCGCCGGCATCGGTATTGGCCTTGCTGCCTACGGCGCAACCACGTCGATGGCGCGTCAGCCTGAGGTCCAGGGTCGTCTGTTCACAGTCTTCATCCTGGGCTCGGCATTCGTCGAGGCACTGGCCCTCATCGGCTTCGTCGTGACGCTGATCGCCTAGCTGCATGGCACAACACGACGTACAAGCTGAGTTGGAGGGACGTATGAACAGGAACATGAAGGGGAGCGCGCGCATTGCGGCCGTTGCCGGTCTCATGCTTGGCACGGTCCTCTCGCTGCCCACCGTCGCCCTCGCCGAAAGCCCCAGCGGCCCCGACCTCCTTCTGCCAAAGCCCGCGGAGTTCATCCCCGCGCTCATTGCCTTCCTCATCATCTGGCTCATCATGGCCAAGCTTGCCTGGCCTTCGATTCTCGGGATGATGGAGAAGCGTCAGCAGAAGATCCAGGACGATCTCGACTCTGCCGAGAAGTCCAAGGCGAAGGCCGCGGCCGAGGCACAGAGCTACGAGGACAAGCTCGTCGACGCCAATCGCAAGGCGGAGGAGATAATCTCCGAGGCCAAGAAGGAAGCCGAGGAGGAGCGCTCACAGATTCTTGCCAAGGCGCAGCACGAGGCGTCCGACATCATTGCCAAGGCGCATGGTGCCGTCGATTCCGAGCGCCGCAAGGCCACGATTGAGCTTTCGAGCTCTGTCGTCGACCTTTCCGTCGAGATTGCGAGCAAGATCATTGGCAACGACCTTACCGAGGACCAGCAGCGCAGGCTTGCCGAGAAGTACCTCGCGGAAGTGAGTGCCCCCAATGAGCAGTAAGCGACCCGAGGAAGACAAGGCGGAGGCCTACACCAGGGCCCTGCTCGATGCGGCCCGACAGGAGGGACGTGCGAACGCCGACCTGGTGCAGTGGCAGCATGCCAAGAAGTTCTCGCCCGAGGTGCTCGAAACCCTCTCGGCCATGCAGGCCGAGAACGACGCAGACCTCATTGACCAGGTTGCCAAGAGGTACAAGGAGATCCTGGACAGCGAGGACAAGACCGTGTCGGTCACTATCACCACGGCCGTCCCCATGGACGACCAGCTGCGTGAGAAGGTCCGTGCACGGGCTGAGAAGCTGCTCAACGCACCCGTCTATCTTGTCGAGCGCGTTGACCCCAGTATCCTGGGCGGCGTTCTTCTCGAGGCGCGCGGCAAGCGCATGGATGCCTCGGTGCGTGCCCAGCTCTCGCACATTAGGAAGACGCTCTCCTCAGCATTTATCGGAGGTGAAGAGCAGTGACAGAGAACGAGCAGGCTACCATCGACTCGTCGATTAGCTCTGAGCGCATCATGAGCACCCTGCGCGAGCAGCTTTCCGCCATCAACGCAACGGTCGACCGCCAGGAGGCGTCAGTCGTCACGCAGGTTGGCGATGGCATCGCGTACATCTCGGGCCTCAAGACCGCCATGGCAGGCGAGCTTCTGCAGTTCACGAGCTCTGTGACGGGTCGCAGCGTCTATGGCCTGGCGCAGAACCTCGAGGAGGACAGGGTTGGTGCCGTCCTCTTTGGTGACGTCGACTCCATCAAGGAGGGCGACGAGTGCCGTACGACCGGCCGCGTCATGGACATCCCCGTGGGGCATGCCATGCTCGGTCGCGTGGTGAACCCACTGGGCCAGCCCATCGACGGCCTTGGTCCTATCGATTCTACGCACCGTCGACCCATCGAGTTCAAGGCCCCTGGCATCATGGCACGCCAGCCGGTCTGCGAGCCCGTGCTCACCGGACTTCTCGCCATCGACGCAATGGTGCCCATTGGCCGCGGCCAGCGTGAGCTCATCATTGGTGACCGCAAGACGGGCAAGACCGCCATTGCCATCGACACCATCGTGAACCAGCGCGACACGGACATGCTCTGCATCTACGTGGCGATTGGCCAGAAGGCCTCTACGGTTGCTACGATCAGGGAGTCCCTGGCAAGGCATGGCGTTCTCGACAAGACGGTTATCGTTGCCGCCACCGCCGCAGACTCCGCACCGCTTCAGTATATCGCCCCCATGGCCGGCGCGGCCATCGGCGAGTACTTCATGTACAACGACGCCAACGGGAACCCCGCAGACGCCACGCACCCCGGTGCGCACGTCCTCGTGGTCTACGACGACCTCTCCAAGCAGGCCGTTGCCTATCGTCAGATGTCGCTGACGCTGCACCGTCCGCCTGGACGCGAGGCCTATCCTGGCGACATCTTCTACCTGCACTCTCGTCTGCTCGAGCGCGCATGCAAGCTGTCCGACGAGAACGGCGGCGGCTCGCTCACGGCGCTCCCCATCATCGAGACGCAGGAGGGCGACGTCTCCGCTTACATTCCCACCAACGTGATTTCCATCACCGACGGTCAGATTTACCTGCAGACCAACCTGTTCTTCCAGGGCCAGCGCCCCGCTGTGGACGTGGGTATCTCGGTCTCTAGGGTTGGCGGCGACGCCCAGTACAAGGCCATGAAGCAGGTTGCCGGCACGCTGCGCCTTGACCTTGCCGCATACCGCGACAAGCAGGCGTTCGCGCAGTTTGGCTCTGACCTCGACGCCACCACGCAGTACCAGCTCAACCACGGTGCCCACATGATGGAGCTCCTCAAGCAGGGACGCTTTGCGGCCCTTGCCGCGCCCGACGAGATCATCGCAGTCTTCGCCGGCAAGGAGGACTTCCTTGACGACATCGACCTCAACCACGTGAGCCTGTTCCGCGACGGGCTTGCCAAGTACATGGCCGACAAGCACCCTGCGCTGCGCGCCTCGCTCCTCGAGGGCAAGATTACCGAGGATCAGGAGCGTCGTCTCAAGGAGCACATCACGCACTACAAGGCTCAGTTCATGCTCGAGCACCCCAACAAGGCCAAGGCACGCGACGTCGAGCACGTCGCCGAGAAGACCGAAGGCCCCGAGGCTGTTGCGGTGCCCGGTCAGGACCAGGACGCGGAGAAGGGCCAGGAGTAGCGAGCGATGGCCAACCTTCGCGAAATACAGCGGCGCATGTCCTCCATCAAGAGCACCATGCAGATTACGCGCACCATGGAGATGATCTCCACTGCGCGTATCCGCTCGGCGCTCAAGAGGGCGGACGAGGCCACCCCGTACAAGGAGGCCATCACCAACATGCTCGCCAACGTTGCGAGCGCTGGCTTCGATGACTCCCAGCCCCTGCTCCGTGGTCGTTCGTCCGAGAAGAACGTGCTGTTCATTCTCATCGCGTCCGACCGCGGGCTTGCTGGCGGCTTCAACCTGCTCCAGCAGCGCGCGGTCGAGCACGAGATGGCCGAGCTCAAGGCGAAGGGTGTCTCGTCCGAGATCATCACCTGCGGCAGGAAGCCTACGGAGTACTTCACCTTCCGTAAGGTGAAGCCGGTCATGTCGTTCGTGGGAATCTCCTCCGAGCCCAACCAGGACGAGGCGGACCGCATCGCCACGTACGTAATGGACGCCTACGCCTCCGGCCGCATCGACCGCGCTGTGCTGTGCTACTGGCACGCAAAGAACCGCGTCGATCAGACGCAGGTTACCGAGCAGCTCCTGCCCGTCACGCAGGAGCGGCTTATGATGCCCAACGCGCCCCGCACCAAGGAGGCCCTCTCGGAGGTCAACCACAAGTTCTACTCCGACTACGCCTTCGAGCCCTCCGCACAGGAGGTCCTGGGGTACCTGATGCCCGCCTACATCAAGACAGTCATCTTCCACGCGCTTCTCGACTCGGCCGCAGCCGAGCACGCCGCCCGTCGTCGTGCGATGCAGTCGGCCACCGACAACGCGAAAGAGGTCCTGAGCTCGCTCGGCCGCACCTATAACCGCGAGCGCCAGGGCGCCATCACCACCGAGCTGACCGAGATCATTGGCGGTGCGGCTGCATTGGAGGACAGCTACTAATGGCAGAAACCACCGAAAAGGTGCGCACCCCCCTTGAGGAGGCCACCTACAACAAGCTCAACAAGAGCGTCGGCGAGGGACGCATCGTCCGTATCGTCGGGCCTGTTGTCGACGTCAAGTTCGACGACAAGGCTCCCTCGATCTATACGGCACTTCTCGTCGACGACGACACGCCCATCGGGCGCGTGAAGACGGTGCTCGAGGTCGAGTCCCAGCTCGCCGACGACGTCGTCCGCACCGTTGCCATGTCATCGACCGACGGCCTGCAGCGCGGGCTTCGCGTCAAGGACACCGGGCACCCCATGATGATGCCCGTTGGTCCCTCGACGCTTGGCCGTGTGTGGAACGTCATGGGTGAGCCGGTTGACGGCAAGCCCGTCCCTGACGACGTGCAGTACTATCCCATTCACCACCCCGCTCCTGCATTTGACGAGCTCACCACGCAGACCGAGATCTTCGAGACCGGCATCAAGGCCATCGACCTTCTCGAGCCCTATGTCCGCGGCGGCAAGACCGGCCTCTTTGGCGGCGCCGGCGTTGGCAAGACGGTCCTCATCCAGGAGCTCATTAACAACCTTGCCCAGCAGCACGGCGGCACCTCCGTGTTCACTGGCGTTGGTGAGCGCACTCGTGAGGGAACCGACCTCTACCTCGAGATGAGCGAGTCTGGCGTCATCAACAAGACCTGCCTGGTCTACGGCCAGATGAACGAGCCGCCTGGAGCGCGTATGCGTGTTGCTCTGGCCGGCCTCACCACCGCCGAGTACTTCCGCGATCAGGGTCAGGACGTCCTGCTCTTCATCGACAACATCTTCCGCTTCTCTCAGGCGGGCTCCGAGGTCTCGGCCCTTCTCGGCCGCATGCCTTCCGCCGTTGGCTACCAGCCCACGCTGGCAACCGAGATGGGTGAGCTGCAGGAGCGTATTACCTCCACCAAGGAGGGCTCCATCACCTCGGTCCAGGCCGTCTATGTCCCTGCAGACGACCTCACCGACCCTGCCCCTGCCACCACGTTCACGCACCTTGATGCCACGACGGTTCTCTCTCGTTCCATTACCGAGCTGGGCATCTACCCGGCTGTGGACCCGTTGGCCAGCTCGAGCTCCGCACTCGACCCGTCCATCGTGGGCGAGGAGCACTACCGCGTTGCCATGAAGGTGCAGGAGATCCTTCAGGAGTACTCCGACCTTCAGGACATCATCGCAATCCTGGGTATGGACGAGCTCTCCGAGGAGCAGCAGCTCACTGTCTCTCGCGCCCGCAAGGTCCAGCAGTTCCTCTCCCAGAACTTCCACGTGGCGCAGAAGTTCACCGGCGTTCCCGGCGTCTACTGCACCGTCGAGGAGACCGTCCGCTCCTTTGCCCAGATTATCGATGGCAAGTGCGACGACATTCCCGAGCAGGCTTTCCGCTTTGCCGGCAACATCGATGACGTGCGTGCTCGCGCCAAGAAGATGCAGCAGGCTACAGCCGAGAAGTCCGAGGGCTAGGAAGACACATGGCCGAGCTCAATTGTCAGTTCGTCCGTCCAGACAGGCTTCTCTACGAGGGGCCTGTCGCAAGCCTCATCCTTGTCGCGCACTCCGGCGAGCTGGGCGTGTGGCCTGGCCATGCGCCAGAGATTTGCTCACTGGGCGACGGCGTGGTTCGCCTGCACCTCCGCGAGGAGGACGGCGGTGGCACAACCAAGGTCGTTATCTCGGGCGGCTATGCCCAGATCGACGAGAAGAGCGTCATCATCCTCGCCGACCACGCGCGTCTCACCGATGACATCGAGCCAGACGTTGTCCGTGAGACCCGCGACACCGCCCTCGATACGCTCAACGGTCTCGATGAGGCGGACGGGCGCCGCGCGTATTGGGAGAACAAGGTAAAGTGGTGTAATCTACTGCTCAAAGAAGCGGCGGAGCAGAAGCAGAACTAAATCCCAGGCGGCCCCGTGAAAGCGGGGTCGCTTGCTATATGCAGGAGGAATATGGACGTCATCAAGGTTGAGGGCGGTCACGCAATAACTGGTGAGGTCACGGTCGAGGGCGCAAAGAACTCGGCGCTCAAGCTCATGGCGGCAACCATCATGGCGCCGGGTGTCACCACGCTGAAGAACGTCCCCAACATCGCGGACGTCCACGTCATGGGCAAGGTGCTCAAGCGCCTGGGTGCAACCATTGACGTGCTCGACAAGCACACTCTGGTCATTGACACAACGAACGTCGATAAATGGGAGACGCCCTACGAGCTGGTTGCCCAGATGCGTGCGTCGACGGCGGTTCTCGGGCCGCTCATCTCCCGCTTTGGCAAGGCCGTCGTTGCCATGCCGGGCGGCTGCAACATCGGCGCGCGCAAGATCGACATGCACATCCTCGGCCTTGAGGAGCTTGGCGTCCAGTTTGACGTGAGGCATGGCAACATCCATGCAACCACGCCAAACGGTATCACGGGCAACACGGTCACGCTGGCATTCGCGAGCGTGGGTGCCACCGAGAACCTCATGATGGCCTCGGTCCACGCCAAGGGCACCACCATCATCGACAACGCCGCGCGTGAGCCAGAGATCGTCGATTTGGCCAACATGCTCAATGAGATGGGCGCTAATATCCGTGGCGCTGGCTCGCCCGTCATCGAGATTGAGGGCGTGGGGGAGCTCCACCCTGTCACGCACACCGTGGTGGGGGACCGCATCGAGGCGGGCACCTTCCTCGCTATTGGCGGTCTCTGCGGAGAGCCGGTTAGGGTAAACGGTTTTGACCCCGTCCACCTTGGCCTTGTGCTTAAGAAGTTCGAGAAGATGGGCATCACCGTTCAGCGCGGCGTGCGCGGCTGTACGGTCTGGCGCGAGGGCCCCATCCTTCCCACAGACATTCAGACGCTGCCCTTCCCGGGATTTCCCACCGACATGCAGGCGCAGACCATGTGCCTTCTTGCACTCGCCAAGGGCTCGTGCGTGATTACCGAGAATGTCTTCGAGAACCGATTCATGTTTGCGAGTGAGCTGCAGCGCATGGGCGCCGACATCACCATCGAGGGACACCACGCCATCGTGCATGGAGTTCCAGGCTTCTCGGGCACGCAGGTGAAGTCGCCCGATCTTCGCGGCGGTGCGGCCCTGGTCATGGCCGGCCTTGTGGCCGATGGCGTCACGACGGTCTCTGCCATCCATCACATCGAGCGTGGCTACGAGGGGTTTGTGAGCAAGCTTGTCTCGCTGGGTGCCAAGGCGGAGCGGGACACGGTTCCCGATGACGAGGATGCGATCAGGGACTAGGTCCCTGCTCGCGGAAAGAATGCGGAGCGGCTGATGAGCAAGCACATGAAGACCGAGGAGAACGGCTCCGGTGTCGATGCGCCTGACGAGTACAGCCGCGACAACGTCGAGCGCTACAGCAGCAAGCGCAAGAAGCACGCAACTCGCAGGAATGTGGTGCGAGGGATCGTTATTGCGCTAGTGGCGGTCCTTGTCGGCGGGGGAACGGCGTTCGCTCTGTGGATCAACAACGTTCAAACGCGGATGAACAACAGCCAGGTCATTACCCCCGAGCTTCAGCAGAGCCTGGCGAGCTCGACCGAGGACGATACCCCTGCAACGCCAAATGACCCCTACTACGTGCTGCTCCTTGGAACTGACGGCCGGCCTGGCGAGACGGACTACCGTGCCGATACCATCATTCTTGCCCGCATCGACCCGCCCAACAAGCGCGTGACGCTCCTCTCGATTCCTCGTGACACCATGGTCGAGTGGAAGGGCACGACCATGAAGATCAACGGGGTCCACACCTACGATGGCGCAGCCGGCATGGTGCAGATTGTGAGCGAGAAGTGCGGAGTCCAGATCTCTCACTATGCCGAGATTGCGTTTGATGGGCTCTCGACCCTTACCGACGCCATGGGCGGCGTGACGGTTGACGTCGATCAGCACATTAAGGACACCGAGAACTTCGATGACGTCACCGAGCTCCAGCCCGGGGTCCAGACGCTCAACGGTGCGCAGGCGCTCTTCTACTGCAGGTGCCGCCACTTCCCTGATGGCGATTACACGCGCATGCGCCACCAGCGCGCCTTCATCAAGGCCATGCTCAACCAGCTGCTGGCCACTGACGACCCAACCAAGATTGTGAACCTGGTCAACGCCACCGCAGACGTTATCAGCACCGACCTCTCGGTCACCGACATTGTGACGCTCGCCTCCGAGATGGTGGGCATGGATACCGAGAGCGATATCTACACGGCCTATGTGCCCTCCGAGCCCAAGGACGTTAATGGCGTCGCATATGTTGTGGCCGATTGGGATGCCCTCGACGAGATGATGAAGGTCATCGATGCGGGTGAGGATCCGTCGTCTTTTGACGTTGACCAGTACGGCTACAATGCCGATGACTCCTCTGCGGGCTCGGATGCCACGACGAGCGACTCCTCAACCACAACCGACACCACGGCGTCGTCGACGGTAGCAACGTCTCAGCAGTCTGCCGAATCTACGGTCTCCTCATCCACGTCGGCGCCAAAGAATTGATTACTTGGGGATAATGTCTCCAGGACACGCGCCGGGGGCGCGTACAGCAAGATGGGGGAGACTTCTCATGGCTCTAACGGGTGACGGAAATCACGATCACGCCCTTACAAGGGCGGGCGAGGACTACCTCGAGTCGATATACAGGCTGTCCACAGAGTCTGGCGAGCCCGACGGGAGCGTTCGCTCCGTCGACGTTGCCGAGCAGCTTGACGTATCCAAGGCAAGCGTGAACAAGGCGCTTTCGATGCTCAAGGAAGAGGGCATGGTCAACCAGAGCCGCTATGGCAGGGTGACGCTTACGCCAGAGGGCAAGGAGTACGCGGCCATCGTGTGGCGCGCTCACCGTGCCCTGCGCGCATTTCTCGAGACAGACCTTGGCGTCGAGGCAGAGCAGGCAGACGAGGAAGCCTGCCTCATGGAGCATGTTCTTTCTGCCGATACCATGTCGCGCCTCATTGACTATCTCGCTAGGCAGGGCGTGACCATCCCAGATTAGCCTCATGGCAATTTGGTGTGCGCCGTGTGATGGTGCCCTGGCTTGTCACCGTGCATCCGGCGGAGGGCCGCCGCTAAGAGAAGGTAAGGCTATCCGTGCGCACACGGGGGTATGGTGTACCTGGCGATTTATGCCCAAACTGCCCACTTCCGAAGGGAACATACACACTATGAAGGCAATTATCCCGGCAGCAGGTCTTGGCACGCGCTTTCTGCCCGCAACGAGGTGCATGCCCAAGGAGCTTCTGCCCGTGCTCGACAAGCCCATCCTCCAGTATGTTGTTGAGGAGGCGCTTGAGCCTGCAGGCGTCGATGGCGTCGTGATCGTAAACTCGCGCGAGAAGCCGCAGATCGAGCAGTACTTTTCTGTCGACGAGGAGTTTGAGTCCATGCTGCGCGAGCGGGGCAAGGGTGAGGCGGCAGATCTCGTGCACGAGGCCTCCACTCTGCCGGTCTCCTTTGTCTACCAGGACAATCCGCGCGGACTCGGCCATGCCGTCCACTGTGCTGCCGACAAGATCGACGGCGAGCCCTTCTTCGTGCTCCTCGGTGACTACTTTGTGCCGGATAAGCAGATGTGCGTGCGCATGGCCCAGGTTTCCCGCGAGCACAACGGCGCCTCGGTCATCGCTGTCGCACCAGTGCCGGCAGACCAGGTGAGCCGCTATGGCATCATTGCTGGCCAGTGCGTTGGCCACCTCGAGGGTGCACAGGCTGGCGAGGAGGACGAGGGCGCCGTCTGGAAGGTGACGGGACTCGTCGAGAAGCCCAAGCCCGAGGATGCCCCCTCGCACCTGTTCATCGTTGGCCGCTATCTCCTCTCGCCCCGCATCATGGAGCTTCTTGCCACGCAGGCACCGGGCGCAGGCAACGAGATTCAGCTGACGGACTCCATGCAGCGACTTCTCGCCGAGGAGGAGATGTACGCACTGGTGGTGGATCCCGCAGAGGGATGTGATACCGGTACTCCCGCTGCCTGGGCTGCAACAAATGCGCGCATGGCCATCAAGAATCCCCAGACCGCAGAGGCGTTCCGCGAAGCTCTTGGTGACGTAACTCTTGGATAGACGTCCAAACATAATTAGATTTGGTGCCGATGGTTGGCAAGCGCGCCTTGACGACGGGTTCGACGAGGCAGGCGTCAGGCGCGTTGCCGACGCGCTTGGCCTTCTCTGGACCGAGGCTCATCCCGGCGCCACGGTTCTCGTTGGATTCGATGCCCGCCACAACTCTGCTGAGTATGCTCGTGCGGCCGCCGGCGTGCTCGCGTCCTTTGGACTGCATGCAATTGTCTCCGACAGGCCGTGCCCCACGCCCTGTGTGTCTTGGTGCTGCTCGAAGAGGAACGACGCCATCGGCGTGGTCATGTTCACGGCAAGCGAGCGTTCTTGCGAGTACGGGGGCCTTATTGTGCGTGGCGCGGACGGCGGTCCCGTGTCGCGCGAGTTCCTTGATGCGGTCGAGCAGCACATCTCGTTGGAGCCGCCCGTCGATAGCGGAAGCTTTCAAACGGCGAACTTCATTGGGCCGTACCTCGATGATCTAATTACGCTGGTCGATGGCCCGTCCATTGCGGCGGCAGGTCTCAATGTTGTGGTCGACCCCATGTATGGTGCCGGCGCTAGCGTGCTTGCCTTTGCGCTCGAGCGTCTGGGCTGCAACGTGACGGAGATTCACGCCGACGCATGCGAGGACTTCTGCGGGCTCCATCCCGAGCCTTGCGACCCCTGGGCGGATGAGTGCGAGGAGACAGTCTCCTCAACAGGCGCAAACATAGGGTTTCTCCTCGATGGTGATGGGGACCGTGCGGGCGTGGTGGACGAGAACGGCAATATTCTGCTGCCGCATGAGCTGTCGCCCCTGGTTCTTGGCCATCTTATTGAGAACCGCGGCGAGTCCGGTCGCGTGGTTGTTACGCTTACGTGCTCGGCGCGCATCGCGCGCCAGGCAGAGCGACTGGGCTGCGGACTCACCTCAGTCCCCGTTGGCTTCTCTCGTATATATAGAGAAATGCGCGAGGGAGACGTGGTGCTGGGTGCCGAGGAATACGGTGGCCTTGCGTTTCCGTCCCACCTTTGTGAGAGAGATGGCCTGCTCGTGTGCTTGCTGGTGGTCGAGCTGGTGGCTAAGAGCGGCAGGAGTTTGCGTCAGCTGGTTAGTGACATGGGCGATAAGATCGGCCACATGCGCTACACGCGGCGAGACGTGCGCCTTGATCCGGCAGCCACGCAGGCCTTCCGCAATGTCCTGCCTGGACTGAACCCTGGGTCCGTGGCAGGACGTCGTCCCGTGGAGGTCAGCCATGCCGACGGCCTGCGCCTCCAGTTCGATGACGGGTCCTGGGTCCTTATGCGCCCGTCCAGGTCAGACCCGGTGGTGAGGGTATATTCCGAGGCGCCGACTGAGGGCGAGCGCGACCGCCTCCTGGATGCCTCCTGCGGCATGGTGCGCGCGGGCGCCTGAGCCCGGTTGTGTAGGAGGTGTGGAGACGCCCCTCGGCCCTTCCCACGGGCCCCGCAGGGGCGTATATTACTTCCTCGCGCGGCGCACCCCCCA
>LM994623.1:3180-4318 GCA_000752675.2 bacterium OL-1 | reverse complement strand
CTGCCGTCGCGTCGCCGTCCGCCGCTGCGTCGCCGCCCGCGCCCACGCGCTCCAGCGTGACCGTGCCCTCGTCCTTCTCTGCGGGCTCCTCCATCACCGAGAAGACCCGCTCCGCACCGGCAAGCGCCGTGAGCATGAAGTTGCCCAGCTGCGTGAGCTGGTTGATGGGCATGGCCGCCTGGCGAACAAATACCAGGTAGCTGGCCAGGCTGCCCACGCCCATGTGGCCGCCTATGGCAAGTGCCGCGCCCACCACGGCCACCACGGCGTAGTTGGTGTACGAGATGGCCACCGTCGCCGGCACCATCGTCGAGGCGTAGGCCTGGGCGCCGGTGCCGCTTGCCCGCAGGTCCTCGTTGAGCGCCCGGAAGCCCTCGAGGTTCTCGCCCTCGTGGTTGAAGACCTTCACGACTTTCTGACCTGCGATCATCTCCTCCACGTAGCCGTCAAGCGCGCCCAGGGTGCGCTGCTGCTGCGAGAAGAGCCGCTTGGAGCGCCTACCCGAGAAGCGCACGTAGGCCACGATGATCGCGTCGCAGGCCAGCGTGATGAGCGTGAGCCGCCAGTCGAGAACCACCAGAAGAACGATGGTTCCCACGGTCTGGATGGCCGCCTGCACCATGTTGGCAAAGCCGTTGTTGAGCGCCTCGGAGATGGTGTCCACGTCGTTGGTGAAGTAGCTCATCACGTCGCCGTTGCGCGTGCGGTCGAACCACGAGAGCGGCAGCGTCTCGATGTGGCAGAGAAGGTCGCGGCGAATGTCGAAGACCACGCGCTGAGCTGCGCGGACCATGGTCTGGGTGTAACCCACGCTTGCGACGACGCCCGCCGCGTAGATGGCGGCGGTGAGCGCGACAAGGTGCACGAAACGCGTCCAGTCGCCAGCGCCCACGGCGTCGACCACGGGCTTGATCATGTACGTTCCGGCGAGGTTTGCCCCGCCTGTCACGCAGACCAGCACGGCCACGGCCAAAAGCTGCCAGCGGGCGTGTCCTAGGTATGAGAGAAACCTTCTCAGCGTGTGGCGCAGGTCCTTGGGACCTGCGGGGGCGCCTCCTCTACCGGGCATCGGTGACCTCCTTTCGGGTGGTTGCGGGCGTGCTTGCGGGCGCGGTGGGGCCGGTGGGCGCGGCGGGGC
>LM994623.1:0-2469 GCA_000752675.2 bacterium OL-1 | reverse complement strand
CCCGCCATGATCATCTGGCCGCCAAACCACAGAAGCGCCACGCTGGCCACGTTCATCGAGAGCGTGAAGACGGGCGTGTTGATCACGGCGGTCCTGAAGGTGCGCGTGGCGGCGTTGGCAAGGCGCGCGTTGACCTGCTCGAAGCGCTCGGCCACGTAGCCCTCGCGCACATAAGCCTTGATGGCGCGTATGGCCACGAGGTCCTCCTGCAGTGCGTCGTTGAGCTGGTCCATCGCGTGCTGCATGGACCCAAAGAGCGGCGCCACGTGATGCACAATAAGTGCTAGGGCGCACGCCAGCGCGGGCAGGATCACAAAGAAGACCACGGCCAGCTTGGCGCTCATGGTGCAGGCGATGATGAGCCCGCACACGAGCATGACCGGGCCTCTCAGCATGGGCCTAAAGCCCATCACGAGGGCGTTCTGTATCACGGTGACGTCGGTGGTCATGCGCGTGACCAGGGAGGACGTGTCAAAGTCGTCGAGGTTGGAGAAGGCGAAGTCCTGCACGTGAGCGTACTCGGCCTCGCGCAGGCCGGCGCCAAAGCCCATGGCAACCTGGGCCGAGAAGTGCGCGTAGCCCATGCCCAGCGCGCCGGCGACGGCGGCCAGCGCAACCATGCGCGCGCCGAGCGCAAGGACAAGGCCCATGTCGCCGGTTGCCACGCCCACGTCAACGATGCTTGCCATCACGAAGGGGATGCAGAGCTCGAGCGTGGCCTCGGCGAAGGCGCAGAGCGCGGCGAGAACAAACTGCCTGCGGTAGGGCTTGAGGTAGCGGGAAACGAGGGTAAGATCACTCATCGCGCGCCTCCTTGGGGGTTGCCGTGGGGCGCTGCGGGGTGCGGCGCTGGTGCCGGGGCCGCCGGGTGCGCCGGGGCGCTGGCGGTTGCGAGGTTCTCGTGCACGCGCTCGAGCAGCGCGGCGAGCGTGGCGCGCTCCTCGGCCGAGAGGCCGGCGAGCATGACGTCCTGCTCGTTGTCGCAGACGCTGTCCCAGGCAGCAAGCGCGCCGTGGCCCGTTGCCGTGAGCTCCACGGTCTTGGTGCGGCGGTCCTGCCCGCGCGTGGTGCGGACGAGGCCCGCCTGGCGGAGCAGGTCGAGCATGCGCGAGATGGCGGCGTCGTCCACCTCGAAGAACGCGGCCATCTCGTGCTGGGTGCTTGTGCCGTGAACGGCCAGGTAGGCGAGGAGCTTGGGCTGGCCGGGGCCAAGGCCCAGCTGCGCCATGCGCGGCCGCAGGTAGTTTGTCTGCGCGTGGTAGGCGCGGTAGAGCAGCATGTGCATGTCCTCGAGGGAGCGTCCCTCCTGCTCCATGGTTGTCACCTCCGATGAGACAAAGGGACTGTCCCTTTGTCTCATCGAGACAGGGGAAGCCCCGTATCTTGACGTATCAAGTAATCCTCTTCAGCGTATCTCGCGGCGGTATGGGGACAGTCGTCGCAGTGGGCCATCACAAAGTTGACGCATCAAGGGTTCACGAGCGGGGTATGCGCCCGCGCTATTGGCCTCGCGCGTGGTAGGGTATGGGCGCACTTCTCGCCCTAGCGCCGGCCGGCGCCGTCTGCAAGGAGAACCCATGCGCACACCCAAGCTCATTGCCAGCGACATCGACGGCACCATGCTCGTAAACTGGGCGCCGCGCTTCTCGCCGCAGATGCTGGGGCTTGTCGAGCGCATTGTGGACGCGGGCATCGTCTTTGTGCCCGCCTCGGGCAGGCAGTACACCAACCTGCGCCGGCTCTTCTCGCCCGTGGCCGACCGCATTCCGTATGTGTGCGAGAACGGCTCGCTTGCCATTCTCGGCGACGAGCTGGTCTACCGCGCCACGATGGATGACGGTCTTGCGCGCGAGGTCATCGAGGACATGCTTGCTGACCCCGGCTGCGAGCCGGTGGTCTCGGGGATGCGGACGGTCTACGTGCGCGCTGGCGCCCCCGAGCTGGTGGACCACCTTGTGAACGTGACGGGCTACAACGTGACCGAGCTGGATGATGTCACGCGCATTCCGGAGCCGTTCATGAAGGTCTCGGCGTACTGCACCGACGGCGTTCCGCGCGAGCAGCACTGGCACGAGCGCTTTGGCACTCGGTGCACGGTCAAGGTCACGGGCCTACAGTGGCTCGACCTCATGCCCAATGGCGTCGATAAGGGCGTTGCCCTGTCTGCGCTGGCCAAGCGCCTGGGGATTGCGGCCGAGGACTGCATGGCGTTTGGCGATGCCGAGAATGACGTGGAGATGCTCGAATGGGCGGGCTGCCCCGTCACGATGGAGACGTCGCAGCCTTCGGTGCTGCCGCTTGGTCGGTACCGCACCGACACCGTCGAGCACGCGTTCGAGCGGATCCTCGACGGTCCCGGGTTCGACTGGTAGCACGGTGGGGCGAGGTGTCCGGCGCGGCGAGCGGAGGAAATTGCCCCTCCGGCGTCTAGCGCGCCCGGCGAGAACGCCGCCCGCCGCGGCCCGCGCC
>LM994622.1 GCA_000752675.2 bacterium OL-1 | reverse complement strand
CTCTAGGGAAACGATGATTAATGCCCTTCCAGCACCGCGGCAGCCCGGCTGCCAACGCTGACGCTGCCGGGCATGGGGGCAGGGCCCCCGTCCGGCCCGGGCAGAGGCCGCCTTTCCCCGGCCGCCCTGCCGGCGCCGTGCATGCAGCCAGGCGGAGCGGAGCCTCTCAGGCAGCTTCGGGCCGGGAGGCGAGGGACCTGCCTGCGGAGATGCACATGGCCAGGTTCGCGAGGGCGAAGGATACGCAGAGCATGCAGGAATTCTTCCCGGTCCCCCTGTAGCGCGTCCTCAGATGCCCGAACCGGCGCTTCACGATGAGGAAGGGATGCTCCACCTTGGAGCGGACGGATGCCTTCCTGGATTCGATGCCCTTCTCTGCCGAAAGCGTGCAGTCCAGGCCCTTTATGGTGGAGGGCTTCCTGGCGACGGTCCAGCGCATCGAGGAGAGGTGGGGATCGGAGGCGACTTCGGGGCGCTTCGCCACGCCCGTGTAGCCGGAGTCCGCATAGCAGAACGCGTCGTCCTCCCTCACGAGGGCATGCGCCATGGACACGTCGGACACGTTTGCGGCGGTCGTCTCCACGGTATGCACGAGGCCGCTGCCGGCATCGACGCCGATATGCGCCTTGTATCCGAAATGCCAGTTCTTGCCCTTCTTGGACTGGTGCGCCTCGGGATCGCGTGCGTGGCCCCTGTTCTTCGTGGAGCTCGGCGCCTCGATGAAGGTGGCATCCACGATGGAGCCGCCCCGCATCATGATCCCCGCCTCCTCGAGCTGGGCATCGAGATCGCGGAGTATGGCCCTGCCGAGTCCCTCCCTCTCGAGGACATGGCGGAACTTCGCGAGGGTCGTCGCGTCCGGCACCTGTTCCTGCATGAGGTCGAGGTGCATGAAGCGCTGCATCGCCCGCGAGTCCAGGACGGCATCCTCGGTGCCCTCGTCGGAAAGGCCGAACATCACCTGGAGCAGGTACATCCTGAGCATCGTCTCCGCGCCGCGCACATGCCTGCCGCGCGCCTGGGAATGGTAGCTGGGCCCCACCAGGGCGCACCACCTGTCCCAGGGCACGATCGCGTCCATCCGCTCGAGGAACTCCTCCCGCCTGGTCTTTCGCCTCTGTCCCTGCGACTCCAGGTCCCCGAAGCTCATCTGGCTGCCCATGCCTGCCTCCCGGTCGTGCTGCGCGATGCATAGTCAGATTATAGTATAACCGCAGGTAGATGGCATTATATGCAGGCTCTGGCAGCATCTGCCGAGCACCGGCGGTCCGGATGATGCGGCTCCGCCTGACCGCATTAATCATCGTTTCCCTAG
>LM994620.1 GCA_000752675.2 bacterium OL-1 | reverse complement strand
ACGCCGCAGCGATGCGGCGCTCCGAACGGAGAGTTCGATCCTGGCTCAGGATGAACGCTGGCGGCGCGCCTAACACATGCAAGTCGAACGGCCGGACCCACCTCGGTGGGCGAGGCAGTGGCGAACGGCTGAGTAACACGTGGGCAACCTGCCCCCCTCCCCGGGACAGCCTCGGGAAACCGTGGGTAATACCGGATATGCCGCCCCCTCCGCATGGGAGGGGCGGGAAAGCTCCGGCGGGGGGGGATGGGCCCGCGGCCTGTTAGCTAGTTGGCGGGGCAACGGCCCACCAAGGCGACTATGGGTAGCTGGGTTGAGAGACCGACCAGCCAGATTGGGACTGAGACACGGCCCAGACTCCTACGGGAGGCAGCAGTGGGGAATCTTGCGCAATGGGCGGAAGCCTGACGCAGCGACGCCGCGTGCGGGAGGAAGGCCCTCGGGTCGTAAACCGCTTTCAGCAGGGACGAGGCCGCAAGGTGACGGTACCTGCAGAAGAAGCCCCGGCTAACTACGTGCCAGCAGCCGCGGTAATACGTAGGGGGCGAGCGTTATCCGGATTCATTGGGCGTAAAGCGCTCGTAGGCGGCCTGCTAGGTCGGGAGTCAAATGCGGGGGCCCAACCCCCGGCCGCTCCCGATACCGGCGGGCTTGAGTTTGGTAGGGGAAGGCGGAATTCCCGGTGTAGCGGTGGAATGCGCAGATATCGGGAAGAACACCGGTGGCGAAGGCGGCCTTCTGGGCCACAACTGACGCTGAGGAGCGAAAGCTGGGGGAGCGAACAGGATTAGATACCCTGGTAGTCCCAGCCGTAAACGATGGACACTAGGTGTGGGGGGGACGCCCCTCCGTGCCGCAGCCAACGCATTAAGTGTCCCGCCTGGGGAGTACGGCCGCAAGGCTAAAACTCAAAGGAATTGACGGGGGCCCGCACAAGCAGCGGAGCATGTGGCTTAATTCGAAGCAACGCGAAGAACCTTACCAGGGCTTGACATCTTGGTGAAGCGGCGGAGACGCCGTGGCCGAGAGGAGCCAAGACAGGTGGTGCATGGCTGTCGTCAGCTCGTGTCGTGAGATGTTGGGTTAAGTCCCGCAACGAGCGCAACCCCCGTCGCATGTTGCCAGCGGTCCGGCCGGGCACCCATGCGAGACCGCCGGCGTCAAGCCGGAGGAGGGCGGGGACGACGTCAAGTCATCATGCCCCTTATGCCCTGGGCTGCACACGTGCTACAATGGCCGGCACAGCGGGCTGCCAGGCGGCGACGCCGAGCGAATCCCCAAAGCCGGCCCCAGTTCGGACCGGGGGCTGCAACCCGCCCCCGCGAAGTCGGAGTTGCTAGTAATCGCGGATCAGCACGCCGCGGTGAATGCGTTCCCGGGCCTTGTACACACCGCCCGTCACACCACCCGAGTCGACTGCACCCGAAGTCGCCGGCCCAACCAGCAATGGGGGGAGGCGCCGAAGGTGTGGCTGGTAAGGGGGGTGAAGTCGTAACAAGGTAGCCGTACCGGAAGGTGCGGCTGGATCACCTCCTTTCTAGGGAGAAACCCGAAGAGAGACAAGACATCATTTCAGACGGACGGGTCCCGTCACGGACCACGCTCGCTGGTCGTCCACTTCGTCGCGCCGCGAGGCGCACGGCGTCCGGTCCCCGGGGCCAGCCCCCGCCGCACCCTGAGAGCCGCATAGCGTGACGCAAACGAAGATTCTCCAATTAGTGGATCGCATCATGCACGAACAGATACGTGAGAGAGAAGGGCGCCGGCGATGCCGGCGCGAAGGATACCAAGGGCACACGGTGGATGCCTTGGCACAGGAAGCCGACGAAGGACGCGACAAGCCGCGATAGTCCACGGCCAGGGGCACATGCCCGCACGAGCCGTGGGTCTCCGAATGGGAGAACCCGCCGGGACTTGAGGCCCGGCGCCCGCCCGCAGAACACATACGCGGGCGGGGGGCAACCGGGGGAACTGAAACATCTAAGTACCCCGAGGAAGAGAAATCAAACGAGATTCCCCGAGTAGTGGCGAGCGAAAGGGGACCTAGGCCAAACCGGCGCGCTGGCGACAGCCGCCGGGGTTGTGGGGCCTACCACATGGCAGTAAGAAAGGCGCGAGGCAGCGGAACGGCCTGGGAGGGCCGGCGAGACAGGGTCACAGCCCCGTACGCGAAGCCCCGCGCCCTGCCGGTGGGCACCCGAGTACCGCCGGACACGTGAAACCCGGTGGGAAGCAGGGGGGACCACCCTCCAAGCCTGAACACTCTCCTGTGACCGATAGTGGACCAGTACCGTGAGGGAAAGGTGAAAAGCACCCCGGGAGGGGAGTGAAACAGCACCTGAAACCGCGTGCCCACAAGCAGTCGGAGCAGCCCTCGTGGCTGTGACGGCGTGCCTTTTGTAGAATGAGCCAGCGAGTTGCGGTGCGCGGCGAGGTTTAGCCGCGAAGCGAGCCGTAGCGAGAGCGAGTCCGAACAGGGCGAGCAGTCGCGCGCCGCAGACGCGAAGCCGGGTGAGCTATCCACGGGCAGGCTGAAGCGGGGGTAAGACCCCGTGGAGGGCCGAACCCACCTAGGTTGAAAACTGGGGGGATGACCCGCGGATAGGGGTGAAAGGCCTATCAAACCCGGAGATATCTCGTTCTCCCCGAAATAGCTTTAGGGCTAGCCTCGGGCGCTTACCCTGGGGGGTAGAGCACCGGATGGCCGCGGGGGCCTCACCGCCTACCAAAGCCAACCGAACTCCGAATACCCAGGGCCCGGAGCCCGGGAGTCAGAACATGTGGGCTAAGCTGTGTGTTCGAGAGGGAAACAGCCCAGACCGCCCGCCAAGGCCCCCAAGTCCGTGCCGAGTGGCAAAGGATGTGCGTCTGCCCAGACAACCAGGATGTTGGCTCAGAAGCAGCCACCCATTCAAAGAGTGCGTAACAGCTCACTGGTCGAGTGGACATGCGCCGACAATATACGGGGCTAAGCACGGCGCCGAAGCGGCGGACCGGACCCGGTCCGGTGGTAGGGGAGCTTCCCGTCAGGGGCGAAGCCGGGGGACGACCCCCGGTGGACCTGCCGGGAGTGAGGATGCTGGCATGAGTAGCGAGAGCGGCGTGACGAAACGCCGCCGCCGTGAACCCAAGGTTTCCTGGGCAAGGCTAATCCTCCCAGGGTCAGTCGGGGGCTAAGGCGAGGCCGGAAGGCGTAGCCGACGCATGGCAGGTCGACATTCCTGCACCCCCGTGGTGGCGCTACGACCGATGGGGCGACGGAGGAGGGTAGCTCGGCGGGGTTCTGGACGTCCCCGCGATGGCGCGTAGGGCGGCACCTTGCGAAGCGCGGGTGCCACGTGCCCGAGGCGCCGGACGAAGCGACTTGAGCGAAGCGAGTGAGCCCATGCTCCCGAGAAAAACCCCTAGGCAGCCGCCCGGGGCCCGTACCGCAAACCGACACAGGTGGGTGGGTAGAGTATACCAAGGCGATCGGGAGAACCATGGTTAAGGAACTCGGCAAAATCACCCCGTAACTTCGGGAGAAGGGGTGCCGCCTCGGGTGATGGGACCCAGCTCCCGGAGCCC
>LM994619.1 GCA_000752675.2 bacterium OL-1 | reverse complement strand
TGGCGAAAACGCCCCCAGTCGGCCAGCGGCGTCCTGGTCTCCCACGGGCTCTACCCGCAGTACAATCGGCGCTCGGGGGCTTAACTTCCGGGTTCGGGATGGGACCGGGTGTGCCTCCCCTGCCATGGCCGCTGGCCGTCTGGGGGCGTTCTGCCTCCGGGGTGCCGCCTTCCACCGTGCCCTGGGGGCCGCACAGCGCGCGCAAGCGTCGAGTCCCCCGGGACCGCCCATGGGAAGGGCATGCGGAGGAGCTCGGCCGATTAGTGCCGCTCGGCTGAGGCGGTCGCCCGCCTTGCACCTGCGGCCTATCGAACTCGTGGTCTACGAGTGGCCTTACCGAAGGGAGATCTCATCTCGGGACGGGCTTCCCGCTTAGATGCCTTCAGCGGTTATCCCGACCGGACTCAGCTACCGGGCAGTGCTCTTGGTGAACAACCCGTGCACCGGAGGTCCGTCCACCCCGGTCCTCTCGTACTAGGGGCAGCCTCCCTCAGATCTCCTACGCCCACAGAGGATAGGGACCGAACTGTCTCACGACGTTCTGAACCCAGCTCGCGTACCGCTTTGAATGGCGAACAGCCATACCCTTGGGACCTGCTCCAGCCCCAGGATGCGATGAGCCGACATCGAGGTGCCAAACCTTCCCGTCGATGTGGACTCTTGGGGAAGATCAGCCTGTTATCCCCGGAGTACCTTTTATCCGTTGAGCGACGGCCGTTCCACGCCGGGCCGCCGGATCACTAGAGCCTGGTTTCCCACCTGCTCGACCTGTACGTCTCGCAGTCAGGCCTGCTTATGCTCTTGCACTCAGACGGGCGGTTGCCGACCGCCCAGAGCAGACCTTCGCGCGCCTCCGTTACTCTTTGGGAGGCGACCGCCCCAGTCAAACTACCCACCTGGCACGGTCCCCGCGCCGGGTCACGGCCGCGGGTTAGGACGCCAGTTCGTCGGGGGTGGTATTCCAAGGGCGACTCCCCCGGGACTGGCGTCCCGGGTTCACGGTCTCCCACCTATCCTCTACGCGACGGACCGGCGGCCAATGCCAAGCTGCAGTAAAGGTTCACGGGGTCTTTCCGTCCTTCTGCGGGTAAGTCGCATCTTCACGACTAGTGCAATTTCGCCGGGGCCATGGTTGAGACAGCGTCCAAGTCGTTACGCCTTTCGTGCAGGTCGGAACTTACCCGACAAGGAATTTCGCTACCTTAGGACCGTTATAGTTACGGCCGCCGTTTACCGGGGCTTGGATTCGCCGCTTCGCCGAAGCTGACGGCTCCTCGTGACCTTCCGGCACCGGGCAGGCGTCAGACCCTATACGTCGCCTTACGGCTTCAGCAGAGTCCTGTGTTTTTGGTAAACAGTCGCTTGGACCTATTCGCTGCGGCCGCCC
>LM994618.1 GCA_000752675.2 bacterium OL-1 | reverse complement strand
GGGGGGGGGCGTCTCTGACGACGCTTCTGAGAAGACCGATTCTGTTCTGACTAAGTCCGACCTGCGTGGCGCCTGGTGGCGTTGGTGCCTTGCAGTTGAGGTTCCTGTCTCGTTCGACCGCATGCAGGCCCTTGCCTTTGGCTTCTCAATGAACAAGGTCATGCGGAAGCTCTACAAGGACGATCCTGATGAGCTCCAGGCGGCAATGACCCGTCATACAAGCATGTTCAATACGAACTGTGACTGGGGCAGCATCATCCATGGCATCGTCATCTCCCTTGAGGAGCAGCGCTCCAAGGGCGCTGAAGAAATTACCCCGGACATGATTGAGTCCATAAAGATTGGCCTCATGGGTCCTCTTGCTGGCATTGGCGATTCGGTTGACCAGGGTATTGTCGCCACCATTCCTCTCGCCATCTTTGTGCCCATGGCTCTTGAAGGCAGCGTTGCGGCAGCCTTTATTCCTGGCATTATCTATGTCGTTTGGTCGATGCTGTGGTCCTGGTTCCTGTTCCGCAAGGGTTACTCGATGGGCCGCTCTGCCGTAACCGATATCCTTCACTCCGGTACCATTAAGAAGGTTATTGATGTTGCGACTATCGTCGGCATCTTTATGGTCGGCTGCCTATCTGCCTCCTATGTCAAGCTCGCCTGCGTGGCAACGGTTGGCGGCGTTGAGATTCAGTCGATTCTTGATTCCATGCTGCCCAAGCTCCTGCCGTTTGCAGTCACTATGGGCATGTACCTCTACATTAAGAAGCGTGGTCCCCACTACCTGCGAATTATCGTTGTCACGATGATTGCAGCAGTCCTTCTCACCGGACTCGGGATTATCTAGTTGGTTTGCGTACCCGGCCTGCGGGGTACGCGGGCCGGGTCCTTCTGCGGTGCAAGTGTTCGCATCCAATTAAGGGGACCATTTAATATGAAAGTTCTAATCACTCCGCGTGGTTTTGCAAATTATGGACTCGACGAGGTAAAGCTCATGGAGTCTAAGGGGCTTGAGGTCGATTACAACGATACAGGCAAGGCATACTCGGCTGAGCAGTTTCTCCAAAAGGCTAAGGATGCTGACGCAATCATCGTTGGCGTTGATGACATGTCCGAGCCAGTGATGAAACAGCTGCCCAAGCTTAAGGTCGTATGCAAGTTTGGCGTTGGTGTGGACAACATTGATTGCGACTACGCCAAGGAGCATGGAATCTACGTTGGCAGGACGGTTGGCTCGAACTCTCTCTCTGTTGCCGAGCACGTTGCGGCATTGATGTTTGCGGACGCCAAGAATTTGTATCCCACAATTCGAGATGTCAAAGCGGGGTCTTGGGTCAAGCGAACTGGGATTGAGCTGTCTGGCAAGACGCTGGGAATCATTGGTTTTGGTGCTATTGGAAAGCGTCTGTCCCGTATCGCTTCGGGGATTGGCATGTCCGTATTGGCCTACGACACCTTCCCTATCAAGGAGGAAGATGCTAGGGATTACGGCGCGAAAATCGCTGGATTTGAGGAGATTATCGAGGATTCCGACTACGTGAGCGTCCACGTGCCCCTGCTCGACAGTACTCGAAACATGATTAGCACAGAGCAGTTCAAGTCGATGAAGAGCAGCGCATGCGTACTCAATGCTGCGCGTGGTGGTGTAGTGGATGAGGATGCCCTGTATCATGCACTCACGGATGGCGAGATTAGGTCGGCGGCCTTCGACGTCTTCACTACCGAGCCCCCCGCAAAAGATAATCCTCTGCTTGGGCTCGACAACTTCCTCCTGACCTCCCATACGGCATCGAGGACGCACGAGGCGGAGAAGAGAACTTGCCAAATCTCTACCGATGTCATTCTTACACAGCTTGGGCTGAAGGATTAGTAAGAGGCAAAAGGAGAAGACTGCATGAAACTAGTAATTGCCTCACATGGCAACTTCGCTAACGAGCTGCTGAAGTCTGCCGAGATGATATACGGAGACATGTCTGATGTGCCTGCAGTGTCGCTTATGCCGGGCATGTCATTTGAGGAGTTTACCAAGAAGGCTTCCGAGGTTCTGGAGAAGTCTGGCAAGGATACTTTGGTTCTCGTTGACCTCTTCGGAGGTACCCCCTCCAACGTGTTTTCAGCGCTCACCAGGACTTTTGGGCATCAGGTGGTAACCGGTCTGAACCTTCCAATGCTCATCGAGGTCTACTCCACGATGAAGGGGGATCCCACATTTACTGCGGAGCAGGGGGTAAAGCTTGCGCTTGAGACCCTGCAAGTGAGCGGCGTCCACACAAACGAGAGGCTCGACGGATAGTTCTGAGTTCGAATATACATCCGCAAGGAAAGGCAGTTTCAAGCATGTCAACGTTCTCCGGGGTCATCGTCCCCATGGTCACGCCGTTCAGGCGCGACGAAGGCCAGACCATCAACTACGAGGCGGGCGAGCAGCTCGTCGAGAGGATTATCGCGGGCGGTGCGAGCGGCATCTTCACCTTCGGCTCCAACGGCGAGTTCCACGTGTGCACGCCGGACGAGAAGATCGAGTTCTCGAAGTTCGTGATCGAGAGGGTCGCCGGCCGCGTGCCCGTCTACGTGGGAACCGGCTCCTGCTCCACGCGCGAGGCCGTGGAGATGTCCAAGCGCGCCGAGGACGCCGGCGCCTCAGCCGTCTCGGTCATCAACCCCTACTTCATGAAGGTCTCCGACGCCGAG
>LM994626.1:224159-880358 GCA_000752675.2 bacterium OL-1 | reverse complement strand
AACCCGGAAGTTAAGCCCCCGAGCGCCGATTGTACTGCGGGTAGAGCCCGTGGGAGACCAGGACGCCGCTGGCCGACTGGGGGCGTTTTCGCCACGGGAGGGGCCCCGCGCCGAGCGCGGGGCCCCTCCTTTTTTGTGCAGGCGTAGTCGCCCGGCATTTTGAACTGCGCCCCAAAACTTGGACGCGATAAATCATAGCCGCTAGGCGGCCCCCCGAAGGGCCTGGTCCCGGAACTCGACCGGGGTCAGGCCCTTCAGCCTGACCTGGCGCCTCACATGGTTCCAATGGCGGATGTAGGCCTCGAGGTCGCGCTTGAAGCTCTCGAAGTCGCTCCAGTCGCGTCCCCGGAAGAACTCGTCCTTCAGGTGGCCGAAGACCTGCTCGGTCGCGCCGTTTTCGATGCAGTTGCCCCTGCGCGACATGCTCTGCACGAAGCCGTTCTCCCTGAGCTTCGCGACGTAGGACGGGTGCTGGCACTGCCAGCCCATGTCGGAGTGCAGGACGGGGCTCGCGCCCTCCGGCTTCGCCGCCACGAGCATGGCGAGCACCTCCTCCTGCTGGGCGAGGCCCGGGCGCTCCGAGACCGACCACGCCACGATCTCCTTGCTGCCGAAGTCGTACACGGGCGCGAGGTAGGCCTTGCCGAAGGAGCACTTGAACCCGGTGACGTCGGTGCCCATCTTCTGCCAGGGGCCGTCGGCGGCGAAGTCGCGGCCGAGCGCGTTCTCGAAGGTCTCGCCGACCTTCCCCCTGTAGGAGCTGTACCTGTGGTGGTCGGTCTCCCGGCGGATGCCGCACCTGAGGCCCATCTCGTTCATCATCCTGAGCACCGTCTTGTCCGCTATCCGCGCGCCGTCGACGGCGCGCAGCTCCATGGCCACCTGCCGGTGTCCGACGCCGTTCGGGAGCCCGCCGAAGATCTCCGCCACCCTGGCGCGCAGCTCCGGCCTGGTCGGCGTCTTGGGATGGGACAGCGCGTAGTAGTAGCTCGACCTGGAGAGGCCGGCGGCCCCCAGGAGGCCGGAGAGGTCGTGCCGCCCTGAAAGCTCGGCGACCGCTAGGGCCTTCTCCCGGTTCGGGAGCGCAGCTCCGCCTTCAGGGCCATCGATTTTTTTAGGTACGCCACCTGCGCCTCGAGCCTCCTGACCTCGCGCTCGAGCTCCTGCTCGCGGGTCGTCGGCGCGGCCTTCGCGCCCGACCCCCTCGGCCTGCCCCCGGGCCTGGGCCTCAGGGCCTCGGCCCCGCCCCCGCGGTACAGCCTGCACCACTGCTTCAGCGGCGTCGCGCTCGCTATCCCGAAAAGCCCCATCGCCTCGGGCTTGCCCATCCTGTTGATGTTCACTAAGAAGTGACGCGAATGGCCATCGGGAACTGAGCGCCGTGGTCAGGAAAAATTGAGCAGTCTGGTCAGATTCTGGCCGTGCCCCGGGGCGTCAGGGACACGGCCAGGTCTATGTTCTCCCGGGGCGTCGACTTTGCCGAGTGCCGCCCCGGGAAGGAAGGGGAGATGACCGTGTCCCTAGACGAACAAGAGGATATCAGGAGGATGGACAGGGACGGGGTGCCGAGGTCGCGGATCGCCCGCGAGCTGGGGGTCAGCAGGAACACCGTCGCCAAGTACGCGGACATGCGGGACATGTCGCCCGAGCCCCCGCTGGTCCGGAGGAGGGCCCGCCCGGCCACGGACGGCCTCTCGCGCTGGATCGACGCGATCCTGGAGGCGGACCTGTCGGTGCCGCGCAAGCAGAGGCACACGGCCAAGAGGGTCTACGACAGGGCCGCGGACGAGATGGGCTACGAGGGCTCGTACTCGTCGATCAGGAGGTACGTGGCCGCCTGGAGGGGCGAGCACGCGCAGGGGCCGAGGGACGGGTACCTCGAGCTCGAGTGGGCGCCGGGCACGGCGCAGGTCGACTTCGGGAACTTCCGGGCGACGGTCGCGGGACGCACGGTCGACCTGAAGCTCCTGGTGGTGACGCTGCCGCACTCCAACGCCCGCTTCTGCGTCGCCCTGCCGTGCGAGAGGGCCGAGGTCTTCTGCCGGGGCCTGAGGGCGGTCTTCGAGCGGATCGGGCGCGCGCCGCGCCTGCTCGTGCTCGACAACGCCACCGAGGCCGGCAGGATGGCGTTCGGCAAGGTCACGGAGTCGAGGCTCTTCTCCCAGTTCCGGGCGCGCTACCGCTGCGAGAGCCGCTACTGCAACCCCTACTCCGGGAACGAGAAGGGGTCGGTGGAGAACGCCGTGGGCTTCCTGCGCCGCAACCTCCTCGTCCCGGTCCCCGTGGCGGACTCGCTGGACGAGCTCAACGCGAGGCTCGCGTCCGGCTGCGGCCGCATCAACGCCGGAGCGAGGAACGGGGAGGGCAGGAGGACCGCGGAGGCGCTCCCGGAGGATCTCGCGGGCATGCTGGCGCTGCCCGGCACGCCGTTCGACGCGGTCAGGTGGGCGCACGCGCGCGCCGACAAGCGCGGGTACGTGCGAGTGGACGGCAACCTATACTGCGCCGGCCCCGCATGGCACGACCGCGAGCCGCTGGTGGGCGTGCGCGCCCGCACCGTGGAGGTGCTCGCTGACCGCGGCAGGCACGTGGCCACGCTCGCCCGCAGCTTCGGCGAGGGCGAGACGGTGAGGAACCCGGTCTCGCTGATGCCCGCCCTCGTCGCCCGCCCCAGGGCCTTCGGGGAGTCCACGATTCGGAGGGACATGCCGGACGGTCTGGTGGAGGCCATCGACCGCTGCGGCAAGGCCGACAGGAGGCAGGCCCTCCGGGTGCTCGGCAGGGTTGCCGGCGTCGCGGGCTTCGGGGCGGCCTGCGAGGCCGAGGAGCGCGTGTTCGCCGGCGGGAGGGTGCCGGACGAGGCCTCCTGCGACATTCTCGCGAGGCGCATCGCCGCGGGGGGCAAGGAGGGCGCGGCGGGCCCCGACCTGTCCGTCTACGACGGGTTCCTCGGAAGGGAGGCGATCTGAGGTGGCCGTGGCAGACGAGCTCGCCGCAAGGGTGGTCGCCGCCGGCAGGAGGTGCTCGCTCACGAAGTCCGTGCTCGCCGAGTGGGCGCGGAGGGGCGCGCCCAGGCAGGTCGAGTACCTCGCGGGCTACCTCGAGGCCGAGTGCGCGAGCAGGGAGGCGTCGAAGCGCGCGAACCTCCTGAGGCGCTGCGCGCTGCCACGGGCCAAGAGCTTCGACGGCTACGAGTGGGGGCAGATCGAGTGGCCCGACGGCTTCGGGAGGGACGACCTGCTCTCGCTCTCGTTCCTGGACGGTCGCGAGGACCTCGTGCTCATGGGCGACGTCGGCACGGGCAAGACGCACATGGCGGAGGCGCTCTGCGCGCTCGCCTGCCAGCGGGCACGGCCCGCCAGGTTCTTCACGGCCTCCTCGCTCGTGATGCGCCTGCGCCGCGCCCGCGACGACGGAAGGCTCGACCGCGAGCTCGCCCAGCTCGGCGGGGCCGAGCTCCTGGTCATAGACGAGCTGGGCTTCCTCCCGCTCGACGCCGACGGGGCGAGGCTGCTCTTCCAGGTGGTCTCCGAGGCCTACGAGACGCAGTCGGTCGTGTTCACGACCAGCCTCGAGTTCTCCAGGTGGGGCTCGGTCTTCGGGGACGACCAGATGGCCGCGGCCGTGATAGACCGCGTCGTGCACCACGGGAGGCTCCTGCAGTTCCGCGGCGAGTCCTACCGCGTCAGGCACGCGCTGATGCGGTGAGGGGTGCTCAGAAAGCATGCCCAGAACGCGTGGGCGAACTGCTCAGAAATTGGTGACCATTCTGCTCAAATCGTGTTGACAAAACACACATCCCGTCGTCGACCACGGCCCTGGCTGCGGCGACCTTGGTCTCGAAGTCGTATCTCGAGTGCTTCTCGCCCATTTTCAGCAGGCCGTCCCTCCCGGTCGCGCGGTACGTCTGCTGCCATTTTCGCACGGCTTCGGCAGGGATGCCCAGACTTCCGGCGACGGACTTGTACCCCCGGCCCTCGCCGAACATCCCGGCGGCCAGCTCCCTGACCGATCGGTCGTGCCTGCATCGCAGGCCGATGGACATGGAAAGCCTCCCATCTCTCGGACTTCTATTTCCATGTCCAAGAAATGGGAGGCAGTTCATTTAAGCGCCGGGCTTCTTTATGTTCGGAATCGACATCTTGCAGCCTGCTTGCAGGTTACTGTCACAATTTGTTTGCCGTTTATCCTGTTCGTGTTTTATACGTGGCGTAGCAATGATATGTTTCGGTCACCGTTATTTTTTGGGCGGTGACCTTTGGTGCTCATCTCCCGCCCTAATGCCCCATGAAAGGCCAGGTGTTGAGCCATGCCACTCAAAGTACGTCGTCGTTCTGCTGAATCACTACCTGCTCATGACTCCGGCTTCGTTACTGGGCGACTTTCTTCTTGGAAGTTAACTTCTCCTGTAATTGATGCGTTCGTGTCGGACATCCGTACTTCAAACCTTCTCGTGATGTGTCTAGAGCCCGGGATGGGTCAGGGGGCTGCTCTAAAGGTGATGCTCTCTGACATGAAGCAGCACTCAGCTACTCATATATTTCGTTTTTCTGGTATCGAGGCGGATGCTGCTTCCAAGCGGCTCTCTCGATTTGCTCGACAGGTGGAGAAGGAATGTCTCGCTGGTAAAGGAGTATTTGTTGCGCTTGATTCTGTCCCTGCCGGCGATGATGTCGTGATTGATCGTGAGATCGCTGCTATTTCTAGAATGACCGGATCTGGTGCCATCGTCGCTGTGTCTCTCCTTCCTGAGGATGCACTGCTCGCCGAGAGGCTTACAGATTCCGTGTGTGTCTCCCCAAAGGATCTTCTCGTTTCGGATGTTCTCGATCTTCGGCCTAGCGACCCTCTCTATGATGTCCGCACTGCCACCGGCGGCATTCCGTCTCTTGTTGGTGCGATCATACGTGACAATGGTAGTTTACGTTCGGATTCCATCCTATTTGGCAACTCGTACTACAGTGCCCTTGAGCAGCTCGTCAATTCCTCGCTTCGATCCAATCTTCTTGATGAAGAACTGCTCGTTCGCTTGCCCATGATTCTTCTTGGGAGGGGCACGTTTGAGGACATTGCCAGCGTCGTGTGTGTAGAGCCGAGTGATGTGGCGCGTGGTTTGGAGGAGTTTGCACCTTTGTTTGGTGTTTCCTGCCGCGACCATTCATTTTGTTGCTTTGGCGTTGACACAATCGATGGCATCTCTGCTTGTTCTTCCGTCCTTTCCACTAGGGCCTCCTTGTGGTCTTCTGTGTTCGACTCCGTTCTCCGCGTACTTGTTGAGAGGGGCGAGTTTAAGCGTGCGGCGACTATTGCCCGTATGGCTCCCTCGAAAGCGGTTGCATCCGTTCTCCTGGAACATGCCGAGGATTTCATAGGGGTGGGGGAGGCTGGTCTCGTTAGAAGGACCCTAGGGCCAGCCCTAGCTCACTCGCAAATTTCCGACGATCGCTCTAGGTGTCTTGACCATGTCCTTGCGGCTTTGGGCGATACGAAGTTCAGAACGCCAGGGGCAAGGGCGCCCCAATCGTCTGCGGACGGCTCTGATCTTGGAGGTGCCAACCAGGCTGACGCTCTCCTCGTGGGGTGCCGTGCGGTGCTTGCTGGCGAGGCCATTCCAACGAGCGCGCCCGATATCGCGTGGGTAGCGGGAATCGCCGTTCACCTCCAGGCTGTCCAGCTCCTGCGTGATGGTAGAATTCGCGCAGCTCAGGGCCTTGCGGGATCTCATGCGCTGTCTTGTACGGAGGGAACCCTCCCAGCCGCGCTGCTGCACCTCGACCTGGGCATTGCCAGCGCGCTCCTCGGTGATGACCAAACAAGTGTAGATGGATCGATCTCCCGTGCGCAGGATTTTCTCGCCCAAGAGGGCTATGCAGCGATACGGGACGAGGCCTCCCTACTCTTAGCCTTTGATGCGATTCTTCATGGGTCATGTGACCTCGCATCTATGGATGCGCTAGTGAGGGAGTCGGAACGGACAGGGAACGAGCTGGTGCGAGTTGCGGCTCTCATGACTGGGGCGGCAGCAGAGTACATGATGGGGGATTTTCGCAGCGCAGGGCTTAGAAGTGCGATTGCCGCCAGCGCAGCGGCACGGGCTGGATTCTCGCACCTGGAAGCCGAGGCAGGGATTCTCTGCAAGGCCGCGACGGGGCCTGGTCTGGGAATCGGCGCAGTACCTCCGGACTGGGAGGATGCATGTGACACGGAGGAGCTCTCTGCTGTAGCAAGGCTGGTGCATGCGGCGCTTGCGGGAGATGACCTTTCGCCGGATATTCGGTTGACGCTTGGGGACGCCCCTATTCCTAGTGACGAGGTATGGCTTCTCAAGGTATTGACGTCAGGACAGGGTGACATACAAGAACGCGTAAGGAAGCTCATTCCCCATGCCTGGACTGCTGCGCTGGCCCCCATCGCCTTCGTACAGCGGGCTCCTCAGGTTATACGGACAAGTGAGGCGGGAGGCGGAAATAAAGGAGACGGAGATGCGCGAGGAGTGGCTCCTGGAGCTCGTCTGAGGCTTAGCCTCCTCGGTGGCTTTTCGTTGCAGGTGGATGGCGAGACGGTCCCCGAGTGGCGGCTGGATAGGCGATGCGCAAAAGCGATGCTGGTATTTGTCGCGCTGCACCCCAATCTCCTGGCGAGGCGATACGAGATTATCGATCAGGTCTGGCCCGACTGCGACTATAAGGCTGGCCTCGATAGGATATACCAGGCAACGAGTGCGCTGCGAAGGGTCATCGCAGAAGTGACGCCAGACCTCGATCCGTTCCTTTCGTATCGAGAGGACAAGTCCGTGTCGTTCGACCCGGCGCTCTTCGCATGCGATTTCGAGGAGTTTGCAGATGCGGCAAAGGAGGCGCTGACGTGCGAGGGCGATGATGCTCGCTCTTTGGATGCAGCGCTCAGAGCCGAGAGGTTATATGTGGGCGATTTATTTGTTCCGTCACGAGATTTCACTGGATACGTGGTGGCCCGCCGGCAGGAACTAAGGGAACTCTACGCTGACTCGATGGTAGCAGGCGCGGAGGCCGCATTCAGGCTTGGCCGCTATCGCATCTCGGCGCGGCTTGCAGACTCGGCAACCGATGTCGACGACCTCCGGGAGGACGCCGTAGAGGTACTCATCCGGGCCCTTCGCGCCAGTGGGCGAATGTTTGAGGCGGAGCAGCGCTACAAAAAGTACGCTGTGCACTTTGTTGACAGGACGCATATGCCGCCCTCCAAGAGGCTTAGGAAAGCAATGGGTGAAGGTGGTCGCGGAGAAGGAGACAAGCAGCATCGGCAAAACGATGGCGAACCCATGGCAAGCTGACCTGATGGTCTCGATTTCCAGGCGATTAACCTCCAGAATACAGTGCGCTTTTAGTGAGACCACATCCCGGGCCACCACGGCGAGTTTGCTATGGGTAAAGTGAAAAAATGCATGTGTCGGTGGATAGTCACCGCCCATCAACCAGTATGAAGGACTGCCCATGCCTAACTTTCTCTCCAAACTGCTCTCCGCTGGAGCCGACAAGGACCTCAAGGAGTACCAGCGCATCACCGCGCACGTCAACGAGCTTGAGCCGCGCTTCAGCGCTATGGATGATGAGGAGCTGAGCGGCCAAACGAAGCTCTTTCGTGAGCGCATTGAGAACGGCGAGGCGCTCGATGACCTTCTTCCTGAAGCGTTTGCCGCTGTGAGGGAGGCGTCCCGTCGCACGACGGGGATGCGCCATTTTGACGTGCAGATTATTGGCGGCATTGCCCTACATCGCGGTACTATCGCCGAGATGAAGACGGGCGAGGGCAAGACGCTGGTGTCCACGCTTGCAGGCTACCTCAACGCTCTTGAAGGCAAGGGCGTACACATCGTGACCGTCAACGACTATCTGGCAAAACGCGATAGCGAGTGGATGGGCCAAATCTACCGCTTCATGGGCCTTAGCGTGGGCCTGCTCCAGAACGGCATGAGGCTCAATCTCAAGAAGCCTGCCTATCAGGCAGATGTCACCTATGGCACGAACTCGGAGTTTGGCTTCGATTACCTTCGCGACAATATGGTCACGCGGCCTAGCTTGCGCGTTCAGCGTGGCCACCACTATGCCATCGTCGACGAGGTCGACTCCATCCTCATCGATGAGGCGCGAACGCCGCTCATTATCTCGGGTGCTGGCACCAAGTCGGCGGGAACCTACAAGGACTTCGCTCGTGCTGTTCGAGGCCTCACGCCCGATGTAGACTTCGAGATGGACGAGGCCAAGCACACCATTGCGGCGACCGACGAGGGTCTCAAGAAGATTGAGCGCAACCTGGGCATTGATGACATCTATGCCGATCCCTCTGGTCAGCTGGTGAACCATCTCCAGCAGGCTCTCAAGGCACAGTACATGTTCCATCGCGATCAGCAGTATGTCGTCGTTGATGGCGAAGTCAAGATTGTCGACGAGTTCACTGGCCGCATCATGGAGGGAAGGCGCTACTCCGAGGGCCTGCACCAGGCAATCGAGGCCAAGGAAGGCGTCCTTGTGCGCGAGGAGAACCAGACGCTCGCCACGATTACGCTTCAGAACTACTTCCTCATGTATGACAAGCTTTCGGGCATGACGGGTACCGCCATGACTGAGGACGCAGAGTTCCGTGAGGTCTATCACGTACCCGTGCAGGTCATTCCGCCCAACAAGCCAGTGATTCGCGTGGACCACGAGGACCTCGTCTACAAGACCGTTTCAGCAAAGTTCAATGCTGTTGCAGACGACGTGGCAGAGCGCCACGCCAAGGGGCAGCCGTGCCTGGTGGGCACGGTCTCCATCGAGAACTCCGAGCGTCTCTCGCGCATCCTGGACAAGCGCGGTATTAAGCACAACGTCCTTAACGCTAAATACCATGAGCGTGAGGCGCAGATTGTTGCACAGGCAGGTCGCGAGGGCGCCGTGACCATTGCAACCAATATGGCTGGCCGTGGTACGGATATCCTTCTTGGCGGTAACCCCAAGGCTATGGCTGAGGATATGCTCCGCGAGCAGGGCTTCTATGCGCCGGCCAAGGAGGACGAGGAGCCCGTCCTGCCTACCGAGGAAGAGCGTGCCGCTGCGTTGGAGAAGGCAAAGGCCATCTGCGAGCGGGAACGTGAGCACGTGGTGGCTGCTGGTGGCCTTGCCGTCATTGGCACCGAGCGCCACGAGAGCCGCCGCATCGACAACCAGCTGCGCGGTCGCTCCGGCCGTCAGGGAGATCCAGGCGAGACCCAGTTCTACCTCTCGCTTGAAGACGACCTCATGCGCCTCTTTGGCGGAGATCGCATGGACCGCATTGCGGCGATGATGGACAAGTACGAAATGCCCGATGACATGCCCATCAAGTCGAAGCTCGTTACGCGTGCCGTCGAGAGCGCCCAGCGCAAGGTTGAGGAGGTCAACTTCGCCATGCGCAAGAGCGTCCTCGACTACGATGACGTTATGAACAAGCAGCGTCAGGTCATCTACGAGGAGCGCAACAAGATTCTGGACGGCAAGGACCTCATGAGCCACGTGGAGGAGGTCACCTACGATACCGTCCAGCGAAAGGTGAACGAGTACTGCTCAGAGGGAGTTGACCCGGAAGAGTGGGATCTTACCGGCCTTGACAAGTGGGTCCGCGAGCTCACCGGCCGCACAGACGGCCCCACCTTCGACACGGATTCCGACCAGGGCGACATCATCGATGCCGTGGACGCCTTTGTGGACACCTGCTACAAGGACAAGGAGCAGCGCCTTGGCGATCAGATCATGAGTGATCTCTCCGCTCAGGTCATGCTTCGCGTCATCGACACTCGCTGGATGACATACCTGCAGGAGATGGACTACCTCAAGACGGGAATCGGCCTGCGCGGGTACGGTCAGCGCGACCCTCTCGTTGAGTACAAGAGTGAGGCATACGCAGCGTTCACCGAGCTTGTCAACACGATGTACGAGGACTTTCTTCGCACCATCCTGCGCATTGAGATTGCCGTACGCCAGCCTGCGCCCGCCAAGCCCAAGGGTGACGACGAGGCGCTCTCCGATGAGCTGCGCGGTGCGCAGTACTCTGGCCCTGCCGAGGTCGACGGTGATCACGGCTCTCCTGCGCGTCGTCCTACTACGGGCGCACCGCGTCAGCAGGGTAGTGCTGGCAACGCCAATGCGGGCGCCGGCAAGCCGCGCACGTATCGTAAGGATGAGGATCCAGACCCCTACGTAGGTGTGGGGAGGAATGACCCCTGCCCCTGCGGCAGCGGAAAGAAGTTCAAGAACTGCCACGGTAGGAACAGGTAGCCATGGCAGACATGGATGACTCTTCGCTTGATGCCCTGTCTGCTCGTCTCGACGAGGTCGAGGGCTACCTTCATGTGGACGAGCTGAGGGGGACCGTTGCCCAGCTCGAGCAGGAGAGTACTGCCCCCGGCTTCTGGGATGACGCCAACGCCGCGCGCGAGACCATGGCGCGCCT
Source organism: bacterium OL-1 (assembly GCA_000752675.2). Classification (GTDB taxonomy): domain Bacteria; phylum Actinomycetota; class Coriobacteriia; order Coriobacteriales; family Atopobiaceae; genus Tractidigestivibacter. The sequence continues at coordinate 869,912 of LM994626.1, read as the reverse complement.
CTCTGCGGCAAAATCAGATGTTGCCGGCATAGATAACGCCCGCGCCAAGCTCGATGACGCGCGCGCTGCGCTCGAGCTTGGCGAGGAGACTTCGGATGATGACCTTCTCGCCGAGGCCGCCTCGATTGCGGTGTCGCTCGAGCACGATCTAACCGAGCTTGAGCTTTCCAGCTGGTTCACCGACGACCTCGACCACGGTGACGCCATCGTGACGGTGACGCCGGGCCAGGGCGGGCTCGAGGCCCAGGACTGGTGCGACATGCTCTTTCACATGTACCTGCGCTACTGCGACAGGCGCGGCTGGACGGTTGATGTCAATGACGCCCCGCAGGCAGAGGTCATAGGCATCGACCATGCCACCTTCACGGTGCATGGACACAACGCCTACGGTATGCTCCGCGCAGAGCAGGGCGTACATCGCCTGGTGCGCATCTCGCCCACAGACGAGAAGAAGCGCCGGCAGACGACCTTCGCGGGCGTCGAGGTGCTGCCGGTTCTGCCGGATGACATTGAAGTCGACATTGACCCCAAGGACCTTCGCGTCGACGTATATCACGCTACTGGTCACGGCGGCCAGGGCGTCAACACCACCGACTCCGCCGTACGCATCACGCATATTCCAACCGGCACGGTGGTGACCTGCCAGAACGAGCGAAGCCAGCTCCAGAACAAGGCATTTGCGATGAAGATTCTTCGCAGCCGCCTCTACGAGATGGAGCTTGAGAAGCGCGCTGCCGAGCTCGACGAGCTTCGCGGCCCAAAGCACGAGATCGGTTTTGGAAATCAGATTAGGAGCTACGTCCTCTATCCCTACCAGCTGGTGAAAGACCTGCGCACGGGGGTGGAGACCGGCAACGTCGACTCGGTTCTCCAGGATGGCGACCTCGACAAGTTCATCGTTGCCTACCACCGATGGGTGCTTGCGGGGAGGCCGGAGCAGTGAGGCAGCTCAGCTGGCGGGAGGTGTCGGCAGACGCCGCCCTGATTCTCTTCGGGTCGCTTCTCTTTGCCTTTGGCCTTGACTGCTTTGAGGTCCCCAACGGATTGGCTGCTGGTGGCATTACGGGTCTGGCAACGGTGTTTCATGCCCTTGCCCTCCAGGCGGGGGTCAACCTTCCTGTGGGCATCCAGTCCATCGTGATGAACGTCCTGCTCTTTGCGTATGTGGTCAACTCTGGGAGCAGGCGATACGCCGTTCTCACCGCAGCGGGCATCATTGTTTCGGGCGTGCTCACCGATGCCATTGCCCCCTTTGTTCCCGTTCTGGGGGAGGGGGACCTCCTACTCTGCGCGCTGTGGGGCGGTGTCATTACAGGCGTGGGACTCGGCATGGTCTTTCGCACGGGTGGCAACACCGGCGGGACCGATATCATTGCTCAGCTCATAGCGAGAAGGACTGGCGCGTCCGTTGGAAGCATGGCGATTGTGGTCGACGGCGCCATTGTTGCCCTCTCGGCCCCGGTCTTCTCGATAGAGAACGCACTCTACGCCGCGGTTGCAATGTACATCTGCGGTCGCGTGATCGACGCCGTTGTCGACGGCCCACGTGTCCAGCGCGCGGCCTACATCATCTCGGAGAAGCACGAGAGAATCGCCCGCCAGATACTGGTGGAGCTTGATCGAGGCTGCACGGAGTTCGAGGCAAGGGGCATGTGGAGCCGCGAGCTGCGACCCGTCCTCTTCTGCGTGCTCTCCCGCGGCGAAATTGCGCACCTCAAGGAGATCGTTGCGGAGACCGATCTCAATGCCATCGTGGTCATCGCCGAGGTGCACGAGGCCTATGGCGAGGGCTTCAAGAGCATCGACAAGCGATAGCCCATGAGCGGCCGCACGCGACTAGAGATCGCGGGGCTCTGTGTCATCCTCTGCGAGCGGCATCGAGCTGGGTCCAAGGTCAACGCGTATCACCTCGGATACGCCGTTCTCCTTAAGCAGCTCGACCTGTTCGTCTGTGGCGCCGGAATCTGTGATGAGCAGGTCCACCTCGTCGGTTGAGCCAAACTGGAAGCTTGACGTTTTCCCAATCTTGGAAGAGTCTGCAACGATCACGTGCATATGCGAGCGCTCGAGCATCATGGCGTTTACCGCAGGCTCGGGGGCGGTGGCGGAAGTGAGGCCGTAGGTGGGCGAGAGGCCCGTCACGCCCAGGAAGCACTTAGTTGCCGTAATGCGCTTCACGCACTCGAGCGCAAACTCGCCGGTCATCGATGCCTTTGGCGGCCTTATCTCTCCGCCCGTGAGAATGATTGATGCGTTGGGACGCTCGGTCAGGAGCATGGCCTTAGCGTTGTTGGTGATAACGGTCACGTCCTGCGCCGTGATGTTCGAAATGATCGATAGCGCCGTGGAGCTGGCATTGATGAAGATGCAGTCGCCGTCGTTCACGTGCTTGGCAGCCTCGCGCGCAATCGCCTTATTGGCGCGGATTTGTCGGGAACCAGAGGGCCTTCCAAGCGGGTTGAGCAGAGTCGCCGTGCCGTACTGCCGAGAAAGGACGTGCTGCTCCTCCAGGTAGTCGAGGTCACGTCTGATGGTCAGCGTAGAGACGCCAAAGTGCTCGGCGAGGTCGGCCACGCCCACCTGCCCGTTGCTCTCGAGGAGAGCAACGATGGCATCCCTGCGTGCGGCAATGTATGCCTTGCTTCTCTTCACAGTGTCTCCGCCCTCAACAATGTCGCGCTGACGGAATCAATTATACGAAGTGGAAATGTCTATTCATAGTCAATCGTACATAAAGTTTGATACTCAAATACCTAATTGTTTTGTTTATAGAAACAAGATGAACAGTGTTCTATCATTCGTAAAATCATGTCATAAATACATAAAGATATCGTTATATACGTAGCTATTCTACGATGCATCATTCAATTAGATATGAAAAACCGCAGCTAGATTGCATGTATGCACGATGATTCATTAGACCGTTGAGCGAAATTGGGGAAAATTTGCGCCGAGAATATGAAAAATTGGTTGCGAAGGCGTTCATTTAGTGTCACAGTTACGAACGGTCATTGAGGGGTAGCCGTGCGTGGCTGCCCGCGAATCAAGGAAGGGTAGGTGGTTGCATGCTCAGCGATCTTCTCGACGAGAGCCTAGTTAGGCTCAATGTTGAGGCGAGCGACTGGGAGGATGCCATCCGCAAGGCAACGGCTCCCCTGGTTGCCAATGGCAAAGTCACGGGGGGCTACGTCGACGACATCATCAAGGGCGTCCACGAGCTTGGCCCGTACATCGTGATCACAGAGCACGTGGCGCTCCCGCACGCCCGTCCCGAGAGCGGAGCTCTCGAGTCTGCCGTGGGTATTGTGACGCTCAAGAATCCTGTCGAGTTTGGCAGCGAGGACAACGATCCGGTGAAGTACCTGTTCCCGCTCAGCGCGAAGGACAACGACTCGCATCTGAGTGCGCTTCAGTCGCTGGTCGAGCTTCTTTCCGACCCGGACTTCTTTACCAAGCTCGACGCCTGCAAGGATGCAAAGGAAGTCGTGGACCTTGTCCACGCTAAGGAAAGGGGTATGTAATGGACCGCAAGTATCACGCTCTGGTGTGCTGCCGCGCTGGCATGGGCTCTTCGATGATGCTCAAGATCAAGTGCGACCAGGTCATCAAGGAGGACAACCTTCCCATCGAGACCGAGCACGGCAACCTTGACTCCATCATCGGCTTCCGCGGCGACCTCGTCATCACGATGATTGACCTCACCGAGGAGCTCTCACAGGACCCCCGCGTTCCCTCCGCGATTGGCATCAAGAACCTCGTCGACAAGAACGAGATCCGCGAGAAGCTTCACGCGTGGCTTGACGAGCACAAGGGCGAGGAGCCCCGCAGGTAGCAAACACGTAGCTGGGTAGGACAACGCACCACACGAGCGGGAGAACCCGCAGTTTCATCGGAAGGATTATCACATGCTGAACGCATTCCTCATGCAGATGAGGGACACAGCGCTAATTATGGGCATCATCGCCCTTGTCGGCCTGCTCCTGCAGAAGAAGTCGGCGGTTGATACGTTTGCCGGCACCGTCAAGACCATCATCGGCTTCATGATCTTCAACATCGGCTCCAGCGCCATGTCCGCACAGATCACCACCTTTGGTGCCATGTTCTCCACCGCCTTCAACGTACAGGGCGTCGTGACGCAGGTCGAGGTCGCAACCTCTCTCGCGCTTGACACCTACGGTACCGAAGTCGCCCTGGTCATGGTCTTCGGCTTCGTCATGAACCTCGTGTTCGCCAAGATCACCCCTTGGAAGGCAATCTTCCTGACCGGTCAGCACTTCCTGTACTTCGCCTGCGTCCTCGCGCTGGTCTTCATCGCCCTGGGTGCCCCCATTGCCGTCACCGTCATCTGCGGCGGCGTTGTCCTCGGCTTCTGCGGCGCTGCTCTTCCGTCGCTCTGCCAGCCCTTCGTTGAGAAGCTCACCGGCTCCAACGACTTCGCTATCGGTCACTTCAACTGCATCGGCTACGCTTTCTCCGGCTATTGCGGCAAGCTCTTCGCCAAGAAGAACGAGAAGGAGATCGAGAACAACGAGGTCAAGGAGGCCAACCTCCCCGAGTTCTTCAAGCTCTTCCGTGACTTCGTCTTCTCCGTGGCCCTGTTCATGATCGTGCTCTTCTACATCGTGACCATCGCCTGCTTCGTGACCGGTCACTTTGGTGACACCCTTGCCAACGGCAAGCCCTTCACCTCCTACTTCGGCAACGACATTTGGTGGGTCTGGCCGTTCCTCGCTGGCCTCCAGTTCGCCGCTGGCATGTCCGTCCTGATCTACGGCGTGCGTCAGTTCATCGCCGAGATCACCGCAGCCTTCGTGGGCATCTCCGAGAAGCTCATTCCCGATGCCCGTCCTGCCGTCGACTGCCCCGCCATCTTCCCGTTTGCGCCTGACGCCGTCATCATCGGCTTCATCGGCTCGTTCCTCGGTGGCCTCGTTGCCATGGCTCTCATGGTCGCCTTCCACAGCCCGACCATCATGATTCCTGCTGCCGGCATCTGCTTCTTCTCTGGTGGCACCTGCGGCGTCTGCGGCTATGCCTACGGTGGCTGGCGTGGCGCTCTGCTCGGCTCGTTCCTCGTTGGCATCTTCCTCTGCGCTGGCCCGCTGATCCTCTATCCTGCGTTCGCCTCGCTCGGAATCGCCGGCGCCTCGTTCCCCAACGTCGACTACAACATCGTCGGCTCGATCATCTACGGCATCGGCAGCCTCTTCGCCTAGTCGTACGGGAACCAGAATTGCACTTCCTACTCAGCCCTAGCGTTTGATTTCAGGGGCGCCCGCGGCACGCCACGGGCGCCCCTTCGCCAATCTGGGAACAGCGGCCCCATCGGACGCAACGATACCGGTGGAGGCAACACGAAAGGAGACCAGTGGCACAGAAGAAGCAGAAGAGCCAAGCGACCACCGCAAGGTCCAAGGTCAACTCCGTCGAGCGTGACGAGGCCGACAAGAGCGAGCCAACTGCATCCACCGAGCCTTCGAAGGGCCCGCAGAAGATCGGGGGCCACGCTCAGGACTCCTCCGCCGACAAGGCAAAAAGGGCGAGCGACGCGGTTCTCGGAGACATCATTGGGATGGCCAAGCCAATAGCCATTCCCGACCTGCCCGAGGACGAGCTTGAGCTCTCGGTTGGGGAGGACAGGAAGAGGCTCCTGCTCCAGGGCGTGCTCCTTCTCCTTGCGGTGCTCGCCCTGCTCTTCCTCACCTTCTGGTTTGGCGTTGTGGCCAACGCCTCCGGCAACGTGTGGTTCCTCCTGGCGCTCATCCTGTCACTCACTGCCGCGTGGTTCGTGTCTAAGCGCATGGGCAGGTTTCTCGGCAAGTTCTTCATGAAGACCGGGGTCGTCGACTTTGGCAGCAAGTATGTCTACATCTACGAGAAGTCAGATCCAAAGGAGGCCACGGTCGTCACGTACAAGGACGTCAAGTTCTACAAGACCGTGCGTCAGGGCAACTCCATTCGCCTCCTCCTCTGGGGCGACTGGGTCAAGCATCCGTCTGGCTATCTCTACGTAGGCATCACGCGCCCGTTCATGGCAGACACGCTTGACCCCCTGGAAACCCAGATCTGCGAGACTCTGGCGCGTCACCACGTCAAGGAAAAGAAGTAGCGCCGGAACGATTCCGGCTTCTACATAGAAGGAAAGGGGAAACAATGGCAACTGACAAGGAGCAGGTCGAGGAGTTCCTCGGCATTGTGAAGACCTCGCTCGACGAGTACGTCGCTGGCATCGACTTTGATGCCCTGAGCGCCGCCAAGCAGCTCATCCTCGACGCCGAGAAGAACGGTGGCCGCGTGCACGTGACGGGCATCGGCAAGCCCGGCCACGTATCCGGCTATGCAGCCTCGCTCTTCTCGTCGACCGGCACGCCCACCTACGAGCTTCACGGGACCGAGTGCGTTCACGGCAGTGCTGGCCAGGTGCTTCCTGGCGACGTTGTGATCGCCATCTCCAACTCTGGTGAGACCGGCGAGCTCAAGGCTACCGTCACCTGCCTCAAGAAGAATGGTGCCAAGATCATCGCCCTCACGGGCAACCCGCAGTCCTGGCTTGCCCAGCAGGGTGACGTTGTACTAGTCGCAGGCGTCAAGCAGGAGGGCGACTCCATGAACAAGCCGCCACGCGCCTCCATTCTGGCCGAGGTCATCGAGCTGCAGTGCCTCTCCATTCTGCTGCAGAACGAATTTGGCCTCACTCCCGAGAAGTACGTCACCTGGCACCCAGGCGGAGCCCTCGGCGCCTCCATCCGCGCAGGCAAGTAGTAGACCCATCCGTAAGGACAGGCAGAAAGGCAGTTTCAAGCATGTCAACGTTCTCCGGGGTCATCGTCCCCATGGTCACGCCGTTCAGGCGCGACGAAGGCCAGACCATCAACTACGAGGCGGGCGAGCAGCTCGTCGAGAGGATTATCGCGGGCGGTGCGAGCGGCATCTTCACCTTCGGCTCCAACGGCGAGTTCCACGTGTGCACGCCGGACGAGAAGATCGAGTTCTCGAAGTTCGTGATCGAGAGGGTCGCCGGCCGCGTGCCCGTCTACGTGGGAACCGGCTCCTGCTCCACGCGCGAGGCCGTGGAGATGTCCAAGCGCGCCGAGGACGCCGGCGCCTCAGCCGTCTCGGTCATCAACCCCTACTTCATGAAGGTCTCCGACGCCGAGGTCGAGGGCTACTACGAGGCTGTCGCCGAGAGCGTCAAGATTCCCGTGCTCATGTACAACATTCCCAAGTCCACGGGCACCAACCTCTCGCCCGAGGTCGTGGCGCGCGTCGCCGAGATCGACAACGTCAAGGGCGTGAAGGACTCCTCCGGCAACATGGACAACCTCGCCGCCTACGTCGAAGCCGCCGAGGGCAAGGACGTCGACGTGCTCGTGGGCTCTGACGGCAAGATTTCCGCCGCCCACGCGCTCGGCGCATCCGGCGCCATCGCCGGCACCGCCAACCTCATCACCAACGTGGTGGTGTCGCTGTGGCGCGCCCTCGAGGAGGGCGACGCCGAGGCCGCCGCTTCCTACCAGGCAGACGTCGAGCCCATTCGTGACGTCCTGCACATGGGCTCCACGCCCCAGACCCTCAAGCGCGCCCTCGAGCTCGCCGGCGTCCCCGTGGGCCCCGCCAGGAGGCCCGTGGCTGAGACCACGCCCGGGGTGGACGAGAAGGTCCGCGCCATGCTCGACCACTACGGCATCGCGCACGAGTAGCGCGCAAGCATACGGGAGAAAGAGGGAGAAACATGAAGATGCAGAAGGCCAAGGTCACCGAGAGACTCGCCCAGGTCGGCGCGTTCGCCGTCGTGAGGGTCGAGACCGTCGAGCGCGGCCTCGAGATTGCGGATGGCCTGGTCAGGGGTGGCGTCCCCGCAATGGAGATCTCCTACACCAACGCCAACGCCGGCGACGTGATCGCCGCCGTCAAGGCAAAGTACGGTGACAAGATGCTCGTCGGCGCCGGCACCGTGATGGAGGCCGCCACCGCCCGCCTCGCCATCATGTCGGGCGCCGAGTTCGTCGTGGCCAACATGGAGTCCGAGGAGGTCGCCCGCGTGTGCAACCTCTACCAGGTCCCCTACGCGCCGGGCTGCACCACGATGACCGAGGCGAACAAGGGTCTCGAGATGGGCGCCGCGTTCATCAAGTGCTTCCCCATCTCCAACACCTATGGCGTCCAGCTCGTGAAGCTGTTCAAGACCCCCACGCCCTGGATGCCCCTCATGGCCTCCGGCGGCATCAACCTCGACAACCTTGCCGAGTGGGTGCGTGCCGGCGTTGACACCTGCGGCATGGGGAGCCTGCTCACCAAGGGTTCCGCGGATGACATCGCCAAGAACGCCGCCGAGGTGCGCCGCATCATCGACGAGATCCGCGCGGAGATGGGCGAGTAGGTCTCATCCGGAACCATAGATGCCGGCATGGCGGCCGTGCGGGTCTTCGCGTGTGCGTTGCCCCGCGCGGCCGCTGCCTATTCGGCGCAACGTATCCTCGGCTCTCCTCGCCGTCACCTAACCTGCACACCACTTCGCGCTCACGGAACGAAGGCGACGTGTGGGCGGGAGGCGACTCGCGCGACGGCAGATGCCGCATAGCATAGAACGAGCCGCATTTTGTGGCTCACACGGCAATTTGAGGGAGGATCGTCATGAAGTTCTTTATCGACACGGCGGACTTAGACGAGATCAAACAGGCGGAAAGCTGGGGCGTTCTCGCCGGCGTCACCACCAACCCGTCGCTCTACGCAAAGACGGGCGGCAAGCTTGCGGATTTCGAGGACCACATGGTCAAGATCTGCAAACTCTGCGAGGGGCTGCCCGTCTCGGCGGAGTCCCAGGCAAAGACCACCGAGGGCATGATTGCCGATGGCGAGCGCCTTGCTGCTCTTGCACCCAACATTGTGGTCAAGCTCCCCATCTGCGAGGAGAGCCTGCCTGCCACGCACACGCTTGCCAAGGAGGGCATCCGCGTCAACATGACGCTGGTCTTCTCGGCGCCCCAGGCATTGCTTGCCGCCTCCGCCGGTGCCCGCTACATCAGCCCCTTCGTGGGTCGCTTCGATGACATTGGAGACGACGGCATCCAGCAGCTGGCAACCGTGGTGCAGTGCGTCAAGAACTACACCTACGGCTACTGGGACGAGGAGGACGGCCCCGAGATCATCACCGCCTCTGTGCGTACCCCCAACCACGTGACGCAGGCGGCGCTCCTTGGTGCCGACATCGCCACCGTGCCCTTTGCTGCGCTCAAGAAGTGCCTACGCCACCCGCTTACCGACCAAGGTCGCGAGCGCTTCGACGCAGATTGGGCTAAGGTCACAGGGGAGCAGGCCTAGCCACAACCGTCTCGAGAGGAGACACATGAGCATCACCAAGACGACGCACGAGGCGCGGCTCATCGCCAACTCGATGCGCCACGACATCATCACCATGGTGTCGAAGGCAAAGTCGGGGCATCCCGGTGGATCGCTGTCATGCACGGACATCCTTGCGACGCTGTTCTTCACCGGTGTGATGAGCTACGACGAGAATGACCCCTCAAGCCCCGAGAGGGACCTCCTCATCCTCTCCAAGGGCCATGCGGCACCGGCGCTCTACGCGGCCTTCCATCAGCTTGGCTGGGTTCGCGATGACGAGCTGGGAACGCTTCGCCAGCTTGGAACGCGCCTGCAGGGTCACCCCGACAGGAACGCGCTGCCGGGCGTCGAGGTCTGCTCTGGCTCCCTGGGGCAGGGGCTTTCCATTGCCGCTGGCGCGGCGCTGGGATTTCTGGCGGACGCCCCCGAGGGCGTCCGTCCGCGCCACGTCTTTTGCGTGTGCGGCGACGGCGAGATGCAGGAGGGCTCCAACTGGGAGGCGCTGATGTTTGCTCCCAACCACGGGCTCTCTAACCTCACCATGTTCCTTGACCTCAACAACCTGCAGATCGATGGCGATGTGCGCAAGGTCAACTCCCTGGGTGACGTTGACGCCAAGCTCGCCGCGTTTGGCTGGCACGTTATCCACACCGATGGTCACGACATCGAGCGCCTGCACGCGGCGGTCGAGGACGCACTGGCTTTCTCGGCAGCGCCTACGGCCATTGTGTGCGATACCGTCAAGGGCAAGGGGGTCTCGTTCATGGAGAACGAGGCGGGTTGGCACGGCAAGGCTCCCAACGAGGAGGAGACGGCGCTTGCGCTGGCCGACCTTGACGCCGAGCGAGTCCAGATCGAGAAGGAGGCCTAGCCATGGCTAAGAGGGCAACACGCGAGGCCTTTGGCGAGACGCTCGTCGAGCTGGCTAACGAGGGCGTGAACGTCTGCGCGGTCGACGCCGACCTTGCCGGGTCGACCACAACCAACAAGCTCCAGAAGGCATACCCCGATCGCTTTGTCGACGTGGGCATCGCCGAGCAGGACATGATTGGCGTGGCGTCGGGCCTCGCCCTTACCGGGCTCATCCCGTTCACGGCGTCGTTTGCCGTGTTTGGCGTTGGCCGCTGCTACGACCAGATTAGGAATACCGTCTGCGACTCTAACCTCAACGTGAAGGTGTGCCCCACGCATGCCGGCATCACGGTGGGCGAGGACGGCGCGACGCACGAGATGCTCGAGGACATTGGCATGATGCGGGCACTTCCCAACATGCGCGTCCTGGTGCCCGCGGACTATCGCGCCGCAAAGGCCGCCATCCGCATTGCCGCTACCACGCCTGGCCCCGTCTACGTTCGCATGGGTCGCCACAAGGTGCCCGAGGTCTACGACGAGTACTTCGTCGGCGGCCTTCCGTACGCGGGCGTGCTGCGCGAGGGAACCGACGTCACCATCCTTGCCTGCGGGGTCGAGGTGGCGCAGTCGCTTGCTGCGGCAGACATCTTGGCAAAGAGCGGCATCTCTGCCGAGGTCATCGACGTCTTCTCGGTGAAGCCGCTCGCGGAGGACGTGATTCTCGCCTCTGCCGAGAAGACAGGCCGCGTCGTGACGGTGGAGGAGCACATGGTCTCCACGGGCATGGGCTCCGCGGTGGCGGCACTCCTTGCCGAGAAGCGCCCCACGCCCATGCGCTTTGTGGGCATGGGGAGCTTCGGTACCTCCGCTCCAGGCGACGTGCTTCTCGAGCACTTTGGCCTTGACGGGGCAGGCATTGCCCGCCAGGTCGAGGAGTTCGTCCGCGCCTAGCGGCGAGCCAACCAGCGCCTATGCAGGTGCGCGTGACGGTGCAGCAGCCGTCGCGCGCACCTGTTGTTTTTGAACCCTGTGGCCTTCTTGTGGCTTCCATCTGCGTGTTCTCTGTTCGCCCAGAGCTGCTCGCGTGCGGATGTGCCATCGCTTGGTATCATTGCAAATGTATCTGCATCTGCTATGCAAGAAGAAGGAGCTTTCGTGGCCAACCACTTTCGCAGCACAGAGCGACAGGGGTCGGGCGGGGATGGCATGAGGCTCGTGCCTCCCAGCGAGAATATCGTGAGCAACGTCCCGGACATCGAGCCCGTCGAGAACGCTGACGAGCCGCAAACCCCCGCCGCAACAGAAAACGCACCAGAGGCGGTCCACGTCGTCACGGCATCCGATCCAGCAGACTCCACAAGCGAGCAAGAGCGTCCCTACACCAGCGTCTTTGCGTCCCTCGCGGGCAACGACGCCCCTGTGACGCCGCACACCGGCACCCCCACCATTTCGTTTAAGAGCGTGACCCTCATCTATCCAGCCCAGCCCAACAAGCCGGCCCTCGAGGACGTGAGCCTGGACATCTATCCCGGCGAGTTCGTCTTTGTCGTGGGCCACTCCGGCTCGGGCAAGTCGTCGCTCCTGCGCCTCATTACCTGTGAGCGCCGCGCGACCTCTGGCCAGGTCCTTGTCGCCGGCCAGGACCTCACCAAGCTTAAGAACAAGAAGGTCCCGTACCTCCGTCGCCAGATTGGCACCGTCTACCAGGACTTCAAGCTCCTGCCGGACAAGACGGTCTACGAGAACGTCGCGTTCGCTCTTGAGTGCATCGGTAAGCCGCGCGCTGTCATCAACGTGCAGGTCCCCGAGGTGCTTCGCCTTGTTGGCCTTGCCGAGAAGCAGGACAACTATCCCGACCAGCTCTCCGGTGGCGAGCAACAGCGCGTCTCCGTGGCAAGGGCGATGGTCAACCGCCCGCCGCTGCTCATCTGCGACGAGCCCACGGGCAACCTCGACCCGGCCATCTCGCTGGGCATCATGAAGTTGCTCGATCGCATTAACCGCGAGGGTACGACCGTGGTCATGGCTACCCACGACCGCGAGATGGTCGACTCCATGCGCAAGCGCGTTATCGCGCTGGAGGCCGGCCACGTTGTCCGCGACCAGGAGAAGGGAGGCTACGGCTACTATGGTGCCCTCTAACTTCACTTACTCGCTGCGCGAGGCGGGCCACCACTTCCGCAGGAACTGGTCGACGGTCCTCGGCGCAATCGTGACCATCTTTCTTTCGCTCTTCATCATCGGAGCATTCGTCCTTGCCTCAAACGTGCTCAGCAACATGGTGGGCAGCGTCGAGGACAAGGTGACCATCCAGGCATTCCTTGCCGACGACGCCGACCAGGCAACCGTCGAGCAGCTCCAGTCCGAGATCGAGGGTTGGGACAACGTCGAGTCCGTCACGTATCGCAGCAAGGACGAGAACCTCGCGCAGTATCGCACCTCGATGTCGCAGAGGAACGCCTCTGACGCCGTGGCGGCGCTCGACGGCCAGAACCCCATCCCGGCCTCGCTCGTGATCAAGCTCACCGACCCACAGCAGGTCGAGGGCACGGCCGAGAAGCTCATCGCCGACGAGACCTTCAAGTCCGTCTGCGACACACCCGACAACCCGTCGAGCGACGTCCAGTATGGCCGCGATACCGTCGAGAAGCTCTTCTCGGTCACCAACATCGTGCGCGTTGCCGCCATCGTACTTGTGGTGCTTCTGATCTTCGTGGCGTTCGTGTTCATCAACAACACCATTCGCCTCGCCATCACCGCCCGTCGCAGGGAGATCGCCATCATGCGCCTGGTTGGTGCGTCGAACGGCTTCATACGAGGGCCCTTCATCATGGAGGGCACGCTGGAGTCGCTTATTGGCGCGGGACTTGCCATCGCCGCACTTGCGGCCGGTATGAGCTACGTCATGCCCAGGCTCGAGAACAGCCTCAAGTTCCTCTCGTTCTACGTGTCGCCCCAGACGCTTTGGCTCACCTATGGCGGCCTTCTGGTGCTGGGCGTCCTCATCGGCCTCTTCAGCTCTGCCATCGCCATGAGGCGCTACCTCAAGGTGTAGGGCGGGTATAAAAGGCTTGCTGTTAGTTGGGGCGGTGCGGCTTGTTCGCGCCGCCCCGTTTTATCAAGGAGGAGATATGGGCAGAAGGCGTCCAGGCGCTCGTCGCGGCAGCGGACATCGTCGTGGCAGAGGGAAGGCGGCCGTGCGCCGCTCGCCCACGCTCGCGGGCACGCTGCGCGTCACAAAGCCCGGCGTTGCCACGGTTGAGACGGCCGAGGGCAGCTTTCGCGTTGCTCGCCGAGGTCTGCGCGAGGCCATGAACGGCGACGAGGTCACGGTCTCGGTCTTTCCCGCCCGTGGTGGCGAGAAGGTCGCCCTGGTACAAGGTGTGATCACCCGTGCCCAGACCACCTTCCTCGGCCGCTTTGAACTGGCGGGTCCTCTGGGTGCCGTGGTACCGCTCGACGCGCGCCTGGGCCGCGACTTCTTCGTGGTGCCTGAGGACACGTCGCCAGCCCGCCTTGGCGTGGGGGAGGGCGACGTAGTGGTTGCCCGCATTGCGGAGTACCCCACTCGCAACAGCGCCGCCGTGGTGACCATCGAGAGCCGCGTTGGCTCCTCGGACGAGCTCGACCTCAATGTCGAATCGGTCATCGCATCCTATGGACTTGCCACGGAGTTCCCGCCGGCCGCGCTTGCGCAGGCAGAGGGTATCCAGGCCGGTGTCGAGGAGGCCTTGAAGCGCGAACCTGGCCGTCGAGACCTGCGCTCCCTTTGCTGCATGACCATCGACCCCACCGATGCGCGCGACTTTGACGACGCGGTGTACGCAGCCCAACTCCCCGACGGCGGCTTTGAGCTCTGGGTGCACATCGCCGACGTCACGCACTACGTGGGCTGGGACACCCCCATCGACAACGAGGCAAAGCGTCGCACCTGCTCAGCCTACCTTGTCGACCGCGTGCTGCCCATGCTGCCCGAGCGCCTCTGCAACGACGTGTGCTCACTCAGACCGCGCGAGGACCGGCTGGCCATGAGCGTGCGCATGGAGCTTGACGATCAGGGCCGCCTTGTCTCGGCCGAGGCCATGACCTCGGCCATTCGCTCGACCGCGCGCCTTGACTACGACACCGTTGACGCCCTGCTTGCCGGCCGCGTGAATGCCTCTGCGCTGCACGAGGACCAAAGGGACGCCCAGACGCTGGAGGAGGCTCTGCGCGTGCTTGACCGCATCCGCGGCCTTCGCGAGCGCATCCGCGAGGAGCGCGGCTCAATCGACTTTGACACCGTGGAGCCAAAGGTTACCCTCGACGAGGAGGGACATCCCACGGGTGTGATCGTGCGCACGCGCACGCGAGCGACTGGCCTGGTCGAGGAGGCAATGCTTCTCGCCAACGAGTCCGTGGCTCGTATGCTTGCAGACCGCGAGGTGCTCTGCGCCTACCGCGTGCACGAGCGGCCGTCGCCGGAAGACCTTCGCGCAACGGTGCGCCCCCTCATGGAACTGGGGCTCATTGACGGCAGCGCACAGCGCGAAGCGCTCATTGCGGGCGAGCCGGAGGCGATCAACGCCGTACTCGATGCCGCCCGAGGAACCGCCGGCGAGTTTCTCGCCAGCGCACTTCTCCTTCGCGCGCAGAAGCGTGCTATCTACATGCCCACCAACCAGGGGCACTATGCCCTGGGGGCGCAGGCGTACTGCCACTTCACCTCGCCCATCAGGCGCTACCCGGACGAGCTGGTGCACCGCGCGCTCAAAGCTCTTCTTGCCGGTACGCTGGGCAGCAAGGAACAGGAGCAAATAGCGGGCCAGCTCCCGCAGCTCTGCGCCACGTGCTCACAGATGGAGCGCGCCGCAGACGGCGCTGCCCGCGCGAGCCAGCGCATCAAGATGGCCGAGCTCTACGCAGACCACGTGGGAGAAGCGTTCTCGGGTGTGGTGTGCGGCTGCGAGCGCTTTGGGCTCTTTGTGATGCTCGACGAGACCTGCGCCGAGGGACTCCTGCCCGCGCGCGCCCTTGGCGGGGAATGGCTCGAGTACGACGAGGACCGCATGACCCTCACGGGCGAGGAGTCCGGTCGCGTGTGGGGGATGGGCACCCGCGTACGCGTAGTGGTCACCGAGACGGACATACCGCGCGGAAGGATAGACTTCGCGCTCGCAGACCCGCGTGATGCCGCGCGATAATGGGAAGACTAACGAGCAGTGCATACCGCGCGTCTCGCGCGTGAGTTTGGCCCCAAGGGGCCAGGGGAGAGGGACATGGATCAGGAGCAGAGCCAGAGCACGCTGACAGACAGCCTCGAGCAAGCCGAGGGACTTATCCTGCAGGAGCAGGACGACGCGGCGCGGGAGCTTCTCGCCCGTCTTGCAGAGGATGCCGAGGAGTACGTCGACCGTAACTGCGCGGCCACCGAGAGCGACCAGTGGTTCAGCTTTCCCACGATTTTTGACCGCCTGTGCTACCGTCGCGTGGAGCGCGATCCCCGCACCCTGCATGACGTGGGTGAGCCCCTGGACCGCCTCTATGCGGACCTCGCGCTTGCGTGCGTGCGCACCGGCGACTACAACGCTGGCGTCGAGGCGCTCAAGCAGGCGGTGCGCTGGAACCCCATGAACTGCGGCTACCGCCTTGACCTGGCCGATCTCTATCGCACCAACGGTGACATGCAGGAGTACCTGGCGCTCACGTACAGCTGCTTCGAGCGCGCGAGCGAGGCGCGCCACCTTGCGCGCGCCTTCCTCAACTTTGCCGGCTACTTCGAGGCGCAGGGCAAGCCGCGCACGGCGGCCGCCGCGCTTCGCGCGGCAAGGCGCCTCGAGGTGGAGGACTCGGCGCTCAAGGCCGCGCTCGACCAGGCCGCTGGCACCGAGCGAGACCCGGATGGCGTGACGGACAAGGAGACCGCAGATCTTCTCGCCGAGGAGGGGCTGCCCGACGGCGCAAACGCCGAGGTGGCCATCTGCCTGCTCATGTGCGCCCAGGACGCTGCCGTTGCAGGAGATCGCAACGTGGCCACCAACCTTACACTGCGCGCTCGCGACCTGGTGGGCGAGTCCGCTGCCATGACGCTTCTGCAGCTCATCCGCGACACCGACGCCGAGATGGCCCGGGAGGCAGCAGCTGGCGACGCCAATGATGCCGGGGACGAAAACGATCCGCAGGCCAACGGGGGTGCGGGCGATGCCCAAGCCAACTAAGCGCGAGAAGAAGACCATCGCGCGCAACCGCGCGGCGCGACACGAGTACTTTGTGGACGAGACCTTTGAGGCGGGCGTCGAGCTCACCGGCACCGAGGTCAAGAGCCTGCGCGAGCGCGCGTCCCAAATCACGGACGCCTTCTGCCTCATTCGCGGGGGAGAGGTGTGGCTGCATGGCGTGCACATCCACCCCTACTCCAACGGCGGCGTGTGGAACGTGGACCCCGACAGGAAGCGCCGGCTCTTGCTGCACCGTCATCAGATTGACTACCTTGACGGCAAGCTCCGCACAAAGGGCATGGCCCTCATCCCGCTTGAGCTCTATTTCGACGAGCACAACCGCGTGAAGCTCTGCATTGGCCTCTGCCGTGGCAAGAAGCTCTACGACAAGCGCGACGACATGGCGCGCCGCGATACCGACCGCGAGATTCAACGCGCGCTCAAGGAGAGGAACCGCTAGGTGGCGCCGCCGGGCGATATGATGGAAACGTCTGGTCCGCAAGGTCGAGGAGAGGAGACCCATGGACGCAAAGGCGATGTTCAGTTTCTCGTACGGGCTCTATGTGGTGTCGGCCAACGACGGCGAGAACGTTGGCGCCTGTCTCATCAACACTGCGCTGCAGGTGACGGGCGACCCGCTGCAGGTTGCTGTCACGCTTAACAAGCAGAACCACACCACCCAGGTCGTGAAGGCGGCGGAGCACTTCACGCTCACGGTGGTCTCCAAGACGGCTGACATGCCCTTCATTGGCCGCTTTGGCTTCAAGAGCTCCGCGGACGTCGATAAGTTCGAGGGCATCACCACCAAGACGTCGCTGCTCTTTGACCCCTACACGCCAGAGCATGCCTGCGCCATGGTCTGCTGCGCCGTGGTGAACACCATCGACCTGGGCACCCATGTGATGTTCATCGGCGAGGTCTGCGATGCCGAGCGCGTCTCGGATGAGGAACCTATGACCTACGCCTACTACCACAGCGTCCTCAAGGGCAAGACACCGCCCAAGGCGTCCTCCTACATCGAGGGAGAAGACCCAACCAAACCCGTGGTGCCCGTCTCAGCGCCCAAGCACCACTTCCGCTGCAACATCTGCGGCTACGTCTACGAGACCACCGACGAGGAGCTCCCGGCGGACTTCCGCTGCCCCGTCTGCGGTGTTGGCCCCGAGAACTTCACTAAGATCGACTAGCGTTCCGCCCGTGGTGCGCCACGGTTGATGTAAGCTCTGAGGTAGCATTTGTTCGACCCGGTCGTTAGTTGGATCAAAGAGAGAGGAACCACCATGGCTGACGAGAAGAAGACCTACACCTTCCGCTGCACCGTCTGCGGCTACGAGGTCACCGTTGACACCCCCGAGCTCCCCGAGGACTACGTCTGCCCCGTGTGCGGCGTTGGCCCCGACATGTTTGAGCTCGTCGAGGAGTAGCGCTGGCTCTCTAAGACGTTGATCTAGTGCTGATGGGGTACGGGCTGGCGCCGCGTGAGCGGCCTAGCCCGTACCTTTGAGTGCGAAAAGGTTGCAGGGGCGGCGTTTGCCGCTGTCGCCGTGTTGCCACGGGTGAGGAGACGCGCATGTACAGGCTGGTTGCAAGCGATATGGACGAGACCTTTCTCGCGCACGACCACAGCATCCCCCAGGCAAACATCGAAGCCATTCGGCGCATGCGCGAGCTGGGCGTGCTCTTTGTGCCGGCGTCGGGGAGGTCGTACGCGTCGGTGGTCGAGAGCCTCTCGTCCGTTCCTGCAGACCTTCTCGACGGCACCTACGTGATCTCGTACAACGGCGGAACCATCAACCGCATGGGTGACCCGCGCCCCCTGGAGAGCCACTCGCTTCCTTTTGAAACGGTTCGTGACCTCTTTGGGCGGGGCAAGACCTTTGGCGTGGGCGTTCACATCTATCAGTGCGACGGCACTGTATGGGCGGCCAATCTGCCCGAGGATGACAAGCGCTACCTTGACGGACACATGGCCTACCAGGAGTTCGATGGCGTCTCCGTCGACTTCTTGCGCGACGTACCCCTGGCAAAGATCCTCTTTGCGAGGCACGACCTCGCTTTCCTCCATCAGATGGCCGAGCAGATCGGCGCGGTTCCGGGGACCTCATTTACGTTCTCGTCGGGCCGCTACCTCGAGTACCTCCCCGAGGGCGTGGACAAGGGCCACGGACTGTGCGCCTTGGCACGCATCCTGGGCGTCGACGTGGCAGAGACCATTGCGGTGGGGGATTCCCTCAACGACCTGCCTATGCTTGAGGCTGCGGGGCTTGGCGTTGCCGTCTCGAATGCCACTGACGGCATCGACGGGTTGGCAGGCTACGCTGCCCGTTCCAGCTGCGATGACGGCATCCTTGCAGAAGTGGTCGAGAAGTTCATAGAGTCGCAGGCGTGTTAGCCCTGCGCTACAATGGCGGGGCCGTGGCGGCTTGGGGCCGGCGTTGCGGCTGTGCGACCGGTGGGGCGCGTGACTAGGCGACGCCCCGCGAGGCTAGGAGGCCCTGGTACATGAAGCGCGCACGGCAGACGTCGGAGTCAATCGAGCTGGCGGCAATTCTCGCATTCTCGGGCGGACTCATGGATGCGTACTCGTACCTCGCACGCGGGAAGGTCTTTGCCAACGCGCAGACCGGTAACATCCTGCTCTTTGGCGTGAACCTTGCCGACGGCGACGTGGATCGCGCCCTTCACTACGCCGTGCCCGTGATCGCGTTCGCGGTGGGCATTGCCCTTGCGCACTCCATCAAGATCATCTCGAAGGAGCGTCGCCTGCACTGGCGTCAAGCTGCGCTTCTCGTCGAGGCGGCGCTTCTCATTGTGGTTGCGTTCATCCCCGACGACCTCAACCTCGTTGCCAACAGCCTCACGTCTTTGGGCTGCGGGATCCAGGTTCAGGCGTTCAGGAAGCTCCACGGCAACGGTTTTGCCACCACCATGTGCATTGGCAACCTGCGCAGTGGCACCCAGAGGCTCGTTGACTACGTGCACGAGAAGGACCGCACGTATCTTGAGGGGTGCCTGCTCTACTACGGGGTTATTCTCTGCTTTGCCATCGGCGCCATTGTGGGCAGCCGTGTCATTGGGGCGCTGGGCCTGAGGGCAATTCTCGTGAGCCCCGTGCTGCTCCTGGGTGCCTTTGTCGTGTTGTTCCAAGATCGCGAGAAGCGCGCCCGTGAGCGCGCTGCGGCGGCTGCTGCTGCCGAGACTACGGAAGCGCACCCTCAGGCGTCAAAATGACGCCTGAGCAGCGACTTTGTACGTGATTGCCGCGATATCGTGCCTTCTGGCGTCAGTATGACGCCAGAGCAATGGTTTCCGAAGCAATTGCGTATGAAACGCGCTTCTCGGCGTCCGCTTTTCTCCGCAAGGGCTTTTTCCGACAAGCACAGTAGAGAACAACTCCTCTTTGGGTAGACTATGCCATGCGGCTGTGAGCCGCTGTTCTCTGATAACGCGTATGGTGGCAGTGTCCCCATTCCATCTCTGGGGGTGACTGGTTTCGACAGGGTGCATCTGAGATGGGCAGCAGGCCGTGGTCTCCTCGCCACGTAAAACAGGGGAACCGTCAAATTGAATTGACGACAACTCTTCTTACGAGCCTCAGCTGGCTCTCGCTGCTTAGTCTTAACTAACCAGCGCGTCAAACCGGGGGTCTCTCCCGCTCCCGGGGCGGCGTCATTCTAGGGAGACGCTCGCGCGGATGTAGTCGGTATGCCGCGCGCTAAGACTAAACCGGCTGGGAGGCCAAGCGCGGGCTACCGGGTGCGCGGCCTCCAAGACTCAACCGGCAGCTGAGCCTGGAGACACCTGTCAGGGACGTGCTTTGGACCGGAGTTCGATTCTCCGCACCTCCACCAAAAGCGTAGGCGTCGAACCCCGTAAGGGGGTTCGGCGCTTTTTGTATAGTTGGGTGGTCGCGCACGGTGCGGCAACGTGACGGTTCGTATTCGGAGGCGGTCTATGGGCAGCAACGACAAGCCTGCCCTCGTCCTTGAGGGCGGCGGCTACAGGGGCATCTTCACGGCCGGCGTTCTCGACGTCCTTCTCGAGAGCGGCATTTACACCAGCTCCTTCAAGAGCGCGTGGGGCGTCTCGGCGGGTGCGCTCAACGCGGTGAGCTACCGGTCGCGCCAGATTGGCCGCACCATGCGCATCATGCTGACCTTCCGCGATGACCCGCGCATGATGTCGCTCCTCTCGCTGGTACGCACGGGTAACCTCGCCGGGACCGACTTCATGTACGACGAGGTCCAGAACCACATTGACCCCTGCGACCTGGAAGTCTTTGACAATGACCTCACGCCGATGTACTTCGTGGCATCCGACGTGCTGTTTGGCGCGCCGGCCTACCTGGCTGTGGAGGGCGAGAGGCTCGACGCCACCAAGGCCCGCGCGTCCGCGTCTTTGCCGGGCGTCTCGACGATGGTCGAGATAGACGGCCACCGCTACCTCGACGGCGGCACTACGGACTCCATCCCCTTTGCCGTTGCCATGGGGCTCGACGGTGCGCCCGAGGTATCCGGTGCAGAGCCCGCCGACCGCGCGCTCGTGGTTCTCACGCAGGACCGCACCTACATCAAGGATGGTGCCACCGAGCGCGCCATCCTGAGGACCCACCGCTACGACGCCTACCCCTACTACGAGCAGGCCCTTGCCACGCGCGCAGACCGCTACAACGCGCAGCGAGAAGAACTTGCCGGCCTCGAGGCGGAGGGCCGCGCGTTGGTGCTGAGGCCGCCCGAGCCGGTGAAGATCCACACCTCCGAGCACAACGGCGAGCCACTCCTGCGACTCTACCTGCAGGGACGCCAGGAGGCAGCAAGTCACCTTGACGAGATTCGCGCGTTTCTGTAGGGGCGTTCCCAAGCAGCAGCGGTGTCCACAGCGGTGCTTCTCGCTTGTCAAAATTGTGTGGAAAAAAAGCTCGCAAAACGGGGCGTCTGCGGCTGTATACTTTTAAGGCTTTTCCACCCAGAGCCCCGTAACCTCTGTTTCGAAAAAGCACGGCGGCCTGTCCAGAGGTAGCCATTCAAGATGTGTGTAGGAGGAGTCAAGTGAAGAAGTCGACTCAGTTCGCCAAGACGGGCGAAGTCGAGCGCAAGTGGGTGCTCATCGACGCCGACGGCATGACGCTCGGTCGCCTTGCGACCCAGGCTGCCATGATTCTCCGTGGCAAGAACAAGCCCCAGTACACCCCCAACGCCGACACCGGTGACTTCGTGATTGTCATCAACGCCGACAAGGTCGTTCTTACCGGCAACAAGGCAAACACCAAGTCCTACTGGCGTTACTCCGGCTACCTCGGCGGACTCAAGACCGAGTCCTTCAAGGAGGCCATGGCCAAGCACCCCGAGCGCGTGATCGAGCACGCCGTCAAGGGCATGCTCCCCAAGACCACCCTTGGTCGCAAGCAGGGCATGAAGCTCAAGGTCTACGCTGGCCCCGAGCACCCGCACGCCGCTCAGAACCCCGTCAAGATCGATGTGGAGGCTTAACCGATGGCTGACAACACCGTTGTTTATACCGGCACCGGCCGTCGTAAGGAGGCTGTCGCTCGCGTCCGCCTCGTTCCCGGCACCGGCAAGATCGTCGTCAACGGCCGCGACGCTGCACAGTACTTTGGCCGTCAGCAGCTTGTTGACAACGCCGCTGCGCCCCTCCGTCTGACTGAGACCGCCGAGTCCTTCGACGTCCTCGCTCGCTGCGATGGCGGCGGCATCAACGGCCAGTCCGGCGCCCTTCGTCTTGGTATCGCCCGCGCTCTTCTCCAGGCTGGCGAGTACCGCGAGGAGCTCAAGAAGGCTGGCTTCCTCACCCGTGACTCCCGTGCCGTCGAGCGCAAGAAGTACGGCCTCAAGAAGGCCCGCAAGCGCCCGCAGTTCTCGAAGCGCTAGGTTCTTCTCATCGCTTTGCCCCTTATCGGGATCCGCACTTGCTGCGGGTCCCGATTTTTTGTGCGTGGCCGTCCTTGCCCCCTTCCGCCCCCTCGTCCCTTGCCGTTCTTTAGTGGTATTTGAGAACCGTACCACTCGCCATCTGGGTAAACGTGGCGCCCGTCTCTCAGAAACCGCTAAAGAACGAGGAGGCCGGGAGGGGTACGGACGCGACGAGAGTTGAGAGAGCCACTCCCCACAGTGCGCCCACAGGCAACTGGTAGAATCATTCTCACTGCGCAAAACCGGTACCCCGAAACAAGGAGCGAGAAATGAAGTACTTCGGAACCGACGGCTTTAGGGGCAGGGCCAACGAGGGCCTTAATGTTGACCACGCCTATAAGATCGGGCGCTTTGTGGGCTGGTACTACGGTGCCCGTCGCGGCGCCAAAGCTCGCGTGCTTATCGGCAAGGACACCCGTCGCTCGAGCTACATGTTCGAGTCTGCGCTGGTAGCAGGCCTGGTTGCCAGCGGCGCCGATGCCTACATGCTCCACGTCATCCCCACGCCGGGCGTTTCGTATGAGGTCATCGACGGTGGCTTTGACTGTGGCGTCATGATCACCGCAAGCCACAACCCCTTCACGGACAACGGCATCAAGCTCGTTAACCGCGAGGGCTACAAGATGGACGAGGACGTGCTCGAGCAGGTCGAGGACTACATCGACGGAAAGCTCGAGGTTCCTCTCGCCACGGGTGATGCCATTGGCTGCACCGTTGACTACATGCAGGGCCGCAACCGCTACATCGCGCACCTCATTGCCTCCTGCGGCTTCTCAATGCAGGGCGTCAAGGTGGGCCTGGATTGCGCAAACGGCGCCGCTTCCAGCGTTGCGCGCCCGGTCTTTGACGCTATGGGCGCCGAGACCCACGTCATCAACAATGCACCCAACGGCTTCAACATCAACGTCGACTGCGGCTCGACCCACATCCAGCGCCTGCAGGACTTTGTCGTGCGCAACGGCCTCGACGTGGGCTTTGCCTACGACGGCGACGCCGATCGCTGCCTTGCCGTAGACGAGCGTGGCCGCCTGGTCGACGGCGACCTCATCCTGTACGTGTGCGGCACCTACATGGCCAAGCACGGGCGTCTCGCCAAGAACACCGTGGTGCCCACGGTCATGAGTAACTTTGGCTTCTTCAAGGCGCTTGACGCCGCCGGCATCTCCTACGAGAAGACCGCAGTTGGCGACAAGAACGTGTGGGCCTGCATGATGGAGAACGGCTACACCTTGGGTGGCGAGCAGTCCGGCCACATCATCTTTGGCGACCTTGAGAAGACCGGCGACGGCATCATGACGAGCCTTCGCATCATGGAGGTCCTGCGTGCCGAGCGCGAGAAGCTCTCCGAGCTCACGCGCCCCGTCACGCTCTATCCGCAGCAGCTTGTGAACGTGCGCGTTGCCGATAAGGACGCAACTATGGCGGCGCCCGAGGTCAAGGAGGCCGTGGCTGAGGCCGAGAAGTTCCTTGAGGGCAACGGCCGCGTGCTAGTGCGCGCCTCGGGAACCGAGCCCCTGGTCCGCGTGCTTGCCGAAGCTCCGGAGGATCACCTGTGCCAGGAGGCCAATGCCATCGTCCTCAAGGCTCTGGAGCCGTTCAAGGAGTAGGAAACATTGACGCCCACGCTGCCGTACATAGGTCCGGCGGCGTGGTTTCTCTTCGTCGATACCAGTTGGGCCGCGGAGCATTATCCGCGGCTGATAGACTCTAGGCGACGTGCGCCATACCGGCGCACGTGCGCAAACTAACCGTAATTTGTGTGCGAGGGGGCAAACATGTGCGGAATCGTGGGATACACTGGCAAGAAGCAGGCGGCCCAGTTCCTTCTGGACGGGCTGGCAACGCTTGAGTACCGCGGCTATGACTCGGCAGGCGTCGAGGTTCTGTCGCCCGACGGAGAGCTCCATGGCGTGAAGTGCGCCGGTCGCGTCTCTATCTTGGCCGACCGCTGCAAGACCGCCAACCTTACGGGCACCACGGGCATCGCGCACACGCGCTGGGCCACGCACGGCGCCCCAACCGACAAGAACGCCCACCCACATCTGGACTGCACCGGCCGTATTGCCATCGTCCACAACGGCATCATTGAGAACTACCGCGAGCTTCGTAGTTACCTGGCGCGCAATGGCCACACCTTTGCCTCCGACACAGACTCCGAGGTCGTGGCGCACCTCGTCGAGGACGCGTGGGACGGCCCCTGCAAGGGCGATCTGGTTGCTGCCGTGAGCAACGCCGTG
Source organism: bacterium OL-1 (assembly GCA_000752675.2). Lineage (GTDB taxonomy): Bacteria > Actinomycetota > Coriobacteriia > Coriobacteriales > Atopobiaceae > Tractidigestivibacter. The sequence continues at coordinate 845,354 of LM994626.1, read as the reverse complement.
AGCCGCCTTGAGGGCTCCTGGGCGCTCGCCGTTGTGTGTGCAGATGCCCCCGACCAGCTTGTCGTTGCACGCAATGGCTCGCCGCTCGTTGTGGCCTCCACGCCCGAAGGCGCCTACGCAGCCTCCGACGTCACGCCGCTTGCAAGCGTGACGGCTCACGTCATCCAGCTTGAGAACGGCCAGATTGCACGCCTCGAGAAGTCTGGCAAGGTCACCGTCTATGACGCCGAGGGCACCACGGTTGAGCACCCCAGCACCTTTGACATCGACTGGGACGCCTCCGCGGCAACGCTCGGCGGCTACGCCGACTTCATGGAGAAGGAGATTGCCGAGCAGCCCGAGGCCATCGAGCGCCTGCTCAAGAGTCGTCTGGGCGAGAAGGGCATCCTTCTCGACGAGCTTCGCATGAGCGAGGAGGACCTCGCGGCCGTGGACCGCATCTTCATCATCGCTTGTGGCACCTCCTACCACGTGGGCCTCATTGCCCGAACTCTCATCCAGACCTGGGCGCACGTCCCGGTTGTCTGCGAGTATGCCTCCGAGTTCAACTACGAGCAGGACGTCCTCATCACCGAGCACACGCTCTGCATGATCATCACGCAGTCCGGCGAGACTGCGGATACTCTTACGGCGGCGCGCCGCATGAAGGGGCTGGGCTGCAAGGTCTTCGCCGTGACCAACGTGCTGGGCTCCTCCGCTGTGCGCGAGTCCGACGGCGTCCTCTACGTGCAGGCAGGGCCGGAGGTCTGCGTGTGCTCCACCAAGGCCTATACCGCCCAGATGGTGGCTTGCGCGCTCTTTGCGCTGCGCCTTGCGCAGGCCAACGGCCACATGGACGCCACCGAGGTGAGCGGACACTACGCCGACCTTGCCACGCTGCCAGACCTCATCCGCACCGTGCTCTCCCGCGCCTGGCAGGACAAGCAAGCGGCTGCCGTCTTCCGTCGCGCGCACTCGGCGCTGTTCCTTGGCCGTGGCGTTAACTCCACCACCGCCTACGAGGGCGCACTCAAGCTCAAGGAGATTAGCTACCTGCACGCCGAGGCGTACCCCGCCGGCGAGATGAAGCACGGGCCCATCGCCCTGCTCGAGCCGGGATTCCCGGTGGTGGCCATCGTCCCCGAGGATCGCGTGCACGACAAGACCGTCTCGAACATCCAGGAGGTCATCGCCCGCGGTGCCACCTGTGTCGCCGTCGCTACCGACGGCGATGAGTCCGTGGCGTCGCTCTGCGAGCACGTGCTGTGGATCCCGCCCGTCGAAGACGAGCTTCTCGTCCCCATTGTGGCCGTTGTTCACCTGCAGGTGCTGGCGCGCTACGTTGCCCGTTCGCGCGGCTGCGACGTGGACAAGCCCAGGAACCTCGCCAAGTCCGTCACGGTGGAGTAGCGCATGGCACTGGCTGGCATTGGCGTCGACATGCTCGAGATTGCGCGCATGGAGCGCACCATGCGTCGCAGGCCGTCGTTTCTTCGACGTGTGTTTACCGAGGAGGAGCGCGCCTACTGCGACGCCTGCGCCCGCCCCGCCGAGCACTACGCCGCGCGCTTTGCGGCGCGAGAGGCCGTGGTCAAGGCGCTGGGCACGGGATTCTCGAACGGTGTGGGGTTCTCGGACGTCTCGGTGACTATGGACGCACAGGGAAGACCTCGCGCGCTGCTCAGCGGTCGTGCCGCCCAGATCGCCCGCGAGGGCGGCGTGCGTGAGGTGGCGCTCTCGCTCTCCTACACGCGTGACGTGGCGGTTGCTAACGCCGTTGCCGTGACCGACGAGGTACGTCCCCAGCCAGAGGACAGGCCCGACCCAGAGCGCGAGCTTGCCGCCTCGTTCCGGGAAGCGCGTTCTGTGTTGGACGAACTCGAGCGTGCGCAAGATGGGATAATGGCTGACGTGCCGGCAGAGAGTTCCGTTGTCGACACCCAGATGACACAAGAGGAAGGTGAAGCCGGGGGACCCGCGGACGCATCCGTGCCGGTAGAGCCAGCCAAGGAGTAGAACGATATGCAGCCCGTACTCAACGTCGAAGACGTCAAGCGCGTCGAGGTCGCGCTCACTCGCGTGGGCGTGAGCATCTCCGAGCTCATGCACCGTGCTGGATGTGCTGCTGCCCAGGAGGCACTTGCCCTAGGCGACGTGCAGAACGCCGTGATTCTTGCCGGCATGGGCAATAACGGGGGAGACGGCTGGGTTGCCGCCGAGGCCCTGCTCGCCCATGGCGTGAACGTCAAGGTGGTCACGCCCGTCGAGCCCGATCAGCTCTCCGGCGACCTTGCGCGCCAGGTTGCCCAGCGTGCCGTGCGCGCGGGCGTCTCCACGCTGGTGGGGCCGTCGCGTGACGAGCTCGAGGGGCTCCTCTCTGCTTCCGACGTGGCGCTCGACTGCATGCTGGGCACCGGCTTCCACGGTGACGTCCGCGCGCCCTTTGACATTTGGATCGACTGCGTGAACAGCTCCGGGGTGCGCGTGGTTGCGGTGGACGTGCCCAGCGGCCTCTCGGCGCAGACAGGGCATGCCCCTGGCGCCTGCGTGGTCGCAGACCTCACGGTTACCATGCTGTGCCTGAAGCCCGGTCTTCTCGCCGACGACGGTCGCGACGTGTGCGGATCTATTGTCGTGGCGCCACTTGCCGAGCAGACCGAGCAAATTGTGGTCGAGGCAGACCCCGTGGCCTGGCGCACCGACCTCGAGGATTACCTCGACGTGATGGTGCCTCCCACCACGGCGGTCGACAAGTTCTCGCGCGGTTCGGTGCTTGTCGTGGGTGGTTCCTCTCGCTTTGTGGGCGCGCCAATTCTGGCGGCGCGCGCTGCCGCCCGCGCTGGTGCGGGCTACGTTACGCTGGCCGTGCCCGCGTACATCGTGCCGCAGGTACAGGCCCACGTGCTGGAGATTCCCGTCGTGGGGCTGCCCTGCGACGAGGACGGCACCATCTCCAAGGAGGCCGTGCCCATAGTGACCAAGCTGGCCGAGAAGCGCTCGGCCGTCCTCGCTGGTCCCGGCATGCGCGTCTCCGGCGGCACCGTGGCCGTTGTCTCGGCACTTCTCGCATCTCCCGCCCCGCTTGTGCTCGACGCGGACGCGCTCAATTGCATCGCCCGGCTTACCTCGGGCAAGCTGCAGGACTTCCCAGAGATTCTGCGCAGGAACACGCCGCTTGTGCTTACCCCGCACCGTCGCGAGCTTGGCCGCTTGGTAGGCAAGGAGGAGAACCCGCCCGCCTCGCTGGTGGACCAGCTTGAGGACGCGCGCAAGATCGTGTGGTCCGATGGTGGCTCCGAGCTGGTCGTGGTTGCCAAGGGCACCGCAACCGGCTGCGTGGGCGTCGAGCAGGCCATCCTTCCCAAGCCTGGCCCGGCGGCGCTTGCCACGGCGGGCTCGGGAGACGTTTTGGGCGGCATCATTGCCTCCAAGCTCGCGCAGACCTACGGGCGCTTGGACAACCTGCCGCTGCTCTGTGCCCTCTCCTGCGAGCTTCACGGCTATGCCGCGACACTTGCCATGGAACGCATGGGCTCGAGGGGCGTCATGGCATCTGACATTATCGATGAGCTGGGCATTGCGGACGACGCTCTGGGGGAGCGCGTGACCTTCCCCGACGCCGACAACGGTGACGATAACAACTAGGGAGCGTAGGCATGGCAGTTCAGAGCCCTGCGAGCAGGTGGGCGTGGGTTGAGATTGACCTCTCGGCCCTCAAGCGGAACACGCGCAAGTTCAAGGTGCTCCTCGAACCCGGCGTCAAGATGATGTGCGTTGTGAAGTCGGACGCGTATGGGCACGGCGCCGAGCGTTGCGTGCGAGCCATGCACTCTGCCGGTGCCGACCAGTTTGCCGTTGCCACCGTAGACGAGGGCGTGAAGCTGCGCCAGGCGGGCATCGAGTGGCCCATCCTCGTGCTCTCCGAGCCACCCATGGACTGCGTGCAGACGCTCGTGGACTATGACATCATGCCCTCGGTCTACACGTCTGAGTTCGCCCTTGCGCTGGGCGAGTGCGCGGCTGCCTCGGGCAAGGTGGCCCGCTACCATCTAGCCGTAGACACCGGCATGACGCGCATTGGCGTGCGTCGCGAGGACGTGCTGGAGCTGCGCCGCACTATCGACTTCCACCGTGGGCTTGAGTGCGCGGGCATGTTCACGCACTTCGCCACCGCTGATGCCATCGACGATTGGGACTTTGCTCTGCAGCTCAACCGCTTCAACGAGGCTGTTGCTGCGGTGCGCGAGGCGGGTCTGGAGACCGGTCTTGTCCACTGCGACAACACACCGGGCACGGTCCTGCACCCCGAGTGCCACTACGACATGTGTCGCGTGGGCATTGGCCTCTATGGCTTGCAGCCGGCCGAGACCACGGCGCCACGCATCCAGCTCGATCCGGTGATGAGCGTGCGCGGTCGCGTCACCCGTGCCATCTACCCCAACGTGGGCGACGGCGTGGGCTATGGCCTCACCTGGCGCGTCCCCAAGCAGAACATGCAGGTGGCAACCGTGCCCATCGGCTATGCCGACGGCCTTGCTCGCACGCTCTCGAACAACATGGACGTCATTGTGAACGGCTCTCGCTGCCGCCAGGTTGGCCGCATCTGCATGGACCAGTTCATGTTTGCGGTAGACGTGAACAACGCCCGTGCGTACCGACCTGCCAAGCCGGTAGAGATGGGTGACGTGGTGACTGTCATTGGCCGCGACGGTGACGAGGAGATTACCGCCGACGAGATGGCCAAGCTCCGTGACACCATAAACTACGAGGTCGTATGTGATTTTGGCATGCGTCTCGAGAAGGTCTATGTCTAGGCGCCGGCGTGAGCGCGCCAGCCTCTTGGAGGGCGATGGAGAGATGTCGGTGATGCACATCCCCGGCCACGAGCACCAGGGTCCGCAGGAGGTCACGCTCGAGGAGATTCGCGCCGTGATGGGCAACTGTCAGCTCTGCCCCTTGGGGCAGACGCGCACCAACCTCGTGTTTGGTGTGGGCAACCCCAACGCGCGCGTGATGTTCGTGGGCGAGGGCCCTGGCCGCAACGAGGATCTGCAGGGCGAGCCCTTTGTGGGTGCCGCCGGGCACAAGCTCGACTCGCTTCTCTCGGTTGCTGGCCTTACGCGCGACCAGATCTACATTGCCAATGTGGTCAAGTGCCGCCCGCCCGGAAACCGCAACCCCAAGCCCGAGGAGATTGCTGCCTGCTCGCCCTTCCTTCGCGAGCAGATTCGTTCCGTGTGGCCGGATGTCCTTGTCTGCCTGGGGAACTTTGCTTCTCAGTTTGTGCTGCGCACCGAGGCGGGCGTCACGTCGCTGCGCGGCAAGCTGTACCAGACCGGGCACTTTGTGGTGTGTCCCACATTTCACCCGGCGGCCTGCATCTACCACTCGGACTGGCAACCGCTTCTCGAGAGCGACCTTGCAATGGTGGGCCAATGGCTGCGGGACAACCCGCCTGGCCCGGGGAAGGAGTAGCCGTGGCACGAGAGGCGTCGTTTAGGACCGCGTCGCAGGAAGAGACCATCGCGCTTGGCCGCGTGCTGGGTGGGCTTCTCCGCGAAGGTGACGTGCTGGTGCTCACGGGGGACCTGGGGGCAGGAAAGACCCAGCTTACCAAAGGCATTGCCGCGGGCATGGGCGTGATGGCAGACGTCACGAGCCCAACCTTCACCATCGAGATGGTCTACCACGGGCGCGAGATGGACCTCGACCACTTTGACCTCTACCGCCTTGACCGTGCGGAGCAGCTCGAGGACACCGGCCTCTTTGACGTGCTGGGTGCCGATGGCGTCTGCGTGATCGAGTGGGGCGAGCAGTTTGCCAACGAGATTGGCGATGCGCGCGTGGACGTGTTTGTCACGCGCCTGGATGCCGAGGCGGCTCCGGGCGAGGAGCCCCCGCGCGAGGTGCGCTTTGTTGCGCACGACGCCCGCGGCGAGGCGCTGGTGGATGCGCTGGCGGCCGCAACGGCGTAGGGGGCGGCTGCGGCTTCTCGCCGGCACCTTCTCCTTGTGGGGCTATGGGGCTATTTCCGGACACATAACTGTGTCATCAGATTAGATTTTGTCGAATATTGGCCCGACAGTCCCCCGGAGGGCCTTCTGGCAGCTCCCGGCGAGAATCGCGTGTGCTCTAGTGGCAGCGCAGCGCCCGCCGACGCCTGCCCCCACCGCCCGCGCTACACTATCCCTCGTGATAATGCCACGTCTCTGGAGTCAGATGAGAATGACGAGCGATACCAACACCAAGGGCCTTGCCCTTGCCATCGATACGTCCACCGACATGCTTGCGTGTGCGGTGGTGTCCTGGGAGCCCGGCTCGACCCCGCGCGTCCTCGCCGCGCGAGACCACATGTGCCGCCGTCAGGCTAACGTCGAGCTGGTCTCAACGGCCCTCGCGACGCTCGAGGACTGCGGTCACACCATGGCCGACCTCGGCCGCGTTCTGGTTGGTCGCGGCCCCGGCAGCTTCACGGGCGTGCGTATTGGCATCGCCACTGCCAAGGGTCTCTCGTGCGGTCTCTCCAAGCCGCTCCACGGTGTCTCGGTTCTCGACGCCACGGCATGGGGTGCCTGGAAGGCAGGCGTGCGCGGGCTTCTCGCCGTTGCCGACGACGCCATGCGCGGCGAAGTCTACCCTGGCGTCTACCAGCTGGATGACAACGGCGCGCACCGCACCTTTGCCACCGAGACCGTCTGCAAGGCAGATGAGTGCGTGACTGCGTGGTCCGCTCGAGCGGACGCGTCCCAGCTTGTCCTCACGGGCAACGGGCTCAAGAAGTACCGCGCGCGCTTCGAGGCGGCCGAGTTCACGAACGTCCTTGATGAAGCGCTGTGGTACCCCACGGGCGAGGGGCTGGCGCTTGCCGCTGCCTCGGCGCCCTTGGACTCCGGAGACCCCGCGCTGGTGCTGCCCATCTACACGCGCCTCTCGGACGCCGAGGAGAACGAGCGCAAGCGCCTGGGCCTCAAGGCGCCCGCAAGCGTCGAGGTCACGGGCGTGGATGACGCGCTGGCCGACAGGCACCTGCAGCTGCGCCCCATGTCGGTGAACGACCTGCCCGCCGTCGCGGAGCTGGAGGCTGCGGCTTTCTCGGGCTCCTCTCACACCCCCTGGACCGAGAAGCTCTTCTACGAGGAGCTCTCGCAGCCTGGTCGCAGCTGGTGGGTTGCCCACGATCTGGGGCGCATCATCGGCTTTGCCGGCGGCATGATGGCCGGCGACGACTTTGAGATCTGCGACGTTGCCGTGGAGGAGGGCCACCGTCGCCAGGGTGTGGCGTCTCGCCTGGTTGCGCGCCTGTGCTACGACGCGCACGTCCTCAATGCAAAGACTGCCTCGCTCGAGGTGGACGAGAAGAACGAAGCTGCGCGAGCCGCCTACGACCACCTGGGCTTTGCTGAGGTTGGCCGCCGTCCGGGCTACTACGCACCCGGCCACGACGCGCTCATCCTGCGCGCGGAGCTGCCGCTTGCGGGTGACGTCGAGGCCCTGAGCAAGCGTCCCGAGCCGCATGCCTCCATCCGCCCGTGGCCCATTCTCGCCGGGCCGAGAGACGCCGCGTGCAAGGAGGCCCTGGCTGCCGCAGGCGATCTGGTCCTCTCGATAGAGTCTTCCTGTGACGAGACCGCAATTGCCGTGGTGGACTCCCATGGCACCGTATGCTCGAGCGTGGTTGCCACCTCGATTGACTTCCATGCCCGCTTTGGCGGCGTGGTACCAGAGATAGCCAGCCGCAAGCATGTCGAGGCCATCGTGGGCGTCTACGAGGAGGCCATGGCGCAGGCGGGTTCGCACTTTGGCTGCGACACCCTTACTGCTGCGGACCTCTCCGCCGTTGGCGTCACCGCCGGTCCGGGCCTTGTGGGAGCTCTTGTGGTGGGCGTTGCGTTTGCCAAGGGTCTCTGCGCCTCAACGGGTCTGCCACTCATTGCGGTGCACCATCTTGAGGGGCACCTTCTCGCCAACCTCTTCGAGACGCCGGACCTCAAGCCGCCCTTTGTGGCGAGTCTGGTCTCTGGTGGTAACACCATGCTGGTCTACGTGCGCGGGTGGGGCGACTACCAGATTCTGGGCACCACCATCGATGACGCCGTGGGCGAGGCCTTCGACAAGGTTGCCAAGGCACTGGGTCTGGGGTATCCCGGTGGCCCGGTGATTAGCAGGCTTGCCGCAAAGGGCAACCCGCGCGCCATCCACTTCCCGCGTGCCATGATGCACAGCGGCGACTATCAGTTCTCGCTCTCCGGCCTCAAGACGGCCGTGATTACCTACATCGAGGGCGAGAACCGCGCCGGCCGGCCCATCGACCTGCCCGACCTTGCGGCCTCCTTCGAGGCGGCGGTCATCGACGTGCAGGTGGCCAAGGCTGTGACGGCGGTCGAGCAGACGGGTGTCTCGGACTTTTGCGTGGGCGGCGGCGTTGCCGCAAACCCGCAGCTGCGCGAGGCGTACCGCAAGGCTTTTGACAAGCGCGGCGTGCGCGTGACCGTGCCGCCCATGCGGGCCTGCGGCGACAATGCCGCCATGATCAGCGTCGCGGCGCTGAGAAGCTATCGGGCGCGCAACTTCGCGCCGCTCACGCTTGACGCCGACCCCAACGCGCCTCTTGGTGCCTGGTCCACGACCGACGTCCCCGTCCCGCCCGCCTGGTGAGACAAAGGGACAGCCCCTTTGTCTCATTCGTGACGAGAGGAGCTGCCTCCCGCCGGGGACGGGCGTCTCGTTCGTTATATCAAATATCAAATTGAGTCCCACTGGATTGACGCCTTCCATTGTTACCTCACTGTGACTATCGGGGCACGTCGCGACCAGAGGAGTATCGTTGCCGTGTGCGCGTAACTTTCTCGCATCGGGTCGCATGTGCGCGTCTCGCTTGCAAGGGGGAGGGGAATGGGTCCCCTCCGGTTGCGTCGCGCGAAAGGGGAACAGCGGGGATCGTCCAGGGAGGACCACCATGAAGAAGCATCCCATCCAGCACGCGTCTGGCTCATTTTCTCGTCGAGACTTTCTCAGGGTCTCGGGTATCACGGCACTTACCGTTGGAGGGATGACCGTCCTTACGGCATGTGGTCCAGCCGCTCAGTCGAGCGACGCATCCGCAAGCTCCGCCACAACCACCTCCGCCGGCAGCGATACCTCCTCGTCTGACTCCCTCAAGCTGGGCGACGGCAAGACTCTGCGCGTGGGCATGGAGGCCGCCTACGCCCCCTACAACTGGCAGGAGTCCTCGGCCAGCGACACCACCATCCCCATCGAGAACGTCGACGGCGCCTATGCCGATGGCTATGACGTGCAGGTGGCCAAGAAGATTGCCGACGCGCTGGGAATGGAGCCCGTCGCGGTGAAGATGGAGTTTGGCAGCTTGGTTGACTCGCTGGTCAACGGCCAGATCGACATCATCTGCGCCGGCATGTCCGTGACGGACGAGCGCGCGCAGTCCGCGGACTTCTCCGATTCCTACATCGACGACGAGGTCATTATGGTCGTCAAGCAGGACTCTCCCTACGCCAACGCCACCAAGCTCTCGGACTTCTCGGGCGCCTCGGTCCTGGGTCAGAAGGACACCTTCTACGACGACCTCATCGACCAGATCCCCAACGTCAACCACCTCACGCCGGTGGCAACCGTGCCGCTGGTGGTCGACGGTCTTATGAACGGTACCTGCGATGCCATTACCTTCTCGTCCCTCTCGCTTCCGCGCCTGCTGAAGGACTATCCCACCCTCAAGAAGGTTGACCTTGCCGACGGCGAGGACTTCACAGACGCCTCCAACCCCGACAATGCCGCCATCGCCAAGGGTCAGGATGCGGTTCTTGCCAAGATTAACGAGGTCATCGACGGCATCTCGGCGGACGAGCGTCAGAGCATGTGGGATGACTGCATGGACCGTCAGCCCGCCTAGCGCGCGCCACACACTGCAGGGAGAAGCAAGAACATGTCAGATGCACCATCCATTCCGGCGACGACCCGGCGCGCCCACTTTGCGGCGTGGCTGCGCCGAGACCATCGCTACGTCCTTCTCGGCACCTCTGCCGTCGCGTTTGCGGGGATGTGGCTCTCAAGCCAGCCTCGCCCGGCCATGAGCTTCCTCGCCCATGCGTTTACGGTCGAGGTCGTGATGTACTACGTGCTGGCCGCGTGGCTCGCGCTCTCGGCGGTGGCGCTTGTCTTCAAGCTCACGCACTGGACTACGTATGGCCAGGTGGCGCCCTTTGTGAAGCCCGGCGCGCGCCGGGTGTTGCGCCTGGGGTCCTACGTCATCTGGGTGCTGGCCATCGTGCTCTTTGTCGACCGCGCGGTCATGGGCTTCGCGAGCGCGTGGACGGCTGCCGCGGCTTCCTCTGGGATGCCGCAGGATGACGTGCTCACGCAGATCCTCTACATGTTCCAGCAGGGCTATGCCACGTACCTGCAGGGCATCCTCACGACCATCGAGCTGGCCGTCTTTGGCACGGCCATCGCCTTTGTGCTGGCAATGCTTCTGGTCTTTGTGCGCATCCAGCACATCGACCGCCCCGACAACGACTTTGTCCGCTTCTGGAAGAAGGTGGGCGTGGGCTTTGCCAAGGTCTACAGTACCGTGGTGCGCGGCACGCCCATGCTGGTCCAGGGCGTTATCATCTACTACGCCGGGTTTGGCCTGTTCAGCGGCTCGGGCATGTCCGTGAGCGAGATCAACGCCGTGTGGTCGCGCTTCATCGCCGGTCTGGTGGTTATCTCGCTCAACTCCACCGCGTACATGATGGAGGTGCTGCGCGGTGGCATCGAGTCGGTCGACAAGGGCCAGATGGAGGCTGCGCGCTCGCTGGGCCTCTCGCAGTGGCAGGCCATGGTCAAGGTCGTCTTCCCGCAGGGCATTCGCTACGCCATCCCCGGCCTCTCCAACGAGTTGGTCATCAACATCAAGGACTCTTCGGTTCTCTCGGTGATTGGCGTGTTTGACCTGGCGTTTGCCGCCTCGACCATCGCGGGCATCTACTACAAGCAGCTGAACGCCTATCTCGTCATTGCGGTCTTCTACCTCATCATGACGGCAACGGCGTCGTGGCTTTTGGGCAAGCTGGCCAAGCGGCTCGACGCAAAGACCGAGCCCGTGCTGGGCGTGTCCAACCAGATGAAGGCAGGAGGCGAGAAGTAGCATGGCAGACGAGAAGAACGTGGGCGCCGCCGCTGCGGACGCCGCCAATCCCCAGGAGGCCGTGGTTCGCGTCGAGGGGCTGCAGAAGTCCTTTGGCGGCAACGTGGTCCTTCGCGGCATTGACCTCACCGTGATGCCCGGCCAGGTAGTGACCATTATCGGCGCGTCCGGTTCGGGCAAGTCGACGCTTCTGCGCTGCATTAACCTGCTCGAGACGCCGGACGCCGGCCACGTGTGGTTCCACGGCAAGGACCTTGCCGCCGAGCACGTGGACATCAACGCCCTGCGCGAGAAGATCGGCATGGTCTTCCAGAGCTTCAACCTGTTCAACAACATGAATGTGCTGGACAACTGCACGCTTGCGCCGGTGACGCTCAAGAAGATGACCAAGGGGCAGGCCGAGAAGGTCGCGCTGGCCAACCTCGACTCCGTGGGCCTTGCGGACTTTGCCGGAGCCGACGTCAACACGCTCTCTGGCGGGCAGAAGCAGCGCGTGGCCATTGCCCGTGCGCTTTGCATGAAGCCCGACCTCATGCTCTTCGACGAGCCCACCTCTGCCCTCGACCCCGAGATTTCCGGCGAGGTCCTGGAGGTCATGCGCCGCCTGGCATCGCAGGGCATGACCATGGTCGTGGTGACGCACGAGATGGCGTTCGCGCGCAGCGTCTCCGACGAGGTTGTGTTCATGGACAAGGGCGTGATTGCCGAGAAGGGCAGCCCCGAGAAGATTTTCACCAATCCCGAGAAGCCCCGCACGCGCGAGTTCCTCGCACGGTACCTGTAGGGTCTCATCCCTCGCTGCCCTTCTTTTTCTGTCCGCTTCCGAAATCTGCCCTCCGGCGTCAACTGGCGCCGGAGGGCACGTTTTTGCAGAGACAACGTACAAAGTGGCTGCTCAGGCGTCATTTTGGCGCCGGGGGGCACGTTATCGCAGCAATCACATACAAAAGGGGCTCTCGGGAGTCATATTCTCGCCGAAGGCGCGCTTTCCCCATCTCGACCTGCGAGAAGCGTCGTTCCGGCGTCGCTTGTTACCGTGCCATCCTTCCGTGCGATGCGCTACCCTTAGGTCTCATACGGGCGGGCTTCTTGTCCCAGACGGGAAGACCCTTGGCCCGCATCAGCCAAGTCCCCCGGAAGACCCTGGAGGGAAAGATGCAGGACGGATTCGTGAAGGTCGCGGCAAGGACCCCCGAGGTTCGCGTTGCCGACGTGGCGTACAACATGGACTCCTGCCTGCGGCAGATCGATGCCGCCATCGAGGAGGGCGCGCGCGTCATCGTGCTTCCGGAGCTCTGCGTGACGGCGTATACCTGCGAAGACCTCTTCTGGCAGGACGCGCTTCTCGACGCTGCCGAGAAGGCCGTTGCCGTCATTGCCCAGAGGACCTCCCACATCGACGCCCTCGTGCTTCTCGGCGCACCCGTCCGCGCAAACGCCAAGCTCTACAACTGCGCAATCGCTCTCGCGCACGGCAGGGTGCTGGGCATTGTCCCCAAGCGAGCCATCCCCACCTACAACGAGTTCTACGAGTCCCGCCACTTCTCGGTTGGCCCGGAGGACTGCGTGCCCGTGGACTTTGCGGGCTGCTCGGGCGTGCCCTTTGGCACCCGTCAGCTCTTTGCCTGCCACGAGTTGCCGCAGCTCGTGGTGGCCGCCGAGATTTGCGAGGACCTGTGGATTCCCAACCCGCCCTCGACCCAGCACGCGTTGGCAGGCGCCACGCTCATCTGCAACCTCTCGGCGTCCAACGCCATCGTCGGCAAGGCGGATTACCGTCGCAGCTTGGTTAGCGGTCAGTCGGCGCGTCTTATCTGCGGGTACGTGTACGCGTCCGCCGGCAACGGCGAGTCCACGCAGGACCTGGTCTTTGGCGGCCACGACATGATTGCCGAGAACGGCCGCATGCTCGCGGAGGCGGAGCCCTTTGGCACCGGCGCCGCAACAAGCGAGGTCGACGTAGCCTTTCTCTGCGAGGAGCGCCGCCGCATGTCCACCTTTGTCACCGCTCCGGCGCCCGAGGCGATGGGCTATACGGTCGCGCACTTCTCGCTCACGCCCAGTGCCACTACGCTCACGCGCTTTGTCGACCCGCACCCGTTTGTTCCCTCAGACGCGGAGCGCCGCGCCGAGAGGTGCGAGGACGTCCTGAGCATCCAGGCGCGCGGACTGGCCAAACGACTTGCACACACGCACTCGAGCCACGTGGTTATCGGTGTCTCCGGCGGGCTTGATTCCACGCTGGCGCTCCTGGTGTGCGCCCGCGCGTTTGACCTGCTTGACCTTGACCGCATTGGCATCATTGCTGTGACTATGCCCGGGTTTGGCACCACCGGGCGTACACACGGCAACGCTACGACGCTTGCCGACGCCCTCGGTTGCGACCTGCGCGAGGTCAACATCTCCGACGCCGTGCGCCAGCACTTCTCAGATATTGGCCATGACGAGTCCGTCCACGACGTCACGTACGAGAACAGCCAGGCGCGAGAGCGCACGCAGGTGCTCATGGATATTGCCAACCAGGAGGGCGGCCTGGTGGTTGGCACCGGCGACCTCTCCGAGCTGGCACTTGGCTGGGCCACCTACAACGGCGACCACATGTCGATGTATGCCGTCAACGCGAGCGTGCCCAAGACCCTCGTGCGTCACCTTGTGCGCTACGTGGCCGATACCTGCGGAAACGACGAGGAAGCTCGGGTCCTCTACGACGTCCTGGACACACCCGTCTCGCCGGAGCTTTTGCCCGCCGAGAAGGACGGCACCATTGCCCAGCGCACCGAGGACCTTGTTGGCCCCTACGAGCTGCACGACTTCTTCCTGTACGAGGTCCTGCGCCGCGGGACGCCGCCCCGCAAGGCGTACCGTCTGGCGCGCTACGCGCTTGGCGACACCTACGACGACGCGACGATCCTCAAGTGGGAGAAGACCTTCTACCGGCGCTACTTTGCCCAGCAGTTCAAGCGCAGCTGTCTGCCGGACGGGCCAAAGGTTGGCTCGGCGGCCGTCTCGCCCAGGGGGGACCTGCGCATGCCGTCGGATGCCTGTGCCACGCTCTGGCTGCGCGAACTGGAGGAGCTGTAAAAGCAAGGGGCCCGCAGCGTGCGGGCCCCTTGCTTGTGCGGTTGGGTTTGACGCATCACCTGATGCGGGCGGCTACTCGAACTCAATCTCGCCGGTCTTTGCGTCCATGGACTTCACGATGGCAAGAGACTGCACGTCAAAGCCCTTCTCACGCAGGCGCTTGCCGCCGGGCTGGAAGCCCTTCTCGACAGCGATGCCAATGCCTTCGACAATGGCTCCGGCCTGCTCGCAGATCTCGATGAGGCCGTCGAGTGCGCACCCGTTGGCCAGGAAGTCGTCGATGATGAGGACATGCTCGCCCTTGTTGAGGAAGCGCTTGGCAACAATGACCGTGTTGTCGTTGCCGTGGGTGTAACTGTGCACGCGGGCAACGTACTGCTCGCCATCAAGGTTGATGGACTGCGACTTGCGCGCGAAGACCACGGGGGTGTTGTTGAAGCGCGTGGCTGCGACGCAGGCAATGCCAATGCCCGAGGCCTCGATGGTCAGAATCTTGTCGACAGGCCGGCCGGCAAAGCGCCGCGCCCACTCGTCACCCATGTCCGCGTACAGCGCGACATCGCACTGGTGATTGAGAAAGCTGTCCACCTTGAGCACATTGCCCTCGCGGACGATGCCCTCCTGCTTGATCCTCTCCTCGAGCTCCCGCATGCAATCCCCGTTTCCTCGGTGCCTGACGTGCATCCCATTGTACGCATTGCGAGCAAGCTTAATGCCGCGAGCTGCGGTGATTTGTCGTAGGCGTGAGACGGTGCGGATTGACGGGGGTTGAGCCTCCAGCAAGGGCGCGGCACCGGAGAGTGCGTTGCTGCAGGGGAAGTTCGCGGAAGGCCACCCGCGCACCAGCCGAGAAAGGCGCCAATATCAAGTCCCTAGTCCCTCACCAGTTAGAAAATCTAAGTCTCATTCGTAAGATTTTTCTCATCTCGACGGTATAACCCCAATCGGATGGGTACATAGTTGAGCGTTGGATTGGATGGCGCGGCCACGCGCCCGCCGTCACAGGTTCAAGCGCCGTACGGCGCCCTAAAAGGAGGTTCTTGGTTATGACTCTTAAGCCGCTGGGAGACCGCGTCCTCGTCAAGCCCGCACCCAAGGAGGAGAAGACCTCTTCTGGTCTCTACATCTCCTCGGGCGCCCAGGAGAAGCCGCAGCGCGGCAAGGTCGTCGCTGTGGGCGAGGGCAAGCGCGATCAGGACGGCAACCGCATCCCCGTTGACGTCAAGGCCGGCGACGAGGTGTTCTACGGCAAGTTCGGTGGCAACGAGGTCAAGGTCGACGGCGAGGACTTCCTGCTCCTCCGTGCGGACGACATCTACGCCATTATTGAGGAGTAGCTCGCGCGAGCTGCTCGCTAGCTGGTAAACAACCCATCAAGGGTTTTCTGGAAGGGAAAGCACAACATGGCTAAGGACATTGTTTTTGGCACCGACGCCCGCGCCAAGCTGGCCAAGGGTGTGAACACCCTCGCTGACGCCGTCACCACCACGCTCGGCCCCAAGGGTCGCTACGTTGCCCTGCAGCGCTCCTATGGCGCCCCCACCATTACCAACGACGGCGTGTCCGTCGCCAAGGAGATCGAGCTCAAGGACCCCATCGAGAACATGGGCGCCCAGCTGGTGAAGGAGGTCGCCACCAAGACCAACGACACCGTGGGTGACGGCACCACCACCGCCACGCTGCTTGCGCAGGTCATCGTCAACGAGGGTCTCCGCAACGTCGCCGCTGGCGCCAACCCCATCGCCATCCGTCGCGGTATCGACAAGGCCGTCGACGCCGTTGTGGCCGAGATGAAGGACTCCGCCATGGAGATCTCGACCAAGCAGCAGATTGCCTCCGTGGGCACCATCTCTGCTGGCGACCCCGAGATTGGCGAGAAGATTTCTGACGCTATGGAGGTTGTGGGCAAGGACGGCGTCATCACCGTCGACGAGTCCCAGACCTTTGGCATCGACATCGACACCGTCGAGGGCATGCAGTTCGACAAGGGCTACATCTCCCCGTACTTCGCCACCAACAACGACACCATGACGGCGGAGCTGGACAACCCCTACATCCTGATGACTGATCAGAAGATCTCCAACATTCAGGACATCCTGCCCATCCTCGAGGCCGTCTCCAAGCAGGGCGCGCCGCTGCTCATCATTGCCGAGGACGTGGACGGCGAGGCTCTGGCCACGCTGATTCTCAACAAGCTGCGCGGCACGCTGAACATCGCCGCCGTGAAGGCCCCTGGCTACGGCGACCGTCGTAAGCGCATGCTCGAGGACATCGCCATCCTCACCGGTGGCCAGGTTGCCATGAAGGAGCTTGGCGTCCAGCTCACCGACGTTACCGCCGAGATGCTCGGCCGCGCCAAGTCCGTCAAGATCACCAAGGACAACACCACCATCGTTGGCGGCGCCGGCTCCAAGGACGCCATCGAGGAGCGCGTCTCCCAGATCAAGAACGAGATTGAGAACACCACCTCCGACTTCGACAAGGAGAAGCTCCAGGAGCGTCTGGCCAAGCTCTCCGGCGGTGTCGCGGTCATCAAGGTTGGCGCTGCTACCGAGGTAGAGCTCAAGGAGATCAAGCACCGCATCGAGGATGCCCTGCAGGCCACCCGTGCGGCCGTCGAGGAGGGCATTGTCGCCGGCGGCGGCGTGGCGTTCCTGGCTGCGGCTCCCGCGCTCGACTCCGTCGAGACCTCTGATCCTGACGAGAAGATCGGTGTCGACATCATCCGCAAGGCGCTCGAGGCCCCTGTGAAGACCATCGCGAGCAACGCTGGCTACGAGGGCTCCGTTGTGGTCGAGAAGATCAAGGGCCTGCCCAAGGGCCAGGGTCTCGACTCTGCGACCGGCAACTACGGCGACATGATCGAGATGGGCGTCCTCGACCCCGTCAAGGTCACCCGCACCACGCTCCAGAACGCCGCTTCCGTGGCGTCCCTCATCCTCATCACCGAGGCCACTGTCTCCGATGAGCCCAAGGACACCACCATCGAGGAGGCCATCTCCAAGGCAGCCGCTGCTGGCGGCCAGGGTGGCGGCATGTACTAAGGGCTAGACAGCCCCGGTACCGCTCCTCGGTCATGCGACTCGACCGAGCGAACCTCAGGACCCCGAGTGCCATGTGGCACCCGGGGCCTTTTTCCGTTACAGGCTGTCTGCCTTGGCTGTGGGGCTGAAATTAGACGCTTTGGTGTCCTTGAACAGCCAAAACTGTCGATTTTCTTCCCCACAGATCACGCAGCGCCCCTGCAGCTCCTGCAGGATTCCCGCCAAACGCAAGGAGAGACCCACAGGTCCCTTCCTTGTGCGCTTCTCGCCTGTGGGTGGGCTTCTCGCCGACGGACGGTACAATGTAACGGTTGCGTGTGCAGGCACACGCACCGCGGGGGAGCTGCGTGCGGTCACCCCGCCGAGAAGAGGGGAGAGGCGATGCCACAGAAGCGTGACATTCTCGATGACATCATCGACATCCAGGATAACTGGCAGGCAGTCCAAAACCCGTTTGCGGGCATCGCGGACTCGCTTGCCCAGGACCCAAGCCAGCGCAAGGTATTCGACCCGGCGGATTACAAGGAGAAGCCCTGGTGCAACTCCAGCCGCTGCCTGCGCACTGCTGCGGAGCGCGACGACGTGTGCTCCGTCTGCCTGGACGTGTGCCCCACCAACTCGATTGACATCCACAACAAGTCTGTGACAATCACGGACTCCTGCCGCAAGTGCGGTCTCTGCCAGGCCGCGTGTCCCACCGAGGTCTTCAACACGCGTCGCCACATGGCCAAGCAGCTCTACGACAACATCGCCCGCGCGGCTTCGGCGTACGAGCAGTGCTACGTCACGTGCACCCGTGCCCTGAAGCGCCTCCCCAAGCCCAACGAGATTCTCCTCCCGTGCGTGGGCATGGTCTCGCGCGACCTGTGGTTCTCTATCCTCGTTGACTACACCAACGTGTCTGTCTACCTGCCGCTTGGCATCTGCGACCGCTGCCGCACCACCACGGGCGAGGACTTCTACACCGAGGCCATCGGAACGGCGGAGGAGTGGGCCAAGTCCGCGGTTGGCCTTGAGGTCGACAAGGACAACCTTACGCACGAGTTCACGCGCGAGTATCGCCGCAGCCAGTTTGTGAGCTCCGCCATCCATGCAACCGAGAACCTCGTGACGCGCTCGAGCCCCAAGCTCGCCGGCGCCCAGGCGGTTGCCAAGAAGATAACCGATCACGCCAACCGCCTGAACGAGCTGCAGCGTCAGCTGGAGAACGCGGTGGGCGCAAAGACCAACCAGAACCGCCAGCGCATCCTCACGCAGAATCGCAAGCTCATGATGGGCGGCCTCCAGCATGACCAGGAGCTGGCAACAGACATCAGCCTGGACGTGCCCGTGGTTGACCCGGACCTCTGCACGTCCTGCGGTGACTGCGCCAAGGTGTGCGTGACGCACGCCCTCGACCTCGACGATAACGGCCACGTGCACACCATGGCCGCGTACTGTGTGAACTGCGCCGCCTGTGTGAAGGCATGCCCCGAGGGCGCGCTCTCCATGCGGCCGCAGGACGCAAGCGAGCTGGTCGTTCCTGACAAGAACGCCGAGGAGATCGCGCGTCAGAAGGCAAAGGCCAAGGCGGAGGCCCAGCGACTCATGGAGCAGGGCAAGAAGCAGCTCTCCAAGGCGGCTGACACCCTTGAGAAGCTGGACGATAGCAAGAAGTAGCAAGAGGCCACTGGCAAGAGGCCAAGGCCAAGAAGGAGAGACACCGTGTCACTATCCATCGGCATCGTGGGACTTCCCAACGTGGGCAAGTCGACCCTGTTCACCGCGCTTACCCGCAAGGGCGGGCTTGCGGCAAACTACCCCTTTGCCACCATCGATCCAAACGTGGGCGTGGTGGACGTCCCCGACGAGCGCCTCAACAAACTCGCCGAGATGGTGCACCCTGCAAAGATCGTGCCCGCCACGGTCGAGTTCGTTGACATCGCCGGCCTGGTGAAGGGCGCCAACGAGGGCGAGGGCCTTGGCAACCAGTTCCTGGCGAACATCCGCAACTGCGATGCCATCTGCGAGGTTGTCCGCTTCTTCAAGGATCCCAACGTCATGCGCGAGACGGGCCGTACCGGCGCGTTTGTCGACCCGGCGGCAGACGTTGACACCATCCAGACCGAGCTTGTCCTTGCGGACCTGGGCTCGCTCGAGCGCTCCATCCCCAAGCTGGAGAAGGAGGCCAAGCGCGACAAGGAGATGGCGCCGCGTCTCGAGGTGGCAAAGCGCCTGCAGGCGTGGCTCAACGAGGGGCATCGCGCGGCAGAGATGGACATGACCGACGACGAGCGCGCCGCCGCCCATGACCTCTTCCTGCTCACCATGAAGCCCATTCTCTACGTGGCCAACTGCGACGAGGACCAGCTGGGCGAGAAGCTCCAGATCAACGGCCAGGATGCCATCCCCATCTGCGCCGAGGTAGAGGCAGAGCTTGCCGACCTCGACCCAGAAGAGGCGGCCGAGTACCTGGCGTCCATGGGGCTCGAGCACTCCGGCCTCGAGACGCTGGCTCGCGCGGCATACCACCTGCTGGGTCTCCAGAGCTTCTTCACCGCGGGCCCCAAGGAGGTCCGTGCCTGGACGGTTCGCATTGGCGCAAAGGCTCCCGAGGCGGCCGGCGTCATTCACTCCGACTTCGAGAAGGGCTTCATCAAGGCCGAGACGATCAGCTATGAGGACTACGTCAATCTGGGCGGTGAGTCCGGTGCGCGTGATGCCGGTCGCCTGCGCATGGAGGGCAAGGACTACGTGGTCCAGGACGGCGACGTGATGGTCTTCCGCTTCAACGTGTAGCCAAGAAACTATCGCGAGGCACTGGATGCAGCAAGAGAGGGGCTCCTGACAATGTCGGGAGCCCCTCTCCTATAACCTTGAGCGCGGATGTGGCTACTTCCCCTTGTAGTCGCTGCCGAGAATAACCACCACGTCGTAGTTGTCGGAGTAGGTTCCGGGATTCTCGGTGGGGGTCACGGAAAGCCCGAGCTTCTCGGCAACGCCCATGGCCTCGCCCAGAGCCGAGGAGGTCTTGCTCGTGTTGTAGACGATGGTCGTGGTCGTGTGGCTCGTTGAGTCCGCATTGCCTGCGATGGCGGAGTAGCCGGCCTGCGTGAGCACGTTGGTTGCGCTCGAGGCAAGACCCTGCGTGGTGGTGCCATTGAGTACCAGTACCGTTCCCGAGTAGACGGGGTCCGAGCTGGTGCTGGTGGTGTCTGAGGAACTCGAGCTGTCCGTACTCGTGCTCACGGAACCGGCAACGCCCGCGGTGAAGTCCTGCGAGGAGTCCGAGTAGGGCGTCTCGCCTGCGTCAGTGCGCTCCATCATGGTCTTCCAGGCGTCCTCGTCCACGACCTCGTACCAGAGGTTGTTGATGTACTGCGACGTGGTGGGCACCGAGCCAGAGTAGATGTCGTTCTCGGTGTCGAGGTCTTTGAACTGGTTGGCAAGGGAGAGGATTTCTGTTGCCGAGAGGTCCGTGGTTACGCTATCTGCCAGCTGGGAGATGAGATTGGGCCACGAGGTGGGGTCGCTCTCGAGGACCTTGCGGATGATTGCCGCGATGACCATGCGTTGGTTGGCGGAGCGGTAGAAGTCACCGCCGCCGTAGGCGTCATAGGCGTGGCGGCTGCGGCAGAGGCCGAGGGCCTGCTCGCCGTTGAGGGTCTGGGTTCCGGCAGGCAGGTCGATGCCGGAGTACTCCATGTCCGAGACGGCCACGGGAAGCGTGACCTCCACGCCACCGAGCGTGTCGACAATCGAGGTGAACTGCTCAAAGTTGAGTTCGGCGTAGTGCGAGATGTTCACGCCCGCGAGCTTGGAGACCTGTTCGACCATGTAGGAGGCGCCGCCAAACGAGTATGCAGCGTTAATCTTCTGCGTTCCGTGCTCACCCATATCGACCATGGTGTCTCGGGGAATCGAGATGAGCGTGACCTTCTTGTTGGGCGGGTCAACGCGCACGAGGATGATGGAGTCCGTGCGGAAGTTCGACTGGTCTGCGCCCCACTCCTCCGTACGCTCCTCGTCCTGGTCAACGCCGAGAAGAAGCATGTAGAAGGGGTCGTCCGTCTTGGTGGGGGCAACAAGCTGGTTGAGGAGGCTCGAGTCGATGCCCTTGGAGAGCTTGCTGTTGATGCTGTTGATATACCAAGCAAAGGCTGCACCCGCCGCGGCAAGAACGGCGACAAGCGAAATTACCACGACCTTGAGCGCGCGATGGCTGCGCTTTGCCTGCCTGCGCTTGGAGACGTAGTAGCCAACGCCGTCCGCGCGGGATGCGGCATGGTCCATCTCGTCAAGCTCGCCACCACGCAGGTGGGCCGCATGGGCCTCGCCCTCTGTGCGACTGACATGTGCGTGAGGGCTCGCCTCTACGTGGCGACCCTGCACGAGTGGGGTGCTGTGGAGCTGGTGCGCGTCAGAGCCGGCTGCGTTCCGGCCGCCGCCCGTGCCGTAGCGCTCTACGGAGAGGCGGTCCTGCTCCTCAGACGACATGCGACGGTGGTGCCTTCTTCTCTCGGCCAAGGGGCCCCCTAACCGTGTCCTGGCGGACGTTGTGCGGTTCTTGCTCGATGCTGGCGCTACTCAGGGCACCGCCATAACTAACTCATAATACGTGACGAGCATGAACGCTCCATGAAGAGGGGAGAAAAGGCCGACGTACATACGGTGTCCTCAATCCTTGGGGGGCATTGAGGAGGCCAATCGGTAGTATGCTCTAGAACGTATACGTTTTTTGTCCGGTGGCAGCCGGGGATGGGAGACGCGCATGTCCGAGGCAAGGCCCAAGCAGTTCGTGGCGGTCTTCGACTTTGGGGCCCAGTACGGGCAACTCATTGCCCGCAGGGTCCGTGACCTGCACGTTTACTCAGAAATTGTCCCCTGTGACATCTCGGCCGACGAGCTTGCCGCAATGGCACCCTCTGCCATCATCCTCTCCGGCGGCCCCGCTTCGGTCTACGCCGAGGGTGCGCCCGACATGGACGCGCGTGTCTTTGAGCTGGGCATCCCCATCTTGGGCTTCTGCTATGGCGAGCAGATCATGGCCGTCAAGCTTGGTGGCGAGGTCGCACACACCGACAAGGGCGAGTATGGCCCGGCAACGCTCACGCGCCTTGGCTCGTCGGTCCTTCTCGACGGCACGCCCGAGGGTGGCCAGACGGTGTGGATGAGCCACCGCGACTCCGTGAGCCGCGCGCCCGAGGGCTTCATGGTCACCGGCCGTACGGACACCTGCCCCGTGGCCGTTATGGAGTGCCCGCGCCGTCGCCTCTTCGCCACGCAGTTCCACCCTGAAGTGCGCCACACCGAGTATGGCACGCGCATGCTCGAGAACTTCCTGTTCGGCGTGTGCCACCTCGAGAAGAACTGGACCATGGAGGGCATCATCGACCAGAAGGTCGAGGAGATCCGCCAGCAGGTTGGGTCGCGTAAGGTGATTCTCGCCCTCTCTGGCGGAGTTGACTCCTCCGTGGTGGCGGCCTTGGTGCACCGTGCCATCGGAGGCCAGCTCACTTGCGTGTTTGTGAACCACGGCATGCTTCGCAAGGGCGAGCCCGAGATGGTCGAGGAGGTTTTCCGCGAGCAGTTCCACATGCCGCTCGTGCACGTGCACGCCGAGGAGCGCTATGCCAAGATGCTCGCCGGCGTGACAGACCCCGAGAAGAAGCGCCGTCTCATTGGCACCGAGTTCTGGAAGGTATTCTTCGACGAGGCCCAGAAGATCGGCGACGTGGAGATGCTTGCGCAGGGCACCATCTACCCGGACATCATCGAGTCCGGCGCACGCAAGACCGGCGGCAAGGCGGCAACCATCAAGAGCCACCACAACCTGATCCCGTTCCCCGAGGGCGTGCACTTTGACCTTATCGAGCCCCTCGACCACTTCTTCAAGGACGAGGTCCGCGAGCTGGGCATTGCGCTCGGCCTGCCTGCCAAGATGGTGTGGCGCCAGCCGTTCCCCGGCCCTGGCCTGGCCATCCGTATCATCGGCGAGGTCACACCCGAGAAGCTCGCCATCCTCAAGGACGCCGACGCCATCGTGCGAGAGGAGCTTGACGCCTACAATCAGCGTCTCTTCGAGGAGACGGGCGACCGCAACTCCGAGCACGCCTGCTGGCAGTACTTCGCCGTGCTGCCCGACATCAGGAGCGTTGGCGTGATGGGTGACGAGCGCACGTACCGTCGCCCCATCATCGTCCGTGCGGTGGAGTCTACAGACGCCATGACCGCCGACTGGGCAAAGCTTCCCTACGACGTGATCGGGCGCATCTCCAGCCGCATCGTGGACGAGGTCGATGGTGTGAACCGCGTGGTGTATGACGTCACGCCTAAACCGCCAGCCACGATCGAGTGGGAGTAAGCCGACAGGGTTCTGGCCTGCACTTTTGAGTGCTGCTCTGTGCTGCTGAGTTTCGTTTCGTGCGAAGGTCACGGCAAAGCCACCAGCGACATTGGTGATTAAACTCGATTATCGAGCCTCCGTTCCCATGTTGGAACGGAGGCTTTTCTTTGCCTTTTTACTCCCTTTCACCTGCGATTTCGCTATTTACTCCCCGTGTTTCGTGACAGCAAGGCACGGGGCGGTATTCGGGGGAACGGGAGTAAGGATTCGTGTATGCCGGAGCCGTGAAGCTTCCGGAAATGCGCCGCATCGGCGTCTTTGTACAAGTCCTTATCAACGATATCGCGCAATTGCTTCCCGAGGGGGAGAACTGGCACATGCCGTCGGCATCGCATTAAACCAGCTGCATCTACTCTTTCTAAGATACGAGTGGTCGCCCTCGGCGATTGTCGCGAGCTTGACACACCCGCGAACAAGCCGGTCTTGGAACACGCTGGGCAGATCGCGCGTCGATGTTTACCAAGAATTGGCCCTCGTGGTCACGATAATTGAGCAGTTCGACCACGAGGGTCGTGTCCCTGGACACGGTGAGATGATATTCGGTCAATGAAGGCCGCCGAGCGTCTGGCCGCCTCGGTCGCCTTGCGTCTCTGCTCCTCCGTGCAACTTGGACTTCGCGGACAGCCTCCAGGCTTCAGGTGACAGCTACTTCAGGCGGCAGCTACTTCAGGTGCTGCGTCGGGCTTAAACCCATCCACCGGTCATTCGCGACCGTTCGCGGGGCTGCAAGCAAAAATGTTCTCTTTGTCTTGCATTTGTTATATCACGTCATATAATCTGCAATGACAATATTACAGCGGATAACAAAGTTTGGAGTCCCGATATGCAGGTAGTTCTGGCATCGCACGGTCGTCTTGCTGAGGGAATGAAAGATACCCTTGGCATCATTTTGGGGGAATTGCCGGACCTGACAACGCTCTGCGCATACGTTGACCCGGACATCACCTTAGCCCAGCAGGTCAAAGACGTGCTGGCGCGTAAGGTTCCCGGCGAGGAGATGCTCGTCGTTACCGATCTCTTTGGCGGCAGCGTGAACAACGAGTTCATGGCCGCCCTTGCCGAGAATAACTTTACGCTCGTCTGCGGCATGAACATGCCCCTGCTCGTCGAGATTCTCTCTGACGCAAATCCCGACCTCGCGGCCGTAAGGGCGGCAGTCGACTCTTGCAGGGACTCCATCATGGTCTGCAACGACCTGCTCGATGTCGGCCAGGACTGTGGCGAGGATTTCTGACATGGATGTCCAGTCCCTTTACCCGATGAACATCTCGTTCAGGTACTTCGACCTCGAGAAGTTCTTTGAGTCCTGCGCCAAAACAGGTCTGCATAATGCAGAGATCTGGCTTTGTCCCCAGCACTTTCTTATCAACGGGCAGTTCTCGGAGGACCCTTCAAAGCTCAAGGCTCTCATGCGTGAGTACGGAGTTCAGATCAAGTGCCTCTGTGGCGAGCAGAACAATCCAAAGCCCAATAACATGGCGGCTCGCGGCGAACTCCTCGTTGGCAATACGCGCTCCTACTTCCACAGGGTGATTGATCTTGCTGAGGCCATTGGCTGCCCGAAGGTTCTTGTGACCCCCGGCTGGAATTACTTTGACGAGAAGGTCGACGAAGCGCGCGTACGAAGCATCGACATGCTGAGAGAGCTCTCGGTCTACGCGCATGCTCGGGGGGTCACTCTCGTGCTTGAGAGCATCTGGGGTAAATCCTCCCAGATCGCGCCAACGATAGCGCAGATTGCCAACATCAAGGATGCAGTGAATAGCGACAGCCTGAAGCTCACGCTTGACCTTGGCGCCATGAGCGACGCGGGCGAGACTGTCGACGATTGGTTCAGCGCGTTCGGCAGCGACATCGCGCACTGCCATTTCGTGGACGGTACTCCTACGGGACATATGCCTTGGGGCCACGGCAACCTGGATATGCGAGGCATTCTCGCTTCATTCAAGAAAGCCGGTTACAAAGGGGGCTTCTCGCTTGAGTACGTGCACCCAATGAGCTTCCAAGATCCGGCAGGGTATCTAGCCGAGACAAAAGCCCTGTTCGAGAAGTGCCTTCAAACGATTTAGCCAGGCGTGCATCAACCAAGGAAAGGAAAAAAGATGATCAAGCTATGCAGGGTGGACCACAGGTTGCTCCACGGCCAGGTCGCATTCTCCTGGAGCCATGCTCTGGGAGCCGATGCCATTCTTATCGTCTCTGACGAAGTGGCATCCAACGAGGTCCGCATGAAGACGATGCGGCTGGCAAAGCCGGTGGGCATAAAGCTGGTTATCAAGGGCGTCGACGACTCCATCAAGGCAATCAAAAGCGGCGTAACCGACAAATATCGTCTGCTCATCGTTACCGGCAGCATTGCGGATGCCGAGAGGCTGGTCCGCGAGTGTGGCATTTCCTCGCTGAATCTGGGCGGCACCGTAAAGAGCTCCGAGACGACCCGCAGCTTCGGCAGTGCGGTCCATCTAACCGATGAAGAGGTAGAGGTCGTCCGCGGCCTCGTCCGCGATGGCGTGGAAGTCGAGGTGAGGCAGGTAGCAAAGGACAAGAAGGTCGTTCTTTCCGAGAAGGACCTCTGATTGTGGCGGACAGTAAGTTGAAGGAGGGGCAATGGCTTTTCAAGCGTTTCTTATCGCTCTGATTATCTTTGTGGGAAAGGCCGACTACTTCGTCGGCACGGCAATGTTGGGCAGACCCTTGGTCCTTGGCATGCTCGTCGGCATTGCGCTGGGCGACGTGTCTCAGGGAGTGATCATCGGCTTCCAGCTGGAGCTCGTCTTTATGGGCATGCAGGCTATCGGCGCATCCATTCCGCCTGACATGATCGTCGGCTCGGTGCTGGGCACCGCCTTTGCCATCAGCACGGGCAACGGCATCGACACAGCGGTCACCATCGCGATGCCTGCGGCGATTCTCTCTGCCTTTGTGGTGAACCTCTTCTATGGCGTGATTACCCCGCTTATGGCTCGAACGGCAGACAAGTTTGCCGCCGAGGACAATGATAAGGGCATCTCCGCGGTGTTTCTTGCCAACGGTTTTCTCTTTGACGTGACTTTTGGTGTCATTGGTTTTGTGGCGTTCATGTTCGGCGGCGACGCGGTATCCGCCTTTGTCGCTTCGATTCCGGCGTGGCTCACCGCTGGCATCACCATCGCGACCGGCATTCTCCCTGCGCTCGGCTTTGCCCAGCTTGTGACCATGATTGCCTCTAAGGAGACCGCGGTCTTCCTCCTGCTGGGCTTTGTCCTCGCGGCGTACCTTGGCGTTCCGGTCCTGGGCATTGTTTGTTTCGCGGTTGTGATAGTCGGGATTCTCTTTATGGCACACATCTTTATGCCCAGCCAGGGCTCGGCTTTGATGACGGAAGGCGAGGACGACAATGAGTTCTAGCGATGCAACGAAGAAGCTTGGCAAGAAGGAACTCAGGAGCCTCTTCCTCAGGTCCTTCTCGACGTCTCACGCATGGCACTTCGAGCGCCAGCAGCACATGGCCTTCTGCTGGTCGATGATCCCTGCGATCAAGAAGCTCTATGACCGGCCCGAGGACAGGATTGCCGCCTATCAGCGTCACCTCGAGTTCTACAACTGTCACACGACCATGCAACCCCTCATCGGCGGTATCGTCTGCGCCATGGAGGAGGAGAACGCCAACAACGAGGAGTTCGACACCTCCTCGATCAGCTCAATGAAGGTCGCCCTCATGGGACCCCTTGCGGGCATCGGCGACTCCCTCATCGGCGGTACCCTGCGCATCATCGCCACCGGCATCGCGGGCGGTCTGTGCATGGCGGGTTCTCCCTTCGGCCCGCTTCTGTTTCTGCTTATCTTCAACGCGGTCAACATTGCTCTGCGCTGCCTTGGCGTGAAGTATGGCTACGGCCTGGGCGAGAATATCATCTCCAAGGTTTCCGATCCCAGCACCATGCAGAAGCTTACCTGCGCGCTCTCCATCGTCGGTCTCATGGTCATAGGCGGCATGATTGCGACAAACGTCGCCATCACGACTCCCATCGCCTTTGATATCAGCGGCACCGCGTTCTCGCTTCAGGACACGCTCGACTCCATCTTCCCGAAGCTTCTTCCGGTGGCGGCGTTCGGCATCCTGTACGTCCTCAACAAGAAGGGCGTGAACGTCCTCGCACAAATCATCGCAATCATGGTCCTTGGCGTCGCGCTTGGGGCCGTCGGAATCCTCGGTTAGGAGAATCTAGTGCTTGAATTTTGTCTCGATACCGGCGACTTTGAAATGGTGAAGACCGCCAGTAGCATCTATCCCGTTAACTGCTTCAGCATGAACCCCTCCATTGCCGTCAACTGCCTCAAGGGTACCGGCAAGTCCTTCGTGCAGAATGCGCTGGACATCCGTGGCGTCATCGGTGAGGAAACTCCTTTCTTCCTTGAGGCCATGGGAGACACTGCAGAGGAGCTCGTGGAGGACGCCAAGGCAATGGTCAAGGCTGTTCCGGGCAACACCTTCGTGAAGATTCCGGCATGTCCGGAGGGCTTCAAGGCAATTCGCGAGCTCAAGAATGCCGGCATTGCCACCTCTTGCACTGCCGTCTACACCTTCAACCAGGCGATGCTCGCGGCCATGGCGGGCGCCTCATACGTTGCCGTCTACGTGAGCAGGCTCGACAAGAACGGCGGGGATGGCATCGAAGTCGTGCGCCGCATCAAGCAGGCCTTCGTTGCCCACAACATCGACTGCGTGGTCAGCGCGGCCTCCCTCAAGACTCCGCTCTCGCTCCAAGAGGCCATCGAGGCCGGTGCCGATAACGTCACCGTCGACCTTGAGATGCTTGAGGCCCTGGCGGTCCACCCCATGACCGAGGGCACGCTTAAGACCTTCAAGTCTGATTGGGAAGGCCTGTTCGGCGAGGGCGTCCGCATCGTCGACATGGTTGCGTAAGATTTCCGCCGTCAAACAAGGGATATGAACGGCCCCGCCGGAGACGGTGGGGCCGTTCGGCTGGGAGCAAGCCGCAGGCCTGATAACCGGGCCAGAAGAAAGGGGCGCGAAATGAGAGCTTGGTGTTCTGTTGGCCACTATCTGCAGGGCGTTGATGTTATTGGGCGAGTAGGCCGGTATGCGTCGATGTTTGGCAAAAACCACCTGTTCCTTGTGGACAGCTTCGTGTGCCAGATGCTGGGGGAGGGACTCTATGGTGCCTACCCCTCTTTGAATGGATGCACGTATCGGACCCTGACATTTGAGGGCGAGATAAGCCGCAAGAGCATATCGAGGCTTAGCAATGAAGCTGGGGGTGAGTTTGACGTCATCGTTGCCGTGGGTGGCGGGAAAGTCATCGACGTGGCCAAAATGGTTGCCGCTCAAAGTGGCGCGGCGCTCGTCGTGTGCCCGACGATTGCGGCGACGGACGCTCCCACGAGTGCCATGTCCATCCTCTATAGCGATGAAGGGGAGATGAACGAGATTGTCCTCCATGTGAAGAATCCCGATCTCGTTCTGGTGGACTCCAAGGTCATCGCAGGCGCCCCAACGAGATTTCTCTCGGCGGGGATAGGGGACGCCCTCTCGACCTACTATGAGGGCGAGTCCAACTGGAAGACTGGTCATGCCAACTACGTTTGGTGCCAAAGCGAGCAGGCGGTTGGCACTGCGGCAGGTCGCGCGATTGCTCGCGCGTGCATGGAAACGCTCGAGAGGGATGGTCGCGCTGCCGTCAAGGCATGCGAGCAGAGCACTGTTACGCCGGCGCTTGAGAACGTGATTGAGGCAAACATCCTCATGAGCGGCATTGGTTTCGAGAATGTCGGGTGCTCTCTTGCCCACGGTCTGGGCAACGCGATGACGGTGCTTCCCGATGGCGAGAAATCCATGCATGGCGAGAGGGTGGGTTTCTCGACGCTGAGCCTCATGATTGCCGAGGACTACCCGAGTGAGGAAGTCGAGCGAGTGGCGCGCTTCTGCAGGGACTGTGGCGTTCCGACAACCTTCTCGGAGCTCTCGCTTGCGCCCAACGATGACGATCTTCGCAAGGTTGCGCAGGCGGCAATGCAGGCCGAGTCTTGGGGCGCGAGCCCCGTGAGGCTCTGCGACGCGGAGGTCGTGGACATTCTCAAAGCAACTGACGCCCTTGGGCGGAGGATTGCGCAAGAGTGAGCAACGTCCCTCCTCGAGAAACAAAAAGCTGAGGGCCGCAAGCGGAGCTCGAACTCCGCTTGCGGCCTCTTTTACGTGCTTATGCTTCGGTAAGGATTTTTCCCTCCGGCGAAATCACGAAGCGGAATGACGCTCTGTCTCCCCTGAGCAGGGATTTTGAATAGTGAAGGGGGTTGCCCTCGCTGTCCTTGGTTATCTTGGATAGCACGTAGACGGGTGAACCGACGATGCAAGAGAGAAGCTTGGCCTCATCCTCGCGCGCGGTCGAAACGTCTATGACAAGCTCCTCGACCCCCAACTGTATGCCGTAGTTTTCCGACAAGAGGCCATAGAGGCTCATATCCTCGCTTAGGTCGTCAAGAAAGCTCGGGAAAGACCTCTCCGAGACATAGACGGAGTCGAGCGCGATAGGGATGGAGTCTTCGAACACGAGCCTCTTTGCCATCAGAACGGTATCGCCGACCTTTATGTCCAGTGCGTTTGCGAGGGCAGGGGTGGCTTCGAGGGAGGACCGCTCTAGGACCCGTCTATGGCTCTTGCCACCGATATCAGAAAAGGCGTGGTAGCCAAAGTTGTTAGGTGATCCTTTTCGGATGACTCGCTTGGGGACGGAGACAAAGGAGCCCTTTCCGCGAAGCCGGTATATAAGACCCTCATCCACGAGATTCTGGACGGCTCTTCGGACGGTAATGCGGCTCACCGAATAGCGTTCGCAGAGCTCGAGCTCGGTCGGAATCTTCTCTCCCACGCCGAGCTCTCCGGAGATGATTTGCTGACGGAGATTGTTTTCTACCTGTGAGTAGAGCAGGTCGGGTCTAGCGTCGTTGTTTGATGTCATGACGTCTCCGATGACGCGAGCGGTGATAGTAAGGGCGTTCTAGGTAGCCCACTGTTTTCGTAAGTATATGATGACATAAGACTTTATATCGCCATAAAGATGACAGGAGATGGTTGTTGAATCGTAAGTGACGACCATAACGGTGGCTTTTCCGATGGGTGAGCGCGGACAAATAGGTGGACCGAATAGGTCCGACTAGGAGTCCGCACCGCCCCACGACCGGTCGGCCGTGTCGTGGCCGCCGAAGGTCTTGGGCGCCGGCGGCGCGCAGCGCCTGAGCGGCGCCGCGCGCTTCGAGGCCTTGCGGTGGATTGGCTACACTGATATGGACAGTTTCGTGAGGGGCGCGAGAGACGGGACTCCGGGGAGATCTCCGATGAGGAGTACCTCGACTGGAAGCGCGGGTTCAGTGGAGCATGAACCTAATCTCTGTCTCTCTTGCTTTTTCTGATTTGTTGGGAAGCCAGCATTTGGGGGCATTTTGGACGGCGAGCGGTTCAAACAAGAAGCTGAGAAAATAGAACAAAGCCTGAGTGCCTTGAGAGTCGCCGAGCGCAATGCAATGATTCCCTTCATGAACGGCGACTTTACCCAATGGGATCTATATCTGGCATCCTCCTCTGAGTATGCGATGAGATTGATAGACGGATTCATCTCCTTGCTCGAGTCGAGGAATCTTGTTTGCGTCGCCCAGCTTCTCCGCGCGCAGGTTGGAGTCTGCCTGCGGACATTCGCGTTATTCGCCGCGGAAGACCAGGATGACTTTCTCAAGCAGGTGTTTCAAGGTGTGCCTGTGAACAAGCTGAAAGATTTCTCGGGTGAGAAGATGTCCGATGGAAGACTTCAAGACTTACTCGAGAAGTCCAATCCAAAGGTAAAAGATGTATACAAGGTGACGTCTGGATTCGTCCACTTCTCCACTGATATTCTGCCGAGCATGGGTGTGCCTGGGGAGGGCTATGAGGTCGAGTTTAATTTTGGAGCCGAGCCCAACGAGAGCAACAATGCGTCTCTCGTGGAATGCGGCAAGGCGTTCTGCCACTATGTCGACCTGCATCTCCAGATGCTCCATAAGGTAATTGCTTCGGATGAATGGTATGTCGATCGATTCCGTATCGATTCCGATGGTCCTACAGACGAAGCCTCGAAAAGCGAGAAGGTGTAGGTCGAACGCATTGACGCCGCCTTGACAGCATCCCGATAAAATAACGAATGGGAGGTTCCCTGCGAAATGTGCGCCTCTGTATATTCTCGCTAGGAAGCCCCCGACCGATAAGGCGTCGTTGATTTCAATTTGAGTTCAGCTCGGGTGCCTGAAAATCGCCCAACTCTAATAAGAGGGGAGACGACGGTACACCACGTAGACGAGAGGCTATGGAAGTGCACGATTTGATTACTGAGTGGGAATAGAACAAGCGTTCGATTACATGTTATAATGCCTACCAATGGGCACGGTTTCCTCCGAAGCCGCGCCCATTGCTATATTTGTTCGGATATCGGCGGAAACCCAAGCTCAGGGAGGGCTGTTGCGATGGCATACGATTTCAAGAAGGAGTTCAGGGAGCTCTACAGGCCGTCCGGCAAGCCAAGCGTCGTAACCGTTCCGCCTATGAGCTACGTCGCCGTGCGGGGCAAGGGCAATCCCAATGCCGAAGGCGGCGAGTACCAGAACGCGTTGCCGCTGCTCTACGGCGTCGCTTATACCATCAAGATGTCGAAGAAGGGCCCGCGAGAGATCGAAGGCTATTTCGACTTCGTCGTGCCTCCGCTCGAGGGCTTCTGGTGGCAAGACCGCACCGATGGCGAGATTGATTATGCACGGAAGGATGACTTCAACTTCATCTCGTGCATCCGTCTGCCCGATTTCGTCACTCGCGAGGACTTCGACTGGGCAGTTTCGGAAGCTGCCGCCAAGAAGAAGCTGGACTTCTCGGCGGTCGAGCTGCTGAGGGTCGACGAGGGCCTTTGCGTTCAGTGCATGCATACCGGGCCTTACGACGATGAGCCGGCGACCATAGACGCCATGCGCACATTCGCGGCGGAACGGGGCTACGCCCCCGACTTCTCCGAAGCCCGTCTGCATCACGAGATTTACCTCTCCGACCCGCGCAAGTGCGCGCCGGAGAAGCTCAAGACCGTGATCCGTCATCCCATCAAGTCGATTTAGCGAAACGAGCGCCGCCGTGCGGTCCGGCTTTTGGGGTTTAGCAATTGCCGGTCCGCGTCGATCGAGCAAGCTGCCCAGTCTTTCGGCGGGAGCGTTATCCCTTTAGGCGGTTTGTCTCGAGGTTGGCTCTTTGCTTCTCTTGCGACACGGAGTTTTGATACTCCCAAAAGTGAAATGGGATTTGAATTTTAGGAGCAGCTCTTGAGAGGCGATAGACCGAAACGCCCGATAGATACCTCGAGGAGGCAATGCTCTTTCATAACACCGACTTCGCCGGCGTGATCACGAGTGCAAAGGGCAAAAGCGCGGTGGCTGACCTCTCTCTATGCCACGCGTTACGACTTGCACGGCAAGGCGCTCCTCTAGACGAACCCGAAGGAGTATATCGTCGACACCGGCTTCAGGACCTGGATGGCCGGCTATAGGGTCACGGATACTGGCCGCCTGTTCGAGAACGCCGTGCATCTCCAGCTGCTCTACGAAGGGTGGAGCGTGCATGTGGGCAAGCTCTATGGCAAGGAAGTTGACTTCGTTGCGACGAAGGACGGGCGCGTGCTCTACGTGCAGGCGACTGACGAGATGTTCGCAAGCGAGACCAGGGAGCGAGAGATCGCCCCTCTGAAGTCGATACGAGACAACCACGAGAAGATCGTGGTTGTGAGGCAGGGTTCCTACGACACGGACATCGACGGCATCCGCATCGTGAGCGCGAGGGACTTTTTCCTCTAGGGCCATGCGATTCATCGCGAAACCACTAGGTCAAGTGGGGGACAATGCCCCCCCTTGCACCTTGCCCACCTCCAAGGGCTCTCCTTGGACTCTTGCAGGCTCGCTGGGAACCGCTTGCGGCCGCAAGGGCCGCAAAAACTTTTCGCGGGTACGAAGCACCCTTGCGAAAACTCGAGCCCTCCGGGTTTTGCTTCCCCCCTTGCACCCACGCGAACCCGCCGGCATGCGAGCCGCAAGGCGCGCCACCGGGGCGGGCCGGGAGCTAAGGAGGACATCATGGAAGCCATCGACACCAGGGCCACGAGGGGCATCAGGGTCTACCTTGAGCACAGGGGCTTCGAGATCCTGGAGGATGGCTGGGCGCACGGCGGCGACGTAGCCGACCTCATCGCCCGCGACGAGGACGAGCTGGTCTTCGTCCACTGCCAGGTCACGCAGAACGGCGGCGAGGGATTCCCCGAGGAGGACGCGGACCGCGCGGCGCTCGAACGGCTGGCGGCGGCCTACCTCGCTGAGCACCTGGACTCCGAGGACATCCGGATCAGGCTCGATGTCGTGAGCATGCTCATCGTCGGTGAGGCCCCGGCGCTTCTCCGCCACCATCTCAACGCGCTCGGCCGATCTAAGCGCAGGGCACCCCCGGGAGCTTCGGCTCCCGGGGGCACTAGCTCTAAAGGCTGCTTGTTCTGTCTACCGCGCAATGATGACGGTAACGAATTCCGGGATTATCTTCTCGAGGTCACGCTTGAGACCAGTTGGGTTTCGGACAAGTCTACCTGGGTCGTAGATGAAGCAGAAAAGTCGCTCGCATCCTGGATGCCCTCTGTACTGAGGAATGTCGATGCTCAACTCCTCGCCAAGCTCCTTGTCACGTAGGCCATCACGTGTCATCTTCACTTCAATGAAGCGCGCTTCGTCTTTGAGATAGAAATCCGTGCGCGAGTTCTTTCCAGCAAAGCCGGGCACCGCCTCCTCAGCGCGTACGTCATCAAAGTAGGCCAGGCAGATTGATCTGAGAAGGTCTTGGACGTCGTATTCATCATTGATCGCAAAACCGTCTCTACCAGCATGTCTACGATTGATGGAAGCAACGACGTCGGGGAACCTGTCCAATATCTGCTCAATGACAATGTCACTGTCGCTATCATTCGAGTCTTCAAGGACGATGAAGCCTTGCCGTATTCCCCCCAAAGTTCCCTGGAGAAGTCCTTGCCATTGTCTTGCAATCCCGGTGTGGTCGTTAGCCTTCTTCTCAAGGTCTTTCAGCGCGTCCTGCTGAGACTCGGGAAGTAGCTCATGGAGCGCAATGGATGCCTTCGCTCTCCAGGGGCTAAATAGCTCAGACTTAACATAAGGTGCTCCGATTACGCCTTCGATATAGTGCGAAGTAGCAAGAACTGTCTCGCCCTCTTTGATCAACAACTCAAGCTTCGCGATGGCGTCATCTTTATTCATGTCGCACTTCATTCCCGTCTCGCCCGTCAATCTCTTTCAACCTCAACAGCCAGCGTCTCATGCTTCCGTCCCCAAAGAAGCCGAGCAGTGCCCCATCGCAGAAGCGTTCTGCTCTTACGGCTCCGAGCAGAAGCGCCATCACCGCCTGGCCGTCGAGTTCCGATACATCTGCCCCAGACATTGCCTGGCTGCCCCACTCGAGTCCGTTGCGTTCAAGTATGTCGCGGTAATGCGTGAGCTCGTACTCGGGATGCTCGTCGACGAAGTCGTAGATTGCCTGTTCAACGTCAGCAACCGTCGTTCCGTAATTCACGTAGGGCATCTTGATTGGGTCGTCCATGGTGCCCTTGCTCTCTCGGTCTACGACCCAGTTGCCAAATCCCTCGGCATTCTCAATCGCAGGCAGATGTTTTGTCAGGCTCTCAAACATAAGCCACCTCTTTTGGGAAATGAGCTTCAGCAATACTGTCGAGCTGCGAGCGTATTGTCTCGAAGGGCTGGTTCAGGTCCAATGTCCTCACGCTTATCTGGTTGCCGCTCATCTGGTACACGCCATCAGGCTGCACGTCTTCGTCGGTCTTGGCATAGAGCAGCATGCCCGACACGCTATGTTGCTCGTGAGTGCTGGCTAGCTCCGCTTCCTTGTTCTTCACGTAGGTGAAGATCTGGTACAGGTTGCCGGAGTGGACGCTTCGCTTGTCGAACTGCTGTTGTGTTGTGTGACTGTAGTACTTCGCGTCGATGATGAGGACGGTCCTGCCCCGTGTGAGCGTTATGTCGGTGTGCATGGCGGGGAGCATGTCATCGAAGCCGTCGTCGAGCGCCCAGCTGATGTATGGCGCCCCTGCGGAGAGCTCTGGGTGCTCGCGTCTGTAGTACTCGAGGATGAACTTCTCGTACAGGTGGCTCATTCGCTGCTCGTCGAGGAAGTCCATCATGCGGAGGCTCCCGCTCTCCCGCGTCTGGAGAAGGCCCTTCACGACCAGCCAGCACACGTTCATGAGCATGCGATAGGTCTGGTTGTTCCGGTCGAAGCGCATGTGCCAGTCTTCGCCCGAAAGGTTCACGTCTTCCACGTCCACGAAGTACGGAAGCAGCCGTCTAAGTGCCTTCTTGCGCGCCTTGTCGATGTCCGAGCGAATCAAGAGCATGATCGTCGCCTTGAGGATGCGGTTCATGCGCGTGTCCGTGCTGAACTCGTCGTAGCTGCAGACCAGCTGCCTGCGCAGAATCGAGCGCGTCTTCAAGGACTCGGACAGCTCAATCTTGCCCCTCGGTGAGGAGAGCATATCCTCGCGGTCGACGTACTCTCGGCCAAGGCCGTGCTTGAGCTGCAGGCTCACGCCCCGTGACAGTATCTCGGCGAGGAGGTCGGCGGTGTTGTCGAGCTCCTCGGCTGTGATGTCGCGGTAGCCCTGCCCTTGCAGCGTCTGGAACGCATAGGCGAGCATGTGGTAGATGCTCTGTATCCGGATCACCGGATTGACCTGCGCAACTTGCCGGCCCACTCGTCGACCTTGGTGGGCTCGTCGAACCAGTACTCGCGCAACATCGGCACGAGCTCGTAGTTGACGATTGCCGAGAGCTTATGGTCCGTCACGTCGTCCGGGGACATGCGGCAGAAGTAGCTATGGCCGATGCAGAAGCCGTCTCCCAGCGACTCGTCGGACGCGATCGCCTCGTTCAGCTTCACGACGCAGGAGATGAGCCTATCGAACTTCTCGCTGGCAAGTCCCTCCTGATAGGCGATGAAGCTCTCCGTGTCGAAGGCGGGACGGAGGTCGAAGAACGCGAAGCGGCGGCGCAGGGCGTAGTCGAGCATGGCGAGCGAGCGGTCCGCTGTGTTCATCATGCCAATGAGGTATACGTTGCTCGGGACGTAGAACAGCTCGTGCGAGTAGAGGAGCTGCAGCGTGTTCCTGGGCCCGCGCTTGTCGTTCTCGATGAGCATGAACAGCTCGCCGAAGATCTTCGAGAGGTTGCCACGGTTGATTTCGTCGATGATGAAGAAGTAGTCGTTGTCAGAATCGTCCTTCGCATTCTTGCAGAAGTTGTAGAACGCGCCCTTCTCGAGGTCGAAGCCCTGCGCGCTCGGGCGGAACCCCTCTATGAAGTCCTCGTAGCTGTAGCTCTGGTGGAACTGCACCATCATCACACGCTCGGCGTCCTTCACGCCCATCATGGAGTAGGCCAGGCGCTTTGCGGCGAAGGTCTTGCCCACGCCTGGGGCACCCTGCAGGATGATGTTCTTCTTCGCGCGCAGGACGTTGACGAGGGACCTGTAGTGCTCGCCGTCCATGTAGACCTCCGAGAGGAAGTCCTCGGACGTGTACGCGGGGTATTCAGCCTCCTCCGTGTCTTCCTCGACTTCGCCGCCCTCGTCCTCGAAGAACGAGTTGAGCCTCTCAACGAGGCCGGGATAGGCGGTGATGTCCGTCAAGGTCTTCATGGCGAGGAGGTCTTCCGTGTGCCACTCTCCTCTGTTCGTCCAGCGTACCCTGCGGATGTTCGGATAGGAGTCGCCATTTTCGCCGAATTGGTAATCCCCCTCAACGATGCCGCGACCAATAATCACGCTGCGGCCCCGCTTAGCAAAGACAACGTCGGCCGGCTTGATCTCGCGCGAGAACTGCCAGAGCGCGAGCGCGGAGTTCTTCTGCGAGTACTTGCTACTGTACAGGGTGCGCAGGTTCTTGCGGATATCTTCCTTGCTGGCGTATTTCTCGACGTTGCCGAGCTTGCTCCAGCCGACGCCCATTACGCCACGTGCGTAGAAGTCATCCCACCTCGCGGCACCGTCTCCCGGGGAGTAGGTCCAGTAATGTGTGGTCTTGACCCCCTCGTCTCCAAGGGCGTTTTCCTCTGCATTCCCAGCTGCAGCCTTCTCGGCAGCCTTCCGCTCCTGGTTGACGCGTTCGGACTCCACGAAGGCGGCAGCCGTCAGCGAGGGGAAGTCTGCATACGAGCACTCTTCGCTTCCGAGCTCCGACTTGATGGTGTCGCAAATGGCGAGGTAGCGATCTCCGTCATGAACTGGCGAGTCCTTCTCCTTCGGCACTATGCCGGCGATGGTGGAGCCAGCCTTTGCCGCGTCGGCCATGAACCAGCGGTTGCGCGAGTCCAGGCTGATGAAGTTGTAGGGCCTCGCCCAGTAGAGGCCCATGGTGAGCTTCCAGCCAAGTGTGAACTGGATGACGGCGGCATCGAATGCATCGACGAATGCCTTGCGGTTCTCTTCGCTATCGTCTGCAGCTAGTACAAGCTCGGCCTCGAACACGTGCCAGAGGTTGTCGATGTCGTGCTTGCCGCGATGTTCGTCGTTGGCGAAGGCATAGAAGGTCGCGTTGAGGTTGTTGAGCACGGGGATGCCCTCGAAGTCCGTTGGCTGATCTGCCCCAATGTCGAACACCTCGGCGATGCCGGCGATGATCTTTTGCCGGTTTGCATCTGTGATGCCCTTGTTGAAGAGGCCGAAGACGGTGAACGGATCGATGTCTTGGAGCTCATCTGCCTCAAGCTTAGGGAGACTCATCCCAATCGATTCATAGACAGTTGCTAGCTTGTTTATCAGATCGTCGCGCCTGTCTCGATAGGTCAGCAGCTTGTCAGATAACTCTTTATAAAAGCTAATCCAAGTAAATTTTGTGCTGGTCATTATAGTCACTGCCTATCTTGTGCCTCTGCCGAGGCGCCTTGCTTGCAATGTTTTCCACATACGTCTACATGCGCGACAGGTATCTTCATCGAACCTAAGTACACCAACGAGCATCTTTGCATCAACGTAATCCAACGCTTCGTCGATATTGCGCCCATTTCTTACTACTCCGTCAATTGCGCTGATAACGTTTCTTTTTAGCTCGGCATAAATGTTCAATAGACCGGTATTGAGAGCATGGAAATAGAAATATCCTTAGTTATGCGGGCGTAAATCATTTAAACGATATTGAATACCTCAATGAACCTCTAATTTGATATGCCGACTCCAATGAAGATTGGAGCCGGCATGCGTTTATCCCAAGTGAGTAGACACGCGGTTTTGTCCTCGAGGGCGAGGCGGGAATCTCGGATGCTGCGCATCGTCATTTCCCAGCACGTTCGCTACTCGTTGGAGCTAACGAGAAGAGCCGCCTGGGCGAGGAGGGCAAGACGCTGCATGGCAACTTGATGTGGGGCTGGAAAAGGCCAACGCTCCAAGCGGGGCGCTGGCCTTGGCAACGCTGGCTTGCCCGCTGGCTACAATGCCTCGACGCGCGGCGTTTCCTGGTCGTCCATGACGAAGGAGCCGTTGTTCAGCCCTGCTATGTGGGCGTTGAGTCTGCCCAGCAGCTCGAATCTGTGTTTCGTCAACCTCTCGTTTCACAAAACAGCATCCGTTCGTTTCACACGTCAGCGTGAAGATTCTTCACGCACGAGCGTCGCCCTGGCACCAATCCTTTCTTCTCCTACAACTCCCCGCGCATGAGCGCGTGTTTGACCCTGTACGACTCCCTGTCGTAGGTGATGAGCCTGCCGTGGTGGACGATGCGGTCCATCATCGCCTTGGCCATGTCGTCGTCGGCAAAGATCTCACCCCATCTGGAGAATTCGATGTTGGTGGTGAGAATGAGCGCGATCCGCTCGTAGCACATCGAACCACCCGGAACAGGAGCCTTGCCCCGTCGGGATCGGTGGGAAGGTACCCCCACTCGTCCAGGATGATGAGGTCGCACCTGTCGAGCCTCCTGAGCGCGTCCTGTGTCGTCCCCTCCTTATTCGCACGCCTCAGCTCGCTTACCAGCTCCGCCGTCGACCAGAACGCGACTTTTCTGCCCTCACCGCAGGCGAGCAGCCCCAACGCTATCGCGGTATGGGTCTTTCCATTGCCTGATCCTCCGAAGAGCACCAGGTCCTCGTGGGCGTCGATGAAGGCAAGCGAGAGCATGTCGTCCCTCGTGAAGCCGCGGGGAAACACGATTCCCGACCATTCGAAGCCATCGAAGCCCTTCTGCGAGGGAAAGTTCGCCTGCCGCTTGAGGCGCGCTATCCGGCTTTGGTGCCTGAGCGCGTACTCCCTTGCGAGCGCATCCTCGAAGAACGCGAACTGCCCATCGGTGGCCGTCTCGGCCACGTGGCGCATCGTCGCCTTCGACAGCAGGATGGAGCCACCCTCGCGCTCGGCGCGCTTCAGCCTCTCGTAGCGAGCATCAACCTTCTGCGGCAG
This sequence comes from bacterium OL-1, assembly GCA_000752675.2. Lineage (GTDB taxonomy): Bacteria > Actinomycetota > Coriobacteriia > Coriobacteriales > Atopobiaceae > Tractidigestivibacter. Next base: position 805,215 of record LM994626.1, on the reverse strand, counting down.
CCTGGCCATCCCGATCGCCTCCCCTGAGCATGAAGACGTCGTAGTCGGCGAGCCTGGTGCCCAGCTCACGCGCTGCCTTGGTTCCGGTGCCTTGCGCGCGGATCCTGGCGCAGCACATCTCGACATCAGCGGGGCGCATCTTGCGGGTGGCCCGCAGCGCCTCGGAGAACGCCTGGGCGGTGATCCCCATGCCATAGGCTTGTGCGAGCCTCGAGATCACCTTGACCTGGCCTTTCAGCTCGTCGGTCGCCATGGAGCCGAAGGCGTCCCTCACATCCTCGTCGAACAGCGCGCACACGCTGGACTGCGTGAAGGCGCGTGTCTTCATCGAAAGCGGTTCGAGCAGTGCCAGCGGGTCCTCGTCGGAGGTGAAGAGCTTGCCGGAGCGCCTGCGGTAGGTCCTTAGCGGCGTCCCGTCAGGGGCGTCTATCTCCACCGTGAAGGCGCGCACGCCCACCGTGAGCGAAACACATGCGAGTGAGGGTGACGCCAGGTAGCGATGGCAGCCGTCCAAGGTGATCCTTCCGTAGCCGTCGGTCGTGCACGACGCCCACTTGACGACGTCGAAGGGCTTTTTTGGAAGAGGCAGAAGATGCGCCTTGTCAGCCTGGAAGAGGTCGGCCCAGCTGAGTCCCTTCTCGTAGTGGAGCCGCTTTTCGGAGTGGGCATCAAGCGTCTCGGCAAGCCCTCGGTTGTAGTCCTGAAGGTCGTCCACCTCGGGCACGGGCACGAAGAAGTTCCTCCTGGTGTAGCCGACCTTGCCCTCGACGTTTCCCTTCTCCTTGCCGGCGTTCGGGTTGCAGAAGCGTGCCGTGAAGCCGTAGTGCAGCCTGAGCCGGCGGAAGAGGTCGGACTCCACGATCACGTCGCGCCACCTCCTCCCGGCCTCGGTGGCGTTGTCGAGCACGATGACGGGGGGAACGCCCCCGATGTGCTCGAAGCAGTCCTTGAGCCCCTGGCAGACGCAGACGTCCTTCTCGTCCGCGAAGACCTCGCACACCTCGTGGTTGGAGTACGGGAAGGACATCGGCAGGTAGTGCATCCTTGCCCTGCCGCCGCCGAAGGCATAATCGAAGTCGGCCTGCCCGAAGTCGACCTGCATGGTGCCCGGGTCCCATCCGAGCCTCACCGACTCGTCCCTCGGCCCCTTAGAGCGAATCTCCTTCATGTAGCGCTGCACCGTGGAGTAGCTGCCGCTAAAGCCATGCTCTGCGCGCAGCCTCTCGAAGACGCGCTTGGCCGTGTGGCGCTGCTTGTGGTAGCAGTGGCGGTCCTCCTCGAGCATCTCGCCGATGAGGGCCTTGTAGGGATCGAGCTTGCTCGGGCGCTCCGAGGCCTTGGGCCTTTGGGGCGAGAAGTCGTCTTCCTGAGCATACTTCCTGATCGTTGGGTACGACACGCCGAGGGTCTCCTTCACCTCCGTCGGCGTATAGCCATCCGCGAGCATGTCGCGTATCCTCTCTATCTGGGACATGTCCAGCATCTTCCTTTCCTGCCTCTCGATCCGTGGGTTGGGCCCTGCGAATCGAGCATGGCAATGTTTGCGGTGCCAGGACGTGTCCCTCTTGCTTATCTGTGAAACTATTTCATGCTCACGAGTGAAAAGCCGCTCTGCTCTTTTGTGCAATTAGGAGGCTATCAAACACAGAATCGCTGCCGACGTGGCACGACCGGGATTCGCCCCTCGACGCATCCGCGCGCATATTGCCCTCTCGGTTTCGAAACTCTAAACAAATTCGAGTTTCGAAACCGAGAGGGAGCGGATGATGGCATGGGTGGGCCACACTACGTACATGGAGCGGCTCTGGGCGCTTGAGGGCGCCCAGAGCCGCCTCTTCATCGACGAGGTGCAGCTGCGCGAGGGCTTCGAGAGGGTAAGCAGCAGCATTCGCGCACGTGGCGGGTGGGATGTCTACCTCACGGAGTTCGAACTCGAGATGCGCGAGGAGCCCGAGGAGGGGCTCTGGCTCACGGCGAACTGGCACCAGGTGCGCGACGACTGGCGTGCCGACGTGCCCGCGGACGGCATACCGATGGCGCGCAGGTCCCGGGCGTGCCGGAAGAGCTGGCGAGGATGCTCGCGGAGGAGAAGGAAGAGGGCGTCGAGGAGAGCGCCCACAAGGTCAAGGAAGGCCGAGGCGACGTCGATGAAGAGGTTTGGTAGGTTCCTCAAGGCGCCGCTTAAGGTCACGCTGGGCTTTTTCGTCTGGCTGTTCCGTGTCGTGTTCAAGTGGGTGATGTGAGAACGAAGGCGCCTGGGTCTAGAGTAGCCCCTTGGCTCGCTCGTCGTAGATCTTGTCAAGCTCCGATTGGAGAAACTCCTCTTTGAGCTTGGCGACGAAGCGAGCATCCGAGAACAGTCGGTAGACGAGCACTGCCGCGCCTCCGAGGTCGAGGCACTTGGGGTTCTTCGTTATCGATGCCTGCACGACGCTGCTCGAGGTCGCGATGGTGTCGGAGATGAGGATGATCTTCTTGGTGCGCGCCTGGTACATCTCGGTGCAGTAGTCCGACCCGTCGTCCTTGAATATCAGCGAGCAGCCGTGGAGCGCCGCTATCAGCCAGTTGATGAGCACCGTCATGCCAGCCTGCATGCCGACTTTCAATACGTCGCCGGTGCTGACGTATTTGGTGAGGGCCTCGGTGTGCGCCTTGTCGAGAACGAGGTTGGCGAACGGGACCTGTATCCCGCACGGCGTGTAGAGGTCCGTGCCGATGTGGATCAGCTGCTTGATCAGGGCCGCTGCGGCGGCATCCGGCTCGCTTACGACGCGCCTTCCTGCCGCGACCAGCATCTCCACGGTCCCGGCGGGCGCCCCGATTAGCGGGTTCTTCCCGAAGGCGTCGTAGGAGACCGAGTAGGTCGCGGGGATCCGCGCGCCGATTCCGAAGACGTTGGCGTCCTTAACGCAGGTGATGCTGTTGGTCATGATGTTCGAGGTCCCGAACACGAGGCCGAGCACCGGGTCGTGGCCGAGGGTCGCGAACCGGTGGTTCGCCCCCTTGAATATCTTGAGGTTCTCGGCCTCGTAGCGTGTCGCGTCGTACGGCACGCCTCGCGAGGAGAGGATGTGGCTCTTGGAGGCGAACAGGCGGCCCGATTCCGCCGGACCCCCATCGTCGAAGCCGGAGAAAACGCGGTCCTGGAAGTTATGCAGGGCGTCTTCCTTGGCGTTGCCCGCCCCCGCCCGCTCGACCTCCGTCAGGGAGTTGATGACGAGCACGCGGACGACCTGGAGCATGGTCGCGGCGATGACGAAGGCCGCGTCGGCGTCCTGCAGCTTCGTCCGCTCCTTGAACTCGCGGTCGATGCGCTCGAGGTTCTCGCCGTACTCGCGGACGGATTTCTCGACTGCCTGCTCGGCCCAGCTCTCGTCGACCGCCACGCATGCCGCCCTCGCCGCCATGTAGTCGGCGAAGAGCCTGCAAGCGTGCTCCTCTTCCTCTGTCACCTGACCGTCCGCTGCCGCGGCGACCTGCAGTTGCTCGGCGATGGAGTCCAGCGACACGATGCTCACGTTGTCCAGGTAGTCCTTGACCCGGTCGAAGGACAGGTCCTCGTCGTCCGCGATTGCCTGCACCCTCGCCTTCACGTCGTCCGGAAGGCCGCCGTCCAGCTTGAGGTAGCTGAGGCCGTCCTCGAGCCACTCCTGCTCCTCTTGGGAGAAATCGCCGTCGCAGCGCATCAGGAAGCAGAGCGTCGCCACGTAGGCGTAGATGAAGTTGTACCGTTTCTGGCCCGCAAGGTAGGCGCCCTGCTTGATGCCGTCACGGAACCCCTTGATGCGCGCCTTGCGGAGGCGCGCGGAGAACGAGTTCTCCTTGATGGCGTTGATGCCGCCCTCGACGGTCGACGCCGCGCCGGACGCAAGGGACGACGCTCCCTGGGCCAAACCCATTGCGGCGCCGACGGCGATTCCGCCCACCGCGTTCGCAGCCCCTGCGATCGCTTTGTCCGCATCGGACGACGCGATCTGCTCGCCGGCGCTCGACACGCCTTCCGCAGCCGAGCACATGGCGCTTCCGACGGCTTCGGATGCCGAGACGGCCGTATCGACGATGGCGTTCCCCGCGTCCTCGGCCGCATTCGCGACGCCTTTGGCGGCGGACTCGACGGTCGCCGATGCACCTTTTGCCATCTCTCCTGCGGCGTGGGCAGCTTGGGACAGGGCTTCCCCGAGATCGAATTTGAGCGCCATTCTGTATCTCCTGACGTAAACGAACCTTGCGTAAGGCTCTCATGCGCAACCGATGCAACACGGCACACACGACGCGTCTCACGTGCTCTTCATTATCCCACCATGCGCAAGCCCCTCGTCCGACCATCGGAGCGAGGGGCTTGATCGTTCTGCTTGGTTGCGATTCCGATTTTCGAAGGCTAGTCTCGGTCGTCGTCGCCGCCGGCTGCGCAGCAGGCGTAGGCCGTGAGCGTGAGGAGCCCTATTCCGATGGGCGCGAATCCCATGCTTCCACTTCCTTCGCGTAGACTACGGTGTGGGAGTTGCTCGTCTGGTAGCCGCACGTCACAAAGGCCCATGCCTGGGCGATATCCGCCGGCTCTTCCAGGACGACCTCGCATCGGGGCAATTTGTCCCAGAGGTAAGCGTCGAGCTCCGCCGCGTCGGCGAAGTCGGTCCGCTTGCCCTCCGAGCTCGCGTCCACCACGTCCACCGCGAAGACCTCGAGCCCGATCGCCTTCTCGCGGGTGAAGACCCGGATGGTGCGGTGACCCTCGGCAAAGCCGCGCGACGAGTACTGCGCGAGCGGGGCGAACATGGGCTGCTCGAGGCTGGGGTAGAGGTGGTAGCGAGCGTGAGATTTGCGCGAGGGGCCAATGTGTGGCTTCGTTGGCCCCTCGCGCGCTGATCGCGAATTAGAGCATGATGGCGTCGTCGGCCGTGAAGGCGTCGAGGGATCCCTGCCTGACCTGGATGCAAACGTACGTGATGCCCGAGTCGGACGCGGCGCGGAACTGGCGGTGCGCGGCGGGGGAGACTCGCAGCCACTCGCCGGCGGCAAGCTCGATGTCCTCTCCGTCGATCGTGGCCGAGCCAGCGCCCTCGAGCACGCCGTAGATCTCCTCGTTATCCTTGTGCGCATGCACGAACGGAACGCCGGCGCCGGCGGGAAGCTTGTTGACGCTCGCCTCTGCTCCGGTAAGCCCAAGCACTTCGTGCAGCTCGACGCGGCCCTCATTGCCGATGTTGGTCTTTGCGTAATTGGCCATAATGGCTCCTCTCCTGAGGCTGATTTACCTTGCAGGCATCTCCTGCGTGGGATACATTCAACGCAAAGGCACATGCAAATACGAGTACGCACTTATTTGTAACTGCGTATCTTTTTTGAAACCGGCATGATCGAGGAGGGTGGGTCTCCCATGAAGGCGAAAGAGGAGCTTCCGGAGTGTCCGGTCGCGACGGCGGTAGCGCTCATCGGCGGCAAGTGGAAGTTGCTCATTATCCGTAACCTGCGCGTGCGCCCCTGGCGTTTCAACGAGTTGCGCCGCGACCTCGAGGGGATCTCTCAGAAGGTGCTCACCGACAGCCTGCGACAGATGGAGGATGACGGGCTGGTCTTTCGCCATGACTATGGCGAGAATCCTCCCCGCGTCGAGTATGGCCTCACTGAACTCGGCCGCCAGATGATGCCCGTCATGGACTCGCTCGCAGACTTCGGCGCTTATTACAAGACGATTGTTTCGTAGCGGGAGCGCCGCCTGGAGACGCGTCCCATGGTGGGCGCAAGCGGCCAAACGGCCTGCGCTCGCCACGGGCGATGCGTGGAGGCGGGCGGGAGGGAAGGCTCACGTCTTCGAGGGGTCTACAAAAGCTCGCGAAGCCTCTTTGTCCAGTGTGCGAAGGTGCCGTTCTCGAGCCTTTGCCTGGCTTCTTCGCCGCTTGGCAGGTCGTAAAAGGCCAGCATCGCGAGGCATTCCGATTCGGTCGGGCCATCGCAGGTATCGTCGGACTGCGGTCGCATCTCCTCACAGCCGAATTCGTCCGCCAGGTATTTCAGCAGCTTCTCGAAGCCTTTGGGATATGCGTTAGACCCCTCGTGCGAGCGGCATCCATCGAAGAGCTGCCATTGTTTGCCGTCGAGCACTGGCGAATGGTAGGAGCTAAACCGATCGCGGGCGCCAAGGTCGCGAAGGAATGCCATGAGCTTGTCTACCTGCGCCTTGCCCGGCGTCGCCCGTGGTTGGCCGCCGGGGATCAGTTTGTCAACAAGATTGTTTCGTAACTGTTTGAACGGTGCCCTGCGGGGATAGTTCGGGGTCGTTGAGGGCGCAGTCCAGGAACGAGATTCGTTCGGGTGTGGTCGGAATGCTTCTCGAAGGGGCCGAGTCTGGATTGTCTCCAGGCTCGGCCCCTTTCATCAAGCAGCCCAATTTCTGTACTACCGTCCGGCAAACGGAGACAAACGAGCTTAATTCGCTAGTGAATCTCCTTGTGGCGAAGCGCGGATGCCGCAATCAGGGCAGCGACAGCGGCAACCAAAGCAAACGCGCTACCGACAAGAGTGAGGCTGTCGCCGGCCTGGGGCAAGTTGCCCTTGTTGGAGCTGTTGCTGTTAGCGGTGTTGGCGTTTGCGTTCGCATTGGCAGAGGAGTTTCCGCCGTTGCCCCCGTTTTCGCCAGCGCCGGGCTGGGCCTCAGCCTTCCAACCTGCATACAGGGTGAACTCGGCCTCAGTGCCGTCCACGGCGGCGTCGAAGCCGTAGGCCGTGGTGCAGTCCTTGTTGCTGAACCAACCAGAGAAGACATAGCCTCTCGGGACTGCGGCAGCATTTCCGTACCAACCCTAGCTGACCTCGAGGGAGGGGGCAGGCACGCCCAGTCCCTTCCTGTGGTCCGAGGGTCTCGTAGAAGCTCCTCCATCCCTCGCGGAACAGCCTATCCGTGCTCGCCTCGTGACTACTTGCCGATGCGCTTGTAGAGGATTGGTTCGTCGAAGCCGAACACACGCTTGCCGTTCATCTCCATGGACTCGGAGACCTCCAGGACGTCGGCGGAGAACCTCTCGAACAGGTGGAACCTCATGACGGGCGAAAACATGGAGTCCGAGCCGCCCTCCCATACGCCATCGTGCTCGCGGTAGAGCGCGGGCGTGAACTTGCCCGACTCGCGCAGGGACGAGAACTCGGCGGGGACCATGGTCGCGTAGGAGAACGTTCGCTTGTCGTTGCCCTCGGGCGTGTCGTAGGAGGTCAGAAGGACGCCGTCTTTCTCCTCGGTGAAGAGGAACAGGTGGGGCGAGGCAGACTTCTTGCCGTCAACCTCGTAGTAGCTCTCCTCGACCATGAAGGTGCCGGCGAAGTCGTCGGGAAGCCCCAGGATCTTGTCGTTGCAGGCGGTGTTGACGTGGCGGGCAAGGGGGAAGGTCTCGCCCGCGGCCCGCTTCGCCTCGAACTGCTCCCTGTTGTCGAACTCGCCGCATAGGAGCCGCATGAAATCGTCAAGCTTGGACATGATGCCTCTTTCAACTGGGTCTGTGCCTCTTGGGTGATACCCGCTTCGGGGTCATTGGGCGGCATGACAGAAAATCGGCACAAACACATAGCCTGGAGGTGCGGCGCCCAAGAGCAGAAGGCCTATCACAAGCGCCACCTTGCGGGCTCCGTTATCGAGCCACCAGTCCACAAACGGTCTGATGATCACGGCGGCTAAAGAGAGGGCCGTTGCGCAGATGCCCGCGACCGCCTCGCTTCCGCCCAGGCTTTGGATAAAGAACGGGAGGGTGGCCAGGGTCATGATGTGGTTGGTGAAGACGTAGAGGTTCACCAGTACGATGAGCCGTGCTGCGTCTTCCGTTCGCGCTCGGTAGGGAAAACCGGGTCGTGTCTGCATGTAATTTAATGTTGTGACCAATGCGCCTGCGCGCGCCGGCGCATCCCATCGACCCCGAAGGAGCCCTACGTGGATTCCAACAAGCGCCCTGACGACATGGCGCGCATCACCACCTCCGGGCTCGCCGACAAGCGCGCCTACGTCGCGGCGGTAATCCAGGAGATCTTCGAAAAGGACATCCGCGGGCGCGTGAAGATCAAGAACATCTCGGTGTTCAACCAGATGCGCGACTACGTCATCAACAACTTCGACGCCACCACTTCGCTTGCGAGCATCCAGTCCGACCTCGAGAGCAAGCAGGGCGTGAGGGTCAAGCGCGAGACGCTCGCGCGATACCTCCAGATCCTCGAGGACGCGAAGATCGTCAGCAAGTGCGCACGCTTCGACCTGAAGTCACGAAAATCGCTTCGAGGCGAGCAGAAGTATTACCTGGCGGACCTAGGCTTCTACTTCGCCCCCAACACTGACAACCGCATCAACTACGGGCCCGTCCTCGAGAACATCGTTTACCGCTACGCTCGCGCGCAGGGCTGCAAGGTCAGCGTTGGGCGCATTGGAAAGCTGGAATGCGACTTCATCCTCAGGAACCCGGAGATGGGCTACGCATACGTTCAGGTCGCAATGGACATCATGGCCGACCGGTCCACCGAGGAGCGCGAATACCGCCCGTTCGAGCAGGTCAGAGACAACTACCCCAAGTACCTGCTGACGCGAAGCGACCCCGTTCAGCAAAGGGACGGCATCATCCATGCCAACTTCCCCGAGTTCATACAGGAGGGGAGGACCTTCTGAGCGGGATGGGGATTGGCTGTTGACGAGCGGCGCAATAGACAGCGGTGTCGGTTTCAAGCGGAACTGACACCGCTTCTGTATAAGGGTTTAAGGGTTGCCACAGATGGCGATAAATGCCCGCGGTGCTTCTGCTTGCGCCTCAGCTTCCGCTGCTCGAAGCGCGCCTCCGCCTCGTCCGTGCGACGTTGGCTTCTTGCGCGGGCCGACTCCCGTTTCATTGTCTCCCGCTGACTCGCGAGCGCCTGCTGCGCCTTGGTTCCCATCGCCGGCTGCTTAAGGGCCTTCGATGCCTCGCGGGCTCGGCGCTTGGGGTTTTCGCGGGCTTGCTCGCCTCGGCGGGGTCGTCGCCGAAGAACGCGAGCTTCGCCCATTTACGAGGCCTTTTGCCCCAGGGGGGTAACTTCGCCCCTGCTTTCCTCCGTGCCTTTGCTTAAGATCATAAAGCTCAGTTATTTAAAGCGCATCCAATATACGAGTGGGGGTAGGCTGTTCGGTCTACTCCGGTCATGCTCTATGAATGAGGGCCCGCGCAATCGCGCGGGGCCCCTTTTTCGAAAAGAGTAGACATTGGAGTGCGGGTCTTGGCGTTGCGCTGCCTTGTGGCGAGGCGTTATTAGCCGAGCGCGCGTGCTGGAAGGGTCACGAGCATGGTCGTTCCTCTCTCCGAGCTCTCTTCGACCTCGATGGAGCCACCATGGAGCGCGGCAATCTCCCAGACTAGCGCAAGTCCCAGGCCCACGCCGCCATATGCCCTGCTACGCGATTTGTCGACGCGAAAGAAGGGCTGGAAGATGCTCGTCTGGTATTGCTCGGGAATGCCCAGCCCCTGGTCGCGCACGCGCAGCAGCACGCGGTCGCCCTCGTCGCGGGTGCTGATTTGCACGGTCGAGCTGGGCGCGCCGTAGCGAATGGCGTTTTCGGCCAAGTTGAACAGCAGTCGATAGATCAGCGTGTCGCTGCCGATCGTTTGCGCTTCGCCCTCGCTTGCAAGCGTGATGCCCTTTTCCTCGGCAAGCGGCGCCAGGTCGGTGAGCACTTCCTCGATCATCGGCGCCAGGTCAATCTCGTCGTTGCAGGGAACACCGCGCAGCTCGCTCATTTCAAGTAGCGTCGTTGTCATGTGCGTCATTCTCTCGGTCTGCTCCTGCAGCAGGCCGAGCAGGCTAGCCGTGTCAGCGTCGATGCCGGGGTGCTCGGCACAAAACAGTTCAACCTGGGCCTGCATGAGCGCGAGCGGCGTGCGCAGCTCGTGCGCCGCATTGCCCGTAAACTGCCTTTGCGCAGAAAAACCCTCGTCAAGGCGGGCAATCATGTCGTTAAACGACGCGCTGCAGCGCCTGAGTTCGGTAGGCACGTCTTCGCTGATCTTTGTGTCGGCGAGGTTGTCGGGTTGCACGCTCTCGACTTGCGCCGCAAAGGAGCGCAGCGGCCGCAGCGCATGCCCACTCACAAAATAGGCCAGCACGCCGCCGAGCAGCGTTACCGCCGCGGTTATATACCAGCTCGTCGCGCCAAACGATTCCTGGGCGTTGCTCACGACGATGGTCAGCTCGTCGTCGAGCTCTTTGCCCGCCGGGTCAAATGAGCTGGGCAAGTCCGCCTGCACCTCGCCATGCGCCGACACTTCAGTGCCGATCGAGTCCATGTAGCGCATGCCGGAGTAGCCGACCATGCAATTAATGAGCACGCCGGTCAAGCACATCAGCAGGGCCGTCATCAACGTGATGCGCCACTGCAGCGACAGCCGCTTCATTCGCCATCCTCCATAACGTAGCCTTCGCCGATCCGGTTGCGGATGGGGTCGAGCTCCAACGCGCCGCGCAGCTTTTTGCGCAGCGACGAGATATGCACGCGGGTCGCGTTGCTAAAGCTGTTGACACTGCTGTCCCATACGTGCTCGATAAGCTCTTCTTGGCTCACCGGTCGACCTTGGTTGAGCATCAGGTATTCCAAGATGCCGGCTTCCTTGCGTGTGAGGGATAGGGGCACGTCGCCCACCGAGGCGACGCGAGTCTTGGTATCAAAGCTCAGCGACCCGCAGATGAGGACAGTATCGTTTTGCGTGAAGCGCCTGAGCGTGAGGCTACGGATGCGCGCCGCCAGCTCGTCAAGATGGAACGGTTTGGTGAGGTAGTCGTTGGCGCCGGCATCGAGCCCCGCCACCTTGTCGGCGACCTCGCCACGTGCCGAGAGCACGAGCACCTTGGTCTCGCAATCGGTATTTCTGAGTTGCCTGAGCACGGTCATGCCGTCGACATGGGGGAGATTGAGGTCGAGCACGACAAGGTCAAAGGTCTCGACATCGAGCAGATCGAGGGCCTGCTGTCCGTCGTAGCAGCAGTCGACGCTATAGGCCAAGTTGCGCAGGCTGCGTGCGATCGCATCGCACAGCGCCCGCTCGTCCTCGACGACCAAGATGCGCATAACGTTCTCCTTGCATAGTCATTCGCGCTTAACGCGGATTTTATAGTCGGTATGGTCCAATGGGTCGCGAAGCGAAAGGAGTGGTCAGATTGTTCAAAGCGATTAAGCCTGTGGCGCAGGTTGCTTTGCTGATCGTCGGGATGGCCATGGTGTGCTTTGGCGTCATGCGCGGCGAGGCGGATGCCGTGCTGGCCAAGGCAATCAGGCTGTGCTTGGAGTGTATCGGAATTGGATAAAAGAATAAACACCGTATCGCACCTTTTGGCGCGATTCCGCGGATTGATTCAGGCGGCGGCGACGCTCGCGACCAACATTCATCTGCCCAACTTTGCCAAGGGAGGCATCTACCAGGGGGCGGGCAAAGCCGTCTGCGTGCCGGGGCTCAACTGCTACTCGTGTCCGGCTGCCTCGGGCGCGTGCCCCATCGGGTCGTTTCAGTCGGTGGTGGGCTCGTCTAAGTTCAGCTTTTCGTATTACGTCACCGGGACACTCATTCTGATCGGCGTGCTGTTGGGGCGTTTTGTATGCGGCTTTTTGTGTCCGTTTGGATGGCTGCAAGAGCTTCTGCATAAGATTCCTGGCAAAAAACTCTCCACGAAAAAGCTCAAGCCGCTCACGTACATCAAGTATGCCGTGCTGCTGTTTGCCGTGGTGCTGCTGCCCGTCTTGGTGGTCAACGATGTGGGCATGGGCGATCCGTTCTTTTGCAAGTACATCTGCCCACAGGGCGTGCTCGAGGGCGCGATTCCGCTGTCCATCATGAATACGGGGATCCGCTTCGCGCTGGGAAAGCTCTTTACCTGGAAGCTCGCGATCCTCATTGCGGTTGTGGTGCTGAGTGTACTGTTCTATCGCCCCTTCTGTAAATGGATTTGCCCCCTCGGTGCATTTTATGCACTCATGAACAAGGTGTCGTTACTGGGGATCCAGGTTGATCAGTGCAAGTGCGTCTCGTGCGGCAAGTGCGCCAAGGTGTGCCAGATGGACGTGGACGTTACGCGTACGCCCGACCATGCCGAGTGCATCCGCTGCGGCAAGTGCGTGGGTGCGTGCCCCGTCGATGCCATTAGCTTTCGCTACGGGCTGGGCGTGACGGGCAACAGCACCGCGCAGTCCGCGCAAGCCCGCGAAAACAAATAGGTACCTATATAAGCTTCGATATAACGGAGGAACCATGAAACTGTCAAAAATTACGGCCCTGCTGATGGTGCCCGTGCTGGCGCTGAGTCTCGCGGCGTGTTCTGCACCTAAGAGTGACGCGAACAATACCGCGAGCGGCGATATGCAGATTGCCGAGCTCATAGCGCAAAAGCCGTCGAGTGCCGAGGAGGCCACCGAACTGTTTCAGCAGCTGTTGCAAAAGGAGAACGAGATCTTTGCGAGCGATAGCGCTTTGTGGGAAAAGGTGTTCCTTGCGGCCAACAAAGACGTTCCCATGATTGAGGACGGCAAGAATTACGGCGATTTTTTGCTTGATACCATCGAGAGCGCCAAGGACCAGTTTACGGCTGACGAGTTCAAGACGCTTAAGGCCGGCGCACAGCAGGTCAAGGAGATCGAGGAAAAGCTCACGGCGCTGGAGAAGGAGTTCCCCGGATGTGGCAGCACGCCTGGCGAGGGGGAGAGCGTTGATGCTTCGACCGCAGGGATGACCAACGGCAAGAGCGAGGCAGCGAAGTTCCCCAGCTTTAAGGGCAAGGACTTGGACGGCAACGATGTAAACAGCGACGAGCTGTTCTCCAAGAACAAGGTGACCGTCATGAATTTCTGGTTTACCACCTGTAAGCCCTGCGTGGGAGAGCTAGGCGATCTGGAGGAGCTTAACAAGGAGCTTGTTGCAAAGAGCGGCCAGGTCGTGGGCGTTAATTCCTTTACGCTCGATGGTAACAAAGACGAGGTGGCCGATGCCAAGGACGTGCTTTCCAAGAAGGGCGTGACGTATAATAACATCTGGTTTAAGTCGGATAGCGAGGCCGGAAAGTTCACCTCCAACCTGTACTCGTTCCCGACCACCTACGTGATCGACCAGAACGGCAACATCGTGGGAGAACCGATCATGGGCGGTATCAACTCTGCTGAGCGGCGCGAGGCACTCAACAAGCTGATCGATCAAGCGCTCGCGTAGGTGCGGAATATGACAAAGCGGCAGTCCCTTTGTCATATCGAGCGGCTGTAAAAGGACGAGATCCCCGGTATTTGCCGCGTTTACCACGAGCTCACGACGAAGCCCGTCAGCGTGGTCGAGTGGGGGGTGGGGTCCTCAGGGTCGCTTCTCGTGCCCCCCTTTGCACGCCTGTCCACATATAGAAAAAACGAGCATCCTGGATCGGAACGGCATTCCGGTTCAAGGGTGCTCGCCTGTCTGCGATCGTTCGCCAGCGCGGCCTCACCTAATTCACGGAGCAGGCCATTCCGATTTTCCGTCGCAGACCTCTTCGATTGGGAGCTTGCGGCGGAAAGCGGCCAACGAGAGCCCCGTGAGGGCGAGCATCGCGGCTATCACAAGTGAAATGCTTGAAAGCGAAAGCACCCCGATTAGCGTGTTCGCTAATGCATGGAGAAGGCAGCAGGAGAAGGCGCACCCGCCCGCGCGATAGAGCGCTGACAGCCAGAACGAGAGGAGCACGGCGAGGGTTACGAACGCAAGAAACGGGGTCGTCTCCCTCCCGGCGCCCTGCGTGAACCACAGCGGCAGATGCCACAGGCCCCAAATCGCCCCGGTGGCAAGACAGGCCGCGAAAAAAGGAATTCTTCGCTCAAGCTCAGGCTCCAGGACCGCTCGCCAACCCAGCTCCTCGTTGCCGCCGCTCACCATGAGGGCAGCAAGGAAGACCCCCATGGCGGAGATTGGGCTGAAGCTTTCCGCGAGGCCATCGGAAGCGGCGGTGAGAAGAACCAGCGGCACGACGAGAAACGCCGCGGTCCAAGGGAGCGAGCGTCTCAGTCCGCCGAACGTGAACGCGAGGCTGCGCTTCAGGGTAAAGTCTCCCGGGATCAACGAGAGTCCGGCGATGGTGGGTCCAAAGACACCGGCGGTGTGGATCGCCGTTCCGATGGGACTTGAATAATCGATGATGCCCGCTGAGGTTAGGACCGCATTCAGCCACCATGCGGGCCAAGTGATGAGGAAGGTTGTCAGGAGAAATCTGGTGCTGGTGCGCAACCCTGAATAATGCCTCGGCAGCTTCACGCGATAGCCCCCTCTCGACCGTCTATGATTAGGGCTAGTTTCTACTACTGAAATGTAGATGACCATGCAGAGAAGGGACAACCAAGGAGGCAGGTTACTGATGCGGACTCCCGCACGCCCACGACTACCCGACGGGGACCGTGTTTTAATCTCTGATGTCCGTATTGTTGTAGCACGAGCGGTTACCGCAGGCGCACCGCGAGACCTCGAGAGGGGCGATGCGGGTCGAGCATGATCGAGGGCGGAGGCAAGCGTACCGGCGCAGAGCGTGGCGGGAGCTAGTGTTTGAATGCAACAACCTTGCAGCCCGCGCAATGCCAAGCTTCCACGCTAGTTCGGCATCCTAGTTTCGGTTCGGTGATTTGCACGAAGCCCTCGGCATTCCGCGCGTTCTCGAAAACGCCGGGAACCCGACTTGCGAACCCGAAAGCGCCGTCTTTGCTGGCAAACAACCAACCTTGTTCCATACTCGCGCCACATTCAGGGCAGTTCATAGTCGCTCCTTTCCATGCATTTTGTTATCGGTCGGGATTACAGCGCAATAACTCTCGCGATTTCCACGACCATGATCTTCACGGCAACGCCTGACGCCATAAACCAAAAGCAGAGTTCTTTAGCCTGTTGCGAGTTCGCGATGAGCATGGCGATTGCGGACGCGATTATGACAAGGGCGCCAATGCACCCTACGACGGTCGGGATGCTGACCAACGGGAACAGCCCGGCCGCGCAACTCCCGTCGATGGAGGATTGAATGGTCTTGTCCAACCCGTCGCGAGCCGCCGCGAAACAGCAAACGACAAGGCCGAACGCAAGGAGCAACAGCCCCCGCATTCCCCAGTGCTGGACACTGCCGCGGTTGACGATCGTGTAGCCGATGAAGACGACAAGACCAAGAATCATGATCGTTGTGGCTATGGTGGTCGTATCGCCGAAGTAAGGCTTTGTCATTGGGAACCCTCCTTACCCGCTGCTCAACGAACCTTTCCTGCTTCTATCTGGTCAATGAATCGGCTTACATGATCGTCCAGCAGCTCCATTGCGCGCGCTTCGTCCATTCCCCCGTCGGACAAGCCGTATAACAGGAACATCGGCCCATAGAACTCCAGTGCAAGCTGCCAAGCCGCGTCTTCAGAGCCTGTAATCTCACCGAACACCGACGCCATGTATTCAACGGGGCCGCCTGCCAAATACTTTTGGTACAGATTGGCCATGCCCGAATCCCGATACTGCTCCAACGTCAGCATCTTGCGAAAACGAGAGGGGAATTCCTCCTCCGTCCAATGCAGGAACTGCGCCTTGCTGTATGCGCGGATCTTCTCGACGGGAATCTCCTTATAGGCAGCAGTGCCGCCCAGCTCATTCCCCGGCATGGAGAACCGCTGCGACCGCTCAGTGTCCAGCTCATCCATCCGCGCGACGATGTGATCCAAGATTTCTTGTTTGCTGGCGAAATGCTTATAAAGGGCGGCCTTCGAGATTCCGACCTGCTTCGCGATATCGCTCAAAGACGCGCCCAGATACCCTTTTTCGGAGAACAACCGCAGCGCTGCTTCTGTGATCCGATCCTTCGTGCTCGGTTCCATATCAGTCCTCTCTATACTAGGTGACCGAACGGTAACCTAGTATAGTTACCGTTCGGTCACCTGTCAAGAAAGCATGCAAGATGCCGGAGAGGCGGGCAATCTCATCGAGAGCGTGGGCGCCGCCACGGGCGCGCCCTGCCCGGAGGGCATGGAAGAGCGCGTCGTTCCCGCCGCGACGTACGCGGTCTTCGACTGCGCAGGCCCGATGCCCGACGCGATGCAGAGGCTGCAGCACCGCATCCTCGCCGAGTGGGTGCCCAGCTCGGGCTACGAGTGGGCATCGAAGTCCGACGTGGAGGTCTACTTCGGCCCGAACATGACAGCCGACGACTACAGGAGCCAGGTCTGGCTTCCGATAGAGAAGCGCTAAGCGTAAATCGAACACAGAACGAAACAACGGTCTAGAGGCGGACGTCGCCCTGCTTGCCGCCTTCGCGCCCTGGACCACGCTGGTCCAGGGCGTCGACGTCCAACCGGTGGGCCAGAATAGGACGGAAACATCTCCGCCTTCCCCTCGGCAACGAGGAAGCAAATCGTATCCAGCGTGGTCGGCGGGGATGCACGGTCCCTCTTCAAACGAAAACGCATCTGGTGCAGTCATGCGACTGCACCTCCGAGAATCGATATGCGCAATTATCTCACGATGAAACCAAGAGAAACTCCCCAGCGTTTATCGAAACCGTGAGAAGTCACCTGCCGTTTCGGCCATCGGAGATTAGCGCCATGTTGGTTACGCGCGCCTGATGCCTGCGACCAGTTGCCGTACGACTGTGCTCGGTTGTATACTGCGCCCGGTGGGGCAGTCGTGCTCCGCGTAAACACATCTTAGGGGATGTCTTTTTGGTCATTGTTCTTTAGGGAACGGTTAATCGCAGAGCGTTGTTGAAAAGGCCGCATCAAGGCCTTGTGCTTTTGCGCCGTTCCGCACCTGTTTTCATCATCAGCTCAGCAAACAGGAGTAACAATGAACAACTTCCCAAAAGCGAATAGCTTTGACGTCAACCTTGTCCGATCAAAGATCATGGGCCCCAATCCGCTTAAGCTCTGCGAGGAACTTCTTCGCGGCGTGAATATCGCGAAGGGGTCGCGCGTGTGCGACCTCGGCTCCGGCACTGGTATAACAAGCGTGATGCTTGCGCGCGAATACGGGCTCGACGTGTACGCCGTCGACCTGTGGAGCGACCCCGATGAGAATCGCGCGTTCTTTCGAGAGATGAGCGTGCCGGACGAGCGGATTCATCCTGTCAAGGCCAACGCCGCGGAAGGCCTGCCTTTCGGGCCGGAGTTCTTCGACGGCGTGGTGAGCATCGATTCATATAACTATTTCGGACGCGATCCGTACTATCTGGGGGAGAGGCTTCTTCCGTATGTGAAGTCTGGCGGAAGGATTTACCTTTCCATCCCCGGCATGGTGCGCGACTGCCATGACGCGCTGCCGGCATGCCTGCTCGCATCCTGGGATGCAGAGCAGCTCGATTATATGCACGATTTGGCTTGGTGGCGAGACATGATTGGCCAAACGAGCGGTGTAATTATCGAGGATATGCACCAGATGACGTGCACGTCCGAGGCATGGGCTGACTGGATTACCTGCGATAACGAGTACGCTCAAGGCGACCGCGCGGCCGTTGAGGCGGGTGCGCTCGAGTTCTTGAATACCATCGCGGTCACGCTTGTGAAGGCCTAGGCTAGGTAACTGAAAAAAATGGGGCGTCGGGCGCTTCTCGTGCGTCTTGCTACGCGTGAGAGCCTTGGCGCGGCAACCATCCGATGATAAAAGGCAATCAGTCACCTGGAAACGAGGGGGTAATCAAATGCCGGGGGATCACCCCCGGCATTTTCTTTGCCTAAGGAGGTTTCGCATGAGAGAGCTCTCGGCTCCAAGACGAAGAGGGACCTGATCCTCCTGCTCTTCGACAAGCTGGAGACCTTGCAGGCCTACGACATCGTAAAGATCTACTATGACGCCGGGCAGGGCATGGTCACCGACGCGCTCCACGCCGCCTTCGAGTACGTGCCGAGTAGGCAGGTGATGCGAGGCTTGCGGCGCTCTGTGACGAGGTGGCCGCTATGGAAGATGAGGTGTCCTTAGTGGCCACGCTTCATGGTACGTTCTGTGGAGGCAAGCGGTAGGCAACGCTTGCCGCGACACGTCCCACACCGGCGTTAGCTCAGGAATTCGTCGACCTCGCCGACAAACTCATTTGGATACTGGAAGAGCGATCCATGGCCGGAATGAGGGTAGAGCGCCAGTTGGCTGCCGACGATCTTCTCGTGCATCGCATTCGAGTTGGGCGTGGGGACCATCGCGTCGTTGTCACCGTTTGCGATGAGCGTGGGAACGCGAACGAACGACAGGTCGTCTTTCGCCGCTTTGCCCCAACGCTTGATTGCGCCGAGCTGGGCGAGAAAGGCAGGCACCGTTACGGGCGCGTCCTGGTTGGACAATGCCCTGGAATAGAGCCGCGCGAACGTGGCGTTTGCCGCGGCTTCCCCGGTCGCGTCGTCCGTGAAGAAGATGTAGCGCTTCATGTCCTTGCGCCTGGCAACTGCGTGGAGCATGTGGCGAAACGTGACGGACGTTACGCGATCGGCCCCCATACCGCCACGAGGCGCCGTGCCAACAAGGATGAGCCTGCGGACCGTCCGGCGGCAAGCTCACGGTATGCAATGCGCCTGCCGCCTACGTCCACATACGAATTGCCCGTAGTAAGGTACGCCAACTACGCCTCCTCGATGCGCAGCAGCGTCTTGCCCTGCGAGTGGCCGGACCTCACGCGCTCGAGGGCGTCATTCACCTGATCAAGGCCGTACGTGCCGTCGATCGACACCGCAAGCGGCTTCTCGGCGGGGAAGAGCTCCGCGACGCGCGCGAGCTGCGTGCCATCCTCGTGCACAAAGATGAAGTCGTACGTCTGCTGCTTGCGCGCTGCCATCTTGTCGAGCTTGCGACCTGCAAGGCCAAACAGCGCCCGCTTGAGCGTAGGCAGCCCTTCTCGCTTGGCAAAGCGCCCGTTGGGCATGCCGCGTAGCGACACCAGGTGCCCGCCCGGCTTGAGCACGGCAAACTCGTCCGGCAGCTCGCGCTCGCCCAGGGTGTCAAGCACGCAGTCCACGTCGTGCAGCTCATCGACGTAGCGCTGGGTCTTGTAGTCGAGAAACACGCTGGCTCCCAGGTTGCGGACGCGCTCCTCGTTCCGGGCGCTGCCGTTGGTTACCACGGTGAGGCCCATGCGCGCCGCAATGGGGATTGCCATGGCGCCAAGGCTGCCCGTCCCTCCGGAGATGAACAGCGTCTGACCTGGCTGTGCCTCCATGATGTCCAGCGCCTGCAGGGCGGTGAGCGCGGTCAGTGGCACGCAGGCGGCCTCTTCCATGGAGAGGTAGCTGGGGACGAGCGCAAGCGCTCTCTCATCTATTGCGGCATGCTCGGCGAACGCCCCAATCTTCGCGAGTGGCATGCGTCCGTACACGCGGTCGCCGGGCTTGAACTTGCCGGCTGCAGTACCCATCTGCACTACGGTGCCCGAGAACTCGTTTCCCATCACGAGCGGCGTGCGGTAGGGGACGATGAGACGAACGTCCCCACGGATTATCATGTTGTCCAGCGGGTTTACGGCAGCGGTGTGGATACGCACGAGCACCTCGTGCGCCGCCGGCTTGGGGGTGGGGACGTCCCTCACTGCCAGGGTCGTGCCGTTCTTGTCGTACTTGTCCAGAATTGCGGCCTTCATTGGTCTTTGCCCTCCTGTTGTGGGTGACCTACTCGGTCTTCTCGCTGCTCTCGATTTGTTTGCGCATCTGCGTTATGCAGTCTGCAAGCGTCGTGCCCGCCAGCTTGCGCTCGACCACCTGCTCCGCCTGGCGGAACATCCCGTTGAGCACGGGGCGGATATTGCGTCCCACGATGCACTCGTCGCTGGGGTTCTGGTGAACGTCGAACACGTGGACGTCCTCGCTCTGCTCGACCGCGCGGTACACCTCGAGAAGAGAGATGTCCTTTGGTGCCTTGAGCAGGGAAAACCCACTCACACCGCGCCGTCCCTCGATGATTCCCGCCCGGCTGAGACGGGTGGCCACCTTGCGGATGTAGCTGGCGTTTGTCCCCACGCTATGGGCAATCTGCTCCGAGTTCATGGGGGTCTTCGCCTCGGACACCAGGATTAGCATATGGATGGCCGTCGAGAACTTTGTGTCCATGTCTTGCTCCCTTCGGGCTTTTTTGCCAGTTGTGTATCGGACTCTTGCTTCCTCATAAATGTATCAGTAAGTAATACAACATGCGACTCGCCCATACTACCCACACATGGTTTTGTCTGTAGGTGGCGTGCCGACGGTGCTTCTGGCTGGGCAGCCGCCAGGCGTTCGCATGAGCCGCTCGCCCCACTTTGCTTGCCCGCGAATTATTTTTTCAAAGTTGGCACCCTGCTGGTCGACGTGTTTCTCATCTCGAGGGTCGGCAAGCACATGCCCAAGCTCTCCAACAATGCAATCGAGATCAAGGCGAAGATGAAGGCGCTGAGGAGATGACTTCTCGCCGACAAACGTCTGGTGCGGTATGGGCTACGGAACTCCTGCGCCCGCGACATCGATGGGCATCAGCCTGAATGCAGCGTTCTCCGTGGCTTCCTCGGGCTCTAGCTCGGGTGGTGGAGGCGGCGCCTTCTGGCAGCCATGGATGATGCGGCGACGGGAAGAAATCTGTCTGGTCCCTACAACTCGGTCAAGGAGGCCTTGGCTGCTCTTGATGAGGAGTAGTCATGTTGGGGCTATGAGGTGGAGGACCGTCACCTGGCTACTCTGCCTGGCGCGCTTCTCGCAGAAGTCGGGCAAGGCTGTGCGAGAAGCGCTCCCTGTCCTCATCCGTGAAGGCTGCCGGACCCTTGGTCCTGCCTCCTGCGCGGCGCACCTTCTTCTCCTCATGGCGTATGAACATCATCGAGTCAATGGTGAGCGGGTTGTACACGTGACCGCGTACGCCGATGGCGCGGGCCCCGCGGCCAAGGACGATGTCCGCGAGGCCAATGTCCTGCGTCACCACCACGTCGGCGGGGGTAATGGCGGAGACGATCGCAAAGTCCGCGGAGTCGGCGCCCACACCCACCTGGATGGTGCTTGCCCAGAAGCCGCGGTCTGGATGCGCGGGGTCTTTTGGCTCGCGCGGATCTGATGCGCGAAGGTGACGCTCGAGGTTCTGGGTGGAGTTGCCGGCGATGACGCAGGGGACGCCCTGGGCCCTGGCTGCTGCCAGGGCCTCGCGAATGACGGGACAGGCGTCGGCGTCAATGTAGAGTTTGGTCACGAGCGCTCTTTCCTGGTCCGAGTGATCATGAGTACAGTATCGGACACAATACCCCTCAAAGATGGCGTCGCGTAGTTAGTCTCCCTAACGAAGGTTGTTGTCGAAGAACGCCTCGAGCTTGTCGAAGGGAATGGCGTTGCGGTTGTCGTAGAGGTCCACATGGTTGGCGCCCGGAATGATCATGAGTTCCTTGTTGTCACCCTTGAGCTGCGCAAACGCGCCCTCGCTAAAGTAGCGCGAGTGGGCCTTCTCGCCATGGACGAGAAGGACGGGGGTGTCTATCTCGCCTGCCATTGCCAGGAGCGGCTGGTTCATGAACGACATGGTGCCTGTGGCGTTCCAGCCATCGGTGGAGTTGCCCGAGCGGTCATGGAAGCCGCGCGACGTCTTGTAGTAGTCGTGGTAGTCGCGCACGAACTGCGGCGCATCATCGGGCAGCGGGTCCACCACGCCGCCGGCGCGCGTGTACTCGCCGGCCTTGTAGTCGGCCGTGCGCTGGGCGGCCCAGGCGCGGCGCTGCTCGTCGCGGGCCTCTTTGTTGTCGCTGGAGCCAAAGTAGCCCTCGCGGGTCACGCGCGACATGTCGTACATGGTCATGGCCGCCGTCGCCTTGATGCGCGGGTCGAGCGCGGCTGCGTTGATTGCCATACCGCCAAAGCCGCAGATTCCAATGATGCCAATGTGCTCCGGATCTACGTCGTCTCGGCAGCTTAGATAGTCCACCGCAGCGCAGTAGTCCTCGGTGTTGATGTCGGGGGAGGCCACGCGGCGGGGCTGACCGCCACTCTCGCCGGTGAACGACGGGTCAAAGGCAATGGCGAGAAACCCGCGGGTTGCCATCTCCTGCGCATACAGGCCACTTGCCTGCTCTTTCACTGCGCCAAAGGGGCCGCTTACTGCGATTGCGGAGAGCTTGCACTGCACGCCCTTGGGCTTGTAGAGGTCTGCCGCGAGGGTGATGCCATAGCGGTTCACGAACGTTACCTTCTCGTGGTCAACGCGTGTGTCCTGCGGGAACGTCTTGTCCCACTCCTGCGTAAGCTCGAGCTTCTCGGTTTGCATCATGGTGGCTCCTCTGGTTGTCTTCTGACGGTCGCGCTGTTATATGAACCTTAGAATCTAAACCTGACTTTAGGTCAAGGTAGAATTGCGACGCCCGCCTGACGCACGCCTTTTGCACATATTTGGCTGTGACCGTCCTCGTCTGGCCTTGCGGCATCGCTACTCGCGCGTTAGGAGCTTCGATAAACTACTTTCGAGTAAGCTACTTGCCCGTATCTTATAGACCGGGTTGATGCGGCGCAGATGCTCGAGTCGTGACGCCGCGGTACGAGGACGCATTCGTGGCCGCGAGGTCGTACCATGAGGTGTCGCCTGCGCCGGCGCTTCCGCCGCGCGGGCCCATCCACGAGGGAAGGATAAGAAATGATTGCTTTGGGTTGTGATCACGGCGGCTACGAGCTTCTCCAGGAGGTCAAGGCGCACCTGGACGAGCGTGGCCTGGAGTACAAGGACTTTGGCACCTACAGCACCGATTCCGTCGACTATCCGGACTATGCCTCCAAGGTGGCCCGCGCGGTCCAGAGCGGCGAGTGCGAGCGCGGCATCATCATCTGCGGCACGGGCATCGGTGTCTCCATTGTTGCCAACAAGTTCAAGGGCATTCGCGCCGCTCTGTGCGGCGATTGCTTCTCCGCCGAGGCCACGCGCCAGCACAACGACGCCAACATCCTTACGATGGGCGCCCGCGTGATCGGCCCCGGCCTTGCGCTGAAGATCGTGGACACGTTCCTTGATACGCCGTTCAGCGGTGACGAGCGCCATGTGCGCCGCATCGCAAAGATCGCCCAGATCGAGAACGAGCAGTAGCCCATGAGGATGGCGCCGCCGGCATTGACCGACGGCGCCATTGCGGTTCTATGGGGTTTGGGCGGCTTCTCAACGATGAGCCTGCGTTGGAGCCTCTGCAGTCGAGGCTATTGCGCGACCTGCTCTGCAGCGCTGTCTGCGGCCTCGCGCTTCTCGCCGACCAGGGCACCAAAGACCCCGCGGACAACGGGACCGGCAACAAAGAACTGCCAGAAGAACGCCATGGGAAGGTTGAGGACGGTAGTCTGGATCCACGTTGCAAGGATGTCGACGTTGGCGGGGCGCTTGATGATGAGCGTTGCGGCAAGGCTCATGAGCGGGCACATCAGCTGGACGCTCAGCGCAGAGATGGCAGCGACCATCGCAAAGGGGGTCTGAGGGTGAGGCCCAACCACCTTGACCGCGCGACGCGACACAATGGGGGAGACAACAAGCATATCGAGAAGGAATGCGATTGGTCCCATAAAAGCAAGCTCGGGTAGGGCCTCGAGAAAGACGAAGTTGGATAGGCCGCCGACCTCGAGCGTGATGTTGTAGCAAATCATCCCATACACCATGACGAGGACCATCATGATGGTGAAAATGGCTGTTTGGACGCGGTTTTTCGGCATGTAGACCTCCCGGGTTGATGCAGTGTTGTTCGTTATCACCGGGAGGGTGTGCGTTTCCAAGAGTACCTGCAATGGATATGTGCCAATGACCGTAACATGCCAGGCGCCAGCAATTTCGATGCGATATCGGGATGCGGACAAACTTTTCACAGACAGCCGAAAAGCGTCTGATTTCCCTTATGGAGCAATTCTCCGCAAGCATTATCGGCTTGGTGGTACTGATGCGCGTCTCGCAATGGGTGCTATTGGTGATGCAATCTACCTGGTCAGCGGCTATACTCGCCGATAGATTCCTTTGAAGCGATGCCTGTGCTTGGGGCGGTATGATGTCCGAGACCTTCGAGAAGAGAGATGACAACCCACGGGCTGACCTTACGGGTGAGGCCGCCGGGCTGCGCTGGCTTGGGGAGGCCGAGAAAGACGGCGGCCTTGTCTGCTCACGTGTTGTGCGGGCGGACGCTCACTCTCTACTGGAGGAGCGCATCGACGAAGGCGTTCCCTCGCGCGAGAAGGCCCGTCTTGCCGGTGCCGCGCTTGCGCGCACGCACGCTGCCGGAGCGTCGTGGTACGGCTGCCCGCCACCGGGTTGGGGCGGTACAGGGTACGTGATTGGTCGCTCGCTTACGACCGTGGTGCCAATCGAGCCGGCGGGCAGCAGGGGGTGGGGTGCTACGTGCGCCGAGTGGCGCGTGATGCCCCACGTGCGTACCATTCGCGACGACGGCCTGGTAGACGCCTCGGAATCACGTCTTCTCGTCCGTGTGGCAGATCGCATGGCTGCCGG
This sequence comes from bacterium OL-1, assembly GCA_000752675.2. Lineage (GTDB taxonomy): Bacteria > Actinomycetota > Coriobacteriia > Coriobacteriales > Atopobiaceae > Tractidigestivibacter. The sequence goes on along the minus strand of LM994626.1, from coordinate 780,814 downwards.
CGACTTCGACTCCCCAGAGCCAGAGCTTGTTCGCAGCCATGGTCACCGTTGCTCGCGCATCCATGGCGACCTCTGGGCAGGCAACCTCCTGTGGGCGGCCGATGGCTCCCGCGCCGCGGCTACCGGCGCTGCGCTTATCGACCCCATGGCTTCGGGCGGCCACGCCGAGACCGACCTCGCCATGCTCCAGCTCTTTGGCTGCGCGTACCTGGACGATCTCCTTGCCAGCTACAACGAGGTGTCGCCGCTGGCAGATGGCTGGCGTGAGCGCGTGGGCATCCACCAGCTTGTGCCGGTACTCTTGCACTGCGTGCTCTTTGGCGAGAGCTACGTAGGGCTTGCGCTCTCTATTGCCCGGCGCTATGCGTAGGGCTGCGCGCCCGAGGTGGTGCTAACCGTCACACATTCGAGGGACGAATCTGTATCATCCTGCGCGCGTCACACATTCGTACACGAGTGTGTGACGAAGCGCGCCCATGCTGCGCTCGAATTAAATAGATTGACAATTATCAATGAAAGGCTACTATCAGTAACGCATTGATATATATCGATATGACTTTGGAGGCACTTCCGCCCTCTGAAGCCGCTGAGAAGAGAGCCGCAACCATGGCGAGAGAAACAAACGCAACTTCAGACGTCACGCCAACGAGAACGGCAACGCCTCCCGCCGGAACCGCCGCCCGCCTGGGAGTGCGGGACCGCCTCCTCACCCTGTGGATTTTCCTCGCCATGGCAGCTGGCATTCTGCTTGGTGCCGTGGCGCCGGGCGTCTCCGATGCTCTCAACTCGATCTCTGTTGGCACCACCAACATCCCGCTTGCCATCTGCATGATGCTCATGCTGTATCCGCCGCTCGCAAAGGTGCGCTACGCAGAGCTTCCGCGTGTGTTTCGCAACGTGCGCGCTCTTGGGCTCATGCTCCTGTTCTGCGCCGTAATTGGGCCCCTGCTCATGTTTGTGCTGGCAACCACGTTCCTGCGCGACCAGCTAGACTACATGACCGGCCTCATCCTCATTGGCATTGCGCCTTGCATCGCAATGGTCATCGTGTGGAACGGTCTTGCCGGCGGAGACACGGAGTGGTGCGCTGGCTTTGTCGCGGTTAACGCGATCCTGCAGGTGCTGCTCTACGGCCCCATGGCGTGGCTCTTTGCCACGCAGCTCACGGCCCTCGTGGGCGCCCCTGTGGTGACGGTGAGCCTCTCTGCGGGAGACGTTGCCGGGACCGTCCTCCTCTACCTGGGGATACCCTTTGCGGCCGGCGCGCTGGGGCGCCTTCTCCTTGAGCACGCAAAGGGCCGTGACTGGTACGAGGTCGTTTTTCTCCCGCACGTCTCGCCCATCTCCTTTGTGGCGCTTCTCGCCACCATTGTCCTCATGTTCTCGCTCAAGGGCAGGCAGATCGTGCAGCTGCCGCTCGATGCCGTGCGCATTGCTATTCCCCTGGTCATCTACTTTGTGGTGATGTTCTTCACGAGCTTTGCGGTTGCCCACGGAGCGGGCTTCTCGTACCCGCACACGACCGCCATTGCCTTTACCGCGACAGGTAACAACTTCGAGCTGGCAATTGCCGTTGCGGTGGCGACCTTTGGCCTGGGCTCCGGCGAGGCATTTGCCGCTGTGGTTGGGCCCCTCATTGAGGTGCCCTCGCTTATCCTGCTGGTGAACGCGGCGCTTGCCATGCGTCGTCGCCTTGCGTGGCCAGAAGGTGCCGCGCCTTCCGCAGCTGGCCAGGGAGCCGAGAAGGGACATGCCTAATGGATCTCCCTGTTGTTGCCTTTGTCTGCATGCACAACGCCTGTCGCAGCTAGATGGCCCAGGCGCTGGCGGAGCGCATGATGCCGGGCGAAGCCACGTTCCTCTCGGCGGGGACGGACCCCGCTCCCCGCGTTGACGCAGGCGCCCTGGAAGAGCTCTCGCGCCGTGGGGTTCCGGAAGAGACCGTTACGGCGCTGCGCCCCAAGTACGTCTCTGAGCTGCCCGCACGCGTTGACTGGCTGGTAACCATGGGCTGCGGCGTCGCTTATCCCGCGCTTGCGTGTACGCACCGTGAAGACTGGGGTCTGAAAGATCCCACGGGCGGACCAAAGGAGTACTACGCAGCATGCGCCGAGGACATTTTGCTCCACCTTGCCGACCTTCGTGTGAGAATGGGGATCGATAAAACCGGGCACATGCACAAAGGGGATACGGATGAGCGAGATTGATGCCGAGGTGTTCAAGGCCCTGGCAGACGAGAATCGCCTTGCCATTGTCCGCATGGTGGGCTCGTGCGGAGAGGCGTGTGCGTGCGACCTGCTCGCGGACCTTAACATCTCGCAGCCCACGCTCTCCCACCATATGAAGGTGCTCTGCAGCTGCGGCATAGTGCGCTGCCGGCGAGAGGGCCGTTGGTGCCACTACTCGATAGACCCACAGGTGGCGGCCGATCTTGCCGGGTTCTTTGCAGGGCTCACATCGACAGATGGCAAGAGGGATAGCTGCTCGTGTGGTGGCTGCGAGACCTGCGCGTAGGAACCGTGCGCCCTTCTCGCACTACTCTGCGCCCTCGGAGCGCACGGCGTTCTTGATGGCGGGAATCGCGCGCTTGGCAGCCCAGACTGCCACCACAGCCACCATGATTGCAGTCACCGCGAGGGTCATCACGTCGATGGCCTGCGTGGCGCCCGCCGAGGCGCTCTCCCAGGCAGAGCCGGCGACGTAGCCCACCGTGCAGAGGATGGTGTTCCACACAAGCGAGCCGAGGAAGGTGTAAGCCGAGAAGCGCATCACGCCCATGCCCGAGATGCCGGCGGGAATGGAGATGAGGCTGCGCACAATGGGGATGCAGCGGCAAACCAGGACGCTGACCTGCCCGTGCTTCTTGAACCAGCCGATGGCGCTCGAGACGTCGCCGGGCTCAAAGCCCAGCATGCCCAGGGGCTTGGTGCCCATCAGGCGCTCGAGGCGCTCCTGGCTAAGGACGCGACCAACGCCATAGAGGACGTAGGCGCCCAACAGTGACCCAATGGTCGCCGCGAGGATGGCCACGGGAAGCCAGAGCGACCCAATGCTCGACATGAAGCCCGCGGCGGGGAGGATGGCCTCGCTGGGGATGGGGGGAAAGACGTTCTCGAGGAAGATCAGCGCGGAAAGCGCCAGGTAACCGTACTGGGCGACAAAAGAAAGGACAAAGGCCTGCATGGCACACTCCCTAGCATGGGCGCCACCGCGGCGCCGTGTTGGCTTCTTGACGGTGAGACATGCTAAGGTGGCGCGCTAAACGCTCTGGTACGCAAAGATAAAAGCTGGCTAAACGTGGCGGCAGCTGATGTAGCGCTGCGAGCCGCCCGGCAGCGCTACTTGCCGGCTTCCGAGCGCAGGATGTAGCCTGCGCCGCGCACGGTCTGGATGAGCGCCGGATGTGCCGGATCGTGCTCGAGCTTCTCGCGCAGCCTGTTTACATGGACCGTGACCGTGGCGCCGTCGCCCACGGCATCCTCGCCCCACACGCGCTCGTAGAGGGCCTGACGGCTAAAGACGGTGTCGGGGCGCTGGGCCAAGAACAGCAAGAGCTCGTACTCGCGGTTGGTGAGCGTGACCTCGCTTCCTGCCACGCTCACGGTGTGCGAGGTGGGGCAGATGCGCACGTCACCAAAAACAAGGTCGTCTGCCTGGGTTTCGTTTGTCTCGGCGGCCGCTGCGACGGCACTGCTCGCACGCTCGGCGGAAGCGAGGCATGCCTTCACGCGGGCCACGAGCACGCTGGGAGAGAAGGGCTTGGTCACATAGTCGTTGGCGCCAATGCCTAGGCCACGGATCACGTCGATGTCCTCGCTGCGCGCGGTCACCATGATGACGGGGATGCCGGAGCGCTCGCGGATTGACCAACACACGGAAAGGCCGTCTTCGCCCGGTAGCATGAGATCAAGAATGACCAGGTCAAAGCCACCCCCCAGCGCAAGCGAGAGGCCCTTGCGACCATCTGCGGCAAGGGCGGTGTCAAAGCCGCTGGCCTCGAGGTAGTCGCGCTCGAGCTCGGCGATGTCCTCGTCGTCCTCGACGATCAAGATCTTGCTCATGCGGATGCCTCCCTTGTGCTATTCTCGGCGGCTTTCTGCCCGGTGACGCGCAGCGTGAGAATCACGCGCAGCCCGTGCGGCTCGATGCTCTCTGCCGTGGCCTCGCCGCCCATCGCGCGCATGGCGCGCTGGACAATGGCCAGGCCAAGCCCGCTGCCACCAGACGCTGCGGTGCGCGACGGGTCGGTGCGGTAGAAGACCTCAAAGATGCGTCCCAGCGACTCCTCTGGCACGCCGGGGCCGTTGTCGGTGATGGCAACGTCAACGTGGCTGCCGTCCGGCGCGACGCTCGCACGAACCGTGATTGCAGAGCCCGGTGCGTGTTTTGAAGCGTTGAGCAGCACGTTTGTCACCGCTTGGCGCAGGAGTCTCTCGTCGGCAAGCACCGTTGCGGGCGTAAGCTCCACCTGGGCAAGCGTGTTGCCCGTGCGCTCGAGCTCTGGCGCGAGGTTGTCCAGCACGTTCTGCAGGAACGTGTCCACGCGCACGGGACGCTCCTCGTGCGGAAAGTCGCCCAGGTCAAGCTTGGAGAACATGAACAGCTCGGACACCAGGCCGTCCATCTCCTCGGCCTTGGAGGCGATGCGCGTTGCGTAGCGCTCGCGCATTTGGGGCGTGGTGGCAATGCCGTCGCGCAGTCCCTCGGCGTAGCCGCGGATGGAGGTGAGTGGGGAGCGCAGGTCGTGCGAGATACACGCGATGAGCTCCTGTCGGTTGCGCTGATCGCGCCGCTGGCGCTCCTCCGACGCCTGGAGCTGGGCCGTCATGCGGTCGAACGAGTCCGCGATGGGGCGAAACTCGTCGTCGCGATCATAGCGGATGCGATAGGAGAGGTTACCGGCAGAGAGCTGCTGCACACCCTCTTCGAGGTGCCCTAGCGACCACTCGATGCGGTCGAACACGTAGCGGTGGCAGAAGCGGTTCACCAGGTAGACCGAGAGCGCCGCGGTGAGCGCCAGGATGAAGGCGCTGGCCACGGCCATCTGCTTGATGGTACTGTCCGCGACCTCGGTGAGCGAGCCAAAGACGGCAACCTGGTAGCTTGTCGCGCCGTCCTCGGCCGCCTCGGCCTTCAGGAACATGGTCCGCTCGCCGGAGCGCATCGTGACGGGGCTCTCGCCCGTGGCGCTGGCAGCGAGGGCAAACGAGAGGTCCGTTCCCGTGATGCCGCTGGTGGAGAAGACGACGTCCCCATCTTCAATGACGGCGAGGTCAAGACCTTGCCCTTGGAGGACGGAGGTGACACCGTCGTACGAGACGGACGCAGGCTCGGCGTTGCCCACGGTGTTCTCGACAAGCTCTGCCGCCGTAGTGCCCGCCCAGTAGAAGTCACTCTCGCTGTCGAGTCCCAGACCCTTGTGGCTGGCCGTGTTAAGCATCACGGCAAGGCATGCCAGGCCGACGAGCGCGGTCACGAGGACCGGCACCACGACCATGATCACGTTGGAGACAAGGAGCCGGTGGCGTATGGTCTGCCTCGACGTCATTGCTGCGCGTGCCTCTCGTCGCGGGTATCAGGGGATTTGCGTGGAACTACTCTACCATCGGCGCACCGCTTGACAGGTGGCGCTTGTACTCGGTGCCCCAGTCTCGCAGCGCGTCAAGAACGGGCTGGAGGCTCTTGCCCAGCGGCGTGAGCGAGTACTCCACGCGCGGTGGCACCTCGGCAAACACCTCGCGATGCACGAGGCCCGCCTCCTCCATGGTACGCAGCTGGCTGGTGAGCACCTTCTGCGAGATGTGACCCACCGAGCGCCGCAGCTCGCCAAAGCGCTTGGTGCCCGCCATGAGGTCGCGCAGGATGAGAACTTCCCACTTATTGCCAATGAGTGTGAGCGTAGTTTCTACCGGGCATGCCGGTAGCTTGCTGAGAAGTTCTTCGCTTTGCGACATGGCTGGTTGCCTCCAATAGTTACTTTTCGGTACTTACAGCACTTTATTGTGCTTACTTCCCAATATGCACCGTTCCCCGTAAGGTTGCAAGTGTCAGGAGGGCGGCGGCACCGGGCCGACGCCAGTTGAGAAGGGAACCACCATGAGCCAGAACATCACCAAGAAGATCGCCGTCGTCGCAGCAAACGGTCGCGTGGGCAGCCTTGTTGTTGCGGAAGCGGTGCGTCGCGGATTTGACGTCACCGCCATCGCTCGCAGCGCTAACCGCACGCAGGCGCAGCACTTCCTCCAGGGCGACGCGCTGGCACTTACCCGCGAGCAGCTCGAGGGTTTTGACGCCGTTGTTGATGCCGTGGGCGGCTGGACTAAGGAGACCCTGCACCTTGTTCCCGATGCTGTCGAGCACCTTGCAAAGGTCCTTGCCGGCACGAACGTGCGCCTGCTTGTCGTTGGCGGTGCGGGCTCCCTCTTTGTGAACCCCGAGCACACCATGACTCTGGCGCAGACGCCAGACTTCCCCGACGCCTTCAAGGGCGTGGCCTCTGAGGCGCAGCGCTCCCTCGACTTCCTGCGTACCTGCGACGACGTGCGCTGGACGTACGTCTCGCCAGCGGCGGACTTCCAGGCCGAAGGTGAGCGCACCGGCGAGTACACCTTGGCTGGCGAGGAGCTTACGCCTAACGAGAAGGGCGAGTCTGTTATCTCGTACGCCGATTACGCCATCGCAATGGTCGACGAGGCCGAGTCCGGGAATCACATTCGTGAGCGCATCTCGGTTGTGAGCAAGTAGGTGCCGATGACGCCCGAGAAGCAATTTCCTAAGCGCCTGGGTACAACTGTGACAGTTTCGAGTTGTCTCCAGGCGCCCTGGCGTGGGGCCTTTGGAAGTGGGGTGATTGCATGGGCGAGAAGATCGACGTGCTCGAGCACGCGGGCGAGATTCTACCTGCCGTCAACAAGGGCGTGCTGCTCACCAGCGCGGCAAACGGGAAGGCCAACACCATGACCATCTCGTGGGGAATGCTGGGCGTTGAGTGGGCGCGTCCGGTGTTCGTGACCTTTGTGCGCGAGGGTCGCTTCACCCGCACGCTGCTGGACGAGACGGGCGAGTTCACCATTGGAATCCCGGGGGAGGGGTTCGACCGCAAGATTTTGGGTCGCGCGGGTAGCGTCACCGGCCGCGATATCGACAAGATTGCCGAGCTGGGGCTGCACACGGTGAAGTCCCAGGTTGTCTCCGTGCCAGCAATCGCTGAGGCCGCCATGACCCTTGAGTGCCGCGTGGTGTACCGTCAGCCCCAGGACCGCAACGCCCTGCCGGCGGGCATCCTTGACCGTTTCTATCCGCAGGACGTGCCCAGCACCAATTGCGATGCAAATCGCGACATGCACATTGCCTACTACGGCGAGGTTGTTGCTGCGTACACGATGTAGCAACGAGAAGACCGTCGCATATGCGACGCAATAGTTGTCGCATATGCGACGAAAGGTCGTCGCGTTTTGTCACACTTCTCGTTGGTGAGCGGCCCCCAGAGCGCAGATTCTGTCTCTACACCAGCTGGATGTGCTCGATATCCTCGCGCTGAGACGTGCGGTAGAGCACGAACTTGTGGCCGATCACCTGGACGACCTCGGCGTGCGTGGGGCGCGCGAGCGCAATGGCTGCCTCGCGGGTGTCCATGCCCGAGGTGCCCTGGACCGAGCACTTGACGAGCTCGTTTGCCTCGAGTGCCGAGTCGGTCTGGCGCACGACGGCATCCGTGATGCCGGCCTTGCCAACGCCGATGGTCGCCTCGAGTCGGTTGGCCATGCTGCGGAGCTGGCGAATCTGACGGCCGGTGAGTTCCATGGTTCCTCCTATGTGGAAGCGCGGTGCTTCGAAGCGCGCGGGCTTCTCGCTTTTGATAACGGTATGGCAGGTTACCACGCGCGGACGGCTGCGGGTGCTTGCTGGGCGACCTTCTCGCTACCTGCAGATTCCGATTGGTTAAGCGTACGTAACCGATCGGAATTTGCAAGTTGGCAGCGATCTTGCAGATTTCGATCGGTTAGGAGGCCGTAACCAATCGGAATCTGCAGCAGAGCTGTCATCACGTTGCCGCTATGCCGTCTTGTCCGCCTCACTGTGCGCAGCGTCCCAGAGGCGGCGGCCATCCTCGGGGAGCCCCTCGGGCAGGTTGGCCGCAAAGTCTTCGTTGCCCTGCTCGCAGGCCTTGCCGTAGTACCAGCACTTCCAGCTGAGCATTGCGCGCGTGCGCTCCAGCTCAGCGACCTTCTCGTCCACCTCGCACCTCTGCTTGCGGAAGAGCTCCAGCCGGTCGGCGTACGTGCTTGGCCCCTCCTGGCACCAGTCCATGAACTTCTTGATGTCGCGAATCTCCAGCCCGGAGCGCTTGAGACACTCGATTACGCGCAGCGCTTCCAGCTGTTCCTCGTCGAAGCGGCGGGTACCCGACGTGCGTGCCAGCCCCGGGAGAAGCCCCATCTTGTCGTAGTAGCGCAGCGTCGATACAGGCAGGTCGAACATCTGCGACACCTGGCCTATGGTGTACATGCGGTGCCTCCCGAGATAGATATGAACCTAAAGTCAGGTATATATACTTTACAATGCTCTCCGAGTGCTTACAAACTTGCGTCCGCTTCTTTCCGACGCTGCTCGTGAGGTCATGTCGCTACCAACCAACGCGAATGTCCCCGATTGGGCAGGGCAGAATGGATTACGACGTTATGACTGAGTTTTTTCATCAGCCGCGTGTCGGGCGCCTTGGCGGCCCCGACATCCATTCACGAAACGGTGTGATTAGATTCGTCTAACTTGCAATCCCGGCGTCGGCAGGCGTCCCGCGAGGGTATCGTTGAAACGTTAACCAAACTCGACCCGATGGGAGAATCGCCATGTTCGACAAGCTGCCAGTTCCCGGGCGCAACGACCCCTGCTGGTGCGGGAGCGGTCGCAAGTACAAGAAGTGCCACGGCCCTGCGGACGAGCGCATGGAGCGCCTGTACCTCGACGGCGAGGAGGTCCTGCCCCGCTCGCTCCTCAAGACCGCCGCAGACATCGAGGGCATCAAGGCGTCGGCCGCCGTCAACATGGGCGTCCTCGACTACGTTGGCGAGCACATTGCCGCGAGTGTCTCGACCATGGACATCAACCGCTGGGTCGAGGAGTATCTCTCGGCGCACGACGCGGTTTCGGCCGACCTCAACTTTGAGGGCTACCCCTATAGCGTGTGCACCTCGATCAACGACGTCATCTGCCACGGCTTCCCCAACGAGAAGGACGTCCTTCAGGATGGCGACATCATCAACGTCGATATGTCCACCATCAAGGGCGGGTACTTCTCGGATTCCAGCCGCATGTACTGCATTGGCGAGGTCTCTGACGAGCGCCGCCGTCTGGTAGAGACGTGCAAGAAGTCCGTGGAGGCGGGCCTTGCCGCCGTGCGCCCCTGGGGCCACCTGGGCGACGTGGGCGCGGCAGTGAACGAGCCGTGCCGTGAGGCCGGCTTCACGGTGGTCGAGGAGTACGGCGGCCACGGCATTGGCCGCGAGTTCCACGAGGACCCGTTTGTGAGCTTTGTCTCCGAGAAGGGCACCGGTCCCATCTTGGTGCCTGGCATGTGCTTTACCATCGAGCCCATGGTCAACGCCGGCGCGCCCGACATCACGACCGACAAAGACAACGGGTGGATTGTGCGGACGGCAGACGGCTCGGACTCCGCGCAGTGGGAAGTCCAGCTGGTGGTCACCGAGGACGGCTACGAGCTGCTGTCCTGGTAGGGGGCAAGCTGCCCGGTGGTTGTTGCCGGAAGCAAAGTTGCCGGAAGCCCCCTTTTGGCGAGAATTGCATCCAACTTGGCTCCTCCGGTGACAATTCGTCTCCGGAGGGGCTGTTTTTAAGGGTTTTGCTGCGGAAAGCGTGCTTCCGGCGACTTGCGCGGCCGTATGCTGCCGGCGCAGGCGACGGGCCTTATCGTCGCCCCTCTCGCCACATGTTGATTTTGTCGCGCCGCGTCGCGTGCGTGCTATGGTCTTTCCTGCGTGTAGCGCAAAGCCGTCGCGAGCCGGATGCCCGACAATGCCATCCTCCGCGGCGAAAAGGTGTAGTCAGCAAAGCGTGCGGTTGCCCTCGGTGGGCGGCCGCACGCCTTTTTTGTGTGACGCGAACCCCAGGGCAAGCGCGGCGGAGAGGAGCAAGGCATGCCTAAGAACAAGGCACAGGGAGTCATCTTTGGGATTCTCATGTCCATCACCATGGCCTACGGGATGGAGGTCTACAACGTGGCCTGGAAGATGGGCGTCCCTACCATGCCCGGAGGCTTCTCCAACATGACCAACGACGTGTTCCCTAGCGCTCTGGTCGAGGCCTCGTACATGTGGCTTTTCGTGTTCTTGTTCTCGAACCTGTGGGGCACGCGCGGCGGCGCGGCGCTGGCGGCACGCCTCACCGACCCCAAGCGCGACAGTGCTTTTATCCAGGGCACCGTTCGCTCGTGCTGCACCGTCCTCATCATGTGCCCCACGATGAGCCTGGTTGCAAGCATCCTCTTCAACGTGATTCTTGCGGGCATGCCCGTGGCGCAGCTCCCCGCCATCTGGGTGGGGACGCTCATCAAGAACTTCCCGATGGCGCTCCTGTGGAACCTCTTTGCGGCTGGCCCCACCTCGCGCCTGGTGTTTGCCAAGTGCTTCTCGCACGTGGGTGAGTCCAAGGCCGAGAAGAACGCGGACGCAGCGTCGCTGCAAGCCGAGCCTGGCAGCGAGATGTAGCTGCGGTTGGCGCCCGTGACAGGCGTTTTTGGCTACGGGTACGTACCGTGTGATTTCATTACGCCTCCCTTTCACGCGACTATCCTTCTGGGTGTTGGAGAGAATGCGCGCGAAGGGGAGGTGCGCTTGTGAGAAGGCTTGGTGTTGCGATTGCCGCCATTGTGCTGGCGGCGTCTCTTGCTGGCTGCGAACAGAGCTCCACGAGCGATGCCTCCCAGGTAGATGCGGACGAGGAGAGTACCCAGCAGGCTGAGGGGGACGTCTCGTACGTGGACGACTTCGACTGGCGCTTCTACCCCGGCACCAGCGACGATGACACGCGCGAGATTGTCTGCTGGGGCGACAGCATGACCCAGGGCGTGGGTGCCGACGATGACCCCGGGGCGCTTGTCTCGCTAGCGGATGACGAGCTGTATGACACCAGCTACCAGTCATATCCTCAGGTACTCTCGCAACTCACGGGGCTCGACACGTACAACTTTGGTGTTGCCGGGGCGACCTCGGAGGAGATTGCCGTCATGCAGGGAGCCCTCCCGTGGGCAACGCTCGACAACGACGGCGCGGACGCAACCAGTGACTCTGACGACAAGGGCGAAAACGACGATTCGGATACGGACGCGCCCGCGGACGAGGACGCTCCCGCGGACGAGGGCGAGCAACCCATCAGGCACATAGACCCCGAGGTCGTTGACGAGGGCGAGGAGCACACGGGCGACATCCTCGTGCTCGAGATAGGAAGCAACGGCGGCTGGGATGGCGACTACCAGGTCCTCATCGACCAGTACCGCGCGATGATCGACCGTTCCGGCTGCGACGACTATCTCATCTTGGGCGACACCGATGACCCGGGCACCTCCGTTGGTGACACAAGCCAGGTCCCCTTCACGGATGACTACGCGCCGCGCGAGACCAGCTGGGAGACGGCGCTTCGCGAGGCCTTTGGCGACCACTTCATCAACATGCGCGTCTTTCTCATCAAGCACGGGCTCGAGATCTCGGGCCTCACGCCAACTCCAGAGGACGTGGCGGATGCGCGCCTGGGGTGCATTTCGAAGCAGCTGCGCTCGGACTGGACCCACCTTAACGCGCGTGGCTACTTTGCCAAGGCAGTCGCCGTCTACCAGCGCGGAATCAAGCTCGGGTACTGGTCCCCCGGCGCGGGGAGCATCGACGTCCCCAAGCCGCAACGCTCCCAGGGGCAGGCCGAGGGGCAGGGCTAACGCTGGTGCCCCGTCCGAGTCTGCGCTTCTCGGCTATACTGCACTACGTCAATGAGCTGCCGTACGGCGTAAGTCCAATTGATGGCTACGCCGTCCAGCCGTGACGTATCCGCGCGCTGCGCACGATCGATTCCTGCTGGACGGTCACTTCAACCCGTCTAGGAGGGTTTTTTGACTGAAGCAACATCTGCTGCCGCCAAGGGCAAGGGCGAGCCCAAGCTGTGGACGCGCGAGCTGGTTCTTATCATCCTGGTGAACCTGTGCGTCTTCACAAACCACATCATGAGCCTCTCTACCTTCCCGTTCTACATACAGAGCCTTGGAGGCACCGAGGCCGTGGCGGGCATCTGCGCTGCGGCATTCTCGTTTGTCGCCGTGATTATCAGGCCGTTTGTGGGCTGGTGGCTCGACAACGGCGTTCGAAGGGCGGCGCTCATTGCGGGCCTTGTCCTCATGGGCCTTGCGCCTCTGGGCTACGTGTTTGTCCCCGTGCTCTCTGTGGCGATTGCCGTTCGCATGCTGCACGGCGTTGGCCTGTCGTTCTCCAACTCAACCACGGCCACCGTGGCGTCAGACGTCATCTGCCGCCCGCGCTTTGCCGAGGGCATGGGCTATTTTGGCATGGCGACGGCGCTTGCCTCGGCCATCGCGCCGGCGCTGGGCCTCTCGCTCATGGAGGGTTTTGGCTTCAACGCGCTGTACGCTGCGGCCGCCGCTATCGCCGGCCTGGGCCTGGTTCTCTTTGCCTTTGTGCGTGCGCCCAAGGTTGACGTGCCCAAGAAGAAGCTCGACCTGCGCACCATCATCAACCGCGACTCGCTGCCCGCTACGGTGACCATGCTCGTCTTCATGTTCACCTTTGGTGCACTTGAGAACTTCGTGGCAATCTTTGCGGCCGAGAGCTCGCTGCCCTCGGGATCCATCTACTTCCTCGTGATGTCCGGGATGCTGCTTCTGGTGCGCATTACCCTGGGCAAGCTTGTTGACCAGCGCGGCGAGGCGTTCTTCGTCTACTCGTGCAACGCGGCCATGCTCGTTGCGTTCCTGCTGCTGGCGTTTGTCCCCAACGCCGTGACCTATATCCTCTCGGCGGTGCTTGCCGGCTACGCCTTTGGCGGCTTGGAGCCGTCGCTTCAGTCGATGGCCGTGCACGCCTCGACCGAAAAGACGCGCGGCTCGGCCAACTCGACCTTCCTCTGCGGCTACGACATTGGCTACGGCCTAGGCGGAGGCATTGCAGGCTCGCTCATCACGGGGCTGGGCTACTCGGCCATGTGGTCGATTGTTTCTCTCGCCGGCGTGCTGAGCGTGATTGTCTACGTGACGTGAGCGCGCCATTCCGACACGTCGTTCAGCAAGATGCTCGCCAAGCGGTAGTGGCCGCGCGGCGCTTGTCGCTGGTATCCTGAGATTCGGGCACGCAACACGAGCGGATGCGGGCAGGCGCTCGCGTCCACGTTTTTCTAAGGAGGCCACCATGAAGGCAAAGTTCGTCCATCGCTGCACGCATGTTCTGGACAAGGAGAAGACTATTGCGTTCTACGAGAAGGCGCTTGGCTTCCACGTGGTGAGGGAGTCCGGCCCGGACGACGGCTCCTGGACAAACACGTTCATGGAGAGCGACGCTTCGCCGTTCCAGCTGGAGCTCACGTGGAACCGCGGACGCACCGAGCCGTACGCCAACGGCGGCGACGACACCCACATTGCCTTTGAGGTGGACGACTACGACGCCTTCCACCGCCTTCACGAGGAGATGGGCTGCATCGTGTTCGAGAACCACGCAATGGGGCTCTACTTCATCGCCGACCCCGAGGGCCAGTGGATTGAGATTATCCCGGCGAAGGGGTAGGGGCGCCCGAGGGCGCTGCTGCCAGCGCTTCTCGTCGCCGGAAGGCGCCATTTGGCGCAGTCTGCAACATTTGGGCCTCTCCGGCGACTTTTTGTCTCCGGAGAGGCCGCATTGATGCGATTTGCAACACATGAGGCCCTCCGGCGGCACGCACTCGTCGGGGGGCACATTGTTGCGGCTGTTCCCCGTATCTGTTAGCTGGCAATTACCAGCTGAGGGGTGTGCTTCGTGCGTTCCACGGACTGGGCAAGGTAGCCGTCGGGGTCGGCGTCCGTGATGACGCAGTCGAAGTCTTCCATAGTTGAGAAGCGATAGAAACTCGTTCGTCCGAGCTTGCTTGAGTCAAGCATCATGATGCTTTGACGCGAGTTTGCAATGTAAGCCTGTTTGATGGTCACACTGAAGTCGTGCTCGACCGTGAAGCCGCGGTCCTGGTGGAACCCGTCGCAGCTCAGGAACGCCTTGTCGGCATAGAGCTTCGACATTGCGTCGAGTGTCATGGCACCCGCCAGGTACAGGTGCTCCTTGCGCACCTTGCCCCCAAGGAGCATGACCTCGGCTCCAGGAAGATTGAAGCTTGCAAAGTGCGCAATCGAGAGGTCCCCGGTGATTATGGTAATGTCCTTCTTGCTCTCGAGATGACGCACGAACTGGTACGCAGTTGTCCCGATGTCGGCAATGATTACGTCCCCATCCTCGACCATCTCTGCAGCTGCATGCGCAATGCGGTCCTTGGCAGCGACGTTGAAGTTGATCCGTTCCTCCGGATAGCTCATGAGCATGGTGCGTGCGAGAGAGACTGCTCCGCCGCGAACGCGCCGCACTTTTCCAGCGGACTCAAGGGCAACGAGGTCGTGGCGAACCGTGACGTCAGACACCCCGAACTTCTTCTGCACGTCAGAGACTGCGATGCTTGGATTGCTGTCCAGCCATTCAAGAATGAACGACTGTCTATCTGCTGGAGTCGATTCCTCGGAGGACACCTGCTGCCATCCCTTTCGAAAGTCGGTGCGCGATATTGCGGAAAGCACGCGTATGTTCATCTTAGAGTTCCGATTTCGAAATAAGAACACCCATCACGACATGTGTTGGACAATTTGCCACTTACGGTTGATATTTAGCCGTTCACAGAATCATACAAGGTAAATCGACCACATAGTCTCCATGTGTGTACACTACCTCCATGTAAATGAAGTTCAGAACATAAGTAATTTACTTATGAACATAAATCTGAACTTTATGAATCATTTAGTGGAGGGCGGAGGAATGAGCATCAAGGTATTTGCAGATGGCGCCAACATCGAGGGCATGCTCGACATGTACCGCGAGGGGAACGTCCAGGGGTTCACCACCAACCCATCGCTCATGAAGCAGGGTGGGGTCACGGACTACCGTGCCTTCGCAAAGGAGGTTCTCGCCCAGATCAAGGACCTGCCGGTCTCGTTCGAGGTCTTTGCTGATGACTTTGAGGGCATGGAGGCCGAGGCGCGCGAGATTGCGACGTGGGCCGAGAACGTCTACGTGAAGATCCCCGCGCTCAACACCAAGGGCGAGTCCACCAAGGACCTGGTGCGCAAGCTCTCGCATGACGGCATCAAGATCAACGTCACGACCCTCTTCACTAACGAGCAGATTGCTGACTTCATCGATGCCGTGTCCCCCGAGGTGCCGTCGATCATCTCAATCTTTGCCGGCCGCATCGCGGACACCGGCGTCGACCCCCTGCCGGTGGTTGCGGATGCCGTGAAGCTCGCCGCTCCTAAGCCCCAGTGCGAGATCCTCTGGGCTAGCACGCGCGAGCTGCTCAACATCTTCCAGGCCGAGTCGGTGGGCTGCCAGATCATCACCGTGCAGAACTCCATCCTCGCCAAGCGCAAGAACGTGGGCAAGGACCTCTTCGAGTATTCGCTCGACACCGTGCGCGGATTCAACAAGGACGCCCAGGCGCTGGGCTTCCACATCCTGCCGTAGGTGGTTGGGATGCTGAAGGACCTGCTTACCCCTCAGGTGATTCGCTGCCATGTTCACGCGACGGACTGGCGTGACGCGGTGATCAAGGCGGGAGCTCTGCTGGAGGCCGCCGGGAAGTGCGACCACACCTACACCGAGTCGATGGTTTCCTCCATCGAGAAGTTCGGGCCGTACGTAGTGCTTGAGGAGGGCGTGGCAATGCCCCACGCCCAGTCCAATGGAAACGTCTCCGAGGAGGGCATCTGCATCCTCACCCTTGACGAGCCCGTGAGGTTTGGCCACGACGAGTATGACCCGGTGAGCGTGCTTATCGGCATCTGCGCCCCCAATCCACGAGAGCACCTCGATTGTCTTGCCGAGCTGGCAAAGATCTTTGATGACGAGGATGCCATCCCAAAGCTCGCGGTGTGTGCGACGCCGGAAGACGTCATTGCCACGATGGACTCGTTCTTCAAGTAGGGCTGGCTGCTGATAAGGACGGCCTCAAGGGGCTGCACCAACGTCAGACGCTTGGAATGGCGCCCGCGCGAATGCGGGCTGAATATGAAAGGAAGAAGCATGCACATCATTACGGTTTGCGGCAATGGCATCGGCTCGAGCCTGATGCTCGCCGGCAAGGTGCAGGAGATTTGCGACGAGGAGGGTATAGCCGCCGACGTTGAGTCCATGGACCTGAACGGCGCCTCCTCCTCCAACCCGGATCTCTTCATCACGGTCAAGGAGCTTGCGCCCGAGCTTCACGGCAACATCGTCATTGTTCGCAGCTACGTGAACAAGAAGAAGATCCGCGAGGACGCCCTCGAGGCAATCAAGGCCGCAGCGGCAAAGGCCCAGTAGCGATGACGTTGCGCCTGGGAGCAGCACCCGGGCGTGAGCAGTTACTAATCGAAGGAGATGTATATGGACGCACTTCTCGTTGTACTCAAGTTCTTTGAGTCTATTCTCACCAAGCCGGCGTGGATCATGGGTCTGTTCTCGTTTGTGGGCCTTGTGGCACTCAAGCGTCCCGCCCACAAGATTATGACCGGCACCCTTAAGCCAATCCTTGGCTACCTTATGCTCTCTGCGGGCGCCGGCCTCATCCAGACCAACCTTGCCCCTCTTGGCACCTTCATCGAGACCGGTTTCCACATCCAGGGCGTTGTCCCCAACAACGAGGTCATCGTCTCCATGGCACAGACGGTTCTTGGCGTCCAGACCATGGTCATCCTGATTCTCGGTTACGTGGTCAACATCCTGATTGCCCGCTTCACCAAGTTCAAGTACATCTTCCTCACCGGTCACCACAGCCTCTTCATGGCCTGCCTGCTCTCCGCCGTGCTCCAGGCTTCCGGCTTCACCGATGTCCCCCTGGTCATCACGGGCGGCCTGTTCCTCGGCCTTGTGAGCGCCATGCTTCCCGCAGTTGGCCAGCACTTCACCGAGAAGGTCACCGAGGGCGACGAGATCGCCATGGGCCACTTTGGCTCCCTCGCGTACTACATCTCCGCTGCGGTGGGCAGCATCTTCAAGAAGGATGCTGAGGAGAACAGCACCGAGAAGATCGAGGTTCCCGAGAGCCTGTCCTTCCTGCGCGACACCACCATCTCCACTGGCCTGACCATGGCGTTCTTCTACCTGCTCACCGGCATTGTCGCTTGGGTTGCCGATCCCTCCGTGGTCGACGAGCTTGCTGGTGGCGATAACTTCATCGTCTATGCTCTGACCTGCGCGCTGTCCTTCGCCGTTGGCGTCACTATCGTCTACAACGGCGTTCGTATGATCCTTGCTGACCTCGTTCCCGCCTTCCAGGGCATCTCGAACAAGCTCATCCCCGGTGCCATTCCCGCCGTCGACTGCGCCGTGTTCTTCCCGTATGCCCCCACGGCCGTTATCCTCGGCTTTGTTGCCTCCTTCATTGGCGGTGTGGTTGGCATGTTCATCGTGGGTGCCACCATGGGCGTCTTCATCATTCCCGGCATGGTTCCCCACTTCTTCTGCGGCGCTACCGCTGGTATCTTTGGCAATGCGACCGGCGGCCGCAAGGGCGCAGCGCTTGGCGCCTTCGTCAACGGTCTGCTCATCACCTTTGCGCCGGCCCTGCTGCTCCCCGTTCTGAGCGTCTTTGGCTTCCAGAACACCACCTTCGGCGACTTTGACTTTGGCGTAATCGGCATCACCCTCGGCCGCACCGCTGCCGCCTTCGGCCCCACCGGCGTCTACGTTATTCTCGCCATCCTGCTCGTTGTGGCCTTCATCCCCAACTTCATCAAGACCAAGAGCCCGGTTATCAACCACACTCCCGAGGAGGAGTAGCAAGACACCGCTCCTGCATCCGCGGCCTTTTGCGCGGGCTCGCCTTGGGCGGGCCCGCGCTTCTTGTCTCCGGAGAGGCCGCTTTGATGCGATTTGCAACACATGAGGCCCTCCGGCGGCACGCACTCGTCGGGGGGCACATTCTTGCGGCAATCGTCCCGAGAGCCGCCTACGGGCGCGGGCTTCCGCAGTTGCCGCAGAACCGTCCCGTGTTCTGCGTGCCGCACGAGCAGGTCCACGGCCCGTCCGCGGGCTGAGGCTTTGGGCTTCCGCAGTTGCCGCAGAAGCGCCCGGTGTTTTGGGCGCCGCACGAGCAGGTCCAGGTGCCGGGCGCCGCAGCCGGTGCCGCCGTCGCGCCCGCAGCCGGTGCCGCACCACCCCTGGCTGGCGCACCGCCTCCGGAGCCCATGCCGTAAAGCCCCTGCATGTTGACACCGCCGCCCATGGCGTTTGCCATCCCCATGCCCATGAACCCCACGGCCGCTCCCGCGCTGTTGGAGGCTGCCATGCGCATGGCGTCTGCCTGCGACGCGGCAAGGTTTGCCGCCGCCATCGTGGGATCGCGCATGACGGCCGCCTTCTGCAGCTCCTTGATCATGGCCTCGTCCTCGGGGGAGGCAACGATGGAGTTCACGCCAAAGGCCGCCACCTCTATGCCGCGCATCTGCCCCCAGGATTGGGAGAGCTCCTCGTTCAGCGCCTGCGCCAGCTCCTTGGTGTGCGCGGGCACCGCCGAGTACCGCACACCCATTGCCGAGATGCGCGCAAATGCCGGCTGCAGTGCCGTGAGCAGCTCGCTCTTGAGCTGCGAGTCTATTTTGTCTCGCGTGTAGGGCTGCTCGACGTTGCCGCACACGTTCTTGTAGAACATGAGCGGGTCGACAATCCGGTACGAGTACTCGCCGTTGCAGCGCACGGAGATGTCCACGTCCAGTCCAATGTTGTTGTCGACCACGCGGAAGGGCACCGGCGCCGCCGTCCCGTACTTGTTGCCCACAATCTCCTTGGCGTTGAAGAAGTAGACGCGCTGGTCCTTGCCCGTGTCACCGCCAAACGAGAAGCGCGTCCCCACGCGCTCGAAGGACGCCCTTATCCGCTCGCCCAACGAGCCGCCCTCGCCAAAGAAGAGGCTCGGTTCCGTTGAGCTGTCGAACACGAACTCACCCGGCTCGCCACATGCTTCGACCACGGCGCCCTGCTCGACGATGATCATGTACTGGCCCTCGTTCACGGCGATGACGGATCCGTCTGAGATGATGTTGTCCTCGCCAAGCGTGTTGGACGAGCGGCCCTGCGCCGACGTTCGCTTGTGCCCCTTTGCCACGAGTGTGTTTGCGTCAAGCGAGTTGCAGTAGAAGTATTCGCGCCAGGAGTCGGCGAGAACGCCGCCCACGGCACCCATGCCTGCCCTCAGAAGTCCCATGGCTCACTCCTTTGTCCGTGCGTTGCCGTGGCCACAGCGTGACGTGCGCCCGGCTCCGATGGAATTACCGAACGTCCCAAAACGTTCGGCGAAGCTTGGCCTCACGACCAAATTCGGTATGCATACCAACGTTAGAATGGGTTGCAGGGAATGCCTTGGGGCACTGCCGAGAGGGGCTGCTCGCTTGAGCCGGTCGGATGACACGTTTGGGCGCAGGGTTCTTGCCGGTTCGTGTGCCGGTGGTGCCGCGCTGTGCCTTGTCCTTCTCGCGCTGCAGGCGTTTGGTGGCACGCCGCCTCCCATGCCGGGTACCCAATTCATGTCGCTTGGCCTTTCCGTCTTCCCGCCGAGCACCTTTAGCGTGGTGTCCTCGTCCAGCTCTGGTCTCATGATCCTTGTGGCCCCGGCTGCCGCCATCTGGGGTTTCTCGGTTCATATTCGCTGCTCGGATGCCCGGGTGCGCCACTGTCTTAAGGGCGTGGCGCTGCTCGTTGGCCTCTGGATGCTCGACGTGCTCGTCAAGTATCGCTATCCCATAGAAAACCAGCGGCTCATCGCGTTCCTGTGGTACCTCTACTACGTTCCCATGACGCTCATTCCCACGCTCTGCCTGCTGTGTGCCGTCCGCGCGTCGGGGCTCGATGCCAAGCCATGGGCTGTTGCCATGCGCCGCGTGCTTGTGGCGGTTGACGCTGCGCTCATCGTGCTTGTTCTCACCAACGGCACGCATTTCCAGGTCTTCTCGTTTGACATCTCTGCGCCAGACTGGCAGAACTCCTATGCCTACAACTGGGGCTACCGGCTTGCAGTTGTCATCTACATAGCCGAGTACCTGGCCTTCTTTGGCTTTCTCTTTGCCACCTCGCGCCGGAGGCTGCACGGTGTCATTGGCCTTCTCATCATTGCGGCGGTATCTTTTGCCACATACGCCATCCTGTACGCGCTCCGTCGCGAGTTTGCGTTCACGACAAACTTCTCGCTCAACTATTGCCTGGTAGTGGTGGCTCTTCTGGAGCTTGCGTTGGACTTTGGCCTGCTGCCCTCGTATGCCTGGTATAACGAGGCCTTCTCGCGTCTGCCGCTTGACCTCAAGGTCTTGGAGCGGGACGGCTCGATTGCCTTTGCCACAGACGTAGCTGACGCGCTGCCCGCCGCCGTGCTCGACCTTGCGCGCGACGCGGCGCGATCGCCGGCCAGGGGAAGAGTCACCAGGTTTAGGACGTCGGTAATTCCGCATGCGCTCTTCAAGGCCTACGGGGTGAGCGGAGGCGCGGCACTTCTCGCCGAGGACGTGACCATCCTGGACGAGCAGCGCCGCATGCTCACGGAGCGACAGGAGCGCCTGCGGAGAAGCAATGGCGTCCTGCAACACGAGGGTGCCGTCCGGCGCGAGCTGTGGCGACTCGAGAGCGAGGACCGTCTGCTCCGCAGCATCGAGGCATCCATCGCGGACAAGGTCGAGCGCATGGGTGAGCTGCTCTCCGTGCTTCCGCGCGGGGACAGCCCGCGCGAGCGAGCGGAGCGCCGCGACATCTTGACGGAGGTCAAGCTGCTGGTTGCCTACTGCAAGCGCAAGGGCGCCCTTGTTCTCTCCGAGGAGAGCAATCCCGAGTTCGACCGTGACCGCCGCAGCTCGTGTTTAACGAGACGGCCTCTGACCTGCGCTCCATTGGCGTCGACTGTGCAGCGGTGGTGAGCGTGGAGGGAGTTCTGCCGGCCTGCGTGGTGAGCGTGCTCTACGACTGCCTGTACGACGTGGCGTCTGTTGCGCTCTTTGCGACCGAGCCAATCCTCATGCTCTTTGTGAGCGGGAACAAGACGGGCGTCCAGATGCGTGCGGCGCTTGAGGTTGCGGAGGTGCTGCCCGAGCGTCTGGAGGCGGCTGTCGAGAACCTGCGAGAAAACCTCTCCGCGCAGACGGGCGGCAGCCTCTCTTTGGAGGCGTCTCCCACGTCGCTCAACGTTGCCGTTCGCATGTGCGTGCCAGATGCCATGCAGTCGGGCGGTGGGGCGCCATGAGCCATCTCTACGCAATGCGCTCCTCTGCCCTGATGCTTATCTGCGTGCTCTTCTACCTGCTCTCTGCTGGTCAGACGATACATGCGTGCTTCACGACCATGCAACGTGGCGCTGCCCTGCGACGACTGGGGATTGCCTATGAGGTGGCGCTTGTCGTCCACCTAGTACTGGCATGTGCCGTGGCGAACTCGGCCATGGAGAACCAGGGAGTATTCATTCTCTGGCTGCATCCGGTGGTCCTGCCGGTTGTGCCGTTGCTCTGGGCAAATGCTGTCGCTGCGGTGATGGGCGGCATCCGTGCCGTGCGCTTGCACCGATGGAGCGCGCTTGCCGAGGTTGCCCTCCTTGCCTGCTGCACACCGGTGGCCATTGGAGCCATGGGGCAGGGCTCCCAGGCACTGCTGGCTGTGGATGCCTCGTACTATGCCGCGCGGGTTGCGGCAACGCTTGCGTTTGACCTGCACGACAGCAAGACCTCGGTGTCGCGCCTCTCGATCGTGGATGCCCTTGACGCCCTGCCCGAGGGCGTGATGTGGGTGAGCGAGCGCGGCGAGGTCCTCTTCATGAACGACGCCATGCGTGGGAGCCTCACCTCACTGGGGCTTGCGACAGACCTCGCGGATGCCCGCGGGCTGTGGGGATGTCTCGAGTCCCATGCCCGTCAGGCCGCGCACGACCGCCTGATTATCGAGACCGACCCCCAGACGGTCCGACTCTTTGTTCGCGACGCGGTGGCGCTGCGCAACAGGCGCTGCAGGCGCATCATGGCGCTCGACGTGACCGAGGAGGCAACGCTCAACGCGCGCCTCGAGAGCGTCAACAGGCTGCTCGAGGCGGCCAACGAGGAGCTGAGAGCCTCGATTCTGCAGGTGAAGAGGGTTGCCGAGGAAGAGGCCGTCATGCGGATGAGGACTCGCGTGCACGATACCGTGGGTTCGCGCCTCTCGATTCTCCACCGCTACCTCGAGGATGGACGAGAGGACCCGCAGACGCTCGAGAAGGTCACCGGGCTGCTCTCGAGCATTGTGGATGACCTTGCGGAGCCAAGCCGGCCTGCCGCCAGCGCGGGGCTGGCATCCATCTGCAACGCCTTCTCGCTTGTGGGCGTGGAGGTTCGCGTTACGGGGGAGCTGCCCGCAGACGAGGCCGTTGCCTGCGTGTTTGCCGAGATTGTTCTTGAGGCTGTGACAAATGCTGCCAAGCACGCCCAGGCAGCTCACGTGGACGTGAGGCTTGGGGGCGGCGGCCATGGCGAGGCATCGCTGGTTGTGACCAACGATGGCGGTGTACCGGACGCTATCGTTGAAGGGACGGGTATTCCGGGCATGCGCCAGATGGCGACCGCGGTGGGCGCTACGTTTTCCGTGAGCGTTGGGCCGCCCTTTGCCGTTGAGGTAACGCTTCCGCCGCGTGACGTCCCCGGTAATTCGAGCGAACGGATTCTCCCAGAAACCCAGAACGAGAGGGGCCACCAATGATTCGCATCGTGCTCGTCGAGGACCAGGCGATGCTTCGCGACTCGCTTGCCTGCACCATCAACGCTCAGCAGGACATGGAGGTCGTTGCCTCTCTCGCCAACGCAGCCGATGCGCTTGAGGCCACGCGTCGGTCTGGTGCCACCTGCGCGCTTCTCGACGTGTGTACCGAGAACGACTCGAGCGGTATCGTGGCGGCACGCCTCATCAAGGACCAGTTGCCGGGTGTGCGGGTGGTGGTGATGACCGGCCTGCCCGAGATCACCTTTGTCGAGCGAGCGCGCGAGGCGGGCGTGGACAGCTTTGTCTACAAGAACGTGGGGACCGACGAACTACTCGCCATCATTCGCTCGACCATGGAGGGCTACTCGACGTTCCCCCTGTCCAAGCAGCGCATCATTCCCGACGGCGTGGAGCTGACGCCCGTGGAGATAGACATTCTCCGCCTGGTCTGCGAGTCAAAGACAAGAAGAGAGATTGCCGCGGAGCTCTACCTGAGCGAGGGGACGGTCAAGCGGCACATCTCGGAGATTCTCGCCAAGACCGGCTACGACAACATCCTGCGCCTGGCCGTCCACGCGGTCTCGAACGGCCTCATCGTCCCCGGCATGTGAGACAAAGGGACAGTCCCTTTGTCTCATTGTGACAGCCCTGCGATTGGACGTCATGTCATGCCCCGCGGCCTCGGATGGGCCGCGGGGCACTTCTGTGCGCGTCGGGCGGGCGGCACAATCTGTGGTGACGGGTGTTGGGAAAACGGGCAATCGTGCTGGCGGGAAAGGAGATGTGACGATGGGGCTGTTCGGGAAGATGTTCGAGAAGAAGACCTGCAGCATCTGCGGCGGAGAGATTGGCCTTCTCGGCAATCGCAAGCTCGAAGACGGCAACCTCTGCAAGGAGTGCGCCAAGAAGCTCTCGCCGTTCTTCAACGACAGGCGGCGCTCGACGGTCGAGCAGATACGTGAGCAGCTTGACTGGCGTGAGGCCAACAAGGAGCGCGTTGCCTCCTTCAACGTCACGCGCACGTTGGGCTGCGACACCAAGGTGCTCTTGGACGAGGACGCGGGGCGCTTTCTGGTGACGCCGGTCTCGCGCTGGCGCGACACGAATCCCGACGTGCTGGACTTCTCGCAGGTCACGGGATGCGACACCGAGACGCGCGAGACCCGCACCGAGCTTCACTGGAAGGACAAGGAGGGTGAGGAGCACAGCTACAACCCGCCCCGCTACGACGTGGACTACGACGTCTACCTGACCATCCACGTGAACGTGCCCTACTACGACTCGATTTCGTTCAAGGTGAACGACTACCGGATCGAGGAGCGCGACTCCGTGGAGTTTCGCGAGGCGGAGCGGCAGGCGCGAGAGATTCGCGAGGCGCTTACGCAGCTGCGAGAGAGCGAGCGCGAGAAGGTCGTTGCGGCAGCGGCGCCCAAGACGGCGCGCACGTGCCCGTTCTGCGGCGCGACGACGATACCGGATGCGAACGGGCGCTGCGAGTACTGCGGCGGCGCCATGGGCGCGTAGGCGTGGCTGCAAACGCCTGTTCAACAGGATGCATTTTGAGAGCAGAAGGGAAGTGGTGGGAATGAGCATTGGGAAGAAATGGGTGGCAATGCTGGCCTCGGTGTTCGCGCTGTGCCTTGTGCTGGCGGGCTGTGGCGGAGGCGCAGATGCGGCGAAGAATTACGTGGGAGACTGGAAGCTATCTGGCATGGAGGAGAACGGTGAGGTGACCAGTGCCGATGACCTTAAGCTCATGGAAGACCTTGGCATGGCCATCACGCTTAGCGTCAAGGAGGACAAGACCTTCTCGCTCAACGTCATGGGTGACGAGACGTCTGGCACGTGGGAGACAAAGAGCGCTTCCGAGGCCACGTTTACCGTTGATGGCCAGAGTGTTCCCGCCACGCTCGCCGATGGCGTCCTGACCCTGGAGTCGGACGGCACAAAGATGCAATTCGAGAAGGGAACGGTGGCCGTGAGCTCGGGCGGTGCTGGCTCGAGCGGTGCCGCGGCGACCAGCGGTAGCGCCACCACGGGCGGTACCGAAACGCCCACGAGTACGGATAACGGGACAACGGTGGTTGACGGTGGCGAAGAGGCAGTTGTTCCCATCGGGCTGACCATTGCCGACGATGACATCTGCACGATTGAGATTGTCGACAAGAAGGCCGACTGGGCTGGCGATCCGGGCTATACGGTCAAGATCACGAACAAGTCCGACAAGGCCGTCAGCGCCGTTTCCAAGTACGGCACGTTCTCGGTTGACGGCAAGATGGTGGACCCCGTGCTTGTCGAAACTATCCAGCCTGGTAAGTACGTCGAGGGCTTCATGTGGTTCAGCGATGACGACGTCGCGAGCGTTGACGCGCTGGTGAACGTCGAGGGCACCATCGAGGTCTACGACGACGAAACGTTCGACACGCTGGGCGAGTACCCGTTTGCCATGTAGCATGCAACTGCGCTTGGGGGTCGGTCCCCGGGTCACTGCGGCCCGGGGGCCATTTGCTGGCGCCGGTGAGTGCCGCTCTCGTCTCCTCTTTTCAGAGTTTAGCTCCCATTCTTAAACGGCAGCCACGTTTGCGCAGTTGGTATGGCTTGCGATTAAGAAAAGGAGCTAAACCCCGTCAGACGTTGGGCGAGAGGACCTACCGCAGCCGCCGCAGCGCGTCCTTGGTCTCTGCGGGCACGCGCAGGCTCTCGATTCCCTTGCGGATGGCCATGCGCCTAAGCTGCGTGTCAAGCTCGGGCGAGGCAATCGCCGCCAGGGCGTCCTTCTCGTGGGGGACAAGCGCCTCGGCCAGGTACCAGGCAATCATCATGCGTACGTAGTATTCGCCGTTGTCCGCGGCAATCGCCAGGCGAAGCTGAGCAGGGTCGTAGCCCTCGCCCAGAAGGTCGCGCATGAGGACCGAGATGCCAAAGCGCCTGGTATACGTGTGGTCTGATGCCATCCAGCGCTTGGCGAGAGGAACAAGCGTCTCCGCCACCCGGCCGCCAAGTGCGCGCTCGTCGTGAAACGCGTGCGGGTTGAGCGCGTCGCACACGCACCAGTTGTCCACAAAGGGGAGAAGCGCGTCCAACAGGCGCACGGCCGGCTCAACCTCGCGCGTCTCGTTGAGCACGAAGGCGTGCACAAGGTACTCCTCGTACCAGCGGTGGGGCAATTCGACGAGAAACGCGTCGCGCTCGCTTGAGCGGGAGACCTCCCGAGCAAGTCGGCGCAGCTTGGGCACCCGCACGCCCAGCATGGTTGCGGGGTCTGCCGTGGCCACCACTCGCGCGTTGAACTCGCGGTACTGGCCGTCCTTGTCGGCAAGCTCGCGCAGCCTGTCCTCGACCCACTGCATGCGCACCTCCGTTGCTACGACGCGTCCTCCACGCCCAGGTAGCGATGCCTGTCGCTCTACATGACGCAGCTGGTGCCGCGCTCCCCGCGGTCTGCGTCGCCAAGTACATAGGTCGTGCTCGCGCGGGCCATGTTGAGCTCTGCCAGCTCCAGCTCGCCATCGATGTATGGCTGGTAGTACTTGTCGATGCCGCAAGCGTCAAGCGAGCAGTCCCCGCAGTCGTCGCCCCAGGCAAGCGCCTCGGCCACAATTTGGATGCGCTCCTCGCGCGTGGTGTCCGCAATCTTCGTGCTTCTCGTCATGCGTGCCTCCCTTGGCCCTTGTCCCAGTATGGCACCCTGGGCATGGGAGGTGGCGGCGAGAGAAGCGCTTCCAATGCTGCTTGCTTCTTTTTCCTTGGAAGCAACGGAAGCAGAGTGCGATTCGCTTCCGTTGTCTTGTCTCGTCCGTCTCGGCATTTTGTGCAATGCCGCGCGCATGCCCCTGCGTTAGCTACAATACGCGAGGTCAGTTGCATAGAAACAAGATGGGAAGCACATGCCAAGCATTGCGGAACAGGTGGCCTCGCGGCGCACCTTTGCAATAATCTCGCACCCGGACGCCGGCAAGACAACGCTCACCGAGAAGCTCCTGCTCTACACCGGCAGCATCCAGACGGCGGGCTCGGTCAAGGGCAAGGCCAGCGCTCGTCACGCGGTCTCTGACTGGATGGACATCGAGAAGGAGCGCGGCATCTCCGTGACCTCCTCCGTCCTGCAGTTCACCTATGACGGCGCCTGCGTGAACATCCTTGACACCCCCGGTCACCAGGACTTCTCCGAGGACACCTACCGCACGCTCATGGCGGCGGACGCGGCGGTCATGGTCATTGACGGCGCGAAGGGCGTCGAGGCCCAGACCATCAAGCTCTTCAAGGTCTGTACGCTGCGCCACATTCCCATCTTCACCTTTGTGAACAAGCTCGACCACGACACGCGCGACCCCTTCGACCTCATGGAGGAGATCGAGGACGTCCTGGGGATTGGCACCTATCCCATGACCTGGCCCATTGGCTCTGGCCGCAACTTCAAGGGCGTCTTCGACCGCAATTCTCGCCGCGTCATTGCGTTCGAGGGCGACGGCCACGCAAACGCCACCAAAAAGGTGGGCGAGATCGAGGCCGAGCTGGGGGACCCCGCGCTGGATGAGCTTATCGGCGAGGAGAACCACAAGAACCTGATGGATGACATCGAGCTGCTCGATGGCGCGGACAACGAGTTTGACCTCGACGCCGTTCGCCATGGGCGTCTGACCCCGGTGTTCTTTGGCTCGGCCCTCACCAACTTTGGCGTGGAGCCCTTCCTCAAGGACTTCCTGCGCCTCGCCCCGCCGCCGCTCTCCTACACCGACACGCTGAGCGGCGAGGCCGTGGAGCCCTCGCGCGACGAGTTCTCGGGCTTTGTCTTCAAGATCCAGGCCAACATGGACCGCCGCCACCGCGACCGCATCGCCTTCGTGCGCATCTGCTCGGGGAAGTTCGAGCGCGGCATGGACGCCTACCACGTGCAGGGCGACCGAACCATCAAGCTTGCAACCGGTACCGCAATGATGGCCGACGACCGCGCCACCGTGGACGAGGCCTACGCCGGCGACATCGTGGGCCTCTTCGACCCGGGCTTCTTCTCGATTGGCGACACCATCTGCGCGCCGGGCATGCGCGTGCAGTACCCGCCCATCCCCACCTTTGCGCCCGAGCACTTCGCCCGCATCACGCAGGTGGACACCCTCAAGCGCAAGCAGTTCGTGAAGGGCATGGAGGAGCTGGCGCAGGAGGGCGCGATTCAAATCTTCCGCGAGCTGGGCACCGGACTGGAGAGCGTGATTGTGGGTGCCGTGGGCGTGCTGCAGTTTGAGGTGCTGGAGCAGCGCCTTAGGAGCGAGTACCACGTCGAGGTGAGCAGGACGTCACTGCCGTACTCGATCATCCGCTGGATTCAGAACTCGCCCGACGAGCTGGACGTGCGCACGCTCAAGCTCACGCGCGAGACGTGCCGCGTGGAGGACATGCGCGGCGGCCGCCTGCTGCTGCTCACGAGCGACTGGAACCTCGACTGGGCCATCGAGCACAATCCCGGCCTGCAGCTCTCGGAGTTTGGCAACGTCACGTTCTAGTGGGATTGATTTACCCGGCAATGGAATCCCGTTGCCCGGTAACTGAATCCCGTCCCAGAGCCAGGCCTACCAGGACGGCGGCCACGCCAAACAGGGCGCAGACGCCAAGGTCCCCCACGAGCGGCAGCACGGTCGCGGTGCTCACCTCGCCCATGCCGGCAGCGCCCTCCACCACAAGCGTCACCCAGTACGCCGGGGTGAAGTGCGCCACGGCGAGAAGCTCGTCGGGCAGAAGCGAGAGGCCCGTCCACGCCCCGCCGAGAAACGACATCACCATGCCCAGGATGTTCGCCAGCGCGTTGGCGGCGTTCTCGCTCACGCCAAGCTGCCCCGCAAGAAAGCCGATGCTCGCCGACACCAGCGCGTAGACGAGAAGCGCCGCCCCCACAAGCGCCAGCTGCACGGGCGAGCTTGCCAGCGCAGAGCCGCCCAGCACCGCCACCTCAAGCGCAAAGTTCCATGCCCACGCGATAAGGGCAATCACCACGCACGCGCCGAGCAGCGCGAGGTTGCGCGCCCGGGCCGGCTCGGGCGAGGCAAGCCTGCGGTCGCGCACCGGCCTGCGTCCCACGGAGGACATGAGCACCGCAATGCAGACCATCGCGCTCGAGAAGATGGGGTACGAGGCAAACTCCGCCGCTGTGACGATGCTCGTGGGCAAAGGCGACGCGGCCTGCTTGACCATGCTCACCTGGGTGGACCCCTCCCACGCGTCATCCGTGGCGGCAATCACGTCCGCGGCGCTGCCGCCTAGCGTTGCCGCCATGCCGTAGAGTCCGTCGGCGTAGCCGGTGACCTCGATGTCCAGCAGGCGCCCCATGCCCGAGTAGTACGACACATAGGTCTCGAGGTTGGGCGCCTGCGTGCCCTGCCGTGCGGCGTCAAGCAGCCCCTCGCCCCAGCCCTCGGGAATAACGAGCAGGTAGCTCACCTGGTCGCGCGCCACTGCGTCTTGGATGGCGCGCTTCTCGTCCGCCACCTGCACTTGGTTGTTGCCCTGAAGTACGTGCTGTGCCAGCGCGGCGGAGAGCTCGGAGCCGTCGCGGTCTATCACGGCGACGTTTGCGGGCGCAACCTGGAACTCGCCCGTGGTGCCAGAGTATGCGGAAAGCCCGATGATCACGCCCACAAGCGAAAGCATGACCAGGTAGATGGCTATGTAGACCCGGTGCGAGAGAAAGATCTTGAGGTAGGTCCTAAAGGTGGTCATACGAGGTCCTCCTCATGCGGAACGATGCCAGGGCGAGAAACGCGAGCGCCATTATCAGCAGGGCTGCGACGCTTTCGAGAAAGGCGTCGGGCGTGTCGTAGTAGAGCAGCGCGTAGAAGCAGTTGGTTGTCTGCCAGAGGGGGTTTGCGTGCGCAAGGGCCGGTGCCGTGGCCTCGATCGCGTCCGCGAGCTGCTGCGAGGACGTGCCGTATAGGCCCGTGAAGAGCGAGAGCAGGCAGGTTATGCCGGATATCATGCCCGTCTCCATACGCGGGGCGGTCCCACAGAGGGCGCCCGCTGCGCATGCCATGAGCGAGGACGCAGCAAGGGCAACCACCACGCCATGGGTGTCGCTTCCAAACGAGACGCCCGCCACGCCCCGCATGAAGAGGACTGCCACCAGAAGGCACGCAAACTCGCAGAGCCATGCGCCGAGAAGCGCGCCCACAAGCATGCGCCAGCGGGGCACGGCGGCCAGCGACTGCCGGGCGCCCAACGGACCTGCGGTTGGAAGGAGCCTCCGCACCGACTCCATGGCGGCGGTTGCCCCCATGCCCGCGGCCATAGCGAGAAGCGCGTAGTAGTAGCGCGCGTCGGGGCTGGGCGGGTTCTTGGTTGCCGTGAGCCGCACCGTCTGGACGGCGCTCTCGGTGAAGGCGCCGATGGCCTCGCCCGTGGCGAGAAGCTCCGGCCGCGTGGCCGCGACCTTCTCGACCGCCGCACGTGTGTGCTGGTAGGTGTCCAGCACCTCGGCAAGGACCGAGGTGGGGAGAGTGCCGTTCTCAGAGAGGCTTGCATTGGTCACGTGGAGCTGCGGCGCGCCGCCTGCGTCTACGGTGAGATAGGCGTCTACCTCGGCCGCGTTGGCGGCGGCTTCGGCGTCTGCGGCGCTTTCGTAGTAGGCCACGTCGCAGATGCGGTCGCTCGACGCGGGATCCGAGATGGCCTGGATCGTCTCGTCCAGGCCCATGGCGGCCGAATAGTTCTTGTCGCGCACCACGCCCAGCGTGGAGCCCACGGTGGTGTAGGCGTCCTGGATTCCCGAGAACATGCCCATGAAGATGAGGGTCATGATGATGGGGAAGGCCAGCGCCCACACGAGGAGCGCCTTGTCGCGCGCGAGCGAGAGCACGCTGGCCCTAAGGCTTGCAAGCATTGCTGCCCCCTATGCCTCATCGCGCAGCGCGCGACCGGTGATCTCGAGGAAGACGTCGTTCAAGGTGGGCGGCTCGGAAAGCACGCGCCCGTATGAGAGACCCGCCTCCGCAAGCACGCCCAGCACGTCTGCCAGGTTATGCGCGCCCGAGGTGCACTGCACGTGCAGCATGCCAGCGTCCAGCTCAGCCGTGCGCACGTGGGGGAGGGACCGCACGCGCTCGAGGGTCGCCTCGTCCATCTCGCCCACCTCGACGGAGACCTTCTCGCCCGTGCCGATCATGCCCTTGAGCTCGTCGGCGGTGCCGCTGGCAACGCTGCGGCCGTGGTCCATGATCATGATGCGCGAGCAGAGCCGCTCGACCTCCTCCATGTAGTGCGAGGTGTAGATCACGGTGGCGCCCTCGGCGTTCAGGCGCTCGATGCCCGAGAGGATCGACTCGCGGCTCTGCGGGTCTACGGCCACGGTGGGCTCGTCCATGATGATGAGCTCGGGCCGGTGCGCGATGCCACAGGCAATGTTGAGGCGCCTAAGCAGGCCGCCGGAGAGCTTCTTGGGGCGAAAGTCCTCGAATTTCTGGAGTCCCACAAAGTCGATGGCCGCATCGACCAGCTCGCGGCGGCGTGTACGGTCGCTCACGTAGAGCGCGCAGAAGCTGTCCACGTTCTCGCGTGCGGTGAGCTCGTCGAAGACGGCGACCTCCTGCGGAACCACGCCAATGCGGCGCTTGAGCTGGTAGCTGGTGGGGCGCATGGGCTGGCCAAAGAGCTCTATCTCGCCGTGGTCGTACGAGAGGAGCTGCAGGATGCAGTTGATGGTCGTGGTCTTGCCCGAGCCGTTGGGGCCGAGAAGCCCAAAGACCTCACCGGGAGCGATGTCCAGCGACAGGTGGTCCACCGCCACCAGCTCCCCGTAGCGCTTGACCAGGTTGCGAATGCGAACGACCGCCTTGTTAGACGCCATGCCGGCTCCTCTCGTCTGCCTGGTGAAAGTGTCGCGCGGCGGACGGTGCACGAGAAGTGAGCGGCGTCATCGGTTGCGCCGTTGGGGCGTGACAAATGTCATGGGTTTGGCCGCCTGGGGGCAAGAGCTGTGGCGGCGCGCCTGGCGTCCGTATAATTGCGGCCATGGAGAGAATTGCCGACAAGTGCGTGGTGCTTCTCGCCTGTCTGGCACTTGTGGTGCTGGCAGGCTCGGTGGATGCCGTGCGCGTGGTGGCGCTGCTTGTCGCCCTAGGCGCGAGCGCCTGCTTTGAGCTTGCGCGCGGGCGCCGGCCGGCTGTTGCCGAGGCCGTGTGCTGTACCGCGTGCGCACTGGCGGCGCTGGTGCCGGGGGCGTGGGTGGCGCTGCCGCTTGCATGCTACGACCTGCCCCGCGTTCGCTCACGCTGGGCGTTGGCGGTGGCGCCGTGCTGCGTTGCGTGGGCGTGGGCGGCCGGTGTGCCCGCGACCACGGCGGCGGTCCTTCTCGCCCTGGTTGCGTGCTCGACGGCGCTCTCGTGGCGCTGCGGGCGCGCCGTTGGGCTTGAGCGCGAGCTCCATGCCCTGCAGGATGACCTTCAGGACAAGGTCATTGACCTGCGCGAGAAGAACCGCGAGCTAGAGGACGCGCGCGCGTACGAGTCCCATGCCGCCGCTCTGGCCGAGCGGACGCGCATCGCGCGAGAGATCCACGACTCCGTGGGCCACCAGCTCACCCGGCTGGTGCTCGAGGTGGAGGCCCTGAAGGTGATGCACCGCGACGACCCTGCCGCCGTCGAGGAGCTTGGCGAGCTTTCGGACGGCCTGGGTGAGGCGCTTACCTCCATGCGCACGAGCGTCCATGCACTGGAGGACTCCGCTCTTGACGTGGGTGTTGAGCTCAACCGGCTTGCCGGCCAGAGCGGCATTGCGCACGTGGATGTGGACTGTGGCCTTGAAGGCGCGCCGCCCGCCGAGGTGAGCCGCTGCCTGGTTGCCGTGACGCGCGAGGCGCTCACGAACGCGGCTCGCCATGCGCACGCCGCGCACGCGACGGTGCACGTCACCGGGCTTCCCGGTATCTGGCAGCTGCGCGTCGAGAACGACGGTGACGTGCCCGCAGACGTGACCGGCCTCGAGGGGCGCGGCATGGGCCTGCGCGGTATGCGCGAGCGCGTGGAGGGGCTTGGCGGTACGCTACTGGTGAAGTCGGACGGGCGGCGCTTCTCGGTGTTTGCGTCGATTCCCAGGAAGGGGCAGGCATGAGGGTCATCGTGGTGGACGACGACGCCATTGTGGTGCGCTCGCTGGCGACCATCCTTGGCGCGGAGCCGGACATCGAGGTTGAGGGCACGGGGACAAGCGGGGAGGAGGCCGTCTCGCTCTTCTCGGCGTGCGAGCCCGACGTGGTGCTCATGGACATCCAGATGCCTGGCGGAGACGGACTGAGCGCCGCCGAGAAGATCCTGGCCGCCGATCCCGCGGCGCGGGTGGTCTTTCTCACCACGTTCTCCGACGATGACTACATTGTGCGTGCACTGCGGCTGGGCGCGCGTGGCTACCTCATCAAGCAGGACGTGGCAACGATCGCGCCGGCGCTGCGGTCCGTGATGGCTGGCCAGAGCGTGCTCGAGGGCGAGGTGCTGGCGCGGGCGGCGGCGCTCTCGGCCGACGGCGTGCGGCCGAGCCGGGGGGAGCCCGAGATGCGCGGCCTCACCGAGCGCGAGCGCGAGGTGGTGCGCGCCATTGCCGACGGGATGAGCAACGCGGAGGTTGCCGCTGCGCTCTACATGAGCGAGGGGACGGTGCGCAATCACATCTCGGCCATTCTCGCCAAGCTTGGGCTGCGAAACCGCACGCAGATTGCGGTGTACTACTACCGCGGGTAGTGTGGGGCACCACAATAATTCGCAGCGAGAAGGTCGGCGGTTGATGGCGGGATTGAGTTGACGGGCAATGGAATCCCGTTGCGCCTGCCGAGAAGCGCCCACATGCCGAGAAGCGCCCGGGCTTCTCGCTAGATGTCGTTCACCTCGAGGTGCACGGCGTCGGGGCGCGCGTAGTGGCCCATGGGGTCAAATTCCCACTTGGACGCCGGCACCTGCTGCATGTCGAGCGTGGCGTAGAGAATGCCGTCGGTGTCCCACAGCGGCTCGGCGCCGGGCACCGGGTGGCCAAACGGGTCGATCACGCTTGAGCCACCGCGATACACCACCTCGGGCAGGCTCGCCACCTCACTCGAGGCGAGAAGGTCCGCAGGGTAGTCGTCGCGCACCAGGTAGGGCGCGCAGTTCACCACAAAGCAGCGGCCCTCGATGGCGATGTGCTCCACCGTTGCCTGCCACTCTGGGTTGCCATTGGTGTTGGGGGCCAGGTAGATGGCCACGCCCTTCTGGTAGAGCGCAGCGCGGGCCAGCGGCATGTAGTTCTCCCAGCAGATGAGCGTGCCCATGGGACCCCACGGCGTCTGGCTCACGGGGAAGTAGTGATTCTGCGCATCGCCCCACACCAGGCGCTCGGCACCGGTGGGCTTGAGCTTGCGGTGCCAGGCGTCAAGGTGGCCGTCCGGCGCAAACACCAGGTTGGTGTTATAGAGCGTGCCCGAGGTGGCATCACGCTCCGAGACGCCCACGCTCACCCAGGCGCCCGTCTCGCGCGCCGCGTCGGCAATGGCCTCGGTCTCGGGGCCACCCACCACAACCGAGCCGTCGTAGTAGCGCTTCCACAGCTCCTTGCTGCCGGGCTCGCGTGCGCCAACCACAAAGCCAAAGGTCAGGCCATGCGGATAGCCCGGAATGAGCAGCTCGGGCAGAACCACCAGGTCGCTGGGGCGCTCCTCGGCCACACGCCGGATGGCATCGAGGGCTCCCGCCAGGCAGGCGTCGCGATCAAACGGTTGGGGTCGCGACTGCACCACGGCAATCCTGCAGGTGTCCTGGATGTCTCTCATCGATGTCTCCATTACGGGGGTGGGGTATATAGCTGGCCTTATTGTAGTGCCGAGAATCGCGTCTGACCAGGGTGGGCGGCTCTGGTTTTGGTCGCTGCGCTCCTTGGCAGCCCGCGCCTTCACCTGGTATGCCAAAAGATACCTCTTGCGTGGCATTTATCGGCGCGTAGCATGGATGCCAGAAAGCAAGTACAAACTTACTACCTAGTAGCGATGGATGACAAAATGGCAGACAAGAGGCAGATAGCGGTGTTCGTGGGTCACGGCGACCCCATGATGGCGCTCCGGAATGACGATGTGGCGCACGGCCTTCGAGCGATGGGAGAGAAGCTCCTGGCAGACGCGCCGCACGCAATTCTCGCCGTCTCGGCGCACTGGTTCACGCGCGGCACGCTGGTGCAGAGCGACCCCACGCCGCGCCAGGTGAACGACATGTACGGCTTTCCGCCGGAGCTCTACGCGATCAAGTATCGCCCCGCCGGGAACGCGGACCTTACGGCACGCGTGCAGGAGCTTCTGGGCAGCGATGTGGAGGTTGACGACACCTGGGGCATCGACCATGGTGTGTGGACCCCGCTCCACCATATGCTGCCTGCGGCTAACGTTCCCGTGGTGGAGCTCTCGGTGAACGCGCTTGGCGACGCGCGCTATGCCTATGACCTAGGCCGACGCCTTGCGCCGCTGCGCGACGAGGGCTTTGTGGTGCTGGGGAGCGGAAACGTGGTGCACAACCTGCGCGAGGTCGAGTGGGATAACCCCGCAGGCACCAAGGCCTGCAACGAGTTTGACGCCGCGGTTCGCGCGGCCGTGGAGGCGCGCGACGACGAGAAGGTCATCAACTACGAGCGACTGCCGCACGCGAGCTACGCGGTGCCCACACCCGACCACTTTCTGCCGCTGCTCACGGTCCTGGGTGCGTCCCAGGGCGAGAAGCCCGAGGTCTTCAATGACGTTCGCAACCTTGGCGCGATATCGATGACCAGCTACGCGTTTGAGTGACGACGACAGGCGCTTCTAGCTACAGGTTCGCACGCGAATGTGTGACCCGCGCAGGTCGCCACAGATTCGAACGCCGAATGTGTGGCGACTCCCAGGCGCCTGCCAGCCGCAGCCGGCATGCTACACCAGCCGCAACCGCCGTGCCTCGCTTGCCGCCTGTGCGCGGCGGCTCACGCGCAGCTTGGTGAGGATATGGCTCACGTGCGTCTTCACCGTGGGCAGCTTGATGCCGAGAAGCTCGCCAATCTCGACATTGCTCTTGTCCTGGCAGATGAGGCGCAGCACCTGCAGCTCGGTCTCGGTGAGAGGGTCGGCGAGACCGCCCGCGGCTTCCAGGTACTTGGGATAGTGTGACGCCTGCATCCGGGCGCCCTTTACCAGCCGCGCGAGCTGCTCCTTCTCGGCCTTGCCCGTGCCCTCGCGCTCCAAGAGCTCCAGCAGAAGCGGCAGCACTGCGCCGCCGTACTGCGTGATCGTCCGTGCGTACCCGTAGCAGTTTGCCCGCGCCAGGGCGCGCGTCATCCACTGCTCCCACTCCTCCCGGCCGCTGCGCCAGTGCGTGATTGCCGTGAGAACGTCGTAGTGGATGGTGTCGATAACCCTATCGCACGCCATGAGGTACTCGCTGAGCGCGGCCATGAGCATTCGCGCCTCCGTGTAGCGACCCTCCGCGATGAACGCCTGGTACACGGTGAGATAGACGTAGCGGTCCATGTAGAACAGCCGCTCGGAGAGATCGGGCGCGTTCTCCTCGAGCCATGCGTGCGTGCGCTCCGTCTCGCCTAGCCGCAGCCATATGCGGCAGCGCAGCGCCGCGAGGTTCTTGAGGATGCGCCTGGCCTCCGGGCTCTCTTCCTGCGAGAGGCGCCGGCGCAGCGAGTCGAGAAGGGAGAGCGCCTGGCGGATGTTCCCCTGGTCGATGAGGCAGCGGCACTGAATGCCAACGGCGGCGAATTCGAGCGCCTGGTCTCCGTCGCGCCGGATCTTGGGGAGCGTGGCGCTGACGCGCGCGAGGTAGGGGGTGACGTCCCCGCCCTTCTCGAACTTGCTCTCGCAGAGGCCAATCTCCACAATGCCCACACCCAGGCGCCCCAGCGCGTTGCCAACGATTCTGCTCATTGCTCGGGCCGTGAGGTCATCGGAGGGGGTCCAGGGGCTAAGGTCTCGCCCGCCGTTTATGACGCTCGGCAGGCCGCTCGTCACCGAGGGCACAAGCTCGGGGTTGTCACTCGCGTGCAGCTTGGCCAGCGCCCCCATGGCAGCGACGATGTTCGTGAGATGCCGGTGTGGTAGCGAGATGTCAAGAAATGCCAGGTAGGACTCGGCGGTGCGGCGCTCCTCCGAGGTTCTCTCCGGCGCCTTTGCGTACTCCTCGAGCCTCGTGTACCAGCGTTCCGAGTCCGTGATGCACATTGCCATGGAATCCAGCATGGACATGATGCGCATGAGGCGCGGAGACGAGAGGACAATGTCTTCCGGCAGCTCGTGGTAGTAGTGCTCCAGCTCGTAGTAGCTGCCGCTGCCGGGATTGAGGCGCGCATGGTCTTCGAGAATCGCAAGCATGCGCTCGTCGTCACTAAGCCGCGAGCACAGATCGAGGGCGCTCGAGAAGTTGCCCTGGGATTCGTAGTACTCAATGACTCGGTTGACGATGTCGGTGACGGTGGCGTCGTTGCGGCGCCTGGCACGCTCCCACTTGCAGAAGTTGAGCATGCCCTCGCGGACCTTCCACGTATGACCTTCTCGCGTGATGAAGCTCGTTGCGTGGTGGAGGGCGTCGAGGAGGCGCGTGCCCTCGTCCTCCCCCAGCG
This sequence comes from bacterium OL-1, assembly GCA_000752675.2. GTDB lineage: Bacteria > Actinomycetota > Coriobacteriia > Coriobacteriales > Atopobiaceae > Tractidigestivibacter. The sequence goes on along the minus strand of LM994626.1, from coordinate 743,249 downwards.
CGTGGACAATGAGGTCGTCGTCAATGGTGTCGAAGAGTGGAACCAGGAGCAAAACGTCCTGGGTCTTCTCGTCAAAGCGGTTCTCGAACTCCGCCTCAAAGTAAGCCACGACCTCGTCGCGCAGGGGAGCCTCCCAGGAGGAGCCTTCGTCACGCTGGATGTGGGCTATCGCCGCAGCTACGGCAAGGGGGTAGCGTTGGGAGGCGTTCGCCACGCGCTCGACGAGCTCCGGCGTGGAGGCAATTCCGTTTGCCGACAGCAGGTGGGCGATGTCGGTGTCGGTGAAGAGGAGGTCGTCCGCCGTGACAATGAGAAGCTCGCCCTTGGCAAAGAAGGGCGTGAGCCAGCCCGGCATGGGCGCGCGGGAGAGAAAGACGAAGCGCGTGCTCGTGCAGCGGGAGATAACGGATGCCAGAGCAGCGCCCTGCGCGTTGGAAACGGCGTCGTGGATGTTGTCGACAAGGACAGCGTCGTGCTTCTCGGAAGCCTCTGCGGTAACTGCCTGGGTGACGTCGACTGTGGCGGCGTCCACCTCAAGCACGTCCATGCCTTCGAGCATACGGTGCGCGAACTCTGATTTGCCAAAGCCGAGTGGTGCATAGACAAAGGCCAGGCGCGAGCACTTCCATTGCGCCCACAGGTATTCGTCGAGCTCGAGAGGAACCTTGGCTAGCATGACTGCCCACCACCCACGCAAGCTTGGGCGTCTGTGCATTGTGGTGCTGGCCACACCATGGGATCCCCCTACCTTTCTCGCGCGGCATACGGATACCCGGCCGTCTGCCATCGGACAATGGTAGGACAGGGCGGCCGAGCATAGATTCGAAAACTATTCGCATCAAAGCCCAATAGTAACGGAGGGAAATGCGGTTCCCAAGCCTGGGCATCTTTGCAGGTCGAGCGTCCCGAGTCCTGCTGCGGTGTTCTCTGCAAGCCCCTTAACCTTCCTTGCCCTGTTGTCAAAGGCGATGCCAGTCGAGAAGGGCGTGTCGGCGAGGGAAGTCAAGGGCAGCGTTGACGCGGCCGTCTGTCGCGCCGTCTGTCGCGGAGCCAATGCCGCGCGTTCTCGCCATTTAGGAATTATCCGAACGTTTAGGGATGCTTAACCGGCGAAATGGCGCGGTACTGAAATTAAGACGCGAAAATCGAACGGTTGGGCGCCCCTAAACGGCGAAAACTCGTGTGATTCCCAGCACCCGGCGTGCATGCTCGTCTCCTCACGTTGTCCAAACTTGAGACCCTTATTTATGTCGCGTCCGTCGGATATAGTCGAGCCAATCCGAGGCAGAGGCCTCGGCACGTTGGCCCTAGGTCAGGAGGTCACCATGAGCTACACCGATGACGAGCTGGAAGAGGCACTCGAGCAGTATCGCAGGGGAGAGCTCGACTTCGAGGACTGCAAGCGCATGTGCGATGAGGCAGACCGTGAGGAGGCAGAGGAGAACTACCGCCGGAAGGCCGCCAAGAAGCGCGGCGGCTGGCAGCCTTTTGTCAGCGTTGTCTTCACCTTCGACCGCTAGAGTGTGGCTGGGTGCCCTCGCTCCAGGTGGAGCACGGGCAATTAACCACGAGAGGCGGCGCACATGGAGAAGATCTTGGTTACGGGTTTCGAGCCCTTTGGCGGCGAGCAAACAAACCCCTCGTGGGAGGTAGTAAATGCGCTCCCGCGGGTCATTGCCGGCCATACGGTGGTCCGTGAGCGCATTCCCGTGTCCTTCCGCCGTGGGCCCGCCGCCGCGCTTGAAGCAATCCAGCGCGAGGACCCCTCCATCGTGCTCTGCGTGGGACAGGCGGGCGGTCGCGCCAAGGTGACGCCGGAGTTCGTGGGCATCAACTACGCAGATGCGCGCATCCCAGACAACGACGGCGAGCAGCCCCAGGCAACGCGCCTCCTGGCGGGCGCGCCGGACGCACGCTTCTCGACGCTGCCCGTTCGTGCGATGGCACAGGCGATGGTCGACGCCGGCGTGCCTGCCGCTGTCTCGTACTCTGCGGGGACCTACGTTTGCAATGCGGTGCTCTTCTCGGTGCTTGATGCGCTTGCGGCATCCCAGTCTACGGCGCGTGCCGGCTTTGTGCACGTTCCCAACTCGCCCGAGCAGGCATGTCATCTGGCCAAGGCAACTCCCAGCATGCCGGTTGCGCTCATGCTGCAAGGAATCGTGAGCGGTCTTGAGTGCGCCTGCTCGTGGGGCTAGGCTCGTCGCGTGGCGCTTGTCCCGGCATTACCTGGCAGGCCAAGCGTCCGCGAGCCAGAAAGGGGAACCACATGAGCTTCAAGGACACCAAAGTCGTTATCGTAGGCACTGGCAAGGTGGGGTCCACTACCGCGTTCAGCATCATCAACCAGGGGCTTTGCGGTGACGTGTGCCTCATCGACGTGAACCACGAGCACGCGGTGGGCGAGGCACTCGACATGCGCGACTCGGTCTTCTTCATGAACCGCAACGTCAACGTGCACGCCGGCGACTACAGCGAGTGCGCAGACGCAGACATTGTCATTGTCACCGCGGCGGCACCCATGCCCAAGGACTCAAACGACCGCCTCGAGATGCTCAAGCCCAGCCTTGGTGTGGTGCGCTCGGTGGTCGAGCAGGTCATGGCGTCGGGCTTTGACGGCATCTTCCTGGTGGTATCGAACCCCGTTGACGTGATGAGCTACTACACCTGGAAAGTCTCTGGCCTGCCGCACGAGCGCGTGATTGGTTCCGGTACCCTCCTCGACTCCGCGCGACTGTGCCGCGCGCTGTCCGACATGTACGATCTAGCGTCCAACAGCGTCGAGGCCTACGTGCTGGGCGAGCACGGTGATTCGGAGATCGTCTCGTGGAACAGCGCGACCATCGGCGGCAAGCGCGTGGACGACGTCCTGCGCGACAACGCCTCACGTACGCGCGGTGTCACCCGCGACGAGCTGCGCAAGCGCACGGTGCAGGCCGGCTGGGACATCTTTAGCCGCAAGGGAAACACCTGCTACGGCATTGCGTCGAGTACCGCGTCAATCGCCAAGTCGATTCTCTTTGACGAGAACCGCATCATGCCCGTCTCGGTGTACCTCGACGGGCAGTACGGCATCCACGACACGTTTATCTCGGTGCCCACGATTGTCGACAGCACCGGCGCAAAGGAGATTGTGGAGATTGACCTTCTCCCGGACGAGCTTGAGGCGCTGAGAAAGTCTGCCGACATGCTCCACGGCCTAGACGAGAAGCTCTAGGGCCTCTCGGCAGTTCCTTTCATTGGTGCAGAAACCCCCTCGGGCGAGATGAAAGCGCCCGAGGGGGTTGTTGTAGCTGCAATAACGTGCCTGCCGCCGCCCTGCGCCCCACTACAGCAGCGCGCCGGCAACCACCAGCGCGGCGCATGCAACCAGCACCACCACGTCGCGACCCACCATGGGGTAGCGCTTGTAGCTGCTCTCGCGCGTGCGCAGGTAGAAGCCGCGCTGCTCGGCGGCAAGCGCCGTGGCGTCGGTCTTTCCCACCGAGCTCACCAGCAGTGGCACGCACAGCGGCAGCATGAGTTGCAGCTTGCGGATGGGGTTCTTGGTGTCGTACTCAACGCCACGCGCGGTCTGCGCCTCCATGATCGCGTTCATCTCCTGGCTGAACACGGGCACAAAGCGCAGCGCCGTGGTGAACGTGAACGCGTAGCGATACGGAATGTGAAGCACCTCGACGCATGCGTTGGCCAGGTCGTTGAGCTTGGTCACGCTCAGCATGAGGATGAGCGGCAGTGCCACGCCCATCAGGCGCAGGCATGCCTTGCTGCCTGTGACCAGGCCATCCGTGGTCATCCAGGCAAACACGGGCTCGCCGCCGTGCACAAACGCTGTCTGCAGCAGAAGCATTACCACAGCCAGCGGCACAAGCAGCTTGAGCAGCGAGACCAGCTTGGACGTAGCATGCGCGTAGGCACCCAGCGCAAAGGTGAGGACGAGAAGCCCCAGCAGCATGGGATAGGTGTCTGCCAGGAAGATGGAGATGATGATTGCCGCGGCAATGCCCAGTTTGGTCACGGGGTTCAGCCGATGCAGCAGGGTGTCTCCCGGCACGTAGTCGATCACGTTAACCACGGCGAACCATCTCCTTGGTGAGGTCGACTATGCCAGAGACCTGGCTGATTCCGGCAAACTCGGGCGAAAGATCGCGCGCGAGAACCTCGGACAGCTCGATGACCTGCGGTGCCCTCACGCTTGCCTCCTGCATGAGCTTGGCGTTGGAGAACATCTCGAGCGTGCCGCCGCGGTCGAGGATTCGCCCGTTTGCCATGACCACGATCCTCTCGGCAAAGTCCGAGACAACCTCCATGTCGTGGCAGACCATGATCACGGCGCAGCCGCGCTCGGCCATCTTGCTAACCGTGTCCATCACGGTCATGCACTCGCGGTAGTCAAGGCCGCTCGTGGGCTCGTCGAGAAGCACCACTTCCGGCTCCATCACCACCACGGATGCCAGCGCCACCATTTGCCGCTGGCCGCGCGAGAGCGAGAAGGGCGCCTCGTCTGCAGGCAGCCCAAAGTGCTCGATAACCGCGCTCGCGCGCTCGCGCGCCTCCTTCTCGTCCACGCCCTGCAGCGTGAGANTTCCGGCTCCATCACCACCACGGATGCCAGCGCCACCATTTGCCGCTGGCCGCGCGAGAGCGAGAAGGGCGCCTCGTCTGCAGGCAGCCCAAAGTGCTCGATAACCGCGCTCGCGCGCTCGCGCGCCTCCTTCTCGTCCACGCCCTGCAGCGTGAGGCCAAAGGCGACCTCTTCGAGCACGGTGTCCTTGCACAGCTGGTAGTCCGGGTTTTGGAAGAGGGTCGCGCAGTGCGCGGCAATCGCGCTGGTGGGAACCTCGTGCGTGTCGAGGCCGGCCATCCGCACGGTGCCCGACGCCGGTCGCAAGAGGCCGTTGAGCAGCTTTGTGAGCGTGGTTTTGCCCGCGCCGTTCTGGCCCACAATGCCCACGACCTCGCCGGGGTACACCCGCATGTCCAGGTGGTCAACGGAAGCCGTTCCGCCCGGGTAGGCAAAGCACACGTCCTCAAGGCTCACCACGGGGTCGGCGCCCTCGGCGTGCGGGCGCGGTGCGGCCACGTGCTTGGAGCCGGCGCGGAAGCCCTTCTCGCGCACTTCCTCCTCGGCGCTTGCCACGTGGCAGCTCACCTTGGACGCGGGCTGCACCAGGCCTGTTATGACCTCCGCCGCCTCGGGCACGGTGAGGCACGGCGCCCCCGAAACCAGGCCATCCTTGGCAAGCGAGTTGTACACGCGCGCCACGCGCGGGCTGTCGACGCCAATGCGCCGCAGCTCGTCGCCGTGTGAGAAGACCTCGCGCGGCGTGCCGTCCAGCACCAGCGACCCCTTGCTCATCACCAGGATGCGGTCGCAGTACTCCGAGAGCAGCGCCACCTTCTGCTCGATGACCACCACGGTGACGCTCTCCTCGCGCACCTTGCGCAGCGTGTCAAAGACAAGGGTCGATGACGCGGGGTCAAGCGCGGCCGTGGGCTCGTCGAGCACCAGGACGCGCGGGTGCATGGCGAGAATGGCGGCGATGGCCACCTTCTGCTTCTGGCCGCCCGAGAGCGTGGCTATCTCGCGTTCGCGCAGGTTGGAGATGCCCACGGTCTCGAGCGTCTGGGCAATGCGCTCCTCGATCTGGTCGTGGGGGACGCCGAAGTTCTCAAGGCCAAAGAGCATCTCGTCCTCGACCACCGAGGCCACCATCTGGGTGTCGATGTCCTGCAGGACGCTGCCCACTATCTGCGAGATGTCGGTGAGCGTCACGTCGCAGGTGTCGTGTCCGTCGACCAGCGTGGCGCCGTAGAGGGCACCGCGGTAGTGGTGGGGGATGGCGCCCGACATCACGGAGGCAAGGGTGGACTTGCCGGCGCCCGAGGGTCCAATCACGCCCACGAACTCGCCCGCGCCAATGCTCAGCGTCACGTCGCGCAGCGCGGCGTCCTCGCTGTTCTCGGCGCCTCCCTCGGCTGGTGCGTCGTAGGAGAACGTGACGTGGCTCATCTCGATGATGGGCTTTTCTTCCCGTGCGGTCATAAGAGCCTTTCGTGTGACAGAGGGACAGTCCCTTTGTCTCATACCAATGCTGGGGTGGAGGCAAGGAGCGTCCCTGCCACATGCGTGAGACAAAGGGACTGTCCCTCTGTCTCACGTGCGGTTCACTATCGTAGTCGAACTTACTTCTTGAGGACCTTCTTGAGGGGGAAGTAGAGGGCCTGGACCACGACGGCGTTGAAGACTGCGGTGCCCAGGACGAGGGGGATCTTCACGACCACGGTGCCAAGGGCCGCGCCCATGATGAGCGTGCCGGCCACGGCGAAGAGCGCGCCGGAGACGAGCGTGGTCGCAAAGGTCGCAACGAGCGGGGTGACGTCACGTCCGCCAACCTTGAGGGGACGGCGGATAAGGGCGGCCATCACCAGCGCGGCGACGAGCTCGGTTGCAAAGTTGAGGCCGGGGATGGAAGTAGTGAGCTGGATGACGGCGGCGGAGACCAGGCCAAAGATGGCCGCCTGGCCAAAGCCGGCGTTGGAGAGCAGGATCGCCAGCGCGTAGGAGGCAATGATGAACTGCGGCTTGATGCCCACGATCGCAAGGGCGTTTCCCACGGTCATGTTGAGGATGAAGCCTGCGGCGAGAAGCACGGCGAGAAGGACGAGGGAGGAGACGTCGGCCTTGCCGGAGCGCTCGGTGGTGTTGACGGTGCGCGCCTGGGATGCGTTCTGCTCGGACATGGTGGGTTCCTTTCGATTGCGCTGCTGGTGAGGGCTACGGTTGCGGACGGGCGGTTAGTCGTTGACCTTGAGGGCCTTGCACACGGGGATGTAGAGCGCCTGGACGAGAATGGCGTTGAAGATGGCGGTCGCGAAGACAACGGGGAGCATAGCGGCGGCGAGCTCTTGGGCGGCGCCAACCATGGCGATGCGGATGATCATGAAGATGACGCCGGAGACCACGGTGGTAACAAAGGTGCCGATGGCGGGGATGACCTTCTTGGCGCCACCGCGCATGCCGGCGCTTACGATAATCGCCATGAGCATGGCGGCCACGCCCTCGGCGGCAAAGTCAACAAAGGGCGAGGTGGTGGTGATCTGAATCACGGCCGCGGAGATGAGGCCAATGACCAGCGCCTGCGGGACGTTGGGGCGAATGACCAGGATGGTGAGGCAGAACGCCGAGATGATGAACTCGGGGCTAATCATGCCGCCGGAGATGCTGGAGATTGCCTTCCCCACGGTGAAGTTGAGGATGAAGCCGGCGGCGAGAAGCACGGCAAGAAGCACCAACGCGCGAACGTCGAGCTTTCCATGATCCTCGGAGGTGACGGTGCGGGCCTGCTGCGTGTTGGTGTTCTCGGACATGGTTGGTTCCTTTCTAATTGGATGACGCTGTGTGTGGGTTGAGATCGCTTATAGGGCGTGCTTGCACAAGAAAGAGGGCCCCCGGTCAAACCGGGAGCCCTCTTAATTCGCGAAATTATGGCGCGAGAGACTCACGATCGACCGACCGCTTGCGAATCGCGCCACCACCAGTTCATGGACGTACGTGCGACGTTAGTGGCGATGCGGTTCATCTCTGGCGCTCCTCTCGTGAGTTCCGGCCGCGTGGGCGGCTTGTGCTTGTTGTCGGGAACTATACGCCCGATGCCCAGCGTGTCGCAAGAGTCGTTGTGTAAACGCTTGGTAACGAGGGGCTCGGGATTGCTGGGGCGTGAAAGCCGTGTGGGTTGGCGGGCGCCGGCTGTGCTACGCTGCCCGCTGGGGAATGAGGCCTCCCCGTCGGGTGCGCCCGCCAAACCGCATGGTGCTGATGGCTTCTGTGTTGGGCGGTTCGCCGCCCGTCTTATCTGAAGGGTCGCGACCATGCCTGCGCTGCTCGATTGCCTTGCCGTCTGCGCTGGGGGAGCCCTTGGGTCTCTCGCACGCTATCTCATCTCGCTTGCCCCGTTCAAGAGCGTGGGCGATGCCGGATTCCCGCTGGCGACGCTGCTCACCAACATTGTGGGTGCGTTTGTAATTGGGCTTATCGTTGCCGCCGTTGCCGCAGGTCACGAGCTTGACTCGCGACTCGTCCTCTTCCTCAAGGTGGGTGTGTGCGGCGGCTTTACCACGTTCTCGACGTTTGCGCTGGAAAGCGTTGGCTTGGTGCAGCGTGGTGAGCCGCTGGTAGCCGTGGTGTACGTGATGCTGAGCGCCGGCCTGGGCATGGGCGCGGTGGTTCTCGCCCAGCAGGTGGCAGCGTAGGGGGACTAACAGCGCTGAGGCACTGGTTGCGCCCGCCTCGCGCCGACTCAGACCAGAGCCAATACTGTTGGCTTGGGGAGATCGGCTCCTTTTCTTAAAACCGATTCCCGTCAATGGGCAAACGCGGCGCCCGACTCTCGGAAACTGCTGAGAGCGGAGGATGGGGACGGGGAACGCGGTGGGCCACTGCGCCAAAATCGGGACTTCTCGGTACTTTTTCAGCGAGTCGCCGGGTACGTCGGCCCGAGTATTTTACGCAGGCGCAGGTGGTGAAATGACATCCGTGGGGTAATACAAGATGGAACCCCAAAAAGTACCGAGAAGTCCCGATTTTGGTGTAGCGGGGCCCATACAAGGGAGCTTGCGCCTCTTATACTCTCGCTTCCTGCCGTTCTTTATCGGTATTTGAGAACCGCGCTTCTCGCCAACTGGGCAAACGTGTAGGCCGTTTAAGAGAAAAAAAAGAGCTATTCTCCGCGGAAGCGGCGCCGGCGGCCATCCGGGGTGCGGCGGCGCCAGGGCCAGGGGTGGCGCCCGAAGGGCCGTTTTGGCAGCAAGTGCGTACAAAAGGGGCTCTCGGGCGTCTTTTTGAACCGCACCCCAAATCTTGGAGAAAGGAAATCCGAGACGAGGAGGTGCGGTCCTTCATGCCCAGGTACGACGTTGACCTGAGGAGGCTCGCCGTCAGCCTGATGGAGGGGGGAGCGGGCAAGGTCGCCCTTGCGAGGGCGCTTGCCATCCCGCCCGGCACGGCGAAGAATTGGATGCTGACGTACGGGGCAGTCGGCGCCGAGAGGTTCATCGAGACGGGAAGCACGCACAGGGCCCATGACTACGAGACGAAGCTCGCCGCGGTGCGGGACCACGTGGACGGGGGGCTCCCCAGGCGGGAGGTGATGGCCAGGTACGGCATCACCAGCGCCAGCTGCGTGGGCGCCTGGTCGAAGCTGTACCGCGAGGGCGGCGCCGAGGCGCTGAGGCCCAGGCAGAGGGGCAGGCCGCGGGACCCCGGGCCGGCACCGGGGGCGAGGACGCGGGAGCGGGAGCTCGAGGAGCAGAACAGAAGGCTGCGCGCCGAGGTCGCCTACCTAAAAAATTGCACGCCCTGATGGCGGGGAGGCGAGCAACTGGGAGAAGTTCCAGGTGATCGACGCGCTGTCGGGGCTCGACGGGGTCACGAAGGGCGACCTGCTGCTCGCGGCGGGGATGCCGTGGTCGACGTACGACTACGCCCGCAAGCACCCTCCCAGGCCCACCAGGCCGGAGCTGTGGGAGGCGGTCGAGGAGGTGTTCTCGCGGACCCCCAACGGCTGCGGGCACAGGCAGGTGGCGATGTGCCTCAGGGCCGAGCTCGGCGTCAGGGTGGCCGACAAGACGGTCCTCAAGGTGATGCGCGAGATCGGGCTCAGATGCGGCATAAGGCGCAGGAGGGGCCACCGCGCGTACAGCTCCTACATGGGCAGGGTCGGGGAGACGTTCGAGAACCTGCTCGGCCGCGACTTCTCCGCGAGCCGCCCCTGGGAGAAGCTCGCGACCGACGTCACCGAGTTCGTCCAGCCCTGGGGCAAGGCGTACCTCGCGCCGGTGCTCGACCTCTGCGGCAACCGCGTCGTCTCGTGGTCGATCAGCCTCTCCCCGAACATGGAGCAGCAGGAGGAGATGCTCGCCGGGCTCTGGGAGGCGATGCCCGAGGGGGCGACGCCGTTGCTGCACTCCGACATGGGGTGGCAGTACCAGCACTCCGGGTACGTGGGCCAGCTCAGGTCCCATGGGGTGCGCCAGAGCATGTCGCGGAAGGGGAACTGCCTGGACAACGCGTGCGTGGAGGGGTTCTTCGGCCACCTCAAGGACGAGTTCTACCGGGGTCGGGAGTGGGCGACGTTCGAGGGCTTCAGGCGCGACCTCGAGGCCTATCTGACGCACTGGAACCTCGTCCGGAGGCAGGCGGCGCTGATGTGCCTGCCCCCGGTCGAGTACCAGCGGCGCATGGAGGCGGCGTAGGGCTAGTATTAAACGTCTCCAAGAAATGGGGCGCAGTTCATTTTCTCGCCGGAGGGCACATTTCTGCAGCGGCAAGGTACGGGAGGGATTGCCGAGAAGGAATCGTGCCCCAGTCGCCCGACGCCGTTTGCCAACGTCGCCACGGTACTTCTGGCGCTGATTTGGGAAGAACATGGGCAGCGAGGCTGCGCGAGGGCTGGCCGCGCCTTTTTCCAACCGCATTGGAGGAGCCATGAACGAGGTCGAGAAGTGCATCCGTGAGCGTCGCAGCACCCCTAGGTTCAAGCGGGTTCCCGTGGCGCGCGAGCTGGTCGAGCGCGTCATCGAGGCCGGCCTTTGGGCGCCCTCCGGCATGAACAAGCAGTCTCCCATCATTGTGGCCGTGACCAACCGCAAGCTCCGCGACGAGCTGGCCGAGGAGAACCGCCGCATCATGGGCGCACCCGAGGGCATGGATCCGTTCTACGGCGCTCCCGTCGTTCTTGTGGTTCTCGCCAACGCCGTGGCACCCACGCGCGTGTACGATGGCTCGGCGGCCATCGAGAACATGCTGCTTGCGGCGCAGTCGCTTGGTCTGGGCGGCCACTGGATCCACCGCGCCAAGGAGGAGTTCGAGGAGCCTCGCTACAAGGAGCTGCTGGCAAGCCTGGGCGTGCAGGGCGACTATGAGGGCATTGGCCACGTGGTGATTGGCTACCCAGACGCTGAGAAGGCCCAGCCCGCACGCAAGGACGGCCGCGTCTTCTGGGCTGAGTAGCATGCTCGTAAGGAGGGATTCAATGCGCGTCACGCACATCTACCACAGCGGCTTTGCCGTTGAGCTTCCTGCCTGCACGTTGCTCTTCGACTGGTACACGGGCGAGCTTCCCCAGCTCCGCCGTGACCTCCCGCTGGTGGTGTTCGTCTCGCACGAGCACTCCGACCACTATGGCCGCTGCATCTGGCCGCTGCGCGAGCAGTTCCCCAACACGCATTACGTGCTGGACAAAGACGTCGCAGCAGACGCGCCGGCAGACGCCCGCGTGACCGCAGTCGAGCCGCACGCGTCCTACGAGCTGCGGCTGCCCGCCGCACCGGGAGCTTCCCCCACCACGCTCTCCATCCAGACCCTCGAGTCCAACGACGAGGGCGTGGCGTTTCTCGTCCGTGCTGGCGAAACCTCGATCTACTTCTCGGGCGACCTCAGCTCCTGGCAGTGGCGCCGTCCGGCCGACCAAAACGCGGCGTCCGAGAAGTTCTTCCGCACGGAGCTCTCGCGCATTGCGCCTGGTCCGGTGGACCTTGCCTTTGTTCCGCTTGACCCGCGCCTCAAGGACCCCGCGGCAGGAATTGCAGCCTTTATGGACGTGGTTGGCACTCGGGCGCTCTTCCCCATGCACTACTGGGACAACGCCGACACCGCCCGCGCCCTTATGGCAGACGCGCGGCTGGCCCCCTACGCAGGCATTACGCACTTCGAGGACGCCTGCGAGCTGCCGGACCCGCCCACGCCCGCGACCTAGCGCCGCGGCAATCCCGTGCGAAACTGAAAGCGCGATTTTCGCGCATTGGCTATAGTTCTCACCGTCCTGAGCGGAACCAGAGACATTTCTGCCTGGACTAGCCAATCCCGGGAGTCGCCCCATGAAAGAAAGCACCACCACAAGCAGTTTCGAGCGCGTGCTCGACGCTCGTCTCGTCCTGTCGGTCATTGCGGCCGGCATCATGTCGTTCTCCGGCGTGACCGTCGAGACCGCCATGAACGTCACGTTCCCCGCGCTCATGGCCGAGTTCAGCATCACCACCTCGACCGTCCAGTGGATGACCACGTCCTACCTGCTGGTTCTTGCCACCGTTGTCCCCACGTCGTCCTATCTCAACAAACGCTTCCGCACTCGCAGCGTGTTCATTGCGGCAATGTGCTTCTACATCGCCGGCATCGTGTGCGGCTTCACCGCGGTCTCGTTCCCCATGCTTCTGTGCGGCCGCATCCTCGAGGGCGTGGGCACCGGCATCGCGCTTCCGCTCATGTTCAACATCATCACCGAGCAGGCGCCCAAGAAGAACATGGGCGTCATGATGGGCATTGGCACGCTGGTCACGGCCATGGCACCGGCCGTTGGTCCCTCCGTGGGCGGCTGGCTTGCGGAGAACTACGGCTGGCGCATGATCTTCGCGGCGCTCCTGCCCGTACTGGGCGTGGCCTTCCTCCTGGGCGTGTTCTCCATCCGCCAGAGCCACGAGGTCTCGCGCGACCCCTTTGACGTTCCCGGCTGGCTTGCCATTGCCGTGTCCTTTGCCACGCTGGTCTTTGCCGTTGACCTTGGCTCAAGCCTTGGCTGGACCAGCCCCGCCGAGCTCTGCCTGCTTGCGGCTTTCGTGGTGTTTCTCGTCCTGTTTGTCCGCCGAGAAGGGCGGGCAGACCACCCGCTCATCTCCCTTGCCGTCTTCTCTCAGCGCCGCTTTGTGATGGGCGTGTTCGCCCTTGTCTGCCTGCAGTTTGTTGTGCTTGGACTCTCGTTTCTTATCCCCAACTACTCGCAGCTCGTGATGGGTACCGGCGAGACCGAGGCCGGCTCGATTCTGCTGCCCGGCTGCGTGGTGGGGGCCTGCATGGCGCCGCTCTCGGGCCAGGTCCTCGACCGCTTTGGGCCGAGAAGGCCAATCCTGGTGGGCGCCACCTGCGCCCTTCTCGGCACGGTGCTCTTTGCCGCGCTCTCGCAGTGCCTGCCTACGTTGCCGGCCATCGCCATCTACGTGTGCTTTGCCTTTGGCCAGAGCCTCATGGTGGGCAACACCATGACCGAGTCCCTCTCGTTTCTGCCCGCAGCCATCAAGGCCGACGGCAACGCAGTGATCAACACGCTGCAGCAGCTGGCGGGCGCAATTGGTACCAGTGTTGTGACAGCCGTGGTCAATGCGGCGCAGGTAGGTGCCACAGACATGGCGTGGGCGACCATGGCCGGCACGCGTGAGGCATACCTGCTTCTGGCATGCGTGGCCGTGGTGCCCCTGGCATCGATGGCTTGGGTCACCGAGCGCCCGGCTCGGGCAGCTTAGGCCGTTGGGGCGGCGTCCGCGCTGCCGTCAAGCAGCCAGCGGATGCCCCGCGCGGTACGCAGGTCCTCGTCCACAAAGTGGTTTCCCGGGTTGAGCTCAAAGCGCGTGGCGACGCCCGCTTGCTCGAAGCTCTTGGCCACCTGTTGCGTGTCCTCGAGCACGCTCCGCATCGCGCGGTTGCGCGTGCGCGGCTCGGCGTCCCCAAGCGTGAAGTACGCGCACCGTACGCAAGGATTGGGCCTGTTAGCTGCGACGTATTTGACAAAGTCCGGATACCACAGCGAGCCAGAAACGCTGGCAATGCGCTCGAAGAGGCTGCACTGCGTTGCCGCCCATGCGGTAAAGAGCCCTGCCAGCGAGTAGTCCGCAAGCGCCGAGAAGGACGGTGCCATGCCGTGCTGTGCGAGAAGCGCCTCGGTCCATGGCATGATTTCGCGTCCGAGAAGCGCGAGCTGCGCTGCTGCGGCACCCTCGTATGCCCTGCCGCCGCGAAATACCGGCGGGGCCGGCCACGGGGTGAGGTCGTTGTCCCAGCTCTTTGGGGCTATTGCTACGAGGGTCATCGCCGGATGGCCCGCCGGCCTGCCGCCTTCGCTCAGGCGCTGCCACACGTCTGCCCCGTCACCCTCAAATACGTGCAGGTAGACAACGGGAACGTTGGCCAGGCGAGCGCCGCCACCCGCGGCCGGTTCCGTCGCGCGGAGGGTGACCTTCTCGCCTCCGACCTCAAAGCTCTGCTCGACCATGCCCCCGCCTCCAGCGTTCCGGCGTCGCTAAACCAGCGAGAGTAGTACATATGCCGCGACTCCCGCCACGCAGCACCATAGCATTGAGTGCGTGCGCCACGCCACAAGAACCACCACACCGGCCGCAACCAGCGGCATGAGCCCCGCCCATAGCCCGGCGTCGAACATGGTGGGGGAAAGCAGATCGTTTGCGACCAGTGCCGCAAAGGCGGCTGGCGGGATGTAGCCCAGCGCCTCAACCACGCGCGGCGAGAGGGGACGGCCGTGCAGGGCAACCACGGGCACCACGCGGCAGGCAAGGATAAAAGCGAATGAGGAGAGCCACAGCACGAGGAACTGAGAGGTGCTCATCGGGTGCCACCTCCCGGGGCGGACCCTGGGGGCTCTGCGGATGCGGCGGACTCCTCGCCATTGCTGCCGTCACCGACGCCGCGTCGCGGCGCAAGCCCCGAAGCCATCCCTGCGGCCACGCCCACAAGCGCCGCGAGCGGCACGGCCACGCCGGCGAGCCCATTCCACTTGCAGAGCGCAACCGTGACCGCTGCTCCCAAGGCGGCGCAGACGGTACCGCGCGTGTGAGGTTGAGCGTAGAGCAGGTACATGAAGAGCGAGGTCATCGCAAAACCTGCGATGGCGGTGGGGATGTCGACCACGGAGCCCAGCGCGGCGCCGGCCGCGCATGATGCGGCCCAGGTAAGCTGCACGCTCACGTTGAGACCCAGCGCGTGTCGTGCCGTCCATGCGTCACCCGACGCAAGGCGCGAGAGCGTGATGCCGTACGCCTCCTCGGTGTAGCAGCACGCGATGGCTAGGGACTGACCGCGTCCAAAGCGCTTGAGGTGTGGCGCGAGCGACGCCGAGTAGAGTGCAAAGCGCGTAGAGATGGCCGCCACCGAGGCGATGATTGAGAGCAAAGGGGTTCCTGCCAGCCACAGGTTGCTCATCATGAACTGACCGCCGCCCGAGAGAAACGTGAGGCTGAGGACAAAGTTCATGAGTGGCGTCATACCAGCCTTGGCGGCCAGCACGCCGCAGGGGAGTCCCACGGCCACGTAGGAGAGCATGACCGGCCAGGCGGCCGACAGGACCTCCCTGGCGGTCGTTCTCGTTGCTTCTCGCACCGGGTCTCCTGAGCTGTTCGGGTGGTGGGCTGTCATCGTACACCCGCTCGCAGAGGCCAGTCTTTCAGGTTCGTTGACAAATCGGGGCAGGTGCTGGGTTCCGGCAAAGATCCTCCCCGGCGACGGCGGGTGTCGTTTGGCGCGTCTCCACCCGTGCTCATACCCGTCGCACGCCCTCCCAGATCCACATGATCACTGGCGCAGGGATGATCTTGTCGGCAATCCTCATGAGGAGTCCCGTTACGCAGCACGTGGCGATGGGGTAGTTCACGGCGTTTACCAGCATCGACCAGCGCGCGACGCGGCGCGCGCCCAACATGGGGAAGGGGTGGCGCACCGTCTGCCCGTTGGCCGTTTGGCGTGCAACGTCGATGAACTCGGTCTTTACCCACAGCGGGCACACCGCCGTCACAAAGATGCCGCGGCCGCGCAGCTCGAAGCGGAGCGCCCGCGTGTAGCTGCGGACAAACGCCTTGCTCGCCGCGTACACGTTGAGTCCGGGCAGCGGCTGGAACGACGCGCTGGACGCAATCTGGATGATTCGCCCACCGCGCCCCATGTGCGCAAGCGCCACCTGCGTCACGTCGACAAGTGCGCGGCAGTTGAGGTCGACCATCGTGTCGACCTCCTTGCAGGTCATGTCGGCGTAGGTACCAAACTTTCCCAGACCGGCCGCA
Source organism: bacterium OL-1 (assembly GCA_000752675.2). GTDB lineage: Bacteria > Actinomycetota > Coriobacteriia > Coriobacteriales > Atopobiaceae > Tractidigestivibacter. The sequence goes on along the minus strand of LM994626.1, from coordinate 727,412 downwards.
TTGACGAGAAGGCCAACAGAGAACTTCTCGCCGCATGCCTTGTCCTGCATAGCCGCCTCGTCGAGAAGCCCCCTGAGCTGCGTAATCGAGGCCTTGTCTGTAAGGTCGAGAGGAACTGGCCGCACGGGCGTCGAGAGCTCGGCCGCCAGTTCCTCCAGGCGCTCGCGCCTGCGGGCCACGGCCCAGATCTGGTCGTAGCCGCCGTGGTCGCTTGCCCAGCGTGCGTATTCGCGGCCCAGTCCGCTCGATGCGCCGGTAATCAACGCTATGCGCATGACGCCGCCTCTCTATGAGACAAAGGGAAACTCCCTTTGTCTCATGCGAGCTTCGAAATCACCTCTGCTGCGTCTCCATCGTACAGCGCGGACCTCTCGGCGATGCGCGCGGGCGCAATCACACCGCCCATGTTGAGCTGCACGTAGCGCGCGTTGCGGTTCTCGGCAACCTGCTGCCAGAAGGGGTACTTGATGATGCCTGGGGTGTTTGCGCCAACACCAATCTCCAGGTAGAGCACCTTGTCGTGGGCGTGCTCGCGTACGAAGGCGTCATAGCGGCGGGCGGCTGCGTGCCAGCCTTCGTCCTCCACAAAGCGGCCGTCTACCCTAAGGTTCATGGTCATGGGCTCACCGCATATGGGGCAACGCGGGATCAGCTCGGTGGGAATGCGAAGGTCCTGCTCGGCATTGACCATCTGGCGCACGGCGTCGCAGTTGTCATACGTGCGGCGGTGGCATGGGACCGAACACTGGAAGAGCCCGTAGTCGCCCTGCGTGTAGAAGAGCCGCTTCTTGTCGAAGCCGGCGCGCTGGAACTGGTGGTCGACGTTGGTGGTGAGGACAAAGTAGTCCCGGCCGTTCACAATGCGACTCAGGTCAAGGTATGCGTTCCCCACCGTTCCGGCGTAGCGCTCGTTCCAGATGACGCGGGACCACCAGGCCCAGAACTCCTCCTGCGAGTCGTAGGGATAGAAGCCGCCGGAGTACTCGTCGTAGAAGCCGTAGCGCTGCGCAAAGTCGCCGTAGAGCCGCTCGAAGCGCTTGCCGGTGTAGGCGAACTCCGGCCCGCACGCCACCGAGAGGCCGGCGCCGGCGCCTATGAGCACGGCGTCGCTCTGGTCAAGCCATGTGGCGATTTGCTCAGCGGCTTGCGAGGAGGTCTCGATAGATTTGCTCGTCCACTGGCTTGAAGACATTGAAGATCACCTTCATCTGGGAATGGTTGGGTTGCTCGCTCTTAAAGGCTCGCACCGTGTTGATCGCCACCTGCGCCGCCTCGCGGTTGGGATAGCGAAACTCTCCGGTCGAGATACAACAAAAAGCAACGCTGCGCAGGTCGTGTGCAGCGCCAAGCTCAAGGCAGGAGCGGTAGCAGCTGGCAAGAAGCTCGCGGTCGTGCGCGGAGGGGATGCCTGTGGGGACGATTGGACCCACGGTTTGGAGCACGTGCACAGCAGGCAGATTGAAGCCGGGCGTGAGCTTGGCCGCGCCGGTTGGCTCTTCGTGGCCCTGCTCGTCCATGATACGCTTGCAGGCAAGACGCAGCTGGATGCCGGCGTAGGTGTGGATGGCGTTGTCGATGCAGCGGTGGTTGGGGACAAAGCAGCCGAGCATCTGGCTGTTTGCCGCGTTCACGATGGCATCGGCGTCAAGCGTGGTGATGTCGCCGCGCCACACTGCCATGCCGTCTTCGGTGAAGGGGAGGGCCGAGACACGCGTAACACCCCGCTCTGCCAGGCGTTCCTTGAGATAGGCGTCTTGGATTGCGAGAAACTCCTCGCTTGCTTGCTCCGGCATGCGGACGTTCATGAGGGCTCGTAGCAAGTGGCGACGGTCGTCGCGCGAAGGTGGAATGTCGATGGGGCCGCCGATGGCGTATGCGCAGGCGGGGTCTACCAGCAGCGCGTTTATGAGGTATTCAAGCCGTCCATCTTGCGTCATGGTTTCCTCCCCTTGCTGGACGGGCGCCGGGGTGCCCGCCGTATTCACTGGTCTCAGTGTGGCTTGTTGACTCCACATAGGGAAGTACGCACTTACAAGTAGGCTGGTTACCTTAGGGAAACTACTGGATCCGGACGTTGAGCTGCATAAAAACGCTCTATCGGACGGAAATCTGGGACTCCGTGCATAAAAATGCTCTATCGAACGGTGCGTTTCTGCTGCAATTATCAAATATACAACTAAACATGCAAAATGATGCATTGCCTATCCAAAATTTGCATTTACACGCATAGATATTTAAATAGTTGATGCTAATGGAACTGAGGCACCGTTCGATAGCCCGTTTTTGTGCAGCGCCAGCGATTTTCCCGTTCGATAGACCTATTTTGTGCAGCACTAGGTGTCTTACGTTCTCATCCAGCCTTTGTTTTGCCCTCAGGCAGCTGTCCTAGAGCAACGTGCGCAGTAAGGACGGACGCAATGCTGGCAGGAGAATTGCACAATCAAGCTATGCGGCCGTCTCGCACAAGAAAAGCCCCGCCGGAACTGGGTTCCGGCGGGGCAATCAAGCAGCAAAGTCTAGCTTACGCAAGCGCGCGACTAGTCCTCGTCCTTCGAGAGCCAGGAGAACATGGAGCGCACGCGCTCGCCGGTGGTCTCGATGGGGTGCGTGTTGATCTTCTCGCGCTCCTCGAGCAGCTTCTTGTGGCCGTTGTTGCAGTCGTCGACGAACTCCTGGGCAAACGAGCCGTCCTGGATGCGCTTGAGGATGTACTTCATGGCCTCGCGCGACTTGTCGTTGATGACCAGCGGACCGGCGTAGTACTCGCCGTACTCGGCCGTGTTGGAGATGGAGTAGTTCATGAAGTGGATGCCCTTCTCGTACATGAGGTCCACGATCATCTTCATCTCGTGATAGCACTCGAAGTAGGCCAGCTCCTCGGGGTAGCCAGCCTCGGTGAGGGTCTCGAAGCCGGCCTTGACCAGCTCGACCAGGCCGCCGCAGAGAACGGCCTGCTCACCAAAGAGGTCCTCCTCGGTCTCCTCGGCGAAGGTCGCCTTGATGAGGCCGGAGCGGGCGCCGCCCAGCGCCCACGCGTAGGACATGGCCAGCGGCCACGCGTCACCGGTGGCGTCGGTCTCAACGCAGACCAGGTCAGGCACGCCGGAGCCCTCGGTGTACTGACGGCGCACGATGTGGCCCGGGCCCTTGGGGGCAACCATGATCACGTTGACGCCCTCGGGAGCCTTGATGTAGCCGTAGTGGATGTTGAAGCCGTGGGCAAAGGCCAGGGTGTTGCCCGGCTCGAGGTTGGGCTCGATGAACTCCTTGTAGACCGCCGGCTGGGTCTCGTCGGGGGTCAGGATCATCACGACGTCGGCCTCCTTGGCGGCCGTCGCCATGTCCGTCACCTTGAGGCCGTGCTCGCGGGCCTTCTCGGCGGACTTGGAACCCTCGCGGAGGCCAACGCGCACGTCGACGCCGGAGTCCATGAGGTTCAGCGCGTGGGCATGGCCCTGCGAGCCGTAGCCGATAATGGCGACCTTCTTGCCCTGGATGATCGAGGGATCGCAGTCCTTCTCGTAGTAGATGGTGACGGCCATGTCATACTTCCTTTCGTTTGTGCCGTTTCCTTGTGCCGTTTCCTTCTATGTTCAACCGCCGGGTGGCGGTTTGAACCGTGTGTGGGGCCGGACGCAGGCGTCGGCCCACGGGGTGCTACTGGTCGTGCCCGCGCGACATCGCAATCTTGCCGGTGCGCGTGAGCTGGCGAATGCCGTAGCTGCGGAAGAGGTCCTCAAGCGCATCGAGCTTGCTCTCGGTGCCGGTGGCCTCCACCGTGAGCGTGTTCTTGCCCACGTCCACGATGTTGGCGCGGAAGACGCCCGCGATCTCGATGATCTCGTGGCGGCGCTCCGGCGAGCATTGCACCTTGAAGAGCACCAGCTCGCGCTCGATGGCGTCGTCCTCGGTGAGGTCGGAGATCTTGAAGACCGAGACGAGCTTGTGCAGCTGCTTGGTGATCTGCTCGAAGCCCACGTCATCGGCCTCGACGATGATGGTCATGCGCGAGAGGTTCTCGTCCTCGGTAGGGGCCACGGTGAGCGAACCAATGTTGAACCCGCGCCGGCTAATCATGCCGGTGACGCGCGAGAGCACGCCCGGCTTGTTCTCGACCAGCACGGAGAGGATGTGCTTCATCATTCGTCACCGTCCTTCTCGCCGTCCGCGGTGGCGGGGCGTCCGTCCTTGCCAAAGCCCTTGCCCGAGACGCGCACGCCGCCAAGCGTCACGTCCAGCGCGCCAATGATGTCGTCGATGGGCGCACCGGGGGCAACCATGGGGTAGACCGTCTGGTCTGTGGGGATCACGACGTCCAAGAGGTACGGCTCCTTGGAGGCGAGCATCTCGTCAAGCGCGTCCTCGACCTCCTCGGGGCGAGAGATGCGCCGGCCGCGCCAGCCGTAGGCGTCTGCCAGCTTCACAAAGTCCGGCACGTCGGGCAGCTTGGTGAACGAGTAGCGCTCGTGGTAGAAGAGCTTCTGCCACTGGTAGACCATTCCCAGGGCGCTGTTGTCGATGATCATCACCTTGACGGGCACGTTCTCCTGGATGGCGGTGGCCATCTCCTGCACGTTCATCTGGAACGAGCCGTCGCCGGCAATGCAGACCACCTCGTCGTCGGGGCAGCCGATCTTGGCGCCAATGGCGGCAGGGAAGCCAAAGCCCATGGTGCCGGCGCCGCCGGACGAGAGGAACGTGCGTGCGTGCTCGCGGCGGATGTTCTGGTGCGCCCACATCTGGTGCTGGCCCACCTCGGTGGTGACGATGGAGGCATTGGGGTCAAGCTTATCCGAGAGCATCGAGAGCACGACCTCGGGTGCGATCTTGTCCGGGTAGTCGATGGTGCTGGCAAAGTTGTCGGTGTAGAACGGCCAGCGCTCGCGCCACGAGCAGACCTCGGCAAACCAGCCGTCGTCCACGGGCTTGGCGTCCTCCTTGTGCAGGCGCTCGTTGAGCGAGGCGAGAACCACCTTGGCGTCTCCCACGATGGGCACCGTGGGGTTCACGATCTTGCCTATCTCGGCCGGGTCGATATCGATGTGGATGACCTGTGCGTGCGGGGCAAACTCAGAGACCTTGCCGGTTACGCGGTCCGAGAAGCGCGCGCCCACGGCGATGAGCAGGTCGCACTCCATGACGGCCATGTTTGCGTACTTCGAGCCGTGCATGCCAACCGGTCCCAGGTTGTGCTTGTTCGAGCAGGGCATGGCGCCCTTGCCCATGAGCGAGGTCACCACGGGGATGTCCATGGTCTCGGAGAGCTCGACCAGCTCCTGGCAGGCGTGGCTGGTCACAATGCCGCCGCCGGCGTAAATGAGCGGGCGCTTGGCCTTCATGATGAGCTGCGCGGCCTGCTTGACCTGCCGCGCGTTGCCGCGGTAGGTGGGCTTGTAGCTGGCGATGCTAATGGAGTCCGGGTAGTGGAAGACCATCTGCGAGCCGGAGAGGTCGCTGGGGATGTCGATGAGGACGGGGCCCGGGCGGCCGGTGGAGGCAATGTAGAATGCCTCGCGGAAGGTGCGCGTAAGGTCGTCGGTGGACTGCAGCAGGAACGAGTGCTTCACGATGGGCATGGTGATGCCCACGATGTCCGACTCTTGGAACGAGTCGGTGCCAATGACGCCGCGCGTAACCTGGCCGGTGATAACCACCAGGGGTACGGAGTCCATGTATGCGGTCATGATGCCCGTCACGGTGTTGGTGGCGCCGGGGCCAGAGGTGACGAGAACAACGCCCACCTTGCCCGTGGCGCGGGCATAGCCGTCGGCCATGTGGGTTGCGCCCTGCTCGTGCCTGGCTAGCACGTGGTGGATGCGCTTGGAGTCATAGAGCGCGTCGTAGATCTTGATTGCCTGGCCGCCGGGATAGCCAAAGATTGTGTCGACGCCCTCGCACTCCAGGCTTGCGATGATCGCCTGTGCGCCGGTCATGGTCTTGCCCTCGTACTCTGAGTGGGAGCCCATGCCAAAGGGCTTTCCCTCGATGGCCGTCTGCTTGCGGGCGAGCTTCTCGGCGACGGACGCCGCGTGGCTGTCGGTGTTCGTCATGAGAGGTATGCCCCCTTGTCTGCGCTGGTCACGAGCTTGGCGTAACGGGAGAGGACGCCCGTGGTGTACTTGGGCGCGGGCGGCTCCCAGGCGGCACGACGGCGAGCCAGCTCGTCCTCATCGACGAGCAGGTCGAGCGTGCCGGCCTCGATGTCGATGCAGATCTGGTCACCCTCGTGCACCAGGGCGATGGGGCCGCCGGCTGCGGCCTCGGGGCTCACGTGGCCCACGCAGGGGCCCTTGCTCGCGCCGGAGAAGCGGCCGTCGGTGATGAGGGCGACGGACTTTGCCAGGCCCATGCCGCAGATGGCGGAGGTGGGGGTGAGCATCTCGCGCATGCCAGGACCGCCGGCGGGGCCCTCGTAGCGAACCACCACGACGTCGCCGGGGTTGATCTTGCCGCCGAAGATTGCCTCGCAGGCGGCCTCCTCGGAGTCGAAGACGCGCGCGGGGCCGGTGTGCTTGTACATGCTGGGGTCGACGGCGCTCTTCTTGACCACGCCGCAGTCGGGCGCGAGGGTGCCGCGCATGACCTTGAGGCCGCCGTCGGGGGAGTACGGGTTGTCGATGTGGCGCACCGCCGTGCCGTCGACGGGCGGGCACTGCTCGACCCACTCGGCCATGGTGCCGTGGCAGGTGTTGGCCGTGAGGTCAAGGTGCCCGGAGCGGCCCAGCTCGCCGATGATGGCAGAGACGCCGCCCACGTCGTTCAGGTCCTGGATGTGGAGCGGGCCGGCCGGGGCCAGGCGCACGATGTTGGGCGTGGCCGAGCAGGCCTTGTCCCAGTCGTCCATGGTCACGGGGCAGCCGGCTGCGTGCGCGATGGCCGTGAGGTGCAGCATGGTGTTGGTCGAGCCACCAAAGGCCTGGTCAAGCGCCATGCCGTTGCGCACGGCGCGGGCGTCGATGATCTGGCGGGCGGTGATGCCCTTCTCCAGCAGCTCCATGACCTTCATGCCGGCGTGCTTTGCCAGGCGGATGCGCTCGGAGTAGACGGCGGGGATGGTGCCGTTGCCGGGAAGTGCGATGCCCAGGGCCTCGGCCAGGCAGCAGATGGAGTTGGCGGTGAACATACCCGAGCAGCTGCCGCAGGTGGGGCAGGCGGTGTTCTCGAGCCAGTGCATCTCGTCCTCGGTCATGGTGCCGGCGGTCACCTGGCCCACGGCGTCAAAGAGGCTGTTGAGGTCGGTCTCCTCGCCGTGGCGGCCGCGGCCGGCGAGCATGGGGCCGCCGGAGACCAGCACGGTGGGGATGTCCAGGCGGCACGCGGCGATGAGCATGCCGGGGACGATCTTGTCGCAGCTGGGGATGAGGACCATGGCGTCAAACTGGTGGCCCTGGATGGCGCACTCGACGGAGTCTGCAATTACCTCTCGGCTGGTGAGCGAGAAGCGCATGCCCTCGTGGTTCATGGCGATGCCGTCGCAGACGCCGATGGTGTTTACCTGCATCGGAGTGCCGCCGGCCATACGGACGCCGGCCTTAACGGCCTCGGCGATCTTGTCCAGATGGATGTGGCCGGGGATTACCTCGTTCTGGGACGAGACAACCGCCACAAGTGGGCGCTCGAGTTCCTCGTCGGTAAGACCGTCGGCCTTGAGCAGGCTTCTGTGTGGAGCGCGGGCCAAGCCCCGCTTTATGGCATCGCTTCGAAGTTCCATGGTCACCTCTCGCTTCCTGCACAACCTATTCCATGTGAGAAATGCGACTTCAGGTGAGACGTGGTGCGTTCTCCCGATGCCCGTTACGGTGGACTCCGGCCCGAGGTAGTTGCGCTGCTGCCTGCGTGGGGGGTGGCCCAGAGGCGGCGCGCGTTCGCCCGAGCAGCTCGAGGGAATGTTCCTTGCCAACCACCGCGGGTTCTCATCTCGCCCGCTTACTGTGGGATGGCTTGGCAAGTACTCGCCCTGTCATCGCATTTGCTCTGAAACTGTGCGGACGATTCTACGCTACGTACTGGTGATGTGCTGTAACGAGGAAGTAAATTCCAGAGATGACGAGGTGATTTACGCGCCGGCGCCGGGCGTTGCGACGTTCTCCTCGCCTGTCCTGGCGTTTCTCTTCCCGACGGCGTGGCGCGTTGTTACCGGCCCGTTGAAGTTGTCAGCAGTCAACTGGGCGAACGTAAGTGGGTCTGGTCGAGCCGGTAACAACAGGTGGCAGAGCCAGTGGCCGAGCAGCGCGCTTGTTACCGGCTCGTCGCGTGGTTGCTGAATATCTGCAGTTGTGAGCTGCGAGAGGCTCCAAGCCGGTAACAATGCTTGGCCGCGTTCGCATGACCAGCGCCACGCAATCCGAATCGCGGAAATCCCGATTGGTTAAAGTGCTCTAAACAATCGGGATTTGCAGGCGGCCTAAAGTCGCGCCTCTCGCTTGGGGTCCGGCCGGCACCTGCGGCAGTATACTTGTCTGAACAAGTACCCGCGCCCGCCGCGCGCCACCGCGCACGAAAGGAGACGTCCGCCACCATGAGCGAGGAGTACAGAAAGGCCCTCCGTCGCGGCGAGCGTGACCTGCGCCGCGACGCGTCGGCTGGCATCTACCCCTACCTGCCCGCGCTTGATTCCGTGCTTGCCCCCGGTGACACCGTCGGCGAGGTGCGTCTGGGCACCATGGAGATCCCCCTCGATATGGTGGCCGGCACGCGCACCGAGGGCAGGCAGCGCTCCTTCTCGCGCACCTTTATGCCCGTGCTTGCACCCACCACGGAGTTCGCGGCCAAGTGGTCGAACCTCTACACCATCCAGACCACAGAGGGCTTCCGCGACCCAGTCAAGGTCTACGAGTACATGCACCGCTTCTACGTCCAGGAGGGCAACAAGCGCACCTCCGTGATGCGCTATCTGGGCGCCTATTCCATCGAGGCCGAGGTCACGCGTCTGCTCCCGCGTCAGTGGGACGCGCCGGAGCGCCGCCTCTACGGCGAGTTCCTCGAGTTCTGGCGAGCAGTGCCAACCTACGACATCGAGTTCTCGCGCGAGGGCTCCTACCGGCGCCTTGCCGCGCTTTTCGGCCGCGACCTTGGCTCCCCCTGGCCCGACGAAGCCGTTCGCGAGCTCACTTCCACCTACCAGTACTTCCGCTCGCTCTACCAGCGCGCGGGTGGCTCGCACCTGGATGCAACCTGCGGCGACGCGCTTCTCGCATACCTGAGCTACTTCCCGGACGAGCGCCTTCTGGACACGCCGCCCTCCATCGTGGTCGAGCGGCTGGGGCGCCTGTGGTCCGAGCTCGCGCTGGCGGGTCCGCGCGAGGATGTGGTGCTGGTGAGCGAGCCAGAGGCAGAGCCAACCTCCCACGGCGGCGTCCTCTCGCGGTTCTCGTACCGCACGCCCTACTCGCCAGCCAACCCGCTTCGCCTGGCGTTTCTCTACGAGAGATCCCTGGCAACCTCGAGCTGGGCGCGTGCCCACGACGCCGGACGCCTTGAGGTCGAGAAGCGCTTTGGCGGCACGGTCCAGACGGTAGCCTACGACGACTGCTCCTCCCCAGACGACTTCACGGCGGTGGTGGACGCAGCCGTCGAGCAGGGCGTGCGCGCGGTCTTCACCTGCTCGCCCACGCTCATGGCAAGCACGGCCAAAGCGGCCATTACCCACCCCGAGGTGCACTTCCTCAACTGCTCCTGCAACCTCCCACACAGCCGCGTGCGCTCCTACTACGGGCGCATGTACGAGGCCAAGTTCGTGACAGGTGCGCTGGCGGCGAGCTTTGCCACCAACCATCGCGTGGGCTACCAGGCAAACGTCCCCATGTTTGGTTCGGTTGCCGAGATAAACGCCTTCGCCATTGGCGCGGCGCTGGTGGACCCCAAGGTCAAGGTGCGGCTGGTCTGGTCCACGCGCGGCGGCGACTCCCTCTACCACCGGATGGCTAACGAGGGCGTTACCGTGATGTCGGGCTCGGACGTCACCGCGCCCTGGGACGACCCGCTCGCGCTGGGCCTCTACAAGATGGTGAACGGCCGCGTGCACAACCTGGCCCTGCCGGTTTGGAACTGGGGCCGCTACTACGAGCTTATCGTGCAGGGGCTTCTCAACGGGTCCTGGCAGGACGCCGACGACGCTGCGCGTCCGCAGGCGGTAAGCTACTGGTACGGCATGTCGTCGGGGGTCATTGGGCTTAGCCTCTCGGATGATCTGCCCTACTACTCGCGCAAGCTCGTTGACCAGCTCACGCACGGCATCGAGCGCGGCGTGCTCGACCCCTTTGCGGGCGAGCTCAGAAGCCAGACGGGCGTGGTGCAGCCGGCGGGTTCGCCCAGGCTGAGGGAGCTGGACGTCGTTTCCATGGACTGGCTCAACGACAATGTGGAGGGCATTCTCCCTGCAAACTGGCATCCCGTTGACGAGACGTCCCTGGCCGGTGGGCTGGGAGGCGGCCTTTCCGCCGGTGGCGTCACGGGGGAGGCGCGGCCATGAAGATCCTCGCGATTGCCGACGTCGAGGAGCGCATGCTGTGGGACAACTTCCGCCGCTCGCGCTTCGAGGGCGTTGACCTTGTCCTGGCGGCGGGCGACCTCGATGCCGACTACCTGGAGTTTCTCGTCACCATGCTCACGTGTCCCGTGCTCTACGTGCATGGCAACCACGACGAGAGCTACCGCCGCAAGCCGCCTTTGGGCTGCATCTGCGTGGACGACTCGGTCTACGTGTACCGTGGCCTGCGCATTGTTGGACTGGGTGGCTCCATGCGCTACAAGGACGGTACCTACATGTCCACCGAGCAGGAGATGCGCCGGCGCATCCGCAAGGTCGAGCCGAGCATCCGCCTGCTGGGCGGCTTCGACGTGCTTCTCGCCCATGCACCCGCGCGCGGCGTGGGAGATCTGGACGACCTCCCGCACCGCGGCTTCAAGTGCTTCAACACGCTGCTCGAGCGCTGGCGGCCCGCCCTCATGGTCCACGGCCACGTGCATGCCAACTACATCACGGATTTCTCGCGCGAGAGGGAACTTGCCTGCGGAACCCGGGTGGTCAACGCCTTTGGCCACGTGGAGCTAGAGGCGCCCACGCCGCCGCAGCTCTCGTACGGCTGGAAGGAACACCTGGTCAACAAGCGAGCACTGCGCAAGAGCGACGGCATCGCCTCGCACGAGGAAGGCGTTCTCGGAGCCGGCCAGTCCTACGGCCAGCGGTGGTAACTTGGCCGATGGCGGTGGTAGGCTACTCTCTTGTGATGCTGCCCTGCGAGTGGACGGCTGTTCGAGAGGGGATGTGGCCCATGTCGGTCGAGAGCGTCCGAGCGTACCTCGGGCCCTTTGGCGTTGCCGACAAGATCATCGAGTTTGACCAGTCGAGCGCCACGGTGGAGCTGGCTGCGCGCGACCTGGGCTGCGAGCCGGCGCGCATTGCCAAGACGATGGCGTGCGCGGTTGGGGAGGGTGCCGTCCTCGTGGTGTGCGCGGGCGACGCCAAGCTGTGGAGTGCGGCCTTCAAGCGCGAGTTTGGGACAAAGCCGCGCTTTGTGGCTCCAAGCGACCTGCCGCAGGTGGTGGGCCACCCCATGGGCGGCGTCTGCCCGTTTGCCGTGAAGCCCGGCGTGCGCACGTACCTGGACGTCTCGCTGCGCCGCTTTGACCGCGTGTTCCCCGCGGCGGGAAGCGAGAGCAGCGCGATTTGGCCTCACCCTTCCCGAGCTCGAGCGCTGCTCGGCGTCCGAGGGCTGGGTGGACGTGTGCAAGGACTGGCGGGAGGAGACCGCATGACGTACGACTTCAAATCAATCATGGAACGACACGGCATGGATGCCATCGCGGTCGACGCGCTTGGCTCGGGCGGCATGGCGCCGGACGCGCCGGCGGAGGGCTTCGACGCCATTCCCATGTGGGTTGCCGACATGAACTTCCCCACGGCACCCTCCATCACGCGCGCCATGGCCGAGCGCATCCAGCATCCGGCGTTTGGCTACTTCTCACCGCGCGATGAGTACTACCAGGCAATCATTGACTGGCAGGCCCGGTGCAACGGCGTGCGCGGCCTTGAGCCGGCACACATTGGATACGAGAACGGCGTGCTTGGCGGCCTGGTCTCCACGCTTACGGCCTTTGCCGCGCCAGGTGACGCCGTGCTTCTCCACAGCCCAACCTACATTGGCTTCACGCACTGCATAGAGGAGAACGGCTACAGGATCGTCCTGTCGCCGCTGGTCAAGGACGAGCAGGGCGTCTGGCGCATGGACTATGAGGATATGGCCGCCAAGCTGGAGGAGAACCACATCCATGTGGCGGTGTTCTGCTCGCCGCACAACCCCTGCGGGCGCGTGTGGGAGCGCTGGGAGCTTGAGCGCGCGATGGAGGTCTACCGCGAGCACGACTGCGTGGTGATTTCCGACGAGATCTGGTCCGACCTGGTGCTGCCCGGGCACGCCCACGTGCCCACGCAGTCCGTGAGCAAGGACGCCCGCCGGCGCACGGTGGCGCTCTACGCCCCGAGCAAGACCTTCAACCTGGCTGGGCTGGTGGGGAGCTACCACATCATCTACGACGACTACCTGCGCGATCGTGTTGTGGCAAAGAGCATGAAGTCCTGCTACAACTCGATGAGCGTGCTCTCGATGCACGCGCTTATCGGCGCGTATAGCAGTGAGGGCAAGGCCTGGCTGGAGGAGCTGCTGCAGGTGCTGGACGGCAACGTCTCCTGGGCGTGCGACTTTATCGGCGAGCACTTCGAGGGCGTACAGGTAAGTAGGCCCGAGGGGACCTACATGCTGTTCCTTGACTGCGGCGAGTGGTGCGAGCGCCACGGCCGCGACATCGAGTGGGTCGAGCGCGCAGGATGGCGCGTGGGCGTTGACTGGCAGGATGGCCGCGCGTTCCACGGGCCCTGCCACGTGCGCATGAACCTCGCGCTGCCGCTCTCGCGCGTGCGAGAGGCGTTTGAGCGGCTGGATCGCTACGTGTTCAACGCGTAGCGGTGCGGCGTCGGCGGCGGGTGCCGGCAGCGCGACGCATCAATGAATGTCGCCAAAGAGACTCTTTTGCGTCGTTTGCAACACACAGGCCCCTCCGGAGACAAAAAGTCGCCGGAGGGGCCCTTTTGAATGCGAGCGCTGCCAAAATGCGCCTTCCGGCGACGTGCCCTCGCGTCTCTACGCCGTAAGCCCCGCAATAACGCTCACCATTGCGATAATGACACCCACGATCGACTCGCCACCCAGCACGCCAGAGGCAATGACCACCCCCGCCTCCTGCGCGTCGGCGTCGCGCGTGGCGCGCTCGTCTGCGGGCAGGTTGGCCGTGCGCGCGGTACGAACGCGATCGATTACCCACTTGAGCGCCGCACCCAGCGCAGCGGTGAACGACATGTAGAACGGCAGGTAGACGCCAAGCCCCAGCATCATGGCCGGCAGCCCCGCCCAGTAGAGCGCGATGCCCGCCGCAAGGCCAATCACAAACGCGGGAACGCTGGGGATGCCCGAGACCATTGTTGCCACCACGCTCGCCTGCGCCGAGACAAACTCCTTGCCCAGCCCAAAGGCGTCCGGTCCATATGCCTCCACCAGCGCCATCATGACCGCAGCGGAGACCACTGCCCCCAGCACGCCGCCGATGGCCTGCCCCAGCCACTGGGCGCGCGGGTCGGTGCCAAGGATGCTTCCGGCCTTGAAGTCGTTCATCACGTCGCCGGCAAGTCCGCAGGCAACAGCCACAACGCCGGCAATGAAGAAGAGCTGCATCTCTCGTACCTGCGCAAATGCCGAGACAAGCAGCAGCACGATAAGGCCAAAGATCTCCATGGGGTCGATGCCCGTCTGTCCGCATGACTGCGCGCTCATCGCGGTGGTCACAAAGGCGAGAAGCACCACCACAATGCTCGCCACCGGCGGAAGGCCAAGCCCCATGCACATGAGAACCACGATGGCGGCGACAATCACCGCAAACGTGCCGGCGTCGGTGCGCACATTGCCGGTGACCAGGGATTCCGTCGCTCCCGCGCCATCGCTATCGCTGCCCGCGCCGTTACTGGCACCCCGCACGCCGCGCACGATGCCCGCGAGCTGCGGCACGATGTCCTTTGCCACCACGGCAAGCCCGGCGCCCATCATGAGGCCCATGCCCAGGCTCTTCACGATGCCCTGTGCGGCGTCGACGGCCCAAAGTCCTGCGGCGCTGCCTGCCACCACGATGCCAAAGTTGGCGAGCAGGGCGCCCGCAAACCACCAGGCCACGGCCACGCCGCCCACGAGAAATCCCACCGAGAGCATCATGGGAGAGTTGTAGATGCCAAAGCTCACGCCGGGGATGGGGAGCGCCGCCAGCATGGAGGGTACGGCGCCAAGTGCGTCGCGCAGCACAGCATAAACGCCGGCTAGTCCCATCGAGGCAAAGAGCCGGCGTCCGGTTTTGCCTCCGGCCTCGGTTGCGCGCAGGGTCTGCGCCGCGGAGGCACCCATGGGAAACTCCAGGTTCGCGTCAACAATGAAGTGCCGGTGGATGATTGCCGTGGCAACAAGGCCCAGGCCTGTGCCGGCAAGCGCCACAACGAGCATCTGCGCAAAGCCCACCTCGTCGGCGTATCCCAGCATCCATGCGCCGGGAATGGTGAAGGCCAGGCCACCCGCAACCATGGCGCCGGCAGACATGATAGTGTGCGTGACATTTGCCTCGTTCAGGCTGGCGTTGCCCAGAAGCTTGAGGAAGAAGAGCGAGACGATGGCCGCAAACACGATGGGCCACGGCAGCGCGCCGAGCTTGAGCGCCGTGTAGGCGGAGGAAGCAGTGATGACGACGCAGCCAATGCAGCCAATGACGACGCCGCGCGCCGTCAGCTGCCCACGCCACGAGGCGCGGCCAGAGGGATTGTCCATGTTGTTCTCCTTTGCGTATATCCGCTCCCCCTGGTGGCCGGCGGTTGCGGGCCGAGGAGTCGGGTTACCGGTGCCGTGCGCCGGACATGCGCGCGGACTTGCTAGAGTATAGCGAATGGCCTCTGCGGTGACGTCGAAGGGAGCGCATATGGGAAAGGGTGAGCAGGCCAGCCCTGCTGCGGGTGAGGGACGCTGTGTTCTTGCCGTTGACGTGGGCAACACCTCAACCGGCTTTGGGCTCTTCTCGGCGGACGCCGGCGAGACGGATGAGCCGCTGGGTACCTGGGAGCTCACCACGCCCGAGAAACTCACGGCCGACGAGGCCCGCATGCAGGTGGCGCAGGTCTTGGGCGTGCTTGCGCGCGACGTTGCCGAGCAGCGCACCCTCGCCCCCACGCGTGCCGCAACCTTTGCCGAGCCGCCACTCGACGCGGTTCTCTCCTGCGTGGTCCCATCGTTAACGGAGGCCTGGTCGGCGGCGCTGGAAACGGCCTGCCGCACGCGACCCGTGGTAGTGGGGCCGGGTCTCAAGACAGGGCTGCGCATGCGCTACAGCGACCCTGCCGAGATTGGTCCCGACCGCATAGCAGACGTGGTGGCCGCGCGTGCCACCTATGGGGCACCGGTCGTGGCGGTGGACTTTGGGACCACCATGAATATCGAGGTCATTGATGGTGAGGGGGCGTTTCTCGGCGGAATTATCGCGCCGGGGCTTGCGCTTGGGGCGCAGGCGCTCTCCCGCGCCGCAGCCCGCCTGCCCGTGATCGAGCTGCATGCACCCAAGGCGGCCATCGGTCGTTCCACGCGCGAGGCCATGCAGTCCGGCGTGGTCTTTGGCGAGGTCGCCCGCGTGGATGGTCTTCTCGATCGTGTTTTTGCCGAGCTTGGCGAGGAGGCTCCCGTCGTGCTCACGGGCAGCGGTGCTGGTCGCTTGGCGCCTCTTGTGTCTCATACGGCCGTGGTGGACAAGACTCTCACGCTGCGCGGACTTCATCAGCTGCGCCTTGGGGTCGTTCGCAGGAGGTAGTGGGGCCCGGCAAGCGGGGTTGCGCACAAGAACGGCCCGGGCGGGCACTTCCCGTCCGGGCCGTCGCGAGTCGTCTGTGCGCCTCTCCTGCGCGCAGGTAGCTAGTAGCGCGGATAGAGCATCGTGGGATAGGTGGTCGCGTTTTGCTGCGGACCATGCTGGCCGCGCACCCTGTTCACAAGTGCCTGAGCCGCAGCCGCCACGAGCACGGCGCCAACGAGCAGGGCGATTGTGATGAGAAACACGGCGAGAATAAAGAGCGGACCTGAAATGCTGGACATATGCCGTCACCTGCGACTTTCTTAAACGGCCTGTAGTTTTTACAAGACCGTTGTAACACGTTGGCAATATTGTTTCAAGTGTGTTTCGCGATGCTGAACAGGACGCGGGCATTGTGGCTGGCGCAAGCTCTTTGGGCTAAAGGGGTAGGATTCCCGTAACAGGTGGACGCCGCGTTGGCGTCCCGAAGGGAAGGTTCCCATGGTTACGTTTCTTCTCGCATCGCTTCTTGCCGTTCTGCTTGCGCCGGTCATGCTGGCGGTTATCGCGGTGTGGCTTGTGTTTGCCCTTGTCGTGGGCGTACTTCGCGTGATGGGCTGGGCGATTGGCGCTGGGCTGCGAGTGGTGTGGTGGCTCTTCCTTGCCTCGCTGGTGCTAGGGCTCATTGGCTTTGCGCCCGCCATCCTCGTGGCCATAGTTGCGGCAGTTGTGGCCTGCGCACACCCCACGCGCATAGGGTAGGTGCGGCGGCTGCGCTTATGAACGGCACGATGCTCCAAGGCTTCTCGTGGTACCTCGACGCGGACGGCGGGCACTGGCGCCGCCTGGCCGAGGATGCCCAGCTCTTTGCCGACAATGGCATCACCGCCGTGTGGCTGCCGCCCGCATACAAGGGCATGGCCGGCGCAAACGACGTTGGCTATGGCGTGTACGACACCTATGACCTGGGAGAGTTCGACCAGAAGGGCTCCGTGCGCACCAAGTATGGCACGCGGGAGGAGTACCTGGCCGCCATCGACGCGATTCACGCGGCGGGCATGCAGGCCGTGGCCGACGTGGTTCTCGACCACCGCATGGGCGCCGACGGAACGGAGCGCGTACGCGCGACCGAGGTTGCCTCGTACAACCGCGAGCAGCCCGTCTCGGCGCCGCGCGACATCACGGCTTGGACGCGCTTCGACTTTCCCGGGCGCGGCGACAAGTACTCTGCCTTCAAGTGGAACTGGACCTGCTTTCACGGCGTGGACTACGACGAGACAACGCATGCGAACGCCATCTACCTTTTTGACGGCAAGCACTGGAGCGAGCAGGTGGACCACCGTGACAACGGCAACTACGACTACCTCATGGGCTGCGACGTGGACGAGATGTACCAGCCCGTCTACGACGAGTTGCTGCGCTGGGGCGAGTGGTACCTCTCGACCTGTGACCTCGATGGCTTTAGGCTGGACGCGCTCAAGCACATGGACCGCCAGTTCTTTCTCCGCTGGCTGCCGGCGTTGCGCCAGGAGTTTGGCAAGGAGCTCTTCACAGTGGGGGAGTACTGGTCTCCGGATGTGGGTGAGCTTAAGGCCTACCTTGGCTCTGAGCGCGCGATGAGCCTCTTTGACGTGCCGCTCCACTACCACCTGTACCAGGCATCCTGCTCGTTTGGGAGCGCTGACCTGCGACATCTCTTTGACGGTACGCTTGTGGGCGCCGATCCCACGCGCGCCGTGACCTTTGTCGAGAACCACGACACACAGCCTGGGCAGGCGCTCCAGTCCTTTGTGCAGAGCTGGTTCAAGCCCTCGGCATACGCGCTCATCCTGCTGCGCGAGGCGGGCTACCCGTGCGTCTTCTACGGTGACCTCTTTGGCATGCCCAACGACGGCAACATTCCCGCCGTGCGCGAGCTGCCGCTGCTCATGGAGCTGCGGCGTCGCTTTGCCTACGGGCCGCAGCACGACTACCTCGACGACCCGGATGTTGTTGGCTGGACGCGCGAGGGCGACGGGCGCCACGGCGGCTCCGGCGTGGCGTGCGTGCTCACCGATCGCGCAGGCGGAGCAAAGCGCATGTACGTGGGGTCGCGCCACGCCGGCGAGCGGTGGGTCTCGGTGCTTGGCGGGGAGTCCGACGCCAGCGTGGGGGACGACGGATGCGCTGAGTTTGTCTGCAAGGGCGGGAGCCTCTCGGTGTACCTGCCCGAGGATACGGCTGGCGTGCTCGAGAACGACATCGTGCGCTATGGGCGCGACGTGCCCGCGGACCTTGGCGCGCACCTGCCGCCGCCTACCGAGGAGGAGCGTCGCGAGGGGGACCGCATCCGGCGCGACGCCGAGCGCTACTCGTCGAGCCAGGCGAGCAGGTAGTCAACAACCAGGCCGTATGAGCGCACACCGTCCTTCTCGCCAAAGCTCTTGAGGTAGGTGTCGTTGACCGTGGTGCCCACGTCCTCGAAGGGACCTTCGAAGGCCTGGTAGTGCTTCTGGGTGGCGGCGCGGTCTTTCAGCACGAGTGCCACGCCGGCGCCGTTTGCACCTGCGAGCGCGTCCGAGACCAACTGCTGGGCGCGCTCCGGGTCTTGTGCCAGCAGTGCATTTACGCAGTAGTTGAAGGCAGAGTAGTAGCCAGAGTACGAGAAGCGCACGTCATCGCTGGCAGAGCATGCGAGAAACGCCGAGAAGTTGGCTTCCTGCTCGCTGGCTATGCCCAGCCGGTGCGCGGCCTCGTGGCACATCGTGAAGGGGAGCTCGGCGATCGCGGTGTGAAGGGGCACGCTCGACTCCGCGGTTGCGGCCCAGAAGATTCCCGTGTGGCCGCTGTAGAGCAGGGGCTCGCCAAAGAGCAGGAGCGACTTGACGGGGGCGGTGCTGCCTGAGAAGACCTCGTAGCGCTGGGAGAGCGGTGCGTACGATGCCCCGGCGATGCGTGCCAGCTCGTAGAAGTCCTGGTGGGAGAGGGTGCCGTCCTCCTCGCGCGGAACAAGCTGGGCGCGGGAGGCCGCCTGGTTAAGGTAGTACGAGGTGGCGTCGGCAAGCTGGTCCTCGCTGTACTGGCCAACCTCAAGGCCAAGGTCCTGCGAGAGCTCCGGGGCATAGTGGTTGAGCGCCCAGCCGGCGGTGCCCAGGAGTGCCGTTGCGGCGACGACCAGTGCCACAACTGAGAACCACGGAAGCATGCGCCGGTGACGGCGGATGCGGCGCACCAGCGTCGTGAAGGCCGCCACCACAAGGCCTGCCGTGAGCCAGTCCCAGATGGCAAAGGGGGCCACGGAGGTTGCGGTGGCGAGCGCGGACATCAGGAGCTCCGAGAGTCGTCGGTAGCCGGGGAAGAGGATTGCCTGCAGGCTTGGCTGCGAAAAGAGCATTGCGAGCAGCGGGCAGGCGGCTGCCAGGAGGGCTGCTGCCACAAGGCGGTTCCTTGTCGCCTGGTCCTGCTTTTCTCGGCCGCCCCTTGCCATGTGCCGCTCCTCTCGTCCGCCGCCTTCCCAGTCTAGACGCTGTGGTTCTCCCCACGATTCTCACTGCGGCGTTCACGCCTGGGTGCCAGAACAACCATCCTGTAACCCCTGTCGTTGTCGGGTCGTTTTCGAACAGAATTCGCGTTGAATGAGCAGCAAGATGTCGAATTCTTGCCCCACAAATGCCTCGAGGGAAGAGAGGGTGGAAGCGTGAGGCGATTCCACTACCCCGTCAGGCGTTGGAACTACGCACGGGTGAGGGACGAGACGGGCAAAAGCCCAGCATCACACAAAGCTCAATCGCGACCGTGCGTGGTTTGGCGTAGTTGGGGTGAGAGAGGCGGGCTGCTGTACCTCGAGGTTTGAGAAATATCTAAGTACGATTGACTTAGAAAACCTTAGATAGTGTGTATAAAGGAATCGCAGCGGGGAACATATAAGAGTGAACCCAAGGAAGCCCAAAGAAAGGGCTTCCACCACATAGAAGGAGTGGTAACGATGGCTGGCATGGTTCCTTATAGTGACTACGAGAAGGCACTTCGCAGGGCTTGGCCGTTTGGAGCCTTCGACGACTTCTTCGCTCCTCTCGCAGCGATCAGCGCAGATGACGCCTTCAAGATGAACGTCGAGGACGCGGGCGACAAGTACGTGGTCACCGCCGAGCTCCCGGGCGTCAAGAAGGACGAGGTCGGCGTCGAGCTCAACGAGGGCAGGCTCTCCATCTCGGTGGACAAGAAGGAGTCTGACGAGGAGAAGAACAAGAACTACCTGCAGAAGGAGACCTCGGAGTGGCAGGCAAGTCGTGGCGTGTACCTGAAGGATGCCGCGACGGATGGACTCACCGCAAAGATGGACGGCGGCGTCCTTACCGTCAATGTCCCCAAGCAGGCCGAGAAGTCCAACGTCACGAAGGTCGCAATCGACTAGCAGCGTAGGCTTTGCCCCATGCAGCGCGCAGTATGCAATGGCGCCCCGGTTTCGGCCGGGGCGCCATTATTTATGCCCACGCATGCTGGGCAAACTGGGGGTCGTCCTCCCATATGGTGACTTTGCCCGTGGCAAGCGTTGCGGGGACATCGATGAGACGCTGGTTCGACGAGCCGCGAAAGCGCAGCGTGATATCGTGCAGCTCCTGTACAAAGGGGCCATCTACCAGGACGTTCAGGCAGGCGAGAATGCGGTCCATATCGGGCGAGGCGTGGTCTCCGCTGCCGGTGAGCTGCTCCCAGGTGCGCCCGGAGTACATCCAGATGTTCTTCTCGGGGTAGGTTGCCCGCACGCGCTCGAGGAAGGGTGCCAGGGCCGCGGCGTTCTCCGGCTCTGTGGGTTCTCCGCCCAGGACGGAGAGGCCGTCGACGTATGGTGCGGCAAGTGACGAGAGGATCTCCTCCTCGGTCTCCTGCGTGAACGGCTTGCCGGCCGAGAAGCTCCATGCCTCCTCGTTGAAGCAGTTCTTGCAGTGCAGACGGCAGCCAGAGACAAAGAGCGAGGTGCGCACTCCGACCCCGTTGGCAATGTCACAGTACTTGATGGTTGCGTAGTTCATGGGAAGACCCCTTTTGGATTGAGACGTGCTAGTGGGTAGAGCGCTGTGGGACAAGGCCACGTATCCGCACCGTATCGGTTGAACGCTCATAGGTGTAAACGATATAGAACGGCGCAACATCGCATCGGCGTACTTCTCCTCCATACCTGCTTTTAAGGTATTCCGAGGAGACGAGCGTTCCACTTTCCGGGAAGGTTTCGAGCATCGAGAGGACTGATTCGAGATGCTTGCGAACGCGAGGGGAGTAGATGGTTTCGGCGTCCTCAAGAAACGTGAGGGCGTAAAGCATCTTAGCCATTGGCTGCCAGCCTCTCGTCGAGAGCGCTAAAGAATGCATCAGTTCCCTCGATGTATTCTCCCTGTTCAAAGCAGTCATCAGAGGCCTTAATGCACGCGCGCATGCGCTCCGTGAGCGCCGCTTCTTCGGCAGCATTGTTGAGCTGCTCCTCGAAGAGGTCCTCGCTCATGAAGACAAAGGCTGCGTTGCCGTTCTCGGTTATGTGGACCACGTCCTTGCGGGCAATGTCCTTGATCTCGCGCTGGCGCGTCTTGAGGGCTGCGGAGGAATAGATGGCAGTCATGGGGGCTCCTTTGTAGACGCAATTCGATACCAGATATGGTACCAAATTGAGTATCAAATTAATACCGCAGAGTGATTCGACGGATGACTGTGTCCCAAATCACGTACGAAAGCGCGATGTGACTCGTCTCTCGCAAGGTGCAGCCTAATGCCATCGCAATCATTGCGCGAAATTCCTGACAAGAACGACATTTGACCAGTTGAGCTTATCGATACCTAGAAATAACGCGCAATAATTCCGCTCCGGTGTGGACACATCGAGGCGTACCGGGGAGACACACTGACGAGACGCACAAACTACTCGTCCCCCGACGATCGCGTGCTGAGAAAAATCGCAGGTAGAATACCTGCGGTTACCAAGAGAGCTGCTATTAAGTCGCAGTTTTCGAGCAAGGAGCCTTTTCTGCCCCCACCAGCTGCGGAGACCTCGCCCCTCTGCTCTTAGGGTGCCTTTTGCGTGCTTTGCCCGTAAGGGAGACCTCGCCCCTTTGTCCCGGCGCAGTTCCGCAGCGCGCATAGCGTGCGAGGATGTTTGAGCACGGGCAAAGGGGCGAGGGTTTCAGACCTTACAGGTGCAGCACGCGATCCTTGATCTCTTCCGTGCGGCCCTGGTTCCAGAACTGCGTGCCAATGTAGCCGCAGGTGCGTCGGGCCACGTTGAGCTTGGACTGGTCGCGGTTGCCGCAGTGCGGGCACTCCCAGACGAGCTTGCCGTCGTCCTCCACGATCTTGATCTCGCCGTCGTAGCCGCACACCTGGCAGTAGTCGGACTTGGTGTTGAGCTCGGCGTACATGATGTTCTCGTAGATGAACTGCATGACGCGGATAACGGCCTCGAGGTTGTCCTGCATGTTGGGCACCTCGACGTAGGAGATGGCGCCACCGGGGGAGAGGCGCTGGAACTCGCTCTCGAACTTGAGCTTGGTGAAGGCGTCGATCTTCTCGCGCACGTTCACGTGGTAGGAGTTCGTGATGTAGCCGTGGTCGGTGATGCCCTTGACCACGCCAAAGCGCTTCTGCAGGCACTTGGCGAACTTGTACGTGGTGGACTCGAGCGGCGTGCCGTAGAGCGAGTAGTCGATGTTCTCGGCTTCCTTCCACTCGGCGCACTTGTCGTTCATGTGCTGCATGACGGAGAGCGCGAAGGGCTTGGCCTCCTCGTCGGTGTGGCTCTTGCCGGTCATGTACTTCACGCACTCGTAGAGGCCAGCATAGCCAAGCGAGATGGTGGAGTAGCCGCCATAGAGGAGCTTGTCGATCTTCTCGCCCTTGTCGAGGCGGGCAAGCGCGCCGTACTGCCAGAGAATGGGCGCCGCGTCGGAGAGGGTGCCGCAGAGACGGTCGTGGCGGCAGCGCAGGGCGCGGTGGCACAGCTCGAGGCGCTCGTCGAAGATCTTCCAGAACTTGTCCATGTCGCCGTCGGACGAGAGGGCAACGTCGGGCAGGTTGATGGTCACGACGCCCTGGTTAAAGCGGCCGTAGTACTTGGGCTTGCCGGGCTCGTAGTTCTTGGCCTTGGCAACGTTGTCGTAGCCGTTGCCGGAGCGGTCGGGCGTGAGGAAGGAGCGGCAGCCCATGCAGGTGTACACGTCGCCGTGGCCCTCGGTCTCGCCCTTGGAGAGCTTGTACTCGCGCATCTTCTTCTCGGAGATGTAGTCGGGCACCATGCGCTTGGCGGTGCACTTGGCTGCCATCTTGGTGAGATAGAAGTACGGGTCGCCCTCGTGGATGTTGTCCTCCTCGAGCACGTAGATGAGCTTGGGGAACGCCGGGGTGATCCAGACGCCCTTCTCGTTCTTGACGCCCTGGTAGCGCTGCTTGAGCATTTCTTCGATGATGAGGGCAAGATCGTGCTTCTCCTGCGCGCTGCGGGCCTCGTTGAGGTACATGAACACGGTGATGAACGGTGCCTGACCGTTGGTGGTCATGAGGGTGACAACCTGGTACTGGATGGTCTGGACGCCACGCGCGACCTCGTCGCGCAGGCGCTTCTCGACCATCTCGTCGATCTGCTCGGGCGTGGCCTTGTAGCCAATGGTCTCCATCTCGGCGTAGACCGAGCGACGGATCTTCTTGCGGGAGACGTCGACAAAGGGCGCGAGGTGCGTGAGCGAGATGGACTGGCCGCCGTACTGGCAGGAGGCCACCTGGGCGATGATCTGCGTGGCGATGTTGCAGGCGGTGGAGAAGCTGTGCGGGCGCTCAATGAGCGTGCCGGAGATCACGGTGCCGTTCTGCAGCATGTCGTCGAGGTTGATGAGGTCGCAGTTGTGCATGTGCTGCGCGTAGTAGTCGGCATCGTGGAAGTGGATGATGCCCTCCTCGTGCGCCTGGACAATGTCGGCGGGGAGAAGGTCGCGCATGGTGAGGTCCTTGGAGACCTCGCCGGCCATGTAGTCGCGCTGGACGGAGACGACGGTGGGGTTCTTGTTGGAGTTCTCCTGCTTGACCTCCTCGTTGTTGCACTCGATGAGGGAGAGGATCTTGTCGTCCGTCGTGTTCTTCTGGCGCTTCTGGTTCTGGACGTAGCGGTAGATGATGTACTTGCGGGCCACCTCAAAGTGGTCGAGGGCCATAAGCTGGTCCTCGACGAGGTCCTGGACCTCCTCGACGGTGACCGTGTGGCCAGACTCCATGCACTCGTCGGTTACGTTGAGCGAAGCGAAGCGAATTTCGCGCTCGGTGAGGCGCTCGTCCTCGGGCACCTCCATGTTGGCCTTGCGGATGGCGTTCTCGATCTTTGCGACGTCGAACGTGACCTCAGAGCCATTGCGCTTGATAATCTTCATGTGCTCACTCCCTCTTGAGTATTGCCTGACAACAGACTGAAAACGTGCAGCTGTTGGCAATGCGGCTGGCTTGTTTCTCTTCACGCTGCAGCGAGTGCAGCGTTGCGGTGTCGTCTACTATGCCACAATATCTTGTGCCCAGTGTGCGAGATAAATACCGGATATTGTCTCTTGATATTTCACAATGCGTTGGAACATTGCGGAATCATCGCAGGTGAGAAAAGAGCGCAAGTTCAAACATTTAAGATAACGATGCAACTTATCGACCCGATTTTCGGTGAACGGTGGAAGTGCCTTGTGGGCCTTGTGTGCCGTGTGGTCCAAACGGCCGTATGGCCGGGCTTAGGGACTCGCGCGGGCGCCCATGCTACCGTTGGACCGCCCCGGTACTGCCGCCGGCCCCGCCCAATGTAACAATCGGGCGCGTCATTGTCCCAAGGCGTGTTCCGGCGGCCGTTGGTGGTCTACAGTCCCATGCGTACGTTACGCCTGCATCCAGGGAGGGGTGCGCATGCAGTTCTCAAAGAGGCTCGGCCTGTTTGGCGACGAGGTCTTTGCCGCGCTCAATGCCAAGCGCCGCGAGCTCGAGGCACAGGGTCGCGAGGTGTTTGACCTCTCGGTTGGTACGCCGGACTTCGAGCCGCCGCACCACGTGGTCGAGGCGCTGCGAAAGAGCGCCGAAGACCCTGCCAACTGGAAGTACGCCCTGCACGACAAGGACGAGCTGCTTCAAGCCGTCTGCGACTACTATCGCACCCGCTTTGGCGTTGAGAGCATCACGCCCTCCATGGTCATGAGCTGTCGCGGCACGCAGGAGGGTATGGGTCACGTGTGCGCAGCGCTGGCAGACCCCGGTGACGTGGCTCTTATCCCAGACCCGTGCTACCCGGTCTTTGCCACCGGCACGCTTCTTGCGGGCGCAAAGCCCTGGTACTACCCGCTCACGGCCGAGCATGACTTCCTTCCGTGGGTCGAGGGCATTCCCAAAGATGTCGCGGACGCCGCCCGCTACATGGTGGTCTCGCTTCCCGCGAACCCCGTTGGCTCCGTGGGGACACCCGAGGTGTACGAGCAGATCATCGCCTTTGCCAAGGCTCACGACATCGTGGTCATCCACGACAACGCCTACTCCGACATCATCTTTGACGGGCCGGCTGGCGGGAGCTTCCTCGACTACCCAGGTGCGCTCGACGTGGGCGTGGAGTTCCTCTCGCTCTCCAAGTCCTTCAACGTGACCGGCGCGCGCCTCTCGTTTTTGGTGGGGCGCGAGGATATTGTGGCCGCCACGCGCAAGCTCCGCAGCCAGGTGGACTTTGGCATGTTCCTGCCCGAGCAGGACGCGGCCATCGCCGCGCTCACCGGCCCGCGCGACTCGGTGGAGCGTCAACGCCTGCTCTACCAGGAGCGTAGGGATGCGCTCTGCGATGGCTTGGAGGCAGTTGGCTGGGAGCGCCCCAACGCTCATGGGTCGATGTTCGTGTGGGCGCGCATCCCGCATGGTCGCATGGACTCCCAGGCGTTTGCGCTCGAGCTCATGGAGAAGGCCGGCGTCATTGTGACGCCGGGCGCGAGCTTTGGTCCCTCGGGTGAGGGCTACGTGCGCTTTGCCCTGGTCATGCCCCCGGAGCGCCTGCGCGAGGCATGCCAGAGGATTGGAGAGTCCGGAATCTAGCGGGGTCGCGTCTGCGGAAGCGCGGGTGCGGCACCGAGCGCGTTGTCTCTGCCGGGGAGCGGCCTCGGCGGCAGTCAGCCGGGCATGCCCGGCAGGGGGTGTTGAGATGAACTCGAAGAACTTCCAGGACCTGGTGAGATCTTCTCGCTCGTATCGGCGGTTCGCGGAGGACGAGCCGCTGAGCTACGGGGACCTCGCTGCGCTGGTGAACGCCGCGCGATTTGCGCCCTCGGGGAACAACATGCAGACCCTGCGCTTCCACATTGCGGTTGAGCCCGCGGAGCGCTCGGCGATCTTCTCGCGTCTGCACTGGGCTGCGCAGCTGCGCGACTGGAACGGTCCGGCCGCGGGCGAGAGGCCCACGGGCTACATTGCCGTGTGCGCTCCCAAGGCGCTTGCGGCAAACCCCATCCGCCTGATTGACACGGGCATTGCGGCGCAGACAATCGCCCTGGCAGCGGCGTCGCGCGGGCTGGGCTGCTGCATGATCAAGAGCTTTGACGCCGACGTGAGCAACGTCATGGGCGTCTCGGCGGAGGACTACGTCACCGAGCTGGTGCTGGCCCTGGGCGAGCGCGGCGAGCGCGTGGTGCTGGAGACGAGCGAGACCGAGCATGGGCTTGCGTACTGGCGCGACGACGAGGGTATCCACCACGTGCCCAAGCTCGCGCTGGAGGACCTTCTTATTTAGAGGGCTGGCGCCGGAGGATGAGACAAAGGGAAACTCCCTTTGTCTCATCCCAGCGACTGCAGGCCGATAAGGGCTGCGCCAATGGCCCCGCAGAGCTGCGAGTCCTCGTGCGTGGCGACTGGCGCCTTGAGCACCTCGGAGAGCGCGCGTACCACACCCTCGTTCTGCGCGACACCGCCGGTCATGAGGTAGGGCGGCTCGGCACCCACGCGGCTTGCGAGCGTGGCGGTCTTTCTCGCCACCGAGACATCGAGCCCGTGGATCACGTCGGGGGTGGGGGTGTTTGCGGCAACAAGCGAGACGACCTCGCTCTCGGCAAACACGGTGCACATGCTTGTGATGCGCACCTCATGGCGCCACTCGAGGCCCCGGCGGCAGAACTCGTCGAGGTCCATCTCAAGCACGCGCGCCATGGCTTCCATAAAACGCCCGGTACCTGCGGCGCATTTGTCGTTCATCACGAAGCCCGCCACGCTGCCGTTGGCGTTCAGGTGGATGACCTTTGAGTCCTGTCCGCCAATGTCGATGACCGAACGCGCATCCGGCGCGAGGTAGTGGGCGCCGCGCGCGTGGCAGGTGATCTCGGTAACCGAGGAGTCCATGCCCTCGATGTTGTCACGGCCATAGCCCGTCGAGACGCGCAGGGCCACGTCGCTCGCAGCAATGCCTGCCTGGGAGAGTGCCTCGTCCATCGCACGGGCCGCGGCGTCTGCCGCGCGGGCACCGGTTGGCACAATGGCCGTGGCCACAATGTGCTTGTCTGCGTCCATGATCACGACGTCGGTCGAGGTGGAGCCGGAGTCCACGCCCATGACGTAGGCCGCTGCCTTGGGGCCTACGGGTGCGTCACCTGACGCCGTCGGCGCGGGCTGTACCTGGTGCGCGGCACCGCCGCGGGCCCGCAGGGTTTCGCCAAAGGCCTCGAGTCTTGTGCGCAGCTGGCCCTCGCTCTGCGACGTACCGTCCGTCTCAATCTTGACCATGGGAATCTCGTCCTTCTCCGCAAGGGCCCCGTATTCGAAGCCATAGTAGTCGCAGAACTTCATGGTGTGGTAGACCACGCCCTGCTGGCCACGCTCGCCCACAAGCTCGCTCCGCTCGGCAATGTCATCCATGCGCATGCAGGGAATCTGGCCGAGAAGCGCCGGTGCGTACCAGTCGAGAAAAGCGTCGAGGGGGTCGGCCGCGGGGGTTGCACCGCCATCGCAGCACACGCCGCAGGCAGGACCCGTAGCCATCCGCGCGAGCTGGGGCGGGGGAGAGACCTTGAGGTGCCGGCTCGTGCAGGTGGCGTTCTCCACCGGCATGCCCACGCCCTTCTCCACCTCGGCGACAAGCGATGCCGAAGCGTGCGCGCCCATGAGCGTCACGCGGTCGTCCGCGCGCGCCACGCCCGTCCCGCAGGCGGCGCATGCCGCGCTCACGTCGAACTGCGCTCCACTGTATGCGGCGTAGGCGTCTGCGAGCGCCCGCAGACGGCGACGGAAGAGCGCAATCTCCGCGGGCCCGCGCCGGTGCGGCAGGTCAAGCAGGTAGAGGAAGTCCATACGGCCAGAGGCCTGCAGCACGTCGTAGACGCGGCGTACCACATCGCAGCAGGTCACAAGCACTGCCTCGTGCACGTCGGCCGCCATCATGCGCTCGATGAGGCCCTTGCCGTAGCCGCAGAGGTTGGGATGAGCCAGCGCGTCGGCGTACGCAAAGGAGGCAACGTCCGCCTCGGCGATGCGTGGTGCGGCTCCAAATCCCGCAAGGAGCTCGATGGGCGTGTACTTGCACGCGTAGAAGAGTTCGTTATGTTTCTGCTGTTCAGCTGCCATGTCTCTCAGCTTCCTTGCGCTTCTCGACCATCTCGAGGAAGGCCGAGAACCTCGTGGACATCTGGCCCTCCATGCAGTTGGCACGGTCGCAGGCGTCGCCATCGAGTACCAGCACGGGCCAGCCTGCCCCCTCGAGCTGCCGGCGGATGAGCTGCGCCGCACCCGCCGTCTGCTTGCAGCCCCAGTGGCAGAAGAGCACCACGGCATCCGCGCCTGTCTCGCGTGCGAGATGCTCGATGCAGTCTGCCCGGCGCGTCGCCGGGCCGTTGAAGCAGCTGCGCACCAGGCGTTCGGCCATGAACTCGTAGGGGCTCGAGGCGTCAAACCATGCATCTCCTGCACTCACGTGCTCGAACATCATGTCCGATGCCACAATCTGCGACGTCTGGCTGGTGTTCACGAGCTCGCCCAGAGATTCCAGGAAGTAGGGCGAGACGTGCGCCCATACTAGGTTCACGCCCTCGTACGGGGAGGCGGCGAGAAAGTCGTGCTGCATCTCTCGCGCCAGGGCCTCGCATTCTGGGAGTCCCAGCGAGAGGTGGAGGTCGAGCATCTCCATCATGTCGATGGTCATGGTGTTTGCCAGGTAGCGCCCGCGGCGCGTGGGAAGCGTTGCGGCAAGCTCATGCATCGTGCGCTCGGAGCATGCGCAAACCTCGCGCAGGCGACCCTCGTCGAGCTTGCGCGAGAACGCGTCCTCCGTGACGCGGGCAAGCTCGCGCAGCTCGTCTGCCACGTAGAGAGCCGAGTCGCGCGAGACGTCGTAGGGGACATCCACGTACACGTGCGGGACGCCCCAGAAGCGGCCCAGGGCCTTGAAGGTGAGGTTGTTGGCGTCGCAGGCAACCGAGCAGCTGACGAGCATGCGGGGCTTGCCGAGCACCCCCGAGGTCGCCATGCCCATGAGGATGCGGTGGTAGGAGCAGTACGTCTCGGGAATGCCGCGTCCCTCCGCTGCGGAGATGAACGCGCCTTCCGCCTGGGCGCCGCTCGCAAAGGAGGCGACGGCTTCCGCCGTCACGGGGTGAGCGTCCAGGGCGTGGAAGATCTCGTTGGGGGTGAAGACACTCGTGACCACCGCATTGTCGAAGTTTGCGAGCGTGCCCACCACGGAGTCCATGAAGAGCTGGTAGCCGTGGTTGCCCGAGGGCAAAAGGTCGCCGTAGGGGACAAGGTGGACCTTGCCGCGCATGGCCTGGAAGCCAAGCATGAGCCAGTTGCGCACAAAGTCCGGGCGCGTCGAGAGGTTCTTCTCGGCCACGCCTCCGTACCAGCCTATGAGGCGCTCGCCTGCCGAGCCGCCCGCCACGCTACGCCCCCTCGCTGCCGACGAGCTCGTGCACGGTAAGGTCGAGCCCGGATGCCTCGATGGCCTCACGCGGACCAAAGACGCAGACGCCCGCGGGAGCGGCGGTGGGCTCGAGCGCCGGCGCGAGAGCGCGCACGGCCTCGGCGGTGGTGTCGAGCTCCTGCTGGCGGATGATGTTTCGCCAGTTGGCGGGCCTGCCGTTGAAGCGCTGCATGTCCTGCCTGCGGGCAAGCGCGCGGGGCTTCTCGGGAGCGTCCTGCGTGGCCACGGAGGAGACGATGTAGCCGGAGAGCTCGTCGTCCGTGGGGGTCCAGTTGGCAAGCCACGCGGCGGCGCCGTCGTAGCGCTGGAGCGTGGAGGCAACGTTGGGGTCGCGGAACGACCAGAACCTGCGGATGCCCTCGGTGGTGTGGCTAAACCCCACGCCGTAGGCGCCGCCCTTCACGCGGACCTCGTTCCAGAGGTAGTCGAAGGAGAGCGCACGGGTTGCCACCTGCCAGGTGCCCAGGGTGCCTGCGTCTTTCGTGGTTGGCGCGGCAGCGCGCGCCACAAAGGAGACGTTGGAGGGGATCACAAAGCCCTCGCGAGCGACCTTGGGGGCAGGAATCTGGAGCCTGTGCTCGCAGACATTCTCGCCCTGCTCCTCGAGGCCCAGCGTGCCGCCAAGCTCCCAGAAGCGCTCGCGGTCCTCGGCGGGGCCGGTGAAGCTTACCGTGACCTCGTCTGCGGTGAAGATGCGGTCTGCCAGGTTGGGGAGGATCTCCTGGAGCGCAGGGAGCCTGCGGTCCCAGTTGGCAAGCAGGCGCTTGAGGAAGAGGTAGTAGTCGATGCCGCCCATCTGGCTCGACGCCACCGAGGCGGACGAGAAGTAGCTTGTTGCACGGGCTGCCGCCGCCGTGTGGCCAGAGTTCACGAAGTACTGCTCGAGCGCCACCTTGCGCTGCGTGAGGATGTCGCGCATGCGATTACCGTCGAGGTAGAGGGTCTTGCCCCAGACCTCCTGCGGGATGCTTGCCAGGGCGTCGACCTTCTCGGAGAGGGCGCTCGCGCTCACCACGAGCATGGGGCGGGCAAACGAGAGGTCGTCGTCGCGGCCGTAGGTCTCGTAGCCAAAGCCGAGGTTGCCAAGGTTTGCCTCGACCAGCGTGTCGAGGTCCGAGGCGGTGTGGAGCTTGGTGTCGAGCTTGCCGAGAAGGTCTGTGAGCACGCCCACGTAGGGCAGCTCGGCAAAGCCAACGCGACGCAGGTCGAAGTAGTGGTAGACGTAGTCGATGTGACGGGTGTCAAGTTCATGGGCAAGGCAGGGGAGCGGCGCCTTTACGTCTGCGACCTCCGGGTCCGGTTGTGCCGGCTCGATGTCTGCGACGGTGAGCGTGGGCAGCGTGGCCAGGGCCTCCGGGGAGTCTGGTGCCTCCTGCTCGGCACGGAGACCCTCGACCTCGCGGCGCACGGCCTCGACGTCCTTGTCGCTCATCTGCGCACGCAGGCGGGAGAGCTCTTCTGCCTCCTCGGCAGCGTCACCGCCCTCGGTGGGAACGAGCTCGGCCAGCGCGGAATGGGGGTTCTCGCACACGGTCTCTTTGAGCAGGCCCTCGAACAGGCCGTTGTCCAGGCCTTTCTTGAGGTCGGCCAGCGCGTCCTCGTACTGCAGGTAGTCGAAGGGGTGGTTGTCGTCGTAGAGCCAGCTCGAGAGCGCCTGCATCGAGAGGGCCACGCCGTCTGTTGCCCAGGAGCCAAAGTCGCGCTCGCGCAGGTTGAACTCCGCCTGGGCAAGAGAGGCCTCGAGCTTGTCGCGAGGAATGCCGTTCTCGGCAAACTCGCGGCAGGAGTCTTCGATGAGCTTGCGGAAGCGGTCTGCCACGTCCGCACGGGTGCCCTTGAGCTGAAAGACCACCTCGGGCTGGGCGACGCCGTCGATGAGCGCGGCCTGGAAGTCGTTGGCAAGGCCGGCGTCGAGGACGCGGCGCTTGAGCGGGGCCTCGTTGGAGCCGCAGAGCGCGTCGAGCAGCACGTCCACGGCGAGCACGCGCTCGCGCTGGTTGGACGTGGCGACGACATACGCCAGGCCCACCGAGGCGTTATCGGGGGTAGTTGCCATCTCGACCTTCACCGGGGCGGCGGTGACCGCCGGCTGGAGCGGAAGGGGGTTGGGCTCGCCTGCATTGCGGTTCTCGGCACCGCTGAAGCGCTTGTCGATGAAGGCCAGCTCGCGGTCTATGTCCATGTCCCCGTAGAGGATGGTGTAGCTGTTGGGCAGGGCGTAATGGCGGGCGTGTGCGTCAAGGAAGCCCTCGTAGGTGAGGGTGGGGATGGCGCGTGGCGCGCCGCCGGACTCAAAGCGGTAGGGGCTCTGGGGGAAGAGCGAGCGAGAGAGCGCCAGGCCCAGGACCTCGTCTGGGTCTGAGAGGGCGCCCTTCATCTCGTTGAAGACCACGCCGTTGTACGAAAGCGAGCCGTCGTCTGCCGCCTCGAGGTGCCAGCCCTCCTGCTCGAAGATGCGCCGGCGGTGGTAGATGGCGGGATGGAGGACGGCGTCAAGGTAGACGCCCATGAGGTTCTCGAGGTCTGCCGTGTTGGTGGAGGCCACCGGGTACATGGTCTTGTCCGGGAACGTGAGGGCGTTCAGGAAGGTCTGCATGGACGTCTTGAGCAGGTTGACGAAGGGCTCCTTCACGGGGTAGGCGTCGGAACCGCAGAGTACGGAGTGTTCGATGATGTGGAAGACGCCCGTGTCGTCCGCGGGCGGCGTCTTGAAGGCAATCGAGAAGGACTTGTTAGTGTCGGCGCACGCGATCCACATGGCGCGGGCGCCCGACGCCTGGTGGCGCAGCACGTAGATGGTGCCGGAGACCTCGGGGACGGGGGTCGCGGAGACAACCTCGAAGCCGGCGTGCACGCTGCCGGGGGCGAGGGACGGGTCGGGCGTGAGGAAGTCACGCTGGGGTGTTGCGGTGATGCCTTCGGATACCATGGTTCCTCCTTGCGGCCTTTGGCCGCCGATATCGTATTTCGAGAAGAAGCTTAACACGCATGGTATGGTGCCCGTTTTCCCCAGCATGCAGACCCGCGTGCGGCGGGTGTGGCGTTCCGCTGTAGAATCACATGTCGCTGTGAGACAAAGGGACAGTCCCTTTGTCTCATCCGAGAAGGACGGGGAACGCGTAATGGCAGAGGCGCTCGAGGACGGCTCGCGCGACGAGAGGGACAACCACCCCAAGGTGGCTGACACCGTGCCGCCCAGCGATGAGCAGCGTCGCAAGCGCATCCTGCGCGGTGTGGTGTGCACACTTGTGGGCGGCACGTTCTGGGGCATCAACGGCACGGCAGCGAAGCTGCTCATGGACGCGTACGAGGTCGACCCGCTGTGGCTCGCGTGCGTTCGCGAGCTCTCTGCCTGCTGGCTCTTTCTCGCCGCGGCGCGCGTCACCAACAAGGGGCAGGTCACCCGTGCCCTGCGCGACCCGCGCTCCCTGGTGGGGATCTTTGGCGTGAGCCTTGGGGCAATTCTCTTCTCGCAGGTGGCCTACCTCGAGGCCATCAGCTGGACCAACTCTGCCACGGCCACGGTGATGCAGAGCCTGGGAATGCTTGCCGTGCTCGCCTACGTATGCGTGAAGATGCGCCGCGGACCAAAGCGGCGAGAGGTGCTGGGCATCGTGTTTGCCCTGGCGGGGACCTATCTGCTGGCAACGGGAGGCAATCCTGGGCAGCTCAGCCTGCCTCTGGGTGGCCTGGCGTGGGGACTTCTCTGCGCGGCAGCCTCGGCGTGCCTCTCGATCTTGCCTGCTCGCCAGCTGGCAAAGTGGGGCAACTTCGTGGTGAACGGGCTGGCGTTTCTCTTCTCGGGCGTCATCCTGCTTGTTGCGTATAGGCCTTGGGAGCACATGCCGCAGCTTGACGTGGCTGCCGTGGCGCTGCTCACCTTCATGGTGGTCGTGGGGACGTTTGGCGCATACGCGCTCTACCTGCAGGGCGTAAAGGATGCAGGCTCGATGCGTGCGAGCCTTTTGGGGACCATCGAGCCCCTCACCGCCACAGTGACCTCGGTTTTGTGGCTGGGAACGAGCTTCTCGGCGGCGGACCTTGTGGGCTTTGCGCTGGTGCTTGCGATGGTGTATCTCACGGCATAGAGGCGTGTGACCGCTAATTAGCCCTCGCAACGATGCGTTTTTCGATCGGTTAGAGGCTGCTAAACGATCGAAAAATACAAGTTGAGAGTGAAGCTGCAGATTCCGATCGGTTAGAGGCTGCTAATCGATCGGAATCTGCAGGTCTGGCGAGAAAGCCGATTCCGGAGCATGCGAGAAGCGCATACTGCCACCGGGCCCTTCGCCTTGCCATAAAATTGCGGTGTTCTTGTTCTTGAAACGCCCCTAGATCATTGCCATGTTGGCTGCAACAGAGGAGTACCACGCCGACGAGTTGGGCGGGCAGTACTTCTGTGCCATGGCGTAGGTGAGGTAGCCGCCGTAGCCGGAGGCAAGGCCGGCTGTGTGAGCGTAGATGGCCGTCTCCCAGCTGTTCCAGCTCACGTTGCCCCAGCCCCACGCGTTGTGGGGGTAGGCGCAATAGAGGCCCTTGCTGCTCTCGACGGCCGCAATCGCGGGCGAGAGGCGCGGGTCGATGCCGTAGTCCCAAGCCGCGGCGGCGAAGGTGCTGCCGTAGCCCGCAAGCGGGGACCCCGCCAGGTAGGCGTCGATGCGGGCGCTCCACTGGGACACGAAGCTGTCCTTGTCGCTCTGCCAGTTGACGCTCTCGCTAGAGCTGCTCGAATTGCTCGATGAGTTGCTGGAAGACTGGGGAACCTCGACGGTTGTCGTGTTGCCCGACTCGGTCTGGAAGGTCTGGCCCTCGCTCTGGGCTGCCTCCTGGAGCGCGGCCTGGGCCTCAGCCTCCTGCTCGGCCTGCTCCTCCGCCATCTGCTGCTGCAGCGCCTCTCGTGCGGCAACGGCGGAGTCGAGCGCGTCCTGAGCGTTCTGGCGCTCGGTCTCGGCCTGGGAAAGCTGGGAGTTGAGGTCTGACTGCGTGTTCGAGAGCTCGGTCGTAAGGTCGACGAGGGACTGGATCTGGTCGGTGTTGTACGACGTCACGGAGTCAAGGAACTGGATGGCCGACAGGAAATCATAGAAGCTGTCGGACGAGAGAATCAGCTCGACGAGACCCTGTGAGCCCTGCTGCATCTTGTACTGGGCGCGGATGCTCTGCGCCGCGGTCGCGCGCGCGTCGGGCAGCTGGGCCTCGATCTCGGAGATGCGCTGCTGGTTGTCGTCAATCTGCTGCTGGAGCTGGGCAACCTTGTCGTTGGCGGCGGTGAGCTCGTCGTTGGTCTGCTCGACCTTTGCCTCAAGGTCGTCGAGCGTATCGCCCCAGGCGATGGTTGGCCTTGCGGCGCCAATACCAACCGCCATGGTGCAGGCGAGTGCAAGCGCAAGGACTCCTGATCGGGTTGTAGACGAGAGCGACAAAGGTTACCTCCGTGGCCGACGTTGACGGAGCGCCGGGCGAGAACATGCCAACAGCGCAGCTAGATAACCTTAGCGTGAAAAGTGAGGTATCACGGTTCCTGCAAAAGTCTCAAGTCGTCATATAGGGTTGCGGCCCCGCCGCGCAAGAGGGGCCGCAACGAAAAATACGATAATTACCTGCGACTTTACAAAGTCATTGAGAATTACCACCGAGCGGGGGAACAAGCTGTGTGATTTCTGTGGGATACCGTGAAGGTACCAAAGAAATCCGTGAACGGCATGATGTGCATCCCAGGCGCGCTACTTCACCACAAGCACGTCGCAGGTCGTGGAACGCGTGAGGAAGGTGGAGATGGAGCCGAGAATCGCGTACTTGATGGACGAGAGGCCGCGCGCCCCGCAGATGACAAGGTCGGGCTTGATCACGTCCAGCATGTCGTCCTTCAGGGTCTCGCGGATGCGCCCCGCCTTCACGATGACTTTGACGCTCTTGATCTGCGGCTCCGCCTCGGCCTCGGCGACCTGGTCGGCGATGGACTCGCGGAAGTCCTTCTCGAGCGAGGGGATGAGGTCGACGGGGTAAGTCCCCGCGGTCTCGAGCGCGGTGGAGTCAATCACGTGGCCAATGTAGAGCTCCGCGTTGTCGTTCGCCGCCATCACGATGGCGCGCTGGAGCACCTTGGACTGGCGTTCCGTTCCGTCAAGCGACACAAAGATCTTGTCGTAACCGAGGTCCTGGTAGGTCTGGTTTGTCTCTGCCATGGCGTCCTCCCTTGTGTGCGAGCCGGGGACAACGCCCATGCGTTGCCCTACGGCATGGTTCTACCCGCCTGGACACCCAAGCGGACGAAAAAGGCGCGGGACGTGCGTCCCGCGCCCCTGAACGGCAATACCCTGCGCAACCACGTCCCTACGCAACCGTGTCCACAAACCCCACGCGGTAGGTCTTGAACACCACGGCGCCCTCGTCCTGCGTGGCGTCAAGGTCGACATCGCCCCATATGCCAAAGTCGTGGTCATCGTCGGAATCGCGGAAGATTTGATGGACGTGCCAGACGTGGTCTGCCTTCTCGTCCTTCTCGTCGATGTCGAGGTAGGCGGAGGAGCGGGCGTCTGCGTCCAGCAGGATCTGCTCGTGCTCCGCGTGGAAGGCGTCGAGCGCCTGCTGCCACACGACCGAGCGGTAGCCCCAATCCGCATCGAGGTCGCCCAGCTCCTCGACCTTGCCCAGCGCCGCCAGGCGCACCCGGGCGAAGAGGGCGTTTCGCACGAGCAGGGTGAGGCCGCGCCTGTCATGGACGACCTCGTCCACACTGGGCGCGGCAACCGCGGCGCCATCCTCGGTGCCGGCGCCCTCCCACTCGTCCACGAGCGAGGAGTCCGTGGTACGCACGACCAGCCTGAGCCAGGTCACGATGTCATCCAGGCGCTCGTCGCGCTTCTCGGCGGGCACCGTGCGGTCAAGCACGCGGTAGGCGTCGGAGAGGTAGCGCAGGAGCGTGCCCTCCGAGCGGGCGATCTTGTAGCGGCCAATGTAGGTCTTGAAGTCGCTTGCCGTCTCGACCATGTCGCGCAGGACGCTCTTGGGCCGCAGGCAGTAGTCGCTTGCCCAGGGGACCTTCTCGCAGTACTCCGCAAAGGCGGCGCCGAGCAAGTCTTCGAGTGGCTTGGGGTAGGTGACCTCCTGCGCGCGCTCCATGCGCTCCTCGTACTCGATGCCTTCTGCCTTCATGGCCGCGATGGCGGCGCCGCGGGCCTCGCGCTCCTGGGCGCGCAAGATCTGCGGCGGGTCCTCGAGCGTGGCCTCGACCATCGAGATGAGGTCCAGCGCATAGGTCTCGCTCTCCGGGTCCAGCAGCTCGATGGCGGCGAGAAGGAGGGGCGAGAGGGGCTGGTCAAGCGCAAAGTCCTCCGGTAGATCAACGGTGAGCAGGTAGGAGGTGGTGCCATCCTCCTCCTCACGGCGTTCGACCACGCCGGCGTCGATGAGCGTGGCAAAGACCTCGTCGGTGCGCTGCGAGAGCGCGGCTTTCTCCTCCGGCGTCTGGGCGGAGTCCTCGATGAGCTTGTGCGTGCGCGCCCAGGCGTCCCCGCCCTGCTCGATCTCTGCAAGCACCATGGAGTGCGTGATACGCAGGCGCGGGCGGAGCTTTTCGGGCTCTGCCGCAATGAGGCGCTCGAAGGTCTGCTTGTTCCAGCCCACAAAGTCCGAGGGCGGCGTCTTCACCTTGATCTTGCGGGCGCGCTTGGGGTCTCCGCCTGCCTTGGCAAGGGCCTTGGCGCGCTCGATGTCGTACTCGGTTGCCTCGGCAATGACGCGCCCCTCGGTGTCAAAGCCGGCGCGGCCAGCTCGTCCCGCGATCTGGTGGAACTCACGTGCGTTGAGGCGGCGCATGCGCCTGCCGTCGAACTTGGTGAGCTGGGTGAGAACCACGGTGTGGATGGGCACGTTGATGCCCACGCCCAAGGTGTCGGTACCACAGATCACGGGCAGCAGGCCCTGCTGGGCGAGCTTCTCCACCAGCAGGCGGTAGCGCGGCAGCATGCCGGCATGGTGCACCCCCACGCCCGTGAGGATGAGCCGCTTCAGGGTCTTGCCAAACGTGGTGGTGAAGCGCACTCCCTTGACGGCGTCCTTCAGGGCCTCGCGCTGCTCCTTCGACGAGACGCCGTAGCTCGAGAGGGCCTGCGCGCTCTTGAGGGCAGCCTCCTGCGAGAAGTGCACAATGTAGAGAGGCGCGTCGCCGTCACGCAGGGCCAGCTCGACCGTGTCCTCGAGCGGAGTCTCCACGAACTCGTAGGAGAGGGGTACCGGCCGGGGGGCGTCGAGCACCTTGTCGACGGCGCGTCCGGTGTGCTCCTCGAGTGTGGTGGCAATGTCGGTGACGTCGCCCAGCGTGGCGGACATGAGCAGGAACTGCGTGTGGGGCAGCGCCAGCAGCGGCACCTGCCAGGCCCAGCCGCGGTCGCGGTCGCTGTAGAAGTGGAACTCGTCCATGGCCACGCAACCGATGTCTGCGTGCTCGCCAAAGCGCAGCGCGTCCTGGGCAAGGATCTCGGCTGTGCAGCAGATCACGGGAGCCTCGCTGTTTATCACCACGTCACCGGTGATCATGCCCACGTTGTCTTTGCCGAGAAGGTTAACCAGGTTGAAGAACTTCTCGCTGACCAGCGCCTTTATGGGCGCCGTGTAGTAGGCGCGGCGGTTGGTGCAGTTGGCTATGAAGAGCATGCCCACGGCAACCATGCTCTTGCCTGAGCCCGTGGGTGTGCCCAAGATCACGTGGTCACCCGATGCAAGGTCGAGAAGTGCCTCCTCCTGATGGTCCCAGAGCTGCATGCCGCGCGACTCGACCCAACCGAGGAAGAGCTCGAGGGCGTCCTCGGCGGGGATGTTTGGATACGTCTCGTCATCCGGCCAGGGGATGAGGCGCCCCAGCGAGCCCGGGCCATTGGGGCCAAGGTCAACGGGAGTGGGATTGGACGCGCTGGCGGTGGCGCCGGTCTCCTCCGCGCTCATCGCTCGTCTCCCGAGCAGGGCTCGGCGCCGCCGGCAAGCTCGGCGCGCACCACGTCCTGGAGGTGGCGCTCGGCTGCCGCTGTTGCCTCGGCGTCGCCCGAGCGCTTTGCCTTGCGGTAGGCGGCCATTACCTGGGCAAACGGCCCCTCTACGAGGCTGCCTGCGTCGTCCTGCTCGCCCTGCGGGGTGGCTTTGCTCGGCGCTGCTTCCGGCGTTGCTGCTGGCGCGCCAAAGGCCGTCTTTGCCCCGTTTGCCTCGAGCTGCTCGCGCAGTTGCTCCGCGAGCTTCATGTCGCTCTCGTCCATGCTGTCCTCCTCGGCCTGCGCGGCCGGTGTTCTCGCTATCTTGTGGTGCCTTACGTGGGCGCGCTGGCAGCGCGGAGCTTGGTGGTCTCGCGCCGCGCCCATGCGGGCCTGTTCAGTATTGCACGTCCGATGCCCGCAAGGTCGCAGGCGCCTTGCTCGAGCAGCGCTTCCGCCGCCGCGCCCGTCTTTATGCCGCCCGCCAGAAGCACCGGCACGCCCACGCCCGCACGGATGGGCGCCGACGAGTCCGCAAACCAGCCGGCGGTGTCCTCGTGGCCGGGCCTGCCGTAGTAGCACATGCCGCCCGACACGGAGATGAGGCTCGCGCCCGCCGCCTCTGCCATGCGCGCGAGCGCCACGGCGTCGTCGATAGTGTTGCCGCCGGGCATGTAGTCGCAGCCGCCCAGGCGCACGGAGACCGGGTAGCCTGAGGGCAGCTCTGCTCGCACGGCACAGAGCACCTCTTGAAGGAGCCGCGCACGGTTCTCGAGCGAGCCTCCGTAGGCGTCTTTGCGTAGGTTGGTGAGGGGCGAGAGGAACTGGTTCAGAAGGTACCCGTGAGCCGCGTGAATCTCGATGCCGTCGAAGCCGGCCGCGTAGGCGCGCCGTGCCGCTGCCGAGAAGAGCTCTGGCACGCGCGCTATGTCATCCGCGCTCATGGCTCGGGGGATGGGGTGGCCCACCTTGGCACCCGGGCAGGTGACGGCCGAGGGCGCCAGCGGCTGCGTGCCCGTGAGTCTCTCGGTTGCTGCCGAACCTGCATGCGAGAGCTGCACAAAGACAGGAGTTCCCTGATCGTGGACGGCTGCCGCCTCGCGCTTGAGGCCCTCGATGTCCTCGTCGTGCGCGATTGACGCCTGGCCCGCGGTTGCGCGGCCCTCCTCACAGACAAAGTGATGGCCGCACTCGACGAGGCCCAGGTAGCCGCCGTGCGCACGGGTGGCGTAGTGGTTACAGAGCGCTTGGGTTACCTGGCCGCGCGCTCCCGCCTTCCTCGTGGCCATGGGTACCATGACCAGGCGGTTCTTGAGCACCAGATCGCTCACGGCGAGTGGCTGGTCAATGATCACGCCCCTTCGCCTCCCACCGCGGGAGCCCATGCCACGGCCGTAGCCAGCGCGGCGCCGGCCTCGTTGGTGATGGAGATGCGCGGCGGCTCTATGCCGTGCGCGGCAAGGACGGCGGCCAGGCGTCCGTGGACCGTGCACACCGGCGCGCCGGAGGAAGCGTCGAGGGTCTCCAGCTCTTGGGGGTCAATTCCCGTGCTCGGGGGGAGGAGCTGCGCTAGGGCGTCCGTTGCCGCACCTTTGGCGGCAAGGTGGCCGGCCATGTACTCGGCGGGGTTCTCGCGCGCGTTGGCCTGTGCGAGTTCGGCTGGCGTGAGCAGGTGAGGAAGGTCGCCCCCAGGGCTGGCGAGAAGGTCCTGAGCGCTTGCTATGCGCACAAGCCGCGTTCCCGTGGCGTGCGTTCCTGTGTTCATGGTGCTGGTGCTCCCCGTCTCCCGTGCGGCTTGTCCCCTAAGGGTAGCGCGGGGAGCGATTGCTGGGTTGCCAGGGAGGGGCGTGTCTCGCCGTACCTAGTTGCCGTGTCGGGGCAGTCGGTTGTCCCAGACCTCCTGAAGGATGCGCTCCGGTGTGGTGTCGAGCGCCTTTGCGTAGGCGTAGACCTCGCCCAGGTGGAGCGAGCGCTCGCCAGACTCGAACTTCGAGACCATCGACTGGTTGATGCCAAGACGTGCCGCGACCTGGTCCTGCTTGAGGCCAGATTCCATCCTCAGCTTACGGAGGACCTTTCCCACGAGTCTGTCGGCAATCTCGTACATGCGCCGGAATGTAGACCCGCGCGCACGACATTCAAAAATAGAATATTCTGGTGTCTATCGGGAAAACGACGCTATCTAGCAGGTGATACCTTGGAAATTCCACAAGAAGCGCTGTACGGATGCGCAGACATTGCCAGGGCGCTGTCCCTTCAGGCGGCAAACGGTTCCGTCTCGCCAGAGTCGCTTGACCTTCTCGCTGACAAGATTGACGAGACGGCGCGCATGCTCGACGGGGAGCGCATCGAGCGCTGGATCGAGGTCATTCGCGATGCCGACGGGGTTGAGCGCGAGGTCCACGAGGAGAGGGCGTAGGCGTCTCGGCGTGCAGGTGGATGCGGGACCGCGTGTGTGCCCGGGGCTACATCCCGTAGTCGAAGAAGGACGAGACGTGCACCGTTACACAGTTGGTCTCGCGGTTGACAAGGTCCAGCGTCTTCACGGTGTCCTCGACGATGGCCACGCGGCGCTCGGGAACTTTTAGCTCCTGTGCCAGCCGGCGGAGAAACTCGACCTTCTCGGCTTTCTGAGCAACGGTTATCACGTGGCTGGGGGCAAGGCCGTAGCAGCGCGTGACGAAGGCACGCTTGCCAGGCGCCTCGACGTCGCTTGCCTGCGAGCAGGCCCACACGCGGCTCTCGCCCTTGTCCTTGATAAAACGCTTGATCTGCGGGACTGGACGCGAGCTGGCATAAGGGTCGTGGGTGCGGACGTAGTCCTCCCAGTCCTCGTCGGGGCATGCGCTGTGCGAGAGCTCGCCAAACTCGTAGACCGCGAGAACGCCGTCGATGTCAAAGACCACGGCGGTCTGCGGCTCCAGCAGGTACTCCATGAGCTTGGTCATCTGGTGCACTCTCCCGTTGTTGGTCGCCAATCGTCTTGCCAACTCCAAAACCGAGCATAACTAATCGACTCCAACAAGCAAAACGTTTCGTTTGTATTGCGTCATTCGGCAGGCGGTATGCTTCGCTTCGCTGCCGGCAGCTTACAAACTGCTAACATCCTTGCGGCCGCTGGGGCAGACAGCTGTGGGAGAACGAGAGGCCTCGACGTCTGCCCAACCGAGCAATGCATCGCATGAAGGGATACGCCATTGAGTCGCGTCAAACATAGAGAAGACGTCTTCTACGGGCTCCTTTCGGATTTTGGCCACAAGATTGCCGAGGTCGGCCAGGACTACGCAACGCTCGTGCGCAACTACCCTCAGTCGCGCGACCTTGTCGCCAAGATGAAGGAGTACGAGGTCGACTGCGACCACCACGTTGCCAAGATTCTGACCGAGCTCTATGGGTCCTTCGTGACCCCCTTCGACCGCGAGGACATCGCGATGCTCGCACGCACGATGGATGGCGTGGTCGACCAGATCGAGGGTGCTTCTCGCCGCTTCGAGCTCTTCCGAATCGAGGAGATGCATCCCGAGGCCGTCCGCATGGCAGACCTCACCGCGAGCGCCTGCATGCAGCTTGGAGAGCTCTTCGACCACCTGCCCAACTTTCACAAGGATCCCGTGGTCATGGAGCGTGTGAGGTCGGTTGGGATGCTCGAGGACGAGGGTGACGTAGTCTATCGCGGTGCCCTGGGGGACCTCTTTGCGGGGACGGACCCAATGGAGACGCTGAAGTGGGTCATGCTCTTCGAGAGGATGGAGGCCGCGCTCGACTGCTGCAAGTCCGTGGGCAACATCGTGCAGGGCGTGGTAGTGAAGAATGCCTAGCGTCCTTCTCGTCATGCTGCTCGTTGTCGCATTTGCGTTCGAGCTCATCAACGGTTTCCACGACACGGCAAACTCCATTGCCACCACGGTCTACACGCGCGCCCTCTCGCCTGGGGTCGCAATTGCGATGTCCGCCGTCATGAACTTCGTAGGCGCGCTCACCAACGAGAGCGTTGCGCGCACCATCTCGAGCGGACTCGTCGACGTCCAGCTTGAGCTCTACGTCATTCTCGCCGCGCTGCTCGGTGCCATCTTCTGGAACCTTCTCACCTGGTGGCTTACGGTTCCTAGCAGCTCCTCCCACGCCCTTATTGGCAGCCTCATTGGGGCAACCATCGCCTATACCCACGGGTTTTCGGACGTTAGGTGGGAGGGCGTGGTCGAGAAGGTCGTCATTCCCCTGTTCACTTCGCCGCTCATAGGATTTGTGCTGGGCTTTGCCTTCATGCGGCTTGTCTTTGAGCTCTTTGCAAACTGGACTCCGGCAAACGCGAACGGTCTCTTTCACCGACTGCAGATCGCCTCTTCTGCCTTCATGGCGTACAGCCACGGCTCCAATGACGCACAGAAGACGATGGGCATCATCACGCTGGCGCTCACAACGGAGGGGCTGCTCTCCCAGGATGGGGGCGTGCCGCTGTGGGTCAAGCTCTTCTGTGCCGCCACCATGGCACTTGGCACGGCGATTGGCGGGCAGCGCATCATGAAGACGCTGGGGCGAGGGGTCTTTCGCCTGGAGCCCTCCATTGGCTTTGTGGCGAACATGGCCACTGCGATAGCAATTGAGACCATGACCGCCTTGGGCGCTCCCGTCTCGACCACGCAGGTGGTCACCACCTCAATCATGGGCGCCGGCAGCGCCAAGCGCCGCGCCGGCGTGCGGTGGGTTATGGCGCGCAAGATTGTGACCTCATGGTTTGTCACCCTGCCGGTCACCATGTGCCTTGGGGCGGCGTTCTGCGCGCTCATCGGCCTGTTCGTGTGACGGTGGCGTGTCGCGAGACTGGTTTCTGACGCACTGGGTAAACTCTTCACTGGCACAGACGCTTACATGCCCCGCGGGGCAGGAAAGAAGGTTGTCATGGCACTCGACAAGAAGGTCGGCGACACCCTTAACGCCCAGATCAACAAGGAGCTCTACTCGGCATACCTCTACCTCACGTTTGCCGACTACTACGAGGACCGCGGCCTCAAGGGGTTCGCTAACTGGTACATGGTGCAGGTGCAGGAGGAGATTGCCCACGCCAAGATCCTCCGCCGCTACCTACTGGACAACGACTACCAGGTCAAGATGGCAGCCATCGCCGAGCCCGACAAGACCTTCACCAACGACCTTGCGCCGCTGCAGGCTGGCCTCGAGCACGAGCGCTACATCACGGCCGCGATCAACGAGTGCTACCAGGCCGCCTACGACGTTCACGACTTCCGTACCATGCAGCTGCTCGATTGGTTCGTGAAGGAGCAGGGCGAGGAGGAGACCAACGCCTCCGACATGATCAAGAACATGGAGCTCTTTGGCTCCGACCCCAAGGGCCTCTACGACCTGGATCGCGAGTACCAGGCCCGCACCTTTGTTGCCCCCACAATGCCCATGTAGGCCTCTGCAACACAATTGGTGGCAAGGAGCGCGGTTGCCCAAGCAGGCAGCCGCGTTTTTTCGTCCGCAGCACCACCTCTGGGCTGGGAATCGTTGACGTTTTTCGCAAACTGTTTGTTGCCACACATTCTCTTCACATCCTATTATTGGCCCGTTCGTTGACATGGTGTCAACTAAGGAGGTGGAGTCGATGCGCGGCGAGATTGCAGAGACGCGGCGCGAGCAGATCATTGCCGCTGCTCGCTCCCTCTACGAGGAGAAGGGAATCGACCGCACCTCGGTAAAGGACATTGCCGATCGGGCGGGAATCACGCGCAGCCTCTTCTATCACTACTTCTCGGGTCGCGATGAGGTGACCGACGCCATTCTCGACGCCTATGTCGACACCTTTGTGGCTGCCGTGCGCGAGTGGAACGCGCAGCGTGTGCGCGGGGACGTCGCCGGCGCCCTCAAGACCTGCGTCGCCATGCTTCGACGCCACCTCTTTGACGAGGACAGCTTTAGGACCGATCTTCTCAGGAGCCAGAACGCCCTGCTCTACCAGCGCTTTAGTCAGCAGACGGCCCACACTCTTGCCGAGTACCTCACCCGTACCACCGTCACCGAGTACGCAAGGTACCACCGCGTGGAGATACGCCATCCCTACGAGGAGTTCTACCTGCTCATCATTGGCCTCATGAGCTACATGAGGACCCACCCCGACGCCTCGGACGAGCTTGTTGCCGACCTCATCGCCGACACGCTCCACCTCGACCTTGGCTCCCAACAGGACTAGCCGCGCCACGGCGCGACGGTAGCGTTTCC
Organism: bacterium OL-1; assembly: GCA_000752675.2. Taxonomy (GTDB): domain Bacteria; phylum Actinomycetota; class Coriobacteriia; order Coriobacteriales; family Atopobiaceae; genus Tractidigestivibacter. The sequence goes on along the minus strand of LM994626.1, from coordinate 682,451 downwards.
CCAAAGACAGCAAGAGAGAGGAAGTGCCATGTTGTTCGACCACAGCGCCAATCTGCCGTTCCAGCTCCTGGGGTGGGTGATGGTCTTCGTTGGGCTCATCGTGCTCAACGAGTTTGCCCGCAGGTCAAAGGTCGGGGGGCTCATCATGTTTGGTGTGCTGCCCGTGGCAATGACCATCTACTGCATTGCCATTGCCGTGGGCGTGGCGCAGGGTCAGGAGTGGGCGCTCACCAACCCAACCCACATCTACCAGAACAGCTGGTTCCACTACGCCAAGGTCTACGCCGCGCTTGCCGGCTGCATCGGCTTCATGGTCATCAAGTACCAGTGGGGAAGCCTTGGTCGCGCGCACTGGTTCCGCGCCTTCCCCTTTGCGATCGTCGCGATCAACATCCTCATTGCCGTCTGCTCCGACTTCGAGAGCGCCTACCACTTCTTTGCACTCGGTCAGAGCACGTGGGTGACCTCAGAGGGCGCGACGCAGCTCGCGGGCTGGAACAACGTCTTCAACGGCATCGCCGGCATCATCAACATCTTCTGCATGACGGCCTGGTGGAACGTCTACTCTTCCAAGGACGGCCGAGACATGCTCTGGCCTGACATGACCTGGGTCTTCATTGGTGCCTATGATATCTGGAACTTCTGCTACACCTACAACTGCCTGCCGCACCACGCTTGGTACTGCGGCCTGGCGCTGCTTCTTGCCCCCACGGTGGCAAACGCGCTCTGGAACAAGGGCGGCTGGATTCAGAACCGCGCCAACACGCTGGCCATTTGGTGCATGTTCGCGCAGGTCTTCCCCGCGTTCCAGGAGGAGTCGGTCTTTGTGACGCACTCCACACTCAATCCCACCACGGCGACCGTGGTCTCTGTGATTGCGCTCGCGGCCAATGTGGCTGCCATCTGCTACATTGCCTACCGTGCCAAGAAGCTGGGCGTCAACCCCTACAAGCAGGACGTCTTTGTGGGCACCCGCGACTTCGAGGAGGCCACGGCCCGTCGCGCCGATCTGGCTGCGTAGGACGAGCAGGGCAAGACAAGCCGCTCGCAACGCATGCGGGGCGCCAGCTTGTGCTGACGCCCCGCGTTTCTGTGCCGCGTGAAGCGGCGCTTGTATCCGCGCGCTACTTTACGCCGTACTTCTCGTAGTACTCGTCAATGGCGGCCTTGAGCTCTGGCGTAATGACGGTGCCGTTGAGCGCCTCGACGACCTCGGCCATGGTCACAATGCTTGCGACGGGGAAGCCGTAGCGCTCCTGGATCTCTTCCTGGGCGCTCACCTTGCCGCCCTTGCCCACCTCCATGCGGTTGAGCGAGACGATAAGGCCCTTGACTTCGACCGCGGCCGCGCCGGTCACGATGGGGTAGGTCTCGTCGATGGACTTGCCGGAGGTGGTGACGTCCTCGATCATAACCACGCGGTCGCCGTCTCTAAGTTCGCTTCCAAGGAGGTTGCCCTTGTCGGCACCGTGGTCCTTGGCCTCCTTGCGGTTGGAGCAGTAGCGCACCTCCTTGCCGTAGAGGTCGTGAAAGGCGATGGCGCAGGAGACCGCCAAGGGGATGCCCTTGTAGGCGGGCCCAAAGAGCACGTCGAAGTCCAGGCCAAAGTTGTCGTGGATGGCACGGGCATAGAACTCGCCCAGGCGCTTGAGCTGTGAGCCCGTGACGTAGGCTCCCGCGTTCATGAAGAATGGCGACTTCCTGCCGCTCTTGAGGGTGAACTCGCCAAACTTGAGCACCTTGCTCTCGACCATGAAGTCGATGAACTGGCGCTTGTACTCCTCCATTGACGTCTCCTCTCGGTGGTGACGATCGTCTCGCATGAGATTCTACGCGACTACGAGCGCGCGGGGCGCACGGCAGGATTGACAAGGTCTGCAAACTTCTCCAGCGCGCGTACGATGAGCGCGAATCCGTCGAGGTCCGCCGCCGAGAAGCGCGCGGGGACAGGGCTGTCGCAGTCGAGGACGCCCCAGACGGTGGTGCTGCCGTCAGCGGCGGTTACGTCGATGGGCACCACGAGTTCCGAGCGCGAAGCGGCGTCGCAGGCAATGTGGCCCGGGAAGGCGTGGACGTCGGGCACGATTTGGGGCTCGTTTGTCTCGACGGCCCTTCCGCAGACGCCGGCGCCATAGGGGATGCTCACGCAGGCGGGACGTCCCCAGAAGGGGCCAAGGACAAGGTCCTGCTTGCCTGTGGGACCTGCGACGGCCACGTAGAAGCCCACCCAGTTGATGTCTGACAGACTTTCGCCCAGGAGGGCGGCCGCGTTGGCAAAGGCGGGCAGCCAACCCGGCGTTCCCTCGGCAAGTGAGCCTACCTGCTGAGCGAGAAGTTCGTAGTCTGTGGCCTGCGGGTTGTCCATGATGGCGTCTCCTTCCAGTGCAGAGAATGATGGATGCGGTGCCAGCTCGTCGCGATAAGATAGGACGGTTAACGAGCATGACACAATTCCAAGAGGAAGGACGTCCCTTGAATCGCACGAGAATCGCCGCGCTCTACGCGGACATGGAGCAGCTGGGTGGCACCGAGCTCACCGTCGCAGGCTGGGTGCGCTCCATCCGCGACATGAAGAACTTTGGCTTTGTCACCCTGAACGACGGCAGCTGCTTCAAGGACCTGCAGGTTGTGGTCAACCGCGAGCGCTTGGGGGACGAGACGTACGAGGGGATTGTCTCGCAGAACGTGGGCGCCGCCCTCATCGTGCGCGGAACGCTCGAGCTTACGCCGGACCGTCCCCAGCCCTTCGAGCTGCAGGCAGAGACCGTCACGGTGGAGGGTGCCTCCGCGCCCGACTACCCCATGCAGAAGAAGCGCCAGACGCGCGAGTTCCTGCGCACCCAGCAGCATCTGCGCAGCCGTACCAACCTCTTCCGTGCGGTCTTCCGCGTGCGCAGCGTGGCCGCCTTTGCCATCCACCGCTTCTTCCAGGAGCGTGGCTTCCTCTACGTGAACACTCCCATCATCACCGCGTCGGACGCCGAGGGCGCGGGCGAGATGTTCCGCGTGACCACCATCGACCCGGCCAACCCGCCCCTCACCGAGAACGGCAAGGTGGACTACAGCAAGGACTTCTTTGGCAAGCCCACCAACCTCACGGTCTCCGGTCAGCTCCAGGCCGAGAACTTTGCCATGAGCTTTGGCGACGTCTACACCTTTGGCCCCACCTTCCGCGCCGAGAACTCCAACACGCGCCGTCATGCCGCCGAGTTCTGGATGGTCGAGCCCGAGATGGCCTTCTGCGACCTCGAGGGCGAGATGGACGTCTCGGAGGAGATGCTCAAGTTCGTCATCACCTACGTGATGGAGCACTGCCCCGACGAGCTGGACTTCTTCAACAAGTGGGTGGACAAGGGCCTCAAGGAGCGCTTGCAGCACGTTGCCACGAGCGACTTCGCGCGCGTGAGCTACACCGACGCCGTGAAGATCCTCGAGGACGCCCAGAACTCCGGCACGATGTTCGAATACCCCGTCTCCTGGGGCGTTGACCTCCAGACCGAGCACGAGCGCTTCCTCACCGAGAAGCACTTCAAGCGCCCCACGTTCGTGACGGACTACCCGCGCGACATCAAGGCGTTCTACATGCGCCTGAACGACGACGGCAAGACCGTTGCCGCTGCGGACTGCCTAGTCCCCGGCATTGGCGAGATCATCGGCGGCTCTCAGCGCGAGGAGCGCCTGGATGTGCTCGAGCGCCGCATCCAGGAGCTGGGCATGGATCCCGAGCAGTACAAGTACTACCTTGACCTGCGACGCTATGGCGGCTGCCACCACGCGGGCTTTGGCCTGGGCTTCGAGCGCCTGGTCATGTACCTCACGGGCGTCGACAACATCCGTGACGTGCTGCCGCACCCGCGCACCGTGGGCAACGCGGACTTCTAAGGGCGCTAAGAGTAGGGGCAGGGCCTGTGATCGAGTGCTTCAAGACATCCGTCGAGGAGGACGAGAGCGGTGAGAAGGTCTTTCTCACCTCACGAGTGGCGGGGCCCTGCCCGGGATGCTGGGTAAGCGTCGTGGCCCCCACCAAGCGGGAGCGCGCCTGGATGCAAAGCGAGATGGGCGTCATACCGGACTTTGTCGCCTCTGCGCTCGATGACGAGGAGAGCTCGCGCATCGAGCGGGACGACGAGACCAGGCAGGTGCTCGTGATCGTGGACTGCCCCTTCGTGGAGGACAAGAGCGAGGCCGAGAGCACCTCGATCGTCCAGTACGACACCCATCCGCTCGCCGTGCTCTTCCTGCCCGAGAAGGACCTGGTCATGACCGTGAGCCTCAAGGAGAACTGGACCATCTCCGCCTTCGAGAGTGGCCGGGTCCGCGACATCAATACGGCACAGCGCACGCGCTTCCTGCTGCAGATTCTGCTGCACATCTCCAGGCGCTACCAGATTGACTTGCGTTCGGTGAACCGCCAGTTTCGCGAGAACGAGCGCGAGCTTCGGAGGTCCATGCGCAACGAGGAGCTCATCAAGATGCTGGGGTTCGAGAAGTCGCTGGTGTACTTCTCGACATCGCTCAAGGCACTCGACACCACCATCCAGCGCATAAGCTACGGACGTATCCTCAAGCTCTACGACGAGGACCGAGACCTTCTGAACGACACGTCCGTTGAGGTCAAGCAGGCCATCGAGATGTGCGAGATATACACGCAGGTCTACAACGAGACCATGGAAACGTTTGGCTCGATCATCAACAACAACCTCAACCTCACAATGCGCACCCTCGCCATCATCACGCTTGTGCTTTCGGTCCCCACGACGGTCTTCTCGTTCTACGGCATGAACACCGGGCTTCCCATGGACGAGACCTGGGTGTTCCCGGTCATACTCTCACTGGGGCTCTCTATTTTTGCGACGTTCTGGATCCTGAAGAGCCGCGTCGTCAGATAGGGGTCGGTGCGGTGGCCCTGAAGCGTGACCCCATGCCGTGCCCGCCACCTGGTGGCAGGCACGGCATTTTGCGTTAAGGCGTCGACCAATCGCGACGAGTCTGGGGCTGGCGTCTACACGGCAGATACCCTTGCCAAGGCGCGCATGGGCGCACTAATGCTGAGGTTTGGTAGGGGGTCATTATGCGGGATGTTACACGTCGTCAGGCGCTCGGTCTTGCCGCTGGTGCGCTTGCGGCCTTCGCGCAGGCGGGGTGCGCTGCCGCGTCGTCACAGGGTGAAGGCGAGGGCGCCGAGAAGGTCCACAGTGTACAGAGCATCGAGGCGCTTGACCCCAGCGTGACCGCTCAGTGGGACAGTGCGTACTACACCCCCACCTATGCGTCGCTTGAGGAGGCGGTTCTCGCATCGCACGAGGTTGCGCGCACGATTGAAGCAGAGGGCATGGTGCTCCTAGCAAACAACGGCGTGCTCCCCCTGCAGGAGGGCAGTGCGGTGAGCCTTCTGGGCCGTTGTGCGGAGGACCCGCTCTTTGGCGGCTACGGTGCGGGCTCGGTTGCATCGGACGCGGTGTGCACGGGCTTCTACGATGGGCTGGTCGAGGCGGGCCTCGAGGTCAATTCTTCCGTCCACGAGTGGCTTTCCGCACACGCGCAGGACCGTCCCCGTGGAGGTATCCAGACGCTCGACGTTCGCGCTACTACCACGTACTACATCGGGGAGCTGCCTTGGTCGAGCTATCCAGAGGACGTGCGTGCGAGCGTCGCTGGGACGATTGCCGTGGTGGTTCTCGGCCGGGCAAGCGGGGAGGGGTATGACCTCTCACTCGACCTCAATGCCTCGTTGGAAGACGAGCGCTTCTCGTCGTTTATTCCCAACGAGGAGACCGCGAACTACGCCGAGGGACAGCATTCCCTCCAGCTCACGACGGAGGAGCTGGGCCTTGTTGCAGGGGCACGCGAGGTTGCGGACCGCGTGGTGGTACTTCTCAACACGGGAACCACGCTCGAGGTGGGGCCGCTCGTCGAAGAGGGCAGTCCCTACCAGGTGGACGCGCTGTTTCATGTGGGCTTTCCCGGTGCGGTGGGCGCAGAGGTGGTGGGCGACGTGCTCTGCGGGAGGCACAACCCCTGTGGCCGTACCTGTGACCTTTGGGCTCGGGACATGCGCCTTGCCCCGAGCTTCAACACTATGGGCGAGCATCGCTACACCGACATCCACGACTTCTACCCCGGCAACGAGACCACCGGCGACGGTGCGCGCTTTGTGGAGTACCTCGAAGGCATCTACGTTGGCTATCGCTACTTCGAGACGGCCGGCGCAATGGGGACAATCGACTACGACAACGCCGTGACCTTTCCCTTTGGCTATGGCCTCTCGTACACGAGCTTCTCGTGGTCACTTCTCGACTGCCGCTTGGATGGCGAGAACGTTGTGCTCTCGGTGCGGGTCACCAACTCCGGACAGCTCTTGGGCAAAGACGTTGTCGAGGCGTACGTGGGTGCCCCGTGGGATGGCTCCGTCGAGAAGAGCGCGGTGGCGCTTGTCGCCTTTGCCAAGACCGGTGAGCTTGCGCCAGGCGAGTCGCAGACGCTCGAGCTGAGCTGGCCGGTGCGCCAGATGGCAAGCTGGTCTGCGGCAGACGGCTGTTGGTTGCTTGCCGCCGGCTCGTACCAGGTCTCCCTTCGCACGGATTCCCATCACGTGGTGGAGACGCGCACGCTCGATCTGGGCGAGAAGCGCTACCAGACCGATGACGCGACGGGCGCAGAAATTGTCGCGCGGTTTCCCGATCTTGACGAGTACTTCGATAACCCGGCTACCTCTGGTGCCGATGGTACACCGGTGCTTCTCACCCGCAAAGACATGGCGGGGAGCTTCCCGGCGCCCGCACAGGACAAGACTGCGGCCTCGGTGGACGTGACGCTTTCCATGTACGATGCGGAGGCGGAGGATGACGGGACGGTAACGGCACCAGAGACCGATGCCCAGAACGGGGTCTCGCTCATCGACCTGAGGGGGCGCAAGTTCGACGACCCCCTGTGGGACGTTCTTCTCGACCAGTTGTCCCGTGGCGATGTGGTTGCCCTTGTGTGCACCAATGCTGGCGAGAAGATCGACTCCGTTGGCAAGCCGGCAACCGACTGGGACGACTCGCCGGTGGCGATGGGAGGCATGGAGCGCGGCGGCTCGCACTGCGTGTGGCCAAGCGAGTACCTGGTGGCGGAGACCTGGGACGTTGACCTGCTGCGCAGCATGGGCGAGGCCGTAGGCGAGGAGTCTCTCTCGTCTGGCATCTTTGGCTGGTGGAGCCCGGCCATCAACATGCACCGCTCGCCCTTCTCGGGCAGGAACTACGAGTACTACTCAGAAGACCCGCTGCTTACGGGGTCCCTCGCGCGAGCCATAGTGGGTGGTGGCGCCTCGCGCGGCATGGTCCACATGCTCAAGCACTTCTGTGTGTACGATCAGGAGACCAGTCGCAGGGAGCACCTGTGCACGTGGGCCACGGAGCAGACAGTCCGCGAGATCTATGCACGACCGTTCGAGATGGCGGTCAAGTCGCCCACGCGGCACGCTGTCCCCGCGTTGGACGCGTCGACAGGGGAGCAGGTGCAGACCGAGGTGAATGTGCCGCTCTCGATGATGAGCTGCTACAGCTTCCTTGGAAATACCTGGGGCGGCGGCCGAGAGGACCTTCAGACCGGGCTGTTGCGGGATGAGTGGGGCTTTGACGGCGTTGTCCTTTCGGACTTCAGCGTGGACGACTATTACATGGACCACGACCAGGGGATTGCTGATGGGACGGACCTCATGCTGGCGACTGCCGCCACGGGTACCGTCGCTGATCCGAGAAGCGCCTATACCCTCAACAACCTGCGAAGATCGGTGCGCCGGTACCTCTACGTGGTGGTCAACTCCAACGCAATGAACGGCATCTCACCTACCGTGAGGGTTACGTACTCGTAGGGGGTGGGGTGCTGCCGTTTGCCGCCGGAAGGGCCGTATTGGTAGCAAGTGCGTACAAAGTAAACGCTCCGGCGACAAAATGACGCCGGAGCGTAGGCTGTTGAGGAAAGCCTGCTCGAAAGTGGCCTTTTGGCGCCACGTGCCGGGCGCCCACCGCGCTACGCGCGCGGCGGTTCGCCGCCCATCTCCCAGGAGCGAGCGCTCTCGCAGCTCTAGCATGCAGGGTGACCAGCAGCGTGTCCGCGGTGGGGAACCACCTGGTCGAGAGTACCTCCTCGCCGTGGTTCACGTAGACCTCCACGGCGGAGCCATCCACCAGCACGCGGAGCTCGTGCAGCGCTGCAAGTGGAAGCACGCGCTCGGTGCGGCCAGAGGCGGCCTTCTCGTCCGCAAATGCCATTCTCAGCAGACCCTCGCTGGCGGAGAAGGAGAGCTCGAGCTGCCCGTCCAGCCCCATCTCGAGGTTGCCCTCGATGCCCAGAAGCTCGATGTCGGCGCAGTGGTGGGGGAGAATCGCGCCTGCCGATGGGCTCACTGGCTCGGCAAAGCCGCGAAGGCCGTCAATCTCGGTAACGGGCCACTGTCGGAGAAGGCCGTCCTCCCCAACCGTTACCTCGCGCGGGACGGTGAGGCAGTGGCACCAGGCAAGCCCGTCCGGTGCCGAGGTGTAGTCCGCGTCTGGCATGCCCATCCAGCCAATGAGGATGCAGCGGCCCTTCTCGTCCTTAAAGACCTGCGGCGCATAGAAGTCGAAGCCCCAGTCGAGCTCGACGAAGCTCGTCTCGTCCACCTGCGTGGTTGCGAGGATGCCCCGGGGCAGCGGAAAGTATCCGGCCTGGTAGAGGTTCTGCCAGCGCGTGGGCTCGCTGGGCAGGCCTTGCGGACAAACTACGATGTAGTCATGGCCGTCCACCTGGATGACGTTGGGGCACTCCCACATGTAGCCAAAGGGATGCCTGGACTCGATGCGTCCGCGATACGCCCACTCCACGGCATCAGAGGACTCGTAGAGAAGGACGTCGCCCACGTCGTCAGAGCGGCGGGCACCCAGCACCATGTAGTAGCGTCCGCCCTGCTCCCAGACCTTGGGGTCGCGCACGTGGCGCGTGAGGTCGGAGGGGTAGTCCTTGGGGCGGAGCAGGACCTTCTTCTCAGAGAGGGAGATTCCATCCTCGCTTGTGACCATAATCTGGTTGGCGTCGCGTCCATTGTGGATGTGATCGCCCTCGTACTTCACGTTGCCGGTGTAGTAGAGGCGCAGAAGGTCACCCCCGTCCGGTGCACCGCCCGCCACCACGAGCGCCGAGCCAGAGTAGACGCCGTCGGCGTCTTCGGGAATTGACGGCACGAGAGGCTCGCCCAGGTCCTCCCAGCGCACAAGGTCGCGGCTCGCAAAGTGGCCCCAACCCTTCTTGCCGGATGCCGGCCACGCGGGCGCCGCCTGGTAGAAGACGTGGTAGGTACCGTGGAACTGGCAGAGGCCGTTGGGGTCGTTGAGCCACCCCTGGCGTGGGGCCAGGTGGAAGCGGGGTGTCCAGCGCTCGTGCGTGGGGGACATGGGGCTCCTTTCAAGTGGGTGCGAATACGCGAGACGGGCGGCCACCAGAGGCGACCGCCCGTGTGTGGAGCAGTGGCTGGGCCTAGCGCGTGGCCACCGCGGCGTCACCGGCCTTGACCTCGCCGGTCGCAAGCTGGTCAACCGAGGCGTACGCGTCGGTGTTGGTGATCACGAGCATCGTGGTGGCCTTCTTGCCGGCCTCCTTGATGGCGCCAAGGTCGGCCTCCATGAGGACGTCGCCGCGTTTCACGTGGTCGCCCACCTTGGCGAAGGGCGTGAAGGGCTCGCCCTTAAGCTCGACAGTGTCGATGCCAATGTGGATGAGGATCTCTGCACCAGCGTCGGAGAGCAGGCCAAGGGCGTGTCCGGTCTCGGCGACTACGGTCACGGTGCCGTCGACGGGCGAGACGATCTTGCCATCCGTGGGCTCGACCGCGATGCCCTTGCCCATGGCGAGAGACGCAAAGACAGGGTCTGAGACGTCTGTGAGCGCGACGGCGGTGCCGGTAGCAGGGGCGCCGATGGTCTCGGCCTTGGGAGCCTCGGCTGCGGGGGCCTCGGCCTTCTCGTCTGCCTCGAGAGCGCGTGTCTCGTCGGCCGCCGCAGGCAGAGCCAATCATGCCTGCCACGAAGGGCTTCATGTTGGGCAGGTTCACGCCAAAGATTGCGGGCTCGGTGATGCCGAGCAGGCAGGAGATGCCGGCGGGAACGGCGAGGGACTTTGTCTTCTCGGAGTGGGTCTTGAGCGCAACGGCCAGGCAGGCACCGCCCTGGGCGATGTTGGCGGCGCTGGCGATGGGCAGCCAGTAGGTGACGCCGTACCGGGCGAGCATGGAGACGTCGATGGCGGTGTACATCTGGTGCAGGCCGGTGACAACGGAGGGCGAGTAGATCAGGCCGATGATGATGTAGCCAATGCCGAAGGGCACCTGGAGCAGCCACATGAGCAGGCCGAGGATGTTGTTCTCAAGCCAGACAAAGATGGGGCCGACGAAGAGGATCGTGATGTAGGCGGCAAGAGACCGAGAGCAGCGGGGTGAGGAAGAGGTCGAACATCTCGGGGACGACCTTGTGGAGTCGCTTCTCGAAGAAGCAGAGGATCCACACGCCCACCAGGATGGGGATGACGTGGCCCTGGTAGCCCACCCAGTCGATGCTGTAGATGCCGGGGATCACGTCGAGCGTGACCATGGTTCCCTCGGCGATGGCGGTGCTGGCACTGTATGCGTTGATGAAGTCGGAGCTTATGAGCAGCGCGCCGAGCGAGGCGCCGAGGTAGGGGTTGCCCCCAAAGACCGTAGCGGCGGAAAAGCCCAGGAGAATCTGGAGGTTGCCAAGGGCGCAGGCGTTGATGAGAGACGCGATGCGCCACCAGACGCTCGTGGTGTCGAGCGCGATGATGCCCTGGGATCCCATGTAGGAGAGGGCACCCATGATGCCCATGAGCATACCGGATGCCACGATGGCGGGGATGATGGGGACGAAGACGTCCGAGAGGACCTTGATGGCGCGCTGGAACGCGTTGCCCTGGTTGGCAGAGGCCTCCTTGGCCTCCGCCTTGGAGGCGGCGGTGACGCCGGACTGCTTGATGAACTCGTCATAGACCTTGTCCACGGTGCCGGTTCCAAAGATCACCTGGAGCTGGCCCGCTGCCTGGAAGTTGCCCTTGGCACCAACCACGTCATCGAGTTTGGCCTTGTCGACCTTGCTGTCGTCTGCGATGACCAGGCGCAGGCGGGTGGCGCAGTGCGCCGCCGAGACGATGTTGCTCGAGCCGCCGATCGCCTCCAGAACCTCGCGTGCCGCTTCTGCATAGTCCAGAGCCATGTGGTCTCCCTTTCCGAACCAGTGGCCTTACTTATGAAACCGTTCTCATAGCTGATTTAATCGCGCAAAAACTTGTTTGAAACAGCTGTCTATGAAATCGTTCTCACATGTCCAATAGTAGCCAATGGCCGGATGAGAAAATGTGGATTGCAGGAATAACGGTGAGTGGTAGAAATGCGGGTGCGAACGGTCTCACATCACAGTGGCGTTGCTGGCGCCACGGCGGCTAGCGCGAGCTGGTACGGGCGTAGATCTCATAGCCCATGCGCAGCTCGCGGGGGACTCCATCGCTGTCGGTCATGGCATCTACCAGCATCTTTGCCGCCTCGACACCACTGGTGAGGTAGTAGAAGTGCACGGTTGTGAGGCTGGGGGTCATGATCTTCGAGAGCTTGGAGTCTCCCACTCCCGTCACCTGCACGTCCTCGGGGATGCGCCTCCCGTACTCGCGCAGGCAGGTCATGGCGCCAAAGGCAATGTCGTCGGTGGCGCAGATCATTGCATCGACGTCAGGCACGGCATCGAGGATCTTCTCGGCGCTGAGGTAGCCAGAGTCGACGGAGAAGGTGGCGCTCTGCTGCGCTTTTGGGCCTACGGCAACGTCCATGCTGGCACAGGCGTCGAGAAAGGCGCGGTGGCGCTCCCGTCCCGCAGCCACGTCCTTCTCGTAGACGCCAATGTAGCCCGGAGTGTGGGAGGTCTTGAGGATGGAGCGCGTGAGGTCATAGACGGCGTGGTAGTCGTCCTGGTAGACGCACGAGTGGCCGTCCAGGCGCTGGCCCAGGATGACCACGGGGACGTTGAGCGAATTCAGTGCCTTGTGGTGGGCGTTCGTGAAGACTGTGGCAATGAGGATGATGCCGTCGACCTTGTTGCGCTCGGCAAAGAGGTTGAGATAGTCTACCTCGGCCTTCTTGTTGTTGTCTGTGTTGGCGAGAAGCACTTGGTAGCCGTTTTGCGCAAGGACCTTGGTGATGCCGGCGACCATGCGGCTCACGGAGTGGGAGTTAATCTTGGGGATGATGACGCCCACGAGCTTGGTCTTGCCGGTGCGCAGCGTGCGGGCCTGCTGGGAGGGGACGTAGCCCGTCTCGTTGATGACGTGCGCGATGAGCTCGCGCTTCTCCTTGGAGACGTAGCCGTCGTTGAGAAAGCGCGAGACGGTTGCCCGCGAAACCCCCGCAAGTTTTGCAATCTCATTGATATCCACGTCCGTTGCCCCCTCTCACGTGCATGCGCCCCCATACGCAACATGAGAACGATACCAGATGATTATGGCCATGGTTGGACGAATGCGGCGAGGGGCATGGGGTAAGCTCTTGGGCGGAGTGTGTTGTCACATGAGCGGCCGAAAGGGGAGCAGACCATGCTGATGGAGGACGCGCGCGAGCGCATCGTGGCGTACGGAAAACGGATTGCCACGGAAGGCCTTGCCGTGGGAACGAGCGGTAACCTCTCGGAGTATGACCCCGAGACCGGCCTTATGGCCATCAGCCCGTCGGGCCTGGGCTACTTCGAGACTACGCCCGAGGACGTGGTCGTGCTCCAGCTGGATGGCAGCGTGGTCGAGGGGAGCCGCCGGCCGTCCTCCGAGGCGCCGCTTCACGCCGAGGTCTACCGTCGCCGCCCGGCTGCTCGCGCCGTGGTGCACACGCACTCGCCCTATGCAACCACGCTGGCCGCGCTTGGCGAGCCTATCCGCGCGGTGCACTTCACGATTGCGGATTCGGGCGCTGAGGAGGTGCCGCTCTCACCCTATGTAACGTTTGGCACGCCCGAGCTGGCGGCCTCGGTGGGCGAGACCTTTGGCGAGCACCCCGAGACCAACGCGGTGCTCATGGAGAATCATGGGCTTGTTGCATGTGGCCCCAGCATGGCGTCAGCCTTTGGGCTTGCCGTTAACCTTGAGTTTGTTTCGCGCGTCCAGTGGCAGGCGGAGTGCGTGGGCACGCCGCGCGTGCTCTCGGGTGAGGAGGTCATGGGCGTCTCGAGGCGCTTCGAGACGTACGGGCAGCCTGCCGGCGACAAGGCATAAGAGCTGCCGCGGCGGGATTTTTCTCCCTGGGAGTTTAATCCCGCATAAGGAGGAACGAGTGATTGACGATAAAGATCAGGCCACGTGGCCGTTGCGCTTTGACTCCGAGGGGCGCTTCCGCGTGTTGCAGCTCTCTGACATCCAGGAGACCTCGCATGTGCGTGACGATACGATGGCGCTTCTCCACGCCGCCCTTGATGAGGCGCGGCCAGACCTTGTGGTGCTGACGGGTGACCAGATCAAGGGCTACGCGATTGAGTTCTCGCTGGGCGAGAACGCCGAGCGTGCCCGCACCGTGGTGAGGAAGATCTGCTCACCCATGGTCGAGCGGAACATTCCGTTTGTGGTCACCTATGGCAACCACGATCGCCAGTGCGGCATTGGCAACGAGGAGCAGGAGGGCTGGTACAAGGCCATTCCCGGATGCGTGAACGGTATGGTCGCAGCGCGTGAGCCCCAGCTCTACCACGGAGCGGGTACGCTTGCCGTGCCTGTGCTCGACCATGAGGGCGAGGACATTCGCCTTGCGGTGATGGTGGCGGACTCTGGCGCGGGCTCAGGCGGTAGCGGCTATGAGCCCTTTGACCCCGCGCTGACCGCATGGGTCACTGCCCGCGCGCGGGACCTTGCAGAGCGTGCTGGCCACAGGGTCCCCTGCATTCTCTACCAGCACATACCGCCTGTTCAGGTCTACGACTGCCTGCGCGATGCCTGCGGGGGCGAGCATGGCGTCCCTGGGTTCCGCACGCACTACCATCCCGGTCGCACGCTTGTCCCCATAGAGGACCTTCGCGTCTCCGGAGGGCTGAGGGAGCCCGTGTGCAGTCCGGATACGGACACCGGCGAAGTGGCCGCCCTCACGCGCGAGGGGAGCACCTTCGCGGTCTACTTTGGACACGACCACAAGAACACGCTGGTCTCGCACTACGGAGGCCTCGATCTGGGATACGCGCCCTCTGCCGGCTTTGGCTCCTACGGGCCGGGCACTGCCCGTGCGGCGCGGCTCTTCTCGTTTGACGAGCAGAACGCAGCGCTCTACACCACGCGCCTGCTCACGTTTGCAGAACTTGTGGGCTCTCGTACGGAGCGCCCGCTCACCGACTGGGCGTCCGAGCGTGTGCCCGTATCGACGGAGGAGGCGCGCGAGATGGCGCGGCCAGCGCTTCCCGTGCTTGGTGCGGCTGCCATCGCGGCGTTTGCCCTCGGTGTGGCCAAGCGACAGAAAAGGGTCAGGTAGATGACAGAAACACCCACGGAAGTATCCGGCGAGAAGCCCAGCGAGAAGAAAGCCGCTGGCCGAAGTCTCACCAAACTCAACATGAGGCGCACCGTCTTGGTGACGTTGCCGTTCATGGGGGCACTCACGTTCTGGCAAGCCTACGACGGCCTGGTGCCGCTCATGTTCAAGAACACGTTTGGCATGGGCGACACGCTCACCGGCGTCTTTATGTCGCTCGACAACGTGCTCGCGCTCTTCATGCTCCCGCTCATGGGGGCGCTCTCCGACCGTACCACCACGCGCTGGGGCAGGCGCACGCCGTTCATCGTGGTGGGTGCGCTTCTCGCCGCGGCGCTCACGCCCCTCATTGCCGTGGCAAACGCGATGCACAACCTGCCGCTCTTTGTGACGGTGCTTGTGGCAACGCTCGTGGTGCTCTCAATCTACCGTTCTCCCTCCGTGGCGCTCATGCCCGACGTCACGCCGCGTCCTGTGCGCAGCAAGGCGGACGCCTTCAACTCGCTCATGGCTGCGGTGGGTGGCGTGATTGTGCTTGTCGCCATCGCGCTTCTCGTCCCAGCCGAGGAGAAGCCGGACTACATCCCCGTGTACCTGGTCATTTCCTTCATGTTGCTGGTGACGACCATTATCTTCATGGTGCTCTTCCGCGAGCCCAAGGAGGTTGCGGCGATGCACCGCGAGAGTGCCGAGCTGGGCATTCCCGAGGATGAGATCGAGGCTTCCGACGAGGGCGGCAAGGAGCGCGAGACGGATCCTGTCAAGCGGCGCTCGCTTGTGTGCGTGCTTGTTTGCGTCTTCTTCTATTTCATGTCGAACAACGCCGTGACCAGCGGCATTTCGCGCTATGCGGACGTGGTGTGGGGGATGGCCGGTGGCTCGTACGCGCAGGTGCAGACCGTGGCCACGCTTGCGGCGATTGTCGCCTACATGCCCATGGCCGAGCTCTCCTGCAAGATTGGCCGGAAGGTCACTACGTATATTGGCATCGCGCTTATGGTGGTGTCCCCGCTGCTCATCTCGGGTGCCACGGGCTTCTCGGCGATTATCTACGTGTGGGTGGCGCTCTTTGGCATTGGCATGGCGACGGTCTCGCTTACCGTGTATCCCATGATCATGGAGCTGGCGAGCGCCAACACGACGGGACGCTACACCGGGTTCTATTACACGGCAAGCATGTCTGCGCAGGTAGTGACACCCATTCTCTCTGGTGCGGTCATGCAGTTTGTGGGATACCAGTACCTCTACGTCTACGTGGCCATCTGCGCTGCCATCTCGGCCGTGCCACTGCTGTTTGTGAAGAACGCAGACTCGCTCACGATGGATGAAGTGCGCGAGCGTCAGGCCGCGGCGGAGGGGGAGAAGCGCTAGCTGCGATGCCGGCTCCTTGTCGCTCTTTGTTGCCGGAAGGCCCCTTTTGGCGGCGATTGCAACAGACATGGCCCTCCGGAGACAACTTGTCTCCGGAGGGCACACTTTGACGCATTCGTAAGAAACGAGCGCTCCGGCGTCGAAAGACACGGGAGCGCTCGCTTGCCGGTATTCCATGAACAGGCCCGCCGAGAAGCTACAGCGCGCAGGACCAGCGGATGTTCTCGTCGTCCAGCTTGGTGGGATCGAAGTCGTCCTCCACGAGGCGTGGTCCGCTGAAGCGGCGATCGCGCACCACCTTGGCGGGAACGCCGGCCACCGTGACGTCGCGCGGCACGTCGTGTACAACAACGGAACCGGCGGCGACCTTGGCGTTATCGCCTATGGTGATATTGCCCAGCACGATGGCACCTGCGCCCACCATGACGTTGTTGCCCAGCGTAGGGTGGCGCTTGCCGCCGTGCTTGCCGGTCATGCCAAGGGTAACCCCCTGGTAGATAAGGCAGTCGTCACCAATAATCGACGTGGCGCCAATGACTACGCCAATGCCGTGGTCAATGGAGAAACGCCGGCCAATCTGCGCGGAGGGGAAGATGTCCGCCCCAAGCTTGCGACGCGTGCGCTTGGCAAGGAGCAGAGCAAGGCTTCTCATGCCGTGGGTGTAGAGCCAGTGGTGACGCCTATAGGCCCAGACGATATGGGTTCCGGTCGAGTAGAACACGATGTCCCAGATTGAGCTTGCCGCCGGGTCGCGCTCGAGCGCCGCATGGGCGTCCTCGCGCATGACCTCGAAGAGCGACATCTCGTCAACGGTGCGCGTGTCCTCGGCAGAGCCAGCAGCGCTGGCGACGCCAGTCGTTGCGGCTGCCATTAGAGGTCCATCGAGAGGTAGCGCTCGCCGGTATCGGGGAGGATGGCAACGATGACCTTGCCTGCGTTCTCGGGACGCTTGGCAAGCTCGACGGCAGCGGCAACGGCTGCGCCAGAGGAGATGCCAACCAGCAGACCGTAGTCGGCCGCGAGGCGCTTCTTGGTGTCGATGACGGTTGCGGAGGCAACGGGAACGACCTCGTCGACAACGGAGGCGTCATAGGTCTTGGGGACAAAGCCCGCGCCAATGCCCTGGATCTTGTGGGGGCCGGCGGGCTTGCCCTCGAGAACCGCGGACTCTGCGGGCTCGACGGCGATGCCCTGGACAGAGGCCTTCTTCTCCTTGAGGAAGCGGGCGGTGCCAGAAATGGTACCGCCGGTGCCAACGCCGGCCACGATGAAGTCGACAGTGCCTTCGGTGTCCGCCCAGACCTCGGGGCCGGTGGTCTCGTAGTGGGCCTGCGGGTTAGAGGGGTTCACGAACTGTCCTGCCACGATGGCACCCGGGGTCTCCTGGCGAAGCTCCTCGGCCTTGGCGACGGCGCCCTTCATGCCGTCCTTGCCCGGCGTAAGGACGATCTGCGCGCCGTAGGACGCGGCGAGCTTGCGGCGCTCGATGGACATGGTCTCGGGCATGACGAGGATCATCTTGTAGCCGCGCGCGGCTGCAAGCATGGCAAGGCCAACGCCGGTGTTGCCCGACGTGGGCTCGATCACGGTGCCGCCAGGCTTGAGACTGCCGTCCTTCTCGGCTGCGTCGAGCATTGCGCGGGCAATGCGGTCCTTGACGGAGCCGCCGGGGTTGGTGGCCTCGTACTTGCCGTAGATGGTTGCTGCGCCATCTACGAGTCCCGAAAGGTCTACCAGGGGGGTTGAGCCAATAAGAGCCTCGATCTTCCTTGCTGCCTTCATCTTTCTACTCCTTGTACGTCTGGTGACGAGGTAAGTCGGCTGCCCCCGCTGAGGCTCCTCCGCCGGACAACTCGTCACGAACAAGGGTGACACTTATAAACCCACTCCACAAGTAGGAATTAATGAATGGAAATAAATCCCATTTGAGCGGTGGGATATGAGACAAAGAGACTGTCCCTTTGTCTCATGGCAGTGAAGGTGCTAGTAGAGTGGCAGGTCTCCCGTGATGGGGTCGATCTTCTCGGCGGGAAGCGGCTCGAATGCAAGGCAGGTGAGCGTTGCCTCGCCATGGAACTCGGTGAGACCGGCATCGCGCACGAGAGCCACGGCAAAGCCCTGCTCCCGGCCCTTCTCTGCAATGTTGAGTAGCGCGTCCTCCGAGTCTACGTACACGCAGACCTTTGCCACGCCGGAGTCGAACCAGTCCGAGAGCGCGGTGGAGTCTGCCTCGGGGTGGTCGAGGTAGACCCATGTGGGCGTTCCGTCTGGCGCCGTGCGAACACGTACCTGGTCAAGACGCCCCTCGCGCGCAAGCGCCATGAGCGTTGCCTCCACGCAGGCGTGCCCTGCCTGGGCAGCGATTTTGCCCTTGCGCATCTTGAGGTCGCGCCTCATGACGATCATCTGCTTGGACTTGTAGCCTGCCATGTCATTCCTCACTGCTGGGACGATACGTAGCTGTTGTCGACGGTGACCTTGCAGATTGCCTGCGGGTATTTGGATGTGACGATCTTTGATATAGCGGCCCGGAGCTCATCGTTGGTCATCGCCAGGTCGTGCGGGCGCACGCAGTCAAAGATGACGTTGGTGTGGGTGGGGCCGGGCACAGTGCGCAGGTCGTGGATCGTGAGGCGCGGGTCTATCTCCTTGATGTGGATCGAGATCCAGTGGCGCATGTCGGAAACCCGGGGGTCATTTGTCACGATGGGGTCGTAGTGGAGGGTCATGACCAGGCCTTCCTTGAGGAAGTCCTGCTCGATGTTGTCAAGGAGGTCATGGGAGGCAAAGACGTCGCCCTCGCCCGCCATCTCCACGTGCGCGCTTGCAAACTGCCGGCCGGGACCGTAGTCGTGCACCATGAGGTCGTGCGTTCCAAGCACCCCGGGGTAGCTCATGATCTTGTCGTGGATGTGCTTGATGAGCGCGGGGTCTGGCGTGCGGCCAAGGAGCGGGTCGATGGCGTCGCGCACAAGTGAGAAGCCGCTCCAGCAGATGAAGGCCCCCACCACGGTGCCTGCAATGCCGTCGAGGTCAAAGCCCGTGAAGTACGAGACGATGGCGGCGGCGAGAACAGCGCCAGAGGTAATGACGTCGTTTCGCGAGTCGATGGCCGTGGCCTCGAGCGTCTCGGACGAGATGCGCTTGCCCATCGAGCCGTTGAAGAGCGCCATCCACGACTTGACGGCCATCGAGAGCACGAGAACCACGATAACCGCAGGCCCAAAGTCCGTTGGCTCCGGCGAGATGATCTTCTGGACCGACGTGATGACCAGGTTGATGCCCACGGCAAGAACCAGCGCGGCAACGGTCAGCGACGCCAGGTACTCAAAGCGCCCGTGTCCATAGGGGTGCTCGTCGTCAGCAGGCTTGCTTGCTAGCTTGAAGCCGAGAAGGGCGACGATGTTGCTCGACGCATCAGACAGGTTGTTCACGGCGTCGGCGATGATCGAGACCGATCCCGCGATGAAGCCCACCATTCCCTTTGCGATGCAGAGCACCACGTTGCATACGACGCAGACCATGCCCGCAAACTGTCCGTAGCGCGTCCTGCCGGCGGGGTCCGTCGTGCTTACCCCTGTCAGGAACCTCCGTACAAGCCAATCTGTCATCGTTGCCATCTCCTCCCCGTGAGTAGTGCCAACGCCCCGCGGACTCATAACCGCGATTTTGGCAAGTGGGCATGAGTCTAGACCTTTTGGCGCACAGGAGAGGGACGTCTCCCAAGCGTCATGGTTCTGCCGCTTGCGAATCTGTCACATTTCTGACGGCCAATGTCGCTTGCTGTCATCCCTGCAGCTCAGGCAGGGAAAGTGGGCGGGAAAACCGGAATCTGTGATGGTTTGGGCACAACCCTATGCCAACTCACGTACATGTGTTCGTATACCATCCCACCATGGTGCTGCGTTGATGGGAGGATGCCATGGATTTTGCGCATGCAGCGGTTGCCCGCCTCTTGGCGGAATGCATCCTGTGCGCCGGCTTTGCGGGCGGCGTGGGGCATGCCGTGGCAAGGCGGGAGGTGGGATGGCAGGCTCCTGCAAAGACCCTCATATGTTTGAGTGGCGCGCTTACAGGGGTTTGTGTGGGTGCTGTTGCGACGAGTTGGCTGGAGGCCGTAGAGCTGGCGATGCTTGCGGCCGCACTTCTCGCCTGCAGCGTGACCGACCTTGCTCGGCGCGTCATTCCCAATCGCGTTGTTGCGGGCATCCTTGTTATCCGGGGCGCGTATCTCTGCCTGGAAGCGGTTTGGGGGAGTGCGCATGGCTTGGGATGCGGCGACGTCCTTGAGGAGGCCTGGGCATCGGTTGCGGGCGGAGCGCTTGTGCTTCTCGTCCTTCTCGGCGTTCAGCTGCCCTGGATGCGAGCGCGGGGAAGTCTGCAGCATTGCCTTGGCGGGGGAGATGCCAAGCTGCTTTCTGCGTGCGGTTTCTATCTTGGGGCAGTTGGGGGAATGGCATGCGTTGCCCTCTCGTGCGTGCTGGCATTGGCATGCTGTTTGGGCGCGTGGGCATTTGGGTGCGCGCGGGGAGAGGAAAAGTCCTTCCCAAGAGTGTTTCCCCTTGCCCCCCAGGTGTTTGCGTCGGTTGTCATATTGACCGCCTACCGAGCATTTTGACCGTTCGCACCTTGTGCTCATTCCAATTTATTTCATAAAAAGTTTTTTGATGTTGGGAGGGCTTTGGTAGTCGTACGATAGGTGAGCCACTGGCGGTCCCCCAACACCCGCCGGCGGTTCGGCTGGGACCTGCGGCCCCGTGTCGCACCCCTGTCGAATGGTCTTGCCCTTCGAGTGCGCGGCCTCGCGCCCCGGTCGTCTCCCCCTACGTCGGGGCGCTTGACGGCCGCAATGTCGGTGCGCTTGCATCGCGTTACACTCGTGGGGCAAGGCCTGTATTCAGGTCGGACATGGCCGTTTGGGGGACTGCGTGATAAAGCTCATCCTTTCAGATCTTGACAACACCCTGGCGTGGGCCGGCGAGCATGTCGTCACTCCCCATGCCCGCGAGGCCATCCATGCGGCCCAAGCGGCCGGCGTTCACTTTGCCCCTGCCACAGGACGTGCTCCCTCCGCGCTGCCTTGGATGTTCGATAACGACGAGACCTGTCTCACGACGGTGCTGGCAGATAATGGCCAGCTCATCTACCAGGACGGCAAGCTCGTCCACGAGGTGCCACTCGACCTTGGCGTGCTCCGCCGCTGTGCGAGGTCCCTGGATGGCATGGATGATGCCTGGCTCGTTGTGGACTACGTGGACACGGGTGAGCAGTATGCCGTGAGAACTCCCGCAGACTATCTCGAGAAGCACCGGGTGCCGTACTTCTTTGCGGTGACGGGCGCCGTCGACGAGGTCCCGGACCGCCCCGTGGTTAAGGCCAACGTGCGCGTGGTTGGCGACTTTGTGCGCGGTCGAGAGGTGCGTGCCGTCCTCAAGGAGGCCTGCCCCGAGTTCGACTTCGTGTTCCCCATGCAGGAGCGTCCACACATTGACATCCTGCCCGCTGGCTGGGACAAAGGCGTGGCGGGGGAGTGGCTGGCCCGCAACCTTGGCCTTTCCAACGACGAGGTCTGCTGCTTTGGCGACGCCGAGAACGACCTCCCCCTCCTCACACGCTTCAAGAATTCCGTAGCGGTAGCCAATGCCACGCCGGTTGCGGCAAAGGCGGCGCGCTGGCACATAGGCCGGGCAGACCAGGATGCGGTGGCAGACGCCATATTTGACATTGCCCGCTCGACTGCGGCAGGCGAGATGCCCTCGTTCATGCGCGGCGAAGACGCGGCGAGTGCCAGTGACAAGCGCTCTTCTCGGTAGCCATCTCGTAAACCGGCGGGAGCTTGCGTTTTACCCGGGCTACCATGTGTTGTTACTAGTTCGGGGTCATTTCTGTGCGATTGGGGAGTCATGAGGATTACCGACAAGCTTGCGGCGGGGCAGACGCTCTCGTTTGAGATCTTCCCGCCCAAGGGTGAGATGCCGCTCGAGGAGGCATACCGCATTGCCTCCCAGATTGCTGAGAACAAGCCGGACTGGATCTCGGTGACGTACTCTGCCGGCGGCTCGGGTAACTCGGCAAATACTGTCCCCATTGCTGCCAGGATTGAGGGCGAGCTTGGGGTTACCGCTCTTGCGCACCTTACCTGCATGGGAGCAACCTCCGTCGATGTTGACGTCTACGTGGACAGCCTTAACGCTGCGGGCATCCAGAACGTGCTCGCGCTTCGTGGCGATCGCAGGCCCGGTGCAGACGTGGTCGACTTTGCACATGCCTCCGACCTCATCGCACATCTTCGCAAGACGGCGCCCTCGCTGTGCATTGGTGCCGCGTGCTACCCCGAGGGACACGTGGAGTCTGCCTCGCTCGACGAGTCGATGCGCGCCCTGCGCATCAAGCAGGAGGCTGGGGCAGACTTCCTGGTCTCGCAGCTCTTCTTCGACAACGATGACTTCTACCGCTTCCGCGAGCAGTGCCTGCGCTACCGCATCAAGCTGCCCGTTGTTGCCGGCATCATGCCCTTTACGAGCGTCAAGCAGATTCAGCGCATGGCGTTCAATTGCGGTGCGTCCATCCCCGCCAAGGTTGTGAAGCGCCTCGTGCGTGCGGGTGATGACCACGCTGCCCAGGCCCGTGCGGGTATCGAGTACGCCTGCGAGCAAATCTGCGACCTCGCCAGAAACGGCGTTGACGGCATCCACATCTACAGCATGAACCACCCGGAGATTGCCTGCGCCACCCATGACGCCCTTGCCGACATGGGCTATCTGGGATAGCTCGATGGTCGAGTCGTATGACATAGACTCCATCGACCGCTCCGAGGTCCTGCGCTACATGGGCTATGCCGGCCAGAGCATGACGCCCGAGCTCGAGGGGCGCATCGATGCTGGGATGGAGCACTGCCTCTCCATCGGCGTGCCACGTGGCGTCTGGCGCATCTTTGATGTAGAGGGTCATGGTACCAAGGAGGACGGCACGCCGTGCGTGCGGCTTGCCCGCACGTCGCTGGAGCTTCTTGGCACCTCCATGCAGAAGCACATGGAGGGTGCCGTTGCGGTTGGTGTGATGGCCGTGACTGTGGGCATGGGGGTCGAGCGCGAACTGCGTCGTCTTTCGCTCACCGACCGTGTGGGACAGGTAGTCTTTGACGCTGCCGCCACCACGCTGGTTGAGCGCACGGCAGATGCCTGTGAGGCGTCCATTGTCGCCGCGGGTCATGAGCGCGGCCTCTTTGCCAACTTCCGCTTTAGCCCCGGCTACGGTGACATGCCCATGACGACGCAGCCTGTGCTCCTGCAGGCTCTCGACGCCCAGCGCCAGCTGGGCATCACCCTCACGGACACCCTGCTCATGGTGCCAACCAAGAGCGTGACCGCTGTGGTGGGCCTCTTTGAGACCATTCAGCCATCAACACACGCAAGCTGCGCGGGATGCCCCTGCTTTGACTTCTGCACCATTCGGCCAACAGGCCACACCTGCCGCGGATAGTGGCGAGAGGAGCTGCCCTATGAGCGCCAATGGACCCCACACGGGAGACGCGCGCTGGCCCAAAGACCGACTTGTCCCTCGCTCTCGCCGCGTGCGAGACGAGCACCTGGCTGCCGTGCTGCGTGGCGAGGAGTTTCTGCTCTTTGATGGTGCCATGGGCACGCAGCTGCAGTCGCGCGGCCTTGCGGCCGGTGAACTTCCGGAGCTGCTCTGCCTCACCAACCCCACGGAGATCCGCGAGGTGCATGCCGCCTACGTTGCTGCCGGTGCCGAGGTCGTTACCACCAACACCTTTGGTGCCAACGCGACCAAGCTTGGCGGCGCGGCAAGCGTTGAGGAGGTCTTCTCGGCGGCGGTGTCCTGCGCGCGCGAGGCCGGCGCACGCTACATGGCGGCGGATCTTGGCCCCACGGGTCAGCTCCTTGCGCCCATGGGCCCGCTTCCCTTCGACGACGCATACGACCTCTTTGCCGAGCAGGTGCGTGCCGCCGACGCTGCCGGTGCAGACCTCTTTGTGATCGAGACCATGGCAGACCTTGCCGAGGCGAAGGCGGCCCTGCTCGCCGTGCGCGAGAACTCTGACCTGCCTGCGTTTGTGACCATGACCTTTGGGGAGGACGGCCGCACCTTCCTGGGAACCACGCCAGAGGCCGCGGCAGTCACGCTCTCCTCGCTTGGCGCGGACGTTGTGGGCATTAACTGCGGGCTTGGCCCCGCGGCAGTGGCACCGCTGGTCAAGCGGATGCTCCCGTGGGCGTCCTGCCCCGTGATGGCGCAGGCTAACGCCGGCCTGCCGCACGTGGTCGATGGCGTAACCACCTATGACGTGGGGCCCGAGGAGTACGCGGAGGCCGTGGCAGGCATGCTTGACGCCGGCGTCACCGTGATTGGCGGCTGCTGCGGCACCACCCCCCAGCACATAGCCCGCGAGCACGAGCTTCTCGTCGGGCGCGTGCCTGCAGAGCGCCATGTACGCGACAGCTTTGCCGTGTCGAGCGCGCAGGAGATCTGCTCGCTCGACTACGGTCAGGTGGGCGTCATTGGTGAGCGCATCAATCCCACGGGCAAGCGCCTGATGAAGGAGGCGCTGCGCTCGGGCGACCACGACTACGTGATGAACATGGCCATCGAACAGAGTCGCGCCGGCGCGCAGATCCTCGACGTGAACGCCGGCCTCCCCGAGATAGACGAGCGCGCCGTGATATGCCAGCTCGTCTCGGAGCTCCAAGGCGTGAGCACGCTTCCCCTGCAGATTGACGCAGCAGATCCGGTGGTCATCGAGGCTGCGGTTCGCAGCTATCCAGGAAAGGCGCTGATCAACTCTACCAACGGCAAGGCTCAGACCATGGCAGACGTGTTGCCCATCGTGAAGCACTACGGCTGCGCGGTGGTGGGGCTCACCCTGGACGAGGACGGCATTCCTGCCACGGCGGAGGGTCGTCTGGCCATTGCGAGGAAGATTGTGCGCGAGTGCGAGCAGCTCGGCATTCCAGGCCACGACGTTGTTATCGACTGCCTCACCATGGCTGCCTCAACCGACCAGACCCAGCCCCGGGCCATTCTCGACGCCATACGCCTGGTCAAGCAGGAGCTGCCTGGCGTTCGTACCGTGCTGGGCGTAAGCAACATCAGCTTTGGCCTGCCCTTCAGGCCGCTTGTGAACGGCACCTTCCTTGCCGCGGCCTTCTCGGCCGGTCTTGACCTGGCCATCATCAACCCCTGCCTCACCCGTATGATGGACGTGGTCGACTCCTGGCGCGTGCTTTCCGGCGAAGACGAGAGTGCCCAGTACTTTGTGGCCAACTACGCCGAGAGGAGCGACCGCGCCCCGGTTCCGGTATCACCGGGCGAGAAGGCCGCTACGCCTGTGGCCAGTGCCTCCGCTGCACCAGCCGCAGCGCCCGCCGAGCCCGCGGACCCCGCCGCCCGTGCCCGCGAGCTGGTGCTTGCTGGCCGCAAGGGTCCCATGCCCGAGGTCGTTTCCCAGGTCATCGCCGAGCACGATCCCATGTACGCCATCAACGAGGTCCTGATCCCCGCGCTTGATGTGGTGGGTGAGCGCTTCGAGAAGGGCATCTTCTTCCTGCCGCAGCTCATGGCCTCTGCGGAGGCCGCCAAGGCAGGCTTCGAGACCATCAAGGCCGCCGTGGACGCCAGCGGGCAGAGCGCAAACGTGCCCGAGAAGGGCTCTATCGTGGTGTGCACCGTTCACGGAGACATCCACGACATTGGCAAGAACATCGTGCGCATGCTGCTCGAGAACTACGGCTACAACGTGATTGACCTGGGACGAGACGTGCCGCCACAGGTGATTGTGGACGCCGTGGTCAAAGACCGCGTGCGGCTTTGCGGGCTGTCGGCCCTCATGACCGCAACGGTACCCGCCATGGCTGAGACCATCGAGCTTCTCCGCAAGGAGGCCCCCTGGTGCAAGGTGGTGGTTGGCGGCGCCGTGCTCAACCCCGAGTATGCAGAGATGGTCGGTGCCGACTTCTATGCCAAGGACGCCACGGAGACGGCCCGCATCGCCTCAGAGGTGCTGGGGTAGCGCACCGACGCAATCTCGGAGGCGTCATTGATACACATTCGTCATCCGAATGTGTATCAACCTGCACGCGTCACACATTCGGTGCCGATTGTGTGACGCGTGCAGTGATTTTCCAGGTGAAAGAGCGCACCGAGAAGAACGTTGCACGCGATAGCGTGCGTTCCTACATCACGCGGCGCACGGCGTCGTGCCAACCTGCCACGAGCTTGTCTACGCGCTGGGGATTCATCTGACGGCGGAACACGTCGTCCGTCTCGCGCAGGGCTTTGAGCTCGTCGATGCCGCTCCAGTAGCCAGTTGCAAGCCCCGCGAGAAACGCCGCGCCCAGAGAGGTGGTCTCGGTGTTCTGCGGCCTTCTCAGCTCGCACCCCAGGATGTCTGCCTGGAACTGCATGAGGAAGCTGTTGGCGCTGGCTCCGCCGTCCACGTTGAGCACGCCCAGCGGATGTCCCGCGTCCTTTGCCATGGAATCGGCAAGGTCGTAGATCTGGTACGCAAGCGCCTCGAGCGCCGCGCGGGCAATGTGGTTGCGCGTGGTCCCGCGCGTGATGCCAAGGATGGCGCCGCGTGCGTCCGGGTTCCACCAGGGCGCACCCAGGCCTGTGAACGCCGGCACAATGTAGACGCCGCCCGTGTCCTCGACGCTCTTTGCCATCCACTCGGTGTCGGCGGCATTCTGGACAATGCCCAGCTGGTCGCGAAGCCACTGGATGAGGGCGCCCGCCACAAAGACAGAGCCCTCGAGCGCGTATTCCGTCCTCTCGACCTCGGGCGCGGAGGCAACAATGGTCGTGACCAGGTTGCTTGTGCTAAACCTTGCCTCGTGCCCGGTGTGCATGAGCATGAAGCAGCCGGTGCCGTAGGTGTTCTTTGCCTGTCCGGGCTCAAAGCAGCACTGCCCAAACAGCGCCGCCTGCTGGTCGCCGGCTACGCCGGTGATGGGGATGCCTGCTGGCACGCCGGGGTAGCTCGTCTCGCCAAACGAGCCACTCGAGTGCCGGACCTCGGGCATCATGGACATCGGGATCCCAAAGAAGTTGAGAAGCTCCTTGTCCCAGCAGTTCTCGTGGATGTTGTAGAGCATCGTGCGGCTTGCGTTGGTGACGTCAGTCGCGTGCACCAGGCCTCCTGTGAGCACCCACACAAGCCAGGTGTCAACGGTGCCAAAGAGCAGTTCTCCCGCCTCGGCGCGCTCGCGGGCACTGGGCACGCTGTCAAGGATCCAGCGAATCTTGCTGGCCGAGAAGTACGCGTCGGGGAGAAGGCCTGTCTTCCCCTGGATCATCTGACGCGCCTCCGGCGTTCCGCAGAGCTGCTCCACGAGGTCTGCCGTGCGACGACACTGCCAGACAATGGCGTTGTAGACGGGCTGTCCGGTGGTGGGGTCCCACACGATGGTGGTCTCGCGCTGGTTGTCGATACCTATGGAGTCGATGTCTGCTGCGGTGAGACCGCGCTTGGCGAGTAGCTCTGTGAGCGAGCCAAGCTGCGAGTAGAGAATGTCCTGCGGGTTGTGCTCAACCCAGCCCGGCTTGGGGAAGATCTGCTGGAAGGGTCGCTGCACGCAGTCGACCATGCGGCCCTCGCGGTTGATGAGCACGGCGCGGCTGGAGGTGGTGCCCTGGTCGAGCGCGATGACGTACTTCTCGCTTGCCATGGCTAGGCCTCCTGGGTGACGGTGGCCTGCGGCGTGGGAGCCTGGGCAACGCGCTTCTCGAGCCACGCCAGCACGTCGGCAAAGACCTGCTCGTGGCCCGTCTCGTTCAAGATTTCGTGCCGCATGCGGGGATAGATCTTCACGGTGACGTCTGTGGAGTCGGCACCGCGAGCAAGTGCTGCGGCCTTCTCGACGCCCTCTCCGTTGTCTCCCACCGGGTCCTCCGCGCCGCCAATGTAGAGCAGCGGCAAGTCGTGCGGGACGCTTGCGGCACAGGCGGGGGAGTTGACCTCGGAGGTGAGGACGGCGACCTCGTGGTAGGCGCCCACAGAGAACATGAAGCCGCAGGACGGGTCCGCGATGTAGTCGTCGACGTTCTTGCGGTTGTGGGAGAGCCAGTCGAGGTTGGTCCGGGCGTTGGGGATGGCCTTGCCGTAGCCGCCCGCTCCCATGGAGTCGACAAAGGAGGAGCGGTGCTCGGCACCCTTGAAGAAGGATTCGAGCCACGTGATCTTGAGCGCCGCCTTGGACGCCGCCGCTGGGAGAAAGCCGGTCCCGCAGATAATTGCGCCTGCCAGCCCCTTTCCGTGGTGTGCGATGTAGGAGCGCACCTCGAAGCTCCCCATGCTGTGGCCAAAGACAATGTACGGGGTGTCTGTGGCAACGCGCTTCTGCGTCAGGCCGCGCAGGACGTCGATGTCCTCCACGAGGACCTTTGCCCCGCTGCCCACGGGCAGTTCCCCCCAGTGCTCGGGCGAGCAGGAGCGTCCGTGTCCAATCTGGTCATGCCCCACGACGAGAAAGCCGTGGGAAGCTAGGAAGCGGGCGAAAGCGTCATAGCGGTCGATGTGCTCGGCCATGCCATGCACGAGCTGCACCACGCCTCGCGGTGCGGGTCTCTCTGCTGACTCCGACGGTGCCATGCCTGCCGGCCACCAGGCACACGCGCTGATGGCCGACGTCCCGTCCGTCGAGGGGAACGTAAAACGCTCAAAGGTGACCTCTGTGGACATGCTGCCCCTTCCTCCGTCGTGGCTGAGCAAACATTATTGTTTGCCGCCGCGAGAGGCGCGCGCAGATGTCCGTGGCCGCACGATATGAGGCTGCGTGTGGGCTGGCGTGGCCGGCGAGCGGTAGGAGCCAAACGTCCTACGGCAAACGCCGCGCACGTCAGCGCTGCTGGGCTCCCTAGGCCTGCGGCTGGGTTTTAGTGACGATTTCTGAACAACGACGAGAGGAACTTCTTGCTTATCGACGCACGGGGTGTCTCTCCGGTCCTGATGCCTGCCGCTGGCCCTCCGTGGCACCAGACGGCAACGGCCACAAGCAACGCTCCGGCAATTGTGTGCACCGTGTCCTGGCAGGCGAGCTCGATGGCCAGCCACACCGCCGGTATGACAAGAGCGCCCAGGCAGAGGTAGCCGCCAAAGAGCACCACGAGAAGGCCGGTCATCGCCGCAATGCCTCCCGCCACTGGTGCCACGAGGATGATTCCCGCGCAGGTTGTGGCCACGCCCTTGCCGCCGTGGAAGCGGTGCCACGCAGGGAACACGTGGCCCAGCGTGGCGCCCACAGCGGCTGCCGTACCAGCAACGTCTGCCGTGGCGGGGAACAGAGACCGCGCCAGGACAAATGCGAGTATGGTCTTGGCAATGTCGCCCGCAAGCGTGACGGCCGCCCAACCGGTACCGTAGGTTGCTCCCATGTTTGCCATGCCGGGGTTGCCCATGCCCACGTCGAAGGCGCTCTTACCGCTCACGTGCTTGCTCACCAGCTCTGCCGTGAGGAAGGACCCGCAGACATAGCCCACCGCAAGCGAGCAGACCACCACAGTCCCCATACCTGGCATTACGGTCAGCCTCCCAACGACGTCAATAAGGTATCGATGAAGTGAAGGAGTTTCGGGGCTTCCCAGTTAGGGTACCCTACATCTTTAAGTGTGCCTGGGAAAACGATGGAAGGGGTGCGCCAGATGTTCGACGGCGTCATCTTCGACATGGACGGCTTGATGGTCGACACTGAGCCCGTGTGGGGGGAGTGCTGGGAGCCGGCCTTGGCCCATTTTGGCTATTCCGTTCCGCCCGGCATTGCCGACGCGGTGCGTGGCTCTGCCGGCGATACCGCCACCCGAATTCTTCACGAGATGGTGAGCCCCCAGCTCGACACCAAGGCGTTCTGGGCGTACTTCTCGTCCCTTGCCGAGAAGGTCTTCTCGCAGGGCGTCGAGAAGAAGCTAGGTCTTGACGAGCTTCTTGCCTGTTTGGGCGAGAGGGGCGTCCCCTGCGCCGTTGCCTCGTCATCCTCGAAGGAGGGCATCGATCGCAACCTGCGCTTTATTGGCGCCATCGACCGTTTCCAGGCCATTGTCCCCACGAGCGAGGTCTCTCGCGCAAAGCCGGCCCCCGATATCTTCCTTGAGGCCGCCCGGCGCCTTGGTACCACGCCCTCGCGTACGATGGTGCTCGAGGACTCCTTCAACGGAGTGCGTGCCGGTGCTGCGGGAGGCTTTTTCACCGTGATGGTTCCCGACCTCGCCCAGCCAAACGACGAGATCAGGGGGATTGCCTCTCGCGTGTGCGCAAGCCTGCTCGAGGTGCGCGACCTTCTCGCAAAAGGCGAGATAGGCTAGACAACTGGCATGCGCGTGCGGGTTAAGGCACCCACAGTTCTACGGTTTTGTACAGGGAGGGTTTCATGGCTGGTTTTCACTGCACCGAGTGCATCTATGGCTCTTTTGCCATAAACAAAGAGACCGGAATGTACCAAGGCTCCTGCAGTCGTGGATACACGCTGGCCGTGCCCCACGTGTACAAGGAGCCCGACATGTTCTTTGCAAATAACCCCGATGACCTGGTGCCCGTTGTGGATCCGTATGGGAAGGAATACCTTCGTCGCAGCAATGTGTGCGACCACTTCCTGCGACCCAAGGACGCACGGCCCTAGGGCACAGAAGTAAGCCAAGGGGAAGTTTCTTGAATTTCTATCAAATGCTGCACTTCTTACGCATATTCAATAACCTATTGTGCTCATAATGCACTGCAGGTACTGGCTAGTGCCGAGGGGGCATTAGCACTATCTAGCCACATGCTCAAGAGGGAGAAAAGGCGGTAGCCAGATGTCGAGAAAGGCCCAGACCGACAGCGGTGAGACAAAGAGGGGGCTCATCGCGTCAGCCACAGAGGAGTTTGCCGAGTACGGGTACGAGGGAGCGTCCCTGCGTCAGATTTGCTCGAAGGCTGGTGTGACCACGGGAGCTCTGTACTTCTTCTTTGACAGCAAGGAAGACCTGTTCAATAGCGTGGTCTCTCCATTGATGAGCGAGTTCCCCACCATTCTCGCCACGTGGATTGAGCGCGATCTTGCGGTGATTTGCGACGGAGCTGGTGAGCCCACTAACGTCGAGGAGCTGCCCGACGGCCTCGCCGAGCTTCTCCAGCAGTACCCGCTGGTTCCCAAGATCGTCCTGAGCAACCGCGACAACCCTGTGGTCAAGAAGTACCTTGACTCCAAGGTTGATGAGATTGCGTCCAGCATCGAGAGCCGAGTGTCAAAGAAGAAGGGCCAGGATTCCGACGGCTTCTCTTCTCGTCTCCTTGCTACCATGTGTGCAGATGCCTTCATCGACATCCTTGCCAGCGACGATGATCCCTGTGCCATCTCGCGCCACCTTACCGAGACGTCGGCGTTCGTGCGTGGTGGCCTGGAGGCCTCGCTCAAGAGGTAACGCAAGAACCCAAAGGTGTGAGAGGAGATAACGCCATGGTGAGTCAGCTCCTCTCGCTCTCGGTGACCATGCTGGTGGCAGCGCTTGCCCCCTTTGTGGCAAGCCTTGTCCCCGGCAGGGCCATCCCAGAGGTCGTCTTCCTTGTCTTTGCCGGTGCGCTTCTCGGCCCCTATGGGGCAGACGTCATAAGGACAAGTGGAGGCGCCCTCTCTCTTGTTTCTGAGCTGGGCATGGCCTTTCTCTTCCTGATGGCGGGCTACGAGATTAAGCCCTCCGAGCTTGTGGGCACCATGGGGCGCCACGCCTCCATCTGCTGGGGCATCTCGCTTGCGGCGGCCATCGCGCTCGTGAGCCTCACGGGCTTCAGCCGCTTTACTGGCATGGCGGGCATTGCCTTTGCCATCATGCTCACCACCACGGCCTACGGTACCCTGGCTCCCATCATGCGCGCCCGCGACCTTACCAACACGAGCGTGGGGCGCGCGGTCACTGCCTACGGCGCCACGGGCGAGGTGCTGCCCGTCATTGCGGTGGCGCTCATGCTTTCCACGAGGTCGCTGCTTGTCACGGTGATCGTCCTTGTCGTTTTCATGCTGGTCTGCGTGCGCATCGCGCATCTCTCCACGTCCACGGCGCGCATTGGCGCGCGCTTTCGCGACTTTGTGCGGTCGAGCGCCGGTGCCACCACGCAGACGCCGCTGCGCCTGGTGGTGCTCCTCCTTGTGTTTTTGCTTTTCCTTGCCGAGGTGGCTGGCTTTGACTCCGTGCTTGGTGCCTTTGCCGCTGGCTTTGTGCTGCGCGTCTTCTTCCCGGATGGCAGCGATGAGCTGGAGACGCGCCTGGAGGCCATTGGCAACGGCTTTCTCATCCCTGCGTTCTTCGTGATATCCGGGGCTGGCATTGACCTCTCGGCTGCCTTGGCTGACCCTGGCCTACTCTTCCTCTTCATTGGGCTCCTGATTGCCGTGCGCGGGGTTTCTGTGGCCGTCTCGCTGCGCGTGAATCCCGAGACGCGCATGATGGAGCCGCAGGAGCGCTTTGTGACCACGGCCTATTGCGTGATGGCGCTCCCGCTGGTGGTTGCCATCACGCAGATTGTGGTGGATGCGGGCGCCATGACCAGCCAGGATGCATCGGTCCTCGTGACGGCGGGGGCCATCACGGTGCTTGTTGTTCCCGTGCTCACCTCGCTTGTGCGCGTGACCGCGCCGGCACACCCCGTCCACGCCCTGAGCAGCATCGTCTCGGGCGAGGAGAGCGCAAACGAGGCCCTTGAGCGGCAGCGCCGCGCCATGCAGACCTCCCGTCGGCGCTTCGAGGCCGCACGCGCCCGCCGCAGACGCGACCTGGGGAGGACCCTCTCCTCCGCCGAGTACATTGCCCGGCACGGGGGAGATGAGCCTTCGGACGATTCCCCCAGCAACGATGGCGCGTGATTGCCTCAGCTAACCTGAAGAAGTACGTATCACAGCCATGTGCATTGCGGGCCGCGGAGTAATCTGCGGCCCGCAAATCGTATGATGAGTGCGGCAATCGTGACCTTGGAAAGGGTGGCTCATATGGCAGACGCTGCGGCTGGTATGGCACGGGACCTCATCTTTCTTGCGCCCATCTTCCATGGGAAGGTCTGGGGTGGACGCGAGCTCGAGAAGCGCTTTGGCTACATGATTCCAGATGGCCCCATTGGCGAGTGCTGGGGCATCTCGGCCCATCCTAACGGCGACTGTGTTGTCGACGGCGGCGAGTTTGACGGCCAGCACCTCTCCGAGCTCTGGGAGAGCCATCACGAGCTCTTTTCTGGCGCCGAGGGCGACCGCTTCCCGCTGCTCATCAAGATCCTGGACGCGCGCGAGAACCTCTCCGTGCAGGTGCACCCGGACGACGCCTATGCCGCCGAGCACGAGAACGGCTCGCTGGGCAAGCGCGAGTGCTGGTACGTAATCGACTGCGAGCCTGGCACGCGCATCATCGTGGGTCAGCGCGCCAAGAGCCGAGAGGAGCTTGCGGCCATGATAGAGGAGGGCCGCTGGGACGACATGCTCAACTACGTGCCCATCCATCCCGGCGACTTCTTCCGCATCGAGCCGGGGACCATCCACGCCATCATGGGCGGCACCCTCATCCTGGAGACCCAGCAGTCCTCCGACGTCACGTATCGGGTGTACGACTACGACCGCATACAGCCCGATGGAACCAAGCGCCCGCTCCACGTGAAGCAGTCGCTCGACGTAGTGGACTATGGGCAGGTTCCGCCCACAAGCGGCACGGTTACGGCACCCGAGAAGGACGGCGTGACCGAGCTCATGGCCTGCCCCAACTTCGATGTGGAGCGCGTGCGCGTCTCAGGCGAGAAGACGCTTGCGCAGCCGTGGCCGTTCATGTGCCTCTCGGTGATCGAAGGTTCTGGCAGCGTCTGCGACGGGTCAGGTGTCGAGCACGCCGTGAGCGCCGGCAGCCACTTCCTGGCGCCCTTCGGATCTGGCGACGTTCGACTGACGGGCGAGATGACGCTCATCACCTCGCATCTCCCCGAGCGCGCGTAGGCCTTTCGACCCGTTGTCATACGCTGTCCCGTCTGGCAGGTGTTCTCGGGCAAAAAATGGACAGTCTCTCTTCTCAATACGGTGTTATGTGTCGAAATGTAGCCCCATAGCAGCGGCGCCCGGAGGTACAGGCCTCCGGGCGCCGCTTTTCCTTCTCTGTTGCGTGGCCGCTATGCCGCGGGCTTTGCGCCACCGGGAATCTCGCCACCGCAGTGCGGGCAACGGGTGGCCCCAGCCTTGACCTCCTCAAGGCAGTGTGGACAGATGGGGGCTGCGGCCTCCTCTTCCTTCTCCTGCTTGCCAGCCAGCTTCTTGGCCTCCTCAGCGAGCTTATTCATGCTCTTGACCAGGCAGAAGATGATGAACGCAATGATGATGAAGTTGATAACGGCCGAGATGAACGCACCAAAGTTGAGCTGGGCGGCACCAACGTTCACCACGAGGCCAATCTGCTCGCCGCCACCCGTGAGGCCCGAGATGAGCGGCTGGATGATGTCACCAACCAGGGAGTTGACGATGGCAGTGAACGCGCCGCCAATGATGACGCCAACTGCCATGTCCATAACGTTGCCACGTGAGATGAACTCCCTGAACTCGCTGAAGAAACCCTTCATGATGATCCTCTTGTCTGTACCGCTGGGCCGAGGGTGCGGACTTTTGTCCGCTTGCGTTGATGCCGTTATCCGCCATCTTGGAAGACTCTAGCACGTTGGGCCCCACGGATACCTGCGCAGGGCGGCCGTGCTGCGGGACTGGCGCTACAGTCCAAGTTCCTGCGAGTCGAGCATCACGGTGAAGGGCCCGTCGTTCACAAGGCTCACGCGCATATGAGCGCCAAACACGCCGCGTCCCACGCGGCCTTGGCCCAGGTCCTTCTCGGCCTGCTCGCAGAAGAGCTCGTAGAGGTGGTTTGCGAGCTCCGCTGGGGCGGCTCCCGTAAACGAGGGCCTGTTGCCGTGGCGCGCGTCCGCATAGAGCGTGAACTGGCTCACCACGAGAAGAGATCCGCCCACGTCCACAAGCGAGAGATTGGTGCGCCCGTTCTCGTCCGCGCAGATGCGGAGCTTGCGGATTTTCTCCCACATGCGCCTGGCCGTGTCCTCTGTATCGGTAGGGCCAACGCCGAGAAGCACGAGGTAGCCCGCGTCGCAGGAACCTACCTCGTGTCCTTCTACCTCGACCGACGCCTGCTCGACCCGCTGAATCAGCGCACGCACGCTACCTCCCCAGCCCGTAGATCGCTGAGAACTTCTCGACGAGGTAGTCCGTGTAGTAGCGCGGTTCGAAGTCCTCGCCGCACGCCATACGGATGAGCTGCGCGGAGTCCTTGGCGCGACCCCAGTGCCAGATGTTGGTGCGCAGCCACTCTCGGATGGGCGCGAGGTCACCCGCGGCGCAACAACCGTCAAAGTCCACGCCCTGGCGCACCATGGCCGCCTTGAATTGCGCGCCAAAGGCGCTGCCCAGCGCGTAGGTGGGGAAGTAGGCAAAATCGCCGTCGGACCAGTGGGTGTCCTGGAGGGCGCCCTCGGTGTCCGTGGGCACCTCTACGCCCAGGTACTCGCGGTAGCGATCGGCCCAGAGCCCCGGGACGTCTGCCGCCTTGGCCTCGCCCGAGAAGAGCAGCTGCTCGATCTCGTAGCGCACCAGGATGTGCAGGGGATAGGTAAGCTCGTCGGCATCGCAGCGGATGAGGCCGGGCTCCGCGCAGTTTTCGGCCATGTAGAGCTGGTGGGCCGTCATGCGGCCAAGCTGTCCGGGGAAGTGCTTGGCGAGAAGTCGTGCCAGCGGTTCGGAGAAGGCCTCGCTCCTGCCCACGTAGTTCTCGAAGAAGCGCGACTGCGACTCGTGCATGCCCGAGCTGGTGCCGCCCTTGAGCGAGGTGAAGCGGTAGGCAGGGTCGACGCTCTGCTCGTACATGGCATGCCCGCCCTCGTGGAGCATGCTGAAGACATTCGAGAGCACGTTGTCCGGGTAGACGTGGCTTGCGATGGCCACAAAGCCCGTTGAGGGTCCGCCTGTGTAGGGGTGCTCGGTCGAGCCAAGCCACAGGGCCTCGGCGTCCACTCCCTCAATGCGCACCAGGTCACGGGCGAGGTCCCACTGGCGGCGCTCGTCGAAGGTGCCGTCGACCACGCGGTGGCTGGGTTTTCTCGGCGCCTCCATGCACTCGGCCAAA
The DNA here is from genome assembly GCA_000752675.2 of bacterium OL-1. GTDB lineage: Bacteria > Actinomycetota > Coriobacteriia > Coriobacteriales > Atopobiaceae > Tractidigestivibacter. The sequence continues at coordinate 646,432 of LM994626.1, read as the reverse complement.
AGCGGCACCACGCACTTCTTGACCCGCTCGAAGAAGGGGTCGTAGAAGGCGCGGCTCGTGCCGTGCTCGTACTGGTCCAGCCAGACGTCATAGGGGTCTGCGTCCGGGTTCATCGCGTTTGCCATGCTCACGCGGGCAGCCACGAGGCGGTCGAGGTAGGGCTCGAAGCTTGCCCAGTCGTTTGCCGCCTTGGCGCGACGCCAGACGTCGTTGGCCTCGACGGCAAGGCGGCAGAATGCAGCACGCTCGTCTGCGGGCACGCCAACGAGCGAGTTGCGGTCACGCTTCAAGATCTTGACCTGGGCGGTGCGCGTCTCGCCAATGATGCCGGCGTTGGACTCGAGCCGGTCGAGCAGGGGGCCAACCTCTGGCGCGCAGAGCAGGCGCGTTGCCTCCTCGTCGAGGATCGCAGAGGCCTCTGCGCGCTCCTCGGTGGCCTTGGGGGGATCGATGGAGGGACCAAGGGTTGCTATCTCGTCCAGTGCGTAGCGAAGGGCGAAGCGCCGGCGCTCGAGCCGGTCAAGGTCCGCCATGTCCTGCTTGGGATTGGAAAGCGCCGCATTCATCGCGGAGGGCGCGTTGTCGGTCATGATGCCTCCAGACTGCCCCGAAGGGGCACACGGATCGACTGCAAGGACAACGAGTGTAGCCCATGGCTGTGGGCACCCCGTGCGCGTGCCGGTGGCCGTTGCGCGCATGTCGATGGCTGCTGTTGGGACCGACCATTTTTGCGTTATGAGCCGTGCATAGCCACCATGGTCGTGGGATGATAGCTGGTGCCGCCGCATCGCCTGGCAGTGGGGGCGCACAATTCCGAAGACCTAACCGAGAGGGGAAGACATGCAAGCCGTCCTTGGTATCGACATCGGAGGAACCAGCATCAAGGCGGGGCTCTTCTCGCCCGAGGGCGAGCTGCTCGAGGAGCGTAAGATCCCCACGCCCGCGCTTGTGAACGCGGAGGCCTTCGCCATTGTGACCGACGGCCTGACGCACCTGCTGGCGGCCCACGATAACACTCCCGAGGACGTTATTGCCTGCGGCCTGGACATTCCCGGCCCTGTTGCCGATGACGGCAAGGTGGGCTTCCTGCCCAACATCCAGCTCGATCCCGATGGTCTTGTTGCTGCCATCAACGCCGCCTTCCCCAACGCTGCCATCGCCTTTGTGAACGACGCAAATGCCGCCGCGCTGGGCGAGCTCTGGGCTGGCGTCGCCCACGGCGTCTCGAGCTTTGTGCTCATTGCGCTTGGCACGGGCGTGGGTGCCGGCGTCGTGGTGAACGGTCGCCTGGTGGCGGGCGCATTTGGCGCCGGCGGCGAGATTGGCCACATCACCGTGAACCCCAACGAGACCGAGACCTGCGGGTGCGGCCGCCACGGCTGCCTCGAGCAGTACGCCTCGGCCAAGGGCATCGTGCGCCTCTACCTCGAGGAGTGCGAGCGCCGCGGCGTGACTCCGGTCCACGTTGAGCACGCCACCGATACCCTCTCGGTCTTCCGTGCGCTTGCTAAGGGCGACGAGTGCGCAAAGATCGCCGTCGACCAGATGTGCGAGTACCTCGCGCAGGCCATGTCGCAGGTCTCCTGCGTGGTCGACCCGGCCATGTACCTCATTGGCGGTGGCGTGGCGGGATCCTTTGCCACCTTCGCGCCCGAGCTGCGCCGTCGCTTCCAAGCGCACGCGCTTCCCACGTGCAAGGACGTTGCCATCGAGGCGGCCTCGCTGGGCAACCAGGCGGCCATGTACGGCTGCGCGTATGAGGCGCTCGAGCTTCGCAAGCGCTCCCAGGCAGGCAAGTAGGGTAGACGAATAAAGGTTTCGCGAGCAGGGTGCGCCTGCGGGGTGGTACATCCACCGCGCGGGCGCGCTTCTTCTCTAACATAATGCCGTTGCCAGTCGCTGACCTACCGTTTGGCGGCATTGTGACCTGACACTTTCGTTTTTCTTCGTTTCTTCTCACAAACTTACGCTTTTGTGGTAGAGTTGTGGCCGGTTTTGGGAGGAGATGTGAAGAAGTTTCGCTCCTCCATGGGACGCGGTCCCACGGGACCGCAGGGAAGCGGCGCCCCAAGCGCCGTAAAGAGAGGGGAGTGAAGGTATGGCCGAAGACACGACGTACGACCTCATTGCCGCTACCGGTTGTCCAACGGGCATCGCCCACACCTACATGGCTAAGGAGGCCCTCGAGAAGGCCGCCGCGGCCAAGGGCCTCACCATCAAGGTCGAGACCCACGGACAGGTCGGCATCGAGAACGAGGTGACGCCCGCGCAGATCAAGGCTGCGAAGGCCGTCATCGTCGCTGCCGACAAGGACGTTCAGGCCGAGCGCTTCGCCGGCAAGCCCATGGTGAGCGTCGGCGTGACCGCAGCGATCAAGGACCCCGAGGGGCTCATCGACAAGGCTCTGGCAGCCAAGGCCGAGGGCGAGCTCGCCGATGAGGTCGCAAACGCCTCGAGCGACAGCTCCGCATCTACGGAGAAGGAGTCCGTGGGTCATATCATCTACAAGCACCTGATGAACGGCGTCAGCCACATGCTCGTCTTCGTGGTTGCCGGCGGCGTCCTCACGGCCGTCTCGTTCCTCTGGGGCATCACGTCCTTCGACTCCACCGCGGCGGACTACAACTCGTTCGCGGCAATGCTCAAGATCATCGGCGGCATCGCCATGAACCTCATGGTGCCGGTCCTCGCGGCTTACATCGCTGAGTCCATCGGCAAGCGCCCCGCTCTGGTCCCCGGCTTTGTTGCCGGCATGATTGCCATCACCGGCCTGCCCGTCTCTCCTGAGACCGGACTCATCGACGCCGGTGGCGCGGGCGTGGGCTTTGGCTTCCTCGGCGGCATCGTCGGCGGCTTTGTTGCCGGCTACGTGATCGTTGGCCTGGAGAAACTGCTCTCCGGCATGCCCAAGAACCTCGACGGTCTCAAGGCCATCTTCCTGTACCCGCTGCTCTCCACCTTCATCACCGGTCTTATCATGCTCGGCATCTCCGGCCCCATGGCCGCCATCAACACCGGCATGATGAGCTTCCTCGAGGGCCTCGAGGCCTCCGGCCCCATCGTCCTCGGCCTCGCCATCGGCTGCATGTGCGCGTTCGACATGGGCGGCCCAGTCAACAAGGCTGCCTACGTCACCGGCACCGCGCTTCTTACTGAGGCGCTTCAGGCTGGCATCGGCACCCCGACCTACAACTTCGGCACCAACTTCATGGCTGCCGTCTCCGCTGCCTGCATCGTCCCTCCGCTGATTACCGCCTTTGCCGTCATCGTGGGCAAGAAGTACTTCTCCAAGGAAGACCATGACGCCGGTATCGTCAACATCGTCCTGGGCTGCACCCACATCACCGAGGGCGCAATCCCGTTCATGACCAAGAACATCTGGCCCGTGATGCCCATCATGATGTGCGGCTCCTCGATCGCCGCAATCCTCACCATCCTCTTTGGTGTCCATGACCCCGCGCCTCACGGCGGCTTCCTGGTCCTGCCCGTCGTTGACGGCTGGTACCTGTGGCTCATTGCAATCTTTGCTGGCGTCCTTGTTGGCGGTATTCTTTACGTCATCTTCAAGCGCAACGAATACCATAAGAACGGCGACAAGGTCGTGGAGTAAGGAGAGCGCATGAGCGAGTTCGTTCCGTCATCCCATGTCTACGTAGACAATCCCGCAACCACGGTGGACGAGGTGCTGGGGTTCCTCTCCGAGACAGCCGTCTCCTACGGTGTTGCTCATGACGTCGACAAGGTCTTCGAGGCCTTCAAGGCGCGCGAGGCAGAGGGAACTACGGGGATGATGGGCGGATTCGCCATCCCGCACGCCAAGACCGCAGAGGTCAGCACGCCAACCGTCACCGTGGTGAAGTTCTCCTGCGAGGTCGAGTGGGCAACCATGGACTCCAAGCCCGTCCGTTGCGCCATCGCCCTGCTCATCCCCGATGACGGCACCCAGACCGAGCAGCTTCGCCTGCTCTCCAAGGTTGCGGTGCTTCTCATGGACGCAGACTTCCGCGAGAAGGTGCTTGCCTCCGCAGATCCGCAGGAGATCGCGGGTCTCATCAACAGCGGTCTCGAGAGCTAGATGACCGGGCATCCGGTCTGAGGTTCGTGCTGGGGACCCGTCGCCTGCGCGTCGGGTCCCCTTTCTAGTACGGCGATATCAATCGCTTGACACGCGTCGAGAACGATCAAGGGAAGCTCAATGATTTACACACTTACCACCAACCCGGCAATCGACATGAACATCACCTCGGACACCATATCGACCGAGCATGTCAACAGAACGCGCGACGCGGTCTACACGCCAAACGGCAAGGGCTTGAACGTCTCGTTCACGCTCAAGCACTACGGCATCGACTCCAAGATCCTGGGCTTCTTTGGAGGCTTCTCGGGTGACTACATCGTTCGCGAGGCAGCAAGGGTATGCCCGGTGATGCCGGTCCAGATTGACGGCATCACGCGTGTGAACGTGTTTCTTACCACGCCGGAGGGGGAGTACAAGTTCCCCAATGCCGGCGCCGAGGTCAACCCTGCCAAGCAGGAGGAGATGCTCAAGCTGATCCGAGGACTGGATGACCTTGAGTGCCTCGTTGTCTCCGGGAGCCTGCCCACGGGCATTGGGCCCGCATACTACGACGAGCTCATCGATGTGGTGCGCGAGAAGGGCGCCGAGTTTGTCCTGGACATCTCCCACCCACACCTGCGCCAGCTGGTGGAGAAGGGGCCGTTGCTCATCAAGCCCAACGACGAGGAGGTCGCGGCCATCTTTGGCGTGGACGTGAAGAGCGAGGAGGACATCGTCTCTGCGCTCCACACCATCCACGACGCTGGGGCTAAGAACATCCTTCTCACGCTCGGAGGCGAGGGCGCCTACTTCTTCAACGGCGAGCATGTCTGGCATGCCAACGCAGCGAAGGTCGACGTTCTCTCCACGGCCTGTGCCGGTGACGCAACGCTTGCGAGCTTCCTTTCGCTGTGGCTGGCCGATCGCACGCAGGTGGAGCCGGCGCTCACGCGTGCCATGGCGACGGGTGCCAACGTTGCCATGAGCGCGGGCCTTGGTGACTTTGCCCTTGTCGACCAGCTTGCGCAGTCGATTTGCGTGGAGGTGGTGGAGTAGAGCCATGCCGTCGCCCAAGAACTCACGGATGCTTGCTGCGGAGCGGCAGAAGTACATCCTCGACGTGATTCAAGAATACGGGACCGTCTCGGTCACGCAAATCTGCGACCACTGCGGCGTCTCCTCGGTGACTGCCCGGACGGACCTTGATGCCATGGAGCGCGAGGGGCAGCTCAAACGAACTCACGGCGGGGCCGTGCCCGTGACGCAGCTCGTGATTCCGGCGGTCCCGCAGCGCGTGCACAAGAATGCCCATGCCAAGCAGGCAATTGGCCGCAAGGCAGCGGAGCTTGTGAGGGACGGCGAGACGATCCTCGTGGGTTCCGGCAGCACGACGCTCGCGTTTCTCCACTGCCTTACCGAGAAGCGCGGCATCACGATTATCACCAACGATGTCAACGGTCTCATCTACATCGAGCAGTTCCTCCCGCATGCCACACCCGTGTGCACGGGCGGCATCCTGGGCCGCGAGTACCGCCACTTCGCCGGCACCATGGTGGCCTCGTCACTCTCTGATATCTACCTTGACAAGGTGTTTCTCGGCGCTGACGCCTTTGAGCCAGACTTTGGCTTCCTTGCCGAGTTCGAGCGCACGGCCACCACAAAGGCCGAGTTCATGCGCCATGCGAGAAAGACCATCATCCTCATGGATGCCTCCAAGGTGGGGGCTGCCCGCTCCTTTGTGCGCTTTGCCGCACCAACCGACGTGGATACTGTCATCATGGACAAGGACCCAGGCGGCATTGTGGCCAGTGCCACGGCTGGTAAGGACGGCAGGAGTCGCGTGGTTCTCGCGTAGCGCGGGAGCGTTGGTCTCCCGGGGCGCTTGATGTCCCTAAGAAAGGGTAGGTACGGGTATGCCCCATTCGAGGAGAGACATTCAGCGAGGTGCCGGGAGGAGGTCAGCGACGCCAGGTGCGCACATGACGCGCAAGAAGGTCTTCTTTGCGCTTGCCGTGGCGTTCATGGTTGTCGTGATGGTCGTGGGATTCATTCTCGAGAACAGCGTGAGCCCCGTGGTCACAAGGCTCTTTGGCACGCTTGTGGACAAACCCCCCGAGGAGACCGTTGCCACGACCAATGACGCTGCGCGCCAGCTGGCAAGCGAGGTCGAGGCCCAGGGGGCCGTCCTTCTCGCCAACAACGGCACATTGCCACTCTCGAGCGACGTCACCAAGGTGAACGTCTTTGGGTGGGCATCCGTCGACTGGCTGGGCGGCGGCTCGGGTTCCGGTTGCGTGACCTCGGTGGAGACGGACCTCATCTCGGCGCTGAACGATGCCGGCATCGAGACAAACACCGAGCTTACGGCCATGTACCAGGACTTCCATGCCGCCGGGAAGCGCCCCAAGACTCTCTCGAGCAAACCGGAGGAATCGAGTGTGCTCTACGAGCCCTCGATTGCGGACCGCACGTGCTACACCGACGAGCTGCTGCAAAACGCGCAGGATTTCTCGGACACTGCCATCGTGGTGCTGCAACGCTACGCGGGCGAGAGCAACGACATGCCGCTTGTGCAGTACAAGGTATCAGAGAAGAACGGCTCGGTGGAAACGGACGCCAGCAGGACCTCGCTTGACCTCTCGACTGAGGAGGAGGCTCTCCTCGCCTATGTGGGTGCCACGTACAAGAACGTCATTGTGGTGGTGAACTCGGCAAACGCCATGGCGCTGGGCGCCCTTGACTCCACGCCTGGCATTGACGCCGTGCTGCTTGCGGGCTACACGGGCCAGTACGGCGCCGAGGTGCTGCCGCAGATTCTGTGGGGCGAGGTGAACCCCTCCGGGCGCACGGCAGACACCTACGCGTACGATTTCTCGACCGCGCCGGCCTATGCCAGCGCGAGCAATCACGTGGGGGCCTACACCTCGGCCGATGGTCTCTATCCCGCGGACGGCACCCAAAACGGCAATTTTGCGCTACCCGAAGGCTATGACCAGGTCTCGTACGTGGACTACTCCGAGGGCATCTACGTGGGCTACAAGTGGTACGAGACAGGGGACGCCGAGGGCTTCTGGGGTAACGTATCCAACGAGCATGGTACGGGCTACCAGGGCGTTGTTCAGTATCCGTTTGGCTTTGGGCTCTCGTACACCACGTTTGACTGGCAGGTTGTCGACGCGCCGCAGCAGGGCTCCGAGCTGGGAGACAGCGCTTCGGTCACCGTTCGTGTTACCAATACGGGCAGCGTTGCCGGGCGCGACGTGGTCGAACTCTACTACAGCGCCCCCTACATAGCGGGCGGCATCGAGAAGAGCGCCGTCGTGCTGGGGGACTACGCCAAGACCAGCCAGCTTGCGCCGGGCGAGTCAGAGGACGTCACCCTTACCGTGAGCGCTCGCGCCATGGCGAGCTACGACTGCTACGACGCAAACGGCAACGGCTTTGCCGGGTGGGAGCTTGACCCCGGAACGTACACGCTCACGCTGCGGCACGACGCCCATACCGTGGATGACGCCGAGGGCGCAACGTTATCGCTTGCGCTTTCCCAGGGACGGCAGTTTCCCGTAGACGAGAAGACCGGCGTACAGGTCACCAACCGCTTCACCGGCCAGGATGTCACGGATGGTGTGAGTGCAGACGGGCTTGGCACCGGTCAGGACATCACGTACCTCTCGCGCGCTGACTTTGCGGGAACCTATCCGGAGGTTGCCTCGACGCGTACCATGCCCGCAAGCGTTGCTGCGCTCAACCTGTACACGGACGAGGAACGTGCTGCCGACGATGCCCGCGGCGCAACAATGCCCACAACTGGGGCGCGCAACGGCCTGGCCATCGAGAGGAACGGCGTCATCACGGGCCTGGGGCGCAAGCTGGGAGCCAACTACAACGACCCGCAATGGGACAGCCTCCTCGACCAGCTCACGGTTGCCGAGATGGAGCAGCTGGTCACCAATGCCTATTCCGGCGCTTCGGCGCTTGCCTCGGTGGGGAGGATGTCCGAGACCCGCGAGCTTGATGGCCCGGCGCAGATCGAGAGCTTTGTGCCCACCAACCCTGGAACGGGCTTCCCTTGCGCCGTTGTGCTCGCTCAGACGTGGAGCCGCGACCTTGCCCGGCAGGCGGGGCTCGTCTGTGGGGAGCAGGCGGCGCAGCGAGGGCTTTCTGGCTGGTATGCGCCGTGTGCGAACCTCCACCGCACCCCCCTTGGCGGGCGCAACTACGAGTACTTCTCCGAGGACTCGCTGCTTGTGGGGCAGACCTGCGGCAGCGTGGTGGCGGGCGCGCGCGACGCGGGCGTGTACTGCTACGTCAAGCACCTGGCGCTCAACGACGGCGAGGCGTACGTCTACCGCGACGGCGTCTATACCTGGCTCTCCGAGCAGACACTCCGCGAGACGTACCTCGAGCCCTTCCGAACCGTGGTGGAGGATTACGGCGGAACGGCGCTCATGAGCTCCTACAACCGCGTTGGCGCGGTGTGGGCGGGCGGCTCTGAGGCCCTGCTCGCAGGCGTGCTTCGTGGCGAGTGGGGCTTCAACGGGGTTGTTGTGACGGACTTCTCTGACCATACCGCCTACATGAACGGCGACCAGATGCTGCGGCATGGCGGAGACCTTTGGATGCAGATGTCCGGCGGGTCTCTCACGTCTAACCCAAGCTCTGCCAGCTACGTGAGCGAGCTGCGCCGTGCGACAAAGGACTTCCTCTTCGCCTACCTCGATGCGCGTGTGGCAAACGAGAGCTATGTGGACGCCACGGGTGACGTCTCTGCGGCACGGCCGAGAAGCTCGGCCATCACGACGCCCGGACTTACGCTGCTTGCCGTGCTGCGCGTGGTTTCGGTGGCACTTGTAGGCATTGCGACCTGGCGTCTTGTGGTTGGCATCAAGAAGAAGCGCGCCGAGAAGGCCTAGACGACAGTTTCGCCAGACCTTCTGAACGGCAAACGAGCGAAAGCAACGCTCCGGTGAGCGACGGGTGCGCTGCAAGGGGCTCTTTGTGTCTCCGCGCCCATACGTTGGACAGAATTATTGCGCGATTCTCTAGAGCTTGATGAACCTCAACTGGGCAAATACAGAATCAATCAGGAATAACGTTCAATAACTGAGAGGGACGGGCGCCCTGCGGCACAATAACTGAGAGGGACGGGCATCCCGCGATACAAAAAGCGGCCCGGAGGGCACATGCCGTCCGGGCCGCACGTCGCACTGTGCGTGCGTCTACGCCTTGTTGGTGGAGCCCAGGTTGTCCATGTGGGAGGCAACGACCTTGTAAATCTCCTCCATGCCGGGCTTCGAGGGCTTCTTGGGGTCGAAGTTGTTGGGGTTCTCGGCCATGTAGCCCATGAAGCCGCGGGTGAACGCCTGACGCAGCTCGGTGGCGTAGTTCACCTTGCAGATGCCGTTGCGGATGGCCTCGGCAACCTGGTCGTCAGGCACGCCGGAGGTGCCGTGAAGGACCAGCGGCACGTCGACGCGGTTGCGGATCTCCTTGAGGACGCCCTGCTCGATGTGCGGGGTGCCCTTGTAGACGCCGTGAGCGGTGCCCACGCCAACGGCAAGAGAGCTGCACTTGGTGCGGTTCACGAACTCCTCGGCCTCATCGGGGTCGGTGTAGGGGTTCTCGCCCTTGACCGCTGGGCCGTCGTCCTCCTTGCCGCCAACCTTGCCGAGCTCGGCCTCCACGGGCACGCCCATGGCGATGGCGACCTTGGTAACGCTCTCGGTGAGGGCCATGTTCTCCTCGAAGGGCACGTGGGAGCCGTCGATCATGACCGAGGTGTAGCCGGCGCGCAGTGCCTGCATGCAGCGGTCGAAGCCGTCGCCGTGATCGAGGTGCAGCGCTACGGGGACGCTTGCGTTCTCGGCGGCAACGCGCACCATAGCGGCAAAGTAGTCGAGGTTGGCGTACTTGATGGTGCCCGGGGTGGTCTGCATGATGACGGGGGAGTGCTTGTCCTCGGCTGCCTTGACGACGGCCATCACGAACTCGAGGTTCTCCACGTTGAACGCACCCACGGCGTAGTGGCCGGCCTGGGCGTCGAGCAGCATTTCCTTGGTTGTGACGAGCATCGCGCTCTCCCTTCACGTGCCCACGGCCTGTGCCGTGGGGCTTCCTTATCGGCAACGCGATTGTATCGTGCCCGCTCGCGGGCGTTGCTTAAGATGTGTGTCACCGCAGGTTAGCAAGGAAAAGCGACCGCAAGCCACCAGTGCCTGCAGGCCTCCGGGGGGATGTCCCGAGCTTTCCAAAACGCAGAAAAGAAGGAAATATGCTTGTGATATCTTTCTTTTAGACAAAGAGAAGGAAACACATTTTGCACACACAAGGGGCGGGATTGATTTACCGGGTAACTCAATCCCGCGAGGAATCGAGATGCCGGGCAAATCGATTCCGCAACCCCGCAGAGAGGATCGCATGAGCGAGTTCGCAGAGGAGAGGCGCGCGGCAATTCTCTCGATGCTCGAGAGAAACTCGTCCGTGCAGGTTGCCGAGGTGGCCGACGCCCTAGGAGTGTCACGCGTCACTGCGCGAGCAGACCTCGACGCCCTTGCGCGCGACGGCAAGTTGCGTCGCACCCACGGCGGCGCGGTCTCGCTCTCGCGTACCCTCACGGTGTCTATCCAGGACCTGCGCGTCAACGTGAACGTTGAGGCAAAGCGCGCCATCGCCCGTGTTGCCGCGACGCTTGTGCAGCCGGGCCAGTCCGTGCTCGTGGATACAGGCACCACGGGCCTCGAGCTTGTGCGCGCCCTTGGCGAGAGGGGCGAGGTGACCATCGTGACGGCAGACCTCACCATTGCCGACTACGTTGACCGTTCCATGCCCTCGGCCGAGGTGGTGCTCCTGGGCGGCGCGCTGCGCAAGGGCCACCGCTACACCTCCGGTGCTGTGGCCGTCTCGGCGCTCTCGATGCTTCGGCCTGACGTTGCCTTTGTGTGCCCCACGGCCTTTGCTCCCGGCCGCGGCTTCATGACCGGCTACGAGGGCATGGCCGAGCTCAAGCGAGCATTTCTCGCCTGTGCGGGCATGACCTGCGTCCTCATGGACGCAAGCAAGGTGGGTGCCCATGGCCTCTTCTTCTTTGGCGACGTGGGCGACGCTGACGTCATCGTGATGGAAAAAGACCCCGAGGGAGCCGTTGCCGGCTGCCTCGGGGACGTTGCCACTCGGTTGGTGCTCGTGGGGGAGTAGGATAGGCGCCTTGCCCCTAGGCCACACGCTCCACGTGGGTGCCGTCCATGAGCCCGCGCGCGACCTCCATGTCAAAGTGACCGGTGGAGGCAGACATGCAGTTGGCGCTTGCGCAGGCCATCGCATAGCGCAGCTGCTCGGCGGGCTTCAGGCCGCGTGCCATGGCAACGGCAAAGGCGCCAACCATGGTGTCGCCGGCGCCCACAGGGTTCACGACCTCGATCTTGGGCGCAATGCCGCGGAAGGTCCCCTCGTCGCACGCCATGACGGCGCCGTCGCCGCCGAGCGAGACTACTACCTGCGCAATGCCGCGCTCGTGGAGCTCGCGGGCCGCGCCGATGACCTCGTCCACCGAGGAGACCTTGCGGTCAAGGATCTGACCAATCTCATCGGTGTTGGGCTTCACCATGGTGGGGAGCGCGTCGATGCTTGCCTTGAGCGTGGCGCCGGAGGTATCGAGGATGCACGGTTTGCCCTGCGAGCGAACCAGCTTGATGAGACGCACATAGGTGTCGGCGGGCAGCCCCTTGGGGAAGCTGCCGCTCATGGTGACCACGTCCGCGCGCGAGACGAGCGAGACGAGCCGCTCCTCGAGGGCGGCGAGCTCCTCGGGCGTCACCTCGCGGCCGGGCTCCAGGAACTCGGTGGAGAGACCGTCGGGCTCGAGCACGTTCACGCAGCAGCGCGTCTCGGTTGCTACCTTGACAAAGTCGTGGGGGATTTTGTCGCGGTCGAGCAGCTCGCAGAGGAGCCGTCCGTTGTTGCCGCCAACAAAGCCGGTCGCGAGCACCTCCTCGCCGCACGTTGCCACCGAGCGCGATGCGTTGAGGCCCTTGCCGCCGGCATTGTCGATGCACTCGGCCACGCGCATGACGGTGCCGCGCTCGAGGGTCGAGGAAATGCGGTAGGCCTTGTCGATAGAGGTGTTGAGCGTAACGGTGAGAATCATGGTCTTCCTTCCTGTATTTCTGGGGTGCAATTTAGATACCAGTTCCTGAAAGAAATCATCCGACACGTACCGTTTGTCTGTTGGTAACAACCACTGGATATACCAGAAATCTTACTCATCTATGCGAGAATTAATGCGTCAAGACATGCTGGTATTTCCAAATTAGTACCACTACCTGCGATAACGTGCCGTGACCGATATGAATTTAACCGTAAACGGCATGCAGCAAAGAATAACCAAGTTTTCTATGGACTAATTGCGGAGGTCTTGTAAAGTGGCGTTAGTTGAAACGTGGTAATAACCAGTAACCGAGAAGTACGACGGGCGTAACAAAGAGGTTCCTTGTTGGAACCAAAAGTCTTCTAGCCTATGTGGCGTGATGAAGAACCCCGTCAGAGGAGGACTTGCATGGTCGGATTTGTGCTCACTGGTCACGGAGACTTTTCCGTTGGTCTCGACAGCTCCGTTAAGATGATTGCTGGCCCGCAGGAGGAGTTCGATGTTGTCCCGTTTCACGAGGACGAGGCAGGCGAGTTCCCCCAGAAGCTGGGCGACGCCATTGCGGCGTCAGCCGAGAGGAACGACGGCGTGATTGTCTTCTGCGACCTCATGGGAGGCACGCCGTTCAACCAGGCCATGATGAACACGCAGGTGGCCCCTGGCGTCGAGGTTGTCGCAGGCACCAACCTGCCCATGCTCCTCGAGGTCCTCACCACCCGCACTCCTGAGTCCACCACGCAGGAACTTGTCGACTGCGCCGTCGAGGCGGGCAAGGAGGGCGTTGTCCACATGGTTCTCTCCGTTGACGACGAGTCTGACGCCGACTCTGACGAGCTGGGCCTGTAATGGACTTCTGGCAGAACGTGCTTGCCGCCTGCGCGGCGCTGCTCATCCTCATTGCCATCATGGGCGTTGTCTACGCGATCTACAGCGCGGTGAAGGCAAACAAGCAGAAGGCCTACTTCGCAGAGCTCCACGCCAACCTCAAGGTTGGCCAGCGTGTTGCCTTTGCCGGCGGTCTCTTTGGCAAGCTCGTCCGCGTTGGTGAGGAGACCTGCGACGTTGAGGTCAAGTCCGGAGCGGTAATTGAGGTCTCGAGGTATGCGATCCAGGAGATCTCAAAAAAGTAACGCGCACTAGCACAGCAAGTTCGTCCGTCTGCAGTCAAGAAGGAAAAGCCTCGCCACGAACGCGGGCGAGAACGAGAAAGGGGAAGCAAGCATGGCTGAGCCCAACATTCTTCTTACCAGGATCGACAACCGCCTGATTCACGGCCAGGTCGCCACCCAGTGGACGAGCACCATCGGCGCAAACCTGATCCTTGTTGCCAACGATAACGTTGCCAGCAACCAGATGCGCCAGAAGCTCATGGACATGGCCGCTCCGCAGGGCGTTGCCACCAGGTACTTCTCCGTTCAGAAGACCATTGACGTGATTCACAAGGCCGCTGCCCGCCAGCACATTTTCCTTATCGTGGAGAACCCCGAGGATGCGCTGCGCCTGGTCAAGGGCGGCGTGCCCATCAAGAAGCTCAACATTGGCAACATGCACATGTCCGAGGGCAAGCGCCAGGTTGCAACCTCTGTTGCCGTGAATGACGAGGACGTTGCTGCCTTCCGTGCGCTCCAGGACGCGGGCGTGGAGCTCTCGATCCAGCGCGTGCCCAGCACGCCGGTCGAGCCTACGTCGAAACTCTTCGAGTAGCCCACAGCACTTTTCGCAACAACTTAGTTTGGTCGTGCGCACCCGTGAGGGACGGGTGTTAGCGATAGCTCTATCTCTATCCGTGGCACGTGGTACTAGGAACCATAGGAAAGGAGGAACAAGGATGGAATACTCAGCTCTCCAGGTGATCTTGGTCTTCATTGTCACGTTCATCGCGGCTATCGACCAGTTCAGCTTCCTCGAGTCTCTGTATCAGCCGATCGTCACCGGTATGGTGATCGGCCTCATCCTTGGCGACGTGCAGACCGGCCTCATCGTTGGTGGCACGTACCAGCTCATGACGATTGGCAACATGCCAATCGGAGGTGCCCAGCCGCCTAACGCGGTTGTCGGTGGCATCATGGCGGCCATTCTGGCAATCACCCTCAAGCTTGACCCGAACGCTGCTGTCGCTACTGCTATTCCGTTCTCCCTGCTTGGCCAGTACGGCGTCACCCTGATCTTCACGATCATGTCGCCGCTCATGTCCAAGTGCGACCAGTACGCCGCCGAGGCTAACCCCAAGGGCATCGAGAACATCAACTACCTCTCGATGTGCCTGCTCGGCCTCATCTTTGGCGTCGTTGTCACCCTGTTCTTCATCGGCGGCCAGGCCGTCGGCTCCGCCGTCGTTGCCGCCATCCCCAAGTGGCTCAGCAACGGCCTCTCCGCTGCCGGTGGCATGATGCGCTTCGTCGGCTTTGCAATCCTGCTCAAGTTCATGATGAACCGTGACATGTGGGGCTTCTACTTCATGGGCTTTGGCCTCGCAATTATCGTCTCCGGCATCTCAAGCCTGGCGACTCCGGCCCTGCTGATCCTGGCCCTCATCGGCTTTGGCTTTGCATACTGGGACTACCAGCAGAACACCGAGCTCAAGGGTTCCGTTGCCGTTGCTGCTGACACCGATGGAGGTGAGGAAGATGGCATCTAACGAGACGACCGCTCAGACCGTCAACCGCTTTGAGGGCGTGGCTGAATACCAGAACCTCACGCCTGCTGCCGACCTCGATCAGAAGACGCTCAACAAGATGGCGTGGCGCTCCTGCTTCCTGCAGGCGTCCTTCAACTACGAGCGCATGCAGGCCGCAGGCTGGCTCTACTCCATCCTCCCCGGTCTCGAGAAGATTCACGCGGATAACAAGGAAGACCTCGCGCTCTCGATGACCCACAACATGGAGTTCTTCAACATCCACCCGTTCCTCGTCACCTTCGCCATGGGCATCATCCTCTCCATGGAGCAGAAGAAGGTTGACATCCCCACAATCCGCGCCGTCCGCGTCTCCCTCATGGGCCCGCTCGGTGGCATCGGCGACGCCATCTTCTGGATGACCCTCGTGCCTATTCTGGCCGGCATCACCTCGAACATGGCCATCGCGGGCAACGTCTTTGGCCCCATCCTGTTCCTCATCGTCTTCAACATCATCCAGTTCGCCCTGCGCTTCGGCCTCATGAACTGGTCGTACAAGATGGGCATGAACGCGCTCGACACCCTCATGGAGCACATGAAGGCGTTCACCCGCGCAGCCTCCATCCTCGGCGTCTTCGTCGTCGGCTGCCTCACCGTCACCATGGGTGGCACGCAGATCAACCTCACGATCCCCAACGGCACCACGCAGGCCTACGTCGCGCACACCGCGACCGTTCCCACCGAGGACGTGAGCAAGTTCGAGGTCATCTCCAAGGACTCCGACGGCACCACGCTCTCCGGCATGGTTGACGCTGCGGGCAAGCCGCTGGCCACCACCGATGCTGACGGCAACGCCGTGACCGCTGGCGCCACCGACCTTGGCAACGGCATGAGCGAGGTCACCTACATGGAGACCGTCACCTCGCCCGTCAACGTCGACATCGCCAAGATCCTCGACAGCATCTGCCCCAAGCTTGTCCCGCTCGCGCTGGTCATGCTTCTGTACTACCTGTTCTCCAAGAAGAACTTCACCCCCATCAAGGGTATTGTTCTCGTGCTCATCATCGGTATTGTCGGTGCCGGCTTCGGCATCTGGCCGAGCATCTGGGGCTAAGCCCTACAATTGCTGCGTGCCCGGGGCGGCCCGCCGCCCCGGGTGCCCGGAACCAAATCCGGCACATGTGCGTAGCGGGCTCTATGGCAACAGGCGGCGCGGGTACGCTTGACGCGTGCTCGCGCCTTTTTTCAGGACGGTGATGACATGACCCCCATCTCGCGAAAGCAGCCCCTCTACGACCAGCTCGTCGATCTTCTCCACGAGAAGATAGAGAACGAGATGGGCGCTGGCGACATGCTTCCCTCCGAGCGCGAGCTCTGCGAGACGTACGGTCTCTCGCGTACGACCGTGCGACTGGCTCTCGCGGAACTTGAGCGGCAGGGGCTTGTCACCAGGCAGCATGGCCGAGGCACCTTTGTCTCGGACTCGGTGCGCGAGGCTACGAACCTCATGGGGACCTACAGCTTCACCGAGCAGATGAGAAGCATGGGAAGGGTCCCCAGCACGGTGGTTCTTGAGTTCGACACCAGGGAGGCGCCAAAACACATAGCCGCCTGCCTGGGGCTGCGCATTGGCGACCATGTGATTCGCATGAAGCGTCTGCGCATCGCAGACGGCATCCCCATGATGGTCGAGCGCACGTACCTGCCGGCCTCGGAGTTCCTGGGGCTCTCTCGGAAGGACGTCGAGGATCAGCCCCTCTACGACCTCATGGAGAAGGTCTACCACGAGACCATCCGCGTGGCCGAGGAGGAGTTCTGCGCAAGCGTTGCCCGCAAGGACGACGCGGAGCTTCTCGGCATTGGCGAGGCGGCACCCGTGCTCAAGCTCTACCGCACCACCTTCAACGTGAAGAACACGGCCATCGAGTACACCAGGAGCGTGGCTCGAGCCGACCAGTTCAGATACAAGGTTTCACACTATCGGGGCTAGGGAAGGCCCCCGGGAGGAGAAGAACATGTTCGAGATGGACGAGGCAACGCTCACGTCGATGGGCGCACAGATCACCACCAAGGAGATCATGCAGCAGCCGGACCTGTGGGAGGGCACGCTCAAGATCTACGAGGACAATCTGCCGGCAATCGAGGAATTTCTCGCCAAGGCACGTGCGCTTGGTGGCGCCCGCCGCACCCGCGTGATCTTCTGCGGTGCCGGAACCTCGGCGTACGTGAGCGACACGCTCGTACCGTACCTGCGCCGCGTTGGTGACAACGAAGCCTTCGAGTTTGCGCCCGTGGCCACGACCGACGTGGTGTGCGCCCCCCTCGACTACGTGCGTCCCGAGGACCCCACGGTCATGGTGTCCTTTGCCCGCAGCGGCAACAGCCCCGAGAGCATGGCCGCCTATGAGCGCGTGGGGCAGGTCGCCAAGGACCTTCTCTACCTCAACGTGACCTGCGCTCCCGAGGGCAGGCTCGCCCAGGAGTCCAAGGACGACGAGCGCGCTCTCACGCTGCTCATCCCGGGCGCGAACGACAAGGGCTTTGCCATGACGGGCAGCTACTCCTGCATGCTGCTCCTCTCGGCGCTGATCTTTGACCAGGCCTCGATCGAGGACAAGCGCGCCTGGGTCGCCCGTGCCGCCAAGATGGGCCGCGATGTGGTTGCCCGCGAGCCCCAGATCAAGGCGTGGGTAAACCGCGACTTCGACCGCGTGACCTACCTGGGCTCCGCCTCGCTCTCCGGCCTTGCCCGCGAGGGGCAGCTCAAGATCCTGGAGCTCTGCGCCGGCCGCATCGCGACCTCGTTCGACTCCTCGATGGGCTATCGCCACGGACCCAAGTCCTTTGTGGACGACAGGACCCTCGTCTTTGACTTCGTGAGCAACGACCCCTACACGCGTCAGTACGACCTCGACATCCTCAACGAGATCAAGGGTGACGAGATTGCCATGGCCACGGTGGGCGTCCAGCAGCGTACCGGCAGCGACTTTGAGGGCGAGAACTTCTCGTTTGACGGCGACGGGCTTCTCCCCGAGGCTTACCTTGCGCTGCCTTACGTCATGTTCGCGCAGACGGTGGCCATCAACGCCTCCATCAAGGTTGGCAACACCCCCGATACCCCGTCGCCCACCGGTACCGTCAACCGCGTTGTCAAGGGCGTGACCATTCACCCGTTTAGCCTGTAGCCCTGCTTCGGTGCGGAGAGCCTTGGGTATACCTTAGCTAACTTATCCCCGCACCGAGGGCTTTGGCCCTGGAAGGAGAGATCATGGCAACGTATGCGGTTCATGCCGCTCACTTTGTTCTCCCCGGTAGGCTCACCGGAGAGGGCTACCTCACCATCACCGACGGTCGCTTTGGGTCCTTCTCGACAGAGAAGCCGGACTGCGAGATCGTTGACTACGCGGGTGCCTACGTTGGCGCCGGCCTGGTTGACACCCACATCCACGGCTTCCACAACCATGCGACCACCGACATCGACCCTGCGGGCATAAATGATGCCTCCGTTGCCCTCGTGCAGCGTGGCACCACGGCGTGGCTGCCCACCACGTTCACGGACTCGGTTGAGAACATTGGCAACCAGTGCGAGGCCATCGCGGACGCGGTGGACGAGCGCGACGATGACTTTGTGGGCGCTCGCATTCCGGGCATCTACCTTGAGGGACCCTTCTTTACCGAGAAGCACAAGGGTGCCCAGAACCCCAAGTATCTGGTGCCACCTTCGTACGATGACTTTGCTGAGTGGCAGCGCAGGGCGCGCGGCCTCATTCGCAAGAGCGCGCTGGCGCCCGAGTACCCCGAGGCGCCCGAGTACATCTCGCGCCTTGCTGCCGAGGGCGTGGTGACCGCGCTTGGTCACTCCGACGCCACGTACGATGAGAGCATCGCCGCCGTTGACGCCGGTGCCACCGTATTCGTGCACACCTACAACGGCATGCGCGGCCTGCACCAGCGCGAGCCGGGCGTGCTCGGCTGCGCCATGACCACGGACGAGACGTACGCCGAGCTCATCTGCGACGGCCATCACGTGCAGCCCGCCGCGTGCGCGGCGCTCGTGCGCGCCAAGGGCTGGGAGCACGTGGTTCTCATCACGGATTGCCTTGCCTGCGGTGGCATGCCCGAGGGCAGCTACATGAGCGGCGGCCTGCCCGTGGTCATGAAGGACGACCTCTGCTACCTTGCCGACATGAGCAGCATCGCTGGGTCTGTCCTCACGCTTGCCAAGGGCGTGAAGAACATGGTCGACTGGGGCATCGTGACGCCCGAGCAGGCCATTCGCATGGGCAGCGAGATCGCGGCGCGCTCGGTGGGCGTGGATGACGTCTGCGGCAGCATGCTGCCCGGGCGCAACGCGGACTTCAACGTCTACGCGGCCGACATGTCGCTCACGGCGACCTACGTTGGCGGCAAGCTGGTGCCCGTGGCGTAGGTGCGGCGTGACCTTCTCGTCCTGCGGCGCACCTTCTTCTCGCCACGCGGCTCCAGAAGGCCCGCTTTTTACAAGATTTCCGCTACAGCTGCGGCTCCGGCGTCAATCTGGCGCCGGAGCCGCTTTCTTTTTCGTGGTAGCGGTCGCGGGCCGGCTCTTGGGATCTTGGAAGAGGTCCCGAGCGTGCGCCAGAACGAGCTCGCTCAGGAAACCTGCGGGTTAATAGCAACCCTGTAAGGTGTGGCAAGGTTCCAACCTGCAGCTTTTCTCAGCGACGCATTCAGCTAACTGCTATTAAGTCGCAGATTTGGGTGTGAGGGGGCCGCGTCGGCTGCGAGAGGGCCGCGTCGGCTGCGAAACAGCCGCTCGAAGAAATGGGCGCGAAGCGTTGCAACAGCTGCCCTCCCTAGACGAGTACCCCCCGGCACCTGGGGTGCCAGGGGGTACTGCGATGCGGTCTCGTCTTTGCTACTGCTGGATTTGCACGCCCGCGTCGATAAGGCGCTTGCTCACACGGGCTTGAACCTCGATGTAATACGCGTCGTCAGCGTCGCTGAGCGTGCTCTCGTCAACGGCGGAGATACGCTGGGCCCAGTCGGCCTCCTGCTGCACGAGGTCGGTGTAGTCCGCGAGCATGCTTGCCTGGTCTGCGGCGCTTGCGCCGGTATACTTGACCATGAAGTCGCAGTACTTGTCCATGATTTCCTCGTAGGAGTCCATCATCTCCTTGAACTCCGGGGTTACGATCGACGAGTCCGCCGTTGTGGAGGAGTCTGTCGAAGCAGGGCTGGACGCCGCATCGCTTTCGGCTGAGCTTGCGTCTGAGACGTCGACTCTAATAGACACAACGTTGGCGCCCTTGTAGTCTACGCGGAGCTTGGCGCCATCTGCGTTTTTCGCCTGATAGTACGTATCGCCACTGCTGTAGTCCACGTCAAAGCCGGCTTCCTTGCACTGCGCGGCGTATGCCGAGAAGGCATCCTTGTCCATGCCTCCAACGTTGACCTGGTAGAGTTTGGAACTGTCGTTCACTATCGAGCCCTGCGTGGATGGAGGAGCGGGAAGCAGCGATCCCGGGCCGCTCGTGGGCCAGGTGATGGTGCTCATCTCATCAGGCGCCTCGAGATGGACGGTGAGCTCCTCCTTGCGTTCGTAATAGGTGAGCGAGAGCTTGTATCCCTTCTCGTTAAAGGCGGCGTAGCCAATGCCTATCTGGTCAGCGTCGACCGTGAAGCCCTTCTCCTTGCAGGCGTCCACGTAGCTCGAGTAGTCGCTGCTCGAGTACTCGGCAAGCGTTGCGGAGAATGCGGTGTCAGAGTTGATTTCGACCTTGCCCTTGTCCGTACCAGGCTCGGGAAGCATCGTCGCAAGCCCGCTCGTGGGCCAGTCGAGCTTGGAGTTCTTGGCATCCCTCGAGTTGCCCTTGATACGGGAGACCATAAAGATAGCAATCAAAGCAATAATCACGAGAAGGACGATCTTGCCCTTGCCACTCTTCTTTCCCCTGGGCACCCCACTGCCAGACGATGTCCCGGCCCCGCCTGCGCCATTGGCCTTCTCCCATTCCATGGATGCCCCTTTCTCGTGCTTGAACTTGGGTTTATTGAATTGCGCAACTGCTGAACCAATTCTGAGAAGGGGCGCTGGCCATTACCTCAGTTGACAACTGAATTCCGCGAGCGGTTTTCAGTTGTCAACTGAGGTAATTCTCGACGTGCTTCCTAAGATTGGTTCTGCTGGTGCCTTGGTGTACATCGAGGCAAGCGCGTCCGACCTCTGGGGTGATCATGAAGTCCTACAACCTTGATCGGGGGGAGTTTGTCGTTCTGCAGCGCAGCGACGTCAGCCTTGTGAGCGAGGAGGGAAGGAACCCCCTGGACGAGGTCGTGCTCACCAACAAAAGCCTGGTTCTTGTCGTGACCGTGCCCGACGGAGCCTTTAGAACGGCTCGCTACCTCAAGCGGCTTCCGCTCGAGCAGGCACTGGATGACCTGGGGGTGCCGCGTACCGCAGTGACCAAGGTCGACAACAGCTACGTCCTTAACGTCGCGTTTTCTGACGAGACCGTCTCGCTGTGCTTTGCCGGTGGTTCCGCAGGCGCCGCCAGGCGCTGGGAGCAGGCCATTTCGAGCGCTGCTGTAGGTGACCTGGACGGCATTGGAGCAGACGACGAGACGGGTGACATGCTGGGCGACCTGTTGGAAGAGACCAAGGGTACCTTTGGGGCGCTATTTGGGGGCACGGGACAGCCGCGCAAGAAGGCCGAGCTGCCCAAGCGTCCCATGACCGTTACCAAGCGCTGCGTGGGATGCCATGCGCCAATCGTTGGGCGCAAGGGAACGGTGGTCACCTGTAGCTACTGCGATACCAAGCAGACCCTCTAGACCGGCGAGGAGACAACCATGGGCATCATCGACGCAGCGTTTGACTCCATTGGCGGTGTCTTTTCGGACCAATGGAAAGACGTTATCACCGCTGGCCACTTTAACGAGCACACGCTTGTGACGCCGGGTGTGCGGAGAAACTCCCAGAACGGGCGCGGAGGCAACTACGGTGCCGAGGACATTCTCTCAAATGGTTCAATAATCTATGTTCCAGAGAACACGGCGGCGTTCGTCTTTAGCCAAGCGGGCATAGAGCAGGTCATAACTACGCCGGGCGGCTACGAGTACCGTAATGGCCAGGCAACCGTCTTTGACGAGAAGGACCGCGCAGAAGGCGGGCTTGGCAGGATATTCGTCCAGCAGGCCGCCGAGAGAATCGGCTTTGGCGGCATGTCACCCGACAGCAAGCGAGTTGCCTTCGTCAACCTGCGCGAGCTGCGCGGCATTCGCTTTGGGACGCATGGCCCGCTTGCGTACAATGACCTCTACTACGGTGCCGACCTTGAGATTTACGCCTATGGCATGATGAGCGTAAGAGTCTGCGACCCAACGCTTGCCATCCGCAACTTTGTGCCTGCCAATTGCTCGTCGTACTCGCTCGACGATTCGCGTGCGCGCCATCAGCTCACGGGCGAGTTCCTTACGTCGTTTGTAGCTGCGGCCAATGCGCTCTCCTCGACGTATCGCGTCTCGCAGCTGCCGTCGCAAACGGTGGCGCTTGGCGAGAAGATCCGCGAGGGAAGCGACAATGCCGGAACGTGGCCAACGCGCTTTGGCCTTGAGCTGGTGTCGGTTGCCATCGAGAACATCGAGTTCTCAGAGCAGTCCCGCGAGCTTGTGCGGCAGTTCTCCGAGAAGCGCATGGGCGTGCGCGCCTACGAGGATGTCTCTCAGCGTGCCGCAGACATCTCTGCCCAGCAGCTTATTGCGCAGGGGGTGAGGGACAACGGCCTGGGCGACGGCGGTGCGATGGTCTTTGGGATGAACCTTGCCGGGTCGCTTGACCCTAGGAATGCCTCGGTGGTAGGCGCTGCCAGTGCGGCAGAGGGCGCCCAGTCAAAAGTCGAGCAGGACAAGCCCTCCATCGACTCTCAGGTGGAGACTCTCAAGAAGCTCAAGGAGCTGCTTGATGCGGGCATTCTCACCCAGGACGAGTTCGACGCGAAGAAGCGCCAGGTACTGGGGCTGTAGGAGTGATGCAGCTGCGTTGCACGTCCGGTCTACCAGGCAAGTGCGTGGACCTCGCAGGTCGTATAGTCAACCTGCTCGAATATGGGCACCTCGAACGGAATGCTCGAGCCCTCTGCTGGGTGAGAGCTGAGGAAGTTGACGCCTCCGCCCACAATGTTTCCGGAGGCGTCGCGCAGGATGGCGGTGAGGCAGACCCCGTAATCGCTGCTCAGCAGCCTTGTCGTTCCGTCCTTCTCCAGCGTGACGGTGCCCGATACGGTGATTCCGCCGTAGCCGTTTGACCTGGCCGATACGTTCGCGGTCGAGAACGAGGGAGCCGTGTCATCGGACAGGAGGTCCGCAGAGGGCTTGACCGGCACGAACTCCACGCGTGTGGGTGTCGTTGAGCCGTCGAGGACGGTGCTTTGGTACGCCGTCTCACCGGGGGCGAGGACGGAAAGGACCTGGTCGTCCGAGAAGAGGACGCTGCCATCGTCCGCGTAGCCGGTGATGGTAACACTGGGATACGTAACCGTTCGGTCGGAGTTGTTCGTGAGCGAGTACTCGGCATATACGCTGCCATTACTTGTCGACCAGTGTGACTCGCCAACAGAGAGGGCGTCCACGGCTGCTTGGGTGTCTGTCTCGTCCGGCTGTGCAGTGACGACGGTTGTGTTGCCGCTTGATATGGCGCTGCTGCCGCTTGCGCCCTGGGAACCGGTGGTCTTGTCGGCCACAAAGAAACGCATGGCGAGAAGCACCGCCACCACGGCAATGGCGGCAATAACGCACACAAGGGCGATTGTGCGTGCTCGCCTTGGCGCGGACGCGGGGTGTGCATCTGCGGCACTGCGTGGTATGGCCGCGGTGGCCACAGTTGTGCCGTCCTTCTCGCCAGGCGCGTTGTGTAGCGCGCGCTCGAGCTCAGCCGCACTTTGATAGCGCGCACTGGGCTCGAACTCCGTTGCCTTGAGGACAACCGAGCGCAGGTCATCGGGCACGTCTGGAGAGGCAAGCGCCTGCTCGTAGCCCTCCTTGTCCTCGAAATGAACGCCCGTGAGGAGGTAGCCCAGAAGCCGGCCGATGGAGTACACATCCGAGCGAGCGTCGGTCTTTGCGAATCCGTACTGCTCGGGAGCGGCAAAGCCCCAGGTCCCAAGCTGGTCTTCATTTCCTTTGGCATCCTCGGAGCCAAGCCTCGCAATGCCAAAGTCGATCAAGTGAGCGCCGTCGGCGGCAACCACTACGTTTGAGGGGGTGATGTCGCGGTGCACGATGTCGTGGGCATGCAGCTTCGAGACGGCCTGGCAGACCTCGCCAACCAGATGTCGGGCCTTTGCGGCGTCCAGCTTCCCGCGACTCTCGACGAGCTGCTCCAGGGTTTCGCCGGGAACGTAGTCGTAGACGACGATGAACTCATCGGGCATCTCGTACGTTGCCTCGATGTGGGGGAGGCGCGCACAGTCAATCTCGGGGAGCGCTGCCCAGACGCCACGGTGGGCACGCGCTGCGGGGATGCGCTTGCGCACAAAGGGACCCGTACCGTCCAGGGTGACAAGCTCGGTTATGCCTCCCTGCCCATGTGCGAGAACACGCTCCACGTGGTAGGAGTCATCAACGCTCATTGCATGCATTACCTGGTCGTCGTTCAAGCCTTTGGTCCCGTCCCGCACGATGGCATAAGTGCCGGCTTGCGCGTGAGGACCGGCTCTTTTCCATGATATGCAACCCAGGATGGTCGCTCCTCAGTTGGCAACTGAAAAATCACTGGGCGGGCGAGGGCGACTGCCTGACCGGATGGCTGCCGGCCTGCCCTGCACGCAGGGGGCCGGTGTGAAAGAGGGTCTGCTCTCCCAGACTCCACAGCTCGTCATCGGTGGCGGAGCGATCGAAGCCGTGGTCAATGCACCAGATGATGATGGCGTCTCGGCGCACCTTGGGCCACAGCTCCGATACGCCAGACAGGCGCAGGAGCCGTTGCGTCTCGCGAAGCGTGCAGCGCATGCCCAGGGCAAGCATGATGGCATGGTCCCTGCCGGGGCGGCTCTTGCCGGCAAAGATGTCGTAGACAACGGTGCCGTTAAGACCGGAGGCGCGTACGACCTCGGCGCGCTTCATGCCCTTCTCGTCCAGAAGCTCTCGCAGGTAGTGGGGGAGGTCGCGATTGAGGGTGGAGTCCGGCTCGCCAAGGTAGGACTCCACGTTGGGCGCTGCCAGGAGGCGGGCGAGAAGATCCTCTGTCAGGCGTTCCTTGCTGGCCATGCGATTCCTTCCGTTTTTGCGACTGGGTGGCAAGCCGCGGCTGAGGCAATCGTACGCCTCCTTGGCCGCCCCCGATTGAAAACTGCGGCTTAATTGCAGTTAACCGCCTGTGGTCGCGAGAGAATCCGCAGGCAGATAGCTTGCGTCTTGATTGTGGGGTGCAATTAAGCCGCAGGTTTGCGGTGGAAGCAACTCTTTGGAGCCGTCCGAGGTGGGGCGGTGCGCGCTAGAGACCAGCTGTCTGCCGTACCACCTCGACCACCCGCGCGCGGCCACCGTCAACGCGCGCAGCCTCTGCCACAACGTCGCTGGGATCTGTGTCCATAATCACAAGGTCAACGTTGCCTGGTTGGGCAAAGGGAACAAACAGCCTGCTTGCGCCGACCTTAGTTGCATCCATGAGGATGATTACCTTGCTGGCGTGCTTTATGAACTCCTTCTTCGCGTCGGCGGTCACCTGCCGCTCCGCGAGGAAGCCCAACCTTCTCTCAAACCCGTCAGCACCGAGAAAAACCTTGTCTACGTGTGTTCCCACCAGTGATGCGCTGAGGTAGGGACCATAGAGGTGGAAGCCTCGACCAAGGATGCCGCCTGTGCTAATGGGAGTAGCGTTGGGAAGGTGCTGCTGGATGTACGTGTGCGCTGCAGGCTCATCGGAGATGATGGAGATGTCCCTCTTCTTGTCAAGGCTGCGGATAAATGCAAGGGTCGTGCTTCCCGACCCCACAAGGATGGTCTCGCCGTCGTGAACCAGCTCGGCTGCTGCCTTGCCAATGGCGTCCTTTGCCCTCACGTTTCTCCTGATGCGTGTGGGAAGGCTTGGAACCACAAGTTCTCGGGCGGGCACGGCGCCACCATGTATGCGCTTGAGCTTTCCCTCGTGCTCAAGCTCGGTAAGGTCGGTTCGAATCGTGACCGCCGAGACGCCAAACTCTGTGCTGAGCTCAGAGACCACAACCTCGCCCTTTCTCGAGAGCATGTCGAGAATTCGATTCTGTCGCTCCTCGGAGGTAATCCTTTGTGAGGCGTTTGTCATCGGGAGGCCTCCAACTCCAGTGCCGTGACGGATACAGTACCCATGCTGAAGCAGCGTTACGAGTGCGAAACAATGTGAGCATGTAGCATCACAAGTTATTTTCCTGCTCATTCATACGTTTTACCCGCAGAAGCTATGCAGCTAGTTTGGCAATGCCAGGATTTGCTTTCCATTGCTTTCGTTTCGCAACCATTCACCGAAGCGAAAATACCACTCAACACACACCGCAAGTTTTTGAGCACCCTCCAATTTCGACGTGGATACTATCTGAATAACCAGAGAAGCACAGAGAGGGGTGAACATCAAATGGTAAATATTTTACTTGTCACACATGGTGAGTTTGCTCAGGGGATAACCTCAGCTCTCACACTTATCATGGGAGAAGCAAAAGGATACGCAACCGTGTCCTTGAATATTGGGCAGTCACCTGATGCATTTCTTGATGAGCTCACTATGAAAGTCCACTCGCTCTATGAAGATTCAGAAGGCAGTGGCGTGCTTGTTCTCACCGATCTTTTTGGCGGCACCCCATGCAACTGCATAGCACGCATTATGAACGAGATGGGTACCAAGAAGATTCGGTGCGTAACCGGGCTCAACCTGCCCATGCTTATCGAGGTCGTGAGTGACCGAGACGAGCAGGATCTGCCACATCTTGAAGAGACGGCGCTTGCCGCCGGTGGTAAAGGAATGGTCAGTCTAGCTGAGAAGATCTTCGGCTAAGCCACACGTACAACCAAACTTGAGAGGGGGACCCAAGGCGATTAAGGGCTAGCTGAAGGCTGCACTTTTTTGTTCTGAATCTGCTGGGGCGTGTAAGTAGAAGGTGAGAGTAGTGATAGTACAAGCCATTCTTGTTGCACTCATCACGACCTGCTGCACTTGGTGGTTTAGCCACGTCGTAACCAGGACCTGGCTGTACCCGCTGTGGTCGGGATTCCTGGTTGGCCTGGTGCTCGGAAAGCCCGTGGAGGGCATGATGATCGCTGCGGCGATCAACCTGCCCTATGTCGGCTTCATCACTGCCGGTGGCTCCATGCCGGGTAACCCGCAGTTCGCAGGTCCCGTTGGCACGGCGCTCGCGCTCGTCTCCGGGCTTGACGTGAACTCCGCCACGACGGTCGGCGTCATTCTCGGCAGCGTGACGATCATGGTGTGGACGGCATACATGTCCATCAACACGCTGTGGGTCCACATGGCCGAGGACTTCCTCAACAAGGGCAACATTCGTGCCATGAGGATGTGCAACTACATCCCGTCGTTCTTCGTCTCGTTCATACTCAACGGCATACCTGCCATGCTCGTGGTGCTTTACGGCGCCCCGTTTGGCGAGTGGTTCCAGACCTTCCCGCAGTGGATCGTCGATGGCTTTGGCATCGTCGGCGGCCTCATGCCAGCACTTGGTATCGCAATGCTGCTTCAGTACCTGAACAAGCCCAAGCTGATGCCGTTCTTCTTCATCGGCTTCGCACTTGCCGAGTTCATGGGCCTCACCACGATGATGGTCACGTTCATCGCAGCACTTGTCGCAATCCTGCTCTACAACTACCAGTCCGATAGCACCAAGAAGCTGACTGGGGGCGAGGCATAATGGCGCTCTCGAAGAAGACACTCGTCAAGAACTGGCTGCTCACCTATTCGTCCGAGACTTGCTACAACTACGAGCGACTCCAGGGCCTTGGCAACACGAACGCGTTCGTGCCGGTCATCCGCGAGCTGTATCCCGAGGATAAGCAGGCCGAGGAGCTCAAGAAGTACCTGGTGTTCTATAACACCGAACCCTCTTGGATGGGCACGATCATCAACGGCATCACCTGCGCCATGGAGGAGAAGAGGGCCGAGGGCGCGGACATCTCCGCAGATGACATCATGCTGATGCGCTCTTCGCTCATGGGCCCCATGGCAGGCATTGGCGACACCGTCTCGCAGTCGATTGCCTACCCAATCCTCGCCGGCATCTGCATTCAGCTTGCCCTTGCTGGCAACTTCGCAGGCCCCATCATCTTTGATGTTGGCTACAAGATTCTCCAGCTTACTTGCGGCTACAACATGTACATGCTGGGCTACAAGAAGGGCCGCGACGCCATCGTCGACCTGCTGCAGAGCGGCATCATCAACAGAGTCCTCGACGCGGTCTCCATCGTTGGCCTCATGGTCGTTGGTTGCATGACCGTTGGCAACGTCAAGGTCGACCTCTCCTGGCTCGAGTTTGACTGGACCAACGAGCTTGGTACCGTTTCGCTCAACCTGCAGACCGGCGTCTTTGACGCGCTGCTCCCGGGCCTTCTCCCGCTCCTTGTGGTTCTTGGAACCTGGGCGCTCCTGTCCAAGAAGCAGGTAAAGCCCCTCACGATGGTGCTGATCATCTTCCTGGTTGGCTTTGCCCTCGTGGGCATCAAGGCTCTCATGGGCCTGTATTAGACCGTTTCCGGCTGCCACGCAAGACGCGCCGTGGCACGCTCTAGAGCGAAGCAAGACAGTGTACGTGCGGGTGCCCTCCTGTCCGAACAGCCATGTCCAAGTGGGACAGGAGGGCACGCTACCCAGGCCCCCGCAGCGCTTGCACCGCGACGAGGGCTCGGTACAAGTATGAGCCTTTTGCCGCTCGCGGCGGGCTCTTCAGGGGGTTGACATGGGAAACAAGAAGGATGTGGACATCTACCCCTCGGTAATGTGCTGCAAGCCGTGGGACCTTGAGGCCTACGTGCGCGCCTTCGAGGAGGCGGGTGTTGCCGGGATTCACTTTGATGTGATGGATGGGCATTACGTGCCAAACATCATGCTCGGCTCGGAAGACTTCAAGGCAATCCGACAGCTTACGGACCTCTCGATTGATGTCCACATCATGGCTACCGAGCCAGAGCGCTTTGTCCCGTATTTCGGCCTCCGCAAGGGAGACTCGCTGAGCTTCCATCCCGAGGTTTCCCTCCAGCCGTATAGTCTGCTCGAGAGCCTTCGGGCCATGGGCGTTTCCGCGGGCCTTGCCCTAAGTCCGGGCGTGCCGGTGAGCTATCTGGAGGAATGCCTCGACGTTCTCGATTTTGTCATGGTCATGGCTGTGAGTCCGGGCTTTGCCGGTCAGAAGATGGTTCCCGACCATCTTGACAAGCTGCGCAGGATTTCCGAGATAACCTCTCAAGCAAAGCACCCGATAAGCATTGTGGTAGACGGCAACACGACGCCTTCGAATGCCAGGCACATGCATGAGGCAGGTGCCACGGGGTTTGTGGTTGGTACCTCCTCGCTCATTCAGGGTGGTCCTAGCGCATTTTCAGAGAAGTACAGGGCCTATCAGGCCGAGATTGTACGAGCGTAGTAGCTACGCATTTGTCACACGAGAAATTTGGTCCGGCAACCCAAAGGAGAGCGGAGCCATGAGCGTGAAGAACCTTGTGTTTACCCGTATTGACGACCGTCTTATCCATGGCCAAGTCATGACGGCATGGATCCACCAGTTCCCAGAGTGCGCCCACATCATGGTTGTGGATGACCAGGTGAGCAAAGACCCGTTCATGACCAAGATGTTCCAGCTGCTACTCCCCGAGGGAACGACCATCGAGACGCTCTCGGTGGATGATGCGGCCCCCAAGCTGAAGGAGGGTCTCCCTCAGCAGACCATTCTGTTGGTGAAGTTCCCGCTTACCATTAAGCGCCTGGTTGATGCCGGCGTCGACATTGACTTCGTGAACATTGGCGGCATGGGCATGTCGGCTGGCAGGAAGAAGTTCTACAAGAACATTGCCGCCTCACCCGAGGAGCGAGAGATCTTCAAGGAGCTCGTCGCCAAGGGCGTGAAAGTTGAAATCAGGATCGTACCCGCGAACAACGCCGTAAGCGTCGAGGGGCTACTCAAGAAGTAGGCCTCCCCATTCCGTGCGCGAAGGCGACTGTGAGCGAGCAACAACGACTTCGAAAGATGGGAATGACGCACATATGGACTTCTCACGATATCTCTCGCCATCTGCGTACCACGAAGGAACGATGAAGGCATGCAGGCTCCATCGCATTGGCGAGTTCACCACCGATACCGTCTCGATTCCCAAGCCCGTTGGTGAGCAGCTACTGCTCAAGGTAGAGGGCTGTGGGGTTTGCGGCTCGGACATCCCAAGGATTTTCAAGCTTGGTACCAGCAAGCAGCGTTACCCCCTCACCATTGGGCATGAGTTCGGTGGCACCATTGTCGAAGTGGGGGAGGACGCGGACAAGAACCTTGTGGGGAAGCGCGGGGCGATATTCCCTTGCATACCGTGTAGGAAGTGCGACGCGTGCCTCTCGGCCAACTATGCCATGTGCGAGGACTACGACTACCTTGGGTCGAGAAGTGACGGCGGCTTTGCCGAGTACTGCTTGGTACCTTCTGCGTGGCACTTCGTCCCATCGACAAACCCGGACACACCCGGCGAGGCCCTTGCCATGACCGAGCCGTGCACGGTTGCGCAGCACGCCGTGAGGAAGGGCGGGGTTACCGCCGGCATGAACGTCCTCATCATGGGAGCTGGGCCCATCGGAATCATGGCCGCTCGCTGGGCAAAGCTCTTTGGGGCGTCGGTGGTTCTCTCCGAGATCGTCGAGGAAAAGTGCGAGTTTGCCCGCGCGCATGGGTGCGAGGTCATCGATTCCAAGGAGGTCGACCTTGTTGAGCGCGTGCGCGAGCTTACGCACGGCAGGGGCGTTGACGTGGCCATCGAGGGAACTGGCAGTGGGTCTGGTCTGGGACAGGCCATCGAGTGCACGCGTACCTTTGGGACCGTTGTGATGATGGGCAATCCTGCGAGCGATACCACCATCAAGCTGGCGCAGCACAGCCAGATTCTGCGCAAGGAGCTGAGCCTAAAGGGCATCTGGAACTCCCACTACGCAGACACGCCCATCAACGAGTGGCACTACACCGTGCGCATGCTCGACGAAGGCAAGATGAAGGTCACCGACCTCATCACCCACAGGAGCTCGCTGGACGGGCTTCCCGCGCTTTGCTCGGGAATCAACGATCACTCGATTCTCATCTGCAAGGTCATGTACGTGCCGGAGGCAGAGTGATGGCTGGGAGGGACTCGACAGCTCTTGTCCTTAAGGAGCTTGGAGAGACCCTCCCCTCTCTTGACGATGCACAGCTTGATTGTCTTGTCGACGAGCTGTTGGTTCCCGGGCGACGCGTCCTTGTGATGGGCGTAGGGAGGATGCTCATCTCGCTTAAGGCGTGGGTCAAGCGCCTGAAGCACCTGGGGATTGACATCAACTATGTGGGCGACGAGACCGAAATGCCCGTACGCGAGCACGACCTTGTGCTTATCGGGTCGAGCTCTGGGGAGAGCAAACTGCCCGCCGAGATAGGTCGTATTGCCCGCGAGAAGGGCGCCGACGTCTTCTACATTGGGTGCACGCCTGGGAGCACGATTGATTCGCTCGCCTCAAACCGTCTTCTTCTTCGTGGTCGCACCAAGTTTGCGGGCCGTGGGGAGTATGCGTCCGAGCAGCCCATGTCCACCCTTGTTGAGCAGGAGCTATTTCTACTTGGCGACATTGTTGCGCTTGAGATCATGTGGCGTATGGGGTGGACCGAGAAAGATGTGAAAGATCGACACGCAAACCTCGAGTAAGGGAGCGGGCTGTGGACTTCTCTGGCTTGGTGGACAGACTTAAGGAAATGGTTCCTAAGCCACGTCCCGAGGTCAACCTGAGCTTTGACGAGTACGTCGATGTGCTGTACGGCATAGTTGAGCAGTGCGCCGAGGACGTTTGCCAGAGTGACGAGGCGTGTGCCCTGAGTGGCAATGATGTTGCCACGGCCAGCGCGCACAAGAGGGAGATTGGTGTGTGGCAGGTCGTGCTTCTCTCGGCCATGAAACTCTGGAACTCGAGCGGGCGCTTCAAGGACAAGACCAAAGTGGCGATTGAGAATGAGATGATCTCGCGAGTTGTCTCTGGGCAGGGCCTTTCTGGTGACGAGGCCGAGGCTTTTCGAAGCTCGTACTTTGATGCGGCGACGAGGCTTGCCAAAGGTGACGAGCAGGGAAAGATGTCTGACGAGCAGCGATATGCCGTGCAGGTTATTGCGCTCATGCGGGCTGCGCTTTCGGCCGGCTACGACGGTGCGGAGGATGCTCTCAACGCTGCAACGGAGAAGTCCTCGATGCGCGTTCTGGATATGGAGCGTATGGTGGTCCACCTGGCCCAGTCTTCGGTGGTGGATGGCAACACCGCGCTCATGAAGCGCCCGCGGTTCTTTGTAGCGCAATAAGTGGGTGTGTTTCCGGCCTTTTGGCGTCTCCGTTTTTAGGCGGGGCGCCGAAAGGTTAGTCTTTCTCGCTGTCCCCTTCGCGGCACCGTCCTCCGAGACGGCGGGCTTGGTGTGGGCACGTGGCGGCCCCCGAGCTTGGCCGCCTGGGAAAACTGCGGCTTAATTGCAGCCCGCCAGGAGGGGCCGAGGTCGCTACCTGCGGTTCTTCTCGGCAGCGACCCCGGCCAACTGCAATTAAGCCGCAGTTTTTGAGGAAAGGGGCGCCCTCGCAACGGAGGCGAGGGGCGCCCGTGCTTCGAGTCGGTCCCGCCCGTGGCCTCCAGTCCCGCAAAAGCGCACGCCAAAACGACCCCTACTACCAAGTCCCTGGGAAAACGCCGCCGAGAAGAACGCCGGATCGTTTTCGTGTGCGCTATTTGAGCTGCTTCGGTACCGCCCAACCCTCTCGCTGCGGAAAACAGCCAAGGGCGCACCTACTATCACGTCACCACAGCGGGTGGCCACGGCTTTCCATGGGCACGAAAGGCATTACATTTGACGGAGACCAGGCTTCCCCGGGTACAGTGGTAAGGGGTACTGGCGAGAAGACAGTTGATGCCAGTGCCGAGATGGGAGACGCGGGCGTTACCGCCTTGTAGCGCAGGTGGTGCAGAGAGGGTAGGGGCGAAATGCCGAAAAACACCAAGCTCATCCTTTGCGACATCGATGGGACGATTCTGCCCAAGGGCAATCCCCAGGTCTCCCAGCGCACGATACGGGCCTTCCACGCAGCGCTTGATGCCGGCATTGCCATTGGTCCCGCAAGCGGTCGCGGAATCGACTGGATTCCGCCCTTCTTTGGCGGGGATGCCGCTTGCTGCGCCACCTGCCTGGCCACCAATGGCCAGCAGGTCTACCTCGGTGGCAAGCTAGTGTACGAGGAGCGCCAGCCGCACGACGCGCTTGTGCGACTGGCGGCAATGCTTGCGGGCGTACCGCATTCCGGGATGCTCTGCTTTGACGGAGGAACGCCGCTCCTGGTTGCCGGAAGCCGAGAGGACCTTAGGCGCCCCTTTCCCGCCTACGCCGAGAAGTGCGTGCCGGTCGACGCCGTACCGGATGTGGTGGTCAAGGCCAACGTGTTCGTGGACACGGACGAGGCGGGCACGCGAGATCTTATCGCCCGGGCGGCGCGCGAGGTTCCTGAGCTGGACCTCGACTACGCGCACGCAGGCTTCTCCAACGTGATGCCGCACGGCTACAACAAGGGTTCCGGAGCGCGCATGCTGTGCGAGCTTCTCGGCATTGACGCGGACGAGGTCGTGGTCTTTGGCGACGCCGGCAACGACCTGCCGCTCTTCTCGGCGGTTCCCAACTCCGTGGCGGTTGCCAACGCCCAGCCCGAGGCGGCAACGGCAGCCCGCTGGCACATTGGCCGCTGCGAGGACGATGCCGTTGCCGCTGCGATCGAAGCCCTCGCCGTCGGCGAATGGCCCTTCTCGGTGTAGCTTAGTCCCAGCGCGCCGGGAGACCTCACGCGCCGAGCTCAGGAACAACCTCACGCGACAACCTCACACGTGATATTTATTTTTTGATATTTGGCAGTGAAACCCCAGTTAAGAGCGCCAGAATATCAATAAAGAAAAAACACGTGTGAGGTTTGTCTCCTCAGCGCTGAACGGAATCACACAACGGCCTGTTGCTTGGACGGGCAGCGAGAAGATTCTACGGTTTGGCAGCCGTGCGGGCGGCCTCTGTGGTCTGTCGAGAAGGACTTCTACGGTGCTGTTTTGCCCATATCTGCGTTCTTTATCGATCACTGTGAAGTAGGGCCAGTGTTTCCGCAGGTCGCTGAAATCGAAATTCTCAGATACCGATAAAGAATGGAGGGGGAGGGGGCGAGGAGGAAGAGCTACCATGGCCCAAACGTCACTGGAGGCGCCATGGTTGCTGTCATTCTCATCCTGGTAGTCATTCTCGCGTTGGCAGTCGCATGCGTGGTTCGCGCGGCGGCGCTCAAGCCAACGCTTCCGGCCGGCTCGCCCATCGACGCGGGCGGCTACCATGCCGGCGACGCGGAGGTCGAGCGCTTCCGCACGCTACTGCGTATTCCCACCGTCTCGCGAGACGACCCGGCCAAGCTTGACCGCGAACCCTTCGATCGCTGGGTGCCCACGCTCCAGCGCCTCTACCCGCGCACGTTCCAGGCGTTCGAGCTCACCCACATCGACGAGTACGGCATCCTCATGCGCTGGCCTGGGCGTGACTCCTCGTTGGCGCCCGTCGTGATGATGGCCCACCACGACGTGGTGCCAACCGATGGCCAGGAGTGGACCTACCCGCCCTTTGAGGCCGAGGTCCACGACGGGCAGATCTGGGCCCGCGGCACGCTCGACAACAAGCTCTGCTTCTGCGGCTGCATGGAGGCGTTCGAGCACTTGTTGGCCAAGGGCTACGTCCCGCCGCGCGACATCTGGTTCTTCTCGTCCTGCTGCGAGGAGACCTCTGGCCCCACGGCCGACAATGCCGTGGCGTGGCTGCGCGAGCACAACGTGCATCCCTGCATGGTCCTCGATGAGGGCGGCGCGGTTGCCACTGGCGTGCCCCTGGGCGTGACCTCGCCCATGGCTATGGTGGGCGTCTCTGAGAAGGGCCATGTGGACGTCACCGTGACGGCGCATGGTACGGGCGGGCACGCGTCTGCCCCCTCGAACAACGATGCCACACGGCTTCTTGCCCGCGCGACGGAGCGCATCTGCGGCCATCCCGGAAAACCGCAGGTTGCAGATGCTGTCACGGCCATGCTTCAGGAGCTCGCGGCCCGCGGGAGCTTTGCCTATCGCATCATCTTTGCAAACATGTGGCTCTTCCGGCCGCTGGTGGGGCGCATCCTTGCCGCCGGTGCCGAGACCGGCCCCATGGTCCGCTCGACCTACGCGCTCACACAGCTTCAAGGGTCGCCTGCGAGAAACGTCCTGCCGCCCGAGGCTACGGCTAACCTCAATGTGCGCGTGGCCCCGTTCGAGGACGTGAGCGCCGCGCTTTCTCGCGCTCGCGCTCAGGCTGCCGAGGAGTGCCGCGCGTCCGGTGTTGCCCCAGATGCCGTGAGCGTGGAGATTGCCGAGAACAGCCTGGTCAACGAGCCCTCGCCCTTCTCGCCGCACGACGACGTGCAGTTTGACTACATCCGTCGCTGCGTCGCCGGTGTCTATCCCGAGGCGGGCGTGTGCCCCTACGTGCAGACCAGCTGCTCGGACTCGCGCTCGTTCACCAAGATCTGCGACCATGTGTACCGCTTTGCCGCCTTCATCTACACGCCGGTGGCGCGCGGGCTCATCCACGGGGCCAACGAGCGCATCCCGGTTGATGACTACAAGCGTGGTGTGGAGTTCTACGTGGCATTTGTTCGAGGGCTTGACCAGCTGAAGGCATAAGGAACGCAACCAAGGCCTGCCGCGTCGCCTTCCGGCGTTGCCAGGACGAGAGGAGCCAAGATGGCCGAGAAGAAGCAGGGCACTACGCCCAAGCGGAAGATCCCCTTCGACTGGAAGCGCTGTGCGATCGCCTCTCTTCCCTTTATGGGGATGATCTCGTTCTGGCAGGTCTTCGACGGCCTGGTCCCCAAGATGCTCACCCAGACCTTTGGTCTCTCCAACTGGCTCACCGGCGTTGTGATGGCGCTCGACAACGTGTTTGGCCTGTTCCTTCTCCCGTGGTTTGGCATCCTCTCCGACCGCTGTCGCTCGCACCTGGGGAGAAGAACCCCCTTCATCCTGGCCGGATCTGCCGTTGCAGCGGTCTCTGTACCGCTCATCGCCGTGGCAAACAACCTGGGAAGCCTGCCTCTGCTCATCGCGATGATTCTGGTGACTCTGGTTGCCATCTGCTCCTATCGCACCGCGACCCTGGCGATTGTGGCGGATATCACGCCGCGTCCGCTGCGTACCAAGGGCGACTCGGTCGACAAGATTGTGGGATACGCGGGCACGGGCGTCATGCTGGTGGCCATCTCGGTTCTTGTCCCCTCGGTGGCCAACCCGGACTACGTGCCGGTGTTCCTGCTGCAGGGCATCGTGATCGCCGTGGCGGCCGTGGTCTATCGCGTGCTTCTCAACGAGCCCAAGTCTGTGGCAAAGATGCATGAGGAGAGCCTTGCCATGGGCATCAAGGAAGACTCGATCGATGCGGATGACGACGCCGAGGAAGGCAAGGAGCGCGTGACCGACCCAGAGCTCGTGCGCTCGATTGCCCTGCTCCTTGGCGCCGTCTTCTTCTACTACATGTCCTATAACGCCATGACCACCAATATCTCGCGCTACGCGTCGGACTTCTTCTCGATGCTCGGCGGCTCCTACGCAATCATCAACATTGTCACCATTGCGGGCGGGCTTCTCTCGTACGTTCCGGTGGCCAACCTCTCCCTCAAGGTGGGCAGGAAGCGCGTTGCCCTCGTTGCCGGCTTGGTGATGACCATCTGTCCGGCCATCATGTGGCTCTTCCCGTCGTTCACGCCCCTCTACTACGTTCTCTTCCTGTTCATGGGCGCTTCTCTGGGTGCCGTTGACCTGTGCGTGTATCCCATGATCCTCGAGGGCTGCAGCTCCCGGAGCGTTGGCCGCTACTCTGGCTACTACTACACGGTGAGCATGGCAGCGCAGGTTGTGACGCCCATCCTCTCCGGGCTGGTGATGGATGTGGCCGAGTCTCAGCTCTTCCTCTACATCACCGTGATGGGTGCGGCCATGTGCGCCTTCATTGCCCTGGCCAAGCACGGCGACTCGATCCTCGCCGACGAGATCCTGCGTCGCGAGGCCAACGCGGGGGAGTAGGGCTGGCCAAACGGGCCATGGCACGAGAAGCCCTTCTGTGGCACCATACACGATGTCTCGCGAACTCGCTTGCATGGCGCGAAGCGGATGGTGGAGCTTGATTGATGGAGGGCGGAGTACCGGGTGGACCTGATAGAGCGCATGAAGTCCCAGGAGGGGAAGTTTACCGAGTCTGAGCTTGCCGTCGCCCGCTACATCGCAGGTCATCCCATGGATGTGGTGGGTAACACCGTCTCGAAGGTCTCGGAGCTCTCAGGCCTCTCGGCTGCAACCATCGTGCGCATGTGCCAGCGCATGGGATATAGCGGCTTCTCAGAATTCCGCTTTGAGATGGACCG
Organism: bacterium OL-1; assembly: GCA_000752675.2. GTDB lineage: Bacteria > Actinomycetota > Coriobacteriia > Coriobacteriales > Atopobiaceae > Tractidigestivibacter. Next base: position 608,953 of record LM994626.1, on the reverse strand, counting down.
TCAGCTTCTCTCCAATGGCACGCAGGAAGAGGGTGGCGCGAGCGAGGGCGGCCTCCTCTCCCGTTTTGTGAACATCAACGTTGTTCAGCTGCGCAAGGTTGCGGAGGCAGTCGACGCGTCGTTGCTCAACCATGTTGCTGCCTCGCTCTGCAATGCGCCACACGTTGCCGTATGGGGCGTGGACCGCATGTATGAGAGGGCGTTGCAGCTATCTGCAGGCCTCATGCATGCAGGCATCTTTAATAGCGTGACAAACGACACGACGGTGATGGATGACGTGGCAAGCATCCTAGGCAAGGGCGACGTCTGCGTGGTCATCTCGCAGAAGGGTCGCGACTACGATGCCTATGCCCTGCTCATGGATGCTATTCGCGAGAACGGAGGAGAGGTCTTCTTCGTTACGGTAAATGCCCGAAGCCAGTTCATCTCGCACGCATCGAACGCAATCGTGCTGTCAAGCATTATGAACGGCGGGCGGTCGAACCTCGCAGATGCCCAGCTCACCATTTACATATACCTGGAGATTCTTCTAGACGAGGTTGCCTATCTGCAGAGCAGGGCGGAGGGTGTCAACGCTAAGGCAAGTGTGCCGGACGGGGAGTGAACCCCGTCCGGATCAAGAAGAACGCTAGCCGAGAAGCTCGGAGACAACCGAGGCAACAAGGGTGCGCGGCAGCAGCACGTCGAGGCCAGACGCCTCGCGCGCGGCGTCGCGCATCTGCGTGGTGAATCCCATGCAGTCAAGGCAGAGGAACGCGTCGTTTGATTCGCGAAGTCCGGCTGCCGTTTTTCGCACGCCGCCGATGCCTGCGTATGGGCTTGCCGAGACAACGTCTACCTTGACGCCGTGCTCACCCCACCAGACCCTAGCCTGCTCCACCTGGGACGGCTCGGGCACCATCACCGCCACGCGCCGCCCGCCCGCAAGGGCGCGGGCAACAGCGTGGAAGAGCGGCTGCGGATAGACGAGAGGAACCTCGTGGCGCAGCTCGGGAAAGGACCCCGTGCACAGCACGATGATGGCCCGGGCACCCTCACGCTCCGCCTGGTCGATTCTTTCCTGCACCAGGGGCAGCACCTTGGTGCCTGAGAAGGTGACCTGCGAGCCATCGCGCATGCGCGAAACAAGCACCTCGTCGCCGGGCTCGGGCGCAAGGTCGCGCTCGACGTCGTTTACCGTGAGATCGTCGAGCGCCCCATACTGTACAAGCTCAAGTGTTGAAGAGAGGCGCGACTCAAGGTCCGCTGTCATGTCCGTGCGGGGCGCCTGTCCCACGGTGATGCCGGCAATCCGGGTGCGTGCCATCCCTAGCGCGCCTCGCCTGGCGTCTGGAAGCGCTCCATGGTGCCGTAGAGCTCAACCAGGTGGTCAAACTGCGCGGGGTCGTAGAAGGAGCAGGCGCCCTGCCCGTAGACCTTGGCCAACTCGACGGCAAAGCGTGCCGCCTCCTCGACGTCGGTGCCGTGCGTGGCGCCGGTGGCGCAGCCGGCAACCATCTGCTCGGTGGCAATTGCCACGCCCACAACCGGCGCATCTGTCGCCGTGGCGGGCTGCAGGATGCTGTTGAGGTGGTAGAGGTCGTTGCCGTACGGGGTGATGTCCTGCTGAGAGAGGGCAAATACCTGCGGCATCTTCCCGGTGACGCGCGTCATAACGTCCATGAGGTCGTTGGAGACCGAGAGGATGTAGCCCTGCATCACGGTGGGGGAGATGGCGATGCCGTTCACGTTGATGATGCGGTTGCCCTTGGTGGTGTCGATGGAGACCACGGCATCCATGCGTGGGTCGACCTCCATGCGGTTCATGGTCTCCATGTCGATAGGAGAATCCATGAAGGGTACGGGCTCGTGCGGGAGCGTGGGGGCGTCGGGGCATACATGGGTGGCAACGATGACATCGCCGGTAAGGACGTCGCCCTGCTCGTGCATCTCAACGAGCTTGAGGGCGGCGGTGAGTGCCGCGAGGGCGCCATCGCCATCGGACACGGCTCCAATGAGCTCCGGGCGGGCGCCAAGGCCACCAAGACGGCCGACGATGCCAAGCGTAGGGGCTTCTCCGCCGTTCGACTTACCGTTGGAACCAGGGATGAGGATCTTCATGCAGTCGGTTCCGCCACGCTCGCCAGAGACGCGCTTGACGGTGACGTCGCTTGCACCGCGACCACGGAGGAAGTCCGCAACTTCGTTTCCCGAGGCGGAGGGCTTGTCGATGAGGTCGTAGATGTCGAGCATCTGACGAAGGAGCATTGGAATTCCTTTCAACGAAATACATTTCATTTCATAAGCCGATTTGAGCGTATACATCGTTAATAACCGGCTTGTTTACTATCTACCTTAGCCTGACGAGCGAGAATAATTGTTACAGCACGATGTAACTTGTTTCATACGAGTGAAATACCCCCATACAGCGAAGGCACCAGGGTCAGCAGCATGGCATGCTGCATCCAACGACCCACCTGGGTCAACGCGCATACTCTGCGTTGGTTGCCGAGACATGTGCTCTCGGCGTATGGGAGGAGCTGACAATGAGCGCTCAAAACAAGGCCAAGTTGAACATACAGGAGTCCATGGCATGCCTCTCGAGGCGTGGCTTCCTGCGCACGGCGGGAATGCTGGGCCTAGGCGCAGTTTCGATGGGGCTTGCTGGATGTGGCGGCAGCTCCGATACGTCGGCCTCCATGGGGGCAGGTGGAACTGCGGCGGGAGGCACCCTCGTGATCTCGCTGCCCTCCTCGCCCAAGTACCTTGACCCCATTCTCTACACGGGCACCTACGAGTCCCAGATCATCAACTGCGTATGCGACACGCTCGTTGACTACAACATGGACCTCTCCCAGATTGTCCCGGTGCTCGCGACCGACTGGACGATCAGCGATGACGGCCTTACCTACACCTTCAACCTGCGCAGCGACGCCAAGTTCCAGAAGGGTCAGTATCAGGACGGTCGCGCCGTCACCGCGGAGGACATCAAGTACTCCCTCGAGCGCTCCGCCAAGCAGTCCTCGATGAACCGTCTTGCGATGCTCGACCACGTTGATGTTGTGAGCGACACGACCGTCAACTGCGTCCTCAACGCCCCCGCCGCCTCGTTCCTCACCGCGCTCACCGACGCCGGCAACGTCATTGTCCCCAAGGAGGAGGTCGAGGGCTGGGGCGTCTCCTTCGGCGACCACCTCGTTGGCTCCGGTCCCTTCAAGCTCGACCAGTTCCTCAAGGACCAGGAGTCCGACCTCTCCAAGAACGACACCTATTGGGGTCCCACGCCTAACCTCGACGGCGTGACCATCAAGGTCGTCACCGACATGACCCAGGCTGCAAACGGCCTCACCACCGGCGAGCTCGACATGGCCACCTCGCTCACCGGCGAGTCAATCCAGACCATCAAGAACAACTCCGACCTGGTCATGCAGCAGACGCCTGCCCTGCACATCGCCTACGTCTACTTCAACCAGGTGAACGGCCCCACCGCCGACCAGCGCGTGCGCAAGGCCATCCTCATGGCGATCAACCGCGATGACCTGGTGAAGGGCGTCTATCCGTACGGCGAGGCCGAGACCGCCTCGCTGCCGCTCCCCAAGGGCAGCTGGGGCTACGATGCCTCCGTCGAGAGCGACGTCCCCACGTACGACCCGGATGCCGCGAAGGCGCTGATGGCAGAGGCGGGGTACGCTGACGGCCTCTCGCTCAACCTCTACATCTCCAACACCGAGGCCCGCATCAAGATGGGAACCATCCTCCAGCAGACGCTCAAGGAGACCCTGAACATCGACCTCACGCTCAACCCATCCGACTGGGGCACGTTCAGCGCAACGGCCGCCTCTGGCACTGCCGACATGTACGGCATGAGCTGGACCTGGTATCCCGACCCGTTCTTCTTCCTCAACAAGCTCTTCAGCAGCTCGGAGGTGGGCGCGCTCGGCAACGGCGCTGGCTTTAGCCACCAGGACGTGGACGACCTTCTCGACAAGGCCCTTGCCGTCACCGACCAGGACCAGCGTGCCGACTACTACAAGCAGGCGCTCAAGGCGATCGTCTCCTACGACCCGATGCTGGTCTACGCCTCCGAGTTCGTGAACACCGGCCTCACCACCAAGGTCCAGGGCTACGAGCAGCGCGCCGACGGCAAGATCGTCATCGTGAACGACGAGGTCAACGTCTCGAAGACCGCGTAGCAGCAACATCGTTTCTAGCCAGTCGAGGGGGCACGGGCGAGACCTGCGCCCCCTCGGCACCGAATGGGGCCATCCTGAGTCGCATTCGGACGAGAACACCCAGGGGGTGGTAGCAGGATGGCCAAGACAATCATCAGGCGGGCGCTTCAGACCATCCCCGTCCTGCTCGTGGTCGTTACGTTCACGTTTGTCCTCACGCGCATGATTCCTGGCGACCCCGCAGTTACCATGCTTGGTCCCCAGGCATCGCCCGATGCCATCGAGACCATGCGAGAGAAGATGGGCCTCAACGAGCCCATGCTCCAGCAGTACGTGAACTACGTCCTCGGCGTATTGCAGGGGGACTTTGGTTATTCGTACTCCTATAACGGCGCCGTGATGCCAATCATCCTGAGCCGGCTCCCGTCCACGCTCATGATCACCATCACGGGCCTTGTCCTGGCCATTCTCGTTGGCATCCCCATTGGCGTCGAGTCCGCGGTAAAGCAGAACACCGCCTTTGACTACATCTTCATGGTGCTCGCGCTTGTCGGCGTCTCCGTGCCCATCTTCTGGCTTGGCCTGATGCTTGTCCTTACCTTCAGCGTCAACCTTGGGTGGCTTCCCGTTATGGGCATGGGCAACATCGCCAAGGGTGCCTGGGACGTGGTAAGCCACATGATCCTGCCATGCCTCTGCCTGGCAACGATTCCGGCTGCCACCTTTGCCCGCATCACGCGTTCTAGCATGCTCGAGTCCATCAACGCGGACTACATCAAGGCGCTTCGCTCCCGAGGCATCAAGGAGTCCGTGGTCATCTGGAAGCACGCGTTCAAGAACGCGCTTCCTCCCATTGTGACGGTGCTGGGCATCCAGCTTGCCGGCGCCTTTGCGGGCGCAATCCTCACCGAGACGATCTTCTCCTGGCCGGGCTTGGGCACCCTCATCGTGAATGCGGTCAACGGCCGTGACTACGCCCTCATCCAGGGCGTGGTTCTCTTCTCGGCAGTGGTCTTCGTCTTTGTGAACCTGATCGTCGACATCGTGTACATGCTCATTAACCCCAAGGTGAGCTATGAGGGAGGTGTCCGCTAATGGCAGAGCAGACAACCTCGAGCGCCCCAGAGGCCCTGAGTGACGCCGCCAACCTCGAGATGCTCAGGCGCGAGCGGCGTGCCAACAACGCCTGGCACAAGCTCACGCGCAACAAGATGGCAGTCGTGGGCCTTATCATCGTGGCCTTCATGGTCTTTCTCGCCATCTTTGCGCCGCTCATCTCGCCCTATGACCCCAATGTCACGGACATGTCCAACATGTTTGCGGCACCGGGGCAGGCGGGACACCTCTTGGGCACCGACTCCTATGGCCGCGACCTTCTTTCGCGCATCATCTATGGAGCGAGAATCTCGATCTTCATCGCCATTGGCGGCACCATCGTGGGTGCCATCATCGGTGTGCTTCTCGGCCTGGTTGCCGGCTTCTTTGGCGGTGCGGTCGACTCCATTATCATGCGCATCATGGACGGCATGATGGCCTTCCCCTTCATTCTGCTCGCCCTCATCCTCATGACCATCCTCGGGCAGGGGACGCAGAACGTGATCATCGCCATTGGCGTGGCAAACGTCCCCAACTTTGCCCGCGTGGTGCGCGGCCAGGTGCACGTGGTGAAGAACGAGGAGTACTGCAACGCCGAGAGGGTCATTGGAGCCTCTCCTGCGCGCATCCTCTTCAAGCACATCTTTGCCAACGCCATGTCGCCGGTCATCGTGTACTTCACGCTCAACATCGCAAGCGCGATCATCTCCGAGGCGGCCCTCTCGTTCCTCGGCCTTGGCGTGCAGCCGCCCACCGCGTCTTGGGGCGCGATTCTCTCGGAGGGCAAGAGCACGCTGCAGACCGCACCCCACATCGCCACCATCTCGGGCATCTTCATCCTGCTCACGGTGCTTGGCTTCAACCTCTTTGGCGACGGCATCCGCGACGTCTTCGACCCCAAGCAGAAGCGGTAGGTGACGACCATGACCGAGCAGAACACGGGGCTTCTCGACGACGCCGGGACAAAGTCGGGCGAGAGGATCCTCGAGGTACGCGACCTCAAGACGTACTTCCACACGGCAGCCGGCATCGCCAAGGCGGTCGACGGCGTGAGCTTCTCCCTCGACCGCGGCAAGACCCTTGCCATCGTGGGCGAGTCCGGCTCTGGCAAGAGCGTGACCGCATCCTCCGTCATTCGCCTGCTTGCAAAGACCGGCAAGATCGAGGGCGGCTCCATCGAGTTCGATGGCATTGACATGGTCCACGTGCCGGAGCGCGAGCTGCTCAAGCTTCGCGGCAGCGACATCTCGATGATCTTCCAGGACCCCATGAGCGGCCTCGACCCGGTCTTCAAGGTGGGGACCCAGATGGTCGAGCTGATTCGCGCGCACAGCGACCTGGGAAAGAAGGAGGCCTACGACCGCGCCGTCGAGATGCTGCGCCTCGTTGGCATCCCCGACCCAGAGGCCCGCATGGACGCCTACCCCTACGAGCTCTCGGGTGGCATGTGCCAGCGCGTGATCATCGCCATGGCGGTGAGCTGCCACCCCAAGTTCATCATCGCCGACGAGCCAACGACCGCACTTGACGTTACCGTTCAGTCCCAGGTCCTCTCGCTCCTGCGAGGCCTTCAGGACGAGCTGAGCACGGCCATTCTCCTCATCACCCACAACCTGGGCATCGTGTGGGAGATGGCGGATGACGTTATGGTGATGTACGCGGGGCGCACCTGCGAGTACACCTCCATGAAGGAGCTCTACTCAAACCCGCTCCACCCCTATACCTGGGGCCTTCTTGACTCCATGCCGCGGCTCTCCGACACCGCGAAGACCGACCTCAAGACCATACCGGGCGTGCCTCCCGACCTCAGGCTCACCGCTACGTGCTGCAACTTCTGTAACCGTTGCCCCTATGCGACGGAGGAGTGCCACAGGCGCGTGCCAGAGCTCAAGGAAGTTGAGCCGGGGCACTTTGTGGCATGCCTGAGGCAGGACGGCGAGCACAGGCTCGTGAGAGGCGAGGTGAACCACCATGAGTGAGACGCAGACGGCGGCTGTTGTCGAGAGACCCCAGGTTGCGAGCGGAGAGCCCATTCTCTCCATCAAGCACCTCTCCAAGGACTTCCGTCTGCGCGGCGGGAAGCTCTTCTCCAAGCCGCAGGTGCTCCATGCCCTTTCCGACGTGAGCTTGGACGTCTATCCCGGCGAGACGCTGGGCATCATTGGCGAGTCCGGCTGCGGCAAGTCCACGCTGGGCCGCTGCGTGGTGCAGCTGCACCAGGCCACCTCGGGGCAGATCGTCTACGGTGGCCAGGACATCACCAAGCTTTCCGGGCAGCAGCTCAAGGCGGTCCGCAAGGACATCCAGATGATCTTCCAGGACTCCTATTCCTCGCTTGACCCGCGCTACACTGCGGCCAAGACCATCGAGGAGCCCATGCTCATCTACCGCACCGAGCCCGATGCCTCCAGGCGCGAGCAGCGCGTCCTCGAGGTCATGCGCGAGGTCGGCCTGGACGTGCAGCACCTCCAGCGCTATCCGCACGAGTTCTCCGGCGGTCAGCGCCAGCGCATCAACGTGGCCCGCGCCCTGGTGCTTGACCCCAAGGTCATCGTCTGCGACGAGCCCGTCTCCGCGCTTGACGTCTCCATCCAGGCGCAGGTGCTCAACCTCTTCCGCCACCTGCAGCAGGAGCGTGGCCTCACGTACCTCTTCATCAGCCACGACCTCTCGGTCATCAAGCACATCTCCGACCGCGTTGCCATCATGTACCTGGGGCGCGTCATGGAGCTTTGCCCCGCCGACAAGATCTACGCGCACCCGCTGCACCCCTACACGAAGGCGCTCCTCTCGGCCATCCCGCCCGAGAGCCCCTTCGACAAGAAGGAAGAGATCAAGCTCCAGGGCGAGATCCCAAGCCCTGTGGGGGAGCAGGTGGGCTGCCCACTTGCCGGCCGCTGTCCCTTCTGCATGGAGCGCTGCCGTCACGAGCGGCCTTCGCTCGAGGAGGTCGAGGCCGGCCATCGTGTGGCGTGCTTCAAGTACCACGACATCGTGGCCGAGTAGCCGCGTGAGCCTCACGTAATCAATCCGTTCGTTAGTTCGGGGGAGTGTTTGTCTGCCATGTCAACGGTTACGAAGGAAGAGCTTCACAAGAAGATCCTCGACCGCAAGGATGAGCTTGTCTCTCTCTGCCAGGACCTCATTCGCATAAAGAACCAGAGCCCGCTGGACCCGCAGGAGCCGGCGGTCGACTTTGTGAGGGGCTACCTCGCGAGCCACGGCATCGAGTCGCAGCGCCTGGTTGCCTACGCGGGCGAGGACTACCCGGTAATCTACGCTCACATTGGCTCTGACGAGGGCTTCCGCGTTGTCCTTAACGGTCACGTGGACGTGGTTCCTGTGGGCAACCTCTCCGGCTGGGACTTTGACCCCTTTGGGGCCGAGGTGTTTGACGGGAAGATCCACGGGCGCGGTGCCTCCGACATGAAGTGCGGCCTCGCAGTGCTGCTCTTCTCTATGGCGCTTCTCAACGAGTCTGGTGCCAACCTCAGGGGTGACATCCGCCTGCATGTGGCCACGGACGAGGAGATCGCAGGTACTGGCACCAAGTGGTTCTGCGACAACGGCTATGCGGACGGCGCGGATGCCGTGATGGTGGGGGAGCCCACCGGGCACGACACCATTGAGATTGGCCAGAAGGGCATCCTGCACCTCACGCTCACGGCGCACGGCACGCCTGGCCACGGCTCGACGGGCAACTACAAGGGCGACAACGCCATCACCAAGCTGGCACGCGTCATTCTCCACATTGACGAGCTCACCTCCGTGCCCGGCCACTACCTTCCCAGCCAGGCTCGCGCGGTTGCCAACTCCCGCACCATTGCCGAGCGCACCATCGACAACCCCCTGGTGGGCAACGTCATTGACCACTGCTCGGCCAACGTGGGCATCATCGAGGGCGGCGGCAAGATCAACCAGGTGCCAGACCAGGCAAGCTGCAAGGTGGATGTTCGTCTGCCCTACGGCTGCAAGCACGAGGACGTGGTGGCTGCCGTTGACCGCATCATCGAGGAGAGCGGCGTCACGGGTGTCGAGGCAGGCTACGAGTGGATTGCCGAGGGCAACTACACCGACGACACCTGCCTTCTGGTGACGAGCCTCAAGGACAACATCGAGAGCGTCTGGGGCGAGGAGTGCCTGCCCGCCTACCAGTGGGCATCAAGCGACGCGGCGCACTATCGCGCGCTCGGCTGCCCCACCATCCAATTTGGCCCAGCCAACAACGCCGGCATCCATGGCTACAACGAGGACGTGGACGTGGAGGACGTGGTGCATGCAGCCGAGATCTACATGCTCACCCTCTGCGAAATGCTTGGTATCGAGTAGGGAGGTCTCAGGTGGGAGAGTGCGAGTGCGGTTGTGAGTGCGAGTGCGGTTGCGAGGCCACGGTGAACGAGGTCCCGGAGGCAAAGAGCGCGCAGCTCACGTGGCATGTTGGTGACGAGACGATCGACTACGTGGCCACAGCTGGCCACCTGGACATCGTCGACCGCGACAAGGTCCTCGAGGGGCGCATGTTCAACGTCTCCTATGTTGCCACGGCCATTGATGGCAGCGAGGTGGACCCCCACAAGCGCCCGGTGAGCTTCTGCTACAACGGTGGTCCCGGTTCTGCCTCGGTGCCCATCAACTTTGGCGGCCTGGGGCCGCGTCGCGTGGTGACCCACGGGATGGACTTCGTGGGTGCGGGGTACGAGGTCGTGGACAACCCCGGCACGCTGCTGCGGGAGTCAGACCTCGTCTTCCCGGACGCCTTGGGCACAGGCTGGTCCTTCGTGGCTGAGGGCTACGACACCAAGCGCGTCTATGGCCTCGAGGAGGACGCGCGCACCTTCTGCCGCGCCATCTGCCAGTGGCTTGACGAGAACGACCGCTGGGGTTCTCCGCTCTACATCTTTGGCGAGTCGTACGGCACCATGCGTAGCGCCGTTCTCATGCGCTACCTGGGCGAGGCGCACGTGCCCCTGGCGGGCGTCGTGATGCTCTCGGCCTACTACGACTGGACGCAGAACCTGCCCGGCAATGACCTCTACTACGTGGGCATGGTCCCCACCTTTGCCTCGACGGCGCAGTACTTTGGCCTGGTTGGCCAGGGCGTCGACGAGGACGAGTGGTTCGACAGGGCCTCTGCGTTTGCTGGAGGCGAGTATGCCCGTGGCATCTTCCTGGGTGATGAGATTACTCCTGCCGATAAGGACGCTTTGGCCGAGCACCTGTCTGCGTTCATTGGGCTTCCTAAGGACTATCTGCTTGTCCGAAATAACCGGGTTGAGCTTGAGGACTTTAGGCGAGACCTTCTCGCTAGCCGCGGCCTTGTGTGTGGCCGTCTTGACCAGCGCTTCACCGAGACCTCGCTGCTTCCCAGTCAGCGTGCCTCGTTCTACTTTGCCTGCGAGGATCCTGCCAACCATGCGCTTGAGAGCTGCTGGTATGTGGCATTCCGAGACTTCTTGAGGGGCGACCTGGGTTACGAGGGGCCTGAAGAGTACCGTCTTTCCGTGTGGGGAGAGATTGGCATTGGATGGAACTGGGTTCACGATGAGCCAGGCTTTGACGAGACAACCGTTGCGGCACCCAATTTGGCGTACGACATTGCCGTAGCGTTGAGGCGCAGTCCCACGACCAAGCTTTGCATCCTGGGCGGCCGCTATGACACGGCAACGCCTTGGTGGAACGTGCGGCACACAATGTCGCAGCTCTACCTGCCAGATGCGCTCAAACGTCAGATCACCTGGCACCGCTACGGGTGTGGCCACATGGCCTACACCGACGAGCCCACGCTCCACGCCATGGCCGCTGACCTGCACGAGTTCTATAGGGAGTAGCCTCTCGCGTCGAGCAGTCCGTCGCCGACGCATTTTGGAGAACCGCTCGGCGAACCTCTCCTACCCATTACCTACCCTGTTGGGTGGTATATGGGTAGGAGATGAGTCGCCATGAGGGAAGACGAGCTGCTGAGAGCAATCGATGAGCTGCTCGAAGGATATGGCTACCACAGTTGCCCTTCGTTCAAGGATCTTCCTTGTGGCGCGGACGATCTTACGTTCGAAGCTCTGCGCGAGGTAGTCCTTAATATGGTCATGCATCGCGACTATGGTTCCCCCGCCATCAACAAGGCAAGCGTCTTCGACGACCGCATTGAGTTCATGACTGCCGGGGGCCTTGCCCGAGGCGTGCGGATGGACGAAGTGACAAACGGCACGTCCGTCTGTCGCAACCCCAGGTTGGCCAATGTGATGTTTCGTCTTGGAATGGTTGAGGCATATGGGATGGGATTGCCGCGCGTCTTTGCGGCATATGCTGGAAGGTCAGTGAAGCCCATCGTCGAGGCCTCTGCCCACGTGTTCAAGCTGACGCTCCCCAATCTCAACTACGTTCGCGAGCACGGAGTGCCGACATGGGCGGAGGAGGGGTCTCTCGTCCCCATGGGTGGAGTCCCCAGAACCATGGAACAAGTGCCGGGGCCTCGCGTAATGCGCCCCGGGGACTCAATTCACATGGTGATGAACATCGTGGAATCCAACGGGAGCATCACGCGCGTGGAGGTCGAGCAGGTCCTGGGCGTCTCAAGATCCAGCGCCGGTAGGCTTCTTGAGGGCTTGGTTCAGGAGGGCAAGCTCAAGAAGGTGGGTTCCGGGCGCTCAAGCGCGTATGCTGCCGTGGCGTAGATACAGAATGCAGAATCTCTCGCTCGGCGAGAAAACAAGGCCGTCTGACCCTGCGGTAGGCCTTAGGTCTGCCCTCTGCTTCGAGAATGTCTGTTCTGCATGATTGACGCTGATCAAGTTTTGGGGGTCACATGGCTGGAGTTGAAACCAAGGGTGAAATCCTTTCGTATCTGGACAAGGTAACGCGAGAGATTGACCCACCAAAGACAGAGTCCTTCACCACCACTGCCGTTGCCAGCGCTTGTCATGTGAGCCGGAACTTGGCGAGTCAATATCTAAACGAGCTGGTGAGAGAAGGGCCTGCAATTAAGGTTGGATCTCGGCCAGTGCTCTTCCTGCATCGCAGGGATTTGGAACGGTACCTGCAGGCAAAGCTCGAGAAGAACGAGTATTCCTCAATGTCCGAGCTGCTCATGTTGGCTGGGAGAAGGGCATCAAGAGATTTCGAGCAGGCAATTGGGAGCGACCTGTCTCTTGGACAATGCGTTGAGCAGCTCAAGAGTGCCATGCAGTACCCTCCCCACGGAATTCCAGTGCTCCTCGTTGGGGATCATGGGACCGGGAAGGAATACCTATCCAGGCTCACCTTCGAGTACGGAAAGAATGCAGGAATCCTCAGCAAGAATGCCTCGTATATCTCGGTTGATGCGTCTCGGCACAGTAATGCCGGTGCGTCTCTCGAACGGCTGATCTTCGGGGAAGGCAAGATACCGGGCTCCGTTGGCAATTCCCACGGGGGAGTCGTTTACATTCGACGTTTTGATCACCTGGATCCTGTCTCTCGTGATGCCATCCTCCAGAGGATTCGAGAATGCGAGACCGGTGCTCAGGAACAGGGTCGCACAGCGCGCTTCATACTTGGAACGAGTCGAGATATCGACAGCGATGCCGTAAAAGCAATCGCTCGGTCGATTCCCATCGTGATTAGGCTTCCACGCCTTTCGGAGAGAACAATGGAGGAGCGTACGCTCCTCGTCATGGATTTTCTCAAGAAAGAAGGCCAGCGAGCTGCATCTGACGCAGCAATTAGCCGTGGAGCGCTCAGGGCATTGGTCGCGAGCGAGTTCGAGGACAATGTAGACGGTCTACGAGCATGCATAACCAATTGCTGCGCCAATTCGTACCTCAATAGGAAGGATGACCGTCTCGTCATTCAGACTTACAACCTTCCTCCTGACATCATCTCGTCTCTGCAGACAAGAGTCGACGATGACCAGCTTATTCCCGGTGGCACGGAGGATGCCTTTGACTCTCATCGGCGCGTTACCGGATTGTTTCAACAAATAGTTGACGCGTTCCATTCGTTTGAGGACGAGAAGCTCTCGTTTGACGAGTTCTTCTCTTCGGCAGTCGCGACTCTGAAGGCCTATGAAGACTACCTTGACTTCGACGATCAAAACGCAGATGAGCGTTCCGCATCCTACGAGCAGGTTATCGGGCCAATTGTCGATGAGGTTAACGAGTCTTACGGCCTAGACCTGACGAGGAAGACAGCTCGGTTGCTTTCGCATTTGGTTGCGTCTCAGCTATGGGCGGGAACCCCTTTGACATCATGGCGCCTGCACAATCGAGTCGCTTTCAAATCTCTTTGTGCCGAGCTCTCTCGCCGGTATCTCGTGGCCTCCTCTGCAGTGTCTCAGATTGACTCTAAGGTGAGGCTCGCGCTGGGCGCGGAGATGGACGACCTTGTACGGGCAATGCTTCTCCTCGAAATCTGTCACGTTCTCTCTTCGGGGACCAAAAGGCGAGAGGCTCTAGGGAAACGATGATTAATGCCCTTCCAGCACCGCGGCAGCCCGGCTGCCAACGCTGACGCTGCCGGGCATGGGGGCAGGGCCCCCGTCCGGCCCGGGCAGAGGCCGCCTTTCCCCGGCCGCCCTGCCGGCGCCGTGCATGCAGCCAGGCGGAGCGGAGCCTCTCAGGCAGCTTCGGGCCGGGAGGCGAGGGACCTGCCTGCGGAGATGCACATGGCCAGGTTCGCGAGGGCGAAGGATACGCAGAGCATGCAGGAATTCTTCCCGGTCCCCCTGTAGCGCGTCCTCAGATGCCCGAACCGGCGCTTCACGATGAGGAAGGGATGCTCCACCTTGGAGCGGACGGATGCCTTCCTGGATTCGATGCCCTTCTCTGCCGAAAGCGTGCAGTCCAGGCCCTTTATGGTGGAGGGCTTCCTGGCGACGGTCCAGCGCATCGAGGAGAGGTGGGGATCGGAGGCGACTTCGGGGCGCTTCGCCACGCCCGTGNCTCCTCCCGCCTGGTCTTTCGCCTCTGTCCCTGCGACTCCAGGTCCCCGAAGCTCATCTGGCTGCCCATGCCTGCCTCCCGGTCGTGCTGCGCGATGCATAGTCAGATTATAGTATAACCGCAGGTAGATGGCATTATATGCAGGCTCTGGCAGCATCTGCCGAGCACCGGCGGTCCGGATGATGCGGCTCCGCCTGACCGCATTAATCATCGTTTCCCTAGGGGTCGTGATGTGCCATGGGTACTCGACTGCCACGAGCATTGCGGAGGCGGCCAACAGAATGCTCCACGTGCGAGTGTTCGAGGCGATAGACATGACCTACGAGCAGCAGTTCTCGGATGTGGCAACTCCGCTTGCGCATCTGCTTGAGCGCTTCTCGTTTTGCGAATCCATGGTCATCCTCGTCGACATGGGCTCATTGGAGCAGGTCCTAGATGTGATTCCACGTTCCATTAGCAGCGACGTGTACGTAATAACCAACGTGTCGACTGGCCTCGCCTTGGAGGTGGGGAGCATCCTTGCGAGCAAAGAATGCCTGAGCGACAATCTCCCAAAGGTACTCGAGGCTGCATCCCCGAGCTATCGAGTAGCGCGGTTGTCAAAGACGGGGGAGAAGATCCTCTTCTGCTCAGAGGCGGGAGTAGGTGCTGCCGAGAAGATCAGAAGGCTCATCCAAGATAGCCTCCCAGAAAGCCTTCCTGTATCTTTTACGACCTGTGACTACAACGAGCTCGTGAGGGACGGGAACCAGTCTCTGGCCATTGAGGGCCAAAACGTTCGAGCAATCGTTGGCACGATGAATCCAAATGTCACCTCCGTTCCATTCGTTGCCTTGGAAGATCTTCTGAGCCAGGGTTACTCGGATAAGCTTGATGCTGCGCTTGCGAAGTACTTGGACCGCTCAGGCATCTCCGCATTCCACTCCGCACTCCTGAAGAACCTTACGCTGAGAAATGTTGTTGAGTCCATCACCATCCTCAACCCAGAGATGCTCTACGTTGAGGCAGACAATGCGATTCAACGGCTCTCGCAGCTCAGCGGGAAGAAGATTGACTCAAGGAGAAGACTTGGCCTCTACGTGCATCTCTGCGGATTGATCGAGAGGCTCGTGACAAACAACTTCGTTGACTCATTCTTGGGAGAGGATGAGTTTGCGCGCTCGAATCCCGAGTTCATCGCCTGGTTCCGCGCCGCGTTTTCCGAGATGTGCCGACGCTATCGTGTTGAGATTCCCGTATCGGAGATAGCCTACGTGCACAAGATGCTAGAGGCCGATGGTGCTAGCGGGGAAGTGTATTGCAGAAATCAAGTTTCATTTGAAGACGAGTGACGCCAACAGAAGTGTCGAAGAGAAGTGTCGAACAGTGCGGCGCTCGCACGTGATGAGATCACCGATTGTCGAAATACCTCAGTAAATGACATTTCTCCTTTGGTGCACTGCTCTCTGCGCCTTCCCATCCCTATCTTCTATGTCGCGGGCAGGCAGACAAGCTTGCCATCACGGACGTTCACGGGGGAAGGGAGAACGAGTTGAGCATTGTAGCAGCAAGGGTCGACAATCGCTTGCTCCACGGCATCGTGGCTACCCAATGGGTCCCAAGGGTGAAGCCGCAGAGGGTAATGGTTATCGACGATGAGTATGCTGGTGACCCAACAAAGAAGGCTGGCATGCGCATGGCCAAGCCCGCGGGCGTAGCGCTCTCCATTATTAGCGAGCAAACTGCACGCGATCACTTTCGTGAGGGCAAGTACGATGACCACACGGTCTTCGTCATTGTCCGTGATCCTCGCATCATCCAGCAGCTCGAGGAAGACGGACAAAAGGTGCCAAAGCTCACGATTGGTGGGACCGTCTCTCCCCAGGATGGGCAGGCAGCGACTCAGGTGAGCCGTCGCGCCTACGTTCTTGATAACGAGGTTCCCGTCTACTCATCAATTGCAGCGCATGGAACCAGCGTCAACATCCAGTACGTTCCGGCAGACAAAGACGAACCGCTTTCGAAGTACGTCAATCTCTGAGGGGAGTTGAGTGGATATGCAAATTGCCGTATGGCAAATCGTTGTCATCACGCTTCTGGCTTTTATCTACAGGGTTGATCGACTTGGAACGCAAGTGTGTGGCCACAATGCCGTCCTCTATGCCTGGCTTGTTGGCCTGATACTAGGCGACGGAATGACCGGTCTTATCGTTGGCGCGTCCGTACAGCTGATGTCGCTGGGTGTCGCAGCTCTTGCCGGGTCTTCGGTTCCAGACTATCCCCTGGCGGGAATGGTTGGAACCGCGGTGTGTATCATGACTGGCCAGGACGAGGGCGTTGGCCTTGCTGTTGGCATCGCCGTTGGCACCATGGGAGTCCAGCTTGACGTCCTCGCAAAGACTGCAAACGTTTTCATGGCACACAAGCAGCTTGAGTATGCGCAGGATGGGCAGTACGAGAAGATGAAGGCCGTGACGCTCGTTGGGCCAGTGCTGTTTGGACTGACAGATGCCATCCCAATGCTTATTGTGCTCGCGTTTGGCGGAGACGTTGTCAATGCCATTCTCTCGGTGGTGCCCGCATGGTTCACCAAGGGGCTCTCGCTTGCAGGTGGCTTGCTGCCTGTAATCGGCATGGGCGCACTGCTTACCTACATGCCTGCGAAGCAGTACTTTAGCTTCCTTGCCATTGGCTTTGTGCTCTCGGCATACCTTGGCCTGTCGATTCTTCCTGTGGCGATTCTGGGTGGAGCAGCTGCGTACGAGGTCTATAAGAATCTGACCTCCCGGATTGCTGAAGAGTCAATTGCTACCGCAGAAGGAGGTCTCGAGGATGAGTAAGCAAATTGAGCAGGAGTCGATGAAGGCTCCGGCAGAGGAGAATGGCCGTTTGCTCACTGACAAAGACATCAGAAAATGCGCTTGGCGTTGGTGCATGTCGGTGAATGGCTTTAACTATGAGACCCAGCTTGCGCCCTCTGTGGTGTTTTCTGAGGCGGATGCTCTAAAAAAGATTTATCGCGATGATGACGCCGCATACAGGGACTCCCTTACAAACTCGGCAAAGTACTTCAACGTGACACCTCCAGTTGCGGGAATCCTTCTCGGCGCGGGGCTGGCAATGGAGGAGAAGAACGGCACTGCTGCCTTGGGAGCTGTCCAAGACCTCAAGGTTGGCCTCATGGGATCGCTCTCCGGAATCGGTGACGCCATCATATGGATTCTTATCCCAACAATCTTCGGTTCCATTTCTGCATACCTGGCGCAGAGCGGAAACCCTATAGGTGCGCTTCTGTTCGTGGCCGTCAACCTTGTGTTTAGCCTTGGTGTCAAGATTAAGAGTTGGGATTTGGGCTATCACTTTGGCACCCAGCTCGTTACCAACCTTGCTGATAAGGTTGCCGCCCTCACTGAGGCTATGAGCGTCCTCGGCCTTACTGTCGTTGGTGCACTGATTCCCTCCGTCGTTAAGCTCTCTACCAAGCTGACAATCAATATCGGTGATGTCTCATTTGGCCTGCAAGAGGGGCTGTTTGACAAGATTCTCCTGGGGCTTCTTCCGGTGTGCGCTACCGCGATCGTCTACCAGCTCATCAAGAAGGGCGTCTCCACAAACAAGATCATTCTCGGAATCATCGTCTTTTGTTGGCTTGGCGCCGCGTTTGGCTTTATAGGTTAACGGGCTTGGCGGGATGGGTTTCCATCCCGCCAACGCTGGAGGTATGCAATGAAGGTCTCTTCGACAAAGGTGAGCATTGCGCCAAGCGGGGTTTTCTATCTTGATGGATATCTCAATGATGTTCGCCAGCTTCCGGGCATAGGTATTCATGATGACCCTTATGCCATCCTTCTGCTGCTGGAAGAGGGTGGAGAGCGCGTTCTCTTCGTTGGCATCGATGTGTGTCAAGTTAGCCTTTCAAGAACTAAGAAGATGAGGGCGCTGCTCTCGTCATTGTTGGACGTTCGCGATGAGTTAGTTGTCATTTCTGCAGTTCATAGTCATTCATGCCCCAACGGTCTTCGTGATGGCAGCTCAATTTCTCATGACACTCCTGGTTACGAAGACCTCGTGACGGGCCTCGTAGTCCAGGCAGCCTCTCGACTTTCGGAGAGGCTTACCGAGGCCAAGCCTGAAATTCTCTCAACAAGAATCAACGGATGGTACTCAAATCGGAATGACAAAAACAAACCATTTGATGACCAGGCCTTTATCGTTAGGTTTGTGGCAGATGATGGTTCTGTTGTTGGAGCGATGCAGAACTTCAACTGTCACTCGACTGTAGTTGGGCCTTTCAACCGGCTCATTACGTCCGATCTACAGGGGTCAGTTCGAGCCTTGCTTGCGCCTTGGGTGGGAATCACGCCCTATGCGTTTACAGGCGCGTCTGGAGATTTGGGTAACAGACAGTTCCGTAGGGGCGATGGATTCGACGAACTTCAGCGGACTGCGGTTGGCATCTCGGCTGAGTTCATGAGGGGCTCATTCGAACCCGTTGAGCTTGGTGTGCCAACGGTCCGAGAGTTCATCCACGATGTGGACTATGACAACAGACAGTTCTTTGCGAGATATAAGGAGCTGCTAAACGAGGCCAAGCAGACTCTTGCGGATGACTCGTCAACAGCAACGGCAAAGAAGCTAGCCCGGACTGAGGTCCGCAGGCTTAGCGAGAAGCTCGAGATTGACCACGTTCAGTTTCCCATAGTGATGAGGGTAATCGACTTTGGTGGAATAGTATTCGTGACCTTCCCTGGAGAACTCGGCAGTGTCCTTGGGATGCGCATCAAATCGATGTTTCTCCCCCGGCGATGCATTGTCGTTGGGTACGCAAACGATGCTCAGGGATACTTTGTTCCTAGCGAGGATTTTGGGCTTGGATACGAGTCGTTCGTGACCAAGCTTCCTCGCGGTGGCATTGAGTCTGTTCTTGACGAGTTTGAGGAGTGGCTGTGAGACACGTAATACTTGCTTCTCACCATAAGTTCGCTGCCGGTCTCGCGGACACGATAGAGTTCATTGGTGGAATTAACGAATTCGACGTTATCTGTGCGTACGTTGACGAAACCCCGCTGGATGACCAGGTTAAGGCTTTGTTCGACGAATATGGCGCCAACGATGAGGTTCTCATACTCACCGACATCATGCAGGGAAGTGTCAACCAGGCATTTGCGCCCTATATGAATGGGCATGTGTTCCTTGTTGCCGGAGTCAATGTGGCGTGTGCTCTCGAGCTCGTGCTTACCCCAGAGCCGTTGACATACGACGCGATTGAAGAAGTTCTGGCCGAGGCCCGAAACTCCATGCAGCTTATGAACAGGGTTGCCGTTGAGGCAGCAGAGGGTGACGAGTGAACCCCTTAAGGCCCCATGCGCAATTTGAGCTAGGGCTCGTGGTGGTATGCGCGGGTGGCATGATGGACGGCTATGCCTTCACGGCTCATGATCAGGTGTTCGCAACAGGACAGACGGGGAATGTCGTGCGACTGGCACTTGCGACCTCTCTGCTGGATCCCTGTTCCTTTCTCAGGTACTTCATCCCCATAGTCTCTTTTATCATGGGCATCATTCTTTCACGGTTGGTATCGAGTAGGTGCTTTCATGGAAGACAAGACCAGATGCAGAGTTGGGTCATTGATTTTGAGGCGATAACGTTTGCGGTGATTGGCGTCTTCGCGGACTACATTCCAGACGTCCTGTCCGATTGTTTGATTGCTTCCTGTGCGGCAATGTCTTTCGAGAACTTTCGGGAGCTTGGACAGGGTTCGCGATATTCAAGTACGTATTGCACCGGGAATCTCCGTTCTTTCTCAGAGGCACTCTATGAGGGAACATTTGGGCATGAGCCAAGTGAGCTGCGGCGTGCGCTCCATTATCTGGCGCTAATCGGTTCATTTTTCATTGGTGTGGTTATTTGCAGCTACTTTGTCGAGAGAATCGGGGGCTCTGCTGCGCTTCTCATTTCCGTCACGTTCCTTCTCGCGAGGCTGTTTGTGGACGGGTGGCTGTCGGGCGGCCTAGCGTCGGAGTAGGCGAATTCATAGTTCAATGGAGGCTGGTCATGCGCATTGATGAGGTCATTTCTGCTGTGAAGGGATACTGTCTGGGGATTTCTCCATGGACGGGCGAGCCGATTGACGAGGCGACCACTCGCGACAAGGTCACCTACGGCACGACGGAGAAGGAGTGCACGGGAATCGTGACCTGCATCTGGCCGACTGCCGACATCGTTCGCCAGGCAATGCGCTGTGATGCAAATCTCATCATCTCGCACGAGGCGCTGTTCTGGAATCACGGCGACCACCAGGACGTGATTGGTGGGACTAGGGCGTATGCCGAGAAGAAAGCGCTGCTTGACGAATGGGGCGGTACGGTCTGGCGCTGCCATGACTACATTCACTCGGGCGTTCCCATCGACGGCGGCGCAATGGTCGACGGCATCTTCTATGGCTTTGCCAAGAAGATGGGGTGGCAGGGCTGCCGAGTGGGGGACGTTGTCCGCTGTCGTGACTTTGAGATTCCGCAGACTTCCGGTGTGGAGTTGGCGCGGCTACTCGTGAGTAGTTTGGGCCTCAACGGCACGAGGATCACAGGGGATTCCTCCGCGCGAGTGCGGAGGGTTCACATTCCAAAGCACGTGATGGGCGATCCTGCTTCTGATACCTATGAGATTAACTTCGCCGACAGCGAAGGCGTGGACGCATTGGTGACCATGGAGTTCATTGACTTCACTACCTGCGAGTACATTCGAGACGTGGGGATGCTTGGCGAGGGAAAGTGCGCAATCACCGTCGGACACTTCGACCTGGAGGAACCTGGTATGGAACTCATGGCGGAGTGGCTTCCCCAAGCTCTGGGGACGTCTGAGGTCCCCGTCCGCTTTGTTCCCATGGGTGATACGTACCAGTACGTTGTGAAGTAATGCTATTCAGCTTCCGGTGTTGCTGAAAAGCCCTCCCCGGATGGATTTCCGGGGAGGGCTTGCGGGGAAGGGGGTCTACTTGTCCTTACTTCGTTCGCCTCATGAAGCAAGAGACTATTTCGACAACCAGGGCAACAGTTCCGAGACCAATCGTGATCACTATGTACTCAATACCACCAGTTGAACCAAACATGGTGATGCCGGAGAGCACGTCTGCCAGGGTCGCGATGCTCGAAACAATGAACTCGAGAATGGCAACGGCAAGAAAGACTACAGCAACAAGGTTGAGGATATCTCCCCAATCGCTTGGTACCAGCGAGTAGGTAAGCGCGCAGACGGCACCAAGCAGGAAGCACACAAGGACAGTTGCAGTGAAGTTATTTGTCGCTCCGGCAGCGACGGCGTAGTAAATTCCGGTGACAAGCGACAGCGCACCACAGACAAGGCTGAGCCAAGCGCCTGCTGTCTGAATCTTGATTCCCTTGACCTGAGCCATTATGCCTCAGCTCCCTTCTTGTCCTCGTTGTCTTGCGCCTTGCTTGCCTTTACCGTGTCGTAGACATACACGCCGAGAAGGCCAGCGGTCAGCACGCCACTCACAATCTGGGTACCCGTGATTGCGTTCTCCCACCATGCGTTGGTATGGACGATCTGCGAGCTGTCATCCAGTCCGTTGATGTTGCTGGTGCGAACCTGGGCATAGACGGCGTGCTTAGTGGCGTCGCGGAGTGCCTTTAGCAGATAGCCATCGCCGTTCTCAATGTCCTCTGCGATTACCGTGTTGCTGAGCTTGGCGGAGGAGGAGTCGGCGCTAGGACCAAAGCCCGCCATGTCCCAGCACCAGTAATCGAGGCCGTTTGCAAGGTTCGTGGCATAGTGCGTCTTGTAGTCAGAGCCAACGCATGCATCAGAGCAGATGACGCCCTTGAAGCCCCATTCGCCGCGCATTACGTCCTGCATGGTTGCCGAGCAGCTCCCTGCATAGGTAACGCCGATGCGGTTGAATGCGGTCATGCATCCCATGCAGCCGCCCTTTGCATAGGCACCCTCAAAGGCACGCAGGTACTCCTCGCGGATGGCCTGCTCGTTCGCGAAGGTTGCGGCGCTCTCTCGGTTTGCCTCCTGGTCATTGAGGACCATGTGCTTATAACCCAGAATGACTCCGTACTTCTGGCACTCGCGCGAGACGACCTCGCCAATCAGGTAGTCAAGGTTGCCATCCTCGGAGTAGTACGCAGATGCGCGGCCGTTGAACGGCGTCCTGTGAATGTTGGGACCGCCAGACCAGATCTCGGTCAGGCCCATGAAGATGCTCTCGTTGCCGGTGAGGTTGGAGCGCTTGGCAATGTGGTCGATGTCCCACGTCGACGCCTCGACAATGGCGCAGGGCCAGTTGAAGCCAGACTCACCGTTGAGCTTGAAGACCACCTGCTGAAGCTGGTCCATGTCATCCCCGCGGTAGGAGGCAGGCATCGTGATGGAGTCAATGGCAACCGAGCCGTTCTGGTCGGGGAGAATGGAGGCCATCTCCTCGACGGTTAGCTGGTCGAGGAAGGCGTTCCAGGTCTCCTCGTCGTTGTAGTCGACATTGCGCATCGCTACGAAGGTGATTCCGGAGTCCTCGCCCTGCGTGAAGTCAGACACGCTGGGAGCGTCGTCAGGCATCTCATAGAAGTTCCCGTCGAGCACCTCCATCATGTCCGGCGTGGCGCGAACGGCAACGGGCTCGGTGGGGAAGGTGGCGTCCCAGTCGCTGCGCGAAAGGTACGTGATGGTATCGGTCCCAAGGTTGTTGAGATCGACATCATCAAAGCAGTTGGTAACCTGCTTACCGTCGACGTAGCGCGACATGGCATAGCGGTTCGCGTCGACGCTAGAGAGGTCCCAAGAATACGTCTTGGAAGCATCGCCGCCCGTGCGCGTTCCGTCAACCGCAACCATGCCCGTAGCGCCCTTAGCAGCGAGGATGTTGTTGAGTGCGTCATGTGCGTCATCGCCAATTGCCAGGTAGTAGGTGCCCGCGGAAAGGATGTATCCCTTTGCAGACGTGTAGTCGTAGCTCGCCAAGAGGTATTGCTCGACCTGTACGCTCACCGTCTCCGAGGCACCGGGGTCCAGCTCGCCAGTCTTTGCAAAGCCAACCAGAACAACAGCGGGCTTCTCAACCTGGTTCTTCTTCTCGTAGTCCCCATAGGGGGTCTGCGCATAGACCTCGACTACCGACCTACCAGCAACGTCTCCGGTGTTTGTAGCAGTCACCGAGAGGGTGTACGTGTCAGATGTCGAGTCAAACGAGCAGCTGTCCAGAGTCTGCTGGAAGGTTGTGTACGAGAGGCCATAGCCAAAGGGGTAGGCAATTTCGTCTGTGTAATTCCAGGCGGATCCAGTTGACGATCCTGCGGTGCCCGTGGCGTTGCCTTGGCCAAGTATCGCATCCTCGTAGCGCGTCTCGTAATACTTGTAGCCCACGTAGACGCCCTCGGCATAGATGAGGTAGCTCTGAACAAACTTGTCGGTATCGCTGCAGGTGTCGAGGACCTCGTCGAGGTTCGACCACTCCTGTGTATTCTTAGCCTGTGCGTAGGTGATTGCGGGTGCCGAGAGCGAGTTCTTAGCGTAGGTGTCAACAAGCTTACCGGAGGGGTTTGCATCGCCGTCGAGCACGTTGGCGACACCGGTGAAGCCGACAACGCCAGGGGTTCCCACCCAGAGGATGGCGTCGACGTCGTAGTTTGCAAGATCGCCCAGCTCAACAGCCCAGCTGGAGTTCACCAAGACAATGATGCGCTTGATGGTGCCAGCTGCCTTCTCGGCCTGAAGGAGTGCGAGAAGGTCCTTCTCGTTCTGATGCAGGGCAAGTTGGCTGATACCTTCGGAGTCCTCGAGCACCAGGTCACAGTCCTCGGAACCCTGGCGGGTGATCATGTAGATTGCAGCGTCGTTGTACTGTGAGGCCCAGCTTGCGCGAATGTCATCGGTAAGAAGGGACACGGGGGCCTCGCCAACGTCTGGATTCTCCGCATCCTTTACCCTGCCGTACCCGCTTGTCTGGTAGGCCTCCGTGACCGTGGGGTTGACGTCGAACGCTTCCTGCATGGCCGAGAGGTACGTGACCCACTTCACCGTGCTGGTGTCGCCGGGCGTGTGGTAGCTGTAGAAGGGGCCATACGTTGGGCCCGTGTATCCAAATCCCATGCTTGTTGTGTCGGCATCGGGGTTCTCGAAGGAGTTCTGGCCAAAGAGAGTGACGCTTGCGCCCTTCTGGAGCGGGAGGGCGCCGTTCTCGTTCCTGAGCAGGACAACGCCGCCTTCGACTTCCTCGATGGCGGCAGCGGCGCAGTCGTCCTCGAGTTTCTGGAGTGCCGTCGCATCGTAGATGTCGGTGCCATAGTCGCTCTTGTAATAGGTGGTGTCTCCGCTCGACCCATTTGACGTCACACTTGTGGTGTCAATCCCCAGGGCGGTGTTGATTCTTCCGCGATAGGACTGAGCGACCGGTGCGCCTACGCACGTTGTCGCGAACACGGTCGACGTGATGCCCGCTGCGCCCTTCACGAATTGCCTGCGTGAGATGGTACCCATGCCCTTCCCTTCTCGTCTTTCGTTCCCGTTGCGCCCTCTTTGGGCTTGTCGCCGCGCATCGTAAGTCCCGGGTAATGCGGGCGGTAAGGGGGTCTGGCGGATTCGGCTTTCCTGATGGCACTTTCGGGCTATGTCTGCCATTTGGCTTGTGCGTCTGCATGGGATAATCGGTTCGGGGAGGTTGGGGTCTTGATTAGGGCAGCGAGTGTCGAAAATGATGGGGAAGAGGAGCGCTTGCTCGAAGAGCAGCTTGCGCGCTATGGCCGTGACCGTAACGTCGAGATGTCATGTGTACACTACGGGTCTGCCGAAGCATTTCTCGATGCGCCCTATGACGTTGACGTCGTGTTCATGGACATCGATCTGCCTGGGATGAATGGAATGGACGCTGCGGCCCAGATGCGCCGAAGCGACGCTACCACGCAGATTGTGTTTGTGACGAGTCTCGCGCAGTATGCCGTCAGGGGCTATCAGGTCGATGCCGCTGGTTTCATCGTTAAGCCCGTGCGCTTCTATGACATGGCGATGTGCCTCGATAAGGTGTGTCGAGTGATTGCCCGAAACGTTGAGGAGTCGATTACTCTGAAGACACAGTCGGGCCTGTACCTCTTTCCCGTCTCGGACATCGAATACGTCGAGACGAGTGGACATGATCTCGTATATCACTTCTCGTCAGGCGCTAGTCCAATTCGCGTCCGAGATAGCCTAGGACGCCTTGCAACGAGCTTCGAGGACAAGCCTTTTATCCGCGTCTCTCAGGGCCAGCTTGTGAACATGATGCATATCGCGCGTGTGACTGGAGACTGTCTGACAACGACAGGGGGAGCAACGCTCTTTTTTAGCCGCCGCTGTAAGCACGATTGTCTCAAACGGATAGCCCAGTACATGGGAAGGACCATCTGATGGATGCGGAAACCATCGTCAACTCCCTGCTTACGGCTATTGAGCTCGTGGCAGCATCTCTTCTCTTTGCTAGTGGCTTGCCGCGTAGGGGAGGGTATCTCTTTCGGGGTCTTGTGGCCGTTGCCGCGCTTGCCACACTTGTTGCAACGTTTATGCATGAGTTTGTGGTTTCATCTGGGGTTATGCTGTTCCCTCTCATTCTGTTATATGCCCTGGTGCTCGCCCTCTGCTGTTTGGTGGTCGCTTCATGCCATGAGACAACCACGTGGACGAGCTTGTTTTGTGCGACGGCGGGGTATGCAACTCAGAACTTGGCATCGGGTGTTATGGGATTCATTAATCAGGTTTGTCCCGCTGCCACACCCGATTCGGCAGTCTTCATACTTGCGAATCTTCTTGAGTATGCATTTGTCTACGTGGTGGTCTACCTGGTGATGGTTCGCCGAATGAACAGGGATGGACTTGTCGTTGAGGAAGACCATGGCATGCTCTTCATGGTATTGGTGGTCATTTTCGCTGTCATTGGCCTTGATGTCTGCATAAAGTCAAGCTATGCGTACGGTATTGACTTCGCGACGTTCGTCACGCTGAGAGTCGTGCATGCCCTCGTTTGCGCATTCGTTCTTTTTGCCGAGTACCAAATGCTCTACAAGACGCGCCTCAAGACCGAGATGGCCGAGAGTGAGCAGCTCCTGCATGATGAGCGTCGTCAGTACCACCTCTCGAAGGAGACCATCGAGTCCATCAACGTGAAGTGCCACGACATTAGGCATCAAATCCGCCACATGGCGGACGGCCTTGGTACGGTTGTAGTAGACCCGCTCATCTTTGATGACATTGCCCGGGAGGTGCGCGTTTACGACTCTACGGTGAGCACGGGAAACGATGCGCTAGATGTTATCCTGAGCGAGAAGTCGCTCATGTGCGAGAGGCGAGGCATCTCGCTTTCCTGTATGGCGGATGGCTCCTCTGTTGCGTTTATGCAGCCTACTGACATCTACTCCCTCTTTGGCAACGCATTGGAGAATGCCATCGAGGCCGTGAGCGCGGTTCCGAATTCCGAGAAGCGAAGGATCTCTCTGGTGCTTAGGGCCGATATGGGCATGGTCTCGCTCCATGTAGAGAACTACTTTGTGGGGAAGCTCGAGTTTGTCGACGGGCTTCCAAAGTCGAGTAAGGGTGATGACTTCAATCACGGATTTGGTGTTCGCTCGATGGAACGTACGGCGCAACGCTATGGCGGGACGCTCGTTGCGAGTGCTCGCGACAACCTATTTCTTCTCGACGTTGTCATGCCTCTGCCGGAGTCCACTGGAGCGAAATAGGACTTCCTTGCCTTCCTGGTGCTATGGTTGCGCAGGACAAAGCCCCCGCGCAACGCCATCGGCACCAGGAAGGACCACGGCAATGTCAATGCCAGCCACGCTCGCCTTGCAGATAGTTGTCATGTTTATGCTGGTGGGCGTGGGGTTTGCGATGTTTCGCGCCGGCAAGATCACGATGGAGGGCAATCGCACCATTGGCAACATCCTCGTGTACCTGTCGCTGCCTTGCGTGATCATTAAGGGACTCATGGTCGAGCGCACGGCGGAGAACGTCCTTGCGCTGGGGGTCTCGGCGCTCATGGGGTTTATCGCCCTGCTCGTCTCTGCGCTTGTCGCGCGACTCGTCCTGCGTGGCGACGCAATCGGGAACTTCTCGGCCACCTTCTCCAACCCGAGCTTCTTTGGGATTCCCCTGGTCGTGTCGATCCTTGGCCAGGGGCCTGTGTTCTACATGACCGCCTACATCGCGTTCATGAACTTGGGGCAGTGGACCTATGGCGTCTCGCTGCTTGCGGGCGAGCGAGGGAGGGTGTCGCTGCGCTCCTTGGTGCGCTCGCCGTTTATGGTGGCAACGCTCATTGGCCTTGTGCTCTTTGCGACCCAGCTGCAGCTCCCGGGCGTGGTGACGAGCTGCCTGGATTACGTCTCGGCCCTCAACACGCCGCTGGCGATGTTTGCCATAGGGGTCTACCTGGCGCAATCTCACCCGGCAGACATGATTCACCGTGCGGGCCTCTACAAGGTTGCCCTGGCGCGTCTGCTGGTGACGCCGCTTGTCACGTTGGTGCTGCTGAGCCTGCTGCCTGGCTCGTTGCTTCAGATGAAGCTTGCGATTCTGGTTGCGCAGGCGTGTCCCGTTGGCCTCAACGTGGCGGTGTACGCCCAGCTCCACGACGCCGACTACGTCTACGCGGTGGAGACAATCGTTGTCTCGGTGCTTCTCTCGCTTGCCTCGATCCCCCTGGTGGTGGGGCTCGCGCAGATGCTGTGGTAGCGCTTTGGAGCCCGCCCTGCCCCCTTCTCTCCTACTGACCTGCGTTCTTTATCGATATCTGTGAATCTCTCATCGCGTTTTCGCAGGTCGCAAGTATGGCGAGTCACAGATACCGATAAAGAAGGGGAGGGGGAGCGGGATGGCGGTGTTAATGCTGCGCCTATTGGCGTGGATTGACGGTTGGTGGCAGTTTGTCGAGAATCCTTGAAGTAGTAACTGGTTTGAAGATTGTTAAACCGCAGGTCAGTGAATTGACCCTGTCATCATGTCATATAAGGAATTAGACGAAAACTGCCACTAACCGGAAAAATGGGGCGAAGGTTTGGACCCTGGGCCTTCTCGTTCTTGGGCTCCTCTAGCCCGTTGTCTGCGGTCGCCATAGTTTATCGCTCTTTCTTAAAACTCATGTGCGATACCTGGGCAAACGCGACTGCCTTTTAAGAAATAGCGATATTCTTCGTAAGGAACGAGGGTGGGTGTCCCATCCTCATTACGGGAAGGGATGCGGGTGGGTGCCCCACCCGCATCAACGAAGAGCGCCAGCCGCGGTCAGCAGCTTTCGGGCGTTGTTGTCGAGGATGTCATCTGCATGCTTTGCAAGGCGCCTGTCACTGGCAAGGAACTCCTGCAGGCGTCGTATGTTTGCCAGTGTCTGCGAACGGGGCGTGAATGGGTAGTCGCTACCAAAAAGCACGTGGTCGGGGCCCGTGATGGTGAGCAGCAACGGTAGCAGGTCGGGGACAGAGTCGCCTGCCGTGTCGAACCAGAGCCGCGCCAGGTTGGCGGGTACGTCCACGTGGCCCATCATGTGCACCTTCTCGAGGATGGGCTGGGCGCCCTCGATGCGGCGTGCGACGTTGGGCAGGAAGCTCCCGCAGTGGGGGACGACGACCTGCACGCGGGGGAACCGGCGAGGAACGTCGTGGGCAATCATGTTGAGCACGGCGCGCGTCGAGTCGGTGAGGAACTCGTAGAGCGGCACGGGACCCGCGCTGAACACGCCTTCCGCGATTGGCTCGGGACGGCTCGGGTGGATGAGGCAGACGACGTCGCGGTCGCGCCCCTCTGCGATGGACTCGAGACGCTGGAAAAGCGGGTCGAGGCGCTCGTCGCCGAGGTAGAGCCCTCGGCTGTTGCTGGCGAGCTTGACGCCAAGGGCGTTGAGGTCTCCGATTGTGCGTGTGGCTTCGCCGACGGCGGCGACGACGTTGGGCAGGGGTACGACGGCGCAGAAGCCAAAGCGGGTGGGATGGCGCGCAACGACGCGGGCCGTCTCGTCGTTGAAGGCCCGGCAAAAGTCCGCCGACTCTGCCGCATCACCGAAGTACGGGTGCGGCGAAGAGAGGGACAGGACCTGGTAGCGAATGCCCGTCTCGTCAAGGAACGAGAGGGCGCTCTCCTCGTTCCAAACGGGGAGTGGGAAGCCGTCCTCACGGGTCGCGCCATGGGCTTCCAGGAGGTCGAGGTAGCCCTTCGTCAGGATGTGACCGTGGATGTCGATCGTGAGGCGCTCCGTCTTTCGTGTGGCTTGTGAGTGCAGTGCTGCACGGGGATTGTGAAAGGGATGGGCAATATCCGCATCACATGATAAGTTGGCCGAGAGGTTGCTGCAGCAGGGGTTTCGAATGCGTCTGCTGTACCGAAATGGGTCTTCCGGCGCAGAATGACGCCGGAGGAAAGACTTCGTACGCCGCTGCTGCGGAAATGGGTCTTTCGGCGAGAAAACTGCGCCGGAACGTGGACTCCCGACGGGATTCCGTACGAGACGCGCCCTCCGGCGTCGAATCCTCGCCGGAGATTTGTTTTTCTCCGCTGCGGTTGCGGGAACTCGCCCTCCGGAGAAGAAATGACGCCGGAGCGGGATCTTAGGCGCGCCCACCGCTGGCGCGCTCCCAGCCGCCGCCCCGGCCCCCGCCCCGGAATCATGCAGAGCTTACGCCCGTTTTGGCTCCGCCCTCCTCGCCAGCGCCCCATCGTGCTACCATGCCCCCTAGGCAATGACGGAGAGGTTTGGTCGTCGCGTCGCCAGCGGACAAGAGATGGGGCTCACCGGCTGAGAGGTCCCTCCAAGGCTGACGTCCAGAGTTCACTCCACCAGCCGCAACCTCAAAGCCGGCCGCACGGCCAGCGAGTAGGGAAGCCGTAGGCCCCACGGCACGGGGCGCAACGAGTGGGCGCGCGCGAGAGAAAACGCGCACGTCAATCAAGGTGGTACCGCGGAGACATCCGTCCTTGGGCAGCATGGCCCGGGACGGTTTTTTATTGGCTTTGGAAAGGATTGCACTATGGCGATGTCCGATGACCTCAAGTCCATTGAGGCGCAGGTAGAGGAGGGACTTAAGCGCGCTGAGACCATGGAGGCCCTCGAGGCCCTCCGCGTCTCCATGCTCGGCCGCAAGGGCAGGCTCACGGCCCTCATGCACATGATGGGCCAGGTCCCTCCCGAGGAGCGCCGCGCCATGGGCCAGATGGCGAACACCGTGCGCGCCAAGGTAGAGGCTGGCCTCGCCGCCCGTCGCGAGGAGCTGGCAAACGAGCTAATGGAGCGCCGCATGGCCGCCGACGCGGTGGACGTCACGCTTCCCGGCCGCACACTCTCCCCGGGTACGCAGCACCTCATCAGCCAGATTCGCGAGGAGATCGAGGACATCTTCTGCGGCTTGGGCTACACCGTCGAGGACGGTCCCTACGTCGAGACCACCTACTACAACTTCACCGCGCTCAACGCCCCGGAGGACCACCCCAGCCGCTCCGCGCGCGACACCTTCTACGTGGTAGACAACGCCCCCGAGGGCAAGGAGACCCACGTCCAGGGCGAGTCCGACATCCTGCTGCGCACCCAGACCTCGGGCGTCCAGGTGCACACCATGGAGACCCACGAGCCTCCCATCTACATGATCTGCCCCGGCACCGTCTTTCGCCCGGACACCGCCGACGCCAATCATCTGCCGCAGTTCACGCAGGTAGAGGGCCTTGTCGTTGACGAGGGCATCACCTTTGGCGACCTCAAGGGCACGCTCGACTACTTCACCCGCGAGATCTTTGGCAAGGACCGCGCCACCCGCTACCGCCCGCACTTCTTCCCGTTCACCGAGCCCAGCTGCGAGGTCGACGTCTCCTGCGGCGTGTGCCACGGCAAGGGCTGCCGCTTCTGCAAGAACACCGGCTGGCTCGAGATTCTGGGCTGCGGCATGGTCGACCCCAACGTCTTCCGCTACTGCGGCATCGACCCTGAGAAGTACACCGGCTTCGCCTTTGGCATTGGCGTTGAGCGCGTGGCCGCGCTTCGCTACGACCTGCCTGACCTGCGCATGCTCATGACCGGCGACATGCGCTTCCTGAACCAGTTCTAGGCCTGGCCAGGGCAGAAGGAGGCGCCCGGGCGAGAAGCCCGCGGCAGGACGAGAAGAACCAGGGCGGCCGCACCAAGCCGCCCAGAAGGGATTGCAGATACCATGCGCGTTTCGTATGAGTGGCTCAAGGACATGGTGGACGTGCCCGAAGACCCCAAGGACCTGGTCAACGAGTACATCCGCACCGGCACCGAGGTCGAGGGCGTCGAGCGCGTTGGCGCCGACCTCGACCACGTCTACACCGCCCAGGTGGTGAGCAAGAAGCCGCACCCAGACTCCGACCACATGTGGCTCTGCCAGGTCTCCGTTGGCGACAAGAACGTCGACGAGAACGGCAACCCCGTGCCGCTGCAGATTGTGTGCGGCGCCCAGAACTTCAACGAGGGCGATCACATTGTGACCGCCATGATCGGCGCCGTGCTCCCCGGCGACGTGAAGATCAAGAAGTCAAAGCTCCGCGGCGTCGAGTCCTATGGCATGAACTGCTCCGAGCGCGAGCTTGGCCTGGGCAACGACCACGACGGCATCATCATCCTGCCGCCCGACGCTCCCGTGGGCATGCTCTACACGGACTACCTGGGCAGCTCCGACACCGTGATTGACTGCGAGATCACCCCCAACCGTCCCGACTGCCTCTCCATGGTGGGCATGGCGGTGGAAACCTCGGCCGTTCTCGACGAGGGCACCCACATCACGCTTCCCTCGATCAAGGAGGAGAAGGGGCCGGATGCCCACGACCTGGTGGACGTGCAGATCGACGACGCGGAGCTCTGCCCGCGCTACACGGCCCGCGTGGTGCGCAACGTGAAGATTGGCCCCAGCCCCGAGTGGCTCGCGCGTCGCGTGATTGCCGCCGGCTCCAGGCCCATCAACAACGTGGTGGACGTCACCAACTACGTGATGTACCTCACCGGCCAGCCGCTCCACGCCTTCGACCTGGGCAAGCTCCAGAAGCGCGAGGATGGCAAGCGCCACGTGGTGGTGCGGGCTGCGCGCGACGGCGAGCTTCTCACCACGCTCGACGAGAAGGAGCGCTCGCTCACGCCCGACATGTGCGTCATCACCGACGGCGGCGAGACCCCCATCGCGCTTGCCGGCGTCATGGGCGGCCTCAACTCCGAGATCGACGAGACCACGACCGACGTCCTGCTCGAGAGCGCGACCTTCTCGGCCGGCCACATCTCCCGCACGAGCCGCAACCTTGACCTCATGAGCGAGGCCTCCATTCGCTACGAGCGCCAGGTCGACGGCGCCGGCTGCGCGGACGTCTCCAACATCGCCGCGGCGCTCTTTGAGGAGTGCTGCTCGGCCGAGGTCTGCCCGGGCATCGTGGACGTCTATCCCGGTCCCGTGCCCGCGCCCGTGATCACCATGCGCCCCGCCCGCGTTCGCGCGCTCGCCGGTGCGGACATTCCGGACGACTTCGTGGTCGCGCGCCTCAAGCGCCTCGGCTGCAAGGTCGAGCCTGCCGAGAACGGCGCCTATACGGTGACCGCGCCCACCAACCGACCCGACCTCACGCGCGAGGTCGACCTCATCGAGGAGGTCGTGCGCCTGTGGGGCGAGGGCGACATCACGCCCACGCTTCCCGCTGCGCGCAACCACGCCGGTGGCCTGACCGTTGACCAGCAGCGCATTCGCAAGATTGGTCGCACGCTGCGCGCCTGCGGCCTCTCCGAGACCACCACGTACTGCTTTGCCGATGCCAACGACCTCTCCAAGCTTGGTATGAGCGAGGAAGGCCGCGGCATCCCCGTCAGGATCATCAACCCGCTCGTTGCCGACCAGGCCGAGATGCGCCGCTCGATCCTGCCCGGGCTTCTCCGCTCGGTGGCGTACAACCTCGACCACGGCGTGGATGCGGTGGCGCTCTATGAGATTGGCCGCGTCTTCTTTGGCCACGAGAACAAGAGCCAGCCCGACGAGCCCAGCTTTGTGTGCGGCGTGCTCTCCGGCCACCGCGACGACGAGTGGTGCCAGAAGTTTGAGGACTACGACTTCTTTGACGCCAAGGGTGTGGTGGAGCAGCTCCTCTCAGCGCTTCGCGTGACCAAGGTGCGCTTCAAGGTGGCAGACCCCCAGACCTACGGCTGGCTGCAGCCCGGTCGCGCGGCCGAGGTCTACGGCAATAAGGGCGAGCTCATGGGCTGGGTTGGCAACATCCACCCCAAGGCGCTCAAGGCATTTGGCGTCGACGCTCCCGTGGTTGCCTTCGAGCTCTCGGTTGAGTCGCTCCTGCGCCTGGCTCACCGCGAGCTTCCCTACGTCGACGTGCCCACGCTGCCTGGGGTGGACGTTGACCTGGCCATCGTTGTCGACGAGTCCGTTACCTGTGAGCAGCTTGAGCAGCGCATCAAGAGCGCCGGCGGCAAGCTCCTCTCGGACGTGCGCCTCTTTGACGTCTACCGTGATCCCGTGCGCGTTGGCCTGGGCAAGAAGTCGATGGCCTTCTCGCTCACCTATCGCTCTGCCGACCACACGCTGACCTCCGAGGAGGTGGACCGCGCCCACAAGAAGCTCGTGGACAAGGTCTGCCGCGCCACCGGCGGAGAGGTCCGCGGCTAGCGGGCTGTCCGCTCGCCGCAAGGACGCACACACGTGCCCAGCTGGAACATACATACCGCCCACGTCGAACGGCTCCTTCGCGAGGAGGGGGCCGCTCGGCTGGGCGTGCGCGACGTGAACGCCTTCCTGTTTGGCAACTTTCTGCCCGACATCTATGTGGGCTACATGGTGCCGGTGCCCGTCGCGCGCCTGCGCGACTACCGTGAGACGCACTTTGCCGACGGCGGTGCCATTCCTTCGCCAAACTACCAGGCGTTCTGGGATCGCTTTGTTGTGGGTTGCGACGCGGAGGACGCCGGCTCCCTGCATGACCTGGCGCTGGGCGCGTGGGCGCACCTTGTGTGCGACTCTGTGTACAACACGCGCACGCGGGCGTACATCGCCTCTATTGGCGTGAAGGCTGGTGACGTCACCCGCAAGCGCAAGCAGCGCGACTTTGCGCTCTTTGGTAGAACCTTTGATATCTCGCTGCGCCCGTGCGTGACGCCTGAGCTCATTGCCGCCTGTGCCGCGTACCCGCAGTACCCCGTGATCGAGGCGGACGTGCGCGAGGCTGTTGCCGTGGCGGGGCGCATTGTGGATGAGAACCACGAGGGGCTCATCCGCAGCGTTCCCGCATACGATCTGCTCACGCCGGGGTTCTTCTCGGCAGCGTCTGAGGAGGCCAACGAGACGATTGTGGCCGGGCTTCTCGGACAGGTCTCGTAACGCGGGGCTTCTACCTGCGTCGTTACGTTTCACGTTGCCAATCTTGCACCCGTTGTTACCCGTGGTTCACCGTTCCGCAACCCGTGGAGGCCACCATGGGTAAGGAACGGCTGGGTCCCCCCGAACACCCGGCCGTCTCTCCCGTCCCTCGGTCTTCGAGGGACCCCTTCCCGGTGGCCGCGGCCTTAGACCGCGGCCATTCGCATGAGACAAAGGGACAGTCCCTTTGTCTCATCTGCGCTGGTGGCCGGTTAGCCAAGGCCTACCTCAGGATTCTCCGAGGCCTTTTCCGCGGTCTTCTCTTCGGGTTTCTCCGAGGTTCCCTCAAGACTCTCTCCAAGGCTCCTCAGTTATTGAACGTTATTTCTCGACAGAATCACATTTAGCCAGTTGGTCATGAAAGGATTCCGGAAAAACACGCACTAATCTCGGCTCAATCCAGATTTCGGCTGGATGCCGACGTTGGCTGGATGCCGCAACAAGGGATTCGCAACCAGCCCTTGGTCCAACTTCGACCAACAGAGAAACCTGCGGCTTAATTGCAGTGCCGGCGAGAGCTGCAAACCATCTACCTGCGGTTCTTCTCGGGAGCTTCCACGCGAGACTGCTATTAAGTCGCAGGTTTGCAGAAGGAGGGGGGGCGAGAAACCCCTGAGGTCAAGCAGCCGTGGCGGCTACGCACTTCTCGCACACCCCGTACAAATCCGTTCACGTTTGCACAACGTTTATCGCGTATGGTTGAGTGGCTGGCACGGCGCCCCCTGGACGCCGTCCGCACGGGCGTCTCGCCCACGACGAGAGGAGCAACGATGAGCTGGTATGAGCCATCCTTTGTCTATCAGGTCTATCCGCTGGGGCTGTGCGGCGCGCCGCACGAGAACGACGGGGTCACCGTGCCGCGGCTGCGCAAGCTCGTCGACGACGGCTGGGTCGACCACATGAAGCGCCTGGGTGCCACCTGTCTCATGCTCAACCCCGTCTTCCAGAGCCTCACGCACGGCTATGACACCACGGACTACACGACCGTCGACTGTCGCCTTGGCACCAACGACGACCTGCGCTTTGTTGTGGACGCGTGCCACAAGGCGGGCATCCGCGTGCTTCTCGATGGCGTCTTTAACCACGTTGGTCGCGAGTTCTTTGCCTTTCGCGACGTGCGCGAGAAGGGTCAGCAGAGCCGCTACGCCGGCTGGTTCAACATCGACTGGAACGGCAACAGCGAGTTCAACGATGGCTTTGGCTACGAGACCTGGGCGGGTGTCTCCACGCTCGTGAAGCTCAACCACGGCAACTTCGAGCTCAACGACTACCTAGCCGACGTCATCCGCGGCTGGGTGCGCGACTTTGACATTGACGGCCTGCGCTTGGACGTGGCCTACTGCCTTGACCGCGGCTACCTGGGCTACCTGCGTCAGATTGCCGACGGCATCTCGCAGGAGCGTGGCGAGAAGTTCGTGCTGGTTGGCGAGACCATGTTTGGCGACTACAACCAGTGGATGGGCGACGGCCTGTGCGACTCGGTGACCAACTACGAGGCCTACAAGGGCCTTTGGTCAAGCTTCAACAGCGCAAACATGCACGAGGTGGCCTACGCTCTTGAGCGTCAGAGCGGCTCCCAGCCCTGGGACCTCTACACGGGCAAGCACCTGCTCGACTTTGTCGACAATCACGACGTGCCGCGCATTGCGGCCAAACTGGACGACAAGCGCCAGCTCAAGCCGCTCTATGGGCTTCTCTTTGCCATGTGCGGCGTGCCCTGCGTCTACTACGGTAGCGAGTGGGGCATCGAGGGCGAGCAGCACTATGGCGACTACGAGCTGCGCCCCGCGCTTGACGCGCCGGAGTGGAACGACCTCACGGACTGGGTGGCCGCGCTGGCGTATGCGCGCGAGAAGAGCGACGCCATTGTGTGGGGCGACTACCACGAGCTGCAGTGCCAGCCGCAGCAGCTGGTGTTTCAGCGCTGCCATGGTGGGGAGCGGGTCATAGTGGCGATTAACGCGTCAGCCGATCCTGCCGTGGCGCACTTCGACGCCGGGTGCGGACGCGCCGTGGACCTCATCACCGGCGAGCCGCACGACTTTGGCGGCGGCTCAGAGTTGGCGCCCTTCTCGGCGTTCTGGTGGCTCTGCGAGCGCTAGCGGCTGCCGTAGGCGGCTGTTGCGATAATGTCGCCGGAAGGCGGGTATAGTTGCAATTCTCGCCATAACGGGCTCTCCGGAGACAAAAAGTCGCCGGAGGGCTTGATTTGGTGCAAATCGTATCAAAGAGAGCCTTCCGGCGGAGTCGTTGCGCCATCGCAATGACAGGTGTCCTTCTCGCCAAGAAAAGCCGCCCCGGGCGAGAAGCCCGAGGCGGCCTGCGACAAAACCTAGCGTAAACCCTACTGGATCTGCGCCACCATTGCCATGTTGGTGCTGGTGGTGTAGTCGCCCTGGCGCGGGGAGGTCTGCGGGTCGCCGGCGGTGATGACCACAATGTCACCGGGGTCAACGACCTTGTTCGCCTTGGCAACGTTGAGGGCGTTGTAGAGCGTGTTGGAAAGCGAGCCCTGCTCCGTGGTCTTGAATGCGTAGACGCCCCAGTAGAAGCAGGTGCGACGGATGGCCTCCTCGCTCGGGCTCATGGCGTAGAGCGGGATGCGCGGACGGAAGTTGGAGACGATGCGCGCGGTGCGGCCGGAGTGCGTGGGGCACAGGATGCACTTGGCGTCAACGCGGTCGGCCATCTCGACGGCTGCAAAGCCGGTGGCGCCGTTCACGTTGCGCACACCGCCACGGTCGTGGTAGACCTTGCGCTCCTCGAGGTAGCGCTCGGTCTCCTTGGCGACCTCTGCCATGGTGCGCACGGCAGCCACGGGGTACTTGCCGGCAGCGGTCTCGCCGGAGAGCATGACGCAGTCGGTGCCGTCATAGATGGCGTTGGCAACGTCGGCGACCTCGGCGCGCGTGGGGCGCGGGTTGCGGATCATCGAGTCAAGCATCTGCGTTGCAGTGATGACCGGCTTATACGCGTTGTTGCACTTGCGGATGATGGTCTTCTGGATGTGGGGCACCTGGGCAGCGGGTACCTCGACGCCCAGGTCACCACGGGCAACCATGATTCCGTCGGAGGCTTCGAGAATCTCGTCGAAGTTCTTGACGCCAAGTGCGCTCTCGATCTTGGGGAAGATCTGGACGTGCGGTGCGCCCATCTCGACGCAGATGTCGCGGATCTGCTTGACTGCGGCGCCGTCGCGGATGAAGGACGCGGCAATGGCATCGATGCCCAGCTCGCAGCCAAACATGATGTCCGCGCGGTCCTGGTCGGTGACGGAGGGCAGACCAATGTTCACGTTGGGAACGTTGACGCCCTTCTTCTCGCCAATCTCGCCGCCGTTGGTGACCACACAGTGGATGTCGGAGCCCTCCACGTGGTCGACCTCAAGGCCGACAAGGCCATCGTCGATGAGGAGGATGGAGCCCTTCTCGACCTCGTTGGGGAGGTTGAGGTAGTCGAGGGAGATGTGACCGGCGTTGCCGTGGAAGTCCTCGCTGGTGGGCTGGGCGGTAACCACGATGGCGTCGCCAGTGTTGACGGTGACCTTCTTGCCATCCTCGAGAAGACCGGTGCGAACCTCGGGGCCCTTGGTGTCGAGCATGATGGCCACGGGGATGCTGAGCTCGGCCGAGATGCGGCGGACGCGCTCGATCATCTGACGGTGGTAGTCGTGGCTGCCATGGGAGAAGTTGAAGCGGGCAACGTTCATGCCGCTCTCGATGAGGGAGCGAAGGACGTCGTCACTCTCGGTGGCGGGGCCCATGGTGCACACGATCTTGGTTTTCTTGCTGAATGCCATTATTCTCCTTTGCCTACTGTCCTCTTTGGTGCGATGTCTCTATGGCTAGCAGACAACGCTCCTGGGCACGAAGTCCGTGCCGTGAGCGAATGCCTGCGCGTTGTCGAGCGTCACGCGGGCAATCTCGCCAAGGGCCTCCTTGGTGAAGAATGCCTGGTGAGAAGTCATGACCACGTTGGGGAAGGAGCAGAAGCGCGCAGTGATGGAGCTGCCGAGAATCTCGTCCTCGCGGTCCTGGTAGACGTTGGCGTTCTCCTCCTCGTAGACGTCGAGGCCTGCGGCGCCAATCTTGCCAGCGCGGATGCCGCGGATGAGCGCGTTGGAGTCGACCAAAGCGCCACGGGCGGTGTTCACAAAGATGACGCCATCCTTCATCTTGGAGATGGAGTCGTCGTTGATCATGTGGTAGCTCTCCTCGTTGAGGAAGGCGTGCAGCGAGATGAGGTCTGCGCGGGCGTAGAGCGAGTCGTAGTCGACCTTGCCGTCCTTGATGTCGACGTACTCGTCAACCACGTGCTCCTCGTCGACGAGCTTCTGGTTGGGGTAGAGGTCGGCGCCAATGACGTACATGCCAAAGCCCTTGCAGATGCGGCAGAGGGCAGCGCCGATGCGGCCGGTGCCAATGATGCCGGCGGTCTTGCCGTGCAGGGTCACGCCGACAAGGCCGGTGAGGTCAAAGTTGTTCTCGCGGACGCGGATGTAGCCCTTGTGGATGCGGCGGTTGGCGCAGAGGGCCAGGCCCATGGCGTGCTCGGCGATGGCCTCAGGCGAATAGGCGGGGACGCGGGTGACCTTCATGCCAAGGTCCTTGGCGACCTCGACGTTCACGGCGTCAAAGCCTGCGCAGCGCATGAGGACGAGCTTCACGCCAAAGCCGGAGAGGATCTCGAGGGTCATGGCGCCGCAGTCCGCGTTCACGAAGGCGCAGACCGCATCATACCCGCGGGCAAGGGGTGCGGTCATGGGGGTGAGGTTGGTCTCGGTGAAGTCGATCTTGACGTCCGGGTAGTCCTTGAGCTCCTTGGTGAAAGAATCCTTGTCATAGCTGGCGGTACCATAGAACAGAATCTTCATCGTTGCCCTTTCCTCGAGACCCTGTGGAATCAATCTCGCACGCGGTTACGTGCTGACTTAGCGAAAGTTTACCGCATGGGGCAAGCGCCGTGGGGCATGCCCCGATAAGTCCTTACGAATGCGATACGGGAGAGGGCTTCACCACCAAATTGCACCTTCATCCAATAAAGACTGACGCTCGTTTCATCGGGTAGAATGATGCGGTATCAACCATGCGTCCAGCATGGCAGCCTTGGTGAGCCCTTGCCCCTCCTGGGGAATTATGATCGGGCATCAATCTGCTGGGCGCCCGTGACCCCAGGAGGAGAATTGAAGGAGTACCTGCAGGAGTCTGCGCAAGTC
The DNA here is from genome assembly GCA_000752675.2 of bacterium OL-1. Lineage (GTDB taxonomy): Bacteria > Actinomycetota > Coriobacteriia > Coriobacteriales > Atopobiaceae > Tractidigestivibacter. Next base: position 569,214 of record LM994626.1, on the reverse strand, counting down.
ATCAAGGATGTTGCGTCAGACGACACCTACGGCCTCGCCGCAGATGAGGCGGCTGCACGCCTCGAGAAGAACGGCCCCAACAAGCTCAAGGAAGCCAAGAAGGACCCGCTCTGGAAGCGCTTCTTTGCCCAGATGGCAGACCCGATGATCATCATGCTCATCGTGGCGGCGGTCATCTCGGCCCTTACGAGCATGGCTCAGGGCGAGGCGGACTTCGCCGACGTGATCATCATCTGCTTCGTGGTTGTGGTGAACGCGGTTCTCGGCGTGGTGCAGGAGTCCAAGGCCGAGGAGGCCCTGGCCGCGCTCCAGGAGATGTCTGCCGCACAGAGCAAGGTCGTGCGCGACGGCGAGGTGGTTACCGTGCCGTCCTCCGAGCTTGTCGTTGGCGACCTCGTGATTCTCGAGGCCGGCGACTCCGTTCCCGCGGACTGCCGCATCATCGAGAGCGCGTCCATGAAGATCGAGGAGGCTGCCCTCACGGGCGAGTCCGTGCCGGTCAACAAGATCGCCACGGTTCTCGACGTGCTTGAGGAGGGCAAGGACGTTCCTCTCGGCGACCGCAAGAACATGTGCTACATGGGCTCCACCGTGGTCTACGGCCGTGGCCGCGCCGTGGTTGTTGCCACGGGCATGGACACCGAGATGGGCAAGATCGCCGACGCCCTCACGCGTGCCGAGGACGAGGAGACGCCGCTCCAGAAGAAGCTGGACGAGCTCTCCAAGATTCTCTCCATCATCTGCATCGTGATCTGCGCCCTGGTCTTTGTGGTCACCTGGCTCAAGCATGGCATGGGCTTCTTTGACAACATGACACTCGTGCTCAACACCTTCATGGTCGCTGTGTCGCTCGCCGTTGCCGCCATCCCCGAGGGTCTGGCCGCCGTCGTGACCATCGTGCTTTCCATCGGTGTCACCAAGATGAGCCAGCACAACGCCATCATCCGCAAGCTCTCTGCCGTCGAGACCCTTGGCTGCACGCAGGTCATCTGCTCGGACAAGACGGGCACCCTCACGCAGAACAAGATGACCGTCGTGCGCCACTTCACCGAGGACCAGGATCGCCTCGTTCGCTGCATGGCGCTGTGCTCCGACGCCAAGTGGGACTCCGCGCACGAGATTGCCGTGGGCGAGCCCACCGAGGCTGCGCTTGTGGCAGATGCCGCCAAGCTCGGCTTCACCTCGGGTGACCTCGACTCCGCCAACCCCCGCGTGGGCGAGGCACCCTTCGACTCCGGCCGCAAGATGATGTCCGTGGTCAACAAGGCGCCGGATGGCAACTACATCCAGCACACCAAGGGCGGCCCCGACGTCATTCTCGCCCGCTGCACTATGGTCCACACTGCCAACGGCGACGTGCCCATGACCGACGAGTGGCGTCAGCGCATCATGGAGGCCAACAAGGCCATGGCCGACGACGCGCTTCGCGTGATGGCGGCGGCCCGCGTGAACTACGGCAAGACGGCCCCCACGGATTTCTCGCCCGAGGCGCTTGAGCACGACATGACCTTCCTGGGCCTGTGTGGCATGATCGACCCGGTTCGCCCCGAGGTCAAGCAGGCCGTGGCCGAGGCGCACTCCGCCGGCATGCGTGTTGTCATGATCACCGGCGACCACATCGACACCGCCGTGGCCATCGCCAAGGAGCTGGGCATCATCGTCGACCGCTCGCAGGCCATTACTGGTGCCGAGCTTGACCGCATGTCCGACGAGGAGTTTGCGAAGAACATCTCCAAGTACGGTGTGTACGCCCGCGTCCAGCCCGAGCACAAGACCCGCATCGTCGACACCTGGAAGAAGCTCGGCAAGGTCGTAGCCATGACCGGCGACGGCGTGAACGACGCCCCGTCCATCAAGCGCGCCGACATTGGCGTGGGCATGGGCATCACCGGCACCGACGTCACCAAGAACGTGGCCGACATGGTCCTTGCCGACGACAACTTCGCGACCATCATCAACGCCTGCGAAGAAGGCCGTCGCATCTACGACAACATCAGGAAGTCCATCGCCTTCCTGCTCTCGTCCAACCTCGCCGAGGTCATTGCGGTCTTTGTGGCGTCGCTCATCGGCTTCACAATCCTTGAGCCTACGCACCTCCTGTGGCTCAACCTCATCACGGACTGCTTCCCCGCGCTCGCCATGGCCATGGAGGAGGCCGAGCCGGGCATCATGAAGCGCGAGCCCCGCAACGCCGACGACGGCATCTTTGCCAATGGCATGGGTCTCGACTGCCTGATCCAGGGCATCTTCATTGGTACGCTGACGCTCATCTCGTACTTCATTGGCCTGAACATCGAGGGCGTGCCCCTGGCGTCCGTGCTGTCTGGTGCCGACAAGGGCCTCGACGGCATGACCATGGCCTTCCTCACGCTCTCGATGGTCGAGATGTTCCACTCGTTCAACATGCGCAGCCGTCGTCAGTCCATCTTCAAGCTGCCCACCCAGAACAAGTGGCTGTGGTTCGCGTTCGCGGGCTCGCTCGTCCTCACCTTTGTGGTCATCGAGACCCCGCTCGCCCAGGCATTCGACTTCGCCGAGATCAACGCGTTCGAGTACGGCATTGCCATGCTGCTTGCGGCAGCCATCATCCCGCTGGTGGAGATTTACAAGGCCATCATGCGTGCGGTCGAGAAGGGCAGGAACTAGTCGTTCATGGGCAAGCGCGCACCAAAGAAGGGCTCTCAGAAGGGTTCGCGCAAGCGTAGTGTCTCGAGTGCCGGCAGGTCCCAGCAGGGCCTGCCGGCCCTTTCTTCTCTCGCGGACCTGCCTCGCTTCTCCGAACTTACGCCGTCCGATCGCCAGCGAAGCGCCTTTGGCGAGGCGGCTACGCAGGCGGCACAGTCGCTTGGTTGCAGCGTAGACGAGATGGCGCTTGGCTGCGTGGTGCGGCTGGACCGCGGCTTTCCTGCCGTGGTGACGGCAGATGCGCTCTTCCGCGCGGAGTTCTCGGCGCACCTCACCAAGGGTGGGGACTCGCGCGTGGCCGTAGGCGACTGGGTTCTGGCGCGCGTGCCCGCCGGCCACGACATGGGCCTTATCCTTCAGATCCTGCCGCGCGAGAGCGACATTGCCCGCTGGCGGGGAGGCTCGCGCGGCGAGAGGCAGACCCTTGCCGCAAACGTGAGCGTGGTGCTCGTTGTCCAGCAGCTGGGAGCGGCGCCCATCTCGTGCGAGAGAATCGCGCGCTCTGCCGTGATTGCGCGCGACTGTGGCGCGCGGGTCGCCGTTGTTCTCACCAAGGCGGACCGCGCCCCCAGCGCGGTGCTGGCAGAGGACGTTGCCGCCGTTCGTGACGTCCTGGGCGAGGAGTGCGGGCTGGTCATGACCTCCTCGGCGGATGGCGTGGAGGCCGAGCGCGCCGAGAAGGACGCGGGCGCCCTGGGAGTTGCCTGGGGTCCCGCCGCCGTGCGCTCGCTTGTGCCCGAAGGTACCGTTGCCATTGTGCTGGGGGAGTCCGGCGCGGGCAAGTCAACGCTGCTCAACGCCCTATTGGGACACGACGTGCTCAAGACCGGCGCCGTGCGCGGGTCCGATGACGCGGGCCGGCACACGACGGTGGCGCGCCGTATGGTCTCTGTGCCGGGCGGTGGCGTGATCGTGGATGAGCCGGGGCTGAGGAGCCTTCCCATCGTGGGTCACGAGCGTGGCCTTGCGGCTGTGTTTCCCGAGGTGGCGGATGCCGCGCGTGGGTGTCGCTTCTGTGACTGCACGCACACGCACGAGCCGGGATGCCAGGTGCGCGAGCTTCTCTCCGAGGGGCGCATCTCTCAGCGTCGCTATGACGCGTACGTGGCGCTGGCCGCCGAGATGCGCGAGAGCGCGCGGACACTCGACCCGGATATCGTGCTTTAGCTGGGCGGCTGTACGCGGCGGGCGCCGCGTGACGCAGCGTGCACGCGCAGAACAGCGAATATTTGATATGGACCCTGTCGCGGTGCGTACACAATTCCTACACATTTAAATATATGCCATCTGAGCTGCGCAAATGCGGCTGCGGGGCCGTGCTGGGCGCGGTTCTGGCATGCCCAGGCAATAACAGCAAATGGCGATTTCTCATAGCAAAATTCCCGCGATAACAACAAAATGTGACAGCTTCCTGCAAGAGAGGTGTCCGTAACTGGTAGCTCTTTCTTGGAAGGATGGCGGTGCGGGGCTTCTTCCACCGGACAATTTTCTCAGCCAGGAACGGAGGTTGGGAAAGGGGGAGCCCATGTCACGCCGCTTCAAGATCGTGCTCTCTGGGGCGTTTGCACTGCTTGCCGTTGTGCTGTGCCTGGCATATGGCGAGAGCGTGCGTGCGGAGGAGGAGGCGCGCCGCCAGGAGACGCTCACGCGCTACGGCGGCGAGGTGGTGAGCCTGGTTGTTGCCACATCCCAGTTGGAGGAGGGGCAGGTCATCTCGGCGGGTGACGTTGCCAAGCGAGACTGGGTCTCTGACCTGGTGCCAGAAGGTGCCATTACGAACCTGGACGATGCCATTGGCAAGAAGATCACGGTTGCCGCTGCCTCTGGGACACCGCTCACCCAGCTCAACTTTAGGGAGACGGGCGCCGCTGTAGAGGTGCCGTCAGGAAAGATTGCCGTCTCTGTTCCCATGGCAGACAAGCTTGGCGTGGGCGAGGGTGTGGTAGCGGGTGACAGGCTTGTTGCCTACCGCGTGGCAGATGGCGCAGCAACGGTGCTTGCCAAGGAGGCAACGGTGCTCTCGATGCCCGAGGGGTCGCGCACGCTTGCGTCGGGATTACAGGTCATGACCGTTGCGCTTGCTCCGACGGACGTTTCGAGTGTCCTGGCGGCGTCGACCGAGGGGAGCCTTCGGTTTGGCCTTCCCGCAAGCGACGTCGAGGGCGTTGAGGCGGGCGTGCCCGCCGCGCCAACCAAGGTTGACCAGGAGGTGGGCGAGTGATGGGACATGCGTGGAGCGTGCTGTGCCCAAAGGAGGAGCGCGCCGGGATGGTCGAGGCGCTCAGGACGATAGACGGCCTGGCAGAGTGCGAGTTTGCCCAGGATGCCAGCGAACTGCGGGAACGCATGGCAGAGTGCGCCAGCGGCGAGCGGTCCGCCCTTATCGGCCTCTCCAAGAGCGGTGTCTCGGACGTCAACCTTGCGGCCGCCATTGCGTCCGACGGCCATGCCGAGAAGGTCGTGCTTGCGCTGAGGTCACCCTCTGGGTCGCTGAGGTCTCGCGCTGCGAGGGCGGGCATCGACCTTGTCGTTGACCTGGACGGCGTGTCCCCTGCGCCATCTGCGGAGATGGACGCCGCGCCGGTTCCGGAGCCCCTGCAGAACAGCGATGGGGGTCGCACCTCGGCTGCTCCGGGGCCGGCGCTGGCGCCCGAGGGGGCCCGCGCGCCCATTCTTACGTTCTGCTCGGGAAGAGGCGGCGTTGGCAAGACGTCCGTCGTGGCGTGCGCTGCGGTTGCCGCAGCCTCGTGGGGCATGCGAGTAGAGGTGGTTGACTTGGACCTCTCCTGCGGGAACCTCTACGCGATGCTTGGCCTTGCTCGCGGGACGGACCTCTCGCGCCTCTCGGCGGAAGACCTGGGGGACTCAGAGCGCCTGGGGAGGCTTGGCGCTCCGTGCGGCGAGCGCATCCGCGTGTGGGGGCCATGCGAGCGTCCGGAAACCTCCGAGCTTGTCTCGGGGATTGTGTCTGAACTGCTTGGCGCCCTTGCGCTTGATGCCGATCTGGTGCTTGTCGATACGTCTCCCACATTCTCCGAGGCGGTGGCGCTTGCCGTTCGCCAGAGCGACCGCGTGGTTCTCGTACATGACAGCCGGCCCGGATCACTGGCAGCGCTTGCCCGCACGAGCGGACTTGCCGTGCGGCTGGGCGTTGCGCGCACGCGCATTGCCCGGTTGGAGAACCGCGTGGACGTGCGGGACAGGACAGACCCGGCGCTGGGCAGGGCAGAGGTGGGGCTCGAGGCTGCGCGTGCGTTCACGGCGCTCGATGGCGGGGACGAGGTTTCTGACTACCTGGGATATGGAGATGCGGCACGCCTATTGGAGGTTGGCTCGCCGTTTGCGGAGTCTGTTGCCGCCTGCCTGGCGCAGCTCCTCCAGGAGCTTGGGTCGCTCCCAGAGGCCGAACCTGCACAGCGCGCTGCCCAGGGGCTTGCCCCGCGGCGCAGGGGCCTTTTCCGGCGCAGGAGGGAGGCGGTCTAGGTGTCTGTACTCGAGATGGTCCGCGAGGAGGAAGCGCGGAGAGGGACTGCCACAACGGAGGGACGCGACCTTCGCCAGCAGCGGCTGAGCCTCAAGAACGCTCTGGTGGAGCGGTTGGGGCTTGCGACCATTGCCTCGATGCTCTCTGCGGGCGATGCCACCCAGGCGCGCTCGGCACTTGCCGTGACGTGCAACGCAATCATCAACACCGGGGGCTACGAGGGCCTTTCGCACGAGGACGTGGCGCGTCTCGTGCGCCAGGTGACGGACGAGATCTGCGGTCTTGGCCCCATCCAGCCGCTTCTCGAGGACGAGGATGTCTCCGAGATCATGATCAACGGCTGCGATGCGCTCTTCTACGAGCGCAGAGGTGAGGTCTTCTCGGCACCGGCGGTGTTTGACTCACCCGAGCAGATCATAATCGTGATCGACCGAATCCTGGCACCCCTTGGGCGAAGGCTCGACAGGAGCTGCCCCATCGTGAACGCGCGCCTTGCCAACGGCGACCGCGTGAACGCCGTGGCGGACCCGGTTGCCATAGGCGGGCCGGTGGTCACCATCAGGCGATTCTCCAACCGCATCACGTCGCTGGACACGCTGGTCGAGCTGGGCTCGCTGCCTGAATGGTACGCGCAGCTGCTGCGCTGGGCCGTGAGGACGCGAAAGGGGATAGCAGTAGCCGGAGGCACCGGGTCGGGCAAGACCACGCTCCTCAACGCGCTCTCGTGCGAGATTGACCCCGGCGAAAGGATTGTGACCATAGAGGACTCCGCCGAGCTGCGCTTTGATGCGCATCCGGACGTGGTGAGCCTTGAGGCAAGGGGCGCCTCGATCGAGGGGTCCGGCGAGGTCACGATTCGCGACCTGGTCAAGAACTCGCTACGCATGCGACCGGACCGCATTGTGGTGGGGGAGGTTCGCGGCGAGGAGTGCATCGACATGCTGGCCGCAATGACGACCGGACACGACGGCTCGATGACCACGCTGCACGCGGGCACCGCCGAGGAGGCCGTGCTTCGCCTGGTGCTCATGGCGCGCTTTGGGATGGACCTGCCCGCCGACATCATAGAGGAGCAGATTGCCTCGGCGCTCGACCTCATCGTGATGTCGCGGCGTGCGCCGGATGGGTCGCGCTACATCACTACGACGCATGAGGTTGGGTGGTCGAGAGGGGCAAAGTCGGGGGACCTCGTCGAGTGCGTATCGTTCGACGTGGCAGAGCGCTCCTGGAAGCTCGTTCGCGAGCCGGTGTTTGTGGCACAGGCGGTGTGCGACGGGATTCTCGACGAAGGCGAGGTGGAGCGATGGAGGTCTTCCTTCCGCTGATGGCTGCCGCCTGCGCGTTTTCGGCCGTGCGGATACTCATCGCAAGCGGCGAGCGTGGCGCCAAGACCCTGGCGTCCCGAATGCTCCGTGCATGCGAGCGCTGGGCAGGTAGACGTCTCGAGTCCCTGGGGCGCAGTGGCATGGTGGCTGCGCTTCTCGAAGGTGAGGACTGGAGACAGGCGTCGGACGCCCTTGCCGCGCTTCCCCATGAGGGCAGGCCGGGCTTGAGAAGGGAGTCCGCGTGCGCTGCGCTGCTTGTCGCTGGGGTGGGGATTGCCTGCGTGGGAGGCCTGCTCTTCCTCTCGCTTGTCTCGGCGCTCGTTCTTGCCTGTCTGGAGAGGATTGCCCTAGCTGCATGGCGCTCTTCGCGTGACCGGCGTCGTGTGCACGATATTTCGCAGGAGATGCCTGGCGTGTTCCGGACGCTCTCCGTGGCGCTTGGCGCTGGCCAGACACTGGCCCAGGCTATCGAGTACGTGGGATCGCACGGCCACGGGCCGATCTCTGCGGGCTTTGCATCTGCGTCGCTGGGGCTTCGCTGTGGCGTATCGACAGAGGACGCGCTCGAGTCGCTCTCACGGACGCTCGACGCGCCAGGGATGGGACTTCTCACCACGGCGCTCGTGATCTCGCATCGCACGGGAAGCCCGCTGCGTGACCTGCTCGCGCGGTCTGCCGCGCTCGTCGAGCGACAGGGAGAGTTCGAGCGCGAGCTTGAGGTGAAGACAGCTCAGGTGCGTCTCTCTGCCCGTATCGTGTGCAGCCTGCCGTTTCTCATGGTGGCGCTTCTCGCCGTCATCTCGCCCGACTTTCAGCGGGGTCTGCTCTCGCCCGTTGGGCTTGGCTCCGTTGCCGTGGCCGCCGCGCTCGACTCGTTTGCGGTCCTTGTCATCAGGCGCCTCATGAGGGCGGTGCTCTGATGGCCGGTATCGCACTCATTGCGGCAAGCGCGTCCAGCGCGGTCCTGGCGGGGCTGCTGGTGGTGAGCGGGACTGGTGGCCACGTCCAGAGCGCGGCATTGGGCGCGGAGCTCGAACGTTGCGTTGCCAGCGCGCGAGAGGCGATCCGGGGCATCCCCGCCGTACGCCAGGCGAGGGAGCGAGAACGTCTTGCGCGCAGGAGGTCTGCCTGCCTGCGAGAGATGCCCACACTGATCGACGTCCTCACGCTGGGGCTCTCCGCGGGCCTCTCGTTTGATGCGTCGCTCTCGCTCTACTGTGATCGCTATCAGACGGAGCTCTCGCAGGCGTTCTCTGAGGCCATGCTCAGCTGGAGGATGGGCGTCACAAGCAGGGAGGAGGCACTCGAAGCGATGGCCTGCGAGCTGGGGGTTGACGCGTTGGCGCGCTTTGCCACGGTCGTGGGAGAGTCGCTCGACTTTGGCTCGCCGCTCGCATCTGCGCTGGAGGTGCAGGCGAAGGCCATCCGCGACGAGCAGCGGGCGCAGGTGGAGGAGGAGATCGAGAAGGCGCCGGTCAAGATGCTCGTCCCCTTGGGCGTCCTGGTTGTGCCTGCCATGCTTCTCGCGATTCTGGGGCCGCTGCTTGCCTCGGCGGCCTCGTTTGGAAGGTAGACGGTGGTGCGAGGGAAAGGAGCGTCACATGACATGGGAAAGCATGGGTCGAGAGGTTCGCAGGGTGGCCGTAGGCACCCTCCGCGACAATCGCGGCCAGGGCACCACGGAGTACGCGATCCTCGTTGGGGTCCTGGTGGTGATTGCCATCGTGGCCATCCTGGCATTCCGCGAGCGGGTCTCGCAGCTGTGGAGCGCCATAGCGAACGGCATCAACTCGCTGTGAGAAAAAGACGCGCTGTCCTTGTCGCTGCGGTGGTTGCCTACGCGCTTGCAGCGTGCGTGGTGGTGCTTTCCGGCCGCGGGCAGACAGGCGGACCGTCGCCTGCGACTGGAACGGGTGCAACTGGCGAGGAGCGCTTGGACACAAGTCTTGGCGAGACGATTGGGGGCGAGCTCGTCTCCTTATCCGGGGATGCCGCCGCGAGCGAGGCAGATATCGGATTGGCCCCTGCTGCCAATGGGGTGCAAGAGGCGGCAACCGAGCTTGTGTGTCAGTACGAGCAGCGAGGCGACTGTGTGCTCGTGAGGTCTGGGTACCTCGACCTCTCGGGCCGGGTCTGGAGCATGGTTGTGGAGGGATCGGGATGGGTCGACGTGTGCATAGTCCAAAGCGCAGACGGCGGGACGAGCGAGACCAAGGTCATGCACATGGACGCCGCAGAGTGGGGGGAGTCCCTGGGCGAGCTTGGCCTTGGTGGCTAGCCGGGGACTCCGGGCAGTCCACGCTCGAGTACGCGCTGGTGCTGGTGGCGTTTCTCTCCATGGTCGCCGCACTGGGGCTGGCGTGGCATGCGGCGCGTGACGGGGCCCTCGTGCGCATGGCAACGAATGCGGCAACGCATCAGGCCTCTGGCGGGACGCTTGCCTGGCTCCAGGATCTTCTGGGGTTCTGAGATGGGTCGCAGGCGGTGGTGGGTAGGCCACGTGGGCGAGGAGGGACAGGCAACGGTCGAGGCAGCCGTGCTCATTCCCACGGTGATGGTCGTGCTCGCGCTTCTCCTCCAACCGGCGATGCTCCTCTACACGCGTGCGGTCATGAGCGGGGCAGCTGCCGAGGGGGCCCGGCTTGCCACGACCGCAACGTACGACGAGGCGGTGTCTCTCGTCGACTCCTACGTGAGACGGAGGCTCAGGGCCGTGCCGGACGTTGCCTGCTTCCACGAGGGAGGAGCCGACGCCTGGAACGTTTCCGTCGAGCAGGACGGGAATCGCGTACGCGTCTGCGTTGTGGGCCATGCCCGGCCGTTACCGCTGATGGGGGTGACGGCGGGGCTGGTTGGACAGATGGATGGCGAGGGCGTGCTCCTATCGGCCAAGGTCGAGCGCAGCACGCGGGCCGAGTGGGTTGGGGGTGACTACGGTGATTGGATTGCAGCGTGGGGCTAAGGAGGCCGTACCCGGAACGGCGTCGAGGCAGGGTGGCTTGCACCTGGGCCTCTCGCTCTTCTTGGACGACGAGGGCGGATACACCACGGTCGCCGTGGCGGTTGCACTGCTCGTGAGCATATCGCTGGTCTTTGCGGCCGCGTCTGCGGAGTGGGTGATGGCGCGTTCGTACGAGGTTCAGCCCGTGGCAGATGCCGCGGCCATGGCCGGGGCAAACTCCGTGGCAGCCTATGCCACCATTGCCAGGGTGCTTGATGCCTGCGTGCTCAGCCTGGGACTTCTCGGCGTGACGGTCTTTGGGGCGGGGCTCGTGCTCTCGTGCATACCGGGTGCCGCAACCTTTGGGGGAAGCGTCTGTGATGCGGGAAGGAAGGTCCTCGATGCCCGGCGGGACTTCGCGAGAAGCGCATCGGAGGGCCTGGAACGTCTGGAAAAGGTGCTGCCGGCGATCGTGGTTGCAAACTCGGCCGCCTGCGTCGCGGAGAACGCGCGGGCACAGGGCCTGCCGTATGTTGGCTGCGCCATTCCGTTTCCCGTTGAGTCGCAGTCAGACTTCTCGTCCCTTGCTGCCGAGATCTCTTCGGACGAGATGGACAAGGATGCCGAGGAGCTTCGCGAGCTGTCCCAGCAGGTAGACGCGGCAAAGTCCCTGGCAGACAAAGCGCGCTTGCGTGGGTGGACAGCGGATTGCGGTGGGACCCCCTATTGCCTGGAGGAGCGCGCTACCACGCTTGCAGGCCTTGCGAGGGAGAACAACCCGCACTACCCAAGTGAGGAGGGGTGGGGGTTTGGCGTTCCCCTCCTGCGGGCGCGCGCCTATTACGCGGCACGTGCGGTGCAGGAGAAGCCGCTCGACTCTACGGTGGAGGAGCTTACGAACTCTGCGGCGCGGTCTGCCTTCTATGACTATGCGCTCGAGCAGGTGCGGGACGGAACCTACGCAGAGCACGAGGACGGGACGGTTCAGATCAATCTGCCTGAGCTTCCGCACAACGTCGACGAGACAAGAGCGTCAGATCTCTACACCGATGACCTCTGGCCCTGTACCGGGGAGGGGGCGGGAACGGTGCTCCACTCGTCAGCTGCGTGTCCAGCGGCAATGGGCTCCTCGGCAGGACACGCATCCCTCCGGGACCTCGATACGGGGGCGGTCAAGAGGTGCGAGACGTGCGGCATGGACCTTGCTGCCATGGGTGCGGTCGCCGCTGCGTCGACCTCGACGGATAACGGCTTCGAGCACTACTGGCGCGAGGTAGTGGCGGCGTCTAAGGAGTACGAGGCCGCGCGCAACAAGCAGGCGGATGCCGAGAAGGACCTGCGCGACAAGGCAGAGGATGCGCGCAGCTCTTTCGAACGCGCCGTGGACCAGCTCTCGGTCGTGCGACCTCGCATCTGCCCGCCAGGAGCTTGGGGCTGCGTCGCCGTGGTCTCCAGGACGGAGGCGACGACCGTTCCCACCGAGCTCACCGCCTCGTTTCTCTCCTCGGGAGAGCTTCCTGCGGGGTCTGCGGTATCGGCGGCGGCCCTGGCGCCAGACGAGTCGACAGCCGAGAACAACGTGCTCGCCAGCTTCTTTGACGGAGTCACGTCCCAGGGAACGGGCTCTGTGCTGGGAGGCGCCTTCGACGGCGTCTGCGAGCTCTGGGGGCGCCTGCTCGTGGGGTATGGCTCAAGGTACGATTCGGCTTCTGCCTCGGTGGGGGACTTTCTCGACAGGCTTGACAACGTGTTTGGTGGGACGGTGGGCTCGTGGCTGCGCGGCAAGATCAAGGAGACGGTCGCCGCCTGTGGCTTTGAACCCGTGGACATGAGACTCATGAAGCCCGCACTGGTGGGGTGGACTCGTGTGCTCGACCAATCCGGCTATGACGCGGCTGGCAAGGCGCGGCAGATGATTGAGGCACTGCCTCCTGGGGCAAGCTCGTTCGACTTGGCAAAGACCCTGGGCGTCTGGGCGGCAGACTCCCTTGGCTACGGAGAGATCACTGTGGCGGAGCTCACCATTCCAGGGACGGACATCTCAATCCCCCTCACCATCAGGCTTGATGACCTCTTGGAGGCATCATGAGCGGCCCTCGGGTGATGGTGGCGTGGCGCTGGTGGTACCACAGGTGCGAAGGGATGCAATCCGGGCAGATGACCGTGGAGCTTGCTGTGCTGGTGCCCGTGGTCATTGTGGTTGCCTTGATTGTGGCAAACCTCATGGAGTTTGTCGACGCCTGCGCGGCGTTTGACCGCCTGAGCCTCGACGAGGTCATTGCCGAGGGGGTCTCTCCCACAGGCGAGCAGGGCGTGGCAGCATCCGTCGCTGCGGTCGAGGATGCTCTTCGCGTGGCGCTTGGCCGTGAGGGTTCGTGCGATGTCGAGGTGAGGGCAGAGCGCGTCTCGGCTGGAGAGGGTGAGAGCCTGCTTTCTGTGGCACCCCTCCTCACCCGCTACACCTGCACGTTGGTGTTTAGGCCGTGGCCTAGGGAGCTCCGGCTTCCGGGAATCACGTATTCCGCGCCGCTTGAGCTGCGGCACGAGCGAACGCTTGTCATCGATAGGTATCGTCCGGGGGTGGTGGTCTGATGAGGTGGATGTTCGTCCAAATAGAGAGCTCGGCGGTCGAGAAGGACTCTCCCACGCTGGGGTTCAGGGTTCTTTCGTCCTGGTTCGAGCGGCTTGTGGGGCTTCTCGGTACCGGGCCATCTGCCCAGCCTGTGGTGCTCATGAGGTGCGGCTCCATCCACACGTACGGGATGGCCTACCCCATCGACGTAGCTCTTGTGGGCAGCCGGGGAGAGGTGCTTGCCTCCGAGCGAGCGCTACCGCCTGGCCGCGTCTTCTCCCACGCTGCGGCGTTCTGTGCCTTCGAGCGCCCGGCAAGTCCCTTCCCGTGGCCACTTGTGGGGGAGACGCTGCGCGTGACCTCCCTATTGTTCGAGCCAGAGCAATCAGTGCAACCGTGCGCCGCACTCCCCGAGCCGGTGGTGGAGGTGGCCGGATCATGAAGGAGTATGAGATCAAGGTGTGCCCGCGTTGCGGCGAGGAGCTCTTTGCGGACATGCATGTCTGCTACGGCTGCCTTTACGAGTTTCCGCCCGGGAGGGACGTTCCGGCACCGGCTAGTCCAGCTGTGCCCAAGACAGAGGAGACGGCTTCTGCCGCCGAGGAGCCCTTGCTGCCAGAGCTTGTGGAAGACGAGCCGTTCCTCTGGGATGCGGGGCTGCCCCCTGCCGAGTCCGGCTGGGAGGACGACACGCTTGATCTCTCGGGCGTTGGCAATAAGGCAATCGCCACGGCTGCATTAAGCCCAGATACCCAGCCGTCCTCCCGTGAGGTGCTCTGCTGGGTGCGTACGCCCTCCATGGAGGTAAGGCTTCCCATACCCAATGAGGGCCTGGTCATAGGCCGTGATCAGACGTGTGACGTTGTGCTCCGCTCGCGTGCCGTGTCCCGCTCGCACGTTCGGATACTTCCCGCGCAGGATGGCGAGGAGGGCATGCGCGTCATAGACTTGGGGGCCACCAACCCCGCGATGTTCTCCGGAAGGGAGGTGAGAGGAGAGGTTCTCGTTCCCCTTGGATGGACGGTCTCCATCTGCGGCGCCTTCGTCACGCCGGTGCGGGCTGAGGCATGAGCCTTGCTCTGGTATTCTGGGACCGCGCTGCCACAAGGTCTTCCACAACCGTTCATTGGGGGATTCTATGAGTAACCGGCACCCCGCCGGCGTCCTTAGGCGCCGTAGGCCTGCGCTTCTCGTGCTTCCGCTCCTGGTCATGCTCTTTGCTCTTGTGCTTGGCGTCACTCCCGCACATGCGGATGACTACAGCATGGACCAGACGGACATCGACGCGACGCTGGACACGTCGGGTGGTCTTACCGTGACCGAAGTGCGAACCTTCGACTTCAGCGGGGACTTCCATGGTGTCTACTGGAAGATTCCCAAGGGGGAGAACAGCTCCAACGGGCGCACGGTGAGCGTCCAGGTGCTGGATGCCGGCATTGTCGAGAACGGCGAGGCCCGCTCCTTCGCGGAGTCCAGCTCTGGCGCCAACGAGACCTACTCCATCACGGACGGGGGCTCCTACCTGCAGGTCAAGCTCTACTCTGCCCAGAGTGACACAACGGTGCAGTTCTACGTGTCCTACTTTGCCGATGGTATTGCCACGCGCTGGTCGGATACGGGTGAGCTGTATTGGAAGTTTGTCTCTGACGGCTGGGACGTGGAGTCGCAAAACGTTACCTGCACCATCCACTTGCCCGTTCCGAGCGGAGAGTCCGTGGCGGGTGGTGACAACGTGCGGGCCTGGGGCCACGGCCCCCTGGACGCAAGCCTTGCGTTCGACGGGAACGACGTGGTCTATTCCGTGCCGGGCGTCGGCACCAGCGAGTACGCCGAGGCGCGCATCACCTTCCCGGCCACCTGGATCTCCGACTGCCCAGAGACCTCGGGGACAGTGCTCAGCTCCATTCTCGCGGAGGAGCAGAAGAACGCCGACAACGCAAACGCTCGGCGCGCCGCGGCACGCGCGGCTGTGTATGGGGTCACAGGGCTCTGCCTTGCCGTCGCGGTGGCGGCCATTGTTGCCACGGTAATCGCAATGCGTCGCTACAAGACCTCGCACGCGGCGCAGTTTGACGACAAATACTTCCGGGACGTCCCCACGGGCGATCACCCGGTGGTTCTCGCCATGCTTGCCACCGGCGAGGACCCTGGCCCCGATGGCCTCACCGCCTCGCTCATGCGCCTCACTGACGAGCATGCCGTGCAGCTCGACAAGGTTAACGTGAGCAAGAAGAAGATGCTCGGTTCCAAGCGGTTCGACGACTACCGCGCGTCAATCGTGGGACCAATTCCCCAGGGGACCTTTGGCACGCCCGCGGAGTGCAAATCCGCCAAGCGCGCGGATGAGGCTGCCGTGGAATTCCTCTTCCACCGCGTTGCGCGTAGGATACAGGCGCCTAACGACCCCTCGTACACCGGAAGCGAGCCTGCCCTGTACTTCTCTGCCATCAAGAAGTACGCAAAGTCCTCGCCAGAGGCGTACTCGGACGCCTACGAGTCCTGGCAGTCCTCGATCAGGGTTGAGTACCTCAAGCGCTTCGCGGGCAACGGCTCTCTCAAGGGGACGGGCCACGGGCTTGCCGTTGGGCTTAGTGCGTTCTCCATCCTTGCGGCATTCCTGGAGCTGTTCGTTGTTGGCATCATGTTCGAGGCCGACATCCTTCTCGCGCTTGGCGTCACCGCGGTCTGCGGCGCAAGCGGCGGTATCTCGCTGTTCCTGCTCAGCGACAGGTTCTTCAAGGACATTAGCGTCGAGGGGGTCGAGACAAAGGCCAAGGTCCTGGCCCTCAAGCGCTGGCTCCAGGAGTTCACCCGCCTGGACGAGGCGGTGCCAAGCGACGTCATCCTCTGGAACCGCCTGCTGGTGATGGCGGTGGCGCTCGGCGTTGCGGACAAGGTCATCGAGCAGCTCAAGGTTGCCATGCCGGAGCTCATCGACGATCCGGACTTCATGCCGATTTACTACTGGTACTACATCGGCGAGCCGGGTGTGGGCTCTCCCGCGGATGTCTTCAGCGGTGCCATCCACGATGCTTCGGTGGCGGCGATTGCCAACTCGGTCGACGCAAGCGGCAGCGGCGGGGGAGGCGGCTTCTCCTCTGGCGGAGGGGGTGGCTTTGGCGGTGGTGGAGGCGGCGGTGCGTTCTAGCGTCGGCGACCGCTGAGCCGCAGCTCCGCAGCTCAAGGCTTCGCACCTATCCGGATTCCGGAACCCAACGAACGGCCTCGCCCTCGTACGACTTTGCGGTTCTCTCGGCTCCCTGGGCGCGCAGCTTCGTGGAATCGAATATCATCAGAGCGGACTATGCAAGCGCTTGCCAAACGCCCCGGCGTATCGAGCGGGGCGTTTGGTTTGGACATGGCAGTCGGGTGGCAAAGTGCCGCCCGTGCCGCCCGGAAGCGGGCGAAGGGAGAGCAATGTACAACGTGCGCGTGATTTGCGAGGACACCTGGTGGCTGGGTGCGTCTGATCGCAGGATTCAGCTGTTCGAGAACACCTATCCCGTGCCAAACGGCATGTCTTACAACAACTACCTCATCATGGACGAGAAGACCTGCCTGCTCGACGGCGTCGACGAGGCGGTCTCGCGCCAGTTCGAGGAGAACCTTGCCCACGTCCTGGACGGCCGTCCCCTGGACTACCTGGTGATTGACCACATGGAGCCCGACCACTGCGCCGTCATCCCCGACCTTGTCCGTAGGTGGCCCAACCTCAAGCTCGTCGGCACCCCCAAGGCCTTCGACCTTGTCCGCCAGTTCCACGGCTTTGACCCCACGCCGCACGCCATCAAGATCAAGGAGGGCGACACTCTCTCGCTTGGCCGCCACACGCTGCAGTTTGTCCTCGCCCCCATGGTCCACTGGCCGGAGGTCATGGTGACCTTTGACCAGCTCACGGGAACGCTCTTCTCGGCAGACGCCTTTGGTGCGTTTGGCGCCACCGGTGGCGCAATCTTTGCCGACGAGGTCGACTGGGAGCGCGACTGGGCGGACGAGGCGCGTCGCTACTACACCAACATCGTGGGCAAGTACGGCCTGCAGGTGACGTCGCTGCTCAAGAAGGCCTCCAAGCTGGACATCAAGGAGATTGCGCCGCTGCACGCGCACATCTGGCGCCGCGACTTCGACCAGATTCTCTCCCGCTACCAGAAGTGGGCCGCCTACGAGCCCGAGGACAAGTCCGTTGCCATCTTCTACGGCTCCATCTACGGCGGTACCGCCAACGCGGCGGATATCCTCTCGACCAAGCTTGCCGAGGCGGGCGTGCACGACGTCCGCGTCTACGACGTCTCCAAGACCCCTGTTTCCGAGATGGTCTCGCAGTCCTTCCGCTCGCCGGTGCTCGTTTTTGCGTCTGCCACGTACAACATGGGTATCTTCGACGGAATGCGCGAGCTTCTCGAGGACCTCAACGCCCACGCGATGAAGAACCGCGCGGTTGGCGTTATCTACAACGGCTCGTGGGCGCCGCAGGCGGGCTCGCTCATGCTCGACGCCATCCAGCGCATGAAGGGCATGGAGGTGCTCGATCCCGAGGTTCACGTGACTTCCGCGGTGGACGAGGGCGCGCTCGAGCAGATCGATGCCCTTTCCGCTGCTATTGTGGCGAAGCTGGCGGAGTAGGGAAGACGGTCAGTTCCAAGTTTGTCGCCGAACGACAATGTTGCGGCCCGCGGCGCCTGTGCGTCGCGGGCCGTTTTGGCGAGAAGAACGTGGGGCAATCCTTGCGAGCGTTACTTGTCTCCACCGAACGTGATGAAGAGTCCCGTGAAGAACTTGGGGCCCTTCTTGCTGGGCTTGCGCTCGACGGGCGGCCTCTCTGGCTTCTTGTACCTCGCGCCCTTGGCCTCGGCCAGCTCGCGGGCGACGTTCTCCTGTACCTCCTGCCAGCGCTTCTCGGCCTTGGCCCTCGCCTCGGGTGACTCGCAGCTCACGTATAGGTCCATGGCCCGAATCGCCTCGCTCACCCCCTTGTCCCCCACGTCGAGCCTGCGCATGCCCCGCACGCGGGCCAGTTGGCGCTCTAGTTCTCCCTCACCTTCCTTCGCGTAGTCGTGCTCCTCGACGGAGAGGACGTGCCAGGACCCGTCCTCTCGCTGGCCTATGTGGTAGAAGGCGGGGAACTCGTACGGGTCCGTGACGGCAAAAAGCTCGCTGTCGTCCGCGAACACGTCCCACGTGACGCTGCCGTTCCCGAAGAGCGACATGCGCCCCTTGCGCGGCGTCTTCTGCGTGTTCTCGGCTTCGCTCTTGTTTGCTGGATCTATGTTCAGCGTCTCTCCTCGTCCGGCGAGTTGCAGCTTGTAACCGCACGCCTGGGCTATCTCCGCCAACGCCGGTGCGCCTATGCCGCCCTTGCGCTTGAGGGACTGGTCTACATAGCCGTTTGCTCTCCCCATCGATTGGCATGCGGCATTCGGAGACAGGCCGGCCTTGTCGAGCATGTGGTGCACGCACGAGTTGGTGTCCATACCTTGCTCCAATCGCATTGCCCGCCTATGCACCGCAACCAGCACTGCGGCACTCGTCCATCCATGACCATTCTTGTCTACCGGCACGTATGTTCACATGCATGATAAGGGCGTGCCTGTTTGGGCTCAATTGATGCGTAGGTGAGAGGCTACGTTGGGGTGAGCGAGGCGATTCGGGCCATGAACCTATACGTGAGCTGCGAGTCACCCGAGGCGAGGGCCAAGGCCGAGAAGCGCTGGCAGGAGGTACAGGAGAACGTCGCCCGCGAGCTGGCCGAGGCCAAGGGCGCGAGGTACCAGAAGCCCGAGAGGCCACCCGTTGAGCGCAAGCCCAGCAGTCACTGCCTGCTCGGCGGGCTGTTCCTCACGTTCGGCGGTGACAGGTAGGCGAGGCGCCAATCAGCCCCGTGGTCAAGTCGGCCACGGGGAAGGAGCTGAAAATGACCCCACAGATGCAAGCAGTTACAAGCAAAAGAATCTGAGAAGGCTGTAGTCCCTGGGGGCGCGGTTGGTACTCGCGTCCCTGTAATTCCGAATGATTTCTCGTCGAGAAGGCGGAGTTCGGAGTCCTGCGCGTCTGCGTGAACGGGCGCACGTGAGAGGTGCGGTTCAACATCGAGGGCGTGGCAAGGTGCCTTGGCGTGGACGAGGCACTCAGGAAATGCCATGGGAGACACGAACACCGGGGCCACGCCTGGCCCCTCCGCAGGTGGGACGGCGTACCCGAACGAGAGGAGGCCCTGGACAACGGGCGAGCTGAAGACCCTCTCCACCATGCGCAACGAGGGGGCGGACGCGGTGGCGGCGATACTCGGGCGCTCACCGAAGGCCGTCAGGCGCATGGCCTCCAAGGCGCACGTGTCGCTCAGGGTGAGGCCGGGCGACGTCTGTCCCGTGTGCGGCATGCGCGAGGTGAGGCCCCACACGTCGGCGGGAAGGCACGGCATGTGCCCGACGTGCTGGACGGAGAGGCTCACCCGGCTGCGCGAGGAGGAGGCTTGCCAGAAGAGGGCCGAGAGGGAGTACCAGGCGGCGAAGAAGCGGGCGCAACGCGCCTGAGGGCCGCAAGCCCCCGTTACACCCCGCCTTGTAACACCCGGAACCCTCAATTTCGGCCGCGCGAAAAAATCAGGCCCTATGCTGGGTAGGGGTGGCGATAGTGGTCACGATTCGACCCCCTCCCAACTGCCCTCCCTACCTGCGGTTTTGCCCTCTCGCGCCCTCGCTGGTACGCCCACGCCGCGCCGCATGGGCGGGTTTCCGTCAGTTCAAGTGATGCAATCGGCGGGGCGTTGCTATCGATCATGGGCTAAGCGGCGTTTAGGGCATGGGCTAAGCGGTGCCGAACGCATGGGTACGCAGATTGTGCGTGCCCCAGGGCGGGGGGTCTCCGGCTGGCGGAGGTCCTCGCGCGGCTCTCCGCCAACTGGGCTTTTGCAAAGCTCTCATAATCCGTGAAGCACATTTGAAGCACATGGTGAAGCACACAAAAAAGCAGGCCAGAGCAGCTAGTGCCCTGACCTGCGTGTTTACTGGTGGCGGGGAAGGGAGTCGAACCCCTGACACGGGGATTTTCAGTCCCCTGCTCTACCAACTGAGCTACCCAGCCAAAGGCTTGCTCTTGCAAGCTCGTTTACTATACCAAACCCCGAGAAAAGGTCAATGACAATCTTTGCAATGCCGAGAAAATCATCGGGCGGGAAACGAAGAATTGGTTTGCCTTGGGAATCCGTCCTGCCCTAGGACTGCATCGAACCGCCTTTGGTTGCACAAAATTTCTCGTGGTTGCATCGAACTGCCCTTCGTTAACATGCCTTTTTAGGGATTGGATTCGATTTCCCAGGTAGTTATGTTTTTGATTTACAAATCTACCTGGGCTTTTGTAATGACTGCAAACAGTCACTACTTGACGTGTGTCCGAAACCTCATGTAACGAAGGGCAGTTCGATGCAGAACGGCCCAAATTAATGTAACGAGGACGAGTTCGACGTAACGTTATCGCCCCGCCACGCTCCCGACTGGCACGGGAGACCAGAAGAGGAGTAGTTAATGTGCGAGGCCAACCATGGGCGGGCAACGATGGGCCCATTCACTACGGTTTGCGCACTCTACAGCCAGCGTGATGAGGGGATTATGCTCTGCTCCCACTTCCATCGCCATGGGCCGTATGTAGTTCAACGTTTCGGAACCCCCGCCAGCCTCTACGCCAGGCGGAAGGACTTGCCGTCCTCGTCGAACGCCACGGGCTTCGACCTTCCGGCAAAGTATGAGCTCACGACCTTGCGCGCCGCCGCCAGCACGGCGGCATCGTCCTTCTCGGCAACCGCCTCGCGGCTCACCTCCACCCACAGCGACTGCCCACCGCATGCATCGCGCAGGCGTACGCGCGCCGGTACCCCAGCATTGAGCAGAGCCTCGTTTACGTCGGCAATCTCGAGGATGTTGACGACCTTCATTTTCCACGTCCCTTCTCGCGCATCCACGCGAAGACAAACTGCTGCTGGATTCCGCCCCAACGCGCGTTCCACGCCACGTGGTGCTCGCGCTCCGCCCGCTTGATCCAGGTGTCGCGTGGCACCGCATCGAGATACCCCAGCCCAAAGAGGCAAATGCAGCTTGCAACCTTGGGGCCAATGCCTGGGCTCTCCTCAAGCTCGGCCATGGACTCCTCTAGCGAGACGTCCCGCCGGTCAATCCGCGCGGGGTGCCAGGCCTGCGCCCGCGCCGCAAGCGCCTCGAGGTAGGGCCTTCTGTACCCCAGCTTGAGCCCCGCTGCAAATGCCTCGTCGCCGAGAAGCTCCGCCAGCTGGTCTGGCCCCGGCACGCACCCTCCACCCGCGTCGAGCAATGCATCCATCGTCCGCTGGATGCGTACGATGTTCGAGTTTTGCGACACCACAAAGCTCACGGCCGTGTCCCACCAGTCCTGGGCGAGCACCCTAATCCCGACACCCACCTCCATGACCTCGGCTGGCATGGCAAGCTCGTCCAGGATCATCTCGTAGTCCACGTCCAGGGCCAGGTAGTGGCGCCAATAGGCAAGCTCGTCGGCGTTGACGTCGCTTCCGTCCGCGCGCCGTACGAAGACAACGCCCTTCTCGGCATCGCCCTCCTGCGAGAGCAGACACCGCCTTTCTCCGCTGGCGACAAGCCACCCGTCCTTGGCGCGCCGCCACGTAAACACCTGCCCCGACGCAGCAATGGCGTCAAGCGAGAAGAGCGTTGTTACAATCGCGGCCATGCGGCCGCCTAGAAGCGCACGGAGAACTCGGTCTCGCCCGGCATGGGCGGGATGTCCTCCTTGGAGTCGATGGTGTAGCTGATGGGGAAGCGCCGGTAGCTCTCGAGCAGCCGCGTGAAGAACGTGGCCACGGCCTCGCTTGGCCCCTGGAGCTCCATGCTCACCGAGCCATCGGGCTCGTTTCTCACCCAACCGGTAAGCCCCAGGTCAAAGGCCACGCGCTGGCTGGTCCACCTAAAGCCCACGCCCTGCACCTGCCCCACGAAGCGCACGTGGATCCGCCGCGTGTCGCCGCCGGCTGCGTCGCTGGCGGCCGCACCGCCGCCCTCGACCTCGTCTCTGCTCTTTCTCGCGAACATAGCGTCTCCCTCGGGTGCCCGCCGCCGTCCCGCTCTCCCGGCTGCAAGCTCTCCGTTTATCGTGGTTGTTGCCTGTGCAAACGACCCCACGCGCGGGTACGCTTACAATACTACCCGGACAACAAGGGCGACCGAGGAGACCACATGGCGACCAAGTGCAACATCATGACGGACTCGTGCTGCGACTTTTCCCCCGAGGAGGTCGAGCGGGCGGGCATCACGTGCCTCTCGTTCACCTATACCGAGGCAAGCAAGCCTGACGGTGGCCTCTCCGGTGTCGACGACCTCTTCCAGTCACGCTCGGCCCACGACTTCTACTCCGCCATCGAGAACGGCGCCTGCCCCATGACCTCGCAGCCCTCCCAGATGGTCTACGAGGAGGCGTTCGAGAAGGCCATTGCCTCCGGCATCCCCACGGTTCACTTTGCCCTCTCGAGCGGCATCTCCGGCGCGTACAACGGTGCCGTGACGGCGCTTGACCGCGTGCGCGAGAAGCACGGCGGCACGCTCCCCACGCCCATCTACGTAGTCGACTGCCTCATAGGATCCACCACGCAGAACCTCTTCATCCACGCCGCCATCGAGAAGCGCGACCAGGGTCTGACGGCCGAGGAGCTGGTTGCCTGGGCAGAGGACGCGCGCTTCCACGCTCACACCATCTTCATGGTGGACAACCTCGATGCGCTCCACCGTGGAGGCCGCATCCCCAAGTCCGTCGCCGTGGTCGGCGGCCTTCTCGACGTGAAGCCGCTCCTCACCTTCAACCTCGATGGTTCGCTGGCAATCATGGGCATGGCGCGCGGCCGCAGGAAGGCCATGCGCAAGATGGCCGAGTTCTACGAGGACTTCCACGACTCGTCCTACGAGGGCCACGTGGTGGCAATTGGCGACGCGGACTGCGTGGCCGACGGCGACTCGCTTGCCCGCATGCTCAAGCCTACCGAGCACGAGCTTAAGGTCTACCGCTCGAGCATTGGCCCTACCATCGGCTGCCACGTGGGCCCTGGCATGTACTCCTGCTGCTTCTGGGGGCCGGATCGCCGCGACGACAAGTACAACGACGCCAAGAACAAAGGCAAGGCTGCCAAGTAGGCGCCGTGCCTCTCGCTAACGTCTTCCGGGCCGCACCGCGGCCCGTTACCATTTCAGGGGGGTCTGCGATGAGCTGGACACGAAGGGAATTCCTCGAGCTTGCATCGGCTGGTGCCGCAAGCATGGGCCTCGCCGCCTGCAGCGCTCCCACGCGGCAGCAGGCCGACAACAACTCCGACCAGTCCACGGACACCACGACGCAGCCTGCCGACAACGTGGACCTGGGCGAGTTCAAGAGCCTGGCGCTCGACACGTCTGCCTGGAAGTATGATGCGGACAACGACGTCTACTACCAGCTGGGCCTCACCTACTGCCTGAAGCCCGCCACGACGGCCTACGAGTCCCTGGCGATCTTTGTTCCCGGCAAGTTCTTCACGGCCGAGAAGAAGGGCGACACCTACTCATGCACGGTGAACGAGAAGGCCGTGGTGGGCGGCTTCACGCCGTCCACGGCGCCCGTCCTTCTGCCTATCAACAGCGGCACGCTCTCACCGCAGGCGAGCCCCACAAAGTACGGCTACGACGGCCTGGGCACCTTCCTCGATGCCGGCTGCATCTACGTGTACGCGGGCTTCCGCGGGAGGAGCGCTGGCTATGACTCCTCGACCGGCTCCACCGACCTCTATCCCGGCGGTGCACCCTGGCCTGTGGTCGACCTCAAGGCCGCCATCCGCTACCTGCGCTACAACAAGGACGCGCTTCCCTGCGACACCTCGCGGGTCTTCTCGTTTGGCTTCTCTGCCGGTGGCGGCGTGAGCGCGCTGCTCGGCTCTGCTGGAGATGCTGAGATTTACAAGCCCTACCTGGACTCCATTGGCGCCATCACGCACGATGCCGAGGGCAACGCCGTCTCGGACGCCGTCTTTGGCAGCGCGTCGTGGTGCCCGGTCACCTCCTTCGACACGGCCGACGCGTCCTACGAGTGGATGATGGGGCAGTTCTCGACGGCGGGCAATCGTGCGGACGGCACGTGGACGTCCGCCCTCTCGCAGGGCCTGGCCGCAGACTATGCGAGCTACATCAACGCGATGGATTTGCGCGACTCCGACGACTCCCAGCTCACGCTCGACGAGTCCGAGGGTGGCGTCTACACGCTCGGCTCCTACGCGAGCCAGCTCATCTCCATTCTTAATGACTCGGCGACCAACTTTGTCTCGGACACCACGTTCCCGTACACGTACACGCCGCAGCATATGGATGACCCAAGCTTCCCGGGCGACCCCAACCTCGCTACCGCGCGTGCTACGGAGGCCGCCGTGGCGGCTGCCAAGCAGGAGGCGCAGTCCTCTGCTGCTGCGGATGCCCAGGGTGACGCTGCCAGCACGGACGCCACAGGCTCGACGGGCGACACCGCTACCACGACTACCACGACGCTCCCAACGGGCACCACGCAGGTGCAGTCCACCATCTACGACACCGTGCAGAACTACTTTGCGGCGCTGAACTCCGACTACTGGTGGATTAACTACAACGTGAGCCGCCAGACGGTCTCCATCTCGAGTCTGCGCGACTTCTCGACGCACCTGCGTCCCGCCGAGCTCTCGGTTCCCGCCTTTGATGCTGCCGACCGTTCCACGAAGACCAACCAGCTCTTTGGTATTGGCGAGGAGAGTACCCTGCACTTTGACGAGACGGTTGGCGAGCGCGTGGCCGCAAACGCCGACGCCTACGCATCGCTTGAGGGCTGGGACGAGTCCTACGCCACCGCCTGGCAGGATGACCTCGAGAAGGCCGACTCCCTCGACTCGGACATCTCTACGCGCGTCTCGATGTTCAACCCGCTCTACTTCCTGAGCGGCACCTATGGCGGCTATGGCACCGGTTCCGTGGCGCCGCACTGGCGCGTGAACGAGGGCGTCTTTGACACTTCGACCTCGCTTGCTACCTCCGCCAATCTGGTGCTTGCGCTGCGCCACTTCAGCGGTGTCGAGGACGTCACCTATGTTCCCGTGTGGGGCCAGGGCCACGTGATGGCCGAGCGCTCGGGCACCGCGAGCGACAACCTCCTCTCCTGGATCACTTCCTGCTGCGAATGAGACAAGGGGACTGTCCCTTTGTCTCATGGAGTGGAATATGACTGACGAGAACAACGTACGTACGGCATACGCGGCCATCACAAGGCGCGACTTCATGATCCTGGCGCTTGCTGCGGCGTCCTTCTCGCTTGCCGCCTGCGGAGCCTCCTCCAGCGCGAGCGGGGAGGGGAGCGCAAGCACCTCCTCGTCCTCCTCGGATGCGGCGTCCGACTCCTTGACGAGCAGCGATGCCACGGACCCCAGCGACCAGCCCACGGGCCCCTACGCTTCAGGCATCCACCATGCGACCATCGAGGTCACGGACTACGGCACCATCTCGGTTGCCTTGAACGCCAACGTCGCGCCCATCACCGTGTCCAACTTTGCCGGCTTGGTCGAGCAGGGCTTCTACAACGGGCTCACCTTCCACCGCGTGGTGCGTGACTTCATGATCCAGGGCGGCGACCCCAACGGCGACGGCACCGGCGGCTCGGGGACCACCATCAAGGGAGAGTTCTCGGCAAACGGGGTGAAGAACGACATTGCCCACGTGCGCGGCACCATCTCGATGGCACGCTCGTCGGACTACAACTCGGCCAGCTCGCAGTTCTTCATCGTCCAGAAGACGGCGGCCTCGCTCAACGGCCAGTACGCCGCCTTTGGCAACGTGACGGGCGGCATGGACGTGGTCGACGCCATTGTGAATGCGACTGCCGACAAGGGCGATTCCAACGGGATTCTCCCCAAGGAGGATCAGCCCGTCATTGCCTCCATCACGATGGTCGACTAGGGACAATGGAATCCGCCCCGCACCCACGCTGCAACGAAATAAACCAAAAAAGATAGTGTGCTTTGCCGCAATAGGCAAGGGCATATACCTAAACGGTATAGAAAACTCTGTTATCGTGCTAATATAATATACATGAGAAAGGAGTTTTCGCATGTATGAGATTGGTGAGTACGTTGTCCATCCGGGTCAGGGCGTGTGCCGTGTCGAGGAAGTGACAGATGGCCCCACCCCCTGCTACCAGCTCATGCCTGTTGGGGAGCGCCACCCCATGCGCATCAGTTACCCCGTCTCCAGCGAGTCTCGCCTGCGCCCGGTCCTCTCGGCAGACGAGGCGCGCGCCATCATCGACGAGTACCCCACCATGGAGGTCGAATCCTATTCCGAGCACAGCGGAACCCTGGAGGAGCAGCACTTCAAGGTCGAGATTCGCCGCGGCAGCTGCCAGGATTCCGTTCGCATCGTAAAGACCTTCCGCGAGCGCATCGACGAGGTCAAGTCCCGCAACAAGAAGCCGCCCGTGGCCTTTGACCGTATCCTCAAGCTGGCAACAGCCCGCTCGCTCCAAGAGCTCTCCGTCGCGCTCGACACCACGCCCGAGGACGTCCAGGCGCTCTTCGAGGGCGCGCTTGATGCTGCTGCCGAGGAGAACTAGACCACTCGCTTGCACACATATCTCGCACGCAAAGCCGGCCGCCACGCGCGGTCGGCTTTCTTATCGAAGGCGTTATGCTCACAGCATGCGCCCACCACATTCTTTCCGCTGCGTTGCCATTCTCACTAAAGCGTGGGCAAAGCGCTTGCCTTGGGTAGAATTGGACTCACTCAACCATATGGCCTCGACCAAGGAGGATTCGTGCCCACCGCAGACGAGACAGACCAGAACCGCGCGATCATCACCGTCCTGGGACATGACCGCCCGGGCATCGTTGCAGCAGTGTCCACGGAGCTCTCTGAGCGTTCCGCCAACATCCTCGACATCTCGCAGACCATCCTCCAGGGCACGTTCACGATGACCATGCTCGTGGACCTGGCACAGGTCAAGACGGACTTCTCCGAGCTCAAGGGTGCCCTCGACGCGCTCTCGGAGCGCTTGGGCGTCCAGATTCGCATCCAGCGTGAGGAAGTCTTCCGCTACATGTATCGCTTGTAGCTCTTCTCAGCGCACACAACGGTCTTCGGCGCGTCCGTCTTGCGTTGCGGGACGGCGAGAAAGGTGTTAGGCCATGCCCCTCTTCAAGTCAAACCGCAGCAGGAACGAGGTCTTTGGGCCCATCCTCTCGACGCTCGACACCTCCGCCATGACGCACGTGGCGGACGCCTACCCCATGCCGTCCAAGGCCCTGGGCCGTCCCGCCGTCTCCGATGGCCTCTATGACGGCTACAAGGACGCCGACGTCCTGGACGGCGACCTCTACAGCCGCTACGACGTGAAGCGCGGCCTGCGCAACGCCGATGGCTCCGGCGTGCTCGTGGGTCTCACTACCATCTCGAACGTCCACGGCTACACCAAGGAGAACGGCGTGGTCGTGCCCGACAAGGGTGACCTCATCCTTCGTGGCTACCACATTGAGGACCTGGTGGCAGGACCGCAGCGCGAGGACCGCTTTGGCTACGAGGAGGTGGCCTACCTCGTGATCACCGGGCACCTGCCCACCACTGCCGAGCTGGACGACTTCCGCGCCCGCATCGACTCGCGCAGGCAGCTGCCTGACGGCTACCTCTCGATCTTCCCCCGCACCACGTACAGCCACTCGATCATGAACGTGCTGCAGCGCGCCACGCTCCTGCTCTACGCCTTCGATCCCACGCCGGACGACACCTCGCCCGAGCACGAGATCGACGTTGCCCTTTCGCTGCTTGGCCGTTGGCCGCGCACGGCTGCCGTGGCGCACGCCGCAAGCGTGGCGGCGATGAACGAGGACCGTCTGGTGGTGCCGCCAGCGCGCGAGAGCTTCTCGATGGCCGAGACGGTGCTCGACGTACTCCGCGGCGACGAGGGCTTCACGCACGACGAGGCCATAATGCTCGACGTTATGCTCATGCTCCACGTGGAGCATGGCGGCGGCAACAACTCCACCTTCACCACGCGCGTGCTCTCGTCCTCGGGGACCGACGCCTACTCCGCCTACGCGGCGGCACTGGGCTCGCTCAAGGGGCCCAAGCACGGCGGTGCCAACTTCAAGGTTGGCCAGATGATCGACGACATTGGCTCCCACGTGGCCGACTGGACCAACGATGATGAGGTGGCGGGCTATCTCGAGAAGATCGTCCGCGGCGAGGCCTTTGACAAGACCGGCCTCATCTACGGCCTTGGCCACGCTGTCTACACGCTCTCTGACCCCCGCGCGCAGCTGGTCAAGCACTACGCTCGCAAGCTGGCTCACCAGAAGGGCGCAGAGAACAAGCTCAACCTCATCGAGAGCATCGAGCGCCTGGGGCCCGAGGTCATGCGCAACGTCAAGGGCACCAAGAAGCCCATCTGCGCTAACATCGACATGTACACGGGCTTTGTCTACTCCATGCTCGGCGTGCCCAAGGACCTCTACACGCCTATCTTTGCCATGGCGCGCGTCGCCGGCTGGGCGGCGCACCGCATGGAGGAGCTCTACGGCGCGGGCCGCATCATTAGGCCGGCATACCGCTCGGTCTTCGACATGCGCGAGTACGTGCCGCTGGCGGAACGCGACGCTGCCGCCGCAGGCGAGAAGGGCGCCGCGGACGAGAAGGACGCTGGTGTGACAGATGGGCAGTAGCTCTCACACTGATGCGCAGGGCGCCCCCGTGCGTCCGCGCATCGTCTTCTCGGACATGGACGACACCTTTCTTGCGCCTGACAAGTCGCTGCTGCCGCGCAACATGGCTATGCTCGACCGCCTGGCCGAGGAGGGCATCGAGTTTGTGCCCTGCACGGGGCGCGCATGGCACGCGATTCCTCCCGAGGTGTGCCGCCACCCGGCGACGCACTTCGGCGTGCCCTCGGATGGCTCCGTGGTGATTGACGCCACGTCCGAGAAGGTTCTTCTCGACCAGAGCCTGGGCGCACGGCGCGCGCTGGCACTGCTCTCGCGCGTGGGCGGGCTTCTCGACCGCATGACCTTCGAGGTGTTTGCCGACGGCCGCGTGCTTACCAACAGGGCGAGCTGGGAGCTTATTGGGCAGCTGGGGCTGCCTGCGGCCCAGACCGCGTACATGCAGGCGTCCCGCACGCTGGTGGACAAGCCGCTTGAGCAGGTAATTCGCGATGCCCGCACAGTCGAGCGCCTGGGCATGTGCTGGGGCGTTGTCGAGGGCTCGCGCGAGGTTGCCGATGCTGCGCGTGCAGCTGTGGAGCAGGACTCCACGCTGCGGCACACGGGCTCCTACGGCAGCGCCATCGAGGTGGTGGATGCGCGGGCGTCGAAGGGCTCCGCGCTGGCGTGGCTCTGCGACAGGCTGGGCATTGCGCGCGAGCAGAGCGTGGCGTTTGGGGACTCGCCCAACGACCTGGAGATGGTTCGCGCGGCGGGGGACGGCGTGGCCGTGGGCAACGCGTGCGAGGCGCTGCTTGCCGAGGCAGACCACGTGACGGCGACCAACGCCGAGAGCGGCTTCGCGACGTACCTGGAGGCGCTTCTCGGGTAAGGGATGTCATTCCTGCCCATGCCGCCATCTTGTACCCAGGCTCGCGACCGTTCCGCGCGCCCCCTAGCACACGTCCTTCACGCGGAGCAGCTCGAACTTCACGATGTTCGTGTCATAGATCTCTGTGTTTACCATCACGGGAACGTTTTCGCGGTTGTAGTTGATGCCGTTGAACGTGAGTGCCGTCTCGCAGCGCAGCTGCGCCCCTGCCTTGGCAAGCTGGCAGGCCCTGAGGTGCGTGATGGACTCGATCTCAATCTTGTCTCGCACAATGGCGACGCCCGCCTCGTCCCGAAGATAGTCGAAGATGGGGTGGGCTGAGAGGTACTCTGCGGTGGGGAGGTTCTCGACAAGGGACGTGGGGAACCTGTCTACGCTGATGATTGCTGGCGTGCCATCCGCAAAGTAGAGCTTCTCGACTGAGCAGAGCTCGGTACCCGGCGCAACGCCAAGGCGCTCCGCCTCGTCCAGCGCGGCGGGCCTGGTGGAGATGTCTACGACCGTGATGGTTGCTTGGTGCCCACTTTTGGCGATGAGCTTGGTGAACTCCTCACCGGGGACAAGGTTGATTATGATACTGGCGGAGGCGGGGTTGATGAAGGTGCCGCGCCCCTGCTCCCTGAGGACGAGACCCTCTCGCTCGAGCTCTCCAAGCGCACGACGGATGGTGATTCTGCTTACGCCAAAGAGCTTGGCGAGGTCGTTCTCGGGCGGGAGCTTTGTCTGACCCTTGCGGTAGAGGGACATGACATAGGTGGTGAGCTGCTGCTTTGCGGTTCCGCTGAGGTTTGTCCGAACGAGTTCCACGCTCGCCTCCGTGCGCTTGGTGTCTGGTGGTAGCGACATCAGATTATCTACCCAGGTGTTGGAGAAAACCGTCGAGGAAAAGCGGCGCGGATGGGCAAGGGCTGGAGCGGGTCCCGCGTGGGTGCCGTAGGGGCGTACAAAGTTGCGGCTCCGGCGTCGCATTGACGCCGGAGCCGCGTTTTTCTCGCATGTGGCAACAAGACTGCGGACTACCTATCGTCGTCCTGGCCCTGCTCGCCAATCTTTGCCTCGGCGGCCTTGACGGCGTACTCGAGCTCTTCCTCCTCGGAGTCCTCGTCGTCCTCGTCGATGCGCAGTGGCTTAAAGCTTGCGGTATCGCCGCCTACCAGGGTCTTCTCGGCGTCGCTGGCATTCTCCTCGCGCTCGTTGTGCATCGAGGCAGAGAAGATGTCCTCGTCGTCGGAGTCCTCGCTGTTCTCGGCGGGCTTTGCGACGACCTTCTTGGGTGCCGCTGCCAGCACCGCATTGGCGTCGATGGGGATGCGCGTGAGCTTGTGCTGGCGCTTGGCCTTGGCGAACAGTGGCACGTACTCAAAGATCACCGAGGAGTTCTCCAGGCCGTACCAGCGCATGGGCGTGCCGCACAGGCGGCGGATGAAGTACTTGGCCTCGATGGTGCGCGAGTCCGCCCCGGAGATGTCCGTCTCGGGCGAGAGGACCTTGCGAATCAGGCAGAAGCGGAAGTCGCCCACGATGCTGTGCTTGCGGTAGATCGAGTACCTGTGGTTCTGCGGGGCCAGCTGGTTGTGCTCCACCAGGTCCTCGACAATCTGGTAGAGGTAGGTGTTCACGCGCTGGTTCACGCGGAAGCCCAGGCGCAGCTGGACCTTGAACACGAAGTCGGTGTCAAAGGTGTTGACCATGTACTCGTGGGTGTAGGGCTCGTCGGTCACCTGGACGTTGAGGAAGTAGTACGCCCTCGCGCGCTTGGGACGCTTGTCCAGGATTGAGTAGAGGATGTCGCGGTCGAGCTTGTCGAGCGACGAGTCGTTGGTGAGGAACACCAGGTTGTCGGCAAGCAGCGGGTAGGACTCGTCGTGCGAGAGGTCAAAGAGCTGGTCGAGGTACTCGCGAACCGGCAGGTAGACGGACTGCGTGCGCTCGATGGCCGTTCCGCGGCGCCAGATGTACATCACGAGGAAGAGCACGGTGGCGAGAAGCACGGTGACGTAGCCGCCGTGGAAGAACTTGGTGAGGCTCGAGAAGAAGAACATGAGCTCGATGGCGCCAAAGAAGACGAGGAACACCACGGCCGCCGCGGGCTTGCGGCGAATGCGCGAGAGGTACGTGAACAGCAGGAGCGTGGTCATGAGCATGGTGCAGGTGATGGCCAGGCCGTAGGCGGCCTCCATGTGCTCGGAGCTCTGGAAGAGCAGCACCACGCCCATGCAGCCAATCCACATGATGTTGTTTACCAGCGAGATGTAGATCTGGCCGCGCGTCTCGGAGGGGTAGTTGGTCTTCATGTGGGGCATGAGGTCGAGGCGAATGGCCTCGGAAACAATGGAGTAGGAGCCCGTGATGAGCGCCTGCGACGCGATGATGGCCGCAAAGGTGGAGAGAATCACGGCAAAGACGCGGGACTCCTCGGGCAGCATCTGGAAGAAGGGGTTGAGGTCCGTGATGGCCGCAAGCTCGCCGCTGCCGTGGTTGGCGATGATCCAGGCGCCCTGGCCCAGGTAGTTGAGGATAAGGCAGAGCTTCACGAACGGCCAGGAGAAGTAGATGTTTGCCTTGCCCACGTGGCCCATGTCGGAGTAGAGGGCCTCGGCGCCGGTGGTGCAGAGGAAGACGTTGCCCAGCACCATGAGGCCGGCGGCGTTGAGGTTTCTATCAAAGAGGAACATGATGCCGCGCAGCGGGTTGAGCGCGCGGAAGACGTTGAGGTCGAGCCCCACGTTGAGAAGGCCGGTGATGCCCAGGAAGAGGAACCACACGGTCATGACCGGGCCAAACGCCTTGCCGATTGTCGAGGTGCCCGCCTTCTGCATGGCAAAGAGGATGCAGAGAATAACGAGGGTGATGCCAACGACGATGGCCTGGTTGTCTCCGATGATGCCGTAGAAGAAGTCGATGGTGCGCAGGCCCTCGATGGCGGTGGTAACGGTGACGGCGGGGGTGAGGATGCCGTCGGCGAGAAGTGCCGCGCCTCCGACCATGGCGGGGATGATGAGCCACTTGCCGCAGCGCCTGACGAGGCTGTACAGCGCGAAGATGCCGCCCTCGTTGTGGTTGTCGGCCTTCATGGCAACCAGCACGTACTTGACCGTGGTGATGAGCGTGATGGTCCAGATGAGCAGAGACAGTGCGCCAAGAACCACGTCCTCGCTCATGGTGGCCAATCCGCCGTTGCCGGACATGATGGCCTTGAGGGTGTACATGGGGCTGGTACCGATGTCGCCGTAGACGACGCCCAGAGTTACAAGCACCATACCTGCTGAGAGGGGAATGCCGCCCTTCTTGATGGGCTTCCTGGCTCGCTTAGTTGCGGCCGGTGGTTTGGATGTAACCATGACGCTCCAATTTCCGTGGGTTCTACCTGCGAATCCCTGGTTATTCCAAATACAAATCGTTGAATATAGCACTCTCCTTAAAGAAAGGTGAGTGCTTCACTCTTCTGANAGACAGGGTTCTACCTGCGAATCCCTGGTTATTCCAAATACAAATCGTTGAATATAGCACTCTCCTTAAAGAATGGTGAGTGCTTCACTCTTCTGATAAGTATATGCAGTTGAAGCGGGGTTTGCCTGCGGCTCCTCTCGGCGGAAATCGTGCTGTCTCGCCGGGGGGCCGGCGGGGAGCGGGGGACAGCGGGGAGCGGGGGACAGCGGGGAGCGAGTAGAATGGTGCACGTTGCCGCTATCCTCGGCTGGGTGGTCTTGTACAACTGGTCGAGGCTCTACAAGGGAAGGGGTTCTTATGGCAGACGAGAACACGCAAGCGCCTCAGACGGCGCCCGCCTCGGAGGCGCCGCGCCGCCCGTATGAGGGCGTGCCCGCAAACGTGGTGAGGAGCGTGCCCAACCCGGCGAGCGCGCGCCTCTCGTGGACTGACGGCGAGAGGACCATCGACTACGTGTCCACTGCCGCCCACCTTGACGTCCGCGATGACTCTGGCCGCCTTGAGGGCAAGATGTTCTCGCTCTCCTACGTGGCTGTGGACGCGGAGGGCCAGCCCAACTCCGCCCGCCCGGTGACCTTTGCCTACAACGGCGGCCCTGGCTCGGCATCGGTGCCCATCAACTTTGGCGGCATTGGGCCTCGCCGCGTTGAGACCGACGGCACCAATCACCTGGCGGCATCCGCGCGGGTGGCCGACAACCCTCATACGCTGCTCAAGGACTCTGACCTCGTGTTTCTCGACGCCCTAGGCACCGGCTGGTCAGTGGTTGCAGACGACTGCGACCCTGCGACGGTCTTCTCGGTCGACGGCGACGCTGACGCCTTTGCGCGCGCGATCATGGACTGGCTCGAGAAGAACCACCGCTGGTCAAGCCCCATCTACCTCTATGGCGAGTCCTACGGCACCTTTAGGAACGCCGTGCTCATGAGGCTTCTGGGCGAGAAGTCCGTCAAGCTCACCGGCGTGGTGATGCTCTCGGCCATCTGGGACTGGGTGCAGACGCTTCCCGGCGAGGACCTCTACTACCTGGGCATGATGCCCACCTACGCGGCTGCGGCGCAGTTCTTTGGCCGCACGGGCGAGGGCGTGGACCCCAACGAGTGGTTTGACCGCGCGATGGACTTTGCCGATGACACGCTGGCACCAGCGCTTCTCCGCGGCGACCGCCTGGGCGCCGAGCGCGAGCGTGACGTGGCGCGCCAGCTCTCGCAGTTCGTGGGGCTGCCCGTCGACTTCCTTGCGCGTCATCACCTGCGCGTGGAGCTCACGGAGTTCCGCCGCGAGCTGCTGCGCGACGAGGGGCGCGTGTGCGGCCGCCTGGACATGCGCTTCTGCTCGGACGAGCCGTCGCCCATGCAGGCGAGCCTCGACTGGCTGGGTGGCGAGGATGCCGCCGACGACGCCGTGGAGGCCAACTGGACCAACGCCTTCCGCGCGTTCTGCGCGGATGAGCTGGGCTACCAGGGCCCCTCGGTCTACCTGGGGCAGAACTGGGAGCGCGTGGGTCACAAGTGGATTTGGCAGCACGAGGTTCCCGGTACGGGCGAGAAGGTCGGCGCGCCCAACGTGACCGGCGACGTTGCGCTTGCGCTGCGCCGCAACCCTGCGATGAAGCTCGCAATCATCGGCGGCCGCTACGACGCCGCCACCACGTTCTGGAACGTGCGCCACGACCTGAGCTGCCAGTTCCTCTCGCCTGCGCTCAAGGAGCGCGTGACCTGGCTGCGCTACGGCTGCGGCCACATGGCCTACGTGGATGAGCCCACGCTTGCCGCGATGGACCGCGACATCCACGACTTCTACCAGAAGGCATAGTCGAGAAAACACGCCTCGCAAAGAAGGCCGGCTCCCGTGCAAGGTTGCCGGCCTTCTCGCTAGATGCGGCGCCTAGAGGCCTAGCTCGCGTGCCGTGACGCCATCCTCCCGGCGCGTCACCAGGTACGCGTGGTGGATCTTGGGGTTGCGCGAGAAGTCCTCGGAGATGGTCTTGGCGGTGATGTCCACAAGCTCCACTCCGGCCTTCTCGAGGGTCTCGATGTCCGGCTTGAAGCTCCGCAGGTTGCACGAGAAAATCGCGCAGCCGCCGCGCGAGAGCAGCCTGGACACAGAGATGATGAGGTCCGCGTGGTCGCGTTGCACGTCCCACGAGCTGGCGTGCATGCGGTTGGAGTTGGAGAACGTGGGGACGTCGCAGAAGATGAGGTCCCAGGTGTAGCGGTGCTCGTGGCGGCGGTCAGCCACCCACTGCAGCACGTCTGCCTGGATGAACTCGTGGTTGCGGCCGACAAACCCGTTGCGCTCCATGTTGCGGCGCGCCCAGTCGAGCGACGGCCGGGAGAGGTCCACCGTGGTGGTGAGCCCCGCGCCGCCGTCCGCCGCGTAGCAGCTTGCCGTGCCGGTGTAGGCAAAGAGGTTGAGGAAGCTTCCGCCCGGCGTGCGCTTCATGAGCTCGCGCAGCATGGAGNCCTTATACACATCTTGCGAGCCGCCGCGGGCCCGTGTGCGCACGCGCACGTGCACGTTGGCGGGATCTACGTCCAGAACGCGTGGCGCGATGGCCAGCACGTCGAGAAGGCGCCTGCGCGCAAGCCCCGCGTCCACGTCGCGCGGAGCGGCGTACTCGGAGACGTAGAGCCAGCGACCCGGCGTGGCCGAGCCGCGGTACAGGTCAATCGAGACGGCGTAGTCCGGCAGGTCCGCGTCGTAGACGCGGTAGCAGCTCACGTCCTCGCGCGCCGCCCACTTGGCGCGGAGCTTGGCCACCTTGGCAAGGCGCGCGGCAAACTGGTCCGACGCCCCCACCAGCACGGGAACGCTGCCCGCGTCCCCGCGCAGCTGCACCATCGGGTGCTGTGCCGAGAGGGACATGGGGTCGTAGCAGCGGATGGTTGCGTCGTCGCGGCCTAGGATCACGGCGATCGTCTCCGCGGGCTCGCCGCCTGCGGCCGCGTCCGCCGCGTCGTCGGGGGAGAGCGCCACCATGCCGGCGCCGTCGTGCCCCGCCACAGCCCCGGCTCCTGCCGAGAAGAGCGAGAGCGCCTCGGCCTCGCTGGCGAGATCGTCCGGCTGCGGCCACGCGAGGTCTGCCACCAGGAGGGGCGAGCCGTCGCCCACGGCGGCCGCAAGCTCGCCTGCGGCGAGGAAGCGCGGCTCCACGTCCATGCCTGCGGCACGAAGCGCCCTTCTCGCCGCGGCCTCCGCGCCCGGCCGTGTGTCGCAGAGCAAGAGCTCCACGCTGTTCTCGGCGCCCGCTGCCGCGCGGTCTGCGGCTTCTGTGGCAAGCGCGTCCCAGGCCTCGGCGTCGTGGCCGGCCCAGTGCGCAAATCCCCAGCGTGTGCGCAGCAGCCCCGGCGCGCGGTCGAGCGCCTGGCTCGCCGCCTCCACGGCCACGCAACCGGTGCCGGAGAAGAGGTCCACCAGCACGGGCGAGCCGTGTCGCACGTTGCGGAACCAGCAGCCGGCCTCCAGAAGCGCCGCAGCGTAGTCCGCCCGGCGCGGAGCAAGGCGCCCGCGGCCCAGGGGTGCCTCCCAGCCGCGGTTGAAGAGCGGCTCTCCCGTGAGGTCTATGCCCACGAGCGCGCGCTCGCGCGAGAGGCGCACCACAATGCCCACGTCCGGCGCGTCCGTGTTCACCAGGGGCCGAGCGCCCCGGCGCGAGAGAAGCCTGTCTGCCACGGCGTCCTTCGAGCGTAGGGCCACAAACTGCGTGTTTCTCAGCTGGTCGTTGGTGCCGCGCGCCTCTATGGCCATTGTTGCGCCTGGTGCCACGTGGTCTTCCCAGGGGATGGCCGAGAGGCCCTCGTAGAGCTGGTCCGCATTGGCTGCCCCCACGCGCGCCAGCACAAGCGTCACGTTTGACGCCAGGCGAGACCACAGACAGCAGCGATAGGCGTCTGCTAGGCCTCCCGTGAACGAGACCTGGCCCACAAGCGGGCGCACCCCCTCGGCGCCAAGCGCGTGCAGCTCTCCTGCCAGTAGAGACTCGAAGCCCTTGGGGCATGTTGCGACAAACTCCATCGGGACACCTTTCGCCCGTGACCTGCGTGCCAGTTGGCGCGCCCAGCGGCGCCTACGCGCCGAGAAAACCATTGCGACCATGATACGTGTGCCGGCCTCGCGCGGCGGACGGCGCCCGACCATCCGCTCGCAGCTCCACAAAGTCGTTCGTCCGCATGAGCGCCCCGCGCCGCGCCGTCACGGATAGAATCTAAGGTGCATTGTTCGTGCTTGTTCGTAGACAGCCGCAGCGCACCACGCGTGTTCGTGCGGCGGGAAGCAAGGGGGAACCATGGACGCAGGCGTTAAGGAAACCATCAAGCTTTGGCAGGACAACGTCACCGAGCCAGACCTCAAGGCCGAGCTTGACGCCCTTGTCAGCGCTGGCGACGAGGATGCACTCAACGACGCCTTCTATCGCAACCTCGAGTTTGGCACTGCGGGCCTGCGCGGCACGCTCGGCGTGGGCACCAACCGCATGAACGTCTACGTGGTTGCCCAGGCGACCCAGGGCGTGGCCAACTACTTGAACGCCCACTATGACCACCCCACCATTGCCATCGCGCGCGATTCTCGCCTCAAGGGCGAGGACTTCCAGCGCGTGGCGGCCGGCGTCCTTGCCGCCAACGGCGTGCACGTCTACGTCTACCCGCGCATCGAGCCCGTCCCCACGCTCTCCTTTGCGGTGCGTTACCTGCACACCTCCGCGGGCATCGTGCTTACGGCGTCGCACAACCCGGCACAGTACAACGGCTACAAGGTCTACAACGACAACGGCGGCCAGATCGCCAACGAGGCCGCGGATGAGATCAGCGCTTCCATCGCGCAGACGCCCGTCTTTGGCGGCGTCAAGATGATGGACTTCGACGAGGGCCTCAAGCAGGGCCTCATCGAGTGGACGCCCGAGGAGGTTCTTGACGCCTTCATCGACGCCGTCAAGAAGGTCTCGGTCCCCGGCTTCAAGGCGCCCGAGGGCTACAAGGTTGTCTACACGCCGCTCAACGGCACCGGCATGGAGTGCGTCACGCGCATCCTCAAGGAGATTGGCGTGAACGATGTCACCGTTGTGCCCGAGCAGGCCAACCCCGACGGCAACTTCCCCACGTGCAAGTACCCCAACCCCGAGTTCCGCGAGGCGCTGCAGCTGGCGCTTAACCTTGCCGAGAAGGTCAAGCCCAACCTGGTCGTGGCTACCGATCCTGACGCCGACCGCATGGGTACCGCCATCCCGCACAACGGCGAGTACAAGCTGCTCACCGGCAACGAGATGGGCGTCCTCATGATGGACTGGCTCATCAAGATGGCAATCGACCGCGGCGAGGACCCCAAGCGCAAGGTCGCTGTGTCCACGATCGTATCGTCCGTGATGCCTGACGCCCTGGCCAAGCACTACGGCTTTGAGATGCGCCGCGTGCTCACTGGCTTCAAGTACATTGGCGACCAGATCGACCAGCTCAAGGACGAGGGCGAGGAGGACCGCTTCCTCATGGGCTTCGAGGAGTCCTACGGCTACCTCGTGGGCACGCACGCGCGCGACAAGGACGCCATTGTGGCCGTGGAGATGTGCGTCGAGATGGCTGCGTACTACGCCGAGCGTGGCATGGACCTCTACGAGGCCATGGAGGAGCTCTACAAGCAGTACGGCTACTACCTCAATGGCACCGTGAACGCGCAGTTCCCGGGCGAGGCCGGCGCCAAGCGCATGGCGCAGATCATGACCGACCTGCGCGAGAAGCCCCTCACCGAGATCGCTGGCTACAAGGTTGTGGGCATGACCGACTTTGGCAAGGGCGCCGAGATGCCGCGTGTCTCCGGCCTGCAGAAGGAGCCTGCGCAGGAGCTGCCCGCGGCCAACGTGATTGAGTACCGCCTGGAGGACGACAACAAGGTGATCTTCCGTCCGTCCGGCACCGAGCCCAAGGTCAAGGCGTACCTGTTCGCCAAGGGCGCCACGCGCGCCGAGGCCGAGGCCGTGCGCGCCAAGCTGCAGGAGGCCGCCGAGAAGGCCCTCTCGTGAGACAAAGGGAGTTTCCCTTTGTCTCATTAGAAGATTGATGAAGCCCCGGCGCCGGTTCGCCGGGGCTTTTCGTTGCGCTTGTCGGCCGGCCGGCGCTACTCGGCCAGGTGCTCGCGCACGCGCGTGAGCTGGGACTTGTTGATGCCGCAGGCGAGAAGGTATGCCTCAACCGAGCCGTAGCTCTCGAGCAGGCCGTCGTACACGCGGCCCATAAGCTTGGCCAGCACGTCCACGGTGGTGAAGCTGGGAGATACGCCCTGGTAGATGTAGGCGTCGACCTCATCGCGCGAGGCAAACGAGTAGGTGTAGTCCGCAACGATGCTCGTGCGGTCCACGCCGCACAGGCCCAGGAGCAGCAGCGACGTGATGCCGGTGCGGTCCATCCCGGCGGCACAGTGGTAGAGCACGCACTCCTCGGGTGCCGCCTCGGCAAAGGCCGAGAAGATCCGGCGCACGGCCTCGTGGTTGTCGAGCATCCTGAGGTAGCCAGACGCAAGGTAGTCCCGCGTGTCCCCGGGGAGCCGCAGCTTGGGGTCGTGCAGGTTGACGCCAAAGAGCGGCACGTTTGTGTAGGTGACGCCGGTGTAGGAGGCAAAGACGTCCGGCGAGCTGGCGCACTCCGAGGTGCTTCGCAGGTCAACCACC
The DNA here is from genome assembly GCA_000752675.2 of bacterium OL-1. Taxonomy (GTDB): domain Bacteria; phylum Actinomycetota; class Coriobacteriia; order Coriobacteriales; family Atopobiaceae; genus Tractidigestivibacter. The sequence goes on along the minus strand of LM994626.1, from coordinate 529,510 downwards.
CGCGTGACGCCGTATTCGTGCAGGTAGTGGGCCTCTTTACGCGAGAGCGTCGAGGTGGAGCCAGAACGCAGGAAGCGATGGGTGAGCGTGGTTGCTCCGGCAGCGCGACCGAGACCCGCCGGTAGGGGATATCCGCCCAGGTCGCGGCAGTTGTCGCCCACGGGAAGGAGCTGCCCGCCCTTGGTGGGCTTTAGCCCGGTGGAGCCCCCGTTGCCTTGCTTGCGGAACCAGCCCAGCATGCCTGCGCCTTCTCTACTCGTCGCGCTCGCGGTTGTAGAACTCGGTGATTTTGGCGTTGTAGAACTCGCCCTTCTTCCGCTCTATCCAGGCGTCGCGCTGCTCGACGATGGCAACGGCCTCGTCGGCGGCCTCCTCCATCGACTGCGGCCGCGCCTGCGCAAGGTAGGCCGCCATGCGCTCCATGGCGCCAACGGAGCCCAGGTAGAGGGCGAGCGCCTCGCCAAACTCCGCAGGCCAGCCGCAGCGCTGCGCCGCACGTGCGAGCGCCTGTCTCGCCCGGTCCTTATCGTCTGCCTCGTCCACCACGGCCTCCCTTCGCAATGTTCTTCTGCAATCCTAGCAGTGTGCGGCGGTCGGGCGAGCTTGCGGGGACGTTGCGCGGACCACACGGCGCGGTCCATACTCGTAACCTGCGAGTTGTTGGGCGCTTGTGACGGAATCGGGGGATGCATGGCGAGAAACCAGTACGGGGAGCCGCGGGAAAACGATAAGACAGGCATTCTCTTTGTCTGCCACGGCAACATCTGCCGCTCGACCATGGCCCAGTTCGTGATGGAGGAGTTGGTACGTCGCGCCGGCCGCGAAGGCGACTTCGAGATCGACTCTGCCGCAACCAGCCGCGAGGAGCTTGGCAACGACGTCCACCCCGGCACGCGCGAGCGCCTGTGTCGAGCGGGCATCCCCTGTGGCCACCACGCCGCTCGCCAGATGGGGCCAAGGGACTACGACCGCTTCGACTACATCGTGGGCATGGACCGCGACAACTATGACGGCATGTACCGGCTGCTTCTGGGCGAGAGGGGCATGGGTTTCTCGTGGCCGCCCGTCTCGGCGCAGCTCGTGCACGAGGCGGATCCGCTGCACAAGGTTTCGCTGCTCATGGACTGGACCGGCCACCCGCGCGACGTGGCAGACCCCTGGTACACGGGCAACTTTGACGCCACCTTCGACGACGTGATGGTCGGGTGCACGGCGATGCTCGACAAACTGCTGGCCAAGGCCGAGGGCGGGGCCCGCTAGCGATGGGTGAGCAGATCCCCATGGAGCTTTTGGCGCCTGCGGGTGGCCCGGAGCAGCTGCGCGAGGCCGTCCACTTTGGCGCAGACGCCGTCTATCTGGCTGGCCAGCACTGGGGCATGCGTGCCGGAAGCCGGAACTTCTCGAACGAGGAGCTGATAAGGGCGGTGGCCTACGCGCACGCGCGGGGCGTTGCGGTCCACGTGACCGTGAACACGGTCATGACCGATAGGGACGCAGACGCGCTACCGGTGTTTTTCTCGCTTCTGGCAGAGGCCGGCGCAGACGCGGTGATCGTGGCCGACCTTGGCGCCATTGCGCTTGCGCGCAGGTACGCGCCGCAGGTGGCGGTGCACGTCTCAACGCAAGCATCGGTCATGAGCGCCGCCGCGGCCGAGGAGTACGCGCGGCTTGGGGCCAGGCGCGTGGTTCTCGCCCGCGAGATGACGCTTGGGCAGATCGCCGAACTGCGGCGCCGCGTGACGGGGGAGCTCGAGCTTGAGGCCTTTGTGCACGGCTCGATGTGCATGGCGTACTCTGGGCGGTGCCTGCTCTCGGCGGACCTCATGGGACCAGGGCGCTCCGCCAGCCACGGGGCCTGCGCGCAGCCGTGCCGCTGGGCGTGGTCGCTTACGGAGGAGAAGTCCGGCGCCGTGCTGCCGGTGGAGCAGGACAGCCGTGCAAGCTATTTGCTCTCGTCGAACGACCTCTGCATGATCGAGCGCCTTGGCGACCTGCGTGCGGCTGGCATCGACGCCATCAAGCTGGAGGGTCGCTCAAAGGGCGCCTACTACGCAGCTGCCGTGACCAACGCCTACCGCCACGTGCTGGACGGCGAGGATGCGGGGCAGTGGCGCCGGGAGCTGGACCTCGTGAGCCACCGCCCGTACTCCACGGGCTTCTACCTGGGAGAACCCCAGCAGAATCCGGGCAGGGTGGACTACCAGCGCGAGAGGCGCCTCGTTGGCGTGGTAGAGCAGGTCTCGGCCGGTGCGGACGGAACGTGTGTCGCTTGCGTCCTCTGCCGCAACCGTGCGAACGCCGGCGGTGAGCTTGAGGTGCTCTCGCCCGGCCAGCCGGTGCGGAGCTTTGAGCTGGACGCGCCTCTCGTCACCAATGGCGAGCTCTACCAGGTGAGACTTCCCTTCGCGGTGGAGCCGCTCGACCTGCTCTGCGCGCGGGGGTAGATGGCACCCCACCGCGTATATGTGTCACTCGCCGAATAGCAATTAGAAGCCGGCCGTACTGCTCGGGCAATATGTTATATAGAAGATAACATTAGCCCAAGGGACTGCCGGCAGCTGCCCTTCGTCTGTCCGCTGCGTCCCTCGTGTCCGTCCGCGCGGTACGCCCGCGGGAGGGAAGGGGAGCACATGAGCAGGATCGTGATCGTCGGCGCCAACCACGCGGGGACCGCGGCGGCCAACGCCATTCTCGACAACCACCCCGGCAACGAGGTCGTGATCATCGACCAGAATAGCAACATCAGCTTTTTGGGGTGCGGCATGGCGTTGTGGATTGGCCGGCAGACCTCTGGTCCGGACGGCCTCTTCTACCAGACCAAGGAGGGTTTCGAGGCCAAGGGCGCGACGGTCCTCATGGAGACGCGCGTCGAGTCCATCGACTACGACGCGCAGGTGGTCCACGCCGTTGCGGTGGACGGCACTCGCGTTGACCAGCCCTACGACAAGCTCATCCTGGCCACGGGTTCGCTGCCCATCATCCCGCCCATCGAGGGCGTCGACCTCCAGAACGTCCAGCGCGTGAAGCTCTTCCAGGACGCGCAGGCGGTGGTCGAGAAGCTCAAGGACCCCGCCATCCGCCGCGTTGCCGTTGTGGGCGCGGGCTACATTGGCGTCGAGCTGGCGGAGGCATTCCAGCGCAACGGACGCGAGGTCACGCTTGTCGACATGGCGCCCACCTGCGTCTCGGGCAACTTTGACGAGGAGTTTTGCGACCTCATGGCCGAGAACCTCCGCAGCCACGGCATCGAGCTTGCCTTTGGCGAGAAGGTCCTGCGTCTTGAAGGCGAGGACGGCAAGGTGGCCCGCGTGGTAACCGACAAGGGCACCCACCAGGCGGACCTCGTGTGCCTGTGCATTGGCTTCAAGCCAAATACCGCGCTTTTCGAGGGTGTAGGCTTTGACACGCTGCGGAACGGCGCGCTTCTCGTCGACCACCACCAGGAGACCAGCCGTCGAGGCGTGTACGCGGTGGGGGACTGCTCCAGCTGCTATAGCAACGCCAAGGACGGCGAGCCCGCCTATATTGCGCTGGCGACAAACGCCGTGCGCTCGGGCATTGTGGCTGGCCACAACGCCTGCGGCATGGCCATCGAGGGCGTGGGCGTGCAGGGCTCATCGGGCATCTGCATCTACGACCTCAAGATGGTGGCCACGGGCCTCACCGAGGCAGCCGCGCGCAAGGCCGGCTACGATGCCTGCGTGAGCGACTTCTCGCAGGTGCAGAAGGCGACCTTCGTTGAGACCGAGAACCCCGAGGTCAAGATCTGCGTGGTCTTCGACGGCACCACGCGCAGGGTCCTTGGCGCGCAGATGGCCTCGACCTACGACATGAGCGCAGGCATCCACATGTTCTCGCTGGCAATCCAGGAGGGGCTGACCATCGATCGCCTGGCGCTGCTCGACGTCTTCTTCCTGCCGCACTTCAACCAGCCGTACAACTACTACACCATGGCGGCGTACTCCGCGGTCCTGGGTGCCTAGGGCTCGCGGCGGGATACAGCTTCGGGTGCGAATGTGTGGCGGGGCGAGAAGAATCGCGGGATTATGTTGCCGGGCAACGGGATCCCATTACCGGGCAATGGGATTCCATTGGAGGTTCCTATTACTGTCGTCTCAGGGCGTTAGACTCTTGTGAGTCAACTCGATACCACAGGAGACATGCATGCCCTCTGACCAGCAGTTCTCGTTCTTCTCCGCAGCTAGCGACCAGCAGGCGGCGACTGCCGCGCGCTCCGCCGCCAACCGCCCCTCTGCCGTCGACATCGACGGCCTCAACCCCGCACAGCGCGACGCCGTGCTCTGTACCCATGGTCCGCTTCTGGTGCTTGCCGGCGCGGGCTCCGGCAAGACGCGCGTGCTCACGTACCGCATCGTGCACATGGTCGCCGACGAGGGCGTGCGCCCGTGGCAGGTGCTCGCCATTACGTTCACCAACAAGGCGGCGGCCGAGATGCGCGAGCGTCTCAACGCGCTTCTCCCCGGCGGCACCCGCGGCATGTGGGTCTGCACCTTCCACGCCATGTGCGTGCGCATGCTGCGCGACGACCCGGAGCTCGTAGGCTACCAGCCAAACTTCACCATCTACGACGACGATGACTCGAAGCGCCTGGTCAAGACCATCATGTCCGAGCTCGACGTGGACCCCAAGCAGTTCCCCATCCAGGCCATCCGCTCGCAGATCTCGGCGGCGAAGAACGGCCTGATCATGCCTGACGAGATGCAGGGCCAGGCCCAGACGCCGCTGGAGCGCAAGGCGGCGCAGGTCTACCGCGTGCTGCAGGGCCGCCTGGAGCGCGCCAATGCCATGGACTTCGACGACCTCCTGGTGAAGGCCTTCGAGCTTCTCGCCAAGAACCCGCAGGTGCTCGACGCCTACCAGGAGCGCTTCCGTCAGATCAGCGTGGACGAGTACCAGGACACCAACGGCGTCCAGTACGCCATCACCAACCTCCTGGCGCGCAAGTACAGAAACCTCATGGTCGTGGGTGACGACGACCAGTCCATCTACTCCTGGCGTGGCGCCGACATCAAGAACATCCTCTCGTTCGAGAAGGACTACCCCGACGCCCACGTGGTCAAGCTCGAGCAGAACTACCGCTCCACCGGCCACATCCTCAACGCGGCAAACGCCGTGGTGGCCCACAACTCGCACCGCAAGGCCAAGCGCCTCTTCACCGACGCTGGCGACGGCGAGAAGATCCGCGTATACCAGGCCGCGGACGAGCGCGACGAGGGCCGCTGGATTGGCTCGGAGATCGAGAAGCTGCACGACAAGGGCACCAGCTACGACGACGTTGCCGTCTTCTACCGCACCAACGCGCAGTCGCGCATCCTCGAAGACATGTTCCTGCGCGCCGGCGTGCCCTACAAGATCGTGGGCGGCACGCGCTTCTTCGACCGCCAGGAGGTCCGCGACGTGATGGCCTACCTCAAGGTCGTCGTGAACCCGGACGACGACGTGGCCGCGCTGCGCGTGGTCAACACGCCGCGCCGCGGCATTGGCTCAACGTCCATCAACAAGATTCGCACGTACGCGGCCGAGAACCGCATCTCGTTCTTTGCCGCGTGCGAGGCGTGCATCGCCGAGCAGGGCCTGCTCTCGCCCAAGGTGCGCAATGCCCTCTCCGAGTTCACGGGCACCATCGAGGCCGGCCGCCACATGACGGGCGAGCTCTCGGACGTGGTGGAGGCCATCATCGACCGCTCCGGCCTCATCCGCGCCCTGGAAGCCGAGCACTCCGTCGAGGCAGACAGCCGCATCGAGAACATCAAGGAGTTCTACGGCGTCGCGGCCGAGTTCGACGAGACCCACGACGACGCAGTCGAGACGCTCGAGAGCCTGGAACAGCTCCGGGCCGCAGGCAGCTTGGTTCCTCCTGCCGGCTCAGCGCTCGCGTCTGACGACGCTCGCTCGCTCGCTTCGCTCACGAAATCGCCTGCAGAAGGAACCCAGCTGCCCGACGTCGCGGCGCAGAAGCTTCCTGCACTTCTCGAGTGGCTCGCGCTGCGCTCGGACCTGGACTCGCTTGCGGGCTCGGCGAGCGCCGTCACCATGATGACGGTGCACTCGGCGAAGGGCCTGGAGTTCCCGGTGGTCTTCGTTGCCGGCATGGAGGAGGGAATCTTCCCGCACTCGGCGCACGAGGGCGACCCGGCGTCGATCGAGGAGGAGCGCCGCCTGGCGTACGTGGCCATCACGCGCGCCCGCAAGCGGCTCTACCTCACCTACGCCCTCACGCGCCGCGCCTTTGGCTCGGTGCAGGCAAACCCCCGCAGTCGCTTTGTGAACGAGATTCCCGCGGCAGATGTCGAGGCCGTGGGCGTGGGCTCGTCGGGCTTCTCGGGCGTGGGCTGGGAGAAGCGCGGAGACAGGCACGGCACCTTTGGCAGCGGCCGAGGGTCCGAGGTCTACGGCGGCCACGTCTTTGGCTCGCGCACGCGCTCGACGGGCGGCTCTGCCGCACCCAGCGCTGCGGCCTCCGCGCCCCTGTCGCGCCCGCAGGCCCCGCGCCGCGATGCGGCGAAGGCGGCGGAGTCCTTCTNCCCCATCGTCTACCTGTCTCTTATACCCAGCTGCTGCGGCCTCCGCGCCCCTGTCGCGCCCGCAGGCCCCGCGCCGCGATGCGGCGAAGGCGGCGGAGTCCTTCTCGGCAGGAGATCACGTCTCGCACAAGACGTTTGGTCCCGGCGTGGTCATCGCCGCAAAGGGAGACACCATCGAGGTGCGCTTCTCTCGCACGGGCAAGACCAAGAAGCTCATGAAGGGCTTTGCTCCCATCGTGAAGATCGAGGGGTAACACCGCTGGCCCCCAATGAGACAAAGGGACTGTCCCTTTGTCTCACGCTCGCGGACGAGAGGTGCCGCATACCGTCTGGTGGAACGCGCCTCGCTCCGGATGTCCTACGCTCTTCTCGCCGGTGTGCACTAGCGTGCCGGCGAGAAGAGCGACGGTGAGGAGCAGCTATGCCCGAGTCGATACGCGTGGTGGACCGTGCCTTTGACATCCTCGAGGCGCTCTCGGGCAGCCGCGACCCGCTCTCGCTGGCCGACATCTCAAAGGCGACGGGTCTCAGCAAGAGCACTGCGCACCGCATCCTCGCCTCGCTGGTGGCGCGCCAGTACGTGGAGCACGACGAGAACGGCGGCTACCGTCTGGGCTACAAGCTCATCGAGATCGCGAGCTCGCGCATAAACAGCCTGGAGCTTCTCGCCGAGGCAAAGCCCTGCCTCTCTCGCATGCTCTGGGACCTCAACCTCACCACGCACATGGGTGTGCTCGAGGGTGCCGACGTGGTCTACATGGAGAAAATGGACGTCTATCCCCACACGCGCCTCTACACGCAGGTGGGGTACCGCTCGCCCGCGTTCTGCTCGTCGATGGGGAAGTGCCTGCTCTCGTGCCTCTCGGGCGACGAGCTGTCCCGCGTCCTGGACTGCTGCGACTTCAAGCGCTACACCCCGTACACCATCTGCTCGCGGCAGGAGCTCATCGAGCAGCTGCGCAGGGTGCGCGCCCAGGGCTGGGCAATGGACAACGAGGAGTACCAGCTGGGGCACCGCTGCATTGGCGCGCCCGTGTTTGACTACCGCGGCGAGGCCGTGGCCGCCATCAGCGCAAGCGGCACGGTTTCGGAGCTGACGGACGACCGCATTGACATGGTTGCCGCCGAGGTAATGAGCGCCGCGCGGCACCTCTCGCGCCGCATGGGTTACCAGGCCGCGTAGCGAAGCCGCATCGCCCGTAGCCGCCCTGGCTGCCGCACAGACGGTGCGCCACCGCCGGCCGCGTAGACGAGACGGGCCCGCACCAAGCGATGCGGGCCCGTTGCCATGCATTCTCGGCAGCCGCTACACGATGCCCTTGAGCACCACGGTCTTGGTGTGCGTGACCTCGTCAAACGTGGACATGACGCCCTCGGTGCCAATGCCGGAGTACTTGTAGCCGCCAAACGGCATCTCGAAGCTGCGGAAGAAGCTCGCGCCGTTGATCACGGCACCGCCGCATTCCAGGCGCTCCGCCACGTTCGTGGCAAGCCTCATGTCGCGCGTGAAGACGCACCCGCAGAGGCCAAACTTGGAGCCGTTGGCAATCTCCACGGCCTCGTCCACAGTGTCAAACGTGATGATGGGCACCACGGGCGCAAAGATCTCCATATCCTTTGCCACGTCGGCGGTGGCGGGGACGTCTGCGATCACCGTTGGCTCGAGGAAGGCGCCGTTGCGGTGCCCGCCGAGAATGACCTTGCCACCCTGCTCCACGGTGAGCTTGATCTGCTCCTCTGCCTTGATGGCGGCCTTCTCCGAGATGAGGCAGCCAATCTGGGTGGACTCGTCGGCGGGGTCTCCCTGCTTGAGCGCCGAGATGCGCGCAACGGCCTTGCTCGTGAACTCGTCCACGAGGCTCCGGTGGATGAGGAAGCGCTTGGAGGCGCAGCACACCTGGCCGGTGTTGTACATGCGTCCCCACATGAGCTCGTCCACGGCAAGGTCAACGTCGCCGTCTGCCAGGAGGATGAAGGCGTCATTGCCGCCCAGCTCAAGGGCGGTGTGGGCGAGGTGGTCTGCCGCGTGGTGGGCTGTCTCTATGCCAACCTCGGTTGAGCCGGTGAGGGTGATGGCGTCGACGTCGGGGTTGGTGCAGAGCCAGTTGCCCACCTTGGAGCCGCGGCCAGTCACGATTTGGATGGCGCCTGGCGTGACGCCGGCCTCACCGAGAAGCGCCGTGAGGCGGCAGAGCGTGAGCGGGTTGTCGGTCGACGGCTTCACAATCACCGCGTTGCCGGCGAGAAGGGCGGGCGCGACCTTCTGGTCGAAGAGGTCGCACGGGAAGTTGAAGGGGATGACGGCGGCGATGACGCCCAGGGGCTCGCGGCGGGTGATGAGGATGTGGTGCTCTTGGCCCGCCTCCATGCCTGCGGGGATGGTCTCGCCGTAGAGGTGCTTCGCACGCTCGGCAAAGGCGCGGAACGCGATGGGTATGTTCGAGATTTCCGCGCGCGCCTCGACGATGGGCTTGCCCGTCTCGGCGCAGAGGGTCTGCGCCAGGGACTCGTGGTCGCGCGCCACGAGGTCGAGGAACTTCATGAGGATGTCGGCCTTCTCGTGCACCGGCACCTTTGCCCAGGTGGGCTGGGCTGCCTTGGCGTACTGGACGGCGGCCTTGATGTCGTCTTCGGTTGCGGACGGGATGGTCTCGATGAGGGAGCCGGTTGCGGGGTTGGTGACCTCGATGGTCGCACCGTCGGACGCGTTGGCCGGCTGGCCGTTCAGAAACATCTTCATGGCAGGTTGCCTCCCTTTCTTGGGGGTTGGGTGTTGCGCCGCCGGGGCTTGCGCTACTTAGAGAAGCCGGTGAACGAGAGCATCAGGCCGCCGCAGGTGTTGGCTCCATCGTCTACCTGGCCATACTCGCCAAAGGTGAACTCGGTGAGGAACGGCACGCCATCCGCCTCCTTGGCGAGAAGGTCTGCCACTTCGCCAATGCGGTCGCCGATGCCCGCGCGGCGCCCGCCGCAGTGGACCAGCAGGTAGGCGGCGGGGTCTGCGACCTCAACCTTGAGCTCGCCGAGCGTCTTGCCGGTGGAGGAGACAAGCTCGTCCACGCTGGCCTCCATGCGGATGACCGCAGTGTTCTTGGCGATCTTGTTGCCCAGGCTTATTGAGCCGTCGTCGTTGCCGGCCATGGGGTGGCGGATTGCGACCAGGTCGCCCAGGCGGTCCTTCACGCCGAGCGGGGACACCACGGACTTTGCGAGAAGCTCGCCGCCGCGCAGGCCGTCCACGTCCATGCCGCGCCACGCGGCGTACTTCTCGAGCGCAGGCACGCCGTCGATTTCGGCGAGGATGCGGTTGCCAACGGTCTTGGTAACGATGCCCACATCCTCGGTCTCGTGGTAGGCGCCCGTGTAGACGTTTGCCATGGCTGGGGCGCCGTAGAAGAAGGCAACCGCGACGCCGTCCGCGAAGGCGCCCTCGGAGGTGTAGAGCTTCCAGTCGCCGGCGATTGCGTTGTCCGCCGCGCTGCCGCCAAAGAACGGGACGCGGCCAATCACGTGCGTGATGCCCTTGACGTAGTACTCCTCCTCGGCGGGGGAGGCGGCCATGAAGTAGTGGAGCGGCGCCTCGTCCTTGCCTGCGGCCTCCATGGCCTTGCGGGCGACCTTCTCGCCAAGCTCGACGGCGTCCTGGGAGGCGTCCGTCTTGGGGCAGGCGGCAACGCCCACGGTCATCGCGGGGTCATCGAAGGCCATCGCGCCCAGAAAGCCGTCGCCGCCGGTGAAGCCTGCCGGCGTGATGACGCCTGTGAAGGAGGTGTTGCCAATCACCGGCACACCCGGGAGCTCCTGCGCAAACTCGTCGAGCATCGCTGGGAGGTCATAGGCGCAGCTCGCATAGGCAAAGAGCACCTTCGCGCCTGCCACGTCCTTGTCCTGCGCACGGAGCTTGCCCACGGTCTCCTTGACGGCCTCACGCGGATCCAGATTGCTGCTTTCCCCGACACTTGCCTTGAGCATAACGTCCTCCCAACACTTGATAAGGGACCGAACCCGAACCTCATGCCAGATGGTACGAAGCCGGGTTTTGTTGTGGGTGGAGGCTGTGCCACAGTGCGGAAAGGGTGGTTCCGTCAGGTGGGAATGCGCAGGTAGATACCATGAAAAGTGGGGGTGTACCCTGCCGTTTGGCGCCGCTAGCCATACCGCTTGCGGCGCGCGATGAGACAAAGGGACAGTCCCTTTGTCTCATTCGGGAGAGTATCATGGCTTCCCACGAACCGTTTGGCCACCTGGAGGCGTGATGGAGGACATTCTCGCGGACATCGACACGTCGGCGCTCATAGGGAAGATTGTCTTTCTCGCCGTTGTCATTGGCGTCGCGCTGCTTGTGCAGCGCATCGTGGTGCATGGCCTCAAGCGCGCGCTTGATGCGGCGGGCGTACCCAAGGCGTCGATCTTCGTGAACATCGTGCGCGCCGTCATCTGGGTGTTTGCGCTGCTCGCCGTGCTCGAGCCCGTCTTTGGCGTCCAGCCCACCGCCTTTGTGGCCGCCCTGGGCGTGACCTCCGTGGTAATCTCCTTTGGCCTGCAGGACACGGTGTCAAACATCATCGCTGGCCTGGGTCTCATGATGGGGCGCGTGGTGCGCCCCGGCGACCAGGTCACCATTGGCGGCTTTACCGGCGAGGTGGTGGACGTCACGTGGCGCTCGACCATGGTGCGCGACAAGGGCGGCAAGGTGGAGGTCATCCCCAACTCCGTGCTCAACAAGACTGCCCTTACGCGCGAGACGGACTGGTCGGTCACCGATTGCCCGGTCGAGTTCTACGCCGAGCCGGGAAGTGACCTGGATGCCGTGACTCGCGAGGTGCAGGACCTTGCGAGCAAGGCCTGCGGCGCCGCGCTTGCCACGGGCTACACGACCGAGGTCCTCTTTGACGCCCTTGGACCCCTGGGCATACACGGTACCGCCCACCTGCACCTTGTTGCTGGTTCCAACTACTCCGTGCAGGCCGACGCCCTTGTGCGTGCCATCTCTCGCGCGCCGTGGGTCGCGCGGCCGGCCTCTGCCGTGGCCGGTACAGCGGCTAACGCATCGGGTGCCACCTCAAACACAACCAACTGAAAGGCAGCGACTATGAAGACCATCGCAAGTTTCAACGTGAACCACCTCGTGCTCGAGCCCGGCGTCTACGTGAGCCGCGTGGACGAGGACCCCGCCACCGGCGCCGTGGTCACCACGTTTGACCTGCGCCTCACGGCGCCTAACCGCGAGCCCGTCATGGACACGGCGGCGGTCCACGCCATCGAGCACCTGGGCGCGACTTTCCTGAGAAACGACCCCGAGTGGTCAAGCCGCGTGGTCTACTTTGGCCCCATGGGCTGCCGAACGGGCTTCTACCTCGTGGTCTTTGGCCAGTGCACCTCGCGCGAGGTGCTGCCGCTTGTGCGCCGCTGCTTTGAGTTTGTGCGCGACTTCGAGGGGGAGATTCCCGGCGCCCGGCCCGAGGCCTGCGGTAACTGGCACGATGCCGACCTCAACCTGGCGCACTGGTGGGCGCGCCGTTACCTCGCCAACACGCTCGAGGTCATCGATGACGCGCATCTTTCGTACCCTGCCCTGCTCGACGGCGAGAACAACGAGGAGTCCCACAATGCGTAGTGACATCAAGGTTGGCATCATTGGCGCCATGGAGGTCGAGGTGGCGCACCTCGTGGCTAGCCTTAAGGATGAGTCTGTCTCTACTGTTGCTGGCATGGTGTTCCATGCGGGCACCCTGGGCGACGTGCCGGTGGTCGTGGTGCGCTCCGGCGTGGGAAAGGTCAACGCCGGCGTGTGCGTGCAGGTGCTGGTAGACCGCTACGGCGTGACGCACGTGGTGAACACCGGCGTTGCCGGGTCTCTCGACGCGCGCATCGACGTGGGCGACATTGTGGTATCGACCGACTGCCGCTACCACGACGTGGACGCGACGGTCTTTGGCTACGAGCCGGGAGAGATTCCGCAGCTGGGATGCGTGAGCTTCTCGGCAGATGAGGGGCTTCGCACGCAGGCCGTGGCAGCTGTGCACGACGTGGCGGGTGACGTGCGGGCCTTCGAGGGGCGCGTGGTCTCGGGCGACGTCTTTGTGACCGACGCGCACGACAAGGAGCGTCTGGCCCACGACTTTGGCGGCATGTGCTGCGAGATGGAAGGCACTGCTGTTGCCCAGACGGCATGGCTCAACCGCGTGCCGTTCGTGGTGGTGCGGGCGATCTCGGACAAGCCGGGGTCGACGACGCCCGTGGAGTACGCCGCGTTCGAGACTGCCGCAGCCGAGCACTGCGCTGCCATCGTTGCTCGCATGGTGTCACGTCTGGGCGAGTAGGGCGAGGCTGCTGGGGCGCCGGCGGCTGTCGCCGGAGGCGCCTAAATGTTGCAAATGGCGCCAATAGCGGCTCTCCGGCGACAACGTCCAGCCTGGCGCCGCCGCTACGCCCCGCTGCTCCGGCCCGCGCCGCTACGCCCCCTGGATTGCGATTCCCACGATCTCAGGGCCGGTGTGCACGAGAAGGTCCGCCGAGATCCCCGAGCGAATGACCTCCACCGCGTTGTCCACCTGTGCCAGCACGCGCTCCTCAAGCTCGTCGAACATGTCGCTGCACGCGCTCGAGCAGCAGATGGCCACGCGCACCTTGTCGTACTTTCTTGCCTGCTCCTCGACAAGGGCAATCTCGGTGTCGATGGAGCGCTCCCAGCCGCGCGCCTTGCGCGCCACCACGTAGGCGCCCTCCTCGTTGCAGGTGATTACGGGCTTGATGTTTAGCGCGGTGCCCAGGCGATACACGGAAGCGCTAATACGCCCGCCTTTGCGCAGGTAGTCAAGGCACTTCACCGAGAAGAACACCGAGTTCTCATGCGACACCAGCTCGAGCATCGCACCAATGTGCTGCAGCGTGATGCCCTCCTCGACCATGCGCACGGCCTCCATAACCACGAGTCCGGCGGCAATGCCAATGGTCTTTGTGTCCACGACCTCAACGGGGAAGTCGTCGAGCTGGTCGGCGACCATGCGCACGGTGTCGCAGGTGGCCGAGAGGCCCGAGGAGATGCTCACAAAGATTGCGGCCACGTAGCCGTCGTCATGCGCGCGCTCGAACTCGCGGCGGATGGTCGCGGGCGAGGGCAGCGAGGTCGAGGGCACCTCGGTTGCCATGCGCTCGACAAGCTGCTCGGGCGTGATGGTGACGCCACTCTCGTACGTCGAGCCGTCCGAGAAGTTGATGCGCAGCGGGACAATGCGCACGTCATGCTCGCGCGCAAAGGCGGCAGGCGTGTCCGTGCCCGTGTCGGTGATGACTGCGATTCTCTGGCTGTTCAACGTTTCCCCCAATGGACATCGGAGAAGGAAAGCGCGTCCGATTTTTTCGTTGTCATAACTATAGCCATTGCATCTGGTTTTTAATACTAGATAATCTAATCACACAGAATTCAAGTGTTTGCGAGAGGGGGGCGCTATGGCGGACGAGCAGGACCAGGGGCGTGCCTGGCGCACGTGCGTTGCCTACCGCACGCTCGCCGAGCGCATGACGAGCATCCACATCTCGCGCTTCTCGGAGCTCCCGCGCATCGAGCTCTACCTGGACCAGCTTCTCTCCCTGGTGGACGACGAGCTCTCGTTCATGCGTCTGCCGGACGAGGGGCCGTTGGTCACGGGCTCCATGGTGAACAACTACGTGAAGCGCCACGTTGTGCCGGCGCCCGTCAAGCACCGGTACACCAGGCGCCACGTCTGCTATGTGGTCTGCGTGTGCCTCTTCAAGCGCGTGCTCTCGATCGAGCAGGTCACGCGCCTCATTCGCCACGTGGAGGAGGAGAACCTCGACCTTCGCCACACCTACGACGAGCTCTGCGCGGCGCTGGAGTGCGCGCTTGCCGAGCAGTTCGCGGTGGGGCCGGACTTTGTGGCCCCGGCCGTGGAGCCGGTGATCGACCTGCGCGACGCCAACGGCGAGAAGGTCGACTCGCCGCTCGACCGGACCATCGAGGCTGCGGTGGTGAGCCTTGCCGCCAAGATCTACGTGGAGCAAGTCCTGGCGCTGGGGGAGGAGACCGCCCTCGCCGAGCAGCCCGGCGCGCACGTGGACAGCGACAGCCACGCAGCAGCAACCACGCCACCTGCCGTAACAACGGTATAATAATTTTGCATCATTGGTTGGGTAGGATAAGAGGGTAACGAAGGGCCCGAGCGGCCTCTCCTCAAGGAAACGGACAATACAACCAATGGCAAGCATCTACGGTGAGCCCGCAGTCATCAGGCGCATCGAGCAGCGCAGCGCTGTCCACAAGGTGACCTCCAACGGCACCATAGCCGCTGCGGTCATGGTGTTCGCTGCCATCGCGGCGGTCATCACGGCCAACTCGCCCGCCTACGAGGTGATTGAGGAGGTGCTCCACGCGCCCCTCTCGCTGGGCATTGGCCCCGCGACCTTTTCGATAACCATCGAGGCCTTTGTGAGCGACTTCCTCATGGCCATCTTCTTCTTGCTGGTGGGCATAGAGCTCAAGTACGAGATGACCGTGGGGCAGCTGAGAAAGCCCAGGCAGGCCGCGCTTCCCATGCTCGCCGCAGTTGGCGGCGTGGCGGCACCTGCGATGATCTACCTCATCCTCAACGCCGGTGGTGCCGTGCACGGCTGGGCCACCCCCATCGCCACCGACATCGCCTTTGCGCTGGGCGTCATGTCGCTTCTCGGTGACCGCATTGCGCCCGCGACCAAGGTCTTCTTCCAGACCCTGGCCATCGCCGACGACATCCTGGCCATTGTGGTCATCGCCCTCTTCTATGGGCAGACGCCCAACGTGGCCTGGTGCGCCGCGTCTCTCGGCGTGATTGTGGTGCTGTGGATCATCTCTCGCATGAAGGTCTACTCGGCCAAGCCCTACATGCTGATTGGCCTGGTGCTGTGGGTGTGCATGTACAACTCTGGCATCCACGCCACGCTGGCCGGCGTCATCTTGGCGTTCTTCCTGCCCGCGCGCTCTGACGTGCGCCTTTCAAAGCTGGGCAACTGGCTTGACGCCCGCGCCCGCGAGCTGGACGACACGTATGACGAAGAGAGCCACGTCCTGGGCCAGCACGACTTCACCACCGCTGCCGTGCGCGTGGAGCGCGTGATGCACCACGTCACGCCGCCGCTGGAGCGCATGGAGCGCTACATCTCGGTGCCGGTGAACTTTGTGATCCTGCCCATCTTTGCGTTTGTGAATGCGCAGGTGAGGATCGTGGACATGGACCTTGCCACCATCATCGCGGACCCGGTTACCAAGGGCGTCTACTTTGGCGCCGTGCTTGGCAAGCCCATCGGCATCATCCTGGTGACATGGCTTCTCGTGCACATTGGCTTTGCCAAGCTGCCCAAGCACGTGGACTGGCTGCAGATCATTGCGGTGGGCATCATGGGCGGCCTGGGCTTCACGATGTCGATCCTCATCTCTGGCCTGGCATTTACCGACCCCAGTGAGGTCATGGCTGCCAAATGCGCCATTCTCGCCGGCTCGGTTACCTCGGCCATCCTGGGGCTGCTCTTCGTGCACGTGGCGAGCGCCATAAAGGAACGACGAGAATCCCGCGAGCACGGCCTCGATATGGACGACGAGTCGTAGCTGCTGGGGAGCGGCGGCGGTCTTCGGCTCCGTCTCCGCTCCCTCCCTCCGTTCTTTAGCGGTTTCTGTGAAACGGAGGCCGTATTTGCCCAGTTGGCGCGCGGCACGATTCTCAAATACCGATAAAGAATGCGGGGACGAGATGGGGGAGGAGATGAGAGGCCCCGCCTAGTACCGCTCGAGGCGCTTGCGGATGGCGAAGTACTCGGAGAGCAGCAGCACCAGAAGGATGCTCATCACCACTACGGCGCCCACCACGGCGCCGGAGAGCCCCGAGAAGCCCACGAGCAGCCACAGCACAGGCACGGAGAAGGCAAACGCAATGAGGTACAGCCTGCTCACGGCCTGCTGCTCGCGCAGCACGGTGATGATCTGGTACAGAAAGTCGATTGCCGCGCAGATGCCGCCGTTTACCACCATCACGTAGACTAGCGGTCTAAACTGCTCGAAGTCCAGCCCGTACAGGAAGCTCATGATGGGGATGCCCAGCCACCCCATGAAGAGCCCCACAATCACGGTGATGCCCGCAATCACGCCCATCATCGCAAGGATGATGAGGTCAAAGCGCTTGTGCTGCTCGGGGTCGTCCCAGATGCTGGCCAGGCGCAGCAGCTGCGGCTTGTAGATCATGGCCGCAGCCATGAGGATGGCGTGCGCGGGGAAGTACATGGCGTTGTAGTAGAGCTGGTTGTCGTACGAGAGCACGCCCTCGATGGCAAACTTGGGCATCGAGTCGATGAGGTTGTAGAGAAACGCCGCCAGGAACAGCGGGAAGCAGTTGACAAAGATCTCCTTCACGCCGCGCCACGTAAGCGGCAGCGAGCGCTCGGTCTCCATGAGCGCCAGCGGCAGCGTGAGCAGCACAAACGACGCTGCGGCGCCCACCGCCATGCCAATGCTCGAGACCACCATGTTGCGCGTGATAAAGAGCAGCACCGTGAAGACCACAAACGAGAGCACGCAGCGCACCGCCTGAGAGATGCCGGCCAGGTACAGCTTGTCCTTCTGCTGCAGCCTGCCCTCGTAGACGTCGCCCAGCGCGTCGAAGAAGCGGAATCCCATCACGCCGCACACGATGGCGGTCATGTCGCCGTCGTAACCGCGGATGCGGCAGTACAGAAGGCCGATAAGCACCATGGCCACGCAGGTCGCAATGCGGTTGACCTGGTAGTCGTAGAACGAGTCCATCTCGTCGATGTCCGAGACCTGGTACGTGCGCACGCCGTAGTTGCCCACAAAGAACAGGAGCGTACCCACGACCATGGCCATCGAGAAGAGACCGGCGTTCTCGGCGCCCACGAACTGCGTGGCCACAATGGTGAGCAGCGGGAAGAACCCGCCCCAGCACGCCTGGCCAATGGAGTTGCACACGTAGTCGCGCGTGGTCTGGTGCGCCAGGTACTGCTCGGACTGCTCGGAGACGCTGCCCGAGAAGACCGAGGAGATCAGGCGGTCCCACCAGTGGTTGGTGACGCGGCGGAGAAAGCCCTCCTTCTTGGGCTTGGCTGTGCGGCTGGAGCGGCTCTCGTGCCTGCCGGCGCGCGACCCCACGAGCGAGCTCAGACCCGTCTTTTGGGCTCTCCCGCGCTGCCTGCTCGTTCGTGCCATGCGCCGACCATCCTCTCGCGGCCCTTGGGGCCAAGCTTCTCTCGCCCGCTCATTATCTATAGGGGCCATTGTATCGCGCCGCGTGTGCGCGGTCCCGCGCCCGGCCGCATCGTGTACGTTGCGTTTCGCCTTTGCGGATGCTCGGTGGGGTTGACGCCTAACGTGGGTTGGCTTGCTAAGGTTGTCCTGCATGCAGCGACATGCGGCACACGTGCAAGTCCGTCGGCGGGACCGGCGGGAGCTTGAGGGAGGACACATGACAACAACCGAGGCTTCGAGCCAAGGGGAGGGACGCGCGTTCGTCCGGGCAAGCGAGGCGGAGCAGGCAAAGTCTGCCCTTGCGCTGGTCGACGTGCCCGAGGAGCTCCGTGACAACCTGGCGCTCTTCCTGCGCCTTGTTCGCAAGGTGCTCAAGGAGAACGACCCGGACCTTCTCGCCACCTTCGACCTGCTGCTGGGTGACGCCATCCGCGTGACGTACGCCGACGGCGTGGCGCGCACTGACGACAAGGCCGCCCTGGCCGAGCAGGCGTTCCAGGAGTTTGTCTCCACCATCGACGGGCTTTCCATGGACAGGGCGACGCTGCTCATGCGTGCCTTCGTCACCTACTTCCACCTGGCGAACATCTGCGAGGAGAACTACCGCGTGTCCTCGCTGCGCCGCCGCGAGAGCGAGGTTCCCACCACCGAGACGGCCGATCCCATCAACGACCTCACGGTGGCCTATGGCCAGCTGGTAGACGAGTGCGGTCGCGCCAAGGCAACGGCGCTTCTCAACCGCCTTGAGTTCCACCCCGTCTTCACCGCGCATCCCACCGAGGCGCGCCGCAAGGCCGTCGAGGGCAAGATCCGCCGCATCTCCGAGCTTCTCGCCAAGCGCTCCACGCTCGCCGGCGTCGAGCTGGTGGAGAACGAGCGCCTCATGCTGCAGGAGATTGACGCCCTGGTGCGCACCTCGCCCATCGCGTACAAGAAGCCCACGCCCGTCGAGGAGGCCGACACCGTCATCGACATCTTCGACGCCACGCTCTTCGACATGGTGCCCGAGGTCTATCGCCGCTTCGACGACTGGGAGCTGGGCGAGCGCGCCGGCACCGTGCCGCCCGTGTGCCCGGCGTTCTTCCACCCCGGCAGCTGGATTGGCTCCGACCGCGACGGCAACCCCAACGTCACAGCTAAGGTGAGCCGCAAGGTGGCCGAGAAGTTCCGCGTGCACGTGCTTGAGGCCCTGGCCGACAGGACCTACTACGTGGGCCGCAACCTCACGCTGGACGCGCGCTTCACCAAGCCCTCCGACGCGCTTGTGAACCTGTGGAACCACCAGGTCGAGTTGAGCGAGGTCCTCTCGCAGCGCGCCCTCGAGGTCTCCACCTCCGAGCTGCACCGCGCCGTCATGATCGTGATCTCTGACCGCCTGCGCGCCACCATCCAGCGCACGGCAGACATCATGTACGCCTCGGCCGACGACTACATTGCCGACCTGCGCATTGTTCAGCGCTCGCTGGCCGCGTCCGGCGCCGTGCGCACCGCGTACGGCCCGCTGCAGAAGCTCATCTGGCAGGCGGAGACCTTTGGGTTCCACCTGGTCGAGATGGAGTTCCGTCAGCACTCGCTCGTGCACGCCCGCGCGCTCGATGACATCCGCGAGCACGGGCGCTGGGGCGAGAGGGGCGAGCTGCAGCCCATGACGCGTGAGGTTCTCGACACCTTCCGCGCCATCGGCAGCATCCAGCGCATCAACGGCGTGAAGGCCGCGCGGCGCTACATCATCTCCTTCACGCAGTCGGCGCAGAACGTGGCCGACGTCTACGAGCTGGCCCGCCTTGCCTTTGCGCACGAGGCGGACGTTCCCGTGCTCGACGTGATTCCGCTGTTCGAGCAGGTGGAGGATCTGGAGAACGCCGTCGACACGCTCGACCAGATCATCAAGCTCGAGCCCGTGCAGAGGCGCCTTGCCCAGACCGGCAGGCGCATGGAGGTCATGCTCGGCTACTCCGACTCCTCCAAGGACGCCGGCCCTACCTCGGCCACGCTGGTGCTCCACGCCGCGCAGGCGGCCATTGCGCAGTGGGCCGAGAGGAATGACATCGACCTGGTTCTCATGCATGGTCGCGGCGGCGCGGTGGGACGCGGTGGCGGCCCGGCAAACCGTGCGGTTCTCTCGCAGCCCAAGGGCTCGGTCAACTGCCGCTTCAAGCTCACCGAGCAGGGCGAGGTCATCTTTGCCCGCTACGGCGACCCCACGCTGGCCAGGCGCCACGTGGAGTCCGTTGCCGGCGCCACGCTGCTGCAGTCCTCGCCGTCCATCGAGTACGTGAACACCGAGACCACGGCCAAGTACGCTGACCTGGCAGCCAAGCTGGACAGCGCCTCTCGCCGTCGCTACCGCGAGCTCTTGGAGACCGAGGGCTTTGCGGAGTGGTTCTCCACGGTCACGCCGCTTACCGAGATTGGCCTCATGCCCATTGGCTCGCGTCCCGCAAAGCGCGGCCTGGGTGCCAAGTCCTTGGACGACCTGCGCACCATTCCGTGGATCTTCTCGTGGTCGCAGGCGCGCATCAACCTGGCCGCGTGGTACGGGCTGGGCACGGCGTGCGAGGAGCTGGATGACCTCGACCTTCTCCGCCAGGCCTACGCGGAGTGGCCGCTCTTTACCACGTTCATCGACAACATCGAGATGTCGCTCTCCAAGACTGACGAGCGCATTGGCCGCATGTACCTGGCGCTGGGCTCGCGCGACGACCTGTCCGAGAAGGTCCTGGAGGAGATGCGCCTTACGCGTAAGTGGGTGCTGGCCATTGTGGGCGACGAGTGGCCGCTGGAGCACCGCCGCGTTCTGGGGCCGGTGATTCGCGCGAGGCTGCCGTTCGTGAACGTGCTCTCGGTGACGCAGGTGCGCGCGCTGCGCGAGATGCGCACGCGTGGCGAGCACCTCACGCCGGAGGAGCGCGAGCGGTTCATCTACCTCATCCTGTGCACCGTGTCCGGCGTTGCCGCCGGGCTGCAGAACACGGGGTGACGGCGGTCGGCCACGGGCGGGCGGCGACCGGTGACCGGTGGTGTCCGGTGACGCCCGAAGGCGCGTTTCCGACGACATAACGTACGAAAGCCCCTCTCCGGCGTCTTTTTGGCGCCGGAGAGCTCGTTTTAGCGGGGATTACGTCCAAAGGGGACCCTCGGGCGCCGTTTTGACGCCCGAGGGAGACTTTCGTCCTGTGCTGGTCTTGCCGTCAGACCTCCCCCCCGGAAACCTGCGGGTTAATAGCACCCGTGCGATGACGTTGCCGAGAAGAACCGCAGGTAGATGGGCTATCCCTTCTCGGCGCACTGCTATTAACCCGCAGGTTTGGTTTGGGGGGGCGCTGGGAGGGCCTTGTTTGTCGCCGCCAGGACCTTATCCGTCGCCGTCGGAGTCTTGTCCGTCGCTGTCGGGGCCCTGCCTGCCGCCGGGGCCTTCCCCTCGCTCCTCTCGCTGAGCAATATTTGTGGTGTGAGAAAAACTTGCGATTGACGGTTGCGTTACATGAGCGTTTTCGCGTAAGATACTCCTCGCTGCAACCCCAGCAGCAGAGATTCGGGCGTTTAGCTCAGGGGGAGAGCGCTTCCCTGACACGGAAGAGGTCAGAAGTTCAAATCTTCTAACGCCCACCATACACGCAGATCGGAGGCCCTTTTTGGACCTCCGATTTTTTCGTATAAGCCAAATTGAACACTGATGGTGTGAGAAAGCCGCACCGCTCTAGACGTCGTGCCCGGCCCATCCACCTGTTCGACGCAATCGTCTCAAGTCCCGGACGCCTCATACTTTGGGACGATGCGCGTTGCCTGTATGCCGCCGAAAATCACCTAGAAGCTGGGCGCCTTTGGCCTGCAGAAAGAACCATCCCAGCTGGCGGACCTCCTAGGATTGGAGCAACCATGGCAATGCGCCCCACACGCACGCGGTGGCTGCCCGCCGTCTCCGGTGCCGTTGCGGCGATGCTCGCATTTGCCGTTCTGCCTGCGATGGCGCTGGCCGATGACGTGCTGGACCCCGGGCCCTACTCTGAGGACAGCCAGCTGAGCACCGGTGCATACTCAGCCCTTGGCCTCACCGTCTCGGATGATACCGGTGACGCCGGTACCTATGCCCCCTATGGCAACGACGAGAACGTGAGCACCACCCTGCTGAGCGACGATGAGGTCTACATGGCCGCCAACGGCGCCAGAAAAAATGTATATACGCTCAGGGGGAAGCTCAATCAGCTCTGCGATGCCAATACGGACGCGGAAGGTCTGATTGGCTACACCACGATCTCTGACGACTATGGAGGGATGGGCGGAGCTTATTTGTTCTGGCCCATCAACGAGCTCTACGGTACGAGCAGCGATTCTGGGGTAGCCGTTGATATGGTTAAAAAGGGCGTTAGCTACTACTCGCCGCTCAGCGACAACGAGAATGACGTCATCAAGGGGGCTACCAACAACGGATTCAGCGGCAAGTATGCCACCAGCGTCTCGGCAGACCTCGGCAGCGGCTACAAGGACCACGTCGTCGAGCTGCGCGCCTATGGAAGCCAGTACTACACCACGGTCGGCAACCAGCAGCTGAGCGGCGCTTTTGCGGTAAAGGTATTCTCGCTTGACACCGCGGGGAACCGCACGGAAGTTGCAAGCCTCGCCCCCACGGTCAACGAAAACCAAATTCAGGCGAGCAATTACTCTGATGAGCTGGCATACCTCCGAGCCGGCTACCTGCAGGAGTACGACGCCTACTTCGAAGTGGCCGCCGCGGATGTGGATGGCGACGGCGTGGATGAGGCCTTCTGCTACACGGGCTGCTACAAGGACGAGAACGGCGAGCGTCTTGCCTGCATCGATATGTGGGACCTGCAGTCCGACGGCTCCTGGAGCCATACCCAGGAGTGGGTGGACTGCGGCCAGGCATCCTCCTATGTCACAGAACATGAACTTGACGAGATCCGCAACAGCAAAGATGACCCCACCGACCGAATGCAGCTCATGCTGGCCCCGGTGGTCACCCTGGCCGGCGGCGACCTCGACCGCCGCGGCGGAGAAGAGCTTGCCATCACGGTCTCCGCGCCCATGAACCACGACAACCCGACCGACGCAGCCCGCTGCTACATCTACACCTGGGATGACACCGCAAAGCGGCTCTCTGTCGTCGTAAACGACGGCTTGGGCAACGACTATATCCCCCTGAGCACGACCGTCGGGGCAACCTCCGCTATGGTCTCTGCCAACTGCACCTTCGGTACCTTCAGCACGAGCGACACCGACACGGCCACGGCCCTCATCATTGCCGGCTGGGACTGCGGTGGCAGCTCAAACGCGGAATACGCCAACTTCGGCTACCGCTACGTGTACTATGACACGTCCCAGGGCGATTTCGTCGTCTCTGACTACTACCGCAAGGCTCTTGGCAAGGATGCCGCACACATCACCGAGACCGCCTGCAAGGACTCGGACCAGGATGGCCGATACCGTCCGACCCTGGCACCCTTCGCCCTGGGTGCCGCACGCCTGGACGGTCTCAACCAGGGTGCCGCCGAGAACGACGACGTCCTCATGGGTGGGGACATCTACTCGTTCAGTCTCTCCGCTGGGGCGAGCCTCGACACTCTCGGCAGCATCAGCCTCACCTCTGACCAGGTGAACTCGAACCGTTACACAAAGGGCAAGGAGCAGGTCTGGATTGGCGACGTGCGCGTGGGTGCCGTGTCAGGCTCCGACAAGTATGAGGAGAGCTTCCTCGCCGTTACCGGCGTCCATCGCGACGAGGACCTCGGCAAGAATGATGACTACTACTGGATGGACGTCTCGCACTTCTCGGCCAAATGGTCTGACGGCAAGTTCCAGGGCTACACCACTGGCGAGGAGGGTGTCATAAACGAGAGCGTCCGTGTCCACGACACGACGGAGTATGGATGCTGGATCAGCCTGTGCCTGCCCAACGTGGACCACGACGGCATGCAGGTGCGCTTCAAGGCGTCGGCTGAGTACTACACGGCACCGCAACTGCTTGCCGTGCTCCAGGGGTCCCCGTACTTCCAGGACCTCCAAGATAGCTACGACTATCTCAACTACGGCGGTACCGCGTTTGGCTCCGAGTCCAGCAGCACCTCGGGTTCCGGTTGGTCTATCGAGGGCGAGGCCGGCATCTTTGGCGAGGCATCGGGCGGCTTCCTCGGGCGCGTGGAGGTCGAGGGGGAGCTGAAGGCCCATGCGGGCTACGAATACCAGAACTCCTCGACGCTTTCGTACGGTGTGGACTACGATGCGCACGCGGCCGAAGGCAACAAGGCCGTGGTATACACCGTGCCTATCATGTACTACTGGTACGAGGTCAGCGACTCCAGCAGCCCGGAGTGGACAGATGTCGTCATGCCCGTGTTCCTCACGCCAGTCACTGCGGTCGTGAGCCAGGAGACCTGGGACGAGACGGTCGAAGAGTACAATCTCGATGCCAGCGTGAGCAGCGACAGCTCTACGCCGATCACCTACAAGATCTCCGATGTCCTCAGCAACAAGCAGGGCGACCCTGCGAGTTATGGTGTCGATGCCCTGACCAAGACGACTCTGCTTCTCAGTGCCAAGCGTGCCTTCACATACCAGGCCGACGGAAAGGATGCCTGGTCCATCGTCTCGAACGAGGAGGGCGCCTCGACAGAGCAGACCATCGCGTCCGAAAACGAGACCGAAAAGACCGTTGACGTGGGCGGCTCCGTTGCCCTGCAGATAGGTGCCGGCTTCGGCATTGGCAAGAACGAGATTGTTACCGGTATGGTGTTCGAGCTGTCGGGCGGCTACACGACGCTGAAGTCCAGCTCCACGGGCTTCTCGTTCACGGGTACCGTGGACAACCTGCCTGAGGCTGCCGAGGGCTACGGCTTTAGCTGGAGGCTCGCGGTAGACCAGAGTTCCTCCGACATGCCCGTCGACGGCACGCGTCCTGCCACCAACCAGTTCTGGATCGTGGGCTATGACGTCACCGACGTGAAACAGCCCGAGGTCCCCATGGTGAGCGGCTTTGCCACGACCGGTGCCAGCTACGATTCCGCTACAGGCAAGGATGCGGTCATCCTGTCTTGGAACGACATCCTGACCCCCAACCAGAAGGCGAATGGCTACAAGTACGCGGTCGCCATGTACCCCACGACCGATGATGACCACTACAGCTACGCCTACACGCTGGACGGTTCCACCACGAGCTACGTCTGGGCCGGCCTCTCTACCAGCAGCAACTATCGCTTTGCGGTGTTTGTCGTAGACGGCACGGGCAAGCAGGTAAGCCTGCGCTCGCCCATCGTGAACGTGACCACGCTGCCCGCCGGCGACGCGATGGCCGTGGACGGCGTCAACATCCTGGGCCAGGTCAACACAAGCGATGCGAGCGACGCGTCCACCAGCAAGGCGACGCGCAGGATGGGGGAGTCCCTCACGCTTGCCATGAGCGGCAGCTACTATGACTCCGCCTCTACTGCCCTGGACAAGCAGCCGCTCTTCCGCTGGTATCGCAAGGAGGCCGACAAGCCCTTTTGGCAGGAGATCTCTTCCGGACTAACCCTTAGCACCCAGGACAACAAGACCTACACGTCCACCTATGCCATTGACGAGGTAACGGCGGAGGACGACGGCACGGTGTACCGCTGCGACGTGAGCTACAACAACATCGTGGTCTCGTCCCAGACGGTTACCCTCGATGTCACGCATACCTACTCGATTGCCGATTCTGGCAGCACGTACACGGCAATCCGGATGCGCATCAACTACCTGAGGCCCAGCAAGCTCAAGTTCTTCAAGCCGGTTGCCGCCGAGATCGAGTCCGGTCTCAAGCCGGATGAGGGCGGCACCACGGACAACGGCGCTGCGAACGATGCCACGGACAATGGCGCCACGGACGATCTCACGGCCGGTGCCGGAGCCAGCGCTTCCGCAGGCACGAGCACCGCTGCAGGCTCCGCTAAGGCGGGCTCCACGTCGGGCACGCCCCAGACGGGTGACTCTGCGCCGGGCACCGGGGCGCTGGCCCTCATCGCTCTGGGTGGCGCCGCGATCTTGGTGGCCGCGCTGGTGGTTTGGCACCGTTCCAAGAAACGTAGCTAGCGACCCGCAGGTGCCTGCGGTAGACGGCGACTTGCTGCCGCAGGCCCCCTCCGTCCTTCTGGGTGGACGGGGCATCCTGTCTAAGATGGAGGCTTCGATGCTCAACCGAAGGCTGCTGCGCGCCGTGCTGCGCAATACCGGCCTTGCCCGCGCCACGTGGGGGTTCCTGGCGACGTTCGTTGCGGCGTCCGCACTTCTCGCGCTGGTGGACCCAGGCGTGAGCGGCTTTGGCGACGCGCTGTGGTGCTGCTTCCAGGCCGTCACGACTATCGGCTACGGGGACATCACCGTGACGAGCGCCGTCGGCCGCGCGATCGTGGTGGTGCTCAGCGTGGTGGGGATTCTGTTCGTGGCGGTGCTCACAGCGGCAGTGGTCAGCTACTGCAACGAGCTCATGCTTGCGCGGCGCAATGAGAGCCTGGCCCTGTACCTGGACAAGCTGGAGCACCTGGACCAACTGACGCAGGAGGAGCTGGCCGAGCTCTCGCGCAAGGTGCGCCGGCTCCGCGGCTCGCAGGAGTAGTGCGAGGGGTGCGCTGCCTCTAGTCTCCCAACTCACACCGTAGTGTGGGTCACGCCGTTTTCGTGCTGGGCTCTTGCTAGTAGGTTTGGTTTACTCAGTCAAAACTGAGTCAGTTATATCTGAGCACAGCAAGCTCTAAAGGAAGGCGCTCACAAGATCATCTACTTGGCATTGAGGAGCTGTACCAGCGCTGACAAAGCTGCCGTTGGGAAACCTGCGGCTTAATAGCAGTTTTCGAGAGGGACCGCTGGGAGAAACAGCAGGTAGGAGGCTCGTGGCTTCTCGCCAGAGTGCTATTAAACCGCAGGTTTAGGGTCGAGGCCGCGGCGGCAGCCAACCCGTCGCCAGCGAGCACGACGTGCGCGGCCCCGCGCGGCCCGCGCCTCTACGACTGCTCGTCCCAGAAGTCCGCGGCACGGTCGATCCAGCCTTCGACAACCATTCCGGTGCCCAGGCCAAAGCCATGGGAGAGCCCGTCGAACACCTCGATGGTGGCCGGCGTGCCGTTTGCCTGGATTTGCTCGATGCGCGCCTGCATCGTCCGCCAGTTTGCGATGCCGTCGGAGGTGCCCACCCAATCGGCCATGCGGGCGCCCGCCGAGCCGCCCCAGATGGAGTAACCGCTGAGACCCCCATCAATCCCCAGCTCAGAGGCGTTATCGCGCACAAAGGCGATGGCGCGCGAAGGGTCCTCGCAGGCCGTCTGCCCTGCTCCAAGGGTATTGTCGGGCAGCTTTCGGACATAATACAGGCCGGGACGGCCGTAAAACGTCTGAAAACTGCCCGACAGCGTATGGGGGAGCTGCTGGGGAGCTACAGGGGAGCAACGGGATGGCAAACCGAGGCCGCCCGCGCGCCACCCGGGTGCCGGATGGCGCAGATTGACGGTTGGGCTATGGTTTTTCGGGGGTACCCCAAGTATCGAATGGTTCGAAGTCTGATAAACCCCAGGTCAGCGAATTGCCACCAACCTGCAGTCACATAAGAACTCTTACCAAAACTGCTGCCAACCGGAAGTCCGTTTAAACTGCCGGCAAGGCGACGGCCCCCGCCTCCCTCACGCAAATGCCATGAGCGTCTTGCCGCTCATGAGGTCGTGCCACAGCCCTAGGTCACGTCCGCGCGCGTCGTACAGGCGAATGCATGCCGCGATGTCGGGGTCCCCGGCGGCGGCATCGAGCCCTACCTGCGGCAGGTTGGAAAGCACGCTGCGGTCGAAGACGGTCGCTCCGCGCTCGAGCGCCGCGCAATAGAGGATGTCCTGCTCGACGAGGTCCTGGAACATGTGGCTGCCATACGACAGCTCGGGGGAGAACCCGTGGGCGGCATCGGCGTACTCGACGATCGCCCGGAAGGCGGCTATCTCGGCAAAGGTGACGGGCACGCCCAGGTCGGGGGACGAGGTGCCAATCCGGCCAGGTGCGAGAAGCACCGCGGTGGCGCCCAACGCCTCGCGCACCCTGCGCGTGGCCTCGCCAACAGCGCGTGCAACGCCCGGCCGCTTGCCGTGCGGACATGCTCGATAACCTGCGGCATCGACCACACAGACAAAGTCGACCCCCGTCTGCATCGAGGCGCCCATGGTGTCCTCGGCAGCGCGGAGCAGCACCGGGCCAGACGTGGCGGGCACCTCAACGGATCCCGTGCCCTTGAAGGACTGCAACGGCCGGCATTGCAGCAGGTTGATCACAAAGCGTGGCTCGCTCTCCTCGCCGCTCGCCCTGTCCACGTTCACGGTGAACTCGATGTCGACGGCGTAGTCGTACGCCTCCTGCAGCGCGCGCAGGATCTTGCGCATGGCCGTGGTGAAGCGCCTGTCGCCCGCAAGCCCCGCGCACGAGGCAAACGTCACCTCCCGCCGCTGGCCGCGGTCGCGCAGCATGCGCTCGGCCTCGCGGTCGTGCTCCATCACCATGGGTCGCACCGACGCCGGCATGAGGGGCGCGATGTCTGTGCAGGGCTTCTCGGCAAACGCTCCGCCCGCGAGGTCGATAAGGTCGCATCCGCGCTGGCAGAAGCGGTGCCGGTCCGCATCTGTGACCATCGTGGTGGCGTTTGGCCTGTCTAGGCTCACAAGCCGAGGGTAGTCACGCTCGGTGCGGTCCACCGCCTTTGTGCCAAGGCCCATCACCAGCCTAAGCATGCCGGCGGAGGGGTCCATGTCCGGAAGCCAGCGGTATGCGCTGCGAGAATAGCCAATGCCCGCAGCCGTGGGCATGAAGTACGCGTCGCCGTAGCGAGAACCGCTCACACGCTGAACGAGAAGCGCCATCTCCTCCTCGGCCGTGTCCAGCCCGTTGCGCCGGCGGTATTCCAGCGCCGAGGGGTTCATGGTCGACGCGTACACGCGCTTGACGGCGCGCTCGAACTCGCGAAGCCGCTCCTCGGGGTCACCCACGTTGGGCAGGAACACCGAGTCGTACTTGCCGGCGAAGGCGTTCCCAAACGCGTCCTCAAGACAGCTGGACGATCGCACAATGATGGGAACCTGGCCAAAGTAGTCCAGGACGCGACGGAAGCCCTGCTCTATCTCCGGCGGGAAGGTTCCATTCTCGATGCCCTGCGCCAGAGAATCCGCCACGCGCAGGTAGCCGTCGCCGCGTTGCGCGATGCGCAGCGGCCACAGGTCGTTCTCGACAATGAACGTATAGAAGACGTCCGTGCCCACGTAGAACGAGTCGTGCGGCTCCAGCAGGCCAACGACCTCGGGCAGGTTCTTCTCGACAATCTTGCGCGACAAAAGCATGCCGCAGGACTTGCCGCCAACCATGCCGGTCCCCACCATGCGCCGCCGCACGTCAAAGTAGTCGGTGGGCGAGAAGTACTTTTGCACAAGCGTGCGCATGCGCGGGTCTCTCGTCATCATCATGTTGCACATCTTGCGACAGGCGCGCCGCATGTCCTCGCCGTGCTGGTAGCTGGCACGTGCCTGCAGGAAGAACCGGTCCCAGGAGTCTATGTCGCGGTCGGCGGCGCCGTTCATCTCCTCGCTCATGCGCGCGTAGAAGCGGCTGGTGTCGACGCCCGAGGTGAGGGCGCGCACCTCTCCCGTGGCAAGGTCGAGGCGATGCGCGAGGAACATGGTAGGGGAGTAGCGGCGCCAGACCTTGAGGGGGTGGATGAAGAGGCCGCCCTCGTCCGGTGAGACGTCAATGAGGAGCTGCGTCGTGTCGTGAATCTTTGCGATGGCCGCAAAGGAGTGGTCGCCCTTGATGATGGGGAAGTACGCCACCGTGTCGAGCGAGAACAGGTACGGGCAGGTGAGGCGGAAGAAGTTCCCCATGGTGAGGTCGGCGGACCACGCAACCTGCAGGTCGGACAGGCTGTCGAACACGTAGAACGTCTCGGGGCCCTCGCGCGTGATCACGTCGTGCACCTGCATGGTGAAGGTCTCGAAGCCCTTCCTGGGGTCGAGATCGACCTCGACAACGCCGGGCGTGCCGCGGGCGATGATCCGTCTGTGAGAGGCAAAGCGCAGGTAGACAACGTTTCTGCCGTCTGCCACCGAGCGGCCGACAAAGGCGTCTGCAATGGGGCGGAACTCGTCGAGCGAGCTGACCTGCCAGACCACGTTGTCGCCCAGGCGGATGGAGTCGAGCACCTCGTCCAGGCCGTCGATGCCGCTGGGTACACGATCGAACGCTGCCATATCTGCCTCCTCGCGTGGGTTGAGGCAATCCTAGCTGGTCGCAGGGCGGCGGCCGCGCAGCTTCTGGCTGGTGGACGGCTGCGGGTGGCTGGCGGTTGGGGTGGCTCGGGAAAACCTGCGGCTTAATAGTAGTCTCGGACAAGGTGTGTCGAGAAGAACCGCAGGTAGATGGCTTGACCCTTGTCGCCAGGCTTCTATTAAGCCGCAGGTTTCGATTGACTGGCCTGCCGCCCGTCCGCCGCCGGCGGGCTGCTCGTCCAAAACCATAGCCACAGGCTATGGAACGCGATAGAAGATAGATACGCTCTCATGCCTCGCCCTTCTGCCATCATGGATGGAGAACAAATTTGCAACCATCCCTCGTGACAAGGAGCAACCATGCCCGCCTCCACGCTCAAGCAGCCGCCCTACACCTACGACATTGTTGGAAGCTTCCTCAGGCCGGAGCGCCTGAAGAAGGCCCGCGCCGAGTATGCGGCTGAAAAGATCGATCAGGCCCAGCTCACGGCTGTCGAGGACGAGTGCATCGCCGAGCTCGTGCAAAAGGAGAAGGCCGCCGG
Organism: bacterium OL-1; assembly: GCA_000752675.2. Classification (GTDB taxonomy): domain Bacteria; phylum Actinomycetota; class Coriobacteriia; order Coriobacteriales; family Atopobiaceae; genus Tractidigestivibacter. The sequence goes on along the minus strand of LM994626.1, from coordinate 498,918 downwards.
CCTGCGCGCCGTCACCGACGGCGAGTTCCGTCGCGCCATGTGGCACCTGGACTTTCTCGCCGCGCTCGACGGCGTGGAGGAGATCTCTGCCGACACCTGGTCCGTGGAGTTCAAGGGCCCCAAGCCCAAGGGCGCGCAGCTGCGCTTCACGGGCAAGGTCGACTTTGGGCCGGATCACCCGTTCCTCGAGCACTTCCGTCGCCTCCAGAAGATCGCGGGCGGCTACCCCACAAAGCTGACCATCCCCGCGCCCTCCATGCTGCACCTCATTCCCTGCGTGCGCGGCAAGGCCACGTACCGGCCCATCGACCGCTACGCGGGGCCGGACGGCGACGAGCGCCTCTTTGAGGACATCGCCGTGGCGTACCAGCACGCCATCAAGGCCTTTTACGACGAGGGCTGCCGCTACCTGCAGTTTGACGACACGAGCTGGGGAGAGTTCTGCGACGCGGACAAGCGCGCCGCCTACGAGGCCCAGGGCATCAACCTCGACGCCGTGGCCAAGCGCTATGTGAAGACCATCAACCGCGCGCTCGAGGCAAAGCCGGCGGACATGACCATCACGACGCACATCTGCCGTGGCAACTTCCGATCGACCTGGTTCTCCTCGGGTGGCTACGAGCCGATCGCTGAGACGCTCTTCTCGCACGCAAACTACGATGGGTTCTTCCTCGAGTACGACTCCGACCGCGCGGGCGACTTTGAGCCGCTGCGCCATATCCGCGACCAGATTGTGGTCCTGGGCTTGGTGACGTCCAAGTTCCCCGAGCTGGAGGACGAGGACACCGTCATCGCGCGCATCCACGAGGCTGAGAAGTACGTGCCGCTCGACCACCTGCGCCTCTCCACGCAGTGCGGCTTCTCCTCGACCGAAGAGGGCAACGTCCTCACCGAGGACGACCAGTGGGCCAAGATTGCCCTGGTGCGTCGCATCGCGGAGCGCGTCTGGGGAGATTAGGGCGCGTGGCGTATAGACTATGGGCCAGGTTACCGTCTGTACTTCTCGTGGCGCGGAAATGAACTTATTCTGCTGCTCATTGGTGGCGATAAGTCTACCCAGCAGCGAGACATCGCTAAGGCCAAACAGCTCAACAAGGAGTACGAGTAGATCGAGGGAGGCAAGCAATGGAAGCGAAGAAGGCAGCCGCTTACGATGCGGCAGAGTTTCTGGATACGGACGAGGACATTGTCGCCTACCTTAACGCGGCGCTCGAGGATGGTGACCCATCCCTCGTGTCTGCGGCTCTCGGCGACGTTGCTCGCGCGCGAGGCATGACTCAGCTCGCCCATGAGACAGGCATCACACGAGATGGCCTCTACAAGGCGCTTTCTCCTTCGGGCAACCCGTCTTTCGCTACGGTCCAGAAGGTGGTTAGGGCATTGGGCTATAAGCTTGACGTGGCGGTGGCGGTCTGACACTCCTCTGGTCTGCTCCTCTCGTTTCGCTACCATTGTTCCGGTGGACAAGAAGGGCGTGGCGCAGGGAGGCAGGCATGGACATCTACGTCATTCGACATGGGCAGACCGACGCCAACCTGCGCCACGAGCTGCAGGGGAGAAGGGATGTCCCTCTCAACGAGCAGGGCCGCGAGCAGGCGCGACGCGTGCGGGCGCTTCTCGATGAGCGCGGGATTCTGTTCGACCGGGTCTACTCGAGTCCGCTTGGCCGCGCGGTCGAGACCGCGCGGATTGTCGCGGGCGGAAACGTGCCGGTTAAGACGGACGACCGTCTCCTGGAGATGGATTACGGCCCCTACGAGGGCATGGACCTGCGGAAACTCGTGCCAGAGGTCGTCACGTTCTTCAGCGACTTTGCGCGCAACCCGGCGCCTGCCGGTATGGAGCAGCTCTCGTCCGTGACGGCGCGGGCGGGCCGGTTCATCGAGGACGTCGCGCGCTCGTCCGGGGAGCGCGTCCTTGTCTCCACGCATGCAATCCTGATGAAGGGCATCCTCGAGTACCTCACGCCGGGTTCACGTGGGGGCTACTGGTCGAAGTTCATTGGGAACTGTGCCGTCTACCAGTGCGTCTGGCGAGACGGGGCGTTTAGCGTGCCGGTGGAGGTTGCTGACGCCGAGCGCGGGTGAGGTCAGAAGCGCTTCGATTTGGGTCGCCGGGGCTTCTCGGCTTCCGCGCGGCTGTCCACCCCGCTCCCCGCGCGCTGTCGGGCAGAAATCGGACGTTCTGTGGTTTCTCCAGCGAAGATTTTGTCCGGAAACTGCCCAAGTTTGCGTGGAGCCGCAGCCACATAAGGGTTTGAACAATAACTGCTGCCAACCGGAAGCCCGGTTGCGCCGGTCGGCGCCGCGCCTCTCGTTGCGGCTGCCGCTCGTCTCGTTTCGCTACCATGGTGCCCAATAGATGAGAAGAGAGGAAAAACATGGCAGACGAGAACAGCGAGAACAGCGCCCGCGCCGCGAGCGAGAATAGCGAGCAGGCCGCGCGTGAGAGCGACGTCATCGACTTCAACGACGAGGCGGTTCGTCTCGGCGACCACATTGTGCGCGGAACGGCGGCCGACGGCCAGGTGCGCGCCTTTGCGGTGACGGCGCGCGCGAGCGTCCAAGAGCTGCACGAGCGCCACCAGACCTCGCCCGTCGTGAGCGCCGCGCTGGGGCGCCTCCTGATGGCGGGCATGATGATGGGCGCCATGTCCAAGAACGACGACGAGTTCATTACCCTTGTGATTCGCGGCGAGGGTCCCGTGGGCGGCCTCACCGTGACCGCGAACAACCGCGGCCAGGCCAAGGGATTCGCCAACCATCCGCACGTGTGGCTACCGCTCAACAGTGCGGGCAAGCTCAGCGTGGGCGAAGCCGTGGCGGGGGAGAACCACACGGGGACGCTCTCGGTGGTCCACGACCTGCCGGGCATGGAGCCGTATTCCAGCGAGGTTCCACTTGTCTCCGGCGAGATAGGGGACGACCTCACGTACTACTTTGCCACAAGCGACCAGGTGCCAACCTCGCTGGGCGTGGGCGTGCTGGTGGATACCGACCAGAGCATTCGCCAGGCGGGCGGGTTTATCGTGCAGCTGATGCCGGGCTGCGAGGACGCAGTGGTGGACCGCCTGGAGAAGAACCTCACCGGCACGCGTTCCGTCACGGACCTGCTGGAGGAGGGCATGAAGCCCACGGACGTCCTTCGCCACGTGCTGGATGGTCTCTCGTACCAGGAGCTGGACGTCATGCCGGCGGAGTTCCACTGCGGATGCAACCGCGAGCGCGCCACCCGTGTGGTGCTGGCGCTTGGCCGCGACGAGCTGGAGGACATGATCTCCAAGAACGAGCCCGCCGACGTGTACTGCCACTTCTGCGGCGAGCACTACCACTTCGAACCGAACGAGCTGCGCGACCTGCTGCGATGAGGTACCTTGCCAGTCACAAGTAGGTCCTTCTCGCGCAGATAAAACCTCACACGTGGTTTCTCTTTTGAGGCGTGGGACGGCAAAATCCCAGTTGAGAGTGAGGAGAAATCAAAAAAGAAACAACACGTGTGAGGTATGCGCGAGAGGTATGCGTGTGAGGTATGCGGTTCGAGAAGCTCGCGTCGAGGTCCAGTCCCTACAGCCGCGTGACGGTCTGCGCCAGCTCCTTGCGCGAGGAGTGGTTGGGCAGCGGGCCCGCGCCCTCGGCCGCGTAGCCAAGGTCGATCGCGCAGAGAACCACTTCGTTTGCCGGCAGGCCAAAGGCCTTCGCGGCCTCCTCGGGGCTAAAGCGATTTACCCAACAGGAATCAACGCCCTCGTTCGCAGCGGCAAGAATCATGTGGGTCGCCACGATGCTTGCGTCCTCGACTCCCGAGGTGCGCTCGCTGCCGGGGTAGGTGTAGACGTTCTCGTTGTCGAAGGCGACGAGAAGAACGGTTGGTGCGCCGTAGCGGCAGGGGGTGAGGCCGTCGAACTTCTCGAGCGCCTCGGCGGACTGCAGCACGTAGACGTGCTGCTCCTGCAGGTTCTTCGCGGTTGGCGCCACGCGCCCGGCCTCGAGGATCGCCGCCAGCTTGTCATCCTCCACGGCACGGTTGCTGTACTTCTTGCAGGCGTAGCGGTTCTTGATAACGTCGGTGAACTCCATGGGACCTCCTCTGGTTACGCGCTCTGCGCGGCTGTCTGATTGCAGTATGGGCGTTAGTGAGACAAAGGGAGTTTCCCTTTGTCTCATCGCGGCCGCAAGCCGTTCGGTTACAGCTCAATCCACTGGCGAACGCCAAACCCGCGCTTCCGCAGCGTGCTGCACAGATAGTCGATGCGCGTGGGCGTAACCTCAATCAGGTGCAGCTTGGTGCGCATCTTCTCGAGCTTCTCGCCGGTGAGCTTCTTTTCCGCTGCGGCGCGCGAGAACTTCTCGCTCATGGGGTCGACAACCTCCGCGGTGCCCGTGACCTGCACACTCTCGAGCTTGCCAAACTCATACGATGGCTCGAAGACGGCAAGGCACACGTTGCGATTCTCCTTGAGCGCATGGAACTTGAGTCCGCCTTCCGAGAAGATCCAGAACTTGCCGTCACGGTAGGCGTACTCGAGCGGGGTGCAGCGGACGAGGTCGGCCGACGCCGTTGCCATGGCGCAGATTTGATGCTCGCCGAGAAACGCATCGATTGCCTTGCGCGGCTCATCCTCGGGCATGCGGGCAGAGGTCGCGTCTCTGTCTGTCCAGTAGCTTGCAGCCTCGTCGAATTCCTCTGGGGTCATGGCGTGTCCCTTCCGTTGTGTTTGGCCGGCGCGACCAAGGGCAATGCGTCGGCCGGACGTCTTTTGCTTGAGCTCCATTATCGCCCTCGCGCGTTGTTCCTGGTGCGGATGAGACAAAGGATGAGACAAAGGGACAGTCCCTTTGTCTCATTTAGTGCTGCCCGAGTGCGGTGTGCCGGTCAAGCGCCATCTCCAGAAGTCGGATGATTCTGCCGTTAAGAAGGGCCGAGAGCACGGTGCCAATTCCCAGCCCGTAGAGGGGACTGCCCGTGCTCAGGCACATCACGACGGTCACACCCATCATGGTGAGATCGAAGACATTCTTTACCAGGCCATAGTCACGGCCGGACACGCGTGAGATGGTCTGCACCGTGCCGTCGGGCGGCGCAACCACAAAGTTGGCGCGCACGCTGAGCGTCACACCCGTTGCGGTGCAGAGTATGGCCACGGCGAGAAGAACGAACTGCCCCGCAAGCGAGAGGCTCCACCTGGGGAACAGCGCATCGTATACGTCGACGACAATGCCAAACGCAAAAGAAAACGGGATCTGTAGGAGGACCGCAGGTTCCGGCTTGCGCAATAGAACCAGCTCGAGAACAACAAGCACCAGGTAGATGAGTGCGGTTGCCGTGCCAAAGCTGAGAGAGCTTATGTTGCTGAACGCGTATGCCGAGCTGGTGAACGCCGCCACGCCCAGCCCGCTGCGAGTGTTGAGCACGATGCCGGCGGCCAGGATGTTCAGGCCAAGAACGTAGCTTACGACGCGCTTGGGCATGGTGCCGGGCGCTGGCTTGTTGGTGGCTCGGCCGGGCTTTCGCTGCTTGGCGCTTCCTGCATCAACCACCGTTTTGCTGCTCATGCTTGGAGAACTTCCTGTCACGCTTGCAAACCCTCTGGTAAACGAGTCATTCTCCGCAACTGTAGGGTGGAAAGCCAGAACCATCAAATATAATTTAGTCATTCTTACATAACCTTTGCTCATGATTGACGAACGGGCCGTGAGGTCCCAAGTGGAGCCAGGCCGGATGGGGTAGCGAACGCATGGATGGCATCTATCGCACGGAGCAGAGCGAGCATGTCCTGCATGACGACTTGCTGGAGGGCGAGCGGCTTGGGCCACGACAGCTCGAGTGCTTCTCGGCCGTTGCGGAGGAGGGCGGATTCACGCAGGCGGCTGCAAGGTTGAACATCTCGCAGACCGCCGTGACCAAGCAGGTCCACCTGCTAGAGAAGTCGCTGGGAACCAGGCTTGTGGACCGCTCGACAAAGCCCGTGACGCTCACGGATGCCGGAAGGTACCTGCTTCCACTTGCGCGCAAGGCCATTGACTCTCTGGATGAGGCAACCCGCGAGATGCGCTCTTACCAGCAAGGCGAGGCGGGCCCTCTGCGCGTGGGGTTCCTGCGCAACTGCGACCCCCAACTGCTGGTGGAGACCTTCGATCCGTTTCTTCGGGCTCATCCAGGCGTCTTGTTTGAGCCGAGAAGTGCCTCGAGCCATGAGTTGTTCCTCATGGCCAAGAAGGGGAGCATCGACGCCTTTGTCTGCATGGAGACCCGCGAAAACTGCGCGCTGGAGCACCACCGGTTGCGTTCGTATCCCCTGGTTGTACTGGTGCCACGGGAAAGTGAGCTTGCGCAGCAGGAGGTTGTACGCGACGGGGATCTTACAAACGTGCTGTTTGATGCTCGCGATCCGCTTCAGAGCAGCGAGGGATTCCCCGAGCTCGAGGGCAACCTGCTGCGCATTGCCTGCGGCATGGGCTGCGCGGTCCTGCACTCGTTCACGGGTAATAACTGCTACGGCGACTACGTGGTCTCGCGGCCCCTGGAGCCTCGGGTGGAGACGAGCATTTACCTGTTCTTCTCGGATTGTGCGAAGAGTCCTGTGGTCCAGGCGCTGCGCGGATCGCTGGGGTAGACGTTGTCGGGTGGCGCGCCGGGAGAGCGCCGGCTGGGCTCGCGATGGCAGGGATTTGCGGTTGGGCTACGGTTTTTTGGGGGTGCCCCAAGTACAAAGCAGTTTGAAGCCTGATAAACCGCAGGTCAGTGAATTGCCACTAAGCCGAAGTCACATAAGGGTTCTCACTAAAACTGCTGTCAACCGGAACTGCGCCGATCGCCTCGCGGCGCGTGGACCTCCTCGTGCCAAAATATGAGACAAAGGGACAGTCCCTTTGTCTCATGAGGAGGCACGGAATGCTGTACACGCCCGTCACGAAGAACGCGATTAGGTTCTGCTATCAGGCGCACGCGGGCCAGCTGGACAAGGCGGGCCTGCCCTACGTCAACCACCCGCTTCACCTTGCGGAGCAGATGTCCACCGAGGACGAGACCTGCGTCACGCTTCTCCATGACGTGATGGAGGACTGCGGAGCTATCCCGGAGGACCTTCTCGCTTTGGGCATCTCGCCAGAAGCACTGGCCGCGGTCCAGCTCCTTACCCACAAGGACGGCGTGCCCTATCTCGATTACGTGCGCGCAGTGGGCGAGAATCCTATCGCGCGCCGCGTTAAGGTGGCTGACCTGCGCCACAACAGTGACTTCACGCGCCTGGACGAGGTGGGGCCAAAGGACATCGCGCGGCTCCGCAAGTACCGCACGGCGCGCGTGATTCTGGGCGACATGGTAACCAAGGTGCAAACGCCCGCGGGCTCAGTGATTATGCAGGTGGCGGGTGAGCCGTATCCGTTTGTGGTGCGCGACGAGTCGGACGGCGCGCTCGCGCTGGAGGCGGACGTGCTGCCGCTCTCGGTTGGCGAGAAGGTCGAGCTTCGGTACGGCTTTGGCCCTGTGGTCGCGCAGGGGGCCAGCGAGCGCGGGGTCTGGCGCGTGTACCAGGCGGGTGGCGTTACCGTCGGCGTGACGCTTGCCGCCGTGCCCGTCGCGCCCGCGGCGCCCACGTACCGCCTAGACCCCGACGCCGCCACCGTCACCGTGACAGCAGACCCCGTGGCCCACAGGCGAGACGCTGGCGCCAACAGCTTCACCGTTCGCGTGGCGTGGCGCCGCGGCACAGGCGAGGAAGACGTGCGCGCCGTGGCGGGCGTCGTGGGGGAGTAGGCAGAGCAAAGCCAATGTCCAAAACCCCAGCTACATCAAGCAGCCGCACCCCTCGCATCCCGCGCGTGGTTGCTCTCCTCATGGATGGCATGTGGGCCCACGACCTGGCCAACGTAATTCAGGTCTTTGGCAACGGTGCCCCGCTCAGGGGCCAAGCGCCCTGTAACCTCTCCTTTGCCTCCACGGGAAGCTTCGCCTCGCTCGACCACTGCCTCTCTGCTGCAACCACGCCGCTTGCCGAGTGCGACACCGCCCCCGACCTGGTATGCGTTCCCGGCTTTGTGGATCCCTGTCGCGCCATACAGTCAGGCGAGACGGACGAGACAATCACATGGCTACGTGAGGCAGCGCACCACGGGGCTCAGATTGCCTCGCTGGGGACGGGTGCGTTTGTGCTTGGGGCGGCCGGCCTTCTCGACGGAGTTCGCTGCACGACCCACCACGCGTTCTCGGCCGAGTTCCGCCTGCTGTACCCCGCCGCGCTGCTGGACGAGGACTCCGTCTTCACACATGACCAAGCCCGCGGCATCTGGACCTCCGCTGGCGGGGCGTCTGGCCTGGACCTGTGCCTCTCGCTTGTCGCGCATCTTTCTGGGCCCGTGGTTGCGTCACAGGTTGCCGAGGCAATGAGCCTGTGGAACCCGCGCCCGCTGGGTACGCGGAGCGATGCCTTTGGCATGCCGGATACCCCCGAGGTGGAGCGCCGCGGCAGGGACGTGGAGCAGGTCTGCAAGATCGTGGGCGCGGACCTCTCGCGCCCGTGGACGGTGGCCGCGATGGCGCGTGCGAGTGGCGTGAGCGTGCGCACCTTCCAGCGTCACTTCCTGGAGTCCATAGGCGAGACACCCAAGGAATGGCTTCTCGCACAGCGCCTGGAACTTGCGACCCTGCTGCTGGTGCAGACGGACCTGCCCATGCCCGTGGTGGCGTCACGCGTGGGCCTCTCGGGCGCAGATGCGCTCTACCGGTTGTTTGTGGCGCAGCTGGGCGAGTCGCCTTCCTCGTATCGCAAGCGCTTCTCGTCGCAATAGGCGAGAGGGGCCGCCGCCGGAAAGTCCGGGACAGCCCCTCTCTGCAAAGGCAATGCGGCGCAGCTCAACGCCGAGTCTAGAACTTCTCGTCGTACTCGCCGGGCGCCTGGCCGTCGGATGCCGTGACGCCGCCGTCCACGCAGAGCACCTGGCCGGTGATGTAGGCCGCGTCCTCGGAGGCAAGGAACATGACTGCGCGGGCAATGTCCTCCACCTGGCCAATGCGTGCCATGGGGATACGCTCGATGAACGGCGCGACCTTCTCTGGCACGGTCCAGACGCTGCGGTTCATGTCGGTGGCGGTCATGGCCGGGGCAACGGCGTTGATGCGGACGCCCTGGGGGCCGTAGTCAATGCACAGGCTGCGCACCATGCCCACTACGGCGTGCTTGGTGGCGTTGTACGCCCAGGACATATAGTCGCCGCCCAGGCCGTTGACGCTTGCGGTCTGCACCACGTTGCCCTTGGTCTTGAGCAGGTGGGGCATGGCGTACTTGGTGAGGTAGAAGAGGCTATCCACGTTTACGGAGAACATCTTGTGCCAGTCGGCTGCGGACATCTGCGTGACTGGTGCCTGGCAGAAGATGCCGGCGTTGTTCATGAGGACGTCGAGATGGCCGTAGTGCTCGACCACCTTGTCCACGAGGTCCTTGCACGCCTCCTCGTCGGCGATATTGCACGAGTAGGCCGTGCAATCCGGGTAGCCGGCGAGGGTCTCGCGCACGCCGTCTACGTTGAGGTCTGCACCTGCGACCTTGGCACCGTTCTCGGCGAAGGCGCGCGCGATTGCGCGGCCAATGCCGCGGGCGCAGCCTGTGACGATGACTACCTTGCCGTCGAAGTCGTACTTGTTGTGCGTGATTGACATTGTTGCTCCCCTCTGCCGCAAGTGCGGCCGATGAGTGTTGTTGACGTTTCTGGCGCGCCGGTCGCGCTAGGCGCGCTTCTAGCCCAGCTTCGTTGCGCCGATGGCGATGCCGCCCGCGGCGATAAGGATCATGCCTGCGATAACAAACTTGAGCTCCTTGGGGGTCTTCTTCTCGTGGAGGATGAAGAGGCCGCCGAGCGTGGCGAAGATGAGGTTCATGTTCGCGAGCGTCCAGCCAACTGCCACGCCGTTCACCTGATTGGAGAAGAGAACCGCGATGTTTGCGACGGACCACAGGATGCCGGTGAGCATGTTCTGCCAGGACTTGATGCCAAACACGCCCTCGGTGCGGCCAAACACGCCGTCGACGGAATCGCGCTTGCTCACAAAAATGGCGATGACAACCGTGGCGGCGAGCATGAACAGCGCCTGCGGAAGCAGAATTTGGAAGCTGTCCACGTTGAAGAACCTGGCCGCGGTGGCATAGGCCACGTAGAGCACCGAGGAGATTGCCGTGATGATGACGCCCTTTCGGATGTCTTCCTTGCTGGTGGTCTCCTGGCCGTCCTCGGTGTAGGTGGTGAGCACCGTTCCCACAATGATGAGCGCGATGCCGGCGAAGCCCACGCCCATCTGCCAGGCTTGGGGCCACTCGCCAAAGTAGAACGCGCCGATGATTGAGGTGAGAATGAGCTGCATACCTGCGGTGAGCGGCATTGCTCGCGAAACGCCGAGATAGTCAAAACTCTTGATTTGCAGGATCTGGGCGATGGCCCAGGGGATTCCGTTTACGGCTGCTGCTGCGATGAGCGCGGGACTCCAGACGATGGGGTCTACCAGGGCAACGAAGATGCTCATGACGAGGGCCGTGAGCACCATGCCCATCTGCTTGTTGGCGGTGGTGCCCCCGATCTTCTCCATGACGATGCCTTGGAAGCCCCAGCCAAGTGCGGGAATGAGTCCAATGAGGATGGAACCCATGGCGCCTCCTTGATGGAATGCGACTAAGACGTGTGCTGTTCGTACTTCCCGGGAATGGCTTTAGTATATGCAGCTGAAATACCCGGCATTTTGCGTCAATCAGTCAATAATCCGGAGAAACGCGTCAATGTTGATGAGATAAAAGGAGTTTCCCTTTGTCTCATGCACGGCGGAGGGCTGCACCCAGAGCTTCCAGGAGGCAAAGAGCTGGTACTCTCGCGCCGTGGCCGGGCTTTCCGCTGCCGTGCGTGAGGGGGAGTCGTGGTATCGCGGCGCCCTCAAGAGCGCCGAGGCGGGCCTTGCGCGAGCAGAGCAGGAGGTTTCGGGGAAGTACTAGGGGGTGATGTCGAAGCATCGTACGATGTTATTAGCAAGGCATAATCTCTGCCCGTCGTGTCACCGAAAAGGAGAGGGAGAGCTATGAGCGCAACGCGCAACAGCACTGACGCACTGCTGGATAGCTTCGATGCGGGCGAGGACATGAGCGAGTACTTCGATTTCGATCATCCCGAGTTCCCCAACCGGGAAGTCAAGCGCGTCAATGTCGACTTTCCTGCCTGGATGGTTGCGGCGCTCGATAATGAGGCTGCGCGCATTGGTGTTAACCGACAGGCTGTTATTAAGATGTGGGTATCTGAACGCCTGGATGATGAGCAGGCCAAGCGAGCGGCCATGCAATCGGCTTCGGCCTAGCGCGCCACGCGGAGTTTGCTTGGACCGCGTTGCTGGGTACGGGGTTTCCTATCGCTATTTCCTGTTGGGCGATGCGATTGCGTGACGCGCCCAGCTTGCTACTCGTTTAAACGCCGAGTGTATGACGGAAATGCCACCGAGAATGCATGACCTGGGGATTCCGATTGGGGCTAGCGGGGGGCTTGTGTCCAAAAAATGGCGTTCTTGGTACTTTTACAGCGAATGCCGGGTACGGAAGTCCTTGCATTTTGTAGATTCGCAGGTAGCGAATGGGCATCTGTAAGGCAATACTAAGCGGGGCCCCAAAAAAGTACTGAGAATGTCGATTTTTGGGCAGGCGCGCAACCCAAGATGGTTCAATGGGCTCCGGCGGTCACCGGACCTAGGATGCGCGCATCCCAGACCAAATCGAAGACAAGCTTCTTCCTGGGAAGTACTAGGCCGCCGTTCCACCAAGGCACCACGCGGCGATGCGTGCGATAAGGTCGACGTCGGCCTGGCCGTAGGGGATGCGGATGCTGCCCTTGCTGTAGGCATACGCGCCGTCCAGCTCGCCTGCAAAGTGCGCGACCGCCTCGGCACCGGGGTAGAGCCCGATGTGGTGCTTGTTGGCAGCGAAGTGGATGAGGTTGCGCCCCTGCCAGTAGGTGGGCATGCCCCAGGAGATCCTCTCCTCCGCGTTGGGGAGGGTGGCTCGCAGTACGCCTCTCACCTGGAGGAGCTCCTGCCGCACTCCCTCGGGCTGCCGGGCAATGTACTCATCGACGGTAAGGGGCTTCTCGCCGCAATAGTGAGACTGGTTTTCGCGGGCGAACTCGACGTTCTCCTTGCTGTGCATGTTGACCTCCACTCCCGGATTTTTTCAGTCCAACTTGCTGTGCGTAACCCAGTCAGAAGCGCTAGTTCTACCATCCGTTACCATGCCGGATGCCTCGGTGGCGGATGGTTGAGATTGCGCGCATGTCACAACGAGAATGGTGCCCGATGGCACAGCTACTAGTGTCTGCTCTTACTACTCTTCCCTCAGGGGAAGAGCTTAATACCCTCTGCATCCTGTGAGAGGTACCCGAGCTATGACCAAGCTCTTACCTACTATGCCCTATGGAGGTCATAGTACTGGGAAGGGTCGGTAGGGCTGGTTCCGTGCCAGTCAAGAACGTTCTTGTCAGCGAGGGACCTAAGTATCGCTCGAGCTACCTTTGGGCTGCGGTCAAGATGGGCGGCGAGATCCTTTACCGTAACCCGTCCTCTGCCGTACGCGTACTGTACGGCTGCAAGCTCGTATTCGTTGAGCGACCGATAGATTCCTTCGCCCAGGCCATCAGCTATGGAGTCGGCCTGCCTCAAGACGCGCGAGGTGATGCTGTTCTCAAGCACTAGGCGGACCGACATACCGTTGGGCTCGTGTATGTGGGCTCGTTTAGGAAGAAGGATGCCATCTCATTGTAGATGCGCTGCACGCCCTCGTTGAGTTCCCTCACCCAGCCGAATTCCACAAGCGTACGAGCGATGATGGGGTTGCGGGACCACCGGGTGTATCTCATGTTCTCCAGCGTCACCATGTTGGGTAGGCTTCCCGGGCTCGTTATCTCCAGACGGTCGTCGTACATCATCACGCGGATGTGGTCGCCGCTCATGGCATAGTCGCGGTGCGTGATGGCATTTACCAGACCCTCGAACCAAGCGAACTCAGGGTATTCAGGGATGACCTTGAACTTGCCGTCTTTCCCCAAGTACTGGAACTCCCTCAGCTGGCTGGAAATAAAATCCTTGGCTCCCTCGATTTGCTTGGGTAGCGGCCCGTCGAATGTCCTGTCTTTCACGATATTGAGGTGTTTGCCCGTTTCCATCTTGTTCCCGTCAAAGCGCAGCACACGTACCCGCGCCCAGGGCATGAACCGCGTGGGATTATCGGAGAAGAGCAGGACCCCCGCGTTGGTCAGATGACCGTCCTGCAGGAAACCGCGGCTTCGCAAGACCTGCTCGTCGCTCGCCTCGGTCCCGAGCTCCGCCTTGTAGCGGGCTACCACCTCGGGGTCTACGTCCGCGATGGAGGAGCGCTCCTGTACTTCGTCCTCGTAACGCCGCTGGTTCTTGTCATACTCGAGCGCTAGCACTTGCTCGCGGTCGAGCTCCACGCTGCTGTCTTGCTGCCTGAGAAACACGGCGTTGTCGCTACGCCTTGCGATAACATGGCCAGTCGAGCTAGCGATGTCGAGCACGAGAATCTGGTCCAGTTGGCCTTTCGAGTTTGTAACGGGGACCTTCGTCGCGTGCACTACGGGCACGGGATTGCAACCAGTGACTGGGGCCTGTTCGAAGTCCTCTATGTCTCGCGCGCCATTGCGTCTAAACCCCGTTATCTCACCATCGTCCTCGATGCCGATAACTAGCTTACCGCCCGATGCGTTGGCGAAAGCGCATATGTGTCGAGCCACTTCTTTGGCGTTGAGCCTCGCGCTCTTTCGGTCGAAGTAGAGGCTCTCCCTCTCGTTGGAGAAGAGCTTGGGGTCATTGCGGACGATAGGATGCTGCATAGACATCTCCTAAATATGTTTAATGGGAGACATTTTACCGTATGGCCCAAAAGTGGCCGATTCCCGGACATCTTGCCGCCGAGAACCCCGCATCCTAGAACAGGCACGCGTCGATGGTCGCCTTGCCGAGAAGCGCGTCGAGCCACTCGCCCGGGATGCCCTCCATGCCGTACGCGATGCCGGCGAGCCCTCCCGCCACCGCGGCGGTGGTGTCCGTGTCGTCCCCCAGGTTCACCGCCGCGAGCACGCACTCGGCGTAGCTCGAGGTGTTGGCGAGGCACCACAGGGCGGCGCGCTCGGTGTCCAGCACAAAGCCGCCGGAGCGGATCTGGCTCGCGGGCACACCCACAAAGTCGCCCGCGACGTCGCGCGGCCCCTCGCCGGCGATGAGCCTGCGGGCCACGCGCACCATGCGAACGCACGCCTCGCAGGAGGTGGCGTGCGCGTGCGTGATGGCCGAGACGGCGTGAACCTCGTCGCCCGTGCGACCGCGGCCCGTGGCGCGGATGCTGTCGCAGGTCGCGAGCGCCATGGAGGTGTCGTCGCTCCAGGTGCCGGCGGGCTGGTCGTGGCTGCCGTGCCCCGTCATGCCCGTGCACCCGAACGTGCCGCGGGCGCGGAACTCGTACGGCACGCCGAGGGCGTCGCCCACGGCCTGGCCGTAGACGCAGTCGCGAAGGGTGGGGGAGGGATGCTGCGAGGCGGGCATGGGACTCATTTCGGGGGACGGAGAGCTGCTACGAATTCAACAGAGCAATTTAGCGTTTGACATTATCGCTAATACAAAGGGAATTGGCCTATCCTCATATCTATCTCTGGGTTGATGATAGTTTGCTCTGAGTCGTTTTATTGGCTGATGGATAATTTGCCGATGATATCCAACGGAGGCTATATGCGCGGCGAGGACGAGTACCTCACATACATCATCGAGGGCAAGCAGACTCGATTCGTTATACCCGTGTACCAGCGCAACTACGACTGGAAGATCGAGCAGTGCAAGAGGCTCTTCGATGACCTCCAGAGCGTGGCGACCACCGGCATGGGGGAGCACTTCTTTGGGAGCATCGTCTCGAAACGAGAGGGCGACACCCGCGTGGTGATTGACGGGCAGCAGCGCATCACCACGGTGTTCATCCTCCTGGCCGCACTTGTCGCGCAGCTCCGCTCGCCCGAGAGCGACGTCACCTCGGTGGAGGCCAGCAAAGCGGACTACATCGAGGGACAGTTCCTGGTCGACACCTATCACCCCGACGAGCAGAAGCTCCGCCTCAAGCTCGTTAAGGGGGACATGGGGGCCTTCAGCGCCGTCGTTGCGGGCGCCGGGAGCCTGGTCGAGGGGTCGAACGTGACCCGCAACTACAGATACTTCCTCAGGCGCATCGCCGAGATGCCCATCACGGGCGACCAGCTCTTCGACGCGGTCAAGCGCCTAAAGGTGATAGACGTGAAGCTCGACGAGCACGACGATGCCCAGAGGGTCTTCGAGAGCCTCAACTCGACCGGCCTCGACCTGACCGAAGCGGACAAGATCCGGAACTTTATCCTCATGGATCTTGCCGAGAAGGAACAGGAGAGTTGCTACGAGGAGTATTGGATTCCAATTGAGAGGAACACGCTGGGGCAGGTGAGCGACTTCGTCCGCTACTACCTCGCGGCCAAGATGGGGAAGACCCCGGTGGTGGGGCGCGTTTACCAGTCCTATGTGGCCTATGCGCGTAGGACGTATACGTCCGCGCAGTCCGGGAGGCTCGACACACTCGCAATGCTTGGTGACCTGAGGAGCTTCTCCGAGCGCTACGGGAGGTGCGTGAGCCCGGACCGTGACCGGAGCGAGTTCGATGCAGTTCTGTACAGGCTCAGCTTGCTGCAGATGGGCGTGGTAATCCCGTTCTCGCTGAACCTGCTGGCGGCCCTCGATAACGGCACGGTTAGCGAGATTCAGGCTGTCGAGTGCATGGAGGCGGTGGAGTCGTACCTGTTCAGGAGATGGTCCTGCGGAATTCCGACGAACTCCTTGAACAAAGTGTTCGAAACCCTGCATGGCGATGCGATGCGCGGCGTCGCGGACGGCGCCACGTATCCTGATGCGATGAAGTACTCGCTGCTCCACAAGACAGGAACGGGGAGGTTTCCCTCGAATGCTGAGTTCCGCTCCTCGCTGGCGACTCGCGACTACTACCGCATCGGCAACAGGAAGCTCTACCTGTACGACCGGCTGGAGAACGGCGATAGCAGGGAGCGCGTCGACGTCGTCGGCGGGCTCAGGGACGGGAGGTTCTCGGTCGAGCACATCATGCCCCAGACGCTCAACGCCTCATGGCGCAGGGCGCTGGGGGACGGGTTCGAGAGGGTCCACGAGGAGTGGAAGGACCGCATCGCGAACCTGACCATCACCGCCTACAACTCCGAGTACAGCAACAGGGACTTCGCGACCAAGCGCGACATGGAGAACGGCTTCGCCGACAGCGTCTTCAGGATGAACAAGTGGGTCGGGGACCAGGAGACCTGGGGCGAGAGTGAGCTGAAGAGCCGGCAGGACATGCTCGAGGATAGGTTCGTCGAGCTCTGGCCATCCATCTCCACCTCGTACCAGCCAACCCGCGAGGTCCCCGACGAGGCGTCCCTGGGGGACGACACGGAGTTTACCGGCAGAAGCATAGTCTCGTACTCGTTCATGGGGGACGACACGACCGTCAAGACCTGGAAGGAGATGGAGGTCGGCGTCCTGCGCTCGCTGTGCGACCTCGACCTCGGCCGGCTCTACTCAATCTCGGAGGGGAGCTCGTTTCCCGGGAGCGCCTTCGAGCACGAGGAGAGGCAGGGCTACTCGAAGGTGAGCGACGGGCTCTTCGTCAAATCGAGCACAAGCACTTGGTTCAAAATTGAGCTTCTAAAAAGGTTGTTTGAGCTTCTCGACGTAGACAAAGGCGAGCTCCTCATCAAGATGACACCCACGAGCTAAGTGCCGAATTCGGTTCACTTGGGGACGGCAGAGCTTACGCACCTACCGAAACAGATGCCATGTCTGACAGGTGGCCACTCGGATCCGCTTTTATCTACCCCCCCCCGTGGGGCAAGGGCTAAATGCGCCCGTATCCTACGTGATGTGCCCGAGCTATCCCCTAGCTTTAACTACTGTGCCCTATGGAGGCCGTAGTACCAGGAGGTTCGGTAGGGCTAGAAACACTTACAACGCTCTGACGACATCGCCCACAATCTGGCCAAGAATGCACTCGCAAAAGGTGAGGATGTGATGTCGCGAGGTGGACATAGAGCCCTTCCGAGGGACGAGCGCCACGTTGGCGAAGAGTGCGCGGCTGTTACGGCCGGCAGGCTGATACCCTGTTGTCATCCAGCAAACCAAGAGGAGCTAGGCGATGAGAGCGTACATCCAGAGCAGGAACGGGATGCCGCGAGGCATGAGCCAATACACCGCGTGGCTCGGGTTCGAGAACATGGGGTTCGAGACAGTTCCTTTCGAAACCGTCGACGACCTAGATGCCTGCGACCGCGAAGACGTGGTCGTGGGTGGCCTCGGCGTCGTCCGTGCCAGGCTCCGCGCTCTTGGCGCAGATACGAGCGAGATTAACTACCCAGAGGAGCTGCGTCCGTTTCTGGGCAGGAGGCTCTTGAAGACGACGATTGACCATGTGAGCACCGAGGTAGGCTCGTGGCCGCTGTTCGTGAAGCCCGTCGAGGGCAAGCGGTTCACCGGGTGCGTGGTTGCCAGCACGAAGGACCTCATCGGCAAAGGCTGCTGCGGGGAGGACTTCCCCGTCATCTGCAGCGAGGTGGTCGACTTCGTCTCGGAGTGCCGGTGCTTCGTAAGGTACGGGGAGATCCTCGACGTTCGCCACTACCGCGGAGACTGGTCGAAGGCGCCGAGCAGGGAGGTCATCGAGCAGGCGATTGCCGCGTATGCCAGCGCGCCGGCCGGGTATGCCGCCGACTTCGGTGTCACCTCGGACGGCCGGACGCTGCTCGTAGAGGTGAACGACGGCTACTCGCTCGGCCCGTACGGCCTGTGGCCCGAGCTGTACGCGCAGCTGCTTTCCGCCCGCTGGGCCCAGATGGTCGGGATAGATGACCCCTGTGACTATGGCGTGCCCGTGCCGAGGATGTAGAGAAGCGCGTAAAACAGCAGGCCAAGGAGTCAGCGTACAGACATCACGCATCTCTCGCGGCTTGATAAGCTTGCGGCTGTAGCGACTCATACATATCGCATTTCAGTGAGTGAGAAGTTCGTTTTCGCCAGGTGCCTTCTCGGACAGCCCTTCTCACGTTACGCGTTTAGTCGCCGAGGCCAGATGCTGCGATCGATGCCCGCGGAGCCACCCCGCCGGCGCCCGCCTGCACGAAGCAGTCCAGTACTCCCGCCTCCTCCACGTCCATCACGTCGGCGAGGAGCTTGATGCCGCGGTCGTAGTTGAGGGCCTTCGTCTCGTAGGCGAAGTCGATCGAGCCCGTCTTGTATCCCACGTTGCGCGTGTAGTCGTCCAGGCCCGAGACGGAGATCTTCGGGATCATGATCTCCTTCGCGTTGGGGCCGCGCGCGCCATGCGCGCGGGCGAGTTCAGGCACGAGCTCGTCGCCTCGCGCTGGTACACGCGGTCGAGGATGGTCGTGTAGTTCTTGATAGCTGCGATGCTGTTCGGCATGTCCTAGCCCTCCTTGCCCTCGTCGGCGAGGCCGGCGACCCTCTCCCAGCGGCGCATGTAGGTGGCATCATTGCCACCTACGACGCCTGCGGGCTCCAAGCCCGTTGAACTGCCCGTAGATGTTTGTGAAGTCCTTTGTGAAGTGCCCTTCGCGCCCTCGAAGAACCACGGTTCGGTCGCCGCGAGCACCCGGATGTCGCCGTCGTGGTCGGTGGACAGGGTCTACGCGGCCCTCACGGAGCGGGCACCCGCCGCCCTCAGCGCGAACTCCACGCGCTCGTCGGCCATCTGCTGCTTGAGCTTCACGATTTCCGCGTTCAGCGCATCGGTCGCCTCCGCCGTCTTGGCGGCGCTCGCGACTTTGCCCTGGAGCTCGGCGTTCTGGGCGTCCTTGGCCTTGAGCGCCTTGCGCCACTCGTCCGCGCCTAGCGTTTCCTGCTTGTGCGCCTGGGCGTCTTCGCCCGCCTGCGACTGCAGCGCACCGCCGAGTTCCTGCTGCTCCTGCTGGCCTTCCGCCTGCGTTGCATCCTACTCACCGTCCATGTGGGACATCCCCTCTTCTCAGGCGGGCATGAAAAATGCCCGCGCCCAACAGGCACGGGCGCATTCTCAGGGGATGTCACGGATTACGTATGAGTGCTAAGAAAATTTTTAACCTAGCATCAGTCATTGAGTTCCAAGAGGGGCACTTGGTCGGATTCTGGTGTATTCGCGTCTGTCTGCAACAACCCGAGCAAGCTATATATCTTCTCGAGCAGCTCATCGTAGGTGACGATGGTGACGCCGTTAAGGCAATTCCTGAAGTTCTCAAATGTCGAGAAAGCCGCTTGGTCTCTGACTCCGTCAGCATTGAATTCGGAAGTGTTTCCTATTATTACGACGCATGGCGGGTTGAATGCTAAAAAATCTTTGGTCGAAGCTGTGACCAGGTTGCCGTAGTCCCTCAGCAGGCTCTGCTTATAGTTGAGGACCTGGTTTATCGCACCGCTCATCTCACGGCTGAGTGACCTGACCTGCTGTCGGTACTGGTTTCCGAGAATCGGGGTGCATGGGGTCTTTATCTCGACGAGTGCGACGTTCTTGGTCATTTGATTCTGGTAGATGAAGTCAACGACGTTGCCGCTTTGGTTATCAATTGCCTTTCCGCCAACATACGCCTTCTCGCCAAACAGAACGCAGGGAGAAGAGAAGACCTGGGAGATAATCCAAGGGTACTTGGAGAAAACCTCTGACTGCCAGAACTCTTCATGCGAATTGCTCAGGTTGTCCCTGAGAACTGCCGAAGCGCTCTTTAGTTGCACGAGATTGATGCCGGAAGAGAGCTCCTGGAGGTTGGGACTCTCGAGACCGTCAAGGACCTGCCGTAGCTTGTCGCGGGAGGTGCCTTGCGTCAGGAGGCGGAAGAGTTCCTCGATGAGCTCGAAACCGTCTGGTTCCGCAACGAGCATGCGCGCGACGGATGGGTTGCTCTTCAGCATGGAGAGGAGCTTCTGTGCCGTATCGTCCATCTCGATGAAAGAGACGTTGCCGTTGGGCATGTACTTCAGGGAGCCGGCAAGTGCGTAGAGCTTGCGAAGGCCAAGATAAAGCGACTTGGTCTCAGACGAGTTTAGCGAGAGCTCGAGAGTGTCTCCCTTGTGGATCGACTTCTTTGACAGAAGTTCGGTGCCGATATCGGTAGGAAAGCTCTCGTCCTTCTTGCCTTTCCTCTCGTAGACGATTTTTCCCTCGACCCCTTTGCTTGGATCTTTCGAGTTTTTGACGAACAAAGGCTTGAAGTAAAGCCTGGTCGTGCTCGTGGGGTCGCGGAGCATTACCGGATCAGTCACGGCGGTTTGCGAGGACGTAGACGTAAGCGAGATAACATCCTCGGGGTTCGAACCCTCGTCGTTAATGAGATGTCTCATACGGCCTCCTCTAACAGTGCCGTGAGGGTGCGGTGAGAAGCGAGATTGTCATCGCACCCAAATGAGTGGACGAGAGATAGCACTCGAAGATGGTGCTTGCTGGCATTGCCCACATGTCGACATATCGGCTGAACTGAGGAATATCGTCCACCAGTGCATCCAATACGCCTGGAAAAGAGACTCTCGCCATAAAAGTGGGGTTACCACCTTCACTGGGAACTAGGAAAACGTTTGACACTCGGTCGAAACCATGGTCGAGCACGAAATCCCGGTATGCTGACTGATAGAGGAACTGCTTCGTCACGGATTCGACGCCAGGCTGCCCCTCCATCTTGCCGCTGGCTGTGGGCACGTAGTACTTAGCGTCGTAGATACAGAAGACATGCTGACCGTCGGAGTCATATGCGAAGGCGACGGTGTCAGGAATGAGCGTGGCAACATCGCCGCAGCCACCCATTCCATTTGGACGTTCCCACAGAGGGTGGGGAATGATGTCCAGCATGGTCTCCGATGCGCGATTGCACCAATTACCAGCAAGCTTGATAGGGAGCTTGCCGAGCTTGGTGTCCATCAAGTCCCCAAAAGCCTTTTTGCAGGCGAGTTCCCAGGCGTAGTAGTAAGCGGTCGTTCCCAGGCAGAGTACCTTCTCGCTTGCCGATGCGGCGCTTCCCTCGCTCAGATAGAGTCGCATGAGGTCGATTGCCTCCTGCTTCCAGGTGACGAACTGCCCAGAGCGTTCGTGCTCGAGTCTCCAGTCCAGCGCTTCCAGGTCGCCGAGATCGGCCAAGGTCTCGTCAGTGAGTTCAACATCTCCGAAACCCAATAGCTCAGCGATGCCACAGCGAGAGAGGAAACGGGAGCATTCAGTCAAGATGGCACGATGAGTGCGGGTGATTAGATCGGACTCGTCGCGCCTGGTCTTTCTGGTCCAATAGTCGAAATAGACGGGAAAACCGTCGGCGAGCACGGGGGTAACCGTATCGACGGTGCGGCCCCAGTCAATGACACCGTTTCCGTTAAGCTCGCGGGTCTCTTCGAAATTGCTGTACGTCCCGTGCTCGTCATATAGCTGGAGCAGGCGCACGATAACGGACAGCTCGTTGCTCCATGCGGCATCTCCCTGGGGATATGGCAGCTCGCCATAGCCGTCCAGCTTACGGAGCACGCGCACCATCTGCTGAAGCTCGTTCTCGGTCGGACCGCCCTCTCGGCGGATGTACTTCGGATAGCATACGATGACTATCTGCTCGACAATGACGATTCCTACGTAACGGAACTGGTAACACTCGTCATCGACGGCTTCGGCTTCGTCGGCAATCTCGGACTCGTATTGGTCACCGCGAGTGCGGTAGCGCACGACGCCACTCGCAAGGAGACGTCCTAAGATTTCTTGGATCTGGCTTTGGTTGCAAGAGAGCCTGTCCGCAACCTCTGCCAGAGAATAGGGCTTGAGCTCGCGGACGAGGGCATATTCCGCCCGCATGAGTTACTCCTCGTTGGGAAGATTGGCGTCATCACGGGCGCTATCCTCGAGAATCGAGGAGATGTCAATCCCCTTGAACACGGCTACGCCCGAGCTGTCGAATTTGTCGCAGATTTCGGAATAACTCGCCTTGTCATCCGCGAAGAGCGCCGGTCGATGCATCTTCCCTGCGTCCTCGTAAAGGTACAGGAGGACCTTATCCTTGAAAGAAGCCTGGAAAACAGTTCCGCTTCCGTCTGGCACCGGGTCATCATTGAGAGTAGAAGGAGCAAGGAAGAAGGGACCGAGCAGTTTGTCCTCATTGATGCGGGCGTCGCGCATCAGGTCGTTCAGAGCCTTGCGAAGTCCGTTCCAATGCACCCGGACTCCTGCGATGGTAACTACGAAATTATCGATGCACATGTCATCAATAGCCTTTATCGGCTCATGATCGCCTTCGTCGATGCCCATGTAGCGGAAGTCCCAGCGGCGCTTGAAGGCCGTGTCCATCGGAAAGACGCCTTGGTCGGCGCTGTTCATGGTCGCCCAAATATACATGTTGGGAGGAAGA
Organism: bacterium OL-1; assembly: GCA_000752675.2. Classification (GTDB taxonomy): domain Bacteria; phylum Actinomycetota; class Coriobacteriia; order Coriobacteriales; family Atopobiaceae; genus Tractidigestivibacter. The sequence goes on along the minus strand of LM994626.1, from coordinate 476,455 downwards.
GACAGCCTATGCTCCTCATGTGCCAAGCGTTCCTGTTCTGTCAATATCTCGCTTGGGTCTTGGATGTACGCGTTGGTCGCATACTGGGGGAGGAAGATGCGTAGGTAGTCCTCCATCTCCTTCGGAACGGCAATCTCGTATTCACTACGTCCAGAAGGTTTGCGATCCAGGAGTTGAAAGATATCGCCGAACACCGCAGCAGGATTCGCTCTGTTGATCTCTTCAACTATAAGAAGGTAATTCTTGCTGGGATTCTGGACTGCCGAGATATAGGTGGAGAGGAAGGGACCGGGCACGAACTCGTAAGAAATATAGGGCTTCTCCTTAGTGAGAGGCTCGTCATCCTTTGGATCGGCGTAACGGGTCACGGGCTTAAAGGAGCCAACAAATTGCGAATAAGTGTAGTCAGGATAAAAAGTCACACGCCTCACATGCTCGCTCGGAAAGCAAGATTGAGCAATACGGTTTAGCTGATATGACTTGCCGGTTCCGGGTGCACCAAAGAAGATGAGGTTATGGGGGTATCCGACGGCATCAGCCATTTCTTGTTCCTCCTGAACGCTCTGTTGCTGGGCGTCGATTTCAATGTTGGAAAGACGTAAAGAGGTTGCCGCACGTTCGGCATAACCGTCAATGTCACGAGAGCTAATGTTTGGAGCGAGGGACACATTGTGTTGTGAGCAGGTCAAATAAGGGTTTAGACCATCCTGCAAGGCGCTATTTAGAATACGCGTTGGGCCTTGAGCCTCATCTCCGTCGGTGGTACTTACGGTTTGGTCTCCTCCAATAAGGCGCGTGTATATTCCTATGGGGTTATAGATTTCCCCTGAAGAGCCTTTCCCGGTTTTGTAAAACGAGACTTCAGAGAAAGCGGTGAGAGCACGGATTAGGCGCATCTCCATCGATTTATTATTGGAAACTTGATTTCCAGCAAGCCAATCGAGAAGGGTCTCAAGGAGCGAGCCGAGATCATCTCCTGCGATAACATCGATCAAGTCCATGTTCGTGGAAAAGGCAATTCTCTTCCTAAACCTCTTGCCGCCCGTCCGCTCCTTGCCTCGGTTACTTGAGGAGAGGAAGTTGAAACTTGCCATGTGCCATACAAGTTCGAAAGCAGCGTTAAGCGCTTCGAGTTGGCTTGTAAAGAGGGCATTGCCAGCCAATAAATCGCGCAGTGACCTGTTCTGAGGGGAAGCTCCATGGTTCCTTAAGAGCTCGCTGATTGAGTTGACGATATCATCGTCAAGTATCCCACCCTCTGTTGAAACGCCCTCGTTTTTGCCGTATTCGGTTTCTCCGGGCTTGCCCTTTGCGTACCAAAGTAGGATGAGGGCAGCGATAGCCTTCTTTGGATCGCGAAGAGAAGTCTTCGTAACTAGTCTCGGATCCAATGGCTTTGTGGGCTTATAGGGTACAGGTGTTGTCATATGAATCACCTATCTTGCTGGTCGCGTAGATCCAGCATAATGCGATTCGCAATAGCCTTCCCCATCAGAGGCGGAACGGCATTCCCGACCTGCTTCATCTGAGATGACTTGGTGCCATAAAAATGGAAGGTATCGGGAAATGATTGTATTCGAGCAGCCTCGCGCGTTGTGATTGCACGGTTGAGGTATGGGTGAGTGAACTCGCCGGAGGATGGCGTGTCATAGCGGGTCGTGATTGTCTTCGCGATGCCACTTTTCTTCATGCGGCACCAAGTGCCGCTATAGATGGATTTGGTCAGATGCTCGGCAGGCAGCATTTCCTTGCCATGCTCTGGCGGAATCATCTTGAGTCGCTCAAGTGTTACCTTGCTGTGGCGTGTGGCAACGTGGTTATACAGTTTGTCCGAGCCCTTGCGTAGCATCCTCTGATAGGCGCTTTGGGGGGGAAGCCGATAGTCCTGTACCTCGGCACCCTCGCCTGATTCGAGATAGCTCAAGTCACTGATGGCATCCCAAATGGTTGTGTGCACGCCATTGGGCTCAGGCAAAGAGACGGGTGTTTCTCCTAGCTTGCCAATAATGCAGGTACGATGGCGGTCTTGAGGTACGCCAAAGTCGGCTGCGCAAAGGATGCCACAACTTACCGCATACCCAATTCCGCTGAATAGCTCAACAATCTCCTGTTTGAAATATCCGTTTTCGGTTGTAAGTAGATTGGGGACATTTTCGATGACGAAATATGTCGGACGCACTCGCTTGACAACCTCAAAGTAGTACTTGAACAAGAAATTACGAGGGTCGTTGATGCTCTTTCGCTGTCCCTTTTGGGAAAAGCCTTGGCAAGGAGGGCCACCTATAACAGCTGTGGTCTTGCCGGCAAAACGGCCAAAAGTCTCGTCAACAGGAAGCTTTGTTATGTCCTCCACGATCATGGGCGTGCCGGGTCGATTTTTCATATATGCATCAGCTATGGACTGGTCACACTCGTTAGCGAGAGCAATCTTGAAGCCGGCGAGTTCAAAACCGAGAGACAATCCACCCACACCAGCGAACAGGTCAATTACCGTTGGGGTCATTTTATGCATCGACCCCCAATCGTTTCGAAGCAATATCGAAATACCGCTCATCGAGTTCTATTCCAACAAAGCGACGGTTAAGTCCAACTGCCGAGACGCCTGTGCTGCCGCTGCCCATGAATGGGTCCAGAACGAGATCGCCTGGGTTGCTGAGGGTGCGAACAAAGTAGTTCATGAGCTCAACAGGCTTCTGTGTTGGGTGTTTCCCAAAAGCCCTCTCACTCTTTGGCGTAACAGGTGTCTCGTAGAAGTCATGCAACGCCTTGCCGTTGTTGTTGAAAGTGCCGGTATGCGCCTTGTTCACGAAGTATATCCAAGATTCAGTCGAGTTAATGAAGTGGAGATTCATGTTCCTGGGCATCGGGTTGAGCTTGTGCCAGGTGCCAGTCGTTTTGTAGTAAAAGCCGTGGCTCTGAGCTAAGTTGATGATTGTCTCGACCTTTATAACTGCCATGAAAACAATCATCGAACCACCATTACGTACGACGCGAGCCGCTTCATCGAAAAAAGCATCCATCGACGCCGTCCAACCTTCGGCATCAAGGTTGTCCCACCCAGCGGCACCAAAATAGTTATCACGCATCTGTTTGAGATTCGTTGCTCTCTTCTGCATGAAGAGACCGAGATTGTACGGGGGATCAGTGAGAACGAAATCGACTGAATTGGACTCCAACTGCCGCAAGGAATCCAAACAGTCACCATTAATGAGCGTGATGGAGTCTGTAGTTATAGACTCATGATAATCTCTATTAATTTTTGATAAGGCTTTATCTGCTGTAGCGTAATCCCTGTAGCCGAGCTGGGCATTTGATTCGTTCTGATTCGCTGTGGAGCATGCCTCTTCCCAAGCGTTCACCTCACCCCAGTCAAAACGCCACCGTCCCCCAACTTTCATTGCTGGGAAATTCCGAGTTTTAATCCAATTGCGTATGGTTTCGGGAGTTACGCCAAAGTGAGCGGCGATATCATCCATACAGGCAAGGTTGTTTTGCACGGTGGATAAACTCCCAACACGAAATAACGGAAAATAGCACGAAACACTGGTAGTTTACTCTCAGCGCTCGAAGATTGCTAGGGCCCCAAAGGATTGAGCAGGAAAACGCCGAGATGCGCAAGTGCGTACCAGTGCATGAATCTACACTCTAGGGGACTAGTAAGATACCAGGCAATATTTATGTGCTTCCTATGTTTATTTAACAGCTCAGGAGAGCTTGCTAAGAGACAAGAGGAGCGCTTGGTATGTGGGATAAAACTTTCTCGATGGAAGTTAGCCACGAGAAGAAGGCCGTTTCCTGGGACGAGCTAAAGGACGTAACAATTTGCGTCCGAGAGACAAACAAAGGAGATATGGCTAACTGAGCGTTCGCCGTTGAACCTCGCCAGACTGCCTTCACGTTCCAGTCGACGAGGGAATAAGGTCTCGAAGACGTCGAGATCTGCGTTCTGACAAGCGCCGGCGACAGCTTCATTTGCGACTTTGCCGGCATCTTCGGGTTCTTAGACATCTCATACACGCGAGGGTACAGGATATAATGGCTCGCCGTATAACCGTCATCTGGAAATGAAGAGAATATTGTTTACACTCCGTGCGAGACCATGGAGTACTTCCGTGAGAAGAGAAGAGCCTTTGGTCTGTCTGCCGTCCATCACCGGAAATCTCCGGTTCTTCCGCTTGCCCACATCAATGGAGGGGTCGTCCGTGCCACATTACGGGTCTAACTGGTCGCGCCACGGGTCCGAGCGTGCTCCTTGGGAGTCAAGTGATGACTTGCGGTAGGCCGGGGGCCCACAGCAGCAGGTACGGCGACTGGTAACCCAGATATTCAGAACCCCTCGAACGAAAAGCCGACTCTACTTTCCTACTCTCCACTCAGCGGAAGACGTGTTGCTTGCGTTCGTCTTGTACTCCATGGTCTCAATCTTCGCGTCGGCGATGAGATGTAAGATGAGGACTGCCGTCTCGTCAACCCTTCGGATTGCGGAGACTCCCGAACTAATGTGATTCAAACTGAAACTAATTCAATTATTAGTATGATTAGATTAGCTCGCCATTGTTTGAACTCTAAAGAGCGCCGGGGCAGGCAGATTGCCCCATGGTATGGAAATTCCTTCAATTTAGGTGCCTTTCCCTCTGGTCGTACATCACGCAGGACGGGAACATCCTCATCTTGTCTGCATTCTTCTCGTGTATGAGGGTGTCGTAGGACAAGTCCATGCCCTGTCCATAGGTTGCCAGCGCCGTATGTCCCGACAACAAGTTATAGGGGTAGTGTCAAACGCAGGAATCGATGCACTAGAGCTCAAGTGGGCAGTCCCAGCTCCCCGCTTACTCCGTTCTAGTCCGTTCTACTCCGTACTACTCCTTTATTCGCAGGTCAGAATACCTGACGAAATCTTCCTTACCGCCGTTATAAGGGTGTTGGCCCCTTAGCCGCTTCGACTTACTCCGTTTTAGTCCGTTCTAGTTCTCGCCTACCTCCGAAGACAGACTTGGAAAAAGAATAGTATTGCGGGGTTGTGCGTGCTGTCACTGCCATTCGGCATGGCTCGCCCCGAGCAGCAATGCCAGAACCTCAAGAGCCCCAGGAATGCTCCTGCCGTCTTCCGGTTGGTCGCTTGAGCCTCGTGCGGCAACCGCTGCATGGAACTCGTCGCTCGCGAGCGCTCGTTCAACCATGCCGTCATCTGCAATGATTGCGGGTCCCAGCAGCCAGCTCGCGGAAGCCCCCTCGGTTACGTCGCGGTAGCCCTGCTTGGGCGCGTTGTCACTCATGTCCACCAGATCGCTGCACCACCTGCCACCCCATTCGTCATCGACTGGTCCCATCGCGTAGAGGAGCACAATGGGGTCGATGCGCCTGAACTCGTATCTCCCGTGCCATCGGTACACATTGGAGACGGGTCCCTGCCTTCTGTCCACGAACTCGTGCCTCGTGTGGTTCACCGCGTAGCGCCAGCTCTGCACGTGCAGGTCGAACGGCCCGGTGTATACCTCTTCGAATATGTTGCCTCGTTGCTCGGAATGAAGGTAATCACTGCAACTGTGGCCCCTGGCCTCGTCGAAGTGCCCCGTCACGTTCTCGAAGCGGCTTAGTATGCCCTCATAAGGGTAGCCGTCGAACTTCGCGAGCAGTCTGCGCGAGCGCTCGCTGTCGAAGGAGTCTTCGGTCCAGTAGTCGCCGACGTAGATGACCGTGTCGCCATGCCAAGGACCCGCAATCATCGTGCACGCTGCGTCTGTCATCGGCTGCCCGACCGCCACGGAGCACCCCAGCGCGAAGCCTGTGCCCCCGAACGGCTCGTCGTCTATGTACTCGCGCTTGTCCGGGTTTGCCCAGATGTAGTACTGGCCCATCCCTCTCGCCCCCGTTTGCCATCGGCGCATCATCCATCCACATTCTCTCATTGGCCCCGGTGTGGGGAAAGAGGCCGGTAGAATGCACTGTTGATACGTGAGACGAGGGGAGGAAGATGCGATGTCGCGCATAGGATGCCCCTGTGGCAACGACGTTCGTCAGAACGACCTCGACAGCGTGTGGCTCTTTGTGGCGGACTCGCTCATGGACGAGCTGGCCGATAGCCAGGCGTTCTTCGGGCTCGAATACCGCGCCGGCGAGAAATCGGAAGTTTGGCACTGCAAGGAGTGCGACCGGCTCATCATCCTCGATGACGACCGCAAATACGTTACACGCTACATGAGAAGAGTCAGCGGTGGTACGCCACCCGTTGGGCCTGATGCCCACCGTGGCGTGCTCTACAATGAGGAGCTTTTCTTTGACGAGGTTGACGAGTACCTTACGGAGAAGGCCGACCGGGGCGAGGCACCCGACTACGAGTTCTTTGATGCCGAGTACGCCTGTGGCAACCCACTCCTCACGCCCCGCATCATGCGCAAAGTGGTATTCGACAACCCCTCGAAGTCCTTCGGGAACTGGTATCGTGCCGAGTTCTCGGAGACGTCCCTTGCGATTTTCGACCGGGATGACCTTGCGTATGCTCACCCTTTGAAGCAATGGCTCGTGAGCCCCGAGGACATGGCCAGGCTCGCGCGCCACGCTTGACGTCCAGTTGTCCCGTGCTGGCGAGCGAGGCCAATGCGTAATTAGCCCCGCTGCTGCCTCTTCTACGTACTGCCACTTCTCGGCGGTCGTGTCCCGCGCGATTGAGTCGTAAATATGACGCTCACGATAGTCTCATTGGGCAGCATGACGCCAATGGAAGTGCGAGCGCGCCGTTGTCAGAGCTTTCCTCGCCGCTGGCTTTGAGTACCCCACGCTGCCCTGGTCGAAGTCGTTCGTGTCCAGGCATACGAGTACGCCCAAGACTAGCAGGGCGAGTCTAAATGCTTTGCCTCGCGCCAGGGAGCGCAAGGCAGGCGCAACTCCGCGATTACAGAACACTTCGACGGCCTGCATCCAGGAGTCCCTCTCCCTCACTCGCGGCTCCATGTCCTCCAACGCTCGCGTCGAGTACTCCGCCCCGTACAGGTACACTCTCGCGCGCTCGGACACCCAATACTCGTCACCCGGTTCTCCGTACATAAAAAGACCCTTCGCTCGCAATGGCTGCAAGCAAAGGGTCTTGCATGGTCACAACGGGCGAATGACACCTGTTACGGACTATTGAGCCGGAGTCGCGACCGCCCCTTTTAGCTCGAAGTACTGGCCATCTTCCACAGTTGCGTAGGAGCTCCCGGTGAAGGCGTCGTTGGCGAGAATGTTCGCGTTCGTTCCAGACGAGTCGAGGATTGCCCAGTACCCCTCGCCGGATGACCTCGTAGAAGTGATCTTATACTCGCCGGCGGGGATGTCAGTACCGACCTTTAGGGTGCCGGGTCCGTACGTGGCCGTCACCTGAGAGCCGTTCTCGTTGGAGGCGTCAGAGGTATCAGAGGAACTCGAGTCGGACGAGGAGCCCGAACCGTTGCCAGACGAGTTCCCCTTGCTGCTGCTAGAGTTGCTGTGGCTGCTTGAGAAGGCGTCGTGATAGTCCATGTCCGTCTGGGAAGGGTCGTACTTGACGGTTGCTGCTATCGCATCGAATAGGCTCTTTGCTTGGTCCTCCGTCCAGTTGTCGTAGACAAATGTCATACTGAGAAGGAACCCTTTGCCAGAGTCTTCCTCAGAGCCGCTCAGCAGGTACATTCGACCGCTAGATGCCTCGTAGTAGCCGGTGCAGTACGTGATGCCATCCTCCGACCAGGTATCGGTCTGGGTTGGCGTGCCATCCGCCCTGAAATATTCAGAGAAGGCGCCGTCGAGCGTCGCGGTCTGGCCGTGAAGGGCAGTCTGCACGCTGACGTGGCTATTGTTTGGTATGTCAATCTTTACGTAGTAGTTGTATGGCTTTGGCTGGGAGATCGTCCAAGACGGATCGCCGAGGAACGTGACACCCTGGTAGGAATAGGGCTTCGTCAGCTGATAGTCATGGGTAGCGTTCCCCTCGGTTGAAGTTGACGAGGTGGCCGTATCATCGGACGCGGCGCTTTGGGACGGGGCTTGCTGAGACTGCCCGCAGCCGGAAAGGGGCAGCAGGGAGAGGCTGGCTGCAAGCGCGACGGAAATACCAAGAGATGATTTCATGCTTGCTCCCAATCGTTTTGAAGGGGACTTCAGGTTTTCTATATATCCATTAATGAATATTAATGTACTCATCATCCTGTGGCGCACTGTCAATCGACGCATGTCTCGTTGGGAGCAATCGGGCAGCCATTTCGTAATGCTCCTTTCCATGCAGCATTCGCTTCTTACCAATCAGCCGAGAAAGGCATCCACGTCCTTCCGACCGAACGAATCCAGCTAAAACGCTTAGCCGACTCAGTAATACTTGCGACAAATGCGCAGGTAAGGCAGAGAAATTCAGCTGTCAACTGAGGGATGACCGTCATTTCCGCGGGGTAGAAAGAGGTCATGCGCTCCCGTTCCGAGTACGGCCGATGCATGGCCGCGCTTTATTGCCAGTCGTCTTGAGAGAGGGGCCTCAAATGTTAGCTGTAGGTAATCTAGGCGGGTATCAACTCATCACCATGGCAATCAAGCGCCTTGGGGGTCCGACTAAGGCGGCTGTAAAAGTTGGAAGTGCCTTTACAGCTCTCCTTGGAGGTGCATACGTTTTGGGCGAGAAGAACGGCGAGAAGAAGGCAATCGCGAAAATGAGGGGCCAGGCGAAGGGCGTCAAGCTGGTTCCCGTTGACATGGGGCCATCCAAGTCCAACCCTTCCGCGGATTACCTCGTGGCCAAGGACGCAACCAGCAGTGACGGCACGAGCTTCGCGACGGGTGACAAGCTGAGGGTCATGGACTCGGATGGCGACGCGGTCATGGTCGAGCGCATTGGGGACGAGAATAGCCCCTACTGGGTCTCTCGCGACTTTCTCGAATCAATTTCGGGCAATGGATCTGGATCGACTGGCCTTGCGTAGCACGAGGTAAAAGAACACATGGGCGAGAAGAACGTTCCCTCATTGCTCTATGCCCCGCGCAGCACGTCGTCCATCATGGCGTAGCGCACCGCGTCGATTGAATGGTCGTTCCCATCGGGGATCTCGTCCACCCAGGTCCCGTCGCGGTCGCGCTCGAACTCCTTGAGACGAAACTCCTCGTACGCCAGCGGGCACCGAACAGGATCGATCACGATCTCCCGCAGCCCCGCCAGCCACTCGTACGAGAGCCGCCGCATGTTCGACTTCCTCGCCAGCCACCCGCGCAGCCCAAACTTGCCCCGCCACAGGGCCATCGACGAGCGAATCATGCAGATCCTGGCGGACAAGCAGCGGATTTTCGACGCCTTCGCCGATAGGTCCGTTGCGGCCGAGCAAGTCGACCAGGCCTTCAGTCGGGAGACTATGGATCAGATCGTGCGGGATGAGCTCAGGAAGTACGCCGGCACGCGGTAGGGGAGGGCTATGCTCTGTCCGTGGGGAGTCGGGCAGTATGCCGTGGCGACGAGTGACAAGGGTAGCGTCAATCCCAACAATCGATGGACTAGGACTCAAGCAGGAGACCTGGCTCCCCGCTTGCTCCGTTCTACTCCGTTATTCGCAGGTCAAATCGCCTGAGGAAATCTCTTCCGATAGCCTATTTGGGGCGTCGAGCCCCAGCTGCTTTGTCTTACTCCGTTCTGGCCCTTGTTTCTCTCCGAAGACCGCCTTGGAGAGAGAATGCTCGGGAATTTGGGAAGTCCAACTTTCCAGAGTTCCTGAATCCCTATGACGTCCAGCAAGCAATAAATCTATATTCCTCTCTCCGGAACCTTTGGTCCGAGTCTTTCTGAAGGTATAGCCTTCTACTTAGGAACTTTACTTGGGAACTTAGGAAGTCATACCTTCCAGAGTTCCTAAGTTAGTTGAGTAAGGCCGCATATGTCCGCGAGATTGCCGATGCGCTCATGGACAGCCCTATCCTGCGCAGTACGCTCGACGAGTTCGACATCACCTTCAGATACAGGAGGATGACCGAGGCAGAGGGCGCGGGATACTCCAGGGGTAACGTTTGGGGAGGCGGTGCTCGCCTACCTTACCGAGTATGAGAGCGCCATCACCCCCGCATAGAATGCGGCGGGAGAAGCATCCGCTCCGCCGCAACTCCGCGGTGCCTTAGAATGTGGAGGCGCGTGAAGTCAATAAAGCGAGGCGTCGGATGTTGATCTATTACTTCTCCGCGACGGGGAACAGCAAGTACGTGGCCGAGAGGATCGCCGGGGCCTTGGATGACGAGGCACGGAGCATCCAGGGGTGTGACGGGCGCCTTTCTCGGTCGGACGTTATCGGCTTTGTCACGCCGACTTACGCCTGGGGCCTTCCCGAGATAGTGAAGCGGTTCTTCTCGGCGCTTGTGGCGGAGCAGCCCGCGTATGCCTTCTTCGTCGCCACCTATGGCACTACCCCCGGTTTCACGGGCGAGCAGGCGAGGAGGCTGCTGGACAAGCGGGGCCTCTCCCTGGACGCGCTCTTCAGCGTGAGGATGCCGGACAACTGGACGCCCACCTTCGACCTCTCGGACCCGGACAAGGTCGCCGAGACCAACCGTAAGGCAGACAAGGAGGTCTCCGAGGTCATCGGGCGGATCGAGCGGCGCAAGCGCGGCAACTTCACAAGGCGCGCCATGCCCTACTTCATGTCGCGAGTTTCCCTTCCCGAGTACGAGAAGATGCGCAAGACATCCCACTTCACGGTGGACGACACCTGCATTGGCTGCGGGCTCTGTGCGAGGAAGTGCCCCGACAGGGCCATCGAGATGAGGGACGGGCGGCCCGTCTGGGTGAAGGAGCGCTGCATCATGTGCCTGGGCTGTCTGCACCGTTGCCCCAAGTTCGCCATCCAATACGACGACAGAACCCGCGAGCACGGCCAGTACCGGCACCCGGGAACGAGGGTGTGATTCGGGGCGCTTTGCCGCGCGGGGACGAGCTCAAGAAGTACGCCGGCGCGCGGTAGGGGTTGTCTATTGTTCTGCACGCCCTCCGCTAGAATATGATGTACCAGCACTGCATTTAGCATCTGGGAGTCCTATGCTCCGGCAGCTGCAACTGCCGAGCCTTTAGCCGGACGCCCTAATACCAGTCGTACTCGTGCGAGGTGGCGCCATGACGCTCAAGAACAAGCTCGACGCCTCCGACGAGGTGGAGCTCGCCCATGAGGAGGAGCGCATGTCGAAGCTGGCCGCTCTCGCCCTCTACCGCGATGGGACGCTGGACACACTTGTTCCGGGTACCTTCTCCGCGCTCAAGACCATCCACGTGGCCCTTTTTGGTGATATCTACGACTTTGTGGGCAGGATTCGCACGGTGAACCTAGCGAAGGGCAACTTCCGATTTGCCTCTGCAATCTATCTTGAGTCTGCTATCAGGTCAATCGAGACTATGCCGCAAGAAAACTTTGACCAGATTGTCGAGAAGTACGTCGAGATGAACATTGCCCATCCCTTCCGCGAGGGCAACGGGCGCTCGGGGCGCATATGGCTTGACCACATGTTCCGCCGCGAGCTTGGCCGCACGGTCGACTGGAGTCGCATTGGGCGTGAAGACTATCTGCTCGCAATGGAACGCAGTCCCGTGCGCGACCTCGAGATTAAGGCGCTTCTCGGGCGGGCGCTCTCGGATGACCTGCACAGCGTCGCGCTTCTCGCTCGCAGCGTCGACGCCTCGTACGCCTACGAGGGCTATGACGCCTACCGAGCCGAGGACTTGGGCTCCAACGGGGCCTCGGGCGCCGCGTGGTGAGGTTGGGTTTCTCGTGCCGCCTAGTGTGCCGCGCACGTACTTGGTCCGCAGAGAATAGCTCCTTTTCTTAAGGTTGGCTTTGCCCAACCGGGCAAATGCGATTGCCTTTTAAGAAAGAGAGCTATTCTCCGCGGGGGCATTGCGTGTGGGGGCTGCCATGACGGCGAAGATTTCTCGCGCGGGATGACCGAGGGAGTGGGGCTTCGGGCCCGTTTTGCACCATCACCCGTTCCCCGCGCCATCCTGTGCACCAAAAACCGCACTTCTCAGTACTTTTTAGCGAATCGCCAAGTACGAAGATGCTTGCCAACCACGGAGCAGCAGGTAAGGGAATGTCACCAGCAAGGCGATACTAAGCGGAACTCAAAAAAGTACTGAATAGTACCGATTTTGGTGCAACAGCCCTTTGGGACGCGGGCGCGTGAGTCGTATTGTGTTGCGGTTGCAACGAAATCCGTCGCGTGACGCGTGCGCCCGCGCGCTAAAATCCCCTCAAGCAACAAGCGGATGGGATTCCGGCGGCCCTCGGCCGAGCATGTGGCACCCCCCATCGCCTTGGCAACGTCCCGGCAGCACGCCGGGCATTGGCTGGGCGCATGGGCGCCCAGTTGGTCTCTTTGGACGAGAGGAACTGGAATGGGAACGCTGCTTGTAAAGAATGCTGACACCATTGTTACCTGCGACGATGCGGACCACGTGTTCACCCACGCGGATCTTCTCGCAACAGACGGCGTCATCACCTACGTTGGTCCCACCGGCGCGAACGCCGCTGCGGCGCCGTCCGCCGCCGACGAGGTCATCGACGCGCGCGGCAAGGTCGTCTACCCCGGCCTCGTGAACACGCACCACCACTTCTACCAGATCTTCACGCGCAACTACCCCGAGGTCCAGAACCTCGAGCTGTTCCCCTGGCTCACCACGCTCTACGAGTACTGGAAGAACATCGACCCCGAGGTCATGCGCTACGCCACGTACTCCGCCCTCGGCGAGCTGGTGAAGGGCGGCTGTACCACCTGCTTCGACCACCACTACGTGTTCCCCAACGGGGTGGACGGCCTCATGGAGGCGGAGTTCGACGCGGCATCGCAGATTGGCACGCGCATGGTTGTCTCGCGCGGGTCGATGTCGCTCAGCAAGAAAGACGGCGGCCTGCCGCCCGATTCCGTGGTCCAGAGCGTGGACGCCATTCTTTCCAACTCTCAGCGCGCGGTCGAGAAGTTCCACGACCCGGCGCCGTTCTCGATGCGGCAGGTGGTGCTGGCGCCGTGCTCGCCGTTCTCCGTCACCAAGGATTTGCTGGTAGAGTCCGCCAAACTGGGGCGCTCGCTGGGCGTGCGCCTGCACACTCACCTGTGCGAGACCCTGGACGAGGAGCGCTTTACCATCGAGGCCACGGGCATGCGCCCGCTGGCGTACATGGAGTCCGTCGGCTGGGTGGGCCCCGACGTGTGGTTTGCGCACGGCATCCACTTTAACGATGACGAGCTGCGCGTTCTTGCGCAGACGGGTACAGGCGTGGCGCACTGCCCCATATCAAACATGAAGCTGTCCTCGGGCGTTGCGCGCGTGAGCGACATGCTCAAGCTGGGGATTCCCGTGGGTCTGGGGGTCGACGGCTCGGCAAGCAACGACGGCTCCAGCCTGCTGGAGGAGATGCGCGTTGGCTTCCTGCTCCATCGCCTCAACGAGAGCTACAACGCGCCCACCGGCTACGACCTGCTCAAGATTGCCACGCGTGGGGGAGCGAAGGTGCTGGGGCGTCCGGAGATTGGGCAGCTGGCCAGTGGCAAGGCCGCGGACCTCTTCATGATTGACGCCAACCGACTGGAGCTTACTGGCGCGATGGAGGACCCCAAGGCTGTGCTGGCCGTGGTGGGCTGGCGCGGGCCCGTGGACCGTACCGTTGTTGCCGGCAAGACCGTCATGCAGGGCGGACACCTTGTGGGCATCGACGAGGAGCGTGCGGCCGCCGAGGCAGACGCCTGCTGGCGTCGGTTTGTCGAGAAGAACGCGTAGGGTCGCTCCCGTCGCTCCCTCGCCGCTAGAACGCCGAAAGATAGATTGCGCGCGCGTCGTCCATGGTCAGCGGCCTAAGCTCGCCGAAGCGCTCGCCCTTGTTCTGGCGCAGGGTCTCCAGCCAGCCGTCGACCTCCTCCGGCGCAAGGCCAAGGTCGGCGAGCGTCCGCGGCATGCCCAGGCCAACGAAGAAGCGCTGCAGCTCGTCGATGGCGTAAGTGATGGCATCCTCGGTGGCCTCGTCCGTCTCGTCCACCGGTTCCACGTCAAAGACGCCCTGCGCAAACGCCAGGAAGCGCTCGCGGTCTGCGCGCCAGACGTAGCGCATCCAGGCGGGGAGAATCACGGCCAGCCCAGCGCCGTGCGTGACCTCGGGGCGGTGAGCGGAAATCTCGTGCTCAAGGCCGTGGCTCTCCCAGCCGCCGGCGCGCTTCTCCGGCGCGGATGCGCGGCCGCACCCGCAGAGGTCGTTGTGGGCGAGTGTACCGGACCACATGATCGTTGCGCGGGCGTCGTAGTCATCGGGTGTCTTGGCCACGGTGTTTGCCGCGTCCATCACGGCGCGAATGATACCGCACGCGATGTTGTCCGTCACGGGGACGGGGCCGGCTGCGCTGAAGAAGCGCTCGCAGATGTGGCAGATGATGTCCACCGCGCCGGCTGCCGTCTGGTACTGCGGCAGCGTGAAGGTGACCTCGGGGTCGAGAATGGCCACGCGCGGACGGAAGACGTCGCCGTTGACGCCGCGCTTGAGGTTGAGCGCGTCGTTGCTGATGACGCAGGAGGCCGAGGCCTCGGAGCCCGCGGCGGGAATGGTGAGCACGCACGCAACGGGCAGGCACGCGCCGACGCTTGCCTTCTTCGAGAAGAAGTCCCAAACGTCGCCCTGGTAGGGCGTGCCAAACGCGATTGCCTTGGAGCAGTCGATCACGGAGCCGCCGCCCACTGCCAGGACGAGGTCGACCTTCTCGGCACGCGCGAGCTCGATGCCCTTGCGCACCAAGCCAACCTCGGGGTTGGGGCGGACGCCCGGGAGCTCCACGTGGGCGACGCCGGCGGCCTCGAGCGAGGAGGTCACGCGGGCGAGAAGCCCTGTGCGTACCACTGAGCCTCCGCCGTACACCAGGAGGACGCGCTTGGCTCCAAGCGCGGCGACCTCCTCGCCAACCTTGTCGGCATAGCCGCGGCCAAACACAAAGCGCGTGGGGGACTGGAAAATGAAGTCGTTCATGATTCGCCTTCCGCCGGCGGGGTGCGTGCCCCGAATGTTGTTGAGCCAATTATGGACGAGTGACGGCGGTTACTTGGCGGGCTGCGGGCAGGCGCTTCAGAAGGACTTCTCGGCCTTGCGTGTGCAATGGCGTATGCGCAGGGTGCAGTAGTCGATGAGCTGCTGGCATTCCGCGCAGGGTGTGCTGGGGGCGTGATGGTGTCCGCGGCAGTAGAGGACGATCATCTCTGAAACGAGTTTGATTTCGCTCTCGCGCTTCTCGGCTACGTCTACCTGCTGCATCTGTGGTCCTTTCGCTGCGGCGCCGTGAGCTGCGCGTCTGGCTGCCTTCAAAGAGTTATATGCAGCTTACTCTAGACGATGTAACCGTGGATGTCCTGGCCTTCATCAGTTTATATCGCTGAAACTACGGGGGTTCGGGCTTCGCCTGCATAAAAATGCTCTATCGGACGGCGAATTGGGAGACTGTGCATAAAAATGCTCTATCGGACGGCGAATTGGGAGACTGTGCATAAAAATGCTCTATCGGACGGTGCTAGTGGCGCTGCGAAATATAACATAGAACTAAGTTTGCATGAATGTGCATGTTGCATCATAAATATGCATATTAATGCAAACATAGTTGTAACATTTATATCAGCTCCTCGAGACCACCGTCCGATAGCGACTTTTTATGCGGAGCTCCCGCATTCTCCGTTCGATAGAGCGTTTTTATGCGCTAAGGACGGTGTGCGGCGGCGGTTTTGGCTGCGGCAGCCAGATATCGGTTGCCGCAGGCCTGCGCTAACTCCTGCTTTCGGGGAAGAACGGGCACCGCTCGCCCAGGCACTGGGCGTTTTGCGGGCGGAACTCGCAGCGGATGTCGTCCTTCTCAAGGCGCACGCCAAAGCGCTCGCGGATGTAGTCGACGGCGGTCTCCAGCGAGATGTACGCGTCGCGCTTGCAGCAGCGCGGCCCGCCTATGCGCGAAAGTGCCTCGAGCGCGCGGGACGTGTAGACCATGTGGCTGCCCCAGGAGTCGTCGGTCGTGAGCGGGCCGGTTGACTCCAGTATTGAGAGTGCAGCTCCCACAGATGCCGTGGCGCCGCACACGCCCCAGCGTCCGCACATGGCACCGGGCATCTGCAGGCCGCGCGACATGAGCTCGTTGAGCGCTGCGGGAAGGTCAACGTTCCCGCCGGCGTTGCGGTACGCGGTCAGCACGGCCGCACCGTCAAGAACGTGGTGCTCGGGCCCGTGCATGCGCACAAAGTCCCTGTGTGCAACATTGCGGAAGACCTCATAGGGGCTGGCGCTCTTCTCGGCCAGGCAGGCGTCGACGATCTTTTGTCCGCGTTCCTCAAGTGTGAGCTCGCCCATGTGCCCTCCAAACGTAACTCCGCCAAACGGCACTATGGTACGCCTGCAGCGGCGGTGGGTGCGGATGGGCGGCTGGCACCTACCCAGGCACCTCTCGAGATGAGTAACAATTTCTCAAATGGCCAAAAATGGCTGTTTGCGAATTCGCATTCAGCCAAACTGCGAGCTGCGCCCCAACATCCCAATTGTTGCCGCGGGGTCACTGCTGGGTGTTGCCATGAGCAGGTCCTCCTCGCAGCAGGACGACGCGCAGCGCGTTTCTTGGCCGGTTGGGAAGGTCGACTACCTCGATACGCATCCCATGACCTTCCGGGAGTTCGTCGAAGCTCTCGGCGAGCCCCAGCTTGCCAAGCTTCTCGAGAAGAATTCCCTCGATCTGGCAAGTGCGCTTGGCGAGAAGTACGAGGACCTGCTCAAGCTCTACCTCTACATTGGCGGGATGCCAGAGGCCGTCACCGCTTGGCTACAAGGCCGAGGGCGGCCCTGCTGTAGCCCCCTCGGCGCGGAGGTCGATACACATTCGTCGCGCGAATGTGTATCGACCTGCGCGGGGTACAGCTTCGGGCGCGAATGTGTGGCGAGAGGATACACATTCGTCTCTCGAGCGTGTGGCGGCGCCCCGTGGCAACGCCCCGCGGCCGCGCCTTCGCAGCAGTCGCCTACAGGTCGTCCACCAGGGCCGTTGACTTTGCGTACGCGGTCGAGCGCGCCTCGAAGAAGTCCGTCTTCACCATGTTGGCATTGCTGTACTGCGAGACCCAGGCCATGTCTGCCGGTTCCTCGGCAAACTCCGGGTAGAGCTGCCCCATCCCCAGCGAGCTCCAGCGAAGGTTGCCCAGGTAGTGGATGTAGTCGCTCACCTGCTGCCCCGTGAGGCCGGGAATCTCGTTGCCAATCACGTACTGGCCCCACGCGACCTCCTGGCGAACGCCCTCCTCGAGCATCTGCCGCAGGCCGTCGACGGCCTTGGGCGAGAAGAGCTGCGGTTCCTCTCGCTGGAGCTCCAAGATCATGTTGCGGAACAGCCACAGGTGGGTGTTCTCGTCGCGGTTGATGTAGCGGATCTCCTGCGCACTTCCGGGCATCTTGCCGTTGCGCGCCAGGTTGTAGAAGAACATGAACCCCGAGTAGAAGTACACACCCTCAAGGATGAAGTTCGCCATCATCACGCGCAGGAGGGTCGGCGCGTCCTGGCGTTCCTGGAACTCGTTGTAGAGGTTCCCGATGAACGTGTTTCTCGCCAGCAGGTGCTCGTCGGTCTTCCACTGGTAGAGGATGTCGTTGCGCTGCTCGGGGCTGCAGATGGTGTCAAGCATGTACGAGTAGCTCTGCGAGTGCACGCACTCTTGGAAGGTCTGGATGTGCAGGCACAGGTTGACCTCGTTTGCGGTGATGAACTCGCCGATGCTGGGCAGGTTGGCCGTCTGCAGCGAGTCCAGGAAGACGAGAAACGAGAGAATCTTGTCGTACGCGGTGCGCTCGGCGGGCAGGAGGTTGGGGTAGTCCTTTACGTCCTGCGAGAGGTTAATCTCCTCGGGGATCCAAAAGTTGTTCATGGCCTGGCGATACCAGTCCGTGGTCCAGGAGTACTTCACGTTGTTGAAGTCGTTGAGGTTGGTGGTGTTGCCGCCGATGAGGCGCCGTGCGCGCACGTCGGTGTCGCCGTTGGGGTTGAAGAGCGCCTTGGGCGAGAGGCGCGTGTTGTCTGCTTGCTGCATGGTTGCCTTTCTGATGTGGATGGGGTGCTGCGGGGGCGGCTGGTCGGGGGCGTGGCGCAGGCGGGGCCGCTAGCTGGAGCAGCTCTCGCACTCCTCGACCTCGAGCGACTTGCTGCGCACGTAGTAGACGGTCTTGACGCCATCGCGCCAGGCCTCGAGGTAGAGGTCGAGCACCTGCCGCATGGTGTACTCGTTGGTGATGTAGAGGTTTACCGACTGCGCCTGGTCAATGTGGCGCTGTCGCACGCCCGCGGCGCGCATGCTCCACGTCTGGTCGATCATGTGCGCCGGCTTGTAGTACCACCAGGTCTTGGGCGAGAGCTCGGGTGCCACGCGCGGCAGCATGGAGCCCTTCTTCTCCTCTAGGAAGAACTTGCGCATCACGGGGTCGAGCCCGGCCGTGGTGCCAGCAACGATTGAGGTCGAGCTGGTGGGGGCCACGGCGAGCAGGTACGCGTTGCGCATGCCGCGGGCGGCCACGCGGCTTGCGAGCTCACGCCACGCGGGCGACGTGTAGCCGCGCTTCTCGAAGTATGCTCCTGTCTGCCAGTCCGAGCCCTCGAACTTCTCGTACGCGCCGCGCTCCTCGGCCAGCTGGCAGGAGGCCTCGATGGCGTGGCGGTTGATGCGCTCGAAGACGTCATCGGCAAAGTGCAGGTGCTCCTCGCTCTCCCACATGATGCCGCGCTTGGCCAGCATGTGGTGGTAGCCCGAGACGCCCAGGCCAACCGAGCGGTAGCGCCTGTTGGTGACCTTGGCGTAGGGGAGGGCGTAGAAGTTGAGGTCGATCACGTTGTCCAGGGCACGCACGGCAGTCTGTACGGTGCGAGCAAGGCGAGCGTCGTTCTCGACGGGCAGGCGGCCCAGCGAGAGGCTCGCGAGGTTGCACACCACAAAGTCGCCGGGGCGCGTGGTGGTCACCACTACGGTGTCGCCGTCCTTGGTCACGACCTCCTGCGAGACGCTCTGGATCTCGCTCGTGTTCTGGGCGATCTCTGTGCAGAGATTGGAGCAGTAGATCATGCCGGCGTGCGGGTTGGGGTTAGCGCGGTTCACGGTGTCGCGCATGAACGCGAACGGCGTGCCCGTCTCGACGGCGCTGCGCAGCACCAGGCGCACGACGTCCTTCACCGTGACGGTACGTTTGGGGATGCGCGGGTCGGCGACGCACTCAAGGTAGCGGCGCTCCCACTCCTCGCCAAAGTAGTCCTCCAGCGCGTAGCCCTTCACCGTGAGGATGTCATGGGGGCACATGAGGTGCCAGGGCTGGTCGAGGTCCTGCTCGGCCATGCGCCAGAAGAGGTCTGGGTAGCAGACGGCCGGGAAGACGTCGTGCGCCTTCATGCGGTCGTCGCCGTTGTTGGTGCGTAGTTGCAGGAACTCCGGCAGATCGCGGTGCCAGGCGTCCAGGTAGACGGCCACGGCGCCTGCGCGCACGCCGAGCTGGTCCACAGCCACAGCGGTGTCGTTGATCACGCGGATCCAGCGCACCACGCCGCCGGCAGCGCCCTCGAAACCGCGGATGCTTCCTCCCTTGGCGCGGACTTTTCCGAGGTACATGCCCATGCCACCGCCAAACTTCGAGACCATGGCAAAGTTGTCCACGCTACGGTAGATGCCCTCGAGGCTGTCGGGGACGGTATCGATGAAGCAGCTCGAGAGCTGGTGGTGCGGCTTGCGCGCGTTCGACATGGTGGGCGTGGCCATGGTGACCTCGAGCCGGCTGAGCATGTCGTAGAAGCGGCGCACCCATCCCATGCGCGCCTCGGGCCGCTCGCGCAGGGCGAGGTGCAGCGCAATGCCCATGAACATCTCCTGCGGCGACTCCAGGGGCACGTGGTCGTGGCTGCATATCACGTAGCGCTTGAGCAGCAGGTCAAGGCCCGGGTAGTCAAGCAGCTCGTCGCGCGTGCGGTCGAGCCAGGAGGCGGCCTGGTCGATCTCCTCGCGCGAGTAGTTCTCAAGAATGTAGCTGCCGTAGAGGCCCTGGTCGGTGAGGTAGCGGATTTTGTCGTAGAGGCTGGTCAGTCCGCGGGCCTGCTCCTCCTTGGCAAGGCGGCGCTGGGCGACAAAGGAGAGGAGGCGCCCGGCGATGAGGCCCCAGGCAGGAGCCTCTGGCGTCGTGAGCTCAACGGCGGCACGTACCAGCGCATTTTCTCGCTCATCGACGGACATCGAAGACTTGGCGAAGCCCTGGAACTTGGCTGCGAGCGCAGAGAGGGGGTAGGTGGCGGGGTCGAAGTCGCGCGAGATCTTGGCGAGAACGGCGTCCAAGTCGCGGGCGGCGCCGGATGCGCCTGCGGGCTCGGCGAGCGCCAGCGCGCAGATGGCGCGGCGGGTGGCGCGCAGCTCTGCGCGACGGTGGCGGTAGAGGATGTAGGCCTTCGCCGCATCGTAGTGGCCGGTTTCCATGAGCGTACGCTCTACCAGGTCCTGGATCTGCTCGACCTCCGTTGCGCCCGTTGCGACGAGGGCTTGCTCCACGCGTGCGAGGAGCGCCTCCAACGCGGACGCGTCGCTGGCAACGGGGTCTGCCGTCTCGGCGAGTGCTTTGCCCATGGCGCGGGCGATTTTCTGTCTGTCGTAGGCCTCGATGCGGCCGTCTTGCTTGGTTACCTGCATGTGATCCCCGATCTGCGGCGCGGGCGCCGCATGTGCGTGAGCTGGGCGACGGGCGGCGCGCTGGGTGCGCACGCGTCTCCATCTTTGGGATGGCTGGTTGGCCAGCCCCACCGTTGGAAATATATGCTATCAGATTAGTGACAATAAATGCCAGTGGTTGTGGTTAGTTTGTTCGACAACACAATATGCAGTGGTTAGTGGATGAACGAATGGGATTGATGAATGTCGGTGTTCTTTTGCATGTACAAAAATGCCTTATCGAACGGGATGCGGCAGTTTACTGCATAAAAATGCTCTATCGGACGGTGCCTTCCGGCATCATACATCAATAAAGAAACTTTACTTGCATAACTAGGCATACTTTGCAATAAATATACAATAAAATGCAATATAAAATTTAAAGTTTGATAGTAACTACAAGATAGCACCGCCCGATAAAGCATTTTTATGCAGCGAGGTCGAAAAACCCGTCCGATAGGACCTTTTTATGCGTCAGCCCGGTATCCCGCTTCAACGTAGTCTTTGTGTTTCGCGGAAACCACGCGCTGGATCCCTATTTTCTGTATGCGAACACTGCGGTGCGTACGCCAGCAGGAGCCAAATCTAGGAGATGCGCGATTCGGCCAGGATGGCTATTTCACGAAAAACGGCGCCCAGAACTAGCCTGGGCGCCGCCATATTGCAAGTAAGGTGTCTGCGGTTAGGCGCGTGGAGCTGCGGCGAGCTGCGTGCCGACCTTCTCGTCATCGCCGGTCTCGAGGGCGGCAAGCGAGCGATAGAGCCACGAGGTGGCGTCCTGCGAGAGGGTCTCGGCGTTTGCGCTGGCAGCAAAGCCGAGCAGCGCGTCGAGAAGCTGCTTGCCGGTAGGGGAGAGGGCCGCGACGTCCGTTCCGACGTGGGCGGGCACTCCGCGGTGACCGGAGACATGCTCGACAAAACCGTGCACCTGCGCGACGTGCTGCGGGAGGTCCGCCTCGGGCTCAGCGGAGCCGGCGGCGTTCAGCGCGTCGAGGACCACCTGCGCGGGAGTTCCACAGGGAACAAAGCCAGGCGCGTCGTCCATGGCGGCGGTGATGGTTGCGCCTAGGGCAACGGTGGCCCCAGCAAGCTCGTTCTGGATTTCGTTCATGTGCTGCTCCTTTGATCTTGCGGTTCGATGTTTTATCTTGTGACGCGCGGAAAACCCGCGACGCCTATGCCTTGAAGTGGTCTCGCGCGAACCCCATGCGCTGGACCACCTCCATGGTGCCAACGTAAGAACCCTCGCGGTCGCGCACGGCCATGTAGCGCACCAGCACGGGCTCGCCCTCCTTCTCCATCCAGATGTCGACGGAGTCCTGCTCGCCGCTCTTGAGCGTGGCGATTACATGGCGCACCATCTCCTGGATCTTGGGCGGGTGGCAGCTCCAGACCTCGCGGTCTATCGCCGAAGACGGGCGCTTGAAGAGCTTCTTCTCACCGTCGTCGTTCCAGTAGCGGTTGATATCGGTGTCGTCGACGAAGGTGATCTCCAGTGGGATGGTGTTGAGCATTGCGTCGAGCTGGGCGGGGGTCAGGCGGCCGGTGGGCAGCTGCACCGCGCCTGCGGCGTCAGCCTGGTTGCCCGTGCCCTTCTCGGCTGCCGCCGCGCGCTGCTGGCAGTACTCCTCGCCGGCGCCCCAGGTGCCGGCATCATCAATGAGGCACAGGTCATAGCCCTTGAGGTCGGCGTACATCTGGAGCCACTCGTCGCCCGAGAAGTTCTGGGCGCACAGGGGCAGCAGGATGTTTGCCTCCTTGTAGACCATCTCGTCGGCGCGGGTGAGGACCTTCTCGGCGCGCTCGAGCCAGGCTGCGTCCTGCTCCTTGGCGCCGAGAAGCGCGCGCAGCTCGGCACGAATCTCGTCGTCGACGCCCCACATGACGTCGGAGGGGCCGGAGTAGCCGTGGCGGACCTTGAGGACGGGGTAGAGGAGGTCGCCCTTCTTGGCGTAGTGGACGCCCAGTTGGGAGAGGGTGCGCAGCTCATCCATGGCGTCGGGGGTGCCCAGCGCGGCGCGCGTGTGGGCGATCTGCTCGGAGATGGCCTGGTTCTCGAGGGAGAACACGTGCATGGGATGGCCGGGGAGGTTGGTGAGGAACCTCGTGTTGAGGTCACCCGCGCCCTGCGTGAGCGAGCCCATAACCGCCTCCTCGGCGTTGGCGATCTTCTCCTCGCGCGTGGCGCCGTGGAAGAGCGCGGAGTGGACGTCGCAGAGGCGCTGGACGTCGTCGATCTTCGCGCCGCCCTCAATGAGGCCCTGCTCGGCGCGGGCAATCTCGCCGGCGTCCACGTCGCTGAAGTTCGCGACAAAGTCTGCGCGCACATCCTCGAGAGCCTCGCCGGACGAGAGACGCGCGATGTAGCTCTCGAGGAGCTTGGCGCGGCCGGCCTCGTCGAGGCCTTCGACCTTGGTGCCGAGGGGGGCTTCTGCCTGCTGGTTGATGGTGGCGTCGGCCATGGGCGCGGCTTCAGTGGCGGGCGCGACCTGGCTGGCGCCTGCGCCCTCGACCGTGAAGCCGGCGGCTTCGAACGTCCTCACGGCCTCATCCAGGCTGATGCCCTTGATGGAGCACCCCCGCGGAACGGTCATCACGCGGCCAACCGTGTTGAGTGCGGCGGGCTTGGCAATATCCGTGAAGCCGAGGCTCACCATGATCTGGGTGAACTCGGGGAATTCCTCGGCGAGGTCGTGAACGCTCTTGTTGAGGTCAAGTATCTTGCTCATGGCTGCTCCTGGTCTCTTGGCCAGGCCGTAGGGCCTGGTGTGCCGTGCCGCTTGCGGAGGTACGTTGCGAGCCGGCGCCGTTTGTCGAAGCCAGCATATGAGAGTAAGGAGGCGTGAACTGTTGTAGTCACAACTTCTATAATAATTACGCTACATCGTAAGGGCCTTCGTTGCACATTTTTCGCGTTCCGTGCACCGAACTGCCCTTCGTTACACGTAGTTTAGGCATTAGGTGAAGTACAGATAATGCATGTTGTGTGCAAAAAAATTGGATGACACAACATATTGTGCCATCCAAGAGTCGATACTTTGAAAGCTCAAAAAGTTGCGTGTAACGAAGGGCAGTTCGGCGCAACGGAGCGATTTTTTGTGTAACGAGAAGCGTTTCGATGCAGGGCAGCAGCCCAAACATTGCTGAGAGACCTAGCGGCGCGGCATGCCGCCGTGGTCGCCGGGGTGACGTCGGCCCTGTGGTCTGCCCGCTCTGCCAGCGGTTTGGGGTCTCTTCGCCTGGGCGCACTGCTGGGATGCGGTTTTGCCGCGACGACGGCCCGCCTTGGGCTTCTCGGGCGGAATGGCACTCTCGGCGGTCGGCCGACCGGGCTTCGCCCCACGCTGCGGCTGCGCCTTGCGCTGGTGCTGGGAGCGGCTCGCCACAATCTCTGCGGTGCGTGCCATGCGCTCCTCGCGGCGCTCGTCCACAAGCTTCTTGCGCTCCTTCTTGCCGGGAAGACGGTCCGTTGGCGTGCGATTGGGGTCAAGTACCAGCGGTTTCTCGCCTAGAGGGATGCCCTGCGCGCGCGGGTACACAGGGATGTTCTTGCCCATGAGCCGTTCGATGTCGCGAAGGTCGAACTCCTCCTCGGGCGTGGCAAAGGTGAGGGCCCAGCCGTACTCGCCCGCACGACCGGTACGGCCAATGCGGTGGATGTAGTCCTCGGCGTCCGAGGGCACGTCGAGGTTGACCACATATGCCACGTTGGGGATGTCGATGCCGCGCGCCAGGATGTCGGTTGCCACCAGCACGCCCACCTCGCCGTCGGCAAAGCGCCTCAGCGCGCTGGCACGCTGGTTCTGGTTGCGGTTGCTGTGGATGGGCGCGCACTCGATGCCGGCCTTGCGAAGGCGCCGGCAAACGGAGTCGGCGCGGTGCTTTCCGCGCACAAAAACAATCACACGCTCGGCGCCCTCGCGGTGCAGAATCTCTATGAGGGCGTCGTTCTTGGCCTCGTGCGAGATGGGCAGCACATACTGGTCAATCGTCTCGGCGGCTGTGCCCTTGTGCGCAATCTCGATGCGTACGGGGTTGTTGACCAGCGACTTGGTGTTGTCCAGCACGTCGTCGGAGAGCGTTGCCGAGAAGAGCAAGGTCTGGCGCGAGGCGGGCGTCTTGGCCACGATGCGGCGCATGTCGGGCAGGAAGCCCATGTCGAGCATGCGGTCCGCCTCGTCCAGAACCAGGGTCTCTACCTGCGAAAGGTTGCAGTCGCCCGAGTTGATGAGGTCGATAAGACGCCCCGGCGTGGCAACCACCAGGTCACACCCCTTGCGGAGTGCGGCGCGCTGCGGCTCGTAGGAGACACCGCCCACGAGGACCGTTGCCGTGTGCCCCGTGTGTGCGCATATGGCGTTTGCGACCTCCTCGATCTGGGCGGCAAGCTCGCGCGTGGGCGTGACCACAAGCATGAGCGGCCCTTGCCCGTGGCGCGCGTGGCCCAGGCGGTCGAGCGTGGGAAGCAGGAAGGCGGCCGTCTTGCCGGTGCCTGTCTGTGCGGCTGCCATGACGTCGGTACCTGCGAGAGCTGCGGGAATCGAGGCAGCCTGGACTGGCGTGGGCGCCTCATAGCCCATGTCGCTCACGGCGGCAAGGGCGCGGTTGGAGAGACCGAGATCCTCAAAGCGGGTAGGGAGGTCCTTCTCGGCAGTGATAGTGGTTGATGCAGTGGTGCTGCGGCGCTTGGCCATGAAGTGGTGCTCCTAACAACGGGAAAACGTGCGAGGGACTAGCTTACGCGATTCCCCGCGTGCACATCGAGTCACC
This sequence comes from bacterium OL-1, assembly GCA_000752675.2. GTDB lineage: Bacteria > Actinomycetota > Coriobacteriia > Coriobacteriales > Atopobiaceae > Tractidigestivibacter. Next base: position 450,999 of record LM994626.1, on the reverse strand, counting down.
ATCTTCTGGCGCAGTGCGTGGTACAAACGTACTGGTAGATGGCACGACAGTTCTGCTGTCGTGCCGTTGTTGTCCATGCAAGCTATGCTTTCTTGAGTGGAGTCTTCGCCCGGGTGATGCTGGGCCCAGGAGGGGAGGGGAACCGATGGAATTTGGCGAGAGGGTCAAGGCCGTGCGCACCGGCGCGGGCCTAACGCAGGAGCAGTTCGCGTCGCGCCTTGGGGTGACGCGGCAGGCGGTCTCCAATTGGGAGAACGGCCGCAACCTGCCCGACATCGAAGTGGTCATCGCCATATCCCGGACGTTTGACATTTCCCTCGACGAGCTCATCCTGGGAGGAGAAGGCATGACACGTACGACAGGCGAGCAGAACGACATGGCCGACAAGCTCATCCGTGACGGCAGCGAGGGCAGGTGGATGCGCATGAGCCTCGCGATGTCCATTGTGGGAGCGGTGCTCATCGTGGTCGCGGCGGTGCTGGCTGTGGTGGCCGAGAACTCGGTGAGCTACGTGGACGCGAGCGGCATGCTACACGAGGACTTCTGGCTGGTGCCCGTGAGCTATGCGTGTGCGGCGGCAGGCGTGCTGGTGGTTCTAGCGAACTTTGTCGCACAGCTGCGACGTCGAAAGCGCCTGACGGGCTCGTATGGGCCTCTCGAGAGGTAGCGAATCCGTACGCGGGCGCCTCGCGCGATGGCGCCCGCGCTTTCGGTTCCCGAGAAGGTGATTCGATTTTCACCAAGCGGCAACTACGGTTCCTGCGTTACTATGTTCTGCGGCCGCACGGGCGGCCCTCCAAGCAGTCCCAGGTAAAACCTGCTTGCTAATCCAAAACCGGGAGGCAGCGCATGCTCAAGCGAACCCTTGAGGACTACAAGGTCCTCCTCAGAAACATCCCCAGCACCACCGTCACGCTCTTTGTGGTGAGCGTCATCGTGATGAACCTCCTCGCGAACAAGGAGCTGGTGTCGCTTCCATGGCTGGCGTTGGACTGCGGCATCACCGTGAGCTGGGTGAGCTTCCTCTGCATGGACATGATCTGCAAGCGTTTCGGAGCCAACGCTTCCATTAAGGTGAGCATTCTCGCCGAGGCCATCAATCTCGCCGTTTGCCTGCTCTTCTGGCTCATGAGTCTCACGCCCGGTATGTGGGGTGCCTACTACGACACGGAAAGCCTGCAGGTAAACGCAGCGCTCAATGCCACGTTTGGCGGCACCTGGTACGTGGTGTTTGGCTCGACCGTCTCCATGCTCTGCTCGTCTGTCGTGAACTCGCTGCTCAACGAGGGTATTGGCCGCAGGCTCAAGAAGAACACCTTTGGGACCTTCGCGCTGCGCTCCTACGTGAGCACGATGGTGGGCCAGTTTGTGGACAACTTTGTCTTCGCGACAATCGTGAGCCACACCTTCTTTGGCTGGACCTGGGCGCAGGTGGTCATGTGCTCGCTCACGGGCGCGCTGGTCGAGCTTGCGTGCGAGGTGTTCCTCTCGCCGGTGGGCTTCCGCGTGGTACGTAGCTGGGAGCGCGACGGCGTGGGCGAGAACTACCTGCGCCTGCATGCCGCGGAGGCAACGAGATGAGGCAAGGGGAAACTCCCTTTGCCTCATTGCCGCTTGACGCTGGGGGACGTTCGCTGGACGTGCTGGTCACAGGCACGTCGCGCGGCATCGGCCGGGCAACGGCGGAGCTCTTCCTTGCGCGCGGGCATCGCGTGTGGGGGCTCGACGTGCTTCCAGCTTCGATTGAGCATCCGCGCTACCAGCACGTTGTTGCCGACGTGCGCGACCGAGAGGCGCTGCCGGCAGATCTTGCGCCGCAGGTCATCGTGAGCAACGCGGGCGTGCAGGACAGCGGGGCGGACATCGACGTCAACCTCAAGGGTGCCATTAACGTGTGCGAGCGCTACGCCTTTGCGCCGGGAGGCCGCACACCAGCGCCGCAGGTCCGCGCTGTGGTGCTGGTGGGCTCATCGAGCGGCCACACCGGCGCGGAGTTCCCCGAGTACGCAGCGTCGAAGGGAGGGGTTCTCGCCTACGCAAAGAACCTCGCTCAGCGCCTGGCACCCCAGGCCACCTGCAACAGCGTGGATCCCGGCGGTGTCCTGACCGAGCTCAACCGCCCTGTAATGGACGACCCCGTGCTCTGGGATCGCATCATGTCCCTCACGCCGCTGCGTCGCTGGGCGACGCCGGAGGAGATTGCAGAGTGGATCTACTTCGTTGCCGTCACCAACCGCTTCATGACTGGACAGAACCTCCTCATCGATGGTGGCGAGGCTGGAAGCTTCGATTTCGTGTGGCCCGAGGAGTAGAACGCCATGAGCGAGATACTCGAAGCCATAGCTCAGAGTGACGGAGACGTTCGCGGCCGCGAGTTTGTGGGGGAGGACCTCTCGGGAGAGGACCTTGGCCACGTGGAGTTTGAGGACTGCACGTTTGACTCATGCGTCCTTGCCTCTGCGCACCTGGAGCGTCCTAGCTTCGAGCGTTGCACGCTCACGGGCTGCGACCTGGGCAACGTTCAGGGCAACACCGGATTCTGGCGAGACACGCGGGTGTTCGAGTGCCGTCTGGTTGGTGCCGACCTCCACAAGTCTGTCCTAGTTCGCACGCGCTTCACGGGGTGCAACCTCTCGTACGTGGGGCTTGCAGAGTCCAAGCTCGAGCGCGTCTCGTTCTCTGGGTGCGACTTGCGCGAGGCGTCCCTCTCGCAGCTTCGCCTGCGCAGCCGGCTGGTCCTCGAGGGCTGCGACCTCACGCGTGCGGAGCTCTTCCAGACGCGCCTTGCGGGTGTGGACCTTACCAGCTGCAACATCGCGGGCGTCCGCATGAGCGACACGTTTCGCGAGCTGCGCGATGCCACCGTGGGCATCGACCAGCTGCCAGACCTCGCGGGCTTGCTCGGCGTGAAGCTGCGATGAGACAAAGGGAAACTCCCTTTGTCTCATGCGGCGGCGCGGCGCTTCTCACCGCCTGCGTATTTCCGCTTCACTTTCTTCCTCGCCAGGGCCATAACGTACGGGTGGGTTAAACGTATAACCTCATCGAAGGGACTCGTGGACCATGGACATCAAGGACGTAAAAAAGGTAACCATCGCAGGCTGCGGCACCGAGGGCAGCCAGATTTCCTCGATGGTGGCGTACAAGGGCTTCGAGACCACCGTGTGGCTGCGCAGCGAAGGTTCCATAGATCGCGCAAAGCCCCGGTTGGAGTCCGTGCGCAAGCAGATTCTCGGTGAGCTTGACGCGTGGAAGGCCGATCGCGGCGAGTACTGCCGCGGCCTCTCGGACGAGAAGGACCTCACTGACGACCAGATTGACCAGCTCAGGGCCCAGGCCGAGGAGCGCCTCTCGCACATTCGCCTCACTACCAGCGCAGAGGAGGCCTTCTCGGACGCGGACGTCGTCATCGAATGCATTAACGAGGACCCTGCCCAGAAGCGCGCATTCTACGAGAAGATCTCGGGCATCATGCCCGAGAAGACGCTGCTCCTCACCGACTCGTCGACCTTCCTGCCGAGCACCTTTGCCGATGCGACCGGTCGCCCTGACCGCTACATGACGCTGCACTTTGCCAACCAGATTTGGCGCAACAACCTCACCGAGCTCATGCGCCACGACCGCACCAGCGACGAGTCCTTCGAACTTGTCGAGCGGTTCTCCCATGCCATTGGCATGGTCCCCCTCAAGCTCAACAAGGAGCAGCCCGGCTATATCCTCAACACGCTCCTCATTCCGTGGTTCAAGGCGGCGATGTACCTTGTGGCGTCCGGTGTGACGGATCCTGCCACGGTTGACCTGTGTTGGGAGCTTGACACCGGCGCCCGTCCCGACCAGACCCCGTTCCGCAAGATTGACAAGGTCGGTCTGCCACTGGCGCTCAAGATCATCTCCATGGAACCTGGCGCGGATGACCCTGCCACTCCGGCCGGCAAGATGGTTGCGCTGCTCAAGGGCTATGTGGATGCAGGCAAGACTGGCATTGCCGTGGGGGAGGGCTTCTACAAGTACGACGAGAACGGAAACGTCCTCAAGTAGATCATTGCGCGTGAATGGTGGCAAGGGCGCGCGGCGTCGGGCGGTACAGATTCGGGTACGAACGTGTATCAATGCCGTCCCGGCGCTATCGGCGTGCCTGCTCCAACGCCGGGGCCTTGCCCTTCGCGCATGCCTGTTGTCTGGACTTGGCTCGTTGGTGCCGCCAGCCGCGCGGGACTCGCGTATCTTATAAGGGTATTCCGGATTCGCTTGTCCGCGCGGCGCACCCGCCGCGCGCGGGAGGGGGCTGCCAGATGGAGTTCGAGAAGGAGCTTTCGGTGCAGGAGACCGGCATCGAGGGCCTCAAGGTTGTGGAGCTCTCCGTGCACGGGGACCCCCGCGGCTGGTTCAAGGAGAACTGGCAGAGGGCCAAGATGGTCGCGCTGGGGATACCGGACATGCGCGTCGTGCAGAACAACGTGTCCTTCAACGCCCGGCGCGGCGTCACCCGCGGCGTCCATGCGGAGCCCTGGGACAAGTTCGTCTCCGTGGCCGCGGGCTCCGTCTTCGGCGCCTGGGTGGACCTCAGGCAGGGCAGCGCCACCTACGGGAGGGTCTTCACCTGCACCCTCGACCCCTCGAGGGCCATCTACGTCCCGCGCGGCGTCGGCAACTCCTTCCAGGCGCTGGAGGACGGCACCGCCTACACCTACCTCGTGGACGCCCACTGGTCCGCGGAGCTGAGGGGGACGTACACGTTCGTGAGCCTCGCCGACCCCGCGCTCGGCATCGAATGGCCCATCCCGCTCTCCGAGGCCACGCTCTCGGAGGCGGACAGGCACCACCCGATGCTCGCGGACGTCGTCCCCATGGCGCCGAGGCGCACGCTCGTCACGGGCTGCCGCGGCCAGCTGGGGCGGGCCGTGCGGGCGCTCGCCGAGGAGAGGGGGATCCTGGATACCTTCGACTTCTGCGACATCGACGCCTTCGACCTCTCCGACCCGGACGCCTACTCGCAGTACGACTGGGACCTCTACGGCACGGTCATCAACTGCGGAGCCTACACGGCGGTCGACGGGGCCGAGACCCCCGAGGGGCGCCTGTCCGCCTGGGCGGCCAACGCGACCGGGCCGGCGCTCCTCGCCCGGACCTGCGCGGAGCACGGGATAACCCTGGTGCACGTCTCCTCCGACTACGTCTTCGACGGCACCCGCGAGGTGCACGACGAGGGGGAGCCCCTCTCGCCCCTCTCCGTCTACGGCCAGTCCAAGGCCGCGGGCGACCTCGCCGTCGCGGGATGCCCCAGGCACTATATCCTGCGCTCCTCCTGGGTCATAGGCGACGGGCGCAACTTCGTGCGCACCATGGTGGCGCTCTCCGACCGCGTGGCGGACCCGGGCGACCCCCTGGGCCGCGTCGCCGTGGTGGACGACCAGCTGGGCCGCCCCACCTTCACGCGCGACATGGCCGCCGCGATCCTCCACCTGCTGGGGTCCCGCGCCCCGTACGGCACCTACGACTGCACGGGCTCCGGGCGCGTCGCCAGCTGGGCGGAGGTCGCCCGCGAGGTCTTCGACCTCAGGAACGGCAACGGGGACGCGGTGGCGCCCGTCTCGACCGCGGAGTACTACGCCGGCGCCGAGGGGCCCGTCGCCCCGCGCCCGGCGCACTCGGCCCTCGACCTCTCGAGGCTGGAGGCCACGGGCTTCTCCATGCCCGACTGGGAGCAGAGCCTGAGGGAATACGTGCGCGGTCTGGCATAGCGCGGCGCGACACAGGGAAGACGACCAGAGGGAGGACAGGGACATGGCAGAGGACGCCTTCGAGCCCAGGAACATCATCGTCACCGGCGGCTGCGGCTTCATAGGGTCGAACTTCGTGCGCTGGGTGGCGGCCAACCACCCCGAGGTGCACGTGACGGTGCTCGACAAGCTCACCTACGCGGGCAACCCCGAGAACATCGCGGGGCTGCCGGAGTCGCAGGTGGAGCTGGTGGTGGGGGACATATGCGACGCGGACCTGCTGGACCGCATCGTCCCGGGCCACGACGCGATCGTGCACTACGCGGCGGAGTCCCACAACGACAACTCGATCGCGGACCCGGAGCCCTTCGTGCGCACCAACGTCGTGGGCACCTACCGGCTGCTGGAGGCGTGCCGCAGGTACGACGTGCGCTACCACCACGTCTCCACCGACGAGGTCTACGGCGACCTGGCGCTCGACGAGCCGCGGCGCTTCGAGCCGGACGACCCCTACAGGCCGAGCTCGCCCTACTCGAGCACCAAGGCGTCCTCGGACCTGCTCGTCCGCGCGTGGGCGAGGACCTACGGCATCCGCGCCACGATATCCAACTGCTCCAACAACTACGGGCCCTACCAGCACGTCGAGAAGTTCATCCCGAGGCAGGTGACGAACGTGCTCTGCGGCATCCGCCCCAAGCTCTACGGCACGGGCGAGAACGTGCGCGACTGGATCCACACCGAGGACCACTCCCGCGCCGTCTGGGACATCCTCACGAGGGGCCGCGTGGGCGAGACCTACCTCATAGGCGCGAACGGTGAGCGCTCCAACATCGACGTCCTGCGCGAGATACTCCGCCAGATGGGCCGCCCCGAGGACGACTTCGACTGGGTGCGCGACCGCCCCGGCCACGACCGCCGCTACGCGATCGACCCCACCAAGCTCGAGCGCGAGCTCGGCTGGGAGCCCCTCCACACGGACTTCCGCGAGGGCCTCGCCCAGACCATCGAGTGGTACCGCGACCACGAGGACTGGTGGCGCCCCGCCAAGGAGGCCACCGAGGCCAGGTACGCGGCGCAGGGGCAGTAGGTCGCACCGCACTGCCAGCTCGCCGCCCCGGTCTGGCCCCCGGGGCGGTCTAAATAGCGTCCCGCCAAAGGGGTATGCTCTTCTTTGTCAGGCCGGCGGCTGGGCTGCCGGAAAGGCGCTCGATAGGGGAGTTGCGCATGGGTGGTTTCAAGCGCTTCTGCATGTTTGTCTTCTCGCTGTCTGGACTTCTGTGCCTGGCGGCGTTTGTGCTCACGTGGCTGGGCCCCTGGACGGCCCAGGCCTCTGCGCTCTTCTCGCTGCCTGAGTACTACACCACGGTTGAGGTGCTGCTTCTCATCACGGTGGCGGGGCTGCTCATCATGCTCTTTCGCTCGGTCTTCTCGCGTCGCGTGCGCACCGTCGAGGTGACTACCGTCGACGGCGGCACCATCTCGGTCTCGCGCGACGCCATTGCGTCACAGGCCAAGCATACGGTCGAGGCAGATGGCACCTGCTCGGCAGACCGCGTCTTTGTAAGCGCCAAGAAGCGCGGCCATGTGCGCGTGCATGTGCGCGTTCTGCCGCATGAAAGCGTGGATGTGGTTGAGAAGGGCACCGAGCTCCACGAGGAGCTGGTGAGGGGCCTCACTGCCGTTTGTGGCGACAAGCTCGAGGACGTGAGCCTGGAGTTTGTGGAGCCCAAGGAGACCGCTGACGCGCCGGCGGCGGGGGACGTGAGCGTGCCCACATCCTCTAGCTCGCCCGCCTCGACCACGGACTATTCGACAGACAGCTACCAGCTTGAGGCAACCGAGCCATCCTATGAGGATGCCCCGTCGCCCGCGCCGCAGACAACGTCCTATGGTGCCATCACGGTTCCCATGGGCGCGGGCCACGACGGAACGTCCTCCTCGGCAGAGAGCGATGAGGACCACGATCAGAGCGGGGAGGCCTAGTTATGAGCGACGAGTTCACCAAGGCACCGCGGGCGAAGGTCGAGGCCGAGGAGCCGCAGCAGCACAAGGACGAGCAGCGCGAGACCTCGAGGGTGCCCGGCGCGCAGCAGGACGCAGCATCTGCAGGCACGTCGCAGGAGGGTGCGGCCCAGGCCAGCGCCAAGAGCGACCAAAGCACCCAGAACGGGGTCAACAGGGCCTCCGCATGGGTGAGCAGGACTTTCCCCGGTCACGAGAACGCGTTTCTGGGCGGCGTCTGCGGCTTCCTTGTTGCCATCGTGATGGCGGCAATCGGCTTCTGGCGCACGCTGCTGCTGGTGCTTCTCGTGCTCATTGGCGTGGCCATTGGCCAGCAGGCAGACGGCGACCCCAAGATTCTGCGCGCGCTTGGCAAGATCTTCAGGGACCACGACACGCACTAGGCGCCGCGGTGCGGCACCGCCCCACATAGCAATCATCAGCCCACATCAAGAGGAGCGAGCATGGACACCGAGAACAGCACACGGGAGGCCGAGGCCCCGGCAGAGGCCGACATCGTTGCCACCACGGCACCCGCCGCCCAGCCCGAGCCCATCCAGGGCCAGGACATCGACATCGCAGACGACTCAGATTCCGAGGACTCACTCACGTTCTCCAACGGCGTCATCGAGAAGATCGTTGCCATCGCCATGCGAGACGTGCCCGGCGTCGTGGGCATGAAGGGCAGCTGGCTCAACCGCGTGCAGGACGCCTTTGGCGCCTCCGACACCACGAAGGGTGTCTCGGTCGAGGTCACGCCCGAGAGCGCCGTCAAGGTGAACGTCTCGGTGCTCATCGAGTACGGCGCCTACGCGCCGCAGGTCTTCGAGGACGTCAAGAAGGCCATCGTGAAGCAGGTCACGGGCATGACGGGCCTGGAGGTTGCGGGCGTCAACCTGCGCATCGAGGACGTGCTCACGCCCGAGGAGTACAAGCGCAGCGTCGAGGCCGAGAAGGACGCCGAGGAGGCTGCGCCCCCTGCGGACGCCGTGGACGCCAAGTCCCCGGCAGTCGCCGAGCGCGGCGGGAAGGCGTAGCGCATGGGGGTTCGTAACGCCTGCGCCGTTGGCCTTGGCCGCCTCACATCCTGGGGTCTGCGACGCGTGCTCCATCGCAACGCCTCCCAGATGCCCGGCAGGGTCACTCTGGCGCTTGACCCCAACGCCATAGCCCACCTGGCACCCAAGCTCTCCGAGGGCGCCATTGTGGTCTGCGGCACCAACGGCAAGACAACCACCAACAACGTGCTGGCCAACGCCATCGAGCGCTCTGGCCGCACGGTGCTGTGCAACCGTGCGGGTGCCAACATGGCGGCCGGCGTGGCTGCCGCGCTGCTTCCCGGCAGCGGTGCGGACTGGGCGGTCATGGAAGCGGACGAGCTCTCGACCGTCCACATCCTGCCCCAGCTGCAGCCCCGATACCTGGTGCTTCTCAACCTCTTCCGCGACCAGCTCGATCGCGCGGGCGAGATAGACCACGTGCAGGACACCATCGTCGCCGCGCTTGCGGCCTCGCCCGCGACCACGCTCGTGGTGTGCGGAGATGACCCGCTCTCTGTGGGTGTAGCGCTTCGCGCGCAGAAGGCAGGCACCAAGGTCCTTGCCTTTGGCATAGGGGAGGACCTCCACCTGCCGCCCGACCGCGTGCCCGAGGCGCGCTTCTGCCAGGTGTGCGGAGCCGAGCTCTCCTACGATTACCGCGCCTACGCCCAGCTTGGTGCCTTTCGTTGCCCCAACGGCGACTTCGAGCGCCCCAAGCTCGACTTTGTCGCCACCGGCGTGCGCGTGGACGCGCATGGTGTGGCCTTTGACGTTGCCTTTCCCGAGGGTGGCACGGCGCACGTCTCGGCGGGCTTTGGTGGCGTGTACATGGTCTACAACCTGCTTGCTGCCGCCGCGGCGGCGCACCTCGCAGGCGTGGATGCGGCCTCGTTCCAGGCGGCGCTTGACGGCTACCACCCCGAGAACGGCCGCCTGCAGCACTTCACGGTGGGCGGGCGCGAGGTGGTGCTCAACCTGGCCAAGAACCCCACGGGCTTCAACCAGAACATCTCGCTGCTCCAGACGGACACCCGCCCCAAGGCCGTCTTCTTTGTGATCAACGATGACTTCAACGACGGCAAGGACATCTCCTGGATCTGGGATGTTGACTTCGAGCGGCTGCTCTCCGAGAAGGACCTTCTCGCCTTTGCGGGCGGCCATCGCGCAAATGACGTGCAGGTGCGCATGAAGTACGCGGGTATTAAGGCGCCCGTGGCGTCCACCGTGGGCGAGGTGCTGGGTCGCCTTGGCTCGGTGCCGCTGGACAGGCCGCTCTACGTGCTATGCAACTACTCCGCGCTGTGGCCGGCCAAGGCCGAGCTCGAGGGGATGGGTGAGCGCCATGACTAGCCAAGCCGCAGAGAACTCCACCCCCACGGGTGGCCGCACGCTGCGCATTGCCCATCTCTACCCAGAGCTCCTGAACCTCTACGGCGACTCCGGCAACATCCTGTGCCTGCGCCGCCGCATGGAGTGGCGCGGCATCACGCCGGACGTGATGGAGGTCCACGTCGACGACACGCCGTCCTTCTCGGGCGTGGATATCGCCTTCATTGGCGGAGGCTCAGACCGCGAGCAGCGCATTGTGTGCGACAAGCTCCTGGCCGAGCAGGCAGAGATCAGGGCCTTCGTCGAGGACGGCGGCGTGCTTGCTGCCGTGTGCGGCGGCTACCAGTTGCTGGGCTCGAGCTACCTCATGGCGGACGAGAAGGTCGAGGGGCTCTCGCTCGTGGACCTCTACACCGACCACGGCGACCCGCGCCTCATTGGCAACATTGTGGTGGAGAGCTCCATATCGCCGCAGCCCATCGTGGGCTACGAGAACCACGCCGGCCGCACGCACCTGGGCGAGGGCGTCACTCCGCTGGGGCGCGTGCTCTACGGCCACGGCAACGACGGCATCACCGGCTACGAGGGCGTGCTCTACAAGAACGTGGTGGGCACTTACGTCCACGGGCCGCTCCTGCCTAAGAACCCCGGCGTTGCGGACTATCTCATTGCCCGCGCGATGGAGCGCAAGTACGGCACGGCGGAGCTTGAGCCGCTCGACGATACCGAGGAGCTTGCTGCCAACGAGGTCATGTACCATCGACTCATGGCGGGAGAGGTCCAGGAGAGCTAACGCGTTGCGGGTGGCCAGCGTGACCTGCGGGCCGCAGCGCAACGAGAGGGATGGAGGACGCATGTCGAAGGTCATCGTCTTTGGGTCGCTCAACATGGACCTCTCGGTGAGCTGCCCTCGCGTCCCCGAGGCCGGCGAGACCATCATTGGCCAGGGCTTTCTTGCAAGTCCCGGCGGCAAGGGCGCCAACCAGGCAATGGCCTCGGCGCGCATGGGTGCCATCACGCACATGGTGGGCGCCGTGGGCAAGGACGTCTTTGGCACGCGCCTGGTGCAGTCGCTTGTGGAGGCAGATGTCCTCTGCGAGCGTGTGCGCGCCCTGAAGGACGTGCCCACCGGCACGGCCACCATCCTGCGCGCGCAGGGCGACAACCGCATTGTGGTGGACCCAGGCGCCAACGCCGCCACTCACGCCGACGTGGTCTGCTCGGTCATTGATGATATCGCGGAGCCGGGTGACATCTTCCTCACGCAGCTCGAGTGCGACATGGACACCACCATGGATGCCATTGCCTACGCTCGCGAGTCTGGCCTCTACACCATCTTGAACGCCGCGCCGGCGGCGCCGCTTTCCTCGGACATCTACCAGTCGATTGATCTTCTCTGCGTCAACGAGACCGAGTGCCAGGCGCTCACGGACATCTCGCCCGAAACCGAGAAGGGGTGCATGCGCGCGCTCATGGCCTTCTCGGCACGAGGGGTGGCAACTACAGTCATCACGCTGGGGTCGCGCGGGTCGGTCGCGCTCATCGCAGACGACATGTACCGCGTGGAGCCGCATCATGTGGACGCGGTGGATACCACCGCCGCAGGCGACACGTACCTTGGCGCCCTGGCGGCGCAGCTCTCACATGGGCTCGACATTCTCGACGCCATGCGTTGGGCTTCGGTGGCAGGCGCTCTTGCCACTACCCGCGAGGGCGCCCAGCGCTCGATTCCCACCTTCGCTGAGGTCGAGCGCCTGCTCGCGTGAGACAAAGGGAAACTCCCCTTGTCTCACTCCGTGGCGGTGATGCGGTAGAGCTTGTAGCCGTTCTCCTCAAGCACCAGCTCGAAACCGGGCGTGTCATCGGTGATGTAGTTGATGCCGTTCCACTTGGTGGCGTCGTAGGTGTTCTTCACAAACGTGTTGTTGCGCTCGTCGGTGCTCATGACCAGCACGTAGTGCGCTCCCACGGACTCTACGGCCTCCTGTACCTGCGGGTCGTTGGCAATGTTGTAGAGCCTCTGGCGAATCACGCGGCTCTGCCAGGTCTCGCTGCTCGAGCCGTAGCCCGAGTAGTAACGGTAGTAGCAGCGCAGTCCCGTGACGCCATACCCCAAGACGCTGCCGTCGTAGGGCTGGTTGATGACAAGCTCGTCGTCCACCAGGCGGTGAACGCTCTCCATGAAGTCCGTCTCCTGGTAGGTGAGAGGCGCGTCATGCGAGTAGGCGCGGCAGGCGTAGCTTATGTAGGTGTCCCAGGGGCTGCTCTTCTCGTAGCTAAAGCCGTTGCGTGCTTGGCCGGGATAGAAAAGCGCGAGCGGTACATAGGCTGCGGCCACGACAAGCGCCGCGATTACAGGAAGCGCGTGCCAGTTGCGCGCCGGCGTTAGGCGCACGAGCCTGCACGCACCCTCGGCCACGGCATCCAGACCGTATGAGATGAGCGGCACCGAGAAGATCGTTGCCAATGAGCCAATGCGGTAGGGGTCAGAGTACCAGTAGCCAATGAGGACGGACCTAAAAGCATCATCTGTCGAGCAGCAGGCCACGTACATCATGTAGGCAGTGATGGCGTAGGGCACCACGACCCAGCGCGTGTCTCGGCGAGAGACGAGAAGCACTCCGCCCACCAGCAGAAGCGCCGCAGGGAAGAGCTGCTCGGCGTCGGGCGCGGGCCACATGCCTCGCATGTAGCTCAGGTGCAAGACGTTGGTGAGGGCGCCGTCGCCCTCGGCGAAGGAGTCCCAGTGGTAGCTCACGAGTTCCGCGAAAGCGGGAATCTTGGTGGCACCAATCCAGGCCACCACGCAGAAGACGGCAAAGGCCACCGCAAGCACACGCGGGCCAATGCTCACGCGCGAGCCAATCCGCACACGCAACGATGAGCTGCCAAGGCGCGCCACGATCCACGGCGCCAGGAAGACCGCCATCGAGAAGACCACGTTGGGATGGAGGAGCACCGCGCCACAGGTGGAGAGGAACCAGGCAACGAGGTGGTCTACCGTGGCCCGGCGGCTCTCGTCTTGGTCGAAGGCGCGCATGAAGAGGGCGCAGATGGCGGGCAGCATCGCGAAGGCGGCGATGTTGGGGTAGACCGGCCCCCAGTTGCAGATGCCCCACGGGAAGATGGTGAGCGTGAGCGCCGCCACGGCTCCCAGCGCCACCACGCGCGTACGCCCCGGAAAGACCGTCGAGAGCAAAAACAGCATGGAGAGGGGATAGACCATGGCCATAAGCGCCAGGTTCACGGCGTTGATTGTGCTGGTTACGCTGACGTTGGTTGCAAGGGCAACGGTCGCACACAATACGTGCCAGCCCGAGGGATAGTAGCCGGTGGGCTGCACGGCCACAAGGGCATCGGACTCTGTGGAGTAGGAGCTGCCGTCGAGCGGCGACATCGAGAGCGAGTCCATCATCGCGCGGATGGAGTTGATGTGGTGCACTGAGTCGTAGTCCTGGTGGAAGGCATTGGGGGAGGGAAGGATCCCCGCGAGAAAGACGTAGCCGGCAACCACGCCCGCTACCAGGAAGAGGGCCACCAAAGCAGGATGGACGGCTGGAGCCCCGTCAAGCAATGCGTGCACAAAGCGGTTGCGGAGAAGCGCCGCCACCAGCAGCAGCGCGGAGGGCAGCCCCACCATCATGACTGGCGTGGCAGGGACCTTTGCCAGACAGAGCACCTGGCCCATGAGGCAGATGACGGCCATGCCAAGGGGCGCTGCCGCAAGCAGCGCCGTCATGCGCGGAAGCCCCAGGGTGCGTCCCAGGAGATATCCCGGTACGCCTAAGAAGAGCAGTGTCACGAAGACCGTTGCGTAGAAGGAGAGCCACATTCCTGTACTGTCCGCTTCGCTCGAGGGTGGGCACGCGTGAGGGGGCGCGCGTGGTCAACCCTCCCATCCTAGCCCATGAAGGTGCAGGAAAAGCGGGAATGCAGGAAGAACGCGATGATGCCGCATGGGGATGCTGGTCCGCTCTCATGATGGTTTTGCCGGTCCTGCTCCCCGCGAGCCGGGGCGCTGCGGTATGGTCTCTAGTGTGTTACCGGTGCGAGATATACGGAGGTCATCGTGAGCGACACCAAGCATCCCCTGGTATCGGTGCTTGTCCCCATCTACAACGTGGAGCGCTACCTCGAGAGGTGCCTCTCGTCGCTGGCTGCCCAGACCTTCAACGACTTCGAGGTCATCTGCGTGAACGACGGCTCTACCGACGCCTCGCCCAACATCGTGCGCGGCTTTGCCGACAGGGACAAGCGCTTCATCCTGGTGAACAAGGAGAACTCGGGTTACGGTGCGTCGATGAACGTGGGGCTCGACCGCGCCCGCGGCCGCTACGTGGCCATCCTCGAGTCGGACGACTTCTTCGACCCACAGGCGCTCGAGCTTCTCGTCTATGCTGCCGAGGCCGCAAACGCCGAGGTCGCCAAGGGCAACTTCTGGCTGTACTGGTCTAAGCCAGCCGAGAAGCGCGTGCCCTTCTCGGTGGTCGACGGCCCCATGGTGGGCCGCACCTTCTGCCCGCGCGGGGACGCCGACATCGCGGTATTCTTCCGCAAGTCCTCCATCTGGTCCGCCATCTACCGACGCGACTTCCTGGAGAAGAACGGCATCCGCTTCCTGGAGACGCCGGGTGCCTCGTACCAGGACGTGGGCTTCAACTTCAAGGTATGGGCCGCGGCCAACCGCGCGACCTTCATCGCCGACTGCGTGCTGTGCTACCGCCAGGACAATGAGGCGTCGTCCGTCAAGTCGAGCGCCAAGGCGTACTGCGTGTGCGACGAGTACCAGGCCATGGCCGAGTACGTGAACGAGCACTTCTCGGGTTCCGACGTGACGCGCCTCACGGGCATCCTCGAGCGCATGAAGCTCGATAGCTACCTCTGGAACTACGACCGCCTGGACTCCAGCCTGCGCCCCGCGTTTGTGGAGCGCATCTCGCACGAACTGGCAGACGACGTGGCGATGGGCCGCGTGGACCGCAAGCTCTTCGAGCCCGGTGCCGCGGCAGACCTCGACGCGCTTGTCTCTGACCCTGCGCGCTTCGAGCGCTCGCGCAGGGCGTATCGCGCGCCGGGCGGGGCCGTGCTGCGCTACCTTGCGCTGGGTGGCGTCCCGCTGCTGAGAGATGCACTTTCGTTCAAGGCGTGCGGACAATACGTGCGCCGCACCAACCAGGAGGGGGCAGCGCTGTGAGCAGGCTTTCCGTGGTGGTGCCCGTCTACAACGTTGAGAAGTACCTGGATGTGAGCCTGGGGTCGCTCGAGGACCAGTCGCTTGCGGACATCGACATCATCTGCGTGAACGACGGCTCCACCGACGGGTCGCGCGCGGTCCTTGCCCGCTGGGAGAAGCGTGATCCGCGCATTAGGGTGGTCGACAAGCCCAACGGTGGGCTCTCCTCGGCGAGAAACGCCGGCATCGACGCTGCCACAACCGAGTACGTGTGCTTCCTCGACTCCGATGACCGCTTCCATCCCAACGCGTGCGCCGAGATGGTGCGCCTTCTGGACCAGACCGGCGCCGACGTGCTCACCTTTGGCGCCACGCTCTGCCCGCCGGATGCGCGAGCTCCCTGGATCTCCCGCGTGCTCTCGCCCCGCGACGCCGTCTTCGAGGGCTACAGCTCCCAGCTCATGTTCCGCGAGAACTCACGCCCCTTTGCATGGCGCATGGCCGTGAGGAGGGAGTTTCTCGTCCAGGGCAACCTGCGCTTTGACGAGGGCGTTCGCTTTGGCGAGGACCAGATTTTTGCCTTTGCGGTGTACCCTCGCGCCTCGCGCGTGGCACTCTCGTCCGAGAAGCTCTACGAGTACCGCGTGGTGCGCGAGGGCTCGCTCATGGCTGGCATGAACGCGGACGTGGAGGCCAAGCTGCTCGATCACGTGACCATCATCGACCATATCCTGGCGGACTGGCAGCGCGGCGGCCTTTTGGGCATGGACGACACAAACCTCGTGGAGTTCATCATGGAGTACGTGATGCGCGAGGGCATACGCCAGGAAAGCGGCTGCTACCAGCGGGTTGCCGCGGCCCTGCGCAAGGTGCTCCTCTCGCACTGGAGCGAGGAGTACCTGGTCTCGCTGGACGTGCTGCCAACAACCAAGACCATGCTGCTCAAGGCAACGCTTGATTCCAAGGGAATGCCGCTTGCCGCGCGGCGCGTGCTCACGCTTACGTACTACCTGGAGCACCACCGCCCGCAGCCAGCGCGCGCGTAGGCAGCGGACGCCAGGCGTCCGGCCGCGACGTTGCCGCAGGCTTCGTCGCTACGCCAGGATCTTGGCCTCGAGCTGGGCCGGCGTGTCAACGATGGTGGTGGCGCCGTGCTCGACGAGCCACTCCCTGTCGCGGAAGCCCCACGAGCAGGACAGGCACGGGCAGCCGCAGTTCTTGGCCGTCTCGATATCCACCTCGGAGTCGCCCACGTAGACCATGCCGTTCGCGCTTCTCCCCAGGTCGCGCAGGATCACGTCAATCATGTCGCGGTTGGGCTTGCGCCTGATGCCGGCCCTCTCGCCCATCACGTAGTCGAACTTGCCGGGGTAGAAGTGGTCGATGATGCCCTGCACGGCAAAGTCGGCCTTATTGGAGACCACGGCGCAGGCCACGCCCGCCGCACGGAGGTCGTCGATGACCTCGGACATGCCGGTGTAGGGGCGCGTGGTGTCGAGCTTGTGCTTGTCGTAGTAGGCCTTGAACTCGTCAAAGACCTTGTCGGTGAGGTCTTTGGGTGTGTCCTCGGGCACCGAGAGATCGATGAGGCGACGGATGCCGTTGCCGGTGAAGAGGCGCACCTCGGCGAGGCTGCGCTCGGGCAGCCCGTACGCGATGAGCGAGTGGTTGACGGCGTCAAAGAGGTCGTCAAGCGTGTTGAGCAGCGTGCCGTCGAGGTCGAAGACCGCGGTCTGGTAGGACATCCCCATCACTCCCACTGCGTCCGCTGGCAGAACCGTTACCCGTAAGGCGGCGCGGCGCGGACGCGCATGCGTAAGATGAACATTGGCTAGCCAAACGAGCGTACACGCAAACCCGCGCGCCCGTCGCGCGCTGGCCGCAACGTCACGCAAACCCCAGCTGCGCGCTGTCGCGCAGCTCGAGCCAGACATGGCGACAAGGAGTGATGGACGTGTCCGAGAAGCCCGCGCACGCTGAGGGCCACGATGCCCCAGAAGCTGCCGAGAAGACCGCGCCTCGTGCCGTGGCGCCGCTGCCCGTGTACCAGCGCACCCCTCAGCGCACCAGCTACGACTACGTTGACCGCTCGGCTGGCGCCGCGCACGCGCACGACGGCCTGCGCCTGGCGCTCTCCGTGCTTGCTGGCATCGTGATCGCTCTGGGCTTTGCCTACGGCGCATGGACGGTGAGGACACCCGTCTGGGCCAACGGCGGCCCTGGCTCCGAGGAGCCGGCCGTGGCCGAGGCCGCCACGGCAAACGGCGGCGCTGCAACGCCCGCCGCCGCACCCACGACCATCGACATCTGCATGGTGGGCGACGTCCTTCTCCACCCCTCGGTCTACAGCTCCGGCCGCACGGCGGACGGCTCGTATGACTTCTCGCACCTCTTTGCCAACGTGAGCGACGAAGTTGCCGCCTGTGACCTGGCCATTGTCGACCAGGAGACCATCTTGGGCGGCACGGGGATGGGGCTTTCTGGCTACCCCGTCTTCAACGGGCCGCAGGAGGTTGGCGATGCCGAGGTTGCCGCGGGCTTTGACGTGGTGCTGCGCGCCACAAACCACACCATGGACAGGGGCTATGACGGCATCCACTCCGAGCTGGAGTTCTGGCGCACGGCTCATCCCGAGGTGGCGGTGATTGGGTGCACGGATCCGCAGACAGAGGAGCCGGCGGACTCCAACAACATATTCGTGTACGAGAAGGACGGCTTTCGCGTGGCCGTTCTCAACTACACCTATGGCCTCAATGGCTACGGGGACCCTAAAGGCGCCGTTGCCCTGTTGGACGAGACCCGCGTGCGCGAGGACTGCCGGCGCGCCCGCGAGGAGGCGGATATGGTGGTTGTGTGCCCGCATTGGGGCACCGAGAACGTGACCGGGCCAGATGGCGAGCAGGAGCGCTGGGCGAGCATTTTTTTGGAGTGCGGTGTGGACGTGGTCTTGGGTAACCATCCGCACGTGATGGGGCCTGTCGAGACCATGACCGGCACAGACGGCCACACCATGGTCTGCTACTGGTCGGTGGGCAACTTTGTGAGCGGCATGGATGCCCCGCAGAACATGATTGGCGGCATGGCTCGTGTGACGTTGGAGCGAGACGCCACAGGCACGTGCCGCGTGGCGTCGTACGCCATGAAGCCGCTAGTCACGCACATCAACCCAGCAGACGAGACCACGTACTTCCTGGCGGACTACACAGATGAGCTTGCCGCCACAAGCAAGCTCCCAACGGTGACGCCTGCCTGGGCGCACGAGCTCTGCGCTGACGTCCTGGGAAGCGGCTACGACCGCGAGAAGGGCGAGCTTCTCGTCACGCTGTAGGGTGGCGCCAGGTGCTGTCGTGCGCCGACGCGCCAGGTGCCGCCACGCCGCCGTGCCGCCACGCCGCTGTGCCGCCACACCGCCGATACGCCCTGCGATGCGGGCTTTCCGTTAAGGCACGGTTGCGGCCGCGCATGTTGGCCGGTGACCGCGCGCGATTGGTTTACCATGGCCAGTTGCGCGTGCCGCCGCAGTCTACGTCGGCGCGCCGTCATCTGTTGGTCCGTCCGCACGGCACGGGGCGGAAGAGACGAGAGGAATCACATGTCCTATAGCATGCACACGCACACCTGCGGCGAGCTGCGCGAGTCGAACATCGGCGAGGAGGTCACGCTCACCGGCTGGGTCTGGCACCGCCGCGACCACGGCGGCCTGATCTTTGTCGACCTTCGCGACCGCGCCGGCGTGACTCAGCTCGAGTTTGACCCCGAGGTCTGCGACGAGGCCACCTTCCACGAGGCCGAGACCATCCGCTCCGAGTGGCCCATCATGGTGAGCGGCACCGTGCGCGAGCGCCCTGAGGGCCAGAACAACGACAAGCTGGCCACGGGTGCCATCGAGGTCTACGTGACCAAGATTGTGGTGCTCAACACGTCCAAGACGCCGCCGTTCCAGATCGAGGACCACGTTGACACCGCCGAGGACGTTCGCCTGCGCTACCGCTACCTCGACCTTCGTCGCCCCAAGATGACGTCCAACCTCAAGCTCCGCAGCGACTTCACCTTCGCCCTGCGCGAGGCCTTCCATGACTCTGACTTCATGGAGGTCGAGACCCCCTCGCTCTTTAAGTCCACCCCCGAGGGTGCCCGCGACTTCCTGGTTCCCAGCCGCATGCAGCCGGGCCACTTCTATGCGCTGCCGCAGTCCCCGCAGCTCCTGAAGGAGCTCCTCATGGTGGGCGGCGTCGAGCGCTACTACCAGGTGGCCAAGTGCTTCCGCGACGAGGACCTGCGCAAGGACCGTCAGCCCGAGTTCACCCAGGTGGACGTCGAGATGAGCTTCGTCACCGAGGACGACGTGATGGGCGCGCTCGAGCACGTGCTGGCCAAGGCCTTTGGCAAGATGGGCGTCAAGCTTGAGCTGCCGCTCCGTCGCATCCAGTACTGGGATGCCATGGACACCTATGGCACCGACAAGCCCGACACCCGCTATGGCATGGAGCTTCACGACGTGACGCCGATTTTCTCGGCATCCAAGTTCAAGCTCTTTGCCACCGCCGCGGCCACCGATGGCCAGTACGTCAAGGCCATCAACGCCAAGGGCGCCGGCAAGTGGCCCCGTGCGCGCATTGACCGCCTGGCCGACGTTGCCGCCGAGTTTGGCGCCAGGGGCCTGGCCTACATCGCCTTCCGCGAGGACGGCTCGGTGACCAGCCCCATCGTCAAGTTCTTCTCGGATGAGGAGATGGCCGCGCTTCGTGCCGAGATGAACGTGGAGCCCGGCGACCTTGTGATGTTCGCCGTGGAGAGCCGCCTGCACGCTGACGAGATCCTGGGCGGCATGCGCAGCCACATGGCCAACGAGCTTGAGGTGCCGCGCGAGGGCCACGACTTCCTGTGGGTCGTGAACTTCCCCCTGTTCCACTGGGACGAGGACCGCAAGTGCCTGGACTCCGAGCACCAGCCCTTCACCCAGCCCAACGAGGACCAGATCGACCTTCTCGACACCGACCCTCTGGCCATGGGCTCGCACACCTACGACTTTGTCATGGACGGCTACGAGGCCGGCGGTGGCGGCATGCGTATCCACAACGCCAAGCTGCAGGAGAAGATCCTGGAGAAGCTGGGCTTCACGCCCGAGCGCGCGCAGGCGCAGTTTGGCTTCCTCATGAACGCCCTCGAGTTTGGCGCGCCTCCCATGGGCGGCTTTGCGCTTGGCCTGGACCGCGTGTGCATGCTGCTTGCGGGCGCGGACAACATCCGCGAGGTCATGGCGTTCCCCAAGACGGCGAGCGGCTCCGACCTCATGAGCGCAGCGCCGTCCGAGGTCACGGGCGCGCAGCTCAAGGAGGTCTCGCTGAGGCTTCTGTAGGGAAGCAGCCCTGTAGGCGCGCCCTCTCTTCTCGGCTTTGGCTTGCCCTCCGGCGTCTTGTGACGCCGGAGGGTTTTCTTTGGCGCGCGGATGGAGCCTTCGTCCCGGCGCCCTCTTGACGCCGGAAGGTGATCTCTCGTAGCGTCCGCTGCCCTTCTCACGTCTCGCTCGCACGTGCCGCGACGTCCCGCCACCGGAGAATAGCTCCGTTTCTTAAAACGATCTTGAGCCAACTGCGGAAACGTCAAGTGCGATTAAGAAATAGAGCTATTTCTGCGATTGGGGTGGCGCTGGAGGTCATCTGCGGGCGCCGAGGGGAACGCCGGGCGGCGCTGGCGGGGTTGATGGCGCGTTGGCGTGTGGAGATTTGCTTCTCGTCCTGTATCATATGGGCTGGACCTGGCCCCCTACGGGTACATGCAGGTTAGAGTCACACGAGACCCCCCTCTGGAAGGAGAGCCATGGCCGAGAAGAACCTCGAGCTTTACATCAAGAACGGTTGCCCCTACTGCCACAAGGTGCTTGCCTTCATGGACGCCAACGGCATTGAGCTGCCGCTCCACAACATTGACGAGTCCGACGCGGACCGCGAGCGCCTGGTCGAGGTTGGCGGCAAGCGTCAGGTGCCGTGCCTCTTTATTGACGGCAAGGCCATGTACGAGTCGGATGACATCATCGCCTACCTGGGCAAGGAGTTCTCGGCGGCGGCAGCTGGCGAGAAGGACGACGCCCCCGCTGCGGGTGCCTCGTGCACCATTGGCGGTGGCTGCTCGTTCTAGTGCCGCGGCGAACTTAGCTGTAGCGTTGTCGCCGGAAGGGCCTCGATGGAGGAATGACTATCCAAACGGGGCTCTCCGGCGACTTTTTGTCGCCGGAGCACGGTTTTTGTTGCAGATTGCATCAAACGCGGCCTTCCGGCGACCGCATGCCATTAGGAATGAGACAAAGGGAAACTCCCTTTGTCTCACTCAACCGTGCCGTAGACGTTGCCCCAGCCGTGGGCCGTCACGATGCTGTTGAGCTGGTCGCACAGCCTCCCGCGCTTGTACCTGCCCGCGGGGAGAAGGTCGACGACCTCCATGAGGTCATCGCACAGGTCGTCAATCTCGGCGCGCGTGAGCACGTCGATTTTGCTGACCGACCCGGACATGTTGTGGTAGTAGAGCTCGTTTACCAGCTGCTGCAGCTCGCCGTACTCCGGCGCGCGCAGCCCCCCGTGCGTGACGCTGCGGGCGGTGCGATGCTCGTGTGTGTCTGTGTTTCTCATCATGAAACCCATGGTACCAGCTGCATCACGCCTACAGGGCGTCGCGCTATACTTCTTTCTCGCCGCTGCGCGCCAACTGACGCGCGTCGGCAGCCCGGAACGCGTTCTGGGCGCAACACAATCGCATCCGCATCCGTCCATGCAGCCGTCACGAGGAGGGGCCCATGCCCACCGCATATGAGCTCATGTCAGACCAGGAACTCGCACAGGAGATAACGCGCCTCGAGGCCGAGGCAGAGCACCTTCGCTCGCTGGGTCTCAAGCTGGACATGGCGCGAGGCAAGCCCAGCCCCGAGCAGACCGCGCTCTCTCACCCCATGCTCGACGTTCTCAACTCTTCTACCGAGATGGACGACCAGGGCGTGGCCGTTGACAACTACGGTGCCCCTGACGGCCTGCCCTCCGCGCGCGCCCTCGCCGCGCAGATCCTGGGCGTTGACCCCAAGAACGTGATCGTGAACGGCTCCTCGAGCCTCAACCTCATGCACGACCTGGTCTGCAACGCCTATACCCACGGTATTGGCGGCAACAAGCCCTGGAGCCAGCAGGGCAAGGTCAAGTTCCTCTGCCCCGCTCCCGGCTACGACCGCCACTTCAAGGTCACGGCTCACTATGGCATCGAGAATGTCCCCGTTCCCATGCTCGATGACGGCCCCGACATGGCCGTGGTGAAGCGCCTGGTCGAGAATGACCCCGCAGTCAAGGGCATCTGGTGCGTCCCCAAGTACGCCAACCCCACGGGCATCACCTACTCCGACGACGTGGTCCGCAAGTTCGCCGCGCTCACGCCCGCCGCGCCCGACTTCCGCATCTTCTGGGATAACGCCTACGTGGTCCACACCTTTGAGGGCGAGGGCGACCACCTGCTCAACATCTTCGACGCTCTGGCCGAGGTCGGCAAGTCCGACATGGTCTACGAGTTTGGCTCCACGGCAAAGGTGACGTTCCCCAGCTCAGGCATCGCGTTTGTCACCGCCAGCTCCGCCGACATGGCCGAGATTCGCGCGGCCTTCTCGGTGATGCGCGTCTCGCCCGAGAAGGTCTCGCAGCTTGCGCACGTGCGCTTCCTCAAGGACCTCGACGGCATCAAAGCCCACATGGAGAAGCACGCCCAGATCGTGCGCCCGCGCTTCGAGCTGGTGCAGGAGAAGCTCCACGCCGGCCTTGACGGGCTCGACTGCGCCACCTGGAGCAACCCCCACGGCGGCTACTTTGTCTCGTTCGACGGCCCCAAGGGCTCCGCGAAGGCCATCGTTGGCCTGGCGGCCGAGCTGGGCGTGAAGCTCACGCCCGCCGGCGCGACCTGGCCCTACGGCCGCGACCCCGAGGACACCAACATCCGCATCGCGCCCACGTACCCCTCGCTCGAGGACCTTGGCGCGGCGCTCGACGTCTTTGTGGTTGCCGTGAAGCTCGTCTCGGCGCGCCTTGCCAAGGCCGAGCGCGACGGCCAGCAGGGCTAGGGCGGCCAGCTCTTCTCGCCACAAGTAGGCGAGAAGAGCGGACATATACA
The DNA here is from genome assembly GCA_000752675.2 of bacterium OL-1. GTDB lineage: Bacteria > Actinomycetota > Coriobacteriia > Coriobacteriales > Atopobiaceae > Tractidigestivibacter. The sequence continues at coordinate 427,597 of LM994626.1, read as the reverse complement.
ATGCTTGTATGGCAACGGCCTCCAGAATGTATTTTTCGTTCGGGAGGCCGATGCCTAGCATGGGACTAGCGCTTGGCCTGCGCCAACGGACTCGCAGAGTTCTGTAGAATCGGGAGGCGCGCACATCGCCCGCGAGGGCGGGCCGGATGTGGCATACATTAGAGGGTCACAAACGGTGGCGCCACCAGTGGCGCCAGCGCACGAGGCGTGGCCCAGCCCCTGGGCTGGCCAGACGTATAAGGACACGGAGGGATCGTTCGGGCATGTCGAAGAAGCCAAGTAACAAGGCAGCCAAGAAGGGCGCAGCAACGGCCGCTCCCTCGGCAAGGGGCAAGGGCTCCGCGTCCAAGAAGGGCCAGTCCTCACCTGCGAACAACCTCTCCACGCCCGCCAAGGTCGTCATCATCATCTTTGCCGTGCTCATGGTTGTCTCGCTCATGATGCCCACGCTCTCCACGGCCTTCTCCAACAACCAGCAGGCCGAGCAGCAAAGCTCCCAGGACTCGAGCGCTGACTCCAGCTCGGACAGCAGCTCGGACTCGTCGGACGAAAGCTCCACGGACTCTAGCTCCGCTACTGGTGTGGCCGCTGTGGACGCCAAGTACCAGGACACCGTTGCGGAGCTTGAGTCCAAGCTCTCCTCTGACAACACCAACCTCGCGACCCTGCTCAACCTGGGCCGCAACTACATGCGCTGGGGCGCCTCGGTCATCTCGGTGTCCTCCTCGGACGACGACACCACCCACGGCAACGAGCTCCTCGAGAAGGCCATTGGCTACTACCAGCAGTACCTCGACCTCAAGGACTCCGACGCCGTTCGCGTGGACATCGCGCTCTGCAAGCTCTACGAGGGCAACACGAGCGAGGCGCAGTCCGACCTCGAGACGCTCACGCAGAACTCGCCCACCTATGCCCCCGCCTGGGCAAACCTTGGCATGGTTCAGGAGTACTCCGGCGACAAGGACGCCGCCAAGGCCTCCTACCAGTCCGCCATCGACAACGACCCCAACGACGAGTATGGCGCGAAGTCCTACGCCACCCAGCGCCTTGCCGCGCTCGAGTCCTCGTCGAGCGCCACGTCGTCAACCTCGACCAACTCGAACAATAGCTCGTCCACCACGTCACCAACCTCGGGCGAGACCGGGGCGAAGGGTCTCACGGACACACTGAACAACCTCTCTGGTACCGGACTCTAAGGAAGAGGGACCTCCATGAGCATTAACATCTCAACCACACCCACCGAGGGAGGCTGCCGCGTGGCGGTCGCCGGCGAGGTCGACGTCTCCAACGCCTCTGCTCTGCGAGACGTCCTTGACGAGCAGCTCTCCTCGGGCAAGGGTTCGCTTGCAATCGACCTGGCAGAGGTGCCCTACATTGACTCGACGGGCATAGGCGTCCTGGTTGGCGCGGCGCACCGAGCCAAGGAGACGGGCCGCACCCTCTCGGTGGAGCGCCCGCAGAGAAACGTGGCGCGCGTCCTCTCTCTTCTTGGCGTGGGCGCCGACCTCAACGTCACCGGGGCGCAGCAGTAGCGCTTCCAGAAAGCCCGCACGCCGCGGGTACCTGTAGGAATTCGATCCACGCTGGAGGAAACCGACCGTGTTTGGCATTGGAGAGTCAGAGCTCGCTCTCATCCTGCTCTTCGCGTTCCTCATCTTTGGGCCTGACAAGCTCCCCGGGATGGGCCGCACCATTGGCCGCGCGCTGCGGCAGTTCAGAAACGCCCAGGAGGGCTTTACGCAGGTGGTTCAGACCGAGATCGTGGATCCCGCGACCGAGGCAATGAGCGATGCGCCCAAGAAGCCCAACCGCAAGCGCAGCGAGGAGGAGGACGCAGACATCGAGGGCTCCGGTTCCCCCAAGTCCACGCCCAAGACCGAGACGTTCGCCGAGCGCAAGAAGCGCCTTGAGGCAGAGCGCGCCGCCGCCGAGAAGGCCAAGGCAGACGCCGCAGCCGCCGAGAAGGCATCCGACGAGGACGCTTCGGGTGCCAACGCCGACAGCGACGCCGACGCCGCGCCCGCAGCCGAGGCACCCGCCGAGGCCAAGACGGCAAGCGCTCCCGCACCAGAGGCGTCAAAGCCCGCGGACGAGAAGCCCAAGCCCACGACGGCCGCCGACCTCTACGCGATGAGCCCCAAGCGCCGTCGCGAGCAGCAGGCCGATAAAGCCGAGAAGGCCGACGCGCCCGCAGCCACTGACACCGTTACCGCTACAGACGGAGAGGAGGGCGGCGAGCAGCAGGCCTAGCGCCCCGCTCCCATACCACCATGCCTATCGGACCAGCACGCATGCCCATCATGGACCACCTCGGCGAGCTTCGTCGCAGGCTCACCATCATCGTGGTCTCGCTCCTCACGGTGGCGGTCATCGTCTACTTTGCCACCCCCACCCTCATCGACCTCATGATCGACCAGATTAAGGAGGCCATGCGCGGCGGTGACCTCTACGTCCTCACTGCGCTCGGCGGCTTCACCATCCGCTTCAAGGTCGCCATGTTCTTCTCGATGATCATCTGCACCCCCATCATTATCTGGGAGATCATGGCCTTCATCCTGCCGGCGCTCAAGCCCAAGGAGCGCAAGTGGGTCGTCCCCACGGTGGCAGCCCTTGTCGCCCTGTTCTTCATCGGCATGATCTTCTGCTACTACGTGATCCAGCCCGCTGCGTTTGGTTGGCTTCTCGACCAGTCATTCGAGTTCGCGCAGAACATGGCCGACGCCGAGGACTACCTCAACATCTACATGCTGCTTGAGATTGGCTTTGGCATTGCCTTCGAGCTGCCGCTAGTGATTTTCTACCTCTCGATCCTGCACATCGTGCCGTACAAGACCTTCCGCTCGCAGTGGCGCTACATCTACGTTGGCCTCATGGTCCTCTCGGCCGTTGTCACGCCCGACGCCTCGCCCGTGACCATGCTCCTCATGTTTGCCGCGCTTATCGGCCTGTACGAGATTGCCCTCGCCATCGCCCGCTACGTCATCGTTGCGCGCGACGGCAAGCAGGCCCTCAAGTGGTCCCGCGAGGACTACGAGAACGCAGAGCTCGACAAGCTTTAAACTAGGGGGACTCTGCCGTCACGAAGCAAGCGAGGTAATGTTCTTTGATCCTTGTCGTCACCGAGAAGAACGATGCCGCCCAGCAGATCGCCAGGCTCCTCTCCGAGTCCGGCAAGCCCAAGGCGGACAAGGTCTACAACACGCCCATCTACCGCTTTAGGAAGGGCGGGGAGGACTGGGTGACCATAGGCCTGCGCGGTCACATTATGCAGCCGGACTTCCCGCCCGAGCTCAAGTTTGACTCGCAGGAGGGCTGGTACGGCCTCACCGCCGAGGGCGAGCACCTGCCGGCAGATGTGCCTGATGGCCTTGCTCGTCCGCCATTTGCCACCAAGCGCAAGCCCTTCCTGGCCGATGGCGTGGACATCAAGGGTTGGAAGATCCCAAGCCTGCCGTACCTGGTGTGGGCCCCCATCGAGAAGCTTCCAGCCGAGAAGGAGATCATCCGCTCGCTCAAGAACCTTGCCAAGAAGGCGGACTCGGTCATCATTGGCACGGACTTCGACCGCGAGGGCGAGCTTATCGGCTCGGATGCCCTCAAGCAGATTCTCTCGGTGGCGCCAGATGTGAATGTCTCTCGCGCGCGCTACTCCGCCTTCACCAAGGCCGAGATAGACCACGCGTTCGACAACCTGGTGGCGCTCGACCAGGACCTTGCAGATGCGGGCGAGAGCCGCCAGCACATCGACCTCATCTGGGGCGCCGTGCTCACGCGTTACCTCACCTGCGTGCGCTTTGGCGGCCTGGGCAACACCCGCTCGGCCGGCCGCGTGCAGACTCCCACGCTTGCCCTGGTGGTGGAGCGCGAGCGCGAGCGCATGGCCTTCGTGCCCGAGGACTACTGGGTCCTCTCGGGCGAGGCCACGCACGCGGACTCCGACCCGTTCCGCATCACGCACACCACCGCACGCTTCACCGACCATGACGCTGCCGAGAAGGCCTATGGCCACGTGCGCGACGCGAAGACCGCCACCGTGCGTGCGGTCACGCGCAAGACGCGCCGCGTGAACCCGCCGGTGCCCTTCAACACCACGTCCATGCAGGCAGCCGCGGCGGCCGAGGGCATCTCGCCCGCACGTGCCATGCGCCTGGCCGAGTCACTCTACATGGACGGCCTCATCTCGTACCCGCGCGTGGACAACACCGTCTACCCGTCGTCGCTCGACCTGCGCGAGTGCGTGCGCACGCTCTCCTCGGTGCCGCAGTTTGCGCCCACGTGCAAGGCGCTTCTCGGCCAGGGCACGCTCCATGCCACGCGCGGCAAGCAGGAGACAACCGACCACCCGCCCATCTATCCCACCGGCGCCGCCAACCCGGACAACCTGCAGCCCGCGGAGTGGAAGCTCTACAACCTCATCGCGCGACGCTTCCTGGCTACGCTCATGGGGCCGGCAACGATTGCCGGGACCAAGGTCGAGCTGGACGTTGCCGGTGAGCCCTTCGTTGCCACGGGCAACGTGCTGGCGGTGCCGGGGTTCCGTGCCATTTACCCCTACGGCCTCAAGAAGGACGACCAGCTGCCCGAGCTAAACGAGGGTGATACCTGCGACGTCACCTCCATGTCGCTTGACGCCAAGCAGACCGAGCCACCCGCACGCTACAGTCAGGGCAAGCTCATCCAGGAGATGGAGAAGCGAGGGCTTGGCACCAAGTCCACGCGCGCCTCGATTATCCAGCGCCTCTATGACGTGAAGTACCTCAAGAACGATCCCGCCGAGCCCAGCAAGCTTGGCATGGCCATCATCGACGCGCTTACCAGCTACGCGCCGCGCATCACCACGCCCGAGATGACCGCTGAGCTCGAGGGCGACATGACCAAGGTTGCCGAGGGCGTGGATACCCAGGCGCAGGTCGTGGATCACTCTCGTGCGCTTCTCGCCGGCATGATGGACGGGCTCATCGACCACAAGGACGACCTCTCCGAGGCCATCGCCGACGCCGTGACCGCCGACGCCAAGATTGGCGTGTGCCCCAAGTGCGGACGCGACCTGGTGGTGAAGACGTCTGCCAAGACGCGCGGGAGCTTTGCCGGCTGCATGGGCTGGCCCGACTGTGACGTAACGTACCCGCTGCCCAAGGGCCGCATCGAGCCTATCGAGGGCGAGGCGGGCGTGTGCCTGGAGTGCGGTGCGCCGCGCGTGAAGGTGCACCCGTTCCGCAACCGTCCGTACGAGACCTGCATCAATCCGGCGTGCCCCACCAACCGCGAGCCCGACATCGTGGTGGGGGAGTGCGCAGCGTGCAAGGCGGCCGGTCGTCACGGCGATCTTGTGGCGCACAAGTCCGAGAAGAGCGGAAAGCGCTTTATTCGCTGCACCAACTACGACGAGTGCGGCACGAGCTACCCCCTGCCTCAGCGCGGCGAGCTGCACGCCACGGGCGAGACCTGCCCCGAGTGCGGCGCGCCCATCGTCGAGGTGGTGACGCAGCGCGGGCCGTGGCGCATCTGCGTGAACATGGACTGCCCGAGCAGGGAGAAGAAGGCCGCCGCCAGCACCCGCGGTGCGCGTGGGGCCGCTGGTCGCAGCAAGGCCACAGGGCGCAGCAAGGCCACAGGGCGCAGCACCTCTCGACGCGGTAGCGCGGGCTCCTCTCGAAGCAAGAAGGCATAGCGGGGGCGGGGTAGCGGTCGCCTTTCGCCTTGTTGACGCCGCAGCTCCTTGCGACGCAGAACGCGGCCAGCGTGTTTGCCTTCCTCGCCGTTGGCTTCTGCCTGATGGGCGGCCTGTTTGGGCCGTGTGGCGCCTACCTGCCCGAGCTCTTCCCGGCAAATGTGCGCTACTCTGGCTCCGGCCTGGCATACAACCTCTCGTCGATCCTGGGCGGCGCGTTTGCGCCCACCATCGCGACTGCGCTGGTGCTTGCGTTTGGCATCCAGGGCGTGGGCTGGTACCTTCTCGCGATGTCCGTGGTTGCGCTTGTCGCGCTGCTGCTCATCAAGGAGAGCAAGGACATGGAGTTCGAGGCGTAGGTTATTGGCACTCGGCTCTTGCGATTGTTGCGACGACCCGCCGTTGGGCACTTGGCCCGGCGGCGGGTCGTTATTTGTGCCGAGAAACGCCAACGCCCCGCTGGCCGCGGCTCTTCTCGGCAATGCCGCGGTTTCCAAATGCCCTGCAAATTTCGATTGTTTAAGCCAGCCTAACCAATCGGAAAATGCAACATTGCTTCTATCCTGCAGATTCAGATCGGTTAGAGGGGCCTATCTGTTCGGAATCCGCGGCACCGCGGAGAGGGTCAGCCGAGGAGCGCTCGCGCCTCGTCATTCTCGCCACCATGTGCGCCAGACCTCGTACGTCCCGTCCAAATGGACTGGCGACAAGCACATTGCAAACCGGATACCTGCGCTTTTGCCACAATAGTTGAGAATAGATAACTTTCTCGCACGACTTGCAGCAAGTTAGCCTTATACTACTTATGAGTTAGCTTCGTACAACTTGCACGGCCAGCAGGGAGGCCGCTGCCAGCCGGAAGGGCCGTAGAGAGCCGAGAAGGGAGTTGCGATGTCGACCATGGAGGCTGATGCCGTAATGACAGGCAGCAACCCCGCCAGTCGGGCGGGCGCGCGTGTGGAGGCAACGACCATCGGGAGGGGTGCCCAGCTTCCCCTGGCAATGGTGAGCGAGGGCGAGACGATCCGCGTCCTCAAGGTGCGCGGCACCGCAACGCTGCGCCAGCACCTCTCGGAGATGGGCTTTGTCGAGGGTGCCAAGGTCAAGGTCGTCTCGCGCGTGAACGGCGACGTGGTGGTAAGCGTCAAGGGCTCCACCTTTGGCATCGGCCGCGACATGGCCATGCGCATCGTCACGTACTAGCGCCACGCCGGCCCGCCGGCTAGCAATCGCAATCGTTTATCAATCGCCGCAGGCAGCGCGTAACTGCATGCGCGGCGTGCGGCATGAAGAAAGGGAGAGCATGGCAAGTCTCAAGGACGTGCGCGTGGGGGAGACCTGCACGGTCTCGAAGCTCAGCGGCACGGGCGCCATTAAGCGTCGAATCATGGACATGGGCATCACCAAGGGCACGCACGTCTACGTGCGCAAGGTTGCACCCCTGGGCGACCCCATCGAGGTTACCGTGCGCGGCTACGAGCTGTCGCTGCGCAAGGACGAGGCCTCCAGCGTCGAGGTCACAGACGTGGAGAAGGCAGCTGCCCAGGGTGTCGCGTAGCAGGCAGCGTTGAGAGTACCGGGGGCACAGGCCCTCATGTTTTGGCACATTAAGTTAACCAACTCTAACAATTAGCACCACGCAGGTAACAGTTAGCCGAGAGAAGCTCAGCCGTCGTAAGGCGGTCCGCACGCAACTCGCACGCCACACAACAGGAAAGGCAAGGCATGGCAGAGAAGATCGACATAGCCCTGGCTGGCAACCCCAACTGCGGCAAGACCACGCTGTTCAACGAGCTCACCGGCTCGAACGGCTACGTGGGCAACTGGCCGGGCGTCACCGTGGAGAAGAAGGAGGCCGTCTGGAAGAAGGACGCCGATGTGCTCTTCACGGACCTTCCGGGCATCTACTCGCTCTCCCCCTACTCGCCGGAGGAGGTCGTCTCGCGCGACTTCATCATCTCCGGCCGTCCGAGCGCCATCATCGACCTCGTGGATGTCACCAACATCGAGCGCAACCTCTACCTCACCACGCAGCTTCTCGAGACCGGCCGCCCCGTGGTCGTGGGTCTCAACATGTGCGACCTGCTCGAGCAGCGTGGCGAGAAGATCGACTCCAAGCGCCTCTCCAAGATGCTCGGTGTGCCCGTGGTAGAGGTCTCGGCGCTGCGCTCCAAGAACCTCGATACGCTGGTGGGCACCGCCGTCGCCTCGGGCCGTGCCAACAAGGTGGCCCAGGGCGTGAAGTGCTTCTCGCCCGAGGTCGAGGACGCGCTCCAGACCATCGCCAGCACCATCGCCGGCTCCTGCGCGCCAGACCTTCTCCGCTGGTACTCCATCAAGGTCTTCGAGCGCGACTCAGCCGCCATCGAGTCCCTCGGGCTCTCCAAGCAGCAGCTTGCCAGCATGGAGAAGGTCATCGAGGCCATCGAGCAGGACCGCGACGACGACTCCGAGTCCATCATCACCTCCGAGCGCTACGAGTGGATCGCCACGGTCATGGACGCATGCGTGGTCAAGGCGCCGGGCAAGCTCACCGTCTCCGAGAAGATCGACCGCGTGGTCACCAACCGCGTGCTTGGCCTGCCCATCTTCATTGCCATCATGATCGGCGTGTACTGGGTTGCTCTTGTCGCCGTGGGCACTCCCGCCACGGACTGGGTGAACGACAACCTCTTCTCCGATGGCTTCTTTGTGAGCGGCAGCGGCCAGGCCGCCTTTGAGGAGGCCGACGAGGCGTGGCAGGACGCCCACTACACCGACCAGATCTCCGGCTACATTGCCGCGGCCGAGGAGGCCGGCGTCGACACCGACGGCGTGCAGGACGCCATCGACGCGGACCCGCAGACCGCAGGCAACGAGGCCACCATCACCGAGTTCGAGGAGGCCGCCGAGAAGGCCGGCGTCGTGGCCACGGACGTTCCCGTGACGGACGCCGACGGCAACTACCTCGACACCGAGGGCAACGTCATCACCACGCTCGACGAGGACGGCAACCCCGTGCTTGCCGAGGGCCAGGAGCTGGACGTCCTCCCCACGGTCACCGAGGCGGACTTTGCCACCGCTGTCGACACCCCCGAGCCCGACCAGCATGACTACGACGGCTTTGTGGACTCCATCCCCAACGCCGTGACCGGCTGGCTCACCGGCGCCGGGGCCTCCGATGTGGTGGTGTCGCTTGTGGTCGACGGCATCATCGGCGGCGTGGGCTCGGTCCTGGGCTTCATCCCGCAGATCTTCGTCCTCTTTGTCATACTCTGCTTCCTTGAGGACTGCGGCTACATGAGCCGTGTGGCCTTCGTCATGGATCGCGTCTTCCGTCGCTTTGGCCTCTCCGGCAAGTCCTTCATCCCCATGATCGTGTCCTCCGGCTGCGGCGTCCCGGGCGTCCTTGCCACCAAGACCATCGAGAACGAGCGCGACCGTCGCATGACGGCCATGCTCACCACCATGATCCCCTGCTCCGCCAAGCTCCCCATCATCGCTCTGGTCATGGGCGTCCTTGCCGGTGGCTCCGACATGTGGTGGGTTGCCCCGATGTTCTACCTCATGGGCATCGTCGCCATCATCATCTCGGCCGTGATGCTCAAGAAGACCAAGCGCTTTGCCGGCGAGCCCACCCCCTTTGTGATGGAGCTGCCCGACTACCACATGCCCGCCATCAAGAGCTGGGCACTGCACGTGTGGGAGCGCGTCTCGGCCTACGTCAAGAAGGCGGGCACGATCATCTTTGCGGCCGCCGTGGGCATCTGGGCGCTTTCCAACTTTGGCCTGGCCGGCTGGGAGGGTGGCGACGGCTCCTTCGGCTTCCTGCAGGCCATGGACGGCGCGCCCGAGACGTACATGGACTACTCGATCCTCGCCGGCATCGGCGGCGCGCTGAGTTTCATCTTCGCTCCGCTTGGCTTTGGCAACTGGCAGGCCACCGCGTCCACCATCTCGGCCCTCATCGCCAAGGAGAACCTGGTCTCCACCTTTGGCGTCCTGTACGGGCTCGGTGACGCTACCGAGAACTCCGTCTCTATGTGGCAGGGCTTCGCCAACATGTTCACCATCGCCGGCACGCTCCACGTTGGTGCCATGTGCGCCTTCGTCGCCTTCAACATGCTCTGCGCGCCGTGCTTCGCCGCCATGGGCACCATCCGCCGCCAGATGGACGACCCCAAGTGGTTCTGGTTCGCCATTGGCTACGAGTGCGGCTTTGGCTGGGTCATTGGCCTCCTCATCAACCAGTTCTACGAGCTCTTTGTCTTTGGGAACTTTGGGGTCTGGACCGTGGTCGCCTTTGCCCTGCTCGCCCTTATGCTGTTCCAGCTCTTCCGTCCCATGCCCAAGTGGGACGAGAAGGACGAGCACATCCTCGACAACCTGGCCGAGGAGCCCGTCGCCTAGGTGACGTTCCGGACGGCCCTTTCCCACCAAACCGTGGGGGAGGGCCGTCGTTCTGTTACCTCTGCTCGGCCCCCGCAGCCTTACGAAGACGCTCCTGGCATGCGGGGCACACGCCGGTGAGGATGGTGCTGGTAGAGACGCTGGCGTAGCCGGTGGAGCGCTCAATCTGGCGGCAGAAGTCGTCCTGCTTGGACATGGGGACGTCAATCACGGTGCCGCACTCCGAGCACACCAGGTGGGCGTGGTGGTCCATGCGGCGGTCAAAGCGCTCACCGCCGGGGGTCTTCACCGAAAGGATTTCTCCGGTGTCAGCGAGCAGGTGCAGGTTGCGATAGACGGTTCCACGACTGATGTGGTCGTCCTGCTCGCGGACGCGAAGGTATATCTCGTCGGCGGTGGGGTGGTCGCACAGCTCCTGCACCGCCTCAAGCACCAGCTGCCGCTGGCGCGTGTTTCTTCTCTCCATGACTGCTCCTGCTCTCCGTGCGTGGCTTTGGCTTACACGGTGATGTTACCCAAACAATATTAGGACTATATACCATTTAGCGCGACTACGCGAGAGTTACGTGTCGCCGCCGGCTCTGAGCTCTTATCCCGCTCGGCCCCCTCCCGTTCTTTAGCGGTTTCTGGGAATCGACCGCCGCGTTTGCCCAGTTGGCAGATAGCGTGGTTCTCAAATACCGCTAAAGCATGGCGAGGAGCGAGAGAAAAAGAGGTTCAAGCTCTCTTGGGTGGGATCCCGCTGCACCAAAAACGAGACTATTCAGTACTTTTACCGCGAGTTGCCGAGTACATGGGCCGAACGAATTACGGAGACGCAGGTAGATAAAAAGGCACCAGTGAGGTGATACCAAGAGGAATCCAAAAAAGTACTGAGAAGTGCCGAGTTTGGTGCAGCGCCCCCTCATCTCCCTAGCCCCGTGCAGCAGCAACCTCCGCCCACCATTCTTTAGTGGTTTCTGAGAATCGGCCGCCGCATTTGCCCAGTTGGCGGGAAACGCGATTTTCGAATACCGCTAAAGAACGCGAGGGATAGGGGGAGGAGGTGGACCGCCTCCGAAAAAGTCGAAATTCTCGCTTGAAATACTTTCTCAACTGTCGATAATAAGTCTCAGTACCAATAGTGGTACGCAGACAACCACCAACACAGAGAAGGAGCGTCACATGTCCCTCATCAACAAGGAAATCGGCGATTTTGCCGTCCAGGCCTTCCAGAATGGCGAGTTCAAGACCGTCACCAAGGCTGACGTCCTGGGCAAGTGGGCCCTGTTCTTCTTCTATCCCGCGGACTTCACCTTTGTGTGCCCCACCGAGCTCGAGGAGCTGGCTGAGAACTACGACGCCTTCAAGGCTGAGAGCTGCGAGGTCTACTCCGTGTCCTGCGACACCCACTTTGTCCACAAGGCCTGGCACGACGAGTCCGAGCGCATCTCCAAGGTGACCTACCCCATGCTCGCTGACCCCGCCCACGTCCTGGCCGAGGGCTTCGAGGTCCTGATCCCCGCCGACGGCCTTGCCGAGCGCGGCGCCTTCATCGTTGACCCCGACGGCAAGATCCAGGTCTACGAGGTCACCGCCGGCGGCATTGGCCGCAACGCCAAGGACCTCCTGCGCCTGGTGCAGGCCGCGAAGTTTGTGCGCGAGCACGGCGACCAGGTGTGTCCCGCCAAGTGGCAGCCGGGTGCCGAGACCCTCAAGCCCTCGCTTGACCTCGTCGGCCAGCTTTAGGCACACCGCGCGAACAAAGCGCAACCGTAGATTCCGGAGCCCGCCGCGCTGGCTCGGCGGGCTCCATCCATGATTCGCCGCGCGCGGCGGGGGAGGTTAGGCACATGAGCGAGAACAACATCGACAACGTATACGACGCGGTGGTGATTGGCGGCGGCCCGGCCGGGCTCACGGCCGCGCTTTACCTGGCCCGCGCGCGCTACCGCGTGCTGGTGGTCGAGCGCGAGCACTTTGGTGGCCAGATCACCATCACCTCCGAGGTCGTGAACTACCCGGGCGTGCTCACCGCAAGCGGCGAGCAGCTTACGGACACCATGCGCCGCCAGGCGGAGGCCTTTGGCGCCGAGATGCTGCTGGCAAGCGTGGAGTCGCTCGACCTTGCGGCAGACGTCAAGGTGGTGCACACCTCGCGCGGCGACATCCGCTGCCTGGCGGTTCTTCTCGCCACCGGCGCCTCGCCGAGAAGCGCCGGCTTCGAGGGCGAGGAGAACTTCCGCGGCCACGGCGTGGCGTACTGCGCCACCTGCGACGGCGAGTTCTTCACCGGTCGCGAGGTCTTCGTGGTGGGCGGCGGCTTTGCCGCGGCAGAGGAGGCGGTCTTTCTCACCACGTACGCCTCGCACGTGACCATCCTGGTCTACACGGATGACTTCACCTGCGCAAAGGCCACGGCTGATGCGGCCTATGCCAACGAGAAGATCACCGTGCGGACAAACGCGCAGCTTCTGGCCGTGGAGGGCGACTCCGTGGTGCGGGGCGTCCGCTGGCTTGACCGCGCCACGGGCGAGGAGCACGAGTTCTCCTCGGCAGACGGCGGCCCGGTGGGCGTCTTTGTCTTTGTGGGCTACGCGCCGGCAACCTCGCTGGTGGCGGGCGTGGCCGAGCTTGACCCGCAGGGCTACGTGATCACGGACGATCGCCAGATGACGAGCGTCGAGGGCCTCTTTGCCGCGGGTGACGTGTGTCAGAAGCGCCTGCGCCAGGTTGCCACCGCCGTGGGGGAGGGCGCGGCCACGGCAACCGAGATGGAGCGCTATCTCAAGGCAGCGCGCGAGCGCACTGGCATCATGCCCAAGCAACCTGCCAGCAGGACGCGCGACGTGGCCGAGAGGCCCGCGCATGCCTCGGCAGCTGCGCACGCCGGCGCGCCCGGCTCTCCCATCGATGATGCCATGGCGGCCCAGCTCCAGGCGGTCTTCTCGCGCATGCAGAACCCGCTGGTACTGCGCCTGCACCTCGACGGTGGTGACGTCTCGGCCGAGCTGCGCTCCTACATGGACGCGCTGGCCGCTCAGACGGAGCTGTTGACGGTCCAGGAGGCAGATGCCTCCGCCGACGATCCAGCCGAGCTGCCCTTTGTTGAGGTCGTGCGGGCCGATGGCACGCCTTCTGGCCTCGCCTTCCACGGCGTTCCCGGCGGCCACGAGTTCACGTCCTTTGTGCTGGGGCTCTATAACGCCGCTGGTCCCGGCCAACCCATCGCGGATGCCGACCGTCAGTGCATCGCAGACATTATGCGCCCGGTGAGCCTGCGCGTGCTCGTGGGGCTCTCGTGCACCATGTGCCCGGACGTGGTGGTGGCGTGCCAGCGCATGGCGGCGGATAACCCGCTGGTCACGGCCAACGTCTACGACGTCAACCGCTTCCCGGCGCTGCGCGAGCGCTACGACGTGATGAGCGTGCCGTGCCTCGTGATTGATGACGGTACAGGCGAGCGCGTGAGCTTTGGCAAGAAGGGGCTTTCCGAGATCCTCGCGCTCGTGGGGTAGCGGGCGGCGCGTGGCCTGCGGAGCAGCCGCTGATAACGGCAGGGATGCTGGGCTCTTATCGGCGTGGCTTTTTCCGCCGGAAGAGCCCTGCCTTCCTGCTCTGCCAAGGGTTATTTCCACAATCTTCAGGTCATGCGGTCTGAAAATCACGTAGTTTTGTCCCAAAAGCTCGAATGTCAAACTTCGAGCATGTCCCGCAGATAAGCGCAGCTAAGACATCGAGGCAAAGGACTTCCCATGAGTGCAAAGGCTAAGTATCAAGTCGGCCGGCGGCCACTGATGGCACTGGCGGCTGCCGTGCTTGCTGTGGTGCTGTCCCTCTCGTGCCTGACAACCGTTGCCAGGGCGGACGATACCACCACGAGCGGTACGGTCAAGATTGGCTACGACTCGAAAACCGACATCCACTCCGTAACGGATGACGACGGGACGAAGATCATCCTGTACTGCATGAACAACCAGCTCCACTGGCCGCACTCCACGTCATCGACTCCGAATGTCCCAAACTACACGCTTGGCTACCTCACACCCGGCATGTTTCGGCCGCAGGAGAAGTACGAGGAGTGCATGGAGAAGCTTCTCGCCATCCTGTACGCGGGCTATCCCTACAATGGCCTGCACCTGTATGAGGTGACGGACCAGGGCAAGCAGATCACCGAGGCCGAGTTCAACCAGATGCTCGATGCGCCCGAGGTGCTTCGCCGGGACTTCCCCGACTCTCTGGGGGACACCACCTTCACCTATGCCGACTACACCAGCGCTAACAAGGTGAACCTCGACAAGCTCAAGGCGTTTCTGACAAAGGTCTTTGCACTCTTCCCCAACGGCAAGAGCGCCTCTGGCCTTACCTACCAGGAGATTCTTACCACCAACTTCTACAATGCGGCGTCTGCCATGGTCTATGGGACAAAGGACACTACACCGCTCCAGTACTGGAACGAGCAGTATGCCGACGACACCTTGGTAACGGAGTCGCAGGCATACAAGGCAACCCGGGATGCCATCTGGGTGCTCCTCCAAGAGTACGGAGTGCCGAGCAACAACCTTACGCGAAAGAGTCTTGACGTTGTCCACAACCCCCTCTCGCTCCGCCTGCTGGACGGCGCCAACGCCAACGAGGTGCTGCGCACCGAGCCGCAGGCGAGCGCTCTGGGCTTCTCGGGCGACACCAAGTTTGCCTATGATCCGGCAACCAAGACCTGGCGCACAGGCCTTCTCACCATCACCGAGGGCGAGAAGTACAACGGCCTCTACAAGCTCACGCTTCCCGAGGGCATGACCGCCGTCGACGAGGAGGGCAACGACATCTCCGGTACCACGATTCGTGCCGGCAGGGGCTTCTGCCTGGTTTCCAGCACGAAGCCCACCCAGACGGCCACGGTTTCGGCCTCGTCGACCCTCACCTGGCTTAAGGAGACGCGCCAGTACTCTCCCGTGAACTCCACCGAGTTCCAGCACATGATTGGTGCCCTCATCTACACCAAGGACGTCTCGACCAGCGTTACGACCCAGCCTGCGACGGAGGGCTCGCTCTCTGTGACCAAGAACGTTGATGGCGAGGAGAACTCGACCACGGCATTCAAGTTCACCGTAACGCTGGGCGACACCTCGATCAACGGTTCGTACGGGGCGATGGACTTCACCAACGGTGTGGCGACGTTCGAGCTGCACAATGGCGAGGCCGCTGTGGCGGAGCACCTTCCGGCAGGTGTCACCTACACGGTTGCCGAGGAGGCAAACGACGCCTTCACAACAACGTGGGATGGCCAGACCGGCAGCATCGTTGCCGAGAAGACTGTGGCCGCGACCTGCACCAACACGCTCAAGCCGAAGTCGCCGGAGCCGAAGGAACCCATTACGCCCAACACCACCGATGAAACAAACGAAGAGACAAAGCCCGCGCCCAACGTCCCCGACTCCAAGCCCGCGCCCAAGCAGCCCGCGGCTGTGCCGGATACGAGCGACAGCACCAACTACGCCTCGATCGTTGGCTTTGCCGTTGCCGGCGTGGCCGTGCTCTCGATTGCCTTCATCTGGGGCGGCCGTTCTCGCAGACGCCACGGTGACCACCTGCGGTAACGGTCGGCTTATCGGCCGTGCGCTGTCGCACATAGCTTTGATGCTTCGAGGGCTCCGCTTTGGTGGGGCCCTCGTTTTCGATGCTGCGAAAGATCGTTCTCGCGTGTCCGATTGGGCCTGTGATTGTGTTCGCGCGACCAGTCGAGCCTATGGACGCACAAAAATGCTCTAACGAACGGCAAATGCCGAGTGACTGCATAAAATGGCTCTATCGGACGGCGCCTATTGACACCACAAATTGGCCAACGAATATTTAGTGCATAATATCAACGATTAACAGGATATAGATTCGTAATGTTGCATACTCATGCACTTAAGCGAACACGGTCTCCCTCAGGTACCGTTCGATAGGGCACTTTTGTGCAAGGTCGGCGAGAAATCCGTTCGATAGAGCGTTTTTATGCGGCAGAAGGCAAGTGACCAGGCGAGGAAGAATCAGGATGGCAGCTCAAACGGCTGTCGCGGCTCGCACCAAATGGCAGGGCGTTCCTCCGGACGCCTCTCTACGCGCTAGGCGCAACCATCGCGTTGAAACCGCTTGCTACCAGGTAGATTACCAGCAGCGCAATGGTGAGCCTAGTGTAGAACGCTCGGCGCAGCGAGACGTACGCCACCCACTCGCGCACCAGTGCGTTAAGGGAGAAGTACAGGCGCACGTGTGACCCAACGCCATCCGCGGGAACACCCAGCTCGCGGGTGATGAGTAGTGCCCGGAAGACGTGGTAGTCGTCAGTCACGACAAGGATGCGGCCGGCGTTGCCGCTGTCCTTGTCGGCAAGAAGCTGCGCGCTAAAGCGCAGGTTCTCCCGGGTGTTTGCGGACTTGTCCTCTACAAGGATTGCCTCGGCCGGCACGCCGAGGGACTCTGCGTAGGCGCGCATGGCATGGGACTCCGGCTGTGCTTCGTCCGCACCCTTGCCGCCCGACATGACCAGCGCGGAGCCCGGGTTCCTGCGCCACATCTCCACGCCGCGCTCAACGCGGTGGGCAAGGAGCGGCGTCACCGAGCCGTCGGGCATAAGCCCGGAGCCAAGCACAACAATCCGCTGGTAGCGGCGGTGTCGGTGCGGAATCTGCGCCACCAGGCCGCTCACGGTGTAAAGCGTGAACGCCACGCCGGCGATGCCCAGGAGTATCGCCGCAAAGCCAAAGACCAGGTCGAGCACGCGACCGAGCACGGGCACGCTGGTGAGGGCGCTGCGAACCTGCGGCCAAACGATCACGTAGGCAACCACGAGGATGCCCAGCCCCAGCGAGAGCATGTTGCGCGGGTTTGCGCCCTCGCGTCGGATGAGCCGCACCCCCGAGGCAACGAGCGTCACCACGAGCGCAACGGGAAACGCCAGGAGCGCCACAGCCATGACGCCAATGACCACAAGGTTTATCTGCTCGGCAACGGGATGGCTCTCGAGCGAAAACGCCTGCAGGAGGAGCACCTCGATGGCAACGACGGCCGTCCCCACGGCAACGAGGAACGACAGCCCGTACCAAAGGCTGCGCTGCTCGTGCGTGTGGAGGCGCCAAAACCAGAGTTGTCCCGTGGCAGCAAGGCAGATAGCGGCAAGGGCGAAGGCTTCCACGACGGCTCCTATCCCGCGAGAGATATCACGTTTATCGCCGTAACTACGATACCCGTTGCCAGCAGCAATGCGTTGGTGAGGCGCGAGTTGGCGTAGCGGCCCATGACGCGCTTCGAGCCCGTGAGGCGGATTTGCGTGAAGATCGTGATTGGCAGCTGCAGCGAGAGCAGCGCCTGCGAGAGCACCAAGCCCTGGAAGGTGTTCTCCACCAGCAGGCATGCCAGCGTGGCAATGCCCATGCACAGCGCCACACCCACGGAGGAGTGGCGGTCATGGATGTCGTACTCCTCGCCAAACATGCCCGCGCTGATGGTGCCCGCCGCCATGCCCGCTGTGATGGAGGACGAGAGTCCCGCCAGCAGCAGCGCCACGGCAAAGATGACCGTCGCTGCCGAGCCCAGAATGGGAGAGAGCGTCGCCGCCGCGGTCGCGAGATCGTCCACCACCACGCCGCGCGTGAAGAATGTCGTGGCTGCCAGAATCACCATGGCGGAGTTTATCGCCCAGCCAACGCCCATTGAGAAGAGCGTGTCGAAGAGCTCGTAGCGCAGGCGTTCGCGGATGACCTTCTCGCCCTGCTGCTCGTAGTGGACACTCTGGATGACCTCGGAGTGCAGGAACAGGTTGTGCGGCATGACCACGGCACCCAGCACGCTCATCACGATGGCTGCGGAGCCGGCGGGGAAGCTTGGACTGACCCACGAGACCGCTGCCTGCGGCCAGTCAACGTTCACCAGCGCAAGCTCGGCAAGGAAGGCCAGGCCGATGAGCGAGACAAACGCGATAATCCAGCGTTCGATGCGCTTGTATGAGTTGGTGGCCAGCATGGCTACCGAGAAGGCGCCCACAATGACGCTGCCCACACGGACGGGCTGTCCAAAGAGCATTTGGAGCGCGATGGCGCCGCCAAGGACCTCGGCCATCGCGGTGGCGACGGTGGCCGCGTACGCGGTGGCGAGAATGGCGGTGCCCAGCCAGCGCGGGAAGTGCTTATGCGTTGCCTCGGCAAGACATTCGCCGGTGGCAATACCCAGGTGGGCGGCGTTGTGCTGCAGCAGGATGAGCATCAGGGTCGAAAGCGTCACCACCCACAGCAACCCGTAGCCAAACTGCGAGCCCGCCGCCATGTTCGATGCCCAGTTGCCTGGGTCGATGAAGCCTACCGTCACCAGCAGGCCGGGGCCAATGTGCTTGAGAATCTCGAGGCCCCCGTGGCCGCCGGTCTTCTCGGCGCCAAACTGCCTGGTCATCTCCTCACGAATGTCCATAGTTTCCTCCACGTGCATCGAGGTGCGCCGGCGCGTGCGACGCGGTATTATTAGTATCAGGTACCATTAGGCTCTTATTTGCGGCGCGGTAGTCAAACGGTGGGATTTTTTAGGGGCGCATATTGAGGGCAAGGGGAAGCGCGGCGTCCCCAAAATGCATCGAACTACCCTTGGTTACATTAAATTTGGGAATTATGCGCCGAAGTGGCCTTCGTTACACTGGATTTTGCCGGGGGTCTGAGTATAGGCTCACACATCTTGCTATATGATTCAAAGCACACACTACATATTGTATGTGATGGCAACCTCCTACTTGGGAGGTTCTCAAAACAACGTGTAACAAAGGCCACTTCGGCGCAACAAACCGAATATTAGTGTAACGAAGGGGATTTCGGTGCACGCGACAGCCATTCACCGCAGCCGAACAATGACTTAACAACCTCTGCCAGCGCGGCTAATGGTTGCTTACGCCCGCAATATCTCCACCGGCTACCCTTGTTCTCGAACAACACGACCCAATTACCCCTTCCTTGTGCGGGCCCAGCCAGGTGGCGTAGTCCCCGGCTGGGCTCGTTCCCCATTCTCGGTAATATTTGTGCCTGCTCCGTGGCCCAATCGCTTGGAAACGTGTGCTCTTTCCGCCGAGGGCTGGCCGCGCCCCTTTGCGCCGTGCTCGTCAGGTACCATCGGTCGACGTGCGCCGGGCCAAAGTCGCCGGCCAGGGGGAGGGGAGCACCGCCATGACACTGCAGCAGCTTCGCTACGTGGTCGAGGTCGCCACGGCCGGATCGATCACCGCCGCGTCGCAGCGACTCTTCATCGCCCAGCCGTCGCTCTCCAAGGCCATCTCAGAGCTCGAATCCGAGATGGGCATCACGATCTTCGAACGCTCCAGCAAGGGTGTCGTGCCTACGGAGGACGGCACGCGGTTCCTCTCGTACGCGCGGCAGGTGGTCGAGCAGGCCGACCTCCTCGAAGCCCAGTACAAGCACGGTACGCCGCCGCGCCGCGTCTTTGGCGTCTCGAGCCAGCACTACGCGTTCGTGGTCAATGCCTTCGCCGAGCTGGTGCGCGAGCACGGCGAGAGCCGCTACGAGTTCAGCCTGCGCGAGGGAACCACCTTCGGCACCATCGAGGACGTCCGCCTGCAGCGCTCCGAGCTGGGCGTTCTCTACCGCAACGACTTCAACCGAGAGGTGCTCACCAGCGCCATTCGCGATGCCGAGCTGCGCTTCGAGCCGCTCTTCGAGGCCCGCGAGCACGTCTTTGTGAGCAGGACCAACCCGCTGACCGCGCGCGACTCCGTGACGCTTGAGGACCTTGCGCCGTACCCGCGCCTCTCCTACGACCAGGGCTCGCGCAACTCGTTCTACTTTGCCGAGGAGCCCCACATCACCGAGCAGGTGGACAAGGCCGTGGTGGTCACGGATCGAGCAACTCTTTTCAACCTGCTCATTGGCCTCGATGGCTACACCATTTCCTCCGGCATTCTGAGCGTGGACCTAAACGGCGAGAACATCGTGGCTGTTCCGCTTGAGAATGGCGGCACGATGGAGCTGGGCTACATCCACCAGCCGCGTCGGCCCCTCTCGCCCATGGCGGAGCGCTACCTCGAGCACCTGAGCGCCTACGTTGCGAAGTACATAGCCTCTGGCTATGGCAGGTAATAGCACATCGATAGTTCCTTTGGCTTCTCGCGTGGGGCACCATTGCTCTTGTCAACGGCAAGAGAAAGGTAACCCCATGAGCATCGCATATGACAAGAAGACCCCGCACCGCTTTGACGTGGTTGGCAGCTTCCTGCGTCCCGCCCGCCTGAAGCAGGCGCGCGTCGACTGGAAGGCCGGGCGTATCTCGGCCGAAGAGCTTTCGGCCATCGAGGACGAGTGCATCCGCGACCTGGTGGCAAAGGAGAAGGCCGCCGGACTGAGCGTGATCACCGACGGCGAGTTTCGTCGCGAGACCTGGCACCTCGACTTTATGTGGGCGTTCGACGGCGTGGCGCACAAGCCCACCGAGACCGGCCTGCCCTTCCACGACGAGGCCGCAAAGATCGATGACACCTACCTCACCGGCAAGATTGCCTACCGCGGTGGCCATCCCTTCATCGAGCACTTCCGCTTTGTCCAGGACCTCGAGGACGAGAAGTGCGTGGCTAAGCTCACCATCCCGGCGCCGGCGCAGTTTTTCGAGCAGTTCGCGATGCCCTTCAACCTGGAGGCAACGCGCCGCTACTACAAGACTGACGAGGAGCTGGCGGACGACATCGTTGCCGCGTACCGTGCGTTCATCGCCGACGTTTACGCTGTGGGCTGCCGCAATCTGCAATTTGACGACTGCTCGTGGGGCATGGTCGTGGACCCGCACGCCGAGCAGTTTTTTGGCACCGACGCCGCTGGCCTGGAGCGCGTGAAGGAGGCCCTGCTCGACGTCAACAACCGCGCGCTGGAGGGCCGCCCCGCCGACCTCACGGTGAACACGCACGTGTGTCGCGGCAACTTCCATTCCACGTGGGCCTGCGAGGGCGGCTACGACGAGGTTGCGGACTTCCTTCTCGCACGCGAGAACGTCGATGCGTTCTTCCTGGAGTTTGACGACGCGCGCTCGGGCGGCTTTGAGCCGCTGGCAAAGGTTCCGGCGGGCAAGAAGGTCGTGTTGGGGCTGGTGACCACCAAGTCTGCGGCGCTGGAGGATCCCGCGGCTGTGGTCGCGCGCATTCACGAGGCCGAGAAGTACGTGCCGCTTGAGAGCCTGTGCCTCTCGCCCCAGTGCGGCTTTGCGTCGTGCGAGATTGGTAACAAGCTGACCGAGGACGAGCAGTGGGCGAAGGTCCGCCTGGTGCGCGAGGTGGCCGAGCAGGTCTGGGGGTAGGGGAGCGCGCGGGCGTTTGTCGTCGACGGCGGGGGTAGGCGGCGGGGCCTTCGCAGAGAAAATAGTCGAGTTTTTATTAAGTTCCCGACCACAATAAGTTAACCATGGTGTACTCTTCTCTTAGAGTTAAGTAAGGCTTACACCTGCGACACCGACTGCAGCGCAGGAGCACGAGCCGTTGACTCCCGCCGTAGCGTCCGGACCCTCTCCCCGGGCAATCGGCACAACAGGCGCCGCCGACGTTCCCCTTTCCTGCGTCGGCGGCGCGATTTTTTCGGCACAGTGTTCTATCCACAACATTTATTTTCGCTGTATCGGCAATTCTGGTATGGGGGAGGGGCGCTGCGGGTATACACACGTAAGTAAGAGAAAGATAACTTTTACTTCGCACTTCACTATGCAATACCTGCGGCAGTCAAACCGCCACAGACAACCACACGAAAGGTGGCACATCATGAGCGCAATCGAGAAGGTCCACGCACGCGAGGTCCTGGACTCCCGCGGCAACCCCACGGTCGAGGCAGAGGTCACGCTTGCAGATGGCAGCTTCGGCAGGGCGATCGTCCCCTCCGGCGCCTCTACCGGCGAGTTTGAGGCCGTCGAGCTTCGTGACGGCGACGCCGCCCGCTACCAGGGCAAGGGCGTCGAGAAGGCCGTTGCCCACGTGAACAACGAGGCCCGCGAGGCCGTCCTCGGCCTCGACGCCCGCAACCAGCGCGGCGTTGACTCGGCCCTTATCGCCGCCGACGGCACCCCTAACAAGGGCAAGCTGGGCGCCAACGCAATCCTGGGCGTGAGCCTGGCAACCGCCCGCGCGGCCGCTGCCTCCGCGGGGCTTCCGCTTTACGCCTACCTGGGCGGCCCCAACGCGCACACGCTGCCTACGCCCATGATGAACATCCTGAACGGCGGCGTTCACGCCGATAACAACGTGGACTTCCAGGAGTTCATGATCATGCCCGTCGGCGCGCCTAACTTCCACACCGCTCTTCGCTGGTCTGCCGAGGTCTACCACACCCTGAAGGGCGTCCTCAAGGATGCGGGCCTCTCCACCGGCGTAGGCGACGAGGGCGGCTTTGCCCCCGACCTCAAGACCAACGCCGAGCCCTTCGAGTACCTCATGAAGGCCGTCGAGAAGGCTGGCTTCAAGCCGGGCGAGGACTTCGTCTTTGCCATGGATCCCGCCACGAGCGAGCTCTATGACGCCGCAACCGGCACCTACGTCCTCAAGGGCGAGGGCCGCACGCTCACCAGCGCGCAGATGGTCGACTACTGGGACAAGCTTGTATCGTCCTACCCCATCATCTCCATCGAGGACGGCCTGGCCGAGGAGGACTGGGACGGCTGGCGTCAGCTCACCGAGCGCCTTGGCTCGCGCGTGCAGCTGGTTGGCGACGACCTCTTTGTCACCAATACCGCCCGCCTGCGTCGCGGCATCGAGCTGGGTGCGGCAAACGCGCTGCTCGTGAAGGTTAACCAGATTGGCACCCTCACCGAGACCCTCGAGGCCATGCAGACCGCGCAGCGCGCCCGCTACACCACGATCGTCTCGCACCGTTCGGGCGAGACCGAGGACACCACGATCGCCGACCTGGTCATTGCCACCAATGCCGGCCAGATCAAGACTGGTGCACCCGCCCGCTCTGACCGGGTGGCCAAGTACAACCAGCTGCTTCGCATCGAGGAGGAGCTGGGCGACGCCGCCGAGTACGCCGGCCGCTCCGCCTTCTACAACATTGCTCGATGAGACAAAGGGAGTTTCCCTTTGTCTCATGCGCCTGGAGCTTGTCTCGCCCGTACTTGCGGACGGCGAGCTCCGGGCGCTTTTTTCTTCTGGCGGGCGCGGGAGGGCCGTCGGGGCCGTCGTGCGCCGCCCCGTGGCGCTCTTTGGCTCCTACGACTGGGGCGATGGCGAGTGGATGCGCACGTGGGAGCAGGCGGCCAAGGATGCCGGTGTGAACGTGGTCGAGACCTACATCGCGCACCTCGAGCCGGACGATGACGCGCTTACAGCCTGCGAGGCCCTTGGCGCCAAGCTGGCGGGATGAGACCAAGGGAGTTTCCCTTTGTCTCATCGGCGCGGGGAGGGTGGCCTCTCCGCGCCGATTATTCTAGTCCGTGATGTCACTGTCGAGCGTGGCGCGCACGGTGTAGTCGGGGAATGCCTCCTCGACTTCGTGCACAATCTGCTGGTACTCGCCCTGCCGGTCAGGCGCCTCAAATGCGATAATCACGTCGAACTCCAGCAGGTGGCGCGCCTCGTCCACGTGGAAGCCGTGGAACTGCAGCACGTGATCGTGTGCTGTCACGATGCGACGCACGCGCTCGCGCATGTCGGCGACGTCCTTGCAGGTGTTTCTCGAGTAGATGCCCACGGCGGCGAGAATCACCTGGCCGTCAGTGCGCGCAAAGACGCGCTCGGCCACGCGCCGCGAGAGCTCGTCAATCTCCTCTGCCGAGGTGGTGTCGGGCACCTCCACGTGGACCGAGCCAACCCTGCGCTCGGGCCCGTAGCTGCTCAGGATGAGGTCGTAGACGCCCAGGGCGCAGTCATCCTCGGCCACGATGCTCTTGACCTTCTCGGCAAGCTCGGGGCTCACGCGCTCGCCCAGTATCTGGCTGAGCGTCTGCCAGAGCATCTCAAGGCCGGCCTTCACGATGAACGCCGAGATCACGGCGCCCACCCAGGCTTCAAGCGAGATGCCCCACGCCAGGTAGACCACGGCGGCGCCCAGCGTTGACACCGAGAGTACTGCGTCCGAGAGCGCGTCCTGCCCCGAGGCCACCAGCGAGTCGGCGTTCACGCGCCTGCCAACAGACTGCACGTGGCGGCCGAGAAGCACCTTGGCCACGACGCCGGCGGCAACAACCACTAGCGCGGCGGCGGAGTAGTCCGGCGCCTCGGGCGAGACGATCTTCTGCACGGATTCCACGGCCGAGGTGATGCCGGCGTAGAGCACGATGATCGAGATGACCATGGCCGTGAGGTACTCAATGCGCCCGTAGCCCATGGGGTGGCGCTTGTCCGGCGCGCGCCCGGCGAGCTTGGTGCCCACGATCGTGATGACCGACGAAAGCGCGTCGGAGAGGTTGTTCACTGCGTCGAGGGTGATGGCGATGGAGTTGGAGATCACGCCCACCACGGCCTTGAATGCGGCGAGCAGCACGTTGGCTACGATTCCGAGGATACTTGTGCGTACGATGGTCTTCTCGCGCTCGGTGGTGGGAATGGGCGCGGCCGCCTGGTTCTTCTCGGCGCTGCTGTCCTGCTTGTTGCTCACTGGTTCTCGCTTCCTTCCGTCTGTGTGCATGCGTTGCTGCAGGTTGGCTCGCCATCGCGCACGCTGGCAAGTACCTTTGCTAGGAGCCGCTTGAGCTCCGCGGCCTCGTCTGCCGAGAGGTGCACATGGCACGCCATGGCCGCCGGCACGGATGCCGCGCGGTCACGGAGGTCGAGGCCCTTGGGCGTGAGACGCACCTCAAGCACGCGCGCGTCGGCCACGCTCCTCTCGCGCGTGATGTAGCCGCTCTTCTCGAGCTTCTTCAAGACCGGCGTAAGCGTGCCCGAGTCCAGGTAGAGCCGCTCGCCAAGGTGGCTCACGGTGGCTGCGCCCTCCTCCCAGAGGACCATCATGCAGAGGTACTGCGTGTAGGTGAGGCCGAGCGGACTAAGCAGCGGCTGGTAGCTGCGGACGACCTCCTTTGAGCAGGCGTAGAGCGGAAAGCACAGCTGGTTGTCTAGGCGCAGGAGCTCGGCAGGGGAGGCCCCCTTCGTTGCGAAGGGGGCCTCCTGTGGGGACGCTTGCGGCTGGGTGGCGGCCACTAGAGCTGCGCCTCGATTGCGCGCTCGACCTCGTCCATGCTGGCGGTGGGCTCGAAGCGGGCCACGAGGTGGCCGTTACGGTCGATGAGGAACTTGGTGAAGTTCCACATGATGTAGGCCTTCTCGCCGAACTTCTTGTTGTTGGCCTTGGCGAACTTGTCGAGCGCCGCCGCCTTGAGGCCATCGCCAAAGCCCTGGAAGGGGCGTTCGGTGGCAAGGGCGGCAAAGAGCGGGTCTGCGGTGTCGCCGTTCACGTCGAGCTTCTTGAAGCGCGGGAACTCAGTGTTGAACTTGAGCGAGCAGAACTGGTTGATCTGGTCGTCGGACTCGGGCGCCTGGCCGGCAAACTGGTTGCAGGGGAAGTCCAGGATCTCGAGGCCCTGGTCCTTGTGGGCGGCGTAGATGCGCTCGAGGTCCTCATACTGGGGCGTGAAGCCGCAGCCGGTGGCGGTGTTCACAACGAGCAGGACCTTGCCGGCGTAGGTGCTCAGAGGGACGGTGCTGCCGTCCTGTGCGGTGACAGAAAAGTCCAGGTAGTTGGTGGTGTTCTCGGATGCCATGATGGCTCCCTCCTCCGGGCGTTGCGGCCCGGTGTTGTTGGTAACGGCTTCAGTATGGCGCGAACTGGCGGGCTGGCGGCGCTAATCGATTGAGCACAACTAATTGTACACAATTAATTCGGGGGTACCTTGGCGTAAGGTCTCAGCCTCAGACGTCATCCTGCAGATTCCGTCTTCTTACAGTTTTCGATCGTTTAGAGGCTGCTAACCGATCGGAATCTGCAGCCAAGTCACAAGCTTGCATTTTTCGATCGGTTAGAGGGTGCTAACCAATCGAAATTTGCAGCTACGTCTGGCCTTGCATTTTCGATTTTTATCGTACTGTCAAGTTCGATTATTGGGCGGGGAGTTCCAGATTGGGGGCGTCAGCCCGTTCGTTGTTACCTGCTCGTCGCGAGCCGGCGGCGTCGCCGAGTTGGCAGTCGAGAACCTCGACGCGCCGGTAACAAGCCCCGGCCGCGCAGCTCCGTTGTTACCGGCTCATCACAGGTTCGTCGCATCTGCCCAGTTGGCGGCCGAGATGCGCGACGAGCCGGGAACAGCGGGATGCCCAGAAAGCCAAAAAGAGGGGTCCCGGCATAGCCGAGACCCCATACCTCACTGCAAGCAAGCCCGCGCTACGCCCTCGGGTCCGCCACCTGCACCAGCTCGGTGCCCTCGGTGTCGTAGTCGTCCATGGCAACGCTACGAATTGCGGGGTCCTCGTAGGTGTTGAAGTAGTACGTGCGCGTGGCCGCGGAGTAGCCGCCGGTGTACACGGTGCGCTCAAACTCGCCGTTGGTCATGCGGGCCGCGCCGTCGATCATGGCAACGCCCTCAAGCTCGTGGAACATGCGGCTCACGTTTGCCTTCTCGCCCGACTGCACCGGATAGTGCGAGTTCAGGTACGCAACGCGCACAAAGCGCGAGGTAGAGTAGTAGTCACCGGGAATCCCGCGCATGCCCGCGCCGGAGCCATAGGGGAGAAGCTCGGCCTTGTCCCACACCACGTTCTGCGGCAGCTCGTTGGAGACGTTCATGTAGTTGCGCAGGTTCTCGCGGTGCCAGGCAAAGCCGGGCTGGTTGGCCAGGACGTCCACGTCGTCGTGGTAGACCTCCATGCCCTGCGCCGTCTGCTCCACCACAATGCTCCTCGTGGCGTCGCCAATGATCCAGTGCAGCAGCGACACGGGGTACTTGTCGTTGATGGGCTTGCCAACAATCACCAGGTCATCGAGGGCGCGCTCGACCTCGTCGACGGTCGTGAAGTTGGCCACAACCCACAGCGGGAACTCGTAGGCGGCAACGTTGGTCTTGCCCTCAACTGGGGCGTCGGTGTACTGCGCGTAGCCCGGGAAGTTGAGGCCGGCCACTGCCAGCCCGGAGGCGTTGGCGCAGTCAAAGTAGAGCGGCATGCCCTCCTCGACAATGCCCATGCCAATCACGGGCTCGCGCATGCCCGTAACGGCGCCAAACGGGGAGTTGGGCTTGAAGCCGCGCGGCGTCACCACGACGCGCTCGCCGTACCCGCAGCTCCAGTCGAGGTTTCGCGCGAGGTACATCTGACCCTTGTCGTCTGTGAACCTGATTGCCGTGCACATGACAATGCCTCCTGGTTCCTAGGAACGAGCCCGGCCTGCATGGACCAGCGCCGAGATCGTCCAAACGAGTGCCTGCTAGACCATGTCTACCCGCTCCGCACCAGTAATTCTCAGGTCAGCCGAGAAGAACTCGCGTAACGCACGAATGGTCCACGTGGTGTCGCGCGTGCCCGCCGTCTCGTAGCTGGAGTGCATTGCCAGCTGCGGCAGGCCAATGTCCACGGCGTGAACGCTCACCTGCGTGTTCGAGAGGTTGCCAAGCGTGGACCCACCGGCCATATCCGAGCGGTTGGCAAAGGTCTGGTGCGGCACGCCGGCCTTCTCGCACAGCGACACAAAGACAGCCCGGCTAAAGGCGTCGGTCGTGTACTTCTGGTTGGCGGCCTCCTTCACCACCGGCCCGCCGTTGAGGCGGCAGCGGTTCTCGGCATCGTAGAGCTCGGGGTGGTTGGGGTGCAGTCCGTGCGCATTGTCGCAGCTCACAAGGAACGAGCGCGAGAGGGCCCGCAAGTAGTCCTCCTCGCCCATGCCCAGCGCCGCGTTGGCGCGCACCAGCGTGTCGTGGAGCAGCGTGGACATGGCCCCCTGCTTGGTGTTGGAGCCAACCTCCTCGTTGTCGAAGCACGCAAAGACGGTGACGCAGCGGCGGTTCTTCTCGGCGACAAATGCCTCCAGCGACGCGAAGGCGCACTGCAGGTCGTCGAGCTTGGGGGACGAGACAAACTCGTCTGCCATGCCCCAGATACATGGGCGCTCGCGGTTCACGAGGAAGAGGTCGCGCGCCAGGATGTCCTCGGGCTTGGCGCCCACGCCCTCGGCGACCATGCGGTCAAAGTCCTCTTTGCGCAGACGGCCAGCCGAGAAGAGCGGGCAGAGGTCGACGGCGCGGTTGAACTCCTTGCCCTTGTTCACGGTGCGGTCCAGGTGGATGGCCACGCTGGGAATGAGCACCAGGTCGCGGTCGGGTGCAAAGAGGCGGCTCACTATGCCCGTGGCCGTGCGCACCAGGACGCGACCGGCGAGCGACAGCGGCCGGTCGAGCCAGGTGTAGTCGATCATGCCGCCGTAGCCCTCCACGTTAAGGCGCAGGTAGGTCTCGGGCCCGTCGAGTACAGGAACGGACTTCACCTTGTAGGTGGGGGAGTCCGCGTGGGCCGCCGTTATCTGGAAGTGGTAGGCGTCGCGGTCAAGGGCGTCCTCGCCCACGCGAAAGGCGATGACGCTAGAGCCGTTGCGAGTGGTGTAGTACGAGCCGCCAGGCTCAACGTCCCAGGCGTCGCCCTCGGGCAGGTAGGTGAAGCCTGCCTGGTCGAGGCGGTCGCTGATGGTTGCCGCCGTGTGGAACATGCTGGGGCAGTGGTGGATAAAGTCGATGAGGCGCTCCGAGGTCTCAAGGTCCTCGGCCGTCGCGCCCTCTGTGGTTGGGTGCTTCTCGTCTGGCATGCGCGTCCTCTCTGTTGGTTGCAGCCAGACGAGCGTAGCACGCAGGCGTGCGGGCGTGCGACGCCGGGGGACGCGTTTGTCGCAGCAGTTGCGGACAAAACCCACGCTTGGGCGTCAAATCGGCGCCGGAGGGCATTTTTTGTCAGGGGTGTTGCAGCTTGCGCTTGCCGTAGTCCTCCTTTAGGCTAATTTGCGTTGCATGAACAACTGGGTTGGCCTTTGGTAGGCCGACTGAGAGACGGGAGAGGACCTTGCGCAAGTAGACGCTGCCCCCTGGGGCGAGAAGTTCGTGCCCATATGCTGGTGCTTCGCGCCGGTTCTGCGTCTGCGAGGTCTTTATGCAACTTAACCTTACGAACATCCACTACAGCTATGCCGGGAGTCCGCATGAGGTACTTCACGGTGTTACCTTAAGCCTACCCACTGGCTGGACCGGCGTAGTTGGCGACAATGGTTGCGGAAAGTCTACGCTTGCTCGGATTGCCACGGGCGAGCTACGTCCTACGTCGGGGAGCGTGGGGCCTTACGGCCTGGTCTCTTATTACTGCGAGCAGGACGGCGACCGTTCGCCGGCTGCGCTTCTCGACTTTGCCGCCGCGTGGGACCGTAATGCCGTGCGACTGCGCGACGTGCTGGGTATTGGCGACGACTGGGCTTGGCGCTTTGACGAGCTCTCCTCCGGGCAGCAGAAGCGCCTTCAGGTGGCGGTGGCACTCTGGAGCCGCCCGGACGTGCTGGTGATGGACGAGCCAACGAATCACCTTGATGCGCACACGCGCAAGGCGGTCCTGCTCGCACTGCGTTCCTTCTCTGGCGTGGGAATTCTCATCTCGCATGACCGAGACCTTCTCGACGCGCTTGTAGAGAGGTGCATCTCCTTTGAGGGTGGAGAGGTGCGCGTGCGCCCGGGCAATTACTCGCATACCTTTGAGCAGCGGCAACGCGAGACCGAGGCAGCCGCAGATGCTCAGGCGCGTGCGCGGCGAGAGGAGCGTCGTCTGGCGGCCGAGCGCCAGCGACGGGTGGAGGCTGCCTCGCGTGCGGACGGCCTGCGTAGCAGGCGCGGCCTTGACCCGCGTGACCATGACGCACGCGAGAAGATCGGGCGCGCGATTGTCTCGGGCAAGGACGGCCGCGCCACGCATCTTGCCACAACCCTTGATGCACGTATTAAGGGCGAGCGAGACCGTGTGCAGGCGTCATACGTCGAGCGGCGCTATGACGGCAACGTTCCTTCGTTTGGCGAGCGGTCGAGAAGGTCGTTCATCGCGCGGCTGCCGGAGGGGACGGTGCGCTATGGCGGGATTCCGGACGCCCCAGGCGTTGCCGCGCCGGAGCTGTTCCTTGGTTCGGCAGATCACGTTGGCGTTGTTGGACCCAACGGTTCGGGCAAGTCAACGCTGGTCAGGGCGCTTGTTGCAGCGGTTCCTAAGGATGTTCCCATGCTCTACGTGCCTCAGGAGATTGGCGTGGATGCGGCAAGGCGTGCCTGCGCTCGGCTCCAGGGCCTTGCCGCCGGTGAGAAGGGACAGGTACTCTCCGTTGTGGCACAGCTCAATTCTCGCCCGGATGCTCTGCTTGAGGAGGGCGAGCTGAGCCCAGGGGAGTTACGCAAACTCGTGCTGGCGGAGGCGGTTCTCACAAAGCCGCAGCTCTTGGTGATGGATGAGCCAACGAATCACCTCGACCTGCACTCGATTGAGGCTCTGGAGCGTCTTCTCTCCGAGTTCCCCGGTGCGGTAGTTCTGGTTTCGCACGACGCGCGGGTGATGCGGTCGAGCTGCGGGAGAATCTGGGAGCTGCTGCCGGCGAGTGGTGACGACTTTACCAGCGGTGCGGTTGTGGTGGAGCGCTGAGCGTGGTTTGGAGCGCCCTACATGGGGACGCTTGAGCTTATTGCCAAGTTATGGAAGTGGCCGCCCAGCACACGGAATGCCGGGCGGCCTGCTTGCAGCGTATTTCTCGCGTCTTACGCGATGAACTCAAGGAAGGCGTCTGCCTGGGCGGCAAGGGCGGCCTCGTCCTCGGGGGAGAGGGTCAGCGTGCCGGACATCCAGGACTCGCCGGAGAGGGCGATGCCGGTCTCTTTCTCAGTCATGACCTGCGCGCCCACAAAGGCGAGAAGCGCGTCGAGCGCGGCACGCATCTCGGCGGTGGCGGTGCGGCCGCCCGCGCCGGAGACGGTTGCGCGCATGCCGCCGGAAACGGCGGTGTCGCGACCCTTGCCGGGAAGCGGCCTGCTCAGCCAGTCGACCAGGTTCTTCACGTGGCCGGGGAACGAGGCGTTGTACTGCGGGCTTACGAACCACACGCCGTCGGCCTGACGCACGGCCTCACGTACGGCCGCGACCTCTGCGCGCTCGGGATCCTCGAGGTCCTGGTTCATGAGGGGCAGCGCCGAGTAGTCGAGCCTGCTCACGTTGGCGCGGCCCTCAAGCAGCGCCTCGATGCGCTGGGCCAGCTGCTCGTTGAAGCCGTTCTTGCGGAGGGTTCCCACTACGATGAGGACGTTCTTCTCTGCCATTGCTCTCTCCTGTTCAGTCGGGTGTGTCGACTTGGTAGCAACTCTGTACTAAAATCAGTGTATCCAATATATGTGAGTGTTTGAATAACGTTTTTTCTCGATACTTGGTATTAGTTGAGATACCATCTGCTAACAGCAGGAAGGGACGGCATCACATGCGAAGCACACCCAAAGACTTTGGCGTCTGTCCATTTGTGACCGCGCAGTGGCTGCTCCAGGGCAAGTGGTCGATCGTGATTCTCCACCACCTCAGCAAGGGCAAGCTGCGCTTTGGCGAACTTGAGCGCCGCATGCCCGAGCTTACGCACTCCACGCTCTCCTCGCAGCTCAAGCGGCTGGAGACAGAGGGGCTGGTGCGCCGCGAGGTCTTCCCGGAGGTGCCGCCGCGCGTGGAATACTCGCTCACGCAGGTGGGGGAGGACTTTGTTCCGGTGCTCTCGAGCATTGAGACGTGGGGCGAGGGCTACATCGAGCACCTGCGCAAGGGGGATATCGAGCTGCGATAGGGACGGGGCGAGTGACCATCGCTGGTGCGTGTAGCCGCGATGGTCGCCGCGTCGAAAGCAACTGCGATGGTCGCCGCGTCGAGGGCAACTGCGATGGTCGCCGGCGCGGCGCTAGTCCTTGGCGCCGAGAAGCCCGCTAACCACGCTCACGATGAGCGCGACAAAGAGCGTGGCCCAGAAGCCCGTGACCACTACGCCCATGCCAAAGACGCTTTCTGCAAGGTTAGACGCGAGCGATACCATAAGCGCGTCGATCACAAACGTGAAAAGCCCCAGCGTGATGATTGTTACGGGAATCGAGAGGATCTGGATGATGGGCTTCACGATTGCGTTCATCACGCAGAGCATGAGCGCAAAGGCCAGGTACGCCGCCCACTGCGGGTGGCCAATCACGTGCGCCGAGGGGACAAGGGCAACCGCGACAAATGACGCTATGGCGGTCGCAAGTACGGACATAAGCGTTCTCATGGCTGCTACCTCGCGTTCCGGGGGCCGGTGTTGGTTGTTCCATGATACCCGAGCCCGCCGCATCCCCGAATCCTGCCGGTACAGGTTCGACGCACGAATGTGTATCGACCTGGGCAGGATACAGCTTCGGGCGCGAACGTGTGGAGAGGGGATACAGATTCGGCGTCCGAATCTGTACCGACCTGCGCGGGATACAGCTTCGGGCGCGAACGTGTGGCGGCGCACAGTGCGAGAATCCCGCACAACCCCCTCGCGACACCCAATACCCCGCGAGACGTCCCCAGCGGTTGGAAAAGCCGTGGACACACCGAGAAGTTCAATTTCTCGCAGTACGCCGTGATGGGCAGTGCTACTCTGTCAATAAATTGAACTTCTCGTTCTAGAAATTGAACTTTTGGGTCCGACGCGTTGATAGCTGAGAAGAGAAATTGAACTTCTTGCACAGCGCTCGGCGGGCACCCGGAAGGGAGGGGTCGTGGAAGACCAGACCCACAAGGACTTCTCGGCACGCCTTGGCCAGGCCATGGACGAGCGCGGCCTGCGTCAGGCAGATCTTGTGCGCATGGCTGCGGCCGATGGCGTCAAGCTGGGAAAGTCGCAGCTCA
Organism: bacterium OL-1; assembly: GCA_000752675.2. Classification (GTDB taxonomy): domain Bacteria; phylum Actinomycetota; class Coriobacteriia; order Coriobacteriales; family Atopobiaceae; genus Tractidigestivibacter. The sequence goes on along the minus strand of LM994626.1, from coordinate 394,733 downwards.
GCCAGTACCTAAGCGGCAAGACTGAGCCGAGAAAGGCAACGCTCGCCTTTCTCGCCACCGCACTCGGCGTGAGCGCCGAGTGGCTCTCGGGCGAGACCGATGCCGCCGCGCCGCCGGAAACGCGACAAAGGGAAACTCCCTCTGCCTCATCCACCCCCACCAAGAAGAAGGAATCCACCATGCCTCGTCGCCAGTTCAAGAAGTCATCCAAGCTCGATAACGTCCTCTACGACATCCGCGGACCCGTCCTGGACGAGGCGTACCGCATGGAGGACCAGGGCATCCATGTGCTCAAGTTGAACATTGGCAACCCCGCGCCGTTTGGCTTCCGCACGCCGGACGAGGTCGTGAAGGACATGCAGGACCAGCTCACAGAGTGCGAGGGCTACTCCAACAGCCGCGGCCTCTTCTCCGCGCGCAAGGCCATCATGCAGTATGACCAGCTCAAGGGCATCCCCAACGTGGACGTGGAGGACATCTACACGGGCAACGGCGCCTCGGAGCTCATCCAGCTTGCGATGAACGCCTTCATGGACGAGGGCGACGAGATTCTCGTCCCCAGCCCGGACTACCCGCTGTGGACCGCGTGCGCCACGCTGGCCGGCGGCACCGCCGTGCACTACATCTGCGACGAGAAGGCCAACTGGTACCCTGACATCGACGACATCCGCAGCAAGGTCACGCCGCGCACCAAGGGCATCGTCGTGATCAACCCCAACAACCCCACGGGCGCCCTGTACCCGCGGGAGGTTCTGGAGCAGATCGTGGACGTGGCGCGCGAGAACCAGCTGGTCATCTTTGCGGACGAGATCTACGACCGCCTGGTGATGGACGGCAAGCAGCACGTCTCCATCGCGAGCCTTGCGCCGGACCTGTTCTGCATCACGTTCAACGGCCTCTCCAAGAGCCACATGGTGGCGGGCTACCGCATTGGCTGGATGAGCCTCTCGGGCAACAAGCGCATTGCGAAGGACCTCATCGACGGCATCAACATGCTGTCCAACATGCGCCTGTGCTCCAACGTGCCGGCGCAGTCCATCGTGCAGACGTGCCTGGGCGGCATCCAGCGCAGCCAGGGGCTTCTCGTTCCCGGCGGGCGCATCTACGAGCAGCGCGAGTACGTCTACGAGCGACTTTCCAACATGGATGGCGTCACGGTGACCAAGCCCGAGGCCGCGTTCTACATCTTCCCGAGGCTCGACCCGGACAAGTTCCACATCACCGACGACGACCAGTTTGCGCTCGATCTGCTCAAGGACGAGCACGTCCTGATTACCGCGGGCAAGGGCTTCAACTGGGAGAAGCCCGGCTACTTCCGTATTGTCTACCTGCCGCGTAAGCACACGCTGCACGAGGCGATGGACAAGCTCGAGGACTTCCTGAGCTACTACCAGCAGTAAGGGAGGTTACGCGAGTGATGCGCCCTCGGCGTCGCTTTCCGAGAAGGGCGTGGGCATATCGCGGAGACAGGTCAGTTATAGGCTAGAAGGCTTTCCTGCGTGCCTGCTTGAGCCAGTTCTTCTTGAACTTCCCCACGCTGCCGAAGAACTTGTTATACGTTTCGCCGTCTTCCTTGGTGGCGTATTTCAGTGCAGCGAGCTCAATCGTGCACAGGTAGTCGGCGGCCTGCTCCAGCCGGTATTCGGTCATGGTTGTCTTGGTGCGTCGTACGGCGTCCTTGAAGAGCTCGTCGCCGACGGCGCCGTAGAGGGCATGGCTCACGATTGGCTGACCGTCGTCGTAATAGACTTTCACGCCGTCAAACCCTTGGAAAGTGGTTCAGAGTGGAACGGGATATTCGGCAGGTCAGCGCGCGAAAGCGACTCCTCGTAGCGGCGAACTTTCTCGCGGATATCATTGGCTTGGTCGTGGAGTACGAGTGTCACGAGGTAGTAGCTGGAGACACCTGCCATGTCACCGCTTTCGTCAACGAATATGGAAAGCTCCCTGTCCAACCGCCGGCTCCCGTTGCAAAACCGTCTTTATAGACAAATAAAGCCGGGGGATAGGCCCCCGGCACTTGGAGGCAGCGGGAAACCCGCCACCGATATGTATCTTATACCACTGAATTCACGCAGTTAATACCCCCCGGATTGACTGCGTCCGCATCTCATCCCTTAACGGCGAAGTCCAATCGCTTCGAGATTCGCGATGAGGAGGTTGGGGTTCTCGTCCTGGGAGTTGGCCACCGACGTGAGGCTTACAAGCGCAAGGAATATCCAACGTCCCTCACGTCGCGCATAATGGTGCTAACTAACCAAGCGCGAGGGTGCGGCGTGGGGTGCGGAGCCGGCCGCGCATACGTGCGCGTGAACGCGCGGCGCCGGGCGGCGCAAGGACAAACGTGGGGAGGCCATGCTCGTGGGCGACTATGACTACCAGGAGACAATCGACAGGCTGCGCGCCTTTCGCGACCAGCGGGAGTGGCGCCAGTTCCACAACCCCAAGGACCTCGCCATCTCGATAAGCCTCGAGTCGGCGGAGCTGCTCGAGGCGTTCCAGTGGTCCGGGGCAGACACCTCGGCGGACGGGCACCTGGACAAGATTTCGGAGGAGCTGGCGGACGTCCTCATCTACTGCCTGTTCATGGCGGACTCCTGCGGGCTTGACCCGCTCCAGATTGTGAACGAGAAGATCGACGCCAACGCCAAGAAGTATCCCGTCGAGCTCAGCCGCGGCAACTCCAAGAAGTACACGGAGCTATGAGACAAAGGGACTGTCCCTTTGTCTCATTCCGCAAGGTAGGGGAGAGGTTCATGTCAGTTAGGCAGCCGGTTGTCATAGACGTGCCGTTCCGCGCGGACGACATCCAGATCGAGCAGTGCATCGACCAGGTGCAGTGCGAGGTGGACGGCAGCGAGCTTACGGCCGACGAGCGGCGGCTCCTCAAGACCTACCCTACTGTCTACATCATTCGCGGCAAGGAGCGCAAGCGCGCCCGTGGCGGCTACGAGTACGACGACTTCGTGGTCTACGTGGGCGAGACAAACTCCATCGTGCGGCGAACCAAGGAGCACTACACCGACGACGTCACGTATCGCTCGGAGCGGGGCAAGAAGGCGTGGCGGCGCCTCAACCAGCCTGGCAGCCACATACTGGTGATCGCCCAGAACCACTTCAACAAGTCGCTCACGCTCGACCTCGAGAACAACTTCCTGAGCTACCTTCTGGCTTCGGGCGCGAGCCATGTGACCCTGGTAAACGGCCGCGGCAACCCGCAGGAGGACTACTACACCAAGCCCGAGCTACCGATAATCACCTCGCAGGCGTGGCGCAAGCTCAACCGCTACGAGCCGGAGCTTTTTCCGGCCGAGTCCGTCATCCGGGACTCCGCCATCTTCAAGGCGTCGCCGTTTCGCGCGCTGGGAAAGGACCAGATTGCCGCGGAGGACGCGATTCTCGGCCGCCTGCGCGACCTCATGAACGGATGGGCTGCCGCGCCGCAGCCGCCAGATTCCAGCGCGCCCGTCGAGAACGGCGAGCTCATTGTTGTCGAAGGCATGGCAGGAACCGGCAAGACGGTCCTTCTCAGCCACCTGTTCTTGCGAATCATGAACGAGCTTGTGGTCCCGGTGGCCGGCGACGGCAGTGGCGGCAAGATCACCGAGCGTCCCGTGAACGCGTGCCTTCTGATAAACCATGAAGAGCAGCTCACCGTGTACAACGCCATTATGAAGCGCCTTGGCCTCCAGAACAAGGATGGCGTGGTGGTGGACAAGCCCACGCGGTTCATCAACAAGCACAGCGAGTCCGGGCACGGGAATGGCCTCGCGCGTCAGGACTACCCCTGCGACCCGGTCGACGTCGCCCTTGTCGACGAGGCGCACCTCCTGCTCACCCAGGGCAATCAGGGCTACTCCGGTAGCAGGAACATGCTCGTGGACATCATGCGTCGAGCTCGGGTGGTCATCGCGGTCTACGACCTGGGACAGGTGCTGAGAAAGTCGCAGGAACTTGACGCCTCGATGCGGGATGCGCTCTTTCCCGAGAAGCGCTTCTCAGATGGCAAGGTTCGCTGTGCGAGAAGGGCCGCCAACGTCGCGGGATTCCCCTTCCACGTGGAGAACCTGCTCCTTCGCCAGCAGTACCGGATTGATGCCTGCGACGAGGTCGTGCGGTGGATCGACGACTTTGCAAACGGTCGTGGCGTGGGGCCCATCCCGCAGGACCCGGCGCGAGAGGGGCACACACCCTACCAGATCAAGGTCTTTGACTCGACGTACGACCTGAAGATGGCAATCGAGGAACGCGCTTTTGCCTTTGATGCCTCGTCGGGCGAGATTGTGGACGATACCTCGCACGGGCTCTCGCGCGTGCTGGCAACGTATGACTGGCCCTACTCCGGCCAGTCCAAGCCGGAGTCGGGCGTGTGGGAGGTCCGCATCTACCGCGAGCAGGGCGGCTGGGTCTCCTACGGTGCGAGTGGCGCGCGCGGCGGGCGCGGCTCGCGTCACGCGCAGGCAGCTGCCAGCATCGCGGAAGTGCCCCGCACGCAGTACTTCCACATGCCGTGGAACTATCAGACTTCTGCCACCGGGGACGAGGCAGCCCGGGAACACGACAAGGCATGGGCCGAGCAGCCCCACACGCTGGGGGAATGTGGCTCGATCTATACCATCCAGGGGTTCGACCTCAACTACGCGGGCGTGATCATTGGGCCCTCAGTCTGCTGGCGAGAAGGACGGCTGGCGTTCGACCCGTCAAAGAGCTGCAACTCGCAGGCGATCAACGGCAGCGAGGACCCGGAGGCGAACCTTCGGCACGAGCTCAACGTGCTGCTCAAGCGAGGTGTGCACGGGCTCTACTTGTTTGCGGTTGACGGTGCGCTCGAGCATCGCCTGCTGGAGATGCAGGAGGCCGGCGCGTCGGAATGAGACAAAGGGACAGTCCCTTTGTCTCATTGGTGGCTGCGGCAGCTACCTGTCCCAGCCGTCGTCCCAGCTGTCCCGTGGGGAGTCGTCCCAGTTCTCGTTGTTGGCATAGAGGCCGCCCTCGTTGCCGTGCCCCTGGGACGAGCCTCCCTTGGAGAACCCGCGTGTGAGAAGTGGGTTTGGCCTGGTGTCCACAAACTCGTCGGGGTCGTACGCGGCGCGCTTGCGGCGCTTCTTCCTGCCAAAGATGAGTCCCATGACGAGCCTCCCGTAACGAGCGAGACAAAAGCGAGACAAAGGGACAGTCCCTTTGTCTCATTGCCTTGCTGAAAGAGTATCACGCGACAAGGGGAATTACCTTGCGCCCTGCTCGTCTACTGTGCGAGTTTGGCAAGCGTGTCGCCAGCAATACGATAGACCGTCCAGTCCTTCATGGGCTCGGCGCCAAGCGAGAGGTAAAAGTCGATGCTGGGCTTGTTCCAGTCGAGGCACCACCACTCGAGCCACATGCATCCGCGCTCGACTTCAATGCGCGCAAGCTGCCGCAGGAGGCCCTTGCCATAGCCGCGCCCACGATACTCCGGCGTAACGTAGAGGTCCTCCAGGTAGATGCCGGCGCGCCCGAGGAAGGTCGAGAAGTTGTGGAAGAAGAGCACAAAGCCCCGCCTCACTGCCGTTCTCGCACACAAAGAGCGCCTCGGCCTTGCCCCTCTCGAAGACCCATGCGTGCAGGAGGTCCTCGGTGGCAATGACCTGGTCGAGCATCTTCTCGTAATCCGCTAGCTCTCGAATGAAGCGCAGGATAAGGGTACAGTCGTCCTCTTGAGCAAAGCGGTACGTGACTTCAGGCACGCGAGTGGCCTCCTGGGGTTTCAGCAGAGATGCTGTGCGCTCATGTTAGGCCTTTCGAAAGTACGCGTGGCATCCGCGCTTCCGCTCTTCGGGAAGTTACGTCCGGAATGGGACTTCTGTAGAACTCCGTTTTTACTCTTTGGGCTGAGACGGGGACGCGGGTGCGTTCTTAACAGCCCACGAAAAACGCCAACAGGGAAAACGCGACCCAACAATATCTGCGCGCTTACCAGAGGCTCCTAAAAGTCCTTAGAGACGAGAAAATAACCCACATATGTCGACTTCTGCACGTAGTTTGGAAGAATCTCGTTGCGCGGAGGCGTTGGGCGGGCCCAATCTGGCTCCAGCCTACCCCACCGACGCCGAAATCGTGCGATGGCAACCTCCGCAAAGGCCGCGCAACTGTCACTCCTACGGGAAACACGCCCTAAAGCCGCGCGCTGCGTCGAGAGGGTACAGCTCCTGCATTTCGAGATACATCGCCTCGCCCACGAGCTCCAGGCCGTTCGACTCTGCCAACTCGCAGGCGCTGGTTGTTGGCGGGTTGCGCTTCCTGCCCAGGCGGGCGGCCCGGTCGTAGCAGACCGACCGGCGCTGCGGGGACTCGGGCGAGAAGTCCGCAACGTAGAGACGCCCCTAGTAGAGGAGGACGTCCGGCTCGCCGCCTGTCTCCTCGAGGAAGGCGAGCGCACTCAACCGTGCGTCGTCAAGTTGGCGCGCGATATCTTCCCAGGTAACGCCGGGGTGTCTCTCGGGGTGACTTTTAAAGCGGGCCTTAAGGGCGTCTATGGGTCTCCTGTGTCGGGCTTGGTCAGGCGGAGCTGCGGCATCAGCCAAAGAGAGACCCATTGTGCCTCACGATGACGCGGCAGATCATGATGATGGCTGCGAACAACGCGATTACCAGGACAAGCGCGATGGCGTCCGCCGTGGGGCTCGGCAGCAAGAGCGAGAACCCTAAGAGGACCACGCACGCTCCGGTTGCGGCCAGCCAGTGCCCGCTTTCGCGAGCAAGCGCGGGGCGGCGATCGGCGGGGACGTTCACGTAATGGTAGCTGTGCAGAAAGCACACGCTGCCGGTGCGCATCTGCCAGATTGCAAGCGCCAGGATAAGCCCGCCGACAAAAACGCAGACAACGCAGCCGAGAACCACGTTTCCGCCCATGCTAACCCCTGTCCGCCAGGATGCCGATAATACCCCGAAACGACGCAAGTATACCAAGGGGCGAGAAACGATGTGCCTATGGGCGCAGGAGATGCAGCGTTGCCCCTGCTCGTTGGCTGCGAAAAGTTCTTGAAGAGTTGCGTGGGGGTGCGACAGCAGCCCTTCTCGATGCTGACGCCTTGGACCGTGCACCCGCCTACTGGTTCGAGAACCGTGACCGGGTGGGGGCAGACAATGCAGCCCTCAGCATGAGGGCTGCATTGAGGTCCATGCTTTGCGCTGGCTAGTGGCAGCAGCCGCCGTTGCCGCAGCTACCCTCGTGGTCGTGCGCGTGGCAACTGGCGCTGGCGGTCTGCTGGAGAGATCCCGCTAGGAAGGCTTCTACCACGTCATCGGCCGGTCCCTGTGTTCCGCCGTACACGGTTACACCCGCCTGCTGCAGGGCCGCCAGCGCGCCGCCGCCGAGTCCGCCGCAGATGAGCACGTCAACAGCGTTTGCGGCGAGAAGCCCGGCGAGCGCCCCGTGGCTTACGCCGTTTGTCCCAACCACCTCGGACGAGACGACCTTTCCGCCTTCGACGTCGTACAGCTTGAAGCTCTCCGTCCGCCCGAAGTGCGGAAAGACATTGCCGTTCTCGTAGGTCACTGCGATTCTCATCATGCTCTCTTTCTCCTTGGACGGCCACAGTTTCCCGTGTGCGGCCGCAGGGGCAAACGTGACGCTTCCGCCCCCAATTGTGATGCCCTTCCCGTTTACCAGCGCGTCCGCAATGGCGTGCCGCGCCCGCGCGTACACTGCCGCCACCGTTGCCCTGGCCACGCCCATGCGTTCCGCCGTCTGCCGCTGGTCTAGGCCCTCAAAGTCGATGAGACGGATTGTCTCAAGCTCGTCGAGGGTGAGACGGACGTCCCTCTCGTCTGACGTGCCGACTCCGTTGGGGGAGAACGAGACGTACTCGGGTACTATCCCCACGTTGCGCGGTTTTTCTCGGCGTCCTGCCAAGTTCCAGCCCCTCCTTGGATTACGACCGTGCTGGTAAGCCCTCAAACGATAGCATTTCTGTCATATGACAGAAATGAGAATTCGTTTCTGGTGCAATCCGCCACACATTCGGACGCGAAGCTGTATCCAGCGCAGGTCGCCACGCGTTTTGGCCACGAATGAGTAGCGGCCTTCTCGCCATGCCCCGGAACCGAATCCCACTACCGGGTAACGGAATCCCGTTGCCCGGTAAAAAAATCCCGCGGGGCGCTATACTAGGGCACGCAAAGGGGAGCTGGGATATCGGCCCGGCTGAGAGGCGGCACCAATGCTGCGACCCATAGAACCTGTCCGGGTAATGCCGGCGTAGGGACCAGAGCGCACAGTTCGGGCACCTACGGAAGACGTGGGTGCCTTTTTGGCACCCGGAAGGGAGGGTGCATGGACTGCTCCGTCGCGATACAGTTCCTGCCCATGGACGCCCAGACCGACGAGGAGGTCTGCCGCGTGGTTGACGCGGTGATCGCCTACATCGACTCGACGGGCGTCGACTACTTTGTTGGCCCGTTCGAGACCGCCATCGAGGCCGACTACGACACCTGCATGGAGATCGTCAAGAACTGCCAGCTCGTGGGTGCCAAGGCGGGCTGCAAGAAGATGGCCACCTACGTGAAGATCGACTACCGCCCCAACGGCGACGTGATGACCACCGAGCACAAGGTGGGCAAGTACCACCCCACCGACACCGAGTTTGCTCAGAAGGCCGAGGAGGTCGCGTAGCCGGTGTCATGCCAGCAAGACACGCCGAGAAACGCCGCCGCCCCGCGCGCCGGTGCGTCCCGTGCGCGCCGCGTGCTCACGCCGCTCCTCACGGTGGCGGGGCTTCTCGTGGTGTGGGAGCTCGTCGTTGACCTGGGAATCATTCCCAACTTCCTGCTCCCCACGCCCGTCCAGGTGGTGCAGGCCCTCGTGAGCGACTTCTCGCTCATTGTGAGCCATGCGGCAACCACGCTGGTCGAGACGGCCATCGGCCTTCTCATAGGAGTTGCCCTCGGCTTTGCCATCGCGGTGCTCATGGACCGCTTCGAGGGCTTCTACCTGGCCCTCCAGCCGCTCGTGACCATCTCGCAGACCATCCCCACCATCGCCATCGCGCCGCTTCTGGTGCTGTGGTTTGGCTACGGCCTAGCTCCCAAGGTGATCCTCATCGTGATCACCACGTTCTTCCCCATCACGGTCTCGCTGATCTCGGGCTTCCGCTCGGTTGACCCCGACGTCATCGACCTCATGCGCACCATGAACGCCTCGCGCTGGCAGATCTTTCGCTACGCCAAGCTGCCCGCCGCGGCCGACCAGTTCTTCAGCGGCCTGCGCATCAGCGCGACCTACGCCATCGTGGGCGCCGTGATCGCCGAGTGGCTCGGCGGCAACTCCGGCCTGGGCGTCTACATGACGCGCGTGCGCAAGTCCTTCTCGTACGACCGCATGTTCGCGGTCATCATTGTCATCTCTGCGCTGTCGCTTGGTCTCATGAAGCTCGTCGACCTGCTGCAGCGCGTGTGCATGCCCTGGAAGAGGGCAGAAGGGAACAAACGATAATGGCTTTCATGTCTCCGCTTGCTGGCGGCGTCTCTCGCCGCTCGTTCCTCCGTGGCTCCGTCGCCGCCTCCGCCGCACTGGCGCTCGCCGGCTGCGGCCAGTCGGCCCAGTCTGGCTCGTCCGACGCCTCCTCGTCGAGCGGCTCGTCCAGCTTGAGCTCCTCGAGTGACCTCGCGAAGATCTCCTTCGTGCTTGACTACACCCCCAACACCAACCACACCGGCATCTACGTGGCCCAGGCCAAGGGCTACTTCGCCGACGAGGGCCTGGACGTCGAGATCGTCCAGCCGCCCGAGGACGGCGCGGACGCGCTCATCGGCGCGGGCGGTGCCCAGATGGGCGTCTCGTACCAGGACGTTATGGCCAACAGCTTCTCGTCCGACCAGCCCATGCCCTACACGGCCGTTGCCGCCATCATCCAGCACAACACCTCCGGCATCATGAGCCGTGCGGCCGACGGCATCACGCGTCCCAAGCTCATGGAGGACCACACCTACGCCACGTGGGACCAGCCCGTCGAGCAGGCCACCATCAAGGACGTGGTCGAGGCCGACGGCGGCGACTACTCCAAGATCAGCCTGGTGCCCTACAACGTGGACGACGAGGTCTCGGGCCTCAAGGCCAACATGTTCGACACCGTGTGGGTCTACGAGGGCTGGGCGGTCCAGAACGCCAAGGTCCAGAACTACGACGTGAACTACTTCTCGTTCATCTCGATCGACGACGTCTTTGACTACTACACGCCGGTCATCGCTGCCAACGACGACTTTGCCAAGGAGAACCCCGACCAGGTCAAGGCCTTCCTGCGCGCCGTCAAGAAGGGCTACGAGTTCTGCGTCGAGAACCCCAGCGACGCCGCCGACATCCTCTGCGACGCCGTGCCCGAGCTTGACTCGGACCTCGTGCACGCAAGCCAGGACTACCTCAAGGACCAGTACATCGCCGACGCCTCGGCCTGGGGCGTCATCGACGGCAGCCGCTGGGCCAAGTTCTACCAGTGGCTGAACGACCAGGGCCTGGTCCAGAACCAGCTCGACGTGAACAAGGGCTACGACCTCTCGTACCTGGAGGCGTAGCGTTGGGCGCAGGCGTTATAGCTGCCGAGAGGGGCGCGGCCTCGGGCGCCGACGCCGGCGCCGGCGACGTGCCGGCGCTCGAGGCGCGCTCGCTCACGCTCTCGTGGGACGGGCAGACCACGGTCGTGGACCGAATCTCGCTCACCGTGGCCTCGGGCGAGGTCGTGTGCCTGGTGGGCCGTTCCGGCTGCGGCAAGACCACCATCCTGCACGCGCTCTCGGGCCTCACGCGGCCGCTCTCCGGCCAGGTGCTGCTCCACGGCGAGGACATTACCGGCACGCCTGGCCACGTGAGCTACATGCTGCAGAAGGACCTTCTGCTGCCCAGCCGACGCATCATCGACAACGTGTGCCTGCCCATGCTTCTGACGGGCGTACCGCGCGCCGAGGCGCGTGCCAAGGCCGAGCCGCTCTTCGAGCGCTTTGGCCTCGCGGGCACGGAGGAGAAGTGGCCGGCCGAGCTCTCGGGCGGCATGCGCCAGCGCGCGGCCTTCATGCGCACCTACCTCATGGGGGCAGACGTCACGCTGCTAGACGAACCTTTCTCTGCGCTTGACGCCATCACGCGCGTGGAGGTGCGGCGCTGGTTCTGTGATATGGCCCGCGAGCTAGGGCTCTCCGCCCTGGTGATCACGCACGACGTGGACGAGGCGGTCTCGATGGCGAGTCGCGTCTACGTGCTGGCAGGGCGTCCCTCCGAGGGCGAGCCAAGCCACGTTGCCGGAGAGGTGCGCGTGGACCACGACGCGGCGGGCGAGGGAGACTTTGCCCTCACGCCGGAGTTTCTCTCCGCAAAGCGAGAGGTGCTTGAGCTCCTGGGGTAGGGGAGCGCCAAGAGTAGCGAAGCGGCGCACGTGGCCTGGTGTGGTCGCGTGCGCCGCTTGTGCTTTTGTTGCCCGACGCGCAGATGCGCGGCGGTCTGTGCGGGTACCCCTAGTTGCCGCTGGTGCCGCTCGTGGTGGTACCAGAGCCAGTGGAGCCGCTCGAGCTGCCCGTTCCCTTTGTGGCAGACGTGGAGCCGTTGCCCTTGGTGGAGTCGGTGCTGCTCGAAGAGTTGGACGAATCGCTGTTGCTCGAGGAGTTCGAGCCGCTGTTGGTGCTGGAGTTGGACCCCGTCGAGTTGGTCGTGGAGCTCGAGCCGTCCCCGGTGCTCGAGTTGCTGCTCGAGCTGTTGTTTCCGGAGTTAGAGGACGTGCCGGAGTTGCTCGTGGTCGAGTCTGTGGTGCTGCCCGTCGTGTCGGAGTTTGAGCTCGTGTCAGTGGTCTGGGCGGAGTCAGACTCGGCGGACTTCTCGGACTTGTCCGTCTCCTCGGGCTTCTCGGCCTCGGTCTGCTCCTTTGTGGTCTGTGCCTGCTCGGTGGCGGTTGTCTCCTGCGTGCGGCCGGGCGTGGTGCCAATGCCCTTGCCCTGAGTGAGCGCGTTGACGAGAAGCGCCGAGATGAGAACGGCCGCGATTCCTGCCACAACGGACACCACAACGAGGCGTCGCTTGGTGTCGCGGCGCTGGCTCTCGTGCACGGCGCGGCGCAGGCTGGCCGGAGCGATGCGCGTGCCAGAGGGCGCAAACTTGACCTCGGTGTCATCGGCCAAAGATGCCGTGGCTGGCCTGGTTTCGCCTGCCGCAAGGCTCTGGGTTGCTGTTGCGCCTGCCGGGGCCTCGGCGCCCGCGGGCTGGTCCGCGTCAACGGGGTGGGGCATGAGCGAGGTCTCGCCTGCGGCGGAGGCGGCAGGCTTCTCGGCCGCGGGCGCCTCGCCGGCATCCGTGCCCACGGCGCCCTTGATTGCCTCGGCGGACTTGGAGAAGAGGTTGTTGAGCACCGAGGACGCCACGGTTGCCGCGGCGGCGCCCACGATGGCTCCAATGAGCGAGCCGGCAACGCCTATCTGCGAAGAGAGCGAGAACGACACGCCTGCGGCAAGTGCGCTAGCGAGGATCTGCGCAAACGAGAGGTCGCCAAACACCCCTCCAGCACGCTCGTCCTTCTCGTCCTTCTTGTCCCGCTGGTCATCCGCACCATTGGCGTACATCTTGGATTCCTGCGCCAAGGCCCATCCCTCCTTCGGTCGCGTCTCCCGCGCGGCCCTACTGTTTTGGGATACCCGAGTATAGGCTGCGACCAACGCGTTGCGCCCATCCTCACGAATAAGAGACAAGCCTTCCCCTAACCCACAGGTCCGTGGCGCCGCCCGGACTGCCAACGTTTTGTAATGCCTGCAGGAATCGCGTTCTTGCAGCGCTTCTAGGGTGTGAAGGTTCTCACATCGGGTATGATTGTTGAAGTACCACATCGTTCATCTTCCAACAGATGGAGGTCACACCATGCTCGTCAATGCAACCGCAATGCTTCAGAGCGCCGAGAAGGGCCACTATGGTATTGGTGCCTTCAACACCAACAACCTCGAGTGGGCCTCTTCCATTCTGGATGCTGGCGAGGAGCTTCAGTCGCCGCTCATCATCCAGTGCACCAGCGGCGCCGCCAAGTGGCAGACTTCCTTCAAGCTTGTCGCCGACATGGTGAAGGACCTCGTCGAGGCCAAGAACATCACCGTGCCCGTTGCCCTTCACCTCGATCACGGTTCCTACGAGGCCGCCCTTGAGTGCATCGACGCCGGCTTCACCTCCGTCATGTACGACGGCTCGCACGAGAAGGACTTCGAGACCAACCTTGCCCACACCGCCGAGATCGTGAAGCTTGCCCACAACAAGGGCATCTCCGTCGAGGCTGAGGTCGGCGGCATTGGTGGCACCGAGGACGGCGTGACCGCCAAGGGCGAGCTTGCCGACCCCGAGCAGTGCAAGGCCATCGCCGACCTGGGCGTTGACTTCCTAGCCTGCGGCATTGGCAACATCCACGGCATCTATCCCGCCAACTGGGAGGGCCTGTCTTTCGACCGCCTGCAGGAGATCAAGGCCAAGACGGGCGACCTGCCGCTCGTCCTTCACGGCGGCACCGGCATCCCCGTTGACCAGGTGAAGAAGGCCATCTCGCTGGGCATCTCCAAGATCAACGTCAACACCGACCTCCAGCTTGTCTTTGCGGCCGCTACCCGCAAGTACATCGAGGAGGGCCTCGACAAGCAGGGCAAGGGCTACGATCCCCGCAAGCTCCTCAAGCCCGGTCGCGAGGCCATCAAGGCCCGCACCGAGGAGCTCATCAAGGAGTTTGGCTCCGACGGCAAGGGCTGGAACTAACGGTTCCGTGGGTTCCGCGCCGCGAGTTCTTCTCGCCGCATAGTGTTGCTGAGGCCCGCCCGGCGCGTCCGGACGGGCCTTTTGCGTGGTGGTGGGGGGTGCCGGGCGAGCCGAGCAAACCTGCGGCTTAATAGCAGTGCCCTCTGCGGCCGCAAGACCACTACCTGCGGTTCTTCTCGGCAGCGACTCTTGCGGGGTGCTATTTACCCGCAGGTTTGGTTGGGAGCTTTGCCCGCGGGATCGACGCTGGGCATCGACGCTGGGCATCGACGGTGGGCGTCCCTGGGGCATCGACGTCGCAGGGATGCCGCGAGATTTCGCCGTTTAGGAAAAATCCGAACGTTTAGGGCGGCCTAACCGTTCGGAATGCGCGGCATCGCTGCCAATGCCGCGGGATTTCACCATTTAAGAGGGCTTAACCGTTCGGAAAATTCCTAACCGGCGAGAGGGCGCGGCATTGCCGAGAAGGCCGCCGCAGCATAGGCCGAGAAGGGCGCCAGACGCGCGCAGTGAGACAAAAGGAAACTCCCTTTGTCTCACTCGTCGCGGTTGAGGCGGGCGGCGTCCTCGTTCACGTCGGTGGGCTCGAGAAGATCCGCCAGGGTCTTGCTGTCAAGGTATGCCGAGGTCACGCGGCCAAGGTCGCGCCACACGCCCACGGTGGTGCAAGTGTCCATTTGCGAGCAGAACGTGTCGTTGGTGCACTGCAGGCAGGCCACGGGCGCAAGCGACCCCTCGGCCGCACGCAAGAGTTCGCCCAGTGTGTACTCCTCGGGCTTGCGCGTGAGGCGGTAGCCGCCGCCCTTCCCGCGCTGGCTCTCCACGTAGCCCGCCTTGTGCATAAGAGAGATGACCTGCTCAAGGTACTTGCGCGAGATGTTCTGCCGCTTCGAGACGTCGCCCAGGGACACCCACCCGTCGTGGGATGCGAGGTCGGCCATCGCGCGCAGGGCGTACATGCCCTTTGTCGAGAACATCCCGGCCATGGCTAGGCCCCCTTCTCGTCCTTGGCAGCGGTCGCGCCAGCTGCGCCGGCAGCGGCCGCGCCGTCACCCTCGCGCGCCTCGAGCATCTCCTTGAGGGTGCGCCACGCAAGCTCGGCGCACTTCACGCGCGCCGGCATGTGCGAGATGTCCTTGAGCATCTCGGCGTCCTCAAGCGGCTCGAGCTCGGCCTCGTCGGTGACCTCGCCGCGCACCATGCGCTCGAAGAGGTCGCACAGCTTGATGGCCTCCTCGGGGGTCCTGCCAACCATGAGGTCGCTCATGATGTCCGCGGACGCCTGACTAATGGCGCAGCCGTGCCCGGTGAACGCGGCCTCGTCGATGGTGCCGTCGTCCGCCAGGCGCACGGAGAACTTCAGCTCGTCGCCACAGGAGGGGTTCACGCCCTCGTGCGTGCAGGTGGGGTTTTCCATCTGGTACTTGTAGTCGGGATGGGCCACGTGGTCCATGAACTCGGCGTTGTAGAGGCTAGTCACGTCCATGGAAGACCTCCCAGACCTTCCCCAGGCCGTCGACAAGGGCGTCGACGTCGGACTTGTCGTTGTAGAAGGCGATGCTCGCGCGGCACGTTGCGCCGTTCTCCACGCCCAGGTAGGTGAGAAGCGGCTGCGCGCAGTGGTGGCCGGCGCGGATGCACACGTTGCCCATGTCGAGGATCGACGCCACGTCGTGCGGGTGGATGCCGCGCACGTTGAAGGCCACGGAGCCCACGTGGCGCTCGCCCTCGGCGGGACCGATCACGTCCACGTAGGGAAGGGAGGCCAGCGAGTCCGTGAGGTAGCGGGCAAGCAGGCGCTCGCGGGCCTCAAGGACGTCGAAGCCTTTCTCGTTGAGGTAGTCAAGGCAGGCGCCAAACGCGTACGCACCAGCGGCGTCCTGCGTGCCGGCCTCGAACTTCTGCGGCACGGGCGCCCAGACGGCGTCCGTCTCGGTCACGGAGTCGATCATCTCGCCGCCGGTGAGGAAGGGTGGCATGGCGTCGAGCACCTCGGGCTTGCCCCAAAGCACGCCAATGCCCATGGGGCCGCCCATCTTGTGCGCCGAGAAGGCGAGAAGGTCGCAGCCAAGCTCGCGCACGTTCACGCGCACGTGTGGCACGGACTGCGCGCCGTCGACCACCACGTAGGCGCCCATCTCGTGCGCGCGCTTGGCGATCATGGGGACGTCGTTCTCAACGCCCAGGACGTTGGAGACCTGCGTCACCGAGACGATCTTGGCGCGCGGGCCAACCTTTGCGGCAACCTCCTCGGGCGTGATGCGGTAGTTCTCGTCCATGCGCAGGTAGACCAGGTTGGCGCCTGTCTCGCGGCAGATCTGCTGCCACGGGATGAGGTTGGAGTGGTGCTCCATGATGGAGATGACCACCTCGTCGCCCGGCTTGAGCACGGAGCGTCCCAGCGTGCGCGCCACAAGGTTCAAGGCCTCGCTGGCGTTTCTCGTGAAGACCACCTGGTTGCCGCAGGGCTTGCCGCCCTCGTCGACCGCACCCAGGAAGGCGGCGACCTTGTCGCGCGTCTGCGCGATGGCCTCGGTGGCCTCGACGGAGAGGCGATAGAGCCCGCGCAGCGGGTTGGCGTTCATGGTCTCGTAGAAGCGGCGCTGCGCGTCGAGAACCGCGCCCGGGCGCTGCGCGGTGGCGGCGCTGTCGAGAAAGGCCAGGTCTGGGTTGCCTTCAAGCAGCGGGAAGTCCTCCTTGTAGGGGTTCTGCTCGATGGTAGAGAGCTCGTCTTGTGTCAGCATGGGCTGCCTTATGCCTCCTCATTCTCCGCGAGCTGCACGCTCGCGTCGAAGTCGTGCGCCACCTCGGCGCCCAGCACGCGCTCGGCTTGCCGCACTGCGACGTCGTGTGCGTGCGCCTCGGGCGCGTTGATGATGGCGTCCTCGAAGAGAGCGCGCACGAAGAGCGCCTCGGCGTCCTTGCGAGAGAGGCCGCGATCGGCCAGGTAGTCCATCTGCTCGGGGCCAACGGTGCCAATGGTGGCGCCATGGTTGCCCTGGACGTCGTCCTCGTCGCAGAGAATCACGGGCACGGTCTTGTTGACCACGTCATCGCCAAAGACCAGGACATTCTCGGCCTCGTCGCCCTTGGAGCCGCGGGCGCCGTGGACAAGGTCGATGGTGGCACGTAGGGCCTTCTCGGCAGCGTCGTCGAGGATGCCGTTCTCGCGCACGTGGGCGATGGTGTTCTTGCCGCGCTGGCGCACCACGTGGTTCACGTCTAGGCGGTCCTTGCCGTCTGCGAAGTAGCGCAGCCCAATGTTGGTGCGGGCGCGGTCGCCGGAGAGCGAGACCGCCGTGCCAAAGGCCACGGTGCCGCCGCCCAGCGCATACTGGCGAACCTCCACGCGGGCGTCGTCGTCTGCGTCCACGCCCACACTCTCCAGGTGCTGCTGAGAGGAGCCAACGCCCACGACCTCGGTGATCGTGACGGTGGCGCCCTCCTCGGCAACCACGCGCAGGAGCGAGGCCGAGGTTGTGTTATCGGCGCCAGTGCCGCCCGCGGCCACCACGATCGATACCGTGGCGCCCGCGCGCACCATGACGCCGGTGTCTGCCACCTCGCCCTTGTCGGTGTCGATGGCCACCACGATGGGCTCCTCGCGCACGGTGTGCGCAGGGACCTCCACGTAGCGGGCGTCTGCGGCCTGCGAGGTCACCCAGTTGGTGACCTTCTCGCCCATGCCGCACTCAACGCGCGAGAAGAGTTGGGGAAGCGCAAAGTACACGTCGCCCTTGCGAGAGATCCTGGGCACCGTGAGCGTGATGTCATTGGCGCGCAGGCGGTTCCAGGTCTGCGCGGGGGGCTCGTTCACGCGGTCGAGCACGACGGAGGTGTTCTCGTCTGCCATTAGCCAATCGCCCCTTCCATCTCGAGCTTGATGAGGTTGTTCATCTCGACGGCGTACTCCATGGGGAGCTCCTTCGAGACCGGGTTGGCAAAGCCGTTCACCACAAGCGTGCGCGCCTCCTGCTCGGAGCAGCCGCGGCTCATGAGGTAGAGGATCGTGTCGTCCGAGATGCGGCCGATGGTGGCCTCGTGGCCAACCGACGCGGTGGGGTTGCGCACGTCCATCGCGGGGATGGTGTCGGAGCGGCTGATGTTGTCGAGCATGAGCGACTGGCAGCTCACGGTGCAGCGCGCGTTGTCCGCGTGGCGGCCAACGACGACCGAGCTCCTGAAGGTGTTGATGCCGCCGTCCTTGGAGATGGACTTGGTGCTCACCGATGCGGTGGTGTCGCGGCCGTTCAGGATGACCTTGCAGCCGGTGTCGAGGTCTTGTGTGGCGCCGGAGAACGTGATGCCGGTGAACTCGCAGCTGGAGCGGTCGCCCGCGAGGATCGTGGTGGGGTAGAGGTAGGAGACGTGGCTGCCAAAGCTGCCCGAGACCCATTCCATCTTTGCGTCCGCTCCCACGGTGGCGCGCTTGGTGTTGAGGTTGTACATGTTCTTGGACCAGTTCTCAATCGTGGAGTAGCGCAGACGCGCGCCATCCTTCACGAAGAGTTCCACGGCGCCGGCGTGGAGGTTGGCCTCGTAGTACTTGGGTGCCGAGCAGCCCTCGATGAAGTGCAGGTTAGCGCCCGGCTCCACGATGATGAGCGTGTGCTCGAACTGGCCCGCGCCCTGGGCGTTCAGGCGGAAGTAGCTCTGCAGCGGGTAGTCGAGGCTGACGCCCGCGGGCACGTAGACAAACGAGCCGCCCGACCACACGGCGTAGTGGAGCGCCGCAAACTTGTGGTCGGTCATGGGGATGAGGGTGCCAAAGTACTCGCGCACCACGGGCTCCCACTTGGGGTCGTGGAGCGCGTCCTCGATCGTGGTGTAGACCACGCCCTGCTTGGCGACCTCCTCGCGCATGTTGTGGTAGACGATCTCCGAGTCGTACTGGGCGCCCACGCCGGCGAGGCTCTCGCGCTCCGCCTCGGGGATGCCCAGGCGCTCGAAGGTGTCCTTGATGTCTGCTGGCACGTCGTCCCAGCTCGAGGCCTGCTTGGTCTTGGGCGAGACGTACGTGGAGATGTGGTCGAGGTCAAGGCCTGCGATTGAGGGGCCCCAGTTGGTGGCCATGGGGCGGCGGTGGTACTCGTCGAGCGCCTTCAGGCGCAGGTCGAGCATCCACTGGGGCTCGTCCTTCTTGGCCGAGATTGCGCGCACGATGTCCGGCGTGAGGCCGTCGGCGTAGCGCTCGTATCCCTCCTCGGACTTGGTGAAGTCGTAGAGGGAGCGGTCGACGTCTGCGACCTGCGTCCTCTCCTTCGTCACCTTGCATCACCCTCGCCCGCGGCCTGGCTCTCGAAGCGCTCGAAGCCGTTCTTGTCGATGTCGTCGATGAGGCTTGCGGGGCCCTCGGCAACCAGGTGGCCCTTGACCATCACGTGCGTGCGGTCCACGGTGAGGCGCTCGAGGATGCGCGTGTTGTGCGTGATCATGATGAGCGCACCACCCACGGTCTCGCGGTAGCGCTGGATGCCGTGCGAGACGGTGGCCAGCGCGTCGACGTCGAGGCCGGAGTCCGTCTCGTCGAGAATTGCCAGCTTGGGCTGGAGAAGCAGCAGCTGGAGCATCTCGATCTTCTTCTTCTCGCCGCCCGAGAAGCCTACGTTGAGCTCGCGCATGAGGAAGCTCTGGTCGAGGTTGAGCTCGTCGGCGATGGCGCCCACGCGGCGACGGAACTCGCGCGCGGTGCACTTGAGCTCGGGGCGCATCTGCGAGATTGAGCGCAGGAAGCTGTAGAGGGGCACGCCGGGGACCTCGACGGGGGCCTGGTAGGACAGGAAGACGCCCGCGAGCGAGCGCTTGTCGGGCGAGAGCTCGGTGATGTCCTGACCGTCGAAAGTGATGGTGCCCGCGGTGACCTTGTAGGTGGGGTCGCCCATGATCACGTGGCCGAGCGTCGACTTGCCGGCGCCGTTGGGGCCCATGAGGACGTGGGTCTCGCCTGCGCCAACCTTGAGGTTGACGTCGTGGAGGATAGGCTTGTCCTCCGTACCTGCGGAGATGCCGCTCACGTCAAGAAGCGTGTCTGCCATGCTGTTCTCCTAGCTCGAATGCGCCTGCGGCTGTCTGGCTGCGGACGCAGGTTTCCTCTCCCCGCACGGGGTCGGCGAGCCGGCGCGCGTGCGTTCCTTCCTAGTCGCGTTTGGCGGTTGGGCACTCGTGGGGTGCCTGGGGCTGCCTGCGGGGGACAAATTGGTCTGCCCGCGGAGTGCCTTGGTTCGCTCGCGAGAGTGCCGTGGGCCACCTGTGGGGAGTGCCCCACGCGACCTAACCCGAGGGTACCCCTTGCGACCTAATTCATACTAGGTTGTAGGAAATAGAAGGCAAGGGTGAGGGACGGGTTTCTCGGCGGTTTCACAAATTCCTACGGCTAAGGGGGCATTTTGTTGGGGCCGGCGGTGTCGGGGCGCGACGGCTACCGGGTGTGGTCGGGGCGCCGGTGGCGCGTCGGCGCGCGACTGACGGCCCTTCTTGACGCACGGCTGGGGGCGCTTCTCGGCGTGCGTGACGCCCGAGGGCTACTTTTGGTCGCCGACGCTGCGGAAACTCCCCCCGGCTAGAAAACGGCGCCGGAAGGCCCCTTTCGTACGCGATGGGGGTGCGGACTCGAAGTTGGACCACGGGGTGGTCCGGGACTGGAGGTCCGCATGTACTCGAGGGAGCAGAGGGAGCTGGCGGTCGAGAGGTTCTTCGCCAGCGGGAAGAGCCTGAAGGGGGTCGTCGACGAGCTGGGCTACCCGACCAGGCAGCGCCTCCACGACTGGGTGAGGGCGGACCCCAGGCACGTCCCTCCCGCCTCGCACGCCGAGCCGTACCCGTTCGACGTCCGGATGAGGGCCGTCGGGCTCATGCGCTCGGGCGTCCCGGCGCGGGACGTGGCCGAGCGGCTCGGGGTCTCCGGCCTCAGCAGCGTGTATGCTTGGGCCGAGGCGTACTGGCGTGGCGGCGCGGCGGCGCTGTCCGGGACGGGCGGGGTGGTGCGGATGATAGCGCTAGCTTAGGTTTCACCAGATTGACCAATACGCGCCCCAATCCGACCAGCGCGAATGCGCCAGCCAAACCAGCGTAGTTTCACCACTTTCACCAACTAGGCTCAGCCCCGAACCGACGACGGAGAGGGGTGGGGGCCTTGGAGAGGAACCTCATGGCTGAGCTGAACGCGGACAGGGAGTGCGGCGTCAAGCCGAACTTCTCGGAGGTCGCTAGGAGGTACGGCGTGGACAGGCACACCGTCTCGAAGTACTGGAACGGGGGCGGGCCCTCGCCGGACGACGGCAGGCACGGGCGGCCGAGCGGGTTCGACCGCTACCGGGACGAGATCGAGGAGAAGGCGGCGCTGCCGGGAGTCACGGCCAAGGGCATCCACGAGCTGCTGCTCGAGCGCCACGCGGGCGACGAGCCGCCGGTCCCGGGCTACAACGCCTTCACGAGCTACCTGAGGGGGCGCGGCATAGCCGTCGGGCGCGGCGGCGCGCCGGACGCGCACCCCAGGTTCGAGACGGCGCCCGGCGAGCAGCTGCAGTTCGACTGGAAGGAGGGCGTCACCATGCACGACCGCTCCGGCCGCGGGTACCGCTTCGACGTGTACACCTCGACGCTCGGATGGTCCCGGATGCACTACTTCGTGCGGTCCCCGACCAGGACCAGGGACGACCTGCTGGCCTGCATGGCGGACAACATCCGCTGGCTGGGCGGCGTGCCGCGGCAGTGGCTCACGGACAACATGTCGGCCGTCGCGACGCTCGGCGGCGACGGGAGGCGCTCGCGGGACGGCCGCGTCGCCGCCTTCGCGCGCGAGGCCGGCTTCGAGCTCGCGCTCTGCCGGCCCAGGACGCCGCAGACCAAGGGCAAGGACGAGAGCGCGAACCGCTTCCTGTCGCGCCTCAGGGCCTACGAGTGAGCCGTAATCTTTTGGTGGACAGCGGGATGGCAGGAACCTGCAGCCGGTATGCTCGGCAGATATGCCCTCCCATCACCACCAGCAGATTGGAGCAGCGAGATGTCAGTGAGCGCAGGCGAGATCGAGAGGGCGGAGTCCAGGGCCAAGGCGAAGGCTCCCAGACAGTGTGCGGAGGAGTACCGGCTCGAGGCGGTCGAGTACTACAGGAGGGCCCGGGAGGCGGATCCGAAGAAGAGCATCAGGGAGTGCGCCGCAGAGCTCGGAATCAACGACAAGACCCTCAACGACTGGGTCATCAAGTTCGGGAGGACGGGAAAGGTCACCCAGGCCAGGACCGACGAGCAGAAGGAGCCCGACGAGGCAAGGAGGCGCATCAGGGAGCTCGAGAGCGAGAACGAGTCCCTAAAAAAAGCAGCAGCCTTCTTCGCCAGGAGCCTCTGACGGAGGACAGGTTCCGGCTGATGCTGGAGGAGAAGGCGGACTACAGCGTCTCGATGATGGCGCGGGTGCTGGGCGTGAGCAGGTCGGGGTTCTACCGGTGGCTGAAGGCGGGCGGCAGCGGGGAGGATCCAGGGGGCCCCCTCAAGGAGGCCATCATCGAGACATGGGACGCGAGCGAGAGGCGCTTCGGCCTCCGCAAGGCCTGGTCGAAGCTGACGGGCGACCCCAAGTACGGCCGCTTCGCGGGAACGACCCCCTACCGCGTCCGGAAATGCATGTCCGAGCTGGGGATACGCGGCATCTGCCCCAATGCCTCCAGGAGGACGACGGTGCCGGACAGGGATGCGCCCGCGCGGCCCGACCTCATGGGGAGCGACTTCCCGGGCCCCGTCCCGACCACGAAGCTCGTGGGCGACATAACCTATCTCAGGACCACGGGCGGCTTCATCTGCCTGGCCGTGGTCATAGACCTGTGCGCGCGCATGGTCGTCGGCTGGAGCATGCGGGACAACATGAGGGCAGGCCTCGTGGTCGCAGCCCTCGAGATGGCCCGTTCGCGCGGCCATGTCGCAGGAGGGGCCATGTTCCACAGCGACCGCGGAAGCCAGCACGCGAGCGCCGAGCTCGCCGCCTGGGCGGCAGCGCACGACGTGAGGCTCTCCGTGGGCCGCACCGGCAGCCGCCACGACAATGCGGTCGCGGAGTCGTTCTTCGGGACGCTCAAGAGCGAGTGGTACCACCACGAGCGCCCGTCGGATGCATCCACGACGAAGCACGGGGCGATCGAGTTCATCGAGTCGTATTACAACCGCTTCCGCCCGCACGAGTCCATCGGGGACCGCGTGCCGGCAGAGGCCATGCAGGAGTTCTTCGACCGCTTCGAGAGTGCCCTCCAGGCCGATCCGGAAGCCATGCTGGCCGCATAGAAATCTGCGACTCCGCTGTCCATTATATTGACAGGGCTCAGGCGACCTCGCCGAGTACGACCGTCTGGCGGGGGTGGTCGCCGATGGGTAGGCCGGCGAGGTCGTCGCTCGACGGGGAGCTGGCGGCGAACGCGAGGAGGCTCTTCATATCTGGCGACGTCGTGAGGGGCTTCCTGGACGGAGCGACGGCGGCCGAGGTCCGCGCGGCCAACAGGCTCCTGTCCGCAGAGCTGGAGAGCCGCGACGTGCACAGGAGGGAGCGCCTCATGCGCAGGGCCAGGTTCCCGCAGGTCAAGTCGTTCGAGGGCTACGACTACTCGCAGGTGGCCTTCCCCGACGGCTACGGGCCGGCCGACCTCGAGTCGCTCTCCTTCCTGGACACCGCCGAGGGCTTCGTGTTCCACGGCAGGACCGGGAGGGGCAAGACCCACCTCGCGACGGCGATGGGCGTACGGGCCGTCTCGATGGGTCGCCCGGTACGGTTCCACTCGACGGCGCGCCTGGTTATGCAGCTGGAGCGCGCCCGCGCGGACGGCAAGCTCGACGGCGCGCTGAGGGACGCCACCAACGCCGACCTCGTGATCCTGGACGAGTTCGGCTACGTCCCGATCGACGTCGCCGGGGCGAGGCTGCTCTTCCAGGTGGTGTCGGACTGCTACGAGAGGAGAAGCCTCGTCATCACGACCAACATCGAGTTCGGGAAGTGGGGCACGGTCCTCGGCGACGACAAGCTCGCCGCGGCGATGATCGACCGCGTGGTGCACCACAGCAGGCTGGTCGAGTTCAACGGGACGAGCCACCGCATGGACCAGGCGCTCATGCTCTCTGGTAACGGAAGCTAGGGGTGCGGGCGTGCCCCGAGCGAAGTGTGGGAAATCGACAGAGCAAACTGTCGACTTTTACTTGACTGAATGCACCCGACGCGGAGCTCGCCAACTCCTCGCTGCTCAAGGCGCTGTCGGGTCGCGAGGGCGGCGAGCTCACGGTGGTCCACGCCGACCGCGGGTGCCACTACCGCTGGCCGGGGTGGGTGCGCATCTGCGAGGAGAACGGCGTGGCCCGCTCCACGTCCGCGAAGGGGCGCTCGCCCGACAACTCCCGCATGGAGGGCTTCTTCGGCACGATGAAGAACGAGTTCTTCTACTACCGGGACTGGTCGGGCGTCACGCTGGAGGGGTTCGCGTCCGCCCTGGAGGGCCACCTCGCCTACTACAACGACGAGAGGCTCAAGGAGTCGCTTGGCTGGATGAGCACGAAGCAGTACCGTGAGTCTATGGGGATGGCCGCCTAGGCCGTCCAAGGAATCGTCCGCACCCCCATTGCATGGGTAACGCGCCCTCGGGCGTCAGAATCTCGCCCGAGCGAAGATTTCTGCAGCGACCACGGCCAGGGCCGTCCTTCCTATGGAAGGTCGGGCAGCAACCCTGCAGATTTCGATCGTTTAGATGGGGCTAAACAATCTATTTCTGCACGAGCTTATTTCTGCAGGAGCGCACAGCGTGACCGTCCGCCTCGCGCCGAGCGAGCCCACGGCCGTAACCGTCCGCCTCGCGCCGAGAAGTGCCGGACGCATTGCGGTAGGGTAGTCATCTGGGAATGGCGTGCGCGCGGCCGCAGCAGCCGCGGCCTGCCGTAAGCGCTAGGGGAGAGGTATCACCGCATGGGACGCAAGGCGACAAGTGACGTGCTCGAGAGGTTCGTGAGGTATTGCGAGGTTCCCTCGCAGTCGGATCCGCGCACCGCGCAAACGGTGCCCTCGACCCCGGCCCAGTTCGATATGGCGCGCGTCGTTGCCGCTGACCTGCGCGACCTTGGCGCCCAAGACGTCACGCTCGACAAGCACGCCTACGTCACGGCCCATTGGCCCGCAAGCGCCGGTGCCGAGAAGCGCCCCGCGCTCGCGTTCTGCTGCCACCTCGACACCGCGTGGCAGACATATGGCAGCCCGGTCCACCCGCAGGTCAAGCGCTACGAGGGCGGACGGCTTGTCCTGGGCAGCGGCCGCGACGGCGCCGAAGTCGCCCTCGACCCCGCCACAAACCCGGAGCTCAAAGACCTCATTGGCGAGGATCTTGTCACCTCGGACGGCACGTCGCTTCTCGGCGGAGACGACAAGGCCGCTGTGGCCATGGTCGTCTCACTTCTCGCACGCCTTTCCGAGAACCCCTCCATCCCGCATCCGGCGCTCGCGCTGGCGTTTGTCCCTGACGAGGAGATCGGCCATGGCGCGGCGCTGCTCGACCTTGACGCGCTAGGTGCCGCCTACGGCTACACCATCGACGCCGGCCCCCTGGGCGAGTTTTGCTACGAGACGTTCAACGCTGCCGAGGCGACCATCCGCGCCAACGGACGCTCGGTCCACACCGGCACCGCGAAGGACGTGATGGTCAACGCCTCCGAGGCGCTGCTCCGCGTGCACCAGCTCATTCCGCCCCAGGATCGCCCGGAGTTCACGCAGGACCGCGAGGGCTTCTTCTACCTGGAGCGCATTGAGGGCAACTGCGAGGATGCCCGTGCGGACTACATCATCCGCGACCACGACCGCGACCGCTTTGAGGCAAGAAAGGACCTGCTCCGCTCGGCCGTGGCCCAGGTGAACGAGGAGTACGCGCTGCGCCCGTCCGCGGCGGCCGGCCAACCCGTGCTCTCCATTGAGATCCGCGACCAGTACCGCAACATGGCCGAGGTCATCACCCGCCCCGAGAACGCGCACCTCATCGAGTCCGCGCGTCGGGCGTATGCCGCCTGCGGCGTTACCATGCGGACGGTTCCCATGCGCGGCGGCACCGACGGTGCGCAGCTCTCCTTCCGCGGCCTGCCGTGCGCTAACCTCTCGGCCTGTTACCACAACGCTCACGGCGTGACCGAGTTCGTGCCGGTGCGCGAGCTGGAGACCATGGTCGACGTGCTCCAGGAGCTTGTAGGCATCTACGCGGAGGGCTAATACCCCAACCACCTCCTTGCGTGGCGAGTGGCACGCGTGTATCATCGTGCGAGCGTTGGCTAACCAAGGAGGCATTCATGGCGGGGTTCGCAGGAGGACAGCTCGCAAAGTAGCGATGCATCGTTCACCCCAAGACGGGGCAACGTCCTTCTCGCCGCCAAACCCTTGGAGAACCTATGCCTTCCCATTCTTGCCCCGCTCGGCGCCAGTTCCTTACGCCCACGCGCCGCCTTGTCCTTGCAAACTTCCTGTTTGTGGTGTGCTTCACCGCCACGTACTTTGTGGGGCTCATCGGCAGCGCCACCTACCAGCTTGGCTGCGGCGCCTTTGAGGTCTCCGCCCTCGTCATACTGCTCAACGTTGCCCTGGTGGTGGGCGGGGCCCTCGCTGGCGTGGTCACAGACCGCATCGGCCCGCGCATCACCCTCGCAGCCTCGCTCGCGGGCTTTGCACTTCTCGGCATCTTTTCCCTGCTCATGCCTTTAAGCTATCCCATGCTTGCCGTGGTCTCGACGCTCGAGGGCCTGGCCGACGGCTTCTGTGGCACCACCGTGAGCGCCTATCCGCGCTTTCTCACTAGCCGCCCGCGCGAGCTCAAGCGCATGAACAGCCTCTGCGGTACCGCCGTCTCGGTGGCGGTCATCGTGGGGCCGCTCATTGGCGGTGTCGTGACCTCGCTTTCCACCAACCAGGCCTGCTTTGTCACCATCCCCGTGGCGTCGCTTCTCGCTGCCGCGATTGTCTGGGCAACGCCGGAGGCTCCAGGCACCGTGGGCGAGCAGCGCGCAAGCCACGCAACAGGCGAGAAGCCCGCCGCCCACGAGGGCTTTTGGCATCAGCTTGCTGAGGGCTTTCGCGTGACCTTCTCGCACAGGACCCTGCGCATGCTCTTCCTTCTCTACTTCCTGGGCTTCTTTGCCTACGGCGCCTTTGACTCGCTCGAGTCGCTCTTCTACCGAGACGTGCTGCTCGTGAGTGGCGAGTGGATGGGCTGGCTTTCCGCCTGCGCCGGCGTGGGCGCAACGGCAGGGTCGCTGCTGGTTCTGCGTTTTCCAACAAGGCGGCTTACGCTGGGGACGCTTTCCGTCCTGCTGCTGGTGACCGGTGTGGGCTCCATGATCTACGTTGGCACGGCGAACGTGGCCGTTGCCGTGGTGGGCCAGCTCGTGACCGGCCTTGGCTTTGGCGCCATGCGGCCCGTGAAGGACACGATCCTGCAACGCAGCTGCGACGTCTCGTACGTGGGGCGCGTGACATCTGTCATGAACGCGGGCACCAACAGCGCGGGGACCCTGCCGCTGCTTGTGGCACCGCTGGTTGCAAACGTGCTGGGTGTGCAGGGGACGCTCTTCGCTGCGTCTGCCGTGGTGGCGGCGATTGCCGTTGGTGCCCTCGCGTATTGCACACGGCGCTCATAAGGCGCGCGAGTCTCTTTGGAAATGGCCCCCAACACCTGTCCGACCATACGCTAATCCTTGGTAACACCCTTTTCACCTGCGTAAACATATCGGGCATGACAGGCGGCTCGCCCAGGCATCGCATTCATTATGAAAAGCGGAAATCCTAGGCGAAAAAAGGGGCGCAGCTGCACCGGGTTGCCGGCATGGCATGACGGGCGGGTCCCTCTGTTCCAGCATGAGGAAGGGGCGGCAGCATGTCTGCGTTCATCGAAATCAAGAACCTCAACAAGTTCTTTGGCGACCTCCACGTCCTTAAGGACGTCAACCTCTCTGTCGAGGAGGGCGAGAAGGTCGTCATCCTCGGCCCCTCCGGCTCCGGCAAGTCGACGCTCATCCGCTGCGTGGACTTCCTGGAGGAACCCAGCTCAGGCCAGGTGATCATCGACGGCACCGTGCTCACGCGGAAGAACCATCTGGAGATGGCGCGCAAGTACTCGTCCATGGTGTTCCAGCAGTTCAACCTCTACCCAAACATGACGGTGCTGGGCAACCTCACCATTGCCCCCATCAAACTGCAGGGCAAGTCAAAGCAGGAGGCGGAGGCCACAGCAATGTCCGCGCTCGAGCGCGTTGGCCTCGCCCATAAGGCAGACGAGTACCCGCAGAACCTCTCTGGCGGGCAGCAGCAGCGTGTGGCCATCGCGCGGGCAATGTGCACCAAGCAGCCGATCATCCTCTTTGACGAGCCGACCTCCGCTCTCGATCCAGAGATGGTCCAGGAGGTGCTCGATGTCATGATCGAGCTTGCCCACCAGAACATCACGATGCTCTGCGTGACTCACGAGATGGGCTTTGCCCGCGAGGTAGCGGACCGCATCGTCTTCATGGATGACGGCCACATCATCGAGGAGGGTACGCCGGAGCACTTCTTCGAGCACCCGGACAACCCCCGCGTGCAGGCATTTCTCGACAAGATCATCCACTAGGAACGGTGACGAGCATGACTACATTCCGTCTGCGAGAAGAACCGGGCCGTCTCACGCGCAGGCAGTTCCTTCGTGCTGCGGGCGCCTGCGCCTTGGGCATCGCGGGCGCGGGGCTTCTCGCCGGCTGCTCGGAAAGCGGCAGCCAGTCGGGAAGCTCGGGCGGCTCCAAGCTTGCGACCATCCAGAGCCGCGGGACCCTCAAGTGCGGCGTCAAGAAGGACATTCCCGGCTACGGCTACCTCGACCCCGCCACGGGCACGTACCAGGGCATGGAGATCGACCTGTGCTACCAGGTGGCGGCCAAGGTCTTTGGCTGCAGCTACGATGACGCCAAGGCGAACGACCTTGTGGCCTTCACCGATGTCACGCCCAAGACCCGCGGCCCCCTCATCGACAACGACCAGCTCGACCTCGTGTGCGCCACCTACACCATCACCGACGAGCGCAAGAAGAGCTGGGACTTCACCAATCCGTACCGTTCGGACTACATTGGCATGCTCGTGAAGAAGGGGAGGTTCTCGAGCCTCGAGGACCTCGACGGCGCCTACATCGGCGTCTCCCAGGGCTCCAGCACCATGACCAACATCCAGAAGATGCTCCAGGATCAGGGAGCCGACATCACCCCGGAGTACCTGCAGTTCCCGGACTATTCCACGCTCAAGATCGCGCTCGACTCCTACAACATCGACGTCTTCTCGGTGGACCGCTCCATCCTGAGCGGCTACAAGGACGACACGAACGAGCTGCTCCTGCCCGACATCAAGTTTGGCCAGCAGGACTACGGCATCGCCACGAAGAAGGGCTGCGACTTCTCGCAGACCTGCGAAGAGGTCGTCCAGGAGTGCCAGGCCAGAGGATGGCTCGACGAGGAAGTTAGCAACTGGGGTCTGCTGTAGCGGCCGCATGAGGAGGAACGGATGGACCTTTTTGATCCCGTGCGCTGGCAGGCGACCTTTGCCAGCATGGACACGTTTTGGGAGGGCTTTGGCTTCACGCTCCAGGTTGTGGTAGCCGCCCTGATTCTTGCCCTCGTGCTGGGCACCGTACTCGGCATCTTCTCGACTACGCACATAAAGGTTCTTCGCGGCATCAGCCGCGTATACGTTGAGTTCTATCAGAACACGCCGCTTCCGGTGCAGGTGTTCTTCATGTACGCCGCGGGACCGCTGGTCCTGCAGAGCCTAACGAACGCTCCCACGCCGGTGCGTATCGCGCCGTTTGTGCTGGGTTCGGTGGGCGTTGGCCTCTACCACGCTGCCTACGTCTCCGAGGTAATCCGCCAGGGCATCGAGGCGGTGCCGCACGGGCAGATGGAAGCGGCGCTCTCCCAGGGCTTCTCGCGCGCTCAGGCGTACCGTTACGTCATCCTCCCGCAGACCTTCCGCATCATCCTGCCGCCTCTCTGCAACCAGGCGCTCAACCTGGTCAAGAACACGTCAGTGCTTGCCCTCATCGCCGGTGGCGACCTCATGTACAACGCGGACAACTTCGTTTCTACCTCTGGCTACCTGCAGGGCTACATCATGTGCTGCTTCCTGTACTTCATCATCTGCCTGCCCCTGGCGCTTCTCGTCCAGCACCTGGAGAAGAACTCCAACAAGACGCCGCGGCGCCATCGCCGCAAGGTGGCCGTGGCCGCCGGAAGGGAGGCGTAGGAGATGGAGGTCTTCTCTGCTACCAACCTTGCCTTTATCTTGAGGGGATTTGGCAAGACCATCCTCATCTCGGTCTTGGCGATTATCTTCTCCATCATCGTTGGCACCGTGCTGGCCCTGGTGAAGCAGTACTGCCGCGGACGGTTGCGCGTGCTCTCCGTCATCGCAAGCGCCTACATCGAGCTCTTCCGCTGCACCCCCAACCTGCTGTGGATCCTCTTTGTGTACTTCACCGTCAACGGCAACGACGTGCTCATCTCCGTGCTCGCGTTTACGCTCTTCACCTCGGCGGTCATGGCCGAGATCGTGCGCGGCGGCCTCAACTCCGTCCCCAAGAGCCAGTTCGAGGCGGCACAGTCGCAGGGCTTTGGGTTCTTCCAGTCGATGCGGCTCATCATCCTGCCCCAGACGTTTCGCAAGATCATCCCCGCGCTCTTTGGCCAGTGCACCACGGTCGTCAAGGACTCCTCGTACTTGGCCGGCATCAACGTTGCCGAGTTCATGTATTGTTCCAAGGTGATAATGGCCTCGACCACAAGCCTCAGCCAGATTCTCTTGGTGTACGGCTTTGTCTTCCTGCTGTACTTTGCACTCAATTTCAGCATCTCGCTCGCAGTGCGCTCGTATCAGAGAAAGCTTGTGGCGGCATAGCAAGGAGGAGGACCCATGGCAGACGAGCAGCTCAAGACTACAGACAAGGATGCCCTTTTGGCGAGGCCAGCGGCGGACGCAACGGCTGCCGAGGAGCTTGAGGCCGAGGTTCCCGCTTCCAACCCCGTGATCATCACCATCGAGCGAGACTTTGGCGCCGAGGGGCACGAGATTGGCAAGATGCTCTCCCAGGAGCTTGACCTGCCCTTCTACGACAACGAGATCCTGGTGCGCGCGTCCGCGCGCGCCGGCGCGCCTGTGGACGAGGTGGCCGCCTACGACGCTAGGCTTGCGGCGGAGCTCAGCGCCTTCCTCCCTGATCGCATCGACGCCCGCTCGGCTGCCGACAAGCTCTTTGGGCGCGTGTCGAGCGTCATCCGCGACCTTGGGTCTGTTGGGCCCTGCATCCTTGTGGGCAGACTCTCCGACTACATCCTGCGCGAGAACCCCAATCGCATCGCCGTGCTTGTGACGGCGCCCGAGGACTACCGCGTGGAGGTGGTGCGCCAGAAGCGCGGCATGACTCGCAAGGAGGCGCGCAAGCTGGTGCGACGCATGCAGAAGGGCCGCGAGATGTACTGCCATCGCTACTCGGCTGGCAAGTGCGAGATGCATGACGGCAAGGACCTGGTGCTCAATCGCGAGCGCTTTAGTCGCGAGGAGTGCGTGGCCATCATTGCCGCGGCGTATCGCGCCAAGGCGGCGCAGGTGGGAAGTGCGGGTGCCAAGGGATAGGCGGAGCGATGCCGCCCACGGGCGAAACTGCGTGCAGACCATGGGGAGGGCGACGGCCAGGCGGTGCCGCCGCCCTCCTCGGCTCTTGGGACATCAATAGCTAACCTCGTTAATAAATGTAGACCTTATGTAGGGCAGCTTCTTCTCGCTAACGCCATTAACTACCCCTGCCAAGCTGGGTAGCATCTCAAACTGTTTAACGGCATTAGTAACCAACCGAGAGGAGCAGAGCATGCCAAACGTCGAGAAGACGGACTGGGACGGCCTTGCCCAGCAGCTCATGACCTCGATGCACGGTCTTAGGGCAGGCCATGGGGCGCACTCCAAGGACATGGAGATGCGTGGCGAGATAAACGCCCTACATGCGCTCCACCACCAGCCCGAGGGCATGACCCCAACTGCCCTGGCGCGCGCGTGTCAGGTGTCTACTGCGCGCATCACCAAGACGATCGACCAGCTCGAGGGTCGCAGCCTGGTGGAGCGGCACGCCAGTCCCCATGACCGCCGCAGCGTGATCGTGTGCCTCACCGACAAGGGCGAGGCCGAGGTCCAGCAACGCATCGACGGCATCAACGGCTACGTGGCGGGGGTCCTTTGCGAGCTGGGCGAGTACGACGCGCGCGAGCTGGTGCGCATTTCGGGTCGTCTGGCCGAGGTTGTCACCAGGCGCGCTGCAGAGGCCGGCTCTCAGGCCGGCTGCCCCATGGAGGGGGATGGTGCGCATGAGGCTCGCTAAGCTCCTTCGCAGGCATGTGGGTGAGGTCGTGGCGGTGTTCGTGCTGCTCTTGGTCCAGGCGCTCTGCGAGTTGTCGCTTCCGCGCTACATGTCCGACATCGTGAACGTGGGCGTGGTTGGGTCCGAGGCGGGCAACTCCGCCTACCTGGGACACATGGCGCTCGTGATGTTTGGCTTCTGCGTGGGCTCGCTCGCGGCTGCAGTGCTCTCGGGGCTCATCGCGTCCCGCGTGGCGGCGGCCGTTGCGCGCGACCTGCGCCGCGACGTCTTCGCAAAGGTGATGTCATTCTCGCCCGCGGAGGTCAACCGGTTCTCGCAGTCGTCGCTCATCACGCGCTGCACCAACGACGTGCAGCAGATCCAGAACATGATCGTGATCATGCTGCGTATGGTGATGTTTGCGCCGGTCATGGGCATCGTTGCCGTGGTGCAGGTGATGACCATGGGTGGTGGCCTCACGTGGATTGTGGGCGCGGCGCTTCTCGCCGTGCTTGGCGTTGTGGCGGTGCTCTTCACGCTTACCATGCCGCGCTTCAAGGTCATGCAGTCGCTGGTAGACCGCGTGAACCTCCTCGCGCGAGAGATGCTCGACGGCATCATGACCATCCGCGCCTTTGGCCGTCAGGGCCACGAGCTCAAGCGCTTTGATGCGGCGTCCGGCGACCTCCGCGACGCGCAGCTCTTCGTGAACCGCGCCATGACCCTCATGATGCCCCTCATGATGCTCGTGATGAACGTGGCCACCGTTGCCATCGTGTGGTTTGGCTCGCACGGGGTGGCCGCCGGCGCCATGCAGGCGGGAGACATGATGGCCTTCATCAGCTACGCCATGATGATCGTGATGAGCTTTCTTGTTGTCTCGATGGTTGCCGTCATCCTGCCGCGCGCCGAGGTCTCCGTTGGCCGCGTGCAGGAGGTGCTGGACGTCACCCCCGCCGTGCGCGAGCCCAAGAACCCCGTTGCTCCTGCGGAAGACGCCCCGAGCGGCAGGCTGGTCTTTGACCACGTGGGCTTCCACTACCCGGACGCCGAGGGCAACGTGGTGAGCGATGTGAGCTTTGCCACCATGCCCGGCAAGGTTACGGCAATCGTTGGCTCCACGGGCTCGGGCAAGTCGACGCTCGTGCAGCTGGTGCCGCGCCTCTACGACCCCACGGCGGGCACCATTACGCTCGACGGCGTGGACACGCGCAAGATGTCCCTCGCCGACCTGCGCTCGCGCGTGGGCTACGTGCCCCAGCAGGGCTTTCTCTTCTCGGGCACCATCGCCAGCAACGTGGCCTTTGGCACAGATGGCGCCAGCGAGAAGGACCTGCTCCGCGCCATCGACGTGGCGCAGGCCACGGAACTTGTGACCGAGAAGGAAGACGGCCTCAAAACGACAATCGCCCAGGGTGGCACCAACGTCTCTGGCGGGCAGCGCCAGCGCCTGGCCATTGCCCGCGCGCTTGCCACGCGTCCCGAGGTCCTGGTGCTGGACGACTCCTTCTCGGCGCTTGACTACGCCACGGATGCGCGGCTGCGCCAGGCGCTTGCCCGCGAGCAGGCGGACACCGCGGTCCTGGTGGTGGCGCAGCGCATCGCCACCGTCATGGGGGCCGACCAGATCATCGTGCTCGATGAGGGCCGCGTGGTGGGGCAGGGGACGCACGAGGAGCTCCTGCGCAGCTGCCCCGAGTACCTGGAGATTGCAAAGAGCCAGCTCAGCGCTAAGGAGCTTGGCCTTGCGGAGGGGGAGTAGGCATGGCCGAGAAAACACAACAGCCCCGGCAGACGCCGCGTCCGCACGGGCCAGGCAGCCGCATGGCGCCGGGCGAGAAGGCCAAGGACTTCAAGGGCACCATTCGAAAGCTCATGCACTACATGGGGCCGTATCGCGTGGGACTTGTGGCGGCGGTGGTTCTTGCCATGGCGTCGGTGGTGTTCTCGGTGGTGGGACCAAAGGTCCTGGGCAACGCAACCACCGAGGTCATCCGTGGCGTGCAGGCCGCAGCGGCCGGCACGGGCGGCATAGACTTTGGCCTCATCGAGAAGATCCTGGTGACCCTTCTCGTCATCTATGCGGCAAGCGCCGCGGCGTCTGGCCTCCAGAGCTGGATCATGACGGGCATCACGCAGAAGGTCGTGTTCCGCATGCGTGGCCAGATTGCCGACAAGATCTCCAAGGTGCCCCTCTCGTACTTCGACGGCAAGTCCATCTCTAAGGGTGACGTGCTCTCGCGCATGACCAACGACGTGGACACGTTAAGCCAGTCGCTCAACCAGGGCCTCATCCAGCTGGTGACCTCCGTCACGCAGGTGGTGGGCGTGGCCATCATGATGCTCACCATCTCGGTGCCGCTTGCGGGCGTGACCTTTGTGACGCTGCCGGTATCGGCGCTTGTCCTGGGCGTGCTCATCCGCCGCTCGCAGAAGTACTTCCGTCTACAGCAGGAGCAGCTTGGTGCCGTGAACGGGCGCGTTGAGGAGGACTTCTCGGGGCAGGTGGTGATCCAGGCGTTCAACCGCGGCGAGCGTGCCGTGGAGCGCTTTGAGGAGGAGAACGACCAGCTCTTTGAGAGTGCGTGGAAGAGCCAGTTTCTCTCGGGCCTCATGCAGCCGCTCATGAACCTTGTGGGCAACATGGGTTACGTGGGCGTGGTTGTGGTTGGCGCTGGCCTTGCCGTGACGGGCGCCATCCAGCCGGGCGACATCCAGTCCTTCATCCAGTACGTCAAGAACTTCACGCAGCCCATCACGCAGTTGGCAACGGTGTCCAACGTGCTGCAGCAGATGGCCGCCTGCGCTGAGCGCGTCTTTGAGTTCTTGGAGGCACCGGAGGAGGAAGAGACCGCGGAGCTTGACCCCGCCACGGGCGCGCCTGCCGAGGCGATTGGCCACGCCACCGGTGCTGTGGACTTCGACCACGTCTCGTTTGGCTACCTGCCGGGGCAGACAATCATCCATGACTTCTCGGCAGACGTCGAGCCTGGCCGCACGGTGGCCATCGTGGGCCCCACCGGCGCCGGCAAGACAACGCTCATGAAGCTCCTGCTTCGCTTCTACGACGTGGACGGGGGCGCGCTCCGCGTGGACGGCCACGACGTGCGCAACGTGGGACGAGAGGACCTGCGGCAGAGCTTCTCGATGGTCCTTCAGGACGCGTGGCTCTTCAAGGGTAGCATCCGCGAGAACATCCGCTTTGGGCGCCTTGACGCCACCGACGAGGAGGTGGAGGCCGCCGCGCGCTACGCGCACTGCGAGCACTTCATCAAGACGCTGCCGGGCGGCTACGACTTTGAGCTGGACGAGGGCGCAACCAACATCTCCCAGGGGCAGCGCCAGCTGCTGACCATTGCCCGCGCGGTTCTCGCCGACAGGCCCATCCTCATCCTGGACGAGGCTACCTCGAACGTGGACACGCGCACCGAGTGGCGCATCCAGCGCGCCATGGACAAGCTCATGGCCGGGCGCACGAGCTTTGTGATCGCGCACCGTCTCTCGACCATCAAGAACGCCGACGCCATCCTGGTGCTGCGCGACGGCGACGTTGTGGAGAAGGGCACGCACGAGGAGCTTCTCGCCGCGGGCGGCTTCTACGCGCAGCTGTACCAGTCGCAGTTCGAGGAGGTCGCATAGGGGGCGGGGAGAGGGACTGGGTCCCTCTCCCCGCGGGAGGAAGGTGGGTCTTGTCGGGGTGCGCTAGTGGCTGAGCGCGCTAGCGGCGGCGACGGCTGGGGCGACGGTTGCGCTCGCCACCGTCGCCGACGATGACGATGAGGCTCAGTACGCACACGATGGCGATGAAGGCGATGTGCTCGAGGACGTTCATGATGACTCCTTCCGACGCGACGCTTGGTCGTTGCTTTTCGTTGACCCTATACTCCCGCGAGCGGCTGTTTGGTGCCATCGACCAGGCTTACGGCTGTCTTACGGCTTTGTAAGCTGGGGCCTCTCGGTGGCGGTTGGTATTCTCGTCTGCGTGTTGCGCCTTGGTAATGTGACGCCGCGCCCCGGCGCCTTGTCCCGTAGAATGGACGGCGTGACACAGCTCCAGACGGGAGGATCCATGGCACTCAGCAGGGAAGACGTGCAGGGCATTGCGGACTACGCGCGCATAGCCCTCACGGACGAGGAGCTCGACGAGATGACCACCTACATGAACGAGGCGGTTGATCTTCTCGAGCCCATCCGCCAGTACGACCTCGACGGGGTCGACCCCACCTTCCACCCCATCGGCGACCTCTCCAACGTGATGGGCGAGGACATCATCGACGATTCTGTCCGAGCGCTGCCCATTGACGTGGCGCTCAAGAACGCGGGCTCTACGCGCGACCGCTACTTCCGCGTGCCCTCGATCCTGGGTACCGACGAAGACGAGGGAGGCATCGCCTAATGGCCAACATCGACCAGCTCTCCGCCGCGCGCATTGCTGCCGGCGTTGCCGCGGGGGAGTTCAGCGCAACCGAGGTGGCCAAGGCCTCCCTCGACGCCATCGATGCACGTGACGAGAAGGTCCAGGCATTCCTGCAGGTCTCGTCCGTTCTTGCCCTGGCTGCAGCCGCCGAGACGGACCGCCGTCGTGCCGCGGGCGAGAAGCTCGGCCCCCTGGCCGGCGTGCCCGTGGCCTTCAAGGACAACATGCACCTGGTGGGCACGCGCACGACCTGCGCCTCCAAGATGCTCGAGAACTACGAGTCAACCTTTACCGCAACGTGCGTGCGGCGCATGCTCGACGCGGGCGCCACGCCCATGGGCAAGGCCAATATGGACGAGTTCGCGTTTGGCTCGTCCACCGAGTCCTCTGCCTTCCACCGCACGAACAACCCCTGGGACACCGAGCGCGTGCCCGGCGGCTCCTCGGGCGGCTCAGCTGCTGCCGTCGCCGCCGGCGAGGTCACCATCTCGCTGGGCTCCGACACGGGTGGCTCCATCCGCCAGCCGGCAAGCCTCTGCGGCGTGGTGGGCATGAAGCCCACGTATGGCGCCGTGAGCCGCTACGGCGTGGTTGCCTTTGGCTCCTCGCTCGACCAGGTTGGCCCCTTTGGCCGTAGCGTGGAGGACGTGGCACTTGCCATGAACGCCCTCACCGCTGCCGGCCGCGATCCGTACGACTCAACGAGCCAGCCCTGCGCCGTCGACTTCCTCGAGCACCTGGAAGACCCCGTCGAGGGCATGCGCGTGGGCGTGGTGCCTGCGCTCATGGAGGCCGCCGGCCTCACGGCGGAGGTTCGCACGGCCGTGGAGGGTGCGGCGAAGGCCCTTGAGAACGCCGGTGCCGAGCTGGTCGAGGTCGACCTCCCCAACATCAAGTCCGCAATCGCCGCGTACTACGTGATCGCGCCGTGCGAGGCCTTCTCGAACCTCGCTCGCTTTGACGGCGTGCGCTACGGCTACCAGGAGGAGGGGTGCCTCTCGCTTGCCGAGCAGACGTCCAAGAGCCGCGCGCACGGCTTTGGCGAGGAGGCCAAGCGTCGCCAGATGCTGGGGGCCTACCTTCTCTCCAGCGGCGTCTACGACAAGTACTACTACCCGGCGCAGCAGGTGCGTACCCTCATCACGCAGGACTACAAGGGCGCCTATGAGCAGTGCGACGTCATTCTCATGCCCGCTTCTCCGCGCACGGCGTTTAAGTTTGGCGAGATGAGCGACCCCACGCAGATGTATGCTTCGGACATGTTCACCATCTCGAACAACATTGCCGGCAACGGTGGCATCTCGGTGCCGCTGGGCCTTGGGACAGAGTCCCACCTGCCCGTCTCGGTCCAGCTGCAGGGGCCGGCCTTCTCAGACCGCAAGCTCCTGCGCTTTGCCCGTGCCGTCGAGAAGTCCTTCTCGGCGCGCGGTGCCGTTGCGCCCGAGTTTGCCGGGAAGGGGGGTGAGCTCTAGTGAAGAAGCTCGCCGAGGTCCTGAAGGACTGGGAGGCCGTCATTGGCCTTGAGGTCCACACCGAGCTCACCACGCTCGAGACCAAGATGTTCTGCAACTGCAAGAACACGCACGACGACCCGCCCAACACCAACGTCTGCCCGGTGTGCCTGGGCATGCCGGGCGCGCTGCCGGTGCCCAACCGCGCGGCCATTCAGTCCATCGTGATGGCGGGCCTGGCCACAAACTGCCAGATCATGCGCCACTCGATGTTCTACCGCAAGCACTACTTCTATCCCGACATGGCCAAGAACTTCCAGACCACGCAAGGACCGGTGGCCTTCTGCATGCATGGGCACCTTGACCTGGAGGTTTCCGGTGAGGGCGCAGCCGAGCGTCCGGCATGGGAAGACGTGGCGGGCGACGGCGAGACGCCCATCACGCGCGAGAAGGACGGCTCCTACGTGGCGCCCATCCGCATCCTGCGCATCCACATGGAGGAGGACGCCGCCAAGATGGTGCACGTGGGCGGCGAGGAGGGCCGCATCACCGCAGCCACCGAGAGCCTCATCGACTACAACCGCTGCGGCACGCCGCTGATCGAGCTGGTCACCGAGCCCGACCTGCGCACGCCCGAGGAGGCCCGCCTCTTCATGGAGAAGCTGCAGCAGACGTTCAAGACGCTCGGCATCTCCGACTGCTCGCTGGAGAACGGCTCTATGCGCTGCGACGGCAACATCAGCCTGCGTCGCCGCGGCGAGACGCGCCTGGGCACCAAGACCGAGATGAAGAACATCAACTCGTTCAAGAGCCTGCACGACGCGCTTGAGTACGAGATCTGCCGCCAGGCCGAGGTGCTCGAGGAGGGCGGCATCATCTACCAGGAGACGCGTCACTGGGAGCCCAGTCGTCGTCGCACCGTGGTGATGCGCGTGAAGGAGACGGCGGACGACTACCGCCTGTTCCCCGACCCTGACCTGGCGCCATTCGACCTCACCGACGACTTCATCGAGGAGGCGCGCGAGAAGATCCCCGAGCTGCCGGACGCCAAGCGTGACCGCTACATGCACGACTACGGCCTGAAGCGCGCCGACGCCGCCCAGCTTGCGGGCGACCCCGCCGTTGCGGCCTTCTTCGAGGAGGCGCTCGACGGCGCGTCGTCAAAGACGGTTGCGACTATCGCCAA
This sequence comes from bacterium OL-1, assembly GCA_000752675.2. Taxonomy (GTDB): domain Bacteria; phylum Actinomycetota; class Coriobacteriia; order Coriobacteriales; family Atopobiaceae; genus Tractidigestivibacter. Next base: position 355,585 of record LM994626.1, on the reverse strand, counting down.
CGTGATGGTGAACTTGGCGCCGAGCTTCGACGCGCTGACGCCCGCGCAGGTGAGGAGCATCGCCGGCCTTCTCGCCGAGGACGCCATCACCTTTGCGCAGGCGCGCGAGGTGCTCGAGGCGGTCAACGGCACCGACAAGGACCCGGAGCGCGTGGTGGACGAGCGCGGCATGCGCCAGGTGACTGACACGGCGGCGCTGGAGCCCATCGTGGACGAGGTTCTCGCACGCTGCACCGATCAGGTCCAGCAGTACCACGACGGCAACAAGAAGGTCGTGGGCTACCTGGTGGGGCAGTGCATGAAGGCGTCGAAGGGCTCGGGCAACCCCAAGCTGTTCAACAAGCTGCTTACCGCACGGCTCGAGGGGTAGGGACTGCGGCGCGCGATCTTTCGATGGTTGTGTGTCGCGCGCGTGTCGCGTGTTGCGCGTCGCCGGAAGGCCACTTTTGGTGCGAATTGCAACACTGGGCGCCCTCCGGCGACAAAACGTCGCCGGAACAGCGATTTTGATGCGAATTGCAACATTACGCGCCTTCCGGCGACATTTTTTGCCGCCGGAGGGCGCGTTGCCGCAGCAATCACGTACAAAGATGCCGCTCCGGCGCCAAATTCTCGCCGGAGCGGCAGTTCTCGCAGAGAAGGTCGTTGTGCCTCTCGCCGTCGCGCTACTCCTCGTCCTGCGCCAGCGGGGAGTCTCCCTCGTTGCGCATGCGCTCGATTCTTCTCAGCAGGCTCTCCTTGCGCGGATAGGAGTGCGACTGGGCAAGGTCGTTGCTCTCGTCCGGATAGAAGCGGAAGAAGTAGTTGCCCGAGAGGGTCTGGAAGATGCGGTACTTTGGTGCGGGAACGTGCTGCCAGTCCTGCGTTGTTGTGTCCTCGATCGCCGCGTCCTTTGCGGTCTTGCGAATGCGGTTGATGCCGTCAAGGCAATCGTCCTTGGACGGGAAGACCATGGACGTGGCGACGATGTGGCCGTTGCTTGCACACAGGTTGAAGAGGTACTTTCCTTCGTTCTCATTGAGTACGTACTGCCCCATACTAATCACCCCAAACGCTTGATACGGATACTGCCTTGGGCCCGTAGGCCGACGTTAGGGTATAGATTCCACTCCCTCGGGGTAGCCAGTCCGACCAAGATGGCGAATGGTCGCATTTGTGACGGAGCCGGCAAAGGTGTGCCGCAAAGCTGGGGGGGAAGTTCGCCGGAAGCTCGCTAGAAGCCTGCTGGACGGGACTCCGTTTCCATTGCGTTTCGCGTTGGCGGGCTGCTGCGGCGCACGGAGTCGGCTGCCGTATAAATACCCCAGTGCAACACTAGGAATTAATCGGGCTCCCGCGGCAGCAGGGCCTGAAGAGACGATGACCCGTAGGGGAGGCGCAGGAGTTGGAGAATCTCGCATACACGAGTGCGCTCGCTACCCGCGCCTGTTGCACGTTCACAGGCTGTCGCCGTTAGACACTCCTTGTGCCCAGCCCGGCTTGTTGGCTGGCGCCCATTTTCTCAATCCATAGCACGCTGAACATGCGAGAAGAGCCTTGGCACTTGCTGGGGCTTTGTCCTGCTCATTTACGTTTGTGCGGGTAGCAATGGGTGTGCCCAGAATGGCCGCCCGGATAGGAGAGAAGCAATGTCACAAGAGAAGCGTCCCCATGCGCAGCACCTCTCGACGCGCCTCATCCATGCTGGAACCACCACCGACCCGGCCACGGGTTCGGTGAACGTTCCCATTTACCAGACGTCGACGTATCGGCAGGTGGAGGTTGGCCGCACCGTTTCTGGCTGGGAGTACTCCAGGACGGGCAACCCCACACGTGCGGCGCTCGAGAGCCTCATCGCAGACCTGGAGGGCGGCGTTGCCGGCTTTGCCTTTGGTAGCGGCATGGCGGCGATAACCGCGGTCCTCTCGCTGCTCAACCAGGGCGACGAGGTCATCATCCCAACCAACGTGTATGGCGGCACGTACCGTGTGCTCGATAAGGTCTTCAACCACTTTGGCATCACGTATCGCATTGTCGACACCACCCAGCCCTACGAGTTCGAGCATGCCATTGGCCCTCGCACCAGGGCGGTGCTCGTCGAGAGTCCCGCAAACCCGCTCATGAGCGTCACCGACCTCGCGGCGATAGCCGACGTGGCGCGCGAGCACAACGTGCTTTCCATTGTCGACAACACCTTCATGACACCATGGCTGCAGCGCCCGCTCGAGCTGGGTGCGGACATCGTGCTCCACTCCGCGACCAAGTACCTGGGTGGGCACTCGGACGTTGTCGCGGGCCTGGTGGTTGTGTCTACCAGCGAGCTGGCGGAGCGTCTCGCCTTCATCCAGAACTCCACGGGAGGCGTCCTGGGGCCGCAGGACTCGTTCCTTCTCGTGCGCGGCATCAAGACGCTGGGCGTGCGCATGGACCGGCATGTGGAGAACGCTCAGTACATTGCCGAGGCGCTTGCGAGAAACCCCGAGGTCTCGGCCGTGCACTACCCGGGCCTTCCGGACGACCCCGGCTACGAGGTCCAGCGCCGCCAGGCGTCGGGTGCTGGGGCGATGATCTCGTTCGAGCTTGCACCGGGCCACGACTACCGGGCGTTCTTCCGCTCGACACGCCTGGTTGCGCTGGCAGAGAGCCTCGGCGGCGTCGAGTCTCTCGTCTGCCACCCGGCCACGATGACCCACGCGGCGATTCCCGCGGAGGTGCGCGAGAAGGTCGGCATCACCGACGGCCTCATCCGCCTTTCCGTTGGCATTGAGGACAAGGACGACATTCTCGCAGACGTCGAGGATGCCATCACGGCAAGCAGGGAGGCCTAGCCATGCGTCACTACTATGACTCTGCCGAGGAGCTCGTGGGGAACACGCCGCTGCTCAAGCTCAACAACGTGGGCGCGTCCGAGGGCGTGGACATCTTTGCCAAGCTGGAGCTGTGGAACCCCGCGGGTTCCGTGAAGGACCGCACCGGCCTCTACATGGTGCGTGCGGCGGAGGAGAAGGGCCTGCTCAAGCCCGGCTCTACCATCGTCGAGGGTACGGCGGGCAACATGGGACTGGGCATTGCCTTTGCGGCTATCGGCCGTGGCTATAACGTGGTCTTCGTGGTGCCGGAGAAGTTCTCCGAGGAGAAGCAGACGCTCATGCGCGCTCTGGGAGCACGCATCGTGAACACGCCGCGCGAGGACGGCATGCTGGGCGCTGCGGCCAAGGCAGAGGAGCTTCTCGGCCAGATTCCCAACTCGATTGCGCTTCGTCAGTTCGAGAACGCGGCCAACCCGCAGGCTCACTACGAGACTACCGGTCCGGAGATCTGGCGCGACCTGGGTGGCAGCGTTGACTACTTTGTTGCGGGGGCTGGCTCCGGTGGCACGTACACGGGCGTGGCGCGCTATCTCAAGGAGCAGAACCCTGGGATCGTGGGCGTCCTTGCGGACCCAGTGGGCTCGACCATGGGTGGTGGCGAGCACGGCGACTACGATATCGAGGGAATCGGTAACGACTTTGTGGCCAAGACCATGGACATGTCGCTGGTGGACCAGGTCATCAAGGTGACGGACAACGAGGCCTTCTCGGCGTCGCGGCTCATCGCGCGGGCGGAGGGAATCTTTGCGGGCTCGTCCTCGGGCGCGGCGCTCTCCGCGAGCCTCACACTTGCAGGCCGCCTTGCCGAGAAGGGCGAGCGCGCCACCATCGTGACGGTCTTTCCCGACCGCGGCGACCGATACTTCTCGAAGGGGCTATACGCGTAGGAGTCCGGGGCTGACGTCGACCCCGGCGGCTAGTTGGCCACCTTGTGGTGCGGCACCATCGTGCTGCGGTCGATGGCCTTGAACTGGTAGCCCAGCGCCTGGTAGTGCTCGATGATCTTGGGCAGGGCCTCGACGGTGGTGTCCTTGGTTGCGGCGTCGTGGCAGAGCAGGATGATGTTGGGGTAGTCGTCGTAGGCGCAGGAGTTCTCGACGATCTGCTCGGTGGTGCAGACCGCGCCGTCGCCGCTCGAGGCGTTCCAGTCGTAGTACTGGTAGCCGCGCGCCTGCACGTCGTTCACAAGTGCGTCCATGATGCCCGTGCAGTACTTCTCCGAGATGGTGTTTGACGAGCCGCCGGGGAAGCGCACGAGGTAGGGGACGTAGCCAATCTGGTCTTGAACCACCTGGGCAATCTGGTCGAGGTCGTCGAAGTAGGCATCCTCAGATGCGTAGACCTTGGCGTAGTCGTGGGTGTAGGAGTGGAGGCCGATGGTGTTGCCATCGTCATAGGCCTTCTTGATCATGTCGTAGTAGTCGGGGTCGTGTCCCACCACGAAGAACGTCGCCTTGGCGCCGTACTGGTCGAGGATGTCGAGCACGCGCTGGGTGTTCTTGGAGGGGCCGTCATCAAAGGTGAGGTAGACGATCTTCTCTCCGTTGTTCTTGAAGCTCCAGTCCGTCTGGGCGTTTGGGTCAAGGGCAAGCTCCGCCGCACGGGGGTCGGATGCGGCGGCAGGTGTGGCTGAGCTGGCGCTGCCATTTGAGGTCGAGCCGGACCCGCCCAGCGCTTGGACGGCTGCGAGCCCCAGGAAGGCGGCGAGCAGAACGCCCGCGACCAGGACGAGAGCAGATTTTCCGCGCGGGATGCCCTGCACATGGCCGCTGCTGCCGTCTTGACGTGGCGTTCCGTTACGTTTGAAGTGCTCTGGCATGTGCGCATCCCCCCGAATTGCCGCAAAGCGGCGACGGCGTCGCTCTGCTTCCCGCAGCGTCGTCGCACCACCATCGTAGGCTGAAAACAACCAAATGCCATGCGCAGATGTAAGCCGCATGAAACTATCTGATGATTTGACCTGCGAAACGGAAGGTTGGTTCACTCTTTTGCAGGGAGGTTGTTCGAGGTAACCGTTTCCGGCTGCTGCAAGGTGGACGGATGGCCCTCGCAACAAACCTGCGGGTTAATAGCACTTTGCTGCGTACGTCGCAGAGCAAATCCGCAGGTAGCTAGCTTATGGCTTTTTTCGGGACTGCTATTAAGCCGCAGGTTTCGGGGGGCGAGAGGGACGAGAGGGGGGCGCGAGAAGAGAGGCAAGCGAGAACTGCGGGCGCGGGAAGGCCCGGCGAGAAGGAGCCCGCGCCAAGCGCAACGAGAAAAGCGCCCGGGCCAGCGACTGACCCGGGCGCCTGCAGGCGTAGTGGCTACGTAACCCCGCGACCTACCGTTCGGCCGCCTTGCGACCGGCGTCGAACGCGGCGAGGTTCGCCTCGACCGTCTTGGGCGGCACACGACGGCTGATGGCGTCGCGCCACTCGTCGACGGCAAAGGGGAGCGCCGTCGAGAGCGCGCCCACCAGCACCACGTTTGTCGAGCGAGGGCTCCCCACGCCGCGGGCAATCTCGCCGGCGTCAATGCGCACGGCGCCAATCTCGTCCAGGCGTGCGCCAATCCGCCGCGGCATCTGGGCGTTGCCAATGTTCACGGGCACAGGAACGATGGTTTCGTCGTTCACAAAGAGGCGCCCGCCCTCCTTGAGGAACTGCTGGTTGCGCAGGGCCTCGATGGCCTCGAACGCTACGAGCACGTCGGCCGTGCCCGGGTCGCAGACCATGGAGTCAACGTGCTCGCCCATGCGGATGATGGTCGAGACAGAGCCGCCTCGCTGGCTCATGCCGTGGATCTCGGAGACCTTCACGTCGAGGCCCGCCTCCGAGGCGGTCATGGCAAGGATGTTGCCGGCAAGGATTGTGCCCTGTCCGCCAACGCCTACGAGAAGGACGGTCATGGTGTGATCAAGATGCACGCGCTCGCCCATGTGGACGGTCGAGCTGGCCGCGGATGCTGTTGCGTGTGGCATGTGTGTCTACCTCCCTTGCTCTGGGCCGGGCTACTCGGACTTGATGCACCCAAACGGGCACACCTGCTCGCACTGGCCGCAGCCCACGCACTGCGTGGGGTCTATGATGGCGTAGTTTGTCTCGTCCTTGCCAAGCGTCGGGCAGCCAATCTGGACGCAGGTGCCGCAGCGGCGGCAGTCGCGGATGACGGGCGCGGGCTTGTGCGTGCGGTCAACCAGTCGGCACGGCGAGCGGAAGATGACCACCGAGAGCAGGTCTTCGTGAGAGACAGCCTCCTTGAGCGCCGCGCGCACGGCCTTCAAATCCTGCGCGTCGGCCTCGATGACCTCGTCGACGCCAATGGCGCGGCAGAGTGCGGGCAGGTCGAGCGGCCGCCCCGCCGGGCGGTCGAGAACCGAGGGCTTCTCGTCTGCGTCCAGCAGCGGGCTGATGCGCGCGCCCTGCTCGGAGAGGGTAAGGCCGTTCACGGGGTTGCCCTGCGTGCCAGTCATGGCTGTTGTGCGGTTGTCCAGGATGAGCAGCGTGCCCTTGCCCCCGTTGTAGGCGGTGCCGAGAAGCGACGTGATGCCGGAGTGCGCAAAGGTGGAGTCGCCAATGACGCCAATCACGGGGCGCTTGGTGCGCTCGGGGATGCCGGCAAGCTCCATACCGTGGCTCATGCTGAGAGAGGCGCCCATGTCGATCACCGAGTCGACGGCGCGGAAGGGCGCGACGGCTCCCAGCGTGTAGCAGCCAATGTCACCGGTCACGATGGCCTTCATGCGGCGCAGCTCGTTAAAGACCAGGCGGTGCGGGCAGCCGGCGCAGAACGCGGGCGGGCGAGGAGGAAGGTCCTTCGCGGCCTCGAGATGCGCGGGCGTGGCAACGCCAAAGCTCCGCTGGATGTCGGCAGGGAAAATCTCACCGGAGCGGGGGAGCGGCGCCGCAGGCGGCTCGGAGAGCTTAATGCCCAGCGCCGCCACGTGGTCGCGGAAGTAGCGGCAGGACTCCTCCACCACGTAGACCTTCTCCACCGAGGCCGCAAAGCTCGCAAGGAGCTTTGGCGGCAGCGGCCAGGTGAGGCCCAGCTTGAGCGTAGAGGCCTCGGGCAGCGCCTCGCGCACGTGGTTGTAGAGGGCGCCGGCGACGATGATGCCAACCTTGGTGTCGCGCATCTCGACGCGGTTGAGGTCGCTCGTCTCGGCAAACTCAACCAGGACGTCCTCGCGCTCGTTGGTCACGCGGGTGCGCGCCACGGCGTAGGCGGGCATCATCACGTACTTGCTGGGCTGGCTCTGGTAGTCGCGGGGCGCGGCGGCATCAAGGTCGCGCTCGTGGGAGCACTCGACCATGGTCCTCGTGTGGGCAATGCGCATGGTCTCGTGGAGAATGACCGGCGCGTCGAAGCGCTCGGAGATGTCAAACGCCTTGCGCGCGAAGTCGTAGGCCTCCTGGGAGTCCGACGGGTCCAAGCACGGCACGCGGGCAAACGCGGCGTAGTTCCTCGTGTCCTGCTCGTTCTGGGAGCTGTACATGGAGGGGTCGTCGGCGACGAGAAGCACGAGGCCTGCGTTGATGCCCGTGTTGGTGACACTCATGAAGGGGTCTGCCGCAACGTTCAGGCCAACGTGCTTCATGGTGACCAGCGTGCGCACACCGCCCATGGCAGAGCCAATGCCCACCTCGAGGGCGACCTTCTCGTTGGGCGACCACTCGCAGTAGACGTCACCGTGCTGCACGAGGTTCTCGAGGGTCTCGGTGGAGGGGGTGCCGGGGTAGCCCGTTCCCACGCCCGCACCTGCCGACCACGCCCCCTCGGCGATGGCCTCGTTGCCCGACAGTAGCTGCTTTCCCATGCGCTCTCCTCTCCCGGCGGACTGCCCGCCTGTGTTGCCTCTCCGGTGGGCCGTCTAGGCCTTGTTCTCCTGGTCTACCAGGTGCGCCGCCCCGTACCTCTCGCGCAGGAGCGGCTTCTCGATCTTGCCCGTGGGGTTTCTCGGCACCTCGGCAAAGATCACCTTGCGCGGCCGCTTGTAGCGGGGGAGCGCCAGGCAGAACTCGTTGATGTCGTCCTCGGTGGTGTCCTCGTAGCCGGGCTTGAGCTCGATGATTGCCGCGGGTATCTCTCCCAGGCGCTCGTCGGGCAGGCCAATGACGGCCACGTCCTGGATGGCGGGGTTGGAGGCGAGAAAGTCCTCGATCTGCACGGGGTAGAGGTTCTCGCCACCCATCACGATGACGTCCTTCTTTCGGTCGACCAGCCAGTAGAAGTCGTCCTCGTCCTGGCGCGCCATGTCGCCCGTGTGCAGCCAGCCGTCAATGAGGATCTCGGCCGTGGCTGCAGGGTCCTTGTAGTAGCACTCCATGAGGCCCGGGCCCTTCACGCAGAGCTCGCCAACCTCGCCGGGCGTGACCTCCTCGCCCTTCTCGTCCACGATCTTGCACTCCCACTGGTAGCCTGGAACGCCAATGGCGCCCACGTGGTCCACGTTCTCCACGCCCAGGTGGACGCAACCGGGGCCGCACGACTCCGAGAGGCCGTAGTTGGTGTCGTACTGCTGGTTGGGGAAGACCTTGAGCCAGCGGCGCACCAGGCTCTTGGGCACGGGCTGGGCGCCAATGTGCATGAGGCGCCACTGGTCGAGGTGATAGTCGGCCAGCGTGACCGTGCCCTGCTCGATGGCGAGAAGGATGTCCTGCGCCCAGGGGACGAGCAGCCACACGATGGTGCAGCGCTCGTTGGAGACGGTCTCGAGGATGGTCTTGGGGCTCACGCCGCGCAGGAGTACGCCGCGCCCGCCCACGGCGAGCGACCCCATCCAGTGCATGATGGCGCCGGTGTGGTAGAGCGGCGGGATGCAGAGAAAGACGTCGTCGTGCGTCTGGCCGTGGTGCTTCTGCTCCATGATGGCTGCCTGGGTGAGGCTCTGGTGGTGGTGCAGGATGGCCTTGGGGAAGCCTGTGGTGCCCGAGCTAAAGTAGACCGCCGCGTCTTCGTCCTCGGAGAGCGGGATCATGGGGTCTGCCGAGGAGCACAGGCCAACGAGCTCCTGGTAGGGCTCGGCCCAGGTGGGACAATCGTCGCCCACGTAGAAGAGCAGGCGGCCCTTCTGGATCTGGGGCACGATCTCTTCGACGCGGCCGGTGAACTCGGGGCCAAAGACCAGGATGTCGGCGTCGGACTTCTCGACGCAGTAGCGGATCTCGTCGGCGGAGTAGCGGAAGTTGAGCGGCACCACCGTGGCGCCGCTCTTGAGCACGCCAAAGTAGATGGGGAGCCACTCGATGCAGTTGTAGAGCAGGACTGCGACCTTGTCGTCCTTGCGGATGCCGCGCGAGAGCAGCAGGTTTGCAAAGCGGTTGGCCTTCTCGTCAAAGACCTGCCAGGTCATCTCGCGGCGAAAGGGCTCGTCATCCGTGGTCTCGACGAGCTCGTAGTCGCGCCAGGTGATGTGGCGGTTCTCGCGGCGCTGTGGGTTCACCTCCACGAGGGCGACCTCGGTGGGGTAGAGCTCGGCGTTCTTGCGCAGCATGTCGACGATGGTCACGATGCCTCCAAATGACCTTGCGAACTTGCGGGGATGCCTGGGCGCCGCGGGCGATGGTGCGAGGCGGCAGCTTTTTTATTCTAGACGGGTGCGGTGCTGCGGGGGCGGGGGAGATTGCGCTTTTGGCGAGAATTGCCGCCGTGGCCGGCGCCGCGATGCCGCCGGATTTCGTCGGTTAGGATTTTTCCGAACGGTTAGAGGTGCCTAAACGGCGAGAATGGGCGGCAAGACGAGAATGCCGCGGATTCCGAACGGTTAGACCGCTCTAACCGGCGAAATCCCGCGGCGTTGATGGGGGCACACACAACCTTGCGCCGCCTGCCGCCGCCTGCCGCCGCCCGCCGAGAAGCGCCGCTGCTCTCGGCTGCGCCTGTCCTTCTCGTCCCCTTTTGTTAACGCTTCTTCAGGCTTTCTCGATCCGGGGTTGATTTTTTTCAAATCTGGGTCAAAATATTTGACCGTCCATACAAAGGTGCGAAAAATCGGTGGAAGGCAGTTCGACCACCGCCACTGGGCGAAAGGAACAACCATGCAGTCGAAAATCGCGCACGCAGCTGAGCGCAAGGCGTTTAGCATCGCAATCGACCAGGCCATCAAGGGCGTCAGGAGCGATCACCCCGAGGAGGCCATCAACAAGTTCCTGGACATGGGCGGCAAGCTCCTCGCCGACACCGCGCCCGACATGGCAAACTCCCTGCGCAAGGCATTCTACCCTGGTTCCAAGTGGGAGAACTTCCTCATCGAGCTGGTGAGGGACCGCGTTGACCCCAACATCTTGAAGACCGCCGTCCTGAACGGCGCCTACGAGTCCGCCTTCCGCGGCCTGCGCGAGACTACCCAGTCTGCCGAGAAGTACCAGTGCAACGTGCCCTGGATCATCATCTTCGACCCCACGAGTGCCTGCAACAAGCACTGCATCGGCTGCTGGGCCGCCGACTACGGCAACTCCCTCAACCTCTCCTTCGATGACATGGATCGCCTGGTCACCGAGGCCAAGGCGCTGGGCACGCACTTCTTCATGATGACCGGCGGTGAGCCCCTGGTGCGCAAGAAGGACGTCGTCCGCCTTGCCGAGAAGCACGACGACTGCATCTTTGGCCTCTTCACCAACGGCTCGCTCATCGACCAGAAGCTCTGCGACGACTGCAAGCGCCTGGGCAACATCGTGTTCTCGATGTCGCTCGAGGGCTTCAAGACCGCCAACGACGGTCGCCGCGGTGACGGCTCGTTCGACGAGGTTGTTCGCGCCATGGACCTCATGACTGAGAACGGCGTGCCCTTTGGCATCTCTACCTGCTATACGCGCAACAACGTCGAGGACGTCACCTCCGACGAGTACTACGACTTCATCATTGAGCACGGCGCGCTGTGGCAGTGGTACTTCCACTATATGCCCGTGGGCGAGGGCGCCAACGCCGACCTCATGCCCACCATCGAGCAGCGCGAGTACATGATCGACCGCATCCGCAAGATCCGCGACTACGAGGGCGGCAAGCCCATCATGGCCATGGACTTCCAGAACGACGGCGAGTTCGTGGGTGGCTGCATCGCTGGCGGTCGCGTGTTCTGCCACGTGAACGCTCGCGGCGACGTGGAGCCCTGCGTCTTCATTCACTACTCCAACGCCAACATTCACGAGAAGAGCTGGCTGGAGTGCCTGCAGCAGCCCATCTTCCAGGAGTATCGCGCCAACTGGCCCTGGAACGACAACATGCTGCGCCCCTGCCCCATGCTCGAGAACCCGCAGGTTCTGCCCAAGATGGTTCACGAGGCAGAAGCCAAGTCCACGGAGTACACCTCGCCGGAGGACGTCGACCACCTGTGCGCCCGCACGGCTAAGTACGCCGAGAAGTGGGCGCCCGAGGGCGACCGCATCTGGGTCGAGGAGCACCCCACCGGCAAGAAAATCTACGAGGACAACATCTCGATGATGGATGTCGACAAGAAGGCCAAGATGCTTGCCGAGAAGGACGGCGAGCTTGACTCGCACATCGAGGAGGAGCTCAAGGAGGAGGAGAAGGAGACGGTCGGCGCCGCAAAGTAGGTGCTGCTCGCCCCTCTCGCGCGAAAGCGCTTGTCGCCCCGTCGCTGGAGCCGGATGGCTTTGGTGGCGGGGCGTTTCTTGTGCGTGGGGGTGGCGCTGTCGCCGGAGCCGCGATTTTTTAGGCATCTGGCACCAAAGCGGGCTCTCCGGCGGCAAGGCATCGCCGGAGCAGCGGTTTCCGACGTGATCCCGTACGAGAAACACCCCCCGGCGTCAACCAAACTGCATAAGCACCCGCGTCCCGTACTGCCGTATGCTCTTCTCGGCAAACAGCACTGAGAAGGGAAGGGGCGCCGTGATAAAGCTCGCACTCTCGGACCTCGACAACACCTTGATTCCCTACGGTCAGGGTCGCGCGTCGGACGCGGCCATTGCAGCCGTGCGAGCCGTGAACGCCGCGCCGGGCGTGCTCGCCGGCCCCATCTCCGGCCGGACCGTCGCCATGATGTCATGGATGTTCGAGAACGACGCAGCAGACTGCTTTCAAACCGGCGTCTTCGTGAACGGGCAGGTCGTGCGCCTGCGCGGCCGTGTAATCTACCAGGAGGCGCCCGCGCGCGAAAGCCTCGAGCGCCTTATCGCCTACCTGCGCAAACGTGACGGCGAGAGGACCGCCCTTACCGCCTACGACAACGATCGCGAAGACAGCGACATTGTTGTGGGCATAACGAATGAGGAGCTGGCGCGTCACCCCAAGGCCTTCCACGCGTTTCGTCGCACGTCGGCACATATTCCGGCCGGCACGTATGTGAAGAACAACATCCACAGCGACCACTCGCGCGCCCACATGGAGGACCTCCGCCACGACCTGGTCCGCGACTTCCCCGAGTTCGACTTCGTCTTTTCCAGCGCTGCTTCCTCTACATTGGACATCCTGCCCGCCGGCGTCTCCAAGATGAGTGGACTTACAATTCTCATGGACCAGTTGGGCATAGGCCTTAACGAGGTCTGCGTCTTTGGAGACTCCGAGAATGACCGGGCCATCATCGAGGGCGTACCCAATTCCGTCGCCGTCTCGAATGCGGCTCCCGAGGTTGTGGCAGCGGCGCGCTGGCACATTGGCGCGGTGACCGAGGACGCGGTTGCCGACGCCCTTCTCGACATCGCTGCAGCAGCCAAGCCGGGCGCCATGCCCGCATTCATGTGCGAAGAGGGCGAGAACCGCTGCGGCGCCGGCGCACCAACCACGTGCGTTAGCCCCGCCCTCATGGGGTAGGTAGACAAGTGGCTCGCGCAACAGCGCGCCTGCCGAGAACCGCGAGGAGATGCATGCATATGGAGTTCCAGGAGCTCAAGGACTGCAGGTTCGATGGCTCGGGCCACTTCAAGCTCGACGACTACCCCACAGACGTACACGTGGGGAAGAAGCTCAGACCCAACTTCGAGGCCCTCACCGAGGCAAACACCCAGCGCATGGCCGAGCTCCAGGACAGGCTCTACGCCGAGGGCCGCGAGGGGGTCGTAGTGATCCTGCAGGCCATGGACGCGGCCGGCAAGGACTCCACCATCAAGCACGTGATGAGCGGCATCAACCCGCAGGGCGTCACGGTGGCAAGCTTCAAGCAGCCCTCCTCCGAGGAGCTCGCGCACGACTTCCTCTGGCGCGCCGCCACCAGGCTGCCGCGCCGTGGCTGCATTGGCCTCTTCAACCGCAGCTACTACGAAGACGTACTGGTTGTGCGCGTTCACGACCTCCAGAAGACCTACCGCATGCCCAAGCGCGTGCTCGAAACCCCCAAGGACGACTTCTTCGAGCAGCGCTACCGCCAGATCCGCGACTTCGAGCGCTACCTCTGGGAGAACGGCTACCGAGTGCTCAAGATCTTCCTCAACGTGAGCAGCGCCGAGCAGCGCAGGCGCTTCCTCGACCGCATCGATGACGAGTCCAAGAACTGGAAGTTCTCCTCGTCCGACGTGACCGAGCGCCAGCTGTGGCCCAAGTACATGGACGCCTACGAGCACTGTATCGACCGCACCGCCACCAAGGAGGCGCCTTGGTACGTTATCCCGGCGGACCAGAAGTTCTATGCGCGCTGGCTTGTCTCGGAGGCAATCGTCCATACGCTCGAGGCGTGCGACCCGCACTACCCGGAGCTTCCCGCCGAGCAGCGCGGCGACCTGGAGGCCGCGCGCCAGGGCCTGCTCGCCGAGACGGGCGGCCACGACGACCGCTCCGAGCGCGACGCAACGGAGCGCGAGAACGGCTAACATAACCGAGGGTATGCAGCGCAACGAGAGGGGACGCGCATGTGGGTTCTAGCTGCGGTTGGTTCGGCGGTCTTTGCGGGCATCACATCAATTCTTGCCAAGTGCGGTATCCGACACACCGACTCTGACGTTGCTACGGCCGTTCGCACCATCGTCGTCCTGGTGTTTGCGTGGCTCACGGCGGGCGTGGTTGGCTCCATTCCCACCATTACCCAGATAACACCCAACTCGCTGCTCTTTCTGGCGCTTTCCGGCCTCGCTACCGGCGCGAGCTGGATCTGCTACTTCAAGGCCCTCTCGATGGGCGACGTCAACAAGGTCGTGCCCATCGACAAGTGCTCCACGGTGCTCACGGTTCTTCTCGCCATCGTGCTCTTTGGCGAGACCCAGAACCTTGCCGTAAAGCTTGTGGGCTGCGCGGGCATCCTCGTGGGCACCCTCATGATGATCGAGCGCAAGCGGCAGGACCACGACGTCCAGGGTCGCTCGTGGATGTGGTACGCCGTGGGCTCCGCGGTCTTTGCCGCGCTTACGTCGATTCTCGCCAAGGTGGGCATCGAGGGCGTGGAGTCAAACCTTGCTACGGCCATCCGCACCTGCTTTGTGCTGGTCATGGCGTGGGTGGTTGTGGCAATGCGCGGCAAGCTGGGGGAGGTACGTGGCATCGACCGGCACGAGCTTCTCTTCATCTGCCTTTCCGGCGTTGCCACGGGAGCCTCATGGCTCTGCTACTACTACGCCATCCAGACGGGCGTGGTCTCGGTGGTGGTGCCCATCGACAAGCTGTCCATCGTGGTGGCCATGGCCTTCTCGGCGGTGGTCTTTAAGGAAACCTACACCAAGCGCTCGCTCACGGGCCTGGCCATCATCGTGGCGTCCACGCTCCTGATGGCTGTATTCAGGTAGCAGGAATCGTGTCCTGACTGTACGCATGTAGGTCTTAAGCATCGTAATTCGTGACTAGAAATACGATTATTTTGTGTATCTTTTAGCTTGCAAGCGCGTTTTCCCATTTGCTGAAGAACTGACGACTGTAATCCTTACTTTTCTTCGATAAATTCGAAGATAACCTTGTCGCTTCGTCCCGCTCGAGCTGAGCGGGACGTTTTGTCAATTGGGGGAGTTATGCATCGGTTGAAGCCATGGAAAGAGCGTGCGCTTACCGTCGCCCTTTCGGCGGTCCTTGCATTGAGCACCATGCCCATGCAGGGCATTGCGGACGAGATCGTTCCGGGGGGAGGTGACTCCAAGGCCACAGCAGAAGCTCCTGCAACCTCCGATTCCAGCGAGGGTGCGGGCACGGCATCCACCGATGCCACGGCTGGCCAGCAGACAGGTGGCGCTACGGCGCAGGACCAGGGACAGCCTGCCAAGAAGGATGCTGATGGTGCGACGCAGGGCGCTGGCCCGGCCGCCGCATCCGATGGGGCGGCAGCTCCACAGGCCGCAGCGCCCGCTTCTGCGCCAGCCCCAACGGAAGCGTCTCCCGCGAGTGACCCTGCGGAGGAGGGCGTCGTCTACGTCAACGGCACCTCCGGTAGTGACGACAACGACGGCGCAACTGCCCAGACAGCATTTGCCTCGCTTGCCAAGGCGGTTTCGGTCTCTGGCGTGAGGACGATTCACGTGACGGGTGCCCTCTCGCTGGCCAAGCCAGTGACGATTCCCCAGAACGTTGCCCTGGTGGCGTCTGGCAACGCAACGTTCACGGGCAACGGCAACAATGGCATCGTGCTCTCCAGCGGTACCAAGCTCTCCTGCGATAGCGGCGCAACGCTCACGATGAGCGGCTTTAAGACAGCTCTCTCTGTTGGCGCGGGTGCCGAGGTGAACGACGGCACGTACGTGCTCGACGGCAACGCAATCGGCTTCGAGCTCAAGGGGACCGGCAAGATCGTTGGCTCGTCTCGCAGCGCATGCACCGTCTCGGCCAAGAACTCGAGCGGTCGCGCTTTCTCGTACGAGAACGACTCTCGCTTCGAGAACTGCACCGTTGACGTCCAGGCGAACAACCAGAAGTCCGAGCAGTACGCAGGTCTGTACCTCACCAACGCCTCGCTTACGACGCGCGGTGTGTGGTACTACTTTGATCCTGCCGGCGGTAAGGGCGGCATCCACATGGACAGCGCTGACTTCACCGCCTACAAGGCAACGGGAAGCTACAGCTACAAGCAGGTCATGTCGATCCTGGGCTCCTCCGAGATTAAGAACGGCTCCACTCTCACGGCAGACGGCTCGCGTGTGACACTCTCTGCACCCCTCGCCGTGACGGACTCCAAGGTGGTCATCAAGAACAGTACGGCCGGTGGCCTCAACATCAACTACAAGGGCGGAGACGCCACCTTTACCAACTCAACGCTTGAGACCACCAACATGAAGTACACGCCATCCTTTGGCACCGCCCAGTCGGATGGTCCCTGCTCGATCACGTTCCTGGGTAACTCCGTGGTGAACACGGACGCAAAGGACAAGACCGCCGACAACGGTGGGGCAAATCGTGACAACGGTGGCACGTATGTGGTGACGGGTGGCTCGTACCTTGTGGCCTACGATCCCACTTACAACCACGATGTGACGACGCCCACCAACGGTCAGGCCAACGGCAACGAGTGGCTCTCCTACCTCACCCTCGCAGACTCCTCGGTCTCGCAGGTGAACCCCATCAACAAGAACGGACAGCGCTATGCCTACAGCGTGGCCACTCCCAGCAAGGATGGCCAGAAGCATGTGTTTGTGCCTGCTGCCAAGGTGACCGTCACGCTCAACGACGGTAACGCTACCTTTGAGGACGGCACGGCCGCAGATAAGACCTTCTCGACGGTTCGCGGCTACAAGCTAGGCTTTGTTACGGGCAACGACGCCGCCAAGTCCCTGGGAACGCCAACCGACAAGAACGGTGTCATGTTCCTTGGCTGGTACTACAAGGATGCCTCTGGCACCGAGCATCCCTTCGACTTTGAGACCACGGAGTTCGACGCAGACACCGAGGTCTACGCTAAGTGGGACGCGAAGACCGTTGTCTACCACAACGGCTATGACCAGAGCTACATCCAGACGGTCGACACGGACGCGACTGCCGCAACCGTCGCATCCTTCGACGATGCCGTGGCGGCTAACAGCGACTTTGCCGTAGCGGGCAAGACGTTCAAGACATGGACGACCGCAGCAGATGGCAGTGGCACGGCCTACAGCCCCGGCGACGCGGTGAGCTTTGACGGCAGCGCCACGCAGGTTGACCTCTACGCGCAGTACACGGACAATCAGTACCGCGTGGCCTTCTCGGCAAACGGCGGAACCTTTGCGTCAAGCAGCGTCTTCAAGACGAACCCCGATGTCTTTGCCATTGAGAAGGATGCCACCGGCGGCGAGGTCGCAGTGCTCAAGCAGGGCGCGCTCTACAACCAGAAGTTGCATGACCTTCTCGGCACGTTTGACTACAACAACCTGACGCCCGGCAAGGCCGCCGCTTCCAAGACGGGTTCCACGCTCGACAGCACCACGGAGTGGAACACGCAGGCCGACGGCAAGGGCTCGTCCCTGCGCTTCGATGACTACAAGTTCTGGGGGATTATCCCGATGCCTGGAGAAAACCCCCAGATCACCGCTGACACCACGTACTACCTCACCTGGAAGGACTCCGTCCCCGCAGCGGATCACGTTTCTGCTCAGAACGAGATCCAGAGCGACATGTTCGCCGGCGGCGGGGCCAATCAGAAGGACAGCACGTCCGTGCTTCGCGTGACCGCGGACGGCAGCAGCTCCTTTGCCCTTACGGGTGCCGTCGATGTGTCTGGCATCAAGAGCCAGATGGAGTCCATCGAGTCGCAGTTTAGTGAGGACAGAGGAGACCTCTCTAAGATTGCCCTCACGGATGCCACTTCCACCTTTACGGCCACCTTCACGCTGCCGGAGGGCGTGGTGGCGCCCAAGGACCTCTCTGCCGCAGACGTGACGGCCACGGGCTTGGGCAACTGCTACAAGATTGAAAGCGCAAGCGTGGAGGGCAACAAGGTCACCGTGACCTTCTCCCTCAAGAGCGCGTTTACCAACTACCAAGAGCTCAAGAACGCCGTTGAGTCCACGGGCGGGGCAGGCCCCCAGATGGACCCGCTCTCCGACTCCATCGAGCTCACAATACCGGGCTTCACCCTGAGCAATGACGCTGTTGCCAACGGCGACGAGCTTACGGTTACCGGTGACGTGAACGGTTCCTTTGGTGCCGTTGCGAGCAACGAGACGGGCAAGGTCAAGCGCTTCGACTTCACCTGGACGGGCACCCAGGCTGCGGCGGGCAAGGACGTCAGGGCCACCGATGACTCCACGATCCAGCTTACGATCCTCGTGAAGAAGCCCTACCAGCTCGAGCTTGGTGCGGATATGCTTGCCACCGTCCTGCCCGAGAACCCCACCGATGCCGACCTCAAGGCTGCGGGCACTAACACGGAGCACGACTCCATTGTCAACGTGCTTCAGGGGCAGAAGCTCAACATCACGGGCACCATCGACGCCACCAGCGTCAAGAACCAGATGAAAGAGATAGAAAGCCAGTTTGGCGTTGGCCAGGATGGCTATGCGAGCATCGCTATCTCTGACCTCTCGTCGAACTTTACCGCCACGTTCACGCTGCCCAAGGGCATGTCCTTCCCCGCGGGGTTCAGCAAGGACTCCCTAGTGGTGGAGGGGCTCGCCAATACGTTTGCGGTGACCGACGCCCAGGTGAGCGGGAACACCCTCACGGTGACCCTTGGGCTCAAGGGCGGCATCACCAACTACCAGCAGCTTAAAGATGCCGTTGATGCGATGGGCGACGCCCTCAAGGTGACCGTGCCAGCCGTCGTGGTGAACACGGACGTTGCGGATGGAACGACCCTCACCGCGAAGGGCACGCTTAAGGGCACGTTTGACGCGGTTGCCACAAGCGCGTCTGGCACCGAGAAGGACTTCTCGTTTGTCTGGACCGGCAAGCAGACGGCAGACGGCGCGGACGCCCTGCTCTCCTCGTCTGACGATGCTCCTATCCAACTGAGTGTGCAGACCCCCGGCATCCAGAAGGCCTCCAACATGCTTGACGGAGACATCTGGGGATCCTCTATCGAGACCAGCACCCAGGCGCTCATGGTTGGGACAGATGAGACCTTCAGCCTAACGGGTGCCATCGACACCACTGGCATCCGCGCACAGATGGAGGGCATCGAGGCCCAGTTTGGCGAGGACAAGGACGACCTCTCGAAGATCTCCCTCTCGGGCACCAGCTCGAGCTTTACGGCATGTGTGACCTTCCCAGACCAGGTGACCCTGCCCACCAACATGGATCAGGTGACCGTTGGCGGCCTTGGGGACCTCTACACGGTGACCGACAAGCACGTCGAGGGACAGAACCTCTACATCACCTTTGGACTCAAGGGTGACTACCAGAATTACCAGCAGCTCAGGGATGCCGTCTTTGCGACCGGCGTTCCGGGCGTGGGTGCTGGGACCTGGATTACGCTCACCGTGGGCGACCTCTCGCTCAAGGCAGACGAGGTAACCAACAACCAGCAGCTCACGGTGACCGGCAACGTGAAGGGCAGCTTCGATTCCGTTGCGCGCGGGTCTTCCGGACGTACCGAGCACTTCCAGTTCGACTGGACGGCCAAGCAGGTCAAGGAGGGCAGGGATGCCTTTGCGACCAGCGATGACGCCATCCAGCAGACCCTGCTTGTGGACAAGCCCGAGCAGCGCGAGCTTCCGGGCGACGTGAAGGACGATGCCCCGAAGGTGCCCGCAGTCCCTGCGGCTGCTCCCAAGGCGCCTGCAGCAACGCCCAACACCGGTGACAGCACCAACTACGCCCCCCTTTCCATGCTGGGCGCGCTTGGACTTGTTGCCGTTGTCGCCGCGGCTGTCGTGCGTCGGCGCTGGCGTGACGAGCGCTAATCTGGATGCCAGATGAACCTGGGGCCCGGCCGCAATCGTACGGTCGGCCCCTTTTTCGTTCATGTGAGTTGAAGTGGTGCCGCTTGGGTCATGTTGCGGTATGAAGTGCAACCTGGGCGATGCGGCTCGCATCTCCTACCATGGAGGGTGCTTTGGAAGGCGGGCAGGGGCTCGCCAGCCGCCTGCTGCAGGAGGTGTGACGCTCTTGGACAAAACGACAGTTGGCGAGAACCCGGTTGCGCGACGCGTGCCGCCGGTGACCCAGGAGATGCGCGAGAAGTACCACCAGCTTGTGGACTACTTGCATGACCAGGGAAGCGTTGCCGTGGCGTTCTCGGGCGGGGTCGACTCCACGCTGCTTCTGCACGCCGCGCACGAGGCGCTGGGCGAGAAGTGCCTTGCGGTCACGGCGCGCTCGGAGTCGTTCCCGCAGCGCGAGCGCAACGAGGCAGACGCCTTCTGCGAGCGCGAGGGCATCGCGCACGTGCTGGTGGACTCGGAGGAGCTGGGTATCCCCGGCTTTGACCACAACCCCAAGGACCGTTGCTATCTCTGCAAGAGTGAGCTCTTCCAGCGGATTTGCAGCGTCGCGCGCGAGAGGGGCGTGGCGCACGTTGCCGAGGGCTCCAACGTGGACGACGAGGGCGACTACCGCCCTGGCCTGCGCGCCGTTGCCGAGCAGGGCATCTTGAGCCCGCTTCGCCACGTGGGGCTGCGCAAGGCGGAGATTCGCGCGCTCTCGCGCGAGCTGGAGCTTCCCACCTGGGACAAGCAGTCCTTCGCGTGCCTGTCATCGCGCTTTGTCTACGGCGAGCTCATCTCCCGCACGCGCCTGGCCATGGTGGACCGCGCGGAGCAGGAACTTCTCGACCTGGGCCTCACGCAGGTACGCGTGCGCGTCCACGGCGAGAAGGACCCCATCGCCCGAATCGAGGTGATCCCCGAGGAGTTTGGGCTGCTTGTCGCGCATGCCGCGCAGGTTGCCGCGAACCTTCGTGCGCTGGGCTTCTCGTACGTGACCATGGACCTGGCGGGCTACCATACGGGTTCCATGAACCAGTCGCTGGGGGAGGCGCGCGCATGAGCGAGAATGGCGCCGGCTATGAAGACCTTGGCTTTGCCAAGCTGGACACCAACCGCGAGCAGCGCACCGGTTTCCCCGAGGTGGTGTTCTGTGAGGACAAACCCGACGCCTACCTGCCAGAGATCTTCCAGCGCCTGGTTGCCGCGGACGGTCGCGCCCTGGGGACGCGCGCAAGCGAGCGCCAGGCCGGCCTTGTGCGAGAGGTCCTGCCCCAGGCAACTTACGACCCCGTCTCGCGCATCCTGAGCGTTGCGCCGGAGGTGCCGGTGCCGCAGGTGGGGCACGTCGCCGTAGTGTGCGCCGGCACGGCGGACACACCGGTTGCCGAGGAGGCGTCGCGCGTGGCAGAGTTCTTTGGCACCCGCGTAACGCGCCACTACGACGTTGGCGTGGCCGGTCTCCACAGGCTGCTCGACCAGATGGACCATGCGGACGGAATTCGTGCGGCAAACTGCGTGGTGGCGGTCGCTGGAATGGAAGGGGCGCTTGCGAGCGTTGTGGGCGGGCTTGTCTCGGTTCCGGTGATCGCGGTGCCCACCTCGGTTGGGTACGGGGCGTCGTTCAACGGCATGGCTGCGCTTCTCAGCATGCTCAACTCCTGCGCCAACGGCGTGGCTACGGTCAACATCGACAATGGGTTTGGCGCGGCCTATCTGGCCACGCAGATCAACCGCCTTGCGGTGGGAGGGAGTGCCTCGTGAGCACACTTTTCTGGGACTGCCAGACCGGCATCAGCGGCGATATGGCAGTGGCGTCTCTGCTGGACCTTGGCGCCAGCGAAGAGGCAGTGCGCGCGGCGCTCGCTCCGCTTGCAGGCGAGGGCTTTGAGCTGCACGTTGGTCGCGTGGAGAAGGCAGGGCTCGACTGCTGTGACTTTGACGTGGCGCTGGACGAGGAGCACGACGGCCATGACCACGACATGGCCTACCTGTACGATTCCGAGTGGACGCCGGGCGGGGAGAGCGTCGCTGGCGGTGCCGCGTGCCCGTGCGTGCACGGCGATGGTGCGTCGCACACGTACGGGCATCATCACCGCAGCTACGCACAGGTGCGGGAGGTGCTCGCGTCGCTCGACCTTGCGCCCCGCGCGCGGTCTCTTTCCGAGAAGGCCTTCCGCCTGCTTGCCCAGGCAGAGTCCAAAGCGCACGGCGTGCCCGTGGACGAGGTGCACTTCCACGAGGTGGGGGCTATCGACGCCATCGTGGACGTTGTGGCGGCGGCTGTCTGCCTGGACAGCCTTGGCGTCGATAAGGTCATCGTGCCGCGCGTGGTCGAGGGCACGGGGATGGTTCGCTGCCAGCATGGGGTGATTCCCGTGCCGGTGCCTGCCGTGGTGAACATCGCCGCGGCCACGGGACTGCCGCTGAGCGTGGGCCCGCGCCAGGGCGAGCTGGTCACGCCTACGGGTGCGGCGATTGCCGCCGCGGCCATGACCTCGACCTTGTTGCCAAAGCGCTTCTCGGTGAAGGCCTGTGGCATGGGCGCGGGCAAGCGTGACTACGATCCGCCCAGCATCCTGCGCGCGTTGCTCATCGAGGATGTGGACTCCGGCGACGGCACTGCTTCCGGCGCCGCCCCCGCTCCCGGCGACTGGATCTGGAAGCTCGAGTGCAACATCGACGACAGCACGGGCGAGATGCTCGGCGCTGTGCTCGAGGACCTCATGGCGACGGGCGCTCGCGACGCCCATTTCCTGCCCGTCTTCATGAAGAAGAACCGGCCCGCCTACGAGCTTGCCATCATTTGCGATGACGCCCACCGCGAGGCGCTCGAGCGCATCGTGTTTGCCGAGACCACGACCATCGGCATCCGCCGCCAACGCATGGAGCGCAGCGTGATGGACGTCTCGTGGCGCGACGTCGAGACAAGCTACGGCACCGTGCGCGTTAAGGTCTGCGCGCGAGACGGGCTTCTCCGCGCCTACCCGGAGTACGAGTCCGTGCGCGCGGTGGCGCGCGCCGCAGGGACCGACTTCCGCACGGTGTACCTGGCTGCGGCGACGTCTCTCTAGGGGTAGCGGCTGCTGGTGGCCGCCGTCTCTGCGGTGCTGACGCTAGGGCGAGGGGCGGTGTCGCCGGAACCGGCAAAACGTCGCCGGAGGGCCCATTTTGGACGCACTTGTCGCCAAAACGCACGCTCCGGCGACGCCGCGACCGCCCACGCCTGCCGCTAGTACTTGTTGTAGATGTGCTCGGCCGAGCCGCGCAGTCCGTCCACGCAGAGCGCGCTACCATCGTCGAGTACCACCGTCCCGCTAAACGTCCCAAACACCTGGTGTTGCCGGCTTACGATAATGCCCGCAAGGTCGATGTTGTCAGTGCGGTCAATCTGTGGCTCGAAGGCCAGGTCAAGCCTGCCCTCGTTGTCGGTCATATGCCAGGGCGAGAGGTACGCGTAGCCGTTCTCGCCAACAGGGATGCCAAAGTCAACGCGTCCCAGCTTATGGGCCACGCCGTCCACGAAGATCATGTTCTCGCTGGCCGCGCGCGTGTTGCCAAAGCCGTATCCAAGATTGAGGCCCACCACGTGCCCGCCCTGGTGTCCCTGCGCGGCAGCCCAGTACCAGGTGTTCTCGTACGTCCACACGCCGCGTCCCCAGTCGAGAAGCCCAAACGAATCGTCCCGCGAGAACTCGTGGAAGAGCGCGCCCCGCCTAAAGCCGCCCCACGCACGCATGCCCACAATCTTGCGGTTGTAGTAGAACGCGTGGGGATCCTCGTCCCACGGAGTGCAGATGGCCATAGAGTCGCGAGGCTGCTGGTCGAGAAGGGCCTCCATCTCAAGGTCCTCGCCATCATCGAAGTCGCGCATGGCAAACGAGAGGCGCCGTGCGTCTCCCACGTGACGCCACTCCACGCGGCAGCGCGCGTTCTCCCAGCAGATGTCGCCGGCGTCCGAGCTGGCCGGCAGCCCCATCGAACCCAGCGGCAGCGGTACCGTCTCGGACGTGGTCTTGAAGGCTCGTACTGAGAAGTCCAGGACAGACGCCGAGACAAGCCCAAGGTATCCCAGGTCACTAAAGGTGAGCGCCACGGCATAGCGCTCGTCGTTTATGAGGTAGTAGTCCCAATCCTTGATGCGCCACGGCGGCGCCTGGATGTCCGCGTGATCGTAGGCAAAGGGCGGGCGCGTTGCCCAGCCGGGCTCGCGAAGGCGGCCCTCCTCGTCAAGAAGCCTGCCGGTTCCGGTGATGCGATGCTCGGACATGGCAACCCCTCTCCACGAGACCTCTCCGTGGATTCAGCATCCGCCGTCCGGATGGAGTTATTGGCGCCACTTCGGCGGACGGGATTGAGTTGCCCGGTAACTGAGTCGCACGCGGGATTGATTTGCTCGGCAACGGGATTGCATTGCCCGGCAACTCAATCCCGCCCATTTTTCGAACGCGTTTCGGGCGTGTGTATGTTGGACAGCAAGCTAGCCCCGTTTTTCTTGACGAAACACACCCAGCATAGACTTCCATCGGTACGAAGGGGTTCCCGCCGCAGCAAGGCGGCAGGAACCCGCATGGCACGCCCGCCTGCGCGGGCGCTTGGAGAGGGGAATACATGGCATCCAACCAGGTGGCCAAGGACATCAGCACCGGTCAGGGCCTGTATCGGGAGGAGTTCGAGCACGACGCCTGCGGCATCGGCGCGATCGCTCACCTCAAGGGCCAGAAGTCACACCAGCTGCTCGACAACGCGCTCACGCTCCTTGTGAACCTCGAGCACCGCGGTGGTAAGGGCCTGGAGAGAAACACCGGCGACGGCGCCGGCATCCTGTTCCAGATTCCGCACCGCTTCTTCCGCAAGGAGGCTCAGAAGTACGGCCACCTGCTCCCCGACGAGGGCGAGTACGGCGTGGCCATGGTCTTCTTCCCGCAGGACGCGGAGGGCGCGCAGGTGGCGTGCCGCGTCTTCGAGGAGGGCTGCGCCGAGCAGGGCATCCCCCTGCTCTTCTGGCGAGAGGTGCCCATCGACCCGCATGACCTGGGCGAGACGGCACTGGCCTGCATGCCCACCATCTACCAGGCGTTCCTTGGGCGTCCGGCAGACGTGCCCGCGGGCGACGAGTTCGAGCGCAAGCTCTACGTGTGCCGCCGCTCCATCGAGAAGACCGCAGCCGCCCACCACGCGCTCGAGGGCAAGATCTTCTACGTGTGCTCGATGAGCTCGCGCACCATCGTGTACAAGGGCATGCTCGTTGCCACCCAGATGCGCAACTTCTACCTGGACCTGAACGACGCCGCCGCAGAGTCGGCTCTGGCCCTCGTGCACTCCCGCTACTCCACCAACACCACGCCCAGCTGGGAGCGCGCCCACCCCAACCGCTACATCGTCCACAACGGCGAGATCAACACGCTGCGCGGCAACGTCAACTGGATTCGCGCCCGCGAGTCCGAGTTCTACTCGCCCGTGCTTGGCGCGGACCTTGGCCGCGTGATGCCCGTCATCAACCGCGAGGGCTCGGACTCCGCCATCCTTGACAACGTCCTCGAGTTCCTCACCATGAACGGCAGGCCCCTCTCGCGCGCCGTCACGATGCTGCTCCCCGAGCCGTGGGACAAGAACAAGCAGCTCTCCGACGCGCGCCGCGCCTACGACTGCTACCAGTCCATGCTCACCGAGAGCTGGGACGGTCCTGCCGCCATCGCCTTCTCGGACGGCCGCATCACCGGTGCCGCACTGGACAGGAACGGCCTGCGTCCCGCTCGCTACTACGTCACGCACGACGACCGCATGATACTTGCCTCCGAGGCGGGAGCCCTCTCCGTCGAGCCCGACGAGATTCTGCAGACGGGCTCGCTCGGTCCCGGCCAGATGTTCGTCGTCGATCCCTCCCAGGGCCGCATCATCTGGGACGACGAGGTCAAGGCCCACTTTGCCGCTCAGAAGCCCTTCCGCGACTGGATCGACGAGGAGACCCTCTCGGTGGCAGATCTTGCCAAGAGCGAGAAGAACCCCTTCGAGGCCATCGATGCCGAAGTGTCCCTCACCCAGCGCCTGGCCCGTCACGGCTACCACTTCGATGACGTCGAGGAGGCCGTGCGCCCCATGGCCAACACGGGCAAGCCGCCCCTGGCGTCCATGGGCTCCGACGTTCCTCTCGCCGTGCTCTCCGGTCACCCGCGCTCGTTCTTCGACTACTTCAACCAGCTCTTCGCGCAGGTCACCAACCCGCCCATCGACGCGCTGCGCGAGAGCTTCGTGACGTCTTCTGTGCTCTACCTGGGCAACCACGGCAACATGCTCGAGGACTCCCGCAAGAACTGCCAGCTCCTACGCCTGGATGACCCCATTCTCACCAAGGACGAGTTCCAGCGCATCGCCTCGCTTGACCGTCAGGGTTTCCATGCCGCGTGCTTCTCGGCCACCTACCCGCGCGAGGCGGGGGAGGGCGCGCTCAGGGCGGCGCTCGAGTCCCTGTGCGCGGGCGTCGAGAAGGCCGTGCGCGCCGGCGCCAACGTGGTGGTCATCTCCGACCGCGCGGGCGAGGGTCAGGTTCCCATCCCGTCGCTCCTCTCGGTCTCGGCCGTCCACAACCACATGATCCGCACCGGCATCCGCATGAAGGCGGACATCGTGGTGGAGTGCGGCGACGCCATCACCCCGCACGACTACGCCACGCTCGTGGGCTACTCCGCCTCGGGTATCTACCCCTACATGGCGCACGCGTGCATTACCGCCCTGGCGGAGCGCGGCTCTCTGGGCGTGAGCGCCGAGGAGGGCATCGCCAACTACGACCGCGCGGTCAACGCTGGTATCACCTCGATCATGTCTAAGATGGGCATCTCCACGATGCAGGGCTACCACTCCGCGCAGATCTTCGAGATCGTTGGCTTTGACCAGGGCTTTGTTGACCGCTGCTTCACGGGCACCGTCTCGCGCGTGGGAGGCCTCGACGAGGACGGCGTGGAGCGCGAGTGCAACGAGCGCTATGACGAGGCGCTGGCGCTGCTCAAGACACCCGCGCCCACGCAGCTGGCAAGCTCCGGCATCACCAAGTGGCGCCCGCTTGGCGGCGAGGAGCACATCATCACCCCGCAGGTCATCTACCTGTTGCATCGTGCCGTGCGCGAGAACAGTCCCGAGCTCTTCTCGGAGTACTCAAAGGCGCTCCACCCCAAGGGCCGCGCCATCATGCTGCGCGACCTCCTCGAGTTTGTGCCGCTGGCCTCAGGGCCCGTGCCCCTGGACGAGGTCGAGAGCGCTGACTCCATCGTGAAGCGCTTCGAGACTAGCGCCATGAGCTTTGGCGCCATCTCTGACGAGGCACACCGTGCGCTCGCGATTGCCATGAACCGCATTGGGGCCAAGTCCAACACGGGTGAGGGTGGCGAGAATCCCGACCGCGAGACCACGCTTGCCAACGGCGACTCCGCAAACTCCAAGGTCAAGCAGGTTGCCTCTGCGCGCTTTGGCGTGACGAGCCGCTACCTGGTCTCCGGCGAGGAGATTCAGATCAAGATGGCCCAGGGCGCCAAGCCCGGCGAGGGCGGGCACCTGCCCGGCACAAAGGTCTGGCCGTGGATCGCCAAGGTGCGTAACTCCACGCCTGGCGTGGGCCTTGTTTCGCCCCCGCCGCACCACGACATCTACTCCATCGAGGACCTGGCCGAGCTCATCTTTGACCTCAAGAACGCCAACCCCAAGGCCACGGTCTCGGTAAAGCTGGTCTCCGAGGCGGGTGTGGGCACCATCGCCACGGGCGTTGCCAAGGGCGGCGCGAACAAGATTTTGATCTCGAGCGCCAACGGCGGCACCGGTGCCGCGCCGCGTGACTCCATCTACCACACGGGCCTGCCGCTGGAGCTTGGCCTTGCCGAGACCCAGCAGACGCTGCTCAAGAACGGCCTGCGCTCGCGCGTGGAGCTGGAGGCAGACGGCAAGCTCATGGACGGTCGCGACGTGGCCGTGGCCGCGCTTCTCGGCGCCGAGGTCTTTGACTTTGGCACGGCCGCGCTGCTCTCGCTTGGCTGCCTCATGCAGCGCGACTGCCAGACGGACACCTGCCCCATGGGCATCGCCACGCAGAACTGCGAGCTGCGCAAGCGCTTCCACGGCAAGCCCGAGTACGTGGTCAACTTCATGTACCTGGTGGCCGAGGAGCTGCGCCACATCATGGCCGAGCTGGGCTTCCGCACGGTCCAGGAGATGGTCGGCCATCCCGAGTGCCTGCGCCAGGTGGAGGTCCCGGGCAACTGGAAGGCAAACACCATCGACCTCTCGCCCGTCCTCGCTAGTGTCACCAACGAGTTTGGCAAGAGCGTGCCCGGCGCTGCCGCCCGTCACTTCCTGCCCGAGATGGGTCCGGCAGACGAGCTCTCGAGCACGCTGGATGCCACGCTCTTTGTGCCCTACACCGAGACCGCGCGCCGCACGCTCACCCCGGTGCATTTCCACGCCGACATCGCCAACGTGAACCGCTGCGTGGGCACCATGCTCGGCTCCGAGGTCACGCGTGCGCACCCGGAGGGACTTCCCGAGGGCTCCATCACCATCGACTGCGTTGGCTCCGGCGGCCAGAGCTTTGGCGCCTTCCTGCCGGCCGGCATCACCATCAACGTGATCGGCGATGCCAACGACTACTTTGGCAAGGGCCTCTCGGGCGGCATCCTCACGGTTGCCCCCGCACCCAGCGCCACGTACAAGTTCGACGAGAACGTCTCCATTGGCAACGTGGCCTTCTATGGCGCCACGGCCGGTAAGGGCTTCATCAATGGCCTGGCCGGCCAGCGCTTTGGCGTGCGCAACTCCGGCGCCACTATCGTGTGCGAGGGCGTGGGCAACCACGGCTGCGAGTACATGACGGGCGGCATGGCGCTCATCCTGGGTGAGGTTGGCATCAACTTTGCCGCTGGCATGAGCGGCGGTGTGGCCTTCGTCTACGACGAGTACGGCACGCTGTCTAGCCGCTGCAACACCGACATGGTCGAACTTAAGCGGCCAACCGAGCGCGACTTCCAGACCATCCGTGCCCTTATCGAGGAGCACGCGAGAAGGACCAAGAGCCCGCGCGGCATCAAGATGCTTTACATGTTCGACGACATCAAGGACAAGTTCGTGAAGGTCATCCCGCACGAGTACGAGGTTGCCCTCGAGCTCACCGAGGCCGCTGAGGCCGCGGGCAAGACCCACGACGAGGCAATCGAGATCGCCTTCGAGACCATGAGGAACGGGAGGTAGGCCATGGGCAAGGTCGGAGCTTACATCGACCTCGGAAGGGTCGCCCACGGCGAGAGGCCCGCAGCCGAGACACTCAAGGACTTTGGCGAGTTTGCCGTGCCGCTGGACGAGAAGGACCAGCGCTCGCAGGCCAGTCGCTGCATGTACTGTGGCGTGGCGTTCTGCCAGACGGGCTTCTCGTTTGGCAAGGCGCGCAGCTCGGGATGCCCGCTGCACAACCTGATTCCCGAGTGGAACGACCTCATGTGGCGCGGCATGTGGAACGATGCCGCCGAGCGCCTGGCGCTCACCAACCCGCTGCCCGAGTTCACGAGCCGCGTGTGCCCCGCTCCCTGCGAGGCCGCGTGTAACCTGGGCCTTGAGGATGAGCCCACCACCATCAAGGATGACGAGCGCGCCATCTCCGACCACGAGTGGGCTGCGGGCGGCCCCGCGCCGCTTGCTGCTGCCGCCGAGGACGCACCCCGCGTCGCCGTGGTTGGATCCGGCCCCGCCGGCCTGGCTACGTCGTGGGAGCTCGCGCGCCGCGGTGCGCGGGTGACGCTCTTCGAGCGCCACGACCGTGCAGGCGGCCTGCTCATGTACGGCATCCCCAACATGAAGCTCCCCAAGGAGGTCGTCGAGCGCAGGCTCGACCTCATGGAGAAGAGCGGCATCGAGATTCGCTGCGGTGCCGACGCCACCTCGCCCGAGGTTGCCGCCGAGCTTGCCGGCTTCGACGCCGTGGTCGTGGCCGCGGGTGCCGCTCAGGCGCGTGGCCTGCGCGTTCCCGGCGCGGACAACCCCAACGTGGTCTTTGCCGTGGACTACCTCACAGCACAGACCAAGGCGCTTCTCGACGGCCACGCCGAGACGCCTGCGGTAAGCGCCGAGGGCAAGGACGTGGTAGTCATCGGCGGCGGTGACACCGGCACCGACTGCGTGGCAACCGCGCTGCGTCAGCACGCCAAGAGTGTCCACCAGCTGGAGTTCCTGCCGGCCCCGCCCGAGGTTCGAGCAGCCTCCAACCAGTGGCCGGAGTGGCCCAACGTCAAGAAGACCGACTACGGCCAGGTGGAGGCCGAGCTGGTGCAGGGCGCAGACCCGCGCACTTGGGCGACAAACACGCTTGAGGTGCTAGAGGACGAGAACGGCGGCGTCCGTGGCCTGCGCGTGGTCTCGCTCGACTGGTCCCACGGCAAGGCCGAGCCCATTGAGGGCTCCGAGCGCGAGATTCCGGCGCAGCTGGTCCTTCTCGCCATGGGTTTCACCGGTCCCGAGGCCTCGGTCTACGACGCGCTGGGCGTCACGACCGAGGAGGTGCGTGGTGGCGTGAGGCCCAAGCTAGCCGCCGCGGGCTCTCACCGCACCGTGGGAGAGGGTAAGGTGCCCGTCTTTGCCGCCGGCGACGCGCGTTCGGGCTCGTCGCTCGTGGTAGCCGCTATCTCCGATGGCCTTGCTTGCGCCGGTGAGGTTGCCAGCGAGCTGGGGCTCTAGGAGCTTCTTCTCGGCCGGTTCCACTTGGGGCCGGCCGAGCGCTTTTGGGATCGCTGCCTGGCGCGCTTCTCGCCGCCTGCCTGTGCCACTTCTCGTTCCCGATTGGAGGAAAAGGCCATGTCACACGCCTCGTCCGCACCGCTCAGGATGACCGAGATGAGAGAGAGGCACCTCTCGCTCAAAAGAAGTGGGGCCCGGCGGTCCGATGCCGCAGCCGGGAGGGACGGCCTGCTGTGGTCCTCTCCGGATGCGCAGGGCGAGCCTGATAAGCTCCTCTGGATGGAGGGTGGCGTCGAGAAGGACACACCCGAGCTCGATGAGCCCACAAGGACGTGGCTTGAGGAGTCGTCCGAGTGGACGGGCTCTACCGCTGGAGCTGCAGGCGGCACCGACAGTGCCGGCGACGGGGGAGATGACCCCGCACCCCCCAACACCCTCGTGTGGATATGAGACAAAGGGAGCTTCCCGTTGTCTCATCCCGCTGGCGCCCGCCCCACGCGCTGGCGCCCCAAGGTGCGTTTTCGTAGCTATCGTGTACGAATTGAGCCCTCCGGCGTCAATTTGGCGCCGGAGGGCTCGTTACAGCAAAGATTACGTACAAAACCCCTGTTCGGGCGCCATTTTCTCGCCCGAGGGCTCGTTTGCGCAGCCGACGCAATCGGTGCGGCGCCTGCGGTCGCGCCTACACCGGGCGGCCGTCGTAGTTGAGGCCGCCCACAATCGCGTCGAAGCGCTCCCTGTCCCCACGGACAAACGCCTCCGCCAGCTGCGGATACGTCACAAGCGCCTCCTCGAACAGGTCGGCAAAGCTCGCGTGGCGTTTCTCTCCCGTAAAGGGGTTAGTCCACTCGCGGCGCTCGAGGTTCGCCGAGGCGCACTCGTCGGACTCCGCCACGCGGTGGGCGAACGACTCCGCCATGGAGTGCGGCCGCGCCAGGCGCTCAGCTGCTCCTATAAGGCGGGTCTTGGCAGACCCCGCCGGCTCAATTCGGCGATACACCCACTGGTAGTCGCTCACCGCTGCACCGTACTCCTCGGGACCCACGTTGAGGCCAAAGACGGCAAACGCCACCTGCGAGAAGATCGTGCCACCCACGCGGTCGACGCGTGTGGTGCGCATGAGGTCGGAAGCCGGGTGGTGCTCGAGCACCGTGACGTGGCGCTTCTCCCAGAGGATCCAGGAGTCTATGTCGCTCTCGATGATCGCGCGGATCTCATGCGTGGCGTCGGAGAGGCCGGGCTGCTCCAGCAGAGCGTACTGCTGCGCGTAGATCAGCGGATGCGCCGTACGGTCCAGCACATAATGGCCGAGAAGCCCCAGCGCAAACGCTCTGCCAATGCGCTCGTCCTCGACTGGCAGGTGCCCCACCGAGGAGCGGATGTCGACAAATGCCTGGGTTATATGGCTGGCGTGCATGTCATGCGCGAGGTGACGACATGTGGCAACGCGTGCCGGGATGGTGCGGAAGCGCACAAAGAAGGGGTCGGGGCCCTCGTTGCCCAGCAGGAAGGCGAGAAGCTCCTCCTCGCCGTCGACAAGACCCTCGGGAAGGCGCTGTGCGGCGTCCTCGCCAAAGATGTGGTGCGTTATCAGAGAGGGCATGCTCGCACTCCTCGGGGTACGCAACGTAGGCCGCGTCCACGGCCAGCAATGGATGCAAATCAAGCTTTTAGGATAATCTAA
The DNA here is from genome assembly GCA_000752675.2 of bacterium OL-1. Taxonomy (GTDB): domain Bacteria; phylum Actinomycetota; class Coriobacteriia; order Coriobacteriales; family Atopobiaceae; genus Tractidigestivibacter. Next base: position 323,666 of record LM994626.1, on the reverse strand, counting down.
CTTGTGCGTTTTGGGGAGCGGCACAGCTATTACCTTACGTTGCGATTGCTTGGGTAACATTAAGAGCTTGATTGTCGTCTGCCTTCAGGGAGTCAGATTGAGCCTGCTGGAGATTGTCGTACTCGGCCTCGCCCTCTCGGCGGACGCATTCTCGGTCACCATCTCGAACACCTTTGCCTTCAGGGACGAGCGAATCTCCAGGATCGCGCTCATGCCGGTCTTCTTCGGTGTCTTCCAGGCGCTCATGCCGGTTGCGGGTTATTACCTGGGTGGCGTCGCAGCGGACTTCATCGAGAGCTACGCGGGCATCGTAACCCTGGTCATCCTGGGCATCATCGGCGGCAACATGGTGCGCGAGGGCGTCTCGTCCATTCGCGCGTGCCGCAACTGCGAGCCCGCGCCCGCGAAGGGGAGGCTTACCCTCTGGACCCTCTTCGTCCAGGCCATCGCCACTGCTATCGACGCCTTTGCGGTTGGCGTTTCGCTGCGCGCCCAGACCGTTGAGCTGCTCCTCTCCGTGTGCACCATCGGCATTACCACCGCCATCTGCTGCGTCATCGCGCTGGCGCTTGGGCGCAAGCTGGGCACGATCCTCGGCGACCGCGCCGAGATCCTTGGCGGCTGCGTGCTTATCGGCATTGGCATCAAGGCGCTGCTGGCGTAAACGCAGCGGCTTCCCACCAAACGCAAACAACTAAGCCCCGCTCAGCCCCCCACGCATGCCGCTTGGGGATACCCCTCCCTCGATAACCGAATTCTGTAAGAAAAATAAACGATAAGTGTAAAGCTTGATAAAAGAACCAAGGCATCTGGCCTTGGGGGCATAGGGAGAGCCGCGGCATGCCACGGCGCAACGTAGCGGGCCTCAGGAAGGCCCGCTGGATTGGGGTGTCCCATGAAGAACGTATCTCGTAGGGAGTTTCTTGGCACGACTGCTGTCGCAGCAGCAGGCCTTGGCCTTGCCGCGTGCGGTGGATCAGACACGTCGGGCTCCAGCTCCAGCGGCACCGACACCAGCTCGAGCTCCGGCTCGGACGACCTGTCCCGCATCGCGAGCGACGACGTGATCGAGGCCGCCAAGAAGGACGGTAAGCTCGTGGTCTACGGTTCCTGCGAGGAGCAGCACGTGGCCGCCTGCGCCCAGCACTTCCAGGAGCTCTTTGGCATTGAGACCTCCTATCAGCGCCTCTCCACGGGCGAGGTCGAGTCAAAGGTGGAAGAGGAGAACGGCAACCCCTCCGCAGACGTCTGGTTTGGCGGAACCACCGATCCCTACAACGTTGCCGTGACCAAGGGCATCCTCGAGCCCTACGAGGCAAAGAACGCCTCGCACCTCATCTCGGACAAGTTCCGTGACGCCGATGGCAACTGGTACGGTATCTACAAGGGCATCCTCGGCTTCTTCTACAACAAGGACGAGCTCGAGCGCAAGGGCCTCGACGCCCCGCAGGACTGGCCGGATCTTCTCGACGAGAAGTACAAGGACCTCATCTGGATGTCCAACTACAACACGGCCGGCACGGCAAAGCTCATCCTCAACACGGTCATCCAGAAGTACGGTCACGACGACGGCATCAAGTACCTGGTCGACCTGGACAAGAACGTGCAGGTCTACACCAAGAGTGGCTCCGGCCCGTCCAAGAACGTGGGTACCGGCGAGTGCACCATTGGCATCGGCTTCCTGCACGACGCCATCTACCAGATTGTTGACAACGGCTACCAGAACATCGGCCTTGTGATTCCGTCCTCCGGCGCCTCGTACGAGGTTGGCGCTACTGCCATCTTCAAGGGCTGCAAGCACGAGAACGCCGCCAAGCTCTGGATCGAGTACGCTCTCTCGCCGCAGTGCGTCGAGCGTGCCCAGGAGGTTGGCGCCTACCAGTTCCTGGTCATCGATGACGCAAAGCAGCCGGCGGTTGTCGAGGAGTACGGCCTCGACCCCAACAACGTCATGAACTACGACTTCGAGGACGCCAAGGAGAACACCGAGCAGTACGTCTCTGACATCATGAACGCCCTCGGTGGCGGCGACGACCGCTTCCAGACCGAGTAGCACCCTGCCTTCCGCCCCGGGGCGTCGCATGCCTCGGGGCGGAGTGCGTCAAGCGAGAGGAGAGATGCCATGGCACGAGGTCAGAGTGCTCGGCTGGACCAGAAGAAGTTGCTGGCGGATCCAATACTTGTCACCACGATCATCGTCCTGATCGTGTTCTTGACCCTGTTCATCCTGTATCCGCTGGCAATCCTGCTCGTCGATGCCGTGGTGGGGGAGAGCGGCCCCACGCTTTCCGTGTTCCAGCGCGTGCTGGCCATGCCGTCTTTCGAGACGGCCATCAGCAACACGCTGGTCCTGGGGCTCTTCGTAGGCATAGTGGCCACGCTCATCGGCCTGCTCTTTGCCTACGTCGAGGTGTACGTCAACCTCAAGTCGCGCTTCATGAGCGGGCTCTTCAAGCTCGTCTCCATGCTCCCCGTGGTCTCTCCGCCGTTTGTGCTGTCGCTTTCGGTAATCCTGCTCTTTGGCAAGGCGGGCCTCATCACCCGCACGCTTCTGGGAATCTATGACAACAACGTCTACGGCTTCTGGGGCATCGCCCTCGTGCAGACGCTCACGTTCTTCCCCGTGTGCTACATGATGTTCAGGGGCCTCCTGAGAAACATCGACCCCTCGCTTGAGGAGGCTGCGCGCGACATGGGCGCCTCTCGCTGGAAGGTCTTCACCAGCGTCACACTGCCGCTCATCCTGCCGGGCATGGGCAACGCGTTTCTCGTCTCCTTCATGGAGTCCATCGCCGATTTTGCGAACCCCATGATCATCGGTGGCTCCTATGACACGCTTGCCACGTCCATCTACCTGCAGATTACGGGTGCCTATGACAAGCAGGGCGCCTCTGCCATGTCGTGCGTGCTTCTCGGCATCACGCTCATTATGTTCATCGTTCAGAAGTACGTGCTCGAGCGCAAGAGTACAGCTACCCTCACGGGCAAGGCCGCGCGAGGGCGCATGCTCATCGCCGACAACTCCGTGCGCATCCCGCTTTCCGTCCTGTGCGGCGCCGTTGCCATCTTTGTTGTGGCGCTCTACGTGTGCGTGCCGTTTGGTGCACTGTTCAAGACGTGGGGCTATGACTACTCTCTCACGCCCAAGTGGTTCATCCAGGTCTTTACCCTCCACCACGGCTTCGAGGCCTTTGCCGACTCGTTTGGCCTGTCGCTCATTGCGGCACCGCTTACGGCCCTGCTCTCGATGGTCATCGCCTACCTCGTGGTGAAGCGGCGCTTCCCCGGCCGTGGCTTCATCGAGTTTGTCTCCATGCTCGCCATGGCCGTACCCGGCACCGTCCTGGGCGTCGGCTTCATCCGCGGCTTCTCGAGCGGCGTCTTCCACTCCGGGTTTATGCAGGGGCTCTACGGAACGGCGGCCATTCTCGTCATCGTGTTCATCGTGAGGTCGCTGCCAACCGGTACGCGCTCGGGCATCTCGGCGTTGCGCCAGATTGACAAGTCCATTGAGGAATCCGCCTACGACATGGGCGCCAACAGCTTCCAGGTCTTCATGACCGTGACGCTGCCGCTCATCAAGGACTCGTTCCTCTCTGGCCTCGTCACCGCTTTTGTGCGCTCCATCACGGCAATCTCGGCGGTCATCCTGCTGGTCACGCCGCAGACGCTCATGATCACCGTGCAGATCAACGAGTACGCCGAGAAGGGCGCCTATGGCATTGCCTGCGCCTTTGCCACGATCCTCATCATCATCACGTACGCGGCCGTCGTGCTTATGAATGTCTTCATCAAGCACTTTGGCACCAGCGCAAAGATCAACGCCCAGAGCGAGGGGGAGTAACCCATGGCCAAGGAGAAGAAGGGTGTGCGCCTTGAGCACATCTCCAAGATCTATCAGGACCCCAAGACAAAGAAGGACTTCTACGCCGTCCACGACGCCAACCTGGAGATAGCGCCCGGTGAGTTCGTGACGCTGCTTGGCCCCTCTGGCTGCGGTAAGACCACCATCCTGCGCATGATCGCTGGTTTCGAGAGCCCGGACGAGGGACAGATCTACCTGGGCGGCGAGCCCATCAACGACCTCACGCCCAACAAGCGCGACACGGCCATGGTCTTCCAGAGCTACGCTCTGCTCCCGCACTACAACATCTTTGATAACGTGGCGTACGGCCTCAAGATCCGCAAGCTCCCCGCCGACGAGATACGCGACAAGGTCACGCGCATCCTGGGCATGGTTGGCTTGGAGGGCATGGAGGATCGCATGACCAACCAGCTCTCGGGCGGCCAGCAGCAGCGCGTTGCGCTGGCGCGTGCCCTGGTCATCGAGCCCTCGGTCCTGCTCTTCGACGAGCCACTTTCGAACCTTGACGCCAAGCTTCGCGTTGAGATGCGCACCGAGGTGCGCCGCATCCAGCAGGAGGCGGGCATCACGGCCGTTTACGTCACGCACGACCAGTCCGAGGCCATGGCCATCGCCGACAGGATCATTGTCATGAAGCGCGGCGTCATCGACCAGGTTGGCGACCCGCATGCCGTCTACTATCGCCCCGTCGACGAGTTTGTGGCCGACTTCATTGGCGAGTCCAACTTCCTGCGTGGCAAGCTTGCCGAGAAGGAGGGCGACACCGGCGTCGCGACCATCGAGGGGCACAGCGTGGAGGTTGACGGCGTTTCTGCCCACAGTGTGGGCGATGACATCACCCTGGTGCTGCGTCCCGAGGCGGCCACCCTCGCTGACGAGGGCGTCCTCCACTGCAAGGTCACCCTCTCGCGCTTCATGGGCAGCTACCAGAACTACCAGGTCATGGTAGGCAACACCCTTGTCAAGATTCAGGACTTCAACCCCAAGACCCATAAGATCTACGAGGTGGGCGACGATGCCTTTGTGAGCTTCACAAAAGGCGACGTTCACGCACTGTGAGACAAAGGGAGTTTCCCTTTGTCTCATTGGCGGGTGCTCACTGCGCTATCGCGTGGGGGCACCCGCCTTTTTGTATTGGCTGGTGCCTTCAATGGGTATGAGCTGAGTGTGTTAGTCTGTCCGCACGTCTGGAGGCATGCCATGGACCAGAAGTTTACGAGTACTAAGTTGGGGACCATCGTCTCTGGCGTTGCGCTGGCGGCTATGGGCATCATTCTCTTCACCAACCCGCAATCCGCCATGCTTACGATTACTGTCATGCTTGGATGGGTGCTGGTTGTCATGGGCATTGTCTCTCTGGCAAGCGCGCTCACGCGCTGGAGCGTGATCCTCTCGACCGCTGACCTCTACGCCGGTATCGTCGAGCTGCTCTTTGGCATCCTTCTGGTGAACATCCCAGGCTTCTTTGTGACGTGGATCTTCATCCTGCTGGGCATCTTCATCCTGGTCTCCGGCCTCAACTCCCTGTACGGCGCAAATGCCTTGCAGGCGCTTGGCCTACCGAGCGCTGGAACAGCCAAGGTAGGTGCCATTCTCGCCATCGTGCTGGGTGTGCTGGTGCTGTTCTCGCCTGGTCTCTTTGCTGACACGACCATGGTCATCTGTGGCATTGCGCTGGTCTACTGTGGCATCGTGCGCATTGTGGACGGAGTGCGTATGCCAAGCGAGCACCGCGCGTAGGGGAGTTAGACAGGCACGATAGAAGAAGCGCCCCGTCTCAGCCGAGACGGGGCGCTTTCATACTGATCTGTGCGCCTGTTGCCTACACGTAGAACAGCATCTTGTTGTAGCTCGGGACAGGCCAGTAGTCGTGGCCGCAGACCTTCTCCATGTCATCGACGGCGGTGCGCAGCGCGGTCATTGCGGGGATGACGACGTCGCGGTAGCAGTCATCGGCTGCCTGCGGATCCTCAAGGCCCTTGGCCTGGGCGTTCTTGGCCTCAAGGTCATCCACGGCGTCGGAGATGGCGTTGATGCCGTCGGTGAGGACGCTCACCATCTTCTTTTCGGCCTTGGCGTCAATGCCCAGCTCGGCCTTAGTCGCGACGCTCGTGGCGATGTCGCCGGAGTAGTCGAAGAGGGCAGGTAGGTACATGTGGCGCGTCATGTAGACCATGGTGTTGGCCTCGATGTTGAGCAGCTTTGCGTACTGCTCGGCCTTGGCCACGTAACGAGCATGGACCTCGGACTCGCTGAGGACGCCGTACTTCTCGAAGAACTTGATGTTCTCGGGCTTGACCATCGCGGGGAGGGCATCCGGCGTGGTCTTAAGGTTGGGCAGACCACGACGAGCTGCCTCGGCCTCCCACTCCTCGGAGTAGCCGTTGCCGTCGAAGAGGATGCGCTGGTGATCGCGGAAGGTGTGGCGCACGAAGCGCATGGCGACGGTGGTGAAGTCCTCGTCGGCGCGATCGGCAACGTAGTCCACGAAGCGCTCACACTGCTCGGCGACTGCGGTGTTGAGGACGACGTTGGGATCGGAGAGGTTCTGCTGGCTGCCGCACATGCGGAACTCGAACTTGTTGCCGGTGAAGGCGAACGGGGAGGTGCGGTTGCGGTCTGTGTTGTCGCGCAGGACCTCGGGCAGCTGCGGTACGCCAAGGTCGATGGACTCGCGATCGTGGGCCTCGGGCTGCTCCTTCTTCACGAGCGCCTCGACGATAGGCGTGAGGGCGTCGCCCAGGAAGACGGAGATGATTGCCGGAGGCGCCTCGTTGGCGCCAAGGCGGTGGTCGTTACCGGCAGAGGCCACGGACATGCGTAGCAGGTCGGCGTGGTCATCAACGGCAGCAACCAGGCAGGCGAGAAAGACCAGGAACTGCAGGTTGTCCTGCGGGTCGTCGCCCGGCTCGAGGAGGTTCTTGTTGTCGGCGCACAGCGACCAGTTGTTGTGCTTGCCGGAGCCGTTCACATAGTCGAAGGGCTTCTCGTGCTGCAGGCACACCAGGCCGTGGTGAGAAGCGATGAGCTTCATCTTCTCCATGGTGAGGAGGTTATCGTCGATGGCAAGCGAACCCCTCTCGAAGATGGGGGCAAGCTCGTGCTGGCTCGGTGCGACCTCGTTGTGCTTGGTCTTGGCGGGAATGCCGAGCTTCCATAGCTCGTCGTCGAGCTCCTTCATGAACTCGTTGACCGTGGGGCGAATGGCGCCGAAGTAGTGCTCCTCGAGCTCCTGGCCCTTGGCGGGCTCGCAGCCAAAGAGCGTGCGGCCGGTGAGGATGAGGTCGGGTCGGGCCTGGTAGTCCTCCTCCTTGATGAGGAAGTACTCCTGCTCCGGGCCAATGGTGGTGTAGACGCGGTGAGGCTTCTGGCCGAAGAGCGCCAGCAGGCGCTTGGCCTGCTTCTCGAGGGCGACCTCGGAGCGAAGCAGCGGGGTCTTCTTGTCGAGCGCCTCACCGGTGTAGCTGATGAAGGCGGTGGGGATGCAGAGTACCTCGTCCTTGATGAAGGCGGGGCTGGTGGGATCCCACACGGTGTAGCCGCGGGCCTCGAAGGTGGCGCGTAGGCCGCCGGAGGGGAAGCTCGAGGCGTCGGGCTCGCCCTGGACCAGCTCCTTGCCGGAGAAGGTCATGAGCACCGAGCCGTCACCCTTGGGGGAGATGAAGCTGTCGTGCTTCTCGGACGTGATGCCCGTCAGCGGCTGGAACCAGTGGGTGTAGTGCGTGGCGCCCTTCTCGAGCGCCCACTCCTTCATGGCATGGGCGACCTCGTTGGCGATGTCGATATCGAGAGGCGCGCCCTCCTTGATGACCTGCATGAGCTTCTTGTAGGTCGGCTTGGGGAGACGCTCCTGCATGTCCTTGTCGGTGAACAGCAGGCTCCCGTATTCCTCTGAGACCTTGTCTGTTGCCATACTGCCTCTTCTCCTGTCCCTGAACTCTCCCGGAGGCACCACGGCGAGGGTTGCTGCTCGCCTGGCGTCCTTGTACGCACACTACTGTACCGTGGCTTTGTTTCCCAATGCTGGAAGAGCTTGTTTCTACGCAATTTCGAAGAAAGGAAGGTTGAGGGACGGGGGGCGTCCGCGACTGGCGAGGACCGGCGCGACGTGCGCCGGGTGCCTCTGGGGGTGGCGCTATCACTCAAAGATTGCGCCGAAGTGCCCTTCGTTACACAAAATCGCGCGTTTTTGCGCCGAACTGGTCTTCGTTACATGTGGTTTCAGGGGTAGATCAAGTAGCGATTACTACATGTAGTTTAATGCATGCAAATTCATACAACATGTAGTGCCAATTGAATTGCGATACTCGGGGGTCTGCCGAAAGTACGTGTAACGAAGGCCAGTTCGGCGCACAGAACCGAAAATTTGTGCAAGGTAGGGCAGTTCGATGCATGATGACCCGCCTGTCGTTCATCGGGCGCCCCCTGGTCTGCCGTTTGACCTCCCAGCGCCTGCGAAGCTGTGGGTACCTCTCGCTCATCGTGCAGCGGTAGCCAATTCCGTCTGGCTCCTCGGTAGAATAGGTTGGTCAACACGAGAGGGGACAGACTCATGCCAGAATCCACCACCGCGGTCACGACCACCACGTCCGCCGCGTGCCGAACCATAGCCGTCATCGACGGCAACTCGCTCATGCACCGTGCCTACCACGCCATCATGCAGCCCATGACCGCGCCGGACGGTCGCTCGACCAATGCCCTCTTTGGGTTCTTCAACATGTTCATCAAGATGGTCGAAACCTTCCGTCCCGACGGCGTCATCTGCGCCTTCGACAAGGGCAAGCCCAAGGTGCGCATGGAGAAGCTCCCCCAGTACAAGGCGCAGCGCCCGCCCATGGACGAGGCCCTCCACGAGCAGTTCCCCATGGTGAAGGACCTGCTCCGCGTGCTTGACGTGCCTGTCTGCGAGCTCGAGGGCTGGGAGGGCGACGACATCCTGGGCACCCTTGCCCGCCGCGGGGAGGAAGCGGGTTACGAAATGCTGCTCTTCACCGGCGACCGCGACATGTACCAGCTGGCAACCGAACACGTAAAGATCGTCTCTACCAAGAAGGGCGTCTCCGAGGTCCAGATCATGACTCCCGAGAGCGTCGACGACCTCTACCACGGCATCACCCCCGACCTGGTGCCAGACTTCTACGGCCTCAAGGGCGACACCTCGGACAACATCCCGGGCGTGCCGGGAATTGGTCCCAAGAAGGCAGCCGCGCTCATCGTGAAGTACGGCAACCTCGACGAGGTCATTGCCCACGCGGACGAGGTCAAGGGCAAGATGGGCGAGAACCTCCGCGCGCACGTGGACGACGCCCTGCTCTCCCGCGAGATCGCGACCATCCGCACCGATGCCCCCATCGACATCGAGCTCTCCGACGCCAAGTTCCCAACTTTCGACCCCACCGAGGTCACTAAGGCCTTCTCGGCGCTGGGCTTCACGGGGCTCACGGGCAGGCTTGCCCGCCTTGGCGGAGACGCCCCGCGCGTGACAGCCGCAGGCGAGCAGAACTCCGCGGCGGATGCTGCGGCCCCTGCGGCCCCTGCTGCACCGGCTGTCGTCCTCGTGCCCAAGCCGCTCGAGCATGACGCCGCGACCGTCGCGCTCGAGGACGCCGTCAAGGCTGGAACTTGGCTTGGCTGCGCCGTCGAGGAGGACCCGTCCGCAGGCACGCTGTTCTCGCAGGGCTACACGCTGTGGGTTTCCGCTGCCGACGACGTGCTTCTGCGCTTTGCCGGCGATGCGGCGAACGCCGCGCTGAGGCTGGCGTTTGCGGAGGGCCACGTGGCGGCGGGCGACGTCAAGGCGCTCTTCCATCGCCTCTCGCCGGTAGACTCGTCGCTCCCCGAGACCATGGCAGCTGGAAGTGTTGTCCCAGACCGCATCTTCGATGTGGGTGTTGCCGCCTACCTGCTGGAATCCGACCGCTCCTCCTTTGAGGTGCGCGGCCTTGCCGAACAGTTCCTCTCGTCTGCACTTCCGGAGGAGGACGCGGCCCCCGCTGCCGCCGTCGAGGCTGTTGCCTCGCGCCTGCTGGTGCCGGTGCTTGCGCAGCGCCTTGCCAATGACGGTTCCGCGGACGTCATGGACAAGATAGAGATGCCCCTCTTGCCGGTGCTTGCGCAGATGGAGCGCGTAGGACTCTCCGTTGACCCCGCGATTCTCGCTCGCCAGTCCGCCGAGCTGGGCGCCGAGATAGACCAGATGGCCTCGGATATCCATGCCATGGCGGGGGAGGACTTCAACATCGATTCACCGCAGCAGCTCTCGCACATCCTCTTCGACGTGTGCAAGCTGCCCACGTTTGGCATGAAGCGCACCAAGCGGGGCTTCTACTCGACCAACGCCAAGGTCCTCGCCGACCTTGCCCAGACCGACGAGCTGGTCGCCAAGGTACTGGAGTACCGCGAGCGCGCCAAGATTAAGTCGACCTACCTCGACGCGCTGCCGGCGCTCATCAGAGGGGACCACCGCATTCACACCACGTTCAACCAGACGGTGGCGGCAACGGGGCGCCTGTCGAGCTCTGACCCCAACCTGCAGAACATTCCCACCCGCTCTGAGCTAGGGCATCGCGTGCGCACTGCCTTCACGGTGCCCGAGGGCTCCGTGTTTCTCGCCTGCGACTACTCGCAGATCGAGCTGAGGCTGCTTGCGCACCTCTCCGGTGACGAGCATCTGATTGCGGCGTTCAACGAGGGTGCGGACTTCCACGCCGCAACCGCCGCGCGCGTCTTTGGCGTTCCCGTCGAAGAGGTCACGCCGCAGCTGCGCAGCCGTGCCAAGGCCGTTAACTTTGGCATTGTCTACGGGCAGCAGGCGTACGGCCTTGCCACCTCGCTCAAGATTCCGCGCGCCGAGGCACAGCAGATGATCGACCGCTACTTCGAGGCGTATCCCGGCGTCCGCGCCTACCTTGACCAGTCTGTTGCCTTTGCGCACGAGCACGGCTACGCCATCACCATGTACGGCCGCAAGCGCCACATCCGTGAGTTCCAGCAGAGGAACAAGCAGCTGGTGGCCTTTGGCGAGCGCACGGCGATGAACCACCCCATGCAGGGCACGGCGGCAGACATCATCAAGATTGCCATGGTTCGCGTTGAGAAGCGCCTGGCCGAGGAGGGCCTCAAGTCCAAGCTCGTGCTGCAGATACACGACGAGTTGGACCTTGAGGTGCCTGTTGACGAGATTGACGCGGCGTCCGCGCTGGTAAAGGAGACCATGGAGGGCGTGGCACAGCTCAAGGTACCGCTCATCGCCGAGGTCTCCTCCGGCGCCACGTGGGCCGACGCGAAATAAGGGGGTAGTGTGGCACAGGGAAAGACGCGCATGCGCGTGGTGGCATACTCCGACGGCTCCTCCCGGGGAAACCCCGGCCCGGGCGGCTTTGGCACCGTGCTTCTCTACACCGATCCAGCAGGTCAGACGCACAAGCGCGAGCTCTCACAGGGGTATCGGCGCACGACGAACAACCGCATGGAGCTCATGGGGGCAATCGCCGCGCTGGAGGCGCTCACCAGGCCATGCAGCGTTGAGTTGCACTCCGACTCCCAGTACGTGGTGAAGGCCTTCAACGATCACTGGATCGACGGGTGGATTCGGCGCGGTTGGAAGACCTCTCAGAAGCAGCCGGTGAAGAACGTCGACCTGTGGAACCGGCTGCTTGCGGCCATGGCGCCGCACGACGTGAGCTTTGTGTGGGTGAAGGGGCATGCGGGCCACGACCTCAACGAGCGCTGCGACGAGCTTGCCACCACGGCGGCGGACGGGAATGCGCTTGTAGACGATGAGGGCTTCTCCGACGCGGACGTATAGAGGCAGGGGGGTCGCGCCGTGCGACCTCTGCAGGGGTGCCCGTCGTGCCCGTCCTTCTCAGTGGTATAGTTGGCCTTGGTTAACTAGTTGTTGCGCATGCGTACGCCTCGGAAGCAACGCGTTGCACCAAGAGGAGGCACCCGTGAAGCCGATCGACATCATTCTCATCCTCGTCGTCGTTGTGATTCTCGTCATTGCCATCCGCCGCTTTGTTGGCACGGCAACGGGCACGCGCGACTGCTGCAGCGGAGCCAAGAAGTCTTTGGGCAAGCAGTTTCGCGCGCGCACGATTGACGACAAGGACGAGAGCCGCTATCCCTACCAGGCGGACCTCGAGATTGGTGGCATGAGCTGCGAGCACTGCGTGGAGAGCGTCACCCGCGCGCTCGATTCTGTCGATGGCACCTGGGCCACGGTCTCGCTTGCCGGCGGCCACGCGCACGTGCGCTCAAAGTCCCCCATCGACGAGAACGCGTACCGCAAGGTCATCGAGAAGGCCGGCTATCGCCTGGTGGGCATTGAATGAGACATAGGGACAGCCCCTTTGTCTCATGAGCAGATGGTCTTGCCAATCATGATGTTCAGGATTTCGACGTCGGTGGGGTGCATGCCCACGCGGCCCACGTAGCCCATCGAGCGGATGGTCTCCTCGGCCGTCTCGCCGATAAGCCCCTCGCCAGGTCTAAAGTCCACGTTTGCCAGCGCCATGTCGCAGCCGAGAATCGCCGCGTCCACCGCTGCCGCAATCTTTGCCGCGCAGCTTGGCTTGGCGCCGTCGCACACGATGCCGCCCACGTTTGCCAGTGTGTTCGCAATGGTCGCCTGATACTGCCCAAAGGAGCCCCCGCGCAGATAGCACACGGCCGCCCCGGCTCCGGTCGCCGCAGTCACGGCACCGCAGAACGCCGAGAGCTCGCCAATGAAGCGCTTGGCGTGGATGGCCGTGAGGTCCGAGAGCGCCACCGCGCGCAGCATCTCGTCATGGGGAACGCGCAGGTACCTGGCGTACTCCGCAACCGGCAGCGAGCAGGTGATGCCCTGGTTGCCGCTTCCGCAATTGATGACCACGGGCATGGCGCAGCCGCTCATGCGCGCGTCGGAGCCTGCCGCGGCAGCAGCCCGCGCGCGGCACGAGATGTCATCGGGCCTTGTGAGCAGCAGCGTTTTGCCAATACGCGCGCCCCAGTCGCCCGAGAGCCCCTCGTCAGAAATGGCGGCGTTGAGCTCCACCTGGCGCTCGACCATCACGCGAATGTCCTCGACGTCGACCTCGTGCGCAAACTCCCAGATTCCCTCTAGCGAGAGGGACGAGAGGCCCGGCTCCTCCGGCTCGCCGTCGGCGCCGCAGGTGTCCTGCTCGTTTGCCGTGACGCCATCGACGCTGACGGTCACCCCGTCGCGCGAGAGCTCGACCACGTTGGTGTGGCGGCCTGCCACGCAGGCCACGCCGGTGTGGCCTTGAACCGTGGCGACCGTGCGCACGTAGAGGTTGGGCACGCCCTCGGCGAGAGAGACCGAGCAGAACCCCGCCGAGACAAGCTCGCGCGTGCGCTGACGATCCTTCTCGCCCACGCCCTCAAGCACCTCGAGCGCTCGCGTGGCTTCGCCGCCAACGGCACCCAGCGTTGCTGCGGCCTCTATGCCGCGCTGGTCACCGGAGTTGGGTACCGTCACGCTCTTTACGTTCTTGATGATGTTGCCGCTGCAGGAGACCTCGAGGTGCTCCGGCACGGCGCCCAGCGCGTCGCGCGCGAGGGCGGCCACGTAGGCCACGGCGATGGGCTCGGTGCAGCCAAGGGCGCAGACAAGCTCACGCCTCAGGATGTCGAGATAGATGTCGTAGGTGCTGCGATCCATGGGCCCTCCAGCCGTTGTCGTGCGCGGCTCTGCGCGCGGTTGGAGGAAACGGTAGCGCTAGAGTGAGGCGATGTCACGCCTGTTGGTCTCCTCGCCGTCAAACCTCCGGATGACGTTGGGGAGCTCGCGAGCAAGGCGAGACGTGGGCCCGTGCCACACGGCGCGGCGCGGCCAGGCGTGCCCTACGTAGATGGTCCGCAGCCCGCAGTCGGGGTGAGGGAAGTCGCGGCGTGAGTCATTGCCAACCATGAGGCACTCGTCGCACGTGAGGCCAAGCGCGTTCACAAATTCCTGGTAGAAGCGGGCGTTTGGCTTGAGCCTGTAGGCGTTATCCCAGTTTGAGATACGTACGAAGTCCTCGGGCGAGACGTTTGCCCAACTCATGCGCGCCTCGACACAGGCCTCCGAGAAGGCCGGGTTTGTCGCCAGCGCGCAGGTGAGGCCAAGCTCGTGTACCACGTCAACTGCCTGTCGCCCGCCGCGCTGGGGGCGCGCCGCAACTATGCCTCCACGCATGGCTGGCACAAACTCGCGCTCGTAGCAGTCAATGGCATCTGCAATTGCGGGATCATCCATGGGAATGCCGGTGAGCGCATGGACCTTATTGATAAAGAGTTGGTGGTTGGTGAGGTCGTCGGAGCGGCCTCGATCATCAATCGCGAGGTAGGCCTTGGTGAAGGGGACGCCCATGAGCGGCGCCGGCGTGCGCGAGATGTCGCCGAGAAGCCCGGAGAGCCCTGCCACATAGCGCGTCATGAACGCGGTGAAGTTGATGTCAAGCAAGGTGTCATCGAGGTCGAAGAGAACTGCCTTGATCATGCCATCAACCTCCCGTCTTGCCTGCCTCAGGCTCTTCCCGTGAGCACTGATACCCCAATGTGACCCTACAGAACCCCGGCTTACGATGCAAGGTTACTCGTGAGAACCCCATTGGCCTAAGCCTTGTGGCGCTTTTGTCGCCTACGTTTCTATTTGACCGCTGACGGTTGAGACCTCTGTGGAGATCGCGCAGGTGAGCGGCCTGTCCCCAGCCACCGTGACGCGCAACGTCGCCTACCTCATGACGTGGGCGTGCTCGCCGAGGACACAACCCGCGTGCGCACAGAGGGCAGAAGTCGTATTCCTGTTACGGTAAACACCGCCTATGGCCGCATTGCCATCGTGAGCCTTACGTATCGTGGTGCCACGCTCTATCAGTACGACATGGCGCTCGAGCCCTGCGCCGAGCCCATTTCGCTTGGGGGAGACTACGACCCGGCAGACCTCCCTCGCGCGGTTGAGACGCACCTCTCGTGTGCCGACGGCGAGTTCGAGAAGACCCTGCGTGCGGTGGGCATCCTCCACTGTGACGAGTCCTGGGACGCCGTCCATGGGCTTGCTGATGCGCTCTCGCGACGCCTTGGCGTTCCCACCTTCGAGCAGCGCGCCGAGGACTGCGCCGAGTATAAGATCCTTCACGACGAGTCGGAGGAGGCAAGCGCCAACCACCTTCTTGTGAGCCTGGGCTCCGAGGTCCTTGTGGGCATCGCCCAGGGCGGCAAGCGCATGCCCCTCCGCAATGGCTCGTATGCCGAGATAAGCCGTCCGCTCGCCAACAGCGGCGAGCCTGAGGGCGAAATCGTCGACCGCCTGGTCGACATCCTCTCGATACTTACCTCCGTCTTCACCGTCGATGCCATCTTCATGATGGGCTCCGGTGAGGAGGCACTTCTTGCCGGAGTTCCCGTCGACCTGGGCAACGTTGCCCAGGCGGGAAACACCTCCGGAGAACTCCCCGGGGTCGTGGTTGTGAGCCAGACCTCGCGGGAAATGTCACGCATCATGACCGCACAGTCATGAAGTCCCCCATCACCTACAAGCGTCTGCTGGAGAAGGTGCCTGGGCTTCCCAAGGAGCTCAACGTTGGCCCCATGTCCAAGCGCAAGGGCACCACGGAGGTAACTCCCACCTCGCACCTCATGCCCGCCGACGTCAACTTCGCCGCGTGGATTGGCATCCCGCTTGCCATGGTCGCCGGTGCCGGCAAGGAGTACGCGCTTGCGCTCGCCGTGCCGCTGTCGTCGCTAGGCGTTCTCGCCGTCTATGGCCTGTGCGCCATCAACCTGTACTTCGTCCACAAGCAGGACGCCGATGTCGAGGCCGGTAAGCTTGACGCCGCCGCTCGCATCCCCCTCGTTGGCCAGATCACCAACTTCGTGCTGCGCTTCTTCCCGATTCTTCTCATCAACTTCTTTGGCCAGGACCTCATCACCGCACTTGTCAACGCCCTTCCCGTCCAGGTGACCGACATCCTCCAGATCTTTAGCCAACATGCTGCCGCTCGTCGGCTTCATGCTCCTCATGCGCATGATCTGCAAGCGTGACGTCGACCTCATCCTCTTCTGCGTTGGCTTTGCGCTCATGTCCGTGCTCAAGCTCGGCATGGTCACCATCGTGATTATCGCGCTGGGCATTGCCTACCTCGACTACCGCGGCACCAATGCCGCTGCTGCCCCCGAGAGGAGTGAGTAGACATGGCAAACGACATCACCACCGAGGACCAGGAGATGGGCGGCGCCATGAAGCTCAGCAAGAGCGCCATTCGCCGCGCGTACTGGGACTGGATGTTCTACAACCTGTCCGTGCAGAACTTCGAGAGGATGCAGGGCCCGGCCATCATCAAGATGCTGGCTGACGTCCGCGAGGACCCCTACCCTGGCGACCCAGAGGCGCAGCAGGAGATGCTCGAGCGCCACGAGGTCTTCTTCAACACCGAGCCGTACCTGGGCAGCATCGTCCCCGGCATCGTCCTTGGCATGGAGGCGAGCAAGGCAGAGGGCAACGACGAGATCTCTTCTGAGTTCATCAACTCGATTAAGACCGCGCTCATGGGGCCCTTCGCCGGCATCGGCGACTCGCTGCTCCCCGGCACGCTGATCCCGATCCTGCTCTCCATTGCCCTGGGCATGTCGCCCAACGGCGAGGTCACCGGCCCAATCTTCTACATCGTGGTCTTCCTGGCCATCATGCTGCCACTCACCTGGTTCCTCTTCTCCTGCGGCGTCAAGGCCGGCGCCAACGCTGCGGAGCTGGTGCTCTCGGGCGGCATCAAGGACAAGGTAACCCGTGCCGCCGAGGTCGTTGGCCTCATCGTCGTGGGCGCCATCTGCGCGCAGTACGCAAAGTTCAACAATGGCCTCGTCTACACCAGCGGCGACCTCACGATCAACATCGCAAGCATCCTGGACTCGATCTTCCCCGAGCTGCCGGTGCTGATCATCTCCTTTGTGACCTACTGACTCATGGTCAAGAAGAACTGGTCTGCCGGCAAGACCATGCTGCTCATGCTCGCGATTTCCATCGTGGGCTACTTCACCACGATCCTCACGGTCTAGTGGTTGAGCCTGCATAGTCGCAACACCTTCGTGGGGCACTCCCGTACATTTAGAAAAAATGACACCTAACGCTTGAAATTATGCCTACGAACAGGCTAATCTATCCAGTGCATGCGCGTCCGCCATGCAGCGTATCTGTCGGCCCCCGAGAGCATGTAAGTTCGCCTAAGCGTTCGTGCGCGAGCGCGGAAGCGCAGACCATGACGACCGGGGCCCCGTTTCGAGAGGGGTCCACCTTTGAGTGAGATTCAGAACTCGTCCGTCTTCGCGCTGGATGATATTTCCGACGAGGAGATGAACAACCTCATCGACGGTACCGTCACCGATTTCGACGAGGGCGATCTTGTCACCGGAACCGTCGTCAAGATCGAGCGCGACGAGGTCCTGCTTGACATCGGCTACAAGTCTGAGGGCGTCATTCCTGCTCGCGAGCTTTCCATCCGCAAGGACGTCAACCCTGCCGACGTCGTCTCGCTTGGCGACCAGATTGAGGCTCTCGTCCTTCAGAAGGAGGACAAGGAGGGCCGTCTCGTCCTCTCCAAGAAGCGTGCCGAGTACGAGCGTGCTTGGAACCGCGTGGAGGAGAAGTTCAACTCCGGCGAGACCGTCGAGGGCGAGGTCATCGAGGTCGTCAAGGGCGGCCTTATCCTCGATATCGGCCTTCGCGGCTTCCTGCCTGCGTCCCTCGTTGACCTTCGCCGCGTGAAGGACCTCAACGCCTATCTCGGCACCCGCATCGAGGCCCGCGTCATCGAGATGGACCGCAACCGCAACAACGTCGTGCTTTCTCGCCGCGTTGTGCTCGAGGAGGCCCGCAAGGCCGAGCGCCAGGAGATCCTCTCCAAGCTCAAGCCCGGCATGCGCCTCAAGGGCACCGTGTCCTCGATCGTGGACTTTGGTGCCTTCGTGGACCTCGGCGGCATCGACGGCCTGGTTCACATCTCCGAGCTCTCCTGGAACCACGTCAACCACCCCTCCGAGGTCGTCAAGGTTGGCCAGGAGGTCGAGGTTCAGGTGCTCGACGTCGACCTCAACCGCGAGCGCATCTCCCTTGGTCTCAAGCAGACCACCGAGGATCCTTGGCGCACGCTCGTCAAGAAGTACCCCGTGGGTGCCATCGTTGAGGGCAAGGTCACCAAGCTCGTCACCTTTGGTGCCTTCGTTGACCTCGGCGAGGGCGTCGAGGGCCTCGTCCACATCTCCGAGATGGCCAAGAGCCACGTGGATGCCCCCTCGCAGGTCTGCCAGGTTGGCGACACCGTCCAGGTGAAGGTCATGGAGATCGACCTTGACCGTCGTCGCATCTCCCTCTCCATGAAGGCCGCTGCCGAGACCCTGGGCACCGAGGTTGAGGTCAAGCCTCTGCCCGAGAGCGACAAGCCTGCCGAGAAGGACGAGGCTGCTGAGGCTGAGGCTGAGCCTGCTGCCGAGTAGCTCTTACTCGTATCGGCTTAGCGCCGAGCAAATGCACGTGATAGGGGAGTCGCCGTCGGGCGGCTCCCCTTTTTTGTGTGCAAGATATGTAGAACATTAATAGTAATAACTCTCGATAATGAAGATCTCCTCCGGTGGAATACTATCAACAGCAATTAAGAACAGTTCCTAATAAGGACAGACACAGGAGGATACAATGGAATCCAAGCTTAACCACCTTCTCGCCAACGTCACCGTCGAGTACCACAAGCTCCAGAACCTGCATTGGTACATCTCGGGCAGTGACTTCTTCCAGGTCCACGCAAAGCTCGAGGAGCTCTACGATGGTCTGCTCCCCATTGTCGACGACGTGGCAGAGACCATTCTTCAGCAGGGTGGCAAGCCCATCGCAAGCCTGGGAGAGGTTCTCTCAACGGCAAGCATCAAGGAGCGCGACGACGCACCCGTGCGCAGCGCTCAGGTCTTCGAGATTGTCCTTGCTGACTTCTCGGCGCTTCTCGACGAGGTGACCGCAATCAAGGTTGCCGCAGATGAGGAGAACAACCAACTGGTGAGCGCCCTCATGGATGACTACATCGCCAGCCTTTCCAAGACCATCTGGATGATTCGCCAGCAGCGCGCGTAGCCGGCGAGAACGGCGCAACGCTTCGCAGGGCCGAGCCTCTCGGCCCTGCATTTTTGTTTAGGGGTCGTAAACCGCCTGCTTTGGGGTATAGAAAGAAAGTTCAAGTTGTCCTGGTATCTGGTTTCCAAATGGTTAGCTATCGGAATTCCGTGCGAGAAGGTAGTAATTCCGACTGCTACACTAGGAGAACGAGAGACATCCCTGTCTGCGCTGCCCTCAGGGGGGTGGGGGAGGGGTTGTCGCACCACCAAGAGAGGGGAGACTCAAATGAAGTCACTTTCGAGCACTTCCGTGAGCCGTCGCCAGGCTATCCGCCTTGGCCTTGGCAGCGTTGCCGCTGCGGGTGTTGTTGCCCTTGCCGGCTGCACCGACACTAGCAACGATTCCACCGCTTCAAACAGCAGCTCGTCCGATTCCTCGACGAGCACCGATTCCACTGCCTCTACCCAGATCGACAAGGACGCCTTCGACAGCCTTCTGGCCGCTGGCGATGTTGCAGATGACGCCACGGTTTCCGGGAGCACCTGGGCCCAGAAGATCAAGGACGCTGGCAAGTTCCGTCTGGGTGGCGTCCAGACCTCCACGCTCTTTGCCTCGCTCGACGAGACGGACAACAAGCTCCGCGGCTTTGACGCCGGTCTTGCGCAGCTGCTCGTCCGCTACATCCTGGGTGACGAGTCCAAGTACGAGTTCACCAAGGTGACCTCGGACACGCGCGAGTCCGTCCTCCAGAACGACCAGGTCGACGCCGTCTTCGCCACGTACTCCATCACCGACAAGCGCAAGGAGGTCATCTCCTTCGCCGGTCCGTACTACTCCACGCAGCAGGGCATCCTCGTGCTTGCCGACAACTCGGACATCAACTCCGTCGATGACCTTGCCGGCAAGACCGTTGCTGCCCAGTCCGGCTCCACCGGCCCGAGCATCCTCGCCGAGTATGCGCCCACCGCGACCGTCCAGGAGTTCACCACCGACGAGGAGGCCCGCACCGCCCTCGAGCAGGGTCGTGTCGACGCCTACGTCATCGATGCCACCATGCAGATGAGCTCCATCGTCAAGAACCCCGGCAAGTATCGCCTTGCCGGCGACTCCTTTGGCCCCGAGGACCCCTATGGCATTGGCCTGCAGCTCGACTCCGACGGGGTCACCTTCGTAAACACCTGGCTCAAGAAGATCGAGGACGAGGGCACCTGGGCTAAGCTGTGGAAGATTTGCATCGGTGACCGTACCGGCATCGATAAGGTTCCCGAGCCGCCCGCGATTGGCGCCTAACACCAGGCAACGTCTGGTATGGGCCCTCTGCGTCGCAAGGCGCAGGGGGCCTTGGTTCGTAATTGGAGAGGGGGGAGCCTTGAGCATCTCGGAGCTTCTTTCTGAGTACGGGGACATGTACGTCCAAGCGTTTCTCGGCACGTGGTGGATGTCGCTTGTGTCGTTTGCCTTCGCCATGCTTCTGGCACTCATCATCACCGTGTTCCGCGTGTGTCCCATCAAGCCGCTGCGCGTGGTGGGTGACCTTTACGTGCAGATATTCCGGAACATCCCAGGCGTTTCGCTCCTCATCATCCTGGTGTACGCGCTGCCGTACCTCAAGATCGTGATGGACTACCGCCTCTGCGTGATTGTCACGGTGATTCTTGTTGCCTCGGCCTTTGGGTCCGAGAACTTCATGAGTGGCATCAACACCATCGGCGTGGGGCAGATTGAGGCCGCTCGCTCGCTTGGTATGGGCTTTGGCAAGATGCTGCGCCTGGTAGTTATCCCGCAGGCGCTTCGCTCGGCGGTGCTGCCCATGACCAACCTTGCTGTGGCTGTTCTGCTCACCACGGCCCTTGGCTCCCAGGTCCCGCTCTCTCCGCCCGAGCTCACGGGCCTCGTGTCTTACATCAACACGCGCACTGTCGGCGGCATCCTGCCCTTTGTTATCTCGGCCCTCATGTATGCGGGCACGGCGTTTGTGATTGGCGTCATTGGCAACGCCATTGACAAGAAGGTGAGGATCGTCCGATGAGCGCAACCAACTCCACCTCCATGCGCGATGCGCTGTACGAGGCGCCCGGTCCTCACACCCGCAGGCGCATCCGCTTCTGGACGGCCATCTCGCTGGTGCTTGTGGCTGTGGGCATTGGCCTTATCGTCCGGCGCTTCTACGTGACGGGGCAGCTCGCCCCGCGCTACTGGGAGCTCTTCGCGCGGGCTACCACGTGGATCTTCCTTGGTAAGGGCTTCCTGGGCACCATTGAGGTCTCGCTTATGGCGGGCCTTATCGCCATCGTGCTGGGCTTTTTCCTCATGCTGGGGCGCATGAGCTCGTCTCGCGTGCTCTCTGGCATCTGCCGCGTGATCATCAACTTTTTCCGCGGTGTGCCAAGCCTGCTTCTCATCTACTTCTTCTTCCTGGTGGTCCCTACCTACGGCGTGAAGATGAGCTCCTTCTGGATGATCACGCTGCCGGTTGGCCTTGCTGCCTCCGGCGTGCTTGCCGAGGTCTTCCGCGGTGGCATGAACGCCGTCCCCAAGGGACAGTCCGAGGCCGCGTACTCGCTGGGCATGCGCAAGATGAAGGTCACGATGAAGATCGTGTTCCCGCAGGCTGTTCGCTATGTGATTCCCTCGCTCATCTCGCAGCTGGTCGTCGTGGTGAAGGACACCACCGTCGCCTACGTGGTGAGCTTCCCTGACATGCTTCAGAACGCACGCGTGCTTATCACCAACTACGATGCGCTTGTCTCGGTGTACTTTGTTGTCGCGATTCTCTACATCCTGGTGAACTACGCTATCAACCACCTGGCGGTGTCGCTGGCGCGTCGCTCCGGCACGAGCATCATCTCCCGCACGAGCGAGAACCCCGTCTAGCCAAAGGAGGCTACGTTGACACAGACGCAAACCGGCGAGGCGCTCCCCGCAGAGGGCACTCCCGTCATCGAGCTTCGCCACGTGGACAAGCACTTTGGCAGCCTCCACGTGCTCAAGGACATTAACCTCAAAGTTGGCAAGGGCGAGGTTGTCGTGGTTATCGGCCCTTCGGGCTCGGGCAAGTCCACGCTTTGTCGCACCATCAACAGACTCGAGACCATCGACTCCGGCGAGGTTCTCATCGAGGGCAAGCCGCTCCCGCAGGAGGGCAAGGAGCTTGCCGCCATGCGCGCCGAGATTGGAATGGTCTTCCAGTCCTTCAACCTCTTTGCGCACCGCTCGATCATCGACAACGTGACCATGGGCCCCGTCGAGGTGCTTGGCGTGCCGCGCGACAAGGCACGTGAGGAGGGCATGGAGCTCCTGCGCCGCGTGGGAGTTGCCGAGCAGGCCGAGAAGATGCCGGCCCAACTCTCCGGCGGCCAGCAGCAGCGCGTGGCCATCGCGAGGTCCCTGGCCATGCACCCCAAGGCGATGCTCTTTGACGAGCCCACCTCGGCGCTCGACCCCGAGATGATCAACGAGGTCCTGGACGTCATGGTGGAGCTTGCGCGCGGCGGTATGACCATGGTCGTGGTTACGCACGAGATGGGCTTCGCGCGCCGCGTGAGCGACCGCGTGGTCTTCATGGCCGACGGCGCCATCATCGAGGAGGGCAAGCCAGACGAGTTCTTCGAGCACCCCACAACCGAGCGCGCCCGCGAGTTCCTCGACTCTATCAAGGGGCACTAGGGGGTTTGCCGCACTAGTTGGCGCGGGTGCACACTGGCGAATAACATCTCGGTCTATCTGGTCGGAATTTGCAGATGAGCTTCATTGCTGCGAATTTCGATCGGTTAGAGGGTCCTAACCAATCGAAAAATGCATGGTCGCTATTAAACTGCAAATTTCGATTGGTTAGTGCGTGCTAATCAATCGAGAATTGCAGGTTCATTAGCGCAGAGGCCATTGATGAGGAGATTGCCCTCAATAGCTCCGAGCCCCTGTCTGCTCCACGTGGCCTCCATTCCGCACGGACATGCCGTATGCCACCCTCCCATTTGGGTAGACATGTGTTCGTTGGCTATTCAGCGGACACGCGGCCGCAATGGGTGTGTTAGCGATAGGGGAGACATGGCACAGGGCGACTTTAACCGCAGGGCGCAGCAGTTTATGAACGGGCGCCGTGGACCAGACGACCTCGCCAACCTTTGCGTTTGGGTGGCGGTCATTCTCGCCATTGTCGATTTGTTTATGCACACCGGTTGGCTCAGCTGGGTCTCCATGGCACTAGTCGTCTATGCGGTCTGGCGCATGTGCTCCAAGAACGTCTACGCCCGCATGAGCGAGAACGACGCCTTTCTCAGGGCAATGGGGCCTGTGAGGCCATGGCTGCAGAACCCCGGTCGCGCGGCCAACGAGTTGCGCACCTACAAGCACGTGAAGTGCCCCTCGTGCGGGCAGAAGGTCCGCGTGCCGCGAGGGAAGGGCAAGCTGCGCGTGACGTGCCCCAAGTGCCACGAGAAGTTCGAGGTCAAGTCCTAGCTGACGCGCGCCCCTCGGCGTGCGATGATGGTATTCCTTGAACGCACTCAAATCGCAGCTGGAGGCAACCTGTGTACAAGGTATTTCTCGCCGGTGGCATTGCCTCGGGCAAGTCGACCGTTGCCCGGATTCTTGAGGGGTTGGGTGCCTCGCGCATAGACCTCGACCAGGTCTCAAGAAGCGTGCTCTCGCCGAGAAGTGCCTGCTCGGCCGCCGTGGCCAAGGCCTTTGGCGAAGACCTCGTGAACCCCACAACGGGCGAGATAAACCGGACGCTTCTCGCCAAGAGGGCGTTTGCCACGCCCGAGGGTGGGGCGCGACTCGAGGCCATCGAACTGCCGTTCATCTCGGAGGCGCTTGCCTGTACGCTTGCCAGGGAGGAGAGTTCTGGTGACGCCCCTGTCTGCGTGGTTGAGGTTCCGCTGCTCGACCGCGTCGAATCCATGCTTTCCCAGGTAGACGAGGTTCTCTGCGTGATTGCGCCGCTTGGCCTGCGTCGCGTGCGGGCACAGGGGCGTGGTATGGACGTGGCGGACTTCAACCGACGCGTTGCCCTGCAGCCCTCTGATGAGTACCTGCGTTCGCACGCAGACGTTGTATTCGATAACGTTGGAGACGAGAAGGACTTGGCCGCGCAGGTTCGCGCCTGGTGGGATTCGCGCGAGCGGGATGGCTGGGTGCGGTCCCCGGCGCGTGAGGGTGGAACCCCCCGATGAGCGTTCGTTCCTCGAATCCAAGGGGTAGACGACCTGCCGCAAGGAGGCATACACCTACGAACGGCCGTCCCGCGGCAGGCAAGCGCCCTGCCAGGCGCTCCCGCCCCCGGCGCAGGCGTACGCGTAGTCGCCGGTTTGGCTGCTGGTATCGCGTGGTGCCGCTCATGCTGGTGGGTATCGTGGTCGTGGCCTGCGTCCTTCTCGCCGCCACCCCCACAACGCTCGCCCGGCGCACGCTCTATCCCGTGAGCCACGCTCGGGACATCCAGGCGTCGGCGGAGCGCCATGGCGTGGACCCCCTGCTCGTTGCCGCCGTCATCAAGTGCGAGTCGGGCTGGGACGAGAATGCCCAGTCATCTGCGGGGGCCCTCGGCCTCATGCAGGTGATGCCGCAGACCTCCTCCGAGCTGGCTCGCATGGGGCTTGTCGACTCAAACGCCTATGACCCGTCAAACCTCCTCGACCCAGCGACAAACATTGAGTACGGTACGGCCTACCTTGCATTTCTCCAAAAGAACCTCTCCTCGACGGACGAGGTTATTGCCGCCTACAACGCGGGCATGGGGAAGGTCGAGGAGTGGCTCGCCCAGCCTGGCGAGCTTGCAGACAACATCACGTACACGGAGACGCGCGAGTACCTGCGCCGCGTGAACGAGGCGTATCAGGGGTACCGTGACAGCTATCCCACGGGGTTGGCGGTCGAGCAGTAATCCGGCCGCAGCAGGTGCTGCACTATCGAGAAATACTTTGCGGTAGCCTAGATATAGAACACGCGTTCTGTTATACTCTGGCTCCAGGGAGAGGAGAGGGCCATGGCGAAAGCTTCAAGCACAGGTGAGCGTTTTGGCGGCGAGCTCAAGCGCTTTGGCGTCGAGCAGGCTGGTACGCCGTTCAAGGTCGTCTCGCCCTTCGAGCCTGCGGGAGACCAGCCACAGGCAATCGAGAAGCTCGCGCATGGCGTTGAGGAAGGCCTCCGCTACCAAACGCTTATGGGCGTCACCGGCTCCGGAAAGACGTTCACCATGGCCAAGACCATCGAGGCGGTGCAGCGCCCCACGCTCATCATGGAGCCCAACAAGACGCTTGCCGCCCAGGTGGCCAGCGAGATGCGCGAGCTCTTTCCCAACAACGCGGTGGTCTACTTCGTAAGCTACTACGACTACTACCAGCCAGAGGCCTACGTTCCCCAGAGTGACACCTACATCGAAAAGGACGCCTCCATCAACGAGGAGGTCGAGAAACTGCGCCACCAGGCCACCTCGAGCCTGCTCTCGCGTCGCGACGTCATTGTGGTAGCGTCCGTCTCGTGCATATACGGCATCGGCAGCCCTCAGGACTACGCTGGCCTTGCGCCCAACGTGGATAAGGAGGTCCCGCTCGACCGGGATGACCTCATCAAGAACCTCATAGACATCCAGTACGACAGGAACGACTACGATCTCCAGCGTGGCACCTTCCGCGTGCGTGGTGACACCGTGGACGTTTTCCCGCCCTATGCCGAGAACCCCCTGCGCATATCGTTCTTTGGAGACGAGGTCGAGCAGATCGCCGAGGTGGACAACATGACCGGGGAGGTCGTGCGCGAGTTCGACGCCATCCCCATCTGGCCTGCCTCGCACTACGTTACCGAGCGTCCCAAGATCACCCACGCGTTGAAGACCATCTCTGAGGAGCTTGAGCAGCGCGTGGCCGAGCTCAAGGCAAACAACATGCTGCTTGAGGCCGAGAGGCTCTCGCAACGCACGGCCTATGATCTCGAGATGCTCGAGAACATGGGCTACTGCAATGGCATCGAGAACTACTCGCGCCACCTTGACGGGCGCGCTCCCGGCGAGCCTCCCTACACGCTCATCGACTACTTCCCCAAGGACATGCTCTGCATCATTGATGAGAGCCACGTGACGGTCCCGCAGATTCGTGGCATGCACGAGGGGGACCGCTCGCGCAAGGTCACGCTCGTCGAGCACGGCTTCCGCCTTCCCTCCGCGCTGGACAACAGGCCGCTGCGCTTCGACGAGTTTGAGGCGCGCATCCCTCAGTTCATCTACGTCTCTGCAACGCCGGGAGACTACGAGGAATCGGTAACGCAGCAGGAGGTGGAGCAGATCATCCGTCCCACCGGTCTTCTCGACCCAAAGATCGAGGTACGGCCGGTCCACGGACAGATCGATGACCTCATCTCCGAGATTCGCGAACGTGTGGGGCGCCATGAGCGCGTGCTTGTGACCACCCTTACCAAGCGCATGGCAGAAGACCTCACCGATCACCTCCTGGACGAGGGGTTCCGCGTTAACTACATGCACTCAGACACTGCAACGCTCGATCGCGTGGACATCATCCGGGACCTTCGCGAGGGAAAGATCGACGTGCTCGTGGGCATCAACCTCCTGCGAGAGGGGCTCGACATACCCGAGGTCTCGCTCGTTGCCATCCTCGATGCCGACAAGGAAGGCTTCCTCAGAAATCGTCGCTCGCTCATCCAGACCATGGGGCGCGCTGCCCGTAACGTCTCTGGCGAGGTCATCATGTATGCCGATGAGATAACGGACTCCATGCGCGAGGCTATCGACGAGACACGAAGGCGTCGTGCCATCCAGGAGAAGTTCAACGAGGAGCACCACATCGAGCCACAGACGGTGCGTAAGGCAATCAATGACATCTCAGGCTTTCTCGCAGAGGCACAGGCCAACGTGGGAAAGCGCAAGCGCAAGGATGGAGCCTTCTATACCGCCTCGGGGGAGGGGGCAGAGGAACAGGGCGCTCCCGCGGAGGTATCCACGGCAGAGGCAGTTGCCGCCGAGCTCTCCAAACTCCCACGTGAGGAGGTCATGCGGGTCATCGCCTCGCTCGAGGAGGAGATGGCAAGCGCCTCTGCGAACATGGAGTATGAACAGGCGGCTCGCATTCGTGACCAGCTCGTCGAACTCAAGAGCCAATTTGAGGGAACGAGCGAGGAAGAGGTCATGAAACGTCTCAAGGCAGGCGCAAGAAAGGGGAGCGCCCACGCGACGCGGCGCAAGTACCGCGGGAAGCACTGATGCCTGCACCAAATTGCGGCATGCCACATGTGGTCGCTTTGGCCACCCCAAGGCTCGGAAGCCAATGCGCCCGGGGTTCAGCTGCACGCGTGGGGTATGATGTGTTCCGCCAGAGAAGTATTGCGTGACGGTTGTCAAGCTATCAAGGAGGCATCATGGCTGCAAAGATCGTCGTTGCATGTGGTTCGGGAGTCGCAACCTCTGCGACCGTAGCCTATAAGGTCAAGAAGCTGCTTGCAGCCGATGGCATCGAGGCGGATGTCAAGGCAGTCGCTGTCGCCGACCTTGACGAGGCGCTCAAGGACGCCGACGCATACGTTGCCGTGGTTCGTCCGGAGGGCGAGTTTGACGTCCCCGTCTTCAACGGTGTCGCGTTCCTCACGGGCATGAACCAGGACGAGGAGCTCAAGCGCCTCGCCGATGCAGTGAGAGACAAGTAGCGCTCGCGCTGCCATGCACCAGGCATTTCGACAGCTGGTCTCGTACGCGCTCTTTGGGTGCGTCTGCTCTGCCGTCGACATGCTCGTTTTCCTCGCGCTCACGTCGCTGGGCGGCCTGGAGCCGCTTGTTGCAAACGTGGTGAGTGTGGCAGTTGGGCTTACGCTGAGCTTCTTCCTCAACCGCCAGCACACCTTCCATGTGACGGATAGGCCTGCCCGTCGGTATGCGGTCTTTATCTGCGTGGGGGCCTGCGGCATGTGCGTGCAAGAGCTGGTGATTGCCGCTCTCGCTGCGCATGCCGGCATGCCCTTCTCATTGCCATTCGTGGCGAAGCTCGTTGCCCTTGTGACCGCGGGGCTCCTGCAGTTTTTCCTCAACAGGTCGTTGACGTTCAGACAGCGCTAGAGCCGGTACCCGGCGGCTGCACGGCGGCCCTACGCTCCAAGCTCCTCCGTCACATCCGCCACAACGGCCTCGGCCACACGCAGGCCGTCGGCCGCCGCGCTCATGATACCGCCGGCATAGCCGGCCCCTTCGCCCACGGGCCAAAGGCCGCGCACGCCCACGCTCTGCAGATTGTCTCCGCGCGTCACGCGCACGGGTGAGCTTGACCTTGTCTCAACGCCCGTGAGCACCGCATCCGGACGGTCAAAGCCGCGAAGCTTGCGCCCCATCTCGGGAATCGCCGCGCGAAGCGTCTCGGTGACGTAAGAGGGGAGGCAACGGGAGATGTCTCCCCACGTCACTCCTCTGGGGTAGGTTGGCTTAACGTCTCCGCCTGCCGATGATGGCCTGCTATGCAGGAAGTCTCCCACCAGCTGCGCCGGCGCAACAAAGCTGCCGCCGCCTGCTTCGAACGCAGCCCTCTCGCATGCGCGCTGCAGCTTGGCGCCTTCCAGAACGTCGTCACCGGGAAGGTCCTCGGGGAACACGTTGGCGAGTAGTCCCGAGTTTGCGTTCTCGCCCGCGCGGTCCGAGTAGCTCATGCCGTTGGTAACCACACCGCCCGGCTCGCTTGCAGCCGAGACCACGTATCCACCGGGGCACATGCAGAACGAAAAGGCAGAGCGACCCGAAGGCAGGTGAACGGCCAGGCTGTATGGCGCGGCACCCAACGCGGGGTTTCCGGCTGCCGGCCCGTAGAGCGCGCGGTCGATGTTTACCTGGAGGTGCTCGATGCGCACACCCATCGCGAAGGTCTTGCGCTTCATGGGCACGCCGCGCTGTGAGAGTAGCTCAAAGACGTCACGAGCTGAGTGACCGCAGGCAAGCACGACCCTTGAGCAGGGCACGCGCTCCTCGGTGACGGTTCCCGTTTCCGGGTCCTCGGAGCGCAGTGTCACCGCACGCACGCGTCCACCGCTCACGTCGAGGTCAACCAGGCGACAGCGACAGCGCACCGAGCCTCCGGCCTCCTCGATCATCTCGACGATGCGCGTCACCACTTCGGGCAGAACGTCGCTCCCAATGTGCGGCTTTGCGTCCCACAGGATGCGCTGCTGCGCGCCGGCGTTCGCAAAGGTCTTGAGCACAAGCCGGTGGAAGGGGCTCTTGGTCCCCGTCTGCAGCTTGCCGTCGGAGAAGGTTCCGGCGCCTCCCACGCCAAACTGGATGTTGCTCTCGGGGTCAAACTCGCCCGTCTCGTTGTGGTGGCGCACCACACGTGACCGCCGTGCGGCATCGTCGCCACGCTCGACAAGAAGTGGCTCCAAACCCGCGCGCGCAAGCGAGAGCGCGCAGAAGAGGCCCGCGCAGCCTGCCCCCACAACAACGATGGGGACCTGATCGTGCGACGCACACGCAAGCGGCTGCGGGAAGTCCTTGTCGACAGCTTCCACAACACGAACGCTACCGGCCTCGCGCTTGGAGGCTAACCCTGCGAGGAGCGTCTTCTCTGCTTGTGCCCCACCGGCAAGCTCTGCGCGCAGCGTGAAGATGAGCTGGATGTCGCCCTTTTTGCGTGCGTCGATGGAGCGCTTGCGGCGCGTGACGCGGCTAAGCTCCTCTGGTCGCACGTGCAGGCGCCGGGCAAGTGCCCTGCGGACAACGGCTTGCTCGCGGGCATCGGTCCCGTCCAGCTGCGAGAGTGGAACGCGAATGCCAGAAACCTCTATCACGCTATCTCCTCTCAGCCAGTCGCGCGGCGGCTGTTCCTGCCACCATGCCGCTCTTCCATGCCCACGCAAGGTTGAAGCCGCCGCAGGCGCCGTCGACGTCCACGACCTCGCCACAGGCAAACACGCCCGGCACGCCCGGACACGCAAGCGTCAAGGCGTCCAGAGCACTCACGTCAACGCCGCCGGCCGTAACCTGGGCGCGCTTCTCGTCTGCAATACCAGTGACGAGAAGCTCCACGGCCTTTGCGTGGGCAACCACGTCCTCGGCCGTGCCATTGAGCTTGCCCAGCTGGGCGGCAACCGCATCGTCGAGCAGGCCCACTGTACCCCCGCGCATCGTAAGCTCGCGGGCAATGCCCGCGTCCACCTCGGGGAGCAGGTCGAGAGCTAGTCTGTCTCCCGGTAGCGCGTTGCGCGAGAGGTCAAAGCTTACGATGCCGGAGATGCCGTACGGCCTGAAGAGCAGCTCGCCCGCCTCGCACGCAATGGTGGAGCCATTCCGCACAAGGGTCGCCGCGACGCGTGTCCGCCGCCCGTCAAGCGCGGGGAAGTCGAGCCCCTCGCACGCAAGGGGGCACAGGACTGGTCTCGCGTCCACCAGGGGAAGGCCAAGACCACGGGCGAGTGAGCTCTCTCCGCCACCTGTGGCAATCACGACCGCCCGCGCGCCCAGCGTCTCTCGCTGGACGCCCTCAAACGTAGGCACAAGCTCCAGATCAAAACCGCGCGACGTCCGAGAGACGCCGGCAACCTCACGGCCGCAGGCAAGCGTCACGTGCGTCCTGCGCGCCCGTGCCACCAGCACCTCTCGCACGGAGGATGCCTCGCGCGTCACGGGGTAGAGCCTGCCGCCCTCCTCCTCGGCTACGGCAAGTCCGCATGCCGAGAAGAAGCCCAGCACGTCTTCGAGGAAGCGCTTCCCGCAGACGGCGGACACAAAGCCGGGGTGCCGGTATCTCTCGGCCGCGAGGTCCGCGTTTGCGAGGTTGCAGCGCCCGCCGCCTGTGGCGAGGATGCTGCGGCCACACTCAAGCGCGCGCTCGACCACAACCACGCGGGCGCCCGCCTCGGCGGCTGTGATGGCGGCGGCGAGGCCCGACGCCCCGCCGCCCACAACGACTACGTCTACCTGGGCAGGTAGTCGGACCGCCTGTGCCTGTGCAGCAAGCTCGCGCTCCCGTGCCAGTCGCGACGGCCCGCGGCCCGCGCGCGATGTGCTTCTCGGCCGAGAGGGCATGCGCTACTCCGCCGCCCCTGACGCCTTGGCGTCATCGAACTCGCAGGTGGAGACAACGGCTTCCACGGCCTTGGGCAAGAAGCCCTGGGGCAGCTCGTCCTCAAGGGTGCCGTGGTCGCAGGCAGCTGCAAGCGCGGGATCGATGGGCAGCTCGCCCAGCGCGTCGATGCCGTACTCGTCTGCCGTCTGCGCAAGGTGGCTTGGCCCGTACGGCCAGATCTTCTCGCCGCAGTGGGGGCAGGTGACATAGGCCATGTTCTCGACAAGGCCAAGCACGGGCACGCTCATCATGGACGCCATGTTGAACGCCTTGCCCACGACCATCTGCACGAGGTCCTGCGGCGAGGAGACAACCACCACGCCCTCGATGGGCAGGGACTGGAACACGGTGAGGGGCACGTCGCCCGTTCCCGGGGGCATGTCGACGAGCAGGTAGTCAAGCTCGCCCCAGGCGCACTCCTCGAAGAACTGCCTGAGGGCGCCTGCAATCACCGGCCCACGCCACACGATGGGGTCGGTCTCGTTCTCGAGAACGAGGTTGGCGCTCATGACCTCGATGCCGCCCTTTGTGGTGGCAGGCACCAGGATGTCGTTCACCGCGGTGGCGCGCTCGCCGGCAAGGCCCAGCATCTTGGGGATGGAGGGACCGGTAATATCCGCGTCCAGGATTCCCACGCGTGCGCCGGAGCGTGCCAGCTCAACGGCTAGGCTGCCGCAGACAAACGACTTGCCAACGCCACCCTTGCCGGAGATGACCCCAATCACGTGGTGGATCTTGGTGTACTCATTCTGCTTGAAGCCGGCCGGGCCCTGCGCCGCCTTCGAGCGGCCGTGCAGCACCTCGTCCATCTCCTGCTTGATCTTTTCCTCTTTGGCGTCTGCCATGGCGTTCCTCTCCGTCTTGCCGCCGAGCGGCGCGTAAGTTGCACGCTCAATTCTACCCAAGGGCACAGCGGGCGAGAGGGTCGTGTCGCCGGCGGTGCAGCGTCGACGGTTGCTGCGGGCGCTAGGAGCGTGGCCGCCGATGGCTTCCGGCGGTGCCGGGAGGCGCAGTTTAGCTCCCTTTCTTAAAACGGTTGCCAGCTACCTGCGGAAACGTAGAGGGTGTTTAAGAAAAGGAGCTAAACTCCGCAAGCCCGCTTGGGAAACATGCCGCGCAGCCGGCCCTCAAGTTTGGTATCGCTTTCGTAGACCAAGTCCTTGGGGCGATTCGCGAAGGTACCCTTGGGTAAGCTGGGATGAGCCAGAATAACGTCAACCGACAGGAATCGCATGCTCGAGCTCAGGGACATCTCCAAGAAGTACGTGACGGGAAACTTCACGCAGGTCGCACTCGACCACATTAGCGTGGCCTTCCGCGATTCCGAGTTTGTGGCGGTTCTCGGCCCCTCTGGCTCGGGCAAGACGACAATGCTCAACGTGGTGGGCGGCCTCGACCACTTTGACTCCGGCGACCTTCTGGTGGACGGCATCTCCACGAAGCGCTTCCGCGACCGTGACTGGGACGCCTACCGCAACAATCGAATTGGCTTCGTGTTCCAGAGCTACAACCTCATCCCTCACCAGACCATCCTCGCCAACGTGGAGCTGGCACTCACGCTCTCTGGCGTCTCTCGCGCGGAGCGGCGCAAGCGCGCCCTCAAGGCGCTTGCCGACGTGGGCCTGGCGGACCACGTGGATAAGCGGCCGGCCCAGCTCTCGGGCGGGCAGATGCAGCGTGTGGCCATAGCGCGCGCCCTCATCAACGACCCCGAGATTCTTCTTGCCGACGAGCCCACGGGCGCGCTTGACTCGGTGACGTCCGTGCAGGTGATGGACCTCCTCAAGGAGGTCTCGCGCGACCGGCTGGTGGTGATGGTCACCCACAACCCCGAACTTGCCCGCCAGTACGCCACGCGCATCGTCGAGCTGCGCGACGGCCACATCACGAGCGACTCAGACCCCTTCGAGCCCGGTCCGGAGGAGGAGCGCCGCCCTGCCAAGCCCACACGCAAGACCTCGATGTCGTTCCTCACGGCCATGGGCCTCTCGTTCAACAACCTCATGACCAAGAAGGGCCGCACGATAATGACGGCCTTTGCTGGATCGATTGGCATCATCGGCATTGCCGCGATTCTCTCGCTCGCCAATGGGGTCAACAACTACATCAACAACGTCGAGGAGGAGACCCTCTCGGCCTATCCGGTCCAGATTTCCGAGCAGAGCGTGGACATGTCATCGATGCTCTCTGCTGCTAGCGCGGAGGGCGACGGCTTGTCGAGCAGAGACAATGCCGACTCGAGCGAGGACGGTACGGTGGCCACCACGCCCATGGTCTCCAACATGGCCCAGAGCGTGGGCTCAAACGACACCGCTTCGCTCAAGACGTACCTCGACGAGAATGGCGGGGGCATTCGCGACCAGGTCTCGGCCATCGAGTACAAGTACAATGTCACGCCGCAGATTTTCCTGGCTGATACGTCAAATGGCCCCGTCCAGGTAAACCCGGAGTCGTCTTTCTCGTCACTGGGAATGAACTCTGCCGGTGCGTCCCCGATGGGCATGTCGACCAACGTGTTCTCCGAGCTGCCCGACACCCCATCGCTCTTCGAGGGTCAGTACGACGTGAAGGCCGGCCGCTGGCCGGAGGCGGCGGACGAGCTGGTTCTGGTGCTCGATTCCAAGGGGAAGCTGCTCGACCTTCTCGCCTACGACATGGGCCTGCGCGACCACGGCGACCTCGAGAAGATGGTGAGCGAGTACGTTTCGGGGGAGGCTGTCGACGCCGATGACACCTCTGCCACCTACACCTACGACCAGCTCATGGCGCCAACGTTCTCGCTTGTGAACGCGAGCGACATGTATACGTACGAGGACAGCCTTGGGGTGTGGTCCGACCGCTCGGATGACGAGGGGTACATGGAGTCGTTGGTCGAGAACGGCACGAAGCTCCACATCGTGGGCATTGTGCAGCCCAAGCCCGAGAACCGCGCGTCCACGCTCTCGTCGGGCCTGTACTACACCAAGGCGCTTACTCAGCAGGTCATCTCTGCTGCCCAGGACTCGCAGATTGTCCAGGACCAGATTGCCAACCCCGACGTGGACGTCTTTACAGGAGAGACCTTCGAGGACGAGGCGGCGGGCAACACGAGCAAGCTGGACTTCTCGTCATTTGTGACAGTTGACGGAACCAAGTTCCAGTCGGCCTTCTCGTTTGATAGTGCCGCCCTTGCCTCGAGCGCGTCGAATCTGGACCTCTCTGGTCTCGACCTGTCGTCGATGGACCTCTCGTCAATTGCCGTGCCCCAGATGGACCCCTCAGAGCTCCAGCTTGACGCTGCCGACGTCCCGCAGCTTTCGGCGGATGACCTCAAGCAGATCTTCCCCAACCTCACGGAAGACCAGGTTCGCGAGGCGCTCTCGGGAGTGAGCGTGAAGTTCAAGGATGGGGGGCAGGAGCGGCTGGCGCAGGCTCTCACGCAGGTGGCACAGGGCTGGGCAGCCTGGCAGAAGGAGAACCCGGACGGGAGCGTCGCGGACTACATTGCGTCAGACGCGGTGAGCGAGAAGATCCGGGCCGCAGTGGAGGACGCCATCGACACCGATGACCTCAAGCAGCAGCTGACCGCTGCCGTTGGAAAGCTTACGGGCTCCGAGGCGACCACGCCCGAGGGCGTGGGGGAGGACGTCGTGAACAAGGTCCTTGCGCTCTACCAGCAGAAGGTCGCGGGCGCTCTTACCACTGCCATTACAAGCGCGGTAAGCCAGTACGTGCAGTCCGCCATGACGCAGATAATGACCCAGGCGACGACGCAGATTGAGGCTGGGCTCAAGACAGCACTCACCGCATCCATGCAGAACTTCATGGGCAACATGGCGGGCGCGATGAAGGTGGATGAGTCCAAGCTTGCGGATGCGTTCCAGTTTAATCTCACCGAAGATGACCTCAAGGGAATCATGAGCTCGCTTTTGGGTTCGGGGAGCGCTACCTACGAGGGCAACCTCACCAAGCTGGGATACGCCGATCTGGACAAGCCCTCGGAGATCGACATCTATCCTACGGACTTCACCGCCAAGGACAATGTCATATCTATTCTCAACGGCTACAACGACATGCAGCGGGAAGCTGGGGAGGACAGCAAGGTCGTGAGCTGGTCGGACATGGTCGGGGCAATGATGAGCTCGGTCTCGGACATCCTCAACATGGTGACCGCCATGCTGGTTGCGTTTGTGTCCATCTCGCTGGTGGTCTCGTCAATCATGATTGGTATCATCACCTACATCTCGGTGCTGGAGCGCAAGAAGGAGATTGGCATCCTGCGCTCGATTGGCGCGAGCAAGCACAACATCTCCGAGGTGTTCAATGCCGAGACCGTGATAGAGGGATTCGTCGCCGGTGCCATGGGCATACTCATCACGTTGGCGCTTCTCATCCCTGCAAACGCGATTATCGAGAGCAACTTCGACGTGGTGAACCTCGCACAACTCCCGCCCCAGGCGGCCGCGGCGCTCATTGCGATTTCTGTGGCGCTCACGTTTATTGCGGGGCTCATCCCGGCGGCAAAGGCGTCGCGCGAAGATCCGGTTGAGGCGCTCAGGAGCGAGTAGAGGGTTGGCGGTGGGCGGCCTGTCGACGCACCGGCTTCTGCTCGTTGGCTTCCGTCCGTCGGCTGTGGGGCTAGAATTCGACGTTTCGCCCTTGGTAAACTGTGTTATGTAACGGAAAATGGCCCCACAGCCACCGTACTGGGGACCTCGCGCTATCGGGCTCCGCACTAAAGGGGACCTACACTAGAGGGACCCTGCACTATGGGTGCCTGTGTGATGGATGGATGCCGCAGCGTTGCTACGCTGCGGTCGCCCAACTCGGTCTCTGGAGTCGTGCTTTCGCCACGAGCCTTGGATTACCTCGATGGTAACAAGCCGCGATTCCAGCCGCATTTGGTATGAGTCTAGGAGCCGATCCTGAATCCACCGCTCCTCGCGACGCCACCTTCGGGCTTTGGCAAGCATGCGTGCAGCCGCTTTGGGGGAGGAAATCTCCTCCGGGACGCCGACCCACGGAACCCCGTATGCCGAGAGGAGCCCCCACATTTGCTCTGCGTTGCATCTCTGACGTGCCGTAAACCGGAGCACCTTAATGCCAAGCGCAGAGATGCGGGATTCTCGCTGGCGCTCAGTCACAAGAGCGTCAAGCGCGCTTCTGCCGGCAAGCATGTCATCGTTGGTGTACTTCTCGAGTCCGTCGTGTTCCCCGCCAAATAGCTGCCCGTTTGCAAGCCTCCAGGCAAAGTCCAGGCGATACGGGTGGCCTGGGTTAATCGGATTAGGAACCTCCACCCGCGGCTCAGGACAAGCAAAGCCCAGCTCCAGCATGATTGCGCGCGAGAGTGACTCACCGCCATTCTCCGCGCGGCCGTCTGCATGTATGGCACAGACATAGGCCTGTGGAACCCCTCGAACGCCGCTTTCCCGTGAGAGGATATAGTCGATGAGCTGGTCCTTCTCGACGAGCCTTGCTCGGAGGGTGGAAACGGCAACAACAAGTCCCTCTGCAAATGGCATCCAACGCATGCAGTCAAAGACCGTCTGGAGGATTGGCGTTACGCGGAGCCCATCGACAATCACAATATCGTCATTGGGTGTCTTTAGCTGACGAACGATTTCTGTTTGCCTTGCGTGCCCATGCCGACCAACTGCACGCATGATGCCGTCCAATTGGCCAAATGAGACCGAAATGCCATGGATGAGGGCTGCCGTTGTTCCACAAAACACCCAGGAATGGTGCTTATCCTGCAGCGCTCTAGCTAGTCAGAGATGCCGAGCGTCGGGACGGAGTTCCTCCCAGTCTGATGGACGTGCGTAGACTCTCGGACACACCCGCACGAGGTCTCCGACCGCTGCCATTCGCGAGGCGACGCACTCGTCCTTCTCGACAGATGGCGAGAAGAAGGCAAGCGCAGCCGCTACCTGGTCTGCCTGCTCCATGATTCTTCTCTGCGCGACCTTCGACATGGTGCCACCTTCTTTTGCCACTTGGGGCTTGGCGTGGCCATCTAGTATCCATCATGGCGGTGACGGTCGGCCATGAAACGGGTAGATGATATTCGTCAGTTGTTGCGGGGCCGTTTTCCCACACATAACAGTGTTCTATTAGCCTAATGTGTCGGAAAACAGCCCCATAGCGCCGCGGAGGCTATCGGCGAGTGGCATCGTAGAGGGCGGACAGCGCTGCGGAGGCCACCGGCAGGCGGTATCGAGGTCGACGGGTGGTGCCGCGGCTGGCCGACGAGTGCCGCCGCGCGCAGAGAGGAGAGCGCACATGAGGTTTGTCTTTGCGTCCGACTCGCTCAAGGGCACCATCAGTTCGGCCAGGGCGGCCGCAATCCTCGAGGAAGAGGCCGCACGCGCGTTTCCCAACGTGGCCTGCACCAGGCTTGCTGTGGCAGATGGGGGCGAGGGGACGGTTGACGCCGTGGTGGCCTCCCTTGGCGGTGCCCTCATTGAGGCGACCGTGTCAGATCCACTTGGCAGACCCGTCGAGGCAACCTACGGCATGCTGCCAGGCAACCGTGCCATCATCGAGATGGCGGCAGCCTCCGGGCTCCCGCTGCTCACGCACGCAGAGCGAAACCCCCTGCTTACCAGTACCTATGGAACGGGTCAGCTCGTGCTCCACGCACTGAGTAACGGTGCCACAGAGGTAACGATTGCCATTGGGGGTAGCGCTACCAACGACGGTGACATGGGGGCAATGCGCGCGCTGGGCGTGCGCTTTTTGGACTCCGCGAAAGGGGAGCTTGAAGGCACAGGCGCAGATCTTGCCCGCGTAAGCAGCATTGACACCTCTGGTCTCGACCCGCTCGTCTCGCACGCGCGTTTCCGCCTCCTCTGCGATGTCGACAACCCGCTGCTCGGTCCCCGTGGTGCCACGCGCGTCTTTGCGCCGCAGAAGGGCGCCAACCCGCAGCAGATAGAAGAGCTCGAGCATGGCATGGCGTCGTTCGCGCGCGTGCTCGAGCGCACGCTTGGCCACAGCGCGGACCAGCCTGGCGACGGCGCAGCCGGTGGCCTTGGTGCGGCGATACGCCTCTTCCTCGGCGCCACGTCGGTTCCAGGAATCGATTGGGTTCTTGATGTTGTGGGGCTTGACCAGGCACTTCTCGGCGCAGATCTCTGTATCACGGGCGAGGGACACGCCGATGCGCAGTCGGCTCACGGCAAGGTGGTCTCGGGCGTGGCATCGCGCTGCAAGCGGTTGGGCGTGCCCTGCATAGCCATAGTGGGTGGTATGGACCCCGGTGCCCTTGACCTCATGGACCTGGGCGTAGACGCGCTTGTGCCAACGGTTATCGACTGTGGTGACGTGGCAGATGCCCTGGCTCATGCCGAGAGGAACTATCACCTCGCAGCGGCCAGGGTATTCTCGCTTATGGCGCTGGGCAAAGGCCTTCCCGTTACGTAGGCTGCGCGTATCTGGCCTCAATTCTTGGGCGCGACGGGCTTCGCTGCTACTATTATGTATAGAGGTCACCGTGCCAGGGCACGGTGACCCATGTTTCCTACGTCCAAAGGAGCACCCAGTGAGCGATTTCGTAACTTCCAACGACGTCTTTGTTAACCAGCACGCCGAGAGCCGCGACGAGGTGCTGCGCTTCATCTCCCAGAAGGCAGTCGAGCTTGGCGTCACCGATGACGCCGATGCCGTCTACAAGGCCTTTATCGCCCGCGAGGACATGGGCGAGACGGGCATGACCGACGGCTTTGCCGTGCCGCACGCAAAGGACGCCGCCATCAAGAAGGCAGCCGTCATCGTCTTCAAGAACGACCACGCCCTTGACTGGCCTTCCTTCGACGAGAAGCCCGTCGACATTGCCATCTCGCTGCTGGTTCCCGCCGGCGAGGCTGGCACCACGCACATCAAGCTGCTGTCCAAGACCGCCGTCCTGCTCATGAAGGATGACTTCAAGAGCCTCGTTCGTGGCTCCGATGACCCCAAGGTCATTGCCGACGCCATCAACAAGGGCATTGACGATCAGGACTAAGCCAACGGGGCGGGGTTTCCTCGTCTGCGCAGCTGTTGATTTCGAGGGCGGCCGCATTTGCGCGCCGCCCTTCTTATGATGAGACAAAGGGACTGTCCCTTTGTCTCATGAGAGGAGTACGGAATGTTCAGGCAGTCGACCGATAAGCGCGTCGCAGTGTTCGTGGCCAACGGCCTCGAGGAAATCGAGGGTCTCACGGTGGTTGACCTGCTCTTCCGCGCGGGTATTCCCACCGATACCGTGTCCATCACGCCGGAGCGCACCGTGACCTCCTCGCACCAGGTCACCATCACCTGCGACCGCTCTATTGCGGACGAGGGCTTTTCCTTCGATGACTACGACATGCTCGTGCTGCCTGGTGGCATGCCGGGAACGCTCAACCTCAAGGCGTGCGAGCCCCTCACCGCTGCCGTCAAGGCCTTCGACCAGGCGGGCAAGGGCGTGGCTGCCATCTGCGCCGCTCCCTCGATCCTGGCTGAGCTGGGCATTCTCATCAACCGCCCCGCAACCTCGAACCCCAACTTCCAGCACGTGCTGGTGGAGAACGGCGCCATCCTCTCGGAGGAGCCTGCCGTGGTGGACAGCAACGTGATCACCAGCAAGGGCATGGCAACCGCCATCCCGTTTGGCCTCGAGATCGTCCGCTGGTTCCTGGGGGATGCCGCTGTCGAGGACCTCAAGCC
Organism: bacterium OL-1; assembly: GCA_000752675.2. Lineage (GTDB taxonomy): Bacteria > Actinomycetota > Coriobacteriia > Coriobacteriales > Atopobiaceae > Tractidigestivibacter. Next base: position 284,008 of record LM994626.1, on the reverse strand, counting down.
CCGCATCGTGCTCGAGCACTAGCGTGGCAGAAGCCCCCGCGGCGCGCGTGCAAGAGCGCCAGTACCTCTGCATAGACCTCAAGAGCTTCTACGCAAGCGTGGAGTGCGTGGAGCGTGGCCTTGACCCGCTCGCGACGCGCCTTGTGGTGGCCGACCCCTCACGCACGGAGAAGACCATCTGCCTTGCGGTCTCGCCGGCCATGAAGGCGCTGGGCGTGCGCAACCGCTGCCGCGTCTTTGAGATCCCCCAGACCATCGACTATGTGATGGTGCCGCCGAGAATGGCGCTCTACATGGAGCGCTCGTGCGACGTCTATGCGGTCTACCTGCGCTGGATTGCCCCTGAAGACATTCACGTCTACTCGATAGACGAGGCCTTCATGGACATCACGGGCTATCTCGACCTCTACGGCTGCACGGCGCGCGAGCTTGGTGAGCGCATTCGCGAGGACGTGGTCAAGACCACCAGCATCCCCGCCACCTGCGGGCTGGGCACCAACCTCTACCTGGCAAAGATTGCGCTCGACATCACTGCCAAGCACAGCAGGGACTTCTTTGGCGAGCTGGATGAGGAGACCTATAGGACTACGCTGTGGAACCACCGCCCCATCACGGACTTCTGGCGCGTGGGGCCAGGCATCGCCGAGCGACTTGCGGCTATGGGCATACACACCATGGGCCAGGTTGCCACTTACCCGGCCGAGCCCCTCTACCGAGAGTTTGGCGTTGACGCGGAGATTCTCATTGACCACGCATGGGGTGTGGAGCCCGTGACCATGGCAGACATCAAGGCCTACCGCTCCGGCTCCCATTCCGTCTCGACGGCGCAGGTTCTGGGCTGCAACCGCGACTTTGCCGGTGCGCGCATCATCGCCCGCGAGATGGCAGACTCCCTCGCTCTCGACCTCGTTGACCAGCGGCTCGTTGCCAGCGGCGTGAACTTGTACGTGGGATACGACCTTTCGGCCGAGGAGCGCGCGGGCATCCGTGATCGCTCGGACCCCCGCGCCTGGTACCGAGCCGTTGCCTCCGCCGGCGGCACCGAGCGCCTCCTTGTGCCCACCAGCTCGCGCGAGCAGATCATGGCCGCAACCACGCGCATCTTCGATTCCTCCGTTGACCGTTCACGCCCGGTGCACCGCCTTGGCCTCACCGCTACGGGGGTGCTTCCCGAGGACGCTTCCGGCGTCCAGGACAGCCTCTTCGCCACGCCCGAGGCAGACGCCCGGGAGCGGCGTCGGCAGGAGGCCATAAGTGCCGTGAAGCGCAAGTTTGGCAAGAACTCGCTGCTCAAAGGCGTTGACCTTCTCCCCGAGGCAACCACGCGCGAGCGCAACCTGCAGATTGGGGGCCATCGAAGTGGAGAGTAGCGGTGCGGGCGGATGCGCCACGCCACACGCGCGCCAGCCCATGCCCCTCTCGGAGCGGGCAAAGATCTTCTCGCCGTTTGATCCGCTCAAGGGATACCGCGCCGTGCTCGCCGAGCGCGAACGCCAGCAGGAGGAGGGTACCGCCCACGGGCCAAGGCCGTGGCTTCACCCGGCGCCACCCGCCATCCAGCGCGGTCCCGGGCATAATGTGGACAAGGACTGATGGCTGGGTACCGCTGGGATTGGGCGTGTTACATGGCATTTGTTGAGTTCAGGGACGTCTGTAAGACCTACCACATGGGTAGCGTCGAAGTTCATGCGGTCGCTGGCATGTCCTTCGACATCGAGGAAGGCGAGCTCTGCGTGATTGTGGGGCCGTCCGGCGCCGGCAAGACCACTGTCCTCAACATGCTTGGCGGTATGGACTCCTGCACCTCGGGGTCCATCCGGCTCGCGGGCCGCGAGGTCTCGGGGCTCTCGGAGCACGACCTCACGCTCTACCGTCGCCACGACATTGGCTTTGTGTTCCAGTTCTACAACTTGGTACAGAACCTTACCGCACTCGAGAACGTCGAGCTCGCAAGCCAGATCTGCACGAACCCGCTCCCGGCAGCCGAGGTGCTTGACGAGGTTGGCCTCGCCGAGCGCAAGGACATGTTTCCGGCGCAGCTCTCCGGCGGTGAGCAGCAGCGCGTTGCCATTGCTCGTGCGCTTGCCAAGAACCCCAAGCTTCTGCTCTGCGACGAGCCCACGGGTGCCCTGGACTACGTGACGGGCAAGCAGATCCTGGGACTTCTCCAGCGCACCTGCCGCGAGCGCGGCCGCACCGTGGCAATTGTGACCCATAACTCGGCCTTCACCCAGATAGCCGACCGTGTGATTCACGTGCGGGAGGGCCGTGCCGAGCGCATCGAGACAAACGAGCACCCGCTCGATGCGGCAGAGGTCGAGTGGTAGGGGTGGCAGCCTCGCCGTTCACAAGGAGCGTGTGGAGGAGCATCCGCGGCTCGATGGGACGCTTCCTCGCCATTACGGGCATCGTGGCCCTGGGCTGCGGATTCTTGGCCGGCCTGCAGATGTCCGGGCGAGACATGCGCCTCGCCGCAGATCGCTGGTTTGACGGCTGTAACCTGTATGACCTGCGGCTGGTTTCCACGAAGGGCTTCTCTGAGAAGGACGTGGAGCGCGTCTCGTCTACCGAGGGCGTCACGGCGGTTATGCCATCGAGTTCCACCGACGTGATGGCGCGCGTTGGCAACGAGCAGATGGCCGTGCGCATCGCGTCGCTCGACGTTGACGCGGCGCAAGCGGCGACAAGCACGTCTGACGAAGCGGTCGAGTCCTCGGACGATTCCTACCTCAACCGCGTGCGTCTTACGGCGGGGCGCTGGCCACAGTCTTCCGACGAGTGCCTGCTCGATGGTGATGCCGCCACGCCCGGCCTTGAGGTGGGCGACACGGTCGAGGTCCTCTACGGCGCGGATGACCTCGACGGCACGCTCTTGGTGCGCGCCTTCACGGTGGTGGGGCTCATGAGCTCGCCGAGCTACCCCTACACGGGCACCTTTGGCACTACGACGCTTGGTGACGGATCAATCAAGCAGGTAGCCTATGTCCTGCCCTCTGCCTTCTCGGACGACTACCCGTGGACCATGCTCTACCTGAGCGTCAACGGTGCAGGCGCAGCCGTTGGCGGAAGCTCGTCTTACGAGAAAGCCCTCTCGCCCACGAAGGAGGCCCTCTCCGCGCGCCTGGACGAGCTGGCCCAGGCACGTCTCGATGACCTGCGCCAGGATGCCCAGGCCAAGGTGGACGACGCGCAGGCCCAGCTCGACCAGGAGCGCGCGGACGCAGAGTCGCAGCTGGCGGATGCAAAGTCGCAGCTGGATGACGCGGCACAGCAGATAGCCTCGGGCGAGGATGAGGTTGCCTCCGGCAGGGCGCAGCTCGAGGATGGCAGGGCACAGCTCGAGCAGAAGCGCGCCGAGGCCGCCTCGCAGCTGCAGGCAGCGCAGGACCAGATCGACGCCAACCAGGCAACGCTTGACCAGCGGTGCCAGGAACTCGGGGCGAGCACGTCCGCCCTGCTCGCGCAAACCGGCGCGTCTTCGCTCGACGAGGCGGCCTCCGCACTTTCTGCCCAGAAGGAGCAGGCCAGCGCCGGAGTCGATGCCCTCGAACAGCAGATTTCTTCCTTGGAGGCGCTGGGTGACGCTGCAGACCCGGTAACGCTCCAAACCCTGCGCGGGCAGCTTGCCGCGGCGCAGGCTTCGCTCGACCAAGTGAACCAGGCACTTGCGGGGGTGGACCAGCTCTCCTCCGCACAGTCGCAGCTTGCGGACGCCCAGGCCCAGCTTGACGCCGCCAAGGCCCAGCTCGAACAGCAGCGCGCGAGCGCTGAGGCCGAGCTTGCGGACGCCCAGGCAACGCTCGACCAGAGCGAGGCCCAGCTCGCCCAGGCCGAGGGCCAGCTGACGGACGCCAGGGCAAGCTACGAGGACGGCCTTGCCAGCTACCAGGAGCAGGAGGCAAGCGCCCAATCGCAGCTCGATGACGCACAGGCAAAGATCGACGATGCCCAGACCCAGGTGGATTCTCTCGAGAAGCCCGAGGTCTACCTGCTCGACCGCACGCAGGACGAGGGCGTCGAGACCTACATGCAAGACACGTGCCGCATGGACGGCATCGCAAACGTCTTCCCGGTCTTCTTCTTTCTCGTGGCCGCGCTTGTCGCACTTACCACCATGACCCGCATGGTCGAGGATGACCGCGTCCTTATCGGCACGCTCAAGGCCCTGGGCTACTCCAAGGGCCGGATTGCCTCGCGCTACCTTGCCTATGCAGCCATCGCCAGCGTGGGTGGTGCGATTCTGGGCATCGCCGTGCTTTCGCAGGCGCTCCCAGCCATCATCATGGCCTCCTACGGCGTCATCTACGCCGTGCCCGCCATGGCGTGGCCCCTTCCCGTTGATCCCGGGGTGACGCTTGTGTCAGGTGGCGTTGGCGTTGGCGTGACGCTTGTTGCCACCTGGGGTGCCGTGGTCTCGAGCCTGCGCGAGACGCCCGCCCAGCTCATGCTTCCGCTGGCGCCCAAGCCGGGAAAGCGAATTCTTCTCGAACGCATCCGTCCGCTCTGGAACAGGCTCTCGTTCTCGTGGAAGGTCACTTGCCGCAACATGTTCCGCTACAAGCGCCGCCTTGCCATGACGGTGGCAGGGGTGGCGGGCTGCACGGCGCTGCTTCTGGTGGGCTTTGGCCTCCACGACGCCATCTGGGACATTATCGACTGCCAGTACGGGCCCATCGTTCACTACGACACCACCGTGGGTATCAAGGACGGCGCGACCGATGAGGACATGACTGCCGTGGAGGATATCCTTGCCTCGACTGGCCAGGTGACGCGCGAGGACCGCGTGCAGGAGGTCACCATGCACGCGGCCGCCAGCGGCGACGCCACAGACACGCTGCGTGTGAGCGTGGTTGTGCCCCAGAACGCGTCGACCTTTGAGGGCGCAGTGACGCTGCGGAGCCGCACCGCGCACGAAGAGATTCCCTTTGACGGAGACTCCCTTGTCATTACCGAGAAGCTCGCAACCCGCCTGGGCATTAGCGTTGGCGACTCCGTGGTGCTCCGTGACGTGGACGAGGTGGGCAACGCCACTGGTGAGGGACACGCTCTCACAGTGACTGGCATCTGCGAGAACTACGTGGGGAACTACGTCTACGTGGGACGCAACGCCTGGGCCAAGGTGGACGCGAGCGAGCCGTCCTTCTCGACCGTCCTGGTGGCAACCACACTTGACGCGGACGGCCGCACCGCGCTTTCCGAGGCGCTCCACGACGAGGGCGCCGTATCGACCGTGGCCTTCTCCTCCGAGACGATTGAGCTCTACCGGTCAATGCTCTCGGTGGTGGATGCGGTCGTCGTCGTGCTGGTGGTCTCGGCTGCGGCACTTGCCTTCATCGTGCTCTACAACCTCACGAACATCAACGTGTCCGAGCGCGTGCGCGAGATTGCAAGCCTGCGCGTGCTTGGCTTCACGCGCCGAGAGGTGCACGCCTATATCTTCCGCGAGATAGCCATCACCGCTGCCATTGGTGACGCGGTGGGCCTGCTTCTGGGGACGTGGCTCGAGAACTTTGTGGTTACCACTGCCGAGGTCGACTACGTGATGTTTGGGCGCACCATCCACGCGGCGAGCTACGGCTTTGCGTTTGCCCTCACGATGGGATTCACGCTGCTTGTGATGCTCGCTATGCGGCGCCACCTCGACGCCGTTGACATGGTGGAGAGTCTGAAGAGCGTGGATTAGGCTGGTATCATGGCTCAAGAACATTCCTGCAGGTATGTAGTCCTTTGGAGGGACAATGCCCAGAATCTCCGTGATCGTTCCGGCCTACAACGTGGCCGCCTACCTCGAGCGCTGCCTTGAGAGCCTCAAGGCCCAGCAGCTCGAGGACTGGGAGGCAATCGTCGTGGATGACTGCTCCACGGATGCCTCGGGGGCCATCGCCGACTCCTTTGCAAAGGCGGATTCCCGCTTCCGTGTGATTCATCACAGCGAGAACCGCGGTCTCCACCTCGCGCGTAAGACGGGCGTCGAGGCAGCGACGGGGGAGTGGTCATTCCTTCTCGACGGCGATGACGAGCTGGCACCCGAGTTCCTCTCAGAACTTGACCATGCTACCAACGCCACTGACGCCGACGTTTTCCACGTTGGCATCACTGTGGTGGGCGAGAACGGCGTCACGGACGATGCCGCCCGCTCGTTTGCGGCCTTTGTCAACCGTCCTAGCGGCGTGGCCGAGGGCGCGGATATCCTGCTCGACATCTTCGACGAGTCGCATGGCCAGCTTGTCGACTGGCGCGCCACGCAGCGCCTCTACAGGACGGACCTCCTGAAGCGCGCGTTTTCTGCCATGACCAGCGAGCGCCTCGAGCGCGCGGAGGACGGCTATGAGGTCTTTGTTGTCTCTGACATGGCGCGTCGCTCTGTGGGGCTTGAGCAGTGCAAGGGCTACATCTACCACTACGGCGTGGGCGTCACGGGCGCAAGCGGCATCTCTGCCGCGCGCTTTGGCGACTTCTGCCGGCAGTTTGGCGCCTGCATCGACGCAACGGCAGACTACGCCGTACGCGAGTCGCGACCCGAGCTCGCCACGTCTCTCATCGGCATGCGCCACAAAATGCTTGAGCTTCTCGCCAACGACCTACTTGACCGCGTGTCCATGTCCGAGTGGGACCAGGCAGCAGCCCATCTTGCGGACGAGTTTGGCCCCGCGGCTGCCGCACGCGAGCTCTGGCGCTTTGTGCGCGATCGCGCCTATCACTTTGTGAGCGCCTGCGAGCTCCCGCCGGCGGACGATTCTCTCAACCAGCTCGTGCCCATAGCCGAGCGTGTTGACGCCACCGTCGACCCAAAAGCTACCGACCCTGCAGACTTCTCCCGTGTCCGCTTCATGCGTTCGAGGGCAAAGACGCACCTTGCCCAGCTTGAGCAGATCAAGCACGTTGCCGGCTTTGACTCGCTGGACATCCGCATCCTCGTGACAACGCACAAGGACGTCGTGGTGCCCAAGAGCGACATGCTCCAGCCCATCCAGGTTGGCCCTGGCAACAGGAACAATCGCTTCTGCTGGGCGCTCCACGACGACGAGGGCGAGAATATCTCGGACAAGAACCCCATGTACTGCGAGCTCACCACGCAGTACTGGGCATGGAAGAACACCACCTCTCCCTACATTGGCTTCTGCCACTACCGCCGCTACTTCAACTTCTCCTCAAACGTCTATGAGGAGAACCCCTACGGCGAGGTCATGGATGACTTCATCGACGATGATGCCATCAGGCGTTACGGCCTGGACGACGCTACCATCCGCTCCTGCGTCGAGGGCTATGACCTCATCACCACTGGCTTCAAGCGCCTGAAGGACTTCCCCGGTGACTTCTCCACGCCGCGCGAGCACTATGCCGCCGCACCGGCGCTGCACGCCGAGGACCTCGCCCGCTGCGTGGCGATCGTACGCCGGCTCTTCCCGGACTACGCGCAGGACTTCGAGGCGTTTCTCTCGGGTGACCGCTCGTGCTTCTGCAACATGTACATCATGCGCAGGGAGATCTTCTCGTCCTACTGCGACTTCCTCTTCCCCGTGCTGGAGGAGTTCGTGCGCGAGACGGACATGTCCACCTACAGCCGCGAGGCGGTGCGCACGCCGGGACACCTGGCCGAGCGCCTCTTCAACGTGTGGTACCTGCACGCCATGCGCACCGGCGATGGTGCGGGCTGGAAGACCAAGCAGCTGCAGTGCGTCCACTTCGAGAACCCCGAGCCCGCGCCCACCTTCACCCCGCTCTTCCTTGACCGCGAGCCTGCCGAGGCGCCAAAGGTCGTCCCTGTGGTCTTTGCCTCCGATGACGCCTATGCGCCTGTGCTTACGGTGGCCATCGACTCCATGCTCAAGAACGCTGACCCCAGGCGCTTCTACGATGTGGTGGTGCTCACGAGCAACATCTCTGGGGACCACCAGGCAACCATGCGTGCCCACCTGGGGCGTCATGCCAACGCCCGCATTACCTTCTTTGACGTGTGGCGCATGGTCAAGGGCTATGACCTCGACACCAACAACGAGCACATCTCGATCGAGACCTACTACCGCTTCCTCGTGCAGGATGTCCTCTCGGCCTACAACAAGGTGCTCTACCTCGATTCCGACCTCGTCGTAGAGGGAGACGTAGCAGAGCTCTTCGACACCGAGCTTGGGGACAACCTTGTTGCCGCCACGCGTGACGTGGACTACCTCGCCAACCTCAACCTCCCCGATGGCGACCGCCTTCGCTACACCCGCGGTGTCCTCAAGTTGAAGGACCCCTACGACTACTTCCAGGCGGGCGTGCTGGTCCTCAACACCAAGGCCATGCGTGCTCTCCACACGGTGCCGGAGTGGCTCAAGGTGTCCCAGCGCACTGACTTCATCTACAACGATCAGGACATCCTGAACTCCGAGTGCGAGGGGAGGGTCACCTACCTCGATGCCTCGTGGAACGTTACGAATGACATCTTCCATAGGGCGACCAAGCTCTATCCCAACGCTCCCGCCGCAGTGTACGACGCGTACCTCGCGTCGCGCCGCAACCCCAAGATTGTGCACTTTGCCGGCGCGGCAAAGCCCTGGACCCACGGGTGGATCGACCTCTCTGAGCACTTCTGGAGCCACGCGCGCGAGACGCCCTTCTACGAGGCCATCCTTGTGGGGCTTAGCAAGCGCCAGGCCCAGGCGAACGGTGGTGGTACCCCTGGCAACATTGCAGGCCACGAGCGCGCGGTGAGCGAGAAGAGCCCGCTTCGCCAGCTGATCGACCCCATCGCTCCTATTGGCAGTGCCCGTCGCGAGGTGCTGAAGTCGATTGGCCGCGGCATCCGCGGACGCAAGTAGGACGTCTTACAGATTTGTGGAAGCTGCCGCCCCGGGATTCGCATGGGGCCTCGGGCGCGTTCCTAATTGTGTCAGGGAGAAGAACAGATTGTCGCGTATGGCACACGCTCCAAGCCCTGTGCTATCCTGCACCCAATAAACAAAAGCAATCTTGCATACGCTATGCTGTTTATGCATTGTTTTGGGGTGATTGAGGGAATGGAGCACATGAGGGCCTGCGTCGTGGGGGCAACCGGGTTCGCTGGGGTCGAGGTCTGTCGTATCGTCCTGGGGCATCCCGCCCTGGAGCTCACGATGGCGACGGACCGCAAGGCCGCAGGCACCAGGCTTGCCGACGTGTACCCTGCCTTCGAGGGCGCCTGTGACCTGGTGCTCTCGCTCCCCGAGCCAGAAGCCATCGCCCAGAACGCAGACGTTGCCTTCCTCGCCGTGCCCCACACTGCCTCGCTTGCCATCACGCCCCAGCTGCTTTCACTGGGCGTCACTGTCATCGACCTCTCTGCGGACTACCGCCTGCATGATGCGGCCGTCTACGAGCAGTGGTACGGCACCCCGCACACAAGCCCCGAGCTTCTTGGCCAGACGGTCTACGGCCTGCCCGAGCTCAACCGCAGCGGGCTTCTCGCGCTGGAGAAGCGTCACGAGGAGGGCGAGGCGGTTCTCGTCGCAGTGCCGGGCTGCTATCCCACGGCAACGGCGCTTGCCGCGATTCCCGCGCTCGAGGCCGGGCTTTCCACGGGTGACCTCGTGATCTCCGACGCCATTTCCGGCGTCTCCGGCGCAGGCCGTACGCCCAACGCGCGTACGCATTTCTGCCACGCAAACGAGTCCGTGGAGGCCTATGGCGTGGCGCACCACCGCCACACGCCCGAGATCGAGCAGACGCTCACGCAGGTTGCCGGTCATGATATGAACGTGGTCTTCACGCCACACCTGGCGCCGCTCACCCGCGGTCTTCTCGCCACGGTCTACATGACAGCAGCCGATGGCGTCACCGCAAACGACGTGCAGGACGCCTACGAGCGTCGCTATGCCAACGAGGCGCTTGTCTCCACGCTCCCCGCTGGCCACATGCCGCAGACCTCCTCGGTTGCGGCAACCGCCCGTGCCCAGGTTGGCGTTGCCCTTGATGACCGACGACGTAGGGTCATCATCGCGTCCTGCGCGATCGACAACCTCGGCAAGGGGGCTGCAGCCCAGGCCATGCAATGTGCGAACCTGTTGCTCGGCCTCCCGGAGACCCAGGGCATTGGAGCCACCGCCCCGCTCATCTAAGCTCATAGCCGAGTCCGTCGACTGGCGCAAGGACCTCCCGCACCGTCCGCCTTGGGCGCGCATGCGGCGCGTCCCCGTCCAGAAGGACCAACCATGACAAGCTACAAGCCCCTCGTCATCCCCACACAGGACGACGCACCTCAGTCGTTTGGCTTCGCCCCCTGCGAGGGTGGCGTCTGTGCCGCCGCCGGCATGCGTGCCGCCGGCATCTCCGCCGGTTTTCGCAAGAACCCCCAGCGCAAGGACATGGCGCTCGTCGTTGCCGACAAGACCAGCGTCTGTGCGGCAACGTTCACGCAGAACCGCTTCTGTGCCGCGCCGGTGCAGGTGAGCCGTGCGCGTGCCGCCTCCGGTCACGCCCGTGCCGTGGTTCTCAACTCCGGCAACGCCAACGCAGCAACAGGAGAGCCGGGCCTGCGGTGCGCCGAGAAGGCCTGCGCCCTTGTCGCCCAGGTGCTTAACTGCGACGAGCAGGACGTGCTGGTTGCCTCGACGGGCGTCATCGGCGTGCAGCTGCCCTTTGAGCCGTATGTGAAGGGCGTGCCCGCCATTGTGGACGCGCTGGCAGCAACGCCCGAGGCGGCCCATGACGCCGCCTGCGCCGTCATGACCACCGACACCCACCCCAAGGAGGCCGCCTTTGCAGGTCCCGCGCCCCAGGCGGACAGCAGCTCTGTCACGGTGCACGTGGGTGGCTTCGTGAAGGGCTCCGGCATGATCCAACCCAACATGGCGACCATGCTCTGCGTACTCTCGACCGATGCGCCGCTCACGCCAGAGGCCGCATACGCCGCGCTCCTCTCGGCTGTGCGCCAGACCTTCAACAAGGTGACGGTGGACTCCGACACCTCCACCAACGACACGTGCATCCTCTTTGCCACGGGCGCTGCCGGGGGAGAGGTCATTGACGAGGCGTCGCCCGCCTTCCCTGCCGTGGTCGCGGCCATCAAGGGCGTCTGTACCAACCTCGCGCGCCAGATTGCCGCAGATGGCGAAGGGTCTACCAAGCTCGTCACGGTGGACGTTCTTGGCGCGGCCTCGCAGGCAGATGCCGACAAGGTTGCCTTTGCCATTGCCAACTCGCCGCTGGTCAAGACTGCCATCTTTGGCCATGACGCCAACTGGGGCCGCGTGGCAGCGGCTGCCGGCAAGTGCGGGGTGCCCTTCTCGCAGGAGAACGTGGACATCGACTTCATGGGTGTGCCCGTGCTGCGCGCGGGGCTTCCCGTTCCCATGGACGAGGACGACATGCTGCGACGATTCGAGCAGAGCGAGATAGACATTGCCATCTCGCTCGGCGCCGGGGATGCCCACTCGCGGGTGTGGACCTGCGACCTCACGCACGACTACGTCAAGATCAACGGCGAGTACCGCACCTAGGGCCTTGTGCCCGGCCGCGTACGGCGCGGCCCCACCACCAGACAACCCCAAGGCAGGAGGCACGCATGCAAGGTCGCGAGGAAGGCGAGCTCGAGCTCGCGCAGAGGAAGGCAGAGGTCCTCACCGAGGCGCTCCCGTGGATCAACAAGATGCGCGGGAAGACCGTCGTTGTGAAGTATGGGGGGTCTGCCATGGAGGACCCCAAGCTCATGGTGCAGGTGCTGGGAGACATCGAGCTTCTCAAGCTCATGGGCATGCGTGTGGTGCTCGTGCACGGTGGCGGCAAGGCGATAAGCGCCATGCTTACGCGCCTCAACATGCCCGTGCAGTTCAAGAACGGCCTGCGCGTCACCGACGACGACACCATGGAGGCCGTGCAGGAGGTCCTTATCGGCAAGGTCAACCAGCAGCTGGTCTGGGCCTTGAACGAGTACGGCCACAACGCGGTGGGTATCTCGGGCGCGGACGGAAAGACGCTCAAGGCGGTGCCCGTCTCGCCTGAGCTTGGCCGCGTGGGCCACATCCGCGAGGTGAGCCCCGAGCTCATCGAGACGATTCTCGACGACGACTACATCCCCGTGATTGCTTCTGTGGCCTGCGGACCGGATGGCTTCTTCAACGTGAACGCGGACGAGGCCGCGAGCGCGGTTGCCGAGGCGCTCCACGCCGACAAGCTCATCTACCTCACGGACGTCGACGGCCTCTTTGCCGACGTCAACGACAAGGGAAGCCTCATACGCTCGCTCACCAAGGCCGAGACCAAGAGCATCCTCGCGTCCGGCGAGCTTGCGGGCGGCATGGTACCCAAGGTTCGTTCGATTGTGGAGGCCATGGACCGCGGCGTGTCCGAGGTGGTCATCTTGAACGGTAAGTCGCCCCACTCGCTGCTGCTCGAGATTTTCACCGACGCAGGCGTGGGCACCCTCTTCACGCAGGAATAGTGAGACAAGGGAGACAAAGGGAGTTTCCCTTTGTCTCCTCCAGAACAAGGAGAATAACATGGCAGACACCAGCTACGAGAGCGCCAAGGCCCTTGACGATGCCTACGTGATGCACACCTACGGCCGTCTTCCCGTCGAGTTTGTCTCGGGTTCGGGGGCCACGCTCGCCGATTCCACCGGCAAGACCTACATTGACTGCCTGGGCGGCATCGGCTCGGTGAGCATGGGCCACTGCAACCCCGTGGTGGCGGCTGCCCTGCGCGAGCAGGTCGACAAGATCTGGCAGGTGGGCAACTACTACTACGTCGAGAACCGTGGTGAGCTTGCGCAAGACCTCTCCGGGCTCCTCTCGTCCATGTGCGACGAGGAGGGCCACGTGGTTGGCTCCACAGGTTCCACGTGGAAGACGTTCTTTGCCAATTCCGGCGCCGAGGCAAACGAGGGCGCCATCAAGGTGGCAAGGCGTTGGGGCGAGAAGAAGCTTGGCGGTGCTACCGGCATCCTCACGGCGCAGAAGAGCTTCCATGGCCGCACGCTGGCAACGCTTGCCGCTACCGGCCAGGACGTGTTCCACAAGGCGTTTCTCCCCATGCCTGCCGGCTTTGCCGCCGTGCCGTTGAACGATACGGATGCGCTGGTGGAGGCGCTGGACAACCCTCCGGCGAGCTGCGGCCCCGTGTGCGCGGTGATGCTCGAGTGCGTGCAGGGCGAGGGTGGTGTGTGGCCGGCTAGCTTCGATTACCTGCGGTTTGTTGCTGCCGAGTGCAAGAAGCGCGGCGTGCTTCTCATGATCGATGAGGTCCAGACCGGGTTCTTCCGTTGCGGGGCACCTTTCTGCTACCAGCTGGCTGGCATCGAGCCAGACGTGGTGAGCCTGGCAAAGGGCATCGCGGACGGCTTCCCCATGGGCGCCGTTGCGGCGAAGGCAGAGGTGGCCGACCTCATGGGGCCCGGTGACCACGGCTCCACTTTTGGCGGGAATGCGCTGGCAGCTGCCGCGGGGCGTGCCACAGTTGAGGCGCTGGTCTCGCAGGGGGTGGGGGAGCACGTCATCGCCTGCGGCGCGCACCTGCGCCAGCGGCTGAAGGCTCTGCCGCACGTGACGGAGGTACGCGGGCACGGCTTGATGCTCGGCGCGCAGTTGGACGTGCCGGTGGCGACGGAGCTGGTGGACAAGGGCCTTGAGGTTGGTCTCGTTCTCAACCATATTGGCGACTCGATCCTGCGCTTCCTTCCTCCGTTGGTAATCTCCGAGGAGCAAGTGGACGAGGTTGCCGGCAAGCTCGCTGCGCTGCTGGCGTAGGGATGCTGGTACGGTCGCGTTTCCTTCTCTGCGCTGCCGCCGTTGTTCTGCCGTCGCCTTCTCTGCGCCATCGCCGTTGTTCCGCCATCGCCGGAAGGCCCGTTTTGTTGCAATAGTCGCCAAAATCGCCCCTCCGGAGACAATTTGTCTCCGGAGGGGCTCATTTGATGCAATGTGCGACAATTTCATGCTTCCGGCGACTTGTGCCGCGCGCGGTCTACACCCTTAACGTTCCTGCCCCCGTTTCGAATTCCCTCTCGCGAAGGAGTTCGTCGAGAAAAGCCTGCCGTTCCTCAAGGGGGCGGAGAAGGTCTTCTCTCCACGTTCTTCTCGTCTTGCGTGTTACCTTTCTTGCGACTTCTGTGAGCTCTTGGGCGCTTGACAATTGGCGATATGTCACAAAGTCAGTATCTTCACCCATGCATGCGAGCGCGTTCTGCCTCGAAATGTCTTCAGGCACACGCCATTGATGGGGAAGATGCCCGCTAAACTCAAGCCCATAATGTGCCTTACGATAGTGAAGATCGATTTTTGCAAAGCTCCTTCCGGTGAGCTGACGGGCAAGCTCTCCATAGGGAACCCGGTCATTGAGGGTCGCGTGAACACAACCATACCCCGCTTTTGATCGAGGTCGAGACAAGGCGATTTCGAGCTCGGATTCCCTCGGCGATGCCGATCCGTCTTGTACATGTCGCAGGAGTCGGCACGACCTTCTTGCTCCGCGCATCCCCATTTCGGAGGCCGAGAAGAAATAGGCTTCGAGTTCTTGCGTGTTCGTGAGCGGAGGGCGCTCAATGATGCCCCCTTCCACGAAGTCGTCGAGCGAAAATGTTCCTGTGAAACGATAGACGAGCTTGAGCCAGGAACATTCGTCTAGCACCAGAGACAACTGAAGCAAGGAAAGTGCAGGGGAAGCGATGAGGATGCCTCCTCTTCCTCGTAGGAATGATCCGGCAGGAAAAGACGGATGTCCGCGATGGTATCGCAAGGGTGAACGCGGGTCTCTCGAAGCATCTCTTGGAACAATAATGTCTAATCCTCCTTCATCGAGACCGCATTTCGAGAGACCGTGTGAAGTAATCTCTGCGCGACTTATCGATGCCTGCGAGAGGTTTACTACGTTGGACGGAGTGAAATTTTTGAATCCCCTGCGGGCATTTCTCTCCACCAATACTGCTGAGGTTTGGAATCCAAGGAACAATAGGCTCATGGTTACTCCTCTCGACGGAAACGGTGAGCGGAGCGTGCCACAATTGGCTTGCACTCTTCTTTCTATACGCAAGCACTTTTCTTGACGATAGCTGTCAAGTTAGTAGGCAGCATCTGGCATTACGCAGGTAAAAGGTAGCATTTTCGATACCAACGCAGTGATAGCTCTTCACCAAAATGCGTAGCGAGAATTGTGGGCCACCGTTCTACTGCCGAGAATGTCTCCAGAAAGCCCAGGTTGTTGCAAATCCCATCAAAGAACCCTCTTCGGCGATTAATTGTCGCCGGAGGGGGCCAAGTGTTGCGATGCGCATCAAAATGGGTCTACCGGCGACATTACATGCCGCCACGCCCGGGAAGCGCTACTCCTCCGTTGCCGCTGTGGCGCGCTCGGGGACGCGCAGCATCACCACAAAGCCGATGATGAACAGCACCACAATGGAGAGCACGCCCAGCGAGCTGTTGCCGGTGGCGGCCGTCATGGTGCCCACGATGAAGGTGCCGAGAATGGCCGCGTACTTGCCAAAGATGTCAAAGAACCCAAAGTACTCGTTGGCGTGGTCTTTGGGGCAGAGCTTGCCAAACTCGGACCTCGAAAGCGCCTGCAGGCCGCCCTGGAAGAGGCCAACCATGATGGCAAGAATCCAGAACTCGACCGCCGTGCGCAGGAAGAACGCAGCAAACAGTGTGATGAAGGTGTAGCCGGCAATGCCCACCAGGATCATCTTGCGCGTACCAAACTTGTGCCCCAGACGGCCATACGCAATGGCCGAGGGGAATGCCACAAACTGCGTGACGAGCAGCGCCAGCACCAGCTGCGTGCCGTCGATGCCAAGGTCGGCGCCGTACGAGGTGGAAAGCTTGATGATGGTGTGCACGCCGTCGATGTAGAAGAAGTACGCAATGATGTAATTCCTAATGGACGGATCGCGCCAGATGCGCTTTGCCGTAGCGCCAATGCCGCGCACAGCGTTGACCAGCGCGTGCTCCTCGCGCGGCTTGTAGTGGGTCTGCTCGACGTTCTTGAGCATGGGCACGGTGAATGCCACCCACCAGGCAGCCGTGATCACAAAGGAGATCTGCATGGCCGTCTGCAGGCTCATGCCAAAGGGCCTCACCAGCACAAACGCCAGGCAGGCGAGAAACGGCACGCAGCTGCCAATATAGCCCCACGCATAGCCCTGGCTCGAGACTTCGTCCATACGGTCGTCCGTCGTGGCGTCAACCAGCAGCGCGTCATAGAACACGAACGACGTGTTGAGCGCCACGGAGGAGATCACGTAAATCACGAGAAACGCCATTGCGCTGGTGGGGAAGCCCATGGCCACGCATGCCACGGCGCCCGTCCCCACAGACCCAATGATGAACTTCTTCTTCATGCCCTGCTGATCGGCAATGGAACCCAGGATGGGCATGAGCAGTGCGATGACCAGCGAGGCCACGGTCTCTGCATAGCTCCAGGCGACAAGGGCGGGGCCGTCTGCCAGCGACTTGAAGTAGATGGGAATGACGCTTGTGGCGAGAAGCACCAGCGCAGAGTTGCCCACGTCGTACATGACCCAGCTTCTCTCGGCCTTTGTCATCTTGAAAGACATCGCGTTCCTCTCTGTTTGGCTTCGCGTCTCACGCTCATACACATCAAAACGTTATCGTTTGGATGCCGTCGATAACCACGGCTTCTGTCAGGATTATGTAATGGCTTGTTCAGCTCAGCGCGCACGCGGCGCCGTGCGGACGCGCGGGGGCCGCAGACGCACAACCCCACTGCGTGCGAAACGCCATCGACTGCCGCGCTGCTCGTCTGGTGTCTCTCAGATGGGGCATAATGGCGGGACGGGCGTGTTTGTTCCTTAGCGCGGCCACACGCCTGTCGCAACCGGAAAGGGGCCACCATGCCAGCCATTCTCACGCACGACTTCTTTGCCCGCGACGTTGCCGATCGCGCAAAGGCAGAGCTGCCCCTGGCGACCCTCGACGAGCGCGAGGCATTCCTGCTGGGAAGCCAAGGCCCAGACCCGCTCTTCTACATCACGATCTACCCGCTCATGGCCAAGTGGGCCAAGGTGGGAAACCTGATGCACGACGAGCGCCCCGCGCGACTTCTTGCTGCTATGCGCGAGGCCGTCGATCGCCTTTCCAAGCGCGAGAAGGACGTTGGAGCGGCGTATCTGGCGGGCTTCTCGTGCCATTGGCTGCTTGACTTGACGGTCCATCCCTTTGTGAACGCCTGGGCCTACGACCTCACGCATGCAGGCGTGCCCGAGCTTGGCCCGGAGTATGACGGCAAGGTCCACATGGAGGTCGAGCGCGACCTGGACGAGACGGTTCTCTATCGCAAGACCGCCAAGACCATTGCCGAGTACCGCCCGTTTGCAAACACGCTGCGCGCTTCGCGCGAGGTGCTTGCCATCATCGACAAGATTTACTTCTACGCGGCGCTTTGGACATATGATAGGCCCATCGACCCAACTACTTTCTCGGTCTCGGTTGGTTGCTACCGCACCATCATGCGTCTGCTGTATGCAACGCGCGACCCGCATCGCAACGCGGTCGCCGCCCTCGAGCGCGCCATAACCGGCTCCCCCTATTCCACCTATGGGGCGCTCTCGCATCGCGTGCGGGCGTCTGCGTCTTCGGAGTTCGACAACGCTGAGCACCGCGCGTGGACAAACCCCGCGACTGGTGCCGTGAGCAGGGACTCGTTTGAAGATCTGTACGAGCGTGCACTCGACCGGGCGCCTGCGGTGGCGTCTGCCGTGCTCTCGCGCGACTTTGACAACGATGCTGCACGTGCGCTCACGGGCAACCTCAACTTTGAGGGGGCGCCTGCTCCCTCGGACGCCCCGCTCGCATAGGCGGTGCCGCTGCATCTTGACGAGCGAGGCCACGCGCCATGTGATGCAGGCGAACAAGAGCAAGAACACTAAGCCCGAGCTGCTAGTTAGGGCGCGGTTGCGCGAGGCGGGCTACACCGGATACCGCCTGCACTGGAAGAAGGCGCCGGGCAAGCCCGACATCTGCTTTCCTGGCAGACGCGTTGCCATCTTTGTGAATGGCTGCTTCTGGCATCGCTGCCCCCACTGTGCTCTGCCTTTGCCAAAGACAAATGTGGAGTTCTGGAAGGCAAAGTTCGAGCGCAACAGGGAGCGCGACTCTCGTGACAATGCGCTGCTGGTACAGGATGGTTGGACCGTTATCGTGGTGTGGGAGTGCATGCTCAAGAAGGAGCGTCTCGAGCCCACAATGCAGGAGGTCCTTCGCGAACTTGACCGGGCGAGCGGGGATGCTCCGCGCGTCCCGCGCGTTGTTGAGATTGGCTCCGCTCGCCCCTGGATGCTTCGCCGGGAGCGCCAAAAGCTACGCTCACGGTATGCTTTGCGTTAAACCAGCCGCAGGTCTAAGCTAGTGTCCATGGCCAACGACGGGGGGTGCCGCCATGTCGACATACGTCTTCTCTGATGTCCACGGGCATCGTGCGACGCTCGAGCGCGTGCTCGAGCGCGTGTCCCCTGGCGCAGATGACGTCGTGTTCTGCCTGGGAGACATGATTGACCGCGGGCCAGACCCCATTGGCGTCATGCGCGTCACGCGGTCGCTTCCCAACGTGCGCGTGCTCAAGGGCAACCACGAGGACCTCATGCTCGACGCGCTTGACCACAAGGACGACGTTGTATCCCAGGCAAATTGGGCCATCAATGGTGGCATGGCCACGCTCTCCGGCCTCGAGGGCGCCTTGGATGACGAGGCGATCGAGCTTATCGGCTGGGTGCGCAACCTGCCGCTTTCGGCACATGTCGAGGTTGCGGGGCGCCATTACATCATGGCCCACGCCGGCATTCGGCCTGGTGGCCAGCTGCCTGCAGACGGTACGTGGAATGATTCCACGATTGATGCGCTTCTCGGCGAGCAGACCCCCGATGACCTGCTGTGGATTCGCGACGAGTTCTGGTCGGTCCCCACAGGGCTACTTGACGAGAGAGGAGAGGGCCCCATTGTTGTGGCCGGTCACACGCCCACGCCTTACCTGGTATCCATGACCAACGAGTTTGACCGTCCGGTGAGAAACAGTGACGGCATTGCGCAGATGGTGCGTGTGGGAGCATGCGACGCAACGGGCGGCGTGGCTGACCGCTGGGACATCGACTCCGGTGCCGCGGGTGGTGCGGGCTTTGGCCAGGTTACGATGATACGTTTGGATGACGGCGAGGAGTTCGCGGAGCCCATACGCGATGGCGAGTAACGCAGGCAAAGAGGCGTCCACCCCTGCGGGCCGGCTCGTCATTCACCCACTCGATCCAATATTTGATGAGAAGAGCCGTGTGCTGGTGCTGGGGACCATGCCCAGCCCCAAATCGCGCGAAGTGCACTTCTACTACGGCAACCCACAGAACCGCTTCTGGCGCGTGGTGGCGGCGCTGTGGCAAGAGGGCGTCCCCGAGACGAACGATGCTCGTCGCGACCTGTGCCTGCGCCATCACGTTGCCCTCTGGGACGTGCTTCGAAGCTGCACCATAGAAGGGGCGAGCGATGCCTCCATTCGCAATCCCGTGCCCAATGACGTTGGCCGGATTCTCTCGATAGCGCCCATCGCGCGCGTGTTCTGCACGGGAAGCACCGCCACACGGCTCTACCAGCGGCTCGTTGAACCTGCATGCGGCGTTCCATGCACGGGGCTCCCTTCCACGAGCCCGGCAAACGCCCGCATGCGCCTTGATGACCTCGTTGCCGCCTACGAGCCGCTCCGCCGCGCTGCCGATGGCGAGTAGCGCCGGGTGCCGGAAGGGCTGTTATCGACGCGATTGCGTACGAAACCCCCTCTCGGGCGTCGGTTTCTCGCCCGAGGGAGAGTTTTCGCAGCTCGCTTGAAGCGTTATCGCCTAGCACCCATGCGGCCGCTGTTTCTGCCACAATGGATGGCCGCAAACAACAATCGCAGCGCACACAACGTGGCTGAATCGCAGAGGGGCGACGTGCGATGAGCGTCAGTGAACTCATGGACGAGAAGGACATGGCCGACCTGCTCGTGAGCGTTCCCGCCGAGGGGCTGCTCCACGGCGCCGTGTGGGCAGAGCCGAAGGGGCACGGCTGGGTACACCCCTGGCGCTTCGCGAAGAGCCAGCTCAAGGCCATTGGGAGCTGCCGCGCTTGGCACCCGGGCCTCTATCGCGCCATGGCTGCCTGCACGGCAGGCATCACCGTGGAGTTTGAGACGGACTCCTCTTCCATCGTGCTCGAGGCGCGTGTGGAACCGTTCCCGCGTGGCTCGCGCGAGGTGCTCGACGAGGCCGCCGAGTGCGCCTTTGCGCCAGACGGACCCCTTGACGGCTTCTCTTGTGACGTTGACGGCCGCCATCTGCCCTGCGCGCTTCCCGAGGAGAACCACGACGGCGTGACGCGTGTGGAGTTTGCGCTCGATGATCCCGAGGAGGCGCCCGAGAGCAACCTCCAGCGCCTGCCTGGCATGGGCCGTCATCATCATGTGCGTGTGTGGCTGCCCTGCCTCACGAGCTGCGACCTGCGACACGTGGTGGGCGACGGCAACGTAATCGAGCCGGTTACTGCCCGTGACCAGCTGCTGGTGATTGGCGACTCCATCGCCCAGGGCTTTGTCGCTGGCGACCCGGCGCGCAATTGGCCGGCGCTTCTCGCCACGCAGCTAGACATGGACGTGCTCAACCAGGGCATTGGCGGCCAGGTCTTCCTGCCGGGCTCGACCGTTGGCCTGGCAGACGAGGCTTCTCCCGCGGCCGTGGTGGTGGAGCTGGGCGAGAACTACCGCTACGAGCCCTGCCAGGAGATGCGCATTACGCGTGACATTCGCACGAGCCTCTTCGAGGTCGCCGAGGCGTGGCCGGAGGCATCCACCTGGACGCTCACGCCCCTCTGGCACCTGGACGAGACGCACCCCACGCACCGGGGCAGCTGCTTTGCCGCCGTACCCGACCTTATCCGCACCGCGGTTGCCGCCAACCCCGGCATGCACTTGGTCGAGGGCTCGCGCCTGCTGCAGGCAAGTCCCGTCCTCATGGCCGACGGCTACGAGCACCCCAACGCAGATGGCTCCGAGGCCATCGCGAAGCGCCTGGCCTACATCATGCGGGCGCTGGAGGAGCCCGCGGAAACCCGACGAGCACGGGCAATCGAGCTTCTCACGGACGGCCCGCGCGAGGCGTTCCCCATCCTCGAGTGCGCGCGCCGCGGGATTGGCGAGGTCCTTGTCGCAAAGAAGGGCGTGTGCGTGCTGGAGGTGCCGCGCCACGGGACCTTTGTGTGGGGAACCTCCCGGAAGGCCATGCGCGAGGCGCTTGATGTCTTTGCCTCTCGCGACCTGGTGTGCGTCCTTGGCACCGCCCCCGTCCACGACGTGCGCCGCGATCTGGGCCTTACCGAGGATGCCCCTTGCAACATGGTCATCTACGAGAAGCAAGACCGCCTCGAGGTGGATCCCTCGCTCGACATCCGCACACTCACGCCGGCGTATGCCGAGCTAGTGGCCTCACACTACTCGCATCCAGAGTACCTGGCACCCGGCGAGCTGGAAGACATTCTCGCGCGCGGGCTTGTGCTGGGAGGCTTTGAGGCGGGACGTCTCTGCGCCTTCATCGGCGAGCACCCCGAGGGCGCCATTGGCATGCTGGAGGTCTTCCCCGAGCTGCGTCGCCGCGGGTGGGCAACCGCTCTTGAGTCTGCAAAGATCAACGAGCAGCTCGATCGCGGCCTTGTGCCCTGGGGAGAGGTGTGGCCCGACAACCAGGCGTCCATCGCGCTGCAGGAGAAGCTCGGCCTCACGGTGTACCCGGAGAAGGGCATGCACTTCATGAGCAGGCCGTAGCAGGACAAAACACTTCGCGAAGGTGCCACTTGGCATGCATGTCCGCCTGATGTCAGCACACACGTCCTTCACGCAGTGTGCAGAATCAATGATGCTGTTTTCAAGCGTCTACAATCGGGCAGCAACTTACAGACAGATTGGTGACGTTTGCCGAATTGTCGCGTTGCGACTGCGGTAACCAGGAAGTGACCCATATGACTTGCCTTCATGGACGCGCGCTCGAGGACGAGTTCCTCTCGACGGCGCGCGAGCTTGCCGGTGATGTTGAGAGCAGGGGGGCTGGTGACCGTTACCTACTCACCACCCACGCGCTCTACCACGGCGGACCCGTCTCCTGGGCAATGACGCCCAAGATCCTCGATGTCGCCCAGATTGAGATTCTGCGCGACGCCGCCGAGACCATGGGCCGCATCATGGACAAGATTACGGCCGAGTACCTGCGCAACCCCGAGTTTCGCAAGCTCTTCCACTTCTCGCCCGAGCTTGAGGAGCTCACGCTCATTCCAACAGGCTACGAGCAGATGATCCCCATCGCGCGCGTGGACGTCTTCTTCAACGAGGAGACGGGCGACTATCAGTTCTGTGAGCTCAACACAGACGGCTCGGCGGGCATGACCTCGACCGTCGAGGTCACCCGTGCCATCCAGGCCACCCAGACCTACCGCAAGTTCGCCGAGAAGCACCCCAACATCACGACGTACGACGTGGTGGGCGAGGCTATCGATGCCATTCGCGACACATATGTGAGTTGGGCAAACGCCGACCGCTTTGGCAGCAGCGTTGACCATCCGTCGCTGTGCATTGTCGACTACACCGAGAGCGCGTCGACGGACGAGCTCGAGGACTTCCTCTGGCGACTCTCCGACAGGGGCATCTATGCCCAGTTTTGCGACATTCGTGACCTGCGCATCGATCACGTGGCGGGCACAGACCTCCTCATGGCCCCCGGTGGCCCCGTCTCCTGCGTGTACCGCCGAGCCGTCACGTCCGAGATTGCCGAGAAACCCTGCGCTGGCGCTGACGCCCTGGCAGAGGCCGCGCGCCGCGGGCTGGCTTGCGTCATTGGCGGCTACAGGACCTGGCCCTGCGCTACGAAGACCGTCTTCGCAATCATGCACTCCGATGCGGTGGATGGCATCCTCACGCCCGAGGAGCGCGCGTTCATCGACGCACATGTTCCCCAGACGGTGCTGCTTGATGCGGACTCGGACCTCTCGCCCTATGCCGAGAAGGACCGCTGGATCGTGAAGCCTGCAGGCGGCTACAACGCCGTGGGCGTGGTGGCCGGCCTTGACTGCAAGACGCAGGAGGAGTGGGAGAGCGCGCTTGCCACCTGCGCAAAGAGCGGAGGCGTTGTGCAGGCGTATGCGCCGCAGTATCGCACGCCCACCCTGCGCGGCGGCGTGCTTAAGCCCGGCGAAGACCCGCTCGATGCCCCCGAGATGAGCAACATGGAGGGGCTCTTCCTCTTCAACGGGAAGTTCGGCGGAGTCTTTACTCGCTGTGGCATGGATAACGTCATTGGTGAGTGGACACACCGCCTCAACATGGGCTGCCTCGTCGTCGAATGAGACAAAGGGAGTTTCCCTTTGTCTCATTTTCTGCCGGCTCTGTCGCTGCAGGCAGATAACTGCGCCTTAATAGCAGTCCTCCAATAAGCCGCAGGCCGTTTGCCTGCGGCTTTTCTGATAAGGGCCCTCTGCAGACTGCTATTAAGTCGCAGCTTTCTAGGAGCAGCGTTCGACCTCCAGGCTGCCCGACGTCCTTCTTGCGTCCTAATTACTGTCGCGCGGCCTTGCTAGAATCTGCCTCGATAAACAACTCGCAGGAGGCAGCCATGGAAGTCACCAACAAGCTCGCGCCTCACCTCACGGGGCAGCTCTCGCTCCAGGCGCAGCGGGCAATTGCAGACAGTCGCGCAAGCGGGGCCCTCTCGCCGTTTTCTACGCCCAATGCAGCCGCGCTTCGTCGCGACAAGACCGAGCGTGACCAGGAGAGCGTCCTGCGTCCGGCCTTTGTGCGCGATGCCGAGAAGATCATGCACATGTCCGCGTACAACCGCCTTGCCGGAAAGACCCAGGTCTTCTCGTTTCGCGCGGATGATGACCTTGCCCGTCGCGGCCTGCATGTGCAGCTCGTCGCGCGCGTGGCTAGAGACATTGGCGCCGCGCTTGGCCTCAACCTTGACCTCATCGAGGCAATCGCTTTGGGGCACGACATTGGCCACACGCCGTTTGGCCACGCAGGCGAGCGCTTTCTAAACGACGTCTACCATGTCCGCACCGGCCGCTTCTTTGCGCACAACGTGCAGAGCGTTCGCGCGCTCGACGTCACCTATGGCAGGAACCTCGCACTCCAGACGCTGGATGGCGTGATCTGCCACAACGGTGAGTTCGAGCAGCAGATCTTCGAGACAAGCTCTCTTGCCGGCTTCGACGAGTTCGACCGCGGGGTGGAGGAGTGCTGGGAGAAGGGCGGCCCCGCCATTGCACACTTGCGCCCCATGACGCTTGAGGGCTGCGTGGTGCGCGTCTCGGACATCATCGCCTACGTGGGCAAGGACCGCCAGGACGCCATCCGCGCGGGCCTCTGCACCGAGAATAGCTTCGACGACGGTCTTGGCGGTGCGTACAACGCCTGGGCGCTTGGCGCCTTTGTCGCGGACGTGGTCGAGAACAGCCTGGGCAAGCCGCGCATCGAGATGAGCGAGGAAGGCTTTGCCGAGATGCGCCGAGCAAAGCGCGAGAACTACGAGAAGATCTATGGCGCCTCGGAGGTCAACGGGGACTTCTCACGCGGCGTCTCGGAGCTCTTCTCGCTGCTCTATGATCACGAGCTCGAGGCTCTTCGCGCGGGTGACGAGTCTGCCGCCATCTTCCGCCACCACATCGAGCCGCTGGGGCGCCACCTCGCTCCCTATGGCCGCACGTATGACTGGGAGTCGGACCCAGACCTTGCGGTGGTGGACTTCATCTCGTCGATGACGGACGACTACTTCATGGCTACGTGCTCGGAGCTCTTCCCCAAGGCGCGCGAGCTCTTCCCTCGCCGTGGGTACTTCGAAGGCACCCGCCCGTAGCTGCGGGCGGGTGCGCGGCAATGGTCTTCACTACAGCGAGGGGCCCTGCGCGGCGCGTTCGGCAGCACCGTGTTCGCGTGCGGCGTCCACGAAGGCGCTAAAGAGCTGCGGCTGGGTACGGAGCTTCTCAGGATGCCACTGCACCCCAAGGAAGAAGGTCTTCTCGTCGAACTCGAGGCCCTCCGGGGTACCGTCCTCCGCCCATGCGACAACGTGTCCCTTTGGAGCCTGGGTGTAGATTGCCTCGTGGTGAAGCGAGTTCACCCCGCCGGAAGCGAAGCCGAGGATCTTGGCCAGTCTGCTCGCCTCCGAAATGCGTACGTGGTGGACGGGGGAGTCAGGGGAGTCGCCACGCGTGTGGAGGATGGTCTTGGTGGGGTAGTCCTTGATGTCGCGCACGAGCGTGCCGCCGAGGGTCACGTTCATGACCTGCATGCCGCGGCAGATGCCAAGTACCGGGACGTCAGCGTCCCAGCACGCACGCATGAGCGCCCACTCAAAGGCGTCGCGTGCGGGGCAGGTAAGCGAGATGGGCGAATGGCTTTCCGGGGCGTAAGCATGCCCGTCAAAGGAGTCATCGGCAATGTCGCCGCCGCCCGTGAAGAGGATGCCGTCGAGACGGCGGACGATGTCCGGCACGAGCGCCGTCGCCTCGAAGCCAAACGGGATGCAGTAGGGGAGCGCCACCGGGATTCCGCCGGCATCGGCCACCGATGCGGCGTAGTGGTCATCGGTCATGGTCCAGTTTGGGTTCTCGGGGTCCTCCCGAGGCCTAGACGTAATTCCGATGAGCGGCCTTGTGGCAGCGACTGGCATGTTTCCTCCCCTTTGCGATGTACCGGTGGAATACCTTAGCCGACGTGCGGCTACCAGATACGCTACGGCCGCCAATCCAGAAAAAACGAACGCGTGTCGAGAAGGGGCTTCTCGAGAAGGGCGTGTCGAGAAAGACCTGACGGGGGTCTCGGCGTGAAGGCCCCTGTCGAGAAGGGCTCCGCCCCGCTGCCACGGCCCTGGGATACAATCGCTTGCATGGATAACCTCTTCACGAACATAGAGCGCTACAAGCGCACGATGAACGCCCCTCTCGCCGCGCGCATGCGTCCGCAGACCCTCGACGAGTACGTGGGCCAGACGGGGGCCGTGGGCCCCGGCAGCTGGCTGCGCACCGCAATCGAGCACGATACGCTTTCCTCGGTGATTCTCTACGGGCCGGCGGGCACGGGCAAGACCACGCTCGCCCGCATCATCGCCAACTCGACCCACGCGGAGTTCGTCGAGGTCTCGGCCGTCACGGGCACGGTCAAGGACCTTCGCCGCGAGATTGATGCCGCCGAGAACCGACTGCTCTCCATGGGTCGCCGCACGATCCTCTTTGTGGACGAGATCCACCGCTTCAACCGTTCGCAGCAGGACGCTCTGCTGCATGCCGTTGAGGACCGCACCGTGGTCCTCGTTGGCGCCACAACCGAGAACCCCTACTTCGAGGTGAACTCGGCGCTGCTCTCGCGCTCGCGCGTGGTGGAGCTTGGGCCGCTCGACGACGATTCCATCCGAGCCATCGTGCGTCGGGCCGTGACCTCGGAATACGGCCTCAAGGGTGCCTTCACGCTCGACGACGACGCCCTCGAGGAGATTGTGACCCTTGCCGGTGGCGACGGCCGCGCCTCTCTCACCTCGCTCGAGCTGGCGAGCCAGATGGCCGCGCCGGCAGGCGCCGCCACGCCGGAGAGCCCCGTTCGCATCACGCGCGATCACGTGCTGGAGGCCAATCCACGCCACGGGCTGCCCTACGACAAGTCCGGCGACATGCACTACGACATCATCTCCGCCTTCATCAAGTCCATGCGTGGGAGCGACCCTGATGCCGCGCTCTACTGGCTGGCGCGCATGATCGACGCGGGGGAGGACCCCAAGTTCATCGCGCGGCGCATCTTCATCCTTGCCTCGGAAGACATTGGCAACGCGGATCCGCAGGCGCTTCTCGTCGCGGAGGCGGCGTTCAAGGCAACCGAGGTCATCGGCCTCCCAGAGTGTCGCATCAACCTTGCCCAGGCAGTCGAGTACATGGCCTTGGCGCCCAAGTCCAACGCCGCCGAGGCGGGCATAGATGCGGCTCTGCAAGAGGTCCGGGAGGGGCCGCGCCGAGAGGTGCCCAGCTACCTTCGCGACCGTCACCGTCCCGGCTCCGACGAGTACGGCCCCTACCTTTACCCCCACAACTATCCCACAGGCTGGGTGGAGCAGCGCTACCTGCCCGAGGGCCTCGAGCGCGGCGCGTTCTACCACCCCAGCCCCCGCGGCTGGGAGGCCTGGCGCATCGAGGCAACTGCTCGCGACCGGGCGGGGGTTAAGCCAAGGCCGGCGAATTCGGGCGAGAACGGCATTGCTGCATCGGCGGGCGAGGATGGCGCCAAAACTGCCAATAACGCCGAGCCGAGCAAGGCATAAGCGTCAAGAAGAACCGTTCGCAGCTTCTCGCGCCACCGCTCGGCCCTTCCGTCTGCCGTCTCAGATTGCAGGACACGTCAGAAATTCGACAGGTTAGTACCGTTCCCCTCAAACGGGCTGTCATCGATTTGTAATGACTCTCGAGCAAGGCGCGCCACATCGCGGCGCGCGGGGTGGCCGGGAAGCCCCGGCCAGAGGGGAAGGAACCAAGCATGAAGAAGCAGGTACTGGTTGCGGGTCTTCTCGCCGCAACGCTCTGCATGCCGCTCGCGGCGTGCGGCGGGTCGTNCTCTCGAGCAAGGCGCGCCACATCGCGGCGCGCGGGGTGGCCGGGAAGCCCCGGCCAGAGGGGAAGGAACCAAGCATGAAGAAGCAGGTACTGGTTGCGGGTCTTCTCGCCGCAACGCTCTGCATGCCGCTCGCGGCGTGCGGCGGGTCGTCCTCGGGCAGCTCGTCGTCCTCTGCGACCTCGAGCAGCACGAGCGCGACCTCGAGTTCCAGCTCGTCCAAGGACAGCTCTAGCTCCGAGTTCGACGCCAACAAGGCCTACGCCGGCCAGTGGCGCGGCTCCGTGAAGATCACCGGCCAGACCGTCTACGGTACCGCTGGCGGCACCGAGGCAATGCTCGACGTGAACCTGAACGACGACGGCACCTGCGAGGTCAAGCCCCTCGAGGCGCACGCCGACCTCCTCACCGACACCGGCACCTGGGAGGGCACGAAGGAGGAGATCAAGCTCCACCTCTCCTCCAAGGACATCACGCTCAAGGTCGTCGACAAGAACACCCTCGAGGGCACTGCCGCCGACTTCGACATCGCCGACTTCGACACCATCGACTTCGACTTCTACGGCTAGCAGCCAGGGGAGTTCCCCTTGCCATGAGACAAAGGGACAGCCCCCTTGTCTCATGGCCGGCAACGCGGGCGGGCGTTGGGAGCGCCTCGTCTGCAGGCCCTGACATCACGCGGGATTTGCCACGGCCGAGAGGCCGTGCGGAGGGAAGGCTGCGGCCCCCTGTGGGAGGGGGACCGCACGACAAGAGGAGAGCAGATATGCAGAACAACCTGACGCGCAGGAACTTCCTCGCCGGGTCTGCCGCCGCGGCGGTGCTCGCGGGGCTGGCGGGCTGCTCAACGGGCGGCACCGCCGCGAGCACGGACTCCGCCGAGAAGAAGGGCAGCGGCTACACCGAGACCGCGACCGACGACGGCTACACCATCGTCGACAACGGCGACGGCAAGCAGCTCTCGTACTCGCCCGACTCCGGCCTCAAGCTCATCGAGAAGGACGGCTACGCGTTCAAGGACTTCGAGGGCACCGGCGAGCTGGTCCCCTACGAGGACTGGCGCCTCTCTGCGGAGGAGCGCGCGGCTGACCTTGCCCCGCGCCTGTCCATCGAGCAGATTGCCGGTCTCATGTGCTTCTCGGCACACCAGCGTGAGATTGACGACAACGACCTGGTCAACGACGAGCGCAAGACGTTCCTGGACGGCAATGTTCGCGCCGTCCTCAACGCCATGAGCTCCTACCCGGCGTTCAAGCAGGCTCAGTTCTCGAATGCCATGCAGGCGTATGTCGAGGCATCCAGCAACAAGATTCCAGTGCTCTTTTCGTCGGATCCGCGTAACGGAAAGAACAGCATCAACTGGCCGGGCAACCTAGCGCTTGCTGCCGCGTTCGACCCCGAGGTCGCAAAGCAGGCCGGCCAGGGCATTGCCCGCGACATGCGCGACATGGGTGTCACCATGTTCCTCGGGCCCCAGACTGACGTCGCTTCCGATCCCCGTTGGGCGCGTTTTAACGGCACTTTTGGTGAGGACCCTGCGCTGTCCCGCGATACCGTGAGGGCATTCATCGACGGCCTGCAGTCCACGGTGGATGACAATGGCGAGGACCAGGGCTGGGGTACTAAGTCCCTCGTCTCCATGGTCAAGCACTGGCCCGCTGAGGGCGCAGGCGAAGGCGGTCGTGAGGGTCACTCCGATCAGGGCAAGTTCGCTGTCTACCCTGGCAAGAACTTCGATGCTCTCACGATTCCGTTCGTGGATGGCGCTTTCAAGCTCGATGGCAAGACTGGTACCGCAGGTACCATCATGACCTCCTACACCATTGCCTGGTCCGACGACGGCGAGTATGGCGAGCTTGTGGGCTCTGGCTTCTCCAAGTACAAGATCACCGAGCTTCTCCGTGGTAAGTATGGCTTCAAGGGAGCTGCCTGCACCGACTGGATGGTTTGCAACGATCCAAATAACGAGAAGCTGAGCTGGACCTGCTGGGGTCTCGAGGACACCAACTATTGGGATCAGGCAAAGCGTGCCTCCAAGGCCGTTTCCGTTGGTGTCGACCAGATGGGTGGCGAGAATAATCCTCAGAACCTTGTGGCTGCTTACGAGGCAATGAAGGACGAGCTTGGCGAGGACAAGGCGAAGGAGAACTTCACCAATGTCGGCGAGCGTCTTCTCCTCAGCTACTTCAACGCTGGGCTTTTCGAGGATCCCTACGTCTCCGTTGAGAAGGCGCGTACCGAGGTTGACAAGGCAGACGAGAACGACGAAAGCGTCAAGGCCGCTCTTGAGGCACAGGTTAAGTGCATCGTCATGCTCAAGAACCATGGCGGCGTGATCAAGAAGGCCGAGGGTTCCGCTAAGCCCAAGGTCTACGTACCCATGCTCTTCACCCCTGCGGCTACCACTGCGTCTGGCATGGGCATGCTCAAGTGGAACACCTCGTCGGCAACGTGCGATCTTCCGCTCACCAAGGGTACGCTCGAGAAGTACTTCGACGTTGTGACCGACACCTTGGCGGAGAACCTCACTGGTCCCGTTGACGAGAAGAGCGGAAAGGCAACGCCTACCGAGGCCGACCTTACACGTGCGACTGCTGCCGACATTGCCGACGTTGACTATGTCCTCGTGTGTGCCAAGGCTCCTGCTAATGCATCTTCGCGCCGTGGTATTGACCAGGACGGCAACTACATTCCGCTGTCGCTGCAGTATCGTCCCTATACTGCCGATGGCCCCAACGTTCGTCAGACTTCGCTTGCTGGTGATCCAACGGACGGCTCCAAGTGGGCCGAGCACGATAGCGCCAAGGGTGTTGAGATCGAGAACCGCAGCTACTACGGCCGCACCTCGATGATCACCAACGAGAACCAGCTCGACCAGATTCTTGACGCGGCCAAGCTTGCCAAGGAGGCGGGCAAGCCCTGTATCGTGATTCTCGACATCACGCAGCCCATGTGCGTCTACGAGTTCGAGCCCGAGGTCGACGCCATTCTCGTCTCCATGTCCGGCTCCACCGAGGCCGCTTGCAAGATCGTTGCCGGCCAGTCCGAGCCCTCCGGCCTGCTTCCCATGCAGATGCCCAAGGACATGGACACCGTCGAGAAGCAGCTCGAGGACGTCCCCCGCGACATGGACTGCTACGTCGATGCTGACGGCAACGAGTACGACTTCGCCTTCGGCCTCAACTACTCCGGCAAGATCTCGGACGACCGCACGAAGAAGTACTACGTCGATCCTCTGACCAAGCCCGAGGCTTAGTCCCACCCTCCCTGCTCGGCCGCACTCTCCCGGCGGTCGAGCAGGCCCCTTTCCCCGAGTGGGACAAAGGGGCAGTCCCCTTGTCTCGTCTCTGAGGGGTAGCGTCATCTGGGGACGCGTCTTTCTTCCTCCTATCCCAGCGCGTCCCAGCGACCGGGGCCGGCATTGCGTCGGCCCCGGTTCGTGCATCTACGCCTACTGCTGAGAAGGACGCTTCGGCGAGAAAATGACGCCGGGAGATAGGTTTCGGACGGGATTGCTGCGGCAATGAGCCTCCCGGCGTCATTTCGGCGCCGGAGATGCAATTCTGTACGTGATGGCTGCTGTAACGGCCCCTCCGGCGAGAAAATGACGCCGCAACGGGGGCTCCCGACGGTATTCCGTCCAAAGAGCCCCTTCCGGCGCTGAATTCTCGCCGGAGCGTGGGCTTTTGTCATAACACTTGTAGAGACACTGTCTCCGGTGCTGCGGTCGATGCCGCCGCGTGGCTCTACGTGTCCCCATCCGCTATGATGTCGCGCGGACAACATTCGCGTCACACGTAGGGATCACTCATGAGTACTGTTTCACCCAAGCCCACGGCACAGCGCCGTCGCGGGCTCTTCGCTAGTTTTCTCGGCTACTACGCAGGCCAGATGCACCTCTTTATCGCAGACATCGTCTGCGCCATCGTCGTCGCCGGCATCGACCTCGCCTTCCCGCAGATCCTCCGCACGCTCACGGGCGGCCTCTTCCGCCAGGGCTCGGATGCCATCACGTCCGCCCTCGTCTACCTTCTCGTGGGCTTTGTCGTCATGTACGCCGTGCGCTTTGGTTGCCGCTACTTTGTGGCCTACTGGGGCCACGTCATGGGTGCGCGCATGGAGAGCCGCATGCGCGCGGACCTCTTTGACGCCTACGAGCGCATGAGCCTCTCGTTCTTCGACCGCAACAAGTCCGGCGACCTTATGAGCCGCCTGGTGAGCGACCTCTTCGACATCTCCGAGGTTGCCCACCACGGCCCCGAGTTCTTGCTCATTGGTTTCATCGAGGTCGTGGGCTCGTTTGTGATCCTGTCGTTTATCAACGTGCCGCTCACCGTCTGTCTGGGCGTTGTTCTTGCCGTTCTCGTCATCTACAACCTGAGGGCAAACCTCCAGATGAAGGCCGTCTTCCGCGAGAACCGCGTGCGCATCTCCAACGTGAACTCGCGCCTGGAGGACAGCCTTGCCGGCGTCCGTGTGGTCAAGAGCTTTGCCGCCGAGGACGTTGAGCGCGAGAAGTTCCGCGAGAGCAACGAGGCATACCTCGACTCCAAGGTGCGCATGTATCGCGCAATGGGCCGCTACCAGGCAGGCATCGCCGCGCTCATGGGCATCCTCTATACGCTCATCGTGGTCATGGGCGGCTGGCTCATCGCCCAGGGGCAGATGGAGGCCGCAGACCTTGCCACCTACGCCCTCTACATCTCGCTCTTTACCACGCCCATCGAGAACATCCTCAACTTCACCGAGACCTTCCAGAAGGCCATCGCCGGCTTCCGCCGTTTCAAGGAGATGGTCGACTCCCAGCCCGAGATTGAGGACGCCCCCGGCGCGCCGGCGCTCAAGGTGACCAAGGGCGCCATCTCCTACCACGACGTCCACTTTTCGTACGACAGCGGGGACGGCGAGGGCACGGGCGAGAACCCCGAGGTCATCCGTGGCCTTAACCTGGATATTCGCCCCGGCGAGACCATTGCCCTGGTGGGTGCGTCCGGCGGCGGCAAGTCCACCACCTGTGCGCTGCTCCCGCGCTTCTATGACGTGGACTCCGGCTCCATCACCATTGACGGGCAGGACGTGCGCTCGGTCACGCAGCGAAGCCTGCGCGAGGCAATTGGCATAGTTCAGCAGGAGGTCTACCTCTTTGACGGGACCATCGCCGAGAACATCGCCTACGGTAACCCGCGCGCGACCATGGCCCAGATAGAGCAGGCAGCCGAGAAGGCCAACATCGCCGCGTTCATCGAGACGTTGTCTGACGGTTACGAGACCCAGGCGGGGGAGAGGGGCACGCGCCTCTCGGGCGGGCAGAAGCAGCGCATTGCCATCGCGCGCGTCTTTCTCAAGGACCCGAAGATCCTCATCCTGGACGAGGCGACCTCTGCCCTGGACAACGAGTCTGAACACGCGGTGCAGGAGTCGCTCGCCGAGCTCTCGCGCGGGCGCACGACCATCGTGATTGCGCACCGTCTGTCGACCATCAAGGACGCCGACGAAATCGCGACAATCGACGCCGGGCGCGTGGTTGAGCGCGGGACGCATGAGGAACTTCTCGCACGTGGCGGCACGTACGCGCGGTACTACCGCATGCAGTTTGAGGGCACGCGCGCATAGGGCCGCATGAGGAGCGGCGGCGAGTGGCGCCTGGGCGGCGAGCGGCGCCGGCCCTCTCGGCCATGCCGCGGGATTTCGCCGGTTAGGAAAAATTCCGAACGGTTAGGGTCCTTTAAATGGCAAAATGGCGCGACATCGTGGAAATGCCGCGGATTCCGAACGGTTAAGCCGCCCTAACCGTTCGAGTAATTCCTAAATGGCGAAATGGCGCGGCATTGAAGCGCGGATGACGGCAGCCGGCCTCCCGGCGCCACTCCGGCAACGGTGCCCAGTCCCTCTCCTCCCCAGCTTGTCCAACCCCCAGAGCCTTTGGCGTCCAACAGGTGTCTGGCATGCGACCAAGTTCACCCAAACGGGTAGAATGTCGGCGTACGTGTGGTGCGTCGTGCCCCAGGCCTTCCCGAGGGACGTCGCAAGAGAAGGGACACAAGATGAGTCCTCTGGACATCGCCCTCATCGTGCTTGTCATCGTGGCCATCTGGGCCGTGGTCGAGCTCGCGCTTACCATCCGCAAGGCGCGCGCCTCTGTCGACGAGGTCACTACCTCGGCAAACGAGACCATCGCGCAGGTGCAGCCCATCATCGCCAAGGTCGACGGCATGGTTGACGACCTCGACCCCGCCATGAAGCAGGTCAACCCGCTCCTTGTCAAGGCCGGCGAGACCATCGATGGCGCTACCCAGAGCCTCGACAGCCTCAACAACATCTTGGGCGACGTCTCCACGGTCACGGGCACGGCCTCTGTCGTGACGGACACCGTGAGCAAGGGCGTTGCCGGTGCTGCCGGTGCCGTTGCCGGCGCAGTCTCCAAGCTCGTTGGCAAGGGCGAGGCGCCCCAGGCTCGTCTGGAGGATGCCGCAGGCAAGGACGGCGAGAAGGGCGAGGGGAACCCTGCATCCGCACAGCAGCGCACCACCGCGTATGTGACCTATGCGCCGGTTGAGGCTGAGAAGCCCGCGCCCGCCACAGACCCTGCGCCCTCCGCGGAATCCGATTCCGCTGCGGAGAAGCAGCCCCACAAGCCCAAGCACGCTGCGCCCGTCTCCACCCCAGAGACCGCGGCAGATGGCGAGGAGAACAATGCCTAGCACCAGTATCGTCAAGCTCAGCGTGCCCGCGGAGGCGCGCTTCGCCCGGGCGGTCCGCATGACCGCCTCCAACCTCGCCGTCTGCTGCGACATGAGCGTGGACGACGTCGAGGACGTACGCATGGCCGCCGAGGAGGGCTTTGTCTACGCCTGCGCGACCAGGCCAACTACCTGCGACATCGTCTTTGGCCTTGCTCCAGATGGTATGACTGCAGACTTCTCCCTGGGTGACGAGGACCCGGACGAGGCCACTGACCCCTCCGGCGAGCCCCAGCCTATCGACCTCGTTGAGGTGCTTCTCGGCGCCGTATGCGACGACTTTAGCATCTCGGAGGACGGTCGTACGCTGCACCTCTCCAAGCGGATGGACGTGCAGAATGCCTAGCGCTAGCACCACGAACGCGCAGGAGACCGCGAACACACCAAACGTCGCAACCCAAGAGACCGAGGAGGCGCGCGCTGCGCGCGAGGCCTCTGAGGCGCGTGCCGAGAGGGCCCGCCACCGCTCGCTCCACCGTACGCCAAAGGGCAAGGCGGCCTGGGACAAGGACCGCACACGCGAGCTCTTCCGCCAGTACAAGGCTACGGGAGACCCCGAGGGCCGCGACCAGCTCATCGTGAGCCACCTCAACCTGGTTCGCTTCCTCGCTTCCAAGTTCAAGAACAGGGGAGAACCCCTGGACGACCTCATTCAGGTGGGCACCATCGGCCTCATCAAGGCCATCGATCGCTTCGACCCGTCGCGAGGCCTTGAGTTCACCACGTATGCCACACCCACCATCCTGGGAGAGATCAAGCGTCACTTCCGCGACAAGGGCTGGTCGGTCCGCGTGCCCAGGCGTCTGCAGGAACTCTCGGCCAAGGTCAACCAGGCAAATGACGAGCTCACCAACGAGCTCTCGCGCAGTCCCTCCGTCGAGGAGATCGCCAAGCGCGTGGGCGCGAGCGTCGACGACGTCCTCGAGGCCATGGAGTCCTCAAGTGCGTACAGCTCCGTGCCGCTCGAGGGCGGCGGCTCCTCGGATGACGATGACGCTCCCTCGGTCATCGACCACTACGCCACCGAGGACGAGAACCTTGCCGCCTCGGACGACCGCATCGTTCTCGAGGATGCCATCAGGGACTTCTCGCCGCGCGAGAAGGACGTCATCCGCATGCGCTTCTTCGAGGGCATGACGCAGGTCGAGATCGCCGAGCGCCTGGGCATCTCTCAGGTGCAGGTCTCTCGACTCCTGCGCCGCACGCTCCGCCGCGTGCAGGACAAGATCGACCCAGAGGGTCTCATGAGCAAGTAGCGCCACGTGCGGCGCCGGGGCTGCGGCTCCGGCGCCGCTTTTGTGTGCGACGCGACGCAGCTGCCGCCCACTCTTTGCCGCCAACGGCCAATGCCCCCGCCTTGCTACAATGAGGTGCTTTTCAACGAGGGGAGTTGCCGGTGGGGAACAAGGACGCTGACGAGAAGTACGTCACCTGGCGCAAGCGCCTGGTGGTCGCCTGGGCAATCGTAGGCGCCATTGCGGTCTTCGTCCTTGCGGTGCGGGGCCTCTCGATGATTGGCGCTGCCGTCGAGCTGCTGCTCATGGGTATCATCATCGGCTTCATCTGCAGCCCCATCACCAACGCGCTCGAGGACCGCCGTGTTCCCCGTGCGCTTGCCGCGCTTGTCTCGCTACTTGTGGTGCTGGCGGTTCTCGCTGCCGTCATCGTGGTTCTCGGCGGAACCTTCGCGCAGCAGTCTGTCGAGGTGCTTCGCCAGGTGCCCACCTACGTGCGCAGCGTGCAGGACGCCCTCTCCAGCTTCTGGGAGAGCTACGGCACCTCTGATAACGAGCAGCTGCAGAATATGGTCAACTCCATTGTCCAGACCGTCTCGTCTGCCGGCAGCTCCATGGCCTCAGACACCGTGCGCCAGCTCTCGAACGGCGCCGTCTCGGGGCTCTTCGACACCGTTGACAACCTCGTAAACTTCTTCCTGGCGCTCATCCTTGCGTACTGGTTTGCCAAGGACTATCCCGTGATTGTGCGCGAGCTTGCCACGATTGCCGGTCCTACTCGGAAGGACGACATTACGCTGCTCCTCGCCGTCATGAGCCGCTCCATGGGCGGCTACATGCGCGGGCAGCTCATCTGCTCGTTCATCAACGGCATTGCCGTGTGGCTGGGACTGGCGCTTCTCGGCCACCCCTACGCGGGCCTCATTGCCATCATCACGTTCTTCATGCACTTTGTGCCCGTGATCGGCCCGTTTGTCTCGGCGGCGCTCGCCACGCTGCTCGCCCTCTTCGAGAGCCCCTGGCTCGCGCTCTGGTCGCTCGTGGTGATGGTGGTCGCGGCCAACGTGACGGACAACGTCATCTCACCGCTCATCATGCGCTCCGCCGTCAAGATCCATCCCGTCCTCTCCATTGTGGGCATCGTGATTGGCAACTGCCTGGGCGGGATCGTGGGCATGGTACTCGCCATCCCGCTCACGGCGGCCATCCGCGGCGTTTTTGTCTACTACTTCGAGACGCGCGCCAAGCGTCAGCTGGTCTCCGAAGACGGCGCGCTCTTCCAGAGCACACCGCACCAAGACGCCCAGGGCAATGTGGAGTCTGTCTATGACGCCCTGGATGACGAGAAGTTCTTCGAGAGCACGCGCCTTGTGACCTCCTCTGCGTGGTCTCGTGCGCGCAAGGCCACAAATACCGCAAGTAATGACGATGAAAACGCTGTGTACACGGCCGATATGAGTAAAAATAGGAACGTTGCAACCAACAAGCAGGACGGCGACGACACTAGCCCGGCGGCCAAGGCTTCGGCGTCGTCCACAGACGAGGAGAGACATGAGCGCGTCTGACTACAAGACCATGACCACGGCAGAGATTCGTGAGGACTTCCTCAAGTTCTTCGAGGGCAAGGGCTGCAAGCTCTACCCGTCCTCCTCGCTCGTGCCGGATGACCCGTCGCTGCTTCTTGCCAACGCCGGCATGAACCAGTTCAAGGAGTACTACCAGGGCACCAAGACCATGAAGGAGATTGGCGCCTGCTCCTGCCAGAAGTGCCTGCGCACCAACGACATCGACAACATTGGCGACGCGCGCCACCTCTCGTTCTTCGAGATGCTCGGCAACTTCTCGTTTGGCGGCTACACCAAGGCCAACGCCATCGAGTGGGCCTACGAGTTCATCACGTCGCCCGAGCACCTGGGCCTGCCCAAGGACCGCCTCTACATGACCGTCTTCAAGGACGACGAGGAGGCCATCGAGCTCTGGCACGAGCAGGGTGTTCCCTACGATCACATCTCGCGCCTAGGCGAGGAGGACAACTTCTGGGCCGCCGGCCCCACCGGCCCCTGCGGCCCCTGCTCCGAGATCTACTTTGACCAGGGTCCCGAGTTTGAGGGCGAGAAGCCCGGCGACGACGGTGACCGCTACCTCGAGTTCTGGAACCTCGTCTTCACGCAGTACGACCGCCAGGAGGACGGCTCCATGCCGGAGCTGCCGCACCGCAACATCGACACGGGCATGGGCCTCGAGCGCATCGCGGCCATCATGCAGCACGAGGGCTCCAACTACGAGGGCGACATCCTGCGCACCCTCATTGGTGTGGGCGAGGGCCTTGCGGGCGTGCGCTACCACGAGTCTGCTACCACCGACAAGAGCCTGCGCATTGTGGCTGACCACTCCCGCGCCGTCACGTTCATGATTGGCGACGGCATCCTGCCCTCCAACGAGGGCCGCGGCTACGTGCTGCGCCGCCTGCTCCGTCGCGCCGTCTACCATGGGCGCCTCATGGGCATCAAGGGCCAGTTCCTCACCACCTACGCCCACGAGGTCACGCGCCTTCTCGGCGACACCTACCCCGAGCTCGTCGAGCAGCAGGCGCTGATCGACGGCATCATCAACGCCGAGGAGGAGCGCTTTGGCGCAACCCTCGACAACGGCGAGGAGCAGCT
The DNA here is from genome assembly GCA_000752675.2 of bacterium OL-1. Classification (GTDB taxonomy): domain Bacteria; phylum Actinomycetota; class Coriobacteriia; order Coriobacteriales; family Atopobiaceae; genus Tractidigestivibacter. The sequence goes on along the minus strand of LM994626.1, from coordinate 245,809 downwards.
CAAGGCCGAGCTCTCTCGCCTGGGCGAGGACGAGCCCCTCTCAGGCAAGGTCGCCTTCACCCTGCACGACACCTACGGCTTCCCCATCGACCTCACGCGCGAGATTGCTGGCGCGTCCGGTCACTCCGTCGACATGGACGCCTTCGACGCCGCCATGGAGGCCCAGCGCGAGCGCGCCCGCGCCACGGCCAACCGCGACGCCTGGGGCAAGGCCAACAACGTCTGGGTTGCCCTCTCCGACAGCCTTCCCGCGACGGAGTTCGACGGCTACGATCACGACGAGCTCTCTGGCTGCGAGGTTGTGGCCATCGTGCGCGACGGCGAGTCTGTTCAGGAGGCGGCGACGGGCGACCAGGTTGAGCTCGTGCTCGATCGTACGCCGTTCTACGGCGAGATGGGCGGCCAGGTGGGCGACACCGGCATCGTGGGTCCTGCGCGCGTCACCAACACCCTGCACCACGAGGGCGGCCTCGTGGGCCACGTGGCCGAGGTCACCGATGGTGCCGTCTCTGTGGGCGATCGCGTGACCGCTGTGGTCGACCACGGCCGCCGCGAGCTCATCCGCCGCAACCACACCGCGACGCACCTGCTCGACGCCGCCCTTAAGAAGGTCCTTGGCGACCACGTGAGCCAGGCAGGCTCGCTTGTGGCCCCCGACCGCCTGCGCTTTGACTTCACGCACTTCGAGGCCATGACAACCGACGAGCTCGAGCGCGTCGAGGGGATGGTCAACGCCGAGATCTTCGCGGCCGAGCCCATCGTGACCGAGGTCATGGGCATCGACGAGGCCAAGGCTTCGGGTGCCGTGGCGCTCTTTGGCGAGAAGTACGGCGAGCGCGTGCGCGTGGTCTCCACGGGCAGCTCCGACAAGCCCTTCTCGCGCGAGCTCTGCGGCGGCACCCATGCCCGCAACACCGCGGAACTGGGCCTCTTCAAGATCATCTCCGAGAGCTCCGTGGGCTCCAACGCCCGCCGCATCGAGGCCGTGACCTCGATGGGCGCCATCGAGTATGTGGACGAGAGGCTCGCCCTCATGGACCAGGCGGCGGCTACGCTCAAGTGCCGTCCCGCCGACCTCCCCGAGCGCGTCTCCCAGATGCGTGACGAGCTGCGCGAGGCAAAGCGCAACATTGGCGTGGCCAAGGGCTCTGCTTCGGGCGACGTCGTGGCTGCCGCGCTGCGCAATGCCAAGGACCTGGGCGCATACCGCTGCGTCTTCACCAAGCTCAACTGCATCTCGGGCAAGGACCTGCGCTCCGTCTGGGACTCCATCCGCGACGGCGCCAAGGGCGAGCCCGTCGCCTGCGTCGTGGCCTCCACCACGTCTGATGGCAAGGTGGCGCTTCTCGCCGCCGGCACCGAGTCCGCGGTGGCCGCGGGCTTCTCGGCTGGCGACATCATCAAGCAGATTGCCGGCTTCGTGGGCGGCCGCGGCGGCGGCAGGCCCAACATGGCACAGGCAGGCGGCTCTGACGCCTCGGGCATCACCGCTGCCCTGGATGCGGCCAAGGCTGCCCTGGGGGCATAGGTGCGGGCCCTCGCGCTCGATATTGGCGAGACACGCGTCGGCGTGGCGGTGAGCGACCCGCAGGGCCGCATCGCCACGCCAGTGTGCGTACTTCCGGCGGCCGAGGTCTCCTCGGTCGCGCGCAGCTTCCGCAGGGTGCTTGAGGACTGGGAGCCCGAGGTCCTCGTCTGCGGACGCCCACTTACCATGGCGGGGGAGGAGGGCCCCCAGGCCGAGCGCGTCCGCGCGGTGGCTGAGCGCATTGCCGCGGCCACGGGCCTTCCCCTCGAGTTTGAGGACGAGAGGCTCTCCTCGGCGGAAGCCAAGCGCATCCTGCGCGAGCAGGGGCTCTCCGAGAAGTCCATGCGCGGCAAGGTCGACATGGTCGCCGCGTCGCTCTTCCTGCAGGCCTGGCTTGATGCACGGCAGGCGTGACTCACGGTCTGAGAGGCAAACGACATGCCCACGAACAACCAGAACAATGAGAGGCCTCATCGCCGCGCGGCGCACTTCCGCACGCCCGATGCGACTCAGCAGGGAACGGGCAGCGCACCGCGCATCCAGGCGCAGGCCGCCCCGGTTCAGGGACGTCCCACAGGTCATGCGGGCGCTTCTTCGCATATGGGCGCGGCACACCATACCGGCACGGCACAGCGCATGAGCTCACCAGCGCCGGGGTCCACTGGTGCCATTGGGGGCACGACGAGCCATCTCTCCGCGCGCACCGCCGCGGCAACCAAGCGTGCCCGGAGCCAGAGCCCGCAGCGACGAGGCTCTGGTGGTGGTCGTGGCAACGGCCCCAAGGGCATCACCGTGGTTGTGGCGGTTCTCGCCGGTGTCGCTGCGTTTGTCGCGTTGTTCTTTGTCCTTGTACTGCCCAGGCTCACCCAGGGCTCCAGCTCCAACGAGCCGCAGGTTGCGGCCGGCCAGGAGGTCGAGGTCACCATCCCCGACGGCTCGAGCACCGCGAGCATCGCCTCTATCCTCCAGCAGGCGGGCGTCATCTCTGATACCTCGGGCTTTGTCCAGGAGGTTCAGAAGCAAAACGCCGAGCAGAAGCTCAAGAGCGGTACGTACTCGCTGCTCACGGGCTCGGCCACAACCAACGTGATTGACCAGCTCGTGACAGGCCCCAACTCCACGGCTTCTACCCTGCAAGTGCCCGAAGGCTACACGGTGGCGCAGGTGGCCTCGCTTGTGGAGGAGAAGTTTGGCATCTCTTCGGGTGACTTTATCGCCCAGGCCAAGGCATCAAACTACGTGGCCGACTATCCCTTCCTCTCCGAGGCGGCAAACGACTCGCTTGAGGGCTTCCTCTTCCCCAAGACCTATGACTTTGCGGGCCAGACCGTCACGGCAGACTCGATCATCCGCGCTATGCTCAGCCAGTATCAGGCCGAGATTGCCACGCTCGACCTCGACACCGCGCGCCAGACGCTCCAGTCCCGCTACGGCACGTCGTTCACCAACTACGATATCCTCACCATGGCCTCTATCATCGAGAAGGAGGCCCTGACGGACGACGACCGCACGCTCATTTCGTCAGTCTTCTACAACCGCATTGCCTCAAGCATGCCGCTTCAGAGCGACGCGACGCTTGCCTACACGCTTGGCCGTGAGGTCACCGCGGACGACCTCACGCAGGACGACCCCTACAACACCTACACCAACATGGGGCTCACGCCCACGCCCATCTGCAACCCAGGCCTTGCCTCGCTCACGGCTGCCGCCAACCCGCAGGACACGGGCTACTACTACTTCTACATCACAAGCTCGGTGCACGCTTTCTCCGAGACCTACGAGCAGCACCAGCAGGTCATAGCCCAGAACTCCGGGGCGTGAGTGCCATGTCGCTTGTGTCCTTCTCGCCCTTTCGCGCCACGCGCTACGTTTCCTCGGTCGACCTCATCGACGTTGACGCGCTGGCCGCGGCCGGCGTGCGCCTGGTGCTTCTCGACCGAGACAACACCTGCATACCCAGGGACACGCACGTGGCGCCGCCTGCCGTCAAGGCGTGGCTCGACCGCCTGCGCGCCGCGGGCATAGCTACGTGCCTGCTCTCGAACAACTACCACTCGACGGAGGTCGCCGCCACCGCGTGCGAGCTGGGCTGTCCCGTGGTGGACCATGCAATGAAGCCTGCGCCCTTCTCGGCCTGGGTTGCCATGGCTCGCATGGGTGTGGGTCCCGAGCAGACGGTCATAGTGGGCGACCAGGTTTTCACGGATATCCTTGCTGGCAACCTTGCGGGCGTGCGCACCATCCTGGTACGACCGCAGTCGCGCCGCGACCTTTGGTACACGCAGATATTTCGCCTGGGGGAGGCGCTCGTTCTGCGTGGTGTCGAGTTCGAGGGCGAGACCAGCGGTCCGACTGGCCGCAGCGACGGGTGATAGAATCTAGCCCGTCGGGTATGCACGGGAGCAAGGAAGAGCGAGTTTTGGGCGAGGGTTACGTCATCCACGAGGGCTGCGACCACATCTTCTTCGTGGGGTTTCTTGGCGCAGGCAAGTCTACCCTCGCACGCAACCTGGGCAAGCTCTTCTGCCGGCCCTACGTGGACACCGATCAGCTGGTCGAGCGCGCCCTGGGTATGAGCGTGTGTGACGTGTTTGCCTCGCGTGGCGAGGAGGGCTTTCGCGACGAGGAGACTAAGGTCCTGGAGGGCCTTGCCGCTCGCAAGTCGCTGCTCGTGAGTTGTGGCGGGGGAGTGGTCGAGAGGGCAGAGAACTGCGAGCTCATGCACCGCATGGGCGTGGTGGTCTACCTTGACGGGGATCTCTCGGATTCGCTGCGCCAGATGCGTTGTCCGGAGCGCCGTCCGGACCTGGGCGACATCTCGCACGCGAAGGCGCTCTTCTGGCACCGTCGCCCGCTCTACCAGCAGACGGCAGACATCACCATCGACATTCGAAACAGGACCTTCGAGCAGGTGGCCAGCGAGTCCGGCCAACTGCTCTGGGAGAGGGGGCTTTTGTGAGCGAGGAAACCCAGGTAGCAGATACCGAGAAGGACGCGGAGAAGCCCGAGCTCAAGGACGCCAAGAACGTGGTGCCTACAGCGGATGCGGCACCTGCGGCGGAGGCTGCCCCTGCGGCGGAGGTTGCTGCGGAGGCCGAGCCCACAGAAGAGGCCCCGCTGCGCATCCGCGCGAAGCGCCAGTGGGTCAACCTTCGCGGCAACTCCCTCGACGCCCGCGTGGGTGACGACCTTGTGGGTACCATGGGCAACGACCTGCGCGCCTACGTGGGCAAGCCCCGCGCGGCAGTGCTTGCGTCCGTTCCAGAAGCGCCCGCAGACGTTGTTGAGGCAATACGCCGCGACCTTGCCGACGTCGGCTTCCGCGTTCACCAGCTCGTCCTTCCGTCCGGCCCCGAAGCCTCCTCGACGGCGGCCCTCGAAGCTGTGTACGAGGGGCTTGCAGAGGTTGGCGTAACCGGTGACGACGTGGCGGTTGCCGTGGGTGGCGTGCGGGCCCTCTCCACGGCGTCGTTTGCCTGCCGCACCTGGTGCGGTGGCCTGACGCTCGCACAGGTTCCCCTCGACCCCACCACCGCGCTTCTCGCTGGCGTGACCCCGCTCGCGCTGGACCTTCCCGGCGCCGACCAGATGGTCACGCAGGACGGCAGTGCGCGCTATGTCTACTGCGACCTCGACGTGGTTGACGCCACGCGTACCGACGAGGCAGCCCTCCTCGCCCGTGCACTCTTTGTGACCAGCGCCATGGCAGACTCCGACAAGTCCTTTGGTCGGCTCTTCGACCGCGCCAACGACATTGCCGCGCTTGACCGCGCTACCATCTGCGACCAGATGGTCGATTGCATGAAGAGCCGCGGCAAGGTCATCTCGTCAACTTCGGTGGCCGTGCGCCAGTCCATTGGCTATGGCACCACGTTTGTGCGTGCGCTTCGTCCCCTGGTGGGAGAGGGCGTGCCCTCCTCGACCCTGCTTGCCGAGGCCATGCGCTTCTCGGCGCGCCTTTCTGTGGCGCAGGGCGGGCTCTCGGTCGACGACATGCTCACGCAGGACGAGCTTCTCGACCGCCTGGGCCTGGGCTACGTGGAGTGCGCGGTCGACCCAACGGCCATGGCTGCCGCCCTCAAGGCCGAGCGCTTCCGCCGTTCAAACAAGTTCATGCTGGAGCTCCCGCGCTCGCTCGGTCGCGTGCGCCTCGCTGCCGTCGAGGATGACCAACTTGCCGAGCACACCGCCGCGTGGTGCTCCTCGCGATAGATCGGTTCTACCTGCGCCGCCTGCCTGTGTGCGGGCGGCGTCACACGTTACTACTGTCCGCATTGCAAGGGAGAAGAGAGAAACATGGCAGATGCACACGCCTGCGCCGCACGCGTCGAGAGGTTCCGCGCGCTCATGGCCGAGAGGGGCTACGACGCGGTGATTCTTCGCAACAATTCCGACCTGCGCTGGCTCACGGGTGCCGAGCGCACCTTTGACGACGAGGTGGCCCACACCGCCTTCGTGACCGCCGATGGGCTTTGGCTCCACACCGATTCCCGCTACTTTGGCACTTTCCAGAGCCGCCTTGGGGCAGACACCCCCTGGAAGCTCGACATGGACATCGTGGCCCCCGCCTGGTGGGCGGCGCAGCGCATCCGCGAGACGCGCTCGCGCGTGGTTGCCGTCGAGGACACCTGCGACCTGGCCTTTTTTGATGCGCTGGGCGAGGAGTGCGCTAAGGCGTCTGTGGCCGTCCTCACGCCGCGCCTTCACGGTGACATCGCCAACTTGCGCATCGTGAAGGATGCCGAGGAGGTCGAGCTCATGCGTCATGCTCAGTCGATCACCGACGCGGCGTTCGAGCACATCTGCGGCTACATCAAGCCCGGCCTCACCGAGCAGCAGGTCCGCGCCGAGCTGGAGGGCTGGATGCTCTCGAACGGTGCCGACTCGCTCTCCTTCGACTCGATCATCGCTTCCGGCCCTAATGGCGCCAACCCCCACGCGCAGCCCGGCGAGCGCGTAATCCAGCGCGGCGACATGATCGTGATGGACTACGGTGCCGGCTATCACGATTACCACTCCGACATGACGCGCACGGTCTGCGTGGGCGAGCCCAGCGACCTCCAGCGCAAGGTCTACGAGGCAACGCGTGCGGCAAACGAGGCCTGCGAGGCAGCCATTCACGCGGGTGTCATTGGCCGCGAGATCCACGAGCTTGCGCACAAGGTCATCTGCGAGGCGGGTTTCCCCGAGTACTGCTTCGTGCACGGCCTTGGCCACGGCGTGGGTCTGGAGATTCACGAGCAGCCTATGTTCAACATGAGGAATGACAAGCCCATTCCCGCTGGCTCGGTGATCACCGTGGAGCCGGGAACGTACCTGCCTGGGCAGTTTGGCGTGCGCGTGGAGGACTTTGGCATCGTGACCGAGAACGGCTACGAGGTCTTCACCCAGTCGCCGCACGAGCTGGTGTGCATTCCCTGCTAGCAGGGGAGCTCTCGCGTTTGCTTGCTCCTTTGGCTCTCCGGTGGTAGTGCGCTGTCGCCGGAGAGCCGTTTTTCTCGCCATATGCAACAAAGACGCCCTTCCGGAGACAAAATGTCGCCGGAAGGGCGATTTTGATTCAAATGAGAAACGCTATGGGCCCCTTGGGCGTCATTCTGGCGCCCGAGGGGCCCCTTGTGCGAAATTCCCGCAATAGCGCGCCCTCGGGCGCCAGAATGACGCCCAAGCAATGGCTCCCGATGCAATCCCGTACGGGACGCGCCCTCGGGCGCCAAAATGGCGCGTGGGCGGTAGCTGGTCGCGTCGCTGGCCTTTCTCTCTATTCTCCGTTCGCGGCACGCAAATCGGTGAACGGCGTTAGGAGAAATTCCCGCGCTGACCTTGGGATTCTCGTTATTTTCATCTCGAGAGACCCAGCGATGGATACCGTTCACCAACTTGTATGAACGACTTTTACCTTCAGGTCGTAGTATTCAGGCTGGTAAGTGTCATGACACACGAAGTTGCTCGACCAAGTCCATTTTTCTAAATAACGATATTTCCCGCATACGAAAGTCTTCTATGTCCTATAATGTGAAGCCGGTGTGAACAAGGCATGAAGGATGGGAGAAGAAAGCGTGAATGCCTCTTCACATTTGACGCGTTATCTGTTGGCGGTACGAGATATGCGTAAGGAGGAAGAATGGTCAGTATCGTTCTAGCCAGCCACGGCAAGTTCGCCGAGGGGATCATGGAATCCGGCCAGATGATCTTTGGGCCGCAGAAGGATGTCGCTGCTGTGACCCTGACCCCCGACATGGGTCCCGATGACCTCAAGGCGAAGCTGAAGGATGCCGTCGCATCGTTCGATGAGCAGGAGCACGTGCTCTTCTTCGTCGACCTTTGGGGCGCCACTCCATTCAACCAGGTCAACGGCCTGCTTGCGAGCGAGGGCCACGAGGACTGGGTCATGGTGACGGGTCTCAACTTGCCCATGCTCATCCAGGCCTACGGTGATCGCATGAGTGAGGAAACCGCGGCTGCCATCGCCAAGGATGTCTTCACCGAGGCAAAGAACGGCATTCGCATCAAGCCCGAGGAGCTCGAGCCCAAGGAGGCTGCTCCCGCAGCCGCTGCAGCGGCTGCTGCTGCAGCGCCCGCAGGTGCCATTCCGGAGGGAACGGTCATCGGCGACGGGCACATCAAGATCGTGTTCGCGCGCGTCGACACCCGTCTGCTCCACGGCCAGGTTGCAACCACCTGGACCAAGGCGGCCAACCCCGACCGCATCATTGTCTGCTCCGACGGCGTTGCCTCGGACCAGCTCCGCAAGACCATGATTATCCAGGCGGCTCCTCCGGGAATCCACGTGCACGTGGTTCCCATCAAGAAGATCTGCGAGATCGCGAAGGATCCCCGCTTTGGCAACACGCATGCCATGCTCCTCTTCGAGACCCCGCAGGACGCCCTCCGCGCCATCGAGGGCGGCGTGCCCGTCAAGAAGCTCAACCTTGGCTCGATGGCTCACTCCGTGGGCAAGGTCGTCGTGACCAACGCCCTCGCCATGGACCAGGACGACGTTGACACCCTCGAAAAGATCAAGTCCAAGGGCGTCGAGTTCGACATCCGCAAGGTCCCGGCCGACAAGGCGGAGTCCTACGACGCCGTCATTAAGAAGGCTAAGGACGAGCTTGCCGTGCAGGCAGCCAACAAGTAGGGATAAGGAGGGGTTATGTCACCAATATCAGTCTTGCTCGTGATTATTGTTGCCTTCCTGGCAGGCATGGAGGGCATCCTCGACGAGTGGGAGTTCCACCAGCCTCTGGTCGCATGCACGCTCATTGGTCTTGTGACCGGTCACCCCGCGGAGGGAATCCTCCTGGGCGGCTCGCTTCAGATGATTGCCCTTGGTTGGGCCAACATCGGCGCTGCCGTCGCTCCTGATGCGGCTCTCGCCTCCGTCGCCTCCGCCATTCTGATGGTTATCGCCATCAACGGCGGCTCCGACCCCACCGAGGCCATGACTACCTCCATCGCCGTCGCCGTGCCTCTGTCCGTCGCTGGCCTCTTCCTCACCATGGTCTGCCGCACCATCGCAACGGCTATGGTCCACGGCATGGACAAGTGCGCCGAGAATGACGACATGGCCGGCATCGAGCGTTGGCAGATCGTCGCAATCTGCATGCAGGGTGCCCGTATCGCCATCCCGGCCGCAGCCCTCTGCTTCATCCCCGGCGACGCCGTGACCGCGGCCCTCAACGCTATGCCCGCTTGGCTCTCTGGCGGCATGGCAGTTGGCGGCGGCATGGTCTGCTGCGTGGGCTACGCCATGGTCATCAACATGATGGCCACCAAGGAGGTCTGGCCCTTCTTCGCGCTCGGCTTCGTTCTCGCTGCCATTTCCCAGCTCACCCTTATCGCCCTTGGCGTCATTGGTCTCTCCCTGGCCTTCATCTACCTTGGCCTCAAGGAGTACGCCAAGCAGAATGGCGGCTCCGGTGCCGTGGGCTCCGGCGACCCGCTGGGCGACATCATCGACAACTACTAGGCTAGCAAGGGAGTGTGATTAGCAATGGCAGAAGAGATTCAGGAGAAGGGCATCCACCTTACCAAGCAGGATCGCCTTGCGGTCTTCAACCGTCACCAGTATCTGCAGGGCTCGTGGAACTACGAGCGTATGCAGAACGGCGGCTGGTGCTACTCCATGATCCCTGCGATCAAGAAGCTCTATCCCAACAGGGATGACCAGATCGCGGCTCTGAAGCGTCACCTCGAGTTCTACAACACGCACCCGTACGTCTCTGCCCCCGTCATCGGCGTCACCCTCGCCCTCGAGGAGGGCCGCGCCAACGGCGAGCCCATCGACGACGTCACCATCCAGGGCGTCAAGGTTGGTATGATGGGTCCTCTCGCCGGCGTCGGCGACCCTGTCTTCTGGTATACGGTGCGCCCGCTGCTGGGTGCCCTTGGTGCCTCCCTGGCACTGGGCGGCTCTCCGCTTGGCCCCATCCTGTTCTTCGTGCTCTGGAACGTCATCCGTCTTGCATTCCTCTGGTACACCCAGGAGGCTGGCTACAGGGCCGGTGCCGACATCTCGAAGGACCTCTCGGGTGGCAAGCTTGGCAAGATCACCGAGGGCGCTTCCATCCTTGGTATGTTCGTCATTGGTGCTCTGGTCGAGCGCTGGGTCACCATCAGCTTCAAGCCGGTTGTCTCCACGATTCAGCAGCAGGCTGGTGCCTACATTGACTGGTCGACCATCACCGGCGATGCCGAGGGCATCAAGAGCGCGCTCGCGCAGTACGCCTCGCTCGGTGCCAACGGCCTTGACCAGATGAAGGTCACCACCCTCCAGCAGAACCTCGACTCCCTGATCCCCGGCCTCGCAGCCGTGGCCCTCACGCTGTTCGTGTGCAAGCTGCTGAAGAAGAACGTCTCGCCGATCGTCATCATCCTCGCCCTCTTTGGCGTGGGCATCGTCGGCCGCCTCATCGGCCTGCTCTAGGCTTCTGCTCCGGGCATCCGGACGTCGCGTCGACGAGAATGGCGCATACTGTGGGCCGCATCCTGCTACGCTGGTGGGGTGCGGCCCCGTTTTTGTTGGGGGAAGGGTGCGGCGGCTGTTATCGCCGTTGCCTGTAGTACGGAATCGAGGAGGGTGCCACCACATGGCGCAGTCTCAGAACACGAAGGTCGACTACACGGACCGTGCGACCAACCTCGACGGGCTCACTTCCGGCGGAAACGTGATGCTGGGCGACGTGGCCTTCGAGTACTACAACGAGAAGAACGTCGAGGACTACATCCAGATTCCCTGGGACGAGGTCGATTACGTCTCGGCGTCGGTTATTGCGAAGAAGACGATTCCCCGCTTTGCCATCTTCGTGAAGGACGGCCGTCACTTTACCTTCTCGACCGGCGACAACAAGGCGTGTCTGCGCGCCATCCGCGAGCACGTTCCCGCCGAGCGTCTCCTGCGCTCGCCCTCGTTCTTCCAGGTGGTTGGCGCCGGTGCCAAGGGCCTGTGGAACAATACCGTCGGTCGCCTGGGGCACTAGCATGATCGCGCCTCGCACCTCTCGTGCGCTTAACGCGCAGACAGAGCTCACGACCCGTGGCAACCTGCTGCAGGGACCGCTTCCCAGGCCCGGGACGTGGGAGCTGGGCGAGACGGGCATCGACTTTGTCCCAGAGGACCCCGCACGCGGCAGAACCCAGGTGAGGTGGGAAGACGTCGACGAAGTGCGCTGCGACATCGTGCGTGAGCACGTGCGCAGCCTTACCGTCGAGACTGTGACGGGGGAGTGTGCGGTGATGATAGCGGCTGATTCCCTCGGTGTCCTGCGGACGATTGCGGCACACGTGGGACGCGATCGTCTCGTCGACGTGAACGCTGCCGGGTAGCCCCTGCGCCTGCGGGCGCAACGCAATGGGAAAGGGGCCTCGGGCGAGATTTGGGCGCCCGAGGGGGGCTTTCATGCATGTTTGCTGCGGCAACGGCTCATCGGGCGTCAAAACGACGCCGCAGCAGCGGTTTCGTACGCACTTGCTGCTAAAACGCGCCTTCGGGCGTCCACCAAAGACCGGGCTGCTTGCGCTTGCTTTTTGCACGTTTTTGGAAGACGCCCGGAGCAGGTCGCGCCGCCGTGCCAAGGCGTCTATACTGTACCGCCGTACGAAAATGCCCGGTGTTCCCGGGCAAGGGAGAAGGAGACCTTTTCGTGGCTACACTTTCCATCACCGATCTCAAGGCCGGCCTTGGCGTCAACATCAAGGGCAAGGACTGCGTCATTCTCGAGGCTCAGCACGTCAAGCCTGGCAAGGGCAACACCTACGTTCGCACCAAGTACCGCGACATCCGCACTGGCCGCGTGAACGAGGAGAACTTCCAGCAGTCCGCCAAGTTCGAGAGCGTTGACATGCGCACCCGCGAGATGCAGTACCTCTACGACGACGGTACCTCCTTCTGGTTCATGGACACCGAGACCTACGAGCAGATCCCCGTTGACAGGGCGCTCATCGGTGATAACGACAAGTTCCTCAAGGAGAACGACATCTGCCTTCTCCAGTACGCCAACGACGTTCTGTACGCGGTGCAGCCGCCTACCTTCATCGAGGTCGAGATCACCCAGACCGATCCTGGCTTCAAGGGCGACACCGTCCAGGGTGGCACCAAGCCTGCCGTCATCGAGACCGGCGCAACCATCCAGGTCCCCATGTATCTCAACCAGGGCGAGAAGATCAAGGTCGACACCCGCGACGGCAAGTTTGTCGCGCGCGTCTAGCAAGTAGCGCAGGCACTGTCGGCGCCATCTTAACCGCACACGCGCCCGCGTGGCCACTGCCGCGCGGGCGTCTGCGTCCCAAGGGCCGGCAACGTCTATACTGGCAGTGTTTGGGGTCTGCGGCGGACAAGAACGCCCGTCGTGTGGCGGCAACGAACCGAGCACAAGGAGGGCCACCTATGGCCGAAAGCGAGCTCTACGTTTCTGGCATCGGCATTTCCAAGCGAGTCATCTCCACCGTCGTCTCTCTCGCCGCCAAGCGCGTCGAGGGCGTTGCCTCCGTGGGTGGCAACGACATCACCTCGAGCCTTATCAACGTCTTTACCAGCAACTCGGTTGCGCCCGAATCCGCCGTCGAGTCTTCCGTCGAGGATGGTGGCCTGCGCATCTGCGTGCATCTCGCCGTCTTCTACGGCTACCCGTTCACCAAGCTCGCGGCTGACGTCCGCAGCGAGGTCGCGAACGCCATCACCGAGCAGGTGGGTGTTGGCGTGACCGCCGTGGACGTCTGCATTGACAGCCTCGTCTTCCCCAAGGAGTAACGTGTCCGGTCGCTTTGGAGGGCGCACCCTTGCTCGCGCCCAAGCCCTACAGCTCCTCTTCCAGGCCGATATCAACAATCGCACGGTGGAGGAGGTGCTCTCGGGAGACTACGCGATAAGTGATGGTCCGCTCGACCCGTATGGTCAGGAGCTCGCCCTGGGAGTTGACTCGCGCCGTTATGCCATCGACGCCGTGATTCGTGCCAGCTCTGCAAGCTGGAGCCTCTCCCGCATGCCCGTCGTGGACCGCAACATCCTGCGCCTTGCCCTCTACGAGATGATCGAGGAGGACGACATCACGGTGGCCGTGGCCATCGACGAGGCCGTGGAGCTTGCCAAGGCCTTTGGTACCGACGAGTCCCCGCGCTTTATCAACGGCGTTCTGGGCAGCATCGCCGCAGACGTGAACGCTGGTGTCGACGTGTACGAGAAGGCCCGCCAGGTGCTCCATGCGGCCACAAAGTCGCAGGCAGATGAGGCGACAGACGAGACGGACGAGGCTTTTGCCGCCGACGAGAGGGACGAGGAGCCCCTTACCGAGGCGCCTGCCGCTGCTGACGCCGTGGACGACGCCCCCGTCGCGGACGACACCGCGGAGTAGCCATGGCTAAGCCCGACGTCTCCCAGTACCAGAGCTTCGACCAGATCACGCGGCGGCTCGACGACATCGTGGGTGCCGTGCGCGACCGCGACGTCTCTCTCGAGCGCTCACTCGACCTCTTCGACGAGGCCATTGCGCTGGGCTCGAAGGCCGTCGAGCTCGTCGATGCTACGGACTTCTCGCCCGAGGAGAAGGCCATGCTCGCCGACGACGGCACGCCTGGCGAGAAGACAGCCGATGCGCCCGAGAATGCTTCCGCGCCCAAGGAGGACGCGTCTGCCAACGCACAGGGCGCCACCGAAGGCGGCAACGCCTCGTGACACGCCGCCACAGGCTCGACGACGAGCTGGTCGAGCAGGGCTTCTTCTCTAACCGCGAGGACGCGATGCGTGCCGTGATGGCGGGCGAGGTCTCTACGCAGGACCGTCGCCTCGAGCGCGCGGGTGAGCAGGTCGAGCGAGGCATCGTCCTCCACGTGCGCGGTCATATTCCCTTTGTGAGTCGCGGCGGCCTTAAGCTCGAGCGTGGCCTTCAGGCCTTTGACGTTGATCCCACAGGACTCGCCTGCCTCGACGTGGGGTGTTCTACCGGCGGCTTTACTGACTGCCTCCTCAAGCGTGGTGCTGCCTCGGTCCTTTCGGTGGATGTGGGCTATGCGCAGTTCGACTGGTCGCTGAGAAGCGATTCCCGCGTGACCCTCCTCGAGCGCACGAATATCGTTGACGTCCCCACGCCAGAGCGCGCGGGCAGCATCCAGCTTGCCGTCTGCGATGTCTCCTTCACCTCGGTGACAACTGTGCTGCCTGCGGTCCTTTCGCTCCTCTCGGCGAACGGGGCATTTCTCACGCTGGTAAAGCCCCAGTTCGAGGCCCCCCGCGACCAGGTGGGGGAGGGCGGCGTGATCCGCAATCCGGCGGTTCGCCTGCATGCGCTGGAGCGCATCGCAGCGGCGTTTGCGGATGCCGGCCTTGGACCGGTGGGCTGCTGCGAGAGTCCCGTGCGCGGCCACAAGGGCAACGTCGAGTACCTCCTCTTTGGCCGGCACGGTTCGGCACCTACCGCCCTCGACCTCAAGGCAGTCGTTAGCGGGGGAGCGGTGGCCCTGGCCTAGCGAGTGGGGGTACACTCTAGGTTGTGCTCCGTACACCTGTTTGGCTGGAGGTTTGCGTGAAGGTCTTTATCGTCCCAAACTACGCGCGCCCGGATGCCGTGGAAGGCGCGCATGCCCTTGAGCATTGGCTTTCTGGCCAGGGCGTCGAGGCCGTGTGGGCGCATGACAAGAAGCGCTACCCGGACTACATCGAGGACCCCTCCGCCTGCCAGCTTGTGGTTTCCCTGGGCGGAGACGGCACGCTGCTTCGTGCCGCGCGCATTGTGGGCTACTCGCAGATTCCCATGCTGGGGATCTCTTATGGCCACCTGGGATTTCTCACTACGGCGGGCCCGGACAAGCTCATCGAGACGGTCAAGAGTGCTCTTGATGGCAAGCTGCATGTCTCTCACAGGGCAACGCTTGCCATCGAGAGCACCTTTGCGTGCGAGGATGGCAGCGCCTACCAGGTGAACAGCTTTGCTCTGAATGACTTTGCGGTCTCGCGCGGCGGCCAGGGCGACATGGTACAGTTCGAGGTCTCGGTCTCGGGCAACCACATCGACACGCTGCGCGGCGACGGCTTTGTCGTCTCCACGGCAACTGGCTCGACGGGCTACGCGCTTGCCGCGGGCGGTCCCATCGTGACGCCGGAGTTCTCGGGCATGGTCTGCGTGCCCATCGCGCCGCACACCATCATGGCGCGTGCCTTCCTCACGGCGCCCTCAGACGTCGTGGAGATTGAGATGAGCCCCGAGCGTCCGGTGGCCCGCCACTTCTTTGCCGACGGCCAGAACGTGCGCAAGTGTCAGGAGGGCGTGCCCGTGCACGCCACGGTGCGCCGTGGCCCGGGAGACATCCTCCTCCTCGACCACAGCGCTCAGAGCTTCTACAACTCGGTCTCGCGCGTCTTCTACGGCAGGGCGGGCCGCTGATGCTCGACGAACTGCACGCGCGCGACGTCGCGCTCATTCGGGACGCAACCATCCAGCCCTCCGCCGGTCTCACGGTGCTCACGGGCGAGACGGGCGCCGGCAAGACGGCGCTCCTCTCGGCCATCAAGCTTTTGGTAGGAGAGCGCGCGGACGCAGGCTCGGTGCGCGAGGGGGCAGACTCCCTCGAGGTCGAGGGCCGTTTCTTCGAGCGCGGGGGAGACCCCGATGGCTGCGTGGTGCGCAGGCGCGTCTCGGCCGACGGCCGCGGCCGCGTGGAGATTGACGGTCGCATGGGCTCCGTGCGCGAGCTGGCGTCCGGCGTTGGCAGGACGGTCGACCTCTGCGGGCAGCACGAGCACCAGCGGCTGCTCTCGGTTTCCTCGCATGTGGAGATTCTCGACGCGTGGCTTGGCGAGGAGGCCGCGGAAGCGCTTGGTGCCTACCAGGACGCGCTTGCTGCGGCACGTGCGGCGGCAGACGAGCTCGAGCACGTGCGCGAGCTCTCGCGCACCGGCGCCGAGAAGCTCGAGGAAGCCGAGTTCACGCTCAGGAAGATCGACGAGGTGGCCCCCAAGGAGGGTGAGTACGAGGAGCTTGAGGAGGCACTGCCGCGCGCCGAGCACGCCGAGGCGCTCGTGGCCGCCGCCTCGGGTGCGCACAACCTGGTTGCGGGCGACGACGGTGCCTCGGACGCGCTCTCGGCGGCGGTCCGTGCGCTGAGAGACGCCTCGAACTCCGATGCTAAGCTCAGTACCTGGGCAGATGCCCTCGAGTCCTCTCTCATCGACATCGAGGACGTGGCGTCGAGCCTGCGCGACTACGCAGACGGCGTGGAGTGGGACCCAGAATCGCTCGAGCAGATGCAGCAGCGCCTCTCTCGCCTCGAGGGCCTGCGCCGAAGCTTTGGCCCGCGCATGGAGGACGTCTTTGCCCGCCGCGAGCAGGCTGCGGCCGTGGTGGCCGCAAGAGAGGGCGGTGACGAGGCCGAGAAGCGCGCCAAGCGGGCGCTCGACGCTGCCGAGAAGAAGCTCGCCCACGCCGCCGACGCGCTGGATGCGGTGCGCGAGAAGGGCGCGCCGCGCCTCTCGGCCGAGGTAAGCGCCCAGATGTCACGCCTCGAGATGGGCTCGGCGTCGCTTGCCGTCTCGCAGACGCGACTGCCACGCGACCAGTGGGGGAGCATGGGGCCAAGCCGCGTGGAGTTCCTCTACCGGCCGGCTGCCGGCCTCACCGCGCGACCGCTCAGGCGCATCGCATCGGGCGGCGAGGTAAGCCGCGTGATGCTTGCCTGCAAGGTGGCGCTGGGAGATGCAGACGGTTGTGACACGCTCGTCTTTGACGAGGTGGATGCCGGTGTGGGCGGGGCCACGGCCGTGGCACTCGCGCAGGTGCTGCGCGACCTTGGCCGCACGCACCAGGTCATTGTTGTCACGCACCTGGCTCAGGTCGCCGTCATGGCAGACCGTCACTACCTGGTGCATAAGGTGACGCTCGCCGCGGGCGAGCCGCCCGAGACCAAGATCGACGAGGTCGCGGGAGAGGCGCGCGTGGCGGAGGTCGCACGCATGCTCTCTGGCGACACGGGCGAGGCGTCGCTCGCCCACGCGCGCGAGATGCTCGAACACGCAGGTAACAGCTACGGAGGGGATTCCGATGGCACAAGATAGAGAACGTCAGCGTCAGCGCAACGGCAGGAATGCGGACGGCGCGCGGCGCGGGCCAAGCCGCACGCAGCTTGCCACAAGGCACATCGCTCAGATGGACCAGCTCTTCTCGGCAGAGATTTCGTCGTCGCTTGCGGGAACGCGTGAGGTGAGCGGCATGCCTGCCGCACCCGCCCGCGAGGGCGTGGTGCCCCAGGTTGAGGTGGTTGAGGAGGACAGCGCCTCTGCGGTCCTGCGGCTTGGCCGTGGCATCGCGAGCCGCTGCGACATGGCGATGCTCGACTTTGCCTCGTTTGTGAACCCCGGCGGTGGTTACGAGCGCGGCGCGTGGGCGCAGGAGGAGGCGCTCTGCTCGGAGTCGTTCCTCTACAACGTGCTCTCGCAGAAGCGCGACTGGTACGGCGAGAACCGCCGTCGCAACATCAACTGCGAGCTCTATCGCAACCGGGCCCTTGTCGTGCCCGCCGTGCGCTTCGAGCGCGACAAGTATCACTCGTACTCCGACGTCATTGTGTGCGCGGCACCCAACGCGGTGCGCGCGAGGGCAGACTATCGCGTGGCGGATGATGCCCTGCTCACGGCCATGCGCGAGCGCATTGCCTTCGTAATGGCCATCGCAGACCAGCTTGGCTACGACAAGCTGGTGCTGGGGGCCTTTGGCTGCGGCGCCTTTGGGTGGGATGCGGCAACGGTGGCGGAGCTCTTCCGTGCGGAACTTGCCTCCGGCACGCATATGGCCTCCAAAATCACGTTCCCGGTGCCGCGTGGTCGCGCCGACGAGAACCTCGAGGTCTTCCAACACGCGTTTGCCACCTTCCCCGAGAAGAACGACGCCCCGTACCAGAGCCGCGCCGAGCTTGCGGCACAGCGTGCGTCCCAGCGCGCCACCGAGGCGGAGGACGCCGACGACGAGGATGACTGGCGCAAGTACCTCTAGGATGTTCGCTCCCAGCGAAAATCGACTTTCCACCGGGCCTCGGATGCACGCATTCGAGGCCCGGTGGCTGTTTTCGCGTTCTGGAGGGAGACTCTTGCCCTCCAACGGATGCAGCCTGCCCAAAATTTGCGGTTGCCGGGAAAAAATTCGGGGTTCCGCTTAGTATCACCCCAGAGGTGCCATTCCCCTACCTGCGGCTCTGTAAGAAGTTAGAGGCTTCGTACTCGGCGATTCGCCCAAAAAGGGCCGGCAACCGCAAATTTTAGGCACAGGGGGCTTGCGGGGTAGGATGGTCCAAGAAATCGTCCGCAACCCCAATCACTTGCGACCTCCCTGAAAACCACGCGCTGCGGCGAAGCGAGGGCTCGAATCTGTTTATTCGGTCTAACCACCTGAACAACCGTGTGCAGTCGGTGAGCGGTGTCACGTCCGCAAGGTTCTCGCGCTAGAATAAAGACCCGTAGAAACGGCAGCTTCACTACGGGAAGGCAAACCCACATGACAAAACACATCTTTGTGACCGGCGGCGTCGTATCCTCCCTCGGCAAGGGCATTACGGCGGCATCGCTCGGCCGCCTGCTCAAGGCCCGCGGCTACAAGGTCATGATGCAGAAGGCCGACCCGTACCTCAACGTTGACCCGGGCACCATGAGCCCCTTCCAGCACGGCGAGGTCTTTGTGACCGAGGACGGCAAGGAGACCGACCTCGACCTCGGTCACTACGAGCGTTTCATCGATGAGAACCTCACCCGTGAGTCCAACTTCACCACCGGCCTCATCTACCAGTCGCTCATCCAGCGCGAGCGCGCGGGAGACTTCCTCGGCGGTACCGTGCAGGTGATTCCCCACGTTACCAACGAGATCAAGTCCCGCTTCCTGCGCATCGAGGAGCAGACCCAGGCCGACATCGTGATCACCGAGCTCGGCGGCACCATCGGCGACATCGAGGGTCAGCCCTTCGTCGAAGCCATGCGTCAGTTCCGCAAGGAGAAGGGCGCCGGAAACACCCTGGTCATCCACGTGAGCCTGGTGCCTTACATCGCCGCTGCGCACGAGGTCAAGACCAAGCCCACGCAGCACTCCGTCAAGGAGCTGCGCTCCATGGGCATCCAGCCCGACTTCATCGTGTGCCGCTCGGACCACGAGGTCGACGCCTCCATCCGTGCCAAGATCGCGCACTTCTGCGACGTGGACGAGGATTGCGTCTTCGAGAACTCCGACTGCCCCTCCATCTACGACGTGCCCATGCACCTCGCCAAGCAGGGCTTTGACGAGAAGGTCTGCCAGAAGCTGGGCCTCGAGCCGCGCGAGCGCAACATGAGCGACTGGAACGACTTCACCGACGCCATGCACGTGGCCAACTCCCTGCCCGAGAAGACCCGCATCGCCGTGGTTGGCAAGTACACCCAGCTGCCCGATGCCTACCTTTCTGTCATCGAGGCCCTGCACCACTCCGGCGTCTACTACGACCGCCACGTCGAGATCAAGCTCGTCGACGGTGAGGAGCTCACCGAGGAGAACGTGGATGAGGAGCTCGCCGGCTACGACGGCATTCTCGTCCCCGGCGGCTTTGGCCTGCGCGGCACCGAGGGCAAGATCCTCTCGGCGAACCGCGCTCGCGTGAACAAGGTTCCGTACCTGGGCGTGTGCCTGGGCCTGCAGATGGCGGTGTGCGAGTTTGCTCGCAACGTGGCAGGGCTTCCCGGCGCCATGTCCAGCGAGTTTGAGCCCGAGTGCACCTATCCCGTGATCGACCTCATGCCCGACCAAGAGGACGTTACCGAGAAGGGCGGCACCATGCGTCTGGGCGCCTACCCCTGCAAGGTCGTTCCCGGCACGCTCGCATCCGAGGCCTACGGCGAGGAGCTCATCTACGAGCGTCACCGCCACCGCTACGAGGTCAACAACGCCTACCGCAAGCAGCTCACCGATGCGGGCATGGTCATCTCGGGTCTCTCGCCTGACAACCGCCTGGTCGAGATGATCGAGCTTCCCGAGTCCATGCACCCCTGGTTTGTTGCGTCCCAGGCCCACCCCGAGTTCAAGAGCCGTCCCACCAAGCCGGCGCCGCTGTTCCGCGAGTTTGTCCGCGCGGCCATCGCTCACCACGAGGGCGTCGACCGTCACGACGTGAACCCCAGGTAGCGGCTGCCGCTCTGCCGGCTCATGGACACGATGGACCTCTCGCGCGCACTGCGCGAGTACCTCAACTACCTCTCCATCGAGAGGAACGCATCACCCAATACGGTCGCGGCCTATGGCCGCGACCTTTCCCGTTACCTCTCGGCGCTAGAGGGGGAGGGCATTACCAGCCCCGACGCCGTGACGCGCCAGGCGATAGAGGCGCATGTCGCGGCTCTGGTGGATGTGGGGCTTGCGCCCGCCTCCGTCGAGCGCGCGGTCTCTGCCATCAAGGGCTTCCACCGCTTCATGGTGGCGGACGAGATATGCGAGAACTTTCCCACGGCCGACCTGCCGCTGCCCGCCAAGCCAGCGCGCCTGCCCGACGTCCTGAGCGTGGAGCAGGCCGAGGCCCTTCTCGACCAGCCGTTCCCCAAGACGGCGGCCGGCCAGCGCGATCGTGCCATCCTGGAGACGCTCTACGGCTGCGGCCTGCGCGTCTCGGAGCTCTGTGGGCTTGACCTGCGAGACGTGCACCTGGACAAGGAGGTCGTGCGCGTCTTTGGCAAGGGGTCGAAGGAGCGCGTGGTGCCCATCATGGGGTCGGCCGCACGTGTGATGGGGGACTACTTCACGCAGTGGCGCCCGGGGCTCGTGGGGCGCACGCCCACCCAGGCGGTCTTTCTCAACCAGCGTGGCGGGCGCATCTCTCGGCAGTCTGTGCACGCGATCGTGGAGCGCGCGGGCCGCATGGTGGGGGTGCAGGGGCTGCATCCGCACACGTTGCGGCACAGCTTTGCGACGCACCTGCTTGAAGGCGGCGCCGACCTGCGCGTTGTCCAGGAGCTCCTGGGGCACGCCGACATCTCGACCACCCAGCTCTACACGCACGTCGACCGCACGCACGTGCGCGGCGTGTACCTGGCGGCGCACCCCCGCGCCCACGTGCGCGAGTAGGGCGGGCCACCCCAGGCGGTAGGGCGCCCGAGTGGTGGGGCGCCGGGCTTCTCGCTGCCGGACCTCTCGCCACATCCGTCCTCGGTGGGGCCTCCCGGCAAACCTGCGACTTAGTAGAAGTTCGTGAGAGAATCACAGCCAATCTACCTGGGCATCTTCTCGACGATGCACCCTATGGGCTGCAATTAAGTCGCAGGTTTCCAGGTGCAATGACCTTGGGCAGATATTATTGCGCGTTTTTTCGCAGAGTCATTGCCACCAACTGGGCAGATGACTTTCTCGCCAAGAAAATCGTTCAATAATGGGGAGCTTCCCGGCAATACGGCGCCGCGTGGGGGGCCCGTCTGTCCGAGCGACGAGAGCGCCCCGGCCGCCCGAGCAACGAGAGCGCCCCGGCCGCCCGGGGGAGAGGCTTGGCTCCTCGGCATTCTTTATCGGTATCTGAGAACAGCGCCGATAATTACCTGCGGTAATGCGGAGGCGACCCTCAGAAACCGAAAAAGAACTGAGACGAGGGCCGAGAGGTGCTTGCCGCCATGGCCCCGCCGGACCACGGCCGCGGGGCCCCA
>LM994626.1:4192-224088 GCA_000752675.2 bacterium OL-1 | reverse complement strand
CCCCCACACTTTGCCCCACCGCCACCTTCATCCCACCGACACAATTCGTTTCCCGGTGTTCGTTCCTCTCGCCGACAGAGTTGTGTTCGTGCGACAGCCAACCACAACATCTGGGGCCACTGCATCTCCCTTGCGCCCTCCTCCGAAAGCCCCCTCGAACCGTCCAGCCCAAAAATTCACCCTTGTGTGTCGCAAAGTGTTTTTAGGTGTGGA
Source organism: bacterium OL-1 (assembly GCA_000752675.2). GTDB lineage: Bacteria > Actinomycetota > Coriobacteriia > Coriobacteriales > Atopobiaceae > Tractidigestivibacter. The sequence continues at coordinate 223,875 of LM994626.1, read as the reverse complement.
TAGGTGTCGGATTTGGTCTATAGTTTGTTCACGTTCAAACGTGGGCGCGAGCGGCAACGAGAGGAGGGCGACATGCTGACTGGTCAGTACCAGCGCAGCCTCGACTCCAAGTCCCGTGTCACCCTTCCCGCCATCCTGCGCAAGCAGTTTGGCGAGCTCGTGCAGCTCATCCCGCGCAAGGATGCGCTCTACGGCTACACCCCCGAGGCGTTCGAGGCATGGGTCAACAGCCTGAACCTCGACCCCAGGAGCCGCAACGACGCAGAGACCCTGCTTCGTCTTAACGCCATGGCCACCACGGTGGAGATTGACTCCGCCGGACGCGTTGCCCTTGGCAAGATCGACGAGACGACCCGCGGTCAGCGCCAGCGCCTGGGCCTCGACGGCGACCTCATGATCGTCGGCGCGGGCGACCACTTCGAGATCTGGAACGCCGATCGTTGGAACGAGAAGTTCGCCTCCGACGACGCAGTGGACCGTCTCGAGTCTCTTCTCTTTGGCGAGTAGGCAAGGGGAGGGTGAGCGCCTTGACATCCGAATATCGGCATGTACCTGTGATGCTCGACGAGGTCCTCGCCGAGCTCGACCCCAAGCCGGGAGAGGTCGTTTGCGACTGCACCCTCGGCGGGGCCGGACACTCCATCGCGCTTGCGCAAAGGATCGCCCCGGACGGCCTCTCCATTGGCATCGACCAAGACGACATGGCCTTGAAGGCGGCGACCGAGCGCTTCTCACGGGAGGCGCCCCGGGCGGAGTTCCTTCCGCTCAAGGGCAACTTCGGCGACCTTGACCAGCTGCTTGTTGGCGCCAGGGTCCCCGGTGTGGATTGCTTCCTCTTCGACCTGGGGGTCTCTTCCCCTCAGCTCGACATTCCGGAACGGGGCTTCTCGTACAACGAGGACGCTCCCCTAGACATGCGCATGGATTCGGGGAAAGACACCCCAACCGCACAAGAGGTCATAAACACCTACAACGAAGCCGACCTCACCCGAATCCTTCGCGTGTATGGCGACGAGAAGTACGCGGCACGCATCGCCCGCGCCATCGTGGAGACGCGCGGGAAGGCGCCCATCGAGACGACCTTCCAGCTTGTCGACGTGATTAAGCGAGCGATACCCGCCGCGGCCCGTCGTCACGGTGGTCATCCCGCACGCAAGACCTTCCAGGCCCTGCGCATCGAGGTGAACCACGAGCTCGACGCCCTCGATCAAGGCCTTCGCGCTGCCGTTCGATGGGCAAACACCGGTGGCAGGATCTGCGTCATCTCCTACCACTCGCTCGAGGACCGCATCGTGAAGCACGTCTTCTCTGAGCTCTCGCAGGGTTGCATCTGTCCGCCGGACCTTCCGGTGTGCGTATGCGGCCACGTGCCGATAGTCGACGTCAAGACCAGAAAGCCGCTCGTCGCGGGCGAGGAGGAGGTCTCCTCAAACCCACGGTCGAGAAGCGCGCTCATGCGCGTGGCCGTCAAGCTCGACGTCACGCACGAGAGCGCGAACTAGTCGCACCCGACCGCAAGGTCGTCTGCATAGCACCACAAACGAAGCAGCACGCACCACAAACGCAGCTTAAACGCACTACCAACGAAGCACCAACCAGTACGCACAACGTCCGGCATAGCCGGGAGACAAGGGACAGCAATGAGGTATCAGGGGTCAGAGGCCGTCAGGATGGACGTAGCCGAGAGGAGCCGCGAGCGCCACGACGAACGCGTCGAGCAGCGCCCGTCGTTCTCGGTCGTCACTGGTGGCGGACTCGACGCCCGCGCCCGCGCAGGCGTGAGCCCCCAGTTCCTCCACCGCGTCCGCACGGTCGTCGTCTGCGCCCTCGTGTTTCTCGCACTTGGCGCCTGCCGTGTGGCGCTCTCCACGGCAACCGTCTCGACGCTCCAGGCCAACTCGGCGCTGCGTTCCCAGATCAAGGAGGCGCAGACGCTTAACGAGGACCTTCAGGTCGAGAAGTCCGTGCTCTCCTCGTCCAGCCGCATCAGCCGCATTGCCACGCAGAACTACGGCATGACCCTCTCCACCAACCGAGAGGTGGTTGACCTCTCGTCTGCCAGCGACTCCGCGGCCACCGCGTCGACCGACGCCACCTCTGCCAGCGCCTCCGCCTCCTCGGCGGATGGGGATGCTGCGCAGTCCGTGACGAACACCGATACGGCCTCGCCCGAGGCGTAGACTACTCCCTCGTGAGAGAGAGCATGAGACAGAGCCGCCAAGGGCGGCGTGGAATGCCGGAGGCCTCGTATGACGAGGCCTCTCGTGCCCGTTACCGTGCCCGCGCGTCAAGGCCGGGCGGGTCGGGTCCTGGTGGCTTCGACAACGGCACCCGCACGATCTTCCTTGTCCTCATGATTGTCTTTGCCGTTGTGGTGGGGCGCCTCGTGTGGCTCCAGGTGATCGACGCCTCGAACCTCTCAGAGGAGGCCGAGCAGCACCGCACAAACGTGATTACGCTCCATGCCAAGCGCGGCACCATCTACGACCGCAACGGCAATGTTCTTGCCATGAGCGTGGACTGCAAGACCATCTACTGCAACCCCAAGGAGGTCACCGACCCCTCGGGCGTGGCAAGGATTCTTGTGGCAAATCTGGGCGGCTCCGCAAGCGACTACACCGGCGCGCTCACCACAGACTCGACTTTCGCCTACGTGCAGCGCCAGGTGGACACCGACGTAGCCGACACCATCAAGCAGCAGCTCTCGGACGCCAAGCTCAAGGGCGTCTACTACCTCGACGACACCAAGCGCGTCTACCCCTATGGTGACGTGGCAAGCCAGGTGCTGGGCGTGGTGGGCTCCGATGGCGACGGCCTGACCGGCCTTGAGTACTACTACAACGACGTCCTCTCGGGCACCGATGGCCAGATGATCGTTGAGACCGGCCTCACGGGCACGCCCATTGCCGGCGGTACCTCGCAGATTACCGAGGCAAAGAACGGCGAGGACCTGGTCCTCTCCATTGACATCGACATCCAGGAGAAGGCCGAGGAGGTCATCTCCCAGGCCGTCGATGACTACGACGCGGACTCTGGCTCGGTCATGGTGACAAACCCCAAGACTGGCGAGATATACGCCGCATGCTCGACGCCCCTGGCCAAGCTCTCGGACCTGGCCAACACAAGCTCGGACGCGCTCACGCTCAAGCCCGTGTCCGCCTCCTACGAGCCCGGCTCCATGTTCAAGATCCTGACCGTGGCCATCGGTGTCGAGAACGGCCTCTTCAACGCTAACAGCGTCTACAGCGTCCCCGTGCGGATCCTTGCCGGCGACGACTGGGTTACCGACGACGAGCCACGCACCGGCGCCGAGGACATGACGGTGCGCACCATGCTCGTGCGCTCCTCGAACGTTGGCGTCTCGCTTCTCGCCCAGGAGGCCATTGGCGCGCAGCGCTTTGCCGAGGGCGTGGACAAGTTTGGTATCGGCCACACCACGGGCATCGACTACCCGGGCGAGGCGACGGGCATCGTGACCAGCTACGAGAACTACACGGGAGCAACGCTTGGCGCCATGGCGTTTGGCCAGGCCCTTGCCGTGCCCATGGTGCAGATCGTGCGCGCGTTTGGCGTTGTTGCAAACGACGGCATCCCCACCACGCCCCACTTCCTTGTCTCGCATGGCGGTGAGGAGGTCAGCTGGCCCACGGGCGAGCAGGTTATCTCCAAGACCACTGCCGACGAGCTCACCGACATGATGACCTCGGTCATGACTGACGGCACCGGCAAGCGCGGCCAGGTCGACGGTTATACCATCGCGGGCAAGACGGGCACGGGCGAGCAGGCAAGCGAGTCCGGCGGCTACCAGGCGGGCAAGTACGTGGCATCGCTCTGCGGCTTTGCCAACGCCGACGACCCCGACGTCCTGGTCTACGTTGGCCTCAACGGAACGCCGCATCTGGCTCTCTCCTCGGCGGCGCCCACCTTCAAGCAGATAATGGAGGCGGCTGTCACGGACCTCGGCATCTCTCCGGATGCCTCCACGACCACCGCGTCGACATCCAACTAGGTCAGGGGGAACCTATGCTTTCCATGGACATCGCAGACCTCGTGCTCGCCACGGGGTCGCAGCTGCTTGAGGGCGCGCCCTCTGCGCGCGTCGAAGGCACGGTCGAGATCGACTCTCGCAAGGTTGGCGCGGGCTCCGTCTTTGTGGCGTTCCTCGGCGAGAAGGTCGACGGCAACGACTTTGCGCCTGCCGCCGTCGAGGCGGGCGCGTCCTGCGTCGTGGTGACGCGCGAGCCAGATGCGGCACTGCTCGCCCTTGCGCACGAGCGCGGCTGCGCCGTCGTGCGCCCCCAGGACGACGACGCCGAGGAGTTCCTGCTCCGCCTTGCCCACGAGTGGCGCGCCCGTCACCCCAACTGGCTCGTGGTGGGCGTCACTGGCTCGGTGGGCAAGACCACGACCAAGGACCTCCTTCGCGCGGGCATCGCGAGCGCGCGGCGCGTCCACGCTACCCAGGGCAACCTCAACAACCTCATCGGCCTGCCGCTCACGGTGCTCTCGGCGCCCGAGGACGCCGAGGTCCTCGTCTGCGAGATGGGCATGAACCATCCCAACGAGATCCGTCGCATGGCTGCCTGCTGCGCGCCCACGCTTGCCGTGATCACCAACGTGGGCACGAGCCACATCGGGCTTCTCGGCTCTCGCGAGAACATCGCCCGCGCCAAGGCCGAGGTGGTCTCGGGCATGGTGGCTTCAGGCGGCGTGGAGCCGCTGCTGGTGCTTACGAGCGCCAACGACTACACGCCCTTCATTGCCGAGAGCTTCGCACGCCCCGCGGGCATTGCCGTTGCCTACGTGGGCGAGCGCGAGGGCGACGACGTGCGCGCCACCAACGTCGAGCTCACCGGCACGGGTGATGCGTCGTTCACCGTCACCTGCAGGGACGGCTGGTCCAGGCGGGTCACGCCCTCGGTTCCCGGCCGCCAGGTGGTGCCCGACTTCCTTCTCGCCATGGCCGTGGTTGAGGCCTTGGGCCTTGACCGCGACGCTGCCGCAGACGCCATGGCCGCGATGCCTGCCGCGAGCATGCGCCTTGCAGTCTCGGAGTCCCCGCGCGGCGTGCGCGTGATCGATGACTCCTACAACGCGAGCCCCGCCTCCATGGCTGCCGCCCTCGACGTCCTCTCCGAGATGGATGCCACAGGCATGCGCGTGGCAGTGCTGGGCGAGATGGGCGAGCTTGGCAGCGAGGAGCGCCGTCTCCATGGCTACGTGGGCGCCTATGCCGCGGCCAAGGGTCTTGATATGCTTGTGTTCGTTGGCGGGGACCTTGCTGGCGAGATGGCCGAGGCGGCGCGCACTATGGGCGCCTCCGAGGACCGCCTGCAGCTCTTCCCCACGGTTGACGCCGCCGTGGAGACGCTCGCCCCCGTCTTCTCGCGGGGCGACCTCGTGCTGGTCAAGGCGTCTCGTTCCTGCGGTCTGGATGCGTTCGCGAGGGGAGTGCTTCGCTGATGTTCATTGTGGGAAATCCCGCATACCCTAGCTATCAGGTGCTTCTTGCGGCAGGCGTTGCCGCCGTCATCACCGCTGTGGTGATGCCCTTCTTCATCAAGCTCATGCGCCACGAGGGGCTTGGCCAGCAGGTGAGGGCCGACGGTCCCAAGCGACACCTCGTGAAGCAGGGTACGCCCACCATGGGCGGCATCGTGATCCTTCTCGGCGTGGTGGTGACCACGCTCCTCATGGCGCCTTGGTCGCCCATGCTCTTCCTTGCGCTCTTCGCCATGCTCGCGACGGGTGCGCTGGGCCTTCTCGACGACATCGAGTCCGTGGCGCACAAGCGCTCACTGGGCCTCACACCCTCGCAGAAGATGGTGGGGCTCACCATAGTCTGCGTGATCTTCTGCCTGGTTGCGGTGAACTACTGCGGAATCGCTCCCACCATCGAGTTCCCCGGTGGCGCAACGCTTGACCTGGGCGTGCTCTCCACCACCATCGGCGGCGTGCGCGTGCCTTGGCTCTACATGATCTTCGTCTTCCTGCTTTTGGCCGGCCTCTCTAACGCCGTCAACCTCACCGACGGCCTGGACGGCCTCGCCGGAGGCACGGTGCTGGTGGTCATGGTCGTGATGGCCATGGTCGCCTACAACGAGGATCAGCTTGGCCTCTCGGTGTTTGCTGCCACCATCGTGGGTGCCTGCGTGGGCTTCCTCTGGTACAACTGCTACCCCGCCTCGATTTTCATGGGCGACACGGGCTCACTGGCCCTGGGTGGCGCCTTCGCCGCGCTTGCCGTGCTCACCAAGACCGAGATCTGCTCGCTTGTCATGGGCGGGCTCTTCATCGTCGAGGCGCTCTCGGTGATCATCCAGGTTGTGAGCTTCAAGACCACGGGCAAGCGCGTCTTCCTCATGGCTCCTCTCCACCACCACTTCGAGAAGAAGGGCTGGAGTGAGACGAAGGTCGTCATCCGCTTCTGGATTGTCTCGGCCGCCTTCGCGGTCCTTGGTTTTGCGCTGTACTTCCAGCTTGGCTAGGGGGCATCTCATGCAGGACAGCAACTCCTCGGCGCGTCTTGGCAACGTCGCCGTTCTTGGCATAGGGCACACGGGCGAGGCCGTCTGCCGCTACCTGGTGGGGCTTGGCGAGAGGGTCTCCTCCATCACGCTCTTTGGTGGCGCCTCCTCGCACGAGGGCGAGGTTACGCATGAGCTTGAGGGCCTGGGCGTTCGCTGTGTCCTGGGCACCGAGGAGGTCGAGGGCACCTATGACCTGACCATAGCCTCACCGGGCATCCCCGTGGGGTCCGTCTTCTTCCAGGCGGCGGCCGCGCATTCGGCGGAGATCATTGGCGAGCCGGAGTTTGCCTGGCGCGAGAGCCCCGCCAACTGGGTGGGCATCACCGGCACCAACGGGAAGACCACCACGACCACGCTCACCACGGCGCTCCTGCGCGAGGGCGGACGCGTCGCCGAGGCCGTGGGCAACATCGGCACCATCATCACGAGCCGCCTTGCTGAGCGCCAGCCCGGATCGTGGTTCGTAGCCGAGCTCTCGAGCTTCCAGCTGGCAACCACGCGCCTTCTGCACCCGCACGTCGCCTGCCTCATGAACGTCACGCCGGACCACGTGGAGTGGCACGGCAGCATGGAGGCGTATGCCCAGGCAAAGGAGAAGATCTTTGCCAACCTNACCCTCGCAGAAGATGGTGGGGCTCACCATAGTCTGCGTGATCTTCTGCCTGGTTGCGGTGAACTACTGCGGAATCGCTCCCACCATCGAGTTCCCCGGTGGCGCAACGCTTGACCTGGGCGTGCTCTCCACCACCATCGGCGGCGTGCGCGTGCCCNGCGCGTGTGCCGCGTGGACGTGCGCCAGGACCCCGGTACGCCGTGCGCCGCCTTCGTGCGCGACGGCCGCCTCGTGGTGCGCCTCGACGGCGCCGAGCACGTCCTTGTCCCCACCGACGACCTTCTCATCAAGGGCGAGCACAACGAGGAGAACGCCCTCGTGGCCTCGGCCGTGGCGCTCGAGCTGGGTGTTGCCGATAAGGACGTGTGCCGCGGGCTTCTCGCCTTCTCGCCGCTCGAGCACCGCATCGAGCCCTGCGGCGAGGTTTCCGGCGTGCGCTTTGTGAACGACTCCAAGGCTACCAACACGGACTCGGTCGAGAAGGCCCTCACGGCCTTCAGGCCGGGGAACATCGTGGTGCTTCTGGGCGGCCACGACAAGGGCACCGACCTTACCTCACTGGCGCACGCGGTTGCCGCTCGCTGCCGCGTTGCCGTGTGCTACGGCGCCGCCGGAGAGAGAATTGCCCGCGCGCTGGAGGACGAGGTCGCCGCCTCGGGCTCTGGGCTTGAGGTCGTGCGAGAGCCGCACTTGCGCGAGGCCTTCTCGGCCGCCTGCGGGCGCGCCCAGGCCGGCGATGTGGTGCTTCTCTCGCCCGCGTGCTCGTCCTTCGACGAGTTCCACAACATGGAGGAGCGCGGCGAGCTCTTCAAGCACCTTGCTGCCGAGCGCGTGGCCGCGGGGAGGCTGTGCTAGTGGCCCAGGCGTCCACATACCGAAGCTCTGCCGCAGGACGGTCTCGCACCTCCACCAGGCGTGGCGGCCAGGGGAGGGGTGCCGGGCGCTCCTCGGTCGAGAAGACCATCCTTGGCGTGCCCGAGAGGTTCATGAAGCCGCGGCTCATCCTCATTGCTGCGGTGGTAATCCTCACCTGCTTTGGCTTCCTCATGGTCTACTCGGCCTCGTCCATCACGTCGCTCGCGTCCGAGGCTCTGGGCAACGACCCCGCCTACTACCTCAAGCGCCAGCTCATCTTTGCTGCGCTTGGCACGGGCCTTGCCGTGTTCATTGCCAAGAGCGACTATCACCTCTGGGGAAAGACGCTGGTCAGGATCATCTGGATCTTGACCATCCTCCTGCTGCTGGCCATCTTTCTGCCCATAGCGGGCGCGGACGCCTATGGCGCCACGCGCTGGATCGCCATTGGGCCCTTCACGCTCCAGCCGTCCGAGTTCGCCAAGATCACGATCATCCTCGTGGCGGCCGACCTCGCCGAGCGCTACTACGACGAGCAGGTCATGGGCTTCACGGAGTTCGTGAAGAACCTTGCGGTGTTTGTGGGCGTGCCGCTCGCGCTCATCCTGCTGCAGCCCGACAAGGGCTCCACGCTCATCATTGGCGCCACGCTCATCGTGATGGGCTACCTCGCCGGCATGGATCGTCGCTGGATTCTGCTTGTGCTTGGAGTCGGCATCGTGGGGGTGCTCGCGATCTCGCTCAAGGATGACTACTCGCGTGCCCGCATTGTTGCCGTCCTCAACCCCTGGAGTGACCCAACGGGTTCCGGCTACCAGCTCATCCAGGGCTTCTATGCCTTTGGATCGGGCGGGCTCTTTGGCGTGGGCATTGGCATGAGCAAGCAGAAGTACTCCTACCTGCCCATGGCCTACAACGACTTCATCTTTGCCGTGGTGGGCGAGGAGCTTGGCCTTGTGGGTACGCTCGGCCTTCTCGCCGCCTTTGGCGTCCTTGCCTGGGCGGGCTTCCGCATCGCGCGCTATGCGCCGGACATGTGCGGCAGGCTCATCGCCGCCGGCTGCACCTCGCTCATCATCATCCAGCTGCTCGTGAACGTCTGCGGCGTGCTGGGACTCATCCCGCTCTCGGGAAAGCCCGTCCCGTTTGTGTCGTATGGCGGCTCCACGATCATGAGCTGCCTCATGCTCGTGGGCATGATCGTCTCGGTGTCCAAGCGCTCGACGCTGCCCGAGACCGTCCACGACCGCAGCCGCCAGTCCTGGCAGTTTGCGGATGGCGACGATGGGACACGGGGCGCCGCGCCCGCAGCCGGCCCGGGCATCTCGCTTGTGGGCAGTCCCACGCCGCGCTCCTCGCAGCAGCGTGGCGAACGTGGGGGCTCCGGCTCTGGCCTGCGCATGGTCGACGGCGGCGGGCAGGGACGGCCGCAGCAACGGCAACGGGGCGGCTCAAACGGCCGGAGCGCCAGGCAGGGCAGGTACGAAGGCGGACGGATAGACCTTGGCCCCAGCGCCGCGGAGAGGCTCCGCGGGCGTGGGTCCGGAAGAGGGGATGGCAGGCGTGGCAGGAACTAGTCTTGAGGTGGCAATCGCCGCCGGAGGTACTGCGGGTCACATCAACCCGGCGCTCGCGCTGGCCGAGGAGCTCTCGTCCCACGGCCATCACGTGCGCTTCTTTGGCCAGAGCGCCAAGCTCGAGGGCACGCTCGTCCCGCAGGCGGGCTTCGAGCTGGAGCCCATCCACGTGACCGGCTTCGACCGCTCTCGCCCTTGGACGCTCGTCTCGGCCCTTGTGCGCGAGGGCAAGGCCTCCTCGCGCGTGGGCGAGGTCTTTGCCGAGAAGGGCGCGCCGGACGTCGCCGTGGGGTTTGGTGCCTACGTCGAGCTTGCCCTCATGGATCGCTGCCGCAAGCAGCACATCCCCTACGTGCTCCACGAGCAGAACTCGGTGCCCGGCCTTGCCAACAAGACGCTTGCGCCCCACGCGCGCTACGTGTGCGTGTCGCTGCCCCAGGCGCGTGCCGCCTTCGAGAGTCACGTCCACGGCGATGACGCCATTGTGCTCACGGGCAACCCCGTGCGCCGGAGCGTCCTTGGTGCCTCTCGCGAGGCCGGCCGCGCGGCGTTCTCCATCCCCGAGGACGCCACGATGCTTCTGGTCTTTGGCGGCAGCCTTGGCGCGAGCCACGTGAACGAGGCAATCGTGCGCCTCAAGGAGCGCCTGCTTGCCAATCCCGGGCTCTACGTGGTGCACTCCACGGGCAAGGAGCTCTACGACGACGTTGTGTCCTCGCTCCACCTTGCGGATGGCGAGCGCGAGCGCTGGCAGGTCGTACCCTACATCTCCAACATGGGAGAGGCTCTCGCGGCGGCAGACCTCGTGGTCTCGCGCGCCGGTGCCTCCTCCATCGCCGAGATCGCCGCGCTTGCCGTGCCGAGCGTGCTCGTGCCCTACCCGCTTGCAACGGGCGACCACCAGACCACCAACGCGCACTACCTGGTGGACGCTGGCGCAGCGGATCTCTTTGCCGATGACACCATCGATGGTGACGAGTTTGCCCGCGATCTTCTCGACCTGGTGAACAATGGCGAGAGGCGCGAGCGCATGCGCGCGAGCGCGCGCGGCCTGGGCCAGGACCAGGCGGCAGCCAAGTTGGCAGACGTCGTGGAGCGCGCCGCAGGGCGATAGACGCGCCTGCGGAGTCCGTGGTGGCTTGCCGTCGTGGGCCGCGACGGGTCGTCCATCGGCTAGAGTAAATGGGTTAGGCGAACCAGTTTCCGCGGCGGGTCTTCTCGCCGCGCACCTTTGGAAGGGGTAGCCATGGCAGACATCGTGGAGAAGCCCGGCGCAGATGCCGCCGAGAAGGGCAAGAGCATCGCGAGCGCGCACTTTGTGGGTATTGGCGGTGCGGGCATGAGCGGCATCGCCCTCGTGCTCAACAAGCGCGGCTGCAAGGTCACCGGTTCTGACCTCAAGAGCTCCCACTACGTGCGCGAGCTCGAGGATGCGGGCATCGACGTGACCATTGGCCACGACGCTGCGACCATCGACCGCGTCTCGCCCGAGGTCGTTGTCACCTCGAGCGCCATCCCCGAGACCAACCCCGAGGTCGTTCATGCCCGCGAGCTGGGCATTCCCATCTGGCCCCGTGCCAAGATGCTGTCGTACCTCTCCAACAACGCCATTACCGTGGCCGTTGCCGGTACGCACGGCAAGACCACCACGTCGTCCATGATCGCGACGATGCTCGACCGCCTGGGCTGGGACCCCTCGTTCCTCATTGGCGGCGTGGTCGAGGGCTACGACACCAACGGCAGGAACGGCGAGGGCGGCTACTTTGTGTGCGAGGCGGACGAGTCCGACGGCTCCTTCCTCTACCTCAACCCCGACGTGGTGGTGGTCACCAACATCGAGGCCGACCACCTCGACCACTACGGCACGCTCGAGAACATCGAGAAGACCTTCTGCACCTTCATGGGCCTGGTGGGTGAGAAGGGTACCGTTGTGGTTAACGGTGACAACCCCCACTACGTGGAGCTTGCCCGCTCGACCGGTCGTCATGTGGTGACTTATGGCTTTGATAAGGGCAACGACTACGTCTGCACGCCCGAGGAGGGCCTGGCACCGCACCGCCTGGCCATGCGCTTCTCGGTGAAGACTCCCTCCGGCGCCTCTGTCGACGTGACCATCAAGTCGAACCCCGGCCGCCACAACATGGCGAACGCGACGGCCGCTATCGCCGTGGCAGACGTTCTGGGGGCAGACGTCTCCCAGGCCGCCGAGAAGCTCTCGGAGTTCAAGGGAGCGCGCAGGCGCTTTACCCACGTTGGCGACATTGACGGCGTCACCGTGGTGGACGACTACGGCCACCATCCCACCGAGATTGCCGCCACGCTGGACGCTGCCTCGCAGCTTGGCTTTGACCGCATTGTCTGTGTGTTCCAGCCGCACCGCTACAGCCGCACCAAGGCTCTTGAACCGCTCTTTGCGCACGCCTTCGACAAGGTGGACGTCCTGCGCGTGATGGACGTCTTTTCAGCGGGCGAGATGCCCATCCCTGGCATCTCCGGCAAGACCGTCTCGTCCCAGGTCGAAGCCGCGGGCACGGTGGCCGACGTGGCCTACATCCCCAACCGCCACGAGCTCATCCAGAACCTCTGCGACACCTGCCGCCCGGGCGACCTGCTCATCACGCAGGGCGCGGGCGACGTCACCCAGATTGGCCCCGCGTTCATCGCCGCCATGCACGAGCGTGACGAGAAGAGAGACGAGCGGTAGGCGTGAGCGTCTTCAACGCATACATGAGCCTGTCGGGAGCCATCGACGCGGACGTAATCCGCGGCGAGCGGCTCTCGCACCGCACGACGTACCGCATTGGCGGCCCAGCCGCGCTCTTCGTGTGCGCGAACACCTACGAGGCCCTGCTCAAGACCGTCGAGGTCCTGCGCGAGGAGCGCGTGCCCTGGGTGGTCATGGGCAAGGGCTCCAACATCCTCGCCGCTGACACCGGCTACGACGGCTGCGTCATCACGCTCGGCCGCGAGTTCTCGCGCATGAGCTTTGCCGATGACGGGCGCGTGACGGCTGGCGCCGCGCTACAGCTCTCCAAGCTCGTCTCCGAGTCCATGAAGCGTTCGCTCACCGGCCTCGAGTTCTGCGCGGGCATCCCCGGCACCGTTGGCGGTGCCGTCTCCATGGATGCGGGGACCCGGCATGAGTGGGTTGGCGCCGTCATCGAGGACGTGGTGAGCCTGCGGCCGGGCAAGGGGCTGGTGCGCCATGCGGCCTCCGAGGTCGAGTGGGGCTACCGCGTGACCTCGCTGCCCACCACCGAGATCGTCCTTGAGGCAACCTTCTGCCTCCAGCCGGGAGACCACGACGCCATCGCGCGCGATGTGGAGGAGCGGCTGCGCCGTCGCAGCCAGTCCCAGCCCATGGGAAGGCCCTGCTGCGGCTCGGTCTTCAGGAATCCCGGCTCGCGCTCTGCGGCTGTCATGATCGAGGCCTGCGGCCTCAAGGGCTACCGCGTGGGTGGGGCCGTGGTCTCTGACGTCCACGCCAACTTCATCGTTAACGACGGTGGCGCGCACGCCCACGACGTGGTCGAGGTCATGCGCCATGTCCACGACGCCGTTCGCGACAAGTATGAGATCGACCTCCAGCCCGAGGTCAAGCTGCTCGGGTTTGGGGCATAGGGAGAGCACGGCATGGCGTCAAACGACAGAAGAAGGCCAACCTCGCGCAAGGCGACGCAGAGGTCGACGCAGGGGCGCTCATCGCGCTCCACGCGGCCTTCTCGCCCTACCTCCGCACCGCGTACCCGTGCGTCCCGCTCCTCCCGGCAGCCTTCCGCGCCGAGGATGCCGCGCGCGTCTCGCACGCCCAGGCCCGCAGCGGCCCCAAGGACAGCGCAGGCACGCCCGTCGGTGCTGCACCCACAGCGAGCATCCCGTCCCCAGAGCGGCAGGGAGGCCAGAGAGTCGCGTGCCCGGCAGGTACGCACCGCAGACGCCATGGGCATCGTGATGCGCGTCGTGGTGGCTGTGGCCATCGTCGCTGCGGTTCTCGGCGTGGCGTTTCTCGTGCTGAGCAATACCTCGACCTTCCAGATCACCTCCATCGACGCCGTGGCTAGCGACCATGTGAGTGCCGATGACATCCAGAAGCTCGCCAAGGTCGAGGAGGGCACGACTCTTCTCAACGTTGATACCAACGCCATCACCCAAAACCTCATGAAGAACCCCTGGGTGGAGTCGGTGAGCGTGGAGCGCGAGTTTCCCGATAAGCTCAAGATCTCTGTTACCGAGCGCACGGTCGAGGCCGTCGTGGTGATGAGCTCGAGAAGCGTCGCGTGGTACCTGGGCGAGGGGGAGGTCTGGCTCGAGCCTGTGAACCTGGATGTCTCAGACGAGCAGTCCGCAGATGATGTAGCCCTTGAGAAGGCCACGTCCGTGGGCGCCATCCTCATCACAGGGGTCCCCGCGACCGTCGATCCGGTGGCAGGCTCCAAGGCCACCGATGAAGTGATTGCCGCGGTTCGTAGCTATCTGGACGGCTTCTCGTCCGACTTTGCATCCCAGATCGTGAGTTTCACGGCGCCGAGCGAGGCAAGCATCTCGTGTGTCCTTTCGAGCGGGGTCGAGGTCTCCCTGGGTTCGCCTACGGACATCTCGTCCAAGGAGGAGGTCGTGAAGAGCCTGCTTGCCGAGTACCCAGACGAGCTCACCTACATCAACGTGCGCGTACCCTCGAGCCCCTCATACAGAAGGATTGACTCAACCAACGTGACAGCGGGAACGGGCGCCACCGGTGGCTCCACGACGACGGACTCGACGACCACGAGCACCACGACGAGTGACACTACGGCGTCGACGGGCTCTTCGACGAGTGGCACCACGTCGCCCTCGGGTACGTCGACCACTGGCTCAACGTCTTCAAGCGGCACCTCCACCACCGGTACCACAACCTCTACCGGAACGTCGACAAAGAGCTCGAACTAGGCAAATAGCCTTAGTCTCAAGCTTTACTGGAGGGTTTCTGGCCCACAAAGTGGTACCGTTTACCTGCGGTTTTCACCGTTTGCACAAAGTGTTTGACGAGGGCACACCCAATGTGCAAATATACGTCGCTTCGTGGGGAGCATCTGGCTTAACCTGAGGTTTAGGGTTTCTACCAGCGCTTTTCAGGGGCTGGACGAAAAACGTCACATGAGCGAAGCACGAACGCACCAGCAAGGGCGCTGGCACAGGGCCGCCGCCAACGAGGAGGAAACGATGAAGGACACCGAGGTCCCCAGCAACTATCTCGCCGTGATTAAGGTTGTTGGCGTGGGCGGCGGCGGCACCAACGCCGTGAACCGCATGATCGAGGAGGGCATCCGCGGCGTCGAGTTTGTCGCCATCAACACCGACGCGCAGGCGCTCGCCATCTCTGACGCGGACATCAAGGTCCACATTGGCACCGACATCACCAAGGGCCTGGGCGCTGGCGCCAACCCCGAGGTTGGCCAGGAGGCTGCCGAGGAGAGCAGGGACGAGATCAAGCAGGCGCTCGCCGGCTCCGACATGGTCTTCATCACCGCAGGCGAGGGTGGTGGCACCGGTACCGGTGCGGCACCTATCGTTGCCGACATCGCCAAGAACGACGTTGGCGCCCTTACCGTGGGCGTCGTAACCAAGCCCTTCTCGTTCGAGGGCCGCAAGCGCTACAACTCCGCCGCCGAGGGCATCAAGAACCTCTCCGAGAACGTTGACACGCTCATCGTGATTCCCAACGACCGTCTGCTCGACCTCTCCGAGAAGAAGACCACCATGCTCGAGGCCTTCCGCATGGCCGATGACGTGCTGTGCCAGGGCACCCAGGGCATCACGGACCTCATCACCGTCCCTGGCCTCATCAACCTCGACTTCGCAGACGTCTGCACCATCATGAAGGGCGCAGGCACGGCCATGATGGGCATTGGCACCGCTTCTGGTGACTCCCGCGCAACCGACGCCGCTGCCGAGGCCATCTCCAGCCCGCTGCTTGAGACGTCCACCGATGGCGCCACGCGCGTGCTGCTCTCCATTGCCGGCAACAAGGACCTTGGCATCCAGGAGATCAACGACGCCGCCGACCTCGTTGCCAAGAATGTCGACCCCGAGGCCAACATCATCTTTGGTACCGTCGTCGACGAGTCCCTGGGCGACCAGGTGCGCGTCACCGTCATTGCCACCGGTTTCAATGACGCCAACATCCAGCCCACGCTGCCCACCATGCCGGTGGCGCGTCCGCAGTCCCAGGCGTCAAAGTCCAAGCAGCGCCCCTACACTGCGGCGCCGGCTCCCGCGAGCCGTCCTGCGGCCCCCGCTGCGAGCGGTGACAACAAGGAGTTCGACATCCCCGACTTCCTGAAGCGTAGCCGCATCTAGCGCCATGTCCGAGCCCACGCTCACAAGGTACCAGTCGCACGGCGTGACCCTTCTGGGGGACATTACTGTCCCCCAGGGGGTCGCGTTAGCGTTCACGGAGCGTACGGGCGGTGTCTCCACGGGCAACTATGCCTCCCTCAACCTGGGGAGCGCCTGCGGAGACGACCCGTCCTGCGTGGCCGAGAACCGCCGTCGCGCGCTTTGCGCCCTGGGGGCGGAACGCTGTATGGATGCGCTCGTGAACCCGCACCAAGCGCACGGCGACAGGATCGTCACCGTGCGCTCCTCGGACGCGGATGCTGTCCATGCTGCGCAGGCTGACGCCGCATCCGGCGCGGATGCGATTGTCTGCACCGCCACCAACGTGCCCGTGCTGCTCTGCTTTGCGGACTGCGTGCCCGTGATTCTCGTGGCACCTGGCGGCTTTGCCGTGGCGCACTCCGGCTGGCGGGGAACCATCGCGCGGATAAGCGCCAAGGCGGCACATGCCCTTGCGGAGGAGACTGGCTCGCCTGTCTCGCAAGTTCGTGCTTACGTGGGCCCGCACATCGGGCGCGAGGACTACGAGGTCTCTCCCGAGCTCGCCGCGCGCTTCTCGGCGGAGTTTGGACCTGAGGTCATCTGGGGAGAGCGCAACCTCGACCTGGGAGCCGCAGTCAAGGCGGCGCTGGTGGGCGCAGGGGTGCCAAGTGGCTCCATCGCCTGCTGCGGCGCCTCGACCGCCTCGGCAACCGAGAGGTTCTTCTCGTACCGGGCCGAGCACGGGTCGTGCGGACGGCATGGCGCGCTGGCAGTGATGCCGGGGGAGTAGCGCGTAAGCGCCTGCGTGGGGCGTGGGGTTTCATCAAGGTAATTGGAGCTGGTCTAGATGGACGAGACAGAGGACGAGAGCTACGCGGCGTTTCTCGCAGAGCGCAGGGAGGAGATCCTCCAGCGCATCGCGGAGGCTGCCGCTCGCGCTGGGCGCGACCCGTCGGAGGTGGAGCTTCTCGCCGTCTCGAAGACCGTCGATGTGCCACAGGTCAACCTTGCCTGGAAGGCGGGGTACCTGGCCTTTGGAGAGAACCGTCCCCAAGAGCTCGTTCGCAAGCTCAAGGGGCTTGCTGCATACCCCCAGATGGATGGCGCCCGCTTTGACATGATCGGCCACCTGCAAACCAACAAGGTGCGCGAGGTCGTGGGCAATGTGACGCTCATCCACTCGGTGTCCTCGCTCCACCTGGCCGAGGCCATCTCCAAGCGTGGCGTTAGCCACGACGTGACGAGCGACGTGCTTCTCGAGGTGAACGTCTCGGGGGAGGAGTCCAAGTCAGGCTTCTCGCCCGACGAGGTCCGCGCGGCGCTCGACGACATCCTGGCGCTTCCCGCCCTGCGCGTGCACGGCCTCATGACCATGGCGCCGGCGCACGACATGGACGCGGCGAGAAGGACCTTCTCCGGCCTGCGCGAGCTTCGCGACGAGCTGGCCAGCCGCAGCGGCCTCGAGCTGCCGGTGCTTTCCTGCGGCATGAGCGACGACTTCCCGATTGCGGTCGAGGAGGGCTCCACGATCGTACGACTTGGCAGAACAGTGTTCGACCCCAGCTACGTTCTGGGTTAATCTGGCAATGGTGCGGGGTGTTGGACCCCGCAAAATGGATGGGGGAATCATGGGCTTCCTCGACAACATCAGGGATCGTTTCCGTAGGGACGACGACTACGACGACTACGAGGACGACTACTACGACGGCGACGACGAGCAGCGCGAGCGCGACCGCGAGCGAGGCTACGGCGACCGCCGCCCCACGGGCAGCGCGACCAAGCTTCTGGGCAACACCTCGCGTCCCGAGGCAGAGAGCGTCTCGGTCTACACGCGCTCTGGCCGCCCGGTGACGCAGAACCCTGCCGCCGGCTACGCCGACCAGCGCGACACGCGCCCGCGCCCCAGCTACGTCGAGCCGCCCGAGCCCACCTATAGGCCCTCCTATGAGCCTCCCGCGCCGAGCAGTCCTGCTGCTACCACGGAGATAAACCGCGGCGGCTCCTCCACGCGCGTGACCTCTGGCCAGCTTCCTCCCTACGTGCTGCGTCCCGTCTCGTACGACGACGTCCAGTCCGTGGTGAGGCGCGTGCGCACCAACCAGCCCGTCATTCTCATCTTCAAGGGCACCAATATCGAGACCGCCAAGCGCATCCTCGACTTCTGCTACGGCCTGAGCTACGGCGTTGCCGGCTCGGTCGAGGCGCTGGGCGACCGCGTCTTTGCGGTGCTGCCGGCGGGCATCGAGCTTACCCAGGGCGACATCGACAAGCTCGTCGCCGACGGCGACCTCGAGGCGTAAGCGCCATGGCCGAGAAGATCGAGCAGGTCATAGGCGTCATTGGCGCGGGCTCCATGGGCGCTGCCATCGCGTGCGGGCTTGTGGCCTCTGGCGCCGCGGCACCGGAGCACGTTCTTGTCGCCAATCCCTCTGCGGGCAAACTTGCGCCGCTGGCAGAGATTGGCATCAAGACCTTCACCAGCAACGACGAGCTTCTCGCCCAGGACCCTGATGCGGTTGTGCTGGCGGTGAAGCCGCAGGTGCTGCCTGGGGTCCTCGCGGAGCACACGGAGGGACTTGCCGGCCGCCTGGTGATTTCCATTGCGGCTGGCATCTCGGTGGCTTCTCTCGAGTCTGCGCTTGCGGCATCTCGCGTGGTGCGCGCCATGCCCAACCTGCCCGTGCAGGTACTCTCTGGCGCGACTGCCGTCTGCCCGGGCTCCCGTGCCACCAAGGAGGACCTGGACCTCTCACTGGCGATCTTCTCGGCCCTGGGAAGCGCCGTGGTGCTGCGAGAGGACCAGCTTGACGCCGAAGGCGCCGTGGTTGGCTGTGGGCCCGCGTACGTGGCTCTGCTCGTTGACGACCTCACCCGTGCCGGCGTGGAACGCGGCCTTCCCGCTGTGGCCTGCCGCGAGCTCGTGCTCTCAACCATGCGTGGCGTGGCCGAGCAGCTCCTGGCGTCGGGCGAGCATCCTCGTGCGTATATGGAGAAAGTGACGTCTCCCGGCGGCACGACGGCCGCGGGTTTGCGGGCGATGGAGTCGGGTATGTTTGAGGTTGCCTGTGCGGGGGTCGACGCGGCATTGCGTCGTACCCGCGAGCTCTCGGAGGCGGCAGGCGGCAAGACTACCGACGACTGACAGCGAGGACCACTTGAACTACACGATAGCCAACGTAATTGCCCAGCTCTTCCGCATCTACAACATCCTGATCATCATCTGGTGCGTCCTCTCGTGGATTCCGCGGGGCTCCGGTGCGCTCGATGACTTTCGTGGCGCTATTGGAATGCTGGTGGAGCCGTGGCTGAACATCTTCAGGCGCTTCATCCCGCCGCTCGGCGGTATAGACTTTTCGCCCATTGTGGCGATATTCGCTCTTGAGGCTATAGAGCGCCTGCTTCTGGCTATACTTTTGTAACGTCATTGCCGCTTGGCGGGCGCTGCCCGGGGCGACGAGTCGAAGTGAAAGGGACAAAGATGGCAATCACACCAGCAGATATCGAGCAGCAGACCTTCTCTCCCTCGAAGCACGGCTATGACCCCGAGGAGGTCGACGCCTTCCTCGAGCAGATTTCCAGCGAGGTTGACGCGATGCTGCAGAAGATCGCGGACCTCAAGGGTCGCCTGAACACCGCCGAGCAGCAGCTCTCTGCCTCCCAGGCGCAGGTTGCCAGCCTCGAGGAGCAGCTCAACGCCGCCCCCGAGCGCATGGAGGTCACGACGGTCGCCCCCACCCCCGCGGTGCAGGATGACCTTGCCGCGTCCGAGAGCCAGATCTCTCGCGTGCTTATCGTTGCTCAGCAGAGCGCCGACAAGCTTGTTGCCGACGCGCGCGACAACGCGGAGCGCATTCGCAACGAGGCCGACCAGAAGGCTCGCGAGGTCATTCGCCAGGCGCTCGCCGAGAAGCAGAACGAGCTGGACGAGATTGACCGTCTCAAGCAGTCCCGTGAGGACTTCCGTAGCGAGTACAAGAAGCTCCTGCAGCACTTCATGGACGACGCGGACTCCGTGTTCCCGCAGCAGCCGCTCTCCACGGCTCCCAACGGCTCTGGTGCGGCGCCTGCGGCGACCCCTGCCGCCCGTCCTGCCGTGAGCGCGCCTGCCGTGCCCGGTGCTTCCGCTGGCTCTACCGCTACGGGCAACGCCTCGTTCCAGACGGACTTCGGCGACCTGGACTAACTGCGCGAGAAACAGCGAGAACGGTTTCGCGAACTCATCGTTGATGTGACAGGGAGGCCCCAAGTTGGGGCCTCCCTTTTTGTGGGGGCGCGGCGGCGTTCCTGGCGCGCGTTCTTCTCGCCTGCGCCGGCAGCGGCTCGCAACAAGCTTAAGGGTCGCCGCTACACATTCGATGGCATGGCGCTACACATTCGCATCCGAATCTGTATCCCGTGCAGTTCGCCACACATTCGGGCGACGAATGTGTGGCGCGATGTTGTGATTCGGCTCGCTCTCGAAAGGAGAGCCCAGTAAGCAACGATTGAACTGAGGCTCAGGAATTGAACAGTACAAATCTGCCTGGCATCCAAGCTGCAATGCCTATACGGCGACCCAGTCGGACTAAGGGAGCGCGACCCTGAGCTGTTCGCGCTCGCGGTAAGGCTGCCCCTGGAGGGGGCGAGACCATAAGGATGCGCAGGCTCTACAGCGGAACGATCGTGTTCGAGGTGCCTTACGAAGGGAATCACTACCTCATCGACTCGCAGTGCGGTGACCCCGCAATGTACGACGGGTCAGGTGTTCCACGCGCCGTCGTGAACCGCGCAATCTCGGCGGTCGAGAGCGCCTACGTGAGACTTGGGCGCACACCGGAGGACTCCGAGATTCGCTCAATAGACGAGAACGCCCTCAAGGAAGGAGTTCGGTGACGCCAGGTTCGTGAGCGACACCATTCCATACGGCACAGTGATTGGGTGATTGAGGAGACCGTGAAGGGGCACGTCTCGAGCTTCATGCCGGGCGTCCCCTAGACGCATCGGACACAGACGCACGCGCCTGGCCGCTTCCATCGGAGGCGGCCATTTTCATGCACCTACACCACACTTCCCGCTAGTTCAAAACGGTGAGAACTCACGGCTCTGGTCCGTGCGATCGGGGTTCGAGCCCTCGGCGGGAAGCCATCGACAACCTGGGGCGCCGCACGGCGCCCCTCGTCATATCAAGCGGCCGCATGGCCACGGTTTTGGAGCAGTGCCAATCTGGCTGGCAATTAAACGAGCACCGCCTTGGCGGCCTTCGCGTTGACGCACCCGGCCGCCGTGAGCCTAGTGGTTACGCGCTTGTCCTCCAGGCGCTCCCGCATCGCCCTGGGGTCGGCCTCGAGTTTGGACACGCGGTCATCGTCGCCCGCCCTGTCCTCGAGCCTCGCCTGGAGGTCGGCCACCTTGGCCTCCCCACTCCCGGCGCTCGCGCTCGTACTTGGCCTTGGAGGTGCCCTCCTGGCCGTGGCTATCCCTGATGCCGTCGCCGCCTGTCTCCGCCTCCGGCTTCCTGGGCTCGGGCTCCGCCTCGGGCTCGGTCTTGGGTTCCTGCTCGTCGGCCATGCCTGCTCCAATCCACGGTTTGTTTGCGCGCTTCCCTGCGCGGCTGTGGCGGCCCTTTTGCGCTGGCCGGGCGTCACCGTGGATGGTCTGGCATGGGTAACGGGCGCAAGAAGGGTCGCCCCCGAGGGGCGGCCCGTACGTGTCGTTCTTCTTACTTTCTGCGTTGCGCTACGCCCGACGCTATGCCAGTGGGTGCGGGTCATTTCCCGGCGTCGTCGGCACCGCCTGTGTCGGGGAACGTCGCACGCACGAAGTCGTCCTCGTAGACGTCCTGGACTGTTCCTGGCGCCGTCAGTATCGAAACGTTCGCTATGCCGTTCGGGGAGTCTGTCTCGCTCTCGTAGTTTGCGAAGTCGCCCGACACCATAGCCCCGTCATCCGTGTAGAACGCCCCGCGACCGTGCCGCAGGAAGTACCTGCACGCCTCTTTGAATTCAGTCTCTACGTGCATCTCTCTTGGCCTCCCACGACGGGGTAGCCGAGACTACGTGCGCCCCGCGCTTGGAGTAGTGGATCGTGAACGAGTCCGTCTTCGTTGCCATGCCATCGAACCCGTTTACGCACGTGCCTATCATACCGCCGTCTGGGCTAGTGCAGATCTCCTTGACCGTGACACCCCCGTCCTTGTGTTGATAGACGCGGGCGCACGCTCACGGCATTGCTGTCCTTTCCGTAGGCCGTCTCGCGCTCCGGCCTGCGCTTGAGCCAGCTGTTGTCCTGCAACAGCCTGCGCTGGCTCGCCTGGGCGCGCCCCGACGTGCGATGAGACGAAGACCAGGCCCGTTTTGGAGCAGTACTAATCTGACCGGTAATCAAACTGCTTAGATGGTGGTCGCGGCCGCGGGACTCGAACCCACATGGGCTTCCCGCCCACGCGCTCCCGGAGCGCGCTTCTGCCTGCTTTACCAAGCTCTGCCTGGCCGTATCTGGCTTTCCTCCTGGGGTTCGAACCTCGATTTCCGGAACCAGAATCCGGCCTCCTTGCAGTTTGGACGAGCGGGAAGTTTTGGATATACTTGGAGAGAGCTGGAGAAAGCGAGGGTTAGTCGCCCATTCGCAGACCTTCGGCTCATCTCATTAAGATGGGGCTCCTCCTTTGATGATTGCGACCCTGCTAACCCTCTCGTCCTCGAGCACCCACGCGACCTGTGTCATGGCTGCGTCCCTCGAAATGTCGCTTTGCGTGAGGTCTATGACGAAGTTGGTTTTGGAGCAGTGCCAATTTGGCTGGTAATCAAACCCGGCCTGCGGCGCGACGAAGTAGGCGGACGGGTCCCGGAGCGATAGCATGGGCATGTGTACGGCCGGCCATCGCGCTACCGGCCGCAACATCGGCGTCCAGGACAGGAGGCAGGCACCATGAGGCATGGGCGCAAGCAGGGTCCACCCGGTTCGGGTGGGGGGCAGGGCCGCCGCCATCGCCGCGGCCGCGGCCATAGCGGCGACGCTCGCGGCCCCGGCGGCGGCGCTCGCTGAGGGGGCGACGCTCTGGCGGCTCTACAACCCCTACGACGGCCAGCACCTCCTCACGACGGACGGGGGCGAGTACGACTCCCTCCAGCCGCTCGGGTGGAGGGGCGAGGGCGAGGCCTGGGAGTCGCCCGGCGCGGGCGACCCGGTCTACCGGCTCTACAACCCCTACAACGGCGAGCACCTCTACACGGGCGACGCCGGGGAGTACGCCTCCCTCGCGGCCATCGGCTGGAGGCAGGAGGGGGTGGCCTTCAGGTCGGAGGCGTCGGGCGGCGACCCCGTCTACAGGCTCTTCAACCCCTACGAGCAGGTGGGGACCCACCTGCTGACCACGTCGGCGTCGGAGTACGAGTCGCTTGCGGGGGCCGGCTGGGTGCAGGAGGGCGTCGCGTTCCGCGCCGCCCACGCCCACGACTGGCAGCCCGTCTACCAGAGCGTGTGGGTCCAGGACTCGGCGGCATGGGACGAGCCCGTGTACTCGACCGTGGTCAAGTACAGATGCAATGGGGCGGCGGGTGTTAAAGACGAGCATGGCAATGTCGTGAAGCCCCACGTCGACTGCGGCAAGCTCTTCGACTCGCTTGACGAGTACATGAATCATGATGCTTCGGAGCACGACTACGAAAGCTCATACAGCACCACGAAGGTCAAGGTCCAGACGGGCACCAAGCACCACGACGCAACCGGCCACTACGAGCAGCAGGTGACGGGCTACCGCTGCGCCGGCTGCGGCGCGACGAAGTAGGGTGACGACGCACGGGATTCTACTCCAGTAACGTTAGTTTTGGAGCAGTGCCAATCAGACTGGTAATCAGAACAGGAGCATGACTGCGGCAGCCTTGGTTCTATACAATGCGCCAGTATGGCTTAGATGCAACTTCTTCCCTAGGGAAACGATGATTAATGCCCTTCCAGCACCGCGGCAGCCCGGCTGCCAACGCTGACGCTGCCGGGCATGGGGGCAGGGCCCCCGTCCGGCCCGGGCAGAGGCCGCCTTTCCCCGGCCGCCCTGCCGGCGCCGTGCATGCAGCCAGGCGGAGCGGAGCCTCTCAGGCAGCTTCGGGCCGGGAGGCGAGGGACCTGCCTGCGGAGATGCACATGGCCAGGTTCGCGAGGGCGAAGGATACGCAGAGCATGCAGGAATTCTTCCCGGTCCCCCTGTAGCGCGTCCTCAGATGCCCGAACCGGCGCTTCACGATGAGGAAGGGATGCTCCACCTTGGAGCGGACGGATGCCTTCCTGGATTCGATGCCCTTCTCTGCCGAAAGCGTGCAGTCCAGGCCCTTTATGGTGGAGGGCTTCCTGGCGACGGTCCAGCGCATCGAGGAGAGGTGGGGATCGGAGGCGACTTCGGGGCGCTTCGCCACGCCCGTGTAGCCGGAGTCCGCATAGCAGAACGCGTCGTCCTCCCTCACGAGGGCATGCGCCATGGACACGTCGGACACGTTTGCGGCGGTCGTCTCCACGGTATGCACGAGGCCGCTGCCGGCATCGACGCCGATATGCGCCTTGTATCCGAAATGCCAGTTCTTGCCCTTCTTGGACTGGTGCGCCTCGGGATCGCGTGCGTGGCCCCTGTTCTTCGTGGAGCTCGGCGCCTCGATGAAGGTGGCATCCACGATGGAGCCGCCCCGCATCATGATCCCCGCCTCCTCGAGCTGGGCATCGAGATCGCGGAGTATGGCCCTGCCGAGTCCCTCCCTCTCGAGGACATGGCGGAACTTCGCGAGGGTCGTCGCGTCCGGCACCTGTTCCTGCATGAGGTCGAGGTGCATGAAGCGCTGCATCGCCCGCGAGTCCAGGACGGCATCCTCGGTGCCCTCGTCGGAAAGGCCGAACATCACCTGGAGCAGGTACATCCTGAGCATCGTCTCCGCGCCGCGCACATGCCTGCCGCGCGCCTGGGAATGGTAGCTGGGCCCCACCAGGGCGCACCACCTGTCCCAGGGCACGATCGCGTCCATCCGCTCGAGGACCTCCTCCCGCCTGGTCTTTCGCCTCTGTCCCTGCGACTCCAGGTCCCCGAAGCTCATCTGGCTGCCCATGCCTGCCTCCCGGTCGTGCTGCGCGATGCATAGTCAGATTATAGTATAACCGCAGGTAGATGGCATTATATGCAGGCTCTGGCAGCATCTGCCGAGCACCGGCGGTCCGGATGATGCGGCTCCGCCTGACCGCATTAATCATCGTTTCCCTAGAGGTGAGACATGACAATAGCAATCACGATAAGGCTTCCAGATGACCTTGCGAAGAGGTATGACCGCCTAGCGAAGAAGACGGGAAGAACCACGTCTTACTACATGACTGCTGCCCTGGCGGACTCTATAGACCAGTTTGAGTACGAGTATGGGATTCTCAAGCAGGTAGAGGACTTCCGTGCCGGGAGGCTTGAGACCTACAGTCTCGACGAGGTGAGAGAAATGCTAAAGCTAGATGCCTAGAATCTAAGAATGGGCCATCAGGGAAACTTCGCAATTAGCGTCAATGGAGACCTGCTGTGGCAGCAGCGCTCGCCATTGAGTTGCCCGATGCTAAGACTAGGCAGGTGCCCTGGCTGCTGATTACAGCCACACGACCTACAAGGTCGCAAGTAGTCCCCTCTTGACGTTCGATCTGTAGGTGGCATGAGAAAGACTTCGATATCCGTTTTCTTTACAAGCAGTGAGAGCGAAATTGGTCTGTGCAACCGTGACCATGCTCTGACAGCATTGATCTCACTATCAACCACCTAGCTCTGGCAGTCCGTGCCAGAATCGCTTGGGCATCCAAGAGGCGCGCAGGTCATACCCACGGCCGGCGGCTCCTCTCCCCGGTAGCTCCATAGCGCGATAGAATCGCTGCCACAGCGCCTGGACCAGCCGTTCTCTCTCGTCCGTCTCGTCCACGCGTGCGGCAAGCGTGGCGGCGGTGTCCTCATCGAGGCCCACGACGGCGCAGGTGGCATCACTTGGCTCGTGGAAGATGGCAACAAGGTGCCCAGGGTCAACCACCACAAAGCGGTCCTCCCGCATCCGACGCGCAAAGTGCATGCCAACCAGTGGCAGCGTGTTCTCGTTGGGCTCGAAGACCGAGACAAAGGTCCCATCGGGGAGGCGAGCAAAGCGCACAAACTGGCGCGTGTGCTCGCACTCCGAGGAGACGCGCTGTGCCAGCTTGGCAAACGCTAGCGCTTCTGGTGCCGCAACGTCCTCATAGAGACGCTTTCCCTCCGAGAAGCCCAAACGCAGGTAGCGATGGACTATCTCGGGCATGCCACTCTCGTCAGACGCACAGGCGAGAACAACGCGCCGTGCGCAGATGGTACCGCAGCGTTTCTCGAAGCCCGCAAACACCCGTTTGGCTAACGCCACAACAGAGTCGTCATCCCCGTCTTCAAAAGTCACGATTTTCTCGCCTATGCGTACCTGAGCCTCGTCTGTGGCAACCAGCCGCACGCGATGTGGCTCGGCGTGTGCGAGATACGTCACGCCTACGGCCGCAAGCACGGATTCCGTGGTGCGCTCACAGCATACGGCAACGGTCGCGCCGCCTGCGAGCGCAGCGAACACCTCTGCCGTCGCGCTCTCGACAGCGCTGCCTGTCGCAGCGGCCTCGCGCGTGCTAGAACAGGCTAAGTTGCCCCTCCGCCTGGCGTCTGGTTGCGTTGTACTTGCTCCCTGTGGCATCACTCACCACCTTCTGCCTAATGAGTTCCGGATTGAGCGGCGCAGCAAGGTCTCGCTTGCCGCCGCATGTCACAAAGTAGCGCGCCCGCTTGAACGCAACGCCAAGCCCCTGCAGGTCATCCACACGGAGGCGCCTGGTCCGCCTGGCTGCGAGGATGCGCCTTGCCCCAATCGGACCGATGCCAGGAACGCGAAGCAGCGTCTCGAGCGAGGCATCCATGACCTCGACGGGGAATGCGTCCATGTGCGCGAGCGCCCAGGCAAGCTTTGGGTCCACGTCGAGGTCGAGCCAGGGACGGCTGGGCGTTGCCAGCTCGTCTGGCGTGAAGGCGTAGTAGCGCATGAGCCAGTCTGCCTGGTAGAGGCGGTGCTCGCGGCGCAAGGGCACGGGCGTCTCGCGGTCTGGCAGGCGACTGTCCTCGACCATTGGCATGTATGCCGAGAAGAAGATGCGCTTGAGCCCGTAGTGGTCGTACAGCGACTTCGAGAGCTGCAGGATGTGATTGTCGTCCTCGGGGGTGGCGCCTACGATGATCTGCGTGGACTGACCTGCAGGCACAAACTTGCGTAGCGCGTTGGGAACGGCGCTCGTGGGCCGTCCAAGCGTATAGCGCGCCCCAACTGAGGTGACTTGCATTCCCTCGGAAACATGGCTGCCCTTTTCCCTGCGCCTTCTCGCCAGTGCCTTCTTGCCGGCGGGGGAGTCGAGCAGCGCCTGCTCCTCCGCGTGGCGCGTGGTGGCTATCTGGGCCATGGGATCCATGACGGAACGAGCGTCCTTGTCCGGGCAGAGCGAGGCGAGAGACGCCCTGCTGGGAAGCTCTAGGTTCACGGAGAGCCTGTCTGCAAGGCGTCCCAGACGGTCCACAAGCTCTGGAGAGGAGCCAGGGATTACCTTTGCGTGTACATAGCCGTTAAAGCGAAACTCTCCGCGCAGCGCCTCCAGGCAGGCAATCATGCGCTCCGTGGTGTTGTCCGGATTTCCCAAGACGGCTGACGAGAGGAACAAGCCCTCGATGTAGTTGCGCTTGTAGAAGTCCACCGTGAGCTCTGCCAGTTCCCGCGGCTCGAACGTTGCCCTAGGACAGCTGGCTCCGCGACGGTTGACGCAATACGCGCAGTCATAGCTGCAGGCGTTTGACATGAGCACCTTGAGCAGCGTGATGCAGCGCCCGTCTGCCGAGAAGGAATGACAGAGCCCGCTTGCGCAGGCATCACCCACCATGCCCTCGCGCGGCCCGCGCGTGACGCCGGACGAGGTGCAGGCCGCGTCAAAGCGCGCCGCCTCGGCGAGAATCCCCAGCTTGGTGAGCTTGTCCATGGCACCTCCCTAGTGCTGTCCAATATCAGAACGAGCGTTCTAAGTATACCCTACGCTCGACAAGTAACTAGTACAAATGTTCTGATAATTGTTCTAGACCGCTAACGGCATAGCTCGAACGGTACGATTCTCATTGGAGACGTATGTGCCAACTCCACCTGGACAAAACGTCAAACCATTCCAGTACAGATGGGTGCTGGTAGCATAGATTCTCTGATTTATTCGCCGCTTCTTGTTCACGAGCAGCTTCTGGTCAGTCTGCTGCCAGCGCAGGGAAAGAAATCGTGCAAGCGGTCTTTGGTACCCTTCCCCACAAGGAGGAGGGGGCGGCAATGAGCTTATATTTGGGACATGAATCTGCGTTGCGTTATTGGCTCACGAAACGGGGAGATGAGGCCATCCCTGATCCAAGCGGGCAGGCTTCCCTTGCAGATTCTTCTGCTACTGCATCAGAGATAAAGATGGCTGCGCTGCCCTTTGACTTTTCCTCGAGGCGACCGCTTCAGCTGCTGGTATCTGACTCTCGCCAGAGTCATAAACTAGCCGCCGCCAACGTTCATCTACTGACTTCGCCGTTACCGCCTGGCTCGTTTTGCGACCTTGTGGGCACGACACACGTTGCGTCACCCGAGCTCACGTTTGTACTCATGGCTCGGGACAAGACTGTTCAAGAGCTCGCCGAGATTGGATGCTATCTCTGTGGTGGTTTTGCTATTGGCGACGAGGGGTGTGGTTATGTGTGCCAACGATCTCCGTTAACAACGCCAGAAGACATCAGAGCCTTTATTAGCCGCTTGGCTCCCCATACGAGAGGGGTGTCAACTGCAAGCAGAGCGTTGAGATACGTTGTTCCTCATACGGCTTCTCCAGAAGAGGTTCTCCTTGCGTTGACGTGTTCCCTTCCACCGTCATTGGGTGGCAGATCAATGCCCAAAGTTGTTGCAAACCAGCGGATCGATATCCCGAAGTCCTTGCGAGACCACACCGGGGCGACTCACTTCTTTGGTGACCTGTTTTTCCGAAGCGTG
This sequence comes from bacterium OL-1, assembly GCA_000752675.2. GTDB lineage: Bacteria > Actinomycetota > Coriobacteriia > Coriobacteriales > Atopobiaceae > Tractidigestivibacter. Next base: position 194,909 of record LM994626.1, on the reverse strand, counting down.
CGAGGTGATATGGAGTATGACAGCGAAGAGTACCACACGGGCAAATACAGACTTGACCATACCATGCAGCGGCGCAACATCCTCGAGACCGCCGGTATCAAGGTTGTGTCTGCTACGTATGGGCAAATCAGCAGCTATCAAAGGTTCCTCGATTTTTGGTGGATGGCCGAGCGCAGATATGGAATTCGTCACAAGAGCTATAGCTGGGCCCAGCAGAGAGCTCAAGAGAATCTTTATGCATGGCTAATGGACAGAACCAGACGTCTTTTCTAGCCTGCCAATCATCCTTGGAAGAGGGAAGTGCACCAATATCTAGACTATTCAGTACTTTTTGAAGCCATCGCGAGAAAGCCCGTTTCTGTGCCATTCACATAGCTGCAGTTCCGTCTGATGGTGGAGCCTGCATACATGCGATGCCAGGAAAAAGTACTGAATAGTCGCGAATTTGGCGCAGGGGGCTTTGCGAGATGGTGGACCCAGATCACAATAGAGCGCCAAATTATCCAAAAAGGTGCGAAGTGGGCCTATGAGCCGGGTTCTGTCGTGGACGATCATTTATCTACGAACGCCGTTACCGGCGCCCTCTAGCGCGCAACCCGAGCGCGGTGCGGGCCACACCATGGCGCTCCTATTTGCGTTTGCTCCGGAAGGGGCTTGCCAAGCCGTCGTGTTGCCACGACGCTGGTGGTCTCTTACACCACCGTTTCAGCTTTTCTCTCACCCGCCGAGGCGGGCAGCGGGAGTCTTCTTTTCTGCGGCGCTTTCCGTCGGGTCACCCCGCCTGGCCGTTAGCCAGCTTCCTGCCCTATGGAGCCCGGACTTTCCTCATGGCCTGCGGCAAGCCGCCGGCCCCGCGATCGTCTGGCCCACTTCGCAGGAGAGATTCTAGCACGATGGCGCCAGTCGTCGTGCAGCGCAATTACAATGACGGGGTATCCTGCACAAGGTATGTATGCACGAGGGGCGCAGCGCCCGGGGGAGGTCGTTTACATGGGGATCTTTGACAGGCTCCCGCGCGGGAGGCGCACGGCGACGGAGGTACCCCGTGCCATTTCCGCCTCTGCGGAGCCTGGCGGTGTTCTCGCTCCGGTTGATGGCGTTGCAACGCCGCTCTCCCAAGTGTCTGATCCAGTCTTCGCACAGGGGATGCTGGGTCCGGGTATGGCCGTCAAGCCCTCCGGAAACGTCGTATATGCGCCGGTCGCGGGCACAGTCACGTCTGCCGTGGATACCGGGCACGCCCTGGGGCTCACCTCTGACGACGGCATGGAGGTGCTCATCCACATTGGTGTCGACACCGTCGAGATGCGCGGTGATGGCTTTAACGTGCTGGTCGAGAAGGGCGACCACGTTGAGGCTGGTGCGCCACTCATCACGTTTGACGTCGAGAAGATTCGTGCTGCCGGGTATGATGATATGGTGATGGTCTCCGTGATGAACGCATCTGGCAAGGCTATGCCTGCCGTGGCCGCGGGCGTGCGGGTCCGCGCAGGGGAGCCCCTCTTTAGCCTGGAAGGCAGGGCATGACGGTGGGGGAGACGTTACGGCCCAGCTATCTCACTCTTGCGAATGGCGCCGAGGTCATGGGCGAGTTCGAGGACCGTCGCAGCCGCTTTATCGCGCAGCTTGTGCATGTGTCAAGCGAGGCCGAGGCAAACGCCTTCATCGAGAAGGTGCGCTCGCGCCATCATGACGCCCGACACAATGTGCCGGCTTGGGTTCTTGCGGACGGTCGGGAGCGCTGTTCGGACGATGGTGAGCCAAGCCGCACGGCCGGCATGCCTACGCTCGAGGTGCTGCACGGTGCCGGCCTCAAGGACGTGTGCTGCGTGGTGACCCGCTACTTTGGCGGGACGCTCCTCGGACCTGGTGGCCTTGTCCGTGCCTATACGGCGGCCACGCAGGCAGCTGTCGAAGCTGCCCATGCTTCGGACAGCGTTGTCGAGATGACACTGGTGACGCGCGTAGTGGTGCAGATTCCATACTCAGCCTACGATCGCCTCACGCGCATGGTGGCAGATGCCGGCGGACGCGTGCGAGACTCCGTATTTGCCGAGGACGTGCAGCTTACCTGCGCTTTCCACACGGGGGACGAGGAGGCCTTTGTCACCGCGGTGACCGACTTTGCCAACGGCGATGACATCTGCCACGTGGGAGAGCCAGGCTTCGCTGAGTTCTAGTATGCACAGAAGCGCCCCCAGGCCATACGGCCGAGGGGCGCTGTTGAAATCAATCGGGTGCAGAGCGCTGTGAGACTAGCTCAAAATCTAAGGCCAAGCTCCCTGAGATAGCCCTCCAGCTCCTGGGCGCTCGTGAACTGGTGCGCCTGCATGCCGGCGACCCTGGCACCCGCCACGTTGTCCGCGTTGTCGTCCACAAAGAGGCAACTTGCTGGATTAAGGCCATAGCGCTCGCAGAGCACCAGGTAGATTGCTGGATCTGGTTTCATGATGCGCTCGAACGCCGAGACCACCCAGCCGTCCATAAGAGGGAAGGAGGGAATGCGGTCCTTCTGTCTCCAAAAGCGCGTACCCGCGTTGGAGAGCACGTAGCAGCCATACCCCGCGGCGTGCAGCCGCTCGACAACGGCGTTTGTCTCCATGAAGACGGGCTGGTGCTCGTGCCAGTGCACCATGCACTCGTGCAGGTTGGGCCAGAGCCGCTGGGGAAGCCGTGCCTGGGCCATGCGCTCGATGGTGTCCTCGCTTATGGCACCTGCGTCGAGCAGCGGCCACGCGGGGCTCGCGAAGAGCGCCGCGTTGAGTGCCGCGGCGTCCTCCTCGTTGGCAGTGAAGACGTGCGAGAACAGCGGACCATTGAAGTCGAGAAGCACGCCGCCCATGTCAAAGACGATGTTTCGAACGGGGGTGTCCTGTGATGTAGCCATATCTCCTCCAGTGGTCCGCACTGTTCGCATTGCGTGCGAGAAACCTCGCAGCCCTACGACCTCACGCCGAGACCGGCCGCAACGCCGTCCCACGGCTCGACGTCGACTGCCTCCGCCTTGTCCCACAGCTCGAGGACGTCTGCGGGGACGAACTTGCGCATGACCGTCACGGCGCCGCCATAGGTGCGGAACCAGTCGGCGCTCATGTAGAGGTAGCCGTCCTTGCAGGAGTCCTTGCCCCAGCTGTTCTCGACGCGCCAGGCAACGGGCTTGCCCGCGTCGTCCAGCTCCACGCCCTGGAAGGTCATGGCGTGGGTGAGGGAGGTCTCGCGCACGTCGAGCATGTCCTCGCGGCTCATCTTGAGACCAATGCCAAAGAGGCCCTCGAGGTCGAGGCCGTCGGTTGCCAGAACGCCGGGGAAGTCCTCGATGTGGCGCGGGAACTCCTGCATGACGTCGGCGTCCATGCCCACGGGCACGCCCGCCTTGAGGCTGGCGATGGCGGCCTGCTCCAGCACCTCCTGCGACATGTTGAGGAAGCGGTTGGGGGTGCCGCCAACCATGGGCTCCTCGAGCAAAACGTGCCACGCCGTCTTCCAGGGGCGAGAGGCACCCGGCATGCAGACCAGCTGCACATAGTCATTGGGGTCGAAGGGAACATAGCGCTCGGCGAACTCGCGCGGGGTGATGCCAAGGTCGCGGAGCAGCATGCGGGTGTCCTTCTCGGCCTCCTTGGCGTCTGCGTCATCTGCCTTCTCGGGAGCGTCCTCGGGGAGGATCGGCGTGAGCTTTGCGGCGTCGACCTTGGCCTTCTTGCCAACCTTGACCTCAAGGTCAAAGGTCGCGGGCGGCTCGCCCAGGCACACGGAGAGCATGCGGTAGACGTCGGCCATGTAGGCGTCCTTCTTGGCAGCAAGCTCGTCGGCGCTGGCGCCCGCGCGATGAGCACGGCGAATGTCCGCGGCGGCGCGGCGCAGCAGTCGGTCGAGCTGGGCGTCCATCTCGGCGGAGCTCTTGGTGCAGGCCGTCTCGGGCATCACGTCCTTGGGGACAAGGCCCCACTTGGCAATGAGGTCCATGGCCTCGAAGTAGTAGCCGCCGTCGCTCATGCCCCACTCGAGCACGTGGTCAAGCTCTCGGTCGTTGTCAGGGCGGTCGACCAGCGCAATCACGTGGTCGAGCATGGCGTTGGCCTTCTCGAGCTTGTCGTAGAACATGCCAAATGCCTGCGAGAACTCAAATGAGTCCACGTCGAGCAGGTTCATCGTGGCAGCGCGAGCCACGTTGAAGGCCGAGAACATCCAGCAGCGGCCGCTCTGGCGCTGGTTGGTGACCTCGCCGGTGCGCTTGATGGAGACGCCGTAGGTGTCGTGGTAGGTGCGCATGCGCGTGTAGTCGCGTGCGGCGGCCATCACGTTCATGGAGGTCACAGCGTTCCTTGCAACGCGGTTGGCGCGCTCGGCCCCAAAGGCCGCCCCCTGCTCGCGCGCCCAGCCGGTATCAATGCTTCCCATATTGTTCCTTCCCGGTGAGGCAAGAGGATCCTTGCCTCGTTCTTCAGTTGCTAGTGAGATGGTGCTCTTGTATATCGATTGCTCGCAATGAGGCAAAGGGAAACTCCCCTTGTCTCACGAACGGCCCAAAGGCGGACGGGCGGGATGTACCCTACGCCAGCGAGCCCATGGGGTCCCATGGCGCGAGGACCGTGGGCTCCTCGGTCTCGTAGGTGTGGCGCTCCTCCTCGGTGAGGTACTTCTTGTCAACGACGACCTGGTAAACGTACTCGTCAAACCAAGCGTCGGAGAGCGTGTCAAATCCGTCGCGGCCGTGGTCCTTGCCCCAGGAGTTCTCGACCTTCCAGAGCTCGGGGTTGCCATCGGCATCCAGACGCACGCCCTCGAGCACCATGGCGTGGGTCATGAGGCTCTCGCCGTAGTCAAGGCGCTCGGCCTTGTCCATGTTGCCCTCGACGGGGAAGCCAAAGAGCGCGTCCACGTCGAGCGCGGTGGTATCCATCATGCCCTCGTCACGCAGGTAGCTCTGGATAACGTCGCACCCAAACCACACGGGCAGGTTGTCACGCAGCTGGGCGATGGCAACGCGCTTGAGCTCCGCGGGCGGGAGGTTGAGGTAGCGAACGCCGTGGTCCTCCCACACGTTGCCCAGCCTGCTCACGGTGTAGGTGTGGCCAAAGGGCTTGTCGGCCGTGGGTGCGCTGATGAGCGAGACGTAGGAGTCCACGTCCATGTCGACTGCGGTCGAGAAGAACTCCTTGGGCGTGAACGTGCCGGCAAGCACGAGCTTATCGTCCTTGTCGCGCAGGCGCACGGGGAAGCTTGCGGGCGGCTCTCCCAGGCAGGTTGCCAGAAGATGGTAGACCTCGTCCATCATTTCCTTCTTCATGGAGCGTAGATCGTCCATCTCGACGCCGGCCTCGTGGCTCTGGCGTAGGCGCTTCGCGCCCCCGCGCAGGTAGCGCGTGAGGTAGCGGTCCATGTCGCCAGTGTTTCTCGAGCAGGCGGTCTCGGGCATGGCCTCCTTGGGCACCACGCCGTACTTCTTCACCAGGCTGCGGAACATGTCCCACTGCCCGCCGTCGCCGATGGGGTCGGTGAGCAGGAACGACACCAGGCGACCGTTGAGCGGCTCGTCAAGGGTGTCGAGGATGTTCTCGAGGAACCAGTTGCTCTTCTCGAGCTTGTCCCAGAAGAGGGGATAGGCCTGCGAGAGCTCGAAGGTCTTGAGGTTGTACTTCTTGATGACGCGGTAGCGCATGGTGTTGAGGCTTGCGAACATCCAGCAGCGGCCGGAGCGCTCCTGGTTGCACCTTTCACCTTGCGTGACCTCGATGTCGAAGCCCAGCGCGTTGGCGGCGACGCCCTCGGGGCGGCGCGCGGCGGCGCGGATGCCGTTCGCGGTGACGGCGTTCTTCGCGACGATGTTTACGCGCTCCGCCGAGAAGTTCTCGTGCGAGGCGGCGAGGTCGTCAGCGGTGATGCTGGTCAGGTCATCCATTGTTCCTCCTAGTGACTTGTGTTTGCGCGACGTAATCCGCATCGAAGCATATCACGCGCGTGTGCGTACTTGAAATTGGTACCCCGTGTGGAGCCATTCTCGACAGCTATTAGTCATATGTATATGACTTTTTTGCGTGGGTATCCTTGCACCAACGAAGGACGGCGTTGACCGCGCGTCGGCGCCAAAGTCGAGAGACCAGCAACGAGGAGGCAGCAACATGGACAGGCTTAAGGGCAAGGTGGCGGTGGTCACGGGTTCTACCAGCGGTATTGGCATTGGGATTGCGCGTGAGTTTGCCGCCGAGGGCGCGCACGTTGTGGTGTGCGGCAGGCGAGAGGCTCGCGGCCAGGAGGTCGTGGACCAGATTGGGGCCGACGGCGGCAGCGCGAGCTTCCACAGGATGGATCTCACAGATCTCTCCACCGTGGATGCGCTTATGGCAGACACGGCGCGCGACTATGGCAGCATCGACGTCTTGGTGAACAACGCCGCGGGCGTGGGGCTCAAGGACGGCCGCGTGGATGAGATCTCGCTCGAGGACTGGGATGCGATGTTCGCCTCTGGCGTGCGCGGCCCGTTCTACGCGATCAAGGCGGTCCTGCCATACATGCGCGCCGCGGGCGGCGGCTCGATTGTGAACATTGGGTCCATGGCGTCCATCTCGGGTGATCTGGGATCTACTGCCTACGCCTGCAGCAAGGCGGGCGTGGACATGCTCACCTCCTCCGTGGCCCTGCAGTATGGCAAGGAGAACATTCGCTGCAACTGCGTGCGACCGGGGCTTATCGTGACCCCGCAGAACGAGGCGCACGTTCCGCAGCAGCTCAAGGACGTCTTCCTGAGCAACATCGAGGTCAATCGCTACGGAAGCCCCGCGGACATCGCACATGCGTGCACGTATTTTGCCTCTGACGAGAGCGCCTACGTTACCGGACAGGTTATCAACGTGGATGGTGGCTTGAACTCGCACGCCCCCACTGTGGCTCAGTTCCGCTCTGCCGGATCGAGGACCTGGTAGATGCCTAAGAGTGAACCTGGTGAGGCCGGCGTGGCGAACGCCGGCCTCTCGCCTGCGTACCGCATGCGCGTTGCCTTCGAGGGTAAGATTGTGGCGCCGTACCGAGATACGTATCGCGGGGAGCTCGGTCAGGCGCAGGTGGAGCTGCTGGAACTGCTGTACATGCGCGGCACTATGCACCAGTATGAGCTGGTAAACGAGCTGCGCACCTCGAAGCAGCACGTGTCGAAAATGACTTCTCGGCTGGAGCAGATGGGCTACGTCGCGAAGAGGGCGGACAACGCTGATGCGCGAGGCCACGTTGTTGTGTTGAGCGATGCTGGTCGCGCGTACGTTGATCGGCACATCGCAGAAGGCTCCAAGCGGGCGCGCGAGTTGTATTCGCACCTAAGCGATACGGAACGTAGGGAGCTCGACCAGGCAATGCTCACGGTCGCGCGGCTGCTCGAGAAGGCATAGAGGGTGGGCGTGCGTGCGTCGCTCTGCTCCATAACCTCACACGTGTTGTTTCTTATTTTATTATCTCTGGTGCACAACTGGGATTTTCTTGCCATTGATAAAAAAGAAACAACACGTGCGAGGTTCCTTGGCCAAACGGCAAACGGCCATTTCGCCGACGCGCGCTATACTCGGTGAAAAAGAAACCCAACGCCCAGAGCAGGGAGGATGCGCATGCAGACCGTGCGAGACGCGCCCGCATATCCCGTGCCGGACTATGGCCTGCGTGTCCTGCACGCACTCGAGGACGCTGGCTTCGAGGCGTGGGTCGTGGGCGGCTGGGTGCGCGACGCGCTTCTCGGCGCGCCAATGCATGACGTAGATGTGACGACCTCCGCGCCCTGGCAGGAGACGGAGCGCGTGCTTCGCACCGCCGGCATAGAAGTACACGAGACGGGCACGGCCCACGGCACCGTGACTGCCGTTATTGATGGGCAGCCTGTTGAGGTGACCACTTATCGGGTTGAAGGCACCTACTCAGACCGTCGCCACCCAGACGAAGTGCGCTTTGTTCGCGACGTGCGAGAAGACTTGGCCCGTCGCGACTTCACGGTGAATGCCATGGCCTACCACCCGGATCGCGGGCTTCTCGACCTCTTTGGCGGACGAGAAGACCTTGCGCGCGGGGTGGTGCGCGCGGTGGGAGATCCGTATCGGCGCTTCGAGGAGGACGCACTGCGGGTGCTTCGCGCCGTTCGGTTTGCTTGCAGGCTGGGATTTGAGGTCGAGCCGCGCACGCAGGTGGCGCTCGCAGCATGTGCCCCGGAGCTCGACGGCATTGCGCGCGAGCGCGTGGGCCAGGAGATGGACGGCATCGTTGCCTCCGGACGCGTCTCGTGGGCACTGAATAATGAGTTCGACGTGCTCGCCCGTGCCGTGCCTGCGCTTATTCCCATGCGGGGCCTTGACCAGCGAAGCCCCTACCATGCCTATAACCTTCTGGAGCACACAGCTCGCGTGTGCGCCGGCGTCGAGGCGTTTTCCGGCGGCGTCCCCACGCAGGCGCTCAGATGGGCGGCGCTTCTCCACGACGCGGGCAAGCCCATGTGCGCATCCGTCGATGAGAATGGCCACGGGCACTTTCGCGATCACCAGCGCGCGGGCGCAATCCTCTGCAAGGATGCGCTCCTCGGGCTGGCTCTGCCGCACGAGGTTGCTGACCGAGCGGCAGCTCTCGTTAGGTATCACGACCGGCACCTCTCGGCCTCTCCCGCGGGCGTGCGGAGGCTCCTGCGGCGGCTTGACCAGGCGCGGCCCGGTGAGGCCCCCACTCTTGCGTACCAACTACTCGACCTCCAGCGGGCCGATGCCATCGCAAAGGCTCGGCCCTACGCGCAGCACGCGGTGGAGCTTGATGCGTTCGAGCGGGTTCTCTCTGCGGAGCTTTCGCGCGGGGCGGCGTTTCGTGTGCGCGACCTGGCGGTTGGCGGGGGAGACGTGATGCACGCGCTGGGCGTTGCCCCAGGGCCCGAGGTGGGCAAGACCCTCTCGGCGCTTCTTGACGATGTGATCTACGGACGTGTCGAGAACAGCCGAGATGCCCTTCTCGCCTGGCTGTGCGAGCAGCGCTAGCGCAGTCATTTCTGCAGGTAAGTGCTTGGGGTGCGCATTAATCTTGCGAGTCGCGAAAAAAGATCAAATTGAGGCTTGCAAAGCCGTTGGGTATGCCGTAAAGTATCTTCTCGCGTTGAGACAGGACAGACATTAATTGGGATGTCGTCTAGCGGTAGGACAGCGGATTCTGGTTCCGTCAACGGGAGTTCGATTCTCTCCATCCCAGCCACTGTCCCCGACAACCGAATATGGCCCGTTCGTCTAGCGGCCTAGGACGCCGCCCTCTCAAGGCGGAGATCAGCAGTTCGAATCTGCTACGGGCTACCAAAAGGTCACAGGTCATCGGCTATGCCGGTGGCCTGTTTTCGTGTGTAGAGGCTCGGGGGGGTCGTCGCTGGCGCCTGAGGCGCAGCCCTGGAGACGCTTCCTGCAAAAATGCGCGCTTGGGCGAGAAAATGGCGCCCGAGCAGCGACTTTGTACGCAATTGCTGCCAAAACGTGCCTCTTGGCGTCAAAATGACGCCGAACCACCGGTTTCGTACGGGATTGCTGCGCAAATTTTCCTCCGAGCACCACGGGCTTCCGGCACCGCTACAGCGGCCGGCGCCGCCGCAACCTCTACGCGCACGCGCCGCAGCTTGCGCATCCTCCACGCGCTGTGGGAGTGGCAGCAAGCCCACCCTCTGCTGTCTCGCGCAGCGTCGCCGGAAGCGCCGCCCCAACGGCTGCCATCGCGTCCACGACCTCGTCAAAGGGAATGGGGCAGCCCACGCCAGAGAGCGCCAGCTGCGCCGAGCTCATCGCGCACGCCACGCCCATAGCGTTTCTCGCCTGGCAGGGGAACTCCACCATGCCGCCCACAGGGTCGCAGACCAGCCCGAGCGTGTTCGCAATCGCGAGCGAGGCCGCATCCAGGCACTGCGCGGGCGTGCCGCCGAGAAGCTCCACCAGGGCGCTCGCAGCCATGGCGGAAGCCGTGCCAACCTCGGCCTGACAGCCGCCCTCGGCGCCCGCGACCGTTGCGTTGGTGGAGACAAGCGCCCCCACGGCTGCCGCGTTCCACAGCGCGCGCCTGATGGCGGCATCCTCTGCGCCCGTGGACTCCGCGCAGGCGAGAAGCGCTCCGGGCACCACGCCGGCGCTCCCTGCCGTGGGGGCGGCCACGATGACGCCCATCGTGGCAGAGCGCTCAAGCGTTGCCATGGCGAATGCCGTCGCCCGCGTGAGCGTGGTTCCCAGAAGCGCACCCGCAAGGCCGCCCTCGCCGCATGACGCAACGTCTGCTGCCTGCCTGCCGAGAAGCCCTCCCAGCGAGACCTTGGGTCGCGTGATGGCCTCGGTCGTCTCACTGCGCATGACCTCAAGCACGCGGGCCATTGCGGCGTCGGGGGAGAGGTCGGCCGCATCGCCAGCCAGCTCCACCTCGCGCGCACGCATGAGCTCGCCAATCGAGAGCTGTCGTGCGCCGCAGGCGGCAAGCAGCTGCGACCCGCTTGCAAACGAAAGACCTGACTCCACGGGTGCGCTTGCGCCGGCCGCGCCGGGAACGTTTACCTGCGTAGCAAACTCAACATGGTCGGTTGCGCCGAGAAGCTCGAGGAGGCGTGCCCCCACGGGCTCATCTACCTCGAAGACCGTGTACGCCTTGCCGCCGCGCTCCTCCCGGAAGGTGCTCATGGTGGCTATGTTCACGTTGGCCGTCGAGAGCGTCCGCGTGAGCGCCGCAAGCACGCCGGGCAGGTCGCGGTGCTCAACGAAGATGGTGGGCATGTCGCCGGCGATGCTCACGCGAACGCCATCGATGCTGCTTACGCGTACGCGCCCGCCGCCAAGCGACTCGCCGGTGACCGAGATGGAAGACCCGCCCTCGCACTCCATGCGAATCTCGACAGTGTTGGGGTGAAGCCCCTCGTCACGGCCCCCTTCGGTGATGGTAAAGCCGAGGCCGGCCTCCCGAGCCAGCTCGAAGGAGCGCCTCACGCGGATGTCTGCCGGTCCAAGCCCCAGAATGCCAGCGACAAGCGCGCGGTCTGTCCCGTGGCCCAGGTGCGTGCGCGAGAACGAGTTGTACAGGACAAAGTCCACGTGGCAGATGGGTGCGGGCGCAAGCGAGCGCGCTACCAGTGCAATTCTCAGCGCGCCTGCGGTGTGTGAGGAGGACGGACCCACCATGATGGGGCCAAGCACCTCGAACGCTGACATCGTGACCATCGTCGCTCCTCTCGCCTCGAACCCATTCTTGTCCACGCATTGCCGCCGGCAGCGGCGCCGATAAGAGCGCGCCCGGGGCGAGTGACCGCTCCGGGCGCACCGGTCCTACTCTGCTGCGATACCCTCCGCGCGCCTGAGTCGCGCGAGCGTGCAGTCACGCCCGAGAAGCTCGAGCGACTCGCCTAGCGGAGGCGAGACCTGGTTGCCACAGGCGGCTACGCGTACGGCCCCAAAGAACTTGCGCTTGGAGGCACCAAGCTTCTCCGGCAGTGCCTCGAGCGCGGCGTTGATGGCGTCGGCGTGCCACGCGGCACTGTCAAGCGCCTCGAGCGCCTCGGTCGCAGCGGTCACAAAGCCGCGAGCGCCGGCCTTGGCCAGGTTCTTCTCGACGGACTTCTCGTCCAGCTCGACCTCGTTGCCCTGGTAGAGGAAGCGAGCCTTCTCTACCACGTCTGGCGCCACCACGGTGCGGGGCTTCAAGATGGAGGAGAGCAGGTCGTACCAGGCGTCATCGTGCGCCAGGTCGCCCTCGGCAGCCTCGAGACCCGCGGCGCGAAGCTCCGGCACAAGCACGCGCTCGGAGAACTCGTGGTCGCTCATGGCCAGGTAGTAGGCCTGGTTGATGGCATCGAGCTTCTTGGGGTCAAACGTCGAGGGGTTCTTCGAGACGTGGTCGAGCGAGAACTCGCGTGCCAGCACGTCGCGCGGCACGATGGTGGTCTCGCCGTCGAGCGACCAGCCGAGAAGCGCCAGGTAGTTCACGAAAGCGTCGGAGAGGTAGCCGGCGTCGCGGTACTCCTCGACCGAGGTCGCGCCGTGGCGCTTGGAGAGCTTCTTGCCGTCTGGCCCCAGAATCATCGAGATGTGCGCGAAGGTGGGCACGGGTGCACCCAGGGCCTCGTAGACCATGATCTGGCGCGGCGTGTTGGAGAGGTGGTCGTCGCCACGGATGACGTGCGTGATGCCCATCATGGCGTCGTCCACCACGGTGGCAAAGTTGTAGGTGGGGGTGCCATCGGAGCGGAAGATGATGAAGTCGTCCAGCTCGCGGGCGTTGAAGGTCACGTCACCGTGGACCGCGTCGTGCACTACCACGTCGCCGCGGTCGAGAGGGACCTTGATGCGCAGGGTGTAGGGCTCGCCCGCGTCGATGCGGCGCTTGGCCTCGGCGGGGTCAAGGTCGCGGCAGGTGCGCTGGTAGCCCTGGAAGGGGTCGTGGCGCGCCTCTGCGGCGGCCTTGTCGGCCGCGAGCTTCTCGGGCGTGCAGAAGCACGGATACGCCTTGCCCTCGTCCCACAGGCGCTGTGCGGCGTCGCGGTAGAGCTGCATGCGGTCGGTCTGGCGGTAGGGGCCGTAGTCGCCGCCCACCTCGGGGCCCTCGTCCCAGTCGAGTCCCAGCCAGCGCATGGCGCGCAGGATGATCTGAGTGTTCTCCTCGGTCGAGCGGGTTGGGTCAGTGTCATCGATGCGCAGGATGAAGGTGCCGTGGTTCGCGCGGGCAAATGCCCAGTTGTAGATTGCGGTGCGAGCGCCGCCCACGTGGAGCTTGCCGGTGGGGGAGGGCGCAAAGCGCACGCGCACGTGTCTGTCTTCTGCCAAGGTGGTGCCTCTCGTTAGTCTCTTGCTGCCGTGCATTCAGCGTCCCAGTATAGACGCAGCCGTCCGTCGCGTGCCACGCGGCCGCGGCCGTTGCCTACATGATCTTTGTGGACTCGAGCTTCTCGTTGATCCAGTTGTTGAGACGCACGACCGGCTTGCGCAGCAGCAGTCCCAGGATAAGAGAGAGCACCACGTAGATGCCCAGGATCGACATCTCGATTGCCCAGGTGAAGCCATAGAACCCACCGATGCACTCGTGCAGGGCGGCAATCCCGTGCACAAAGGGGAGCGTGGGGTAGAAGGTCTGGAATGCCTTGGGCAGCATCTCCACCGGGAAGGTGCCGCCGGAGCCCGCAACCTGGATCACCAGCAGGAACACGCAGATGGCCTTGCCCACGTCGCCAAACGATACCGTGAACGCGTACATGATGTTCACGAAGACCACCGACATGAGGCAGCACGTGAGCACAAACACCACCATGTCAGCGCACTGCACGCCCAGGTAGAAGAGGTCTCCAAACGAGACAAGCAGAGCCTGGAGAATGCCCAGCAGGTCAAAGAGGAGAAGCCTCCCCAGGTAGCCGTGGCGCGGGCGGGCGTTTGCCTCGGCAAGTTCGGCGTCCGAGACCTGCGCCTTGCACATGGCGACAAGGACGACGGCGCCCACCCAAAGCGCAAGCGTGGTGTAGAAGCCCGCCATGGCCGAGCCGGTGTTGGCAATGGGGTAGACGGCAACGCGGTCGAGGCCCACGGGCTGCGAGAGGAACGTTGCAAGGTCGGTGGGGTTTGCCGAGAGGATCTGGCGCACCTGCTGGGCGTCGCCGGACTCGAGCGCCGCGGTGAGGCGCGCGGAGAGGTCGTCGAGGTCATCGGCCATGCCGTTGACCTGCTCGGCGGAAGAGTCGAGCAGGCTCTTCATGTCCGCGAGATTGCCGGAGGTGAGAGAGGCCGCCTCGCTCACATCGCTCACGGTACCCTCGAGCTTGATCGAGACGGTGTTCGCCGCCGTGGAGGCGGAGTCGATGGAGCTGGCAAGGTCCGAGAGCTGCGTTCGCAGGTCGGAGTCAAAGCTGCCACGCGCGTCCTCGATCTGCTGCGCGTCCTGCTCGATGAGTGCCTCCACGTCCTCGTGGTCCTGCTTGGCGTCGGCAACGCCGTTCTCGAGGTTTGTCGCCGAGGTGCGCAGGCGCTCGGCCATCGCGCGCTGCGTGGAGATGACGCCCTCCACGCGCGAGATCGTGGGGTCGAGGAGCGATTTCATGTCCTCGGGGAGTAGCTCCTGGAGCGACTTGAGGCTGTTGTCGAGCTCCTGGTAGGCATCGGCGTGCGCATCGATGCGCGTCGCGATGTCGCGGAGCTTTGCCGCGCCGTCTGAGGCGTCGGTCTGCGCGGTGTCGAAGGCGGTGTCCACCGCGTCAGAGACCGAGTCAAAGCTCTCCTTGCTGGTGGAGAGCGCCTCGTCTATGGCGGCAGACGCCGTGTCCACGGAGTCGCCCACCTTGCGCACGCCCTGGGCAGATTCCGCCAGCGCGTTGCGCACGTCCTGGGTCGAGGAGTCGGTCCCCGAGAGCAGGGTTGAGGAGGAGTCTATGATGGAGCCCGCCGATGAGAGCAGACTCGAGTAGACGCCCATGTGCGACGAGACGGTGCGCAGGTCGGTCGATGCCTGCGAGATGGCGTTGTCCAGGTTCTGGCTGATTTCCATGAGCTGATCGTCGCTCACGTAGCCGGAGATCTCAGAGAGGGCGCCTGCGCCCATCTCGCCCAGGCTCTGCGCAAAGTCGGTCTGGATGCTGTTCTTCACAGAGGTCGCGGCCTTGTCGGTCACGATGGGCGCGATGGCGTTCTCCTTCTGGTTGCTGTAGTAGACGATGGCCGCCTGCTGGATGTCATCCGAGAAGACCGTGAGCATATCTTTGGTGAAGTCCTCGGGAATCACGATGGCCGCGTAGTACTTGCCGCTACGCACGCCCTCGACGGCATCGTCCTCGGTTGTGACCACGTAGCCGATGGTTTTCTTCTGCGAGAGATTCGAGGCCACGCGTTCGCCAAGGTTGATCTTTACGGGGATGGTGTCGCTTTGGTAGCCCTCGTCGCTGTTGGCAACGGCCACCTTGAGGTTGCCGGTGTTGCCGTAGGGGTCCCAGCTTCCCGCAATGTTGAACCATGCGTAGAGCGACGGAATGACCACGAGGCCCACGCACACGATGAGCGAGATGATGTTCTTGGTTGCGTGCTTCACGTCAAGGCAGAAGATGCGCCAAATCTTTCTCATGCGCGGTCTCCCTTCTTGCCGTGCTTGTGCTTGCGGTCCTTCTTCTTGTCTTTCTTGTGCTTCTTGTCCTTGTCGGCCTTGTGCTTGTCGTGCTTCTTGTGGCCGTGGTGGTCCTTTTCGACCTGGGGCTCTTCTGACGTGGTGTCGCTTGTGGGGGCGTCGTCAGCCGAGGCGGGCTCCGCCTCCTCGGCTGCGGCAGGCACTGTCACGATGCCGCCGCGCGTGATCGTGGGCACCTCGACCCCAGGTTCGGGGGCATGCTCGTTGACGAGGCGCCTCAGCACAAGCGTTGTCTGGGAGCCCGTTGCGCTGCTGGCCCCGTTGGCGCCTGTGCCAGGCTTGGCGTCCGGCGCAATCTTCGCCTGTGCCCCTGCGACCACGTTGCTCATGCGCTGGCGCAGCCGCTCGATGGGCGAGGAGAAGTACTCACGGTCGAGCTGGTCGCCCAGGAGCTGGTACATCTCGTCCTTGGAGAGGTCAACCATGGCGCTCTTGCGGTTGAGCGACTCGTGGAAGTACTCGATGATGATGAGCGCCGTGCACAGAAGCACCAGGCAGACGATCCACACAATGAACCACGGCAGCTTGTTGCTCACGGAGAACATGACCACCGAGAGTGCCAGGGGCAGGGCCAGCAGCAGTACAAAGCCCACGCGGATGAGGCGCGGGTAAGCCGCGTTGAACCGTGCAGCGCGCTGCACGATCTGCGCGCGGTACTCGTCGTTGTGCA
This sequence comes from bacterium OL-1, assembly GCA_000752675.2. GTDB lineage: Bacteria > Actinomycetota > Coriobacteriia > Coriobacteriales > Atopobiaceae > Tractidigestivibacter. The sequence goes on along the minus strand of LM994626.1, from coordinate 179,119 downwards.
TGAGCGCCTTGATGAGCGAGGAGAGCCGGTAGTGCTCGACCTCGATGCCGTCGCGCTCGCAGATCATGAGGTCCGTCTCGGCGAGCTTCTTGTCGAAGAGCGAGTTGATGTTCAGGAGGTGGCGACGCCAGCCCACGCCAATGAGCAGGGCCGGAATCACAAAGAGCAGGAGCATGAAGACGTTCTGGCCAAAGTAGTTGCCGTAGTAGCCGGCGATGGTCTCTCGCATGGCGCGGATGCCGTAGGTGAATGGCAGCCACGGGTTGAGGGCGCGGAAGAAGCCCGGCATCATCTCGATGGGATAGGTACCCGAGGAGCCTGGGATCTGCAGGATCACGAGAAGGACGCAGAGTGCCTTGCCAATGTGCTTGAACGCCACGGCAAAGGCAAAGATTATGTTCACGTAGACGAAGGACTCGACCACACCCGCGAGGACGAACGCCTTGGGGTCGAGGCACTGGATGCCAATCACGAGGTCGCCCACCGTGCAGATGACGCCCTGGAGAACGCCGAGCAGCAGGAAGAGCAGCAGGCGTCCAAAGTAGCCCTGCCAGGGAGCAAAGCCGCCCTCAATCCCCTCGTCGTCCACCTCGGCCTTGTAGATGGCGATGAGGACAAAGCCGCCCACCCACAGGGCGAGGTTGGTGTAGAAGGGCGCCACGCCCGAGCCGTAGTTAGCTACCGGGAATACGGCCTCCTCATCAAGCTCGACGGGGGAGGACATGAACGACGCGATGCCGTTTGCGTCAAGGCCGAGAAGCTCGTTCACGCGGTTCATGGCCTCCGAGCTCTGGATGGCCGAGAGGTCCGTGGCAACGTTGTCGAGGGTGGAGGACATCTCGTTCAGCGAGTCCGCGGTGACCGAAAGGGCGGTCGAAGTCTGCTCAAGCGTGTCGTCGAGCTGCTCGAGTACGGCCTTTGTCTGAGCGATGGTGGGGGAGAGCCCGCCGAGGGACCCCGAGAGGCTCTGCGCGGCGCCCGAGAAGTTGTCGAGTGCGCCATAGAGCTCGGGCAGCGTGTCCTGGTTGAACGAGGAGTTCACGCCCGAGAGCGACGTGGTGCCGGTCTGGATGGCGTCGTTCACGGACGAGGAGAGCCCCGCGACGGCGTCGTTGGTGGCCCCAATGTCGCTCGTCGCTCGCGAGAGGTCGTCTACCGTCGCCTGCTCCTTGTCCACTTGTGCGCTGATCCTAGCTACGGATGCGTCAAAGGCGGGGCGCACGCCATCGGGAAGGGATGCGGACAGGCTCTGGAGGTCCTGCACCAGCTGGCGGTTCTGGTTCACGAGCGACTGGGCGGTTGCAAGCGCGCCCTCGGCCGTGCCTTGTGCCTGGCCAATCTTGCCAGAGATGCGTCCTATGGCCTGGTTGGTGGTACCCGAGATGGACGAGAGACGCGTGGAGCCATCGGTCACCGCGCCGGCAACCGAGGTTGCCAGCGACGTTGCGTCGTCGCGCGAGGTGAAGAGGACACCCGTTGCGTCCGCGAGGCTCCCGCTCGCATTGGTCGAGATGCGGTCAAGCTCGTCGAGGGTCGACTCGGCGTCCTCGATGGTCTGGCGCGCGGCAGCTACGGTGTCCTGAGCGCCCGACATGCTCGTGGAGAGGTCGTCCACCGTTCCCTTCACGCCCCGCACGCGGCCCACGATGCTCGTGGTGGCGTTGTCGGCATCGCCCTTCGCGGAGACGATGAGGTCCTGGAGCTTACCTACCACCACGTTCGAGACGGTCGAGACAAACGTCTCGTTGATCTGCGTCTCGACGGTGGAGGCACCAGTGTCTGTGACCTTGGGCGCGATGGGGTTGACCTTCTCGTTTACGTAGTAGGTGAGGTCGGGGGAGACCAGGTTTCCGGTGAGGACTGAGGTGAGGTCGCGCGTGAAGTCAGCGGGAATCACGATGGCGGCGTACGAGCGGCCCGAGCGAACTTCCTCGAGTGCGGTGTCCTCGTCGAGAAAAACCCACTTGAGCTGGGTGTTCTTGCCCAGTTCCTCAACAACCATGTCGCCAGCGTTGATGAAGCCCAAGTCCCCGCCGGCATCGGCCCCCTCGTCGAGGTTCACCACGGCAACGCGAACGTCTTGGGTGTTCTCGTAGGGGTCCCAGTTGGCCATGATGTTGAACCAGGCGTAGAGAGACGGGATAACGCAGACGCCCAGCGTGACAATAACCGCCACGGGGTTGCGCAGTATCCTCTTGAGGTCACGCCAGAAGATTTGAAATACCTTGCCCATGCTCCTCCGTCGTGGGTCGTAGCTTCTCGGTGGCGGGGTTTGCTACCCCACTTACTATAAAGAATGCGTTGATCTTCAATCATATATTTCTACACCTGTTGGTATCCCAAAGACCTGGTTTTTAGACGTCGCAGGCAGTTTTTTTGAAAACTGCTCAAAAATCCAAGCCCAGATGGTAGAATCTCGTCGTCATACATGAGTCCAGAGGCGCGAAGTGGGGCGCAAACTGCATGAGTCTGCTTGACGAGAAGATGACGTCCGAGCTGGCCAATAGCCTGAAGAAAGCGAGTGGCGCGGCACGCACGTCGCTCGAGGAGACGGTTACCCGTCAGACCACAAGGCTTCGCAGCAGCACTAAGACGCGCAAGAGCGCCGCGACGCGCGAGCGAATCATGGCGGCTGCAACGTCGCTCATGGTCGAGCGCGGCAACACGGACTTCCAGATGAGCGAGGTCTCCTCTCGCTGCAAGATGTCCAAGGGCGCCCTCTATTACTACTTCGCGGACAAGGACGCCCTGGTCGAGGCCATCTTCGACCGCTCCATCGATGAGCTTGTCGACTCTGTCGAGGGTGCCGTTGCCGGCGCCTCCTCTGCGCTCGAGGCGCTCGTGAGTCTCACGCGCGAGCTCACGTGCCGCATGAGCGTGGGAAGCCCGCTTGCGCTGGCCATGACCCGCGAGGTCATCGACGCCAACAACAACGTGCTTCCCTCCATGGAAACGCACTTCGCGCGCATCATCTCTATCATCAGTGCGCAGCTTGACCGCGCCAAGGGCGAGGGCATGGTGCGCGAGGGCGTGAACAGCCGCCTTGGTGCCGTTACCATCTCTGGCGCGTTCATCTTTGCCGCCCTCGAGGTGGCAAGCCTTGGCGAGGACGCGCCCACGGGCGACAAGCTCGCCCGTTCCCTCATCGACATCGCGCTCAACGGCATGGGCACCGAGGCCGCCCACACGACCCTCGCTGCCGTCGGACACGCGTCATCCTCGTCTGACGCAGAGCCCGAGAAGTCCTCACCCCAGGTGTCCGAACAGGGGTGACGAGACGTAGCCAGCGCGCTACCCTTGTGCAGGCGAACTTCTCGCCCAGGCGATGAGCCGTTGCACCTCTCAGTCATAGTCGAGCGCCGACGCGGCGATCGCTGTTGGCACGGGCCCGCCCGTGCGGAAAGGAAACTGGAATGGCCCACAAGAACTATTACTTCACCTCGGAGAGCGTCACCGAGGGCCACCCCGACAAGATGTGCGACCAGATCTCCGACGCCATTGTCGACGCTATTCTCAGCAAGGAGGCTAAGCTCCAGGCTGCGGGCTATGTGGACGCCGACGGCAACCCCGCCAACGTCGACAACGTGCGCTGCGCCGTCGAGACCTTTACCACCACCGGCACCGTTGTGGTTATGGGAGAGGTCCGCACGGAGGCCTACGTCGACGTGCAGAAGATCGTGCGCGAGACCGTGCGCGGCATTGGCTACGACCGCGCCAAGTATGGCTTTGACTGCGATACCTGCGGCGTCATCAACATGATCCACGAGCAGAGCCCCGACATCGCACAGGGCGTAGACGGCACCTACGCTCGCGCCGACGACACCGACCCGCTGGACAAGATCGGCGCCGGCGACCAGGGCATGATGTTCGGTTACGCCTCCGACGAGACCGACGTGCTCATGCCCATGCCCATCTGCCTCGCGCAGCGCATGGCCGAGCGCCTGGCTGCCGTCCGCAAGTCCGGCGAGGTCGACTATCTGCGTCCCGATGGCAAGACCCAGGTCACCGTGCGCTACGAGGACGACAAGCCTGTTGAGGTTACGGCCATCGTGGTCTCCACGCAGCACGACGCCAAGGTCGAGCACGATCAGATCGAGCACGACATGGTCGAGCACGTGATTGCCCCCGTCCTTGACGAGGTTGGCATCAAGTGGCGCGATGCCGACATCTACGTGAACCCCACCGGCCGCTTTGTGGTGGGCGGCCCCATGGGCGACACCGGCCTCACCGGTCGCAAGATTATCGTCGACACCTACGGTGGCATGGGCCGTCATGGCGGCGGCTGCTTCTCCGGCAAGGACTGCACCAAGGTCGACCGTTCGGCCGCCTACGCCGCTCGCTGGGTTGCCAAGAACGTGGTTGCCGCAGGGCTTGCCCACAAGTGCGAGGTCGAGCTGGCCTACGCCATCGGCGTCTCCCACCCGCTGTCCATCATGGTCGACACCTTTGGTACCGGCGCGTATGACGACGAGCTCATCGAGAAGGCCGTCGAGAAGGTCTTTGACCTGCGTCCTGGCGCCATCATCCGCGACCTCGACCTTCGTCGCCCGATCTTCCAGAAGACTGCTGCCTACGGTCACTTTGGCCGCAAGGACCCCGACTTCACCTGGGAGGCAACGAACCGCGTCGACGAGCTCAAGGCCGCCATCGCAGAGGTCGCCGAGTAGTTCTTCTCGCCGCTTCTTTTCGCTCTACCAGCCCCTTCGGCCCCGAGCCGGAGGGGTTTCTCTTGTCGTAACCCCTCCCGCCCGTCGCCCCTGGGGGAGCCGATGGCCTAGCAGTGCCTCGACTCCACCAGGCGGAGAAGCAAGAAGAGCTCGCGGTTCACGTCGTCGGGAGCGCACTTGGGCAGCACGTGGTCGGCGCCGGGGACCACCACCTTGCGCGCGCCGGGTATTGCGTCGACAATCCGTTGCGTCTCGGCGGGGGCGATGCAGTCGAGCTCGCCGGTCATCACGGTTACGGGGCAGCGTATCGCGCCCAGCGACTCGGCGGGGATGTGCGGTTCGTCCAGCATGAGGCGCATGAGCTCGGCCGTTGCTCGGGCCTCGCTGGCGCTGGGCATCACAATCGAGGGATCCACGCCCTCGGGCTTGCCCTCAAGCCATGCGGCCCATGCCTCGCACTGCTCGGCCGTGCCCTCCATGTCCCAATCGTCCTCTGCGAGGATACCCTCGGGTGTGAGGTTTGCCCCCATCGAGAGAACCGAGGCCACGCGCTCGGGGTGGTCGCGGGCAAGGAGCAGCGCTTCTATTGCCCCGTCCGAGAAGCCCACAACGTGGGCGCGCTGCACGTCAAGCGCGTCGAGCACGTCAAGCGCGTCTGCAGCCATGAGTTCGTAGGTGAGCGGGGCGCGCCCACGCGTGGAAGCGCCTTGGGCTCGGGAGTCAACGCCTATCGCGCAACGGCCATCGCCCACAAGGCCGTTGATCTGCACCCCAAAGATCCCGTGCTCCTCGCCGTTGCCGTGCAGGAACAGCACGGGATACGTGCTCTTCTGCCGAGCCCCATCTGCTCCGTACACAAACGTCGCAATCCGTGCGCCATCGGCAGTCCGCACCCTGCGCGCAACGCTCGGCGCGACGGTGGGGCGCAGGTAGTAGCTGGGAAAATGCGGCTGCGGCGGTACGGGGGCAGTGACGCGCGGCATGGGGTTCCTCTCGACGGTTGGGCTGGTAATTCCTCAGGGTACACGTACCAACGGGTCGGGCTTGTGTCCTGAGTACTTCGGTGGGCTAGAAGCTGGGGTTATCGCTCTCCGCCCAGCTGACAAACTTGTCGATATACCGTTCTGCCGCTATTACGGAATCGTCGTTAAAGTCTCTGGTGATTCCGATGAGCGTTGCCCAGCCTTGTCCCTCTCTGCAGTGGAGATAGCATCCTTGTGCAATCTTCTTGGATTGTTCCCTAAAGTCATCAAGCACGCTGGATGTTGCTCGATTTACATCAAACTTGAAAACAACGTAAACTCCGCTACTCTTGTCACGAAGGGAGCAGGGCACGAGCGATGACCCGGGGCGTTTGAAGTCATAACGCTCCTTTGAGGACGTGTGCACTTCGACGAGGCCCTCCCTCTTCAGATGTTCTCTGAGCTTGTTGAGAACGCTGCCTGACTCTGGCTCCTGGTTTGAAAAGGGAGTAACTTCTGGCGAGAAGATTGCAGAGATGCTACTGAGAAAATCAGTGAACTTATCAAGAAGTTCCTCGTTGTAGGTACCATCTGCAGCACGCATGCCAAACGCGTTAATCAAGGTATCTATGACGCAGTCTTTCTTATCGAGCTCCTCATTGAGATAGTCCTTTAACGGATCGGTTCCTTCTCGAGCATGCGCACTTAGGTCGTTGTACGTGTTCCGGTCTTTTTCATCCGGCTCTTTGGCCTCGTCGCGGTACTTGAGGAGAAGTGTGGCAAATAGGAACAGCCTGTCATCTTCATCCAAAACATACTGTGGATAGATGAGCTGGTAGAGGTCCCAAACATTCAGGACTCGCTTGATGGTGCGGGGGTTGTTGGATCCAAGGATCGTGGCAAACAGATTTGCATAGCGCTCCGAATAGCGGTCGGACTCGGACTTCGGGAGCTTCTGGCTGAGAAGTGTCTCGACGTAATGGGGCACGTTGTACTGCTCCGTAGGGAGGTTGAACGGCAGCTGGATGATTTTGTCGAAGAACTGGCGCTTCTTGAACGGCGTGATGCTGTTGCCGTACTTGCTCTCGATACCCTGGTAGACCACATCGCGGTCGACGGCTAGGACAAAGACGCAGTGCTTGCAGTCCAGGAAGTTCTTCATTGCCTCAAGAAGTTCGAATGCAGTTTCTGGTCGCAGGCGGTCAAGGTCGTCGATGAAGAGAATCACTCGGCTAATGTGTCGCTTGTTGGGCTTTCCCTTCTTGTCGGTGGGGTTCACGCAGTCATCAATGAGTTCAGAGATGTTGTTCTTCAACGTTTCAGCAGGCAGCGTTTCAGAGCCGTCTCCGGTGGGAGGTGCAAGGAGTTTGGTGAGGAATTCGGCTAGAGTATCTGAACCAAGAGTTACCTCGGCGGTAATGCCTGCCGCTCTGCTCAGCGCGGTACGGAGCGAGTCTATTGCATGCCGTGCCCGCTCGGACCCTTCGTCTCCTACTGCCTCGCTAATGCAATGAAGCATATTTGCCAGCAGGTATACGGGTAACGAATCATCTGCCTTGAGCGTGGAATATTGCCAAGTGTTAAAGGTCGAATAGGCTATCTGATTGTCAGGGTTGCTGATGTTGTAGTTGCGAAGCTCTTTCTGGATGAGCTGCAGTGCGGTCGACTTTCCGGAGCCCCAGCCGCCCTGAATGGCTATCGTCATGGGGGTATCGCACGTCTCGATGAAGGTTGCGATGCCTGAGCAGAAGCTGCTTGCATTCAGCGAGTCATTGTCCGTTGCCTGGTCGGTGAATCCGTGCCTTTTGAGCTCAATGTTTTTCGACAAGCTCCATCAGTCCCCTCCAGTGACTGAGATGCAACTCAGTTGTGGGCTACTCCAGCACCGCCGCAGCCTTTTCTAGCCACGAGGTGATTGGGATTCCCTGCGGGCAGGCGCCCTCGCACTGGAGACACCGCACGCAGTCGCTGGCCTTGCCACGCTTGTCCACAGCTGACTCATAGTTGCGTTTGGCGCCGGCAAGATCGCCATACACAAGGTAGCGGTTGTACGCCGAGAAGACCGAGGGGATGTCAATCTCCTGGGGGCACCCGCCGGTGCAGTAGTGGCACCCGGTGCAGGGAATCTGGTCGATGGCGGAAAGTACCTTGCTCGCGCGCTTTACCGCGTCCTGCTCGGCGACGCCCAGTGGCTTGAACTCGCGCATGTAGGAGAGGTTGTCCGCCATCTGTGCCACGTTCGACATCCCCGAGAGTACAACCATCACGTTCTCCAGGCTTGCCACAAAGCGTACCGCCCAGCTTGCAATCGAAGCGTTCGGGTTGGCCGCGCGCAGGATGTCCTGCACCTGCTGCGGTGGGTTGGCGAGAAGCCCGCCCTTGACGGGCTCCATCACCACAACGGGCTTGCCGTGGGCGCAAGCTACCTCGTAGTTCTCGCGCGAGCAGACGCTAGGGCTCTCCCAGTCGCCATAGTTGAGCTGCAGCTGCACGAACTCAGCCTCGGGGTGGCGCGTCAGGATCTGATCAAGGACATCCGGACGGTCGTGGAACGAGAAACCCACGTGCCGCACAAGCCCCTGCTCCTTGGCCTTAGCCGCAAGCTCCCAGATGCCGTAGTCCTCATAGTAGCCAATGTTTCTCGATCCCAGAGCATGCAGCAGGTAGAAGTCAAAATAGCCGGCGCCGGTGCGCTCGAGCGACACCGCAAGCTCGCGCTTCGCCTCGTCGGCGGACTTTGCCGCCCACGGGCTGGCGTTGACCTTGTCGGCTAGGTAGAAGCTCTCGCGAGGGTGTCGCCCAACAAGAAAGCGTCGCGTTGCCTCCTCGCTTCCCTCGTAGACGTAGGCGGTGTCAAAGTAGCGCATGCCCGCGTTGAGAAAGGCATCGGTCATGGCCTCGCACTGCTCGATGTCGATGGTCTTGCCATCTGCCAGGCGCGGCAGACGCATGAGGCCAAACCCCAGTTTAGGCATGGTGGTTCCAAAGAACTCGTTCACGGCCGCTCCTCTCCCCGCGGAAGACAAGGGTTTCCCTCTGTCTCATGTTGCTGTCATTCAGTATGACGCAAGCCAAGCCGCCGTCGCGATGAGACGAAGGGACTGTCCCCTTGTCTCATTTCTGTTGTGAAGCCAACAGAATAGCGATGCAGGTCTTGATATCGTTCTGCCATTATGGAGCTAGGGATATGATGGACGAGAAGATTCCAGCGCCACCAGTCTGTGCGGGAGGGACCATGCTCTAGAGAAGAGAATTCCTGCGCCTCTCGGTGCTCCTTGGTGCTGGCATCCTTGCCGGGTGCGCTGCGCAGCCAGATGCGAGTGCCTCCTCGACGCAGTCGGAAGGCGCGTCGGACGCATCCACCTCGAACGATGCCACAAGCGCCCGCGTTGTCGCTGCGTCCCGCTCGCTTGCTCAGATGGCAATTCTTGCTGGCATGCCGCCCGTGGGTGTGACCGAGGACGCCACAGACCTCGACGGCCTGCCTGCAGACGTGGAGACCGTGGGCACCCCCGCCAAGCCCAGCCTGGAGAAGATCGTCGCGCTTGAGCCCACGCTGGTGCTTATCACCGCCGAGGTCCCCACGCAGAAGGAGCTTGAGTCCAGCCTGGACAGCGCCGGCATCGCGTGGCGCGACGTTGACGTGAACAACTTCGACGACTACGCAACCCACATGGCCGCACTCACCGAGATGAGCGGCCGAGACGACCTCTACCAGGCAAACGTCACAGACGTCTCTGACGCTATAGCAAAAGTCGAGGAGAGCGCCGCCGACCTTCCGCAGGTAAGCTACCTGGCACTTCTCGTCTCGTCCACCAAGGCGAAGGTCGCGAAGAGCGACTACTTTGCCTGTGAGATCTTCGACAACCTGCAGATGGCAAACGTTGCCGAAGACGACAGTTCGCTTGACGACCTCTCGGTCGAGGCCATTGTGGCCGCTGATCCCACCTATGTCTTTGTCATCCCCCGTGGCGACGAGGACAAGGCCAAGGAGGTCTTCGAGCAGGACTTCCAGGCGCAGCCTGCGTGGGCGTCGCTCTCGGCGGTGCAGGCCGGCAGGATCAATGTCCTGCCCAAGGACCTCTTTGAGTACAAGCCCAACGAGCGCTGGGCAGAGGCGTACTCCTACATCCTCAACCTCCGAGAGCAAGAGGGGTAGCCACATGGCCCATGGGCGAGAGGGGACAAGCGAGAGGAGCCGCTGGGTGTGCGTTCTGGGCGCCGTTGCGCTCGTACTGGTCGCGTTGGCCTCGCTTCTCGCCGGCACCGCAGCCTTGGGCACGCGCGAGGCGCTCCAGGCGCTCGCGACCCTTGCCTCCGGCGGCACCGCGGACGCCACTGCCACACTCGTCCTCCTGAGCGTGCGCCTTCCCCGTGTGTTAGCGGGCGTGTGCTGCGGTGCAGCGCTTGCCTGCTCCGGTCTGCTCCTGCAGGCCTCGCTCGACAACGACCTTGCGTCGCCGGGCGTGATGGGCGTCAACTCCGGGGCGGGCCTGCTCTGGCTCGTGGTGGCACTCTGGATGCCAGGACATCTGTGTTTCGTCAACCTCTCGTTTCACAAAACAGCATCCGTTCGTTTCACACGTCAGCGTGAAGATTCTTCACGCACGAGCGTCGCCCTGGCACCAATCCTTTCTTCTCCTACAACTCCCCGCGCATGAGCGCGTGTTTGACCCTGTACGACTCCCTGTCGTAGGTGATGAGCCTGCCGTGGTGGACGATGCGGTCCATCATCGCCTTGGCCATGTCGTCGTCGGCAAAGATCTCACCCCATCTGGAGAATTCGATGTTGGTGGTGAGAATGAGCGCGATCCGCTCGTAGCACATCGACACCACCCGGAACAGGAGCCTTGCCCCGTCGGGATCGGTGGGAAGGTACCCCCACTCGTCCAGGATGATGAGGTCGCACCTGTCGAGCCTCCTGAGCGCGTCCTGTGTCGTCCCCTCCTTATTCGCACGCCTCAGCTCGCTTACCAGCTCCGCCGTCGACCAGAACGCGACTTTTCTGCCCTCACCGCAGGCGAGCAGCCCCAACGCTATCGCGGTATGGGTCTTTCCATTGCCTGATCCTCCGAAGAGCACCAGGTCCTCGTGGGCGTCGATGAAGGCAAGCGAGAGCATGTCGTCCCTCGTGAAGCCGCGGGGAAACACGATTCCCGACCATTCGAAGCCATCGAAGCCCTTCTGCGAGGGAAAGTTCGCCTGCCGCTTGAGGCGCGCTATCCGGCTTTGGTGCCTGAGCGCGTACTCCCTTGCGAGCGCATCCTCGAAGAACGCGAACTGCCCATCGGTGGCCGTCTCGGCCACGTGGCGCATCGTCGCCTTCGACAGCAGGATGGAGCCACCCTCGCGCTCGGCGCGCTTCAGCCTCTCGTAGCGAGCATCAACCTTCTGCGGCAGCCTGGCCATCCCGATCGCCTCCCCTGAGCATGAAGACGTCGTAGTCGGCGAGCCTGGTGCCCAGCTCACGCGCTGCCTTGGTTCCGGTGCCTTGCGCGCGGATCCTGGCGCAGCACATCTCGACATCAGCGGGGCGCATCTTGCGGGTGGCCCGCAGCGCCTCGGAGAACGCCTGGGCGGTGATCCCCATGCCATAGGCTTGTGCGAGCCTCGAGATCACCTTGACCTGGCCTTTCAGCTCGTCGGTCGCCATGGAGCCGAAGGCGTCCCTCACATCCTCGTCGAACAGCGCGCACACGCTGGACTGCGTGAAGGCGCGTGTCTTCATCGAAAGCGGTTCGAGCAGTGCCAGCGGGTCCTCGTCGGAGGTGAAGAGCTTGCCGGAGCGCCTGCGGTAGGTCCTTAGCGGCGTCCCGTCAGGGGCGTCTATCTCCACCGTGAAGGCGCGCACGCCCACCGTGAGCGAAACACATGCGAGTGAGGGTGACGCCAGGTAGCGATGGCAGCCGTCCAAGGTGATCCTTCCGTAGCCGTCGGTCGTGCACGACGCCCACTTGACGACGTCGAAGGGCTTTTTTGGAAGAGGCAGAAGATGCGCCTTGTCAGCCTGGAAGAGGTCGGCCCAGCTGAGTCCCTTCTCGTAGTGGAGCCGCTTTTCGGAGTGGGCATCAAGCGTCTCGGCAAGCCCTCGGTTGTAGTCCTGAAGGTCGTCCACCTCGGGCACGGGCACGAAGAAGTTCCTCCTGGTGTAGCCGACCTTGCCCTCGACGTTTCCCTTCTCCTTGCCGGCGTTCGGGTTGCAGAAGCGTGCCGTGAAGCCGTAGTGCAGCCTGAGCCGGCGGAAGAGGTCGGACTCCACGATCACGTCGCGCCACCTCCTCCCGGCCTCGGTGGCGTTGTCGAGCACGATGACGGGGGGAACGCCCCCGATGTGCTCGAAGCAGTCCTTGAGCCCCTGGCAGACGCAGACGTCCTTCTCGTCCGCGAAGACCTCGCACACCTCGTGGTTGGAGTACGGGAAGGACATCGGCAGGTAGTGCATCCTTGCCCTGCCGCCGCCGAAGGCATAATCGAAGTCGGCCTGCCCGAAGTCGACCTGCATGGTGCCCGGGTCCCATCCGAGCCTCACCGACTCGTCCCTCGGCCCCTTAGAGCGAATCTCCTTCATGTAGCGCTGCACCGTGGAGTAGCTGCCGCTAAAGCCATGCTCTGCGCGCAGCCTCTCGAAGACGCGCTTGGCCGTGTGGCGCTGCTTGTGGTAGCAGTGGCGGTCCTCCTCGAGCATCTCGCCGATGAGGGCCTTGTAGGGATCGAGCTTGCTCGGGCGCTCCGAGGCCTTGGGCCTTTGGGGCGAGAAGTCGTCTTCCTGAGCATACTTCCTGATCGTTGGGTACGACACGCCGAGGGTCTCCTTCACCTCCGTCGGCGTATAGCCATCCGCGAGCATGTCGCGTATCCTCTCTATCTGGGACATGTCCAGCATCTTCCTTTCCTGCCTCTCGATCCGTGGGTTGGGCCCTGCGAATCGAGCATGGCAATGTTTGCGGTGCCAGGACGTGTCCCTCTTGCTTATCTGTGAAACTATTTCATGCTCACGAGTGAAAAGCCGCTCTGCTCTTTTGTGCAATTAGGAGGCTATCAAACACAACATCCGGTGCTCCGGCAAGCCATGGCCTTTGTCGGCGCGCTTCTCGCCACGCTTTTGGTCTACCTGGTATCGCGCCGTGCTGGTACCAGTCGCGGGACCGTGGTCCTTGCGGGCGTCGCTGTCTCGAGCCTCATGAGCGCTGCCATCGACGCCATTGTGGTCGTGTGGCCCGAGTCGGTTACGGACCGCGTGTCCTTTACGCTGGGCGGCCTCTCGGGCGTTACCTACCAGAGCCTGGCGCTCTGCGTGCCCGCCCTCTTGGTGGCGCTTGTTGCGGGGGCCTACCTCGGTCGCGGCATAGACCTCCTGGCGCTGGGGGACGAGGCCGCGCACGGCCTTGGCCTCGACGTACGCGCCTGCAGACTTGGCACCATCGCTTGCGCGGCGCTTCTGGCCGCCTCGGCCGTCTCGATCTGCGGCCTTCTCAGCTTTGTGGGCCTCATCGTCCCCAACCTGGTGCGCATGTGGGCGCGCCCCACAACTCGTCAGGGGCTCGCTCTCTGCGCCCTGTGGGGAGCTGCGCTCTTGGTTGCGTGCGACCTCGTGGCGCGGACCATTGCGTTTCCCTACGAGCTGCCGGTTGGCCTGGTTCTTGCGCTTCTCGGCGCGCCGTTCTTCATGGCGCTCCTGGCACGGCGCGGGCGCAAGCACGGCTCGCACTCCGTGGCGGCGGGCCGTGGGGGTGAGGCCGCGTGATTGGTGTGAAGGGGCTATCGTTTGTGCGCGACGGCGGCTTTTCTCTGGCCGTGGACTCGCTCGAGCTCAATGACGGCCAGGTGAGCGCCCTGGTGGGAAAGAATGGCTGCGGCAAGTCCACGCTCCTTCGCTGCCTTGCGGGCGTGCTCCCGCATGGCGGGGGCATCCTTCTGGACGGTGCGGAGCTCGGAAGCCTTGGCCACAGGGAGCGCGCCCGGCACCTGGCCTACCTGCCGCAGGAGCTGGGGTGCCCGCAGATGGACGTCTACACCCTTGCCTGCCACGGGCGCTTTGCCACGCTTGGCGTCGTGAGGACCTTAGGCGAGAGGGATCGCCGCCTGGTGCGCCAGGCCATGGAGCTCACGGGCGTGTGGGGTCTTCGCGACCGACGCCTCGCAGACATCTCTGGCGGTGAGCTTCAGCGCGCCTACCTGGCCATGGTTGTTGCCCAAGATGCGGGCACGCTCCTTCTCGACGAGCCGTCGGCGCACCTGGACGCCCACAGGCGCTGGGAGCTCGCAGGCCTGCTGCGCGGACTTGCGGGAGAGGGACTTGCGGTGGTTGTTGCTACGCATGACGTGGAGTCGGCCTTCTCGTCTGCCGACAATGTCTGCCTCATGGCGGACGGCCGGGTGGCTGCCCAGGGCCCGCCAGACGTCGTGGCGGCAAGCGGGGCGGTGGCCCCGGCGCTTGGGGTTGGCGTGGCCGAGCAGGACGACCCCAAACTCCTGTGGCGATATGCGCTCACACGCGCGTGAACCTGCGCGCGAGACAAGAAAGGATATGCGCCCTCGGGCGCGGAAGAGAGGGGAGACCATGGGATACGTGCTTGACGGGGAGGGGCTTGACGGGCTGGTTCGCGAGCTTGCCCGCGACTACCTCGTCTTTGCGCCGGTCCGCAAGGTGGGCGCTGGCCGCTTCACCGACGTGGACCAGGTGATCTACGACTTTGTGGACAACGCGTCGCAGATCGAGCTTGACGCCAAGAGCGACTACTCCTTCAAGGAGCTGCTCACGCCGCTCTCGCAGACGCTCTTCTACTACACCGAGGACCAGGTGTGCGAGGCAGGGGGCATCGGCGCTGCCGGCGACCCCGCCCGCGAGGGGGACGCGCGCGACGTCCTTGTGCTCATGCGTGCCTGCGACCTGCATGGCGTCAAGCGCCTCGACGCCATGTACCTGCACAACGGCCCCGAGGACAGCTTCTATAAGCGCATCCGCGACCGCGTGCACTTTGTGCTTCTCGGCTGCCCCCAGACCTTCGAGCACTGCTTCTGCGTGGACATGGGGTCAAACGTTGCACCGGACAACTGGGAGTTCTCGCTCGAGCGCTCGGGCGAGGGCTATGCGTGCGCCGTTGCTAACGAGTCCCTCCTTCCGCTCTTCGAGCGCTACGCTACGGCCAGCCGCGACGTGGTGCCCGCGCTCGTCACCCAGAACGAAGTACACGTGTGCGTCCCCAAGACGGTTCCGCTCGAGCTTCGCACCAGCCCCGTGTGGGACGAGTACAACCACCGCTGCATTGGCTGTGGCCGCTGCACGCTTGTGTGCCCCACCTGCACCTGCTTCACCATGCAGGACGTTGCCTACACCGAGAACGGCCGGGTGGGCGAGAGGCGCCGCGTGCAGGCCAGCTGCATGATCGACGGCTACTCCACGGTGGCCGGCGGCGCGAGCTACCGCAAGCAGCGCGGCGAGCGCATGCGCTTCAAGGTGCTTCACAAGGTGTATGACTTCCGCCAGCGCTTTGGCTACGACATGTGCGTGGGATGCGGCCGTTGCGACGACGTCTGTCCCGAGTACATCAGCTTCGCCGCGTGTGTCAACAAGCTCTCTGATGCAGTCGACGAGTGGGACGCCCAGCATGAGGGGAGCGTGGCCCGTGATGCCTAGTAACAACCCGTACATTCCCTTCTCCTCCAAGGTGCTCAAGGTCATCAAGCACACCAAGAAGGAGTACACCTTCCGCATGGCCTTTGGCGGAGAGGTTCGCCCCGGCCAGTTCTTCGAGGTCTCCGTCCCCAAATACGGCGAGGCCCCCATCAGCGTAAGCGGCATCGTGCCTGGCGAGTCGGTCGACCTTACCATCCGCCGCGTGGGCGTGGTGACCAACGAGGTGTTCGAGGCCTACGAGGGCCAGTCGCTTCTCCTGCGCGGCCCCTACGGCAACGGCTTCGAGGTGGAGCGCTACGTGGACGGCGAGTGCGTCGTGGTGGCCGGCGGCACGGGCGTGAGCCCGGTGCGAGGCGTGGTAGAGGCGCTGGCCGCAAGCTCCACGCCGCAGGACAAGCACGTGATCGTGGGCTTCCGCAGCCCAAACGACCTGCTCTTCCGCGACGACCTTGCGCGCTGGGAAAACCTCGTCGACCTCATCCTTACCGTGGACGGCGCGCCCGAGGGATATCAGGGCAACGTTGGCCTGGTGACCAAGTTCATTCCGGACTTGCCGCTGCGCGATCCTTCCACGGCGCAGGCCATTGTGGTGGGACCGCCGCCCATGATGCGCTTCTCCGTGAAGGGCCTTCTCGAGCTTGGTCTTGCCGAGGAGAACATCTGGGTGAGCCAGGAGCGAAAGATGTGCTGTGGCTTGGGCAAGTGCGGTCACTGCCGCATAGGCGAGAAGTACGTTTGCCTGGATGGGCCCGTCTTCAACTACACCCAGAGCAAGCAGTTGCTGGACTAGGAGGCCGCCATGATTCAGGACATCGACGTCAAGGCCATGAAGAAGAACGCGTTCCGCGTGAGCAAGGAGCGCGGGATGACCGCCAGCCGCGTGCGCGTTCCCGGCGGCCTGGTGAGCGCCAAGAGCATGGCGCGCATTGTTGAGATTGCCGAGGAGTACGGCAGGGGAGAGATCTTCCTCACCAACCGACAGGGAGTGGAGATCCCGGGCATCCACATGGAGGACATGCCCAAGGTCAACGAGAAGCTCCAGGCCATCATCGAGGACACCAAAATCAACCAGGAGGACACCTCCCAGGGCTACCTGGCAAGCGGCACGCGCAACGTGGTGGCCTGCCCGGGCAAGCGCCTGTGCCCGTTTGGCTGCTATGACACCACGGCCTTCGCGCAGCGCATGGATCACGAGATCTTCCCCAACAACCGCCACGTGAAGGTGGCCTTCACCGGCTGCTCAAACGACTGCGCGCACGTGGCCTTGAACGACTTTGGCATCATTGGCATGACCGAGCCCCAGTACGACCCCAACCGCTGCATTGGCTGCGGCCAGTGCGTGGACTGGTGTCAGCGCCGCTCGGTGAGCGCGCTCAGGCTGGAGAAGGGCAAGGTCGTGCGCGACGAGGACCGTTGCATTGGCTGTGGCGTGTGCGTGGTCTACTGC
The DNA here is from genome assembly GCA_000752675.2 of bacterium OL-1. Taxonomy (GTDB): domain Bacteria; phylum Actinomycetota; class Coriobacteriia; order Coriobacteriales; family Atopobiaceae; genus Tractidigestivibacter. The sequence goes on along the minus strand of LM994626.1, from coordinate 162,406 downwards.
CCCACGCGTGCCTGGACGCGCAGCCCCGAGCACTACTTCCGCGTCAAGATCACGGGCCGAACGGGCAAGCAGAACCCGCGACTGGCGCAGGACTGGCTGCGCTGGGTGGACGAGGACTCCATCGTGAAGATCGTAAAGAACACCTATGCCTTCATCGAGGAGTACATCGACCCCAACGCGCCCGAGGGCAAGGAGCATATTGGCTACATCGTCGACCGTGTTGGTTTCGACGAGTTCTGCGAGTGGGCGCTCAAGGACGTCGAGCTTCCCGAGAAGTGCCAGCGCGCCACGCGTGTGTACTGGGACACCAAGCGCTACGACCGCGACAACAACCTGCGATGAGACAAAGATGAGACAAAGGGACAGTCCCTTTGTCTCATTCAAGAAGAGGGGCGCCTCGGCGGCGCCCCTCTTTTCTCGTCTTACTTCTGGCTCACAGTACCTTTGGTGACAGTTCTGATCTTGTTCAAGAGTTCCTGTCTCGGGTGAGCCATATTTTGACAACAATGTTGTCAAAATCCCTCTCTTCTGCACTTGTTGGCACCACTCGAAAAAAGACGAAGTCTTATTCCCACGTGTTCTCGACGGATGCAACATTATTTCCTTTGGATTGCCGCTTAGTTTAATTGTCTAACCAAGAGATCATTTGAATGAACGGAAAACTTGGTCTTTATGCAGGTTAGACCCTAAATATCATCTATAAAGCTCATCTTTGCCATTTCCTCTGCTCCGATTGGTCATTGTTGCCATATTGAATGGCACGTACATTCTAATCAGGAAGCGGGGTGATGAATTTTGTTCGACTTGACGAATCGACAGGTTAGCGAACTCAAATGGCTTTGTCGGCAAGATGAACCGGTGCTCATTGGTGACGTTGCATACCGCTTCCATGTGAGTGTCCGTTCAGTGAGAAATGACTTGTCTCAGCTTGAGCAGTTCGCTCATATTCATAACGTGACCCTCGAGCGTAAGCGCGGTAAGGGAATCGTACTGGTTGGCACTCCAAGCAGCATGCAGTCGCTTCTCCGGACGCTTGAAACGTATGGCCGACGAATCCTTGATCCTGAAGAGAGACTGTCAGTAATGACTGCATCTCTTCTGCTTCGTGATTCAGCGACGTTTCAGCTTCTTGCAAATGATTGTGGAGTGAGTAGGCAAACTGCAATCCGTGATTTCTCCGAAGTGGAAGCGGTGCTCAAGAATGAGTGCATTTCGGTAGTTCGCTGCCAAGGAAAAGGCCTGGCTTTAGAAGCAGACGAATTAAACATTCGCCATGCATTTGTTCAGCTTCTCGCTGATAACCCGTGTCCGGACTGCATTAGTGATTTGGTCGCTCACGATGAGGATATGTGTTTGTGCATGCCCTTCGCAAAGGAAATTGTCCAGCATGCGAAAGCCATCTTAGGCATGGGGTTTCTCAATGAGGACTATATCGAAACTCTTGTTTGCTATATTTTGTGCCGCATCCAGCGCCGGCACACCATTCAGTCGGCAAGCTACGAATTTGAACTATCGTCAAACGCAGAGACGCTAGATTCGCTCCGTATTATGCTCGAGCAGTACGTTTCCCAGCGGGACGAGAGAACCTATCTGGCAACCTTAATTCTCTCGCAGAGAATAGGTCCGTTTCCATCCCAAAGAGAACGCACAGAGGCTGACGCCATGAACGGAGAGGCGGAGAAGCTCTCGAGACAACTGGTTGACGCGCTCGGTAAGTATCAGCAAATTGATGGCGTCGCAGTCAAAGATGTCATCTCGATGCTTACGGAACATATTCGAGCGGCGCTCTATCGAAAGCATAACAATATTCAGTTGCATGATGAGAATATGGAGTCCTATCTTCGCCTCACCTCTCCACTCATTCTTGAGTTCACATCAAGCACTCTTGAAGAATGTGGCGTTGACTTTCCTCCAAGCGAAATAGCATACATAGCGATGTATCTTACGTCCATTTTTGAGGCAAGCGGAGGAGAGGATCTTATCCCAACCATCCTCTTTGTCTGCTCTTTCGGCCTTGCAACTAGCGTGTTGCTGAAGTCACGTTTGGAAAGACTGCTATTCGGATGCCGGCTTGTTGGCCCAAAATCTCTTAGAGAGGCAGAAGAATACCTGAGGCGAAATGATGTCGATTTGATAATTGCCACCTGCGAGTTCTCGACGTCGGTGGCGCCGGTATTACGCGTAAATCCAATGCTTACGCAAGTCGATATCGATAGAGTGAAGGGGTACGTTAACCAACTTCCCTACACCAAAATGAGTTCTCAGTTTGTCAAACACTACGCTGAGCAGAAACATGAGAAAACGTTTCATCGTGTGACGGACTACGTCTTCGATGATGATATTCAAGTAATAGACGCATGTGAATCTTGGCAGAGTGCAATTCGGTTGGCAGCTATGCCATTAGTCCAGCGTGGACTAATGGAGTCTCGCTATGTCGAAACAATGATTCACGCTGTATGCGAACTCGGCACATATATGGTGCTTACCCCCGGTACCGCATATGTACATGCCGGTGTTAATGACGGCATCTCAGATGACTGCGCGGCAATTCTTGTATCCCGCTCGCCAATATAATTCGGGAGCGAGAACGCAAAAAATGTCCGCGTGATTGTTGTTCTTGGAATAAAGCACCAAGACAAGAGCGATTTGCTGGCCCTTGCCTCGATATTTGGGGCCTCGAGAAATCTGGAGAGTCTCGCGAGGTCAGATATCAGCACCAAGACCATTGCGCTAATGCATGACTAATAGCAATGAAGAGACTGAATAAGAGGAGCTATTGATGCAATCGCAATCTCCCGTGAGTATCGGAATTGACAATATTCGGATTGGCCTCAAAGCGAACACTTGGGAAGACGCTATTAGGCAAGCGTCGGAGCCTCTCGTTGGGTCGGGGGCGATTCTTGGCGGATACATTGATTCCATGATCAATAGCGTCAAAGAACTCGGTCCCTATATTGTATTAATGCCAGGATTTGCGCTTGCTCACGCTGCCCCATCTCCTGAGGTATTGCGCACAGATATCTCAGTCGCTGTCTTTGATTCTCCCATTTTCTTCAATTCCGATAATGACCCGGTGTACGTGGTGATGTGCCTTGCATGCAAGGACAAAGCATCTCATCTCGAGAGGCTGCAGCACATCGCATACAAGTTTCTCGACGACGCCCATCTTGTGAGGCGCATTCGAGAGTGCAAGACCCGTGATGAACTCTCTGCCCTGCTCAATGAGTAGGGAGTTGGAATACATCTAGGGGCCATTGCCCCGGAAGGAGGCAGAACGTGAAACGTGTTCCTAAGATTCAAACAGTGTGTGGTTTTGGGTGTGGCTCTTCTCTCATGCTGCGGATGAGCATAGAGGAAATTGCAAAAAAACACGGGGTTGAGATTGAATCGTTTTGCGGCGACGTTTCCACGTGCTCTGCAAATACGTGCGATGTCATTTTCTGCTCAGTTGACCTTTCCGATCGAGTCCGGCAGCACGCGAAAGTGCCTGTTGTTGCCATCAATCGCCTGATGGATAAGCAGGAGGTTGAAGAGAAGTTTCTGAAGTTTATTGATGGTTTTGAGAGGAAAGGTGAGTAGTAATGGCTGTACTCAGTTTCATCGTTAACGACATCTTTGGACAGGGTGCAATCTTCATTGCTCTCATTGCAATGATTGGCTTGATTTTGCAGAAAAAGCCTTTTGGCGAGATTGTTCGCGGGACGGCGATGACCGCTATTGGTTTTTTCATTCTGACAACAGGAACGGGGATCATCACCGGAAAGTCAATCGATGGCATTTCTGCTGCATTCAATGCGATTATGCCTCAGGCTGTTCCTTCGACAACGGTGGATATCAGCGCTGAATATGGCACGCAAATCGGTATCGTCATGATACTTGCCTTTGCGATTAACCTGCTTGTTGCGCGTTTCACAAAGTGGAAGAGCGTGTTCCTCACTGGTCACATGCTGTATTGGTTCCCCTTCGTCTTCATAGCTGCCGGTGTTGATGCGGGCCTTTCCGGTGTGAAGCTCATTGTGCTTGCGACTGTTTTTACTGCTCTGTATATGGTTGTCTCGCCAAATCTTATGCGTCCATTTGTGAAGGGTGTAACTGGAAGCGATGACTTCACGATTGGCCACCCTACGACATGCCTTTCGGTGATTTCGGGGCTCCTCGGAAAAGCGTTTGGAGATAAATCTCACTCGACTGAGGACCTTAACGTTCCCAAGTCGTTGAGCTTCCTGCGTGAGATTTCAATCACTGGCTCCATTGCAATTGCCGTCACCTACCTCATCATGTATTTCCTGCTTCTGTCTAACGGAATGGACCCCGCAACTGTCTGGGGATATGCCGGCACGACCACTGATGCTTTTGTGTATATATTCCAGCATTCGATTATGTTTGGTGTGGGCATCACCGTCATGCTCCAGGGCGTGCGCATGCTCATTGCGGAAATTGTTCCTGCATTCAAGGGAATTGCCGACAAGGTCGTCCCCGACGCTATTCCAGCTCTCGATTGTCCTGTCGTTTTCCCATATGCACCCAATGCGCTGACCATTGGCTTCCTTGTTGCAATGGTGACGAGTGTAATTACCATTCTTCTTACGAATGGAATGTTCCCCACAGTGGTCATCCCGCTCATTTCTACGTGCTTCTTTGAAATTGGTACTGCCGCAATCATTGGAAACAGCACTGGCGGTGTTCGTGGTGCAGTCATCGGGTCTGCCGTTGCGGGGGTCCTTGCCGTCTTCCTGGTTGGTTTTGGAGCCTACTTCTTCAACAACACGATTCAGCAATGGATGCTGGTTTATGGTGGCCAGGACTTTGACCTCTGGGGTATTGTTTGCGGCTCCATTGCTCGACTCATTGCTTAGAGATGAATTCTCATGGGAGAGACAACGATGGAGTTTGAGTACTTCGATTGCGTCGAAGCAATTCTACAAAAGGTCAGATTTAGCGAGGCAGCAAACATGTGTGCCGGAGTTGACCTGTTAGAGAAATGTGTGATGGACCATGGCTCGATATACATCTTCGGCGCATCCCATGCGGGAATCCTTAGCCAAGAGATGTTTTACCGTGCCGGCGGCTTGATGCTGATAAATCCCATCTTCGGCAAGGAGGTATCGGTCGAAGCAAGTCCGATTACCCTAACTAGTGATATGGAGCGTCTTGTTGGGTATGGAACCGCACTAGCCAAGCACCGTGCAGACTTTCAGATTGGTGATGTGCTTATCGCGCATTCGGTATCAGGGCGTAATCCCGTCACTATCGAGGTTGCCCAGGCTGCAAAAGATGCAGGGGCAAGTGTCATCGCCTTGACCAACCTTTCCTACTCCAAGACGGTCTCTTCGCGTCACCCCTCTGGCAAACGACTCTTTGAGCTTGCTGACGTTGTGGTTGATAACCACGGCGATATCGGAGACGCGGCAGTTCCAATTAATGGGCTGCAACAAAAAGTTGGTCCGACATCGACCGTTGTGGGCGCCGCGATTTTGAATGCAATGATTGCCGAACTCGTTCAGCGCCTTGTCGACGGGGGGGTGAAGACGCCACCAGTCTTCTGTAGCGCGAATATCGATGGCGGCGATGAGCTCAATCGTACGCTCTACGAGAAGTATCGGAATAACATCAAGTACGCATTCTAAGGTGTCTCGTAGTTATTCTTCAATTCTGTTGTTTTAATCGAGTGGCGGTATAGAAGTCGATGCAAGCATTGCTCCGGATAATTGCGTAGAAGAGGGGCGCCCCGGCGGCGCCCCTCTTTTTTCGTCCTATTTCTGGCTCGGGTGCTTCTCGAAGAAGTCGAAGCGCGGCGGCAGCTCGGGCAGCGCGTGCTCGGCGGGGTTCTCGCCAAGCGCCTGCGCCAGCTCGCCGGGGGTCTCGAACGCATGCTCCCAGGAGAAGAAGTCCTCGGCCGCAAAGCCCAGGTGCTCGCAGATCTTCTCGCATCCGGCCGGCACCGCGGGGTGCATGAGCAGCGTCACCGTGCGCAGCGCGGCAAAGGCATTTGCCAGCGCGTGCTCGTAGGCCGCGTCGTCGCCCTTGGCGGCCTTGGACTCGTCGCCCCAGCGGCGGTTGGCGTTGCGGCAGAAGTCCTCGGCCACGGCAAGCGCACCGTGGGCGTCGAAGGCGTGGGCGCAGCGCTCGTAGGCAAGCGTCGCCTCTCGGCAGGCGTCCAGTACGTCGGGATCCGCCTCAACCGCAGGCAGGTGCCCCGCGCAGACGTTCTGCGCGCCGTAGATGCAGCTCCTGGCTAGGCGGTTGAAGATGTTGGTGAGGAAGGCGCTCTCCTTGAGTGCTGGGTCAACCACGCGCGGATCGTCCTTCACCAGGACGTCCTCGCCGGTGGCCTTATCCTTGTGGCTCACGGAGGTGTCGTAGGGCTTGGGCGAGAAGCTCACCGCCTTCTGGTCCAGGCCCAGGCTCAGCCAGTGGCAACGCAGCTGCTCGGCAGTGTAGTGGTCGAGAAGCTCGGCTGCCATGGGCGGGCGTATCTTGCCCGAGCTGGAGGCCTTCTTGTTCATGAACAGGATGTGGTAGTTGGCCACGGGCGTGTCCTGGAAGAGGCCCCAGTCGAGTGCGTCCCACAGCGCGGGCTGTGCCACGCAGTAGAAGTAGATGTTGTCCTGGCCAATGAACTGGTAGACCTTGGCGTCGTCCGCGCACCACCAGTCGCGCCAGTCGTCGGACGAGAAGCGCGTGCCGCCGGCCTTCTCGTCGAGCGCAAGGGCGGTCTGCGTGAAGCTGATGGGCGCCCAGAGGCTCTCGGGCCAGCACCACACGGTGAGGCCGCTCGTATCCTCGAGCTCCGGTGCGGGCACGCCCCACTCGATGTTGCCGGTGATGCGGAAGGGCAGAAGCGTCTTGCCCGTGCGGAAGCGCACGCCTGCCGCCTCCAGAATGGCGCGAGCGTCGTCACGGTCGCGCCAGTTAGCAAACTCAACCGAGAAGGACTGCTGGCCCTTCTCGGCCTCGTGGAGCTGGTGGGCGGGGAGCTTGTCCTCAACCGCATTGAAGCTCTCGCGGAACTTGTCCTGGATGTAGACCACGGGCGGCACGAGAGACTCGCGCACCGTCTTGGTAACGATGGGCCTCACCTGCGGGTCAACGTCCCACTCGTCCATGAGCTGCTTGAGCTGCGACTCAAAGGCGGGCAGGTCGAAGTACCAGTTGTCAACGGGGCGCAGCTCGGGCGTGGTGCCGGTGAGCGCCGAGACGGGATTGATGAGCTCCTCGGGGTCAAACTGGTGGCCCAGGTCGCACTCGTCGGCGTAGGCCTTCTCGGACTTGCAGCCGCGCACGGGGCAGCGACCAATGACCTGGCGCCCGTTCAGGAACTGGCCGGCCTCGACGTCGTAGAACTGGCGGGTGCTCATCTTGTGCAGGTACCCACGCTCGTGGAGGCGGCGCAGGACCTCGGCGGTGAGACGGGCGTGGAAGTCGCGCGCCGGCTCGAGGCCGGAGCCCGCGAAGAGGTCGAGCGAGATGCCATAGGCGTCAAGCGCCGCCTTCTGGGCGTCATGGTTGGCCTGGACGTAGTCGGTGATGGTGCCCTGGTAGCCCTCCTGCTCCACCTTCTTGCGGTAGCCCTCCATGATGGGCGAGCCGTAGCAGTCCGTGCCCGAGACAAAGATCACGTTCTTGCTGCCAATGCGGTCGCGCAGGAAGCGCGCGAAGAAGTCCGCGGGCACAAAGACGCCGCCGATGTGGCCAAAGTGCAGGTTCTTGTTGCCGTACGGCATGCCCCCGGTGATGACTGCGCGGGCGGGGAAGCTCGGACGGTCTTGCTCCGGGGCGTTCTGGGAATTGTCTGCCATGTGGGACGTGCTCCCTCTTGGTCGTGGTGGTGCAGGTGACGCCCGCTGACGTGGCGCGCACGCCATGGGCCACGTGATTATCCCACAACGCGCGTACGCGCGGGTGGTCTGGCGGGTACGTTAAAGAGTGCGACCGAGTGCGGCGAGAGGGACCAGGGTCGAGAGAGCAGAGGAGGGGATATGAGCATCGAGAAAGTCATAGTCGCGGAGCCGCTGCTGTGGGGCGGTCAGGGCTTTGCCATGTTTGGACCCTGGCACCTGCTCTGGCTTGCTATCTGCGCGGCGGTCATCGCGCTTCTCGTCCATGGCTATCGGAGCCTTCCCGCAGACAACTCCTGGCACGGCGGCAGGCGCTGGCTTGTCCTCGCTGCCGCCATCGTCCCCAACGCGCTTCTGCTGTGGGGAGACGTGCTCAAGGTGCAGACGGGGACCTTCTCGCCCAACTGGTGGCCGCTCCACCTGTGCAACATTGCCGAGTACATCTGCCTGTGGCATGCGCTCGCCCCGTCACGCGTGACTCGCGAGCTTCTGCTCTGCTTTGGCCTCACCGGTGGTCTCTGCGCCATGCTCTTCCCTGGCTGGACGTACTGCCCGCCATACACGCTACCATGCATCAGCGGCTTCATGGAGCATGCCTTCATCTTCTCGGTCTCGCTCATGGCGCTCGACGACCCGCATATGGCCCCAAGATGGCGCGACGCGTGGATTTCGCTGACGGGCTCCGTGCTCTACCTGGTATTCTTTAGGTGGTTCAACGGAGTGTTTGGTACCAACTTTGGTTTTGTGACAAGCCCCGCCGTGGGTTCACCGCTCGAGTGGTGGGAGCGCGCCTTTGGCAACCCCGGCTACCTCGTACCGTACATGGCGTCGTTCGCCGTGGCGGTGGTGCTGCTGCACGCATGGCAAGCCTCGCGGCGGCGCAGCGTAGAAGGAGACGCGTCGTGAGGAGCGTTGCGCATCTCGACATCCTGGGCGACACGCCGCTTACCCGCCATGTGGTGACCCTCTCGGCAGCAATTCTCGTCGTGGGCCTTCTGGGCGAAATCTATCTTGTGGTGACGCACGGGTGGGGCATGGGCGTTGGCGCGTGGATGGCCGTCTATGTGGCGGCGACGGTTGCAGCGCTGCCCGTGCACGAGCTTGTCCACGCGGCAGCGTTTCTGCTGCTGGGACGCGGCCGCGTGTGCATTCGCTTTGGCTACGAGACGGGGATGCTCTACACCCGCGCCGAGGGCAATCCGCTCACGCGCGGTCGCTTTGTGGCGGTGCTGCTGGCGCCGTCGGTGCTTGTCACGGGGGCGTTGGTCCTGGTAGGCGTGTTGGTCGCCGGGCCGGCGCTTGCCTGGGCGCTTGCGTGGACGCACCTCTCGGGGTGTGCCGGAGACCTGGCCATGGTTGTGCGCATTGCTCGCACGCCGGGATGCACGCACGTGCGCGATACGGATACGGGCGTGGAGCTTCTCGCCAATGACGGTGATGGTGACGGCGCATAGCTGCAAATTCCGATCGGTTGGGGTGCTCTAACCAATCTAATAATGCAGGTACCTTGGCATCTTGCAAATTTCGATTGTTTAGCCCCCTCTAACCAATCGAAAAATGCTTGGACGAGAAGAAGGTCGTGGCCAGCGCTGCGGAGGATCGTGGCGCCATCACCTTACGTTCTCTTTGCGTGCTTCTCGCCTCAAGCTTGCCCTGGCTGCACTATCGTATGCGGGGCAAACTTTTTGGCGGAACGCTGGGACCGGGATGATACGAGCAAACTTCCACACGCACACGACGCTCTGCGACGGCAAGAACACGCCGCAGGAGATGGCCAAGGCGGGCTTTGACAAGGGGCTTCTCGCCCTTGGCTTCTCGGGTCACATGGATCAGGACGTCCATATGGACTGGGACGCTTATGCGACAGCAATACGCCAGCTCAAGGACGAGTACCGCGGACGCATGGACATCCTCATGGGCGTGGAGTTGGACACGCTCTACGATCCCGCGTGCTGCCCCGGCGCGGAGTACCGGATTGGCTCGACGCACTTTCTTGATGTCGACGTGCCGTGTGAAACGTCGGTGGACTGGTCTGTCGAGAAGCTCGAGACCCTGTGCCTCGAGGCGTTTGGTGGCAACTGGATGGCGCTTGTCCGTGCCTACTACGAGCTGGAGGCCACGACGCACGACCGTACGGAATGCACCTTCGTTGGCCACTTCGATCTAGTGAGCAAGTTCAACGAGGGCGGGCGGTTCTTCGACGAGACGTCCAAGGAATATCTTGACCCGGCGCTCGAGGCCATGGAGTACCTGGTGGGGGAGGGCGTGCCCTTCGAGGTCAACTGCGGTGCCTTCGCGCGCGGCATTCGCAGCCAGCCCTATCCGCGTCGCGAGCTCCTCAGCGCACTGCACGAGATGGGCGGTCAAATCCTTGTGAACTCCGACGCCCACAGCTCGGATGCGCTCTGCGGCGGGCTGGACGATGGCGCGCGCTTTGCAGCGTCATGCGGATTCACGAGCGCGTTCGTCCTCGGGCATGACGCGCGCGGCGAGGTCGTGATGCGCGAGGTGCCGCTGGGGGAGGGCGCTCAGTGATGGGAGAACCCCAGAGAAACGTGGTCGACCTTGTCGTCGACGGGGTGCCCTGCCGGGTCCCCTTCTCGGAGCAGACCATTCGCCTCTGCCACGACCTTCTTGCCAAATGGACTTCGCGCCAGCGTGAGCTTGGCCGCCGCATGGTCATCTTTCTTGCCGCCCCTCCGGGTGCCGGAAAGTCTACCCTTGCGAGCCTTCTCGCGAAGCTCTCTTGCGAGGACGAATCATGCGAACCGCTGGTGGCGCTGCCGCTCGACGGCTTTCACTACCACGCCGATGTGATTGCAAAGGGCATCGTTTGCGTAGAGGGGCGACAGGTGCCCATGCGCGAGGTCAAGGGTACGCTGGAGACCTTCGACCACGCCCTCTTTGCCGAGAAGTGCAGAGAGCTCTGCTCGGGCACGGCCGTTTTGTGGCCGCGCTATGACCGCAACATCCACGACGTCGTCGACGATGCGATCGCGGTTCCGGCCACCGCGCGCCTGGTCCTCGTTGAGGGGAACTGGCTCCTCTCGAACGAGACTCCGTGGGACGAGACGCGCAGCCTGGCAGACCTGTCGTATCTCCTGGTTGCCGACCCTGACCTCCTTCATCGTCGGCTGGTCGCGCGAAAGTCCCGCGGTGGGCTTTCGCCCGAGGCGGCAGAGGAGTGGTACAGGAAATGTGACGGAATGAACGTGCGTCGCGTCCTTGCTCATTCCTCGGCAGACAATATGCTGGTAGAGGACGAGAAGGGCAGCATATGGCCTTCTGGGGGAAAGATTGTGGGGAGCGGTGCCGATGCAATTTCATGGGGATGACAAGAACGGCAGCGGGTTGGGCTCGAGCGTCCGTACGCCGCTCTTGCTGCACGCCTGCTGCGGCCCCTGCTCGATAGAGCCCGTAGAGCTCCTGCGCCGCGAGGGCTTTGAGCCAACCATCTGCTGGACCAACCCAAACATCCAGCCCAAGGAGGAGCACGACCGTCGCCTTGCCACGCTGCGCGCGTGGGCGGCGGACGTCGCGCACGTCAACGTGATTGTTGCCGGAGACAACCGCGCTGCATGGGAGGCGGGCGTTGCCCCGCACGGCTTCGACCGCGCAGCCCGCTGCTGCGCCTGCTACGCCCTGCGCCTGGCAGAGGCGTGTCGCGCGGCCCGCGAACTGGGCTTTACTTACATCTCCACCACGCTTGCGGTCTCGCCGTACCAGCTCTTCGAAACCTGCGGCGACGTGCTGGCCAAGACCGCTGCCGCCTATGGCCTCACGCCGGTGTGGCGCGACTTTCGCCCCTACTACCCCGAGGCCACCCGCACCTCACGTGACCTGGGCATGTATCGGCAGAACTACTGCGGCTGCCGCTTCTCGGCCGCCGAGGCCGCCGTAGAGCGTCACGAGGCCCGCGACCGTCGCAAGGCCGAGCGCGAGGCCGCACACGCTGCGGCTAGCGCTGCCGTTGCGCGCTAGCCTCGCCGTCGCTTCTTGCCGCCACGCGCTAGAATGGGCGGCCGGCGCACAACGCGCCGCACCTCACCTCACCACATCAGCCCTAGGGCACGAGGAGAACCACACATATGCGCACCGACGACTTTGACTACCCGCTCCCAGACGAGCTCATCGCACAGGCACCCGCGGAGCCGCGCGACTCCTGCCGCCTTCTCGTGCTCAACCGTGAGGACGGCTCGCTCGAGCACCGCCACTTCACCGACGTGATTGACTACCTCGACCCCGGCGACCTTCTCGTTGCCAACAAGACGCGCGTCATGCCGGCGCGCCTCGTGGGCCACAAGCGTGGAACCGGCGGCGTGGCCGAGACGCTCCTGCTCAAGCGCCGAGAGGATCTCGACCCCCTGGGCCATGTGTGGGAGTGCCTCGTGAACCCCGGGAAGCGCCTCCGCCAGCCTGGCACCGTCATCGAGTACCGCGCGGGCGGCCTGCACGCGCCCCTCTCTGCCGAGGTCGTGCTCACAGGCGAGATAGTTGACTTTCTCGAGGACAACCGCGGCGGCCGGTTGGTGCGCTTCGAGCCGCAGGGTGGCCGCACGCTCGATGCCGCCATCCACGAGGCAGGGCATGTGCCGCTTCCGCCCTACATCACCAAGTACGAGGGCGACCCCGAGAAGTACCAGACGGTCTACGCCATGCACGAGGAGCACTCTGCGGCGGCACCCACGGCGGGGCTGCACTTCACGCCGGAGCTCATCAAGCGGATCGAGGACAAGGGCGTTGGCTGGAAAACGGTCGAGCTCGAGGTGGGCATCGACACTTTCCGCCTGGTCACCGAGGACGACCCCACCAAGCACGTGATGCACACGGAGCGCTACCACGTGCCCCAGGACGTGGTCGACGCCGTGCATGCCACCAAGGCGGCGGGGCATCGCGTGGTCGCCGTAGGCACCACCGCGGTTCGCTCACTCGAGAGCGCCTGGGACCCGGAGGCGCCTGCGTCCACGCCGGCAGTCACTGCCCGTCGCTTCGAGGGCGCGCCTGATTCCGCGGCAGTTACGGGTCGTGGCGACATCGTCGAGCGCCGCGACGCCACCACCAACCTCTACCTCATGCCGGGTTCCACCTACCACGTGGTGGACGCACTCATCACCAACTTCCACGTGCCCCGCTCGACGCTCATGATGCTTGTCTCGGCGCTTGCCACGCGCGAGCAGATCATGGCCGCCTACCAGGCAGCCATTGACGAGAGGTACCGTTTCCTCTCGTTTGGCGACGCTATGCTCATCAGGTAGCGCTAACAAACGCCCGGTGGCGACCCCATGACGGGGCCGCCACAGCGGCTACGCGCCTGCAGATACCGTGCCCGTAGTGGTCACGCTTGTCGAGGCGGCCGTGCCTGCGGCGTCGCCGCCCTGTCCAAGTAGCATAGAGCCGACGAGAACCACCACCACTGCCACCAAGACAACGAGAATCACCAGCACGGCGATGCGCGTGGCACGCGTGCGCCGACGCAGCTCCTTCTCCGCGCGTCCCAGCTCCTCCACCTGTGCGCGCTGTGACTCGAGCGTCTGCTCGCGCTCGGCAATCGAACGGCGCAGCTGCTCCGTTGCCTGCGGCGTGTCGTGGATGCTCTTCGCCTCGCTGAGAAGGTCGTTCGCCTTGCTTGCGTCCGTCCTGGCGTTGTCGCGCAGGCGGTTTGAGCGCTCGATCTCTGCCTTGTGGCGGTCGATCTTGTCCGAGAGCTTCTTCTGGCGCGCCTCTGCTTCTGAGCGGAGGCGGTCGTACTCGCCGCGACGCTCCTTGGCCTCGGCCTGCATCGCGTCTGACTCGCGCTGGGCGGTCTCGAGCGACTGCTTCTGGGTCCAGAGGTGCGTCTGGGCGTTGTCGACGGAGGATTGCGCGTCTGCAGTGGCCCTGGTCACGGCCGTCTCGGCCGCGCTCACGTGCGCGGTCTCGGCAGCGAGCTCCTGGCGAACCTGTGCGATTGCGTCTCGCTTGGCAGAAGGGTCGGCGAGCAGCTTGTCAAGTTCGCCTTGGACCTTGCGCTGGCGCGCCTTTGAGTTGTCGAGCGCACGGTTTGCTGAGGAAATCGCCTGTTCGCGGCGGTCCGTGGCATCCTTTACCTGGCCCTCTGCCGTGCGCACGGCGCGCTTGGCCTCGGCGACGGTGCGCGTTGCGTCGTCCGCGCGGCCCTTGGAGGACTCGGCAAGCTGCTTGTAGGGACGCAGTGCCTGCTCGTCATCGGAGCGCATCTTGGTGAGACGGGCCTCGAGGTCCTGGAGCTCGTGGGTGAGGCGCGCGGCGTACTGCACGGCGTCGGCCGCGCGCTTCTGGGCGTCAGCGAGTGCCGCGCTTTGCGCCGTCATGATGTCGTCGTAGCCGCCCTCGATGCTCTCGCGGTGCTCGAGCGCCGAGCGCTGTGCGGCAAGTGCCTTCTCGGTGGACTCCATCTGCGACTTTGCGGAGGAGTACTGGCGCGACGCGTCACGCACGTCGCGCAGGGCGGTGAAGCCGGCTGCTATGCCCTTGCCTGCCCCACGGGCGGCCCCTGCTGCTGCACCTGCGGCCGCGCTGGCGGCTCCTGCGGCTGCGCCCGCGGCTTTGGACGCGACCTGGGCGGCACCGTCCTTCGCGCCTTTGCCGTCGTCCTTGGGAGTGGCGGCGTTGCCCCTGGCCCCCGCGGCCTTACCCTGTGCGTTCGTGGCGCCCTTCTCGGAAGCGCCCTTCTCGCCCTTATTGCCCTTGCCCCAAGCCATGGAGGCTCCTCTCGAAAGCGCGCCACGTGGGCGCGAAGCTAAATGTTGTAGTTGCAACGACGCAGCGGCTTTTGCATCCGCGCGCACCCTTCCATTTTGCCGCAAGCGTCCGTATATGGTGCTAATCGAGTTGCTTGAGAAGAGTTTGTCCGTCAGCTGTCCATGATGTGTGTAAACTATACGAGCGTTTGGTACGATATAAGCGATTCGGGGAATTGCTCCCCGAGCCTAGTCAGGGAGTCTAGAAGGGGAGTTCTATCATGGTTTCCAAGCAGACTACGATCATCAACGCCACCGGCCTTCATGCCCGTCCCGCGTCCGTCTTCGTGACCGAGGCCAAGAAGTACCAGTCCAACGTCACCATCAAGAACGTCGACAAGGACACCGCGCCCGTCAACGCCAAGTCCATCATGATGATCCTGGCGGCTGGCCTTGGCACCGGCACCAAGATCGAGATCGCGTGCGATGGTCCCGACGAGCAGGAGGCTCTCGACGCCCTCGTCGCCCTCGTCGACTCCGGCTTCGGCGAGTAGGCTGCGCAAGTACATGTGCAAGCTGACGGCCCGGGTCTCCCGGGCCGTTTTCATGACGCAAGAGGAGCACGTGATGGAGCCTGAGTGGTTCACATACGACATTGTCGCCGAGGATCCTGCCACGCACGCGAGGGCGGGTGTCCTGCACACCCCGCACGGCGACGTGCCCACGCCCATCTTTATGCCCGTGGGTACCAAGGGCACGGTGAAGGGGGTCCTGGTGCCGCAGCTCAAGGAGCTTGGCGCCAAGATCGTCCTTGCCAACACCTACCACCTGGCCATGCGTCCCGGCGCAGACCTTGTTGCCGAGATGGGTGGCCTGCATGGCTTCACCCGCTGGGACGGCCCCATCCTCACAGACTCCGGTGGCTTCCAGGTCTTTAGCCACGAGGAATTCTGCAAGCTCTCCGCCGACGGCGTGCGCTTTCGCGCGGTCGACTACGACGGCCGCTGGTTCACCTGGACGCCCGAGGAGAACATGGACATTGCCCAGAAGCTGGGCGCCGACATCGTGATGCAGCTCGACCAGTGCGTGGGCTACCCGGCCCCGCGTTCGAAGGTCGAGCGCGCAGTTGACCTCTCCGCCATGTGGGCGGAGCGCTGCTGGAAGGCGCATACCCGTACCGACCAGGCGCTCTTTGGCATCGTTCAAGGCGGGATGGACCTCACGCTGCGCAGGCGCTCGCTGCAGCACCTTCTCGACGTGGGCGACTTCCCGGGCTTTGGCATTGGCGGGTACTCGGTTGGCGAGGACCACGAGACCATGTTCGAGAGCCTGGCGCCATTGGCTTCGCAGTGCATGCCGCGCGAGAAGCCCCGCTACCTCATGGGTGTGGGCAACCCCACCACGCTCGTGCGCGGCGTGTCGTACGGCATCGATATGTTCGACTGCGTGCTTCCCACGCGCACGGCTCGCATGGGCACGGCCTTCTCGAGCGAGGGCAAGCTCAACCTGCGCCACGCGCGCTTCGCGCACGACGCCGGACCGCTCGACCCCGCGTGCACCTGCCCCGTTTGCCAGGGCGGATACACGCGTGCCTACCTTCACCACCTGGTGCGCCAGAAAGAGATGGCCGGCTCCATCCTGCTGTCGATGCACAACCTGTACTTCCTTCTCGACCTCATGCGCCGCGCGCGCGAGTCGATCATCGCAGGTACGTACGGGGAGTTTGTCTCGCGGTGGATGGACTCGCCCGCCGCGAAGGACTGGTAGCCTCCTTGCTCCACGCCAATTTCGTTCTTTAGCGGATATTGAGAACATTGCCCCCAAGCTCGCGCAGAAGCGCAGCTAAATTCTGTCGCGACTCCGCAACGCACCCGCTCCCGTAGGGCGGCGGGTTCGAGGAGGGAGTGCTGCATGTCGATTCCGGGCAATCGGGCCTTATTACCGAGCCGTCGTGATCCCCGAGCATTCTCCCAGGTAGCAGCGGCGACCTCCCAACGGGCCGGTAACAGCGGCGACAGCGAAGCGCGCGGTATTACCGGTCCGTGGCTTCCGTCAATCCTTACCTGCGGAAATGATTTGGTGCCAAGACGGGCCGGTAACAACGGGCGGGCGCGCAGGGTGCGGGACAAAGGCCCACTCAGCGACGTTGCGGAGCAAACCCTATAATGGCTTCGGAAAAAACCGGAGCCGTGCGTCTCTAACGCTCGGTCGGCATGTTTGCCAAAAACGGAAGGTTTGCACATGGCCCACAAGCAAGACCGCGAGGCCCCCAAGACGGGCCTCGACCGGTGGAACGCTACCGAGTCGAAATCGCGTAGCTCGAAGGGCGGGCGCTCCGCTCGCCCCGGCCGCTCCAAGCGCCGCCGCATGAACCCAACCGTGCGTCGCTATGTCTCCACGATCGTGGTGACGGCTATTCTCTGCGTGGCGTGCGCGTTCTGCTTCACGCCACTTGGCGAGCGCATCACCACCGGCCTTGATATCCAGGGCGGCGTCTCGGTGATCCTTACCGCCTCCAAGCAGGATGGCTCTGCGCCCTCCGCAGACGAGATGAACACCGCCAAGACCATCGTCGAGAAGCGCGTCAACACGCTGGGTGCCTCCGAGGCCACTGTGCAGATTCAGGGCACCAACTCGATCCTGGTTCAGATTCCTGGTGCCACGGATGCAGACGCCGCAGTCCAGACCATCGGTCAGACCGGCCACCTCGAGTTTGTTCGTCTTGACGACATCGGTGACGCGGATGCCCTTGCAAAGATCGAGGCCGGTGCCTCCAACGTGACGCTTGAGCAGGGCACTTACACCGCCTTCCTTGACGGGTCCTACATCGAGTCGACCTCAGTCGCCCAGTCCTCGACCTCGGTGGGCACCTATGCGGTGAACATCACCTTCAACTCCGATGGCGCGGACATCTTTGACCAGGTGACCAAGGAGCTTGCTCCCACCAACGGCCAGATTTGCATCGTGCTTGACGGCGTGGTGCAGTCCGCGCCTGCCGTGCAGGAAGAGATTTCTGGCGGCAAGGTCTCCATCACCGGCAACTTCACGAGCGCGCAGGCCCAGGAGCTCAAGACCGTGCTCGACTCCGGTTCGCTGCCAGTTAGCCTCAACTATTCCGAGAGCCGCGTGGTTGGCCCCACGCTCGGCCAGGACTCGCTCAACCAGGGCATCCTCGCCCTTGTCATTGGCGTGGCAATCGTGATCGTCTACCTGTTCTTCTTCTACCGCGGCCTAGGACTCCTCACGCTTGGCTCGCTTGTGGTCTTCGCTATCCTCTACCTGGGACTTCTTGCCATCCTCTCGCACTACGGAATGTTCTCGCTGTCGTTGCCGGGACTCGCAGGCATGGTCCTCACCACGGGCTCCGCGGCTGACTCCTCGATCCTGGTGCTCGAGCGCTTCCGCGAGGAGATCCGCATGGGCCGTACCGTCAAGAACGCCTCCGTCTCGGGCGCGCGCCACGGCATCATGACCTCGCTTGACGCCGACATCGTGACTCTCGTCACCGCGCTTGCGCTCTTCTTCGTGGGCACGGGCACCGTGAAGGGCTTTGGCCTCACCCTGGCGCTCGGCGTTGCCTGCGACATCGTGACCATGTTCGGCTTCAAGGCACCCGCGCTCAGGCTCCTCGCTGCCCACGTCATTCCGTCGCACCCTGGCTTCTGGGGCGTTGACCAGGACATAGCCGAGGCAGAGCGCAGGTCCCAGGAGGTTCAGAAGGCGAGGGGCGCCAAGACGCCCGCCTCGTCCGCGAAGGGGGGTGAGGCTCGTGCGTAGCCACTTCTCCCACGAGATCTCGTTCATCGGCCACCGCAAGCAGTTCCTCACGCTCTCGTGCATCCTCGTGATTCTCTCCATCGTGGGCCTCGCCGTGCGCGGCCTGGTCTTTGGCATCGAGTTCACGGGCGGCACCGAGATAGACTTCTACCAGACGGGCGACATCACCATCGAGCAGATGCGCGACGCCCTTGCGGCAACGGATGAGGGCACGGCCACCGTCCAGACCACCACCACGCAGGGCGAGGCGGGCTTCCTCGTTCGCTCTGACACCACCGACCCCACCACCGCCAACGCCCACGCTCAGGCTGCCGCCGAATCCCTTGACCTCACGAGTGACAACTACACTGTCACGACCATCGGTCCCGACTGGGGCGCCGACACCACGCGCTCCTCGCTCATGGCGTTTGGCGTGGCTATTCTCCTCATCATTGCCTACGTCTCGTTCCGCTACGAGTTCAAGATGTCCATCACGGCCGTGGTCGCGCTCATCCACGACCTCGTGATTACGCTGGGCGTCTACGCCTGGTTCCAGATTGACATCTCGCCCAATGTCATTGCCGCACTACTCACCATCATGGGCTACTCGCTTTACGACACCGTGGTCGAGTTCAACCGCATGAACGAGAACGCCAAGCAGCTTCGCGACGGTGTGCACCACACGTACTTCGAGATCTGCAACTTCTCGATCAACGAGGTCATCGTCCGTACCATCAACACCACGATCGTGACGCTCGTGCCGGTCATCTGCATGCTGGCCATTGGCGGTGCCACGCTCAAGGACTTCGCCTTCGCCATCCTGGTCGGCGAGATTCTGGGTACCTACTCTAGCTTCGCCGTGGCGTCCCCGCTTCTGGCCATCTGGAAGACGCGCGAGCCCAAGTGGGCTAAGCTCGAGGCAAAGTACGGCAGTGCCGCCAAGGCTGTGGCAGCCCCCGCTGCCGGCGCCGAGAAAAACGAGCCCAAGGAAGGCTAGCGTGCCCGGCCTGCTTGACAGTCGACGTTGGGACGTCCTCGACGCGGATTCGCGCGCCGAGGCGTCCCTTGCTCGTGCCCTGGACGTGCCGCCGCTGGTGGCGCGGGTCCTTGTTGCCCGTGGCTTCACCAGCGTCGAGGATGCCCGCGCGTTCCTCACCCCCTCGCTCGAGCGCGACTGGGCAGACCCTCTAGTCATTCCCGGCATGGCCGAGGCGGTAGACCGCGTCGAGCGCGCTGTGAGGGCGGGGGAGGACATCGCCGTCTTTGGTGACTTTGACGTTGATGGCATGAGCTCCACTTGCATTCTCGCGCTGGGCTTGCGCGAGCTGGGCGGGCGCGCACGTGCCTACATTCCGCACCGCTTTGGCGAGGGCTACGGCCTCACTAAGGCCGCACTTGACCGCGTGCTGGAAGATGGCAAGCCCGATCTCATTGTGACCGTCGACAACGGCATCGCCGCCGAGCACGAGGTTGACTGGCTCCGCGAGCGGGGCATCGACGTGGTTGTGACCGACCACCATGAGCCCGCGGATCTCGTTCCCCAGGGGGTTCCCGTGACGGACCCCAAACTTGCGGCAGATGGTCCCTCTCGCGACCTTGCGGGTGCGGGCGTGGCGCTCAAGCTCTTGGCTGCGCTGGGGAAGCGCCTGGGCAACCCGGACATCTGGCGCTCCTACACCGACGTCGCTGCCCTAGGCACCCTCTCGGACATGATGCAGCTTTCGCCCGAGAACCGCGCCCTGGTGGCCGATGGCATCGAGCGGCTGAGAAGGACCTCGCGTCCCGGCCTGGTGGCACTTGCTGCCTGCGCTGGCCAAGACATCTCCGAGGTCACGGCGGACTCGCTGCCCTTCTCGATTATCCCGCGCCTCAACGCGGCAGGTCGTATGGGTACCACCGACGTGGCCATCGACCTGCTCATGACGAGCGATCCCGCCCAGGCGCCGGTTCTAGCTGGACAGCTTGAGGACATCAACCGCCAGCGACGCGAGATAGAGTCTGCCCTCACCGAGGAGGCGCTCGCGAAGGTTGCCGCCACCTGGCACGGTGGCCGCGTCATTGTCGTTGGCGGCGAGGGCTGGCACGAGGGCGTCAAAGGCATCGTGGCAAGCCGCATCGTGAATCGTTACCACGTGCCCACGATCCTCTTCACCATCCAGGACGGCATCGCGCGCGGGTCCGGCCGCTCCGTTGGCTCGGTTGACCTGTTCCGTGCCGTCGAGCAGTGCTCTGACCTGCTCGTGCGCTTTGGCGGCCACGCCGGTGCCGTGGGCGTGACCTGCGAAGCGTCGCGGCTCGACGAATTCCGCGATCGTCTGGAGTCCGTGCTCGACGCCTTGCCTGCCGAGGAGTTCGAGTCGCGCGGGGAGGTCACGGCGGTCGTGCGCCTCTCCGAGCTCACGGTCTCCTCGATTGCCTCGCTCGAGGCGCTGCAGCCCTTTGGCCAGGGGAACAAGAAGCCACTCTTCGCCGTGCGCGGCGTCACCATGAAGAACCGCTCGCGCGTTGGGGCCGACGGCGCCCACCTGCGCTTCCTTGCCACGGATGGCGTCTCTTGCGTCCCCGCCATCATGTTCCGCGTGCCAGACTGCCCGCGCGCCTGCGCCACGGACAGCGTGGTTGATCTTGTCTTCGAGGCCGTCGATGAGACCTGGCAGGGACGCACAAAGCCCAAGCTCATGGTCAAGGACATCCTTTACCGCGACGGTGGAGACGAGAAGCCCTCTGGTCCCAGCTTTGTGGACGAGCTCTTTGCACGTGAGGAGGGCGCTGAGGGCGGGGCCGCTGCCGCCTGCTCCGCGGCGGCATGCGCTTCCGAAGGGCATACGGCGTCCGCGCCCGCTGCCTTGCCCCAAAGCTACGAGCCCCTCACGGCGAGCCTGGTGCACGCCCTCATCGGCGAGAACCCGCTCCTTCCCGCGCAGCGGGAGGCCCTCTCACGCCTTGAGGTCGGCCGCTCCGCCCTCTGCGTGATGGCCACAGGGCGCGGAAAGTCGCTCGTCTTCCATGTCCACGCAGCGCGCACGGCACTCGCACGGCACCGTGCCAGCGTTTTTGTGTACCCGCTGCGCGCGCTTGTGGCAGATCAGGCGCACCACCTCGCCGACGAGCTTGCGCCCCTTGGCGTGGGCGTGGCGGTTCTCACGGGCGAGACACCCGAAAACGAGCGTGCCCGCGTCTACGAAGCCCTTGCATCCGGTCAGGCGGACATTGTCCTCACCACGCCCGAGTATCTTGCCATCCACGTGGACGACTTCGCACGCTCCGGGCGCGTGGGCTTCCTTGTGGTGGACGAGGCGCACCACAGCTCTCCAGCCGGCTCGGGGTCGCGCGACGCCTATCGCGACCTGCCCCGCGTTCGTGCAGTGCTGGGCGAGCCTACCGTCCTCGCCGTCACGGCCACGGCCTCGCCAGAGGTCGCCCACGACGTCTGCGACCTCTGCGGCATTGACACCCAGGACGTAATCGTGGACCTCTCCGTGCGAGACAACCTCCGCCTGGATGACTGCCGCGGGTTGCGTGACCGCGACGCGGCGCTCGTCTCGATTGTGGCCCAGGGCGAGAAGTGCATCGCCTACGTCAACTCTCGCGCGCGCTCGGTGACGCTGGCCAGGCTGCTGCGCCATCAGGTACCGGAGCTTGCCCCTAAGGTCGCCTTCTACAACGCCGGCCTTCCGCGCGCGGACCGTACCCGCGTCGAGCGCGCCTTCCGCACGGGCGAGCTCTCCTGCATCGTCTCGACCAGCGCCTTTGGCGAGGGCGTGAACATCCCCAACGTGCGCAACGTGGTGCTCTACGACATGCCGCTGGGGCGCGTTGAGTTCAACCAGATGAGCGGGCGTGCCGGTCGAGACGGGAATAGCGCCTGCGTGCACCTGCTCTTTGGCCAGCGCGACCTTGTCTCTTCGCAGCGCATCCTCGACCAGGTGGCGCCCACGCGAGACGAGCTCGTCGCGCTCTACCGGGCGCTGCGCGGCATCTCAAAGGGTGCCGCAAGCGTGGGGCAGACGTCCTTCTCGGTACACGACTCCCAGCTTGCGACCATGGCAACGGTGAAGGGCCGTCCGCTCACCGAGGGCGCTGTCTCCTGCGGCATCCAGGTCTTCTCGGAGCTGGGTCTGCTCTCGCTTGCGGGCTTTGGCGACGCGCGGCTTATTACCATGGCGACAAACCCAGGTCATGTGGACCTTGAGGGTTCTGCCCGCTATCTCGAGGGTATTCGCGAGCGCGAGGCGTGCGGCGAGTTTGGTGAATGGGTACTCTCATGTACTGAGGAAGAATTGCTCTCTGCGATAAACAGGCCCATCGCGCCCGACTTTGGCGTGCGCGTGGGTGAATAGGAGGAGGGAACCATGGGCGACGACGGCATGATGGCCGAGAAGGCCCAGGACGCACTGGCTGCGACGCCTGCGGAAGGAGCCAAGGCTCCCACTGTTCCCGCGGCCATGACCCCCGCGGCTTCGGCGCCTGCGCCTGCAAAGAAGTCCGCGGTTCCCGACGCTGCCAACTTCCGCGTGCTTGAGGAGGCCGCGCGTGCCTACCTCGACGATGATGAGTGGGCAAAGATTGACCGCGCCTATCACTTTGCGGCCGACTACCACCGCGACCAGCGCCGCCGCTCTGGCGAGCCCTATATCAACCACCCCGTCGAGGTGGCCCTCATCCTCTGCAAGGACCTCCACATGGACGAGGACACCATCTGCGCCGCGCTCCTGCATGACACGGTGGAGGACACCCCGGCAACGCTCACGCAGATCTCGGACCTCTTTGGCGAGACCGTGGCCGAGCTGGTGGACGGCGTCACCAAGCTCACGTCCATCAAGGTGACCTCGATGGACGAGAAGCAGGCCCTCAATCTGCGCAAGATGTTCCTCGCCATGTCCAAGGACATCCGCGTGGTCATCATCAAGCTTGCGGACCGCCTGCACAACATGCGCACCCTGGCGGCGCTGCCGCCCGACCGCCGCCTCTTCAAGGCGCGCGAGACCATGGATGTCTACGCACCTCTTGCCGACCGTCTGGGCATCTCGTCCATCAAGTGGGAGCTTGAGGACCTTGCGTTCTTCTGGCTTGAGCCCGAGGAGTACCAGCGCGTGGCGCGCATGGTGCAGGACTCGCGCGCCCAGCGCGAGGACGACACCGAGGCGGCCATCAAGACCCTGGACGACGAGCTCAAGCGCGTGGGTCTCAAGAACTACCAGATTACCGGCCGCCCCAAGCACCTCTGGTCCATCTACCAGAAGATGACCCGCAAGGGCCGGGACTTCTCGGACATCTACGACCTTATCGCCCTGCGCATCATCACGCAGACGGTGGGGGACTGCTATTCGGCGCTTGGTGCCGTCCACACGCTGTGGCACCCCATGCCCGGCCGCTTCAAGGACTACATCGCCACGCCCAAGGCCAACCTCTACCAGTCGCTCCACACCACGGTGGTGGGCCCAGACGGCAAGCCCATCGAGATCCAGATTCGCACGGTCGAGATGCACGAGGCCTCCGAGTACGGCGTCGCTGCCCACTGGCTCTACAAGAAGGCTGGCAACTCCCAGGGCAAGATGTCGGCCGAGGATCGCTCGATCGACTCGACCATCAACTGGATCCGCAAGAGCCTCGACTGGGCCGTCGAGGACGACATCGACGACCCGCACGAGTTCCTGAACAGCCTGCGAGTAGATCTCTTTGAGCACGAGATCTTTGTCTTCACGCCAAAGGGTGAGGTCATGAGCCTGCGTCGCGACTCGACGCCGCTCGACTTTGCCTACGCCGTCCACACCGAGGTGGGCAACCACTGCGTGGGAGCAAAGGTCAACGGGTCGGTTGTGCCGCTCACCTACAAGCTCAACATGGGTGACCGCGTTGAGGTCCTCACCAACAAGAATGCCAAGCCCAGTCGCGACTGGATGAACATCGTGGTCACGCCCTCGGCGCGCGCCAAGATTCGCAAGTACTTCTCGGTGGAGACGCGCGCGGACGACGCCGAGCAGGGCAGAAGCGAGCTTGCCCACGAGCTGCGGCGCCGCGGCTACGGCATCTCTACGCAGCGCACCGTCAAGGCCATCGAGCGCGTGTACCCTCAGTTCGACTACCGCACGCCCGACGACCTCTTTGCCGGCATTGGCACGGGCAAGGTCTCGGCCAAGCAGGTGGCCAACCGCATCGAGGAGATCCTCGAGGAGGGTTCGCCAGAGCAGCTCGAGGCCGCGCGCAAGGAGGCTGAGCGCCAGGCCAAGCGCGAGGAGGCCATCAAGGAGAACAAGCCCCTCATGCAGTCCTACGCCATTACGCAGACTGCAAAGGGCGCCAGGCGTCGCAGCAACTGCGGCGTGGTCGTGAAGGGCGACGCTGACCTTCTCGTCCATCTTGCGCACTGCTGCAACCCCGTTGCCGGCGACGACATCGTGGGCTTTGTGACGCGCGGGCGCGGCGTATCTGTGCACCGCGCCAACTGCCCCAACGTGCGCGACCTCATGAACCACCCCGAGCGCATGATCTCCGTGGAGTGGGATACCTCCGGCGCCACGGAGTTCAGGGTCGAGATTGTGGTCGAGGCTACGGATCGGATGGGGCTTCTCAAGGACATCACCATCGCCATTGGCGACGCGGGCGGCAACATCCTCTCCGCGGCCACGCAGACGGGCAAGCAGGGCATCGCGCGTCTGCGCTTTATTGTGGCAATCTCGGACGCGAGCCTGCTTGACGCGCTTCTCGCCAGCGTATCCCGCGTGCCTTCGGTCTACGACGCGCGCCGCATCATGCCAGGCGAGGGCGCCAACCAGATGAAGCAGCGGGTGTAGCCATGAAGAACTACTTCCGCGATGCGGGGTCGTTTGCGGCGTCAGACGGCGGCGACGTGGTGCACGTCTTTGTCGTGGGGCCCATCCAGACCAACTGCTACGCTTACGTCTCTGCCGGCGAGGCACTGGTCGTGGACCCTGGAGCCGTCGGTGCGCGCATAGCAACGGCGCTTGCCGGCGAGAAGGTCGTGTGCGTGGCGGCGACCCACGGCCACGGTGACCACGTGGGTGGCGTGGCGGCGCTTGTCTCGGCGACGGGTGCACCCTTTGCGATTTCGGCGGCAGACGCCGAGATGGCCAAACATGCTGGCGACCCGGCGTATTCTGGCTCCGGCATTGCCTACGACGACGATGCGCCCGAGCCTTCTCGCCTGCTTGCCGAGGGAAACGTCCTTGCGGTGGGAACGGCGCGCTTTCGCGTGATGGAGACGCCCGGCCACACGCCGGGCGGCATCTGCCTGGTGGGAGAGGGCACGGCCGAAGGGATTGCCTTTGTGGGTGATACGCTCTTCCCGGGGTCGTGCGGTCGCACTGACCTTGCAGGTGGAGACTCGGACGCCATGCGCCGTTCGCTTGCACGTATGGGCCGCGAGATCGCGCCACAGACGGTGCTTCTCTGCGGGCACGGTCCTGCCACCACGATGGCCGAGGAGCTGGCGAGCAACCCCTTCGTGCGCTAGCGCAGCATGCAACTTTTTTGCCGGGCAACGGGATTCCATTGCCCGGCAACTTAATCCCGTTTTGGCTGTGGTGGTGGCGCGGCAACCGCTTACGACGCGATGACCTCCGGCCATGCGTCGCCAAACTTCTTGCGAAGGTCGAGAATAGCCTCGCAGAACGTGTACCCGTGTGGCGCAGACGTTCGTACCAGGCGTCCGTCTCGGTAGGCAATCAGGCGGTTGCGCGGCACTGGCTTCCAGAGGTCCTTCTCCGCGTCCCCGCCAAGCGGCTTTGTCGAGAAGACGATGGCATCGTCCGAAAGTTGTCGGTAGTTGAGCGTGTCTTCCGACGTATTGGTGTGCACGTAGGTGTAGGTGCCATCATCCATGATGAGGTTCAGGCGGTTGAGGTTTGAGATTTGGGAGAGGGCCCCGGCCAGCGCGTCAAAGGTGCCGTCAAAGCCCAGTGCGCCACCTGCACGCATGGTGGCCTCGTCCAGGACGTCGAGAAGGAAGAGCATTGTGCGCTCGCTGTCCGTCTCACCGCGCTCGATGCGATCGTAGCCCGCGAGCAGCTCCTCGTTGAAGAGGATGCCGTTGTGGATGAGAGTCCACTCGCGTCCGGAGATGTCCGAGCCTAAAAACGGGTGGCAGTTCTCCACGCTCTGTGCGCCGCAGGTGGAGAAGCGTATGTGCGCCTCCAGTCGGCAGGCCTCCACGGGCTGCTCCAGAATCTTGGGCAGCAGCGTTGACTCGTAGGCTGGGATGGGCTCGCGCCAGAGCATGACGTCCGCCTCGGGGTCGCCGGGCTTGCCATGGTCGTCTCGCCACGAGAGGCCCCAGCCATGCGGGTTGTCATGGCTGTGGGTGTAGAACTCCCTCAGGTAGGCGTTGGCCAAGACCGGCCTTCCCGAGTTGATCGCGAAGAGCTCGCACAAGCCGGGTGTCCGATCTCAAGCGGCTGCAGGTACAGCACGATGATAGCGCGTCTCGTGTGACGGTACTGTTACCGAGCGGAGCTAGTACCCCACGGTGCAGGGGAAGCCAAGGGCACGCACGCGCTGGGCGATGGCATCGAGGGTCTCTCTTGGCGCCTTACTAAGGCCCGGTGCCGGCGTGTCGCGGTCCACGGTGTAGATGGTCACGCCCTCCGGCCTAATGCGCTCAAGCGCCGAGAGCCACGCTTCTACGTGGCCTTCATCCGTGTTGTCGAGCGAGCGGCCCTTGTAGCTGCCGCGCAGGAAGATGGTCTGCACAATCACATGCCCCTTGAAGGACGCGAACACCTCCACCTGGCGCTCCACGTCATAGGGCACACGGGGGCGGTCGAGCGCGGCCACGTAGGTGGCGTCGACGGTGTCAAGCTTGAGGACGTTCCTGTCCACGCGGAGAAGCGCCGCGTGCACCTTGGGCCGCGCCGCCTGTGTGCCGTTTGAGAGCACGGTCACGTGCGCCTCGGGCGCGTAGTGGTCGCGCAGGGCAAGCGCAGCGTCGACGGCGGCCGGAAAGACGGGGCTTGCAGTGGGCTCTCCGTTGCCGGCAAAGCAGATGTCATCGAGCTTCTCGTCCCTCTTTGCCATGTCTTCCAGGGCTTGCTTAAGGGCGGAAATCACTTGGTCAAGGTCTACGTAGCCGTCACGCGTGCGGCGCTCGTCGTTAAAGCCGTTCTCGCAGTACAGACAGTCAAAGGTGCAGATCTTGCCTGTTGTGGGCATGAGGTTCACACCCAGGGAGACGCCAAAGCGCCTGCTTGCGACCGGCCCAAAGACGGGGCTCTGATTGAGGAACGTGGACATCCAGATGGCCTCCCATGCCGCTGGCCGTATCACCTATATCTCGTCGGCAAAGGTGACAAAGTCGAGGTTGCCAATGGACTCTATGAAGAGGCTCTTGCGCCCCATGGACGAGAGCTCCACCGAGAAGGTTGCCGCCGTTCCCTTCCTGCCGTCCTGGCCGCGTATGACCTCGAAGTTCTCGTACGTGCAATCCCACGAGTTCAGCTTGCGGAGAAGCTCGCGCACGCCGGAGGGCTCGTCGAACTCCACGTAGACGTCGAAGGTCTTTGACGCCCGGCGAATCACGCGGTCAAGGCGGTTGAGCCCCTCAAAGGTGAGCAGCACAAAGAAGAGGCCGATAAGCGCACCCTCCGCAAAGCCGATGCCCGCGGCCAGGCCAATGCATGCGCAGGCCCAGAGACCTGCTGCCGTGGTGAGGCCGCGGACCTCGTTCTTGCCGGTCACGAGGATGGTGCCCACGCCGAGAAACCCTACGCCCGAGATTACCTGGGCGCCAATGCGGTTGATGTCTCCTCTCGCATCGGGGAACTGGTGGAGCACGTACTCGCTCACGATCATGGCCATGGCGGCGCCAATGCACACAAGAACGTGCGTCTTAACGCCCGCGCCCTTGTTGTGGAACTCACGGTCGATGCCGATGGCCACGCCTACGAGGGTGGCTAGCAGCAGCCTCAGGAAGACGGCATGGGCACCCCATGCCGCCGTCTCGGAAACAAAGCTCTGCCAGGCCTCGCCAATCATGCGCCTTGCTCCCTACTCGTCACCAAAGCTGATGCCCAGGAGCTTGGCCTCGCGCACAAGGTCGCAGTTGGGGTCGACGTACTTGAGCTTGCCGGCAACATCCTCCAGCGGCACGCGGCACATCTTGCCGCTTACCTGGGCGATCATGTAGCCGTACTTGCCCTCCAGGCAGCCGCGCGCCGCCTCTACGCCGCACTGCGTGGCAAAGATGCGGTCCTGGGCGTCAGGCTGGCCGCCGCGCTGGGTGTGGCCGGGCACGGCGACGCGTACCTCGCGGTCGGTCCTGCGGGCGATCTCCTCGGCGATGTCGTAGGCAACGGAGGGCTTCACGCGCTCGGCCACGAGCTTCTTGTAGTCCTTCTTCTTCATGGCCGCCTGCTCCTTGGAGATGGCGCCCTCGGCGCAGACGATGATCGCAAAGCGGCCGCCGTTCTCCTCGCGCCTGTCGATGGCCTTGACCACGTTGTCCATGTCGTAGGGGATCTCGGGGATGAGAATGACGTCGGCGCCGCCGGCGACACCTGCGTAGAGGGGAATCCAGCCGACCTTGTGGCCCATGATCTCGATGACAAAGACGCGGCCGTGCGAGCTGGCCGTGGTGTGAATGTCGTCGATGCAGCGGGTGGCTACGTCGGTTGCCGAGGTGAAGCCAAAGGTGAGGTCGGTGCCCCAGGTGTCGTTGTCGATGGTCTTGGGCAGCGCGATTACGTGCAGGCCCTCCTGCGAGAGGCGGTTGGCCGTCTTGGTCGAGCCGTTTCCGCCCAGAACAAAGAGGCAGTCAAGCTTGAGGTTCTTGTAGGTGCGCTTCATGGCGGGCACCTTCACGGTGCCATCGGCCTCGGGGACGTCGAGCAGCTTGAAGGGGGTGCGGCTGGTGCCGAGCACGGTGCCGCCCTGCGTGAGGAGGCCCGAGAAGTCGCCGGGCGTCATCTGGATGTAGCGGTTGTGAATAAGGCCCTGGTAGCCATCGATAAATCCGTAGATCTCAACGTCTTGCTTGGTGTTGTGCATGATGGTCTTGACGATTGCGCGCATGGTGGCGTTGAGCGCCTGGCAGTCGCCGCCGCTAGTGAGAAGGCCAATCCTCAGCATGGTTCTTCCTCTCCTGTGGTCCGTCGCCCCTGACGGACGCTTGAGGAAAGTGTGGCACAAGTTGGCGCTGCAGGTGGGGCCTGCCGTAAAAGGGGGCCGGCCCGGCGCGACCGTTGGATGGGACCGCGCCGGGGCCTGGGATTGCACCGGGGCCTGGGGCCGCGTCGGACCGGCTGCCGGGTGCTACGGGGCAGGAATTCGACACCTAACAGCGTTCCTTCTCGTCAAAACGTACGAAAACAGCCCGACAGCCGCAGCGTCCGCCGTCTTACCGGCTTCTCTCACAGCGAGAGGAACAGCTGGTGCAGCCTGAGGTCGTGATCGAGCTCGGGATGGAAGGCAACTCCCAGCTGGGCGCCCTGCCGTACGGCCACCACGTTTCCGTCCACGCGAGCCAGCACCTGGACGTCCTCGCCTGCCTCCACCACGCGCGGCGCCCGAATGAAGGTCATAGGCACGTCTCGGCCAACGTTCGCAATCTCTGCCACGGCATGGAAGCTTCCCAGCTGGCGGCCGTAGGCGTTGCGCTCTACGGTCACGTCCATCGTGGCCAGGCGTGGCATGCCCTTGTCGTCATGCGCGGCAAGTCCTCGCGCCAAGAGGATGAGTCCAGCGCAGGTCGCAAGCACCGGCATGCCCTCCTCGATGCGCTCGCGAAGGGGCTCAAGCATCCCCAGCTCCTCGAGCAGACGTCCCTGGACCGTGGACTCGCCTCCGGGTAGTACTAGGCGGTCGAACGGGCGCGAGAGGTCCTCTGCGTTGCGCAGCTCAAAGGCCTTCTCGCCAAGGTCCGCCAGGCGAGCCTCGTGCTCGGCAAAGGCCCCCTGCAGGGCGAGAACCGCTGTTGCCATTACTTGCCCCTCTCGGCCATGAGCAGGTCTATCTCGTCTTTGTTGATGCCAACCATTGCCTCGCCGAGGTCCTCGGAGAGGGCCGCTACCTTCTCGGGGTCGTCGAAGCTGGTGACGGCGCCCACGATGGCGCGGGCGCGCTTTGATGGGTCGCCGCTCTTGAAGATGCCCGAGCCCACGAAGACGCCCTCGGCGCCCAGCTGCATCATGAGCGCAGCGTCGGCGGGGGTGGCCACACCGCCTGCGGCAAAGTTGACCACAGGGAGGCGTCCGTTCTCGTGCACAAAGCGCACGAGCTCGACAGGCACCTGCAGGCGCTTGGCCTCCTCGAAGAGCTCGTCTGCGCGCAGACTCACCACGTGGCGAATCTGCGCGTTGATGAGACGCATGTGGCTTACTGCCTGCACTACGTCGCCGGTGCCCGGCTCGCCCTTGGTGCGGATCATCGACGCTCCCTCGGCAATGCGGCGCAGCGCCTCGCCCAGGTCGCGCGCGCTGCAGACAAAGGGCACCGCGAACTGGGTCTTGTCGATGTGGTAGACGTCGTCGGCGGGGGAGAGGACCTCGGACTCATCGATGTAGTCGATGTCGATGGCCTGGAGCACCTGAGCCTCCACAAAGTGGCCAATGCGGCACTTGGCCATCACGGGGATGGAGACCGCCGCCTGGATGCCCTTGATCATGTGGGGGTCGCTCATACGGCTCACACCGCCTGCGGCGCGGATGTCGGCGGGGATGCGCTCGAGCGCCATGACGGCGCAGGCGCCGGCCTCCTCGGCAATGCGTGCCTGCTCAGGTGTCGTTACGTCCATAATGACGCCGCCTTTGAGCATCTGCGCGAGCTCGCGGTTGAGCTTGGCGCGCTCCGGTCCGGGCGTTGGCGCGATGGTCTTCTTATCCCTCTCATCCTGTGCCATGTGTGGTCCTCCTTGCGTTGGCGTGTCTGCGTGGCTACGTAGCCTAGACGCGATGTGGCAATATTGAAATGTCCAGAACGTGATAGATTGATAAGACCAATCTAAGGCCAGTTTTACAAAACAGATAAGGCCAGTTGCTGAGAGGGGCTTCGCATGCAGGGCATAGACCTCACCGGGCGAGGAGAGCTGCCCCTCTATGAGTACCTCTACCGGTGTATTCGCGACCAAGTGGTAGCGGGCCAGATTGCCGCAGGTGAGCGTCTGCCCTCACGGCGCACCCTGGCGGAGCGGCTTGGGGTGAGCGTGGTCACCGTGGAGGGTGCCTATGCACAGTTGGTTGCCGAGGGGTATGTGGTCGCCCGGTCACGTCGCGGCTACTATGCAGCAAGCCTGCCCTCGCTGCCCAATGCGGCTGCGGCGATGCCCGTGGTTGCTGCCTCTGCGCACGCCGCAAAGGCGGGGTGGGAAGATAAACGCGCCGCAGGTAGCGTGCCGTATGACCTCACGCGCGGGGCCAACGTTGCCTCGCCCGGAGCGGCCCGGCTCTGGGAACGAGCGCTGCGTGACGTGCTTGCCCACGAGTCCGACGACGTGCTCTACCGCACACCGCCCGCACGGGGCGTGCCCCGCCTTCGCGAGGCGATTGCCGCACACCTCGCGCGCTCGCGCGGGATGTCGGTCGACCCCAGTCTTGTAGTAGTAGGCGCCGGTGCACAGACGCTCTATGGGCTTGTCGCGCAGCTCTTGCGCGAGGGTGGCTCGGTTGGCGTGGAGGACCCCGGCTACGCGCGTGCGAGCGAGACCTACCGTGCACATGGGCTTGATGTGCGCTACTTGCCGCTTGATGGGGAAGGCATCTCGGTACGGGCCTTGCGGGGGTCTGATGTCGTCATGGCGCACGTGATGCCCTCGCACCAGTTTCCCACCGGCCGCGTGATGAGCGTGGCACGCCGCTACGAGCTTCTTGGCTGGGCTGCCGAGAAGGACGGTCGCTACGTTGTCGAGGATGACTACGACTGCGAGCTGCGCCTCGCCGGTCGGCCCATTCCAGCGCTTGCGAGCATTGATGCCACGGGTAGCGTGATCTATCTCAATACGTTCTCGAAGAGTCTCTCCTCGGCACTGCGCATTGCCTACCTGGTGTTGCCGGCCTCGCTCGATGCTGCCTTTGACGAGCGTCTTGGGTTCCTCTCGACTACGGTGCCCGCCATCGACCAGGTGGCGCTTGCGCAGGCACTGGAGTCTGGCGCGTACGAACGGCATGTGGCGCGCTATCGACGCGACATGCGCGAGGTGCGCGATGCGCTGGCAGAGGGGCTTCTCGACGGACCTGCTGGGCAGCGCGTCCGCATCGAGGAGGCCGATTCCGGGATCCACTTTGTGCTGGCCGTGGAGGACGACGGTCGAGGTGAGGCCGGCATTGCCGCTGCAGCTCGCGAGACGGGCGTGGGGCTCACCCCGCTCTCCTCGTTTGTGCGTGCTTCCGAGCACGCCGGGACCCCAGACGGTCTTGCCAGGTTTGTGGTGCAGTACGACGGCCTTTCCGCAGGTGAGGCGAGCGCTGCTGCCAAGGCGCTCGGGAGTGTCCTATAGGCCGAGCCGGGACCTTACCTGCGGGAACGGCAGCACGCTGGGCTGCCCCAGGGTGTGCTCGCCCAGGTCGCGCTCCATCCACACCGTGTCGTACCAGCGCCCAAACTTGTAGCCGCAGTTGGGGAAGCGGCCTATCTCGTGGTAGCCGCGTCGTTCGTGGAAGGCAACGCTTCCGTTGTCGAGGTGGGCATCTGGCACGTTGGTGGTGGCAATGCAGGCGTACAGGTTGAGGATGTCCTGGGCGGAAAGCGCCCGTTCGAGCTCCTGGTAGAGCGCGCTGCCCACGCCGCGTCCTCGGACGCTACGGTCTACGTAGATGGATGTCTCGACACACCACGCGTATGCGGCTCGTCCGTAGTAGGGGCTGGCGTAGGCGTATCCCAGCACGCTACCCACGGCGTCGCGCGCAACCAGCCAGGGATGCGTGGCGGTAATTCGCTCGATGCGCTCGGCCATCTCCTGAGCGCTGGGCGCCTCGTACTCAAAGGTGATGGCGGTGTCTTGCACGTAAGGGGCGTAGATGGCGGCTATGTCTGCGGCATCTGCACTGGTGGCAACCGTAATGCGGAGCTCCTCCATGGGTTCCTCCTCCTGATGTTAGAGCCAACTATAACGATGGGGAGCAGTGAGGGCTTGCGACGGTTGGGGCCCACGTGGGCCCGCTGCGCAAAAAGGCGATATCGGACGGAGATTGAAGCTCCGCTGCACAAAAAGGCGATATCGGATGGTCCTATTTGGCCGTTGACATCAAAAATTCAACTAAAGTTGTAAATTTATGAATATATATGCCTAATATATGCATAAAATTGCAAGTATAATTAAAAAATTGATATTGCAATCCCGAAGGCACCGTTCGATAGAGCTTTTTTATGCAGCAATCGCGATTTCTCCGTCCGATAGAGCACTTTTATGCAGTCAACGGACCTCGAGTCCCTGAGTGCGCATGCCGGTCGCTGAGTACGCCCCTCTACCACCTCTTTGGCCGACGCTCCCCTGTGATAAAGTGCGCTCACGGACGCCTGCCCCACTGGGGGTGGCGACTGGGTGACAATGGGTGCACGCGCCGGAGGTTCGGCCGGCGCAGATTGGCTCGAAAGGCGGTATGGCATGGCAGACGAGCACGACGGCACGGCGGTTACCGGCAACGCGGAGGCGGCGGACGTTACGCACCTTCCGCACGAGAAGATCGAGGAGATGCAGCTTGCGGGCGTGCGCCGCACGTTGGTCAACTGCTACGAGCACATCCCGTTCTACAAGCGCTCCTTTGACGAGGCGGGTTTTGACCCCTATCACCTGACCTCTCTCGATGACCTTGCCAACGCGCCCTTTGTGACCAAGCAGGACCTGCGCGACGCGGCCCCCTACGGCATGCTTGCCGTGCCCCTCTCTGACGTTCGAGAGATCCACATGTCGTCTGGCACCACGGGCGTGGCCACGCTTGGCGCCTACACCCAGCATGACCTTGACTTCTGGGCAGACTGCTTCGCGCGCGGTATTCGCTATGCGGGCGGCGGCGCCAACGACGTTGTGCAGGTTGCCTACGGCTACGGCCTCTTCACGGGCGGCCTTGGCGCCCACTACGGCGCCCTCGCCTCTGGCGCAACGGTGATTCCCACCTCTGCCGGCAACACCGAGCGTCAGATTCGCATCCTGCGCGAGATGGGCACCACGATCCTCTGCTGCACGCCCAGCTATGCCATGCACATCGCAGACACGGCGCTGGAGATGGGCCTTGACCCCTCCCGCGACTTCCACCTCAAGGCGGGAATCCACGGCGCCGAGCCCTTCTCCGACAACTTCCGCGCCGAGCTCGAGCGCAAGCTCGACTACAAGGTGCTCGACATCTACGGCCTTACCGAGACCATGGGCCCGGGCGTGGCCTGCGAGTGCCTCGAGCAGAACGGCCTTCACCTGGCAGAGGACCACTTCTTTGCCGAGATCATCGACCCGGCCACCGGCAAGCGCCTGCCTGACGGCGAGTGGGGCGAGCTCGTCCTCACCACGCTCGACCGCGAGGCGTCGCCCGTCGTGCGCTATCGCACGCGTGACATCACGCGCATCCTGCCCGACGAGTGCCCCTGTGGATGCACGCACAAGCGCATCGACCGCCTGCATGGCCGCACTGACGACATGCTCATCATTCGCGGCGTGAACGTCTTCCCGTCGCAGATTGAGGACGTCATGAAGACCTTCGACCAGGTCTCCAGCTGGTACCAGATCGAGGTCGGCACCGACGAGCGCTCTCTTGACGTGGTCACGCTCAAGGCCGAGGCGAACCCCGACTTCGACTTCGACCAGACCGGCGCCATCGAGTCCCTGCAGCGCCAGATTTCCGCGCGCCTCAAGACCAACCTCTCCGTTGGCATCAAGGTTCGTATCGTCGAGCCCAAGTCCATCTCGCGCAGCACCGGCAAGGCAAAGCGCGTCATCGACACGAGGAAGGGGATCAAGTGATGATCAAGCAGATCTCGGTCTTTCTTGAGAACGACAAGGGCCGCCTGGCCGCGCTCTGCCGCTGCCTGGCGGACGCGGGCGTCAACATGAGTGCCCTCTCGATTGCCGACACCCCGGAGTACGGCCTGGTGCGCATCGTGTGCAACGAGGCCGACAAGGCAAAGGCGGCGCTCGACGAGGCGGGCTACCGTGCCCGCGTGACCAAGGTCACGGCCGTGGCCGTTCCCAACCGGCCCGGTGGCCTGGCCGAGCTCCTCGAAACGCTGGACAACGCAGACATCTCGGTGGAGTACGGGTATTGCTTCTCGCACCAGGACGGTAATGCGATCTTTGCCCTCAAGGTGACGGACTCGGCGCAGGCGGCCGAGGCGGTCTTTGCCATCGAGCGCGCCGGCTTCCAGATCCTGGAGGAGGGCGAGCTGGACTAGCTTTTGCCCTGGGCGTCGCTGTTCTTCTCGCATATTGAACGGAGTAGCCCCTCCGGCGTCAATCTGGCGCCGGAGGGGCTACTTTAGGCGAGAATCCTGCGGTAATCGTTGTTCGGGCGCCATTTTTGGCGCCCGAAGGCTCCTCTCGTACGAGATCCCACAATAACCCTCGCTCCGGCGCAAAATTCTCTCCCGAAGGCGCGTTTTCGCAGCAGGAGCGAGAGTCGCACGCCTACAGGCGCTCGAAGAGCGCTGCGCTTCCGGTGCAGTCGTCGTCGATGGTGGAGGGCAGTGCCGGCACCATGGCCTCGATGAGCTTGCGCAGCAGGTGGAGGTTTTCGTTGAAGACGCGCAGCACGTCGTCATTGGTGACGGCGGCATACTTGCCCAGGCCGGAGTCGTAGTCGGTGACCAGGCTCACGTTCACGTAGTGCATGCCCAGCTCGCGCGCAAGCCACGCCTCGGGGTACTGCGTCATGTTCACCACCGACCAGCCTATCTTCTGGAACCACTCGCTCTCTGCGGTGGTCGAGAAGCGCGGCCCCTGGATGGTGACCACGGTGCCGCCGTCGTGCACGGGAATGCCCAGCTCGCGGCACTTCTCGACGGCAACCTTGCGCATGGTCTCGCAGTAGGGGTGCGCAGCGGAGAGGTGCTGCACGCCCAGGCCAAGGTCGTGGGTAAAGAACGTGTCGGCGCGACCCTTGGTTCTGTCAACGAACTGGTCGCAAATCACAAAGTCGCCGGGGTGGATGTCAAGCGAGAGGGACCCCACCGAGCAGGGCCCAATAACCTGCTTCACGCCAAGCTCGTGCATACCCCAGAGGTTGGCACGGTAGTTGACCTCGCCGGGGGCAAAGGTGTGCTTGTGGCCGTGGCGGGGGAGAAACGCCACCTTGCGGCCGCCGATGGTCCCCACGGTATAGACGTCGGAGGGCTGGCCCCAGCGCGTGTCGAGGGAGACCTCCTCGTAATCGCCCTCAAAGAGGCTGTAGAACCCGGATCCGCCAAAGATGCCGATCTCTGCCTGCGGAAGCTCTGCCATGCGTGACTCCTTTCGAATGCGGTGCATATGCCCTCGTACATTGTAGGGTGGCAGCTCTGCTCCGTCACGCGGTACCGTACCAACGCCAATCGATACAAACCTTATATGGAACGGCATATCAAAATGTATTTTACCTATCTATTGGCCAATCCTACTATCAAGACTGAAAGGCGGCGCGCCCCACGACGTGCTGCACAGGGACCGCAACACGGCGTTGCCGTCCAACCGCATGTCGTTTTAGGAGGCAACAATGGTTCTCGGAATGGGTGTTCCCGAGCTTCTCGTCATTCTCTTGGTAGCCCTGATCATCTTTGGGCCCAAGAACCTTCCCAAGCTTGGCTCCGCCATCGGCAAGACCGTCAAGAACGTGCGCGAAGGCATGGAGGAAGGCAGTGACGACAAGGACGTCGCCAAGGCCGAGAAGTCCAGCTCCTCCGAGAACGTCGAGGAGGTTGTCGCCGACCCCGATGACGCCGATGTCGAGGTCTCCGCGAGCGCCAAGTAACCTAGGTTCCCATTCCCCAGGCCGGACGGCCTCCTTCCTCCGTTCGGCCAGTTCCTACCCCAGATCGCCGAGAAGAGCCAAGCACCTCTGTGCAAGCGGTGACATGTAACGGTCTGCCTTCCAGACCACCGCCTGCCGAGTTGACAAGCCCTTCTCGGCGATCACCTTTATGAAGCAATCGCCCGTGTCGGTGACGGGAAGCAGCGTCTCGGGTGCGAGGGCAACGCCCATGCTGCCGCGCGCCCAAGTGCAGGCCGTGCGCTCGTCGTCGACCACGCAGCCTACGGAAAGCTCCGCCTTGGCTTCGTCGAACGTGGCGCGCACCTGCTCTTCAAGGCGACGCGCGAGCACCACCGGCACGCCCGAGAGCTGAGTGCAGGTGACTTCCATCTCCGAGCCCACCTCAAGCGCGGGTGGCATGATGGCAAGCATGCGCTCCGTCTTGGCGTAGCGGCAGCGCAGGCCGGCGCTCGCGAACGGCGTGCGCACCACGCCGATGTCCACCACGCCGCCCTCGAGCATCTCGAGCACCTGCGGCGTGTCTCCCTCGCGCAGCTCCACCGAGACGTTGGGTGTGGACGCAAGCTCGACGAGTCTCGTGCCGGGAACCGATCCCGCGCACGAGGCATCGACCCCAAGCGTGAGCACGCCGGTCATGCCCTTGCCCACGCCTTCGACGTCGCGCTTTGTTGCCTGTGTGAGCGCGAGGATGCGTGTTGCCCGCTCGTAGAGGAGCTTGCCCGCATCCGTGAGCGTGGCAGAGCGCGGCCCCCTGCGCACGAGCGTGGTTCCCAGCTCGCGCTCCAGCTGTGCCAGCTCATACGAGAGCGGTGGCTGCGAGATGTGCAGGCGCCGCGCGGCCGCCGTGATCTGGTGCTCCTCGGCTATGGCGACGAAGTACTCCAGCTGCTTGAGATTCACGCGTGCCTCCTGCGGTATCTGCATGCGTGCGGCCGCCTGGCGTGGCGGCAGCACGCGAACAAGTCATACGAGAATTGTATGGCGTTACCCTAGAACATGCACGCACAAGATGGATGCCCAAGGCATAGCTACGCACCCATGGGTAGAATGTGGGCACGAAGGGAACCGGGCACAAGCGCCGGCACACACGGAGGATGAGGTCCACATGGCCCGCAACAGCGACAACTACCCCAGCTACGAGGTCCCCGGTGAGGACTTTGACCCAAAGCGCGAGGTCGAGGAGGCAATTGACGCGGGCGAGAAGGCCCTCGTGTGTCTCAACCGGGCGTCCAAGAGCCTAGACAGCGCGTCTGGGTGGGGCATGCTCGACATCTTTGGCGGTGGTCTCATCTCTGGCCTGGCAAAGCACCACCGTATCGATGAGGCGCAGGATGCCCTACGAGAGGCGCAGTCGTCCCTTGCGGTGTTCTCGCGCGAGCTCTCGGACGTTCGCGAGTTCTCTGGCCTCAAGGTGGACATCAGCCGAGGTTGGACCTTTGCGGACTTCTTCTTTGACGGCGCAATCTCGGACATCGTGGTGCAGAGCAAGATCGAGGACGCGCGCAATCGCGTGGACCACGCGCGCGACACCGTGCGGGACGCCCTCGCGCGTCTGGGGAAGCTTCGCTAGGGCGTGTCTCACGCGCCGCAAACAGGGTGTTTACGCTGGGCTTACTGCTTGTTCAAACAAGTTGTAGAAGTTATGTGCAGTTAACGAGGCAGCAACATATCGCTCCTACCTCGCGGGTACCGTATTCATCAGGAACACCGCTAGGAAAGGAGGACTCCATGAAGATCAAGAACCTGAGCAGGCTCCAGAAGAAGGTCCTTGACGCCTGCATGGACGGCTGGTTCATGAGCGGCGAGTACACCGCCATGTTCGACAACCACCGTCGCAGCTTCGAGGCCGACAGCCCCCTGTGGCTCTACCGCGATATTGAGCGCTGGTATGGAAGCCATGCCGCCAACCACGGGGGTTCCCACCTGCTCGTCAAGTGCACCAGGGTCGATTAGGGGCAATACGCCCCGGCACCCCGGTGCCGTCCGGGGAAATGACAAAGTGCACGTTGGCAAGCAGGACCCCACGGGGTCTTTTTTGTTAGTCTTCGGGGAGTAGCGCCCGCGCGCCGCCCCCGTTTTTCTTTGGGGCAGCCTGGAATCCCTAGGAGGAACCCATGCCCCTCTCGCTCAATGCTGCCCTTGATGACCTAAGGCTCTCTGGCATCAGGCGCTTCTCGGCACTCGCTGCCCAAACTCCCGGCTGCGTCTCGCTCACGCTGGGTGAGCCCGGAGAGGACACGACCCCCAACGTATGCGCCAAGGTGGGGGAGGACCTTGCCCGCGGCCTCACGCACTACCCGCCCAACAACGGCTTTGCATGGCTTCGTGAGGCCATCTGCGCGTGGGAGGCCGAGCGCGGCGTGCGTCTTGCGCCGGAAAACGTGATTGTGACCGATGGCGCAACGGAGGCGCTCTTCTGTGCCATCACGTCGCTTCTCAACCCCGGCGACGAGGTCATCATCCCCACGCCGGCGTTTCTTCTCTATGACTCCCTTGTGAGGCTGGCGCGCGGCGTGCCCGTGGCGCTCGACACCACTGCGAGCAACTTCCAGCTGGACCCGCACGCCCTCGCGCAGGCGATCACGCCTCGCACCAAGGCGATTGTGATCACCTCGCCCAACAACCCCACCGGGTGCGTTCTTGACCGCCGCAGCATGGATGCCGTGGCCGAGGCCGCGCAAACGCGTGGCCTCTACGTGATCTGCGACGACGTCTATGGCGAGCTTTGCTACGAGCCCGGCTACCGGCGCTTCTCGGCCCTCTATCCCGAGCTTGCGGATAGGACCATCGTTGCCAACAGCTTCTCGAAGCCGTGGGCCATGACCGGCTGGCGCCTAGGCTGGGTGGGCGCTGGCGAGAAGGTCGCTGCCGCTATGGCCAAGGTGCACCAGTACGCGGTCTCGTCGGTGCCGGCCTTCCTGCAGCACGCCGCCGTGGAGGCGCTTGCTACCAATACGGCCCCCATGCGCGCCTCCTACCAGGCACGACGCGACGTCACGGTGGAGGCGCTCGACCGCATGGGGCTTTCCGTCGTCACGCCCCGGGGCGCGTTCTACGCGTTTCCCAGCATAGAGGGACTGGGCCTCGCAAGCGAGGAGTTCTGTGAGCGCGCCATCCGCGAGGCCGGTGTGGCGCTGGTGCCGGGCTCGTGCTTTGGCGGAGAGGGTCACGTGCGCCTAAGCTATGCCACGGACGAGAAGACCCTGGCCACAGGCCTTGAGCGCCTGGCTGGGTTTGTGGGAGCGTTGCGGTAGCGGCGCCTGCCGCCAACGGCGCATACGGGCGCTACTCGTCCTCCACCACGTGTGCCATCATGAGCAGCAGCGCCACCGCGACGCCCTGCTCAAGCGACGCCTTTCGAATCCACTCGTCGCGGGTGTGGGGAAGGCCCCCCGTGATGGTGCCCACGCACACGGCGGGGACGCCAAGCGAGAGGGGCACGTTTGCGTCGGTCGAAGAGCTTACGTGGTGGGCGCGCACGCCAAGGACCGCCTGGATGGCGTCATCGCAGCGGCGCGTGAGGCGTCGCTCGGCGGTCTCGTTCACATCGCCCGTGGCGGGCCGGCGGCCTATGACGGCGATCTGGACGTCCATGTCGTCGCGGGCGTCCGCCCGGGCAACGAGGTCACGGAGCTTCTCGTCCATCTCTTGCAGGCATGACTCGCTCGTGGATCGAAACTCGCAGAGGCACGATGCCTCGCTCGCGATGCTGTTGACCGTGGTGCCGCCCTCGATGAGACCCACGTTGCAGGTGGTACGGGCTTCGGTGGGCCGCGGCAGGTCGTACATTGCGCACACCACGCGCGAGAGCCGCTCGATGGCGTTGGGAACGCCCCAGTTCTTCCAGCTGTGGCCGCCCTGCGTGTGCACGCTGATGCGGTAGCGCACCGACCCCACTGCCTCGGTGACCACCTCGGGGAAGTGAGCGTCAAGCGCGGTGAGCTCCGTCACGGGAGCGGTTGCCTCGCGCATGAGCTGCTTGGTGCCCTTGAGGTTGCCCAGTCCCTCCTCGCCGGAGTTCGCCACCACCACAACGCAGGTGTCGAGCTTGGGGCGGTGCTTGAGGAACCACTTTGTGGCCATGAGCAGCGTCACCAGGCAGGCCGTGTCGTCGCCGATGCCCGGGGCGTACATGTTCTCCTCGTCCTCGGTGAGTGGCAGCTCGCCCGTGTCGGGAAAGACGACGTCGGTGTGGGCGGAGAAGACCGCGCGGCCTGGCTCGGAACGGTCGCCCAGGATGCAGACAACGTTATGCGCCTCGTCCACGGTGACGTCGGTTGCGCCCTGCTCGCGGAGCCAGGTTGCTACAAACCAGGCGCGGCGTCCCTCGTCACCCGTGGGGGCGCCAATACGCCCGAGCGCGCGCAGAAGCTCGAGCGACTCCTCGCGCACCTCTCGCGCAAACTCCAGTGCTGTGTAGGTCTCCCTTGGGTTCATGAGGTCCTCCAGAGCGCGGCGCGCCGCCGCGTAGCGTGCGTGTTGCCCCTAGCATACTCCCCCGTCGTCGCCCTGCCGATCTCCTATCGGCCGTTGAGCTGCCTACCACCTCGTGTAGAAGTTTTTCTCCGTTGGTGCCACGTGCGACCTTGCGCCGGCGCGGCGTGGATGCTAGCGTTGTCCGCACGATAGAGGAGCGGGCACGATGGTCCTGGAGGAGCCGGCGGGCAAGGATTCCAGGAGAGGCGATGCCCGCCGAACTTTCGCGTCAGGCATGGCGCGGCGGTGGGCTCGGCGGGAATACCGCCGGGACTGTCCGTGGAGAAGATCCGCGGGAGCGCTATCCCCGGCCACGCGGCGCTGCTGCGTGGACCCCGGCGGCGCCCCTGCGGCGCGTCTGGGGGAGTAATGGGGGAGAAGCTACCGTTCGTCACAAGAGACCAGCTTGAGCGTGCCGCCGCGCAGTGGCCCACGCCCTTCCACGTCT
Source organism: bacterium OL-1 (assembly GCA_000752675.2). Taxonomy (GTDB): domain Bacteria; phylum Actinomycetota; class Coriobacteriia; order Coriobacteriales; family Atopobiaceae; genus Tractidigestivibacter. The sequence continues at coordinate 120,294 of LM994626.1, read as the reverse complement.
ATAGCGAGAAGCTCATCCGCGAGCGTGCGCGCGCCTTGAAGGCGGCGTTCTCGTGGAACCCCGGCTTCACCGAGTACTTTGCCGTGAAGGCGACGCCCAACCCCACGATTGTCTCCATCCTCGTAGAGGAGGGCTGCGGCTGCGACTGCGCAACCGCCACGGAGCTCACGCTTGCCAGCGCCTGCGGCGTGCGAGGCGAGCGCATCATGCTCTCCTCCAACGACACACCCGACGAGGACTACCGCCGCGCGCGCGACCTAGGCGCCATCATCAACCTGGACTCGCTCGACATGGTGGACTGCCTGTCGCGCGCGTTGGACGGAAAGTTGCCCGCCATGGTCTGCCTGCGCGTGAACCCGGGAGGCAACTTCACGGCCTCAAACGGCATCATCGGCGAGCCCGAGGACTCCAAGTTTGGCATGACCGTCGACCAGGTCATGGAGGCGGCGCGCAGGCTTTCCGCCATGGGCGTTACCGAGTTTGGCCTCCATGCGTTTCTTGCCTCAAACACGCAGGTGGAGGACTACTACCCGCGCCTCGCGCGCGTGCTCTTCGAGCTGGCCGTGCGACTTTCGCGCGAGCTTGACGTGCACGTGCGGCTGGTTGACCTCTCCGGCGGCATTGGCATCGACTACCGACCCGAGGATGTTCCCGTGGACATCGCTGCCGTGGGCGAGGGCGTGCGCCGCGTGTACGAGGAGGTTCTCGTGCCTGCGGGTATGGGTGACGTGGCCCTTGCCGCCGAGCTTGGCCGCTGGATGCTGGCGCCTGCGGGCGGCCTTGTGACCCGTGTGATCCACGAGAAGGTCACCTACCACGACTACCTGGGCGTCGACGCCTGCGCCTCCAACCTCATGCGCCCGGCGGTCTACGGCGCCTACCACCACATCACCGTGATGGGTCACGAGGGCGAGCCCGCAACCAGGCGCTACAACGTGGTGGGCAGGCTCTGCGAGAACTCCGACCAGTTTGCGCGCGACCGTATGCTGCCCGAGGTCCACATCGGTGACCTGCTCTTCATTCACGACGCTGGCGCCCACGGGCACTCCATGGGCTACAACTACAACGGCACGCTCCGCTCGGCGGAGCTGCTGTTGCGCGAGGATGGCTCGTTCGAGCTCATTCGGCGCGCCGAGACGCCCGCAGACTACTTTGCAACACTTGACTTTCCGGGCTCGCGCTTCTCGGCGCTTGTCCACCCAGAGGGCTAGGACACACGTAGGGTTACACGCAGGGCGCCCGCGGGGCGCACACGAGAGGGGACGCACAATGGACATGCAGGGACTTACCGGTTCTGTCGTGGCGCTGGTCACGCCGTTTCTGGAGGACGGCTCCATCGACTATGGGTCGCTGGAGCGCCTGGTCGACTTCCACCTCGAGAACGGGACCGACGGCATCCTGGTCTTGGGGACCACGGGCGAGTCTTCCACGATGACCGACGAGGAGGACCTTGAGGTAGCCAAGACCGTCATCGACCGCGTGGCTGGCCGTATCCCCGTCATTGGCGGCGCGGGCTCCAACTCCACGGCGGAGTCGCTCCGCAAGGCAAAGGCGCTGGAGAAGCTTGGCGCCGACGGCCTTCTCCTCATTACGCCCTACTACAACAAGTCCAACGAGGAGGGCATCTACCGCCACTTCACGACGGTCCTCGACCAGGTGGACGTGCCGTGCTTGCTCTACAACATCCCCGGTCGTACGGGCTGCTCCATCTCGGAGAGAAACGTCGCACGCCTGGCCACGCACCCCAACGCGTGGGGCATCAAGGAGGCTTCGGGCAACATCTCCTACGCGACGATGGTTGCGCGCTACCTCTCGGATGACTTCCGCATGATGAGCGGCAACGACGATATGGTGGTGCCTATCCTCTCGCTGGGCGGCGTGGGCGTGGTCTCGGTGTGGGCAGACGTCGCGCCGCGCACCGTGCACGATATGTGTGCCAAGTGGCTCGCGGGCGACACTGCCGGCGCGCTCAAGGTGCAGCTGGATAACCTCGACCTGGTGCACGCACTCTTTGGCGAGGTCAATCCCATTCCCGTGAAGGCAGCGCTCGCCAAGATGGGGCTCATCGGCCCTACCGTGCGCCTGCCGCTCTGGCAGCTCTCGCCCGAGGCAGATGCGCGTCTGGAGGCGGCCATGAAGGGGGCTGGTATTCTTGGCTAGCGTGCTGGTGGTTGGCGCCAAGGGGCGCATGGGGACGCTCCTTCGGGCGGCCGTCGAGGCGGATGCGAACCTCTCGCTTGCGGGTGGCTACGACGCCGACAACATCTCTGAGCTTGACTCCGTTGCTCCAACGGCAGACCTCGTGATTGACTTCTCGGCGCCCGCGTCGCTTCCCCACGTGGAGGCCTACGTGCGTCGCACGCATGCGGCGCTGCTCTCGGGCACCACTGGCCTCTCGGCGGAGGACCTCTCGCGCATCGAGGCGTTGGGGCAGGTGGCCCCGGTCATCTGGAGTGGCAACTACTCGCTTGGCGTGGCGGTTCTTCGTCACCTGGCGCGCGAAGCCGCGGCCTCGCTTACCGGCTGGGACACCGAGATTGTGGAGTGCCACCACAACCGCAAGGCCGACGCTCCCTCCGGGACGGCAAAGATGCTGCTTGAGGCCGTGGACCCCGCAAGCGAGAGGAGCGTTGCCTACGGGCGCGAGGGCATCGTGGGGCCACGTCCGGCGGGCGAGATTGGCATGCACAGCCTGCGCGGCGGCACCGTGGCGGGGACGCACGAGGTGCTCTTCTTTGGCGATGACGAGGAGGTCGTGCTCACGCACCGCGCAACGAGCCGGCAGATCTTCGTGAACGGCGCCATCTCCGCGGCCAAGCGCCTGCTTGCGCATGAGCCCGGCTTCTATGACTTCGACACGCTCATGTTTGGATAGCCTGCAGCAACGAGAAACGCCAGGTCAACGAGAACCGCCAGGTGGCTGGCAAGAGGGGACAATCCATGGACGCCCAGGAAATCATTAACTTTATTGCGAGCGCGCCAAAGAAGACGCCGGTCAAGGCGTACGTCAAGCTGGCTCCTGGCGCGCATGTGGACTTTGGCCCCAGTTCCCACGTCTTTGGGACGGGCGACGTCGTGGTCTTTGGCGAGTGGTCCGAGGTTGGGTCTGCGCTTGAGGCGGCGGGGGACGCCGTTCTCGACGTGGTCGTTGAGAACGACCGTCGCAACTCCGGTGTGCCGCTGCTTGACGTGCGCAACGTGAACGCCCGAATCGAGCCTGGCGCCATCATTCGAGACCAGGTGGAAATTGGCGACAATGCCGTGATCATGATGGGCGCGATCATCAACATCGGTGCGGTCATTGGCGCGGGCACCATGATTGACATGGGGGCCGTCCTGGGCGGGCGCGCCATGGTGGGCGCGCACTGTCATGTGGGTGCCGGCTGCGTGCTTGCCGGCGTGGTGGAGCCCGCAAGCGCGACGCCCGTGGTGATCGAGGACGACGTGCTTCTCGGCGCAAACTCCGTGGTCATCGAGGGGTGCCGCGTGGGCAAGGGGGCCGTTGTGGCTGCCGGCGCCGTGGTGACCGAGGACGTGCCCGCAGGTGCGGTTGTCGCCGGCTGCCCCGCGCGCGTAATCAAGATGAAGGACGAGAAGACCGAGGCCAAGACTGCGCTGGTAGACGCCCTGCGCACGCTGTAGAGGAGCGGTTCCCGGGTGGCAGCCCCCGGTTATGCCCTGTCACGCTGCGGCGGCAGGGTGGATATCCTGCATTTTTCGATTGGTTAGGACCGGCTAACCGATCGGAATCTGCAGGATTCCTTTCTTCTTGAGAAATTCGATCGGTTAGAGGTGCCTAACCAATCGAATTTTGCAGGTTAACTTTTGCAGATTCCCTTTTGTGTTGGTGGACTGTCATGTCAGCCGCGCAGCGGCGCAGTGAGGATTGGCGTATAGGTAAGCCGCTCGCCCTCGGGGTGGTGGCTCCACATGAGGGCCACCTCCGTGTGGCGCGTCTCGAGCGAGGGAAGCACGCGGGAGACCTCCTCGCAAACGAGCTGCAGGTCAGATGTGTCGTCTGCTGGCCGAGCGCCGCGCACCAGGGTCACGTGTGGCACGAAGGGCTTCTCGTCTACGGACAGCCCACGTACGGTCAGCTCGCGCACAAGCGTCCGTTGTAGGACGAGAAGCCCCTCTTGCCGAGAGACGCCCCGCCATACGATGCCCCCGCGTTGGCGCTCGAAGGCGCCTAGAGCGCCCAAAGAGAGAGTTACCGGGCCGCATTCTCGTGCTGCAGAACGCAGCGCCTCTGCGGCACGCCCTTCCCCTGTGCTGTCGAGCATGCCGAGAAACGCCAGCGTCAGGTGGATGTTTGCGGTGGGGGAGGGGCGCCCGGTACGAAGCCTCTCCAATACGGCATCACGTGATTGCGCAAGCGCGTCTTGTTCCTCTGCCGAGAAGCGCAGAGCAATGAAGAGTCGCTTAGCCGCCTGACCAGCGCTTGGTTTGACACTGTTTTCCATATCGGCTTGCATGTGGCCTCCGCTATTCCGAGATTTGTCCCAAGCCTAGCCCAATCGCGCGAGCATAAGAAACGCCCGCCCAGTGATTGGGCGGGCGTTTGCGTACCGGACCGTGATGGGCAGCGTGTGCAGAGTTGCTACTTGTTGTTCGAGTTCATGCGACGACGGACGAGAACCGCTGCTGCTGCGAGTGCGGCACCAATGCTGGCTATGCCTGCGACGAGCGGCCACTGGATTGCGGCGTCGCTGGTCTGGGGCAGGGGAGCCTTGGTGGGAGCAGCGACGGAGGTCTCTGCTGCGGGCTCTGAGGTCGTCGTGGGTGCAGCGGCGGCCGGGGTCTCTACTTTTTCCCACTGCGCGTAGAGCGTGGTCGCGCCCTGCGGCAGGGTCAGGGGGTCGGCGGGGTCGTAGGCGGTCCCGGAGCCGTCGGGCTCGGTGTTCCAGCCCGCGAAGCGCCAGCCCTCGCGAGAGAAGCCGTTCTCGGCCACGCCGACCGCGGAGCCGGGCGCGCCCTCCGCGCCGTCGACCGAGCCGGACTCGGCGCCGTTGCCGTCGTAGGCGAGGGTCGCGTACTTCGCGAACGCCCATGTGCCGAGCAGCTCCACGTCGGAAGCTCCCATGGTCACGGTAGAGCCCGCGGCCTGGCCGGCGAGTTGCCAGCCGCCGAAGGTCCAGTAGCCGTGGTTGGCGGGGTCGTCGACGACCTCTCCGTTCGCAGGGGCGCTCGAGACGGCAACTTTCTCACCAGGCCAGAGATAGCCGGACGTGGCGGGGACCAACGTAATGCTCTCGGGATAGGCCGAGGAGTCGATGCCGTTGGCACCGACGTAATTGTACTGGTAGCTCACGCGGTGACCTTCTGCCCACTGGGCGTAGAGTGTACCTCCTCCCACCGGAAGCAGATAATCTGTTGTCGGTGGGAACCATGCCCCCGTTCCGTCCTTTGCGGTGTTCCAGTTGAGGAAGCGGTACCCTTCTCGAGTGAAGCCATTTTGTGCCACGTGAGCTACATTGCCGACGTAACCGCTTGTTGTCGCCGTAGAGCCGGAGTAGCTGCCCTCGGGTGCATTCGCGTCATATGTGAGGTTAACGGTATCGGCAACAAATTCCCATCTGCCCTCGAGCGTGAGGTCGTCATCGCCCATCGGTACGTTGGTCACGGCGTTTTCGTAAAGCGTCCAACCGAGAAACTTCCAGTTGCCTCCTCGCGCGTCATCCCTTACCGTGTCACCAACTTTGGGAGTCTGAGACACTTCGACGGTGTTGCCCTTTGTGGTGGTGACTGAGGAAGGAAGGCTCGGGAACGTTACCCCAGTTGGCGTAGTGGAGCCCTGGTAGCCTGCCCCTTCGAACGAGTACTCATAGTTAATCGTGTGTGTGGCGGCAATGCCATTGATTTCAATGGTCTCGCTCTTGGAGTCAATTGTTGCTGTCGTGTTGAGGTCATGCCGAACGGTGTCATCACCCCTTACGCCAAATGCGTACTTGTAGTTGAATGTTGCCTCGACACGGGCTTTTAGAACATTCGCTGCAATATCGGCAGCAGTTACCGTGTAGGTTACAGTTCCCGTGTAAGTATCATCACCGTTCGATGTGATATTCGATACCACAGTCCCCTTGGTGTCGCTGTCCCCAATGTAGACCGTAACGGGCTTGGCGCTGTCTAGCGTGGCGCTATATTTGTTGTTAATGTCTCCCGCCTTGAGCTTTACGGTCAAGGTAATCGTGTCACCCTCTTTGAGGCCAGATGTTTTGTCTGGAGTGATGCTCGCTTCGGGTGTGGGTTGGATGGCTGCGGCCACAACATTCAGCGTTGTATTGTCGATGGAGACATTGGCGGTCCAACCGAACGTGGCAACGTAGCCGCTAGCTTTCATTCGCAGGATGTCGCTCGAACTAACCTTGTTTCCCGGAGTTCCATAGTAAGTTCCTGAAAGCAGGTAAATAAAAATATTAAGGCGTTCCGCATCAAGCCGAGTAAGCAGGTAGTTGTCGTAAGGCTTTACAAAAACGTTGACGTAGTAATCGGTTTTATAAACCGTATTTATTCGCGGGAGGGTAAACGATACGGCCCCGCTTAGATTTCCCTCGAGCGAATTACCGGTATTGGCGTCCTTGAGTATGTTGCCGTTTGCATCGACAACCATGTAGTAGCCATTGAGGTGCTCGAGCGTGGGCGCAAGGGTTAGGCTTTCGTACTAAACGGCATAGAGAGTGACATTAGAGTTGGAGAGAATATAGTTTTCTCCAGGCAGATAATCTGGCTTTGTTGCCTTGGGGTTAGTAGACTAGCCGGCAAGGTGGCCGAGCGTCCCTTTCTTATCAACGAGCGATACATTTGAAGCCTTGGGTAGCGTAATGGTCGATCCGGTCGCCCCTGTTGCTGATGTTTTCACGCCCGATGCGAAAGACCCACCGTTGGCGTTGTAACTCACAGTCACTTTTGTCGCTGCGGTAGACGCGGCTGCGCCACCGTCGTTGCTTGCCGTAGAGGCTGCGGTGGTGGCAGCGGGAGCGGGAGCGGCCGCGACCTCGGTGGTCGTGGTGCCGGTGTCGGTCGAAGCGGAGCCCCTGTCTGGGGTGCCCGTGGTACTGCTCGTGCTGTCGCTCGTCTTGGCCGTGGTCGGGCTGGCGGCGTCCGGCGACTCGGTGGTGCTTGTCTCGGCAGCGTCCTGCGCAGAAGCCACGGTCTTGGTGTCGTCTGCGGTGGAAGAATCCGCGATGGCGGGTGTGGGCATCATCGATGCCACAAGCGTTAGGGCAACGGTGCTCGAGAGCAGGGGCGAGCGCCGCCAGTCCTTTCTCGTGACGATTGAGTCCGCGCGCATGTGCTGCGGGTCATGATTGCAATTGCTCATGCTTTCTTGCCACCTTCCAAAGCTTCGGAGGAGCCTTCTCCTGATGTACGGGTTAATGATAGAGCTTGGGAAAACATGTAAATTCACCTATATATGACGACGAAATGTCGAGAACGAAAGTACGTCTAGCAGCCAATTTTTGTTATGCATGCATGCATGCGTGTGCCCTTCCGCTGGAAAAGCGAATCCAACACAGATTAGCAGTCTTGTTCTATTTGTTATAGTTAAAATAGAACAAACTCATCACCGCGAAGGGGGTGCCAGCATGCCCGTTGTGATTGACCAGATGTCGGAAGAGCCCATCTACCGGCAGATTCGCGCGCAGGTGATTGAGGCCATCGCCACGGGGGAGCTTTCTCCCGGTGACCCCCTTCCCTCGGTGCGCTCGCTCGCGCGCGACCTTGGAGTGAACCTCCATACTGTGAACAAGGCGTATGCCGTCCTGCGCGACGAGGGCTACCTCATCATGCGCGGCCGTTCCGGCGCTTTTGTAGCCGATGCGGATGGTGCGCCCGCGCGTCATCTCTCAGCCGAGCAGGACCAGCTCATGGCACGTGAGCTGCTGCGACTTGCAGTTGCGTATAGGGCTCGCGGGGGCTCGGAGCAAGGCTTTGTGGAGGAGGCTGCCCGCCAGGCGCGTGCGGCATACGGGGCGGGAGAATCCTTGGCCAAAGGAGATGGTACGGATGAGTGCTGAGTCTGTCCTTTCGGTAGTCACGATTCTCATTCTTGTGCCACTGTGTGGCGTCATCTTTGCCCTGACGCCCTGGCTCACGCCAAAGGGCGAGCTCTTCTCGGTGAGCGTTCCTACTGCCGCAGCAAGCGATCCACGTGCCCGGTCACTCAAGCGTGCCTACTCGTTGTGGGTGCTTGTGGTGACGGCTTTGCTCACGGGCTGGGTTTCCTACGTGCTGGTTGCGATACATCCCAACATGGCGGCACTTGTCTCCTGCGTGGCAGTGGTGGTGCTGGTGCTCTTTGGCTACTTCCTCATGTTGCATTACCGTGACAAGGCTCAGGACCTCAAGCAGGCCCGAGGCTGGAAGGCTAGGGGAAGAAAGAGTGCGGCGGTGCTTAGCGGCGAGGGTGTTCCTAAGCCGGTACCCCTGAGCTGGGAGCTTCTCAACCTTCTGCCCATTGCAGCCTCAATTATGGTCGCTGTGTTGGGCTACGACAGTGCACCGGACCCCATCCCCATACACGCGGGAATGGACGGTGTCGTGAATGGCTGGGCCGAGAAGTCCGTGCAGGTCATGCTTCTGCCCATGGTCTTCCAGCTTGCAATGGCTGGCACGATGACCATCTCCCATGCCATGCTTCTGGGCTCGAAGCGGCCTATCGACCCGCGTCGTCCCGCATCGAGCGCCTTCGCCTACGGTGCCTACGTTCACGCATGGAGTGCGTGCTGCGTTGGCATTGGCCTGGCGGTGAACGCGTCCGGGGTGGTGCTGGAGGCATCCCTGGTGGGATGGGTGTCGTTTGACGTTGGTGGTACGACGCTCACGGCTGTTGCCTTGGCCGTGCTTGTCCCCTGCGTTGTGCTCGCCGTGCGTTATGGGCAGAACGGAACCCGGCTTCTCGTGCGACTTCCGGAGGACTTTACACTTCCCGCAGATGACGACGACCGCTGGTACGGGGGCGTGTTCTATGCCAACCGAGAGGACCCGGCGGTGGTGGTGCCCAAGCGCTTTGGGATTGGTTGGACGCTCAACCTGGGCAGGCCGGCAAGCTGGCTCATCGTGGCTGGGCTGGTGGCCATCTGCGTGGCGGTCCTGGTAGCAACGATGCAAGGGTAATTCGCGGGCTGCGGCCACGCACCACGCCCCTCTACCGCATCCCCCTCTCGTTCTTTAGCGGTTTTTGAGAATCGAAGGCCACGTTTGCCCTGTTGTCGAGAGGTGCGATTATCAATTTCCGCTAAAGAACGCGGACGGGGTAGGGGGAGGGTCGCGGCTCAGCAGTCTGACGCGCCGTTTCGTTGGGTAGATAGGTCTCGGTCATGCGTCGGTGACACAGGCGTTGCCGGCACCCAACGGGAAGGAAGGGCTCTATGGTTAATCGGTTTGTCCTCAACACCATCTCGTATCACGGCTCCGGGGCCATCAAGGAAATCCCTGGCGAGCTGAGCCGTCGCGGCCTCACCAAGGCCTTTGTCTGCTCCGACCCCGACCTCGTGAAGTTTGGCGTCACTGCCAAGGTGACCGACCTTCTCGACGAGGCGGGCTTCCCCTACGTGGTCTACTCGGAGATTAAGCCCAACCCAACCATCAAGAACGTGCAGGATGGCGTGGCTGCCATGGCGGACTCCGGCGCGGATTGCATCATCGCCATCGGCGGCGGATCCTCCATGGACACCGCCAAGGCCATCGGTGTCATCCATGAGAACCCCGAGTTCGCGGACGTCCGCTCGCTCGAGGGCGTGGCGGACACCAAGAATCACGCCACCTTTACCATCGCCGTGCCCACCACGGCAGGCACCGCGGCCGAGGTCACGATCAACTATGTAATCACCGACCCCGAGAAGGTCCGCAAGTTCGTGTGCGTGGATACCAACGACATTCCTGAGGTCGCCGTCGTCGACCCGGACATGATGGCTTCGATGCCGGTGGGCCTCACGGCTGCAACCGGCATGGACGCGCTCACCCACGCGATCGAGGGCTACACCACCAAGGGTGCCTGGGAGCTCTCGGACATGTTCCACCTCGAGGCCATCCGTATCATCTCGCACAACCTTCGCGAGGCCGTGGCCGAGGCAAAGTCCAAGGAGCCGGGTAAGGGCCGCAAGGAGATGGCGCTGGGCCAGTACATTGCCGGTATGGGCTTCTCCAATGTTGGTCTGGGCATCGTGCACTCCATGGCGCACACGCTTTCGGCGCACTATGACACCCCGCACGGCGTGGCCTGCGCCATGCTTCTGCCCGTGTGCATGGAGTACAACGCCGACGCCTGCGGCGAGCGCTACCGCGAGATTGGCCGCGTGATGGACGTTGCCGGATGGGATACCGACCCCATCGACGTGGTGAACAAGAACGTGGTTGCCGCCGTCGCCAAGCTCGGCGAGGACGTGGGCATCCCCAAGACCTGCAATGGCCTGGTGGAGGCCGACCTCGACCAGCTCGCTGATGACGCTGCCGCCGACGCGTGCTTCTCTGGCACGCCCAAGCCTGCTGACCACGAGACCATCAAGGCCCTGTTCCGCAAGGTCATGGCGTAGGCGAGAGGAACAGCGATTCCTGGCCCGGTCGAGGTTTCCCCGGCCGGGCCGTTTTTCTCTGCTGGGGTGCAAGTTCTCGACTCTGCCGCGAAAAGCTGCGGCCGAGAAACTGCCGGGGAGAGACTACGACCGAAATAGCCGGGCTCGAAATACTGCGGTTTAATAGCACCTCCCGAGAAGATCGCGGGCGGTTACCTGCGGTTTCTCTCAGCGGCACCCCAGGCTAACTGCTATTTAGCCGCAGGTTTCTCCCCACCTCCGCGCGTTCATGGCATACTGCCTCATACCAACCGGCCATCATCTGCACCCGAAGGGACATTTATGGCAAACATCCACGACTATCTCGACCTTCGTGGCGACATCAAGCTCGAGGAGCGGCCGTTCAACGTGGTGGACGGGCTGGTCCTCTCGGTTCTCTCCTACGTCGACTTCACGGGGATTGTTCCCGGGGAGGGAGAGGGGCCGGTTACCGTATCGTACGCATGCGAGGCGCTGCTCGACCGCGCGGGCGGGGACGTTTCCCCCTACGTGCGCTCGCTCGCGAAGATCGACGAGCGCTACCTGCGGCTCCTTGGGTCATCCAAGCGTTTTGGGCAGGCTCTCGTACAGGATTACGTGGACGTCTTCGACCACGACCGCGACTTGCAGTTTGCGGCGCTCACGGTGGAGCTTCCGGGCGGCCTGCGCTTTGTCTCCTTTAGGGGGACTGACAACTCCCTGGTGGGCTGGCGCGAGGACTTCATGCTGAGCTTTGAGGTCACGGAGGCGCAGCGGCTGGCGGCGGAATACCTGCTGAGACAGGCGCGCCATGCCGAGGCCGAGGGTGTGCGCCTCATGGTGGGCGGCCATTCGAAGGGCGGCAACCTGGCGAGCTTCTCGGCGGTGCTTCTGCCTGAGGAGCTGCAGCACGTGATTGAGCGCGTCTACTCCAACGATGGCCCCCTCATGGCGTCGGAGGTTGTGCCCCTGAGCTGCCACGACGTGTACGGCGATCGCTTTGTGCGCATAGTTCCGACCTACAGCGTGGTGGGCATGCTCTTCGACGACCCGGCAGAGCCTAAGACCATCGTGAGAAGCACCGGGGATGGCGCCCTCCAGCACGACCCAACCACCTGGCAAGTACACGCTGACTGTCTGGACGAGGCAGACGACCTGCTCCCGCAGTGCAAGCTCGTGAACGCAATCTTCGACAAGTGGATGCGCGGCGCCAACCTTGCGGACCGCGAGCTCTTCACGCGTCAGGTCTTCGACGCCTTCGAGGCCGGGGGAGCGACCACGTTCGATGAGGTCATGGGCAATCCTGCCAGTACCCAGCGCGTGCTTGCGGCTCTGAGGGACGCGGACCCCCGCACCAAGGAGCTTCTCGGCGAGCTTGTCCAGGTTGCCGCCGGCAAGACCTGGGATGCCACGGTTGCTGCGGTGGCAAGCGCCACGCGCGCCGCCCTGAGCGCCGTGGGGGCCATGCTCCCGCAGCACAGGCTTGCGGGTGAGGGCGACGCTGGCGAGCAGGGACAGGACGAGGCTCGCGTGCTCCCCGAAGGTCCGGCGCCCGTCGATGCCGCGCCTGACACCGACGCAGAGGACGCCTCCCTCTGAGGGGCTTATTTGTGTCGCGCCCCCGTTCCATACTGTGGTCAACACAGAAGACGGCCACCCAAGCGGCCTGGGGAATGGAGGAAGTCATGTACGAACCTTCTCGTCTCATCTCGTCATTCTTCATTGCGGGGTTTCAGTACTACGACGGCGCACTTGTGCTCTCGAGCCTCAAGCCTGGTGAGTCGACCCTCACGCTTGTCCCCGAACCGGACAACCCTCATGACCCGGATGCCGTTGCCATCTACTTTGGCAACCACAAGCTGGGCTTTGTTCCCGGAAGCGAGAATGCGCTGATATCGCTTATGTGTCACTACGGCCATGCGGATGTCTTTGAGGTCCGGGTGCTGCAGGTCAAGGAGGATGCCGATCCCTGGAAGCAGGTGCGCGTGGGCATCTATGTGACGGATGCCCGCTAGCAGGTGCGTTCCCCTCGGTTCACTTTGATGCGCTAAAGTGGTTCCCACGCACGTGATGCTGCTCGCTGGCACAAACCGGCGTGGGAGGTTGTGGATGACGAGAGACAACTCGACGCGTGACAACGCGAGTAACCCCGAGGAGACGCAGCGGCTCTGCGAGGCCATGTGTCTAGTGAAGACACCTGAGGAGGCACTCGCCTTCCTCGCTGACCTCCTGAGCCCGCACGAGATGTGCGACCTGGCACAGCGCCTGGAGGTGGCGACGCTCCTCCGGTCCGGGAGGTCCTATGTGGATGTGTCGAGCACCACGGGGGCATCGTCCACCACGGTGAGCCGTGTCTCAAAGTGCCTGCGAGGCGAGAGGGGCGGCTACCGGCTTGTGCTGGAGCGCCTTGATGGTGCCGTGGACGTTGCGGTGCGCGCGGGTGCCGAGAAGGCAGACGGTTTTGGAATGCAAGGGAGACAGGGCTAGGGATGCTTCACATTGCGACAACTGCCGAGGAACGCTTAACGGGTGCTGAGGTCCGTGCGTGCCTGGAGGAGGCGCTGCACACCCACGGCACGGCAACGCTTCTGGTCTCGAGCTTTGCCGACCAGCTGGTTGCCCAGAAGGAGCTCTCTGCATATCCTGCCCTCTCGCTTGGTGTGACTGTCACCACGCCTGTTGCATGGACCAAGGAGCGCTGGGAGGTGTGGGGAGACGGCACGCACGTGGTCGAGCCGCTTGCGAGGACCATCGCCGTGCAGCGTGCCATTGCGCAAGCCCCCCAATCGCTTAGTCGCGGCGTGTCGCTCAACGCGGGGACGGTGCAGCTCCTCTCGTCGCTCGTGCGTGAGGCGCTGCCTTGGCTTCCGTTGGATCCTGCGGACGAGCCAAACGAGCTTGCCTGCCACGAGGCCGGCCTCACCAATGCCGAGGTGGGCGTTGTTGCCCTGGCGGGGGAGTACGCGCGCATTATCCACCAGGCGGGCTATGTCGAGGAGTCAGAGGCTATGGCTCGAGTCACTCAAACCATGGCAGCGGGACTTGTCGGCCCTGGTCCCATGTGCGTGGCGGGCCTGGGCGAGGCGTCCCGCGCCACCCGCGAACTCCTGGCAGACCTTGCCTGTACGGGAGAGCTCACCATTGTTGCCCAGAGGGGTAACGATGCCGCCCTAGAGGGACAGCGCTCTTCAATTGAGCTGGTCGAGGAGGGCGTTGTCTCGCGCGGCGGAAGCGTCACCCAGGAAAAGGGGGCAACAAGCGGTCCGTTGGCCAACTCCGGCAGGGCACCAGAGCTTCAGAACCTTGTCAAATCGATCTTTGGTACCGAGACGGGCGTCGCGCCTACGGGTGCGGTGGAGCTTCTCGCTCCGGCCGGGCCTCTCGCCGAGGCGGAGCTGGTGGCATCCCGTGTGGTCGAGCTTGCAAAGTCGGGCGCGCACGAGGTGGTTGTAGTCGCGGCAGACCCCGCCCGAGCTTGGCGCGAACTCTCGCCCAAGCTCTTCTCGCGCGGCGTGACGTGTGAGGCGGAGCTTTCCTCGCGCGTGGACCAGCTCGAGGCGGGGAGGGCCTTCCTCGAGTTTGCAAGCTCTGTCGCGCAGCTCTCTGAGCTGGCTGCTTCGTGGCCGGCTCCTGAGGAAAGCCCCGAGGGGGAGCTCGTTGTGTTGGGCGATATGACTTGGTGGCCGCCGCGTGCGCTTGCGGACTTCCTGCGTCAGGTCATAGCGCACGTTCCCACCGAGCGCGCCGTCTCGCTTGATCGTGCGTGGCGCGCAGACCGTCTGCTCACCCCCGCGGACGTCCTTGCCACGCTCCAGAACCCCAAGGCCACGAGCGCTCCCGTTGCCGCTGCCACGAGGGAGCTCCTGCGCGGGCGCGTGGGGTCCGCGGCGTCAAAGCTCCTTGCACCCTACCTGCAGGATGGGGAGGCCATGCCAGCGGACCTGGTTCCCAGCGAGACCACCCTCGAGCTGGTTCCCGTTGCGCCCGAGCACAACCGCCTTGAGGACGAGCGCGCCATCGGCGTCCTTGACGCGGTGCTGGGAATTGCTGGCACGCTCAAGGAACTGGGGATAACGGCAGACCCAGAGGTCCCGGCGCACGTGAGTCTCTCCACGCTCGTCGAGCTCTGCGCGCAGGCAATGGCCCAGACCAGCGTGATCGTACGTCCTGGCGCCTGGGCGGGCGACGGGGCATGTCGTTGCAGGATTTATGGCCGCGCCCGGGCGGCGGGGCTGGCGCCCCTCTCGGCAGATGTCCTTGTCTCCTGCTCGATGACCTCCACCGAGTGGCCTGTTGCCACCGGAGACGACGTCCTCTCGGCGCTTCTCGAGCGCCTGGGGATAGAGCCAAAGTCAAACCCCGCCGCTCACGAGCGCTCCGTCTTCTGTCGCATGCTGCGCGTGCCCCGCACAAAACTCATTGTGGAGAGGTGCGGCGTCGATGCCTCGGGCAGCCCCTGCTACCCGGCTGTTATGCTCACGGAGGTGCTCTCCTGCTATGGCAAGGCGGCAGCCGCCAAGGACAAGGGCATGCCGGTGTGGGTCCGCGGCGAGGGCCAGGCAGACGCAAATCTCAGCACAACTGGTCACGGCATGAATGTCTTGGGCAGAAATGATCCCTCGCCCGCAGGCAGCATCTCTGGCGCCAATGCCGCCCTGGTGGTTGTGCCGCCCACGGGCAGGGTTGACCTAGTGGAGGGAAAGCCGCTCCTCTCGGCATCGCAAATCGAGTCGTACCTCGAGTGCCCGTACAAGTGGTTCAGTCTGCGGCGTCTTCGCCTGCAGGACTCCGATGCCGGCTTTGGCCCAATGGAGATGGGCACCTTTGCGCACCGCGTGCTGGAGGTCACTCACTCGCGGCTGCTCGCCGAGGCGCGCGAGCGCGCGGGGATAGGCGAGGGCGACCACCTCGACCCTTGGGTCATGCTTCCTGGCTCGCGCGTGCTTGAGGACGATGCGGCGGGCCTTTCGCACGCGCACGAGGTCCTTCTCGCCGAGTTTGAGGAGCACCTTCGCCACCAGAGTCTGCGCCAGGGAAAGCGCAGCCGCTACCAGGCCTTTGTTCCCCACAACTCCGCAGACGAGGCGCAGCTTGAACAGCTCAGGCACGACCTCGAGTCCGCGCTCGACTACGAGGCGGGCCTCTTTGTAGGCTTCGAGCCGCGCTTCTTCGAGTGGGACTTTGGTACGCAGGACCAGCCTGTGGAATACGCCGGGGCTTGGATTTGCGGCACCATCGACCGCGTGGACGTTGATGCCCACCAGCAGGCCGTGGTCATCGATTACAAGCACAAGGGGCCAAACGGCTTTGCCAAGGAGTACGGCGTGACGCCCGTGCATGCCGCCGCAGATGCTCCGCAGGGCGAGGCGGACGAGCAGCGGGCTGCCCCGTATGGCCTGCCCCGCCGCGTCCAGTCGCTCATCTATGGCCAGGTGGTGCGTCGCATGCATCCGGAGCTAAAGGTGAGGGCGGCAGTCTACCTGGGAACCCGTGGGAGCCACGCCGTGGGCGGAGCCATCTTGGGCAACTCGATTGATCGCGTGCTTGGCAGTCACGCCCCCGCAAGGGACAGCTCCCTTTCCGCGTATGTGGTCAGTGACAGCGACCCCTACGGCATCGAAGGCGAGCACGGCATGGAGGCGTACCTCGATGCCACCGAGGCGGCAATTGCCGAGAAGGTGGCCCAGCTCCTTGCGGGAAACGTCGAGGCAAACCCGCTCGATGCCGCCGCGTGCTCCTTCTGCCCCGTCATGAACTGCGAGAGGAGGCTCTCCTAGTGTCAGGCATAGACCTCTCTACCTTGAACGACCGTCAGCGTCAGATCGTCTCCACGCTTGACCGCCCTGTCTTTGTCGAAGCTGGCGCCGGCTCCGGCAAGACGTTCACCCTTACGCGCAGGATTGCCTGGGCCCTCTCGCCCGGCTCCGGTGTGGACGGTGCGCCCTTTGTGGATGACCTGAGCCAGGTCCTCGTTATCACCTTCACCAACGCCGCCGCGCGCGAGATCAAGGAGCGTGTCCGCTCCACGCTTCGCGAGGCGGGCATGCGCGAGCAGGCGCTCATGGTGGATTCCGCCTGGATTAGCACGATCCACGGGATGTGCTCGCGCATCCTGAAGCGCCATGCGCTCGACTTGGGGATAGACCCATCGTTCAAGGTTGCCGGCGTCAACGAGGCGCGCGCCCTTCTCGAGCAGGCAACAGAGGAGGTCGTGGGCGCCGCGAGCCGTAGCCACGCGGACGCCGTCCTCAACCGTGCCTTCGAGGAATACGGCTATGGAACCCTTGGTGGGCCCACCTCCTTCGGCGTGGTATCCATGGTCCTGGACGTGGTGAATGCCGCGCACTCCTCGCCTGACGGCTTTGATTCGCTTGTCATGGTGGGTGAGCCGGATGTCGAGGGGTCCGTCAATCGTCTGAGGCAGGCGGTGGGTGCCCTGGGTGCGCAGTCTGGCATCACACCGGCCGCTCGCGAGGCGGTCATGTCGAGTCTGGGGTCTCTTGACGCGTTCCTCTCGGCACCTCCGGGCGAGCGCACGCCAGAGGCGGCCTCTGCGGCTCTTGCCGGGGTGAAGCTCCCCAACGCACGAGCAAAGGCAATCAAGGAGCTTGTGCCCGAGGCGAAGCGCGCCTTGGGCGAGGCAAGGCTCGAGGCCGCGCTCGCTGGCAATGCGCCGCTGACAGAGGCCCTTGTCTGCCTATCCCGCAAGGTTGACGAGCGCAACCTCGAGCTCAAGCGCGAGCAGTCCGTCCTCGATAACGATGACCTCGTCGCACTCGCCCTCCATGCCGTGCGCGACAACCCCGTTGTTGCCGATGACTATCGAGGGCGCTTCAAGCTCGTGATGGTTGACGAGTCGCAGGACACCGATGCCAGCCAGCTCGAGCTCATCACGCTTCTGTCCGGTGACGGCGCGCGCCACCTCACCACGGTGGGCGATGCCCAGCAGAGCATCTACCGCTTCCGCGGGGCGGATGTGAGCGTGTTCCGTGCGCGCGGCGAGGAGGTTCCGCAGGATGACCACGTGCGTCTTGACGTGAACTACCGCAGCCATGCCGACGTCCTCTCATTTGTGGATGCCGTCTGCGGTGGTCCTACTGGCGTGGTCGACGGCTTCATGCACCTGGAGCCAAACCCCAAGCGGGATGACGGGTATCGCGCCCGTTCCCTCCCGCGCGTGGACGTGGAAGTGACACTTGCCCAACGTGGCATGGCAACCCTAGCCTCTGCCACGTGCGCAGCTCAGATAGCAGACCGCCTCGCGGAGTATGCCGCTGCAGGCCAGAGCCCGTCCGACATGGCGCTGCTCCTTGGCGCCACCAGCAAGGCAGACCTTTACATCGACGCGCTGCGCTCCCATGGGCTCGAGTGCGTGGTTACGGGTGGCTCGACCTTCACGCGCACCCCCGAGGTCAAGGTCATGGCCGCCCTGCTCCATACGCTGGCCAATCCGCACGACACCCAATCTGGCCTCTTCCCACTTCTGGCCTCGCCCATGTTTGAGCTCGATGCCAACGACTTTGTGCAGTTGGGAACGCGCAGGCAGGACATGGTGGACGCGCCCACCAAGCGTTCCATCGACCGGGGAATCCAGACCATGTCGTTCTTTGGCGGGACGCAACCGTCGCCACGACTCAAGGCCGCGCACGAGGTTCTCGCCCGCGCGCGTCTGGCGCTACGCAAGCACTCTGTGGCAGACGTCTGCCTTCAGGTGGTGCGCGAATCCGGGTGGCTTCGTCGCCTGGAGGCCGCCGGCACCGACGGCCTTGCGCAGGAGGCAAACGTCCTGGCAGCGGTGCGCTACATTCGCGAGCTCACGCAGGACCTTGGCCTTGGCCCGGCGCGCGCCGCCCTTGAGTTTGACCTCTGGCTCGAGGCGGCCAAGGTCCCCCCGGCGTCCCTCGCGGGTGGGTCCTCAAACCAGGTGCAGATCATGACCGTGCATGCCTCGAAGGGCCTCGAGTTCCCCATCGTTGCCATTGCCGAGTGCTGGGCAGACCCGCGCACCTCGGGACCGGTAGTCACCGGCCGCGTCGACGCCCGACGCCGAGGCATCATCGTAAAGCCCAAGGGGCTTAAGGTCCCCAAGGAGCTTTCTGCAGACGAGAACCCCCGTAGCTGCGCGGAGTGGCTCCTCTCGCTCTCCGAGGATGGCGCAGAGCAGGAGGCTGCCGAGAAGACCCGTCTGCTTTACGTGGCGCTCACGCGTGCGAGGGAGGCGTTGGTCCTGGGGCTTGGCGTGACGCAGTCCTCCTCGGGCGCCTCGCCGGCACTGGCTGCAAACGTCCTTGGGGCGCTTGCGGGAACGCCCACGCCTGTGCCGGGCGAGAGTTCCCTCGAGTACGGCGGCAGCGAGCCGGGGCGGCTGAGGTGCGTCTCGCTTGAGCCCAACAATGAGCATGCAGGAAATGGCACCACGCTTGACTCGGCTGGAAGCTTCTTCGACGGCACCGTTGCCAGCGCGGACGAGGTCATCGCCATTGGCGCCACCGTCCAGGCGCCGGCACCCTCAGGCTTCTCGCTTGTCTCGCCAGACCCTGACCCTGCAGCACCTGCCGTCACCATGTGGCGGCCGCGCGCGGGTGTCTTTAGCTACTCGAGCGCCCATGCGCAGATGCTCGGGGACTTCTCGGCGTCTGACGCGGCGTCGCTAGACGATACCGGCCCCGTTGCCGGCGTGGCCGCCCTGCCAACGCGCGCCGAGCGCGACGCCATGCAGGAGGGCGCGCCCGTGGTGGGCGATGCCGACAAGGCCACGGGGCTGGGGTCGGCCTTCCACGAGCTCGCCCAAGCCATAGTCGAGGGCGGGCAGCGCTTCCCGGTGCCCGAGCGCATCGCGGCCACCAAGCGCTTCTGGCACCTCTCCAAGCGCGCCGGCGCCAGGCTCGACGAGGCGCTTTTGCGCTGGTGGGGGTCGGACGTGCGGCAGGAGGCCCTCTCGCACGCGCTCGTGCGCGCGGAGGTTCCCTTCTTCCAGAGGGTGGACTCCGCCTACGGCGGCTACGTGGAGGGCGCCATTGACCTTCTTGCCACAGACCCAGGCTCTGACCATGCCTGTCTTGTGGACTACAAGACAGGGGACCGCGGCCTCGATGCGCAGGCGCTGCGCCGGCGCCACGAGATGCAGGCCAACTTCTATGCGTACGTCCTCATGAAGCTTGGCTTTGCCTCGGTGAGCTGCCGCTTTGTCTGCGTCGAGCTGGACCGCGCTGACGCTCCCGGCCAGCCCGTGGTGGTGCCGTACGAGTTTGACGCCACGCACCCGCCGCGCATGGGATAGCGCCCCCGGGTGGCTGCGGCAATCAGAACAACGTGTGGAGCCTCTGCTTGAATTCTACCTGCGACAATGCCATTGTCGCAGGTAGAGTGGGGTATAGGCCAAAACGCCAGCCACTGGCCTTCTGCTATGCTTTGCCAAACACAAAGCGTCACCCGGTATGGAGAACACATGGCATTCGTTCACCTACACAATCACTCGGACTTCTCGATCCTCGACGGCGCCACGCCCATCCCCAGCATGGTCAAGCGCGCCGTCGACGAGGGGATGCCTGCCGTTGCCCTCACGGACCACGGCTATATGTTTGGCATCCCCAACCTGGACCTGGAATGTCGCAAGTACAACGATGGCCAGGCCAATATGAAGCAGTGGTGCCACGACGTCGAGTGCTTCAAGAAGAGCTGGGACCTCGAGGAGCCTGCGCCGGACGCGGATACCGCAAGCTACTTCGACCGTATCCACGACCAGTGGGCAAGCGACGTTGCCGTGTGGGAGTCCTCTGGCCACGACCTCGCCGCCGTCCAGGCAAACCGCCCGCGCCTCAAGGTGAAGCCCATCTTTGGCTGCGAGGCATACCTCATCACTGACGACTGCATCGAGCGCGGCACCAAGCAGCGCCGCTATCACCTCATCCTTCTCGCCAAGAACGAGACGGGCTACCACAACCTGGTGAAGTGCATGTCCAAGGCCGCCGGCCACGAGATGATGTACTACCGCCCGCGTACCACGCTCGACATGCTCAAGGAGTACCACGAGGGGCTCATCTGCCAGAGCGCCTGCGTCCAGGGCATCATTCCGCAGTGCATCCTGGACGGCGACTTTGACGGTGCGCGCAGGTGGGCCGAGACCTTCCGCGATGTCTTTGGCGATGATTTCTACATCGAGATTCAGGACCACGGTCTCACCTTCCGCAATGGCTGGGACGACCGCAAGCTCGACGAGTACCTGGTCAAGATGGCGCACGAGATGGGCGTCAAGGTGGTTGCCACCAACGACTTCCACTACCTCACGCGCGACGACGCCTCCACGCAGGACATCCTCTCCTGCATTGGCAAGGCAACCACCCTCGACGACCCCAACCGCATGCGCATGGAGGGCTCGGAGTTCTACATGAAGTCCGAGGAGGAGATGCGCCAGCTCTTCTCCTGGTGCCCCGAGGCCTGCGACACCACGCTCGAGATTGCCGACAAGTGCAACTACGAGCTTGACTGGACCCACATGTACCTGCCCGAGTACCCTGGCCTTCGCCCCGGCGAGACGGCGGATGAGCGCTTCCGCGAGGAGTGCGAGAAGGGCCTTGCCAAGCGCTACGGCGAGAACTGGCGCGACCTCACCATTGGTGGCTGGAACGTCAAGGACCGCTTCGAGCACGAGTACAAGATCATCACCGAGAAGGGCTTCGCCAACTACTTCCTCATCGTCCAGGACTACGTGCAGTGGGCCAAGGACAACGGCATCGGCGTTGGCCCGGGCCGTGGCTCCGCCGCTGGCGCCATCGTCGCGTACGCCATGAACATCACGAACTTCGACCCGCTCGAGAACGGCCTCATGTTCGAGAGGTTCCTCTCGCCGCAGCGCTCCGAGATGCCCGATATCGACATGGACTTCGACGACGAGCACCTCCAGGACGTCCTGCAGCACGTTCGCGACGTCTACGGCGAGGACCACGTGTGCAAGGTCATCACGTACTCGACCATCAAGGCCAAGCAGGCCATCAACGACGCCAACCGCGTCCTGGGCTTCCCCGTCTACAAGGGCCAGCAGCTCTCCAAGATGCTCTCGAACGACCCCAAGCTCCAGCTTGCCAACGCCCTCCACAAAAACGAAAAGAAGCCCGACCAGTACTCGCCGGACTTCGAGGAGGCCTACAACAAGGACCCGGACGCCCACCGAATCATCGACGCCGCCCTCTCCATCGAGGGCTTCATGCGCGGCGAGGGCGTCCACGCCTGTGCAACGCTCATCGCGCCCACGCCCGTAACAGACCACGTGCCCACCAAGCTCGACACCAAGGGCAACGTTACCATCACCCAGTACGAGGGCCACTCCGTCGCAGACATGGGCCTACTCAAGATGGACTTCCTGGGCCTGCGCACGCTCACGGTCATCAACAAGGCGCTCGCGAACATCCGCCACTCGTACCCCAACGCCTCCGACATCGACCGCATGCCGGATGCGGTCAAGGCCTGCATCAAGCCCGGCGCCACCTGCGTGGACATCGATGTGGACAAGGTCGACTTCTCGGACCCCAAGATCTACGAGCTTCTCGGCAAGGGGCACACGGCCGGCGTGTTCCAGGTAGAGTCTGCCGGTATGACCGCCACCATCAAGAACATGCAGCCCAACGCCTACAAGCAGATCGTCGCTCTTATCGCCCTGTACCGCCCGGGCCCCCTGGGCGCCGGCATGGTCGACAGCTACATCAAGCGCATGCACGGCCAGGAGAAGATCTCGTACTACGACGACCGCCTGAAGCCGATCCTGGAGGAGACCTACGGCACCATGGTCTACCAGGAGCAGGTCATGCAGATCTCGATGAAGATGTCGGGGTTCACGGCCGGCGAGTCAGACTCGCGCATGCGCAAACCGGTGGCCAAGAAGAAGATCAAGATGCTCACCGACCAGGTCTTCCACTGGGAGGGGAACGGCGCGGACGAGACGATCTACGACCACTGGATGAACGGCGCCGTCTCGAACGGCTACAAGCGCGAGGTAGCGCAGGAGATCTGGGAGAACGTTCTGGAGTTTGCCTCCTACGCGTTCAACAAGTCCCACTCCGCCGGCTACGCCATCCTGGTCATGCAGACTGCGTGGCTCAAGGCGTACTTCCCGCGCGAGTACATGGCCTCGGTCCTCACGTCCTATATGGGCAAGACCGACAAGATCGTGCACTATGTCACGAGCTGCCGTCGCGAGGGCATCCAGGTCCTGCCGCCTGACATCAACGAGTCCGGCAAGGACTTCACGGCAACTGCCGAGGGCGTACGCTTTGGCTTCGCCGGCATCCGTGGCGTGGGCGAGGGCGTGGGCGAGTGCATCATGGCCGAGCGAGACGCCCACGGCCCCTTCAAGAACCTCCACGACTTCTGCGAGCGCGTCGACGGCTCCCAGGCCAACCGTCGCGTGGTCGAGTCGCTGATCAAGGCAGGCGCCTTTGACTCCACGGGCTATACCCGCATGCAGCTCATGCACTTCGTCGACAAAAACAATCCCGAGAACATCATCGACGCCGCGGCGCGCCGCCAGAAGGAGCGCGCGGTGGGTCAGTTCTCGATGTTCGACATGTTTGGCGACGTGGCAGGCTCGGGCTTCCAGGACGAGGTCCCCGCGCCGGACGGCGTGGAGTGGGACCGTCACATCAAGCTCGCGCAGGAGCACGACGTCCTGGGCATCTACGTCTCGGACCACCCGCTGCGCCCGTACGCCTATGCGCTTGCCAAAGCACGCGACTACACCATCGCGGACCTCTCCGTTTCGGAGGAGTACACCGACCCCAACACCGGTGCCACAACCGAGCGCTTCAAGGTCCCCGAGGACAAGCCCATACGCCTTGCTGGCATGGCAACCTCGGTGCAGAAGAAGACAACCAAGAAGGGCGACGCCATGGCAATCGTCACCCTCGAGGACATGGAGGCCGAGACCTCGCTCGTGATCTTCCCCAAGACCTACAAGGAGTGTGCCGCAACGCTCGCCGGCGAGGTCGACCCCGAGACAGGCGAGAGCACGGGCGACATCTTCATCAAGGTGGTGGGGCGCCTGGAGCGCGGTGACCGTGGCGACCAGCTCATCTGCACTTCCGTCGAGCCGCTCGAGCTTAACGACAAGACCAACCGTCCCAAGGTGCTCGAGATAAACATGCCCGCCAACCTCCTCACGCGTGGCCGCATGGACAACCTTGGCGAGATACTTGGCCGCTACCCTGGCCTCGACCGCGTGGAGCTGCGTGTGGAGAGCGCGACGGGAGACGTCATGCGCATGGAGCTCCCCACGCGCATCGACGCGCACAACATGGTCCTCATGGCCGAGGTCATCGATCTCATCGGTCGCTCCGGCCACGTGAAGGTGGCCTAGGGGCGGCGCGACTCGAGCCTGCGGGGCGCACTTCTCGGCGGGGGTGCGCCCGTTCTTGTCGTTGAGGCTTATATGTAGGTTTGAAGATAGCAATTGCTGCATGCATGAAACGGCGCCTGGTGGGGGACAATAGCTTTAGTGGCGGTCGCGATGCGGCCGCAGGCAGTGGCTCCTCCCTGCGGGAAGGAGCCAAAGATGGAGAGGATATCCCATGGCAGATGCAAAGATCTATCGCTGCAAGCACTGTGGCAACATCGTCGTGAAGATCGTTGATGGCGGCCCCACGCCTGTGTGCTGCGGCGAGCCCATGGAGGAGCTTGTTGCCAACACCACCGACGCCGCCGTCGAGAAGCACGTTCCTGCGCTTACCGTCGAGGGCGACCGCCTTGTTGCCCACGTTGGCTCCGTCGAGCACCCCATGACTCCCGAGCACTACATCGAGTGGCTGCTCTTTGCCGACGGCACCAAGACCGTCATCCGCTACCTCAAGCCGGGCGAGGCCCCCGAGGCACGCTTCCACCTGGGCGAGGATGGCAAGGCCACGGTTTACGCCTACTGCAACCTCCATGGCCTCTGGAAGGCTGAGCTCTAGGTCAAACGGACCCCTCAACCGCGCTACGGTTCGTCGTGCCGCCCTGGCAGTGCCGGGGCGGCACGCTTCTCTTTGGGTAGTGCGGGCAAGCTTGGCGGGGATACAATCGATAGCAGGTTACGAAAGGTAGGGGAAGGTCCAAGCATGAAAATCGCGGTTGCCCAGATGAGGACCACGGCAGGCGAGCTCGAGCGCACCATGGAGCGCATGATCGAGTACGCAAAGAGAGCGGCCAGCGAGAAGGCCGAACTTGTGGTGTTTCCTGCCGCCGCCCTTATGGGTATTTGGCCACCCGACCCGCCCAGCCGGAACGGACTCTTGCTCGACCTTGCGGAGTCCCTGGTGAAGATTGCCGACGGGGCTCCATGCCCCTGCATCGTGCCAGTTGTCTCAGATGTTGATGGACGGCCTGCTCCAGAGGCGATTCTCGTCCATGATGGGAAGATCACTCCGCTCAAGCTCTCGGCGATGATGCGCTCGTCCCTTGCGTACCAGGTTTCTCAGCGTTTCCAGGAAGGCGAAGAGGGCAGAGGACCCGTGTCCGACCTTGCCGTCTTCGAGCTTGATGGCGTCCGCTTTGGGCTAGCTCTCTCCTTTGACGATCTGGATGACTTTGACACCTATGACTTTGACCTTGATGTGCTGCTGTACCTTGACAGCTGCGGATTTGTCTTGGACGACCCCTCCTCGGGCATGGGCATGGCAATCACCGAGAGCCGCTTTATAGACGATGCCGAGGCAACGGGCGCTTGGATCGTTGGCGTGGGATCGCTTGGAACCTACGGTGAGCAGGTGTGCATTGGTGGGAGCTTCGTCCTTACCTCGTGGGGCGAGCTTGCGGCCCAGGCGGCATCGTTCGACGAGGACTTTCTCGTCGCAGACGTCAACCCCGACTATGGCGGCCCCCTCGACCATCCGCTTGCCCCGGAGGTCTTCGATCGACCACTCGTGGGCTGGAACGCGCTTGTGCAGGGGCTCTCGGAGACCATCGACCAGATGGGCTTCACCCAGGCGGCCGTGCTCGTAGACGGCACGCTTGGCTCAAGTGCCGTGGCTACCCTGGCGACCGATGCCCTTGGCCCCACCAACGTACATGCCCTGCTCGTGACTGGGGCTAACGACAGGCTTGACGCGTCTGCTCGAAAGCTCGTCGAGAACCTCAGGTTGCCCGTTCGCGAGCTCCCCATGGCCGCGCTCTCGCCGGACCTCGCGCTTGCGGCAGACCTCGCAAAGGCCCATTTGGCGGCTCTGGCGCGCGAGGAGGGTGCCATGCCGCTCTCGAACCTTGACAAGACCGCGATGGCACTCGAGACCATGCCCGGCATGCTCGCCCCCGCAGGGCTTGCCCCCCTGGGGGACGTCTACCGCTCCACCGTGCTCGATCTTGTGCACACGAGAAACACCATTTCGCCGGTCATCTCGCGTGACTCCTGCCGTGCCTTCGAGGTGCCCGCCATCCCAGGCGTCGAGGAATGCGGCCCTACGCCCGAGCAGCGGCTGGGGTTCGTCGACTACGTGCTGGCCAGCCACATCGAGTGGGCGCGAGCCCTCTCCGATATCGCTGATATCGAGGGGCACCCCCAGGTGGTCTCGGCCATCCTTGACCGCCTTGCAACGTGCCAGCCAGGTCGAATGTCCTGCTGTCTGGTCATCGTAATGTCCACTTGCACGCTCGACGACGCGCCATGGCCCTTGGGTATGGCGTGGCGTGACCGTCCGCGCACCAAGGCGGAACGGGCAGACAAGCTGATGGGAAGTGCGGTCTCGCTGGGCGAAGACGTGGACGATGCAATTGCCAAGTGCTCCTCTTCGGAGACTGAGGGCGAGCGCCAGACGCGAGCTGCCGAGGAGGCACGCAAGGTCGCTGCGGAGAAGCGCGATCCCGAGCAGGACATGCGTGGGGTCGTCAACCTCCTGCGAGACTTGTCTCTCACGGGCGGGCTTGCCGCCGACCAGCCAGAGGGCCGCGGCGGAAGGCACGGCCAGGGCGGCCGCCCCGGCCGTGGCGGAATGCCTGGCTACGGCTCCGACTGGCGCACCTTCTCGGAGAACTGAGAATGCCCTTCCTTTGGGCGCGTGGTATGCTAGACTAGAACGAACGTTCTAACAATTCCACGCAGGGGGGTGCCAGAGCTTGATCATCCTGGGCATAGATCCCGGTCTTGCCAATACAGGCTGGGGTGTGGTTGAGACGCGCGGGTCCGTGTGCAGGGCACGCGCGTACGGCTGCGTCTCCACCTCCTCATCTGAGTCCATCGATCGGCGCCTGGGAAAGATCTACGAGGGCATCTCCAAGGCTATAGAAACGTACGCGCCCAGCCAGCTTGCCATCGAGAAAATCTTCTTTGGAGAGAACTCCCGCTCTGCGCTTGCAACGGCGCACGCTCGTGGCGCAGCACTTGTTGCGGCGGCAGAGGCCGGTCTCGAGCTGGGGGAGTACACGCCTATGCAGATCAAGCAAGCGGTGGTGGGTACAGGGTCTGCTGACAAACGCCAGGTCATCTTCATGGTGAGAAACATCCTCGCCCTTGATCACGACCCGCGGCCAGACCACTGCGCAGACGCCTTGGCTGCAGCCATCTGCCACGCCAACCTCACGCGCACGCAGCGACTCACGCGCGAAGGTGCCGCCGTGCAGGTCTTCGAGCAGAAGAGGGCACAGGAGAAGCTTGACGCTGCCACGGCACGCAGCGTCACGGCGGCCGCCACGGCGGCGCGCCTCGCGGGCGCCCGCGGCGAGGCATCCCCGCTTGGTCATGTCAGGCAGAGCAGGAGGAACACCCAATGATCGTGCAGCTCACGGGCACCCTCGTCGAGGTACTGCCCTCACATGTGGTCATCGACGTGGGTGGCGTCGGCTATGAGCTAGGTGTCTCGGCAACCACGGCAGCATCGCTGCCAGCGGTGGGCGAGGCAGGCGTTACCGTGCTTACACGCATGCTCGTGAAAGAGAACGCCGTCGAGCTCTATGGCTTTGCCACGCGCGAGGAGCGCGCCGTGTTCGACAAGCTCGTGGCGGTTTCCGGCGTGGGACCAAAGCTCGCACTTGCGGTTCTCTCCACCTTCTCGCCGGCAACGCTTGCGACTATCGTTACCCTCCAGGATGAGGGACGCATGGCGCAGGTGCCGGGCGTGGGACGCAAGAAAGCCCAGCGGCTCCTTGTCGAGCTGCAGGACGTCTTTGCCAAGGACGCAACCCTGCGCGGGCTTGTTGGCATGAGTGAGCCCGCTGCCCGCCAGTCCAAGGTGCCGGACACCTCGCAGTCCGTTACCGAGGAGGCAACTGCCGCGCTTCTCTCAATGGGCTTCTCGCCGCAGGAGGCTGAGCTTGCCCTCGACGGCCACGAGGAGGCTGGCGCCGTGACAGTTGAGAAGGCAATTCAGTTTGCGCTCAAGAGGATTGGGGGCAACCTGTGACGTGGGAGGCTCAGGAAGAGGACCTCTTCGACGACGTGCCGGGCTCTGGTAACGGGCACGGGGGACCACGTTCCGTGACGGGCGAGCTCACGGCAGATGACCTTGACGTAGACCGCAGCCTTCGTCCCACCACGCTCGATGAGTACTGTGGCCAAGAGCGCGTTCGCGACAACCTTCGCGTGCTCATCGCAGCTGCCAAGGACCGCCACGAGACGCTTGACCACGTGCTCTTTTCTGGTCCTCCGGGCTTGGGAAAGACCACGCTCGCCAACGTGGTGGCAAACGAGATGGGAGCACGCCTGCGCACCACCTCGGGGCCGGCTATCGCCCGCACGGGAGATCTTGCCGCCATCCTCACCAATCTCGAGGAGGGCGATGTTCTCTTTGTGGACGAGATACACCGTCTCAACCACCAGGTCGAAGAGGTCCTCTATCCCGCTATGGAGGACTTTTTTCTCGACATTGTCATTGGTAAGGGACCGGCGGCGCGTTCCATCCGCCTTGACGTTCCGCACTTCACGCTCATTGGCGCAACTACGCGCACGGGGCTTCTTACGGGGCCTCTGCGCGACCGCTTTGGTATCTCGTACCGTCTGGACTACTACACCGTTGACGAGCTCAAGCGCATTGTCCAGCGCTCGGCGGCCATCCTTGGCGTCGAGATAGACGAGCAGGGTGCGGCGGAGATTGCCTCTCGCTCGCGCGGTACGCCACGTCTGGCAAACCGCCTGCTCAAGCGCGTGCGCGATTATGCGCAGGTGCGGGCTGGGGGTGCCATTACATGGGAAGTTGCAGCCGAGGCGCTCTCGTTCTTCGAGATAGACGAGATGGGCCTCGACTGGATGGACAAGAAGATCCTCACGGCGCTCACGAGCACCTTCAGGGGGCGCCCCGTGGGGCTCACCACGATCGCTTCTGCGGTGGGGGAGGACCCGTCCACCCTCGAGGACGTTTACGAGCCGTATCTCCTGCAGCGTGGCCTCATCGTTCGTACGCCGCAGGGACGCCAGGCTACCCCAGCCGCGTTCGAGCACCTTGGAGTGCCGCTGCCACCACAGCGCTAGAATCAAGCACGCGGTAGCGTTTGCAGAGAGGATGACACCATGCTAGAGAGGGACTACATCACAGAGCTCATCTCGCAGTTCATCGAGGCGGTAACAAGGGCGCTGAAGCTTGCTGTCGAGAAGGGCGACCCCGCCTCCTGCCAGGAGGTCGAGCAGCAGGTCGCAGACCTCATTGACCTCGACGTCCAGACGGCCATGGCCCTCTCGCCGGACTCGCTCGTCACCATGCTCGTGCTCTCCGGCATGGGAGACTCGGTTGCTGCCTATGCTTGCTATGCGCTCGACCGTGTTTCTCGCGTGTATGAGGAACAGGGCAACGATGACCTTGCCGGCCTTCGCCGCCTGCAGGCCAAGGCAGTGGCAGAGAGCTTTGGCTGCGACCTTTCGACGCCTCCGGAGGAGCTTGCTGCACTTGACGCCGAGCTCTTTGGCTCTGCAGACAAGGACTCCTAGTCTCACCTGGGCATCCTTGCGGTGCTGTTTGGGTGTTCATCGTCTTACAAGCGCCTAACATATTGAACATTCAGTTTACCTTTGGCATACTGAAGCCTAACGAACTAGGTTTTTCGTCGCCGGAGGTTCTATGGCGCTCTCCAGAAGCATGTTCAAGGTCCTTGTTGCGCTTGCAAAGTCAAACACTCATATGACCCAGCGGCAGCTGAGCGCCGCCTCGGGTCTCTCCCTTGGAACGGTGAACGGCGTCCTGCATGAGGCGGAGGACGCTGGACTTATTGCGGACGGTATGCTCACCATCGACGGGCTCAAGTCGCTGAAGCCCTACGAGGTTGAAAACGCCATTATCATGGCCGCGGGCCTTTCCTCTCGCCTCGCCCCCATCTCCTACGAGAAGCCCAAGGGTCTTCTCCGCGTTCGCGGAGAGGTCCTCATCGAGCGGCAGCTCCGCCAACTCCAGGAGGCGGGCGTTACCGACATCACCGTGGTGGTGGGCTACAAGAAGGAGTACTTCTTCTATCTGGCAAGTAAGTTTGGTGTGCGCATCAAGGTCAACCCGCAATATGCGACGAGGAACAACAGCTACACCCTGTGGCTTGTGCGCGACCGCCTCGACAACACCTACGTGTGCTCGTCAGATGACTACTTCGAGGAGAATCCCTTCGAGCACTATGTCTACGAGGCCTACTATGCCACCCAGTACGTTGATGGCCCAACCGAGGAGTGGTGCGTGACCACGGGTTCGTCAGACCGTATCACCCAAGTTAGCGTGGGGGGTACGGACGCCTGGACAATGCTCGGCCACGCGTACTTCGACCGTGCGTTCTCCACAAGCTTTGTCCCGCTTCTCGATGATGCCGTGCGTCGACCCGAGTTGGCAGACAGGCTTTGGGAAGACATCTTCCGCGCCCACACAGACGAGCTGCACATGGCCGCTCGGCGCTATCCCGGAGCCTCGATTCACGAGTTTGACACCCTTGATCAGGTGAGCGGCTTTGACCCTGCCTTCATCGAGAACGTTGACTCTAACATCTTCGACAACATCGTCTCGGTCCTGGGCTGTGAGAAGTCACAGATCCATGGCTTCTATCCCTTGAAGCAGGGCCTCACCAACCTCTCGTGCCACTTCTCGGTGGGAGAGGGAGCGGCCGAGCAGGAGTACGTGTACCGCCACCCCGGCCTAGGGACCGAGAAGATGGTCGACCGAGCCGCCGAGGAGGCGGGCCTGCGCCTTGCGCGCGAGCTTGGCCTTGACAGCACCTTCATCTACGAGGACCAGAAGCAGGGCTGGAAGATCTCGCGCTTCGTGCCAAACGCCCGCTCCCTCGACCCGCATGACCCTGTGCAGCTCAAGCGCGCCATGCAGATGTGCCGCAGGCTCCATCAGAGCAAGGCCACACTCAACCGCAGCTTTGACTTTGTCGAGGAGGGGCTTGGGTACGAGAAGCTCCTCGCCGAGCGCGGACCCATCGAGATTCCCGGCTACGATGCCCTCAAGGAAAAGGTGCTGAGGCTCAAGGACTACGCTGAGAGGGACGGCTTCTCTCGCTGTGTCTCGCATAATGACTTCTTCTACCTCAACTTCCTCATCGACGAGCAGGACGAATACAGTCTCATCGACTGGGAATACGCGGGCATGTCCGACGAGGCAAGCGATTTTGGCACCTTCACGGTGTGCTGCGAGCTCTCCAACGAAGAGGCCGAGAACGCCCTGTATGACTACTTTGGTCGTACGCCAACCACACGCGAGCGTCGTCACTTCTGGAGCTACGTGGTATTTGCCGGCTGGTGCTGGTACGTGTGGTCGCTCGAGAAGGAGGCGGAGGGCGACAACGTGGGCGAGTGGCTTCTCATCTACTATCGCTACGCGCAGGACAACGTAGACCGCGTGCTCTCCTGGTATGAAGGCAACGAGCGCGGGGACGAGCGCGAGACCTCGTAGTCACTCAAGCGTGTGGCGGGCTATCATCTCGCGGTAACTGTGTCCAAATTTGCATACGCCGTTCATGTTTCTATGGCATACGTGTATTATGAACATCCTAACTTCCTTTCAGACAGTTGATGTGTTCATGACAAAACGCATGGCGGTGACTGTATGGCGCGACGCATTCATAATGACGATGCCTCTCCTGGTATTTCTCGCAGGGGCTTCTTCGAACTTGCCGGTGGTGCTGCCGCTTGTATAGGGCTTGGTGCCCTTGCTGGTGCGGGAGGAACATCGAGCAACTCCGTTGTCATCTATTCGTGCTGCGAGGGCATTCGTAACGAGACGCAGATGACAGCCCTGCGGCAGGCTTTTCCCAACTACGACATCCGCATGCACTACATCACCACGGGAAACTGCGCTGCCAGGCTTCGCATGGAGGGGGCGTCATCCGAGGCGGACATCGTACTGGATCTTGAGGGCGGCTACATCAACCAGGTGTCAGACAGTCTCGAGGTCCTCTCGGACTTTGACGAGTCCATGTACTGCGAGGACCTTCTCGATCCGGATGACCGCTACTTTCCCTTTTCCCGCGAGAGTGCCTGCATCGCCACGAACGACAACATCCTGTCAGAGCGAGGAATTCCAACTCCTACCTCCTACCAGGACCTCTTGGATCCCGTCTATGCCGGTGTGGTATCCATGCCCAACCCCAAGACCTCCGGCACAGGCTACAACTTCCTCAAGAGCCTCGTGAATGCATGGGGTGAGGATGCCGCCTTTGACTACTTCGACGCGCTGGCGGAGAACGTCTACCAGTTCACGTCCTCGGGTTCTGGCCCTGTGAACGCTTTGGTGCAGGGTGAGGCAGCAGTTGGGCTTGGCATGACCTATCACGCGGTATCCGAGATAAACGAGGGTGCTCCACTCTCCGTCCACTTCTTTGAAGAGGGGTCGCCCTGGGACGTGTACGGATCCGGAATCATCCAAGGACGAGCAGGGCGTCAGGCAGTCCATGACGTATTTGGGTGGCTCTGCACCGAGGGCGTGCGCATAGACAATGCAACCTATGTGCCCGACCAAGTGCTGGCAGGCGTATCGCCAGAGATTCCCAACTATCCCAAGGACGTCAAGTACGCCGACATGACCGGCATCACCGACGTGGACGAGAAGATGCGTCTGCTCGAGAGATGGAGCCACTGATTGCCATGACCATCAAAAGCCAAGAGACAACCGCACCCCATAAGCTCACCGTCAAAGGAATCAAGAAGTCCTTTGACGGCCGCGAAGTGCTCCATGGAATTACTTTCGACGTGCAGGGGGGAGAGTTTCTCTCGATACTGGGCCCCTCCGGCTGCGGAAAGTCGACCCTCCTGCGCATCCTCATTGGTCTCGAGCATCCGGATGCCGGCAGCGTGCTTCTCGATGGCGAGAACATCACGGAGGCCGCCCCAAGCAAGCGCCACATGGGCATAGTCTTTCAGGACTATGCGCTCTTTGAGAACATGACCGCGCTGGGTAACGTCGAGTATGCACTGCGCTTCGACCCCACCCGGCGTGCGCGTCGGTCGCAGATTGCGCTCGATGCGCTTGCGAGCCTGGGCATGGCGGACTTTGCCAACAAGCCAGTCGCTGGTCTCTCTGGTGGCCAGATGCAGCGCGTGTCCATTGCGCGCACGCTTGCCTTGAGCCCCGAGGTCATACTCCTCGACGAGCCAACGAGCGGACTCGACGCTGACGCGCGCCTTGCGCTGCGCTCGCAGCTCAAGAACATTCAGCGTGACCATGGGACCACGATGATCTTCATCACGCACGACCAAGAGGAGGCATTCGCACTTGCCGACCGCGTCATGGTGATGGGGGAAGGCTCAATCCACCAGCTCGACGAGCCCCTGCACATCGTCGAGAACCCCGCGGACAGCTACGTTCGCGACTTTGTGGTGGCAAACCTCAAGGCCAAGTACGACTCGCTTGCGAGGTTCGCCTCGCCGCTGGAATAGGGGGTCGTTATGGCTCGTCAAACCAGCTCAAAAGGCATGGGACTCCTCAAGATAGCGCTCCTCCTCTTCTTCCTGCTGGCGGTTGTGCTTCCCCTGGTAGGGATGTTTTCGCGCCTGGCAGACCCGCAGGTACGGGAGGTCTTTGGGACCCCGGCGTTTGCTAGCGCATGCGTCAACTCCCTTGTGGTCGCGGCGATCACCACAGTTATCTCGGTGCTTGCTGCCCTCCTCATGTCGTGGGTGCTCTGCAGGACCGCAATCCAGGGGAAGAGCGTCTTTGCCGTTCTCCTCACGGTTCCTATGCTTGTTCCCTCGCTCGCTCACGGCATGAGTCTGGTGTATCTTCTGGGGTCGAACGGGATACTCACGAACCTGCTGCATGGATCGTGGTCCATCTATGGGTTTCCGGGCATTGTGATGGGGTCGTTTCTCTACTCGTTCCCGCCGGCCTTTCTCATGATCTATGACGTGATGCGCTACGAGGATGCAACGCCCTACCAGGCAGCGGACGTCCTGGGCATTCCCAAGCCCAGTCAGTTCGCCCACATCACGCTTCCCTTTTTGAGAAAGCCGCTCATCTCTGCTGCGTTTGCGACCTTTGCCCTTGTGATTACGGACTACGGTGTGCCGCTGATGGTGGGTGGCAAGGTCACGACGCTTCCCGTGCTCATGTATCAGAATGCAGTGGGGCTTCTCGACTTTGACACCGGTGCTGCCATTGGCTTTGTCCTGCTCATCCCCGCTGTTATTGACTTTCTTGTCGACGTGCTTGCACGGGATCGCGCCAGCGTGCGCTATGTCTCGCGTGGGTTTGACCTCAAGCCAAACGCGGTGCGAGATGCCGTTGGTTACGTTGCGGCAGTTATCGTCACGCTGGCTCTTCTTGCTCCCATCGCCACCTTCTGCATGGTGTCATTTGCGACGAAGTATCCCCTTGACCTCACGCCCACCCTTGCCAGCATTGGCCGAGCCTTCACCATGGGGGCGGGTTCCTACTGGGTGAACTCACTCTTCACTGCCTTTGTCGTCTCCATCCTGGGGACCATCCTTGCCTATCTCGTTGCCTACATTACGGCTCGCGTCGGTGGCGTATCCGCGCGTCTCCTTCACCTGGCGTCTGTCACCACCCTTGCCGTGCCAGGCATTGTCCTTGGCCTCTCGTTTGCTCTTGCCTTCAAGGGATCTCTCATCTACGGGACGTTTGCCATCCTCATCTTGGTGAACTTGGTCCACTTCATCGCGTCGCCATATCTCATGGCCTATAACTCTCTCTCCAAGGTGAACAAGAACCTCGAGGCGGTTGGCCAGACCATGGGGGTGGGGCGTGCACGCATCGTGCTGGACGTTCTCGTGCCGGCGACGGCGGACACGATTGCCGAGATGTTCTCGTTCTTCTTTGTCAACTGCATGGTGACCATCTCTGCGGTCTCCTTCCTCTCTACCACGCTTGACATGCCGCTTGCGCTCCTGGTGACCGACCTCGACGCACAACGCCTGGTAGAGTGCTCTGCATTTGTCTCCGTTCTCATCCTTGTCACAAACGTTATTGAGAAGGTGGTGGTAGCAGCCATAAGGCGCTACCGCCATACTCAACAGCCAGTTTCCCGATAGCCGCCTGGAGGTAGGTACGTCATGACACACAAGGAGTTCCTCGTTCTCTCCACCATCGCAACGGCCCCGGCGCCGCTTACCCAGCGCGCCGTGGCGGCGCAGACTGGGATGTCTGTGGGGAGTGTGAACGAGGCAGTCTCTAATCTCACCGAACAGGGGCTTGTCGCAGACAGGCATATCACCGACGA
Source organism: bacterium OL-1 (assembly GCA_000752675.2). Taxonomy (GTDB): domain Bacteria; phylum Actinomycetota; class Coriobacteriia; order Coriobacteriales; family Atopobiaceae; genus Tractidigestivibacter. Next base: position 85,165 of record LM994626.1, on the reverse strand, counting down.
GGGCCTTGACGCGCTTGAGCCCTATCGCGTGAAGCGCGCTGTGCTCATTGCTGCCGGCTTTGGCTCCCGTATGGTGCCCATCACGCTCAACACACCCAAGCCGCTGGTGCGCGTGGGCGGCAAGCGCATCATCGACACCATTCTCGACGCGGTCTACGCGGCCGGCATCACCGAGGTCTATGTGGTGAGGGGCTATCTTGGCGAGCAGTTCGACCAGCTCCTCTACAAATACCCCACCATCAAGCTCATCGATAACCCCCTCTACAACGAGGCAAACAACATCTCGAGCATGGTTGCTGCTAAGGACTACCTCCAGAGCGCCTACGTCTTTGAGTCCGATCTGCTGCTGAGAAACCCCAGTCTTATAACCCGTTACCAGGATCGGTCCAACTACCTGGGTATCCCTATGGAGCGCTCTGACGACTGGTGCTTCGAAGTCAAGAATGGTGTCATCAAGGACCTGGGTATTGGCGGCGAGGGTGGCGTCTGGCAGATGGTGGGCGTCTCTTACTGGACGCCTGAGGACGGCAAGAAGCTTGCGGAGGACATTCCTGCTACGTTTGCGATGCCTGGTGGCAAGGAGCGTTTTTGGGACGAGGCCCCGCTCAAGTACTTTGCTGACAAGTACAAGGTTTATGCCCGGGAGTGCTCGCTCTCTGACGTGACGGAAATCGACTCGTTCCGCGAGCTTGAGGCGATAGACCCCGCTTACGACTGCTAAGCTAGGTTCATGTCACGAACCTACGCCATATTTTCTGCGCAGTACCTCCCACACGTGGGAGGCGTGGAGACGTTTACAGCAAACCTCGCCCACCAGCTCGTCCTAGGTGGTGACGGGGTTTGTGTGGTGACGTCTGCCCGCGCTGGCGCGCCGGAGGTCGAGACCCAGGAAGACGGCGTGCGCATCGTTCGCCTGCCCAGTACGCAGCTCATGGGTGGTAGGCTTCCGCTCTCACGCCATGGCTCGCGCGAGCGTTCGCTCCTCTCTGCCGTTTCCGGTCTGGGCGTAGATCGTGTCCTCGTGAACACCCGCTTCTACGGCACGTCGGTCACGGGACTTCGATTTGCACGGGAGCATGACCTGCCTGCAGTGCTTCTCGACCATGGCTCCGCGTGGCTCACCTTTGGCTGTGGGGCGGTGCCCGATGCCGCGGCCCATGCGTGGGAGCGCCACATGACCGCCCGGGACGTCTCGCTTGGTGCAACCTTTGCCGGCATAAGCGAGAAGAGTGCGGCATGGCTTTCGACCTTTGGCATCAAGACCTCTCTGGTTATTCCCAACGCCATCGATGCGGCGGCGTTCCGGGGCGAATCGTCTGGCAGGGACTTCCGCTTCGAGCTTGGCATTCCAAACGATAAGACACTCGTTGTCTTTGTGGGCAGGCTTGCGCCCGAGAAGGGCCCCGAGCGCCTTCTGGCCGCAATGGGGCAGCTGGGCGAGAAGTACGCCTGCGTCCTTGCGGGCGAGGGGGCTCTGCGTCCCCAGCTCGAGCGAGACCTCCCCGCGAATGCGCACCTTGTGGGAAACCTCGGCCATGCGGATCTCTCTGCCCTGCTCTCGCAGACAGACGTCTTCTGCCTTCCCACACGCTCCGAGGGCTTTTGCACGTCGCTTCTCGAAGCGGGAGCCTGGGGCGTTCCCTGCGTTGTGCCAGATGTGGGCGGTGCGCGCGAGGTGCTTTGCCACGGCGGCAACACTTTTGGATGCATCACGCCAGACCGCGAGCCAGCAACCATGGCCGAGGGAATTCGCCAGGTCTTGGCGTCCTGGACGTCAGGCCGTTCGCAGGAACTGCAGGCGCATGTAGAGCGCGACCTGTCATGGGCAAAGACCGCTCAGGCACTTGAGCATGCCTTCGCGCAAGCTCGACGAGGCTCTCTCGGCGTCTGATGGTCTTTTCAGACTCCTTCATCCTATTTGGAGCTTTACCTCCGTTCTGTAGAACTGCTAACTGCACGATTACATTGTCGTGCAAGAATCAATAATCCATCTGAGGTGCGGAACCATCGCGCATATCATCAATCGGAGATCTGTCACCATGGCAACCGTTTGCGTGTTCACGCCAACCTTCAACCGTGCCTACATCTTGCCCAAGCTCTACGAGAGCCTGGTGGCTCAGACCTCGCGCGACTTCTCGTGGCTCATCGTAGACGACGGGTCAACGGATAATACGGCCGAGCTTGTTCACGGCTGGCAAGCAGAGGGTTTGGTTCCCATCACCTACATCTATCAGGAAAACGGCGGCAAGCAGCGTGCAACCAACACGGGAATGTCGCACTGCACAGACGAACTCTTCTTTGTGGTCGACTCCGACGATCACCTTGTTCCCTCGGCCGTCGAGCAGATTGTTGACGTCTGGCAGGGTGCGCGCAGCGACGTCACGCTTGCTGGTATTGTGGCCCTGCGCGGGACGGACGAGGATACGCCCCTGGGAACGCACATGCCCACTGGCGTGACCAGGGTCAAGATGTGGGACTTGCTCCACAAGTATCGCTTCAAGGGCGACACCTCGCTCATTCACCGCACCGCCATCGTCCAGCAGCACCCCTACGAGGTGGCGCCGGGCGAGAAGTTCGTGGCCGAGTCGATGGCCTTCTTCGCGATTGACGACGACTACGACATGCTCACCTACGACCACGTGCTCACCATCTGCCACTATCTGCCAGACGGCTACACGCAGAACTTCGTCGAGAACACCAAGAAGAACCCCATCGGCTACATGCGCCACAAGCGCGACAGTGCGAGAAGGGCGACAAACCCCTACGACGCCTGCCGAGAGACCACGCTCTACCTGGTTGGATGCATGCTTGCCCATCACAGGGGCGGCGTGCGAGAGGCACCCAACGTGCCGCTTGCCGTGCTCTGCTACCTGCCCGCAAAGCTCGCGCGTGCCACCGTCTTCCGATAGACCGCTCATAGATCTAGGTGTGTGTCATGAAGATTAGCGTCATCATCCCCGTCTACAACTCGCAGGACTACCTGCGCGAATGCGTGCGAAGCATCACGTCGCAGACCTACCGCGATCTCGAGGTGCTTCTCGTCGACGATGGCTCAACCGATGGCTCTGGCGACCTCTGCGACGCTCTGGCTGCCGAGGACCAGCGCATCATTGCTGTCCACAAGCCAAACGGAGGCACCTCCTCCGCGCGAAACGAGGGCGTTGCGCGGGCATCCGGTGACTATCTCACCTTCTGCGACAATGACGACTCCCTCCGCGATGACCAGTGCCTCGAGCGCGTGGCACAGAGCCTCTCCGCGCGTCCTGTGGATGTCCTCATGCACGACAACTGCATGTACGACGATTCCACGGGTACCGTTATCCCTCCAAAGCAGACAGACCTTGCAGCGAAGATTGCCGGCTTGAGCAAGGGCGAGGCGATTCTCGAGATAATCTCCCAAGGACTCATGGCCCGCGCCGTGTGGAACAAGGTGGTACGGACGGGTCTCGTTCGAGAAGACAACATCATGTTTCCCGAAGGAATGCGCAACGAGGATACCGATTGGTCTGCCAGCGTCCTCGAACACGCCCAGAGCGTGGGCTGGCTCGACGATCCCTACTACTGCTACCGCAAGGGAACCGGATACGCCCAGACATCGAAGCCCATTACGCGCAGTATGACCGATGACCTGGCAAAAGTGATCGAAAAGCACGTTGCTGCCATTGATGAGCTGGGACTGTCTGGTGCCGAGGCGCTCTCAATCCGCGCCTACCTAGCCTATCCGTTCATAGTGTGGATGGGGCAGGCGGCGGCACTGGGGGATTGCCGCAAGGACGACCGAACATCCCGTGAGATGTGCGTCCACGCACCCCTTCTCCTTACTGCTGACGAGGACCGGGCCGTGCACCTTGCCTCTCTCTCCTATCACGTTTTTGGCTTCTGGGGCACGGCGCGGCTATTGGGCATTGCGTTTAGATTGACGCGGCTCTCGAGCCTTCGTCACCAGTCCTGACGTCTAGAGCCAGCGGGCGTCTACGTAGTGAGGGATGCGCTGGTCCTCTGGCGGCGGCGTCATGTAGTCTCCATACCAGCGCGTGAGGCAAATGTCGTAGTCTCTCGGGCCGTCGAACTGCTCGCCTTCGAAATCGTAGGGGCAGGTATCGAATACGATGGATTTGGGCATGCGCTCGTTCGGCCCCACCGCCCAGGCGATATTGGCAGCCTCCCTGCTTTCCGCTAGGGAAACGATGATTAATGCCCTTCCAGCACCGCGGCAGCCCGGCTGCCAACGCTGACGCTGCCGGGCATGGGGGCAGGGCCCCCGTCCGGCCCGGGCAGAGGCCGCCTTTCCCCGGCCGCCCTGCCGGCGCCGTGCATGCAGCCAGGCGGAGCGGAGCCTCTCAGGCAGCTTCGGGCCGGGAGGCGAGGGACCTGCCTGCGGAGATGCACATGGCCAGGTTCGCGAGGGCGAAGGATACGCAGAGCATGCAGGAATTCTTCCCGGTCCCCCTGTAGCGCGTCCTCAGATGCCCGAACCGGCGCTTCACGATGAGGAAGGGATGCTCCACCTTGGAGCGGACGGATGCCTTCCTGGATTCGATGCCCTTCTCTGCCGAAAGCGTGCAGTCCAGGCCCTTTATGGTGGAGGGCTTCCTGGCGACGGTCCAGCGCATCGAGGAGAGGTGGGGATCGGAGGCGACTTCGGGGCGCTTCGCCACGCCCGTGTAGCCGGAGTCCGCATAGCAGAACGCGTCGTCCTCCCTCACGAGGGCATGCGCCATGGACACGTCGGACACGTTTGCGGCGGTCGTCTCCACGGTATGCACGAGGCCGCTGCCGGCATCGACGCCGATATGCGCCTTGTATCCGAAATGCCAGTTCTTGCCCTTCTTGGACTGGTGCGCCTCGGGATCGCGTGCGTGGCCCCTGTTCTTCGTGGAGCTCGGCGCCTCGATGAAGGTGGCATCCACGATGGAGCCGCCCCGCATCATGATCCCCGCCTCCTCGAGCTGGGCATCGAGATCGCGGAGTATGGCCCTGCCGAGTCCCTCCCTCTCGAGGACATGGCGGAACTTCGCGAGGGTCGTCGCGTCCGGCACCTGTTCCTGCATGAGGTCGAGGTGCATGAAGCGCTGCATCGCCCGCGAGTCCAGGACGGCATCCTCGGTGCCCTCGTCGGAAAGGCCGAACATCACCTGGAGCAGGTACATCCTGAGCATCGTCTCCGCGCCGCGCACATGCCTGCCGCGCGCCTGGGAATGGTAGCTGGGCCCCACCAGGGCGCACCACCTGTCCCAGGGCACGATCGCGTCCATCCGCTCGAGGAACTCCTCCCGCCTGGTCTTTCGCCTCTGTCCCTGCGACTCCAGGTCCCCGAAGCTCATCTGGCTGCCCATGCCTGCCTCCCGGTCGTGCTGCGCGATGCATAGTCAGATTATAGTATAACCGCAGGTAGATGGCATTATATGCAGGCTCTGGCAGCATCTGCCGAGCACCGGCGGTCCGGATGATGCGGCTCCGCCTGACCGCATTAATCATCGTTTCCCTAGGGGAACCGCACGGGCGATGTCATCTAACTGCTGGGCAATCTGGTAGATGTCCTCCTTGGGCATGATGGCTTTGAGCACGCGCTTCCCCAAGAGGTTCACGGTCGAGGAGCCCTCGTGAATGTTGGCCGTTAGGTAGTCGTACTTGCGCCTGAGCCTGGCCACATCTTCAAATGTCTTGTCGCTTTGGCCAATGCCATCAGCGGGGAACACGTCCACCCATACGCCCGTGCGGCACCAGCGCTCATCGACGTAGTGCTCGATGACCTCGGTACGCGTGTCGACCACCTTGATGAAGGGGTAGATGGAGGAGCGGTCGCGATACCAGATAATCTTGTAGTACGGCTTGGAGGAGAGCTTGGCAAACGCTTCCGGCAGACGCTCGTAGTCTTCTCTCGGCATGATGAGGTCGATGTCATCATCCCAAGGGATGAAGCCATGATGGCGTATTGCGCCCAAGAGCGTGCCGTATGCCATGATGCACTTCAGGCCTTCCTCATGGCACACGCGGTAGAGTTCCCGCATGATGTCGAGCTCGATGGCCTTCATCTCGTCGTTGCCAATGCGCTTCTCTTTCATCTTGTCCCCGTTCAGGTTCCTTTCCATCACCTGATAGATTGTAAGCTCTCGATTAAGGGGAATCGGGTGTGCAAATGGCGCTCTCTGTTGAATTTCCGCTTGGCACCCATCGCCGCCCTTGCATCAAGCCGTCCATGCGAGAATTGCTAAATGCCCGTGCAGGCCGCCTGCTGCATCTTGTCATTCGACCGGAGCATCCGCATGAAAACAGTTTGCGTGTTCACACCAACCTATAACCGCGCCTACATCCTTCCGACGCTCTACGAGAGTCTTGTCTCGCAGACATCGCAGGACTTCATGTGGCTCATCGTGGACGATGGCTCTACCGATGGCACCTGCTCGCTGGTTTCCTCATGGAAGCAGGAGGGCAAGGTCGACATTACCTACGTCAAGAAGGAGAACGGTGGAAAGCCTCGTGCAATCAACACTGGCGTCGCGCTGTGCGAGTGCCCTCTCTTCTTCTGCGTCGACTCCGACGACCACTTGGTTCCCGGTGCCGTTGCGCGCATAGTCGATGACTACGAAGCGATTCGCGATGACAACCGCATTGCCGGCATTGTGGCGCTCAGGGGCACCGACGAGCACACTCCCATGGTCACCTGGATTCCAGATGGCCTCACCGAGGTCAAGTACTGGGATCTCTTCGAGAAGTACCACTTTGCCGGCGACACCTCCCTCATCCACAAGACCGAGGTGCTGCGAAAGTATCCGTACGACGTAGCGCCAGGGGAGAAGTTCATCGCAGAGACCTCTGTGTACTACCGCCTCGACGACCACTATCTCATGAGGACGGACAACACCATCCTCACCATCTGCCACTACCTTCCGGATGGCCTTACCAAGAACTTTGCAAAGAACGCGCGCGAGAACCCCATTGGCTATCGCAAGCACAAGCTCTATTGTGCGCAGCGCTCGCAGACGCTGGCTGGAAAGTTCAGGGAGACCACGCTCTATCTCGTTGGCTGCCGTATGACGGGGGAGAAGGGCGGCCTCTCGAAGGCACCCAACAAGGTGATTGGCGCCTTGTGCGAGCTTCCGGCGTCCGTTGCCTACCACACCATATTTGGAGGAAAGAAGGCCAATGGCTGAGGGTCTCTCGCTCAAGAAGAACATCGCCTGGAACTCCGCCGGCTCCATCGTGCGGCTGGGCTGCAACTACCTCATCACCATTGCCGTGGTGCGTCTTTCCCATGGCTTCGATGCCGCGGGCGCCCTCTCGCTGGCCATGTCGGTTTCCAACCTTGTGGCGCCCTTTGCCGACTTCCGCCTGCGAACGGTGCAGGTGACCGACGTTCGCGGCGAGCACAGTTCCGGTGAGTATGTTGGCTTGCGTCTTCTCACGAGTGCCTTAGCCTTCGTGGTTGGCGTTGCCTATGCGGTTCTTACGTGCTCCCTGGATGCCGTGCCGGCAATTGTCGCCTACCTGGTGGCTTCGCTTGTCGCAAACTTCATCGAGGGTCTCCACGCAATAGATCAGCGGCACCTTCGCATGGACTACATCGGCCGCTCCTACATGATGCAGGGCATCTCCAACCTAGCCCTTTTCTCTGTGGTGCTGTGGTTCAGCGATTCTCTGGTGCTGGCCTGCATCTCCATGGCCGTCTCCACGCTGGCAATCTGCGGTATCTACGATATGCCGCGGGCCTCTGGCTTTGAGTCCATCAAGCCCGTCATCGACCTGCGCTCTGCCGCCCGTACGCTTGCAACACTGCTGCCGCTGGTCATAGCACAGGTGTGCTCGAGTGCTGTCCTTACGGTCCCTAAGCAGTACCTCGCAGCGAGTGTGAGCACGGCTGCTCTGGGCATCTACTCTTCTGTGGCGTCTCCGGCGGCAATTGTCCAGATGGGGGCCTCCTACATCTACAGTCCCCTCATGGGCGAGTTCGCACAGCGTTTCAAGGACGACAAGGCATCCGCGCTCAAGCTCTTCAGGCGCACCATCCAGGGCATTATTGGCATCACGGTGGTCTTCTCGGTGCTCATACTTATCTTTGGCGAGTGGATTCTTGGCCTCCTCTACGGCCAGGAGATTATCGAGTACAGCTACCTTCTTGGTCCGGCGGTGCTCTGCACCTTTGTGACCGCCTTTGCCTGGTTCATGAACGACCTGCTTCTTTCGCTCAGGGACTACAAGGCAAGCTTCCTCGGTAATGTGGTTGCCACTGTGGTCTCGCTTGCCATCACCATTCCCGTAGTGGACCTCTTTGGCATGAACGGCGTAAGCTGGGTTGGTGTGGGGTCCTACCTCCTGGCAGTCCTCTCTCTGGTGGCATTTTTTGTCCGTGACTGCAAGAGGCTCGATTAGACAAAGGGAGGAAGAAGATGGATGAGATGCGGCCGTATCCCGAGGACGCTCTCGAGAGACTGCAAGATGCCGAACGCAGCATTCTGGGTGTCGTGGATGCGCTCTGCCGCGAGAACGGCATCGACTACTTCATCGATTCGGGGACCTGCCTGGGCGCGGTTCGCCATGGAGGCTTCATCCCCTGGGACGATGACACGGATATTGGCATGGCCTATGAGGACTACCGGCGCTTTGTCGAGCTGGCCCCGCGGGCACTGCCCAAGGGCTACTCACTGGCAACGTGCCAGAACACACCGGGTTTCACGTCGCTTTGGGTCAAGGTCTTTCTCGACGGTACGCACTTCATCGATGAGGTCTCCATGGAGGCCGGCTGCAACCAGGCGATCTTTCTCGACGTCTTTCCCTTCTTTCGCCAGGAAGCCAATCCTGCGCGCGCCCGGGCGCAGAAGGCAACGTGCCTCCGGCTCCAGCGCATGAGCTACCTTCACGGCATCGCGCACCCCAAGATTCCGGCAGACACTTCCATGCGTGGCCTTAAGGCAATGGCATGTTCCGTGCTCCATCACACTATCGCTCAGACGTGGAAGCCGCAGGAGCTCTCATGCCGGCTCATTGAGGCTGCGCAGCCCAAGGAACCCTTGGAGCGCTGGTTCAATGCCACCTATCCCCTGGAGGGGCTCCACGACACTTCCGATATCTTCCCCACGAAAGACATCGCCTTCGACGGGATGACCCTACGGGCACCGCATGATTGCGACGCGTATCTACGCGTGCTTTATGGCGATTATCACCAGCTCCCGCCCGCTTTGGACCGCTACACCCATCTCCCTCGCATCCTCGACTTTGGGGATGGGGTCAACGTGATGGAGCAGTAAAGGCCTTGACGCCTCCGCTTAGCGCTAACGCTTGTTCTGGAGGTTGTCGCCAAACTCCTTCTTGCTGAGCGCGACCTCCTGCGAGAGCTGCTCGACCTTGTCGGTAAGGCGAGAAACTTCACAGGCGAGGTTGAAGAGCTTGAGCAGCATGAGCGCGATGACCACGAGGAACACGAAGTTGCTGGGCGAGAGGAACCCCAGGAGATCTGAGAAGAAGTACGCGATTCCCGGGAAGATCGCCAGGATAAGGAGAAGCACGGCAGCGCAGACCCAATAGACCGAGTCGGCGATGCGAATCTTTGACTTTCTCACCTTGCGCACAACGATGGAGAGGGCAAACAGTGCCCCAAGGATGAGGGCTATACGAAGAACGATGGACATGGCAGTTCCTATCTAAACCACTGGAAGAGCAGGATGGAGAGGCACGTGCGCGCCATATAGGAAATCGAGGACATGAAGTGCAGGTAGCTCGTGCCGCCTTGCCTTTCTCGCATCTCTGCGGGTACCTCGATGACCTTTGCGCCCCTGCGGATGAGAAGCGCAATGGTATCTGGCTCGGGCGCCAGGTCGAACCCGCGAGCGAGCCGCTCGATCATGGCCCGGTTGTACATGCGCATGCCTGACGTTGGATCGGTGATGGTGGCGCCCGTCGTCTGGTGGATGATCGCGGTGATGAGCTTGGCCCCTGCGCCGCGCGCACCCACTGCGCCGCCACCTGCGAGGTTGCGCGAGGCAATCACGATGTCTGCACCCTCATCTTCGAGGGTCTTTGCCATGGTGGGAATGTACTCGGGTATGTGCTGACCGTCGGAGTCAATCTGAACGGCGGCGTCATAGCCATGGCGCAGGGCATACTTCATGCCCGCCTTCACGGCGGAGGTAAGGCCGCAGTTCACGGGGAGATCGATGTGGTTGAGCGCCAGCTCGTCGCAGATGCGTGGCGTTGCGTCGCTCGAGCCGTCGTTGACGACGAGGTAGTCAACGTCTGGGCAGGTGCTAGTCAGCTCTCGTACGGTGTTTGCGAGACACTCTTCCTCGTTGTACGCGGGCACGATTGCAAGGACTCTCACGATTCCGTTCCCTCTCGTCTTTTCCCAAAGCAGGTGCCCGTCCATGGTATCGCAGCATGCGCCCGTGTCATGGAAAGCCCCACGATGCACAAAAAACTCCCCCACCATACGGTGGGGGAGCCAAGTCCCACAAATCCCCAAAGGGGTATGAGTTGGGCTATGAACTAGAGCTTGCGAACGTTGGAAGCCTGGAGCTTGCCGTTCTGGCCGGTGGTGATGTCAAACTCGACAGCCTGGCCCTCGTCCAGGGTCTTGAAGCCGTCCATCTGAATCTCGGAGTAGTGGACGAACAGGTCGTCGCCATCCTCACGAGAGATGAAGCCATAGCCCTTGTCGGGGTTGAACCACTTAACAGTACCCTTTGCCATGTCGTGCCTTTCTTTCTTTGCCCCGCAGGACAAAAAGCTGCGCTCTCGCGCGATACCTTGTGGCCCCAACAGCCACGGGTGCTATATTACCCCAATGGTTCTGGGGATAGCCCATAAATCCCCAAGTGGTAATCAATGGCCACTTCCGGTCCCATGCACGCCGCTCGCAAAATAGTAGTTGCTACCTCTCGTTCGCAAGCGCTTCTCGCCAGTTTGAGATGGAGCAGTCCGCTGCAGCAACGACCTCACGTTCGTTCTGGAGGGGGTTGTTGCTCAGTACTGCACAGGTGCGCATTCCGGCTCGCTTTGCGGAGCAGATCCCCTGGAGGAGGTCCTCGAAGACCATACAGCTCTCTGGCTTGGCCGAGATGCGACGGGCCGCTTCGAGGTAGATGTCGGGGTGATCCTTGCCGCACCCAACCTCCTTAGCGCATACCACGGCATCAAAGAGGTCGTAGACGTCCACGTTCGCCTTCATGGCGCCAAGTACGTCGGGGTCGTTGGTGGTCGCGAGCGCCAGGGGCACGCCTTCGCTTCTCAGCGCTGCAAAGTACTCCCTCGCGCCTGGCCGCAGGCGTACCTGGGTGGCGTAGAGCGCACGGCCCATGGAGTTCCACTCATCGCAGATCTCCTCGACCGTGTCCTTGAGGCCGTAGCGCTCGATGCACCAGCGCGCGCCGCCCGCAAAGCCAAGCATTGTGAGCGTGCGGCCAACATCTGGCGTGTAGCTGATGCCACGCGACCTCAAGAAGGCGATGTCCACCTGTTTCCAGAGGTCGTGCGTCAGGGCGAGGGTGTCGTCAAAGTCAAAGATGGCTGCCGAGAAGCTCGGTGGCCACAGTGGGTTCGCGGTGGTCTGCTCGTGCATGTGTGTGCTGTCTCCTAGGTTTCTGGCTGGGCTTCGCGCTGCCTGCGCTAGCGGTCTGGCTCGTCCTCGATGGAGCGGAGCATGCCGTAGTACACGTCATCGTGCGTCATGAGCCCCAGAATGGTCATGAACTCCCGGGCCACAGGGAATATCTCGGCATCGAGGGAGGCACGCATGCCTTCGAAGAAGGCGTCGGTGACCTTCTCGGTGGGCGCTATCGCGATGTCGCGGGCCGCAAGCGCCGCGCGCACCTGCTCCTCGCTGAGAGGCTCGCTCGAGGTGGCGGTGCCCTGCAGCTGCAAGACTATGGCCGAGAGCTGCGAGGCCATCTGGGTGGCGATGCCAGGCATGAACGAGAGTGCCCGCTGGTAACAGGCGCGGGCAGCTCGTATGTCCTGGCGGTTCCACTCGTAGCTAGCCATGCGGAAGTAGCCAAGCCCCACGCCCTCGGGGTCGTGGGCAAGCTCAAGGAGGTGTCCCACCTCCACCATGGCATCGTCCGTTCGGCCATCGGCATCAAGGCACTGTGCCAGTTGCAGCCGCGAGTGGATACTCAGGGGTGCCAGCTCCACGGCACGGCGGGCTCGCTCTGTGGCCTGAGGTAGACGGCCTTCGGCGAGCGCTGCCACGGAGGCCACGAGCTGGGCCTCTAGGTAGGCGTCAGGCGCAATGCGCGTCTCGTGGGAGCCATCCCACAGCAGGCGGTTGTAAAGCACGCGGTCGACATAGCTGCCAAACGCGCGCCACTCCACCATGGGGGTGTCCTCGTAAGTGTGAGCCTGCTCCACGGGTTCGAGGGCGCCGAGCACACACGAGAGCGCGCCTGCGGTGTCCTTCTGGGCAAGCAGCTCCTTGGACTTCTCGACGGCTTCGAAGAGCGCGTCGCCGTTTACGAACTCGTCTTGGATGGTCTGGGGGTCGTTCTCGGGGAGCGTGCCGTCTATGAGCTTGCCCACGCAGCGGCGGGCGGCCTCCCTGACGGTTGCGTCGTCGTCCTTGCCCGCAAGCTCCATGATGGCGCGGACGTTCTCCTCGGTCGAGGACGAGAGGCGCCGTGCGATTTGCGAGGCAACCTCGACACGCTTGCTCTCTTCGACAATGCCAAGCTGGTTCACGCGACTTGCCCCCAGCGCCGCGGCAAAGGGGTCTGCAAGCACACGCGTTGAGAGCTCAACGGTCTCGTAGCGCCTGGTGGGGCAGAACTGCTCGCCCTCAAGCGAGAAGCCCTGCCTTACGGGCGAAAGCTGGCCGTCCTTCTCATCGAGCGAGGTATCAAAGTCTCGATAGGTTGCCACGGGATCAAAGGTTCCCGTGAGGGGAATCTTCGAGAAGCCCTCGCGGTCAAAGCACACTGAGTAGTAGCAGTCGTGCGACTGCGGGGTGTCAATAGTGCCTGCCACCCACACGTGCTGTATGAGCGAGCTGCAGCGAAACGCGCAGGCAGCCAGCAGGATGCCAATGCGGAGGTTGTAGTCGGTGGCGGCGCGGCGGCGCATCTCGGGGGTTGCCGGGACAATGCCCATGCCATCGACCCACACGTGGGCGGGCATGACGGAGGGCTGCGTGAGGTCGATTACGATAGCCACGTTGCCGTCTGCTACGTTTGTCCGGAAGCTTGCCTGGAGGCGATAAGGCACCTGGAAGTGCTCGATGCCCGTCGAGATGCCCTTGCGCACGGCCCACTCGCCGTTGGGACGCTCCTCCTCGCGCGTGGGGAGGCCGTCTGCAATGGTGGGGATCTGTGACGTGACGGACGCGGCGATGCGCTGTCTAAACCTCACAAGCTCGCCTGCCGGCACGTCATCTGCGTCATCGAAGAACGTCGAGGCGAGAAGTGCCGCGTTGAGTGCCGCCTCAATGCGAAGTACCTTGAGCTTTGCCGCATAGCTCAGCTCTGGGTCGTTCACGCGCAGATAGAAGAGATGCGAGGTGTGTGGGCGCACGACGCCCACCGAGGGCATGGCAACATCCGGGGCAAGAAGCCCTGCATCGTCCAGCGCGTCAGCGAGAAACACCTCGAGGTTCGAAGGCGGAAGGGCGTCTTGGGCAGAGGAGGGTACGATGATCTGACCCTCGCCGCCACCTTCGCCGTCGCGTTGCCGCGAGCGGATGTCCGCTACGACAAGGCCAAGGTCCGAGAGGGGATCGTCGGACGCCATGAGTCGCTGGGACAGCACGTCGATGTCGAGCGTCGTCGTGACCCGAGGACGGGCGGCGTCGACGGCCGCAGCAAAGCGGGCACCAAGCCTGGGCGCCGCTGACTGTCCTGACTGCCCCTCAAGGGTGGCCTGGCCCGCGACATCGTGGTCCTGCGAGGGGGTCTGCCGCCCAAAGGCATGCGAAAGCGCCTGCGTGAAGTCGCGTGCCCAGTGCGGCCAACGCTTGTCGTCTGTCTCCTCCATGCGGCACCTCCTCATTGCCTGCAAACCGGCGGTTCCGGTTGCGTCTCCGAACTCACCTTATACCCATGGCGTGGAAAAGACACCCCAGAGAGCGCAATGGCCCCTGGGGTGCTGGTGTGCGCTCCTATGCCTGGCGCTTTGCGGTGCTTCCCAGGATGGGCCTAATAAAGAGGCCACTTCTCAGCTTGGGCTCGAACCAGGTGGACTTGGGAGGCATGATACCCTCCTCGTCCGCCACGGCCATCATGTCGGCTACTGGCGTTGCCCTCAGCGCAAAGGCTAGGCCGCCCTCGCCCACAAGCGGCTCGAGGGCGCCGGCGTCTGCCAGGCCGCCTACAAAGCGGATGCGTGCGTCACGACCAGGGTCGGTGATGCCCAGGATGGGGCCAAGGGCTTGGTCCTGCAGGACCGAGACGTCAAGCTTGCCCACGGCCGTTTGGGGGACATCACCCCGCCAGGCAAGCTCGCGCCACGTACCGCCCAGGAAGAGCCCGTAGTGGAGGGCATCCGTGGGGCGCACGGGACCCTCGACGGGCTCGCCCACGGAAAAGCCCTGCTCAGCGAGGCGTGCGAGAAGCTCATCGGCGGAAAGGCCCGCGGTGTCTGCCACCACGCGGTCGTAGGGGAGGGTCATGAGCTGGCTTTCTGGGAAGAGCACTGCCAGGAGGTAATCACAGGGCTCGGTGCCGGGGGCACCCATCGTGTCACCGTGCTCTTCGCGGAGAGACTTGCGCACGCGCGCGGCCGCAGCCGCACGGTGGTGGCCATCGGCGATGTAGGCGCGCGGGACAAGCGTGAGCATCGTGCGCAGGGCGTCTACGGCTGCCGGCCTGTTGACGCGCCACACGGTCTCGCGCAGACCCTCGGCGTCGGTGAAGTCGTAGAGCGGGGTTGCCGTCGTCGCGGCGGCGACGATGGTCGAGAGCGTGGGGTCGTCGCGGTAGGCGAGAAGCACGGGGCCGGTCTGGCAGCCGGTGGTGGCAATGTGGTCCGCACGGTCCTTCTCGTCAACCGGGCGCGTGAACTCGTGGCGGCGGATGGTGCCAGACTCGTAGTCGTCCACCGAGAAGGCCGCCACAATGCCCGTCTGCTCGTGGCCGTTGCCGCTCAGACGGTACAGGTAGTAGCAGGGGTCCCCGTCGCGCACGAGGGTGCCGTCCGCCACACGGTCGGCTAGGAGGCTCGCGGCCTTCTCGTAGACGTCCGGGGCATGCATGTCGTGCGAGGGGTCAAACGCGGTCTCGGGACGGTCGATGGCGAGGAACGAGTGCGGGCGCTTGGCCACGGCCTCGCGGGCCTCCTCCCTCGTGAAGACGTCATAGGGCAGTGACGCGAAGTCCTTGGCCTTCTCGGGCTGAGGCCTGTAGCACACGAACGGCTCTGCGCGCATGTCGCTCCTTCGTTGCGGTCTTGATACGGGATGGAGTCCTGGTAGCTCCACGAGCAGATTCTAGCGCGTGGCACGCGCGGCTTCAGGTACCGTAGACGCTTGGAAACCCGTATGTGACAGGCAGGACGAGGGCGGGGGAGAGCATCGATGGCATCCGGAGGAGTAACAAGGCGGTTCTCGCGTGGGATGGACGTGAGCAGTCGCAGGCTTGTGGTGTTTGACTTTGACGGCACGCTCTCAGACACCATAGCGGGCATTATCGCCACGGCCCGCACCGTCCTCCGCGAACACGGTCTGAGCGACGAAGACATGGGAGACCTCAGACGCCTTGTGGGGCCGCCCTTCCCTGAGGCATTCTCTATGGTCTATGGCTTCTCGGCGGAGGAGGCCGCCCAGATTACCGAGGAGTACCGCGCCATCTACAACAAGCTGGGCGCCGAGGCGTTTCCCGCCATCCCGGGCATGGCGGGGCTTGCCGATTCGCTCCATGCAGCCGGCAAGGTGCTCGCCGTCGCCTCGTCGAAACGCGCGGCTCTGCTCGAGCGCGGCATGCGCGAGTCTGGCCTTGCGCCACGCTTTGATGTCTACCTGGGCAAACTTGACGACGGGACCGATACCAAGCCGCAGACCATCCGCCGCGTGATGGACCGCACGGAGGTGGGGCCCCAGGACGCGGTGATGGTGGGAGACCGGTTCTACGACGTTGACGCCGCAACAGAGGTGGGCATTCCCTGCGTTGGCGTTCACTACGCGCACACCTGCGAGATGGCGGAGCTTTGGGACGCCGGAGCGGTTGCCGTTGCGGAGACCGTTGAGGAGCTTGGCAACATACTTCTGGGGTGATGCATCGGGCGCCTGCCGATTTTTGGGTTCCCAGCGCATCCAACCAGCTGATGTGGGGTAGAACAGAGAGCATCACGGCCGCGGGACGGGCTCGTCCCGCTTCTGAAGGGAGACATCATGGCAGACTTCGATATCACGGACGGCTTCCGCAAGGTCTTCCTGGCAAGCGTGGGTGCAGTCGCCACCACCGCCGAGAAGTCCCAGGAGGTCATCGACGGCTTCGTCAAGAAGGGCGAGCTTACCGTTGCCCAGGGCAAGGCCATCAACGAGGAGCTTACCCGCAAGGCGAAGGAGGTCGTTGGCGACACGTCCGACGCCGCTCTGCGCGCCAAGATGGAGGCAATGACCCCCGAGGAGCGTGCGGACTTTGCCAAGAAGGTTGCCTCCATGGCATCCGACATCGACGCAGACGTCGTCGAGCCGGATTCCGTCGAGGACGCCCCCGTTGATGATGGTGACGCCAAGGAGTAGAACCTGTGCCAGAGGTTCGCGACACAAGTGATGCCACGAAGGGGAGCTCGCCACGAACAAGTGACGAGCTCCTTGACGCGTGGTACAGGAGCGTGAGCGAGGACGGCTTCGAGGATGACGACGCGCAGACCATCGGCCTGTTTGGCGGTCGCAGCAAGACGTCTGACGGGTACGAGTCGTCGCGCAGCTCACGGCTCAAGCGCGTCCGCGAGATTCTCTCTATCGTTCGCCGCTATGACATCTTCCACGGCCTCACGCCCAAGAGCCTGCGCCACATGCTCGAGGAGCTTGGCCCCACTTTCGTGAAGGCTGGCCAGATACTCTCCATGCGCTCGGAGATACTGCCCGAGAGCTTCTGCCGCGAGCTCACCAAGCTCCGCTCGGATGTCGAGCCCATGGACCGCGACACGGTGCTACAGGCGCTGCGTGACGAGTACGACACCCCCATCGAAGACATCTTCGACGCCATCGACGATGTTCCTTTGGGCTCCGCCTCCGTGGCCCAGGTGCACAAGGCCCGTCTCGTCACGGGCGAGATGGTTGCCATCAAGGTGCAGCGCCCACACGTCCAGGAGACCATGACACAAGACATTGCCATCATGCGCTCGCTTGTGGGGTTCATGGACCGCTTCATGTCGGGGAGCCAGTTCCTCGACATGCAGTCGGTGGTGGACGAGCTTTGGCAGTCCTTCCGCGACGAGACGGACTTCCTGGTGGAGGCCAGAAACCTGGAGGAGTTTAGGCGCAACAACGCGGACTGCAAGTTTGTCGACTGTCCCAAGCCCTATCCCAAGCTCTGCACCAAGCACGTCGTGGTCATGGACTACATCGAGGGTATTCCCATCGACAAGACGGCCAAGCTGGTTGCTGCTGACTATGACCTCGAAGAGATTGGCACCAAGCTCGTCGACAACTACACGCGCCAGATGATCGACGACGGCTTCTTCCATGCCGACCCCCACCCCGGTAACCTCATCGTCCGCGGCGGGCAGATCGTCTACATCGACTTGGGAATCATGGGGCGTCTCTCCTCGCATGATCGCAAGGCCATGTCGGACATGGTGAAGGCCGTTGCGCTGAGGGACTCCGCCGGGCTTGCCGACGGGCTCCTGCGCTTCTCGATATCCGATACGTCCGCCGTCGACCATGCGCATCTCTTGGACGACCTCGACATGATCATTGCCGACTACGGCGAGGCTGACCTCTCAGACCTTGACGTTGGCTCCTTCGTGAACTCGCTCATCTCGATGGCGAGGAAGAACGGCGTCGAGCTCCCCGGCTCGGTCACCATGCTTGCGCGCTCCCTCGTGACGCTCGAGGGCGTGGTTGACGAGTTTCTCCCCGGTGTCTCGATCATCGAGATCATCACGGCCCACATCAAGGCGCACACCACGCCCGAGGACCTCATCAAGCACGAGGTCAAGGGGTTCACGCGCGAAGGAACGCGTGCTGCGCACGGGCTTCTCGGCGCGGCTTCGCAGGCGGACCTTGCCATGAAGATGCTCACCCGCGGCCAGCTGCGGCTTAACCTGGACGTGGCGGGAACCGAGGACCCCATCAACGACTTCGCCCACATCGCCAACAGGCTCTCGATGAGCGTCATGGTGGCGGGCCTCTTCATTGGCTCGTCGGTGGTCTACTATGCGCGCATCCAGCCCGTTATCTTTGGCATTCCCATCATTGGCTTTGTGGGCTACCTTGCTGCCTTCATCCTGGGCATATGGGTTGCCCGGAGCATCATCAAGGACGACCGGCGCCGCAGGCGATGAGACAAAGGGGGCTTCCCTTTGTCTCATCGCAGGCGCTAGCGTGCTCCGTCGAAAGGCCCCGGAAGCGTTGGCGCACCGTTCACCGCAAGGTCGATGACGCGATAGGCCCCGTCGTAGATGCCCGCCTTGGCGGCGTCCTCGATGCGGTCGCACATGAAGCCGAGAAGCCCGCGCTCGTGCTGGAACGAGTCGATCATCGAGAGTACCTCTGCGGTGTCGTCCATTTCGTAGGTGCCGTCGCCAACCTCCGCTGCGCGGATGGCGCCCCAGGCCTCGTGGCCGCCCACCCGGTGGATCATGAGCTTGGGCACGGGGTAGAACGAGAACTCGCTCGGCTTGGTAACCAGCACGTCCGAGCAGCGCATGAGCAGGTTGGACGAGTAGACCGCCGTAAAGATGTCCTTGTCGCAGAAGGCGTGCACGCCGCTCGCGTCACCGTCGAGTGCCGCCGTTGCAAACCGCGCGACCTCGTCGATACCCTCGAAGTGGGGGAGTGCCTCGCTGCGAAGGCCGTCCACGCTTTTGAGCAGCGCATCCCACACCTTCTTGTGATCGCCAACGTTAACAAAGACCACGGCCTCCCCGCGCCTCACATAGGGGAGGAGGTGCTCCACGATTGCCGCGAAGAGCTCCTGCTGCGCGCCTGCGCCGCCAACGGAGAGCAGGTAGCGCACGGGGCCGCCTCCCATGACACGGTTCCTGCGTCGTGCGCAGTCTGTGGGGATGTTGGAGACAAGCTCGTGGTCAACGTAGTGGCCGGTGTAGTAGATGGACCCCTCGGGCATGGGCTTGAGCTGGCGCGCAGGGTCCATGCCGCGTAGCTGGTGGTACCCCAGGTAGGCGCTGGGCGTCTGGACCGTGTGGATGGAGCCCTCCGCAAGGTGGAGCGCCATGGGCCAGTTGTCGGGGATGGCGTTCACCACGTGGGTCATGCCCGCATGAACAGCTGCCTGCGAGGGCCAGACGTGGGTGCCCACGTAGGGGATGTCCTTGTCGATGTCGTGGAAGAAGGGCACGCAGAGCTCGGCGTTCTTTTGGTCTGCCGCGTTGTACGAGAGCTTGCGGAAGCCCTCGGAGTTGAGCGGTTCCCACACGAGCTTATTGAAGGCCCCAACACGCTGAGAGATTCTCGACCCCTTGGAGTAGAGGTCGTTCTGGTAGCGGATGACCTTGGATCCCGTAGCATCCTCGAAGGAGGCAAGGTCAAGCCAGTAGGGCGTGTAGCCCATGGCATGCGCTGCCGATGCCATGGCCATCGAGATGCGGTAGTGCCCAAACCCCATGCGGATGTTTCCCACTATGACCGGCGTGCCGTTTGCGCCTTCTACGGCACGATTGGTGGCGGGTGGCTTGGGGGCCTGGGCGGCATCTGCACGGATGTCGAGGGGCGTGCTGTCAGGGGAGATTACGAGGTTCCTCACGCCGAGCATATCGCCAATCACGGGCGTGGGAGCTGCCGAGAGGTGATAGATGGTCTTGGAGTCATCGCCAAAGCGACGGAGGTAGCGCTCCTTCGATTGGACGGCCTTCTGGTACGTTGCGTCGTCCTGCTCGTTGCCAAAGACGCTTCTCGCCCGGTCTGTCGACGCTTCCATCGAATCCTCCTTGACCCTATGTGGACAGAGGTGATAGCCTCGCTATCAAGTTGATAGTAAGACTATCACCCACGGGAATGGAGCGTCAAGGATGGCACAGGATGACGTCACGGCGGGCTTAGTGTCTGCTGCGCCACAGGAGAGGAGCCTCACGGGCGATGCGCGCATGGACCGCGCCATCGAGTGCGCAGCCGGCCTCTTCCTTAAGCGACGCATCGCGGACGTGCGCATGACCGACGTTGCGGATGCGGCGGACGTTGGAGTGGCCACGCTCTACCGACGCTTCTCGACCAAGACGCGCCTTGCCCTCACGGCAGGCACGCTCCTGTGGCGGCGCTTCAACGAGCGCATTGTGGGGCTTGTCGAGTCGGACGCGTTTCTCGGCATGAGCGGTGCGGACAGGCTCGAGCGCATGTTGCGTCTCTATGCCGAAGGCTACGTGGAGAACGCCGGCTTTGTGCTCTTCATTGATGACCTCGATGGGCTTCTCGTTACCGAGGGGGTGCCGCTTGACGCGGTTGCCGCCTACGGGCGCGAGGTCGACTCGTTCTACCTCATCTTTGCTGACGCATACCAGCTGGGGCTCCAGGATGGCTCCGTCGCGCGCGAGGTGGACTTTCCGGTCTTCTACAGAAGCGTCGCGCATGCGCTCATGGGTGTGGCGCAGAAGCTCGCGCGCGGAGAGGTCATCCCCTCGGACGACTTCTCCACGGGGGCCCAGGAGCTTGAGTGCATCGTTGACATGGCAGTACGCGCATTGAGATGAGACAAAGGGAGTTTCCCTTTGTCTCACGGAGAGAGGGGAGTAGGGATGGCAGGGGAGAAGGCTTCGGGGACCAGGCTTGCGGACAAGCGAGTCATCAGACTCTTTGCGATAGGGCAGCTGGGTTGGGCGATACTCTCGGGCATCGTCAGCAACTGGCTCGTCTACTTCTACATGCCCTCCGACACCATGCTCTCGCGTGGCATGGCGGTCTTCATCACCCAGGGCGCCGTGTTTGCGGGGCTCACGGTCATCGGTATCATCACGGGATGTGGCAGGCTCCTCGACGGCTTCGTCGACCCGTTCATTGCCTCCCAGTCTGATCGGCTGAACAGCCCTCTTGGCCGCCGAATCCCGTTCATGCGCGGTGCCGCCATCCCCTTTGGCGTGATGACGGTCCTCGTCTTTGTGCTGCCGGGTACGGGCAGCGAGACCCTGAATAACGTGCTGCTCTTCTGCTGCCTCATGCTCTTCTACATCACGCTCTCGCTCTACTGCACGCCCTTCAATGCGCTCATCCCCGAGCTTGGGCGTACGCAGGAGCTGAGAATCGATCTCTCCACGCACATCTCGGTCACCTACTTTCTAGGCACGGCGCTTGCGTACCTCGTTACCACGGTGGCTGCCTACCTCGAGCCTGCCATGGGGATCGCCGGTGCCTTCAGGATCACGGTCGCCGTGCTTGCCGCCGTTGCCGTTGCCTGCATGCTTGTGCCCGCGTTTGGCATCGACGAGACCCTCTATGCCAAGGCAGAGCCCTCCTCCACGCCCATGTTCCAGTCTGTTGCCAAGACGTTCAAGAACCATGACTTCCAGGTCTTCGAGCTCTCCGACGTGCTCTATTGGGTTGCCATCACCATGTTCCAGACCGGCATGACCTACTACATCACCGAGCTCATGGGCCTGCCGGATTCGCTTTCGTTTGTGTTCTTCGCCGCCATGACGCTCATCTCGCTGTTGTTCTACGCGCCCGTGAACATGCTGGCCAAACGCCACGGCAAGAAGCGTATTGTTGCGTTTGGCTTTTTCTTCTTCTGCGCGGCGTTTGCCGTCACCTCGGTGTGCGGCATGTTTGGCATCCCGGGTATGGTCTGGGGCATGCTTGTGGCAGTGCTTGCGGCCGTGCCCATGGCCATCCTGGGTATCCTTCCCCAGGCGGTGCTTGCCGACATCGCGGAGTGCGACGCCTTGGAGACGGGCGAGAGGCGCGAGGGCATGTTCTACGCGGCTCGCACCTTCTCGATGACCTTGGGTCAGACGCTCGCGATGATCCTCTTCACCTCCATTTCCATCCTTGGCGAGAACGGCATGGGCTACCGGGCCACCGCGATTGTTGCCACGGCGTTCTGCCTCATAGGCGGCCTTGTCTTCACGCGCTACAACGAGCGGCGCGTCCTTGGGACCATCGGCGGCGCCTCTGGCGAGGCCAAGGGGGGCGACAGGGCGTGACGGCGCTTCTCGGCGAACCTGCCTTCTGTGTGCGCTGGCATGTGGCGTCTGACCAGGGGCGCGTTGCCCATGTACAGCCGTCTGGCCTGGTGACGGGTGCGGACGTGGTCACGCTTGGTGTCTCGCTCGTGCGCGAGGGCGAGTGCTGGCAGCTGTGCGTGAAGCCCCGGCGTGAGGTTGTGATCGACGCTGTGGAGACAACGCTTCCCGCAGCGCTGGGTGAGGCAACGGCGCTCTACCTGAACGGCTATAACTCCTGGACAGACTCCGTGGAGCGCAGTCCGCGCGACCGCATGCGCAACTTCCGCGTGCCGCGCGTGGCCATACGCCATTGGGTGCTTGACGCCTCAGGCGACTACCGCTTTGTGAAGGCGGACGAGAGACCCGGTCACCAGCATGGCTTTACCTATGGCTACCTGCGGCGGGATGGTGAGGTTGCCCTGGTGGGCTCGCTTGGCGAGGACACGGGAATGACGCTCATTCGCGAAGACCTGCCTGCAGAGGCGCTCCTTGTGAGCAAGGAGCCGCCAGCCGTTCCCGTAAAGGCTGGCGAGAAGTGCTGCCTTTTGGGACTTGCCGTGGTTCGCGCAGAGAACGTTGATGAGGCAGCTGCGCGCTGGCTTGCGCTCTGTGGCATCGCTGTTCCGCCCTGCTCGCCGCTTGTGGGTTATACCAGCTGGTACCGGCACTACACGAACATATCGGAGCAGTGCCTGCTGCACGACTTGGATGCGCTTGCGAACTGCCTTGAGGACTACGACCTGGGTACGCGCCGCCCAACCTTCCAGATGGATGACGGCTACACGCGTGTGGGTGACTGGCTCCACCCGGATGCCGAGAAGTTCCCGCATGGCCTTGCCGCCGTGGCCGCTGCTGCTCGTGAGCGCGGGCTCATGCCGGGCATCTGGGTTGCGCCCTTCGTGTGCGAGCGCGAGTCCCAGCTCTTCTCGGCGCATCCGGACTGGCTGCTTCGTGATGAGAAGGGCGAGCTTGTGGTGACCGGCTCGCACTGGTCCGGCCACGTTGCGCTCGATACGCTGAATCCTGAGGTGCGTGACTACGTGGCACGCGTCATGGCAACGCTCACCGGCGAGTGGGGATTCACGCTTCTCAAGTGCGACTTCCTCTATGCGGCGTGCATGCTCCCGCATGGCGGCATGAACCGAGGCCAGCTCATGGCCGACGCCATCGGCCTCCTGCGCCAGAGTGCGGCGTCTGGCACGTGGTTTGACCTGTGCGGCGTTCCCATTGGCTCTGCCTTGGGCCGCACGGAGTTCTGCCGTATTGGTTGCGACGTGGGCCTCGACTGGGACGGTGCCGCCTACATGCGCGGCACCGGCCGCGAGCGCGTGAGCACCAAGAACAGCCTGGCCAACACGCGAGGGCGCGCGCATCTCGACGGCAGGGCGTTTAGGTGCGACCCGGACGTCTTCTTCCTGCGGCCAGACGTTCGTCTAACCGACGAACAGCGCGCAGAGCTCCTCGAGGCAGACTCTACGCTAGGCGGCGTGCTCTTTACCTCGGACGACATGTCGCTGTGGGACGCCGACCAACGCGCTCTCTTCTCGCGCGCGTTGGGATGAGACAAAGGGACAGTCCCTTTGTCTCATCCCAGGACGTTTGCCACGATGTCGTGCGTGAGCTGGTAGACGCCGGGCATCTTTGACTCGCGCGGACCCGCAACGTTGAGTGTCATGGCACATGTGCCAAGCGAGCGGAGCCAAGCAAGCGCCTCCGCGGCATCCTCGCTCACGTTGACACCTTCAAGAACCAGCACCGGCCTACCCATGCGCTCGGCGAAGATGGCAGTCATCTCTGTGCCGCTTCGTGGCTCCAACCCGCCTGGCGAGACGATGAGCGTTGCGTGGCTATCGCGCACGTTCCAAGCTGTGCGCTCGACGTAGCCCTGGCTGGGACCCTCGCGAAGCTCGGGATACAGGGCGAGAAGACCTGGCGGGTTGGGCAGGTCCTCCGCTAGGCCACCGGGTGGGCACCAGCCGCAGATGGGCACGTTCTGCTCGCGTGCCGCATCAAGGCCGCCACGGTCCGCGCCGGTCTGGCCGCCGGAGCGCACGAGCGAGATGAGCGGCAGGCGGTCGATGATGCCCGCGGCCTCGGACTGCTGGCGCGCAATGGTCCCTGCGTCCGTTGGGTCTGCTGCAAGCGAGACCTCCCACTCCTTGCGCGTGATGCGCTGGACGTGCTCGGTGTGCGTGATCCCGCAGCGGTCAACGGCGCTATCGACGTGGTGGTGCGGGCGAAGCCCCACTTTTTCCTGCACGCGGCGGCTGCCCTCGTTGCCTTCGAAGTAGCTTGCACGTACGGCGACAAGGTTCTCGACGAGAAACGCGTGGCGAAGCACTTCTCGCACGGCCTCGGTCATGTAACCGTGGCCCCACCAGGGACGCGCGATCCAGTAGCCTATCTCGGCCTCGTCTGCGGGTAGGCCCGTGAGGTCGTGCTGGAGGGCAATCGCGCCAACCGGCTCGTCTGCCAGCACACCCTCTCGGCCTCGAAGCGTGATGGCCCAGGAGTCAGGCACCATGAGGATGTCATGCAGGACCTGACGGCTCTCGTCCTGCGATTGATGCGGAGCCCAGCCCGCGCGCGGTCCAACCTCGGGATCGCTTGCGTAGCGGTAGAGCGCGGGGGCGTCGTCCTCGCGCCAGGGACGCATGACGAGATGGGCCGTAGTGAGGATAGTGGGCCAGTGCATGGGTTCCTCCTGGAGTTGTGCTGCCGAATGTCGAATGTCCACCACCATAGCGCAGCCGGCCTTGTCGGACGGTTCCGTGGGGCTCAAATTGGACGTTTGGGATGCTCTGAGGGGCGAGAAGTGTCGATTTTCTGCCCGACAGCACACTGTGGCTCGTGCCGCCACGCTACAGCTCGTAGAACCTGGGCTCGCCCTTCTCGTACGCGCATGCCTGTGAGAAGCCCAGCGCACGAAGACGGTCCTGGGCAATCCGCAGGTAGGCGCCCAGGTGCTCTGGCTTGTGCGAGTCGGACCCCAGCGTGAGGATACGTCCGCCCAGGTCACGGTAGAGCAACAGCACATCATCGGTTGGCTGTGGCCCATCAAGCCCATAGCGCCAGCCGGATGTGTTTACCTCGATGCCGTGGCCACCTGCAATGACGCGCGAGAGGATCTCTGCCACAATGTCGCGGACCTCCGAGAAGGGGAGTGGCCCGCCGGGCGTAGGGTCGTAGCGCCGTATAAGGTCGAGATGCGCCACTACGGAGTAGCCATGGAACCGTTCGACCACGCCGAGAAGCTCCTCGTAGTACGCCATCGTGAACTGCTCCTGCGTGCGACCCTCCTGGAATGCACCGTTCCAGAACTCCCTGTCTCCCGCCTGGTGGATTGAGAGCAGCGTGAAGTCAAGCTGGCTGCCGTACCTCTCGAGCAAGCGCTCGTACGTGGGAATGGTGTGGGTCTGCACGCCCAGCTCGAGGCCGCGTGCAATGCGGACCTGTGCGCCGTAGCGCTCGCGAACGCGGTCAAGCTCCTCAAAATAGGCAGGGTAGGGGCAGTTGGTGACGGGGCGACCGTTCTCAAAGCGCGCGTCGGCCGGCTGGTCCCAGTCCGGCTTTACGCCGTAGTCCACGTGTTCCGTGAAGCACAGCTCGTCGAGGTTGGTGCGAATAGCATCCCTTACGACCTGCTCCATGGGGTAGGTGGAGTCGTCCGAGTACGCGGAGTGGACGTGGTAGTCAGCAAGCATGGGGCTCACCTCGATTACTGTTGGGCTGCGGAAGCGCGAGTTGCCATCACGCGGCTATCGCAGCGTATAAGGCATGTGGTCATAATCGCAAGGAGGGCAGCTATGGCCACGGGCAGCAGAAGCGGGGAGACCTGCTCCACGAGGAGGCCCATGAGCGGCGGAAACGCCATCGAGCCCACGTATGCGCAGGTCATCTGGAGCCCCATGAGCAGCTGCGCGTTCTCATCACCAAAGCGCTCGGGCGTGAGCTGGATCATTTGCGGGTAGATAGGCGCGCAGCCCAGACCCAGAAGGGCCAGGCCCGCGCCAAGCCCAGCTTCCCCTGGGGCAACAAACAGAATGACAACCCCAAGGGCCATGACCGTCTCGCCAAGCCTGAGGAGCTGCTTTCCGTCAAGCCGCAGCGTCAGCATGCCCGAGAGAAACCTCCCCACCGTGATGCCCGCATAGAAGAGACTGGCGAGAAGGGCTGCCGTCTGGGCAGATACGCCATGCCCCAACACCAAGAACGTCGACGCCCACAGGCCGCAGGACGACTCCAGTGCGCAATAGCAGAGAAAGCCTGCCATCGCGAGCTTTACGCCGGGCCGCGCGATAAGCTCTCGACGCGAAAGCGCAGCGTGCTTCTCGCCAGCGCCTGCTTCGTCCGCGCGATCATGCCACAGCGGGAGGCTCAGCGCGATTGCCGCAACGAGAAGCACCTGGAGAACGCCAACAATGCGGTAGCCACCCGGCCAGCCAGTGGGGCCACTCATCTGCCAGGACATGATTATGGGTCCTCCGGCCGCACCAAGGCCCCAGCAGCAGTGTAGCCAGTTCATATGGCGTGCCGCAAAGTGCGTTGCCACATAGGCGTTGAGCGCAGCGTCAACCGCCCCTGCCCCCAGCCCGTACGGGATCGCCCAGAGCATGAGCTGCCAAAATGCACTGGATGTCGAGAAGCCAAAGAGCGCCACAGCGGTGAGTGCTACCGAGACCGCAGTGAGTCTGCCGGTGCCCAGTCCGCGGACAAGTTCTACGGTCAGCAGGCTGGAGGTGATTGTCCCTAGGCAGATGACCATCGAGACTACGCCGGCAAGTGAGACGTTGGCGCCAACGGTCACGTGCATGGCAGGCCACGCTGCGCCAAGAAGGCCATCTGGGAGCCCTAGGCTCACAAATGCCAGGTAGATGATGCCAAGAAGTGCGTTGGTCATGGGCTCCCTCTGTGATTGCCGATATGCCGGGAAAGCTATTGTAGCTGCCACAGCACGCGTGACGCGAGAGCGGCGAGAAGTTCGTTGGCGCTGCTGTCGAAATTGCGCTTCCGGCGAGAAAACGACGCCAGAGGTGCTGTTATCGAAGCAATCCCGTACGAGATGCGCCCTCCGGCGCCAGATTGACGTCTGAACGATGGTTTCTGCGCCCCCTCTCGCACAATAGAGCCCCTCCGGCGTCGTGGGGCGCCGAAGGGGCAAAAGGCGAGACTGCCGTTGCTGCCGGGGCAGCAAGCGCTACTCCAGCTCGAACGCTCCGGTGTAGAGCTGGTAGTACGTGCCATGCTGGGCGATGAGCTCGTCGTGCGTGCCACGCTCGATGATGCGGCCGTGGTCAAGCACGATGATCACGTCGGAGTTGCGCACGGTCGAGAGCCGGTGCGCAATCACGAACGTGGTACGCCCGTACATGAGGGCGTCCATGCCCCGCTGCACGATCTGCTCGGTGCGCGTGTCGATGGAGGACGTTGCCTCGTCCAAGATCATGACCGGCGGGTCTGCAACGGCCGCGCGCGCAATGGAGAGCAACTGGCGCTGACCCTGCGAGAGCTGGGCGGCGTTGTCGGTCAGCATCGTGTTGTAGCCCTCTGGCAGGCGCTGAATGAAGCTGTCGGCACCGGCAAGCTTGGCGGCGCCAATGCACTCCTCGTCTGTGGCATCGAGGCGGCCATAGCGAATGTTGTCCATGACCGTGCCGGTGAAGAGGTTGGTGTCCTGCAACACCATGCCGAGCGAACGGCGGAGGTCCGCCTTCTTGATCTTGTTGATGTTGATGCCGTCGTAGCGGATCTTGCCGTCGGCAATGTCATAGAAGCGGTTGAGCAGGTTGGTGATTGTCGTCTTGCCTGCGCCAGTGGCGCCCACGAAGGCCACCTTCTGTCCGGGCTTGGCGTAGAGCGAGATGCCATGGAGAACGGTGTGGTCGGGCGTGTAGCCAAAGTCCACGTCGAAGAGACGCATGTCGCCCGCAAGCGGCGTGTAGGTCACGGTGCCGTCGTGGTGGGGGTGCTTCCAGGCCCAGCTCTCCGTGCGCTCGGCGCACTCCTCAAGCTCGCCTGCGGCATTCTTGCGTACGTTCACCAGGGTGACGTAGCCCTCGTCTTCCTCGGGCTCCTCGTCAATGAGCGAGAAGATGCGCTCGGCACCCGCAAGGCCCATGACCACGAAGTTGATCTGCTGGGAGACCTGGCCAATGGAGCCCGAGAAGCGCTTCGTTAGGTTGAGGAACGGCACCACGATGTCGATGGAGAGCGCGACGCCCGCGATGGAGGGGTTGGGCGTTCCCGCAGCGAGCATGGCGCAGCCAGCCAGCGCAACCACCACATATGAGAGGTTGCCCATGTTCATGAGGATGGGGCCAAGCGTGTTGCCATAGATGTTCGCCCGCTTTGAGGCGTCGAAGAGCTCGTCGTTGACCTCGTCGAAGCCCCTCTCGGTGGCAGCCTCGTGCGTGAAGACCTTGATGACCTTCTGGCCGTTCATGGCCTCCTCGGCGAAGCCCTCCTCGGCAGCGAGCGCGCGCTGCTGTGCGAGGAAGAAGTGCGCCGAACGTCCGCCCAGGACACGCGTGATCACGACCATCAGGACGACCATCGCAAGCACCACGAGCGTGAGGGGGAACGAGTACCAGAGCATGATGACGAGAACCGAGACCATTGCCGTGAGCATGGTGATGAGGTTTGGCACGGCAACGCCAATGAGCTGGCGGAGGGTGTCCACGTCGTTGGTGTAGTGCGACATGATGTCGCCGTGCTTGTGCGTGTCAAAGTAGCGAATGGGCAGGTCCTCCATGTGGTCGAACATCTGGTTGCGGACCTTCATGAGGGTGCCCTGGCAGATTACAGCCGTGAGCTGGGCCTGAGCGATGTTCGTGCCCAGGGCAATCACATAGCAGCCAATGAGACTCAAGACGATGCGCGTGATCTGGACCTGTGCTGCTGCCCAGTCTCCCGTGCCCACGAAATCCTGCACCACGGCGATGGCCTGCTGCATGAAGACGGAAGGCAGCGACGAGAGGATCGAGGCGGTGAGAATGCAGAGCACCTGTGCGGTTACGTGAACTGGGTAGTAGTGGAAGGTGAGCGCCAACGTGCGCCCGAGCGTCTTCCCGGGGTTTGCAGCCCCATGGCCGCGGCTGGGGCCATCAGTGTGCTTTGACTTTGCGGCCTGCTTAGAAGGAGACTTCATTGCCTGGTCTTTCTCTTTACTCATTGTTCGCCTCCTTCTTGGGCTCGACGGCGTCCTTGGAGATGGTCTCCATGGCCTCGTCGTGCGACTGCTTGTTCTGTGTCGTGTACGTCTCGCGGTAGATCTCGTTGGTTCGAAGCAGCTCTTCGTGCGTGCCCACGGCGTCAATGCGCCCGTCGCGCATGACCACGATGCGGTCAGCGTCCTCCACCGAGCTGGTGCGCTGGGCGATTATGACCTTGGTGGTCTCGGGGATGAAGCTCTTGAACCCCTCGCGGATGAGATGGTCGGTCTTGGTGTCCACGGCGCTCGTGGAGTCGTCGAGAATCAAGATCTTGGGGTTCTTGAGAAGGGCGCGCGCAATGCAGAGACGCTGCTTCTGGCCGCCCGAGACGTTGGTTCCCCCCTGCTCGATGTAAGTGTCGTACTTCTTGGGGAACTGCTGGACGAACTCGTCTGCCTGCGCGAGCTTGCAGGCCTCGAGCATCTGCTCGTCGGTTGCGTTGGGGTTGCCCCAACGGAGGTTGTCCTTGATGGTGCCCGAGAAGAGGACGTTTCGCTGGAGCACGACCGCCACCTCGTTGCGGAGGGTGTCAAGGTCGTACTCGCGCACGTCTCGGCCACCAACGCGCACGGTTCCCTTGGTTGCGTCGTAGAGTCGGCAGATGAGCTGAACGAGCGTCGACTTCGAGGAGCCCGTGCCGCCGATGATGCCGATGACCTCGCCACTCTTGATGTGCAGGTCGATGTCGTCTAGCGCCATGCGGTCTGCCTTTGCCGAGTACTCAAAGCTCACGTGGTCGAAGTCGATGGAGCCGTCAGGGACTTCCATGACGGGGTTCTTGGGGTTCTTGAGGTCGGGCTCCTCGCGCAGGACCTGGCAGATGCGTCGCGCAGACTCGTCTGCCATCGTGATCATCACGAAGACCATCGAGAGCATCATGAGGCTGATGAGCATCGAGAAGCCATACGTGATGAGGGCGGAGAGCTGCCCCACACCCATGAGCTGGCCCTGGCTGGAAACGATTGCCTGGGACCCAAAGAAGATGACGAAGGTGTAGATAACGTCGATGGCCAGAGTCATGAGGGGCTGGTTCCATGCCAGGATGCGCTCGACGTGAACAAAGTCGTGGTAGAGCGTGCCGGACGCCTCGTTGAACTTTTCCTTCTCGTGGTCCTCTCGGACGTAGGACTTCACCACGCGAATGCCCTGGACGTTCTCTTCTACAGAGTCATTCAGACGGTCGTACTTTCTGAAGATGCGGCGGAAGATGGGCATCACGGTGAGCGCGATCTTGAAGATGCCCCAGCCGAGGACAAAGGCAACGATCACGTAGATCACGGCCATGGGGCCGCCCGAGACGAATGCCATCACGATGGAGAAGATCGCCATGAGCGGGCAGCGGATTGCCATGCGGATGATCATCATGAACGCCTGCTGGACGTTGGTGACGTCGGTCGTGAGTCGGGTCACGAGCGAGCTCGTGGAGAACCGGTCAATGTTGGAGAACGAGAACCCCTGGATCTTGTGAAACACGTCATGCCTGAGGTTCCTAGCAAGGCCAGTGGCCGCAATCGAGCAGGTGACGCCGGCTGCGGTTCCAAAGGCGAGCGAGGCGAGCGCCATGATGATGAGAATCGCCGCGTGCCCGGCGATTGAGGAGACGCCACCCCCAAGCGCGAGGGCATCGATGAGCTGTGCCGTCACGAATGGGATTGCGCACTCAAGCACAACCTCCCCGGTGACGAGAAGCGGCGTCGCCCAGGCGGGCTTGCCAAACTCCCTCAGCGACCTAGCAAGCGTCGAGATGATCTCCTTGAGCCCGTACTGGGGAAGCGAGGATTGCTCGCCTGCATTCAATGTTTTTTTCAGCTTCTTGCGTATGCTCACTTTTCCACCGCCCTGTCTTTCTCCTCGATGTCCTGCCAATGCTCCATGAGGCGGTCGAGCATGCTTAGGAGCTGGCCCTTCTCGTCCTCGGTGAGCACCGAGAGCGCCTCTGCCTCGAACTTTGCGTGCTTCTCGGCACATACCTTGGCCTCGGCCTGTCCGTTCTCAGTCAAGGTGACGTCAAGTTGGCGCTTGTCGCTCTCGGAACGCGTGCGGGTGATGAGGCCCTCGAACTCGAGCTTGGCGAGAACCTCGGAGACTGCGGCAGAGCTTATGGGCACGGTGTCCTGAAGCTCTCTCTGGCTTATGGTGCCGCCCTCGCGCAGGATGCGCTCGAGCATGCGCTGCTTGCCGCTGCGCCCTCCTGCGTGGAGATGCAGGAAGTGCCCAAAGTAGCCCAGGTCCCTCATAATACGAGACTCCGCCGAGGCAGAGAGCTCCTTGGGCGGCTGGCACCTCCCGGGTTGCTGTGTTTCAGACGTAGTGATCTCTCCCTTATCTCTTACCACTTGATGTTGGCGAGAGAAGATTAGGTACCTAACAAAAAAGTGTCAAGGTACTTAGCAAATTACCATATCTGGTAGACACAATCGCTCCGAACCGGTGCCAACCAAGGTGACCTTACACAAATGAAGTACCGTCTACCTGCAGCGATACTGTGGCATTACAAATGCTCACACCAAATGTAAGGCAAATGTAATGTGCGGTCAGGGTGTCGTAATGCATTGTCAACGAGGCAGGGGAGAGCCAGACCAACCCATAGCATGCAAGTTGACAAGGCCCGCCGGGGGAATGGGACGGCGCGGTCACACCCTCTGGAAGGAGAAAGATGTCCGATAGTCTCTCTCGTCGTTCTTTCATCTCGCTTGCAGGCGGCACCGCCGTCGCCCTTGCTGGCCTGGGCCTCGTCGGCTGCGGTGGCTCCAGCAGCTCTGACACGAGCTCTGACTCCTCCGCAAGCTCCGACTCCAGCGCCAAGGCCCTCTCCGGCACTGTGAACTGCTCCGGCGCCACCTCGTTCCAGCCGCTGGTCGAGGCTGCCGCCAAGAAGTTTGAGGACGAGAACCCCGACGTGACCATCGCCATCACCGGTGGCGGCTCTGGCCAGGGTCTCTCCGACGTTCGTGACGGCAAGGCGCAGATTGGCCGCTCGGACGTCTTTGCCGAGGAGAAGCTCGACGCCTTCGATGTCGCTGCCCTTAACGACAACACCGTGTGCGTGGTTGGCATGGGCCCCATCGTGAACTCCAACGTCGACGTCGACGACCTCACCACCGACCAGCTCAAGGGCATCTTCACCGGCCAGATCACCGACTGGTCCGAGGTCGGCGGCACCGCTGGCAAGATTCAGGTCATCGAGCGCAAGGCTGGCTCCGGCACCCGTGCCACCTTCGAAGCTGCCGTCCTCGGTGGCGAGTCCGCTCCCGCCGACTTTGCCCCCGTTGCCGAGGAGGACTCCTCGGGCACCGTTGTCGAGAAGATCCAGCAGACCGAGGGTGCCATCTCCTACCTGGCCTTCTCCTACTTCGACGACACCAAGTTCAAGGCTCTGAAGGTCGACGGCGTCGAGGCCAAGGCAGAGAACGTCTGCAACGGCTCCTTCAAGATCTGGGCGTACGAGCACATGTACACCAAGGACGCCGACGAGGTCACCCAGGCCTTCATCGACTACATGATGTCCGACGAGGTCCAGGGCAGCATGGTCGAGGGGCAGGGCTTCATCCCCGCCAACGACATGAAGGTCAAGAAGGACGCGTCGGGCACCATCACCAACGCGTAACTTCCGAGCAAAACCGTGGGGCGTCCGTGCTTGGGTGCGGATGCCCCTTGTCTGTACAGGTAGAAAGGCTACACATGGCTAAACGCCTCATGCCGAAGAAGCAGCTCGAGGGGGTGGGACTCATCCTCACCGGCGCGTGTGTGCTCCTCGTTGCCCTCGTCGTTATCACGCTCATCTTCATGGTCGCCCAGCAGGGCCTATCCGCCTTCTTCGTGGACGGCATCAACTTCTTCTCGTTCATCTCGGGCACCAGCTGGGTCCCCTCCGATGGCGTCTATGGAGCGCTCCCGCTGATCGTGACTTCCTTTGGCGTCATGCTCCTGGCAACGCTCTTCACGCTGCCCATCGCGCTCGGTAGTGCCATCTTTGTCGTCGAGGTCCAGCCAGGCTTTGGTCGTCGAATCTTCCAGCCTCTGGTCGAGCTCCTGATGGGCATTCCGTCGGTTGTCTACGGCCTCATCGGCCTTACGGTGGTCAACGCGGCGATGCGTGCGATCTTTGGCGAGGAAGCGGGAACCGGCGCGGGCATCCTTTCCGGCGGCATTGTGCTTGCCGTGATGATTCTCCCAACGGTTACCACGCTCTCCATCGATGGCCTGGCGGCCGTCCCCAACGAGTACCGCGAAGGCTCCTATGCCCTGGGCTGCACTCGCTGGCAGACGGTCTGGCACGTGGTGCTCAAGAGCGCCATGCCCTCCCTCATGACTGCCGTCATCCTCGGCATGACGCGTGCGTTTGGCGAGGCGCTTGCCGTCCAGATGGTCATCGGCGGCGTCGAGAAGGTCATGCCCGCCGGTCTCCTTTCTCCTGCGGCAACGCTCACCACGGCTCTCACCTCGGGCTTCTCGAACGCAACCACCGGCTCCGTCCAGTACCACGCGCTCTGGGCGCTGGGCCTGCTGCTCATGGCAATGTCTCTCGTCTTTATCCTGATCATCCACCTCATTGGCGCAAAGGGGGCGAAGAACCGTGGCTAGCGAAACTACCGCAAAGCAGGGCGGCAACGACCTCGGCGTCGACCTCGACGATCACGTCAAGAGGATTGATAGGCAGGATCGCGTGGCAACGGGCATCCTTACCGTTATCGTTGCCTTCGTCCTTCTCCTCCTGGCCTCCATCGTGGCATTCATCCTTGTCAAGGGCTTGGGCAAGGCGTTGTCGCCTGGCTTCCTCACCACGTTGCCTTTGGCAGACGAGAACCCGGGCATCTCATCGGAGATTTTCGACTCGTTCTACATGCTTATTGTCACGCTGCTCATCAGCGTGCCCATCTCGCTTGGTGCGGCCATATTCCTTGTGGAGTATGCGCCTGACAACTGGGTGACCAAGGCGGCGAGCACGGCCATCGAGACCCTCTCGAGCCTTCCCTCCATCGTCGTGGGCATGTTCGGCTCGCTCTTCTTTGTGGTTACGCTTGGCTGGGGCATCTCGATCATCGCGGGTGCCATGGCCCTCACCATGTTCAACATCCCCATCCTTGTCCGCGTGATCCAGCAGGCACTGCAGGACGTTCCGCGCTCGCAGCGTGACGCTGCGCTTGCCATGGGCCTCACCCGCTGGGAGACCACGCGTCACGTGCTGCTTCCGGCTGCCATGCCTGCCATTGTCACGGGCATCGTGATTTCCGCCGGCCGCGTGTTTGGTGAGGCAGCTGCACTGATCTTCACCTCCGGCTCCGCCGCTGTGAACATCAATTTCGCAAGCGCGAACCTCTCGAGCCCGCGTAACCCCTGGAACATCTTCAGGCCTGCCGAGACCCTGGCCGTCCACATCTGGAAGCTCAAGATGGAGCCTACCCCCGGCAACGACGAGATCGTGTGGGGCACCGCAGCCGTCCTTATCATCTGCGTGCTGCTCTTCAACATCCTTGCGCGCGTCCTGGGCAAGGCGCTTGCCAAGAAGATGACGAGCGAATGATGGAGGACGAGAAAATGACACCCACTTCGGGCGAGGGTAGCGCACTCCTCTACACCAAAGACGTCACGGTCAAGTACGACTACACGCATGAGGCCCTGCGCCCAACGTCGCTCTCCTTTGACGCCGGCACGGTCACGGCGCTCATTGGGCCCTCGGGCTGCGGCAAGTCCACGTACCTGCGCTGCCTGAACCTCATGAACCGAGAGATTCCCCGCTGCGTGGTCGAGGGCGGGATCCACTACCACGACCATGACGTGAACACGCCCGACGAGAACCTCTTTGAGCTGCGCAAGTCCATCGGAATGGTGTTCCAGCAGCCCACGCCGTTCAGGAAGTCCATCCGCGAGAACATCCTCTTTGCGCCCAAGCGCCACGGCCGCATAAAGAACCGTGCAGAGGCGGACGAGCTCGTGGAGACGTCGCTGCGCCAGGCAGCCCTCTGGGACGAGGTCAAGGACAAGCTCAACCAGAGCGGCTTTGGCCTCTCCGGCGGCCAGCAGCAGCGCCTGTGCATTGCGCGCACGCTTGCCATGAAGCCCGACGTCGTCCTCTTCGACGAGCCCTGCTCGGCGCTTGACCCCATCTCCACCTATTCCATCGAGGAGACCATCAGGTCCATCGCCTCGACGGGCATCTGCTGCATCATCGTGACGCACAACATGGAGCAGGCCACGCGCGTCTCAGACCGAACTGCCTTCTTCTACGTGGGCAACATGGTCGAGACGGGGACGACCAAGCAGATTTTCTCGGCGCCCAATGACCAGCGGCTTGCCGACTACCTGTCCGGACGCTTTGGTTAATGGAGCTGATGATGGAGAAAGAGTTCACGCAAACGCAGCACAGGAGCGTGGCGGACGTGTCCCCCGTCATCTCCGTGAAGCACTTCAATCTTTGGTACACGGATTTCCAAGCGCTCAAGGACATCTCACTGGACATTCCAGAGCACCGCGCTACGGCCTTCATTGGTCCCTCTGGCTGCGGCAAGTCGACCCTGCTGCGCACCTTCAACCGCATGTGCGACTTTGTCGAGGGTGTGCAGACCGAGGGAGTTGTGGAGTTCAAGGGCCAGGACATCTTCAAGACCGACGCCAACGCTCTGCGCGTGCACGTTGGCATGGTGTTCCAGCATCCTAATCCGTTCCCCATGAGCATCCGCGAGAATATCCTCTACGGGCCATCGCGCATGAAGCGTCTCTCGCGCGACGAGGGTGATCAGATCGTGGAACGCTGCCTTACCCGGGCGGCCCTTTGGGACGAGGTCAAGGACAAGCTCAACCAGAGCGGCCTTGGCCTCTCGGGCGGCCAGCAGCAGCGCCTTTGCATTGCGCGCGCCCTGGCGACAAGCCCGGACGTCCTGCTCATGGACGAGCCCACGAGCGCCCTTGACCCCATCTCAACCTCGATGGTGGAGGAGCTCATGGTGGAGCTCTCCCACGACCACACTGTGGTTGTTGTGACTCATAATATGCAGCAGGCAACGCGCGTGGCGGATAAGACCGCCTTCTTCTACCTGGGACAACTCATCGAGGAGGCCCCAACGGTAGAGCTCTTCTCTAACCCACGTGAGACTCGTACGCAGGAATACCTCTCAGGGAGGTTCAGCTAATGACCATCCAGACCCGCTCCAAGCTCACCGCTCAGCTCAAGGACATCGAGGAGCTGCTCGTTCGCTTCAAGGACAAGTGCGCGTCCGATATCCGCGCCGCTGGTCTCGCCGCCACCGGCGACAAGGGCGCCCAAGAGGGCCTCGCCCGCGGGCGCAAGGCCGAGGATCGTCTGCGCACCTCCATCGAGTCCTCCTGCCTTGACGTGCTTCTCCTCCAGCAGCCGCTCATTGGTGATGACATGCGTTTTGTCACTGGTTCCTTCCGGATTGTCTCGGATCTCTCACACATCGACGGCATGACGCGTGACGCCGCCTTCCTTGTGGCCGAGGTCCCCGAGAAGGCCACGTCCAAGGTTGCGGGCGAGTTCACAGAGATGGCCGACGCCACGGCAAAGATGGTCGAGAAGGCCATCGACGCCTTCTGCAACTCCGACGTTGCTGCTGCGCAGGAGGTCATCCAGGACGACGCCGCTGTTAACCTCATCTATGGCGACGTGACGGACAAGCTCGTGGTGCAGATTCGCGAGGGTAAGTCCTCTGCCCGCTACCTCCCCGAGGTCCTTATGGTGGCCAAGTACTTCGAGCGTATTGGTGACCTTGCCAAGCGCATTGCCTCCTGGGCCATCTTCCGCGTGACTGGCGAGCATGTGACCGAGAAGGGCGTCGATCCCATCCCGACCGACGACTAGGCTTTCAGTTTGACAGCGCAAGAGAAGGGATGGGTTTAGGCGATGCCAGAGAAGACAGCACCAGCCTCGGGCGTGGTGTACTACGTCGAGGACGACAAGAGCATTCGCGAGCTCACGGTCTACGCGCTGCGCCAGGCGGGGCTCGATGCGGTTGGGTGCGATGACGATTCCGAGTTCAGGCGCCTGTGCGCCGAGAGGAGGCCCGACGCCGTTCTTCTCGACATCATGCTTCCTGACGCGGACGGTCTAGACATCCTGGCACGCATTCGCCACACCCCGGGTATCACGCGCGTTCCCGTGATGATGCTTACGGCTAAGGACTCCGAGCTCGACAAGGTACGCGCTCTCGACGGCGGTGCCGATGACTACCTCTCGAAGCCCTTTGGCATGATGGAGCTGGTAAGCCGCACCCGTGCACTTCTCAGGCGTGCTGGCAGGTCATCCGACAGCATGCCAGAGCGCAAGGCCCTCTCCGTCGAGAACCTCACGCTCTGGCCAGACCGCCGCGAGGCAACCATCGACGGCGAGCCCCTATCCCTTACCATGCGCGAGTTCGACCTGCTCGAGTTCCTCATGAGGAGCCCTGGTGTGGTCTTCTCGCGCGAGACCCTGCTCCAGCGCGTCTGGGGTTGGGACTTTGATGGAGGCTCCCGCACCGTTGACGTGCATGTGCAGCAGATTCGTGCCAAGCTCGGTGACTCTTCCGACCTCATCGAGACCGTTCGCGGTGTTGGCTACCGCATGCGCGGGTAGGCGAGGCTGGTGGTGGAAAGGACCGAGGGAGGCGTGAGCGGAACCCATTCGCTCCGCAGGAGCGTATTTGTGTCGTTTGCCGTCTCGTGCTCGGTCGTGGCGGTCGTGCTGCTCCTTGCGCTCTCGCTGTTTTACCAGTCATCCGTATTGAACGACGCCAAGGGGATGCTCGCGCGCGAGTGCGACACCCTTGCCACGGCAATCGACGACGGAGGCACTGCCGGGGAGGAGATCGGCCTTCTCTCCTCCATAGACTTTGGCGAAGAGCGAGCGACGTTAGTGGCGCCTGATGGCACCGTGCTCTATGACTCCCGGGTGGATGCCGCCACGCTCGAGAACCACGCCGATCGCCCAGAGATAGCCGATGCCCTCCGGAGTGGCGAAGGGGAGTCTGACCGCGACTCTGACACGCTGGGGTACGTGAGCTTCTATCACGCAAGGCTCCTGCCCTCGGGCGATGTCTTGCGTCTGGGCCTTGACAGGAGCAGCGTCGGGCGCATCGTGAGCCAGGACCTGTTCATCATGGTCATCGTCGTTGGATGCCTGGTTGTGGTCGCGTGGTTTATCTCGCGCATCATTGCCAACCGGCTGGTGCAGCCCATTCTTGAGATTGACCCCGAGGCAGAGAACGCGCAGGCCCCCTACGTGGAGCTTGAGCCTTTGGTCTCGCGCCTTAACGAACAGCACCATGACCTTGTCGAGCGCATGGACCAGGTCCAGAGCGCCGACGACATGCGCCGCGAGTTCACCGCCAACGTCACGCACGAGCTTAAGACTCCCATCGCCGCCATCTCCGGCGCCTCCGAGCTCATCCGTGACGGCATCGTGCGTCCGGAGGACATTCCAAACTTTGCGAGCCGCATCTACGATGATGCGCAGCGTCTCTCGGCCCTGGTAAGCGACATTCTCACACTATCCAAGTTGGATGAGACGGAGCGCTCCCAGGACCGGCAGCTCTTTGGCAGCGTTGAGCCCATCGACCTGCTCTCCGTTGCCTCCGACGTCTGCCAGCGCTACGAGCAGCGCGCTCGCGACGCGGGCGTGAAGCTCAAGCTGGATGGCGTCTCCACCACCATTCGGGGAAACGCGCGCTTGCTTGACGAAATGATTGGCAACCTTGTTTCCAATGCCATTAGGTACAACCGTCGCGGAGGGAGTGTCTTTGTGTGGGTGCTGCCGCAAAACGGCCGGCCCTGCGTGCGTGTGAGCGACACGGGCATAGGCATTCCGCAGGAGGACCAGGCTAAGGTCTTCGAGCGCTTTTATCGCGTTGACAAGGGTCGCAGCCGCGAGAAGGGCGGCACCGGCCTGGGGCTTGCCATCGTGAAGCACGCTGCCGCCTTCCACGACGCGACAATCGACCTCAAGAGCGTGCTTGGTAAGGGGACGCAGATTACGGTGACGTTCCCGGCGCAGTGACGCCCGGAGGCACGTTTCAGCATCCATCACGTATAAAGTCGCTGCTAAGGCGTCAAATCCTCGCCGAGACTCGATTTTTTCCAACCAGAGTGACGAGAATGCCCCTCCGGCGCCGTTTTGTCGCCGGAAGGGCCGTATTGTTGCAATCTGCGCCAAAAGTAGCCTTCCGGCGACTTCCAACGATGAGGCAAAGTCGACGAGAAAAAGGAAACTTCCTTTGTCTCACTGCGTGACGCGCACCATTGTGCCGTGCTCGCTCGCGCGCAGCGTGCGAACCCAAAGCGTTGGCATGGCCTCGCTCACCGCGCGAGCAACGCTTGCCGCGCGCTCGTCGCCGTCGGCAATCGCCATCATCGTGGCACCCGAGCCCGAGATGAGAAACGTACATGCGCCGTTCTCATGCGCCACGTCGTGCAGCATCTGGTAGTCGGGGATGAGCGGCGCACGGTACGGCTCGTGGATGCGGTCGTGGCAGCAGGCGCGAATGGCGTCGGGGTCACCCTTGGCCATGGCGCTCACCATGGCAAGGCAGCGACCCACCTGCCAGGAGACGGTGCTGGTGGGGACCATGGCGGGCAGCGCTCGCCGCGCGTCGCGCGTGAGAACGCGGTAGGGGGGAGCCATGCAGACAAAGCGCAGGTTGTCGGCAACAACCCAGCGCGTGGTGACCGTCGTTGGCCCCTCGACGTAGGAGCTCACGAGCCCGCCCATCACGGCGGGGGCAACGTTGTCGGGGTGACCCTCGATGGCGGTGGCGAGAGAAAGCGTGCGCTCGCGGTCGAGCGACAGGCCCGCAAGCGCTTGAGCTGCCGCAATGCCCGCAACCACGCATGTGGAGCTGGAGCCAAGCCCGCCGGACGCGGGAATGGTGCAGGACTCTGTAATGTGGAGGGGCTGCGCCTCAAGGCCAAACTCCCTGCAGCCGCAGAGGTAGGAGGTCCACACAAGGTTGTCCTCGCCCACAAGCTCCGGCGCGCAACCGTCGATCTTCAGTGCGTCTGCGGGCTCGAAGGTGAACTCGGCAGAGAGGTCAAGCGCAAGCCCCAGCACGTCAAAGCCCACGCCCAGGTTTGCCGAGGTCGCTGGCACGCTCACGCGCACGGTGCCGGCTGCGGCGGCCTGCTCCTTCTCGGCCGCGCTCACAGGAAGATCCTTGCGCACGCGGACTCCACGAAGGCGCCCATCTTGTCCCGGTCGCACACGTCGTCGTGAAGGCTCTCGGCATCGCGCAGGCTCGAGAGCTGCACAGGCGCCGTGGTGCCGGTGATGTGCTCGAGCGAGTCCATGCTCGCAAAGCCGTTCATGCCCGAGGCGTCAACGCCAAGCGCCCCCAGCACGTCTGCCGGGAACTTGTAGGGGCTTGCCGTGGAGAGGCACACCCGCGTCGAGCCGTCCTGGGGCAGCGCGTCCATGACGTGCTTTGCCACGGCAGTGTGCGGGTCGATGAGTTTGTGGCTCTCCTCCCAGGTGGTGCGGATTGTCTCGCGGGCCATCTCGTCGTCCGCGCGGCCGCAGCCAAAGGTCTCTTGGATGCTAGCGAGAAGTGCCGGCGGCACGGTGTAGGCGCCCTTCTCGGCGAGATCTGCCATGAGGGACGAGACAAGCTCTACATCGCCGTTGGAGGCAAAGTAAAGCAGGCGCTCCAGGTTGGAGGAAACCAGGATGTCCATGGAAGGCGAGATGGTCTTCACAAACGGTCGGCGCTTGTCGTACGTGCCCGTGGTGAGGAAGTCCGTGAGGACGTCGTTGGCGTTCGAGGCCACGACCAGCCTGCGCACGGGCAGCCCCATGCGCTTGGCGTAGTAACCGGCCAAGACGTCGCCAAAGTTGCCCGTGGGGACAACGTAGGTAACCTTGTCGCCCTGCGCAATGGCGCCAGCGCGAACGAGCTGCGCGTACGAGTCGAAGTAGTACGTTACCTGCGGCGCAAGGCGACCAACGTTGATGGAGTTGGCGCTCGAGAGCACCACGTTGCGCGCAGAGAGGCGCTCCGCGAGGCTGCGGTCCGAGAAGATGCGCTTGACCTCGGACTGCGCGTCGTCGAAGTTGCCGCGGATGGCGCATACGGCAACGTTGCCACCAATCTGCGTGACCATCTGGAGGCGCTGGATGTCAGAGACCTTGCCCCAGGGATAGAAGACGCAGACGCCCGTGTGGGGCACGCCCGAGAAGCCATCGAGCGCTGCCTTGCCGGTGTCGCCTGAGGTGGCCGTCACAATCATCACGTCATGGCCGTCGCCCTCGCGCGCAACGCCCATGAGCTGCGGCAGCATCTGCAGGGCAACGTCCTTGAAGGCGCAGGTGGGGCCATGGAAGAGCTCGAGGAGCCAGTCGGTGCCCAAAGGCGTGACGGGGCAAATGGCCGGGGTGTCCCACTGGGCGCCGTAGGCCGCGCGCACGCAGCCGGCAAGCTCCTCGGCAGTGTAGTCGGGCAGGAGCGTCCCAAGCACACACTCGGCAGTCTGGGTGAAGCTGCTGACGCACACCTGGGCAAGATCGAGCTTTTCCGCACCAAGCGCGTCGGAGACGTAGAGGCCTCCGTCAGGCGCTAGGCCGGCGAGAATTGCTTGCTTGCTTGTTACCAATTCCCCGCGCGAACGGGTGCTGTGGTAGAACGTTTCCACGGTCGGCTCCTTGCGTCGTTAGGCCTTGTATCGTGTCCAGCACGTATGATAGCTGGTACCGTGCATGGCAGTGCGTCGCACGGCAAGCGCCGACACACAGTTGAAAGAGATTGGAAGCCGATGAAGATAGCCATCCTGGGATACGGCACCGTTGGCCGTGGCGTTGCGCAGATCATCGAGGAGCGCGTGCCCGAGGTCGAGGTCGCCCGCATTCTCGAGCTGCCCGACCGTCTCACCGACCCGCGCATGACCCCCAACTATCAGGACATTGTCGATGACCCTGCCATCGAGCTCGTGGTAGAGTGCATGGGCGGCATCGAGCCCGCCCACACCTTCATCCTGCAGGCACTCAATGCCGGAAAGCACGTGGTGACGTCGAACAAGGCCGTTGTTGCGGCCCACTTCGCCGAGTTCGCCGAGGCCGCCTCAAAGGCAGGTGTTGGCCTTCTCATCGAGGCGTCGGTGGGCGGCGGCATCCCCTGGATCGCGAGCATTGAGAAGGTGCGCCGCATCGAGGACGTCCAGTCCTTCTCGGGCATCATGAACGGGACCACCAACTACAT
This sequence comes from bacterium OL-1, assembly GCA_000752675.2. GTDB lineage: Bacteria > Actinomycetota > Coriobacteriia > Coriobacteriales > Atopobiaceae > Tractidigestivibacter. The sequence goes on along the minus strand of LM994626.1, from coordinate 42,522 downwards.
TGTCTACTCCATGCTCAAGGACGGCGCGGACTTTGCCGAGGTCCTGAGCAAGGCCCAGGAGCTGGGCTTTGCCGAGAGGGACCCCACCGCCGACATCGATGGCATCGACGTGCGCAACAAGACCATCATCTCGGCATCCGTGGCGTTTGATGTCGCCTGCACGCAGGATCTTCCCGTCTTGGGCATCAGGAACCTCACCAAGTACGACCTCAGCCTCTTTGGTAGCCGCGGACTCACGGTCAAGCTTATTGGCCGCGGCGTCCAGGCGGACGGTCGCTACGCCGTCTCGGTCGAGCCGGTGGCCGTGAGCACCTCGACGCTCGAGGCCAACGTGCCCACCAACTTCAACCTCGTGACGCTCGACGCGCCCTCCATTGGCGAGCTCAAGTTCTACGGCCAGGGCGCGGGAAGCCTTCCTACGGGCAATGCCATCGTCCAGGACATTCTCGACTGCGTGGCAGGCAGGCGCCCCACCTATGACTTCTCGCGCGGCCTCACGTACGACCCCGCTATGCTCCATGGGCCCTACGTCTTCCGCACCGAGGCCACCATCCCTGGCGCCACGTTCTACGAGCCCGGTGCCGTCATCGTGGACGACCTCACCGCAACTCAGGCGCGCGCCCTTCTCGACGATGCCCTGAAGTCTGACCCAACCACATTCATGGCGGCCGTGTCCGCGAACAGCTAGGAGAGGATCACATGATCAAGATCTGCAAGTTCGGGGGCTCCAGCGTCGCTACCGCTGACCAGTTCCGCAAGGTCAAGTCCATCGTCGAGGCAGACCCCGACCGCCGCTTTGTGGTGGTCTCTGCCGTGGGCAAGCGCTTCTCGGGGGACAACAAAATCACGGACCTCCTCCTTCTGGTGAACGCGCACATCGAGTACCACGTGGACTGCACCTCGCTTCTCGCCGACATTGAGCAGCGCTTTGTCGACATTGCGGACGAGCTGGGCGTCAAGTGGCCCGTGGCCGAGAAGTTCGAGACCTTCGCCGCCAACATCAAGAAGCACTCGCCCGAGTACGTGGTCTCGCGAGGCGAGTGGTTCACCGCCAACATCATGGCCGAGTACCTTGGCCTTCCCTTTGTGGACGCTGCTGACGTGATCGTGTTCCACCACGACGGGAACGTGGACATGGAGCGCACCGCCGCGCGTCTTAAGGACTTTGCGCACAGGAATGGCGCCTTTGTGCTCCCCGGCTTCTACGGAGCCACCGTCGACGGAGCCATCAAGCTTTTCCAGCGCGGCGGCGGCGACATCACGGGCGCCATCGCGGCGCGCTGCCTTGACGCCGACGTCTACGAGAACTGGACGGACGTCTCGGGCTTCCTCTCTGCTGACCCCAGGATCGTCGAGAACCCCCGTTCCATCCGCCGCATCACCTTTGATGAGATGCGCGAGCTCTCCTACATGGGTGCCTCGGTGCTCCAGGAGGAGGCCATCTTCCCGGTGCGCGAGGTCAACATCCCCATCAAGATCATGAACACCAACCGGCCCCAGGACGCGGGCACCACAATCCGCGAGACCGCCGAGGCCGGCGCAGACGAGCACCTCATCACGGGCATTGCCGGTCGCAAGGACTTCATGGCCGTGCACGTCAAGAAGGCCCACATGTCCAACGAGGTTGGCGTCATCTCTCGTGCGCTCTCGATCTTCGAGCGCTATGGCGTCTCCATCGAGCACATCCCCACGGGCGTCGACTCATTTGGCGTCGTGGTGGCCGCGGCCGATGTCAAGGACAAGATCTACTCGATCGTCAACGACATCCGTCGCGAGATTAAGCCCGACGACATCGTGATGGTGGACAAGCTGGCCCTCATATCCGTCGTTGGTCGCAACATGTCCAGGCGCTCCGGCACCTCGGGCAAGATCTTTGGCGCACTGGGTGACGCTGGCATCAACATTCGCATGATTACCCAGAGCTCGGAGGAGATCTCCATCATCGTGGGTGTTGACAACACCGACTTCGATTGCGCAATCAAGGTCATCTACGAGCGCTTTGTTCGCAACGAGATGGTCTCGGCCGAGAAGGCCTAGCTTCCCTAACACCCGCCCGCACGGGCATAGAGAGAGGAAACCAATACCATGGCAGGCAAGACCGTCGCCATTCTCGGCGCCACGGGCGTCGTTGGTACGCAGATGATTCAGTGCCTCGAGGAGAGGAACTTCCCCGTGGGCAAGCTCGTGCCGCTGGCGAGCGCCCGCTCCGTTGGCAAGACCGTCTCCTTTAACGGCGAGAACGTACCCGTGGTCGAGGCCACGCCGGAGGCCTTCGAGGGCGCAGACATCGTCCTGGGCGCTGCCGGCGACGCAACCGCAAAGGCGCTGCTCCCCGAGGCGGCAAAGCGCGGCGCCGTGTGCGTGGACAACTCTCACGCCTTCCGCCTGGAGCCCGACGTGCCGCTGGTCATCCCCGAGATCAACGCGGCAGACATCGCCAACCACCCGCGCAACATCATCGCGAACCCCAATTGCGCCACGATCATCGGGCTCGTTCCCACCTGGCCGCTCCACAAGCTCGCCGGCCTGCGCCGCCTGATTGTCTCGACCTACCAGGCTGCCTCTGGCGCAGGCATGCCCGGACTCACCGAGCTCCAGCGAGAGATGAGGGTCGTTGCCAACGGCGGCGAGATGGGCGACACCAGCCCGTTTGCCTACCAGCTGGCCGCCAACCTCATTCCGCAGATTGGCTCCTTCAAGGACGAGGGCTACACCTCGGAGGAGTGGAAGATGCAGAACGAGGGTCGCAAGATCATGCACCTTCCCGAGGTCCGCGTGAACTGCACCTGCGTACGCGTCCCCGTCATGCGCTCTCACTCCGAGTCCATCACGGCCGAGTTCGACCGTCCCATCTCGCCCGACGAGGCGCGCGAGGCGCTTGCCGCTGCGCCCGGCGTCAGGGTTGTGGACGACCCGGCCAACCTGCGCTACCCCATGCCGCTTGACACCTCTGACCAGGACCTCGTATACGTGGGCCGCATTCGCCGCGACCTCTCGGCCCCGGATGGTGTCAACTCGCTCACGTTCTGGTGCTGCGGCGACCAGATCCGCAAGGGTGCCGCCACCAACGCCGTCCAGATCGCAGAGTACCTGCTCTAGGGCGGGGGAGTGCCATGCCACTGCTTTCCAGCTGCTACCTTCCCGGTATCTACGCCGAGGACCACTCCATCGACGTGCCGCTAGACTGGCGGGGCACCAGCCCCGCAGCCCTTGCCGGCGCGGAGCAGGATGAGCCTTCCGCCCTCGCCATGGAGGGTGCCGCCGAGAGGCCAGACTCTGCCTTTGTCGGCAAGAGCATCAAGCTCTTCTACCGCGTGCTCTGCTCGCCAGAGAACGTTGGCCGTGACCTGCCACTTATTGTGTTTTTCCAGGGTGGCCCCGGCGGCGCGTGCCCGCGTCCGCTCTCGCCCCAGAGCGACGGGTGGATCGAGGAGGCGCTGCGCCACTTTCGCGTGGTCTTGCCCGACCAGCGCGGCTGCGGTCGCTCCTCTCGCGTTGACGGTGCGCGCATTGCCGCCGTGGGGGCCGAGGCTGCCGCGCAGGGCGCGGACCCGGCGCGTCGCCAGGCGGAATACCTCAAGCGATTCCTTGCGGACTCAATCATCAGGGATTTCGAGTACTTGCGGCTTACGGAGTTTGGCGGTCGCAAGTGGGTGACGCTGGGCCAAAGCTACGGTGGATTTCTCACCCTGGCAAATCTCTCCGCCTTCCCGGGGGGAGTTGCCGCGAGCTTCACCTGCGGTGGTATCCCCCATGTGCCGGCAAGTGCCGCCGAGGTCTACGCGCACACGTTTCCGCGCATGGCCGCCAAGACTCGGGCCTACTACGAGCGCTACCCCGAGGACGAGACGCGCGTCTCCCTTGTGGCAGACCGTCTCGCCGCAGGTGACGTGCTCCTGCCTGATGGCTCGCCCTTCTCGGTAAGGCGTCTGCAGCTGGTGGGTGGCGGTCTTGGCATGAAGCCCGCGCCGGAGCGCCTGCACGCCCTCTTTGACGTTGCCTTTGCCGATGGCGACGGCTCTTGTGACGATGCCCTTGCCGCGGCGGGTGGAGACGCCTCCCACGTGCGCCTCTTTGGCGGCTTCCTCGATCAGGTGCAGTCGATGACCTCCTCGTACGCAAGCCCGCTCTATTGGACGCTTCAGGAGTTCATCTACGCGGACGGCACGCTTGATGAGCCCATTGGGTGGGCGGCCGCGCGCGAGGCAGCGGGCAGGTCGGAGTTCTCCGAGGGCGCGCGTCCCCTCATGCTCTTTGCCGAGGCGATGTTCCCCTGGATGTTCAAGGAGGATCCGTCGCTCAAGCCGTTTGCCCCCGCGATGGACGTCCTCATGGCCGACACCGAGTTTGGCCACCTCTACGACCAGGACCAGCTGGCGAGAAACGAGGTTCCGCTCCAGGCGGCCGTCTACTACGACGATGCCTACGTGGACTCGGGCCTTCAGCTGGACACGCTTTCTCGCGTGGGCGCGAGCCACGCTTGGGTGACCAACGAGTTCGAGCACGACGGCCTACATGGCAGCGTGGTCTTCAAGCACCTCTACGAGGAGGCGTTCAACCGCGGCGACTTGGCTGGCGTGAAGTAGGGGAGAGCTTCTCGGCACTCCTGCGGTGGGGCCGTCACGGCGCTTCAAAGAAATAGCCCAGGGCACTTTTCGTGCTCTGGGCTTGTCTTTTCTGGTGCTCCCTGGGGGATTCGAACCCTCGACATTCGGATTAGAAGTCCGCTACTCTATCCAGCTGAGTTAAGGGAGCGTTGCCTGTGCGGCTCTGACATTCTAGCGCAAGTCGCCCGCTGGCTCATCGCCGAGAAGCGCTCGCGCGGCAAGAACCCCCGCGACGGTCTTCCCGTCTTGGATGAGTCCGGCAGAGATTGCGTGCATGACCTCGTCCAACGGGATCCAAACCGTGCATACGACCTCGCCCTCGTCAGGGTGGGCCGTGTCCTGTGAGAGTCCCTGGGCGAGAAACACCTCGGTGTGCTCATCCGTGAAGCCGGGAGACCCCAGCACCGTTGCCAGGTGTATGAGCTTCTCGGCACGAAGGCCGGTCTCCTCGGCAAGCTCTCGCGCCGCGCAGCTTTCGCCCCGCTCGCCTTCCTCGAGCTTTCCCGCCGGGATCTCGAGCGTCACGCGGCCGAGGACCACCCGGTACTGACGCACCAGGCACACCTTGCCGCCTTGTATGGCAACGACTCCCGCGCCGCCGTGGTGGTGCACGACCTCGCGCCACGCATGCGAGCCGTCCGCGAGTTCTACCTCGAGGTGGTCCACGGAGAAGATCTTGCCTTGCCAGACCTGCTCGTCCCCGGTCACACGCTCAAGAAGCGAGGGCTCTGGTTCGAGTGCCCTGCGAACCTCGTCAAGGCATGCGCCATTCTCGCCTAGTCCCTGGGCCGTGCTATTCATGCGTTCCTCCTGGTCCGACTGCCTCGTTTGGCCTCTACCATAGCCTCTTTTCTCGGTGGGTCAGATGTCATCGAAGCGCTGTCCCCTTGCGTTCAACCCCATCGTCGCTGTCGGGATAAAACCTGACGCTTCGGGGTTTGCTCGGGGGAAATTCCGTCCGGAAACTGCCCGACAGCGCCAGCGCGCGATTCTGGTCGATCTTATTTGGCGGCGGCTGGACGCTCGCCAGACCCGCCCTGGCAGGAATCGACGGTTGGGCAACTGCATTTCGGGGGTACCCCAAGTACAAACAGATTCGAAGTCTGATAAACCGCAGGTCAGAGAATCGCTATCGCGCTGATGGCATATAAAGAGTCTTACCAAAACTGCTGCCAACCGGAAGTCTGTCTGCCTCGCCCGGCGCGTGGCGACCTCCTCATGCGCAATAGAGAAGAATATCGACATTTCTTGAGCGGTGGTCAGAAATTCTGTCCGGTTTTTCTCAATAGCGTCAGCGGTCGCGCACTCGATTGTTAAGCAAAGAATGCACGGCAGCTGAAAGTGTTGAACGTGGGCCATGTCGTGGCTATTCTGTACACCTGTACTCCATCGTACTAAAGCGTCAAACGTCACTTCTCGCGTCACACACCGCAGATGGGAGTAACCATGTCCAACGCCACGCTCAACCGCCGCCAGTTCATCACCGCCGCTCTGGGAATCACGGGTGCCCTTGGCCTTGCCGCCTGCGGCTCTTCCGCAACCGCCGGCAACTCCGGAGCCACCTCCAGCTCGGCCGGCTCCTCCTCGGCCTCCACGTCCTCTTTTGATGGCAACTTTGTTCTGGGCTTTGACCAGGACTTCCCGCCCTACGGCTACGTGGGTGACGACGGTTCCTACACCGGCTTCGACATCGACCTCGCCCAGGCCGTCTGCGACCGCGAGGGCTGGAAGCTCGTGCCCACGCCCATCTCCTGGGACGCCAAGGACACGCTGCTCAACTCCGGCCAGATCACCTGCATCTGGAACGGCTTCACCATCGAGGGCCGCGAAGACGGCTACGCCTTCACCGACCCCTACATGGAGAACCGTCAGGTTGTCGTTGTGCCCGCTTCCTCCGACGTGCAGCAGCTCTCGGACCTTGCTGGCAAGAACGTCATCACCCAGGCGGACTCCGCGGCGCTTGACGTACTCTCGGAGGGTGGCTCGCAGGAGGAGCTTGGCAAGAGCTTTGGCAACCTCCAGACCATCGACAACTACAACACTGCCTTCATGATGCTCGAGAGCGGCCAGGTGGACGCCATCGCCATCGACTATCCCGTGGCCATCTTCAACATTGGCGACAAGACCTCTGAGTTCCGCATCCTCGACGAGAACCTCAACTCCGAGCACTTTGGCGTTGGCTTTGCCAAGACGGACGACGGCGCCCAGCTCGCCAAGACTGTCGAGGCTGACCTCCAGGCGCTCGACTCCGAGGGCACTGTCAAGGAGCTCTGCGAGAAGTACGCTGACCAGGGCGTCTCCTACGACCTCTGGTGCCTGCCCAAGGCGTAGGCGCAACTGCGCAATCACGACAACAACAGCGCACGCAACGGTGCGACAAGGGAGCTGGTAAGGTGGACTTTGGAACGATGATGGGGATGCTCCTCTCGGGGTATCGCATATCGATGATCATTTTTGCGGTGACGCTCGTGGGGTCTATCCCCCTGGGCATGCTGGTGGCGCTGGGACGGCTCTCCAAGTTCAAGCCGCTCTCACTGCTCATGCAGCTCTTCATTTCGTTGCTGCGCGGCACGCCCCTGATGCTTCAGATGTTCGCCGTCTCCTTCATGCCGTACTACGTGTTTGGCCTCAAGACCGGTGCGGACTTCCCCATGATTGCGGTGCTCATCTCGTTTGTGATCAACTACGCGGCGTACTTCGCCGAGATTTACCGCTCGGGCATCCAGTCCATCCCGCGTGGCCAGTATGAGGCCGCCGAGGTCCTTGGCTACTCCAGCCGCCAGACCTTCCAGCGCATCGTGCTTCCGCAGGTGATCAAGCGCGTGCTCCCCGCCATGGGCAACGAGGTAGTCACGCTCGTCAAGGACACCTCGCTGGCCTTCTCGCTGGGCGTTCTCGAGATGTTCACGCAGGCGCGCGCCATTGTCACGAGCCAGCGCACTATGGCTGCCTTCGCCGTGGCCGCGCTTATCTACTGGGTTACCTGCCTCATCATCGAGTACATCATGAGGCGCATCGAGAAGAAGCTGGACTACTACCATGACTAACGCCGAGAAGCACGACGCCCGCGCGTCTCGTCACCAGATTCCCGTGCCCGACGCCTCCGTCTCGCAGATTCTGGGCCTGCCTGCCGTCTATGTGAAGGGCGCACGCAAGTCCTTCTCGGGTCGAGAGGTGCTCCACGACGTCTCGCTCTCTATCGCGCGTGGCGAGGTCGTCTCTGTCATTGGCCCCTCCGGCGCCGGCAAGTCGACCCTCTTGCGGTGCCTCACGCTACTCGACACCTTTGACGCTGGCGAGCTCTACTACGGCAGCCTCCGCGTGACCGAGCAGGACGAGAACGGCCGGGCAAGCTACTCCAAGGAGGCAAGCGCCAAGGCCCGCATGCAGTTTGGCATCGTGTTCCAGAACTACAACCTCTTTCCGCACTTCACCGTTATGCGCAACGTCTGCGACGCCCCCATAGCGGTGCAGGGGAGAGACCCCGACAAGGTCAAGGCAGAGGCCAAGCAGATCCTTGAGCGCTTGGGCCTTGCGGAGCATGCCGAGAAGGTACCCAACCAGCTCTCAGGAGGCCAGCAGCAGCGTGTGGCGATTGCGCGAGCGCTTGCCATGCACCCCAAGGTGCTCTATTTCGACGAGGCAACCTCGGCGCTTGACCCCAGGCTCACGGCAGACATGCGCCGCATCATCCGTGAGCTTGCCGCCGACGGCATGGCTATAGGCATCGTGACCCACGAGATGGGCTTTGCTCGTGACGTCTCGGACCGCGTGGCGTTTCTCCTCGACGGGCGGATTGTTGAGGAGGGGCCTGCCGAGGAGGTCATGGACAACCCCACGGACGCCCGCGTGCGGGAGTTCCTGGCCACGGCGGAGGACTAGAAGTAGGTCCGGAATCTCTTTTTGAAGGTCCTGTGTTGAGGCAGTGGGCGTGTGACCTGGTGTTTTGCGAAATTGGTGCCATTCGAATGTGATTCTCGAAAAAGTTCTTCAAGAAAGTGCTTGCATCCGTCTGATTCTTTGTCATAATAAACGAGCGCTTCACGAGGTGGGCCAAATGGTGGGTGTAGCTCAGTTGGAAGAGCGACGGACCGTGGCTCCGTAGGTCGAGGGTTCGAACCCCTTCACCCACCCCATCTGAAAGCTGAATATGGGTCGTTAGCTCAGTTGGTAGAGCAGGGGACTCTTAATCCCAAGGTCGAGGGTTCGACCCCCTCACGACCCACCACGAATCCGCAGCCCAGGGCATATGTCGCCCTGGGCTTTTTTCGTGGAGTAAGATCGTCCGGCCAGCTTCTTCTCGCTTTCGATTGGCTCTTGCTCACACACTTTTGAAAGCCGTTGGTCATGACCGCGTTTTGTAGGTGGGTGTGAGGTTTCGATACGGTACACTTGGTGTTAAATTACGCCGGCGCAGGCGCTGCGTGGGGTTTGCGGGGTGAGAACGATTCCACCTCCCTCGTTGCCCAATTGCGGCATACTGTACCTTGCCGAGGTAACCCGCTGGAAGGAGCTTGCGTTGATTTACACCATGACCCTGAACCCCGCGCTCGACTACGTGATGCACCCCCTCACGCTGGATATGGGCTACACCAACCGTTCTTCGAGTGAGGAGCTCTACTGCGGTGGCAACGGCATTAACATCTCCACGCTTCTCAACGAGCTTGACGTAGTCAATGTGGCAATGGGCATTGTCGCGGGCTTCACTGGCGAGTACCTCATCAACGAGCTCCAGGATGCGGGCATTGCCAGCAACTTCGTGAAGCTGGATCGTGGCTACACGCGCATCAACGTCAAGCTCAACGGCATCGTCATGACCATGGTCAACGGCATGGGCCCCAAGATTCCGCAGAAGAAGGTCGACGAGCTTCTCGACCGCATGGACGTCCTGCAGTCCGGTGACACCCTCGTCCTTACGGGCTCCATTCCCAATTCCCTGCCCGAGGACATGTACAACCAGATCATGGCCCGTCTCGCCGGTCGTGGCATCCAGTTTGTGGTCGATGCGCCCGGCCAGCTCCTCATGGAGTCCATCAAGGCTCATCCCTTCCTCATTAAGCCCAACAACCACGAGGTCGGCCGCATCTTCAAGGCGGACCCCATGCCCGAGACGCCCGAGGACTGCCTGCCCTATGCGCAAAAGCTCCAGGAGGGTGGCGCCCGCAACGTCATTGTCTCCTGCGGTGGCAACGGCTCGCTCCTGCTCGACGAGTATGGTACTGAGCACATTGTGCCCACGGCTCGCGTGCGCCTCGTGAACGCAACCGGCGCCGGTGACTCCATGGTCGCGGGCTTCCTCGCAAAGGTCACGCGTGGCTTGGACTACGAGAACGCCCTCATCTACGCCTCTGCCTGTGGCACGGCAACCGCTGCCAGCAAGGGCATCGCCAAGCGCTCGACCATCGACCGCGTGGTCACGGCCCTCTACAAGAAGATGGGTCGCGAGATGCCGGCGAGCATCGCGGACGATATCAAAAACGAAAAGGCACGCGCTGAGGCTCAGGCTCTTGCCGCCGAGGGAAACGATGAGGAGAAGCAGTCTCCAGAGGGTGAATAGCGCGCTAGACTGTGTTCGGCTCTTTAGCGCCCCACCCGGGGCACTTGGCATTCTGGGAGGTGGCCGCACAGCGGCCGGTTATGAGGGGGATTGCAATGTATGAGGGAGTAAACGCATCTGATGGCATCGGCATTGGCGTGGCCCGTGTAGCCGTCGAGCCTGACCTCTCGTTCACGCCGCATGCGCCGGAGGATCCGGAGGCCGAGAAGGCCCGCTACGCCGCTGCCGTCGAGAAATTCGTCGAGCAGACCAATGCGCAGATTGAGCGCATGAAGCAGACGGTGGGCGAGGATGCCGCCGCTATCATGGGCGCCCACATCGAGTTTGCCGAGGACGAGGGCATCCGCGAGATGGTCACGGGCTCCATCGACTCTGGCATGTGCGCCGAGCAGGCTGTGAGCGAGGCCTACGGCACCTTCTACACCATGTACGCCAACATGGACGACGAGCTCTTCCGCGAGCGCGCCGCCGACGTCGCGGACGTCAAGACCGGCCTTCTCGCGGACCTGCTGGGCAAGGAGGTCGTTGACCTCTCCACGTTGCCCGAAAATTCCATCGTCGTGGTGCACGAGCTCACGCCGTCCATGACTGCCGACATCGACAAGGAGAACGTCGCGGGCATCGTTACCGAGACCGGTGGCCGCACGTCCCACTCCGCAATCATTGCCCGCGCGCTGGAAATTCCTGCGGTTCTCTCCGTTGCGGATGCTACGGTCAACATCAAGACCGGTGACATGGTTGTGGTTGACGGCACCAACGGCAAGGTCATTTCTCAGCCTTCCGACCACGACCTCGAGCACTACCGTGCCAAGGCCAAGGCGTTCGCCGAGGAGAAGGCCGCCCTCGAGGCGTACCGCGGCAAGGAGACCGTGACCGGTGACGGCGATAAGAAGCTGCTGGTTGCCAACATTGGTAACCCCGATGACGCCAACGCCGCACTCGAGCACGACGCCGAGGGCGTGGGCCTCTTTCGCTCTGAGTTCCTGTTCATGGACGCCAAGGAGCTCCCCAGCGAGGACGAGCAGTTTGCCGCGTACCAGAAGGTCGCCCTTCGCATGAAGGACAAGCCGGTCATCATCCGTACGCTGGATGTGGGCGGCGACAAGGAGATCCCCTATCTGCACCTGCAGAAGGAGGAGAACCCCTTCATGGGCTTCCGCGCCGTGCGCTACTGCCTGAATAACCCGGACCAGTACAAGGTCCAGCTCACGGCGCTGCTCCGCGCCTCCGCCTTTGGTGACATCAAGATTATGCTGCCGCTCGTCACCACCATCGACGAGGTGCGCCAGGCCAAGGCCCTCATCGAGGAGTGCAAGCACGACCTTGACGAGCGCGGTGTTGCTTACAACAAGGACATCGAGGTTGGCACCATGATCGAGACGCCTGCCGCCTCGCTCATCGCCGACGACCTCGCCGCCGAGTGCGACTTCTTCTCCATTGGCACCAACGACCTTATCGGCTACACCATGTGCGCCGACCGCGGCAACGATCGCGTGAGCTACCTCTACCAGGTGTACCAGCCGGCGGTTCTGCGCTCTCTTAAGCGCATCATCGGCGAGGGCAACAAGGCTGGCATCATGGTCGGCATGTGCGGCGAGGCCGCGGCAGACCCGCTGCTCATCCCCATCCTCATGTCCTTTGGCCTGGACGAGTACTCCGTCTCCGCTCCCTCCATCCTGCGCACGAGGAGGATTCTCTCCCTCTGGACCAAGGAGGAGGCCGACGCCCTGGCTGAGAAGGTCATGGCTCTCAAGACCGCAACCGAGGTCAAGGCCATGCTTCAGGCTGCCGCCAAGTAGGGGAGTGCAACTTCTCTGCTTTAGAGCTTGAGACTAAGGGCCCCGACGCTACCGTCGGGGCCCTTTTGTGAGACAAGGGGAGTTTCCCTTTTTCTCATTGCCGGTGGTGGAAAAGCGCTACGGCACGATGACGCGGAGCGCCTTGGGTATCACGTCTACCTCGAAGTGCGTTCCGCAGAGCTCCTCGCCGTCGACCTGGCAGGGAGGCTGCGTCTCGAAGTCCATGGTTGCATGGGTGAACTTAAGCAGGTTCACGCAGCTTGAGCCCGTGTGACGGCCAAACCTCGCAAGGCCGAGAAGCGAGAGCAGCCATGGGCGGCTAGGAATCTTGACGTTGTAGCACACGTCGAGAAGGCCGTCGGATGGGTCGGCGTCGGGGCAAATGGCAAAGCCGCCGCCATAGGTGGGACCAACCTGCACCGCAAAGATCACGGTTGGTAGCGTTACCTCGGGCCTCTTGTCAAAGCGCGCTCTGCAGGGCCAGCCATTGGAGCCCTCGGAGAAGATGCGGATGCCAGACGTAATGAAGAGCCCCTCGCCGTGTTGGGATGTCGTTTCTTCTTGGCGGCGCCTCACAGTGTCGAGCGCGATTGCCGCGTCCATGCCAAACGAGAGCGTCTCCATGAAGTGCACGCCATTTACGCGGCCAACCTCTAGCGGCGTGACGTGGCCACGGACAAGCTGAGCCAAGGCACGAGATGGATCGTTGATTGCCATCCCCAGGGTCCGCGCGTAGTCGTTGCCGGACCCCATGGGAACGATGCCCAGCTGAGGCTGGTCGTTCTCGTCGCGATCCATGAGGCCGTTCACTACCTCGTGGATAACGCCATCGCCACCAAGGGCAATGACGGAGTCGAAGTCCCGGGCCTCGCGAGCGAGGTTCTGCGCGTCGCCCGCCGCCTTGGTAAGAATGACCTTGTGCGACGTGGTTGCGCCACGATAGGAGTCAAGGAACCGCTGCACAAATGCGGCGCCCTCTGCACCCTCGCCCCGGTTGGCGGCGGGGTTTGCAATGACAAGCGTGCGGCCGAGCGGAGACGTGCCCATCCAATACCTCCCAAATCGCGTTGCAGCATCATTGTACGGTATGAGATGCGGTCAGGATTGGTGGGGTCCCGACCGTGATGGATGTCCACGTTGAATGCGAGAAAAATGAAAAAAGCCCAAGGCCACGGAGGCCCTGGGCTGCAATTACATGGAGCGGCGGACGGGACTCGAACCCGCAACAATCAGCTTGGAAGGCTGACGCTCTACCAATTGAACTACCGCCGCAGAGCATGGGGAAGTATACAACAAGATGGGTGATGGTGGGAAGCGGGGTCAAAAGGCCTGCACCGCCTACAGCACTTCTCTATTCGTTGCAATTGCAACACACACGTCTTGCCGCGCGTGCCACAGTGGAGCCAGCAACATTGAGGCAGGAGGCCCTTCCATGACAGGTACTCAAGCAGACTTCGATAGCGTCTTCCAGGCAATTCGCGCAGACGAGCAGAACGGGGAGTTCACGCGGCAGGGGATTGACCCCCTCTACACGGCGTCTGCAACTTCTCGGTTGGTGATTATCGGCCAGGCTCCCGGCAGGGTTGCGCAGGAGACGCGCATCCCCTGGAACGACAAGAGCGGCGACCGTCTGCGCGACTGGCTTGGCATCGACCGCGCCACGTTCTACGACCCCTCCGCCGTCGCCCTTCTCCCCATGGACTTCTACTACCCCGGCAAGGGCAAGTCCGGCGATCTTCCGCCTCGTCGTGGGTTTGCGGAGAAGTGGCACCCCGTGCTTCTCGGCATGATGCCCCAGGTGCGGCTCACCGTGCTGGTGGGCTCCTACGCCACCCGGCGCTACCTCGAGCTCTCCTCGTCAGCAAAGCTCACCGATGTAGTCCGCAACTATGCCGACTATCTGCCGCGCTTCTTCCCGCTTGCGCATCCTTCTCCCAGAAATCAGCTCTGGATGAGCCGGAACCCCTGGTTCGAGACGGACGTGCTGCCGCGCCTTCGTAGCGAGGTCGCATCGGCGCTGCGCGGATAGGGGAGAGGGCCCCGCTATCGCCTGGCTGCCACCACGGGAAGCGAGAAGTGACGGCGGCTTGCCGTGAGCTTACCTTCTCGCTCAAGCTCGCCGATCACAGTGCAGAGCGCGCACCTGTCAACTCCCAGATAGTCAGCAAGCTGCTGGCGCGTGAACGGAATGTCAAACTCGCTCGACCCCGCAAGCTTCGATTGTGTTGAGAGGTACGCGAGCAGTTTGCCCTTGATTGACTTTGGGGCAGCGTCGCGAATCCTTCGGGTAAGGCGCACGTTCTTGCGCGCAACGGATGCCAGGAGGTTCTCGGCAACCCGTGCGTGGTAGGCGCAGGCCCTAGGACAGCTGTGCATGATGTGGGTCACGTCGACGAAGAGCACCCGCGTGGGAGTCTTTGTGGCAACCACATTGGTGAGCAGTGGCTCGTCCTGGAGGGCGGCAAACGCTTCTCCAAAAAGCTCGCCAGCCGAGAAGCTCCCCATCACGCTGGCGTTGCCCCAGACGTCCGCGCCCTCCACGCGCACGCCGCCCTCAAGGACGATGCCCACGCTTTTGACGGGGCTTCCCTCCACCCAGACCAAATCGCCCTTCTCGTACGTCTGGGGCCGTGCCGCAAGGCACCCCAGCATCTCGTTAACCTCCTGAGGCGTCACGCCCCTAAAGAGGGGGGTCTTGGACAGGAACTCGGCATCTACACCACGCATGTCGCACCGCCAAAAAAATCGAGGAATGTTGTGAACACAACTTAGCACATCTCCGGACGCGAGCAGACTAGTACACAACGAACCACCCAAAGAGAGAGGGAATTGATGGACGAGAAGATGTTCTGCTTCCAGTGCGAGCAAACCGCAAAGTGCACGGCATGCACCGGGCGCGCCGGCGTCTGCGGCAAGCCGTTCGACGTTGCGCTTGCACAGGATGAGCTCACGGGTGCGCTCGTGGGCCTCGCCTGCACCTGCAAGCAGGCCGGCACTCGCAGCGAGCTTGCCGACAAGCTCATCGTGAGCGGGCTCTTTACCTGCATCACCAACGTCAACTTCTCCAAGGAAACCGTCGACGCCATCACGGCAGACGTACGTGCCGAGAAGGAGCGCATCGCTGCCGCCGCTGGAATCGAGGCTGCCCAGGACCTGCTCCTCGGCCACGTTTGGTCTGACAACGAGGATGTGCGCTCGCTGAAGTCGCTCATTCTCTTTGGGCTTCGTGGAGCGGCTGCCTACGCGTACCACGCCCGCATGCTCGGCTCCGTGAGTGACGAGGCCCAGCAGGCCTTTGTCGATTGCCTTGCCACCCTCGCCGCCGAGAGCGACCTCAACAAGCTTCTCGCTGTCTCAATGCAGGTGGGCAAGCTCAGCCACGACGTGATGGGCCTGCTCGACGCAGCCAACACTGGCGCCTACGGCATGCCCGAGCCCACCGAGGTCTCGCTCAAGATCGAGAAGGGCCCCTTCATCGTCATTTCCGGCCATGACCTCCACGACCTCAAGCTGCTCCTCGAGCAGACCGAGGGCACAGGCGTCAACGTCTATACGCACGGCGAGATGCTGCCCGCCAACGCCTATCCCGAGCTCAAGCGCTATCCGCAGCTCAAGGGCAACTTTGGCACCGCATGGCAGAATCAGCAGAAGGAGTTCGCCAACGTCCCCGCTGCCTTTGTGTTCACCACGAACTGCCTCATGCCTCCTCGCCCCAGCTACGCAGATCGCGTCTTCACGACTGAGGTTGTCTCCTATCCTGAGCTCGTGCACATCCCCGCGGCTGCCGATGGCTCGAAGGACTTCACCCCGGTCATCGAGAAGGCCAAGGAGCTTGGTGGCTACGACGAGGACGTGCAGCTTACGGGCATTAACGGCGGCACCAAGGTCGTGACTGGCTTTGCTCGCGCGGCGGTGCTCTCGGTTGCCGACAAGGTTGTCGACGCCGTCAAGGCTGGCAAGATCAAGCACTTCTTCCTCGTTGGCGGCTGCGACGGCGCCAAGCCTGGCCGTAACTACTACACCGAGCTCGTCAAGCAGGCTCCCAAGGACACGGTCATCCTCACCCTTGCGTGCGGCAAGTACCGCTTCAACGACCTTGACCTGGGCGACATTGACGGTATCCCCAGGCTTCTCGACATCGGCCAGTGCAATGACGCCTACAGCGCCGTCGAGATTGCCCTGGCTCTTGCGGACGCCTTTGACTGCGGTGTGAACGACCTGCCGCTCTCGATTGTGCTTTCCTGGTACGAGCAGAAGGCTGTTGCAGACCTGCTTGCCCTTCTCTACCTGGGCATCAAGGACATCAAGCTTGGGCCTACGCTTCCTGCTTTCGTGAGCCCCAACGTCCTTGACATTCTGGTGCGCGAGTTTGGCATTTCTCCCATCTCGACGCCCGAGGAGGACCTCACCGCGCTTCTCTCATAGGGGGAGTGAGCCGTTGCGGCGTTAGGCGAGAGGGGCCAGGCGAATTGTCGCCCGGCCCCTTTTTTTCTTATCGAATGCGCCTTTTGTGTTGCTGCGGCCTCGCCTAAACCTCACACGTGTTGTTTCTATTCTTATCTGTTGCGAGAAAATCCCTGTTAGTCTGCTGACAAAATCAAATAAGAAACAACACGTGTGATGTTTCGGGTAAGAGGCAATCTGTGCCTCCTTGTGGGCGATGACGGCCGGTTCTCGAACGGCCTGCGCTACCCCGGCGACCCCACGGGTCCGGCCTCCGAGGTGTGGAACTGCCGCTGCACCCTGGTGGCCTCCGTGCCAGGCTACGACGCCTTCGAGGACCGCAACGCGAGCAAGCTTGAGACGAGCTACGAGGACTGGAAGGCGGGGAGGGACCCGAAGAGGCCCAAGCCAAGCGGGCGAAGCCTGAAGGAGTTCATGGACACGCCTGCCGTCGGCAAGGCCGCGAGCAGGGCCGGGGTGAGCAGGGCGCAGCTGCGAAGGCGCATCGTTGCTAGGCTCGGCGCCGACGGGAAGACGGGCCGCGACTTCCCGTCGATGAGTCGTGCCGAGCAGCAGGAGGCGCTTAGGGAAGCAGTAGAGCTTACAAGGAAGCAGGACAAGCCACGTCGCAACGTGCAGGTCGTCAACGATGCCCTGTACAACTCGCAGAAGAATTACGTCGAGAGGCATGGCGGGAAGGTAATACGAGGAGACAAGGAGTGGGAGGACCATCTGGACAAGATGGGCGCGGGAGCCTCCGCAGTCGGAGACACCATCATCCTGAGGAACGACGCAACGACATCGGAGGTTCTTGAGGAGGTCTTTCACTTCAGACAGTCACAGCGTGGCGACTACTCGGAGTTTGATGCAGAAACCATGCGCAACCTGCGGAAACGCGATGCTCAGATGTACCTCTTGGATTCGGAGAAGCAGTACAATATCCCCAAAGAGGAGACCGAGCAAACAAGGAAGGCGCTCGACTATTACCTAGGCAAGCTAAGGAGGTCTGGGGTCGATGAGAATACAGGATTGCATCGAAATCAACGGTAAGACGCTGATGGTGCTAGACCACGACCTCCCTAGCGCCGGATGGCGTGATCTTATCGTTGATGGCACCAAGTACGCGGCGATTCCAGTGATGGACATGGGGGACAACAGCATAGCCATCGATGGCATTCATGACTTCACCGGCAAGGACGTCACGTTCGCATGAGCGACTTCAAGACAATAGCCTGCATCCTTGGCGCCATCCGCTCGTGCGAGGCGCGACCGTTCGACGTGGCGGCGGTCTCCGCCACGGCCGCCACGCTCTGTTCGATGCTGTAGCCCAACCCAAGCCCAGGCATGGCTCAGGCCCCCGCCACCACGGCGGGGGCCTTTTTCATGCCGCGTGACCACCAGGCGACCATGGCCGCGAGGTGATGCGGGATGGCGAACAACGTGGATGTAGGCGACCATACGCAGGAGTGGCTCTCGGCGCTCGCGCCGGCGCTCTCGCGCGGCCTGGAGCAGGTGGGCCCGGCCGCAGAGGGCCAGGCGAAGGCCAAGTGCCCCGTGGACACGGGCCGCCTGCGCAACTCCATAACCCAGGCGCAGCCGGACAGCAGCGTCAGGTCGCCTGACAGATAGCCGGCGCTTCTCTCGGTAGTTGAAATAAAAATGGGACGGGTTTTACCCCGCCCCACCTGCGTTTCTATGGTCGGGGCGACTGGATTCGAACCAGCGACCCTCTGCTCCCAAATCAATGAATGGCCCTGGTACACCACAGTCTACCTGCGCAAACGTAGTGCCAGCCCATCGCATGCGCCACACCGTACCACATAAAATCACACGCGCTAGTGGTCCGTAGTGGTTAGATAGTTGATGCAAATCCCCCAGCAAGGCCGCGCGCCACGGCGTCCTGCGCGCGGGCCAGCGTGCCCAGCTCGGGGTTGAGGTAGTGCCCCTCGAGCACCTGGGAGCCGGGGGAGCGGCCCTGGATGCGGTTGATGATCGTGGAGTCGAGCCCCGCCGCCTGCGCCATCGTGGCGTACGTGGCGCGCATCCGCCCGAGCGGGACGAACGGGAGGCCATCCAGGGGCGCACCGGGGGCGAAGAGCGCCTTCCAGCGCTTGGGGACGTAGCCGGGGCTGAGGCGGTGTCCCGTGGGCACCGGCCCGTCCGTGGCGTGCCGCATGCTCTGGCAGATGGGCCCGGAGCCCGCGACCTCGCGGAGCGCGTCCGAGAACGGCGGCGCGAGGGGCACGCGCCTGTAGCGCCGGTCGTTCTTGGGCTCCTTCATCCCGTCGCGCATGGTGCAGGCGCCGGCGATGGTCACCACGGCCGCCCAGTGCCCGCCGGCGGCCTCGGACCACGCAACGCCCTCCCAGTCGAGTGCCAGGGCCTCCGAGCGCGAGAGGCCGCCGCCCGCCATCACGAGCCAAAGCGCGAAGAGCTGGGAGGAGCGGAAGGCGGGGCGGGACAGCGCCTCCGCCACCTCGGCGACGCCCCAGACCGGCAGCGGCGCCGTGGAGCGCCCGCGCGGCATGCGGAAGCGGTAGCCCTCCATCGGGCTCTCCGAGATCACGTGGTCGAACTTCGCCTGGGCCATGACGGCCCTGAGCGTCCGCACGTAGTTCGGCGCGCTCTGGGGCGGCAGGGAGGACACCCAGCGCGCTATGCGCGTGTTGGTGATGGAGCCCACGTCAAGGCCGCCGAGGTCCGGCGATATGTGCGTGCGGTAGTTGGAGTCGTGGCTCGCCGCGTTTGCCCTCGTCGTGGTCGCGTGGCGCTCCGGGGAGAACCGCCCCCAGTAGTACTCGTCCAGCGTCATCCGGTCGCCGAGCCACGGCTCCGCGCCCATCTCGCCGGCGATGCGCGCAATCTCCACGTCCGCGTCCCTGGCGGTCCCACGCACCGTGCGCCACACGCGGCGCTGCGCCCCGTCCGCCCTGTGGCCGCAGGAGACCGCCACGCGCCACACGCCGGGGCGGACCTCCTCCTTGTGCCCGAGCGGGCTCCGGCCCTCCGTGCCCACGGTCATGCCTCCCTGTCCCTACTCGGCCCTCCAGACTTGCGAGCCGGCTCCCGTCGCGAGGTCGTGCGCATAGACGGAGGACGGCAGCAGCCTGTCACCGGACATTCTCCACGCCACCTCGTAGGAGACCGACCTACCGCAGTACATCACGTCGGCCTTCCCAGGACGTCCGTCCTTCAGGTAGCAGACCCTTCCATGGGAGTCAGTGCATCCAGAGCCGCCGTCGGCCCCGAAGACGATGTCCACCGGGTACTTCGGGGCGCGTCCCGTCCTCGTGGGCGGGTTCACTACGAGGCATGCCGACGTGCCGCCAGCCGGCTCATCGCCCTCGCGCTGCTTGGTCGGGTGCGACATGTCTGAGCGCAGCCTTGGGACGCCAGCAAGGCCGTCAAGTTCGCCCTCCAGGGCACCCAGCTGCGCGGCGAACCTCCCGATCTCGTCCGGCCATGCATACCAGTCCACGCGCGAGACGTACGTGGTCCCGGCGTCCACGTCGGCAATGAGAACGCGCTTGGCGAGGTGCGGGCCGTCCTTCACCGGCAGCGCGGGAACCCCAGTCTCGAGGCTGTCGACCGACAAGGGGCGGTCGTCCCTCTTGAGCAGCTCCGAGCGCCGGCGCCACTCCTCGTCGCGCTCGGCCTGCTCGGCCATGAGGCGCCTGACCGTGGTATGCAGGTCCCGCTCGCCGAGCCCCTTGCCGTCTTTCCCCTTGCCGCGGTGCATGATCATCCCGAGCAGCCCCATTGCGTCACCTCACAGTCTCGTCCTCGGCGGCTTGGAACCAAACCACCACGCCAACCAATCGCACCTCGGCGCTTGAATCGCCTGAGAACACCATGTCCTCGTGGTCCTCGAAGCTGTCGGGGGAGAGCATGAGGGTCGCCGCGCCACGCATGTACCGGCGCATGACCGACTCCCCGGGCGCCGTCTCTGCGACGACGGCGCAGCCGTTCCATGGCTCCATATCCGGGTCGACCATCACGACGCATCCCGGCGGGTACGCCCTGTCCATGCAGTCTCCGTCGACGTCGAGCATGAATGCGTGCGGGTGCCTCCCAGCCACGCCAGCTGGGACCTCCACCACGCCGTCGTCGGGTATCTCCTCGACGGCTTCACCGGCGTGCGTCCTCCCAAGCCTGCGCATCGGCACCATGGCTGAGCTTCCCACTGGGGCACGCAGGCCAGGGCCGGGTGCGTCCTCCCCGAGGAGCTCGGAGACGGACATGCCGAAGATCTCCGAAAGGTCCTTCATGACACCGATGCGGGGCTTTGCCCTCCCGGACTCCCACTGGCTCACCGCCGAGTTGGTGAGGCCGACCTTCCTGCCCAGCTCCTCCTGCGAGAGGCCGAGCCGCTCGCGGTTCGCCCTGACGTTGCGCGCGAATCCCATGACACACCCCATTTCAAATTTATTTGAAATGCAGTTCAAATATATTCAAAGTAAGTATTGAATGGATTGTAATTTGGTGTAATATGATTCAAGACACGAGGAGGTGAGAGGATGAAGCAGACGCTGGCGGAGATAAGGCGCTCGCGTGGGGTCACCAAGGGGGCGATGGTCAACCTGCTTGAAGTCTCCTATCCCACGTACCAGCGGTACGAGCGGGACCCCGGATGCATGAGGGTGGCTGACCTGGACAAGGTCTGCCGCTTCCTCCACGTGCGCCGGGACGAGATTTTTTTGCCTAGGGACTTGAATTAAATTCAAGTCGGAGAACAAGGAAAGGAGCACGACATGGTCACCGATTCACCCGTACCGAGCTGGAGGGTCACATGGACCACGGATGGCGGCGCCTGGCACGAGCGCGGCTTCTGCACGTTCGAGGAGGCCCAGGCGTTCGCGAGGGCGCTCTACGCGGAGCACGGGCCGGAGATGGGCTTCTGCCTGTCCGCGTCACGGATGATGACCGTCAACACGCACAGCCTCCTCCACGCGAAGAGCGCTGGAGCCGTCGAGCTCGCCCCGCACCTGCTGGCCACGGCGGATACGTTCGCATAGGAAAGCGCCCCCGCGTGGCCTAGGCGCGAGGGCGGCGACACGGACTCGGGAGGTCCACATGTCAGATGGGATTGTACAGCAGCGGAGGAGGCCGGACCCGGTGGGGCCGGGCTGGCTCCCGTACGGCACGGCGGCGCGGTGCTACCTGCACGTGGCGCCGGAGCTGGTGCGCGGCGGCATCGAGCGCGGGGAGCTGCCCGCGTACGCCAAGCCGTGCACCAGGCGCGACACGGGGGAGCCGTCCGGGCGTCTCTACGTGAGCCTGGCGGACGTGGACGAGTGGGTGCGCAGGTGCTGGCCCACGTACAAGCCGAAGGGGGCGCTGCTCCATGCGTAGGCTCCTCGGGCTGACGCGGGACGACGTCCTGGACGCGCTCGCGCTCGGTGGCGCCCTTTGGGTGCTCGTGTTCCTGGCCGGGCTGGTCGGATAGGGAGGTGGAGGAGATGGCAGACGAGACGGTGGTCCCCGACTTCTACGGCGCGGAGCCGTGCCCGGGGGATGACTACGACCCGTGGGCGACCGCGATCAGCGCGACGTGCCCGCACGCAGAGCTCTGCACGTGGCTTGCCTGGTACGTGGCCGACCGCTGCGGCGAGGACGACCCGGACGGCATGGCCGTGGACGAGGTGCTCACGGACGGCCACGCCTGCGGCGCGTGCCCCTTCAGGGGGGTGGCGGCATGACGGTGCGCGTCGAGTTCGAGGTGCCGCTGGTTCGCGGCAAGGGCCGCGCCAGGTTCGTGCGCGCCACGGGCCGCGTTTACACGCCCACGGCCACCACGGACGCCATGGCACGGGTGCAGGCCGCCTTCCTGGCGACCGGGGCGCCCAGGGCCCCGAGGGGCGTGCCGGTGGCGGTGTCCGTCGAGACCGAGCGGAGGCTGCCGGCGAGCCGCCCGAGGAGGGTGGAGCGCGAGCCGGACGTGGTCAAGCCGGACGCGGACAACGTGGCCAAGCTCGTCCTGGACGCGCTCAACGGCGTCGCGTGGGAGGACGACACGCAGGTGACGGCCCTCTCGGTGGTCAAGCGTGACCGGACCAGGCGCGACGGCGAGCGGACCGTGGTGAGGGTCGGATGGGACGAGGCGCGCGGCGATGGGCCGCGCCAGACGCGGATGGAGGTCTGAGCATGGCGGAGGTGCAGGAGGTAACGCCGGAGGTCATCGACGTGCCGGAGGTCATAGGCGGCGCGGACAGGTGGCTGGCCGAGCAGCGCGCGAGGGTGGCCGAGGCGGCGGCGGAGTACGTGCCGCACGAGATCACCAGCGCGGAGGACTACCGCGAGAGCAAGCGGGCGCGCACTCAGGCGCGCAAGGCAATAAAGGAGGTGGAGGACGCCAGGCGCACGCAGGTGGGCGCCATCAAGGACGCCGTGCGCGACTTCGAGGCGCAGGTGCGCGGCCTGCTGGCCCCGCTCGCGGGCGTGGACGACGCGTACAAGCAGGCGCTCGCCGAGTGGGAGCGCACGTGCGTGGACAGCCGCACGCAGGAGGTCGCGGCCTGGTACGCGGAGACGCAGGGCGACGTGGCGGCGATGGTGCCGTTCGAGGCCGTCTGGGCGCGCTACGCGCACCAGGAGAAGTGGGACCTCTACGGCTCCAACCTCGTGGCCATCGAGGGCGAGGTTGCCGAGATCGCGGAGCACGTCATCCCGCACTACCTGGACATGATAGCCGGCATGGGCTACGAGCCGCAGGACGCCGAGGCCCTGCGCGCCGAGTACCTGCGGACGCTCGACTTCGACGGCTCGTGCCGGCGCATCCAGGCGCTGCGCGAGCAGCGCGACCGGATGGCCGAGGCCGAGCGCGCGAGGCGCGAGCGCATGGCGTCGGAGGCGGGGCCCAGGTCAGCCACGGATGCCCCCGAGGGGCCGCAGGAGGCCCCGAGCGCCCCGGAGGAGCCGGCCCCCGGGCAAGCGCCCACGGCGGCGGATTCGGTGCCGCAGGCGGCCGCAGCGCGGCCCATGGCGGCCGTGGCCGCGCCCGGCAGGGTGATGGTCTTCCGCGTGACGGTGCCCGAGGAGAGGGCGCGCGAGTTCGTGGCGGCGATGAGGGGGATACCGGGGGTCCACGGCGGCCCATGGCACGACGAGAGGACGAGTGAGTAGGAATGGCACAGGCACAGGCGACGACGGAGCTGGCGGCACGGGAGCCCGCGCGGCTCACGATGCAGGACACGATCAACTTCGCGAGCAGCGTGGCGGGCGGCTCGCTGCTCCCGCGCGACTACCAGCACAACCCCGCGAACGTCATCATCGCGGTGAACCTCGGGCAGTCCATGGGGCTGTCCCCGGCGGAGAGCCTCTACCGGATAAACGTCATCCAGGGCAAGCCCACGGCATCGGCCGAGCTGATAGCGGCCCAGGTGCGCAAGGCGGGCCACAAGCTGCGCATCGACAAGGACGAGGCGCGCCAGAGCGTGACGGCCACCATCGTGCGCTGCGACGACCCGGACCACCCGTTCAGCGAGACGAGGGATGCGGCCTGGGCGCAGCGCATGGGGCTGGCCTCGAAGGACAACTACCGGAAGCAGCCGATGACCATGCTCACTTGGCGCGCCATCACGGCGGCCGCGCGCGTGGCGTGCCCGGAGGCGCTCTACGGCGTGGCGTACACGCCGGACGAGATGCACGACATGGACCCGCAGCCGGCGCAGGACGCCGCGTCGGCCCCGCAGCCGGCCCAGGGCGTGCAGGCGGACCTCTGCGCGCTGCGCGCGGCGTACGCGGCCTACAGGCGCGCCACGGGCGCCACGAACGAGGAGGCGGTGCACGCGGTGTGCGCGGCGGTCGGGGCCACGGACATGCGCTCCATGACGCAGGCGCAGGCTGACCAGGCCACGGCGTGGCTCTCCGCGCACATGGTGCCGGACGCCCCGCAGCCCGAGCAGGCCGCGCCGGAGCCCGAGCCCGAGTACGAGGAGCCCGCGCAGCCGGCGGTCGCTGACGAGGACTTCAACTTCTAGGGGGGTACGAGATGGCAATCAATCGCGTTTGCATATCGGGCAACCTCACGCGGGACCCGGAGCTGCGCCAGACGGCGGGCGGCTCGCAGGTGCTCGGCGTGGGCGTGGCGGTAAACGACAGGCGCAAGAACCAGCAGACGGGCCAGTGGGAGGACGTGCCCAACTTCGTGGACTGCGTGGTCTTCGGCAACCGAGCCGAGGCGCTGGCCGCGATCCTGCACAAGGGGGACAAGGTGGCGATAGACGGGCGCCTCCGCTACAGCTCGTGGGAGGCGAAGGACGGCACGCGCCGCTCCAAGCTGGAGGTGGTGGCCGAGGAGGTGGAGCTGATGCAGCGCCCGCGCCAGGCTGCGCAGCAGGCGTACCAGCCAGCGGCCCGGCAGGCGGCCTACGCGGCGTCCGCACCGCTCCAGGTGGCGCAGCAGGCGGCCCACGCCGCTGCCGTCCCTCCCTACGCGGCGCCGGCACCCGCCCCGCAGCCGTACCAGCCGCCCCTGGGACAGGCGCCCGTGGCCGCGCCCGCGGCCGCCGACCTGTACGACGCGGACATCCCCTTCTGATGGCCGGCACGGGTGACATGCCCGCCTTCGTGCGCGACTCCTACCGCCTCGGGCGCCGCACCCGCTCGGTGGTGACGCCCGAAGAGCTGGCCGCCTGGACCGGCGTGCCGCGCCACCAGCTCGTGCGCCTGACCTACAGGGTCAACCCGGGCGGCCTCGTGCCGCCCCCGGTGCGCCTGGTGGCCGTGTGCGAGCCGGAGGACGCGGACGGCGTGGCGCGCACCATGTCCAGGCTGCTGGAGAGCCGGGGCTGGACGGCGCGGGCCGAGCGCGAGCTGGTGGACGGGGGCGAGGCGTCATGACGGGCGGGGCGTACTTCCCGGCCAACGCCGGCTTCTGCGACACGACCGTGGCGCGCCAGGTGACCCGCAGGCTCGGGGACGCGGGATTCCACGCCTACGTGCGCCTGCTGTGCCTGCTCCTCAACGAGGAGGGAGGGCGCCTCCCGCTCTCCCTCCCGGAGGAGTGGGACGACCTGGCGAATCGCGTGGGGCTTGATGGCGCGGCCACGGGGGAGCTGGTGGCGCTCATGGAGCGCTACGGGGCGCTCGCACGGGGCGACGGCTACGTGTACTCGCCGCTGGTCTCCGAGAGCCTAGCGGCGCGTGACGAGATAAGCGAGAAGAGGCGTGCGGCGGGCCGGGCGTCCGGCGAGGCGAGGCGCAGGCGCAGGGAGGCGGATGGCGGGGCGGATGGCCCCAAGCAGTGCTGAGTACGGTGCATCGAACTGTGTTCGAGCATGTGTTCGAACTGGTGTTGAACACCTACTTACTTACCTACCTACTTACCTACATAAATACGTACCTTGAGGCATTACCTACCAGGTGCGTGTACGCACAAGGGAGATGCGATGGACGGTTTGGGATTCGCGGGCTCGGGCGACTCGTCGGAGGCCGTGTCGGCGGACGCCCGCAGGGTCTTCGGTTGGGACCCGGAGCGCAGGCCGCAGGACAGGGCGCACGACTACCTGAGGGAGCGCGGGGTGCAGAGGGGCAGCGACGACACGGCCATGGAGCGCGTGGCCCTCGACCTCATGGACCGCGCCGCGCGGGCGGCCCTGGCGGACGCCGCCATGGGCGAGTACGCGCCGGTGATCGCGGGCAGGCTCCGCGCCCTCGCCGACTCGATAGACGGTGGCGCGGGCGATGGGGAGGCGTAGCTGGACGCCTCGTATGGAGGCCGCCCTGCGCCACTGGTACGGGGTCAAGCCGACGAGCGAGCTTGCTGCGGAGCTTGGGGTCTCCGATACCGCGCTGTGGGCCAAGGCAAGGAGAATGGGGCTTACAGCCGCGTCGTACGGCACGAGCGGTGACTGGTTCCAGGACGAGCTTGAGATCCTGCGAGCCACGTACCCGCTCATAGGCAACGCGTGCGCCCCGATCTGCGGCCACTCGCCGAGGCAGGTCTCGTCGCGCGCCAACTTCGAGAAGGTGCGCCGGATTCCCGGCAGTGGCCACAAGCCCCCACGGAACGACTCGCGCAGGAAGGCGGTTGCCGTGGTAGCGCACTGGTGCGCGACGCAAGGGGTTCCCGCGAACAGGGCGTTGGAGGCGTGCGCCGAGGCTGCTGGGTGCACGCCGCAGATGATGAGGCTCGTGCTGCCGCAGCTGGTGGCGGACGAGCGGAGGAGGAAGAGATGAGCGAAATCGGAGACGAGCTGCGCAAGGTGGCCGACGAGTGGGACGTGACTCCGCTCTACGCCCTCGCAGACCGCATCGACGCGGAGATGGCCGAGCTGCCGCGCGGAAAGGACGGAAGGCCCATCCTCGCAGGTGAGACCGTGTACGGCGAGGACGGCAGGGCGTGGCACGTGCGCGGCGTAACCATCGGCGAGAAGTCGATTGCACATCCCGAACACGTCATCCGCGCTACGAGCGACGCGGAACAGCTGCGCTACCTCAAGCCCGAGTGGCTCACCCACGAGTGCCCGGACAGCTGGTCGCGCATCGCGGACGAGCTGGACGAATGGCGATTCGAGCACATGCGCGACCTCGAAGCTGACGGTTTGAACGACATGAGCCTGTTTGCCGACCGCATTCGCAGGCTGGCAAAGGAGCGCGGGCATGAGCACGAATAAGTGGGCTCGGGCGCGCATTCGCGTCACGATCGATGGCGGCAGTTGGCTCAGATACGAGGACGAGAAGCACGAATTTGTCCGCATGGGTGACGTGGTAGACGTGTGCGCCGACGCACTGGGATTCGACCTCAACATCCACAACTACGTGTTCACGGGAGAGCTTCGCGGAGTCTCGTACAACGCGTATGGGCGAATTGACCAAGTGTTCCTGTATCGCGGCGACAGTCTGGGAGAGAGGTTGGTGGACTTTGATGGATGCGTCTACCACCACAAGGAGGCGAGCGATGAGTAAGTACGCAATCTACAGGATGTTCGATGGGTGCGACGCGCCGTGCAACGTCGAGTTCTGCGGCCATCTAGTCGGGTCTCGCATCTGGACTGGTGACGATGACCCCACCGCGCTCATGGCAAGGGAACACGCACGCGACGGGTGGCACACCGAGCCGCCGATAGACGACCGCCTGGTTCTGTGCCTGGGAAAGCTCGGGGGCCTCTTCGTGGGTAGATACCACAAGACGAACGGGGGTGGCATGGACTTCTACGTGCCCAACTACCGTGACTGATACCGTTCAGCCATCGCGTGGCACGAGCTTCCAGAGCCGTTCGGGGGTGACGCCTGTGGACGATGAGGTCGTGTACGAGATGGAGACCATTACTAAGGGCGGAGAGCGGTACTCGCGCAAGCTGCGACTCACGCTGACATACACGCCGGCAGATTTTATTCTCGACAGAATCATGCACGAGGAAGGAATCATCCAAGTCAGCGAGACGGACTTCGTGGGCGTCAGCTGCATCGCGAGAATCTCGTTCCACAAGGAGGACGCAAATGGCAACGACTAGCAATGTCGGAGGGGCACCTGTCGCGCTCTACGACAAGTACGGTCGCCTGGTGGGCATGTGGTGCGCCGAGACCGGACGCGCGATGCTCGGCGATGCGTTCTACGTCAAGGAGCAGCCACAGGACGCGATAAGGCTTGGGATGGTAGGCAATGACGGCTATAGGACGGTGAGCCTGGATGGCACCGACTAGCGACGAGCGCCGCGAGGTGGCGGAGAGACTGCGGGAAGAGGGAGAAATCTGGAATAGCTCTTGGCAAGACCCAGATTCGTACTACAACCGAATCAGCAGATGCCTTGGTAATCATAGCTTAACTTTCGAAGGGCTAGCCGACCTCATTGAGCCGCAGCAGCGCACATGCCATGATGCGAGCAAGAACGATGTTGAGTTCTTATGCTCAAACTGTCATGCGTACACCGAAGTGCCCAATTCTTACAGAGTCGAGATTGGATACAAGAGTGGTCATAACAACTTGAATTACTGCCCGTACTGCGGCTCAAGGGTGGTGACGAACAATGGCGAGTAGCGACGAGCGCCGCGAGGTGGCAGCGTGGCTGCGGATGCAGGTCGGCGAGGAAGAGTGCATCGACTACGCTGTCTTCCGCATCATCAACGACGTGCTCGGAGTCAACGGCGCATGGGGAGCCAAGGCCGCGCACATCCTCGCTGACCTCATAGACCAGACGTGTGAGGTCATGGAGGTGCCGGACAACGACGAATTCATGGTTCGCGTCGTGTCTGGCTTCGTATGCAAGAGGTGTGGGCACGAGGCCATCGTCGAGCGCAACTGCGATGGGTCGGCAGAGCCTCCCAGATTCTGCCCGCATTGCGGATGCAGGGTGGTGAGCCATGATGACAACTAGCGAGTTCCAGCTTACCGGCTCTGACGTGTTCGGGCGATATTGCCGAATCGAGATGAAGCGCTTCGGGGCACCGAACGAGTTCTACGTCCACAAGTGCATCAGGTCGTATCGGAGTAACTACTACCGCGACGTTCCGCTAATGTTCGGGGAGGGCGAGTACGTCCACCCAGGCAGATGCGTTGACGTCGTGAGCGTCATAACGTGCGGGCTGGACGAGAAAGAGGTGTTTAACGTCCCGCTCGACTCCATTGAGTTCGTAGAGCCGCAGGAACGCACGTGTCATATGGAGAACATCGATACAGAACCTGGTGGCTACCAGGGCATCGGAGATTGCTCCGAATGCGGTGAGATGCTTCTTCCTTCCTTCGCGTTTTGCCCGCGCTGCGGCGCGAGGGTGGTCACGAATGGGGGCGAGGGCTGATGGCCGAGTACATCGTGGACACCACGGACGGCATCTACAACGCCCGAACGACCGGCGAACTTGTTCGTTGCAGGGACTGCTGGTACTACCTGCGCGGGCGCTGCGACTGGCTACTGATGTTAACTGGGCGCATGCTCCCGGCTATTCCGTTCGAGCCCGCGCCCGATGGCTACTGCGCCTGGGGCGAGAAGAGGGACGGCGAACGCTGATGGCAAAGGACAGGACGAGGCACGCGAGGATGCGCAGCGGCGAATTCTACCGCGCGCGGCGCGAGGCCCAGACCGTGCGCTTGGTGTACGGCTTCGCCAGGGACGCTGACGCGCTGGTCTCCACGACGGAGGGCATGCTGATAGACGTGGCGAGGTTCCTGGACGCNCCGCAGGCGGACGCCGGCGCGCCGGAGGACCCGCTGAGCGCCGCGCTGGACGAGGTGGCGCGCGGGCTGGACGGCGGCCGCCATGGGGCTTAGCGAGAGGCAGCTCCAGGTGCTGGCGTTCCCCCGCACGGGCTACGACGCCCTGGTGTGCGACGGCTCCGTGCGCTCGGGCAAGTCCTCCGTCATCAGCGTGGCCTTCGTGGACTGGGCCATGCGGACGTTCCAGGGCCAGCGCCTTGGCATCTGCGGCAAGACCATAGACGCGGCGCGCAAGAACGTCGTGGAGCCCTACATGGCCATGGCGTGGCCCACGCGCCACATGGGCTACCGGCGGCGCTGGCGCGGCGGCGAGAACGTGCTGGAGGTGTCGTGGCGCGGCCGCACGAACCTGTTCGAGGTGTTCGGCGGCAAGGACGAGGGCAGCCGCATGCTCATCCAGGGCCGCACGCTCGCCGGCGTGCTCATGGACGAGGTGGCGCTCATGCCCCGCAGCTTCGTGGAGCAGGCCGTGGCGCGATGCTCGGTGCCGGGCAGCCGCCTCTGGTTCGACTGCAACCCGGAGGGGCCCACGCACTGGTTCAAGCGCGAGTGGATAGACCGGGCCGANGTGGCTCGCGGGCTACGCCGAGGGCATGGCGGACGGCACGCGGCTGCTGGCGGAGTGGTGCAGGGCGCACGTCGACTGGGGCGACGGCGGGGGTGACGGCGAGTGACGGCGGCTCCCGGTGACGCGCGGCATGGGGCAAATGCCCCACGTGCCCCAAAATCGCGGAAACGGTCGGCATGGTCGTGGTCGGAGCTGGAGACGGTCTGGCGCCACCCGGACATGACGGCGGAGGAGTTGGCGGAGATGCTGCCCGGCCGCACGCCGAAGGCGGTGAGCCGGATACGCGACCGCTACGGGCGCTGGCGAGCGGATGGCGTGGTGCCGCTGTGCCAGCGATGCGGCGAGCACCCGGTGTTCGTGGAGGACCCGGAGGCGCGGCGCTGGGGCCTGTGCCGCGAGTGCGCGCAGGCCGAGAAGGACTGGCGCGACCGCAACGGGGACAGGCTGGCGCGCGAGAACGCGGCGCGCAGGCAGAGGAAGCACAAGAGGAGGGGGCGGGAGTGATTGGCGCATGGGCTGCCGTGCGGCGGATGATGGGCGCGTCTGGGGTCGGCCCATCCGAACTGTCGCGCCGCCTCGGTCACTCGAGGTCGTACATCACTGCCTCTATCGCGCAGGGGAGCACTCCGCGCCTAGACACGTTCGCCCGCCTCGCCCGCGCGTGCGGATGCCGGCTGGTCCTCGAGACGGAGGACGGCAGCAGGGGCGTTGGGCTGTACGGCCAGGGGGACGTCGGGTGATCCGGCCGCGCAAGTGCGCCAGGTTTGCCAGTCCATAAAAGGCGCGGCATTGCCCGTGGGCACCGTGCCCGCGCCGCGACAATCTATGGCATGGGAGCAGCGGGAGTAGACGGATTCACGCGGGCCTGGTCGGAGCCGAGCCAGCTCGAGCGCGTGGCCAACTGGGCCGCGCGCGGGTGCACGATGCAGGAGATCGCCCAGAACATGGGCATCAACCCAAGGACGCTGTACACATGGTGCAAGAGGCACCAGGAGCTTGACGGGGCCATACGCTCCGGCCGCGCGATGGGCGTCGAGTGCATCGAGAACGCCCTTTTCCGTGCGGCGGTCGGCGACTGGTACGAGGAGACCGAGGTCACCGAGACGGACGCCGAGGGGGGCGTCAGGACGCGCAGGACGAGGGTGCGCAAGGCGCCGAGCGTCTCCGCCCAGATCTTCTACCTCAAGAACCGCGCGGGCTACCGCGACAACCCGCCGGAGGCGCCGCAGGCGGACGCCGGCGCGCCGGAGGACCCGCTGAGCGCCGCGCTGGACGAGGTGGCGCGCGGGCTGGACGGCGGCCGCCATGGGGCTTAGCGAGAGGCAGCTCCAGGTGCTGGCGTTCCCCCGCACGGGCTACGACGCCCTGGTGTGCGACGGCTCCGTGCGCTCGGGCAAGTCCTCCGTCATCAGCGTGGCCTTCGTGGACTGGGCCATGCGGACGTTCCAGGGCCAGCGCCTTGGCATCTGCGGCAAGACCATAGACGCGGCGCGCAAGAACGTCGTGGAGCCCTACATGGCCATGGCGTGGCCCACGCGCCACATGGGCTACCGGCGGCGCTGGCGCGGCGGCGAGAACGTGCTGGAGGTGTCGTGGCGCGGCCGCACGAACCTGTTCGAGGTGTTCGGCGGCAAGGACGAGGGCAGCCGCATGCTCATCCAGGGCCGCACGCTCGCCGGCGTGCTCATGGACGAGGTGGCGCTCATGCCCCGCAGCTTCGTGGAGCAGGCCGTGGCGCGATGCTCGGTGCCGGGCAGCCGCCTCTGGTTCGACTGCAACCCGGAGGGGCCCACGCACTGGTTCAAGCGCGAGTGGATAGACCGGGCCGACGAGAAGAACGCGCTGCGCCTGCACTTCACGATGGACGACAACCCCGGCCTGACGCCCGAGGTCCGCGCACGATACGAGCGCATGTACAGCGGCGTCTTCCACCGCCGGTACGTCCTCGGCGAGTGGGTGCGCGCAGAGGGCCTCGTCTACCCGGACTACGAGGCGGCGCTGGAGGGCGCGTGGGAGCCCGAGGGCGGCGCGCCGGTGCGCTGGGCCGTGTCGGTCGACTACGGCACGCAGAACGCCTTCGCGGCGCTGCTGTGGGCGCGCCAGGGCGGCGTGTGGCACGCGGTGCGGGAGTTCTACTACAGCGGCCGCGCCGAGGGCCACCAGATGACGGACGCCGACTACGCGGACCGCGTGGGGGCGCTGTGCGCCGGCGTGCCAGGCGAGGTCGAGGTGATCGTGGACCCGAGCGCCACCAGCTTCATGGCCGAGCTGCGCAGGCGCGGCCAGCGCTTCCGGGTGCGGCACGCGCGCAACGACGTGGCGGACGGCATACGCGAGGTAGCGGCGTGCATGCAGGCGGGGCTGGTGCGCATAGGCCGCGAGGCGTGCCCGTCCCTGGTGCGCGAGCTGGGCGGATACGTGTGGGACGAGGCCCACGGGGACGGCGAGAGGCCGCTCAAGGCGGACGACCACGCGTGCGACGCGCTGCGCTACCTGGTGGCCACGGAGAGAGTTATCCGTGCGCTTGAATCTCCCGGTGACGAGTACAGGGGCGTCTTCGGGAGGTAGGGCATGCCAGGGCCGTCGAGCAGCAGGAGCATGAGGACGTGGCAGGACTTCGAGAGGGCCACGGCGCACGGCGGCCGCGAGGCGTTCGTGCTCTCCGCCATCGACGCGCACGTGCACGGGCCGCTGTGCCGCACGGCGCTGGACGCCGACGAGTACGACCGCCAGCGCAACGTCACCATCAACCGCTACGTGCAGACCATCTTCACGCTCACGGGCTCGCCCGTGGAGGACTTCACCGCGAGCAACGCCAAGGTGGCAAGCAACTTCTTCAACCGCCTTAACACCCAGCGCTGCATGTACAGCCTGGGAAACGGCGTGACCTTCGCCGGGGCCACGGCCGACGGGGACGCCACGAAGGAGGAGCTCGGCCCGCGCTTCGACCACGACCTGCGCGACTGGGCGTACGCCGCGCTCATCCACGGCGTGGCCTTCGGGTACTGGTCCGGCACGCGCCTCTACACCTTCGAGGTCACCGAGTTCGTCCCGCTGTGGGACGAGGTGACGGGCGCGCTGCGCGGCGGCATCCGCTTCTGGCGCCTGGACGCCGACCGCCCGATGACGGTGACGCTCTACACCGAGCAGGGGTACGTGACGTGGGCCACGGAGGACTCGGGCCACGGCCTGCGCCTGCGGATGGTGCAGGACCTCACGCCGTACCAGGTGCGCGTGGCCACGTACCCCGACGGCACGCAGGAGGTCGTGGGCGAGGGCAACTGGGACGGGGCGCTGCCCGTCGTGCCCATGTGGGGCAGCCGCCTGCACCAGTCCACGCTGGTGGGCATGCGCCAGGCCATCGACAGCTACGACCTCATACAGTCCGGATTCGCCAATGACCTGACCGACGTGAGCCAGATCTACTGGATCGTGGAGAACTGCGGCGGCATGAGCGACTCCGACCTGGCGCGCTTCCGCGACCGCCTCAAGGTGCTGCACATCGCCAACGCGGACACGGACCAGGGCGGCAAGGTTACCCCGTACAGCCAGGAGGTGCCGTACCAGGCGCGCCAGGCGTACCTGGAGGGCATGGAGCGCCGCATCTACCGCGACTTCGGCGGCCTGGACGTGAGCGCGCTCAGCGCCGGCAGCAAGACCGCCACGGAGATAGAGGCGGCGTACCAGCCGCTGGACGAGAACGCGTCCGACTTCGAGTACCAGGTGGAGACCGCCGTCTGCCGCCTGCTTGCCCTGATGGGCATCGAGGACAGCCCGGAGTTCAAGCGCCAGCGGGTCACCAACCAGCTGGAGCAGGTGCAGATGGTCGCGCAGGAGGCCCAGTGGCTGGACCGCGAGACCGTGCTGCGCAAGCTGCCGAACGTCTCCCCGGACGAGGTGGCGGAGGTGCTGGCCCGAGCCGACGGGGAGGACGCCGAGCGCTTCGGCGTCTCGGGCGGTGACGGCGCCGGGGAGGCCGAGTGATGGCCACGGACCCGGCGCACGACGCCACGGACGAGGAGATCCGCAGGCTCTCCAAGCGCCTGCACGCGGCATACTCACGCGCCTACATGGAGATGGCCGAGAGGGCCAAGGCCGACCTTGAGCGCCAGGCCGAGGCGGACGCGGCCATGGTGGCAAGGGTGGAGGCCGGCGAGATGACCGCCGACCAGCTGGCGGCCTGGCGCAGGGGCCGCGCGGCGGACGCCACGTGGTACGCGCAGATGGTCGACCAGCTCGCCAGGCAGATGGCCGAGTGCGACCGGCAGGCGGCCGCCATCGTCAACGGCGCGAGCCCGGCGGTCTACGCCGAGAACGCGAACTACGGCGCGTTCCAGGTCGAGCGGGCGGCGGAGGTCGACACCTCCTGGACGCTGGTGGACGCCGACACGGTTACCGGGCTCGTGCGCGACCACCCGGACCTGCTGCCGCAGGTGAGCGCCGAGCCTGACAAGGCGGAGCGCTGGGCGCGCCGCAAGGTCACGAGCGCCATAACCCAGAGCGTGCTCGTGGGAGAGTCGGTGCCGGCAGCGGCGCGCCGCCTGCGCTCCGTGGTGGACATGGGCGAGCGCGCGGCCACGAGGGCCGCCAGGACCGCCCTCACGGGCGCCGAGAACGCCGGGCGCGTCTCCTCCTACGACCGCGCGCGGGGCATGGGCATCGACGTCCGTGCGCGCTGGATGGCCACGCTCGACAGCCGGACGCGCGACAGCCACCGGCAGCTCGACGGCGAGGTGGCCGGCGACGACGGAAGGTTCAGCAACGGCCTGCGCTATCCCGGGGATCCCACGGGTCCGGCCTCCGAGGTGTGGAACTGCCGATGCACGCTGGTGGCCTCCATGCCAGGCTACGACGCCTTCGAGGACCGCAATGCGAGCAAGCTGGAGACCAGCTACGAGGAATGGAAGGCGGGGCGCGACCCGAAGAGGGCCAAGCCCAGCGGCAGTGGTGCAGGGATAGACCCCGGAGCGAAGGTTTACGAGATTCTCGACAAGCGCCAGGCAAAGGTCGTGGACGAAGCGCTGCGTGTGGCTCCCGATGCGCTGTCGCGACTGTACAAGAGGCATGAACACGAGTTCAAGGTCCCGGCAGTGCACGCGGGGGCAGGGGCGTGGTACTCGCCCGCAGATGATAGGGTGACCATCAACCCAGGCCGAGAGTTCGACCCGAGCGGAAGGAGGGAGCCGGGTAACACGTGGTTTCACGAGTTCGGGCACAACATCGACCACATCGAGTCTCCGAGCGGTAGGAGCTGGTCAACGCTGTCTTTCGAATACGGAAATGGCGCGTTCCCGGCGAAGCTTCGCGAGGAAGCGAGGGCATACTGCGTCAAGGCCAAGGGGGAGATGACGCAGTGGGCGGTGTCCAAGATAGACGGGAGCGACGACGGCGAGGCATACCTGAGGGGAGGGCTTGCCGACGAGCTCAGAAGCATGGGGCTCATATCTGACGACGTCGCGTACGACTACAAATGGAATCGCATTGGGAAGGACGGGCTCAAGGCGAGCCTAAAGAAGCCCACGCTCACCGGTGCGTACAAGTACGTGGCGGAGCGGCTCGCGGATCTCCCGGACAAGGAGCGCGCTGACGTCTCCGACCTGCTTGGGGGAGCCACCGACATGCGATGCCGCGAGGGGTGGGGGCACTTCGGGAAGGGCTACTGGGACAAGGAGGGTAGGCACCTATCCACTGAGGCATTCGCAGAGATGAACGCCGCGTCATTCACGTCTCCGGAGTCTTTGGGTAAAATAAGGAAGATATTCCCCGAATCGTATGAGATGTTCCTCAAAATGACGAGGGAGGCGGCGGGACTATGACGGACGAGGAGCGGTTCCAAAGGGCATGCGACGAGTACGAGAGGAAGTTCGGCTCACCGATGGGCCACGACCTTTCGATGCCCGATGACCCCGCAGAGTGCGCCGCAATCGTGGAGAGGTGCATCCGTGACGGCAGGGTGTACGACCCGTACGCCGAGACCGGAGCACCCGAGGACGCGGTGTTCTAGAGCCAATCAAAAAAGCCTCGTGCATTCAGGCCCCCGCCACCACGGCGGGGGCTTTTTTCTATGTTTCGAGTAGGTAGGCAGGATTGCCTACCTACTGCATGGCCGCGTGACCGTCCCTCGACCATGGCCGCGAGGTGATGCGGGATGGCGAACAACGTTGACGTGAGCGACCACACGCAGGAGTGGCTCTCGGCGCTCGCCCCGGCGCTCTCGCGCGGCCTGGAGCAGGTGGGCCTGGCAGCCGAGGGCCACGCGAAGGCAAAGTGCCCCGTGGACACGGGCAGGCTCCGCAACTCCATAACCCATGTGCAGCTTGACTCCCACCACGAGGCGATAGGCACCAACGTCGAGTACGGCAAGTACGTCGAGCTTGGGACGAGCCGTGCGGACGCCCAGCCCTTCCTGGTGCCGGCCGCCTCAGAGCACTCGTCCGAGTACAGGGCAATCATGCGCGCTGCCCTGGGCGGCGGGGCGTGACCCGACGCCCAGCATCTTCCCCGAAGAGCGGGCCAGGCATCGCCCGCCCCACGCGGCAGGGAACGCCGCACGGCCGCCCGAGGCACCGGGCGGGGACGGAGGGGAAATGGCACTCACGCGCAAGATGCTCAGGGCAATGGGCATCGAGGACGAGAAGGCCGACGAGATCATCGAGGCGCACGCCGAGACCGTGGACGCGCTGAAGCAGAAGGCGGCGGAC
The DNA here is from genome assembly GCA_000752675.2 of bacterium OL-1. Classification (GTDB taxonomy): domain Bacteria; phylum Actinomycetota; class Coriobacteriia; order Coriobacteriales; family Atopobiaceae; genus Tractidigestivibacter. Next base: position 5,694 of record LM994626.1, on the reverse strand, counting down.
GCGGGCAGGGGCGGCGAGGAGGCCGAGGGGCTCCGCAAGCAGGTGGAGCAGCTGAAGGCGGAGCTCGCGAAGGCCCAGGAGGCTGGTGACGCCGACGGCATGAAGGCCAAGTACGAGGAAGAGCGCAAGGCCTTCGAGGACTACAAGGCGCAGGTGGCCGCGAAGGACGCCGACCGCACGAAGCGCTCCCTCTACCGCAAGCTGCTCGCCGAGACGGGCGTGGACCCCAAGCGGCTCGACGCCGTCATGCGCGTGGCGGACCTCTCCAAGGTCGAGGTCAAGGACGGCGCCATCCAGGGCGCCGAGGAGCTGGAGAAGGGCATCAGGGAGGACTGGGCGGACTTCATCCCGACCACGTCCACCAGGGGAGCAGAGCCCGCGACCCCTCCGAAGGCGGGGGCGGAGCCCGAGCCCGACCTCTCCAAGATGACCGCGACCGAGTACATCAACTGGAAGCACTCGCAACAGAAGTAAGGAGCCGAAATGGCAAACACCATCCTCACCGCCGACGTCATCGCCGGCGAGGCCCTGGACGTCCTGCGCAACAACGCGGTCATGCCCAACCTGGTCTACCGCGACTACTCCGGCGACTTCGTGCCCGGCGTCGGCGAGACCATCAGCGTCCGCAAGCCCGCGACATTCGTGGCCAACGAGTACGCCGGCACCCTGACCGTCCAGGACGCGACCGAGGCCAAGGACACCGTCACCATGGACAAGCACCTGGACGTCTCCTTCGCGGTCACGTCCAAGGAGATGACCATGTCCATCGAGGACTTCTCCGCGCAGTTCCTGACGCCCGCCATGCAGGCGTTCCTGGACAAGGTGGACGGATACCTCATCGCCGCCGGCGTGGCGGCCGCCAAGAAGACCGTGGCCACCAGCGCCGCCGTCACCCAGGCCAACATCGTCGCAGCCCGCCAGGCCATCGTGCAGGGCAAGGCGCCCACCACCGACCGCAACTTCGTCTTCGGCCCTCAGATCGAGGCCGACCTGCTCAGCACCGAGCTCTTCGTGAACGCGGCGGCAGCGGGCGACACTGCGGGACTGCAGGAGGCCAGCATCGGCCGCAAGTTCGGCCTGGACTGCTACACCGACCAGAACTGCGGCAACGCCCAGGGCACCGAGGACGACGGCCTGGTGTTCCACAAGAACGCGCTGGCACTTGTCACCCGCCCGCTGGAGCTGCCCCAGGGCGCCGCGAACGCCTCCGTGGCCAACTACGACGGATTCGGCATCCGCGTCGTGTACGGCTACGACATGCAGACCAAGACCGACACGGTCTCCCTCGACATGCTGTGCGGCGTGAAGGCGCTCTACCCCGAGCTCGTCAGCGTCATCAAGCGCACGGTGGCGGCCGCCTAATGGCCGCCATGCTGGGCGCGGTCCTCGCGAGCGTCAACAACCGGTTCGCCGGCGAGCCCGTGCGCGGGCGCTGGTCCGTGTCCGGCGGAGAGATCCACCCGGCCTCCGGGCAGGAGCTGCCGCTGGCGGACGGCCAGTGG
>LM994626.1:0-3481 GCA_000752675.2 bacterium OL-1 | reverse complement strand
CCCCGGAGGCGGCGTTCTCGGCCTGGCTCGCCGGCGCCGTGGGCGCGGGGGCGTACGCGGACGGGCGCGTGCCCGACTCGGCCTCGTACCCGTTCGTGACATTCACCCTGCCCGCGTCCACCTGGGGCGCGGCGCCCACTGCGGCCACGGTCGACCTGTGGACGCGCGGCGAGGGCGAGGCCGCGACCAACTCCCGCGCGCGTGCCCTGTCCCGCGCCATCGGCCTGGGCGGCGCCATGCTCGCCTGCGACGGCGGCGGCATGTGGCTCACGCGCGGGGAGCCGTGGTGCCAGGCGGTGGCAGACGATGACCCGGCCGTGAGCCGCAGGCGCATAAACGTCTCGGTCGAGTGGATGACCACGGACTAGACAAGGAGCAAGGCAAATGAAGTTCACGCAAATCCCGACCGACACCTTCTCGCAGCTGCAGCTCAACGCCGGCCTGCTGCTCAAGTCCTTCACGCCCTCCACGGGCACGCTGGACAAGGCGGACATCATCGGCGCGACCAGCGGCGGCGTCAAGTTCACCGCCAAGCCGAGCTACACCGACTTCGGCGAGGACATCGACAACTGCCCCGCCAACATGGCCGAGCTCAAGCGCCTGGACAGCGTCGAGGTGACCATCTCGGGCACCTTCGTCACCGTCTCGGCCTCCAGCGCGGCCTCGACCATCGGCGCCGCCGACGTCGACGCCAAAGACCCCACGCACGTGGTCCCGCGCTCCGACCTCAAGGACGGGGACTTCGGGGACCTCTGGTGGGTCGGCGACTACAGCAACCTCAACGGTGACAAGAACGGCGGATTCGTGGCCATCCACATGATGAAGACGCTCTCCACGGGCGGCTTCGCCCTCACGAGCGACGACAAGAGCAAGGGCCAGTTCGACTTCGAGTACACGGCGCACTACAGCATGGACGACCCGACGGCCGTGCCGTACGAGGTCTACATCAAGGCCGGCACCGCAGAGACCACGGGGGCGTAGCCATGAAGCTGTCAGAGGTGCCGGGGGACCGCGCGATAGAGACCATAGGCCGCCTCGCCGGGCCGCTCGCCGCGATCGTCACCGACGAGGACGTGCGCAGGGCGGTAACGGAGGCGGACGGCTCGCAGGCGGACGCCGCGGCGAGGGCCGTGCCGCTCCTCATGCAGCGCCACGCCGGGGACGTGACCGAGTGCCTGGCGGCGGTGGCCGGCGAGACGCTGGAGGAGTACACGTCCTCCCGCAACCTCGCCCAGGTGCTCGGCGACCTGTGCGAGCTGCTGACCGACGAGGACGCGGTCGCTTTTTTAGGGTCCAGGCAGCAGACGGCGGGGAGTGCGTCCGACTAGCCGTAGGGGAGTACGCGGGCCCGCACTCCGCGCGGGCCTTCCTCGCATACGCTCAGGCGCGCCAGCGCAGGGACCGCGACAGGGCCCTGTGGCGCTCCTACGTGGCGGCGTGCCTCCGCGGCGCGGCCGTGGGGGAGCGCCCGGCGCTCTCGTGGGACGACGTCCTGGAGCGCGACCGCAGGCCGCCGGCGCCGCCGATGGACGGGGCCGGGATAGCAGACGACGTGATAGCCCGCGCGGGGCTTAGGGTGGTGTGAGCCGATGAACCTGCTGGACCTCATGGTCAGGATAGGCGTGGACGACCAGGCGTCCTCCAAGGTGGAGGGCATCACCTCGGGCGCCATCGCCAGGGGCGTGGCCATGGGCAACGCCATGTGGGACGTGACCAAGCAGGTGGCCGGCGCGGCCGCGGGCGCCGTGAAGCAGGTCGCCGGCGGGGCGCTGCAGGCGTACTCGACCTACGAGCAGATGACCGGAGGCGTCGACAAGCTCTTCGGGGACGCGTCCGGGCGTCTCCAGGCGTACGCGGCGCAGGCCTACCAGACCAGCGGCATGAGCGCCAACCAGTACATGCAGCAGGCCACGTCGTTCTCGGCCGCGCTCATCAACTCCCTCGGGGGGGACACCGCGAAGGCCGCCGACATGGCCGACGTGGCCATGCGCGCCATGAGCGACAACGTGAACGTCTTCGGCTCGAACGCCGAGGACGTCCAGAACGCAATCATGGGCATCTCCCGCCAGAACTACACGATGCTGGACAACCTGAAGCTGGGCTACGCCGGCACCAAGGAGGGGATGCAGCAGCTCATCAAGGACGCCAACGCCTGGGGCGCCGCGAACGGGGAGGCGAGCGACCTCTCCATAGACTCCTTCGCCGACTGCGTGCAGGCAATCCAGCAGGTCCAGGAGGCGCAGGGAATCGCGGGCACGACGGCCAAGGAGGCCGCAGGCACCATCGAGGGCAGCGTGGCCATGGCCAAGGCGGCCTGGGAGGACTATCTCACGGGCATAGCCAACCCGGACGCCGACATGGGCCAGCTGACGCAGAACCTCCTCACCGCGATAGGGGACGTGGCGGCCAACGTGGGGCCGCGCGTTGTGGAGATAGGCTCCGCCATCGTGTCGTACCTGCCGCAGACCGTCTCGCAGGTGGGCCAGGCCCTCATCCCAGTGGTGTCTGATGCGGCAACCAGCCTCGTGGACGTGGCGTCGTCCGCGCTGTCGATGCTCCGGGAGGACCTCATGGGGGTGACGCCGCAGGCGGTCCAGGACGTGGTCGGACAGATAGCGGCGGTCGCAGGCCCGCTCGCCCAGGCCATCGTAAACACCCTGCCTGCGCTCCTGAGCGCCCTCATGAGCATCCTGACGGGTGTCATCGAGTGGCTCGCGGCAAACTCACAGACGGTAGTCGACTCGGTCGTGTCGGTCGTCGGCAGGCTGTCGAACATGCTCATAGAGCACGGGCCGGAGCTCCTGGCGGCGGCAGGGCAGCTCTTCATGAACGTTGCGTCGGCCATCATCCAGGACCTGCCGGACATCGTGGAGACGCTCACGGACCTGCTCGTGATGCTCGTGCAGACGATTGCGGCGGACTCCCCGGCCATCCTCGCGGGTGCCGTGGTGCTGTTCGCGATGCTGGCGCAGGCGGTGTGGGACGTGCTCCCGCAGGTCCTGTCGGCGCTCCTCGGCCTCCTGGCACAGGCGGTGTCTACGGTCGCTGGGGCGGTCGGGCAGATGCTCTCGGCGGGCCTCCAGATCATGGGCGGCCTGCTCTCTGGCGTAGCTCAGAAGGGCGGGGAGGTGCTCGACTGGTTCGCGGGCCTCCCGGGAAGGATCCTGTCATCCATCGGCGACCTCGGCGGCCTCCTCTTCAGCGCCGGCAAGGGGGTCCTGCAGGGCTTCCTCGACGGCCTGAAGAGCGCGTGGGGCGCCGTGACTGACTTCGTCGGTGGCATAGCCGACTGGATATCCGAGCACAAGGGCCCAATCGAGTACGACCGGAGGCTCCTCGTCCCGCACGGCATGGCAATCATGCGCGGGCTCGGGAGCGGCATAGAGCGGGCCTTCGGCGCCGACGTCGTGCCCCTCGTCTCCGGCATTGGCGACCGCATCGCGGACGCCATGGCAATCGACGGGGGCCTGGGGGTCTCCCT
>LM994621.1 GCA_000752675.2 bacterium OL-1 | reverse complement strand
GTTGTGTTTGATAGCCTCCTAATTGCACAAAAGAGCAGAGCGGCTTTTCACTCGTGAGCATGAAATAGTTTCACAGATAAGCAAGAGGGACACGTCCTGGCACCGCAAACATTGCCATGCTCGATTCGCAGGGCCCAACCCACGGATCGAGAGGCAGGAAAGGAAGATGCTGGACATGTCCCAGATAGAGAGGATACGCGACATGCTCGCGGATGGCTATACGCCGACGGAGGTGAAGGAGACCCTCGGCGTGTCGTACCCAACGATCAGGAAGTATGCTCAGGAAGACGACTTCTCGCCCCAAAGGCCCAAGGCCTCGGAGCGCCCGAGCAAGCTCGATCCCTACAAGGCCCTCATCGGCGAGATGCTCGAGGAGGACCGCCACTGCTACCACAAGCAGCGCCACACGGCCAAGCGCGTCTTCGAGAGGCTGCGCGCAGAGCATGGCTTTAGCGGCAGCTACTCCACGGTGCAGCGCTACATGAAGGAGATTCGCTCTAAGGGGCCGAGGGACGAGTCGGTGAGGCTCGGATGGGACCCGGGCACCATGCAGGTCGACTTCGGGCAGGCCGACTTCGATTATGCCTTCGGCGGCGGCAGGGCAAGGATGCACTACCTGCCGATGTCCTTCCCGTACTCCAACCACGAGGTGTGCGAGGTCTTCGCGGACGAGAAGGACGTCTGCGTCTGCCAGGGGCTCAAGGACTGCTTCGAGCACATCGGGGGCGTTCCCCCCGTCATCGTGCTCGACAACGCCACCGAGGCCGGGAGGAGGTGGCGCGACGTGATCGTGGAGTCCGACCTCTTCCGCCGGCTCAGGCTGCACTACGGCTTCACGGCACGCTTCTGCAACCCGAACGCCGGCAAGGAGAAGGGAAACGTCGAGGGCAAGGTCGGCTACACCAGGAGGAACTTCTTCGTGCCCGTGCCCGAGGTGGACGACCTTCAGGACTACAACCGAGGGCTTGCCGAGACGCTTGATGCCCACTCCGAAAAGCGGCTCCACTACGAGAAGGGACTCAGCTGGGCCGACCTCTTCCAGGCTGACAAGGCGCATCTTCTGCCTCTTCCAAAAAAGCCCTTCGACGTCGTCAAGTGGGCGTCGTGCACGACCGACGGCTACGGAAGGATCACCTTGGACGGCTGCCATCGCTACCTGGCGTCACCCTCACTCGCATGTGTTTCGCTCACGGTGGGCGTGCGCGCCTTCACGGTGGAGATAGACGCCCCTGACGGGACGCCGCTAAGGACCTACCGCAGGCGCTCCGGCAAGCTCTTCACCTCCGACGAGGACCCGCTGGCACTGCTCGAACCGCTTTCGATGAAGACACGCGCCTTCACGCAGTCCAGCGTGTGCGCGCTGTTCGACGAGGATGTGAGGGACGCCTTCGGCTCCATGGCGACCGACGAGCTGAAAGGCCAGGTCAAGGTGATCTCGAGGCTCGCACAAGCCTATGGCATGGGGATCACCGCCCAGGCGTTCTCCGAGGCGCTGCGGGCCACCCGCAAGATGCGCCCCGCTGATGTCGAGATGTGCTGCGCCAGGATCCGCGCGCAAGGCACCGGAACCAAGGCAGCGCGTGAGCTGGGCACCAGGCTCGCCGACTACGACGTCTTCATGCTCAGGGGAGGCGATCGGGATGGCCAGGCTGCCGCAGAAGGTTGATGCTCGCTACGAGAGGCTGAAGCGCGCCGAGCGCGAGGGTGGCTCCATCCTGCTGTCGAAGGCGACGATGCGCCACGTGGCCGAGACGGCCACCGATGGGCAGTTCGCGTTCTTCGAGGATGCGCTCGCAAGGGAGTACGCGCTCAGGCACCAAAGCCGGATAGCGCGCCTCAAGCGGCAGGCGAACTTTCCCTCGCAGAAGGGCTTCGATGGCTTCGAATGGTCGGGAATCGTGTTTCCCCGCGGCTTCACGAGGGACGACATGCTCTCGCTTGCCTTCATCGACGCCCACGAGGACCTGGTGCTCTTCGGAGGATCAGGCAATGGAAAGACCCATACCGCGATAGCGTTGGGGCTGCTCGCCTGCGGTGAGGGCAGAAAAGTCGCGTTCTGGTCGACGGCGGAGCTGGTAAGCGAGCTGAGGCGTGCGAATAAGGAGGGGACGACACAGGACGCGCTCAGGAGGCTCGACAGGTGCGACCTCATCATCCTGGACGAGTGGGGGTACCTTCCCACCGATCCCGACGGGGCAAGGCTCCTGTTCCGGGTGGTGTCGATGTGCTACGAGCGGATCGCGCTCATTCTCACCACCAACATCGAATTCTCCAGATGGGGTGAGATCTTTGCCGACGACGACATGGCCAAGGCGATGATGGACCGCATCGTCCACCACGGCAGGCTCATCACCTACGACAGGGAGTCGTACAGGGTCAAACACGCGCTCATGCGCGGGGAGTTGTAGGAGAAGAAAGGATTGGTGCCAGGGCGACGCTCGTGCGTGAAGAATCTTCACGCTGACGTGTGAAACGAACGGATGCTGTTTTGTGAAACGAGAGGTTGACGAAACACAGAT